>NZ_AUHL01000001.1 GCF_000423165.1 Pseudidiomarina sediminum DSM 21906 | reverse complement strand
ACGGGTGCGAAGTTGTTGATGCCCTGCTTCCAGGAAAAGCCTCTAAGCTTCAGGTACATGTTGACCGTACCCCAAACCGACACAGGTGGTCAGGTAGAGAATACTAAGGCGCTTGAGAGAACTCGGGTGAAGGAACTAGGCAAAATAGTACCGTAACTTCGGGAGAAGGTACGCCAGAGCTGGTGAAATCCACACGGATGGAGCCGGAGCTGGCCGCAGTGACCAGGTGGCTGGGACTGTTTATTAAAAACACAGCACTCTGCAAAATCGAAAGATGACGTATAGGGTGTGACACCTGCCCGGTGCCGGAAGGTTAATTGATGGGGTTAGCGTATGCGAAGCTCTTGATCGAAGCCCCGGTAAACGGCGGCCGTAACTATAACGGTCCTAAGGTAGCGAAATTCCTTGTCGGGTAAGTTCCGACCTGCACGAATGGTGTAACCATGGCCACGCTGTCTCCACCCGAGACTCAGTGAAATTGAAATCGCCGTGAAGATGCGGTGTACCCGCGGCTAGACGGAAAGACCCCGTGAACCTTTACTACAGCTTGGCACTGAACATTGAACCTCCATGTGTAGGATAGGTGGGAGGCTTTGAAGCGTTGGCGCTAGTTGACGTGGAGCCATCCTTGAAATACCACCCTTGTATGTTTGATGTTCTAACTTAGGCCCATTATCTGGGTCGAGGACAGTGCCTGGTGGGTAGTTTGACTGGGGCGGTCTCCTCCCAAAGCGTAACGGAGGAGCACGAAGGTTGGCTAAGTACGGTCGGACATCGTACGGTTAGTGTAATGGCACAAGCCAGCTTAACTGCGAGACAGACACGTCGAGCAGGTGCGAAAGCAGGTCATAGTGATCCGGTGGTTCTGTATGGAAGGGCCATCGCTCAACGGATAAAAGGTACTCCGGGGATAACAGGCTGATACCGCCCAAGAGTTCATATCGACGGCGGTGTTTGGCACCTCGATGTCGGCTCATCACATCCTGGGGCTGTAGTCGGTCCCAAGGGTATGGCTGTTCGCCATTTAAAGTGGTACGCGAGCTGGGTTTAGAACGTCGTGAGACAGTTCGGTCCCTATCTGCCGTGGGCGTTTGAGAGTTGAGAGGGGTTGCTCCTAGTACGAGAGGACCGGAGTGAACGAACCTCTGGTGTTCGGGTTGTCACGCCAGTGGCACTGCCCGGTAGCTATGTTCGGAATCGATAACCGCTGAAAGCATCTAAGCGGGAAGCGAGCCTCAAGATAAGCTCTCACTAGCACGTAAGTGCTCTAAAGGGTTGTTGAAGAC
>NZ_AUHL01000013.1 GCF_000423165.1 Pseudidiomarina sediminum DSM 21906 | reverse complement strand
TTCGTTATTCGTTATTCGTTATTCGTTATTCGTTAAAAGCGTAAGCGCTCCTTCGAATAACGACAAGCGCAGCGTTCGACTAACGAATAACGAAATTAAGCTTTTTCGACTTGGCCGAACTCAAGCTCTACTGGCGTTGCGCGGCCGAAGATAGACACTGACACGGTCAAGCGGCTCTTCTCGTAATCTACGCTTTCAACGGTACCGTTAAAGTCAGCAAACGGACCATCATTAACACGCACCACTTCACCTGGCTCGAACAAGGTCTTCGGCTTCGGCTTATCAACCGATTCTTGCAAGCGGTTCAAGATAGCATCAGCTTCTTTTTGAGTGATTGGCGTTGGGCGATCTTGCTTACCACCAATAAAGCCTAAAACGCGTGGAATACTTTTCACTAAGTGCCATGATTCATCATCCATGGCCATTTCGACAAGTACGTAGCCTGGGAAGAATTTGCGCTCGCTCTTGCGGCGCTGGCCAGCTTTCATTTCAACGACTTCTTCGGTCGGAACCAGCACTTCACCAAACTTGTCTTCCATGCCGTGCATTTTGATGTGCTCACGTAGCGACTGGGCGACACGTGACTCGAAGCCTGAGAAGGCTTGCACAACATACCAGCGTTTCTTTAATTCAGTCATGATTTAAAACTCCAGTCCGGTGAAGAAACCTACAACACGTACTAGAATCGCATCCATGCCCCACAGAATCAATGAGACAATAGCTGTTGCTACAACAACGATAATGGTTGTTTGAGTTGCTTCCTGACGCGTTGGCCACACAACTCGACGAACTTCAGTACGGCTTTCTTTTGCGAAGCTACGGAAACGACGACCTTTGTCCGTCATACCCGCGACCACACCTGCGATAGCAACTAGCAATACCACAGCAATCGCACGATACAATACTGAAACTGTCTCACCGTAGTAGTAGTTACCCACTACAGCGGCAGCTAAAAGCGCAATAGCAAGAACCCACTTAATGCTATCAAATGAACTGCTTTGCGTTTCGGAAGTAGCACTCATTATCAAATCCTGTTTTTGAAAAAACCGTTAATCGTTATTCGCTAATCGCTATTCGTTAAAAGCAAAACGCTTACCGGGCTTTCCCCTAACGGATAACGATTAACGAATAGCGTTTTAATGTGGCAGGGGTGGAGGGATTCGAACCCCCAACCGTCGGTTTTGGAGACCGCTGTTCTACCAATTGGAACTACACCCCTGCAGGGTTCTGCTTATCTTACAGAAACGGACGCCGTATTATACCGATCAAGCCTGTGAAAACAAGAGCGTTACGCTTTATTCGTTACTCGTTAATCGTTATTCGTTATTCGTTAATCGAAGCGACACACAAATAACGACAAGCGTAGCGATCGAATAACGAATAACGACGTCCCAACAAAAAAGGGAGCCGAAGCTCCCTTTTCAAATGCGTCAGTGCAACACGACGTATTAATCTAAGATCTTAGATACTACGCCTGCGCCTACTGTACGACCACCTTCACGGATTGCGAAGCGTAAACCTTCGTCCATCGCGATTGGGTGAATCAAGTCAACAACAAATTTCAAGTTGTCGCCTGGCATTACCATTTCTACGCCTTCTGGCAATTGTACTGCACCAGTTACGTCAGTTGTACGGAAGTAGAACTGTGGACGGTAGCCTTTGAAGAATGGCGTGTGACGGCCACCTTCTTCTTTGGTCAATACGTACACTTCTGCTTCAAACTTAGTGTGTGGAGTGATTGAACCTGGCTTCGCCAATACTTGGCCACGTTGGATTTCGTCACGCTTAGTACCACGCAACAACGCACCTACGTTCTCACCTGCACGACCTTCGTCAAGCAACTTACGGAACATTTCTACACCAGTTACGGTAGTCTTCGTGGTATCTTTGATACCTACGATTTCTACTTCGTCACCTGTGCGAACGATACCGCGCTCTACACGACCAGTTACTACTGTACCACGACCTGAGATCGAGAATACGTCTTCGATTGGCATGATGAACGGCTTGTCGATATCACGCTCTGGCTCTGGGATGTAAGTATCCAAAGCTTCTGCCAATTCGATGATTTTCGCTTCCCACTGCTCTTCGCCTTCCAACGCTTTCAACGCTGAACCTTGAATTACTGGCAAGTCGTCACCTGGGAAATCGTACTCAGATAGAAGTTCACGTACTTCCATCTCTACCAATTCCAACAACTCTTCGTCGTCTACCATGTCACATTTGTTCATGAAGACTACGATGAACGGTACACCTACCTGACGTGACAACAAGATGTGCTCACGGGTTTGTGGCATTGGACCGTCAGTTGCCGCTACTACCAAGATCGCGCCGTCCATCTGAGCAGCACCAGTGATCATGTTTTTAACGTAGTCAGCGTGTCCAGGACAGTCGACGTGCGCGTAGTGACGCGTTGGCGTGTCATACTCAACGTGTGACGTTGAGATGGTGATACCACGTGCTTTTTCTTCTGGAGCGTTATCGATCGCTGCGAAGTCTTTCGCTGAACCACCGTAGGTCTTTGCCAATACAGTAGTGATTGCAGCAGTCAGAGTAGTTTTACCGTGGTCAACGTGGCCGATTGTACCTACGTTAACGTGCGGTTTCGAACGTTCAAATTTTTCTTTTGACATGACTTTTCCTTAACTTAAGTTAAAAGTCCGGTCCTCGAAGAACCGGACCAGACTCTACTTAATCGTTTTTCGTTTGACGAGCAGCAATAACCTGCTCAGCAACGTTGTTTGGTGCTTCAGCGTACTTCAAGAATTCCATCGCGTAAGATGCGCGGCCCTGAGTCTGCGAACGCAGGTCAGTAGCGTAACCGAACATTTCCGATAATGGAACTTGTGCACGAACTTCTTTCAAACCACCAGCGCCATCTTCCATACCTTCGATGATGCCGCGACGACGGTTCAAGTCACCAACTACGTCACCCATGAAATCTTCAGGGGTAACAACTTCAACTTTCATCATTGGCTCAAGCAATGCAGGGCTTGCTTGCAATGCACCTTTTTTGAAGGCCATGCTACCAGCGATTTTGAACGCCATTTCTGACGAGTCAACATCGTGGTAAGAACCATCATACAAGGTTGCTTTGATACCAAGGACTGGGTAGCCAGCAAGTACACCGTTCTGCATTTGCTCTTGGATACCTTTGTCAACAGCTGGGATGTATTCTTTCGGTACCACACCACCAACGATTTCGTTAACGAACTCGTAGTTTGGTACTTCATCATCCGTAGGATCGAAGTCCATTGGCTCAAGCTTGATCCAAACGTGACCGAACTGACCACGACCACCTGATTGACGTACGAATTTACCTTCAACTTCCACCGCTTGGCGGATGCTTTCACGGTAAGCAACCTGTGGTTTACCAACGTTACATTCAACTTTGAACTCACGCTTCATACGGTCAACGATGATGTCTAGGTGAAGCTCACCCATACCAGAGATGATGGTTTGACCCGTCTCTTCATCAGTCTTCACACGGAACGATGGATCTTCTGCTGCCAATTTACCTAAAGCAATACCCATTTTTTCTTGGTCAGCTTTAGTTTTTGGCTCTACAGCAACAGAAATTACCGGCTCAGGGAATTCCATACGCTCAAGCGTGATAACGTTGTTTGGATCACACAGAGTGTCACCCGTAGTTACGTCTTTCAGGCCGATTGCAGCTGCGATGTCACCTGCCAAGATCTCTTTGATCTCTTGACGGTCGTTCGCGTGCATCTGAACCATACGACCGATACGCTCACGCTTATCTTTTACTGGGTTATATACAGTGTCACCTTGTGACAATACACCCGAGTAAACGCGCAAGAACGTCAATGTACCCACGAATGGGTCAGTCGCGATTTTAAACGCCAACGCTGCGAAAGGCTCGTCGTCAGAAGACTTACGAACACCTTCAGATTCGTCAGGCAAGATACCACGAATGGCTTTAACTTCAGTTGGTGATGGCAAGTATTCAACAACGGCGTCAAGTACAGCTTGAACACCTTTGTTTTTAAATGCAGAACCACACAAGCAAAGTACGATTTCGTTGTTCAACGTACGCTCACGCAAACCAGCTTTGATTTCAGCTTCAGTCAGTTCGCCTTCTTCGAGGTACTTGTTCATCAAGTCTTCGTTAGCTTCTGCAGCAGCTTCAACCAATTCAGCGTGTAACTCTTCAGCTTCGTCTTTAAGATCCGCTGGGATCTCTTCGTAAGTGAAAGTCATGCCCTGGTCATCTTCGTTCCAGTTGATAGCTTTCATCTTCACCAGGTCAACAACGCCTTTGAAGTTCTCTTCAGTACCGATATTCAAATGAATTGGTACAGGAATCGCGTTCAAACGTGTTTTGATTTGACCAACAACACGTAAGAAATCAGCACCAGTACGGTCCATCTTGTTGACGAAAACCATACGTGGAACTTCATATTTGTTTGCTTGGCGCCATACGGTTTCAGTCTGTGGCTGAACACCTGAAGAACCACACAACACAACAACAGCACCATCAAGTACACGCAAAGAACGTTCTACTTCGATAGTGAAGTCAACGTGTCCAGGGGTGTCGATGATGTTGATGCGGTGTTCTGGGAACTGAGCATCCATACCACGCCAGAATGACGTTACTGCAGCAGAGGTGATAGTAATACCACGCTCTTGCTCCTGCGCCATCCAGTCTGTGGTAGCAGTACCGTCATGCGTCTCGCCGATCTTATGTGATAAACCGGTGTAAAACAAAACACGCTCGGTGGTGGTTGTTTTACCGGCATCTACGTGAGCACAGATACCAATATTACGGTAGCGCTCAATCGATGTTTTACGAGCCATAAAATCCTCTTTGGGTTTACTGTGAATTTATTACCAGCGGTAATGTGCGAACGCTTTGTTCGCTTCGGCCATACGGTGCACGTCTTCACGCTTCTTCACAGCAGAGCCTTTGTTTTCTGATGCGTCTAGCATTTCACCTGCTAGGCGCTGAGCCATGGATTTTTCACCCCGAGTACGCGCGGCATCAACTAACCAACGCATAGCCAGTGCATTACGACGCACTGGACGAACTTCTACAGGAACCTGGTAAGTCGAACCACCAACACGGCGAGACTTAACCTCTACTGTAGGACGAACGTTGTCCAATGCTTCTTCAAAAATTTCTAAATGGTCTTTCTTGGTTTTTTCAGCCAAGATATCTAAAGCACCATAAATGATTTGTTCTGCGACAGCTTTTTTGCCGTCAATCATGACGACATTGATAAATTTAGCCAACAACTCTGATCCGAACTTAGGATCCGGAAGGATTTTACGTTGACCAATGACGCGTCTTCTAGGCATCTCAATATTCTCCGATTAATTCAGGGTTTCCCCAAAACTTACAAAATGACAGTGTTTGGCCTTACTAACGGAGAACCGTTAAGATTTCGGCCGCTTAGCGCCGTACTTAGAACGGCCTTGTTTACGGTCGTTCACGCCAGCACAGTCAAGCGCGCCGCGCACTGTGTGATAACGAACACCTGGCAAGTCTTTTACACGACCGCCGCGAATCAATACGACAGAGTGCTCTTGCAAGTTGTGACCTTCACCACCGATGTACGAAGAAACTTCGTAACCATTAGTCAAACGCACACGACATACTTTACGTAGCGCTGAGTTTGGCTTTTTCGGGGTGGTTGTATAAACACGGGTACATACACCGCGTTTCTGTGGGCAAGCCTCAAGTGCCGGAACGTTGCTCTTAACAACCGGCTTATGACGGCCTTTGCGCACCAGCTGATTAACTGTTGCCATTAATAACTCCTGATTTTGTTGATGTCGCTCAACAGAGTGAAAAAATCCAATTCCCCATACAACGAGCTAAACGCCCGTCTATAACGGGGAGGCCGAATTTTAATGGTCAATAATTGGACTGTCAAGGAAAAGCGGTGATTGACACGATTGGGCTCGCTGATCGCGAGCCCTTGTGGGTTAGTCTTTTGTGTCGATTAACAATGACTCAGCATAACTTCTGGCATCAGCGACTTGGTTATTTAAGACCACCACCGCCCGTGAGCCATCAAGGTAAAATCCGACATAACTGACAAAGCCTGCGGTCTGCCCTGCATGCCAAGCAAATACCTTTCCTGCAGGGTCTTCTTGTAACAGCCAGCCTAACGCTTGTTGGCAACATGCCGCCGCCGAGACTCGAGGCGTCAACAATAGCTGCTTGAGTGCGTCATCCTGTTGCAGACGTTGTTGCAACTGCTGCACATAATTGACCATATCAGGTAAGGTCGCGACCACCGCTCCTGCGCCGGCCAAAGCTTGGAAGCGCCATGGCTGGACACGGTTCCCTTGGATATCGTGTGGCGTTGCAAGCGCTTCATTCACTGGCGACGCCGTTAACGCCAACTGGCTATGCGGCATCGCAAAGGGCTTAAAAATACGTTGCTGCATAAGTGTTTGTAGGGATACCCCTTGCGCTTTGGCGAGCGCTTCGCCAAGTGCACCGACCGCATAATTCGAGTAGGCATGGGATGTTTGCGTGACACTTTGCTGCGCTAGCGCTTGTTGAAGTGCAGCCTCGTCATAGTGCGCATACGGATTCTGCTGCACCGCCCCATCAACCAAATTCTGCGGCAAGCGCGGTAGCCCACTGGTATGCGTAGCTAAACTTTCCAGCGTAATAGTGCTCGGCGCTCCAGGGAAATACTTCGCCAGTGGTGTGGAGAGCGCTAGCTCATCATTTCGTACCGCCAGCGCAAGCAAATAGGCAACGAAGGTCTTCGACACCGAACCGATTTCATACGCAGTGTCCGCATCGTGAGTACCGAAATAGGTTACCTCCACATTGTCCGGCGTCAGTACTGCGACAGCACCGCCTTTGTCACCAATCTCAGAGCTCGGCAGCTCGGGCCGTGGCGTGTCTTCCGTGATTTCAGCAAACGTCAGTGGATACGGCATACCTTGCACCCAAAGCCCCTGGTAGCCGCCTTCGTCATTGCTTTCGCCTCGATAGAGCACACTAAGCGCTTCGGCCGAAAACTTCAAAGTCTGTGCATCAATAGTTAGCTCGTCGAGGGGAATTCCGTAACTTTGCTGAGCAAGACTATCCAAGGTGCCAACAAACCCACCTTTGGTAACACCCACGTTGACACGTAATGGTAGCTTTTGCCCCGACACCTCAAGTGTACCTAGATATTGCTTTTCATAGGCTAGACGCCCGGTGTCGTCGTCATCGAGTCGATGAAAAGTGAGTGGAAACGTTTGCCCTTGGGTAAACTCACCAACAATCTGATCGTTCGTGTGTTGACCCGAGAAGGTGACGTTAAACGCGTCGACATTAAAGCTAACGCTTCCTTCGTCATAGCTAAAGCTGTCGAGGGCGTGTCGCTTTGAGCTTTGGTTCGGACTGATGAAGGTTGCCACGCCGTCTTCAATATCGAGCCCCAACACGAGCCGCATTTGCGGTTGCGGTGTTAATACAGCGCGCCACACGCCATCGAGCTGATTGGCGTAGCCGCTACATGGACTACTGAAAGTAAATAATAGTACTAGGCTAAGAAAGTGTTTCATAAGTCATACCCCTTGCTGCAATAACCTCACACCCTAGCCCAATAAAAAAAGCCAGTCGAGTTACCGACTGGCCTTTTGTGTTACAAAACGCTAACACTTATTCTGCGTTATCACCCGCTGCATTGTCTTCGTTTCCGAAGTTCAACGCATCAGCAAGTTGCTGCTCTGCTTCTTCCGCAGTTAGCTTAGGCACTTCGCCTTGCGCTAATGCTTCCATACGCTTGCGCGCACGCTCACGGTGATAAGCGAAACCGGTACCCGCTGGGATCAAACGACCCACGATAACGTTTTCTTTCAGACCACGTAGTGGATCTTGCTTACCTTGTACCGCAGCTTCAGTCAGAACTCGCGTCGTTTCTTGGAACGATGCAGCTGAGATAAACGATTCAGTTGAAAGTGATGCTTTGGTGATACCTAACAACTGACGTTCGTAAGTCGCTGGCATTTTACCATTGGCTTCCGCTTCAGCGTTGGCCGCAAGCACTTCTGACAACTCCATCATTTCGCCTTCAAGCAGTTCAGTCTCACCTGGGCTTAAGATAATCGCTTTACGCAACATCTGACGAACGATCGTTTCGATGTGCTTATCGTTAATCTTAACGCCCTGTAGACGGTAAACTTCTTGAACTTCGTTCACGATGTAGTTTGCAAGGGCACTAACGCCACGCAAACGCAAGATATCGTGTGGTGCTTCTGGACCATCGGCGATAACTTCACCTTTAGCCACTTGCTCACCTTCGAAGATGTTCAATTGACGATACTTAGGAATCATCTCTTCGTATTGCTCACCACCGTCCATAGGCGTGATGATCAAACGACGCTTACCTTTGGTCTCTTTACCGAAACTCACAGTACCTGTGATTTCCGCCAAGATTGCAGGCTCTTTCGGACGACGCGCTTCGAACAAGTCGGCAACGCGCGGCAAACCACCGGTAATATCGCGTGTTTTTGAACCTTCTTGTGGAATACGTGCAACCGTATCACCTACTTTCACTTCCGCGTTATCTTCAAGGTTGATGATCGCGTTACCTGGCAAGAAGTACTGCGCAGGCATATCGGTACCAACGATGTTAACGTCGTTACCTTTCTCGTCGACCAACTTAACCATTGGACGCATGTCTTTACCAGCGCTGGTACGTTGACCTGTTTCAAGTACAACGATGCTCGAAAGACCGGTCAGCTCGTCCGTTTGACGCGTCATGGTTACGCCGTCAATCAAGTCAACGAACTTCAGACGACCTGCTACCTCGGTAATAATCGGGTGCGTGTGCGGGTCCCAGTTGGCAACAATTTCGCCGCCTTCAACTGTATCACCTTCGTTTTTCTTCAACACAGCACCGTAAGGTACTTTGTAACGCTCGCGCTCACGACCGAACTCATCAATCAAGGTCAACTCTGTTGAACGTGAGGTGATAACGATATGGCCGTCAGTGTTTTCAACGTACTTGGCGTTGTGTAACTTCAAGGTACCGTTGTTTTTCACTTGTACGCTGTTGGCTGCAGAGTCACGCGATGCCGCACCACCGATGTGGAAGGTACGCATGGTTAACTGTGTGCCAGGCTCACCAATCGATTGGGCAGCGATAACACCAACTGCTTCACCTTGGTTAACAATGTGGCCACGCGCCAAATCACGACCATAACAGTGCGCACAAACACCGAAGTCTGTGTCACAGGTAATGACCGAGCGAACTTTAACTTCGTCGATTGAGTTTTGTTCTAACAGGTCACACATCTTCTCATCAAGAAGCGTGTTACGCGCAATAAGCACGTCATCTGAACCTGGAACAAGAACATCATCACAGACCACACGACCAAGTACACGCTCACGTAGTGGTTCTACAACGTCACCACCTTCGATCAACGGCTTGATAAAGAGGCCATCGTGCGTACCACAGTCATCTTCAACGATGACCACGTCTTGTGCTACGTCAACCAAACGACGGGTCAAGTAACCCGAGTTCGCTGTCTTCAATGCGGTATCGGCCAAACCTTTACGTGCACCGTGAGTTGAGATGAAGTACTGAAGTACGTTCAAACCTTCACGGAAGTTCGCAACGATTGGCGTTTCGATGATTGAGCCATCTGGCTTCGCCATCAAACCACGCATACCGGCTAACTGACGAATCTGAGCAGCACTACCACGAGCGCCCGAGTCGGCCATCATGTAGACAGAGTTAAACGAGTCTTGCTCTTCTTCTTCACCGTCACGGTTGATCACGATTTCCTTCGAGAGGTTTTCCATCATTGCTTTAGAAACTTTCTCGTTGGCGGTTGACCAAATATCGATGACTTTGTTGTATTTCTCACCAGCAGTTACAAGACCTTGCTCAAACTGTTCTTGAATTTCAGCAACTTCTTCTTCTGCAGCAGCGATAATATCTTTCTTCGCATCAGGGATAACCATGTCGTCGATACCTACCGACGCACCTGCCACCATTGCGTAATGGAAACCGGTATACATGATTTGGTCAGCAAAGATAACCGTCGGCTTCAAGCCTAAGTCACGGTATGAACGATTCAACAAGCGACTGATTTGTTTCTTACCCATCGCTTGGTTGATCATGTCAAACGGCATACCTTCAGGCAGAATCAACGACAAAATACCACGGCCTACAGTCGTGTCATAAATGGTACTGGTGTTGGTTCGTTCACCGTCTTCACTGATGACGACTTCTTGCAAACGCACTTTCACACGCGCATGCAATTCTGCTGCGCCTGAGCGGTAAGCTTTTTCAGCTTCCTTGGCGTTTTTGAAGATCATGCCTTCACCTTTCGCGTTAACTTTCTCACGCGTCATGTAGTAGAGACCAAGTACAACGTCCTGTGAAGGAACGATGATCGGGTCGCCACTTGCTGGTGAAAGAATGTTGTTGGTCGACATCATCAAAGCACGCGCTTCGAGCTGAGCTTCCAACGTCAATGGTAAGTGAACCGCCATTTGGTCACCGTCGAAGTCGGCGTTATAGGCCGCACAAACCAACGGGTGAAGCTGGATCGCTTTACCTTCGATCAAAACAGGTTCGAACGCCTGGATACCCAAACGGTGCAAGGTTGGTGCACGGTTCAAAAGTACTGGGTGTTCTTTGATGACTTCATCAAGCACGTCCCATACTTCTGGGATCTCGCGCTCAACCATCTTCTTCGCAGCTTTGATCGTGGTCGCCAAACCTCGGCCTTCAAGCTTACCGTAGATAAATGGCTTGAACAGTTCCAACGCCATTTTCTTAGGTAAACCACACTGGTGAAGACGTAATTTAGGACCTACGGTGATTACCGAACGACCTGAGTAGTCAACACGCTTACCAAGCAAGTTCTGACGGAAACGACCTTGTTTACCTTTGATCATGTCCGCAAGCGATTTCAATGGACGTTTATTTGTACCGGTAATCGCACGACCGCGACGACCGTTATCAAGCAAAGCATCTACCGCTTCTTGCAACATACGCTTTTCGTTACGAACAATGATGTCCGGTGCAGCAAGGTCTAACAAACGCTTCAAACGGTTGTTACGGTTAATTACACGACGATAAAGATCGTTCAAATCTGAGGTTGCAAAGCGGCCACCATCAAGTGGTACCAACGGACGCAAGTCTGGTGGCAGCACTGGGAGCACTTTTAAGATCATCCACTCAGGCTTATTACCTGACTGATGGAATGACTCGAGCAACTTCAAGCGCTTGCTGATTTTCTTACGCTTGGTTTCAGAGTTGGTTTCTGGCAATTCTTCACGAAGCTGCTTGATATCACCTTCAATATCAATGTGATGCAATAAGCTAAGTACAGCTTCTGCACCCATCTTCGCTTCAAACTCGTCACCGTGCTCTTCGAGTGAGTCAAGGTACTCTTCTTCCGTCAAGATTTGACCACGTTCAAGCGACGTCATGCCGCCTTCAGTGACAACGTATGATTCGAAATAAAGTACACGCTCGATATCACGCAAGGTCATATCAAGCATCAAACCGATACGGCTTGGCAATGATTTTAAGAACCAGATGTGCGCAACTGGGCTAGCAAGTTCGATGTGACCCATACGCTCACGACGTACTTTGGTCAAGGTAACTTCTACGCCACACTTCTCACAGATCACACCACGGTGCTTCAAACGCTTGTATTTACCACACAAACATTCGTAATCTTTCACCGGACCAAAGATACGCGCACAGAACAAGCCGTCGCGCTCAGGTTTGAAAGTACGGTAGTTGATCGTTTCTGGTTTTTTAACTTCACCGAAAGACCAGCTACGGATCATGTCCGGAGAAGCAAGTCCGATGCGAATCGCATCGAACTCTTCAGTCTGGTTTAACGGCTTCAAAAACTTTAATAAGTCTTTCACGATTTATCTCCTGGCAATTAGCGTCCGGTGTGGTCTCAGTCTTGGTCCAACTCAATGTTGATACCTAGCGAGCGGATCTCCTTCAGCAATACGTTGAAGGATTCCGGCATACCAGCTTCCATGCGCAAGTCGTTATCAACGATGTTCTTGTACATCTTCGTACGACCATTCACGTCGTCCGATTTCACCGTTAACATTTCTTGCAAGGTGTAAGCTGCACCGTATGCTTCCAATGCCCACACTTCCATCTCACCGAAGCGCTGGCCACCGAACTGTGCTTTACCACCCAGCGGCTGCTGAGTAACCAAGCTGTACGAACCGGTTGAACGGGCGTGCATCTTATCGTCAACCAAGTGGTTGAGCTTAAGCATGTACATGTAACCGACAGTTACGTCACGCTCGAAGCGTTCACCAGTACGTCCGTCCCACAAAGTGATCTGACCTGACTCAGGTAAGTCACCTAGTTTCAGGAGTTCTTTAATTTCACTTTCAATGGCACCATCGAATACTGGGGTTGCCGTTGGCAAACCTTTCTTCAAGTTGTGCGCAAGACGCATCACTTCGTCATCACTGAAGTCAGCCAAATTAACTTCTTGGCGCGTCTCACCTAGGTCATAAACCTTTTGTAAGAACTCGCGCATTTCAGCGATTTCGGCCTGATGCTTCATCATTTTTTCGATCTTGGTACCGATACCACGTGCCGCCAAACCAAGGTGCGTTTCGAGGATCTGACCGATGTTCATACGCGATGGTACGCCCAACGGGTTAAGTACGATATCGACTGGGTTACCTTCTGCGTCATGTGGCATATCTTCCACAGGAACGATGGTTGAGATAACACCTTTGTTACCGTGACGACCAGCTAACTTATCACCTGGTGCGATACGACGGCGAACCGCCAAGTACACTTTGACAATCTTCAATACGCCTGGCGCAAGGTCATCACCTTGAGTGATTTTACGACGCTTGTTCTCAAACTTATTGTCGAAGTCAGTGCGAAGTTCTTCGTACTGCTCAGCGATTTGTTCAAGCTGCTGTTGTGCATCTTCACTCTTAAGGTTCTGTGTTAACCACTTACCTTGGTCAAGACCAGCAAGTTTTGACTCGTCAAAACCGTTCGCCAACAACAAGCTACGCGCACGCTCAAAGATACCGCGTTCAAGGATCTTGAATTCATCGGTCAAGTCTTTCTTAACTTGCGCCAATTGCATGTTTTCAATGTCAATTGCGCGCTTGTCTTTCTCAACCCCATCACGGGTAAAGACTTGAATATCGATGACAGTACCCGTCACACCGTTTGGCACGCGCAATGAACTGTCTTTCACATCCGATGCTTTCTCACCGAAGATAGCACGCAGAAGCTTCTCTTCTGGGGTCAATTGCGTTTCACCTTTAGGCGTCACTTTACCCACAAGAATATCACCGCCGCTCACTTCAGCACCTACGTAAACAACACCTGATTCGTCAAGTTTGTTCAACGCAGACTCACCGACGTTCGGAATATCAGCACTGATTTCTTCAGCACCAAGCTTAGTGTCACGTGCAACACAGCTGAGCTCTTGGATGTGGATGGTGGTCAAGCGATCTTCTTGCACCACACGCTCCGAGATCAAAATTGAATCCTCGAAGTTGTAACCGTTCCAAGGCATAAACGCGACGCGCAAGTTTTGACCTAGTGCCAAGTCACCCATGTCGGTTGACGGACCATCTGCCAAAACATCACCACGCATTACCGGCTCACCAACATTCACGTTTGGTGTCTGGTTAATACAGGTATTCTGGTTCGAGCGGGTATACTTGATCAGGTTGTAGATATCGATACCCGCTTCACCAGGTACCATTTCATCTTCATTAACCTTCACTACAATACGACCAGCATCGACTTTATCGACGACACCGCCACGCTTGGCAACGACAGTTACACCAGAGTCAACAGCTACAGTACGCTCAATACCGGTACCTACCAACGGCTTATCAGCACGTAAGGTTGGTACTGCTTGACGTTGCATGTTCGAACCCATCAAAGCACGGTTAGCATCATCGTGTTCAAGGAACGGGATCAAGCTTGCCGCGATCGATACGATCTGCTGTGGAGCAACGTCCATATACTGAACTTGCTCTTTCGACATCAAGGTAAATTCGTTCTTATAACGACAAGGAACTAAGTCTTCAATCAACTCACCTTTGTCGTTCAAAGCTACGTTCGCCTGCGCGATAACGTATTGGCCTTCTTCAATCGCTGACAAATAATCGACATCATCAGTGATTACGCCGTTGTCGATACGACGATACGGAGTTTCTAAGAAGCCATACTCATTGGTACGTGCGAACGTCGACAACGAGTTGATAAGACCGATGTTTGGACCTTCAGGCGTTTCGATTGGACACACACGACCATAGTGCGTTGGATGTACGTCACGCACCTCAAAGCCCGCACGCTCACGGGTCAAACCGCCCGGACCTAAGGCAGAAATACGACGCTTATGCGTTACTTCTGACAACGGGTTGTTTTGGTCCATAAACTGTGACAACTGGCTTGAACCAAAGAACTCTTTCACGGCAGCACTGATTGGCTTCGCGTTAATCAAGTCTTGTGGCATAACGTTGTCTAAGTCGCCCAAGCTCAAACGTTCTTTGACAGCACGCTCAACACGGACAAGACCTACACGGAACTGGTTTTCGGCCATTTCACCAACAGAACGAATACGACGGTTACCCAAGTGGTCGATATCGTCCACTTCGTCAACACCGTTACGGATTTCGATCAGCTTACGCATCACATCGATGATGTCTTGGTTCTCTAACGTACCAGGACCAGTCAACTCTTCACGACCAAGGCGACGGTTGAACTTCATACGACCTACCGCAGATAAGTCATAACGGTCATCGCTGAAGAATAAGTTGTCGAACAAGGCTTCAGCTGCTTCTTTTGTTGGCGGCTCGCCCGGACGCATCATGCGATAGATTTCAACCAAGGCTTCCAAGCGGTTACTGCTTGGATCAATGCGCAAGGTTTCGCTCATGTACGGACCATGATCAAGGTCGTTCACGAACAAGGTTTCGAATTTCTTAAAGCCAGCTTCACGCAACTCAGCAAGTAACTCGAGCGTTAGCTCAGCGTTAGCTGCTGCGATGACTTCGCCAGTTTTTTTATCGATTTGGTCTTTCGCCAATACTTTACCAACCAAGTACTCAAGTGGTACTTCCATTTCTGGTTGGTTCAAGTTTTCAATTTGCTTGATATGGCGCGCAGTAATACGGCGGCCTTTTTCAACGATCACGTCGCCATCATCGTTCTTAATATCAAACTTCGCGGTTTCACCACGTAGACGCTCAGGTACCAATTGCATGAAAATCTTCTTACCACGGAACTGGAAGTAAGTGGTTTCGAAGAACATACCAAGGATTTCTTCAGTGCTGTACTCAAGCGCACGTAGAATGATTGACGCTGGCAACTTCCGGCGACGGTCAATACGCACGAATACGTTGTCTTTCGGATCGAATTCGAAATCCAACCATGAACCACGATATGGAATCACGCGTGCGTTATAAAGTACCTTGCCCGAAGAGTGCGTCTTACCTTTGTCATGGTCAAAGAACACGCCCGGCGAACGGTGTAGCTGAGAAACGATAACACGTTCAGTACCATTGATAACAAAGGTACCGTTTTCGGTCATCAATGGGATCTCACCCATGTAGACTTCTTGCTCGCGCATGTCTTTAACTGTGCCTGCAGCTGCTTCTTTATCATAAAGCACAAGACGCAGTTTGACGCGCAGCGGAGCAGAGTAAGTGATACCACGAATTTGACATTCTTGTACGTCAAATACTGGCTCACCAAGATGGTAGCTCACGTACTGCAGTTCCGAATTACCTGAATAAGCGGCAATCGGGAATACTGAGCGGAAAGCTGCTTCCAGGCCATTATTGCCTTCTGGATCCAGCTCAATAAATTTTTTGAAAGAATCTAATTGGATTGACAACAAGTAAGGTACTTCAAGTACATGAGGTCGCTTACCAAAATCCTTGCGAATACGTTTTTTCTCAGAGTAGGAGTACGCCATGGGGTTCCTCAGCTAGCTGATTGATGACCCTAACCACCGGGGAGTCGATGATTAAAAACAAACTTTTGACAGCTTGTCGTTCCCGTTTTTGTCACCGCGAGCATGCACCCCAATAACGGGCAAAAATGATACATGCTTAACAGCGCAAAAAGCCTGGTGACTCAAAAAGTCACCAGGCCCAGGCCTAAACGGCCAAGTTTTTTGTGTGCAGTTGCTTATTTAACTTCAACTTCTGCACCAGCTTCTTCAAGCTGCTTCTTCAATTCTTCAGCTTCGTCTTTGCTGATGCCTTCTTTAACAGCAACAGGTGCAGACTCAACCATAGCTTTCGCTTCTTTCAGGCCAAGACCAGTTGCGCCGCGAACTGCTTTGATCGCGCCAACTTTGTTTGAACCAGCTGATTTCAAGATTACGTCGAATTCAGTTTTCTCTTCTGCAGCAGCGTCGCCGCCTGCAGCTGGGCCAGCAGCTACTGCAACAGCAGCAGATGCGTCAACACCGAATTTTTCTTCTGCAGCTTCAATCAACTCAACCAGTTCCATTACTGGCATTTCAGCGATTGCATTCAAGATATCTTCTTTAGTAAGAGCCATAACTCTAAACTCCTGGGTTAAAATTTACAAAAAATTGGTTAATAAAACCGCTTCTATTTAGCGTCTTTAATTGCCGCCAACACACGCACAAACTTAGTAGGTACTTCGTTAATAGTACGAACGAACTTACTAACAGGTGCCTTGAAGGTGGCCAGCAATTTCGCCAATGCTTCGTCACGCGTCGGAAGAGATGCTACTGCATCAAGCTTATCTGCGCCCATCAGCCCGCTACCGAGAGATAGAGCAGTTACTTTAAGGTGCTTGTTCTCTTTAGCGAAATCTTTGAACAAACGCGCTGAGGCGCCTGGAGCTTCCAAAGAAAAGCCGTAAACAAGTGGACCTTTAAGTGCTTCATCCATGTCCGCGAACTTCGTACCTTCAAACGCACGCTTCGCTAGGGTATTCCGAATAACCTTCAGATATACACCTTGCTCACGGGCTTGACGGCGAAGTACGGTCATGTCCGCAACTTCCATACCGCGATACTCAGCAACAGCGACGGATAGAGCGTTGGTAGCAACTTCGTTAACTTCTTTAACGATTGCCTTTTTACCCGCTAAACCTAGTGCCACTGATATCACCTCTTCTTTTAGTTCTTGGCAAAGCCGCGAACTATCGTTACACATAGGTAGACCAGAACAGCATCTACCACGTTGTCACGGTGAATCTCTTACCCAGAGAGTCTGAGTCGGATTTCACCATCTGCGCAGGAAATTAAGTGTCGCTACGTTTCTTCTCAGAAACTACCGCGATACACCTGCGGTCTTGGACGGGAGCCACTTTCACTTAGCTTCAACACTGAAGTGGCAGCTCCAACCCACAAACCTTAAATCGTCAACGAACCTTGGTCGATGGCAACGCCAGCGCCCATAGTAGTTGATAAGCTAACTTTCTTGATGTACTGACCTTTTGCTGAAGAAGGCTTCGCTTTCTTCAATGCAGCCAACAATGCTTCTAAGTTCTCTTTCAACTTATCGTTGTCGAAGTCAACTTTACCGATAGTAGCGTGGATGATACCCGCTTTATCGTTGCGATAACGTACCTGACCAGCTTTTGCGTTTTGAACCGCAGTAGCAACGTCTGGCGTTACGGTGCCAGTCTTAGGGTTTGGCATCAAACCACGTGGACCAAGGATTTGACCCAACTGACCAACAACACGCATCGCGTCAGGTGAAGCTACGACCACGTCGAAGTTCATTTCACCTTTCTTAACTTGCTCAGCTAAATCTTCCATACCAACGATGTCAGCACCGGCTTCTTTAGCTTTCTCAACGTTTGCGCCGCTAGTGAACACTGCTACGCGAACGTCACGACCTGTACCGTTTGGCAACACAGTTGCGCCACGAACGTTTTGGTCAGATTTACGAGCGTCGATACCCAAGTTTACTGAAACATCAACGCTTTCTTTGAATTTTGCAGTTGCTAATTCTTTTAACAACGTGATCGCTTCGTTGATTTCGTAGTCACGAACTTCAACTTTCTCACGGATCAAACGTGCACGTTTTGTCAATTTAGCCATCTTACAGACCCTCCACATTCAGGCCCATCGCGCGAGCTGAACCGGCGATAGTACGTACTGCTGCATCAAGGTCAGCCGCTGTTAAATCTGGCTCTTTAACCTTAGCAATTTCTTCCAACTGAGCGCGGGTAACAGTACCTACTTTTTCAGTGTTTGGACGACCTGAACCACTCTTAATACCTGCAGCTTTCTTCAACAAGAACGCAGCTGGAGGAGTTTTAGTGATGAACGTGAAAGAACGGTCTTCGAAAACTGTAATTTCAACAGGAACTGGCGCGCCTTTTTCAAGCTGGTCAGTTTGAGCGTTGAATGCTTTACAGAATTCCATGATGTTCACACCGTGTTGACCAAGTGCTGGACCAACAGGAGGTGACGGGTTTGCTGCACCAGCTGCAACTTGCAGCTTGATGATAGCGCTAACTTTCTTAGCCATGTGATATACCTCTTGGTTTGGGTCAAACGCCTCGTAAGTCTTTAATTCCACGTATCTTTCAATACAAATGAAACCAAGGGGCGACTTACTCTAACGGCTCCCCGACGTAAAAAAGGAGGCGAATTATAGCCAAATTCGCATCCCAATGCAATACAAGACGAACAAAAAACGTCCGCCATTATATTCGTTCTTCGTTATTCGTTATTCGTTATTCGTTATTCGTTATTCGTTAAAAGCGTAAGCGCTCCTTCGAATAACGACAAGCGCAGCGTTCGACTAACGAATAACGAAATTAAGCTTTTTCGACTTGGCCGAACTCAAGCTCTACTGGCGTTGCGCGGCCGAAGATAGACACTGACACGGTCAAGCGGCTCTTCTCGTAATCTACGCTTTCAACGGTACCGTTAAAGTCAGCAAACGGACCATCATTAACACGCACCACTTCACCTGGCTCGAACAAGGTCTTCGGCTTCGGCTTATCAACCGATTCTTGCAAGCGGTTCAAGATAGCATCAGCTTCTTTTTGAGTGATTGGCGTTGGGCGATCTTGCTTACCACCAATAAAGCCTAAAACGCGTGGAATACTTTTCACTAAGTGCCATGATTCATCATCCATGGCCATTTCGACAAGTACGTAGCCTGGGAAGAATTTGCGCTCGCTCTTGCGGCGCTGGCCAGCTTTCATTTCAACGACTTCTTCGGTCGGAACCAGCACTTCACCAAACTTGTCTTCCATGCCGTGCATTTTGATGTGCTCACGTAGCGACTGGGCGACACGTGACTCGAAGCCTGAGAAGGCTTGCACAACATACCAGCGTTTCTTTAATTCAGTCATGATTTAAAACTCCAGTCCGGTGAAGAAACCTACAACACGTACTAGAATCGCATCCATGCCCCACAGAATCAATGAGACAATAGCTGTTGCTACAACAACGATAATGGTTGTTTGAGTTGCTTCCTGACGCGTTGGCCACACAACTCGACGAACTTCAGTACGGCTTTCTTTTGCGAAGCTACGGAAACGACGACCTTTGTCCGTCATACCCGCGACCACACCTGCGATAGCAACTAGCAATACCACAGCAATCGCACGATACAATACTGAAACTGTCTCACCGTAGTAGTAGTTACCCACTACAGCGGCAGCTAAAAGCGCAATAGCAAGAACCCACTTAATGCTATCAAATGAACTGCTTTGCGTTTCGGAAGTAGCACTCATTATCAAATCCTGTTTTTGAAAAAACCGTTAATCGTTATTCGCTAATCGCTATTCGTTAAAAGCAAAACGCTTACCGGGCTTTCCCCTAACGGATAACGATTAACGAATAGCGTTTTAATGTGGCAGGGGTGGAGGGATTCGAACCCCCAACCGTCGGTTTTGGAGACCGCTGTTCTACCAATTGGAACTACACCCCTGCAGGGTTCTGCTTATCTTACAGAAACGGACGCCGTATTATACCGATCAAGCCTGTGAAAACAAGAGCGTTACGCTTTATTCGTTACTCGTTAATCGTTATTCGTTATTCGTTAATCGAAGCGACACACAAATAACGACAAGCGTAGCGATCGAATAACGAATAACGACGTCCCAACAAAAAAGGGAGCCGAAGCTCCCTTTTCAAATGCGTCAGTGCAACACGACGTATTAATCTAAGATCTTAGATACTACGCCTGCGCCTACTGTACG
>NZ_KE383984.1:5201-24089 GCF_000423165.1 Pseudidiomarina sediminum DSM 21906 | reverse complement strand
TTATAATCATACACCCGCCCGTTCATATGAATTAGCTCTAGCTCATCCAAGTGAAGATGGTCCGTAAAACCACGTCGCGTGAGAGCTATGTTCTCGATCCCACCAAACGCCATAACGTTCGCTAGACGAGGGCGATAGCCCGGCTCCATCTGCTGCCCTCCCATTGTCCGCGGTTTACCAAATGCATCATAATGCCGTCGGCCAACAACCTGTCCTTGATCGTCACTAAACGTGAGAGCACTTCCTAAGCGGTCCTTATGAAGATAACTTATTCGGTACCCACTCTCCTGACTAAAACTAATAATTGCAAAATCATCTAAATAAACTTTCCAACTACCACTGACGGTCTCTTCGTACACTTTATCAATTTCATATGTACTTGTGCCATTAATGGTCGTTTTTACGCGTTCGCGCTGTGACGTCTCCCCCAAGAATAGAACCATGACATCGATGAGATTTCCATTAAAATGGGTCAAGTGGAGATCTCAATATGAAAAAACGTTACAGCGAAGAACAAATTATCAAGGTCATCAAAGAGCATGAGGCCGGTGCTAAGGTTGAAGACATTTGCCGTCGCCTAGGAATATCAAACGGGACTTTTTATAACTGGCGCAGTAAGTATGCTGGTATGGAAGTCAACGAAGCGAAGCGGTTGCGCGAGCTTGAAGCTGAGAACACTAAGCTGAAGAAGCTCCTTGCGGAGAAAATGCTTGAGACGGAAGCCTTGAAGGATGTCGTGTCAAAAAAGTGGTAAAGCCCGCCAGCAAAAAGCTTGTGGTTACGCACTTAGTAGCCACCTTTAAATTTAGTGAGCGCCTTGCGTGCAAGTTGGTCGGGCTGAGTCGAACCGCTTATCGATATCAGCCTAAAAAGCGCCAAGATGAGCCTGTTACGGCTCGTTTAAAGGAGCTTGCAATTGAATATCCGCGGTACGGGTACTTGATGCTGCACGGTCTTCTGAAGCGCGAGGGATTAGTTAAAAACAAGAAGCGGACGTATCGTTTATATACGGAGCAAGGCCTTCAAGTGCGCACAAAGAAACGCAAGAAGCTGACACGCCCACGCGCCGTCATGGATGCGCCAACCGCGGTGAATCAACGCTGGTCGATGGACTTTGTTTCCGACCAATTAGCCAACGGGCGTCGTTTTCGGGTTCTGAATATTGTTGATGACTTTAGCCGCGAAATAGTTGGCCAGTTGATCTCGGTATCCATTTCAGGACAACAAGTGGCGCGATTTTTATCGCAAATCATCGAGACTCGTAACCGACCGGACTCAATTGTCTGCGACAACGGCACCGAGTTTACCAGCAAGGCGATGTTCTTCTGGAGCAAGACAAAAGGCGTCCGGCTGAGCTTTATTCAGCCTGGTAAGCCGACACAGAATGCATTTGTGGAAAGCTTGAACGGCAAGTTTAGAAACGAATGCTTGAATCAGCACTGGTTCAGAACTTTGGATGAAGCACGTTACGATATTGAACAGTGGCAGCGGCATTACAACGAAGAACGACCACACAGTTCACTGAATTATTTACCGCCAGTTGAATACGCAAAACAGGTGGCATAAAAACTGAAATCTCATTGAAAATATGGTGTTATTTCAGGGGAAAGGTCAGCTCCGTTAACTTTCCCCGATTATAACCGAAAATGGGAGTGTTTTGGAGATGGTGATGATTGCTAGTAATGCTGAAGTAGGTGTGGAACTGTGATGGCGGCCTAACGTTTCGACAGGCCACCAATACTAATTAATACCTACCCAAAAAACTTACGTTCGAAAAATCTAAGTACCCCTGAGCATTAACTAGATAGCCATTGGTAGCCATAATATATGCCGCATGTTGAATATTGATGAATGAGTCAGCCTTCAATTTGCATTCAAATTCAGTCTTTGACTCAAGGTCTGAGCATATAAAGTTATGCACCTTGAAATCGTCAAAACTTGTATAACCTAGCATTTCGTGAGAAATAGGGATTGTCAAATAGCGATTAAGGCCCACTTTCAATTTCAGTACATTTTGCTGACCAAGCTTCTTATCAAGTTGCAATAGGTTTAAATCATATACACCATCATTATGAATGATAGCAGTAAGTTCCCCATAGTTACTTCGGTTTTTTGTGTTAATGCCTGTTGCTTTGTACAGGAATCGAACCCATTCACTTTTTGGTATTAAAATAGTTAGAGTGTCGCCATCAAAATAACGAACAGTTAACGCTATGCGCTGCTTTCCAATAGCTTGCTGATGCAGAGCTTCCTCTTTCGTATCTGCATTAGCTTGCAATGTAAATGCTATTAAGAGTATGAATATAAATCGCAACATTTCTGCCACCTTATTTAATTGAGTTCATATAGTTGTGCATATCATCTTTCTTAAAATATGAACGCCTTATCGGTAAGCCTCGCTCGGCCCTATACCTATTTTCAACTAAAGAGTGTGGAACTATTTCTGTATATGTATTGGTTCCATTGACCCCAAATTGATTACCCGCCCTTGTGTGACCCAACTCTTGGGCGAGCAAAACATCCATTGACATTGAATTAACCACGCTACCTAGCATAAACGGGTTATTTTTAGCGACATGCGACCTAAACGCAGCAAGGTTTCGAGTGTAATATACCGTATCGGGAAATTCTGAGTCCTCACCATAATCGGCCATAAAGGCGAAACCAAGCGTTCCATTTTTCTTAGTGCGAGTGAACGTTGTATCTACTAAATCAAGTTTTGTGCCTGATTTTACGAAGTGCTCCAGCAGTGCTCGTCCTGTCTTGTGACCACTTAATTCAATTAATGCCGTTCTAACTTCATCAGGGACGGGGGATTTAATATCCGTATCCGATGAAATATCTTCCGTAGTGTGGTTTACATGGTTTTTGATAAAGTTATCAACAAACTTAGAGTCACCATCTACATTGGTACCAACCTCCCCAGGACCACCAATTGCCTCTCGCTCCTGCTCACCCGTGGCGACGCTGCGAGGGCTATGCCGCGCGCCGTTGGTAACCGCTGGACCGCCGTTGATCCAGATGGTTTCAGCAGCACGTCGGCCAACACTGCCTGCGTCACGGCGTTTCGGTTTCTGCTCGTTACCACACGCCGCTTTCTCAAGCGACCCAGCACCACACCAACGATAACCGCTCGGGTCGTTACCCGCCAGTGGATTGTTCATGATGTAGCTGTATGGGTTGTGGCTTTGGCTGTTCGCCGGCGCTTGAATAAACGGATCAACGCTTAAAAAGCGGCCCAGCTGATAGTCATAGCCACGACCATTCATGTGGATGAGCTTGGCGCCATCAATGTGCTCATGCCCGGTAAAGCCGCGCGGCGTAAACGGTGCGCCCTGGGTTAGGCTCGTGAGCGTTCCATTGCCCTCCACCATGCCACCATAGCGCGGTTTGCCAAAGGCATCAAAGCTGCGATGCTCCTGCACTTGATTTAACGCGTCGGTGAGTGTCACCACCGAGCCGAGGCGGTCGCGCAGCACGTAGCGTAGGCTATGACTGCTGGTGCTGGCGGTCTCACTACGCCGGACGAGTGCCACACCGGCAATATCTGTGCGTGTGACCGTGTCCGTGCTCGTCAGTTCAACTTCCACGTCACCGTCGACGTAGTGCGTGGTGCGCGTGCTACCGCCGGTCGTACTCACCTTCTTGTAACGCTCGCCATTGGCGGCGTAGAAGAACTCCACCACACCACTGCCAGTGCTAATACGTTTAGGTTTACCCGAGGCCGTGTAGCTCAGCGTCACCCCATTACCACTAATTCGCTGCCCGGCAGCATCGTAGTTATAGGTGCGCGTGCTACCATCGAGCAACACCGCCCGCGACACCGCATGCGGCCCCGCATTACTGTTCGCCGCACCGCCGTTGCTGGTGCCGTAGTAAAGCGCAGTGGCGTAGTCGCTCTTCTCCAACAAGTTCCCCGCCGCATCATACGCGTAGTTCACGGTGGTATCTGGCACCGGCTCGTTACTGAACACCCGCGTCGCACTCACCAAGCGTTGCAAGCTGTCGTAACTGTAGCTCTCGGTGCTTTGCTTCATGCCATAGGCGTACACCACTTGGTGCTGACTTAGATTATCAAAATCACCATAGCTATAGTTCAGCTCGTGCACCGCGCCTGCTAACGCACTGCTCGCAACTATCGATTGTATTTGGCCGCTTGCGCTGTAGCTTGCGCTTGCCGTCAATGTGCCACTGTTATAGCGCTGCAACGTGATATTCCCCAGCGCATCATGGCTTTCTACATCTTGATAGCTAAAGTCCGATTGCGCATTGCGCAAGTGCAAAAGGTACCCGCGACTGTCATACCCATACGCCAACTTAATACCACTGGCTAACATCCGCGCTTTCACCCGCCCGAGTCGACTATCGTACTCAGTTGCCACTTGGTAGACATCACCGTCTATCGTGATGGTTTTACCAACCTCGCGGCCATAGGCGTCGTAATGGAACACCACTTCATGGCCCGCGCGGGATTGCTCAGCCGGTAAACCTATACCGTTGGGTTGACTGTCGTATGTGAACATTGCCACCCCCTCCGTTGATGAAGCCTCACGAGTGACGCGGCCAAGTCCGTCGTAGCGATAGGTAATACTTTCACCATTGGCTTTAGTCACCATTTTAACTTCACCAAAACCGGTATAGGTATAGTTTACTCGACCAAGATTAGGATCATCTACGAAAAGCTTATTCCCCAGCCCGTCATAGCTGGCATAGGTGATATTTTGCTGTACATCTTCAATGGTTACCGTATTCCCACGACTATCATACGCATAGCGTGTAACACCGCCCATACTATCGACGGTTTGCATTAACTTACCGTCACTCGCTAACGTCCGCGACATCGACAACTGAGCTCCGTGCGATGCATTAATCGTCGTCTCATGACCATTGTGTGTGTAAGTCACCACAATGGAGCCGCTGCTGGCAGGCATCGTTTTTTGCGTCATACGGCCTAAACGGTCGTAGGCGTACGTTGTTGCACTGCCGCCGCTGCTACTAAAACTAGGAAGCGTCTCGCTTATGAGTTGACCACGGGCATCATAGCGTTGTTGCGTGTAACGTCTACGCGCATTAAACCCATCAATCGCGGTCGCAACCTCTCGTCCTTGACTGTCTAAATAGACGTGTTGTGATGGCGTGCCTTCTTGGTGTGTAAAACGGTAAAACTTAGCGCGGTTGGTAGGGCAGCCGCCGTAACACCATTGCAACCCTTCATAGCGGGTAGGACTGCCCTGGCGGGTGCTTGATGTCTTTTGACCAAAATCATCGTAAGTGAAAGTTTCAATAACTCCATTGGCATCTGTAATTTGAGTGGGCTTACCATGTACGGCGTCAACCGTTTGTGTGATGGTGTGCCCGACACCATTACGAATCGACGTCACAAAATAACCATCATTCGAGTAGCTATAAATTTGCTCACGCTTTGAAGAGTAACTCTCTGAATTCTGAATGCGCTCCGGCAGTCCATATTGTGTATAAGAGGTCGTCTTATAACTATAGCTCGTCGCATTTGAG
This sequence comes from Pseudidiomarina sediminum DSM 21906, assembly GCF_000423165.1. Classification (GTDB taxonomy): domain Bacteria; phylum Pseudomonadota; class Gammaproteobacteria; order Enterobacterales; family Alteromonadaceae; genus Pseudidiomarina; species Pseudidiomarina sediminum. The sequence goes on along the minus strand of NZ_KE383984.1, from coordinate 18,575 downwards.
CCTTGCGTCTGAACGATATACGGCTGCCGCCCTGAATTGCCCCACCAACGCGAGTAAGTATAATTGATTGTTGTTACTTGCTCATCGTTACTTTCGGCTCGCAGTACACTACCGACGGAAGTGTCCCGGCTTAATGTGCGCGTTGTTATTTCCTTACGCGTCAGCTTATTAATCCACCACGTATAGGCACTGTTTGAATAGGTTCGTTCGGTTATCTTTTCAACCGATTGAAACCCGTCGAATACAACCTCGGTAGACTTAAGTATATTGCCGAATTTATCCACGTCACTTGGCGCAATTGTAGTTGTCCGCTGCTCTAACATTGTACCTTGGCTGTTACTATCAAATTTTTTGTGTTCGACAAAACTTGGATACGACCAGTACAGCCCCTCATCATCAGTCGGACCTACTTCATAGACATAATCACTCGACGATAGCGGTGCAACGGAGCCATTACGACATGCATGCAGCGACACTTCCAATTTGCACACCCGAACATGTTCAAGTCTTCCAGCTAGCGGGAAGAGCTGGCTAAACTCACTAATACTTCGCGTTTGTCGCGTAAAATCCTCAACGGTTATTTCTCGGAAGCCTTGGAAACCTCTTCCTGCACTATTGTAGATGGCTTCTGCGTAACTGTAACGGTAATGGTTCTCGCCACCAATTCCGTTACTTTGGGAGGCTTCGGAAACAACGTACATTGATGAAGTAAAATAGAAGTAATCATTATTTATATCCTCAGCAATGTAACGCTCCGACAACTCCGAAGGCACTGAGTAAAAAGGTTGGTTTACACGGTCATCTAGCTTGGCGGACAACGGATGGTATTGCCACGAATGGCGATTCCCAAGCCCATCCGTTGCCGACTCAAGGGTATCCACAAGCTTGCCGTCATGACTTCCATAGCCAACCGTATTCAATCGCTCTATATAACCATCTGAAGTGGCATTCGAACTCCCAGTTCTCGTCACAGTCAGATTGACTTGGCTATATAGCTGCCCCGCCACAGAGAAAACTTCATTAACCGAGGTTGCATAACTAAATCCCGAGGAATTGACATAGGTAAAATCTAAGTAGCCATTATTATCAATATCATGAAGTTTCAACGCTGAATACGCTGCGCCAGATTGTGTTGTAAGTCCCCCTATGGGGGCTTCGACAACATTAGAGAAAATTCGTGCGGTCGCGTTCAAGCCTTGCGGGTCAATGGCCGACCACTGGAAACGACGCATGTCGTAACGGGCCCAGTCATGCGCAAAATTGCCCACATACCCCTCAGTATCAACATAGACTTTTTCTTCATGTAAATCATTACCACATAACTGCACTTCAGTATACGTTGTCATCCCCCCCCGAATACCGCGAAAGTCAACGCACACCGTATCCGTTGATTGCGTAGCGACAAGGAGTTCATCCTGCCCATCACGATCAATGTCGCCAACGCGCAAACCACCATGCTTGGCTTGCAGCCTTACCATTGGATCGCCAACTAAATCTATTCCAGTTTTTAATTCGATTCCTTCCCCAGGTGCGAATGAGATCGCCGAATCAAAATTCCGATCACCCCGATTTAGATGCACGGACCACGCATAACTACCATTCAAATCTACCGGAAAAACATAGTCTTGCAAGCCATCGCCATTGAGATCAGCAAAGGTATACTGATGATTAAAATGATTTGTTGGAAGGCCCATTGCCGTAGCACTTTCCACTTGACTCACAAAATAAGCGCCTTGATTATCAACATCGCCAAAGGCGACGCGAAGCTCAAGCTGTTTTGCTGTCTTTTGCAACGTTAAAACCAAATCCAAAATGCCATCACCATCAACATCTTGCAGATCAAACTTTTCACGTTGCGTGCGATTATTGATACTACTTAAACTTAAAGCGGCAACAGGTTCAGGTGTATTAAAAGCAACTTCTTTCGCGCCAGTATTTTCGATAAAATGCACGATATTATTCTCGTCAGCATAGACAAGATCCTGCCAACCATCGCCATTCATATCCGCTACTTTAAGTGTGCTACTAGCGACAACACCCGCCGACCAAATGGCTTCAGAGCCGTTGATTTTAGAGCCTATTTGCGTAATACCATCAAGCGCACCATTGAATTGGTAAACCGCCAACCCGCCCGCTTTCGGAATAAGAAAATCTGTCACTCCGTCGTTGTTGAAATCGCCCGACTGATAATAGTAAATGCCATTTGCAATATCGCTTGCTTGGCTGACACCATCATAAGTCAAAGTGTAACCTGTTGCTGCATTTCGGTATATTCTCACACCAAACCCTGAGAAAGTACCACCTGTATAGACTGGATTCAGAAGAATCTGCTCAAGCAAGCCGTCCCCGTTTAAATCGATTCGCTTGACCCGTTGCATATTTTGTACTGGAGAACTTTCCGAAGCATTCAATGCTAATGATTCGTTTTGCCACGCCAAAATTGGGCGATGTGTTTCAAAGGTTGTTGGACGTAAACAGTTCTGCGTCGAACAGACGGTAACTTTTTGCAGTATGCTGCGGTTAGCAAAGTCGCTTACGACATAGCCGAGTGTATAATTCCGCTCTGGCTGGCCACTGACTTCGGTTTGAATGTATTTTAAGCGCTTTGTAGTTGTTCGGAACCCGCCCGCGAGCCAATAGGTTTGCTCCGTTAGCGCATCTTCATAGGTAAAGGTGACGCTACGATCGCCAGGAGAATCCTCGAAGCCAGTATATTGAATAGCACGCAATAAAAACTCGCCTGCACCAAACTCGCCATAACTATAGTGAATGGCGTTACCAAAATCATCTTGTTCACGTGACAGCGCCCACGTGTGGATACCATTATGCATGGCTAGCCGATGTTTGGCGTCAGCAGTATTGCCGAAATAAAGTGTTTGATTTCCCTTAGTTTGCGCAACAAAGTAGGCATTTGAGAGTGCGCCATATTGCTCGACTTTTGTAAAATTATCGAGTTCCGTTCGGTAAATAGCGCCAGATTGACCGTATGTCCCACTTACGATCATCAGCTTTTGTCCGTTTAAACAGAGTCGATCTTGGCTATCCATTCGAACTGTTCGACGATACCCATCTTGCGCCACTGTCGCAGAACATCGGCTAATCGCACCACCGCCCGCTAAATGCCAGCCAAAACCAGCGACTCCTTCGCCGCCTCGGGATGAGTAATTAAGTGAAAGTTCAGGTTGAACCCCACGTCGTCCGGGTGGCACGTCAATGGCAATCCGGTACTTTGCGACACCACCCTCAACCGAGCCGTGTCCTACAATAGTGCCTACCGAGGCATCATGTGACGTACCATCTACATAACCACCCGCCGCATCGGCGACAGTTCCGCCTTGCGCAGCCCACGCATCACCAAAATTAACCAGCGTTCCGAAAGACATTGTGGCATTGCTACATTTAGCTCCGCCGTCTGGAAGCTCATTACAGGCGCGAATACGGTGGAACCAAGTGCCTTCCTGATCAACACTACTGCTATGCGAAAGCCCCTGCACGTCCTGCCACGGACTCCATGTCCCTTGTTCCAAGCGCTGGGAAAGCTGGTAATAGTCCACGTAATTACTATTTGATGCACTCCATTGAACTTGTACTGTATGCGACTCAACTTCGGCTGGCACATTGACCGTTGCAACTGCTGTCGGTGCTGCATGGTTGACAGTAACGGTATTACTTGTGACAGAGCCGCTACACCCTATACTATTACAGGCGCGAACTCGGTAACTCCACTGCCCATCAGGCTTGTTATCAAAGGTAACACTGGTGTCCGCACCGACTTGTACCCATGTTTCAAAGTCCGGACTTTCACTGTATTGGAAATTGGCACTGCCGTTGTGCTGCCAAGACAGAGCATAGCTCCCTGAAGGGCTTGAGCTAGGAACAACTACTTGAGTCGGTGCATCAGGTTCCTTCAAGACTTCAACTCTACCCGCCAAGTAGGTATAGTCGCTGCACACCGCAGCAGCACATGCGCGCACGCGGTAGCGCCACTCACCTGCAGATTGTACACTTTGGCTATACTGACGGTTACCGCCATGATATACCACCAGCCAACTTTCATAGGCTGGATTCGATTCATAGGCGGCTTCTTCTAAGTAATACGTGACCGCATTACCGCTAACGGCGCTCCAATTGAGCGTATAGCCTGCGTCTCCTTCAACCGACAAAGTACTTGATGTCAAGGTTGCCGGAGCATCTAATGCTCGCTCCACGGTCACCGGGGCCGTTGCAACTCGAGCGGCACTGCATCCATAACTATTGCATGCTTTAATGGCGTAATGCCATTGACCATCGGCTACATCAGTAACATTTTGGGTCAGAACATCACCTACATTCTCATAGCTCCAAGCACCATACGCTGCGGTATTATTTGTACGATAACGTGCGCCTAATTCATAATGAGTAGTCTCAACCTCAACACTAGACCAACTCAAAGTAAAGCTCCCATCGTCATCATTGTTGGGTGTGTTTATACTGGCGGGTGATGTTGGAATGGTGCCGACCTCGAATGGTGCGCTTTTATTGCTATAGCTACTACAAACGTTTTGCATGTAGTAAGTGTCATGATCACAAGCCCGCACCCTAAATCGGTGCTCGCCTTCACCTAGCCCCGCATAGTCTTTTTCGAGCTGAGAAGCCGCTACCGGTGATGTAGATATTGCAGCACCCTCATGGAACCGTTCGATCTCATAATACCCCTGAGCATTACCATCACTGACGATCCCATTCGGACTCATCCAAGAAACCCGAACACTGCCTGATGGCCCATCTTGAGAGGATAATATAGGCGCCTCTGGAGTCGACGGCGCAAAAACTACAACAATTTCTTCTGTATATTCAGTGGATTGACTACAACCGCTTAAATTACAGGCGCTTACACGATATTCAAAGTGTCCTTCGGCAGATGCAGAGGCTTGATATGAAGTTTGCGTTGTTGTGGTAACAAGCTGCCAATTCGAGTACGAACCTCCACCTCTAGGTTTACTTCTTGACGATATTTCATACTCAATAAGATTCCCAGTAGCGCTCGTCCACGTCAGTGTGTACTGTGACGATGTTACCGTAGAAGTAGGTCCACTTGAGAAACTTACTGTGCTTGGAATTCGAAGCACACTGACTGGTGAAGGCGCTAGCGCTCGAGCGCTACAGCCGCTTGAATTACAGGCCTTAACAGCAAATTCCCAAACACCATCTTGTAGATCATTGAACGTTTGGCTTTCCGCATTGGTTTGCGTTTCTGTCCAGCTTCCAAATATACCTCCATGAGGTTTATGGCGTTTCTGCACGATATAATGCGTCGCCACGGTACCTTCACCCTTAAACCATGACAAAGCAAACGTTCCTGTCGGACTTGTTGTCGCTGACAACGATAAGTTAGTTGGAACTCCGGGCAACCGAATAATCTCAACGGGCGAACTCATTCCGCTCCAACTACCGCATACCGCAACTCCCATATAACTGTCATGGTTACATCCTTTAATACGGTAGGTATAACTCCCATTCCATTTATTGGTTACTTGATAAGAGATTTGTGATGAACTGAGGTTTTTTGTCGATGCCAACAATCCATGTTTATACTCTTCAAGTACATAACCCCACGCTTCGAGACCAGATTCCACCATGTTAGAAGACGGAGACCAAGAGACGGTATAACTACCATCAGAGCTCGAAAGTGTCGAAACCTCAGGTTGACCAGGGCGGCCTGGTGTTGGCGGTGGGTCGTTAGGACAGTTAAAACTCGCAGTAGAAACTTGTCCGTTTGTCTGGGTTTTCAGTGAACCCGCTCCACTACTCAAAAATGAATCGCCGTTAGATAACGGTTGTACGCAGTCATTACCACCTGCGAAAGCTGCTGGAATCACAGTCGACAATAGACAAACAGCAAATAGCATCGTTAATACACGTGTACGCTTTTTTACATAATTCATATCATTGCTTACGATTTTTTGTTTACCCCCCTTGTAACACTAACAAAACAATCTAGCAAACTTTTGTATAAATACTGTTCCTTAGACTTTTTATCAACAGAGGTTATATTTTGAGCCACAATGTAAGTGCCGACTAAACTCGGACACCTTTTTAGTTAATTTCTCGGCTTTTGCCGGTGGTAGTCCATCGTTAAATTGATGCGGTTGTTCCCAGTTGTAATAGTTCATTAGGAAGTAACTCACATCGCGTTTTGCTTCAACTGCTGAAAGGTAGCCAGTCGTTGGCATCCATTCAGACTTTAAACTTCTAAAAACACGCTCCATGGGGCTGTTGTCCCAACAATTTCCGCGACGGCTCATGCTCTGTACCATTTGATAACGCCACAGCCGTTGGCGGAACTTACGCGCGCCATACTGAGAGCCTTGGTCGCTATGGAACATCACGCCTGGCTTTCCACGCATCTCATACGCCATATCTAGGGCTCGTGCAGCGAGCTCAGCATCAGGTCGTGACGACATTGACCAACCAATGGCTCGGCGAGCAAACAAATCGATGACAACCGCGCAATAATGCCAACTATCCTGCCAGAGGGGGCGTGCAGGATATTCTCATTGCCTGCGTAGATGGCTTAAAAGGCTTCCCTGAAGCCATTGAAAATATCTACCCAAAAACCGAGGGGCAACACTGCATCATTCATCAAATTCGCAACTCGATGAAATACGTTGCCAGAAAGAACCAGAAAGCCTTTATGGCGGACTTGAAGTGCGTTTACAAAGCGGTGACACTCAGCGCCGCAGAAAGCGCTTTCGACGACTTAGAAGCCAAATGGGACGACAAATACCCCATTGTTATCAAGTCTTGGCGCAATAAATGGTTCACGCTCTCTACTTACTTCAAATACCCAGACTACGTGCGCACCGCCATTTACACGACCAACGCCGTTGAGGCTGTGCATCGCCAGTTCCGTAAACTCACCAAAACCAAAGGTGGCTTTACCAACGAGAACAGCTTGCTCAAGCTGCTTTATGCGGGTATGTTAAAAGCGTCTGAGCGTTGGTCGCACCCAGTGCAGAACTAGAACCTGACACTATCGCAACTGAGCATCCACTTCGAAGGCCGACTGGATGATCATATCGACCTATGAAAACTTGGCTGACACAGAATATTGAACACCCTCAATTTCTAGCGATAATGAGCTGGCTGCCTAGCCCCAGATACAACAAAGCCCGCTGTGCGGGCTTTATCATTTACAAGTTATACGTGATTTGATTAATGGCGAATAGATGCCTCTTCGTACTCTAATATATCCTCTTGTTCTTTCTGATCTAAGTACTTTTGAATAGTGGAGTAGTCACAGTTTTCTGGTATATCCACAGCAAATAGCCCCTCAATATGACTTAATTCAGAAGAACAACCTAAGCTAGAAAGATGATTTCTCACTTCCATAACTTTTGATGTATCAAAGCAAATCACTCTTAGTGTTGAGTTGTCTGACTTCTTAACAACTGAGCGAAACCACAATTCACCATTCACATTATCTGCTTCTACTATATCTCCATAGCTAATCCCCTGAACAAAGAATGGGATATTATCAATCTCGTAATTACTACCACTTGGCAGTGCCCAAAGACTTTCATAGTCATCAGGTGGATACCCATCCTCATCTTGAACTAGCTGAAATAGCACTTTTTCGTGTTTATTTGTCATATTTAAGTTCTTATGGTGCATCTGGCTTCTTAGGCTCAGGAACCTTATCTGATTTTTCTCTGTGAATCGCCACCGATAACTTAGACACTTCTCAGCTGTTCTTGGTAACGGCTCTCATACTCTACTGGTGACAGCAGGTTATTGGAACCGTGTTTGCGTTTGCTGTTATAAAACATCTCGATGTAATCAAAGATATCACTTTTGGCATCACCTCTTGTTGAGTAGATCCTTCGTTTGATACGTTCACGTTTCAGCAACTGGAGGAAGCTCTCGGCAATAGCATTATCATGGCAGTTGCCTCGCCTGCTCATGCTACCTTCCAGTCCATTAGCTTTCTGGATACGCTCCTGAGGAAGAGGTTAAAACAAAGACCTTTACAGTTCAGAAGACAGGTAGTCGTATCAAACACAAAGTTACAGCCAGCGCGTCCTCAAATGGCAGTGGTGGCGCTACAGTTACATTTAGTGGGAGTAATGGCGCTGCGGTTAGTTCGGTGAAAAACTCTGTTTCGAACGCACTATCTGGGGCTGGTTATAACGTAGCTGATATTGGATCTCAGGGAGAGATTGCAAAATCGGATGCTAACCCTCAAGTCAGTCCGGGCGGTGGAGGAAATTCACAAGACATTGAACCGTTCAAAGTCTCTACAACCATCGATAGAGAGAATGCAAGTGATATTGACCAACAAGGTTTAGAGTTGACCGAAAGAATGGTTGATATGACCAAACGGGCGATCGAGAAGTCTGGTGATGAGGATCTCATTGAGGAAATGAATAATACTGAATTCATTTACGATCCTACACATAAGGTCTTTGAAAGGAATCCTGATGTTGCGGCCTTCAGATATGCAAATGAAGAAAGTACTACCATCTATGTATGGCGGAAGCTTGTTGATGTAAACGACCCTGATTTGCGCTTTCCATATCACGGAACAACCATACGTGGTGGCGATACAGGCCTTCTATTTGTTAGGCTGCATGAGTTTGGGCACGTTGTCGGAAGGCAATATGCCAAGCAATGGTCGTCGAGCAAAAAAGAACGATTTGCTAATTCGTTTGCCAAAAAGCATTACCCTCGAAGGCTATCTGGAACCAAGGTAAATAGGCGTGATATTAAGTTTGCGAGGGGGGATAAATAGTGAAATTCGTATTTTCAATTTTATGGCTGATTATTTTGACTATGAACTTACAAGTACACGCCAGTGAATATCATTACGATAATTACGGTTTAGACTCAGAACGTTGGCAACTGCCTCGCACATATTACTTTAACTTAGACGATAAATATTTACTCGATCCAACTGGCGAATACTTTGATTTGTCCATTTGCTCTCTTTCTGGCTATCAAACCTGTTTGAAGTCTGGGCTTTTTAAGCTTTTTATTAAGGAAGGTGTATTGAAAGAGGGTGAAAATTGGATTGCAAATGAGACTAAATTTGTTGCTGAGAAGAAGTTGAATATGCAATTTCATGGCAAATCTCAACAAGTCTACTTAATAAGTAGTAAGCCGAATGAACACCTAAAATATCAGTTTTATTATTCGTTGGATAATGGGTTGATTGGTTTGTCGATAACATATCTCGATGATGATCAGACTGAATTTTATCTACTAAGAGAAGCCAAAGGATTAGGCGCTTCCAAGTAATTTAAGGTAAATGCCCGCATCAGCGGGCTTTGTTGTTTCTGGGGCTAAGCAGCTAGCTCGTTATCGTTAGTGATCTGCGGTGTGGCTTCCTGCTCTGCTTGTTGTTCGGCAATGTACTCACTGGCCATGGCTTTGTGCTTATTGATGCTCATACACCGGGCTAAAGTCTTCAGACGTGTTTCAGCTTCAGGCGTTTGGCCTTTATCGGCTTGACCACTTTGGGCATCTAACTCTTGGCCGTTGACAAACCAATGACATTGGTCTTTATGACGACTGCCGGCCACATAGCTTGCGGCTCTGTCCATGGCGGTGGTGTACAGCACAAAGGTATCGCCATCCACGGTGGCACCTTGGCTTGAGTACACCGTACACGCATAGGCTTGCACCAATTGCAGCCTGCCTTGTTCATCGGAGTAATCCGACTGATAAAAGCTGACGGTACGGCCTGAGTCGAGTTTCACCGTAAAGCTAATATCATCTTTTAGCTGTAACACCTGAGTAATGGTGCCTTGCTCGCCGTTGGTGAAATCCTGCTTGTAATCGTTTTTGGTAAAGCGTACTCGCTCACCCTTTGAGAACGCAAAATACAGGCTCTGATTGGATACCACGCATTCGGTTAGGATGTTCTCTGTGCCCAGTTTTCCTTGCTCCTGAAAGACGGTGCGCACTAAGTCATTGAGCGGTTTAACGTCTTTCCAACGCTGCGCCATTATCATGGCTTGCTTGTCGGGGTTGGCCTCGGTGTAGGCTTGCCAGTGTTTCACCAATTGCTCACGGGCGTTTTGGCTGTCTTGCTCGATATGCAGCAAGCCCTTGCCCTGAAAGCTACCCAGCGCCGCTTTGGCATTGCCTGCACGTAAATCGTTCACGGCATTACGTGCCCATGCTTCGCGTTGTCTGCGAATGGTCTCAATTCGCGCACAGCCTTGGCGCTGTGACAGGTAGCGTAAGCTGCCGCCATGGGTTATCGCATCCATTTGTTGTTGTTCACCTACTAACACGAGCTTGGCTCCAGCGTTGTGCGCGGCCTGCATCAATTGCAGTAAATCCGGGGTGCCAATTGCCCGGCTTCATCCAGCAATATCACCGTATCTTTAAATTTGGCTTGGCTGTTGCCTTTGCTAAGCTCGTTTAATAGGCTCGCCAAGGTCGTGCTTTCAATGCCCGTATCCTTTTCAAGTTGCTGGGCGGCCTGTCTGGCCACGGTGGCACCACGGACGGTAAACCCTTGTGATTGATACGCTAAACGCATGGCCTGCATTGAGGTGGATTTCCCAGCCCCGGCACGGCCTTGAATGATATCCAAACTTGACTGACACACCGAAAACACAGCTTCGACTTGTTCATCCGAGAGGGCAAAGCCTTGCTGCTGACCTTTGGTAAGGCCTGAGATTTCCCGACACCTTTTATGCTTTAAATGCGCCTCTAGGAAAATTTTGTCAACAAGGTAAACTAAGTCTAGAAATATTGCTCTTTAACACTGCTGTTCTCTAGGCCAAAACGCTTCCAACAGGTGGACGCACGTCAGGTTCGTTCTTTCATATGAACGGGCGGGTGTATGACTATAATTTGGGTAGATTCCTCAGCGTAGACCCCTTCATACAAAGTCCGGCCAATTCGCAAAGCATTAACCCGTACAGTTACATCATGAACAATCCTCTTGCTGGAACCGATCCTACAGGTTACTGCGCAGCCGAAACGGGAACACGGATCAAATCTTGTGTTGATGTAGAGGTGAAAGATGCTGATACCGGCAAGGTGTTGGGTACTAAGTCAATGAATGCTAAGCACAGTAATTTTGCTGGAAATGTAGCAAGTTGGGTAATGGTGCTCAGATTACGGGCATGTCTGCCACCATGAAAAATGGTAATACCGTAGATCTAATGTCACAAAGCTCTCAAAATATTCAACAAGTTGGGCAATCAATTACGAATCACGGAAATGAATCTCCAGATAAAGAGAAGTTTGATGATCTTGCTGGAATCGGTATTACAGGCCGTCGCTCTGCGATACCAGATTATGTTGACGGAAAGAAAGAGATTGTAAGTGTTGATAATTACGAGCAAACCGAAATAGATCCCGGGGCAGATCAAGTTTCAATAGTTTTGCCAACTAACCCCAAGCCAACATCAGGGGGAAATTTACCCAGCATGCCTTTGATGAGGCTCCCATCTATGCCTATTGGGCCTGAAATACAATTTGATTGGAAAAAAATCGATCTGACATTGGGTCTATGACGTCACGGCCACGACATACTCATGGACTCGTTACTGGCCTGCATTTAGCCCCGAGTTAAAGCGCACGATAAGGTGGGAAGAACAAAAGTTCAGAACAGATATTATTAGAGTACCTATTGATAGAGGTCCATTAAGACAATACAAGATGGGACCTAAGCTGGGAACGAACAGTCTGCCGTTTAAAGTCAATATGTCACCATCAATATCGCCAAATGGATATTAATATGAAGATGATAAAAGCATTGTTTTTGCTCATATTAATGAACAGCTTTACTGTTCAAGGGTATGAGGGAAATTTGAAAAGCGTGTATTCAGTTTTGGAAGAGTTTAATCTTCAAGCGGGTACAAATGAAGTTAATGAACAGTTTGTTTTTACGTATGCTGTAAGGGCATCCAACGCGCTGAGTATTGACTGGTCTTCTGGTAATAAGAAAGATACGTCTGATGAGTTGCTTAGGCTATGGGAAGGAAAATCTGAACTTAATGCTCTTGACTCAATAGGGTTGCTTAAGTCTACTCGATTTAAGGTTGAGTTGGCTGGCTACCTAGGAGCTGGCATTGATAAGTGCTTAGTTACTTACGATAAAAATGTGCTTAGGTTTTTTGTTGTTAATTATCTGGAAGACCGAAATGCCAGAATGAGGATTGCTGCCATAAGAAACCTTGGGTTTGTAGGCAACAACCAAGACATTGAGTACTTATCAAAAGTTGTAAAAAAACAATTAGAGGGCTGGTCTCAGCATGCCGCTAGTTCTCTGGATCTTATAGGTACCAAGGAGTCGGTTGGTGCTTTAATCAAGTTACATGATGAAGTTACTGATCCAGCGCTGCATGATTTTATGGACTCTATAACAAGTCAATACAGTAACGGGGTTAAACTGGCATCCAGTTGCAACTTAAGCAATAATTGACGGTACAAAGCCCACACTCGTGGGCTTTGTTGTATCGAAAGCTAAGCAGCCAGCTCATTATCGTTGGTGATCTGCTGTTATGCTTGGGTCAAAAAGTACGGCCCTGATTCTAAACAGCATAATGAATTGAACGACGCGCAAGCTGAAATAAGAAGGTTACAAAAAGAGCTAAAACGAACAACAGAAGAGCGTGACCTGTTGAAAAAAGCCGCGGCATACTTCGCAAAGCAATCCGACTGAGGTATGCCTTTATCAAAGAGCACTCGGACAGTTGGCCCGTTCGTTGGTTATGCAGAATGTTGGATGTTCACCCCAGCAGTTATTATGCCTGGTGCAACAAGCCTCACTCGAAGCGTCACAAAGCCAATCAACGCCTAACAGGATTGATTAAACAGTTTTGGCTCGAATCAGGGGGGTGTATATGGTTACCGCAAGATCCATTCAGATTTACGGGACGTGGGTGAAGCTTATGGCATTAACCGTGTACATCACTTAATGCGTTCAGAGGGGCTGAAAGCTCAGGTAGGCTATCGCAAACCTCGCCATCGTGGCGGAGTGAGGCACATTGTTGTCCCGAACAGATTACAGCGACAGTTTAACCCTATAGCCCAAGATGAGGCATGAGTAACTGATATCACGCATATCCGAACACACGAAGGCTGGTTGTACCTTGCGATGGTTGTAGACTTGTTCTCGCGCAAAGTAATTGGTTGGTCAATGCAATCACGCATTACAAAAGATATCGTTCTTAATGCGCTGCTAATGGCGGTATGGAGGCGTAATCCTAAGCAACAAGTATCGGTGCATTCCGATCAGGGAAGCCAGTACACTAGTCACGACTGGCAGACATTCCTCAAAGCTAATGGACTGGAAGGTAGCATGAGCAGGCGAGGCAACTGCCATGATAATGCTATTGCTGAGAGCTTCTTCCAGTTGCTGAAACGTGAACG
>NZ_KE383984.1:0-5176 GCF_000423165.1 Pseudidiomarina sediminum DSM 21906 | reverse complement strand
TCCAATAACCTGCTGTCACCAGTAGAGTATGAGAGCCGTTACCAAGAACAGCTGAGAAGTGTCTAAGTTATCGGTGGCGATTCAAAGAACGACCACACAGTTCACTGAATTATTTACCGCCAGTTGAATACGCAAAACAGGTGGCAAAAAACTGAAATCTCATTGAAAACATGGTGTTATTTCAGGGGAAAGGTCAACATGAATCAGACCTTGGGTTAAATCAACCTGTGACCATTTCAGGTTTACCAGTTCCGACACACGTAAAGCGTGATGGTAAGCAACCATGATGATGGTACTGTCACGATGACCGTGGCGACCGACCGATTTGGCTGCTTTGCTGATGCGCTCAATCTCTGATGATGTTAGATATTCACGTTCACGAACTTGGTTATATTTGGGTGGAGTTGGAAGAACTTTCCGATTTTCGATGGTTGGGGCTTGTTGTTGATATTCGTTTAAATAGCTTATTTTACTCATATTGGCTCCGTTAACTTTCCCGATTATAACCGAAAATGGGAATGTTTTGGAGGTGGTGGTGATTGCTAGTAATGCTGAAGCTGTGATGCTTTGATGATGGGTGCAAAATATGCGGCCTAACAAAGCCGCACATATCAACGCTGCTGATTATAGGCTAGGACTTTGATTTAGCATACGCTGCTAATTTTTCGAGCATTTTGTACCAATCATTTCCATTTAATGGGGGGACACTCAAGTCACCTAAAGCCCTTGCATGACACATACCCAAAATAAACTCAACAGCTTCCATACGGGTATTAATATCTTTTGATTTTAGGTTTTTAATTGCATCTTCAATTTGGTCAGCGAAGTCATCAAAGTCGCTATTTCGAAGAACCTCAATCACTCTGTCACCAATAAATTCATTGCTACCCATACTACCTCCTAATTCCACCGTTAAATGCATCAGTTACAACCTGCCACCCGCCACCAGTTGCATTGGGTCCAAAACCTCTATTTCCAACTTGGCTAGCCACTCGTCCCTCAAGTAGAACCTGAGGCTTTGTCAGGGTTGCACTTCCTTGGACTCGTGCTGTGTTACTCATCGGCAGAGCTAGATTTTGAATCCTCTCGGCAGGAGTGGCTCCCGCCGAACCTCTAGTGACAAACATACCACTCGCTGAGCCGGGTTTAGTCTCTGTTATTGTAAAGACATCCCCCGCTTTGCCTTTTGTCGCATATATCTGACCATCAAAGCTGGATACGACCTCTCGAGCTTGTTTGGGTGTTGCTCCTCTGGCCATTAATAACTTTCTTGCTGAGTTATTCTTTAAAGGAATGGCATCTATAGCTTTGTCAGCGGACCTTGCTATTTTCGCAGCGCCAGCAGCATTACCAACAAAGGGAACCATTGCTGCCATTGATAGTGCAGCGCCTTCATAGTCTCCTCTGGCTACAGAAATCCCTGCATTGGCGAAGTCAGCTACCTCACCAAGAATCGGTGCCATACCGACCACATCAAGCCCTGTTTGGATGCTATCCCAAATGCCCCATCCACTTTGATTGGTACCAACCTCCCCCGCAACAAACCCACCAACATCCTCCGCAGTCTCAGCGCTATTCCCAACCACGGTACCACAGCTTTCGATATCCGCCTCGTCGCATGTTCTGGCGGCGACGGCACCAAGGTCGCCGCCGATATCTGCGCAACTGGCATCGGTAGAGCCACCACGGCACTGGAACTCACCAACGATAACCGCTCGGGTCAGTGCCCGCCAGTGGATTATTCATTAAATACGAATAAGGGTTAATACTTCGTGTGTTGCTTGTGACCTTTCCCCTGAAATGGTGTTCGGGTTTAGTTTGCCACTACATAGCACCCAATCGTCTGATTGTTGGCGATGGCTAGTAATGCTTAAAAACTAATTTCATAATGATGCTAACAACGAAAAAGGCGTCATGGGGTCAAGTTTTGTTGATGCTGATGGGCAACGGTGAAATCATTAGTAACGGATTGATGATGTTGGGAAAATGAGTAGGTTAAGGTAGGACGAACGGTAGGGGTTACTGTTGTACCAATCAAGGTCAAAGCTATTCACCTGAGATAACTGGTACTATCGAACCTATCGTTTGGAGTCCAACTAAAGGGTTCTTAAAGTCCTTAGTCAATGGTCTAACGTTTGGAATTGTTTATGGTGATATAAGCTCCATACCTTCTTTGAATGCGGACCCTATTGATAATGCTGACATTGAGGCTTACGAAGAACAAGCTGGCGCAGAGCGTTACGCAATGGCTATTCTTCCGGGCAAAGCTGCTGCAACAGCAACTCAAACGTTACGTAGCTTACCTATGCAAATTCACCATGTTGCAACCAATAAAAGCAAAATATTTACTCCTGCAATGGAAAAGATTGCAGAAAAGTATGGCCTTAGGCTGGATGACATGTGGAACAAGCAGTCATTACCGCATTTAGGTCGACATCCTAACGCATATCATCAATTCGTACTGGACGGCATGAGGCGCTCCCATAAAGAAGCAAGGGGCAATGTGGATACATTCTTGTCAGGCTTTGATAAGTACGTTAAACAGCCCGTACTTAACACCCCCTGAGCTATTAAGAAAAAGCGGTTGGAAATAACAAATTGATGAGTTTTTATTATGTGCTACCACCTGATGATTCAGTGGTAGCAACTATTTCAGATAAATGTGACATTGACTTTGTCGGTGAGTTGCAAGAAAACACCTGCAACGTATTGTTCAATGCAGAGAAAGAAGGTCTTGGTGACATTCTGGCAAATGACCTCGGTTGGCCTTTGTATTCGAAGAAAGTGAAGGACATAATAGATTCTGTTATAGAGGACAAGTCGCACTATGTTTGGCACAAAGTATCTATAGCCACACCACATAGTGTTACTGACTATTACGTACCACAATTCTTAAAGGAGCTTGATGTACTTGATGCATCTCATTCAATATATGCTGAAGGTGGATTTGTTGTTAAAGCGTGTATTGAGCCAGCCAAAGCTCATAACAGAGGAATGTTTCCAGTTCCCGGCTCTGACTCTCGAATAATAATTTCTCAGGATATATGTTGTGTGTTAAGTGATAGTGGAGTAGATACAACTCATTTTGAAACAGCGTCAACTTCACCAAATCACCACCACTAAGCCTATGCTCTAATTGTAGTGGCAGACTAAACCCGAACACCATTTTAGGTGGTACACCACCGAAAGGTTTTACTTGGCATCATGAACAGGGAGCTGGTGTTATGAGACTGGTTCCAAGATCTCAGCATACTCCGGGAAGTAATAATTGGAATGCATTGCATCCAGATGGAAAAGGTGGATGGGCAATTTGGGTAAAGAATGAAACTGATTAATGTAATTACTGATCGTTCGTCACTGGATGAGAGTTACACTATTTATGCAACCACTCCGTGGACTAAAAACTCGGAATGTGTGGTTGAGTATGAACCGGATGATGGGGCGCTGCCTGATGCAGCGAAGATTAATGGAATGAAGTATTTCATAGAAGTATTCTTATTGAATGAGTTTGTCGAGGGATGGCTTGCAAATTCTAATGTGAAACCATCAGATGAAGAAATATGCCAGAGAGTCATCTATTATGCTCAAAATGATGCTTAATTATTAGATGATGATTATTTACAAAGCCCACATTCGTGGGCTTTGATCAAGTTAATGTACTTTCCATTCAGAAAGTTTTGCTCTTATTAAATGCCTGACTTCCTGATGATTTGATATATTACTGCCACTTAATGAAACAGTGTAATACACACCATCATCAACAAAGCCGAAAGTACAAGATGCAGGAGACGATTTGAGTTGTGAACATGTCGCAACAGGCTCAACATCAACAAGTGTCTGCCCATTATATTTAGGTGAAACTAATTGCCAATGTATGGGCTCTTTGTCCTGAGACAATTTGTAAAATCCAGACCCGTGCTGCTCTAAGTTTCCACCATTTGTCGCCAAATTAAGCGCTCTTGCCTTTGCTTTATCATTCGCGAAATTACTTGCTGGTGTTAAGGTATATTGCACATATTTGCCAACAATAGCATCCGATTGAAGCTCAACCGCAACATCATCTCTTGTTTCAGCCCCTATGCTATACAACCCCGAACCTCCTATTTCACCAAGAATATAGGATGCAGGTATTGAGTAATCATGCCACTTCACAAACTCTGGTTTTGCATCGGAACAACCAGCAAGCAAGCTAAATATAAAAATACTTAAACGTTTCATACATTATTCCTTAATTGCTATCGCATGCAGGTTGGCAATAAAACAGCTTTGAAAAGTCACGAACTGCGTTGGATATTGGCGTTGGTAATTCTCCGTGGCCTAGAGTTCCTCCGTACCTGCCCACGTTAGCATTGAATTCCCTGAAGACTTTATGGTGATAACTGGTGATCTGTCTCTCTGACAACAAACCTCGGATGCCTGTTCGGTCATTGTTGTAGTCATTTTGAACAGCGTTAAGATGCTCCAGCGCAATCCTAATAGACATAGGCTTATTATGGATATGTGCCATCATTAATTTTACATTTGCATTTTCCATGAATGGGAAATATGCAGCATCACCAGATAGAGCTGCGTAACTGTTCAATTTTGTTAATGAACCTACAAATGATTTCCAATAAACCGCACCTAGGAAGCCATGAACATCTTCATTATCTTCGAAGCTTCCCCATACACCTAAGCCAACATTACCAACATTTAATGATTTTAGACAACCGACAGTTTTGACACGTAATGGAGAGCGATTTAATTTCACGTATGGGGCGCAGCGCGAACGCGTAAAAACGACCATTAATGGCACTAGCACATACGAAATTGATAAAGTGTACGAAGAGACCGTCAGTGGTAGTTGGAAAGTTTATTTAGATGATTTTGCAATTATTAGTTTTAGTCAGGAGAGTGGGTACCGAATAAGTTATCTTCATAAGGACCGCTTAGGAAGTGCTCTCACGTTTAGTGACGATCAAGGACAGGTTGTTGGCCGACGGCATTATGATGCATTTGGTAAACCGCGGACAATGGGAGGGCAGCAGATGGAGCCGGGCTATCGCCCTCGTCTAGCGAACGTTATGGCGTTTGGTGGGATCGAGAACATAGCTCTCACGCGACGTGGTTTTACGGACCATCTTCACTTGGATGAGCTAGAGCTAATTCATATGAACGGGCGGGTGTATGATTATAA
>NZ_AUHL01000010.1 GCF_000423165.1 Pseudidiomarina sediminum DSM 21906 | reverse complement strand
TGATCAAACTCTTCAGTTTAAAGTGTTTAATCGACCCATTGAATCAATGACTTAATAAATCTAATTTGTTAAGCACTTCTCCAATCAGTCAGGTGTATCCGAAGATACTTGCATCCGAAGATGCTTTTTCTCTGCCTGAATCCGGTAAGTGCCCACACAGTTTGCTTGGCTTGATAATTTGTTAAAGAACGTTTCGCTTCTTTCGTGAAGCGGGATGCGTATTTTACGCTTTCCCTTGTCCGCGTCAAGATCCTTTTCGATCTTTTTTTTTCGTCGCTCGTAAGCTTCGAAGCGGTTGTTGTCTGTGGCGCTTGCCTCGGTGACAACGGAGGCGAATTATAGAGATCATTCGCCACCGTGCAAGATCTTTTTTCAAAAAAAGACTCGTTCGATTATTTTTTATTCAGGCTTGCTTTCTTCTTGGTCTTTTTGTTTGTTCTTTGTACTTTTTTCAGCGTTTTGAGCTAACTCTTCCTCACACTCTTCATCTGTATCGCCGACCACATGTTTTAATTCCAAGCGTCCAACTGAGCGAATCGTTAGGATTGGACCTGATAGTGCATATAAGAAGAAGATACTAAAGAGAACTAATGAAGGCTCAGTAGCTACAACGACGAACGCCAAGACAACGGCGAGAATAACCAAGAATGAAACGCGACCACGCCAATCAACATCTTTGAATGAGTGATAACGGAAGTTGCTGACCATAAGTAAGCCGGCACAGATGGTTACGATAGCAGCAAGGTAACTGATCGAGTCCGGAGCGATGTCATATTTTGTCCCCACCCAAACAAGACCACTGACAATAGCAGCGGCACTCGGAATAGCTAGGCCCTGGAAATAACGCTTATCTTCGCTACCTAAGTTGGTATTGAACCGCGCCAAACGCAATGCGCCACCAGCAACAAAAATAAAGGCAGCAAGCCAACCAAACTTACCTAAATCAGATAATGCCCAATTGTACATTACTAATGCTGGAGCCATACCAAAGGAAACGATATCCGCCATACTGTCGTATTCGGCACCAAAATCACTTTGTGTATTCGTCATCCGCGCGACGCGACCATCGAGCCCATCAAACACCATCGCAATAAAAATGGCTACGGCTGCAGACTCAAATTGATTATTCATCGACGCCACGATAGCAAAGAAGCCAGAGAATAATCCTGCGGTGGTTAGCAAGTTAGGTAAAAGGAAAATCCCACGGTTCTTGCTCGGTGCACTGTTTGGCATTTGAAACATCCTACTTACATCATGTTAGATAATGCAGGATAGCATAGCATGCAAGCTGCAATAAATAGCTACAGCTTGCATGCCACATCCATTACCCTTGCGAAATAACGATCTGTTCGTCTTGGTAATCGACCTGAATTGGCCGACCTGGTAACAGTTCTCCAGCCAACAGACGTTGCGCCAATGGGTTCTCAATCTCCTGTTGAATAGCGCGTTTCAATGGACGCGCACCAAAGACAGGGTCAAAACCTGCTGCTGCTAGGTGATCCAACGCCGCATCGGTAAGCTGCAACTGATAATCGCGCTCAGCCAAACGCTTGTGCAAGCGTTTTAACTGGATACCCGCAATTGCGCGAATCTCAGATTTCGCTAATGGATGGAACACCACGCTTTCATCCACACGGTTCAAGAACTCCGGACGGAAGTGATGTTGTAGTATTTCCATCACATCATGCTTCATTTCATCATAGCTTTGCTGATGCGCTTTTTCTTGAATCACATCTGAACCTAGGTTTGAGGTCATAATGATCACCGTATTACGGAAGTCGACAGTACGACCTTGACCATCCGTGAGGCGACCATCATCAAGCACTTGCAGCAAAATATTAAACACATCCGGATGCGCTTTCTCGACTTCATCCAACAGAATCACAGAATAAGGACGACGACGAACCGCTTCAGTTAAATAGCCACCTTCTTCGTAACCGACGTACCCTGGCGGTGCACCGACCAAGCGTGATACCGCATGCTTTTCCATAAATTCCGACATATCAATCCGGACCATGGCATCTTCGGTATCAAACAAGAACGCTGCTAACGCCTTACACAACTCGGTTTTACCCACCCCTGTTGGGCCAAGGAACAAAAAGGAACCTATTGGTCGCTGCGGATCAGACAACCCCGCGCGTGAGCGGCGAATCGCATTGGCAACTGAAGTGACAGCTTCATCCTGCCCGACCACACGGGAATGCAACTGGCTTTCCATTTGCAGTAACTTTTCACGTTCACCCTCAAGCATCTTGCTGACAGGAATCCCCGTCCAACGCGACAATACATCCGCAATTTGCTCGTCCGTAACTTTATTCTTCAATAACGACATTTCTTGGTCTTCAGCATCAACAGCCACTTGCAGTTGCTGCTCTAACTCAGGAATTTTGCCGTACTGCAATTCCGACATCCGATTCAAATCACCAGCGCGGCGCGCAATCTCCAAATCGGTTTTAGCTTGTTCCAGCTGCGCCTTAATATTTTGCGCACCTTGCACCGCAGTTTTTTCCGCCAGCCAAACTTCCTCAAGCTCCGCATATTTGCGTTGCTGCTCCGACAGTTCCTGCTCCAATGTCTCTAAGCGCTTTTTACTCGCTTCATCATCTTCTTTTTGCAGCGCTTTCTGCTCCAACTGCAATTGGATAATGCGGCGCTCAAGGCGATCAAGGTCCTCAGGTTTCGAGTCAATCTGCATACGAATGCTCGACGCTGCTTCATCAATCAAATCAATCGCCTTATCTGGCAATTGGCGATCACTGATATAACGATGCGACAAGGTTGCCGCAGCCACAATCGCAGGGTCGGTGATTTGCACTGAGTGGTGCACTTCATAGCGCTCTTTCAGGCCACGCAGAATCGCAATCGTGTCTTCGACCGAAGGCTCATCCACTAACACCTTCTGGAATCGACGCTCCAACGCTGCATCTTTTTCAATATATTGACGGTACTCATCTAATGTTGTCGCACCGACACAATGCAATTCGCCACGCGCCAAAGCTGGTTTTAGCATATTACCTGCATCCATCGCGCCGTCAGCTTTACCTGCGCCAACCATGGTGTGCAGCTCATCAATAAAGAGAATAATGCGCCCTTCCTCTTTACTGAGCTCGTTTAATACAGCTTTCAGTCGTTCTTCAAATTCACCACGATACTTGGCGCCAGCCAGCAAGGCTCCTAAGTCAAGTGACAAAACTCGCTTATGTTTCAAGCCTTCAGGCACTTCGCCATTCACAATACGCTGTGCCAAACCTTCAACGATTGCGGTTTTACCCACACCCGGTTCGCCAATCAGCACAGGGTTATTCTTGGTTCGGCGTTGCAGCACTTGAATCGTGCGGCGAATTTCATCGTCTCGGCCAATGACCGGATCAAGCTTGCTTTGTTCCGCACGCTCAGTCAGGTCAATCGTATACTTGTCGAGCGCCTGACGCTGGTCTTCAGCATTTTGATCGTCGACGTTCTGCCCGCCACGCACTTGCTCAATGGCTTTTTCTACTTTATCGCGGGTCACGCCAAGCTTTTTCAGCGTATCGCCCAACTTGCCTTTATCTTCCGTTGCGGCCAAGACAAACAGCTCTGAAGAAATGTATTGATCGTTCCGCTTCTGGGCATATTTGTCACAAAGGTTTAGCAAGGTCCCCGTCGCGGCCGAGACTTGCACATCGCCACCGGTACCACTGACTTGTGGCAAACCGTCGATGATTTCGCTCAAGCTCGCGCGCAGTTGGTTGCTGTCAATCTGCAAAAGGGTCAGCAGCGGACGCAGCGTTCCACCATCTTGATTGAGGAGCGCCTGCATAATATGTGCAGGCTCAATGAATTGATGATCGCGGCCTAAAGCCAATGATTGCGCATCAGCAATCGCCAGTTGAAATTTATTGGTTAATTTGTCAAATCGCATGTTAAAAATACCTCACCCATACGTTGATGTCCTTGCCATGGATGTGGGTATTAAATCGCCAGATTCAAGTGTTAGTACTTAAATTTTCCAAATCAAGCTTGCGATTCTGCCGCACTGTGGTTGGCGACGATAAGAATAAAAACGATCGTCACTGTAAGTACATAGACCGCTTTGGGTGACATTCGTGACGCCACTTTGACGCAACGTGCGTTCTGCCAGCAAGGCTAAGTTCCCCAGCCACTTACCAGGTTTGTGTGGCGCGAAACTCATGGTGTCAACGAGCCCTTGCGACACAAAGGCGGCGCGTACTTCGTCGCCGACTTCAAAATGAGGTTGGCTGATTGCCGGACCAATATAAGCCGATAAGTGCTGCGCGGGCACTGGCAATTGCGCCACAGTTGCCGCCACAATGCCATGTGCCAAACCGCGCCAGCCAGCATGCACTGCAGCGATCACTTCGCCATCGTTGCTGGCCAGTAAAATCGGCAAACAATCGGCGGTAAGTACGGCACAGATCCCGCGCGGCTGCAGCGTCCAAATAGCATCGGCAGGCGCGCCCATCGCAACAGTCTCAGCCTTAACTACTGCCGTGCTGTGGTACTGAGCTAACCATTTGGGTTGTTGTGGAAGTTCAAGCGCACGCTGGAGTTCACGACGATGGCGGAGCACCGTAGCCGGATCATCACCAACATGACTGGCCACATTTCCTGGCGCTGTCACCGTCGTAACGCAAGCACGAACCCCAGGCGGTAATTGCCACTGAGGTTCATAAGCATAGCTTTTAGTCGTCATTGGGGTGGGCTTTACGATCGGCACGTAAAAGCTCGAGTAAGGTGACAAAGTCAGGAGGCGTCGGCGCGTCCCAACTCATCCACTCGCCGGTGATTGGGTGATGCAACGACAAACGTGCCGCGTGCAATGCCTGACGCTTAAACTGACGTAGGTAGTCCAATAACTCTTGGCTGGCCCCTTGTGGCGGTCGTGGACGTCCACCATAGGTAATATCGCCAACCAACGGATGACGTAAATAAGCCATATGCACACGAATCTGGTGCGTACGCCCAGTTTCTAAGCGGAGGCGCAAATGGGTGTGATTGCGGAACCGTTCTGCCACACGATAATGGGTCACCGCAGGTTTCCCAATGGCAACGACGGCCATGTGGGTACGCTTCGTTGGATGGCGACCAATCGGCTCGTCAATATGACCTCCAGCGGTCATTGGGCCGTTACACACAGCTTCATATTCACGCGTGATTTCCCGTTCTTGCATTGCCGCCACGAGATGCGTTTGCGCCGGTAAGGTTTTAGCAACCACCATCAGGCCCGTGGTATCTTTATCTAGGCGATGAACAATGCCGGCTCGTGGCACTTGGTCGATGGCCGGACAGTGATGCAACAAGGCGTTCAGCAAAGTGCCGTCCGGCGTTCCTGCGCCAGGGTGGACGACTAAACCCGCAGGCTTGTTAATCACCAAAATATCATCGTCTTCGTAAACAATATTGAGCTCAATCGCTTGCGCCTGAAAGCGCTTCTCTTCGGCAATTTCGACAGCAATTTCAATTACCATACCACTGATAACTTTTTCGCGAGGCTTGTTGCAGACGTTGCCGTCAACACTCACGCCACCATCGGTAATCCACGTTTTTAAACGCGAGCGCGAATAATCAGGGAACAACTCAGCGAGTGCTTGGTCCAAGCGTTTGCCATTGCAAGAATCCGGGACCGTTTCAGTTAATTCAATATGTTCACTCATAAAATAAATAATGGACCTGTGAAAGCAGTTAATGCTGCGCTAGAATGCATGCAACTATCGAAGTGATAAGTGTACCTGTTTGGAACGCTTTGCACCAAAAATTAAATCAACAGAGATCAGAACGACTGCTTATGAAATTGCGTATTAGTTTGCTGTTAGCGCTCTCAGTCATGCTTACTGCGTGCTCGAGCTCATCCGATGAAGAACTCAGTTCAGCAGTACTTAATGATGCTGCTCTGCTTTATGAACAGGCTCAAGGCAATATTGCCGCAGGTAACTTCACCAACGCTCAACGTATTTTGCGCCAACATGCCATGCGTTATCCGTTTGGCCCGTACGCACACCAAGTGCAGATGGACCAAATTTATGTCAATTACAAAATCGGTGACCTCGATAAGGCATTGGCAGAAGTTGATCGTTTCATGCAACTTAACCCAAACCACCCCAATTTAGATTACGTGATGTATATGCGTGGTCTCATCAACGAACGTTCAGACTCAAACACGTTGCAAGAATGGGTTGGTATTGACCGCTCAGATCGTGATCCAAGTCACGCTGAAGAAGCATTCAAAGATTTCGGTGCCTTGTTACGTCGTTTCCCAGAGTCTCGCTACGCCAGTGATGCGAAGCAGCGCATGGTTGCGATCAAAAGCCGCCTAGCGAAATACGACTTATCGGTCGCTGACTATTACGTTAAACGTGAAGCTTGGTTAGCAGCCGCCAACCGTGGTAAGTACATTTTGGAACACTACCCGGATGTACCAGAAGCCGAACGAGCGTTGGCAATTATGATGGATAGTTATGATGCATTGGGATTAAATGAACTGCGCGATGATGCGCGAGCGACGTTACAAACTAACTTCCCGCAAAGCCGCTATCTTGATTAAGTAATACCATCGAAGACGCTGTTACACAGCGTCTTCGTTTTCCTCACCCGTACGAATTCGAATCACCCGCTCCACCGAACTAACGAAGATTTTTCCATCCCCGATTTTACCGGTTTGCGCTGTTTCCATGATGGCATCAATACAGGCTTCAACCTGATCATCTGCAATCACAATTTCGATTTTAACCTTAGGCAAAAAGTCGACCATGTATTCTGCCCCACGGTATAACTCGGTATGGCCTTTTTGACGACCAAAGCCCTTTACCTCGGAAACCGTCATACCTGCAATGCCGACCTCAGACAAAGCTTCACGTACATCATCTAGTTTAAACGGCTTAATAATCGCCTCAATCTTCTTCATGCTTGGCCTCGGTCATTAATTCACGTTCGAGTTCGTAACGAAAGTGGTTGGTTATTGGGTAACGTCGATCTTTAGCAAAGTTCCGCGAGGTGATTTTCGGCCCGACAGCGCCCTGCCGACGTTTGTACTCATTAATATCAATCAGACGCACAACACGCAAGACATCCGCGCGATCAAAGCCGGCGTCAACAATCGCCGTCGGCGACCAGTCCTGTTCGACATACAAATGAATAATCTTATCCAGGATATCGTATTCAGGAAGACTATCTTGGTCGGTTTGCCCCGGTGCCAGCTCGGCCGATGGTGGGCGCTCAATCACCCGTGACGGGATCACGTCATGCGGATGCACAGTGTTTAAATAACGCGACAAAGCAAACACCATCATTTTCGGTAAATCTTTGATCGGCGCGAAGCCACCACACATGTCGCCGTACAAGGTACAGTAGCCCACAGCCAACTCACTCTTGTTGCCAGTGGTTAACACTAATGAGTGGGTTTTATTCGAGAGCGCCATCAACAACACGCCGCGACTGCGCGCTTGCAAATTTTCTTCGGTGGTGTCCGCCGTCGTGCCCTCCAACTGAGGGGCCAACTGCTGCATAAAGCTGTTATAAATAGGCTCAATAGCAATAACATCGTACCGAACACCTAATGTTTTGGCTTGCTGCTCGGCATCTTCCAAACTCATTTTTGAGGTGTAACGAAACGGCATCATAACGGCATGCACGGCATCCGCCCCTAGAGCTTCAGCCGCAAGCGCCAGTGTCAGTGCTGAATCAATACCACCGGAAAGCCCTAAGGTTACCCCTTTGAAGCCATTTTTCCGCACATAATCGCGAATCGACAATACTAAGGCTTGTCGTACTTGCTCAAGACGAAGTTGCTCAAGTTGCTGTGGCAATTCCGGCAACGCCTGAGCTTGAAAGTCTGACATCACCGGGCGGATCCCAGTAGCGTCAAAACGTACCTCAACACAACATGGCTGACAGTGCGGCAGTTCAACCACAGTTTCGGCGTCACTATCGAGAACTAACGAGTGTCCATCAAACACTAGCTCATCTTGCCCGCCGCAGTTGTTCACATAGACAATCGGACAACCACTCTCAGCAATCCGTTGTTGCAGCACATGCAAACGTTGCTGGTGCTTATCGACTTCAAACGGCGACGCATTCACAGAAATCACCCAGTCCACGCCCGCAGTCATTGTTTTCGCGAGTGGTTCTGGGTGCCACAAATCTTCACAAATTAACACACCGATACGGTGGCCTTGCCACTCAAAGACACAAGGTGCATGACCGGGAATAAAGTAACGCTGTTCATCAAACACGCCATATTGAGGGAGGCGCTGCTTGTGATAACGCGCTAAACATTGTCCGCGATGCAGCACAGACACACTATTGAAAAGCTCGTTACCAACCCGCTGTGGGTGACCGACCACCACCACTTGGTGTTCTGCAGCTGCGGCAATGCGTGTGAGCGCGCGTTCAACCAAGGCTTCAAAATCAGCTCGAAATAACAGATCTTCCGGCGGGTACCCGGTGATGGCTAACTCAGGAAAAACGACGATATCAGCATTATCGTGCGCGCCGAGTGTATGCAGAATAGTGTCCGTATTGCGCTTAATTGCTCCGACAGTAAAGTCCAACTGCGCAATTGCGAGCGTGATCGGTTTCATAAAGTGTGTTTACCTTTGCACTTAGACTAAGCTGCGCATGATATAGCAGCCGTGTGCAGCGAGCAAATGCGGTGGCTTAACTCTGTCCCAAAACAAAGCGGTGACCAGCACTCACAAGAAAGACCTCTCCTGTTGCAGGATCATGTTCCGCCAGCTCCACCCATTGATAGTAAACATTACGATGGACTTTTGCCGTTAGCCCGTGATCAAGCACCACATAAGGCACGTCGTTCTCGACCAGCAGCGGATAACGCGCACTAAGTGGGTACTGACTATCAACATTGGTGGTCACTTGCAGCACGGCGCCATCGGCGCTTTCAAGGGCACGCCAAGCTGTAATGAGCAGCGGGGCATCGACCACGGTGATTTTCACCTTTTCCGCTGGGGTAATGAGGTAATAGTCAGCGTCTTCTCGCACCAACACCGAAGCAAAGAGTTTAACTAGTGCCGGGCGCGTGATCGGTGAGCCTTGATAATGCCACTGACCATCAGCTGTAATTGTCAGTGGTATTTCACCACAATAAGGAGGGTTCCATTGCTCCGTAGGAGCGTGTTGATGCAGTTCTAAAGAATGTAGAAGCTGCTTTAAATCCATCTTAACTCACCAAACGTTTCTGTCTTAATAAGTACCATAAGGTTGCTTCGGTACGGTTCGATACTTTAATCGCTTTGAAAATGGTCGACAAATGCACCCGAATGGTGCCTTCTGTGATCCCCAATATGGTCGCGATTTCTTTGTTGGACAAACCTTGCGCTAAAAGTTGCATGATTTCAAGTTGACGCGGTGAGAGAAAGTTTTCGGCTTGGGGAATGCGTGGTGAAATATCGGTAAGTCGTGATTCGTCAGGCAAGTAGCGGTCATTTTTAAGTAAGGTTCGAATAGCAATTTTAGCGTCTTCAGCACTCGAATCTTTCGGGAGATAGCTGCGTACCCCTGAAGCCATCGCTTGTCGAACTTCCGACATCGGCCGCGACCAACAAAATAAAACCACATGCGCTGTCGGTGCATGTTTTTTAATTAACGCGAGGGACGGTCGTATTTCTGCGTCGGGTAAATCCATATCTAGAAAAATTAAATTATACTGGTTGTCGTGCTGCAAATATTCAGTAGCGAGTTCAAAGCTAGGCGCTTCATAAATCGAAAGTTCTGAAGAGTAACTCGTACACAGGTGAATTAATCCTGCGCGAGTAAAAAATTGTGAATCGATAAGTAAAATTTTCATAGCTGCCTGCTCAGTCAAGTTACTGATGGAATAACAGTCTTTTTATTAATGTTTCTCCAAGCATTTTACACGCAATGTAAAACTTTTTGAAACAACTTCGTTTTTTTATTGATAACAAATAAAAAATTAAATTCAGAATACGTTTATTAGTATAGACAATCTCAAGGGAAAGCCATGAAAAGTGTTGCAATTATGTTGGTTTCGGTGGTTGGTTTCTTGCTTAGTTTTCAACCCGCACACGCAAAAACACACTATTTCCACAATTTAAAGGGGTATACCCTGACCGGAGAACCTGGAAATAGTGCCAAACTCCACACCTTTTCCGCGATGGTTGTTCGCGATGGAAAAATCGCTGCGGTTGGACACCCAGATGATCTGTTGGCGATTTACGCCATTCCAGCGGAACAACACGTCGACTTTGCCGGTAAAACCGTCCTGCCAGGTATTATAGATGCACATGGGCACATGCTTGGCCTAGGTGAAAACCTTGTGCAAGTGGATGTCCGCGATGCGGGTTCCGAGCAAGAGGCTGTTGCCCAAGTGGTTGCTTTTGCCAAGTCAGAACCCAAAGACTGGATTGTTGGACGCGGCTGGAACCAAGAAAACTGGGACGTAAAGCAATACCCTACCGCTGCAAGTCTCGATGAATACGTCAGCGATCGTCCGGTCTGGTTATCACGAGTCGATGGCCACGCTGGCTGGGCGAACTCGAAAGCACTCGAACTAGCCGGTATTAGTAAAGATACGGTCAGCCCTGAAGGTGGTGAAATTATTCGCGACAAAGACGGCAATCCAACCGGTGTGTTGATTGATAATGCGATGGCCTTAGTCGAAAGCAAACTGCCGGCAACTAGCCAGGCGTCGCGTCGTCAGGCGTTAACCGCAGCTTTTGAGCACCTTGTTTCAGAGGGGATCACCAGTGTCCATGACGCTGGCGTCGGCACCAAGACATTGCAGGTGTATCAACAAATGGCCGCCGAACAACAAATGCCTGTTCGCGTATATGTGATGCTTAGCGCAGCCGATCCAAACTTACCGGCACTCTTGGCTGAAGGACCTCAAACCACAGCAGATGATGTATTAGCCGTACGCAGTGTCAAAGTCTTTACCGATGGGGCGCTGGGTAGCCGCGGCGCGGCCATGCTTGAACCTTATAGCGATGATCCACACAATCACGGTTTATTGGTGACGCAACCGGACGAAATCGAACGTTTGTATCAGGCCATTATTGGCCATGGCTTCCAAGTCAATATTCACGCCATCGGTGACCGTGCCAACCGCATTGCGCTGGACACGTTTGAGCAAACCTTCGCGACTCTTGGTGGGCGCAACTTACGCCATCGCGTCGAGCATGCACAAATTGTTCACCCAGATGACATTCCACGCTTTAAAGAGCTCAACATTATTGCTTCAATGCAACCGACCCATGCCACTTCAGATAAAAACATGGCAGAAGATCGCATCGGTAAAGCACGTATGCAAGGCGCCTATGCTTGGCAAACCTTCTTGCAACAAGGCACGATTCTGGCCGCTGGTTCAGACTTCCCGGTAGAGCTATCGAACCCATTTTTAGGTGTTCACGCGGCGGTTACCCGTCAAGACCGCGGTAATCAGCCTGAAGGCGGTTGGTACGCCCATGAATCGATGACACTTGAGCAAGCCCTACGCGCCTTCACTCTAGATGCGGCCTATGCAGCTGGGCAAGAACAAGTGCTCGGTTCGCTAGAACCAGGGAAATGGGCTGATTTTATTGTGCTTGATCAAGATCCTTTTGCCGTGTCTAGCGATAAACTATGGCAAGCTGATATTCTCGCAACCTACGTTGCAGGAAAATCTGTATATCAACGCGATTAATCCGCTAGTAAAGAGGTTACCGAATGAAGTTGCATGACGAACGTCGAGATTATGAGCGCGCACAACTGCGTCGCGATACTTTAGTTGCCGATCCATTGGTTCAATTTGAGCAGTGGTTCTGTGCAGCAAAAGAAAGCGCAGCCCTCGCTGATCCCACAGCATTTACGCTGGCAACAGCAAATGCACAAGGGCAACCACATCAGCGTATTGTGTTGCTCAAAGACTTCGATGCCGAGGGCTTTGTCTTCTTCACCAATTACACCAGTGATAAAGGCGCAGACATTGCAGCAAACCCCCAGGTCGCCATGCACTTTGCTTGGTTACCTCTTGAGCAGCAAATTCGTATTGAAGGGCGCATTGAAAAAGTCGACCGTGCAACCAGCGAAGCCTACTTCCACAGTCGTCCACGTGAAAGTCAACTCGGTGCGCTCGCTTCTGCGCAAAGCCAACCCATTACATCACGCGATGACTTAGAAGCACGCTATCATGAACTCACGGAGCGTTATCAAGGGCAAGAAATCCCGATGCCTGAGAGTTGGGGTGGGTATCGTATCCTGCCCTCATTTTTTGAGTTCTGGCAAGGTGGTAAATACCGCTTACATGACCGCTTTGTCTACCGCCTGCAAGCTGACGGTAGTTGGCACATTGAACGCCTGCAACCTTAATCGTTAAGGCAAGGCGACACCACAAAACTCCTCACACCACTGCAGTTGCCGCCATGTGGCGGCACTGTAAGTGATGCCCTCTTGTAACTGGCGTTCACGTAACGCTAGGGCACCCTCACCTGGCACACGTACCGGCTGATTCGGGTCAATCGGCTGACAGGCTTTGACGGCCTCAACCAACTGCTGCGCCTGTTGGGCAAACTGTCCTTCAGCTGCAAATGCCGTCGGATCGACCACTTGTATCCATACGGTATTCGCATCACCATCCGCTGGATCTGCTTCAGCACGACCGTAATCACTCAAGGCTAACGTCCACAGTTCGCTAAACAGATTTAACCCCGTACCTTTATAGCCTAGCTGCGCGCCGCCGAGACTAGCCAATACGCTTGGAGGCTCAGCGACAAAGGTTTTCGGATCACAGCTATAGTCTCCCTCAGCGGTAATCAGGGCCGGATACGGCAACTGACGTTGCTCGGCAAGTGCCGTGCGTACCTTGCCCGCCGCGGTCATCGACAGACTCATATCCAACAGCACGGGTGTCGTGGTCGTTGGCACGCCAATCGCAAACGGGTTCGGTGAAAAGCAAGCGGATTTTGCACCAAAAGGCGCCACCACTTGTTGTGCAGGGGTGCTACACATCATTTGCACCAACATACCAGCAGCAGTTGCCTGTTCAAGGTAAACCGCCAATGCAGCAACATGCTGCGCACGTTTGACCACAATGGTACCAGTACCATAAGTACGCGCCATGGTGATGGCTTGTGCCACCGCCTGTGGTAACACGAATAACCCCGACAATAGTTGCGCGTCCCAAAGCGCCACCGCCGCGCGCTGCGACACGACCTGATAGGAGCCAGTCGGGGTCGTAGTGCCGCGCTGCAATGCTTGCAGGTTATAGCGTAACCGCAACAGACCATGGGTACGAAAACCGAGTAAGTCGCCCGCCACCAAATGCTCTGCCATGGCTTGCGCAATCTCAGGTGCGGCACCTTGTTGTTGCAAACATTGGCAGGCCCAGTCGATCATCGTTTGCGCTTGCGGTTTTTTTTCACTGCTCATAGGTTCCATCGCTTGTCATTCGTGAAGAGTTCGATAAGCTTACCAAATAAACACCTACAGACAACGCAGAGGAGTAAGCGATCGGTGTCGACGAGTCAAAAAACAATAAAACGGATTGGCGTGCTCACCAGTGGTGGTGATGCACCCGGCATGAATGCAGCTTTACGCGCGGTGGTCCTAGCCGCCGAGCACTATGGCATTGAAACCATCGCGTTTCGCCATGGCTATCAAGGGCTCCTCGACAACGACGCTGTGCCGATGCAGGCGAAAGACGTCCTCCATATTTTGCAATATTCCGGCACCATCATTAAAAGCGCGCGTTGCCGCCGCTTTAAAGAAGTTGAAGCCGCACAGCTCGCGGCCAAAAATCTTGATTCGCTAAATATTGATGCGTTGATTGTTATTGGTGGCGACGGCTCGTTCCGCGGTGCTGACCACCTTGCGAATCATTGGCAAGGCCAGATTATTGGCGTTCCCGGCACCATTGATAACGATGTTTATGGTACCGACCAAACCATTGGTTATGCGACCGCTGTCGCCATTGCCATGGATGCCCTCGATAAAATTCGTGACACCGCAGATGCCATGGACCGTGTCTTTATTGTCGAAGTGATGGGACGCGACGCTGGCTTTATCGGTCTTTGTAGTGCCATGTCTTCCGGCGCCGAACGGATGATTCTACCTGAGTTACAAAAAGAAAAAGCACTCACCATCAGTGCCTTGGTCAAACACATTAAACGCGTGCAAGAAATTCGCGGCGAAGGCAGCTATGTCATGGTGCTCAGTGAGCACCAATGGCCTGGTGGCGCAGTTGCGCTTTCCGAGCAACTCGAAGCAGAGTATCACTTGCCCTGTCGTCCTTGTTTACTCGGTCACATTCAGCGTGGCGGTCCGCCGGCTCCTGCTGACCGAATTCTTGCCTCTGAACTCGGGGTGCATGCGGTCGAATTGATCCTCGCTGGAGCGCACCGCGTAATGGCAGCAAAAAGCCAAAACGCCTGTGTTGCAGTGCCGTTACGTGAGACTTGGGAAAAGAAACATCCACTGGATGAAAACCTGTTGCGCATCCAACATGAAATCTTTAACCCAGTGAAGAAAAAACAGCAACGCGCAGCGCTGTAAAAGTGTAGCTTTTCGGGGCAATTACGCAGATAATATGCCCCTTTTTTAATCGGCCTACACTGCCCTGTTGCAACGACGGAGGTGATTGACCTTGAGCCAACATCCAACTGACGCGGTAACTTCCGTAAACATCAAAACCCTAACCCCAGTACGCGAATTTTTCGGTGCTGAGGTCGACGCTACCGTGCACGCCAATGCGACGCATATGATTGGCTTTGGTTTTGACGGTACAGCTTGTTTTCGTAAAGGTACCCGTAATGGCCCTGACGGCTTACGCGCCGTATCCGAAGACATCGAGTCGTACTCACCTTACCTCGACGCAGACCTCTTTGATCATGCGTTTTATGATTTAGGGAACTTGTCCCTTGGCAATGGTGATGATATTGAAGGTCAATGGCAGCACGCCACCGACCAATTCGACACCTTATTTGGGCCGTTGGATTTAGCAGCGCATAACATTCGCGTACTGACTCTGGGTGGAGAGCACTCCATTTCATATGCGCCCTTGCGCAAATATCTTGCCCAGTACCCTGATTTAGTCGTCCTGCATCTTGATGCCCACGCGGACTTACGTGATGGCTTCTTGGGATACCACTATTCCCACGCCTCGATCATGCGTCGCGCGCTGGACCATTTTGGCCCTGATCATCAACTGATCCAATATGGCATCCGCTCAGGTACCCGCGAAGAGTACCAGTTCATGAAGGAACACGGCACCGTACGGACATCGCGCAAAGACTTCCTAGATAGCGTCACCGCGATTGCGGGCGATCGTCCCATCTACCTGACGCTCGATTTGGATTATTTTGATCCCGCCTTTTTACCTGGCACCGGCACACCTGAGCCAGGCGGTGAGGACTTTCACTCCTACGTGAGCTTGATGAAAATTCTACGCGAGAAAAATTTGGTTGGCGCCGATGTGGTGGAGTTGTCACCAGAAATTGATCCGACCGGAAATTCCGATGTATTTGCCGCGAAAATTGTTCGTGAACTACTAATTATTTTGAATGAAAAGGGAGCGCGCGCATGAGCCAAACGCAACAGACGTGGACCATCGACGACGCAGAAGAACTCTATGGCGTAAAGCGCTGGGGCGCAGGTTATTTTTCGATTGGCAACAGCGGTAACATTCAAATTGCCCCGAACCACCGTATTCCTGATGTCACCATTGATATGAAAGACGTGATTGACGAAATTCGTTCAGAAGGCATTCAGTTTCCTGCGGTAATTCGTTTTCATGACATTTTGCGCTCACAAGTTGAGATTTTAAACGAAACGTTCGCGCAAACCATCGCCGATGCCGACTTCCAAGGACGCTATTGCGGTGTGTTCCCGATCAAAGTTAACCAAATGCGGGAAGTGGTTGAAGAAATCATCGATGCTGGCGAACCCTACGACTACGGTTTAGAAGCTGGCTCAAAGCCAGAGTTGATGGCTGTATTGGCGTACAACGAGAACCCTAACGCGCTTACGGTCCTCAATGGCTACAAAGATGAAGATTACCTAAGTTTGGCGCTACTCGGCCGTCAGCTTGGCCGCAAAATGATCATCGTCATCGAAAAGTACAGTGAACTGGAAATGCTGATCCCCTTGGCGAAGAAGCTCGGCGTAGAACCGATGATCGGTTTACGTAGCAAAATGATGGTGCGTAGCGCTGGCAAATGGGCCGGTTCAAGTGGCGACCGCGCGAAGTTTGGTCTCAGTATCACTGAAATCCTAAACATTATTGAGCGTTTGAAAAAAGAAGACATGCTGCACTGTGCCAAGCTGCTGCATTTCCATATTGGCAGCCAAATGTCAGACATCCGCAAAATTAAAGAAGCGGTCTCTGAAGGTGCGCGTCTGTACGCTAAATTGGTTAAAGAAGGTGTGCCGCTTGAGTACCTCGATATTGGTGGCGGTTTAGGCATCGATTACGACGGAACGAGCTCGACCACAGACTCCTCGCGGAACTACTCAACCGAAGAGTATGTTGCAGACGTGGTCTATGGCGTGAAGCAAATCTGTGACTTAGAACAAGTTGCGCACCCGAATTTGGTCAGCGAAAGTGGCCGTGCCATTACCGCACACCATAGCTGCGTGGTGACCAATATCGTCGGTGAAATTAAGAACACCGGTGCACAGTTTGATATTGAAGCCGCAGAAGGTGAGCATATTCTGGTGAGCAACATGCGTGAGCTGTTCTACGCCGCAGATATGCACCCACAAGAACGCTATAACGATGCAGCTTCATTTAAGCAAAGCGCCTATGAAGCCTTTAAGCTTGGTATTTTATCGCTCAGTGAAATGGCCAAACTTGATACCATGTACTGGCGCATTCTTACCGAGATCCACGGCTCACTTGATCACGATACCTTCGTTTTCCAAGAGCTAGAAGACCTCGAAGATATGCTCGCCAGTCAGTACTTGTGCAACTTCTCGATTTTCCAATCGGCGGCAGATACGTGGGCGATTGGCCAAGTGTTACCGATCGTGCCGGTAAGCCGCTTACAGGAACAACCGAAAGTACGTTGCTCGATTGTCGATATTACCTGTGACAGTGACGGCAAGTTGTCCAAGTACATTGAAGGTACCGAGATCAGCGATAACATTCCTATGCATAAGCTCAATAAAGGTGAAGATTACTATGTCGGAATGTTCCTCACCGGCGCTTATCAAGACGTTATGGGCGACATGCATAACCTCTTTGGTCGTTTGACCGAAGTTCATGTGTATTGCCACGACGACGAACCAGGCGACTTCTATATCGAGGAAGTGGTTCCAGGCACCTCGGCAGAGAAAGTGCTTGAAACCATGCAGTACAACACCGACTTTATGGCCAAAACCGTGAAGAAGTGTATTGACCGCGAAGTTCGCAAGGGGCATATTGCACCACGTGAAGGGGTACGCTGGACCGACTATTACGAGAAATGTTTAGCCGGAAGTACCTACTTAAAGGTGTAAAAACCAGCAAGGTGCGCATTAAGTAATCAAACAGTCAAAAATAACCAAAAAGCGGTTGACTCTGACCTCAAAAACTCGTTTAATACGCCCCGTTGCCCGGATAGCTCAGTCGGTAGAGCAGAGGATTGAAAATCCTCGTGTCGGTGGTTCGATTCCGCCTCCGGGCACCATCATTCCGAAAGCCTCGCACTTTGTGCGGGGCTTTTTTCGTTTCTGTACTTGCGCAGCTACATTGTGACCATCATCAATCCCCTCCTGTCGTTGACCTTCGTCATTCTTTTATTGTTTGCATAATGTTATTCTCTTTGTACATATGGAATAACACTAAAACGCTGGAAAAGGAAAAGCAGAGCTATGTATAAGCAGCGAGGCTTCACTCTTATTGAGTTAATCATTGTTATCGTGATACTGGGCATTTTAGCGGTCACGGCGGCGCCAAGTTTCATCAACTTTTCGACGGATGCACGCGTGAATGTTTTGAAAAACATCTCAGCAGCGATTGAAGCAGCCGCGGAGCAAAGCTATCTGAAGGCCGCAATTGTCGGTGCTGAGAAGCAATCCCGTAGCTCTGCGGCCAGGCCGCCTGAGGTTACCATCAACGGCATCTCGATGGAGCTTAAGTACGGCTATCCTGAAGCTTTAGCCGATGCCCCAGCTGGTGGTGACATTCTTGACCTTTTGGTGCTTAGCGATGACCTAGAGGTCTGCTATAGCGTGAATTGTTCGGCAAGTAACAGTTCGCGCGTGAAGATCGGTTACGACACCACTGAGGGAACCGGTTGTTATGTGCGCTACAGCGAACCAGGTGGCACCGGTGCGCCGTCAGCGACCATGTATGGTCTCGAAATTGTCACAGACGGTTGTTAAAAACCAAGACGAATAAATCACTAGCATACTGTTGTGTCTTGCACATTAGCTTTTTGTTAACGATACTTGCTGTAAGTACTTCGACGACACATTTGCTTTAAAAGCAGGATAAAGCCCTCTGTGAGAGACACAACAACAATAACAAACACTAAAGGGTCTGCACTACTTTCGGGACTGGGCTATGGCGCTATTGCCGCCATCGTCAACTACTTCCTCGCCTTTGAGATCTACGGCTCACTCACGGTTATTTTCGGCCAAGTGTTTGTCTTGCTCGCGCTTTTTACGCGAGGGCTACTCGCAGCCATGGTCAGCGCCCTGTTAGCTGCACTGGCCATCTCTATCTATACCGATAACGTATTCTTTTTTGTCACCTTATTGTCCGAGGTCGCGGTAGTTCATTACCTCTATCAGCGCCGCATTCCTATTCTCGTGGCAGATTTGATCTACTGGTGCGTATTTGGCATGCCCTTTAGCTACTTGTACGTTCCTACGGTCATCGACGTTCCGCAAAGCTTCCTGTTTCTGATCTTAGCCAAGCTGCTAATGAACGGTCTGCTCTACACCGCCCTTGCCATTTTGCTCTATCAACTGCTGCCAAGACGCTGGAAGCTTACAACCATGACCCCAGTTTCTGACACATTACGGGGTCGCATTTTTTACTTGAGCTTTTTGTGCATTATTATCAGTTCGCTGTGTTTCTCATTTTTGTTTACCGTGCGCTCAACGCAGCAAGCCGAGCAACAAATCGTTTCTGATATCGGTTCAAAGGCAAACAGCCTGCGCCAAGTGACCGAAGACTTTGTCGACGACTATGTGGTCGCTGTGCGGAACTTGCGCGACAGCATGGAGCGTGTGAGCGACTATGAAGAAAAGTTAATGCTCATGGATTACACCCAACGTAACTTTCCAGGCTTTGTCACCATGCTTTGGTCAGATGCTCAAGGTACCATTTTGCACGGTGTTCCCGTGGCAAGCTTTAGCGCAGCTTTCAACCGCATGCAGGAAAGCCCAAGCATTAGTGATCGCGACTATTTCTTAATGCCCAAAGCAAGCGGGCAAGGTTACGTTTCCAGTGCTTTTCGTGGCCGCGCCATCGGTGAACAGCCGATCATCGCCATTAGCGCACCCTATCACCGCAATAACCGCTTTGCTGGCATTATCGAGGGTTCGCTCGATATTCCTGAACTGGTGCGCTTGGTGCAACGCACAGACATTGATCCGCGCTTTCAATCGGTGATTGTGACGGACAACGAGCATCAAGTGATTTTCGCTACTGAAGATACCGCGCTGGCACCTTTATCGTATTACGAGCCGACCTATGCGCGAAATCCATATTCGTTGATTTTACCGTTAACCCGTATTCAGCAGCGTGATGTGCTCTACACCCAGCGAATGAACGACTACGGCTGGAATATCTATGTGTTCTCAAGCCCGCAAGAAATGACCGATTTGTTCCTTGGCAACATCCTCATCCTCGCACTGTTCTTAAGCATTATTACCGCCCTTTTTGCCGTGGTAACGCGCCGTTTTGCACACGAATTGAATCGCCCCTTGGAGCAATTAGTCGCTCAACTCGGTGACCCCACCAACGTGCCCGACCTTCCCTCCCGCGCGGATGTCACTCGCGAGGTACGGGCACTAACCGATAACCTGATTGCAGCGCGCAAAGTCATGGTCGACTTCAATCACCAGCTCCAACAGCAAGTTGAAGAACAAACGGCTGATCTTGCGCGCCTGAACGAGCGTTTGAACAAATTGGCGCGAGAAGACGACCTAACAGGGCTACTCAATCGCCGTACCTTCGATGAATTAGCCGAACAGGGCTATCATGAAGCTATGGCGACCCGCGGGCATATCGCTTTGATCCTCGCGGATATCGACCATTTCAAGCGCATCAATGACACTATGGGCCATCCGGTCGGTGATGCCTGTTTACGTTGTGTCGGCCAACTTATTCAGCAACACTTTGCAAGCAAAGGCTGTCTCTGCGCCCGCTATGGTGGGGAGGAGTTCGCCATGTTTGTCACCGATATCGACGATGTACACGCCATGGTCACCGATTTCCAGCAAGCTTTAAGCCAAAGCTGTGAGGTGCAGGGCCAAGTTGTCCCCATGAGTATCAGTATGGGAGTGGTTGAAATTAAACAGCATTTTAGTGGTGAGAGCTTCCGCCGCTTGGTTGCGCACGCCGATAAATTACTGTATGAAAGCAAAGACGCTGGACGTAACCGAATCACCATCGAACAACTTTAAGGTTTCCCTCATGCTACCCAAACGCATCGTAATTACAGGCGGCGCAAGCGGCCTTGGTTTTGCTCTCGCGCAATTAGCTGCCAAAGCCGGCTGGCGTGTTGCTATCGTCGACCGAGATGTAGAACGTGGCGAAGCTGTGATTACGAGCTTGCAACGAAAGCAGCCACAAAGTTGCTTTATTCCGTGCGATGTCACCCGACTTAGCGACCTTGAACGCGTCGCAAAAGAACTGCAAGAGCGTTGGCAAGGCGTTGATGTGGTCGTCAACAATGCCGGTGTGGCCCAGGTTGGTAAGTTGGTCGATACCAGCATCAGTGACTGGCAATGGATCATGGACATTAACGTGCTGGGCGTCGTGCGCGGCTGTAAGGTCTTTATTCCCATGCTGCAACAACAAGGTGGCGGTCACCTGATCAATGTCGCCTCTATGGCTGGCCTCCTCGATGTGCCAAATATGAGCGCCTACAATGCTAGTAAAGCGGCGGTGGTAAGCCTTTCAGAAACGCTACAAAATGAATTGGCCGAAGACAACATTCACGTGGCGGCGGTATGCCCTTCGTTCTTTCGCACCAACCTCGGGCAAGGCATGCGCTCGACCATCGAGAACATGGATGACAAGCTTGAAAAGCTGATGAGCAAGAGCAAACTCAATGCAACTGACATCGCCAAGGCAATTATGCGCACCATTGAGCGTCAAGAAAGCTATACGTTACCGCACAAACAAGGTCGCAACGCTTGGTATTTAAAGCGTTTCTTACCGCGATCTTGGTATCGCAAGCTGCTTCATAAAACTGTCAAAAAACATAGTTAATCAGACGCTTAGCGCCCTCTCTTAGGCTGTCCTGTGCAGCCTAAAATACTTGCCTATTAGCAAATAGTCGTAGGCACGAGCATTTCTAAGATTTTGTGGTAGTATGCGCCCGCAAATCACCCCCTTAATCTCTTTAACACCTTTGTCTGCAAGGAATTTAGACACATGTGGAAGCTTCTGCTCGTCACCTTAGCATCTGTGCTATTTAGTCCTGCTGTGCATGCTGCTGCAGGTCCGCTCGACTTAACCACCTCTACGGTTGGTATTGTCGCCATCGTTATTTTCACCGCAGCCTACTTGTTAGTGATGGGTGAAGAACACTTACATATGCGTAAGTCGAAGCCGGTACTGGTCGCCGCCGGTCTGATCTGGTTGTTAATTGGCTGGGTCTATGTCGATCAAGGCTTCCCGGGCGTTGCAGAAGAAGCTTTCCGCCACAACTTACTAGAATTCGCCGAGCTGATGTTGTTCTTATTGGTCGCGATGACATACATCAACGCACTCGAAGAACGCCGCTTATTTGACGCTTTGCGCTCATGGATGGTGAAAAAAGGCTTTACCTACCGTCAGCTGTTCTGGATTTCAGGCTTCCTTGCTTTCTTTATCTCGCCTATCGCGGATAACTTAACCACCGCCCTACTGATGTGTGCGGTAGTGATGAAAGTCGCTGATGGCGATAAGAAGTTTATCGGCTTATCGTGCGTGAGTATTGTGGTTGCTGCCAACGCCGGTGGTGCCTTCAGTCCATTTGGTGACATCACGACCTTGATGGTTTGGCAAGCTGGTATTGTAGAATTCCAAGAGTTCTTTGTATTGTTCATTCCATCGTTGCTGAACTATTTAGTGCCAGCCATCATCATGAACTTCTTCATTGAGAACAAAAAACCAAACGCGGTATACGAAGAAGTGGAATTGAAGCGTGGCGCATTGCGTATCACCTTCTTGTTCTTATTGACCGTGGCGACCGCAGTGTCGTGCCATATGTTCCTGCACTTGCCACCGGTTCTTGGCATGATGATGGGTCTTGGTTACTTGCAGTTCTTTGGTTACTTCCTACGCATGACCTTACCA
Organism: Pseudidiomarina sediminum DSM 21906; assembly: GCF_000423165.1. Classification (GTDB taxonomy): domain Bacteria; phylum Pseudomonadota; class Gammaproteobacteria; order Enterobacterales; family Alteromonadaceae; genus Pseudidiomarina; species Pseudidiomarina sediminum. The sequence goes on along the minus strand of NZ_AUHL01000010.1, from coordinate 24,649 downwards.
GGTTCACTCGCACGTAAGCGTGCAATGGCCGAGCGTGCAGGTGACATGGAGCGCTTGAAACGTCTCGGTGGTGTGGTGCCATTTGACGTTTTCAGCCGCGTTCAACGCGCCGAGTGGGACACCTTATTGTTCTTCTACGGCATCGTTATGTGTGTGGGTGGTCTAGGCTTCTTGGGCTACTTGCACCTGTTGTCAGATACCCTTTACAACCAGTGGTCACCAACGTATGCCAACGTCGCGCTTGGTTTAATGTCAGCGGTCATTGATAACATTCCGGTGATGTTTGCAGTGTTGTCGATGCAACCAGATATGTCGCACGGTCAGTGGCTCTTGATCACACTTACCGCCGGTACTGGAGGTAGCTTACTTTCGATTGGTTCAGCCGCTGGTGTGGCCTTGATGGGCCAAGCGCGTGGGTACTATACCTTCGCCAGTCACTTGAAATGGGCACCCGCTATCGCCTTAGGTTTTGCCGTAAGTATTGTTGCGCACCTATGGCTGAACGGGCACCTGTTCGACGTCTTTAACTAACGATTGTCCGCGGTGTCGGCGATCAGTTGGCGAAACCAACGATGGCCGGCATCATGTTGCAACAACGGACTCCAAATCATGGTGAGCTCTAACTTCGGGATCGCAAACGGCGGTTCACGCATGGTGAGCTCATCATCGTCTTTATACAAACTGGCCGCCTGCGTCGGCAGCGTCACCATCAGGCCCTGACGCGCCAAATGCATGGCCACGTGGTAATTGCGCGTAAACACGCGAATGTCACGCTTATGCCCAAGATCAGCCAACACACCATCGACCCAGCCAAGCTTTTGCACGTCATGCGGGTCCATCCCAACGCCTACCCCAAAACCGGTTTTACTGACCCACACATGCTCAGCCTTGAGGTAAGTTTCAAGGGTGTAGTCGTCAAGCAAGGGATGGTCTTTACGCATCAGACACGAAAAGTCATCTTGCCATAACTGCTTCTGGTGAAAGGATTGTGGCAGCTTTTCAAAACGGTTGATGGCCAAGTCGACTTTCCCGTTCTCAACATCATGAAAGCTGATGTCACTCGGCGTCATGATATCCAAGGTTACCGACGGCGCCTGCTCTTTTAAGCTGGTGAGCAGCTTGGGCATCAATGTGGAAGCAGCATAATCCGACGCCATAATACGAAACACGCGGTCCGTCGTTGCTGGCTCAAACTCACGCGCAGGCTGCACCATCTCTTCTACCGAGTACAAGATTTGTCGTACCGGCTCTTGCATACGCATCGCCGTTTCGGTCGGGATCATCCCCTCGCTGGTGCGCACTAAAATAGGGTCATTTAACAAACTACGCAAACGCTTCAAACCATTACTCATGGCTGGTTGTGTAATATTCAGTTGCGCCGCTGCTTTGGTGACATTGCGCTCACGTAACAGCACATCAAGGTAAACCAGAAGGTTGAGATCGATGTCTTTTATATTATTCATAGAAAAAATAAATCCCGCTATACGAATATAGCGGGATTATAACGCTCATCAAAGCAAGATACACCTACAGTCTCTAAGACATTAGTCTACTGCCACGAAAAAGGCGCGCGCTTTTGCTTTGTCGGAACCAGCTGATCCATCGTGGTCGCGTCGAACAAGCGACCATTTACCATGGTATGGGTCACCTTATCGGTCACCCGAATATCACTTAGCGGATCACCGTCAATGACGATAATATCCGCCAGCTTTCCGGTCTCCAGTGAACCAAGCGCATGATCCATACCGAACTCACGGGCAGGGTTTATGGTTGCGGTCGCTAACGCTTCAAGCGGTGTCATGCCGCCTTGCGCCATCATCCAAATTTCCCAGTGTTGCGCTAAGCCTTCACGTTGACCGTGCGCGCCAGCCACCACATGTACACCTGCATCAGTGAGCCGTTTGGCAACCGCAGCATTGTTAAAGTGGTTGTAGTGATTATGCGGCGCTTTTTCACGGCGTACGCTTTTACCGACAAGGAAGTCCTGCGGTACAAAGGACGCAAGTTTCGGATGTTTCCATACCTCAGTTTCCGCATACCAATAGTTTTCTCCCCAAATACCGCCATAGGCAACACCCAAGGTTGGCGTGTAATACACGTCGGTTTGCTGCCAGAACTGCTCGATATCGTCATAGATGGTCGCCACTGGAATCGAGTGTTCAATGGTCGTATGACCGTCCGCAACCATGGATAAGTTATGCTGCAGTAATGAGCCGCCTTCAGGAACCACCATCATGCCGAGTTCACGCGCAGCTTGAATCACTTGCTGGCGTTGGTTGCGACGTGGCTGGTTATAGCTTTTCACCGAGAAAGCACCGACTTTCTGCAAGCGCTCCAAGTGGAACTTTGCATCTTCGAGCGAATCAATGTGCGAGGTATATCCTGGCCCATTGGCACCGTACAAGATGGTCCCGGTCGAGAAGGTGCGCGGCGCGGCGATCAAACCGGCTTTTTGCATTTCACTGGCGGCGAAAATCTCAGTGGTATCGTTCGACGGATCGTGGATCGAGGTCACCCCGAACGCCAAATTGGCGTAAGACTGCCAGTTTTGTTCTGGAATGATTTCATACTCACCAGCCGCGCCATGTGCATGGCCATCAAATAGACCAGGCATGACAGTTTTCCCTGTCGTATCAATCACCGTTGCCGAACGCGGTACCTCAACTTCGTCAGCACTGCCTACAGCAACAATGGTATTGCCGCGCACCACCACAGTCCCGCGCTCAATCACGCGCTCTCCGTCCATGGTGATCACCTGGCCACCCACAAACGCGACAGTTTGATCATGGTTCGCAACTTTGGCGGTGAAGCTAATGTCCGTGCCACTTTCTATCTTGGCGAAACTGCTCTCACCATCAGCAATCGCGAACAAGCCTCCAACGTCAGCGTGATAGAGCTCAGGGCCGAGTGACCAATACAAGTTTTGGCCGTCAGCACTCCACGAAATATTTTCACCGGCACGCACCGACAGCTGTTCTACCGGGAACTGCTTGTCCGATGGACTAATGGCAATAGGTGCACCACGCTCGACCAACGGCGTCACAAACACTTTAAAACGCTCGGCGAACGCTAAATGCTGACCATCAGGTGAGACACGATACTCGGTGGCATGCTCAGAGGTATAAAGCGTGGTTTGCTGCTTGGTCGTTAAATCAACCGCGAGCAACTGCTGTGCGCCGGCTGAATTCATAAGGTACAAGCGGTCATTTCGTGCACCAAACTGCGGGGCAAAGCCGTTTTCGCTGATCAATTCAGGGCTGCTGTTCTTAGCAAGCTCCAATTGGTACACCCCTGGGTTCACGCCATAGGTACGCGGGGTAATGTAACCGCCACGTACTTTGCGATACACCACTGACGTACCATCAGGACTAAACACCGGCTCAATGAACTTGCCTTTGCCGGTCGGCAAAATCGTTTCACGACCGCGTCGTAAATCACGCACAATCACCTGGCCTTGATCTTCATCATCCCAGGTCACATAAACCAGCTTCGAGCCGTCACGGGAGTAGCTTGGATACAGTTCAAAAGCCCCGTCGCGATCGGTCAGCCGCTCAGGCTTTCCGTCTGGCAAGCTACGCTGATACAGCTTACCGAGTGCTTCAAACACCACCTTGTCACCGGCAGGCGCAACTTGCACACCACGGAGCATGCGCACTTTGAAGTCATCGGCTTCAATGTTTTGTTTCACGCGTAGCGCTGTTTGCACTTTTTTGGTGGTTTCAACACTAAATGGGATGACTTTGGTCGTGCCGCTAGCAACATCGAGCTGCTGGATCTTACCGCCTGCCCAAAACACCATTTTCTTGCTATCGGCACTCCAATCCATGGTCGGATACACGCCGTGGATCGCCCAGGTTTCTTGCATATCTCGGTCAAGCTCGGTGTAGAGACGACGCTCTTCACCCGTTTCAAGGTTGTACAAAAACAAGACGCTGTCAAAATCTTCACGTTTGATGTACGCCAAATACTTACCATCCGGTGACGGCGTTGGGCGAATCGCGCCACCCGCACCACCACGGATCACATCGATATCACCGGTTTCACGATCAAAACGTTTGATTCTGTAAATGCCTTCCAGTGAGTCTTTGCTGTAATGGAAGGTTTTCCCTGGTGTGTCATCTTGCGAGAAGTAAATGTAACGTCCATCCGGCGAGAACGCAGGCTCGCCGAGGTCTTTTTGATCGTTTGGACGCGACGTTAGTTGTACGCCCGAACCGCCATTCACGTGATACATCCACACTTCGCCGGCGCCTAATGAACGGCTGGCGGTGAAGTGCTTCCGAGCTACCAAGAACTGGCCATCGGGGCTCCATGCGGGGCTATTTAACAAGCGGAAGGTCTCATTGGTAACAGCACGTTGATTGCTGCCATCGGCATCCATCACCCAAATGTTGTCACCACCACTAGCATCAGAAGTAAAGGCAATGTGTTTGCCATCGGGTGAGTATACGGGCTGCATTTGCCATGCAATGCCCCCAGCTAACAATTCAGCGTCGCCACCACTGGCAGGCATACGGTAAATGTCACCCAGCAAATCAAACACGATGTAGTTGCCGTCTGGACTCAAGTCGACGTTCATCCAAGTGCCTTCAGTGACCTTGATTTGAATGTCGTTGAACTCGCCTTGTGGCGCTTGGACATCCCAAGCGCCTGCATCCTGTGCAATAGCAGGCGCTGAAACGGAGCCAGCTAATGCCAGCCCCACTGCGAATGCTAGGGTTGATACCTTGTTCATGTTACGCCCTTATGGTTGTTTTTATTGTGCGTCGTATTTCGCAGCCTCATCGGCCGCAGGTACAGTAGCTTTAATAAACTCACGAACGTCTTGGTTCGCCGCTTTTAAATCTTCCGCGCGTAAATACATCATGTGGCCGCTGCGGTAGCCTTTAAAGTCAATCCGATCCGCCATGCGACGGCTTGGATCGATATGCCAACCGGTGTATTTCGCATCGAAATAGTTGGTCGCACCATCGTAATAACCTGACTGAATCAACACGTTCAAATACGGGTTCTGTGCCATTGCCTGACGCAGGTTTTCACCGGTATTGTTGTTCGTGCGATCCCACGGGTGTACCGGACCAAACATGTTGTATTTCACATCGGTTTTGTAGTTCAGTTCTTCGCGCAGGTAGTAGTTAATAGCTGGCGTGAACGAGTGCAACCATGAGGTCAGTTCAGCATTGTAATCTGGACTGTCACCCACATCATTGCGGTCGATACCAAGGTAACGTGAGTCAAGACGACCGACGGTTTGACCGCGGTCACGTAATAACTCTTTCCAGAAGAAGCGCGGGCTGATATCCAAATTCGAACGCAACACCGTTTGGGTGCTTAGGCCTGCGTAACGCGCAACTTGCTCTGCAATTTGTTGACGCTCAGCTGCTGGCAACATCGCACCTTTCGCCAAGGCTGGTAAGTAAGTGTTTAAGGTATAGGCTTCAACTTCTTCCAACACCTCTAATAAGTCTTGTTGTTGCAAGTCGTCCGCTAACGCATTGTGATACCAAGCGGTGGCAGCAAAGTACGGCAGACGGTTGGCGGCTTCAACAGGGCCTTCACGCTTAATACCGATTTCGGTAGGTGAGACTAGAATAACGCCATTTAAATACATCCACTGACGGTTTTGCAGTTCTAATGCCAAGCCTGAAACACGCGTGGTGCCGTAGCTTTCACCAATCAGGTACTTCGGCGAGCGCCAGCGTTCATGACGGCTGACAAAGGTATTGATCCAATCCGCCAAATAGCTGACGTCAGCATTCACACCAAAAAACATTTTTTGTTGCTGCTCACGTGATGGCATTTTGCCGTCAGGCCCCGGTAGCACCCGTGAATAGCCCGTGTTGACTGGGTTCACAAACACAATATCCGCGACATCTAAGACTGAGTGTGGGTTGTTCTTCACGCCATACGGCATGATCGGGAAACCTTCATCATCAACGCGTAACGCTTTTGGGCCAGTGTAAGCAATATGCATCCATACCGACGCTGAGCCAGGACCACCATTGAACGAGATCAACAATGGGCGCTCTTCACGGTTTTTCACTCCTTGGCGCTCATAGTAGGTAAAAAACAACGCGGCAGTAGCTTCGCCTTCGGCATTAAATACCGGCTGCGTGCCTGTCGTTGCAGTGTACTCAAAACGCTCGCCATTGATGTTGGCGCGATGCTCCGTAATCACCACATCATCAGCGGCAATTTTTGCGCTCGGTAAGGCCGTTTCAGAAGCGTTTGCATAACTTGCAGGTGCAAGTAACAAGGCCGCAGCAACACAGCTTGCGGACAACGCATGAGAGAAGAATTTCATTAGAGTTAACCTCATTGCTTTTATTAGAATCTCCCCATTTAAGGAGACTTCAACGAAAAGCTCAAGAGCTGTGAGGTCAACGCCCTAGATTTACAGACGATTCGAAGGGGTCTATACGCTTTACTTAACGGCTTAGCAGCCAATACAAGTAACCCAGTGAAAAAACACTAAGATAGGCCAAGCCAATCCACGCATACACATGCATCGCCTTGGATAAGCCTTGGCGACGTACCAAGGTATAATTCAACCACGCGAAGAATGGCGTCGTTAAAAAGGCCAGCGTCATGGCAAAGCTAAGCATGGGCCCTAAGGCACTTTGGAAGTAAAGGATCACTAACATCCCCGCCACGGACTGCGCGATGACCCACCAACGCATGCTGGTACGACGCTTGGTTAACAGGCGATAGCTCTCGCGTAAGGTACGCGCATAGCCATCAAGCACCGCCAAGGTGGTGCCAAACATACATAAAAAGGCAATACCACCCACCAAGTATTCGGCCCAGTCACCGATGGTCGCGACGTACATGGCGACAAACTGTTCGGCGAACTTACTGCCCGCCATCGCAATAGGTTGCGGCGCGCCGTATTGCACTAATGCGCCAAGGGCGAGGAAAAACAGCGCCAACACCGCTGTACTCCAATAGCCAAGATTGAAGTCAAACAAACTGTCTTTTAAGGTGAGCGAAGTGAGCTTTTGCTTACTGCGCAGCCAGAGTGAATTAATCGCTGAGAGTTCAATTGGCACCGGCATCCAGCCAACCATGGCCACTAAAAACGCCAACGCCGAAAGCTGCCAAGGCGACGGTGGCACAAAGTCAGCGGCCATCTCTGTTGGCGCTTGCCAAGCCATCACCACAGCCACAATCGTTGCCAGCGACAATACCACCATGATCACCTTAGAGATCATATCTAGGGTGCGATATTGGCCACCGAGCAAAATCAACAGTCCCGCCAACAGAATCAACCAACACAATAAAGTGACGCTTAGTTGGGGGATAAAAAGCTGTAACAAGCTGGCGGTTAGCAGCAATACGCCCGCCGTATTCACCACCGCTGCCATGATGTTAAACGCGGTAAACAGCCACAAATAGACCTTGTGCTTACGATAGTAACCACTTACTAAACTTTCACTTTGGGTGAGCGTGTACTGCACCCCAAAACGAAAGAACGGGTACTTAAGCACATTGACCAGCACGATCACCCACCACAACTGCCAACCAAATAAGGCTCCGGCTTGTGTTGACGCCACTAAGTGTGAGGCGCCCACTGCTGCGGCAGCGAGAATAATTCCAGGACCGAGAGCGCGCCAGCGTGACGCTGAGCCTACTTGCGCTGTATGAGCCATTTCGTTTCAAACTCCTCGGGGGCGATAGGACGCGCAAAATAATAGCCCTGACCAAAGTCACACCCCATCTCGCGCAACAACTGACTTTGCGCTTCGGTTTCGATACCTTCGGCAACTGTCTTCAATTCAAGTGAGCGCGCCATGGCGATGATGGTATTGACCAAAGTTTTACTGGGTTTGTCTTGCATCATGGCTTGGACAAAAGAGATGTCGATTTTCAATACGTCGACTTCAAATTGCTGTAAATACGCGAGCGACGAATAACCTGTGCCAAAATCATCAATGGCCAATTGATAGCCAAGCTCACGCAGCTGACGTGTCACATTCAACGCGAGTCGAGGGTCGATCATCAAATCACTTTCGGTGATCTCAAAACACACCTGCTCTGCGTCAATGTCATGAAAGAACTGCTTCACATCGTCGACAATGGCCGCGCTCGCAAGTTGCTGAGCACCGATGTTAATCGACAGTTGTGGAATGTCTTGATAGCGCTGCTGCCATGCCCGTACCCAGTGACTGGTTTGCTCCAGTACCAGCTTACCTAGCTCGGATAAAATGCCGCGCTCACAAGCTATCGCGATAAACACAGACGGCGGAACATTGCCGAGTTCATCATCAAACCAACGGCACAGGACTTCTGCACCAATACATTCGCCAGTGACCAAATCTACTTGGGGTTGCAAGTGAATCGACAAGGTTTTTTGTTCTAACGCCTGAATGAACCGTTCGGCATAATGACGTGCAGACAGCACCTTCTCAGCCAGCACCAGATCATAGATACATAACTCTAAACCGTTCGACTTCAATTCATGCATGGCGATGCTGGCATGTTGCAGCAACTCACTGGCCGAGTTTGCAGTCAACGACTGTGCTGCGCTCACCCGCACATCAATTGTCACTTGTTGACTACCAATGAGCATCGGCGCCGTAAACAACTGTTTGAGGCGTTGAATGGTGGCACGCATACCTGCGTCATCAATACTCGCGACACGAGTTAGCACCACAAACTCGTCACCGGTAATCCGTGCCAATGAAACAAAGTCCCCATTGGCTTCCATGGCTTCATTCAAACGCAAGGCAACAATATTCAAAACGCGATCGCCAGCACTTAAGCCAAAGCTTTCATTGACGGTCCGAAAATCGCGTAAATCGAGCAAATACATAACATAGGTGTCGTCTGTATCTTGCTGATAGGCATGCTGCAATTGATGCAATAAGGCGGCGCGATTAGGCAATCCGGTTAATTCATCATGGAAAGCAATGTCAGCGATATGCTCTTGGTGTTGGTGTTGCTCGGTAATATCGAGAATAAACCCCTCAAAATGCGAGACCTCGCCCTCGCTATTACGCACCCCTTTACCCTGCTCCCACATCCAGCGGAAACTTCCATCGGCGCGCTTTAAACGGTAGGTAAAGGTGAAATAAGAGTCCTCTGCGACGGCTTCAGCAACCATGCGTTTCGACATTTCAACGTCATTCGGATGGGTCAGCTCAAGCCATGCTTTACGACGATTATTGACCAACTCAAAATCATGGTAACCGGTCAGTTCAAAGGCACCGCGACTGACAAACTCCATGGTCCACAGCTCGTCGTTTTTACAGCGGTAGGCCATGCCAGGCAAGGCATCCATCAAGGTTTGTAAGCGCCGCTCACTCTCGAGCAAGTGTCCGGTCATCCGCAGTTGCACTAACTCTGCCGCCGCCTGAGACGCGGCAATTTGCAACACATCAAGTACCGCAGGTGGGTAGTCCGTAGGGCTATCGTCGAGCACCGCAAGCAAACCAATTTTCTGTGACTCAACGGTGAGCATGGGAACACCAACGTAACTCGCCGCTCCTAACTCTTGCAGCATTACGTCTTGCGGAAAGAATGTGCACACATCGGCACTAAAATGACAAATATCGCGGTCTAAAACCTGTTCACAGGGCGAACCACGCAAAGAATAGGTAACGGGTTGTTGCAAGGCGCCATGGGAGTAAAAACTAACGATGTGAGCTTTGTCAGGCGTGTCATCAAAAACCTCAGCAAACAGCACATGATCAGCACCCAGCAGTTTGCTTAGCAGCTCTGCCAAATTATCAATGAATTGTAGTTCATGCGCATTCTGTAAGTTTTGCGCGAGGAGGTGAAGCGCTTGCTCGCTATTCATCACAGGTGGCGGGCTGGCTGAGTCAGAATCATACATCGCTTATGTTTTTGTTATCCAATGCAATTTAATACAGATTAGAGCAATCTCGACGAAGGTCAATGACAAACTTACAAATAACGACTCCAAACCAAAACGGCACGGTTTAACTCGCCACTTCCAGCGCTTGGCGTTCCATTGCCACCGCCCTGTCCGGGGGATACTTCAGCCCCTGGCGTGAACGTTGGCGGCAGGTCATCCAGCACTATTTTCGTACTGCCCCCCATCGTATTGAAGTACTGGGCGCCTTGCGCATACGCAGTAATGTAGCCATGCACTTCGGTGTTGCCGCCGCTATTAAACTCGTTGCCGGCCAACACATTACCATGTGATTTCGTTGAGGCACCTAGCGCTATGTTGCCGCCAACATAGTTGGCCCCGACTTCACTCCCCGCCATGTACGCATAATTCCCTAGGCCACTTGACGCTTCCGCTTTGAAGGTGCCATCGGCTAAGCAAAACTGCGCTGGCGTATTCGGCATTACCGGATTATCACAAATACCATTGGGTGCATAACGCTTCGTCTGGTAAACGCCACTATACCCCGCATAATTTGGCGAATAGTTTTGATGATTACCGCTAGTTTCAATACTCCCGGTCGCAATAAAGGTGTTGTAGTACACCCCATTGCTGAGCTTGGCGTCACCAACAAAGAGCACGATTCCCGGTGCCATACTGCGACCATTGATATCCCAACGCTGTTGATTTTTTCGATAGCCAAAACACCCGTTCCAGTCCGATTGCCCTTTACACAACGGATAAGAAACGCCATTACAGTTTTTATCCTCGCAAAGACGATCGCGCTTAGGTCCTGACACACTGGTGTTGTCACCTAGGTAATAGTCACCATCTGGAATACCATTCACCTGCTTTACCGTCACGATACGATCATTACCTACCGCTCGGAACACATAATTGGCAACGGACTCATATTGCAGTGCGTTAAAGCTTGCCGTTTCAACCAGGACCGGCTCAAGCGGTGTGAGATTCAAATTGAGGCCGCTGTTTTGACTGATTTTGTCGTTGAGCGCAGGGTTGCCGTTGTTGTAGAAGTCGCCTTTAATGACCCCTTCAACTGTTCCGCCCCAATTATTGGTAATCAGATCAGCTTCGCCTTTGAGGTCGCCAATATAACCTGAGTTAAGTTGCACCGTACCGCCTGCTTTGACCGATTCGGCACTAGAGTTGCCACGCAAGTCGACGGCGAAAACCTCGCCATTTCGATCATTACCGATTGGACGACACAGTAAGGTATGGAACAGGTTATCGCTTGATCCGATGGCAGTCAGATCGCCAAAGCCGACACTGCCATTCGCCGTGGCGCTACCGTTGGCTTTCACTGTTCCCATGGCCGAAGCACCACCGCTTAAACAAATATCGCCAAGGGCGGAAAGGTTTTGTTCACCAGAAACGCTGCCGGTAAGCTTTATATCGCCGTTGGCATACAGATTGTTAAAAGTTGAGCCACTGCCAATTTCAATCGAGCCATCGGCATTGATGGTATCGATACCACGGATACTGTTGCCGCCAGTGGTCACATCGCCACGCACATTCACCACATAAGGCTGGTCTGCTGGGGCTTGCACCTCAATATTGCCACGCAAATGCAGGTTACGATTGAAGGTAATCACCGCTGGTAATCCGCGTCCACCCCCGCTGCTTCCGGGCCCAGCCAATAAATACACCAAGCGTAAGGTAGTGCGCGCGGCTGCCGCACCGCCAGCCCCTGATGCAGCGACCACATCGACGGTCACATAGTGCTCATCAATAGTAGGGTCAGGCGTGGTTACGGCACGAATGAACGCCGCCGGTTCGCCATTTAAAATATCGCCTTCACTGGCATTACTACTGGTGGCCATTGCGCTCAAATGTGGCTCAAGATCGCTCCATTTATTGTTTTCAATTTCAGTGAGCTGGTGAAAGTAACGATACAGCAGATCGGCCCCACGCCAGGCTTGCAACTGCGCTTGAGTTTGCGCATGCAGCGCTTGCGACTTATCTTGCGACACTGAAATTTGCCGAATGCCGACAAATACCGCTGCAACAATCGCCAACGATACGACCAGCAGGAGTAATACCGCAGCGGCACCTTGTTGTTGTCTTAGCGAGGCAAGATGATGTGGCATCTTAGGCTCCATCCGGCAGTAAGTTGACCAAGCAGGTGGTACTTGAAATGGTTTCAAAAGCGCCATCAATCAGGCGTTCATAGCCAACAATAACGGCTTTACGACCCAACACGCCATCGTCGCTGGTGGTGGCACTGGCGCCAAAAGGGGAGCATGGCGTGGCACGATCCTCAAGCCGTACAAAAAAGTTATCTAAGCTGGCGACCTCACCGTCAGGGTCGACCAAACGTGACGCTGACACCAGAGGAATCACCGTCCAACGCATGCCCAGCCACGTATTACTTCTTGCGGAACTGCAACTGCCTTGGCCGACCAGTTGGACAATACCGCTGCTCGGGCTCACATAGAGCCCCTCACATTGAAAACTATCGGGAATATAATCATTATTGGTATCGTTGCCGATACGCCAAACAAGCGCTGTGCCGGTGCCAAAAGGCATTAACCGACCGCTGTTGGTTAAAGTCCCCATACCAATATCAATCACTGAACGTGGCTCATCAGCCAGCTCACTAGGAGGCACACCAAAGCCGGCACCTTGCAGTGACATATGGGTCGTTAACAAGGTCGCCAAGCTTTCGCTCTGCACACGCGCACTCTCAGATGACTTCACCATTGCCCGAACACTGGTCTGATACACGGTCATCATTGCAACCACAACAATGGACGTGATCATTAAGCCCACCAATAAGCTTACCAATGTTATCCCGTGCTGAGGTCGCTGCATCTTAACGCTCTCCAAAGAAGACTTCGCCATTGCCGCCGAAGAGCTGTTGGTTGTCGTCATTGTCGCTAGAGACCAGGCTGAGCTTGTGAGTGATCACATCACGCTGCAAGCCGGGAATATCTACTGTAACGGTGCTGTCACTGCAGCTTTTTGACACTTGAACCGCGACCGGTAACCAGTTGTAACTCGCCGGTGCCTCGCCTGCATCGCACAAGCGCTGAATACCGACGGTTTGCAGGTTTTCGCGCGTCTCTTGTAAAAAAGTGCTTTGCGTCACGTTATAACGCTGACTGACCATCGCCCGCGACAAGGCGTAAGTGAGTCCCAGAAAAATCACCCCTAGCAAGACCGCCGCAACCAGCGACTCGATTAAGGTCATACCGCGCTGATACCGTAATGCATTGTGTTTAGTAAAGTTCATTTGTTGCATCATTGTCGTTCACATCACCGCGGCTTAAGCTGTAGCGAATGACTTGCACAGCACCGCTGTTATTAATCAGGCGACCGCGATTATTTACGGCCAAGTGTGTCCAAGCAGCATCATTCACTTTTAGGTCCACCCCCTCAGGTAGGGCTTCGCGCCACAACATCGCCGACCCACCATCACTACAGCCTGCTGAAACGGGATGTCCTTCACACACAATCAACACACCTCGAATGAAACGCACGCCAGCGGCAGGATAGCTTTCGTCATGCCCTAACGGATTACGTAGCGCCACCGCTTGTGCCTTGCCCACCGCACGTTTAAACATCGACTTGGCTTCAGCCACGCTGGCTTCGTCATTCCAACCCCGAGTAAAAGGCACAGCAACCAATACCAAAACCGCAATAATGGCCGTCACTACCAGCATCTCGACCAATGAAAAGGCATGCGCTTTAGCTCTTACCATGCTTCGACTCCCGCGCAATCACCTGAGAGCTCTCGTGTGTTGTCATCGCTCAGCTTCAAGACACAACCATCAAGCCGCTCTTTTCCTGTTGCTGTTAACCTGTAGCCACTCGCCGTCGACACCAAGGTGTAATCAAAATACTCAACTTCTGCTGGCGACCACCCCGTCACTGCGCCTTTGGTTTCTGCGGTTGTGGTCGTTGTCACCGTTGGGTAGGTCAGTTGACGCTGAAAACGGTTCGTCAGCGCCAGCGCCAGCGTCGCCAGGTCGGCCTGCGCCGTGGTGACATGTCCGCGTGCCACGTAATCACGGTAATTCGGTAGCGCAATCGTCGCTAGAATCGCGATAACCACGACCACCAGCATCAGTTCAACCAAACTGAAGCCGTGTTGTCTTACCTCTGACTTGCCTTTAAGCATAGGCCTCACACAAACGTAAATTTTTTTTAGCTTTTGTTACTAAATGTGGGCAATTATCGCATAACTGTCAATAATTGCCCCTCGATAGACTGTAAACAAGTATGTTCAGCGCTATTCTCGCACGATGACACGACGAAGAACATGCTGAAAAACAGCACAAAATTTCGCTATCTTTTCATTAAGACCTCGGCTAATTTACTCGGATGCTTTCATAAACGAGGTAAAAGCTGATGATTAGTTACACCATGGTAGGAACCAACGACTTTAATCGTGCGTTGAAATTTTATGAGCAAGTTATGGCAGACCTTGGCATGGACGTATGCTGGAAAGGCGACGGTGCCATTGCTTATGGGAAAAAAGACGACCTGAAAGTACCCAACTTTATTGTCGGCAAACCCTTTGACGGTGAGCCCGCAACAGTTGGCAACGGTACCATGACCTCATTTTGGTGTAACGACCCAGCCCATGTAGATAAGCTCTACCGCACAGCTATCGATCACGGTGGTCAAAGTGAAGGTGAACCAGGCTATCGCCCGCAGTATATGGAAGGTTTCTACGCTGCCTATGTGCGTGATCTCGACGGTAACAAGCTCGCGTTTGTAAACCTAAGCTAAGCGCTCCATCAAATAATTCGTGAGCAGCTGACCACGCATCGTGACCTGCTGCTCATGCACTGTTTCAAATCCCATCCGTTGAAAGAACGGCAGCGCCGTTTTACTCACATGCGCATAAAATCGCGGCACCTGTAGTTCCGTCCCCACCTCGAACAAATGCTGCATTAAAGCTTTGCCAACGCCTTGCCCTTGATACTGCCAATGGCAGAAAAAGTGATCGATGTAGCCATCGGTTTGGATATCGGCATACCCGACTTGGAGGTTTTGATACACCGCGACATAGGGTTGAATACCGCGCATCCGTTGCCGCCAGAACAGCATATCGACCGCATCAGGAGCCCAAGCCGCTAGCTGGGCATCGGTGTAATCCCGGCGATTAACGTTATGCACGGTATGATAAAACAGCGCGTGCAGCGCCTCAGCATCGCTCTCTTGATAAGGACGAATGATCAGTTCTGTTGGTGTCGGCATGCGGGAGGCCTCCTGAACCCTGCTGGTCGCGACGCTGCAATACATAGTGTATACGTAAACGACGGATCGCGTCGCGCATCATTTTCAGCGGTACTAACACAAAGTAGACCGAGGCCACGACCACCATCACCGGGTCGGCGTAAACCGCATAGTCGTGCCAGCCGAGGTAGGTCATCACCGAGGCGATGATAAACCCGAGCATCACCGCAGCACTAATCACAGTGTCCATCAGCCACTGTTTCGACTCGGCAATAATCAAACTCGAGCGCGCACGCTGACGGTAATGCACCAGCACCCAATAGGTCGCCAAACAGCCCAGCACGTTGACCACCCCAAACACCAATGCCAGGCCGGTGTTGATTTCACGGCCGCCATTTAAGATCGCTTGGATAGCCGAGACCAACGACACCGTACACATAAGCGTTATTGCAAAACCTTTAAAGGCAACCACCCCAGCTTGAACTTGGCGGCGTTGTCGCGGTTGCTGTTGCGCCCGTGGCGTGCGCAAGTACCACGCAGCCGTCAACGACACCAGCGACAACGCCAAACTGACAAAGGAATACGCGCCATCGAAGATGATCACCAACGATCCCATCCACAGGCCCAAACCTATGCCCATGAGAGCAAAAAGTAAGGCTGAGAGCGTTGAGAAACTTAACAAATTGCGTTCAATACGATTCGCCGATGACATGATGTACTCACTTTTAATGACGTTATTTTCGTCATGATTCCTTTATTTATTGCTGTTGTGAGCATTTTAATGCGATTTAGCGCCTTGCCCTAACCGCTGAGCGACGATATATTCGTCACCATAACATCATCAATGAGCAGGCTTCAGGTATGAAGATCAATCAATTGGAAATGTTTCTCGCCACCTGTGCTGCAGGCTCCATTACCGATGCGGCGCGCAAGCTTGGCAAAAGTCGCACCACGGTCAGCTCTGCTATTGGTGCGCTGGAAGACGAACTTGGCGTCGAACTGTTGCAACGTAGCGGCAACCATGTGGTACTCACAGCGATTGGTGAAGCCATTCGTAATGATTGTGAACGCATGGTGATGATTGCCCATGATGTCGACAAACGCTGCCAGCAACACCTGCAAGGTACGCCCACCACCGTGCGTATTGCCCGTGACGACACCCTGCCGGAAGCCTTATGGCGACAATGGATCCAAGCCATGAAGCAACAGTTCCCAAGCACCAGTGTGTCGGTGTACATGGCACCGCCACCCGAACTCGAAAGCATGGTGGCCAGCAACGTTGTCGATATCGCTTATTGCTTGCTGCCCACAACCAACGCCTACCAGACCCCGTTAAGTAAAACCTACTCGCGCAAGCTTGGCGAACTGCGCATGATGGCCGTGGCGCATCGTGACCATCCTCTAAGTCAGCTCAGCAATGTCACGCTGGCTGATTTAGCGCGTTACACTGAATTTGCCTTAGCCAGTATGAGTGAACAGGGGTTACAGGCGGTCGCGCCGCTGTCAAACAACTACATCGCCCTGCCCTTTTATGAACACCTCCGCGATGCCGTGCTTGACGGTACCGGCTGGTCGTTCATTCCCTCGGTGCTGATCAATCCTTATTTGCGTGACGGCAGTGTCAAAGTACTGAACTTTGCCCAAGCGATGGAATGGCAATCGTACGGTGTGATCCAAGCCCACGGCGCTCCACTGAGCGGCCTTAGCCAGTGGCTCGCCGAACAACTCGAACATTACCTCGCCGGTTAAGCACTACGCCCCCTAAGCGTTGGCGGTGAGGGTTAGTAGGATAAATTGTCAATAATGCCGAATACTGCGGTTTTCTTGAAGGCGAGCGTGGCAACGATCGTAACATTCACCAGCACACTGAAGTAAAACACCCAGCGAAACGATGTTTTCTTGGTTTTGTGACGAAACTGCTGTTGTGCTAGCAACGCGCCGGGCCAACCACCTAGGAGTGACAATGAATGCAGCGCGTTTTCCGGAACGCGCTGCGCGCCTTCGGTTGCCGCATGCTTGTCATGCGCATACGCAAGATAAGCCACCACGCTGACAAACAAAAAGACATAAGAGAGTTCGAGCGGCAAGCGCCCCATAAAACCAAGAGTAGTAACGGCGGCCAGATAGCCCGCGCCAAGCAAAAACCAAGGCAACCAGTGAAAGCTGAGCTTGGTATGAAAGTAGTCGATGTCTACCGCTCGTAACTTGCCATCGTCTTGGCGTGCATCATTGAAGGTCACCAAATCGCCCACTTTCGGCGTTCGCGCACGATTACTAAAAGCACTCACATGCGCGAATAACTCTTTGCCACCGCTACTTGGCTTCACAAAGCCATAACCCTTCGCGGCATTCCATTTCACCAGCGTTCCGTTGCGTCGCATCTTGCGTTCCTTGTTTTGCTTGTTGCTTGTTGCTTGTTGCTTGTTGCTTGTTGCTTGTTGCTTGTTGAAGCAACATTGAACTGTATCTGGGAGATTTATTCAATGACTATGCGTTACGCAATGAACGTGTAAACGCGCTGGAGAATCTGCGCCGCTCTACTAGACTAAGGAGCAAGACAAATACCGCTCGTTTTACACCTTTCGTTGTTACACCGTTCGTAGTTACATAAGGGAGCACATGATGAAGCTTGAAAATATCCTACAAGACCCCGCCGCCGTATACGCCAAACCGCAAGATGTTCTCGGCGATGCCAACCTCACTACCGAAGACAAGTGCAAGGTGCTTGCGCAATGGGAATACGACGCCGAAGAGCTACAAACTGCCACCGCAGAGAACATGCCTGGCCCCAACGACAGTCTGCTCGATGACATTTTAGCGGTGAAGAAGCAGCTCAACTGCGATGCCAGCAAATAGCTGAAGTAGCTCATTGCTGATAGTGCTGCTCCCACAATTTATTACTGAATCGATACGTGGGATCGAGCTTTTTCTTTAATGCGAAGAATTCTTCAGCATGGGGGTAGGCGCTATGGAATTGCTCTGTCGTAGCGTGCAGTTGGTAGGGTAAATAGTAACTGCCGCCTTCTGAAATTACCGCGTCAATCATTTCCCGACTCCATGCCTTCACATGCTCCCGATCCTGCGCGGTTGTTCCTTGGCGGTAATAAACCACAAAAGCAAACACCTCTTCTCGCGCCCAAGCCAGCAGTGAACCGCTATCTGGCAACGCATGACGCACAGACACATTGAGCACATTCACATCATGCGCTTTAAAAATATCCGTCATTTTTGCCGAGAAACTATCAAACCGCTCAACCGGAACAAAATACTCCCGTAAGGCATACGTTTGGTCTGCGCGACTTTTAGGTTCGAGTTCTCGAACATCATAACTGGCTTCATAGTTTCGCCATTGCACTGGATCTGAAGCATGTTTGAAGGGCTCAAAAATATGCTGCCTCATCCACTTGCCAAAATTTGAATCAGCAACAAACTTGGCAACCCTTGGTTGCCACCAATACTCCCGATCTCGCGGAACCAGCTTTTCGTGTACAGTGAGCGGCTGTTCAGTTTGAACCCAGCTCACGCTGTTCACATGAGTAAAATCTGGTGGATAAATCGTCGCATTATGAAATACCACGTTTGGATGATTCCGAACGTTCTGTTCAAAGAAAGCAGCATAGTGTTCAATCGCCATGTAATCTGTTTCTCGACCAACTTTTACATTGGGCACGAGCTCAAGCGTTGCTTCAGCGATAACGCCAAGACCGCCGTATCCGCCGATAACACCAAAGAACACGTCAGCGTTCTCCTGTGGTGATGCGCGCACAACAGAGCCATCTGCCAACACGACTGTTATTGATTTCACCGATCGGATAATTGGCCCTTCGCCAATATAGCGTCCATGCACATTCACGCTCAACGATCCGCCGACGGTGAAGTTTGCGTACGACTGCATGATTTTTATGGAAAGGCCTGCAGGATCGATGACCTCCTGAATATCACGCCAGCGCATACCACTTTGCACCGTAATTTCCTTTGCTACGGGGTCAAAAGAAACAACGTTGTCGAAATTTCTCATATCAAGATGAAGGTGATCTTCAAGGGCAATTTGACCACCTTGACTATAGCGGCCACCGCCAATGGAGATTTTTCCTTCTGTTGTCCGAATCGCATGCTGAATATCCGCGATGGATTGAGGCGCAATGACTTGTGCTACTTCGATAGGGTTCAAACGAGTGATATCGTTGACTAAATTAACGCTGTCGGAGGGAGGCTCTTGCTCTGCAGAAAAGTCGACCAACACGTAGGCTGCAAGTAGCAAAATAAGTGTCAGCAGAACGCCGATAACGATGGCGATAAATTTTAAAACTGTCTTCCCTGTAATAAACATAAAATCCCTTTATTTTTATTCTCTAAGAGGGTTTGAATAGGTTAGCAGTTTCCTTTCAAAAACCAACTCAGCGCTAGGATAGCTTGTCGGTACCATGGCGGCGGGCGGTCTCGGTAATCGGCCACCCCAGTCGCGTGGTGTGGTCAAAGGTAAAACAATGCTCGGTTGGGTGTGCGCGACAGGCGCCAATAATCTCATGTGAGCTTTCAAAGTGTGGTTTGCACAGCCGAATAGTGCCATCGCAAATCGGACAGGTTGCCATTGCACTAATCACCTCTAGCGTCGGTGAGGTTGTCTCGTTAGGTTTCAAAATAACGACCGATTGCGGAGCCGACATCCTAGCCATCATATCGTGCGCTAACGCAATACGCGTTGTCACGAAGCGATCAAATTTTCGAAACCATCGAAACAGCCACCAACTGAACCCACTCAAGAGCATTAACTCTAAGACGGCATTGGCAGACGGTGCCGTAATGAGTTCAACGACAAGACCAGCAGCGAGAAAAATGCCTCCCATAACAACAAACCACATGAAAACACCGACCACAATAATTGGCCAAGCACGCAAGCTAAGTCCCGAGAGAAAACCGAAAAGACGCCATAATTGATGCTTCTCCTCGAAGGTATAGCGAATGGCACCGGCGGGAATATCATTGACCGAACGAATCCCCTCTTTTGGCGTTGGTACCGCGGCGAAGCTCGCCACGTTAACACGCTGTGATTTATCCATCGTGATGGCAGGCACGTAGTCAAAGCCATGGTCAATCGCAAACTCACGCAAGCCTTCAAAAAAACGTTCAAAGGTTTCATCAAACTTTGAAAAAGCCTTTCCTTGTGCCGTATTACTCTCGGCTTTTAGCGGGCTATCCACGAGCTCAGTTAAAGTAAATACCAGTGTTTCACCGTCAGTATCGAGTATCTGTTGACTCATGTTTTTCAGTAACGCATGAAAAGCTTGCGGACGTTTTTTCGTTGCCGCAAGCATTTCGACCCATTCCTTGGCACAGCGCGCCGCAATTATAAGCTCTTGTTTTTCCATGAAGATTCTCGGTGATTCTCGGTGTTTCGCTAACTTTCCCTAAGTTTCCGCGGTTAATTGATTGGCGTCAACACGTCTTTTATTAACACGAGGATTACGCCATGCCACATTCATTTATTCCATTTGCTATTCATGTACCTAGCGGACGCACGATAGAAGTTTCTGAAGCGGAACGCGGAAGCAACTGTGAATGTATTTGTCCCGTTTGCTTCGGCGACTTAGTTGCGAAACAAGGTGACGTAAACGAATGGCATTTCGCCCAACATCAAGCAAGTCATGCTCAAACCTGCTACTACGTTTTTGCCGAATCGCTTTATACGATGGCGATGCAGTTAGCCGAACGTATCGAACGCATCTATGTTCCATCAACACGAATGATCCCTAACCGGACACTTGACGTCACCTCAGTGACCACAGGCGTGAGTTTTGACGGGTATGCAGTCGATTTAGTTGTAATCACCGAGCAAACCCAAGTTGCGGTGGTTTTTACACATGCGCTCAGGCCGTTTCGAAAAGAACTGCTCTCGGCAATCCCGAACACCTATCCCATCTTAGAAATTGAACTGAACCGCAACTACGATGCGTTGAAAGCGAGTGAACCAGGTCGCTACGTGGAGTGTTTACTGCATTTAATCAGCACGTCTTGGGTTGATAAGTACTGGCGACGGAGCCCTGAAAATTCTGAGTATCCGCATCAACCACAATTTGCCTATCACTGTCTTGGCTGCGGTGGGTGCTGGCAGAGTCATGCTCATGACAATATGTGCAAGCGCTGTAAATCACCGCTACTCTCAATGCGGAACCCTTTGTAATGATGATTTTTGCTCTCACGGCAGAGGATAAAGTCATGGTTCATATTAGCAATGCAAGCAAAGGTCATCGATATGTCTGCGCATTGTGTCAGACGCCTTTGTCCGTTGTGCAAGGGACTCAGAACCGTCATCACTTTCGTCATGTGGCAGGTCGCCGAGCTCAGGGTGGCGGTGGAGAGACAAACCTCCACCGCCAAGCCATAGAGCATATTGTCGCAACAAGGGGAATAGTCCTGAACAATAGCTCAGAGTTGGTGTTTGATCAGGTTGCAACGAACGTGAGCTTTCACAAGAAAGTACGACCAGATATCGTGGGTATTAAAGACGGCAAGCACTATGCCATTGAGATTCGTGTGACCCATGCGGTGAGTCAAGAAAAAGTGGCAATTTTTAAGGAGCTTAACGTAAATGCGATTGAGATTGATCTAAGCTCATGGCACCGCGCTTGTCCCTCATTTGCTAGCCCTGCAGGCATTGCACAGCTTTTGAACCGGTACGCACCACACCAATGGCTTTCACGACAACGCAGATTCCCAAGGCTTTATCACACATTGCAGCAACTCAAACACTGGCTTTTCGGCATCGCGGCGATCACGCCGACTAGGCCACCAGCCCCTTATCAATTTAACTTGGATTTACGGTAGGTCTGCAGGATGGGGGGTTAGCTAAAGCTAGCAAAGAAATACATAAAACGATATAACTTGTTTGAACAATGTTTTATATCTGTTTAGGTTATGAGTAAGCATGCTCGGAGGCGTCATGCCGCAAACGCAACGATTGATTCCATTAGTAAAGTTGGATGCCCCTGATGAATTAGCTGTAGCCACTGGTAATAATGCAAGTTGGCATTGTGGTTGCGAGCGAGGGCTTCCGTTACTTGGTAAATCAGGGCAACTCACAGGGCCAAGTGAAAATACATGTGTGGTTTGCCCGAATTGCGAAAAGAAATATTTGTTGCCCAGATGGTGGTGATTACAAACGTGCCGTATAAGTTGTACAACTAGCGTAAAAGCCAAAATGTGCAACGCATCGACAATTGAGACTCTGCTGAAAGTCTGCTTGGAGCGAATAGCTGACATTGAACTTTGAGGCCTAGCAAGCTAATCTGGCTTGCTAGGAAGCTGACCTTGCACGGTCTCACTAATAGGCTGTTATGCAGAAAGAGTACTACAAGTTACGAACACTCGAGCAGTTTGAACGAATTGCCGACATACTCGTGAACAATCGTCTGTTTTGTTCTAAGCTGCGGGATCTAAACGATCCCATGGAAGGCTTCTTTCATGCCAACATTGAGGGAAAAGGTTTTTCTACTCTTTACGTGAAAGGCGACCCAAGGAGAATATGCTCACTTTCAGGCTCTGTTCAAAGCATCAAGCTTTGGTCACAATATGGCGACGACCACAAAGGAATAGCTATTCGATTTGAACCGGAGACGCTCCCGCAAAAGGTCACATACTCAAATCAGTTATACACTCTCGGCAAAGAAGAGCATCTTACAAACTCAGAAATCCTAACGAAACTAAAAGAATGGGAATACGAGGATGAATATAGATATATTTCATCGAATGACAAATTTCTATTTGGTTCGGTAACGGGAATTGTCTTCGGAATCAGAACCCCTGACGCTTCAAAAAACTTGATCCAGAAAATGGCAGATTCACTTAAAATTCCTACTTTTGGAACCAAACTAAACACCAAAAACTACACGATAGAAATCTTGCATAACCAGTAGCTCCATACAACTCCGATCAGAGCTTCGCACTAGCCTACGCGTATGAGCTTCACGTTACTAAATGCCCGCTCCTGGCACCAAGCCGAAGGTCAGCACCGAGCGAAGAGCGGACTTTTATCGTTAGTCTCCACAACTACTAATATGAGAGCCAATTACTATTTTTTTATTCAAATTATCGATGTTTTTCACTTTACAGTTGCGGCGTCCAGTTAATGCAATATTGCTACTAAATTTCGGATCGAAAACTTCGATAGAAACTAGCTCGTCATCTTTTGCCAATTCAACACAATCATTTAGTAAATTTAAAATTAGTAATTCATTATCATGATGATAGTTTTTTATCTCAAAAACTAATCTTCTAGTAGTGGTGAATATCTTGGTTGTTAAGTAACTTGATGCGCTAGATAAGCTACCCTTAGCGGGCAAGCTGGAGACTGGGTTATTCATAGATGAGTAAGTATACTCATCTGCGTTCAGAAGCATTAAGTCATTCAACTTCTCAATTATATTGTAATGACTGCACTCTAAACCCTTAGTTTCGGCTTCAAAAGCATTGTGCGACACATATGCCAACCACGGCGTCATTGGCATAAAGTAGAATGGACTTTCGTAGTGCCCATTTATGTAATTTCTTATAGGTTCCGGATAAAATATCTGTACGACGTCGTGGAGGTTGTAAAAGCATTGCACAACCGGCTTGTCAGATGTTAAGAAAGGTATTTTCGTACTATTTATGATTATCGAAGCACATTTATGTATCGGATTTATAAATTTGGGTTTGGCTAGATATAAAAGGCGTTTTAACGAAATTTCGCTGTAAAGAGTTCTATTTCGCTCTCCACCCTCAAACATATCTGCCCACTCTGATATTTTATCCCATGATTTTTGGTGTGTTCCTATCGAGTCTTTAGTTCGAAGAAATTGTATAGCCACAAACAATGAAATAACCGAAAATATTTCATTCGAAAACTCGCCATTGAGTAACTTATGAATCGCTCGATCGTAGTGGTTCTCTATTACTGAAAGATAATTCTCGATAACAGGACTTTCCGGGTCGTCAGTAGCTAAATTATAAAACCGAGTTTTTGTAAAAACCCTATGCGTTATTCCTCTCCTTCGCCATTGCTCATCAAGATTAGAGGAGTTAACCCATATCGCCTTTTTGTATCCTTCTTTACATGTTGCATCAGTAAAGCGCTTTAAATAAGCTGCTGGTACAATATGTTGCTTTTTCTTTTTTGCCATATTTAATCACATGTATTGGAACTCTTCAGATACATTGTCAAGTATACGGATAATTTGCAAATTGTAGTTACGTCCGCATCACGCCCTGAGACTTTCAACAAGCTTTTTATGCCGCAAGTAAAGTCGATTTTTTCTCTCTCAATGACTTCAAATACTTGGACTCATCATAGAGCTGTTTACTCTTCCAGCATTTGAATACAATTCGAGCCCACTTATAGGCGAGAGACCGGACTGCGGATTGATGAGATTTACCCTTGTCGCGTTGTTGTTGATAATAAAGTCCAGCCCAATAGGATTGATGGACACTTTTAGCAGCCCATTCAACAAAGCTTTGTCTGACAAATTTCGAGCATTGCCAACGCCAATGAACCCAACTTTTTTTACCACTTCTTTCTGTTACGGGAGAGAGCCCGGCAAAATTTTGCAGCTGCTG
>NZ_AUHL01000009.1 GCF_000423165.1 Pseudidiomarina sediminum DSM 21906 | reverse complement strand
CGCAGCGTTCAAAATTGTTCCGGACAATTTTGTGTGAAAAGTTTATGCCTGGCGGCAATAGCGAAGTGGAACCACCTGACCCATTCCGAACTCAGTAGTGAAACGCTTCAGCGCCGATGGTAGTGTGGGGCTTCCCCATGTGAGAGTAGGACACCGCCAGGCTTCAAATAAAAACATCCCTCGTACGAAAGTACGGGGGATTTTTTGTTTTGGGTGTTGTGCTACCCGAACATGGGCATGTGACAAAATTGCCGGGAGCAATTTTGACCGCTGCGTGCAGCGGCCCGAAGGGCGTAGGGCAGGAGGCCCGGAGTAATGTAGGGCACCGCCAGGCTTCAAATAAGAAAAAGCCCTCAGCTAACGCTGGGGGCTTTTTTTGTGTTTGGCTGCTGATACTAGCAACGAATAGCAACTACCGCTCAAAGGTATAAAACATATCTCCACCTTGGGCCTTGGTGCTGGTCATTGTCTCGATTAACAAGCGTTCAGTTAATTGATAGCGAATCATAAACGTATTTGTACTTTCTAATAGACCAATACCATACTTCACGTAAAGCTTAGGTGAGAGGTACTTTCCGATATAAAAAGACGTCTCTCTGGTCGTGGGATCAGAACTTAGACTCACTTCATCAATACCTAAGCTGTCTTGTAACGATTCGCCGATAGCATTAGTTCCGCGTGCTCCCAACATAAGTAGCGCTTGCAGTTGAAGATCTTCTGAATTGGTCGATGATGCAGACTGCATACTTCTACCCAGCAAGAGATAGGATAATATTTCTGAATCAGGCATCGCTGGACTAGCGAACAGCCTAAAATCTGGCTCGGTGAGTGTTCCAGCAACTTGCGCGCCGACGGAAACTTGAGAGCCGGCACTTGGATCTGTGATGGAGCGTTTCACTTGCAAGCTAAGCCCTGGGTTACCTACGTCACCACCGTTATAGATAAATGCGCCGCGTTCTATATTTAATGTTTGCCCATATAGGGTATAGGAACCATCGTAAACGCTAATGCTTCCAATCGCTGTTACGGGTCGGGTAGGTCGCTCCAGTAGTTCTAAACTGCCACGCAATTTTCCTTCAAACCCATAGGCGTTCACACTAACGTTTTCACCAAGATTCACGCGTATCGCCGCGTTGACCTTAAAGCTTCCTAAGTTCTCGTCTTTTGTAACCACGGGCTCCCCTTGCTCGGTTATGGTCACATCTGCTGAACGTGTCACAGCATTTTCGAACTCAGGGGCATTTATAGAGGCGTAAGGAACACCAACGGTGCCAGCAATATCAATCAGCTTATCCTTAACGAAAATTCGGATATCTGGGCTGATATCTACAGTCATGGTTGGCATTTGCATCGCCCGGAAGTTGGTGCCTTGGATCGCGAGGTAGGCTTCTTGTTCGAGGGGCAGGGCTAAGCCCTCAATGAACAGGGTTCCGTTCTCGCCGGAACGAGCTTGGCCTTCGAGCTGTAATTCACCCTCGGTATTGGGATCATCAATTAATGCTAGGCGCACGTCATTAAAGACCAGGTTGGTTTGTGCAAAACCAACGGTTTTCGCGTAGACCTCCATATCGCCTTCTAATGAAGGCGCGGCAAGAGTTCCTGTCACGCGAAGTGATGCGGTAGCCTTGCCATCTTCGTAGCGCACACCGGGTAACACCCAATCCATCATCGTCAAATCATCAAGCGTGAAGAGCAATGAACCGTTAATTGCTTGCGCACCATAGAGATCTTGGAGTGTTAGATCGCCAATAATACCGCCTTGTGCATCGTCGAGCATGCCATCTAAGGTTGCGGTGAGTTGCTCGCTATTACCTTGCGCATTGATTTCCCAATAATCGAGCTTGGTACTTGTTTCTTGGTCAAGCGCGAAAAATACCGTAGAGTCACTACTAACCTTTCCCGCTATGGTTTTTATTTTTTGCGTTTGCGTATCAACGACCACGCTAGCGTCTAGCGCTAACCGTCCGGCAATGCGTTCAGCGACGTCTTGCTCACGTAAGCGGTTGAGGAGAGCCAAGGCGAGGTCCTGTCCGTCTACGTTAAGGGTTGTGGTTGCAGGGCTTGCCGTCGCTTCTGCGCACAAACGTCCGATACGCCCCGTACTATCCGTCATACAAAGTGGATTGATGGTTAAACGCCATTCATCGTCCTGATGTTGCCAGATAAAATCACTTGGCTGCGTTGTTTTGAGTTGACCGAATGATTCGGTAGCAACGTCTAATGATTCAACTGTGAGCGCCAAGTCAGAAAAGTTATTTTTTGCGTTGAAGGTGTAAGCTAAGTCAATTTGATCGATTTCATGCAACGCTGCGGGAGCGCCGGGGATCTGTGTTGGGTTTTCAACAAACAGCCGACCTTCAATATGGCTGTCTTTTGCGGTGGTGCCGTGTGCAGTAAAGGTTGTGCCGGCAAAACTGACAATGAACTCATTAATTTGTAAGGCGTTCTGTTCAAACCTAATGCTGCCTGACGCCTGTGCTGAGGTTGGCTCGCCGGCGAGAGTTAAATTGGCATTCGCGTCAGTTAGGGTGAGATTTACCGCTAACTCGGGTTGCCACTGCACGGTTGCCGTCGCAGCGGCGTTAAGTTCATTACTGTTGAGTGTCAGCGTATCTAAGGTTAACTGGTTGAGGTCACCTTGGCCTTGTAAGTTCATTTGAAGACGTTCTAAAGCAAGCAAGTTCTCTTGTTGATGGCTAAGCATTGCATTGCTTGCGACGCTAAACTGATAGTCATTGGGTTTTCCATCGAGTTGTAACTCAAGGGTTTGGAGTAAAAGCTCAGGGGCAGCGAGAGGCAGTACTATATTGTCAGCCCGGACGCCAAGTTTAAAATCATGTTCTGCAAGCCCTGGGGCGAAATTCGCATGTTTCCACACGCCGGTCACGCTGAGCTCGCCGGCCGTCGCGCTGATGGCGTCGAGCACAAGATTATCGATCAGGAGTTGTTCTGAGTCAGCGGTTAACTCTCCCGACACTTGGGCGTTTGAGGTAATAAGCGGTGTTAACTGAGGTTGTAAGTTATCAATTAAACCAACAAAAGGGCTCAAGGGGAGTGCGTTGAGGCTTAGTTTTGCATTCCATTGCGGCGCTGTGAGGAGGTTACTTAGGTTCGCCGTAATATGCTGAGTAGGCGTATCCGTTGCTTGCAGAATACCATCTACGTTGAGCTCACTAGCTATCGCCCCAGTAATTTCAAGCTCTCCGTCGAGGGTGTCGATACTCACTCCTGCATACGGGTAGTGAAGTTGGTACGCTGTTTTAATTTGTAATGGGTAATCCTTTTCAGTCGTTATGTTAATGTCGCCATTAAGTTTGAGCTCTCCTTGATTGTAGTTGGTCACCAGGTGTAATTGTGAGAGTTGTAATCGGTTGCCATTCCATTTGACTTGAGTTTGGAGGCTTGCTTGAGCATCTTCCGCAATGGGCAGTTGTTGCTGATAGCTTAGCTCATCGATGTTCACGGCGATGGGTAATGAGAATTCAGGTAAGTTCACCGGTGTGCTCGAGGTGGCGGCTTCTTGGGTACTAACCACAGTTACATTACCGATATGTAATTGGTTAACTTGCACAAGGTTATCGAGCAGTGCGAAGGGCTGCCAGTTGAGAGTTACGGCGCTGACTGAGATCGTACTACTGTCGTTTGAAAACTCGATGCCTTCAAGCGTCAGCTCATCGAGTAGGCGCCCTTCGATGCTAGCGTAGTTTAGGTTGGTCTCTGTGTACGCGAGCAAGGTATCGATGAGCCACTCCGAACCTTTAGTTGTACTAATTAGCCCATAAGCAAGCACCGGAACAATAATGAAGAGTCCGACAACGATGGTTGCTAAGGTCTTTATCCACTTCATAAATCGGGTCCTATGGTTAGGTGCAGACGCCACGGGCGATTAGGTTCATCGATCGCTTGTGCGACATCAAGGCGGACGGGGCCTATCGGGGAAAGCCAGCGCACGCCAACACCGATACTTTGTCGCCAGGCCATGGACCATTCCATGCCGCTGTTGCCATAATCACTAAAAACCGCAACGCGCCAATCGGGTGCGACGAGGTAGTCAAATTCAACACTAGTTACGCCAAGGTAGCGGCCGCCGATGATGACGCCATCCTCATTCTCAGGACCTAACTGTTGATACGCATAGCCACGAACGCTGTGATCACCGCCTGCGAAAAAGCGCAGACTCGGCGGAATAGCATCGAAATTAGAGGTGCGCATAACGCCAAACTCACCGCGGGCCAGTACGCGCCAACGCTCCGTTAGACTATGGACTGCTTTCCCACCAACGCTGACCGCGACAAAACTTGCGTCTGAGCCCGCGCTATTACTTGCCCCCTGAAGCTTAACGCTGAATCGAAGGCCGTTATCGATGAGGTTACGATTGTCACTATCTTGATCATTCTTGACCCAGCTGAACTCCGCACTTGGAACGAGAAACGTCGAACTTTCACGAGGGTTATCGCCAAATCGAAAGTCTTCACGTAGATAAGCGAGTTGATAAGTGCGTTGCCAATCATCGTAATAACGTGTGTCGCGAAATCCCGCTTTATATAGGGTAGAGTCGAGCGATTCGTAACTGCGGTCTTTGATTTCGCCAGTAATGCTGTATTGATCCCGAGCCGGGTTCGTACCGGGAATAATATAGTCAATAAAACCGGTGTTTTGCACTTCAGACAAGCGCATCAGGGTACTTAAACGGTGCCCGCGATCATTTATCCAGCGGCGATCAAAGGCTAGCGTTAAGCGAGCACGAGTGTCTGTGCCGTATCCTGGCCCGATTTGATAGAAATCGCGTTGGTTGGGGGTGAGGCGCACGGAAACGGGGACTTCTCCAGCAGTTGCTTCGTCCCATAAAGGGGCTACTTCGACATTCTCAAAATAGTCACTCGAGACTAGGGCGACCTGTAAATCGAGGAGTTCGCGGGTGTGGAAAGGCTCCCCTTGTGAGAATTGAAAATAGCGCTGTAAGAAGTCGTCGCTTAAATGGTTGCAACAAATGCTAACGTCGCCAAAAGCGTAACGCTCACCGCTATCGAGACTTAACTGAATGGCGGCGGTGGCGGTGCTGAGCTCCACGGTCACATCTTGCTGGGTGAAGGTCGCGTCGTAATAGCCGCGCTCTGCAGCAAGGCTACGTAGTTGCGATTTCACTTTCTCATAATTAGCATGGATGAAGGGCTGGCCTTCTTTTAAGGTAAACTTTCGGCGTAAGCGCTGATATTCAGGGTCTTCTGCCATCTCACCCGTGATGTTGATAGCGACCAAGGCCAGCTGGGTTTGTTGACCAACATCAACCTTGTAGTTGACGTAGGTTACATCTTGCTCGCGCACAATTTCGTGTGATACCTGCGTATGGTAGTAGCCGAACGGTTCAAGCGCTTGCTTGATTGAGGTATCGCCACGGCGCGCTAAATAACGCAACCGAAAGCTCGCTGGTGCGGTTTGACCCGCGTAGTCGAGTAACTCAAGGTAGCTTCGCACATTGTTGGATAGCACTTCATCGTCAACACCAGCGATGTTGATCTCTAGAGTCGTTTGCGTTTTTTCGAGCTGTTGCGCAAACGTTGGTGCAGTGCAAATCACGCAGCCCAACAAAAGCACCCACCCAATCCACCAATCGCGCGTCATCCTGTCACCTTGTGGCTAAGTCAGTAGTCTATAAGGAGTATATCAAACCCCCCAGCGGAAATCGGTGAAAAAACCTGCAAGTAAACGTAAATCGCGATAAAAGACTTGCCAGACCTCATGCGGCCAGTATAATTCGGGTTCTACGTTGCAGGGGTGTAGTTCCAATTGGTAGAACAGCGGTCTCCAAAACCGACGGTTGGGGGTTCGAATCCCTCCACCCCTGCCACTTTCTTCTAGGTGTTATATTCGTTAAGCTAACCCCTATGAAATCTCCAGATACTTCAGATCATCAAACGCTTTGGAATGCCTCGCAATGTGAAGCGCTAGCGGCATTACAACTTACCTATTGGCAAACGCGTCAAAACCAGCAATCCGAAACGCCGGTCGCCGCTACTGAGTGTTATTTTTATAAACTTGGTGCTTGGCTATTGGAGTTAGAAGAGCGTCTGCCTGTCGCTGTGCCATTATGGTTAAGTGATCTGTTCTTCGCTTGTACCGAAGACCATGCAGCGAAGCCCGCAGAAGTCTCTGCCTCAGCTGCTGATAACTGGGCGCCAGAACAGCGTCTAAAGCTGGCTCTCGTCCAACCATCCGCTGCGCAAAAGCGCGCCTTGTGGAAGCAGTTGAGCGGTGCGCATGCTGAGCGTCGTTGATACCTACTCAGATGCGTTGTTTGCAATTGAAACCGCAAGCCATGCGTTTCCGTGGAGTGAAACCACGCTAAGGAACTGCTTACAGCAGGCTGGTTACCAAGTCGTGGGTTATTATCAGCAACATGAGTTGCAAGGTTTTTATGTGGCGTCGCAGGTTTGTGACGAGATCACGCTTATGGACATTGCTGTCCATCCATCGTTTCAAGGCCAAGGAATTGGTCGTCAGCTTTTAGCGCATCTGCTCGCGCAGGCAACGCAGTCAAAAGCAACTGTTTTTCTTGAGGTGCGGGTAAGCAATACTGCTGCTATTAAGCTGTATGTGAAGCTTGGTTTCCAACAGGTTGGACGGCGTCCTAACTATTATCCTTGTGGTGATAAACGTGAAGACGCGCTGGTTATGGTCTGGCGCGACGATACATCGCCGTCTTAAAGTTCAGGACAGAATTTAGCTTTCAGCAACTGCATGAATTTTAGTGTGTCTTGATCTTGAATCGAGTAATAAATCGTTTGCGCTTCTTTGCGAAATTTCACTAGCCCCTGTTGACGCAATACTGCAAGGTGTTGCGAGAAAGCCGAGGGGCTGAGTGGGAAATGTTGATTGAGTTCGCCGACACTCTGCTCACCACCTGCGAGGTGACATAAAATCTGCAAACGGTGCTCATTTGCAATAGAACGAAGGAAGGCCGCAGCAAATTGCGCTTCTTCTTGTTGCATTTCTTCGATAGTCGGCGTTGTCATTCAAGTATCCTGTTATTCTTGCGCGAGTTCACGCTCTGTTTTTAGACCAAACATCTTACGCATGGCAATGCTTGCGGGGCAGAAACCTGTAAAAGACTGCTGGAATAAGTTAACCCCTACAAAGACCGTTAGCCAGACAAAGTTCGGGTGCACCCATACGGTTAATGCGACCGACAATACTACCATAAAACCTGCAAAAGCTGTTAGTGCACGTTCAACGCTCATAGAAACCTCTTTGTGTTAGTTGTTGCTAATTTAGGATTAATTGAAATATAGTCGCTTTGAGCGTACTTGTCTATTCTTTCATCGTTCTCTCGACACTTCTGTGACTTGGATCAAACACTTGAAAGGAGTAAGCTGGTCTCCCATAAGATAGGGTATGACACCACAATGAACATGCAGACTGAACAGCTTAAAACATTACGTGACGCGGCATTTCGCGCCAGTCAAAATGCGTATGTACCTTATAGTAAGTTCGCGGTTGGTGCTGCGCTACTCATGCGCAACGGCAACGTTATCACCGGCTGCAATGTTGAGAATGTTTCGTATGGCTTGGCAAATTGTGCCGAGCGAACAGCTGTATTTCGTGCGATTGCTGAGGGCTATAACGGCGCGGATATTGTCGCAGTAGTTGTCTACACGCCAGGGCAAAAGGCGTACGCGCCGTGTGGCGCTTGCCGGCAAGTGCTCGCCGAGTTCCTGCAGCCGGAAACCCTTATCACCTCAACTTCTGAACAAGCGTCGCAACAATGGCGCCTCACTGACTTATTACCTGATGCCTTTCATTTTGATGTATCAGCTTATCGGGAATGAACTATGACAACCCATCGAATTGAACAAGCAACATTAGCTCTGCAGCTGATGGATTTAACCTCGCTAAATCAAGCTGATACGCCAGCAACGATCACTAAGCTCTGTGCTAGTGCAAACGTCGCTGACGTGTTTCCTGCGGCCGTTTGCGTTCACCCTGAACTCGTGGTTTGGGCGAAACATGAATTGCAGCGTCTCGGGTTGCTGCAAGTGAAGGTTGCAACGGTAACCAACTTCCCTGGTGGTTATGAAGATGTCGCTCGTGCCGTAGCGGAGACGGAGCGGGCCGTCGCTGTAGGTGCGGATGAGGTCGACGTTGTCTTCCCTTATCAGGCATTTTTAGCCGGTAATACAACGCTTGCACGAGATCTCATTGTGGCGTGCAAAAGTGCCTGTGGTGAGCGTGCGCTATTGAAAGTTATTCTCGAAACAGGCGTGTTAACGTCACCTGAAGCGATTCGTTCTGCTAGCGAGTTGGCGATTGCTGCGGGGGCTGATTTTATTAAGACCTCAACCGGAAAAGTTGAGGTGAATGCAACGTTATCGGCAGCGCGAATTATGCTCGAAGCGATTCAAAAGAGCGGTGGTCGCTGTGGATTTAAAGCCGCTGGAGGCGTGCGTACTTTGGATGACGCAATAGCTTACCTTGAACTGGCACGTGATATTTTGGGCGATGCCTTTTTGCAACCTCAGTCGTTTCGGTTTGGTGCCAGCGGGTTGTTAGGCAATCTCAAAAAGGAGCTGGAGGGAGTTACGCTAGCAGCAGATCAAGGAGCTGATTACTAATGTATTTACCGCAAGAAATTATTCGGCACAAGCGTGACGGGGCAGCGTTAAGTCGCGCGGAGATAGAGTTTTTTGTCGCTGGCTTAACCTCGGGAAGTATTTCTGAGAGTCAAATTTCAGCTTTAGCAATGGCGATTTATTTTCAGGGAATGACGATGCCTGAGCGCGTTGCGCTAACCGAAGCCATGCGTGATTCGGGGCAGGTGCTACAGTGGCACGACTTGGCCCTTGATGGACCCGTACTGGATAAGCATTCGACCGGTGGTGTCGGTGATGTCGTTAGCCTTATGCTTGGTCCCATCGTTGCCGCCTGTGGTGGTTATGTCCCGATGATCTCCGGGCGTGGCCTGGGACACACTGGCGGTACCTTAGACAAAATGGACGCGATTCCGAACTATCAAACGCTGCCGAGTGATACCCAGTTTCGACAGGTGGTTAAGGACGTCGGTGTTGCCATCATTGGTCAAACCGGAAGTTTAGCACCCGCCGACAAGCGTTTTTATGCGACGCGTGATATCACCGCAACGGTTGAATCAGTGCCCTTGATTACCGCTTCAATTTTATCGAAAAAGCTTGCTGCGGGCCTTGATGGACTAGTGTTGGACGTCAAATGCGGCAACGGCGCAATTATGTCGGACTTGACGCGTGCGGAAGAGTTAGCGGCAAGTCTAGTGAGTGTCGCGCGAGGTGCAGGTTTGCGCACGTCAGCCTTGATTACCGACATGAATCAAGTGTTGGCGCGCTCAGCAGGGAACGCGGTGGAAGTGCGTGAGGCCATTGCTTACCTCAAAGGTGACTATCGCTCTGCGAATTTGCATGAGATCACCGTGGCGTTGACTGCAGAAATGTTGGTGCAAGGCGGATTGGCTGCAAACCTCGTTGAAGCGCGACAGAAAGTTGAAACCGTGCTTGCGAATGGTAAAGCTGCTGAGAAGTTTGCCACTATGGTTGCCGCACTTGGTGGTCCATCCGACCTGTTGGAACGTACCGAAGCGCATCTACCATTAGCACCGGTGGCGCGTCCGGTATTTGCTACTGAAGAACAGTTAGCCGAAGGGGCGACGATTGCACAGATTGCAACGCGTCAGCTAGGGATCGCAGTGGTGGCACTTGGAGGTGGACGGCAACGCAGTGAAGACGTTTTAAATTACCAAGTCGGCTTGGATGCTATCGTGCAAGTTGGGGAGCAAGTGGATACTCAGACACCTTTGGCCATGGTGTATGCTGCTGATGAAGCTGCTTGGCAACAAGCAGCAGCAACTGTGCAGCAAGCATTTCACTTTTCTGCGGAGAAGGTTGCTAGGTTGCCGGCGATTTATCGTCGTATTTCTGATGCATAGATGAGGAATTAAAGATGGCGCGCGCAATCGTTTTAGTCTTGGATTCATTTGGTGTTGGCGCTGCTGAGGATGCGGCGAAGTTTGGTGACCAAGGTGCAGATACCTTTGGTCATATTGCCGAGCTTTGTGCTGCGGGGAAAGCGAATGAGGGGCGTGAAGGCCCACTCCATATTCCCAATTTAATGACGCTAGGCCTAGGAGAAGTGAGCCGCGGCGCTACCGGACGACTGCCGCCATCATTACCGACGGTTACCGCGATTCATGGACGCTACGGTTGGGCGCAAGAGTTGTCCTCCGGCAAAGACACTCCGTCGGGGCATTGGGAAATGGCCGGTGTACCAGTGCTTTTTGAATGGGGTTACTTCCTCAATAAAGAACAATCGTTTCCAGAAGAATTGCTAAATCGAATTATCGCTGCCGCAGAATTGCCTGGTGTGCTTGGTAATTGTCACGCTTCAGGCACGGAAATCATTGCGCGCTTAGGAGATCAGCACTGCGCCACTGGTCAGCCCATTGTCTATACCTCGGCAGACTCGGTGTTTCAGATCGCCTGCCATGAAGAAACCTTTGGTTTGCAGCGCTTGTACGAGCTTTGTCAATTGGTGCGCGAGTTATTGGAGCCCTACAACATCGGTCGTGTTATTGCGCGTCCTTTTGTTGGCAACGCGGACACGGGTTTTACGCGTACCGCAAATCGTAAAGACTATGCTGTGCCGCCACCGGCACCGACGGTGCTCGACAAGCTTAAAGCGAGTGGGGGCGAGGTTATCAGCATCGGTAAAATTGCAGATATCTTCGCTCATCAAGGCTTGACGCAAAGCTATAAGGCCGACGGTTTAGAGGCTTTGCTGGAGAAAACCTTAGCTGTGATGCGCCAAGCACCGCAACGTAGTCTCATTTTTACCAATCTTGTGGACTTTGACACGCTTTACGGGCACCGCCGTGATGTTTCTGGTTACGCGCGCGCGCTAGAAACCTTTGATCGGTTGTTGCCTCGGGTGTTGGAAGCGTTGGAGCAAGATGATGTGCTCTTTTTGTCTGCTGACCATGGTTGTGACCCAACGTGGCCCGGCACCGATCATACGCGTGAGTTTGTACCGGTGTTGATGTATGGCAAAAATTTGCCTGCCCATGAACTAGGTAAGCGTGAGAGCTTTGCTGATATAGGTCAAAGTATTGCTGATCTGTTTGGCTTAGAACCGATGAACTATGGTACATCTATGCTTCCTCCACGACTTTAATTTGAGAAGGAATGAATCTTTGGCTACCCCCCACATCAATGCCGCGGATGATGCTTTTGCCGCAACATGTTTATTGCCAGGCGATCCTTTACGCGCAAAGTATATTGCTGAGAATTTTCTTACCGATAGTCAATGTGTTACCGATGTTCGTAATATGCTTGGCTTCACTGGTTTCTACCAGGGGCATCGGGTTTCGGTCATGGGCACTGGGATGGGAATGCCGTCGTGTGCGATTTATGCGACGGAGTTGGTGCGCCATTATGGGGTGCAGCGTTTAGTGCGCGTCGGCAGTTGTGGCGCAGTTCAGCACGCATTAAAACTCAATGATTTAGTGATTGCCAACAGCGCAAGCACCGACTCCAATATGAACCGAAACCAATTCGGTGGTTATGACTTTGCCGCCTGTGCTAGTCCGCGCCTTGTGCAACAGTTTCTCAATGCCACCGACGCGCAGCGTCGTGATAGCGTGGTAGGACAGGTGTTTTCAACGGATAGTTTTTATGATGGCGGCGACGCGCTGATCCCCATGCTACAGCGGATGGGTGTGTTGGCTGTTGAGATGGAGGCCGCTGGTTTATACGGCGTTGCGAGTCGTTACCAAGTGCAAGCGCTCACGGTACTTACGGTGTCAGATCACATTCTAACTGGCGAGCAGCTCTCGAGTGAAGCACGGCAAACGAGCTTTAATGAGATGATTGCACTCACGCTTGCTGCGTTGCACCCCTCGTCACCAGCAACCACTAAATAAATTGCGGTTGCTTGCGCCAACGGACCGTAAATTTGGCGCCGCCCAAACGCTCAGAGCTACCTGAGAGTAGCTCTGCTTCATGCCACAAGGCCACTTGTTTGACGATAAAGAGTCCAAGCCCGAACCCCGAACTTTGTTGCGCTTCAAATTCTGAAAAAATGGCAACTCCTTCGGGTAACCCTGGACCATCGTCCTCGACCACGATTTCACAGTGTGTTTCCGTCGCTTTGGTGATCAGACGAACTTCACTGGCGGCGTAGCGGAATGCATTCGTAATCAAATTTTGACAGAGTATTTTCAGCGCCTGCCGATCACCTTGGGCTGTTTCTCCGGTACAGCCGTAGGTGAGCACGCAGGCGTGCGGGTAGAGGTTGAAGCCTTCGGCAATGGTCGTGGTGAAGCGCTGTAGATTAAAGTTTTTATAGGTTTTCTGGCCCAGATAGTCGAGCCGCGCAAAGGTTAAGTAACTGGTCGCCAGCAACTCTATTTCATCAAGATCTTGGTGCATTTGCTCAAGGTAATTCGAACGTTGTTGCTGTGCTTCGAGCTCAAGAGCAAAACGCATTCGAGCAAGGGGCGTGCGCACTTCATGTGAAATAGTTTGTGACAAGGTTTTGTGGGCATGCACGTAGCTGGCCACTTGCTTCGACATACGGCTAAAGGTTTCAGCCAAGGGGGCGATTGTAGATGAGGCAGCGACGCTCATGGGTAAGGGTTGCGGCTTTTTACCAAATCGCTTGGCTTGTTTTTGCAGAACGTGTAAATCTCTAAAAACGGGTCCAATAAGCGCCAAGACGATAAGAATGAGTCCTAAATAAAACGCGATAATGACACTGCTTAACAGTCCATAACTTGCGCCTTCTGCACGAATTGGGCCGATCTCGGTAAGTTGGCCTTGAGCGTCTTGGCGGTAGTAGTACAGCTGATCGTCAGTGTACTTAAGGGCTACGGTTTGGCCGGCGTAGAGTTTATGTTGTAACTCTTGTGGGAAAGCGACTTCATCTGCATCGAGCGTGCTAATACGCACATTGGTGCCATCGCGAGGAACCAGTTGGTCGATACTAATGAGATATTTACCGTTGTCAGGGTGATGTGAGGCGAGGAGTTGATCAAAGGCTGCATACAACCCCACCGACAATACAACCAGAGAGAGGATCAGCTTGGCAAAGCGTGTTTTCATTTTAGTTGGAACCTATACAAAGACGGTATCCTTCGCCGTGGACGGTGACGATATCGATGATCCCTTCAGCGGTGCTTTGTAAGCGCTTTCGCAAGCGGCTTATTTTGAGGTCAATGGCGCGATCAAGACCGTTGTAGGGGCGTCCTAAATAGGTTTCAAATAAGTATTCTCGGGAGAGTGTTTGGCCAAAATTCATCGCGAACAATTGCATTAGGGCGAAATCTTTGGTCGTGAGGCGACAGTGAATGTCACCTACAGAAAATACATGCGTAGCGGGATTTAACGTTAACTCTCCCACTGAGAACGCGTGATGCGGGTGATAACTTGATTTTCTTAAGTTCGCTTTGATTTTTGCGAGCAGCACCGAGGGCGCAACGGGTTTGGTGATGTAATCGCAAGCTCCAAGCTCTAAACCGGTGATTTGATCGTCATCGTCCGTTCGCGCGGTAAGAAAAAGAACTGGGCATTCAAAGTGTCGTACGAGTAATTTGAGACCTTGAAAGCCTGATACGCCGGGCAGCATTACGTCGCACACTATTAAATCTGCGGGGGCATCAAGTCTGCGTTTAAGCGCCTTTTCGATAGAGTCAAAGCTGCTTACCGTCATACTATTTTGTTCAAGGTAAGTCTCTGTAAGGTGCGCTAAGCTCACGTCATCTTCAATGAGGACAATGTTTGGGCGTTCTCGTGTCATAGAA
Source organism: Pseudidiomarina sediminum DSM 21906 (assembly GCF_000423165.1). GTDB lineage: Bacteria > Pseudomonadota > Gammaproteobacteria > Enterobacterales > Alteromonadaceae > Pseudidiomarina > Pseudidiomarina sediminum. The sequence goes on along the minus strand of NZ_AUHL01000009.1, from coordinate 40,876 downwards.
TATTCCAACCAATACCGCGGCGGATACGTTTCGGGGGGGTGTGCTGTGCGACCTGCAGGGTACTTGCAGCGATAACATTGCCATGGTCGTCTTGTAACTCAAAGAGCACGCTTTTTGCACTCATCACCGGAACTTTTAATTGCAGAAAAGGCACAGCCTCCTCGCTGCAATGAACGGCTTGGGTGTGATTCATGATTAGGCAGAAGGGCGGCTCTAAGCGTTGTGGATACTTCACCTCAATGGTTGTTTCGCAGCTCGGAGCTTCTGCGTTGGTGACACAGACACGAGGGCGCAACTGCAAGGAGGTTGGATCTGCGTAGACGCTACAGGATGCAACGACAATTAGAACCAAGACTAACCTCGTCGCAACGGAGATAAGCACACTATGAGAGAACTTAGAAATCATAGCTAAATCCGAAAAATGCCCCTAGGTAGCTGCGCTCTTCAATGAGCCGGCTGCGCTGAATTGCTTCGGCGAGACCGTTGTATTCGACAACAGCGACCGCATTCCAGCGTTCGCTCAATGGCACTTTAGTAATAAGACGAAGGTGATGACTTAAACGGTTATCATCGGCGTAGTGACGTTGGTAGTGGTCACGATCGCTGGGCATAACCGCATAGTAGTAATTGAGGAGTTCGTTGCTTTTATAAGTGAGGCCGGCCTCAACGGCAAAGGCCCAGCGTTCGAATGTAAAGGTACGATTGAACTTCGCTTGCAGTTCGTGGCCGTTATGCACCGAAGTAATATCCTGGTAAGCGCCAAACGAAAGGTTACCAAAGCGGGTTGGCATCAGCGCATGTAACCCGACCATATAGGATAAGCGGCGGCTGACATCGGTGCGTGGTTGCTTTGGCTCAAGCGGGCCGGTGGCCGCAATAGGAGCGTAGCCTAGTACTTCACTTAAAAGAACGTTTTTCAGCCCGTCGATTTCAAAATGAAAGGCGTCTTCATTCAGTTTCGACTGTAGGTCAAGCAGAACCCGCTCACCTTCGTAAAGGCTGTAGCCAAGCGTCGTATTTTCAAGGTAAAAGCGCTCACCATAATAGGAAACACTTGGTAGCAGGTAAGTATTCGCTCCGTCAGATTGAACCCGTGGGTTTTCGATATAGCCATATCCCAAGGCGACTGAGAGATGCCCCTCACCAACGTCCGCGAGCTGTGTTGCGGGTGTTGCTGCCGTTGGCTGAGCGAGAGCGGGTAAGGGTACCCAGAGCAGTAATAAGAGGACCAGTCGCACTGTCATACCAGATTCTTCACTAACTAAAATTTTGATCGAAAAACACTCTATCGCTTCGATCGATAAATGTCGTTACTCACCGCCGATTTTGCTACAAAAAGCTACAAATTACAAAAAGCTACACGAATCCGTTGGTGAAAAATTGCACGTCCATGTTCTTATCATTTAGCCACAGGTTTAAACCAAGTTAAGCCGGTAGGCACTTCAACCAATAAAAATTTAGGAAGTTGATCGTGAAAACAAAAATGATAACAACAGCGGTCCTCGCTGCGTTGTATAGCACGGGGAGTCTCAGTGCTGCAGTCTCCGATGTACAGCCTGCAGCGGGAAAACGACACCATCTTCAGGCGCCCGATATTAACCCAGCGCAAATTATTGAACAAAGCCTAAGCGGTGAAGCGCAAGGCTACAGCGTTCAGCGCCAAAATGGGTTAAACGTGCAACTCAACCGACAAACTGAAAAGTTCGTCTATGAGCCTGAAATCACCGGTGAGCATGTCTACGTAGTGCGTTTGCGTGGTGCGGCATTGGTCAACCAGCGTTTTTCAACGACCACGCAAGCCAAGCGTGATGCAGCCGGAAAGCTCTTCGTAGCAGGCCGAGCTGTGTCACAGGAAGTTAGTCAGGCGCAGTCACGTTTGCTGCAGCAACAACGCCAGACCTTCTCAGAACTTGCTATGGCGGTGGGAAGTTCACCGATGCGACAGCAGTTCACCACCGCACTCAATGCCTTTACGGTCACGCTTGATCAAGACCGTGCGGCGCTCGTGGCGAAGCACCCGCAAGTTGCTTCAGTGCAACGCGCGAAAACCTATCAGATGCACACCGATGTTGGCCCGTAACTTATCGAAGCAGATGCGATTTGGTCCGGACAAGCAACGGCCGGCGTCAACATGAAGGGTGAAGGTTTGATTGTTGGCGTTATTGATTCAGGGATTAACTCTGATCATCCAGCGTTTCAAGCGGTAGATGCGACCGGCTATCGTCACACGAACCCTTTTGGAAGTGGCAACTATGTCGGTGATTGTGCCTTAACGGAGTACGCCGATCGCTGTAACGATAAATTAATTGGGATGCGCAGCTATCCAGTACTAACTGATACCTATGTGACCGGTGAACTTGGCGGCGTTGCAGCTCCAGTCGGGGAAGATTATCACGGTCACGGCACGCATGTTGCGTCAACTGTCGCTGGTAATATTCAATACAATGCACCGTTATCGGCCCCAGAAGTGAGCAATGCCAGTGATGGTCAGGTATTAGCGAGTGACTTCTTCCCACAGCTTAGCGGTGTTGCGCCGCGGGCAAATATTATTTCCTACCAAGTTTGTCAGCCTGCGTCGGAGCTTGTTCAAGGTTGCCCAGGTGAGGCGTTACTGGCAAGTATTGAAGACGCGATTGCTGATGGCGTCGATGTCATTAACTTTTCTATCGGTGGTCAAGATAGCCACCCTTGGAGTGATGCGCTAGAAATCGCCTTTCTCGGCGCACGCAAAGCTGGCATCTTGGTTGCTGCCGCAGCGGGGAACTCTGGTCAATCAGGTCAATACGAAGAAATGTTTGGCGCGATTGATCACGCCTCGCCATGGTTATTGAATGTCGCTGCAACCTCGCATGGCCGTGAAGTCATCGTTGAAACCAGCGCCGTTGACCCTGGTTTTGTTAATAGCGCCGATGCCGGGCAGTTGCCTAAATGGTCGTCGCTCACCGGTGGTGGTGTGAATGAAACCGGGGTAACTGGCGTTGTCGTAAAAGCTGAAGACTACCCGAACATTTATGGTGAGTATGACGCCTACTGCCGTGAAAAATATGCGCCTGGCACTTTTGATGTCTATCCTGATGGCAGTTTGATCACCATGACCGGGCAGGATGCAAAAACCATTGTGGTCTGCGCGCGCGATAACCTCAATGATCCTAATGGTGTGGCGCGGAACTTAAAAGCAACCAATATCGCTGCAGGCGGAGCCGATGGTTTCGTGCTCTATAACTATGGTTGGTCCGACCCTATTAGTTACACTTCAGTTTACGCACTACCAGCGATTCACATCAGTAGTGGTGCCTGGAACGGCGATGCAAGTAACAGCTACTATGGTTTGAAAAAGTGGTTAACCAACAACGGTAAGGGACATCAGCTCACTATTCAACCGACCTTGATGGACAGCTATGTGATTGCCGATGAAGTTGACAAGCTGGCGCCGTTTTCATCGCGTGGGCCAAGCCCTTCGACACCAGAAGCACTGATCCCTGCAGTATCAGCGCCAGGGGTAAACATTTACGCTGCTTGGTCAGATGAACACCCGTTTGCGCAAGTTGGCGTGACCGGTGATTACACTTTTCTAAGTGGTACCTCAATGGCGTCGCCACATGCTGCGGGAGCTTTGGCATTACTTCGTCAAGCGCACCCAGATTGGAGTGCTGCTGAAATTCAATCAGCGCTTGTCGCAACAGCTGATGAAACCGTGACCTATCATTACTTTAATCGCCCATCAGAAGAAGTGATGCCGGTTTCCACTTATCGTGCGGGTACTGGGCGCATTAACGTCGCGAATGCGGTGCAAGCAGGCCTTGTGCTGGATGAGAGCGCCGATAATTTCATGGCCGCCGATCCTGAAAATGGTGGGGCAGTACATCGTTTGAATTTGCCACAACTGGTCAACTTTAACTGCCAACCAACCTGTACTTGGTTGCGCACAGTGCGCGCGACCAAAGATGGAACTTGGCAGGTTAGCCATGATGATGTGGTGAACTGGGCGTTCGATGCGAAACAGCAGTTCCAACAAAATGGGATCACGATTGAAGCGCATCCTACTGAATTCACCTTGCAGGCTGGCGAAACGCAAACCATTGTGGTGACCGCATCGGTGATGGATACGCAAGATCCCTTTAGTAACTCGGAAGTTGAGCTGCACTCAACGCTGCGTTTCCAAGAAGTGAGTGACCGCAGTCCAGCCATGCATTGGCCGATGGTATTCAAATATGACGCCAATGGTATGCCGTCAAACTTGTCAGTCGTAGCGCATCGAAATGATGGTTCGCAAGACTTCAATGGCATCGATTTGCCAGAAGGCAACAACCTTGGCCGTGTGTATCAGCCGGTCAAAGCTGAGCAAAAAGTCATTACTTTGCCAAAAGACCTTGATTACTATCGCCCGTGGAGCACGCGCGAGGATAAGGGGAGTCATGAAGAGCGTTTAGATGACGCTACGGATTTGACTTGGGTGTATGTGCCGCAGGGAAGTAAACGCCTTGTTGCTGAAGTGACTGAGCTCGTCGACTCTGAACTCAAAGGTCACCAAGACTTGGGTAACTTTTCCGTGTATATCGGTAAAGACTACAACGGCAACCAAGTTCCAGATCTTGATGAAGAGATCTTGTGTGTTTCGACACATATGATTTACAAAAACTTCTGTAACGTGAACAATCCTGAAGAGGGGAATTACTGGGTTGTGTTCCACAACTCGAAAAAGGGCTGGATCGAAGGCGAGTACGACGGCATTACCGAAAGCTATAAGGTCGCGATTGCGGTTGTTGAGGATGTTATTGCATCAGATATGAGCGTGTCCGTACCTTATTCTGACGGTCGTCAACCGAGTACGGTGACGTTGGGCTGGTCAATGCCTGAGATGACCGAAGGCGACCTCTTTTACTCGATGATTGATTTCGGCACTTCTGAAGTGAACCTTGGCAACATCGGTAAGGTTGCGCTTAAGCTGGCGCGTGGCGAAGATGACGTGAGCCTTTCTGCGACCCAAACAGCGGCACAAAAAGGCGATATTGTTGGTTTTAACTTCAATGTCTTAGCTAACCAGTCGGGGAGCGATCGAGCGTTTGAAATCCACAGTGAATTGCCTGAAGGGCTAAAAGTTCTTCGGGTCGATAGTAATAAAGTGGAGTATACCAGTGAGCTCACGCAAGAAGGGCAATCTGTGGTGATCGCTGGGGTGCAACCTGACACTAGCACTATTGCACCTGACTACAAGGTCACCACCAATCTTGCGGATGCCAGTTGCCGTACCCCGGATTTTGGCAATGCAAATGCCGGTGGTTATGTCGATTTGGTTGAGTTTGGTATCGTGCCGGTGCTGGGTGGTTTCGCGCCAGTAGAGGAAGATGAGTTTGGCTTTGTGCTGCCGGGTAAGAACGGCAACATTGTCCATAGTGAAGGCTATATTTTACCTGTTTCGCAGCTCTTTGGCGGTTTGTATGACAGTGTGCATTTGTATAACAACACCGATTATATGACGACTGGCGTTGTGAATGGCATTGAAATCCGTGCGACCGGGATGATTGCCTTTATGGAAGGTGCGCCGTTGTTTGGCGGTTTCCACTTCCCATTGCCAAACAATGGATTACCGTACGAGCAAATTGCCCCGTTGTGGCGCGCCCAAAACTTCACCAACGGTGACATGATGAGCTTGCCATTGTTGCAAAGTCCGTTTGATCCTGAGGGTATTTCGATTGCAACAACAGCGTCAGGTTGGGGCATCGTCGAGTTCGATAATGCGCGCTCTTATGCCTTTACTGACATCAAGCCTAATGGTGCTTTCGAGTGGACCGAGCGTGATGACCGCTTTGACTTTGAGTTGCTGTTCAATGTTAACACCTTGCACGGCGACGGTGAGTACGAGCTGATCATGGCGTACGACAACATTGATTTTGGCAGTCAAGATGGTCGTGGCTCAATTGGCTTGCAAGGTTATCGTGGCCCAGCGCATACCTTTGGTCCTTTAGAAGGCTTCCTTGGTAAGCAAGTGGCGTATGAAAACCTGGATGAAGTGCTTACCGATGGCTTGGTGATCTGTTATGACTATCAAGGCCCTGAAGTCTCTGAATTCCAAGTCACTATGTGGGCTGAAGTTCAAGCTGAAGCGGTGGGTAAAGCATTGACTGTGACAGCTGTGAGTAAGGTCGAAGGCATGGCGGATATTGAAATGACCCATACCCTCAACGCGCCGTCGAACATCACTATCGGTGACTTGGTAGACCAAAGTATCGATGAAAACACCTCACTTAAAGACTTAGTGATCTACTACGCTGATGAAGAAAACAGTGTGAATGAGATCACCGTCACCGGTGAGAACATCAGTGCTGAAGTTAGTGGTCACACGTCAGGTTCGACAGTCACAATTACCCCGAAGGCGAACTTCCACGGTGAAGTTGAAGTTACGGTGACGGTGAGTGATGTTGAGAACCCATCAGATGCGGCATCAACACGTTTCATGTTGACGGTTGTTTCTGACGGTGAAGAGCCGGATACCGGTGGCACTCCGCCGCCAAAACCTGAGCCTGAGACGCCTTCGTCATCAAGCGGTAGTGTCGCATGGTGGATGATGGCTATGCTTGGTTTACTGTGTTTCCGTCGCCGTCTTAACTAAGCTAGTTTTGTTCTCCCTGGTAAAGCCACTCTTCGGAGTGGCTTTTTTGTTGCTGCAGAATACGTGCATCTGAAGTGATTCAGTCGGCAGCAACAGCCTTTGATTGTTTCTAGCGGCAAGATCAGCGAAAATAGCGCTTAATACTGATGAACCCGACGGATTTGCGCGAAACAGCAGCAATCCATGTCTAAACCAAAAGAAGTGATCCATGGCAAACCTAGATCTACCGAAAGAAATTAATAAGCGTCGTACCTTCGCGATTATCTCGCACCCGGATGCGGGTAAAACCACCATTACCGAAAAGGTATTGTTGCATGGGCAACGGCTGCAAAAAGCGGGTACCGTGAAAGGTAAGAAATCTGGGCAGCATGCCAAATCTGACTGGATGGAAATGGAAAAAGAGCGTGGTATCTCAGTGACCACCTCGGTGATGCAGTTTCCGTATCGCGATGCTTTGGTCAATCTGCTTGATACGCCTGGACACGAAGATTTCTCGGAAGATACCTATCGTACACTTACTGCGGTTGACTCTTGTTTGATGGTGATTGATGGCGCGAAAGGTGTCGAAGACCGGACCATTAAATTGATGGAAGTAACGCGTTTGCGTGATACGCCAATCATCACTTTTATGAACAAATTAGACCGTGACATTCGTGACCCACTTGAGTTGCTTGACGAAGTGGAAAGCGTGCTCAGTATTATGTGTGCGCCTATTACGTGGCCCATAGGTTCAGGTAAGAACTTCAAAGGTGTGTACCACTTACTTAAAGATGAAGTGGTGCTTTATAAAACGGGTCAAGGTCACCGTATTCAAGACGTGGATATTATCAAAGGGATTGATAACCCAGAGCTAGATGAGCGCCTTGGACCTTATGCGAGTGACCTGCGTGACGAGATTGAGCTCGTGAAAGGAGCCTCGAACGAGTTTGATAAAGAACTATTTTTAGCCGGTGAGCTTACGCCGGTCTATTTCGGTACCGCTTTAGGTAACTTTGGTGTCGATCATATGCTTGATGGTCTCGTCGACTGGGCACCAACGCCGTTACCGCGCGAAACGGATACTGGCGAAGCTGTCGCTGCGACGCACCCGTCGTTCTCTGGCTTCGTTTTTAAAATTCAGGCGAATATGGACCCTAAACACCGTGACCGCGTCGCGTTTATGCGGATTGTCTCGGGTAAGTATGAAAAAGGCATGAAAATGCATCAGGTGCGCATTGGTAAAGACGTGCGTATTGCTGATGCTCTGACCTTCCTTGCTGGGGATCGTGAGCATGTTGAAGAGGCTTACCCGGGTGACATTATTGGTCTGCACAACCATGGCACCATTCAAATCGGTGATACCTTTACTGGTGGGGATAAGTTTAAGTTCAGCGGTATTCCGAACTTTGCTCCAGAACTATTCCGTCGCATCCGTTTAAAAGACCCACTGAAACAGAAGCAGTTACTAAAAGGCTTGGTCCAGCTTTCGGAAGAAGGGGCGGTACAGGTATTCCGTCCGCTCATCAATAACGATCTCATTGTAGGTGCGGTTGGTGTGCTGCAGTTTGATGTCGTCGTGCATCGCCTGAAAGCAGAATATAACGTTGATGCAGTGTATGAAAATATCAACGTTGCGACTGCGCGCTGGGTCGACAGCGATGATGAACGGAAGTTAGATGAGTTCCGCCGTAAAGCTGAAGCCAACCTGGCGCTTGATGGCGGTGACAACTTAACCTACATTGCGCCAACCATGGTTAACTTAAACTTGGCGACTGAACGTTACCCTGATATTCAGTTCCACCATACGCGCGAGCACTAAGGATGACCGTTGGCCTCTTCGACACCCATTGTCACCTCGATTTTGAGGCATTCGATGTGGATCGCGAAGAGGTCGTTCAACGCGCGCTCGACGCTGGTGTTTGTAAGTTTCTTATTCCCGGGACACAGCGGGTAAGTGAACGCTTTCGCTTACCTGCAACGCCGGGGGTTGAGTGTGCATATGGGGTAGGGCTACACCCGTACTTTATTGCGCAACATACTGCTGAGGATCTTGCTTGGGTGGCGACCGAACTGGCGCATGATCCACGTCTCTGGGTCGGTGAAATTGGTCTTGATGCCCATTGTCCGGCTTGGCCATTGCAAGAGCAGTTATTTGTGCAGCAAGTGCAACTTGCCGTCGACTATCAACGTCCGCTAATTGTTCATCACCGCGATACACAGCAACAATTGCTTGAGTTATTACAGCCGTTTACGCCATTACTTCCTGAGCAAGCCGGTATTTTACATGCCTTTAGTGGCAGTTATGAGCAAGCCCGCGAGTGGGTAAAAAGAGGGTTTAAGATTGGCGTTGGCGGCGTGATTACTTATCCAAGGGCAAAGAAAACACGGCGCGCTATCGCGCAATTACCGTTAAGCAGCCTAGTGTTGGAGACTGATGCTCCTGCAATGCCCGTGTGCGGGCACCAAGGACAACGCAACGAGCCCGCGCGGCTGACACAAATCGTCAATGCCCTAGCTGAGTTGCGCACAGAGCCCGAAGAGGAGCTGCGAACAACGCTTTGGCAGACCAGTTGTGCGCTTATCGCATCGGTTTAAGCCGACGATAACGCCATTTATTGAAGGTTAACGTCGCGAGTACTCCAGCAAAAATCGCAAAAAGTAGCAAATATTGGCCGTAATAGGAGAGGTATTGATGGGTTGCGACCGGCTCTGCTAGCAGCTGCGGTTGATTGACGACAATGTGCAAATAACCATGCACCAAAGTGTCTTCGCGGATCTCTTCAACTAACACAAAAACCTGCTCAGGCTGCTCCGTGGCGGCATCGGCACTGACTAAAAGCTGGCCGTAACTGTCATAAATAGCACTATATTCAACCAGTTGATGACGCGTGAGCTGATTCACAAGGACTTGGAGCTTCTCTTTATCGTTGGCAATGAGCCAATAGCGCGCCTCATGGCCGGCTTGTTCGGCCATCAGCTCCAGCAGTTGCTGACTGTGCACTTGCAAATCTTCTAGGCTGGTCTCTTGCATGTTGCTCCAAAAGTTCTCGATCAGAATGATCAACAACACAGCAGCAAGCAAACGCCGGCCACGACGATAGACAAGTTGAATGATATTGATAACATGTTGCTTTGTAGTCATAGTCAAAACTATACGTCGAGCAGCCCTTTCAGAGCAACAAGGAACACGAGATAAGATGATAACTTTACAGCAACCGGGCTTGGTTGTGTTCGATATGGACTCCACGCTCATTACCATTGAATGTATTGATGAGTTAGCAGACTTAGTAGGGAAAAAGGCGGAAGTGAGTGCAGTTACCGAGGCCGCCATGCGCGGAGAGCTCGATTTCGCGGAAAGCCTGCGCGCACGTGTGCAATTGTTGGCGGGTGTTGAACGCTCGAAGTTGGCAGAATTGTTTCAGCCGTTGCCCTTATCCGTCGGTGCGCTCCAACTGATCGAATGGTTTCATCAACACGGCTGGCGCGCAGCATTGGTTTCAGGGGGCTTTACGTGGTTTTCTGAACAGGTCGCGCAGGCGCTAGCGTTGGACGCGCACCATGCCAACACCTTGTTATGGCAAGGCGATAAACTCACTGGCGAGGTGGCTGAACCTATTGTTGACGCGCACTATAAAGCTACCTACTTACAGCAACTTGCTGAGCAATGGGATATTCCGTTGCACAATACTATCGCGGTGGGAGATGGCGCAAACGATAGTGCCATGTTAGCTGTCGCTGGATTAGGGGTTGCTTATTGCGCGAAAACTGCGTTACGCGAGGTCGCTGATGTTTGCCTCGATACGCCAGATTTGATGCAACTCGCGCATCACCTCCAAGCATTAGAGAAATAAGCTATGGCGAAAGCAAAAACAGCCTATGTATGTAATGAATGTGGTGCAGACTTTGTCCGCTGGCTGGGCCAATGTACCGAATGTAAAGCTTGGAACTCATTGAGTGAGGTACGACTTGCCAGCGCGAAGACTGCTGCGGTTGAACGACGAGGCTTTGCTGGCGCGACGCAAGCCAAAGTGCAAACCCTCGCGGAAGTGAATTTAGAAGATTTACCTCGTTTTAGTAGTACGTACCAAGAGTTTGACCGGGTGCTCGGTGGCGGGATTGTGCCCGGGTCGGCGATACTTATTGGCGGCTCGCCGGGGGCTGGTAAAAGTACCTTGCTGCTGCAAACCATGTGCCAATTGGCAGCGAAAATGCCGACACTGTATGTTACAGGTGAAGAATCCTTGCAGCAGGTAGCATTGCGCGCACAACGCTTGGGTTTGCCCAGTGATAAGTTGCGTATGCTCGCGGAGACTTCTGTCGAGACTATATGCAATTTGGCTGATGCTGAACAACCCAAAATTATGGTGATTGACTCGATTCAGGTGATGCATCTCGCTGATATTCAATCTGCCCCAGGCAGCGTGTCTCAGGTGCGCGAATCAGCTGCGTATTTGACGCGCTACGCCAAACAAAAAGGCGTTGCCATAATTATGGTGGGCCATGTGACTAAAGATGGCTCGTTGGCAGGGCCGAAAGTATTAGAACATTGTATCGATGCCTCGATTTTGCTCGAGGGCACCGCTGACTCGCGTTTTCGCACCTTGCGCGGCCATAAGAACCGGTTTGGTCCGGCTAATGAGCTCGGCGTTTTTGCGATGACCGGGCAAGGCTTGAAAGAAGTCAGCAACCCATCGGCGATTTTCCTACAGCGTGGTGAAGAGCATGGTAACGGCTCAGTGGTCATGGTTATTTGGGAAGGGACACGGCCCTTATTGGTAGAGTTACAAGCTCTCGTGGATGCGAGTCAGCTGGCCAATCCACGCCGCGTCGCGGTTGGAACTGAAGCCACCCGATTAGCCATGTTGCTGGCTGTTTTACATCGCCATGGCGGCCTACACATGTCGGATCAGGATGTGTTTGTTAACGTGGTGGGCGGCGTGCGCGTGACTGAGACAGGGGCTGATTTGGCATTGCTGTTAGCCATTGTTTCAAGTTTCCGTGAGCAGCCGTTGCCGCGTGATCTTATCGTTTTTGGTGAGGTAGGCTTGGCTGGTGAGATTCGACCGGTACAAAATGGTCAAGCACGTTTAAACGAAGCCGCGAAGCACGGCTTTAAGCGCGCCGTTGTCGCAGCAGGTAACCGGCCCAAGGAACCTATTGAAGGCATGGAAGTCATTGCGGTAAAAAACCTGCAACAAGCGCTTGAGGCAATTTAAACGACTGGAAGCGTGGGTTAAAACTCACGCTTCCATTGCTCGGGTAACGTCATAGGCTCATCAACACGATGTGTGACCGAAGCTTGTTGCACCCCCCCTGACGCTTGTGGGCGGCAGCTACCATAACTGATAAAGTGTCGTGCTTGGAGTAACAGTGGGTCGTTCTCCGCCCCCCAATCACCGACAATACTATCCGTCGCAGGGCAGGTGACGGGTAGCCCATCGAAGTAGCGGCCTTCGCCATTCGCATTCACCGTCTCAAAGTTGATAACAAAGCTGATTTTATCGCAGAACCGGTCGGGTGACTGACCAACGGGCTTACCACAGGTGGGTTGACCGATAACGACCACATCCACATAAGGGGTTAAGCTATTGATGATGAGTTCTGAAGTGGAGCAACTTGCTCCTGTGGTTAAGACAAAAACGCGATCAAGATTCAGTTGCTGGATGCCCTCACCAAGTTCAAACAAATAGGCTTTGTTGTTATCGGTGTTCTTATCGTTGTAGCGCAGTTGCACCGCCGTGTTACCGATGACATTATTGCCCGCAGCTTGCGTTGCGGCTTGGACACCATATTTGATAATGCCTCCACCGTTATAGCGCACATCAATGATCAGTTCATCAACCCCAGCAAGTTGATTATAGGCATCGTTTAAGTCACTACCGGTACGGTTGATAAAACTGTTCAGTACGTAATAGCCTATTGCTTTGCCATCAAGGGCAAAGCTTTGTGTCGCGAGAACCGTATTGGTTTCTACCGCTTGTTTGGTGAGCACACTTTCACGCTCGGTTTGGTTCACGGCGCGCCAACGTAATGTTCGGGTCACGCCCGACTGGGCTGCACCGAAGGCATCGTTGAGCTGGTTGTTGGCGATTAAGCTCGCCACCGAGGTACCATCGATGCTGAGGATTTCAGCGCCGCGCGTCATCCCAACCGACGTTGCTGGAGAATCTTCATAGACATAATTGATAAACAGACGCGAGCCACTGACACGGGTCGAGAAACCAAAACCGATATACTCAGCGTTTATATAGCGCTGCTCGTACTGTTCTTGGGTCAATATAAAGCTAAAGCGGTCGACTGGGCTACGGATACCATCCAGTAACTGGTAAACATCGTTGTAGTTGCCAGTGTCAACGTTACTTGGAATGTCCTGATACCAAAAGTAGTCGTCGCGCATGTAGTTGAGGAAATAGTTTTTTTCCTCGCCAACGGAACAGCTGCCAGAGTCGGGTACATCAAGATCACCGCCAGTGTTGGTTGAGCCACTACTGCCACCACAGCTAATCAACAGTGGTAGACAACTGCACAAGAGTGCGCGTTTTAAGTTTGATTGTAACGTCGAAGTCATAACTATCACCTGTCTGAAGACTTCCATACTTATAACATTCACCAAGAGAAAGTCTAGCGTGAAAAAACGCTAGTGACCTTCTGCATGAATTTTGGCACACTGCCTCTCTTTACAGTTTAGTTAAAAATGGGATTTGTATGACCGCTGTGATGATTGACCTTGAAGGTACCGAGCTAAGTGCTGCAGAGCGTGAGCTGCTGGCGCACCCGGCTGTGGGTGGTGTGATTTTTTTCAGCCGCAACTTTGCCTCTATGGAACAGCTCCATGAATTGGTTCGTCAAACCCGAGCGGCGGCACGTAACCCTTTGATTCTTGCGGTCGACCATGAAGGTGGCCGTGTCCAGCGATTTCGTGAAGAATTTTCTCGCATTCCTGCCATGGGCCGTATTGCTGATGTCGCCAGCAACGAAGAAGAAGCGCAATCAATGGCGCAAGAAATTGGTTGGCTAATGGCGAGTGAAGTGCTGGCAGTAGATATTGATATTAGCTTTGCCCCCGTGTTGGATGTGAATGGCATTAGTGAAGTGATTGGCGATCGTGCTTTTGCAGACAACCCGCAGCAAGTGATTCATTTGGCGCGCGGGGTGCTTAAAGGCATGCGCCAAGCGGGAATGAAAACGACAGGCAAGCACTTCCCCGGGCATGGTTCAGTGCAAGCAGACTCGCACATCGCTATGCCGGTCGATGAACGTCCATGGGAAGCTATCCGTACTACGGATTTACCGCCTTTTGTCGAGCTCATTAATTGCTTAGATGCCATTATGCCTGCGCACGTCATTTATCCAGATGTGGATGATAAGCCTGCAGGCTTCTCCGAACGGTGGCTACAGCATGTTTTGCGTGCTCAACTAGGCTTTAGTGGCGTCATTTTCAGTGATGATCTTGCTATGGCGGCTGCGCATATCGCCGGGAGTATGCCTGAGCGCGCCCATGCAGCACTCAAAGCTGGATGTAATATGGTGCTGGCGTGTAACGATCGGGCTGGTGCCGAGGCGGTATTGGTGTCACTGGAAACCTATGTGGCGGATGCTGGCGCGCAAGCGAACAGTTGTTACGAGCGCCTTTCAAAAGCAGCGGCGATGGGCATGCCAACCCTACAAAATCATCCGCGCTGGATTCAGGCGCAACGTATGCTTGAGCGCTTTAACTAGCGCTCGTGGCTTCATACTCTAATGGATCCGTGACCTGATTTGCGGCAAAAGCGTCGAGTCGCTCAACGCAGGCTCCACACTTACCGCAGGCTTTCTCACGACCGTTGTAACAGGTCCACGTTTGCTTGTAATCAAGCCCCATCGCTAGACCATCTCGCAAAATCTCACCTTTATCTGCGTTGAGGTAAGGTACTTCTATTGCAATTGGCTCGTAGTTCGCAATTGCACTGACTTCTTGCATGCGTTTTACAAATTCTGGACGGCAATCTGGGTAGATTGCATGGTCGCCCGAGTGTGCACCGTAATAGACCGCCTGAGCTTCGAGTGACACGGCATAGCCTATTGCCAACGAGAGTAAAATCATATTCCGGTTCGGAACCACCGTCGACTTCATTGATTCCTCTTCATAGTCACCTTCAGGAATGGCGATGGCATCAGAAGTAAGTGAACTGCCGGCAAGGAGTTGATTAATCGCGGTGATATCAACAATTTTGTGAGGGATGTTTAGACGCTGAGTCACTTCTGCTGCGACTTCAAGCTCTTTTACATGGCGCTGTCCATAGTTAAAGCTTAATGCATAGACCTCATGGCCATCTTTAAGTGCTCGATTGAGTACGGTAAATGAATCCATACCACCGGAATAAATTACAACGACTTTTGCCATATGACAGGGCTCCCCACTACTTACTTTGGACCAATTTACGCTACAATAGGCACATAGTTTAACGCAAAATAGGATGATTCCCATTACTACTGTTAAGTATCCGGTTAATGAGTTCTTTCAAACCATTCAAGGGGAAGGGCTGTACACTGGCACTCCAGCTTTATTTTTACGTTTGCAAGGCTGTCCGGTTGGCTGTCCTTGGTGTGATACCAAGCATACGTGGGAAAAATCAGATAACGCTCGTGTGAGTGCTGAGGCTATGCTTGCTAAGACTGCGCCAAGCGAGGCGTGGGCGGAGATGAGCGCTGTTGAGATTTTGAACGTAATTGAAGCGCAAGGTTTCACCGCCAAGCATATCGTCATCACCGGTGGCGAGCCTGCAATGTATGACTTGATGCCGTTGGGACAAGAGCTTGAGCAACACGGTTATCAATTGCAAATCGAAACCAGTGGAACCTTTCCGCTGCACGTGACGGAGAATACGTGGGTCACCGTTTCACCCAAGTTGGATATGCCAGGTGGCTATCTTGTGCGTCCAGATTGCATGCAACGTGCTGATGAAGTGAAGTATCCAGTGGCGATGGAAAAGCATATTGATGCATTGGATCTTCTCCTCAAAAACTGTCCGCCGCGGCAGGATACCATTATTGCGCTGCAACCTATCTCACAGCGACCGCGCGCCACGGAATTAGCGATGCAGGTGTGTATTGAACGCAATTGGCGCTTGTCCGTACAGATGCATAAATATCTCAATATCGAGTAAGACATATCTTCTTTTGAAAACACCCTGTTTTCTTTGCGCTATAGTGAATGAGCTGAGGTTATCCCAGCACTGTTCAAGGTAGTGCAAGGAGGCATTATGAAACAGGGACGTTTTACTTCTTATCAACTCGGTCAAGGAATGACCGAGTACATCATTATCGTGGCGTTGATCGCTGTTGCTGCTATCGGTGTCTATTCGTTACTTGGTAAAACGGTACGTAACCAAGTGGCCGGCATCGCACATGAAGTAAGTGGGCAGAGCGCGTCACAACAACTCAATACTGCGCGTGCGAGCGCACGTCGTTCGGGTACTGTTGCTCGACAAGATGTGACGCTGGGCAACTACGATGAAGTGACCGAGTCAGGAGAAAACTGATGCGCTGCAAGGGTTATACTGCGGCGTGGTTGCTACCTATTTTGGCAGCGCTAATGGTGCTATTGCTGGGTGCGATGCAACGCGGAGTTGAGGTGCGAGAAAGTTGGTACCAGCAGAATATCGCCGACAATATGGCGGTATCTGCTGCAGTACTGATGGCGCGCGAAATGAACCTGCTCGCAATCACCAATCGTGCGTTACTTGCCAATGAACTGAGCATTGCGCAGGTCGTGGGCATCGCCAGTTGGTACCAAATGATGAAAGATGTGGCTGATCGCAGCGCTATCATCAGTGCTTGGATCCCTTACTTAAATTCAATTACCAGCACTATCGCCCGTATCGTAAGGCGCATGGAGCGACCATTGAATCAAGTGTTACAGGGAGTGATTTATTTTCAGCAGGCCATAACTACAGCGCTGCGCGCGACCCAGTGGTATGCCCGTCTAGCGTTTGCGATGGAGATCCCGCGGACGTTGTCGCAGATTTATCAGCAGCATGGTCAACAGGGTGATGCGTGGCAGTTGCTGCACGCCCCAGGAATTGTGCCAGCTCCTTGGTTATGGTGGACCTTTATTCCACCACAACGTTCAGGTAATGATGCTGGTCTCTCACAGCGCTTAATGCATGCTAGTTTGGATGCTTTCAGTGCGAAGCGCAGTTACCCTTGGTTTGACTTAATCGGGCTTGAACTTGCAAAGGCAGGGGGCGCGCGTTTAGTAGTGGACGATGCTGGGGCATGGCACTGGCAGGGCATCGATACGGTTTCGTTACACGTACGTGGGCTTCTGGATTCGACGGAATTAGCTGTGGGCGATGGGGCGAGTTACCTTGGCGATCAAATTCAACGCATTGAAGTTGAACACTTTGGTGGTTCAGCAGCAACAAATCCAACGGCCACCGAATGGGCAGCGGACTCACAACTAGCGATGGGTCGCTATGCGACGACATTTAGCTACTTTAATCGTCCACAGTTAGCTCCAGAAGACTGGCCGAAAGTCATTGTGCGCTTACCGCAAGCCACTGCTAAAGCTGGCGTGTTCTACAGTCGTCCTCAGCGGTGGTTTGCCCGCAGGGATGAACAACTGGAACAGGCGAATCTGTTTAACGCCTTGTGGCAGGAGCGGTTAGAGTCTTTGACGTTGCGTGACCGGACGATGCTGAGCTTATTCAAGAGTGAGGCCCCACATGGCTAAAGTAGCGGGGCAAGCGATGCTCGAAGGGTTGGTACTCATGACGCTCTTTACGATGATTTTTGTACTTATCAAAGACGTTATCCACCCTTTTAATGTCGCTGAACAACAACGCATTGATCGTTCCCGTGACCAGATCTGGCGAGCAGGGGAATTATCTGAAGGAGTGATCGCCTCAGCCGACTATCCGCATGCCACACGCGCAAAATTGATTGTCCAGCCGCTTACGATGTTGAGTGGCTTTGAGTTGCCAGTTGAAAATATGCGCCAGTTGCAAGCTTCGCGTGATTATCGCCCAATGGTTCAACTTTCCGATCCTTGGTCACCTAAATCGAGCGCGGAGCTGAGTCGTCGCCCCGCACAATTGACGCTGTTCGCCCGCCTTAACGAGCTAGGCCTGCCGTTCTTGCAACGTATGCTTGGCGCACTTCATTTTACGGAAGAGTTAGCGCCGGACAATTTGGTGTTCGGTTATGTGAATGCGGATGCTACGCCAGCTGAAGTGGATTGCGCGGAGGAATTGCCATGCTAGTCATAGATCCTCCAGTAGATTGGCAGTTAGAGCTTTTACTGCAGCAACCGCAGCGAACCTATTGGCAAGTCATTGCTCCGCAACAACCGCGTTTAGATGAATTCGGCTGTCATCCGCAACAACTGAATAAGGTTCTGCACTGGTGCGAGGTAAATCAGGTCATGTGGGTACTGCAGTACCACCAACAACGCTATTGGCTGACGCGTTGGCAACAGTCACCACATTCTAGGGCCAGCAATTGGCGCGGGGAAGTACTACAAAGCTACACCATGCACGGAAAGCAGGTGCAGCTTCACTTTAGCAAACATCACGTTAAGCAACTACTCACTATGGCGAAGTTCCGTCTCGGGCAACGCTACTCTCACAGCTTGGAAATTGATCATGGACGATATCACTTGGTGTTACAGCAACCACGGGAAGATATGCTTTTCTTTCCGCTCCAGCAACAGACGATGGTGGTTACCATCAGTGACAACGACGAGCGGCCAGGCCAGCGTTGAAACCTTAGTCGTCGCTTTGTCACTGCTGACGATTGTGCTGGTACCGGTAACTGCCGAGGGCACCACATTATTGGCGTTTGCTTTCGCTCTGGTGCAGCAATGGATGCTGGTTTTTAGCGCCTTTTGGCAGCATTACACCTTGCATCCGTGGGCGGGCTAAAGTTGATGCGGCTGCGCTTAAAGTGGAAGTTTAGTCTGGTGCTTGTTTTGGTGTTAGCACTGATGTTTGCGAGCTCTCGCGTGATCACAAGCTACATCAACCAGCAATCGCAAGAGCTTGAACAGCAGCGTTCCGCGACGATGGAGTGGGTGCTCGTTTTTAGCCGAGACATGGAGAGCGGTGAAGTTCTGCGGATGGCAGATCTACAACAGCGGAAGTATCCGCCCAGCTATATCAATGATGAATGGCTCCGACCTGAAGATGCGAGCGCTGTGGTAGGGAGTGAAATGAGCTATTTCGTTAGTGCTGGCGCACCTGTGATGATCCATCAACTACGGCAACCCAGACCTGTCACATTTGCGGATCGATTAGCTGAGGATGAGTACGCTGTAACGATTGCAGTTGGCATTGAACAGTTACATCACGGTTTGCTTAGGGTAGGCAACCATGTCGCGTTGGTTGCCAATGCTGGGCGTGCTTTGTCAACCGCGCAGCAGCTAATGACATTAAGCAATATTGAAGTGCTTGCCATTGATCAACGTAGCAACTCTGAACCTAACACAGGTGTAGCGACAACCCTTACTTTAAGGCTTTCGGTTAACGATGCCGTAACCTTTGAGCACATGCGCCGCAGCGGGTTTGCCATTTGGCTACAAAAACCTGGGCAGGTGTACCCAGTCATCGAGCAGGCCCAGATG
This sequence comes from Pseudidiomarina sediminum DSM 21906, assembly GCF_000423165.1. Classification (GTDB taxonomy): domain Bacteria; phylum Pseudomonadota; class Gammaproteobacteria; order Enterobacterales; family Alteromonadaceae; genus Pseudidiomarina; species Pseudidiomarina sediminum. Next base: position 21,686 of record NZ_AUHL01000009.1, on the reverse strand, counting down.
GTACATATTTACGAGTTGCCTGGACAAGGAGCGTCACAGTGATGGGAACATTTCTTATATGGCTTGGTATGTCACTATCAGCCGCTGCTACCACCCATGAATTGAGGCTCTATGAAAGTCTCGTATTACCACTTCATGGAACTACCGAAGTGGTTGTAAATCGTCCAGACGTGCTGGACTACCAGAAAATTGAACAGGACCAGTTGGTCATCACCGGGAAGCAGGTCGGTGAAGCTGAGGTATTGTTCTTTGCCAAAGGTGTATTGCAGCAGCGCGCTATGGTTCGCATTCTACCCAAGCTCGAACCGCGTTTGCGCCTCAGCTTAAGCAACTTACAGCGACGCCTACCCGAGCTAAAAGCTGAGACGCAGGAAAATGGCATTATTGTGCTCTCTGGCAGTATTGCAGCGCGGCATAGAGCAGAAGTTACAGCGCTGTTAGAAGCGTTCCCGCGGCTCGTTTCCCAACTCGACTGGCAGCCCGAAGCGGCACCGACAATGCTGGTGTTAGAACTCTACATTGCTGAAGTGAAGCGCTCTTATGCGCGCCGGTTTGGTGTGCGCTGGCCCACAGCGATAAATGGCCCACTCCTAGAAAATGCGAGCGATTGGTTTCACTTGCCATTTAGTGCCCAAGCCACCCTCGACACCTTAGAGCGGGAAGGGCATGCGCAAGTGCTTGCTGCACCGAAATTGAGTGCAATCAATGGCGGGAATGCCCAGTTCTTAGTAGGTGGCGAATTTCCGATCCCACAAGTTTCGCTCCATGGCTTACAAGATATAACGTTTCGACCTTACGGCGTGCAGTTAGAAATTGCTCCGCAATTGCTCGCTGACGGGAAGGTACAGGCAAGTTTAAGTGCGGAGTTAAGTTCAATCGATCCTGCGACTTCAGTGAATGGAGTGCCTGGGTTGTTGGCGCGCAAGGTGGCGTCGACCTTTGTTTTACCACTTGGTGAGACATTAGTGTTGTCCGGATTGATTCAGCATGAGCAGTCTTCGCAGACCGATCGTTTTCCAGAACTGCACGCGCTGCCAATTTTAGGAGCTTTGTTTCGCTCAACGCAATTTCAAAATGCTGAAACAGATCTGGTCATCATGGTGACGCCACGTTTGGCCGTGAGTGAAGCTGAAGCACAACAAACAAGTGAGCGTTTGCAGCACGACGTAAAGTTATTTCATCGCGCCGTAGGTTGCTCTGGTTTATATGACCCAGTGTGGCAGGAGTGAGCAATGTTGGACAAAAGGCATTTGACGCAACAGCTGAAACAACATTTACAGAAAGCCACGATGCAGCGCGACTTCGCTTCACTCGAGAGTATACGGACTTTCGCCGAGGACTATTTAACTGGAGAAGTGCGGCAACAACAGCAACGTAGTTTAGACGCTGCAGAACAAGCGCTGGTTCAAGCGGTGGTGGATGCTTGCCTTGGCTACGGGCCGTTAACAGAGCTGCTTGCAGATGATGCGATCAGCGAGATTATGGTGAACCACTATCAGTCCGTCTTTGTTGAGCGAAAAGGGTGTTTGTTTAAATCAGAGGTGCAATTTGATAGCGAAGCAGAGTTGCTACAGGTGATTGATCGTATCGTGCTGCCATTAGGACGACGAATTGATAGTGCACAACCTATGGTAGATGCGCGTTTACCTGATGGCTCTCGAGTGAATGCGGTGATTGCTCCACTGGCATTGCGAGGCGCTTGTTTGACGATCCGAAAGTTTGCCAGAAAGGCATTGGTCTTTGATGACTTACTGCGGCACCAAGCCATTTCGGTCGAAGCGGTTAAGTACCTTCGTCAAATGGTGACAGCCAGAAAAAACATGTTGATCATTGGTGGTACCGGAACCGGGAAAACCACCTTACTCAATTTGTTAGCCAGTGAAATCCAGAGTGATCAACGTTTAGTAACGATTGAAGATGCCGCTGAGTTGAAGCTTCAGCATGATAATTTGATCGCACTTGAAGCTCGCCCTGCGAATGCAGAGGGGCGAGGGCAAGTGAGCATTCGTGAGCTACTGATCAACGCGCTGCGGATGCGTCCTGATCGCATTATTGTTGGGGAGTGTCGCGGCGCTGAGGCACTTGATATGTTGCAGGCTATGAATACGGGACACGAAGGCTCCTTATCTACCTTGCATGCGAATAGCCCTCGCGAGGCACTGCAGCGCCTCGAGGTGATGGTTATGCTGGCTGGCTTTGAGTTGCCTTTGACTGCCATTCGCCAACAAATTGCCTCGGCAGTTGATGTCGTGGTACAGATCGCGAGGCTTTCCGACGGGCGACGGGTCATCAAAGCCATTAGTGAGATTGTTGGTTTGGAAACATTGGCCTATCAGATCACGCCAATGTTTCAATGGCAGCACAATCGACTCAACGACTTGGGCATGCGCTCAGAGTGGGAGAGCGCCGATGATTGAGATGTGGCATGTGCTTCTTTTTGTCGGTATTAGCTTGCTGAGCATTGTTTGGCTGCTGCGTTTACTCGGGAACGGAATGTTCTCTGAGATTAAGCTAGCGATGTTGAAAGATACTGAAGTTTCGCTAACAACCTTCCTTATTTTTTTGCCAGCGCACAAATTTGGTTTGCTCTTGATTCTGGCCGCGCTGCCGCTGGGAGTTGTCAGTAGTTTATTGATTGCTGATCTTCTGTGGGGGCTTGCTTGTGTGATGGCTTACTTTGCTGGGCTGCCGTTGTTGCGTCGTTGGTTAATGCGGCGGCGGGTGGAAATTATTGAGCGTCAACTCCCTCAGGCATTGCGGTTAATCGCGAATAGTTTGAGTGCCGGAATGAGCTTATTGCCTTCACTTGCTTTGGTTGAAAAGCAAACACCAGCCCCCTTAGGCAGTGAACTACGGGTCGTGGTACAGCGACAGCAAGCCGGTCAGTCACTCGCCTCGAGTTTGCAGCAACTCTATCAACGTGTCCCATCATCAATGGTTCAGTTTTTTATTTTCATGTTGATCACGAGCAGTCGTTTTGGCGGGCAACAGGCACAGATGCTTTCACGCATGGCGGCAGCTCTTGAACAACAGCATATTGCGAAAGAGCGGATCATGAGCTTATCAGCGCAAGCGCGCTTACAAAGTAAGATCATGTTTGTGCTTCCTATCGCACTCTTTTTTGTTATCGGGGAAGTGCAAGAAAGCTCAAAACATCTGTTACTCACCACTACTATAGGGCAACTGTTACTGCTGGTAGCTGGGATCTTACTGGCCGTTGGCTTCCTTTTGAATCGACGTATTTTGGGTAGCTTCGATGATGAGTCATAGTTGGCAATTTTTGCTTCTTGGCTTGCTTTTACTTGGCGTGCTTTGGCTTGTAACAAGTTCTGTTTTACAACTCGTGCAGCCTTATTGTCGACACCGAGTTGAGGCGTTATTCGAGAAGCTCCCGATTCGTATACAGCGCTACTTAAACGGTATTGCACGGCGTCACGGTGGCGAACTTGAACCGTTAGACTTTTGGATGCAGACGTTTTTGAGCTTGGTTGCTATCGCTGTCTGTGGTGTTCTGCCGCTACCTTGGTGGAGTAAATCTTTAGTGGCGGTACTGTGCCTACTTTATGTTGTCCAGCAGCGAGGAAAACTTAAGTTGCGACTACGAACCTTTGAACGTCAATGGCCAGCGAGCCTCGACTTGCTGGCAATGCTGTTGCACGCAGGTTTGTCGTTTCAGGCAAGCTTACAGGCATTAACGGAGCTTGAGAGTCGTGCCATTCCATTATTGCAATTGCGCTGGCTATACCGCCAATTGCAAGCGGGCGTATCACTGGACGAGGCGCTCTCCGAGTTTGCGGTGCGCTTACCCTCACCAGCAGTAACCAGCTTTAATGCTGCAGTACTGCAAGCGCGAGTGACCGGTGGCGCCCTTGCTGACACTTTGATGGCGCAGGCCTCTCAAGGACGTATCGAACAGCAGCTAGCGGCTGAAAAATTCGCGCAAGAAATTGGCTTGAAACTCCTTTTTCCACTGGTTACCTGCTTTTTCCCGGTGACCTTTTTACTTATTTTAGGCCCTATTTTTATAGGTTTTTTAACCCCGGAAGGATAGTGCAATGATAAAACAGGGACGTTTGTATCTTCACTCGCGGCAACTCTGTCTATGGCCCGAGGTTACGGTTTTGACGAATTTTCCACAGCGCTTCATCGGCTTACTCTTACGACAAGGGCTCGCCCGCGGCCAAGCCTTTTGGTTTCCGAACTGTGCGGCGGTGCATAGCTGGGGAATGCAGTTTGCAATGGACGTCGTCGGGCTTGATGCCCAGCAACGGATCGTGTCGATTCAACGCAATGTACAACCAGGGCGCTTGCTTCACCTGAAACAAACGCGCTCGATTATCGAGTGTGAAGCTGGGCTGCCGTTTCCGTTAGAGCGATGGCTAGGTGAATCGCTGCACTTTGAAGAAAAGGAGGTGGTGGATGAAGTGCTTTAGTTTGCTGATTGCGGTATTTGTACTAACGCTTACTGGTTGCCGGCTAACACCGCCAATGGCTCACCTTGATGGAATGACTGAGCAACAACGAAATATTGCGATTCGCGCGTATCAGCAAGGCGATTTTCATACGGCCCAAGGTATTTTCTTAAAGCTAACAGCGCCGACGATTGCTGATGCGCAATCAATCTGTTTCTTAGCGGCGATTTATTACCGGCAACATGAATACCAGGCGGCCCTGAATGCTTTCTCGGAGTGTCAACAGCATTATCCTCAACGGCATGAGGTATGGCTCAATGCTGCAGCAACGCACATTCGTATTGCCACTGAGTTGCTGCTTGCGGGAAAGAGTTATCAACATAACGCCGCAATAACGGACGACTATCAGGCCTTCCTACAAGCACTGCTGAGGTTGCAAGGAATGGCGGCGGTGGAGGCCCGACAGTTATGAGTGATGCAGTCGATTCACGCGGGTTCGTGTTACCAATCATCGTCGTGCTTCTATTCTGTGGCGCACTCGGGCTTGCGTATGTCACGGTCATGGATGGCGAGCATGATGAAATGAGTACTGTTCGAGACGAATTGCTGTTTTGGCAACGCGGTCTTGTAATCTATAGCGACATTCATGGGCGGTTGCCGTTAAACCTTACATTTTTAGAGCATTATTACGGCCTTGACCTCTCACATGGACCGGGTGAAAGTTACTTCACTGGAATATCGCTCGATAGTCGCGTGTTTACATTGACGGCTACGGGGTTAAATGCGGAGATAAAAACAGAGTTACTCGAGCAATTCTCGCCGCTCATTTCCATGGATCATGTTGGCCATCTTGAGGTCCCAGTCCGCACCCTTGAGGACTGGGCGTTTGGACGCCCATTAATCGCACGGAAGAGCAACGCAGCGACGCTGATGACATCTATAGATATGGCTAGTTTTAACCTTATTGATGTGAGCGCAATCTATGGAGATGTTAATGCGGCGAGCTTGGATGCTAGTGCGACATCAGCACTGCGGGAAGGACAAAGTAACTCAGTGACGAGTGCTACGGTGCGGGCAGGGTCTGCGACAGTGGGGAGTATTGATGTCGCTCAGTTGATGTATGAGATTGATAGCATCGCTGAGCAGATGGGGGCTTGTTTCATGTCGCCCCCAACCTGTTAACAGATCAGCTATCTTTGTCGCTGTATTGCTCAGGTTTTTTACGTAAATCACGCGTATTGTCGGTGAGTTTTAGCTCTAGATGTAGGCCTGCTTTGGCCAGCAAATGTGCACTAATTGGCGCAGTTAAAAACAAAAAGATGGCGATCAAAAGCTCATGCAAGCTGAGGGTATCCGATAATGAGAAATAGAGCATTGAGCCAATGATAATTCCGCCAACACCCAAAGTTGTTGCCTTGGTAGGCGCATGTAAGCGCGCCATAAAGTCAGGCAAACGCAGCAAGCCTAACGAACCGATGAAAGTAAAGCTGGCGCCTAAGATAATAAAGAATGAGACGAGTAGTTCAGCCCATTGCGGTAATGTGTTCATGCGCGCTCCTTACTCGATAATATCGCCGCGCAGCAAAAATTTAGCTGCTGCGACAGTGCCAATAAAGCCGAGCATTGCAATCAGCAGTGCAGCTTCAAAATAGAAAGCGGTATTGTGCCAAAGACCAAGCAGGATCAATAACGCAAGCGAATTAATATAAATCGTGTCGAGCGTTAAGATGCGATCAGGCAGGCTTGGGCCGCGGATCAAACGGACAATGTTCATCAGCAAAGACAGTCCAATCAGCGTAAAGGCTATTTGTAGCGCAAGTTCTAACATTGAAAGATCTCCTTCAAACGACGCTCGTAACGACGTTTGATTTGCTCGATGGCAGCGTCTGCATCGGTAACGTTAAGGGCATGAATAAGTAAGCTACGTCCATCACGCCCGAGTTCCGCTGAAATCGTGCCGGGGGTAAGGCTAATGGTGCTGGCCAACACTGTGATAGGCACTGAACCACTTATTTCGAGTGGAAACTCGATAAGCGCCGGTTGAATACTCTTGCGTGGCCGCAAAATAATCGCTGCGATATTAAAATTCGACACCACAATGTCGCCAAGCAGAATAATGAAGTATTGCCCTGCTACCAGGGGGCGATGCAAGGTAACGCGATAATCCCGCGCGCGATGGGTATAGAGAGGGATCACGATGGCAAGGATGGTTCCCATTAAGGCTGCACCAAACGAAACCGTGTTTTGCAGCAGTAGCCAGAACACAAGCAAAAACAAGCTCCACCATGGGGCTGGGAGTAACTTATTCATGCTGACCTCCTTGCGGAAGAACCGAGAAGATATAGTCACTTGGTTGCGACAGTTGCGTCGCGATAGCACTCGTATAATCAAACATCACATTGGCAAACACTGTGAGCGCGAGGGCTCCTGTTAGCAATAGAATGACTGCAGCATGCTGCCACTTCGGATGGGTAACATCATTTGGCTTACCATCGAGGGTATGCCAAAACATTCGGCTTCCAGCACGCGATAACGCAACAATCATGAGGAAGGTTGCACCTAAAATGAGTGGCCAGAGCAAAGCCACTTGTGCGCCTGTACGTGCCGCTTCAAGAATGAAAAGCTTGCCAACAAAGCCGGATAAAGGAGGAATGCCGATCACGGTAATCGCAGCAATAAAGAACATGCCACCCAGCATGTTGTGTTGCGCCATTTTACGGCCTTTGACGATACGCGAAGCGGTTTTACCGCGTTGCTCAGCGATTAAGTCGACCAATAAAAAGAGCGCTCCAGTAACTAAGGTTGAATGCACAAGGTAGTAGAGTGCTGCGGCGATAGCATCCGGGTGACCCAAGCTAAGGGTAGTCAAAATGGTGCCGACAGAAATTAATACGAGGTACGCGATCACAAGACGAATATCGCGACTGCCAAGCACACCTAGTGCGCCGAGTAAGATGCTGAACAAACCTAGCCACCAGAGCCAATCGTGAGCGAGCATTGCTGCCTCACCTGCATCTGCACCAAAAATCATAGTGAAGACGCGCAAGATGGCATAAACACCCACTTTGGTCATAATAGCGAATAGCGCAGCTACCGTCCCGGTGGTGTTGGCATAAGCTTGCGGTAGCCAGAAATAGAGCGGCAAGAGCGCCGCTTTGAGACCGAAGACGACAAATAAGAGCATGCCGCCAGCGCGGGCGATGCTGGCATCGTCGCCTTCGAGAAGCGCGATTTTGCCAGCCATATCTGCCATATTCAGGGTGCCAGTAATGCCGTACAGAACACCTAAACTGATCAGGAACAATGCCGAACCCGTGAGGTTCAGTACCACGTAATGCAGGGTTGCACGTAACTTTGCTTTGCCACCACCATGCATCAGTAACGCGTAGCTTGAGATCAATAAGATTTCAAAGAACACGAAGAGGTTAAACAGGTCACCCGTTAGAAAGGCCCCCATAATCCCTAGAATTTGAAACTGAAATAGTGCTTGGAAGTGTGAGCCAAGGTTATCTTCCCCGTGACACGCATAAATGAGTACTGGCAAAGCGAGCACCGCTGTTAGCGCAACCATCAGGGCGGAGAGCTTATCGGCGACTAAGACAATACCAAATGGTGCTTGCCAACCGCCTAAGGCATACACTAACACTTCATCTTGCACGGCAATGACTAACCAGATGGCAAGGGCCAGCGTCAGCACCGATGCACCAAGGCCGATGGCGCGACGGTAAACTTGTGGTTGCTCGCCCCAGACGAGCAACTGTAATAGCGCTGCAAACATAGGGACGAGAATCGGAAGAATGACAAGATGGTCAGTGATCATTAACGCTGTCCTTCTTGTTCTGCATAGTTGTAGTCATTCACTTCATCTGAGCCAATTTCCCCGCGCACCCTTACGGCAAGAATAATCGAGTATGCAGTCATCGCGAAACCTATCACAATAGCGGTAAGCACTAAGGCTTGCGGGAGCGGATCTGTGGTTGCTTCGCTGGTACCGATGATAGGGAGCTCATTGATGACAAGCCGTCCGGTGGAGAATAAAAATAAGTTCACCGCGTAAGACAGCATGGTCAGACCGATGACAATCGGAAATGAGCGGCCGCGAAGAATTAAAAATACACTGCAGGCGGTTAAGGTGCCCACGGTAATTGCGTAAAGAATTTCCATTAGTACCCCTCCTGACGTGGACGATGGCGTGTAGTCATTTGTCCGAAGTTCGCCAGTATCATTAGCGTTGCTCCGATCACGGTCAGGTATACACCTAAGTCGAATAAGATGGCTGTTGCGAGCTCAAACTCTCCAATAAGTGGCCAATGCACATGGGTAAAGCTTGAAGTTAAGAAGTTATGGTCAAAGAACCAACTACCAACGCCCGTAAACATAGCGATCATAACCCCAATTGAGATCAATTTTTGATAGTTATAATCAAAGCGCGATTTCACCCAGTCCACACCATTAGCGATATATTGCAATATCATCGCGGCAGCAGTGACTAGCCCGGCGATAAATCCGCCACCTGGCAGGTTATGGCCGCGCAAGAAGATATACACAGAAACCATCAAGGCGAGCGGTAAGATTGCCTGTGCGATGGTCTGGACTAACAGTGGGTGCTTCACGCGGTGCCATGGCCGTCCGTCGACATCACTGGATGGCATGAACGGGCGTAAGTTATTGAGTAGTTTATGGATACCTGCAGCGGCAATAGCTAGCACGGTAATCTCACCCAAGGTATCGAAGCCACGGAAATCGACCAAGATAACATTCACCACGTTGGTGCCGCCGCCACCCGAGACTGAGTTGGCAAGGAAAAAGTCTGAAATACTTTCCAGCGGGCGGGTGAGTAGGGCGTAGTTAAGTGTGCCGACAATACCACCTACGGTACCGGCGAGCAGTACATCGCGCGCGACACGGCGACCACTGGATGCTCGGGGGATGCGTTGTGGCATAAAGAACAGTGCCAAAATCATCAAGATAATACTGACAACTTCCACCACTAACTGCGTCATTGCCAAGTCTGGCGCTGAAAAATGCACAAAGCTTAAGGAGACGATAAGACCCACCACTGAGAGCATCATTAGCGAGGTAAGTCGTTGGCGATGGAGCATGGCTGTCGAGAGCGCTGCGAGCATTAACACGATGGCGCCGACAAGGCTAATCGCGTCAACGGGGAGCATCGGCCGTGAACCTTGCAATTGAACGATTGCCATGAGCTCTGGGGCGACCACAACTAAGGTGAACACCAATAAGAAAGCGACATAACGCTGCAATGAACCATTTTCAAAGCGTTGCATTAAATTATCGCAAAAACGTGTGGTTGCGCTGACGATACTCGCAAACACATCTTTGGCGTCGTGAGAGTCAAACTGTCGACTGAAGGTCAACAACTCAGCGCGTGAAATATAAATCACAATTCCGCCAATCACCGCCATTCCGCTCATCAGTAATGGCATGTTGAAACCATGCCAGATCGCAATATCAAGCGTTGGTGTCGCGAAGGTCACTGCACGCACGGCAACGTCAAGGATGCCCGAGGCGAGCAACATGGGTGCCACACCGACCAAGATACAGAGCGTCGCGAATACGATGACCGGGAAACGCATCATCAAAGGCGGTTCGTGCGGTGTTTTGGGTAGGTCGTCGGCGACCTCTTGGAAGAACACCTCGTGAACAAAACGGATGGAGTATGCCACTGAAAGCATCGCGCCGAGCGTTGCTAGCACTGGGACAAACCAACTCAAACCACCAAAAAGGTCTTGCTGATACGCCTCGGCAAAGAACATTTCTTTGGATAAAAAGCCATTAAACAATGGAATGCCAGCCATAGCTGCAGAAGTGATGACGGCAAGTACCATGGTAAACGGCAAGGCGTGACGCAGGCCGCTTAACTTTCGCATGTCTCGGGTACCCGTTTCGTGGTCGATAATCCCGGCGATCATGAACAGACCAGCTTTAAAGGTTGCGTGGTTGAGAATGTGGAATAATGCGGCGATAACCGCACCGGTGCTACCTAAACCAAGCAACATGGTGATGAGACCAAGGTGACTAATGGTGGAGAAAGCAAGTAAGCCTTTTAGATCGGTTTTAAGCAACGCGAAATAGGCGCCAAATAATAAGGTAGCTAAACCGGTGAGGGTAACGATGGTGTACCACTCGGGTGTGCCGGCCAGTACCGGCAGTAAGCGCGCCATGAGAAAGATACCAGCCTTTACCATGGTGGCCGAGTGTAAGTAAGCACTGACCGGCGTTGGCGCGGCCATGGCATGCGGTAACCAAAACTGGAATGGGAATTGCGCTGACTTGGTAAAGGCGCCCAGCAAAATAAGAATTAATGCTGGCAGGTATAAATCATGGTTGCGAATGGTGTCCGCTGCAGCGAACACCGCGTCGAGTTGATAGCTACCGGCAATGTTCCCAATCAGCAAAATGCCGGCTAACAGGGCTAAACCACCAGCACCTGTTATCGCAAGCGCCATACGTGCGCCGCGTCTAGCATTACTTTGGTGAAACCAATAGCCGATCAAGAGGAACGAAGAAATACTGGTTAACTCCCAGAAGAACCACATCAACAACAGGTTATCTGAGGTGACAATCCCTAACATAGACCCCATAAACAGGAGTAGACAGGCAAAAAATCTTGGTGCGCTGTCTTTGCTACTAAGGTAATAGTGGGCGTAGATGATGACCAGTAAACCGATAAATAGAATAAGGCCGGCGAATAAAAGCGATAGGCCGTCGAGTCGAAATGCGAGATTCAACCCCAGACTAGGTAGCCAACTGTTCAGGTAGTTAGGAATATCACCAGCTAAAACTGCAGGGGTTAAGCTCAGCAAAAGGCCAATACAGATTGAGGTGACGATGCCGGCGGCGAGCGTGCTGTGAACACGCGAACGACCTCCCATAAGCAGTGGAGCTATGGCACCAAGAAAAGGTAAAAATACAATTGCTGCTAAATTCATTTAACCTCACTAGTGTTTCGCACGCACCGTCATATACGGTTTTGATCGGCGGTTGAAGGAATGAATTTACCACTTCGTTCAGGGGCTTGCCAACTGCTTCGGTCGCATGAGGCCGCACTTTTAACCCGCACCTATGGGTTTCAAAACTCATAAATAAGTACAGTGAAACGAAAGTTTTTTGTGTCCATCGGCCAATGAATTTGCTATTCTTGTCGCCCTTGCTAATGCCTTTTACCACCTCGGTAAAAGTTCTCACAAGAAATTCCTCCTAAGTACTATCTTCACTAAATTTTATCTGTTACAATTCGCCGCCCTTTTTATAAGGGGAAGTCTTTCGTATGCCCAGCTCTTATTTTGTTGGTCGGCGAAAGGACGGACAGCGACCCGAGAGGGTCTGTTTTATTAATCAAGCGGAGCACTGCAATGATCCAAATGCAAACTACACTGGAAGTGGCCGATAACTCGGGCGCGCGCAGCGTACAATGTATTAAGGTTCTGGGTGGCTCGCACCGCCGTTACGCAAATATTGGCGATATCATCAAAGTTTCTGTTAAAGAAGCGATTCCTCGCGGTAAAGTGAAGAAAGGTGATGTTGTTAACGCGGTGGTCGTTCGCACCAGAAAAGGCGTCCGTCGTCAAGACGGGTCAGTCATCCGTTTTGACCGCAACGCGGCTGTGTTGTTAAACAACAACCAACAGCCAATTGGCACTCGTATCTTTGGACCGGTGACTCGTGAATTACGCTCTGAGCAATTCATGAAGATTGTATCACTGGCCCCAGAAGTACTGTAAGGAGTCAGTTATGGCGGCAAAAATCAAACGTGATGACGAAGTAGTAGTCCTGGCAGGTAAAGACAAAGGTAAGCGCGGCAAAGTGCTTAAAGTCGACACCGCTAAAAATCGTGTTTTCGTTGAAGGCGTAAACATCGTTAAGAAACACCAGAAGCCAAACCCGGCTCTTGGCGTTGCTGGCGGTGTGATTGAGCAAGAAGCTTCAATCGACGTTTCTAACGTTGCGGTTTATAACCCAGAGACTGGTAAAGCAGATCGTGTTGGTTTCAAATTTGAAGACGGCAAAAAAGTTCGTTTCTTCAAATCAAACAACGCAATCATTTAATTTTAAATTTGGAGTTTTACGATGGCGAAACTGCATGATTTTTACAAAGAATCAGTAGTTCCTGAGCTGGTTAAACAGTTCAGCTACAACAGCGTCATGCAAGTCCCTCGGATTGAGAAAATCACCCTTAACATGGGTGTTGGTGAAGCTCTGGCTGACAAAAAGATTCTCGACAACGCAGTGGCAGACTTGGAAGCAATTTCTGGTCAACGCCCTGTACGTACTGTTGCTCGTAAATCTGTCGCTGGCTTCAAAATCCGTGAAGGCTACCCAATTGGCTGTAAGGTGACTCTGCGTGGCGAACGTATGTGGGATTTCTTTGAGCGTTTAATCTCAATTGCAATTCCTCGTGTTCGCGATTTCCGTGGTTTAAACCCGAAATCATTCGACGGACGTGGAAACTATAGTATGGGTGTGCGTGAGCAAATCATCTTCCCTGAAATCGACTTTGATAAAGTTGATCGGGTACGTGGTTTGGATATCACTATCACTACAACTGCAGGCACTGATGACGAAGCTCGCGCTTTGCTCGCTGCCTTTAACTTCCCGTTCAAGAAGTAAGGTGTAGAGTTATGGCAAAAGAGTCAATGAAAATGCGTGAGCTCAAGCGTCAAAAGCTTGCAGCTAAATACGCAGAAAAACGCATCGCACTTAAAGCTGTGATCAGCGATCCGAATTCTTCGGATGAAGCGCGTTGGGAAGCCGTGCTGAAATTGCAAAGTCTCCCACGTGATTCAAGCCCAACCCGTCAGCGTAACCGCTGCCGCGTTACAGGCCGCCCTCATGGTTTCTTACGTAAGTTCGGTATGAGCCGAATCAAAGTTCGTGAGAAAGCGATGCGCGGTGAAATTCCTGGCTTGAAAAAAGCTAGCTGGTAAGCCACGAGTCACGGGAGAAAGCAAATATGAGCATGCAAGATCCAATTGCGGATATGTTCACTCGCATCCGCAACGCTCAGGGTGCTAACAAAGTTGCCGTGCGCATGCCTGCTTCTAAGCAGAAAGTGGCTTTAGCCCAAGTTCTGAAAGAAGAAGGTTATATCACGGATTATAGTGTTACTAGCGAAGTTAAAGCTGAGCTTGAAATAACGCTAAAATACTTTGAAGGTAAGCCTGTTATCGAATCAATTGAGCGCGTAAGTCGCCCTGGTCTGCGTATCTATAAGAAACGCAATGAATTACCACGTGTTATGGGTGGTCTAGGTGTCGCAGTCGTTTCAACTTCTAAAGGTCTTATGACTGACCGTGCCGCGCGTAAAGCCGGTCTTGGCGGTGAAGTCATCGGTTACGTAGCTTAACGAGGAGTTAGGAAATGTCACGAGTTGCTAAAGCACCTATTGCCATTCCTGCTGGCGTTGAAGTTACGCTGAATGGCCAGGAAGTGACAATTAAAGGTGCCAAAGGCTCATTGAGCCGTGTAGTTAACGATGCAGTTGAACTCGTTGTTGAAGACAATGAACTGCGTACAGTTCCACGTGAAGGCGTTGCGAATGCAACTGCTCAAGCGGGTACTGCTCGTGCGTTACTACAAAACATGGTGGTTGGTGTTGCGCAAGGTTATGAGCGCAAGCTACAGCTAGTTGGTGTTGGTTACCGTGCAAACCTTGCCGGTACTAAATTGAACCTAGCTTTAGGCTTTTCTCATCCTGTTGAGTTCGATATCCCTCAGGGAATCACTATCGAAGTCCCAGCACAAACTGAAATAGTCGTTAAAGGTGTAGATAAGCAGTTGGTTGGCCAAGTCGCCGCTAACATTCGCGCGTACCGTAAGCCTGAGCCTTATAAAGGTAAAGGTGTGCGTTATGCCGATGAGCAAGTACGCCGTAAAGAAGCCAAGAAAAAGTAAGGTAAGACGATGGACAAGAAAACAGCTCGCTTACGCCGCGCCACTCGCGCTCGTAAGAAAATGCTTGAGTTGGGTGCAAACCGCCTGGTCGTTCACCGTACACCACGGCACATTTACGCACAGCTCATTGCACCGAACGGTTCTGAAGTACTAGCAGCAGCTTCTACTGTTGAGAAGTCTGTACGCGATGCAGTTAAAACAACTGGTAACGTCGATGCAGCTAAAGCAGTTGGTAAGCTGATCGCTGAGCGGGCGATGGAAAAAGGCGTTAAAGACGTTGCTTTCGATCGCAGTGGTTTCCGTTATCACGGTCGTGTAGCCGCTTTGGCTGACGCTGCTCGTGAAGCTGGACTTCAGTTCTAGGAGACGAACATGGCAAATGCAAATGTAGAAGCTCAACAAAGTGACCTGCAAGAAAAGCTAATTACAGTAAACCGTGTAGCAAAAGTAGTTAAAGGTGGTCGTATCTTTAGCTTCACTGCACTTACTGTAGTCGGTGATGGTCAGGGTAAAGTGGGTTTCGGTTACGGTAAAGCTCGCGAAGTTCCAGCTGCTATTCAAAAAGCAATGGAAAAGGCGCGTCGCAACATGGTAACCGTGCAGCTTAACGGCGACACTTTGCAACATCCTGTTAAGGGCCGTCACTCTGGCTCACAGGTATTCATGCAACCAGCTCTTGGTGGTACAGGTATCATCGCCGGTGGTGCGATGCGTGCGGTACTCGAAGTAGCCGGTGTGCACAACGTGCTGTCAAAAGCATATGGTTCAACCAACCCAATCAACGTTGTACGTGCTACTATCAAGGCACTTCACGACATGAAGTCGCCAGAACAAGTGGCGGCGAAGCGTGGATTGCGCGTTGAAGACATTTTGGGGTAGTGAGCAATGGCGAATAAGACAATTAAAGTTACACAGACGCGTAGCTCAATCGGTCGTTTACCGAAGCATAAAGCTACTCTACGTGGTCTTGGTCTGCGCCGCATTGGTCACACGGTCGAGCTGGAAAATACTCCAGCCGTCCGCGGCATGGTGAACCAAGTCATTTATATGGTAAAGGTGGAGGACTAATACAATGTTCTTGAACACTCTCTCACCTGCACCTGGTGCTAAAACCAGCAAGAAGCGTCTTGGACGCGGTATTGGCTCAGGCTTAGGCAAAACTGGTGGACGTGGTCATAAAGGCCAGAAGTCGCGTTCAGGCGGCTCAGTGAAACCAGGTTTCGAAGGCGGTCAAATGCCAATCCAACGTCGCTTGCCGAAGTTTGGTTTTACTTCACGTAAGTCATTCGTGACTGCTGAAGTGAACCTTGCTGAAGTAGCGAAAGTTGCTGGCGACACTGTAACTCTAGCGAGCTTGAAAGAAGCTGGTTTGATTCGTAACGACATTTTGCACGTTAAAGTAATCAAATCAGGCGAAATCAATCGCGCTGTTACAGTGCAAGGCATTAAGGTCACCAAAGGCGCCCGCGAAGCTATTGAAGCTGCTGGCGGCAAAATCGAAGGATAGAGCAAATGGCTAAACCAGGATTGGAATCTAACAGAGCTCAAGGCGGCACCTCGGAACTAAAACGACGCCTGCTGTTTGTACTCGGCGCGTTAATCGTGTTCCGTGCGGGCTCCTTTGTGCCTATTCCTGGTATTGATGCCGCTGTATTGGCTCAATTGTTCGAACAGCAAAAGGACACCATCGTTGCCATGTTTAACATGTTCAGCGGTGGTGCTCTTGAACGCGCATCGGTATTCGCTTTGGGTATCATGCCGTACATCACAGCTTCGATTATTATGCAATTAGCCTCTGTGGTTTCACCACGTTTGGCTGAGCTTAAGAAAGAAGGTGAAGCTGGTCGACGTAAGATTAGTCAATATACGCGTTGGGGTACTTTGATACTCGCAACGTTCCAATCAATTGGTATTGCCACTGGCTTACCAAGCTTGATGCCAGGCCTTGTTGTTGATCCTGGTTTCGGGTTCTACTTTACTGCGGTCGTGAGCCTTGTCACAGGAACAATGTTCCTTATGTGGTTAGGTGAGCAAATCACAGAACGTGGGATTGGTAACGGTATCTCTATTCTTATTTTCACCGGTATTGTTGCGGGCCTACCGTCTGCCATTGGGCAAACGGCTGAGCAAGCACGTCAGGGTGATTTACATTTATTGTTGTTATTGTTGATTGGTGTCATCGTTGTCGCGGTAACTTACTTCGTTGTGTTCGTAGAACGTGGTCAGCGTCGTATCGTGGTAAACTATGCGAAGCGTCAACAAGGCCGTAAGGTCTTTGCAGCGCAGAGTACTCACTTGCCATTGAAAGTTAATATGGCGGGTGTTATTCCACCAATTTTCGCATCAAGCTTGTTGTTGTTCCCAAGCTCTATCGCTACTTGGTTCGGCCAAGGCGAAGGCATGGTAGCTAACTTCTTACAGGAGCTTTCGTTGACATTGTCACCGGGTCAGCCTCTGTATGTTATGCTTTATGCATCAGCAATTATCTTCTTCTGTTTCTTCTACACTGCGTTGGTATTTAACCCGCGTGAGACGGCAGATAACTTGAAGAAGTCGGGTGCGTTTATCCCTGGTATTCGTCCAGGTGAGCAAACCTCTCGTTACATCGATAAAGTAATGACACGATTGACGCTTGCAGGCGCGTTGTACATTACCTTAGTCTGTTTGGTTCCTGAGTTCATGATGATTGCATGGAACGTTCAGTTCTACTTCGGCGGTACTTCATTATTGATTATCGTTGTAGTTATCATGGATTTTATGGCGCAGGTCCAGACCCATCTGATGTCTCATCAGTATGATTCGGTCCTGAAAAAAGCTAACCTAAAAGGCTTCGGCCGTTAAGGTTGGATAATTACGGAGTGTAGCAATGAAAGTTCGTGCTTCCGTGAAGAAAATCTGCCGTAACTGTAAAGTTATCAAGCGCAACGGTGTTGTGCGTGTAATTTGCAGTGACCCTAAGCACAAACAACGGCAAGGTTAATTCGAAGAAGAAGCCCGCAGCCATGAAAAAAATCATTGGCTGCGGCTTTGATATGTTTGCAAATTGGCGACTGGTTGAGTATCCTAACGGGCTTTTCAACCGGTCACCCAATAATTAACTTATAGGAGACGTGTTAGTGGCCCGTATCGCTGGCATTAACGTTCCTGACAATAAGCATGCAGTCATTGCCCTGACTGCGATCTACGGTATCGGCCGTACCCGCTCACAGCATATCCTTGCTGCGGTTGGTATTGCAGAAGATACTAAGATCGGCTCTTTGTCAGAAGAAAAACTCGATCTGCTTCGCGAAGCAGTAGGTAAATTCGCCGTTGAAGGCGACCTACGTCGTGAAGTTTCTATGAACATCAAACGTTTGATGGATCTCGGTTGTTTCCGTGGTCTCCGTCACCGTCGTAGCTTGCCTCTACGTGGACAGCGCACTAAAACTAATGCGCGTACTCGTAAAGGTCCGCGTAAACCAATTAAGAAGTAAGGAGTTGAATCATGGCTAAACAACCAACTCGTACTCGTAAGCGCGTTAAAAAGCAAGTCGCTGACGGCATGGCTCATATCCATGCATCTTTCAATAACACCATTGTGACCATCACCGACCGTCAAGGTAATGCGTTATCGTGGGCAACTGCAGGTGGTTCTGGTTTCCGTGGTTCACGTAAATCAACTCCGTTTGCTGCACAGGTTGCTGCTGAGCGCGCAGGTGAAATGGCGAAGGAATATGGTTTGAAAAACCTAGAAGTGTTCGTTAAGGGCCCAGGTCCTGGTCGCGAATCATCGATTCGTGCGTTGAACGCTGTAGGTTATCGCATCACTAACATTACTGATGTGACACCTATCCCTCACAACGGTTGTCGTCCGCCTAAGAAACGTCGCGTTTAATAGGCGCTAAACGATAGTTGGAGAAAGAACATGGCTAGATATTTGGGTCCAAAACTCAAACTGAGTCGTCGCGAAGGAACAGACTTGTTCCTTAAGAGCGGCGTACGCGCTATCGATTCGAAGTGTAAACTCGAAAGCGCACCGGGTCAGCACGGCGCACGTCGCGGCCGTTTGTCTGATTACGGTTTACAGTTACGTGAAAAGCAAAAAGTTCGTCGTATGTACGGCGTATTGGAAAAGCAATTCCGTAACTATTACAAAGAAGCTGCCCGTATTAAGGGCAACACTGGTGAGAACCTGCTGCAATTGCTTGAGCAACGTTTGGATAACGTCGTTTACCGCATGGGATTCGCTTCTACGCGTGCTGAAGCCCGTCAGTTGGTCAGCCACAAAGCAGTGGTAGTGAATGGCCAGGTAGTCAACATTCCGTCGTTCAAAGTTCGTCCGGAAGATGTTGTGTCCGTTCGCGAAAAAGCGAAAAAGCAGGCGCGCATCGCAGCTGCATTGGAACTCGCTGAACAACGCGAAAAGCCAGTGTGGTTGGAAGTAGACGGGAACAAATTGGAAGGTCAGTTTAAGCGTCTTCCAGAGCGTTCAGATTTGTCTGCCGAAATTAACGAACAGTTGATCGTAGAGCTTTACTCTAAGTAAGGCTTAAGCATAAAGAGAGGACACAATGCAGGGTTCTGTTACCGAATTCCTTAAACCAAGGCTAGTCGACATTGAACAAATCAGCCCGACTCACGCTAAAGTGACGTTGGAGCCTCTTGAGCGTGGCTTTGGTCACACGCTGGGCAACGCGTTGCGCCGCATTTTACTTTCGTCTATGCCAGGTGTGGCAGTGACTGAAGTTAAAATCGAAGGTGTTCAACACGAATACAGCAGTAAAGAGGGTGTTCAGGAAGATGTCATCGAAATTCTGCTTAACCTAAAAGGCTTAGCAGTTACCATGGAAGGTAAAGATGAAGCGATGCTGACCTTGAAAAAATCTGGAGCGGGCCCTGTCAAGGCTGGCGATATCACCCATGATGGCGATATCGAAATCATCAACCCTGACCACCTGATCTGTACTTTGACAGGTGATACTGAGATTGAAATGTCAATCAAAGTAGAGCGTGGTCGTGGTTACGTTCCAGCTTCGGCACGTCAGTCTGCTGACGATGAAGAGCGTCCGATCGGTCTTCTACTTGTAGACGCATCTTTTAGTCCAGTTGAGCGTATTGCTTACAACGTTGATTCAGCGCGTGTTGAGCAGCGTACCGACTTGGACAAACTGGTTATCGATATGGAAACGAATGGTACTCTCGATCCTGAGGAAGCTATTCGCCGTTCTGCAACTATCTTGGCTGAGCAGTTAGAAGCCTTTGTTGAGTTGCGTGACATTAGCGAGCCAGAAGAAAAAGAAGAAAAACCAGAATTCGATCCGATTCTGTTGCGTCCAGTAGACGATTTGGAATTAACTGTGCGTTCTGCGAACTGTTTGAAAGCAGAAGCTATTCAGTACATTGGTGACTTAGTACAGCGTACTGAGGTTGAGTTGTTGAAGACTCCAAACCTCGGTAAGAAGTCGCTGACCGAGATCAAAGACGTGCTTGCGTCACGTGGTTTGTCACTAGGCATGCGCCTAGAAAACTGGCCACCAGCAAGCCTTATTGATCGCGATTAAGTCATCTTTTACAGAGATTTACTGAGAAGGGTATAGGTATGCGCCATCGTAAGAGTGGTCGTCAACTCAACCGAAACAGCAGCCATCGCAAAGCGATGTTCAGCAACATGGCAAGCTCTCTTGTGCGTCATGAAGTGATCAAAACGACACTTCCTAAAGCAAAAGAACTTCGCCGTGTAATTGAGCCGCTAATCACTTTAGCGAAGCAAGACAGCGTAGCAAACCGTCGTTTGGCATTTGCACGTACTCGTGATAGCGAAGTAGTTGGTAAGTTGTTCAATGAACTTGGCCCACGTTATCAAGAGCGTCCAGGTGGTTACACTCGTATCATGAAGTGTGGCTTCCGTGCTGGTGATAACGCGCCAATGGCTTATGTTGAGCTAGTTGACCGTCCAGAAGTGGAAACTACTGAAGCTGAAGAAGTTGCAGTAGAAGAGTAAGTTCTCACTTGTGAGATAAAAAAAGCCGCTCAATCGAGCGGCTTTTTTATTGCCTGTAAATTAGTTTGCTAAATTAAGGTTGTTCAATGTTCACTACAACGGCGAGCTCTTCTCTGGCAATACCATGATGTTCAGCTAATGCCTCCAATTCTTGATAGTCCATGCCAGCGCGATGTGCGCCTTTTAAGATAGAAATTGTCTCTTGACGCTTCACTTCTTCATCTGTTTCTTCACGCCCAGTAACAAAGGTAATAAGATCGCTGAGTGAATTACTGATGTAATCGCCAATCGCCGGCAGTACACTAAGCGTCGCATGCACAATGCCCTCAACTTTTTCAGGTTGAGAGCTCGATGCTGAGCGCATGATGCTATCCGCCATTTCAGGTTCAACTTTTACTGCAACGCGAACAAGTTCTTCGAGACTCGTTGGGTTCGCTTTACCGGCTTCGGCGACAATCTCATCTGCGTAAGCAGGCTCGGCTTCAACAGCAATACGCACAAGCTCACTTGGTGAAGCGACTTGTTTATACATTGCTACGGCCAAGACGTCTTTGGTAAAACCTGGTTCAGCATCAATCGCCGCTTTAATAATATGTTCGTATTTTTTAGGGTAGCGCTCGAGAGCGGCGAGCATGATAGGTTCAACGTGGTGGGGATAGTTACTCATTAAAACACGAACCGTGCGTGTCACTGAAAAGTTGCGCTTATTATAGTAGCGCAACATACGTAGGTAGGTATTTACCAAACGTTGATTTTCACCGCTAACTTCGTACGAGTCCCGTTCAAGTGCTGTAACCTCTTCATTGAATGCGGCAGCATTGACACTTAATGGAGTACTTAAGGTAAGTAACACAAGTAGCGCAGTAGTTGTCTTCATTATGGTATGAGCCTATTTAGATACGTTGCTTATTATTGTTATTCGTAACGCTTTACGAAACATTAGCAATGTTTATAGACAATAGATAGTTAAAGATCGTTCAATTTGTATAAAAAAAAAGCGATCAAATAAGAAAGTGAAAAAAGATCTTGCACGGGGGCGAATGATCTCTATAATTCGCCTCCGTTGTCACCGAGGCAAGCGCCACAGACAACAACCGCTTCGAAGCTTACGAGCAACGAAAAAAAGATCGAAAAGGATCTTGACGCGGACAAGGGAAAGCGTAAAATACGCATCCCGCTTCACGAAAGAAGCGAAACGTTCTTTAACAAATTATCAAGCCAAGCAAACTGTGTGGGCACTTACCGGATTCAGGCAGAGAAACGCATCTTCGGATGCAGTGTCTTCGGACACACCTGACTGATTGGAGAAGTGCTTAACAAATTAGATTTATTAAGTCATTGATTCAATGGGTCGATTAAACACTTTAAACTGAAGAGTT
>NZ_AUHL01000008.1 GCF_000423165.1 Pseudidiomarina sediminum DSM 21906 | reverse complement strand
GGGCTCTCTCCCGTAACAGAAAGAAGTGGTAAAAAAAGTTGGGTTCATTGGCGTTGGCAATGCTCGAAATTTGTCAGACAAAGCTTTGTTGAATGGGCTGCTAAAAGTGTCCATCAATCCTATTGGGCTGGACTTTATTATCAACAGCAACGCGACAAGGGTAAATCTCATCAATCCGCAGTCCGGTCTCTCGCCTATAAGTGGGCTCGAATTGTATTCAAATGCTGGAAGAGTAAACAGCTCTATGATGAGTCCAAGTATTTGAAGTCATTGAGAGAGAAAAAATCGACTTGACTTGCGGCATAAAAAGCTTGTTGAAAGTCTCAGGGCGTGAAGCGGACGTTAACGCCCGCAACATGCGCGAGCTTGCGAGCGTCCTAATTGACGCGTTTGTTAGTGTTTGGTTCGCTGTAAAAAATATCAAAACCCCACACCAAAGCAGCTAAGTTGAAATACAGGTTTTCTTCGATGGTAAGCTCGCCACTTTTTGCATTTATGAGTTCGGTTATTGAAGATCCAAGCCCAAGAACCCCATATGTAATTAGGGACAAGAGCAAAAAAAGCCTTAAGCCCTTGTGTGGCGCACTTAAGGCATTAAATATGAAGTATAAAATAGTTGTGACAAAAACACTCAATACGAATACTGCTATTTTTACCCCGACACTAACCAGAAACATATCGGAATTCATTAGCCCAATAATGCTCTCATCCCACCGAATGGCCCACCAGCCAAACTGGGTATAACAAGCAGCACAGATTAAAGGAATTACCAATATTCCACTAAGCTCACCAATATTTTTTACATCACTAACTGAAAAAGCCATTCGGACATCCTTGTAAACACTAACGCCGTAAATAAACGGCAAAAAATAGTTGGCTAAAATTTGTGAGGCACGAACAAAGCCAACTGCTTTTTGTCCGCACTTTTAATTTACCTTGTTAGAGGGAATTACCTGCTTCAAGGTGTTTCTATCAGTAAACTCTCTAACAATTAACACTCCAATTGACTGAGCAAAACAGTACGCTTCAGCTAACCTTTGTCTTTCTATACTTTGCTGTTCATAACGTTCATGAATATCTGGAAAAACTGCAAGACTGGGTTTCGTTTTCTCCCAGTGTTTATAGCCAGAGCACTCGATGAAAGCATCCATTAACTTAGTAAGGTTGTGCCCAAGCTTTTTAGCTTCTTTATCTAGCAGCCCTCTTTTTAAACCGATAAACGACTTTAGAAACATTTCTGTAGCCATACGGCAATTCATAATTGCTCGCATATTCGGACGATGCTCAAGTAAAAGTGAAGTTGCTGAGGATAGCTCTTCATAACCTGCGTTGAGTAACTGAATGCCAAATTGATCTAATTTTTTATCATCTCTGAGATCACCATACCCCATTCCAAGGTCTATACAATCTGCCCAGAAAATAACGTAATCCCAAAGTTTCTTTTTGTCTTCCAGTAAACTTTCTTTAATATTTTCAGGCATCTCATGCAATGCATCAATCGCATTAACACTAACACTGCCGTAGATTAATGGAATACTGACGGACCAAAACTCAGAGTCAAAGAGATAAACACCTTGATGATAATGCCCTTGTAACTGGCTATCCGGCTTTCCGTTTTTCTCAAACCAGCTGAAAATAAAGTCTGCTTCAGGTGATGGAATTGACACAGATATTTTTTCATCAATGGATAACAATCGTATAGCCTCCCAAGGTCGAGTTCTATGTTCGACACTTTGAGAACTAAGCTTTTTGTTAATTTTGTCTAGAAGTTCTTCCGTGAGTTTCATATGTCCTCTAACGCCGTGCTTTGCGGCTGGTTTGGAGCGCAGCGGAAAAGCAGTCCGCCAACAGCACCTTGTTAGGGCCTACATGGCCTCGTTCAAGTCTACCTTTAAGCCAGCAACCTTTAGCTCTTTGGCTAACGTCAGCCTCCACGCACCTGCTGCATCGATATCTATATATAGAACACCGAGAAAATCAGAAGGGATTTCTACATTTCCTTTCCTGAGAACGCACACCTTATCTCTACCGAGCTTTGCAGCCATATAACCAAGTTCAACTAACACATTTTGCCGGGCTCTTGGATGTAGGTTTTCTGGTGTTTCAGAACTTGCCCCAACATCATCGGGCGTAAAAAGAACTACAGCGTAAGCAGCATCCGTATGCTTTTCGAGCTTTTCAATTATGGTTTTTCCTTCATTTGCTTGCTCATGAAGAATCACCGCATTTAGACCTAACTTTTCAACAAACCTAGCTGATGACTCTTTTGCTTGTTCGTCATGGCCATGTACTATAAATACGTTATTACTGTTCTCAGACACTACTGCTCCCGTAGTATTTATGACTTCCTGTTCTTTAAACAAAAGGTCATGTGTATAGTCCTTTCCGGATGATAAAGGCAGCAGGCTTCTGTTGGTCGCCATATCTGCGATACCAGAATTTCTCATCCTGTTATTATGCTGCTCTGCGTAGTAGGACTTCGGCTGAGGCGTATTTGTGATTTTAATTTTTTGAACGTCATCAATATTTTTGATGATCATGCCATCGACAGTAAAAGCTCTACCAGAGTGCCAAGGCGTTACTATTTGCTGGCTGAGTTCGTCAAATGTTAAATCATTGAACACAGCAGACCTGTCATTCTTCTTACTATCTCCTACCAGCTCAACATGGCAGTGCCAGTACTTATCTGGAAATACTTCTATTTCATCCATAACTCTTCTACCTATAAGTGCTGAGTTGCCCTAACATTTGTTTATTGTGCGTACGTAACTCGTTCAGCTGATAGTTTTCAGTTCTTAAATTACTGAAAAAATAGCACTTCCGACTTAAAAAGCTCCGAGTTAGCAAAAGCAATTTGAGCATGCTCATTTACACTCAATGGAGCGCACAATATCTAAGCCTTGTTTTTTATTATGTCATTGACAGTAAACGAATTAAATCGACAACACAATCACAAAGCGCGCAATGTTGCATAGATAAATTTGCTGAGCCTGATTCGCGTACCCCAAGCTTACTAATGACAGCGATACGATTTTCTAGTTGAATCAGGCAAAAAGCCCGAAGGTCTGCTTTTCGCTCAAAACAGACTTTTGACTTTGTGCCACAAACCAACGACAGCTAGCGCAGGTCGCATCACAACATCGCTAACCGAGCGTACAGAAGAATAAAACGAAGATTGCGGGGTGTTCTCCCGCAATCTTCGTATTACGGCGCGTTAGCGTTCGCCGATTTTGCTCCACAGGAAGGCGTCTTTGCCGATGTTAGCGGCGTTCTTCTTGGCGAGCTCGGCGAGCATGCTATCGATGGTTGCGCGGTCGACCCAGCGACCGTTGAAGAACACGCCGGCAATGTCTTGGGTATTGGTAATGTCATCCAACGGATTGCTATTCAACAAGATCAAATCGGCAAACTTACCTTCTTCAACGGTACCAATCTTGTCTTCAATTTCGAGCCACTTCGCCGCGTCACGGGTGGCGGCCGCAAGTGCTTCTTCGGTGGTGAGTCCGGCGTCAACCAGCAAGGCTAACTCGTCATGCAAGGCATAGCCCCAAACAATCCCCGAGGTTCCGGCATCGGTACCCGCCAACATAGGTACGCCGGCGGCTTTAAAAGCTTTCACCAACTTCACATGAAAATCGACCAGGCTTTCAAAATAAGCCACGCGTTTAGGGCTGGTGCCCTCGTGGTACTGATTCGCCGTCAACCATTTGTCCTGCATCAAGGGGTGCACGTACGGCAAACTTGGCAGATCGCGCACCGCATCCAATGATTTTGCTTGTGCGGTAATGCGTTCCAAGTTGGAAAGGTTCGGGATCACCCAAGTGCCGTTGGCTTTAGTCATCTCGGCAAAGTGCTGTGCCGACGCTGCGCTGTAATCATCGGTTTGCTTAGAGAACTCTTCTGCATGCGCAACCAAACCGAAATGCGGCACAAATGCCTGCTCCGTTTCTCCTTTGAAAGCACCGGGTAAATGCCCGACCACTTTGAGATCCTGCTTTTGCGCTTCATCAATAATGGCGTGATAGGTGTCTTGATTCAGGCGTGAATACACCTTAATGAACTCATAGCCGTCGCCTTTCGCGGTGCGCACGGCTTGCCGTCCTTGCTCCGGTGTACTTGCGGTACGGTTCGAGTTACGACCGTCAATTAGCGCCGCAAGGGCAATGCGCGGACCGATCACCTCACCTTTGACGATTTGATTGCGCTGGCCGAAATGCTCCACGCGACCACTTAATTCAAACGCGGTGGTCACGCCAGTGGCAACGTAGAGCAGCATCACGTCTTGATTATCAAAGTAAATCGAGGCGCCTTTCGTTGGGTAATTATTCCCGACGCTGCCCTCAACCAGGTTATGCACGTGCATATCAATAAGTCCGGGCATCAGCCATTTCCCCTGCCCGTCAATCACCTTAGCGCCTGCTGGAATAGGCCCATTAATAGCGGTGATTGTCGTGCCATCAATCACCACATTCGCGTTGCGAAGCACGCTATTGGCTTCGGTCATGGTCACCACATTGACCTGTTTGATCACAATGGCAGGCGGTGTTGCTTCATGGCTCACCTCAGCGCCATCCACTTTGGCCGAGGTGGCAACCGTGCTGCAGCCGGTCATGAGTAACAACCCTGCGCAGGCTGATGTGAGTAAACCTAAGGTTTTCATCGCGTTTCCTTTTGATTGTCGATTATTTGTACTCTACGCATCTTGGTCGCTGGCGGATACTGCAAGAAAGTTACTATTTGTAAGTTTTTGTGTGCATTCAGTGCGCAAACAAAAAGCCCACTCGATTGAGTGGGCTTTAAAATTAAGATGACAACGAACCTTTTAGATAGGTCCCCACATCCAACCACCAGAGCGGTAAAACATGGTTAAATAGTTCCGCAGTGCCCGTACCTCGTTGTAATCAATCACACCATCGCCATAAAGTGTATACGCCACTTGCCGCTCACAATAGCTCGGACCAGAGTAGGACAAGAAACTACTCGACGATTGCTGTTGCTCCCAGCACATTTGATAGTGATCCATCACCGTACAACCCGTTGCATCGGTGTAGTTTTCAACACCGGTATCATACTCACCAAAGGTAACCGTTTCTTGCTCATTCGAGAACGGACAAGCGTCGTGATAAACGGTGTCCGCCACAGCCCCCCACATATCAATAGCGCGTTCCGGACCCATCTCGAACTCGCCATTATCACTATACTCCTCCATAAAAAACTCGGCGTAGTGGTTTGCGGTTCCCATATAGGTAATAGGTTCAAGTGCGCTGCCCGTGTCATTATGAACGGGAAGTGGCATTCCACCGCCCTCACCTTGCTCAAACTCACCAGCGGACCAAATATCAAAGTCGGTCCAGAGATAGGTACATTCAAATTGTCCACACGTCTCGATATCATAATCTGTGTCGATCTCTCCTCGACCGCCACCGATCATTTGCAGAAAATCGAAATCGACATATTCATCATAGGCATCCTGCTGATCAGGGTTAAGCACAATGGGTAAACCAGGCCCCATAATGGGCGCGCCCATCGCATCAAAAAACTCAAACCGCATTTCTTCCACAGTTTGGAGCCCCTGATTGTTAAACTCAGCTTCACCTTCCCCTGCATCTGCGATGTAGGTCATGAAGCTCGGATCATAAATAAAGGTTGCGCGAAATCGTGCGGCATCACCGAGGTTACTCTCATCGAATCCGACAAAATCAAAGTACGTACCTTCATCAAGGTAACCTTCAATAACCAAGGCTTTTTCTTGTGCAAGCAACGGCGCACTCATCGACGTCCCGAGCGCGGCCATGATTGCCAGTGGTAGGAGTTTTGCTTTCATTGTAGTGTTCACTCTTGTTGTTAGAACCCTACAAAAATAGTTTTACATTGTTAACTTTGCCAACCTGATGGATAAAAAACATACAAAAACACCACTTTTCAGAGAGTTGAAAAGTGGTGTTTTACAACAAAAAGCATAATCTAAGTGATTAACGCATCGCACCCGAGCGATAGGCGTTGTAAAGCGCTGTACGTAATGTGCGTACGTCGCTGTAGTCCACAGTACCGTCACGGTACAGTGAATAGGCAACTTGCATCTCACAGTAAGTTGGACCGCCGTACATACTTTGGCCACCCGCGTCGCACGCCAAGTAGCTATCCATCACGGTACAACCATTACTGGCCATCACGTTCTCAACGCCTGAATCGTATTCACCAAAAGTGACAGTGCCACCAGTCACGCTGGCGTCACAGCTATCAAGCTCATCTGCCACACCATCAAGGTCTGCATCGAAATAAATGGAGTGAATGTCAAAATACAGATCAATTTCAGCGTAGTCATAACCTTCACCGTAATTGACTTCCTGCCAGTAGTAAAAGTTACCCTCAAAGTTTGCAGTACCAAGATAGGTTACAGGTTCTAAGCGTGTGCCGTCGTGGGTAAATAACGGGGCATCACCGCGATCGGTATCGATATCGAAATCAAGCGCATGGAAGGTACAAGGCTGCATCGGACTCACAGGCTCGCACGGCCACCAATCAAGCGTCCCATTCTCGACGAAATCAAACTCGACATCGAGATCTTCGTCGTAAACCTCGCCACCTTCTTCAAGGTCAAGATCTTGATTGAACTCAAAGTCAAACTCGTCAATGACAGGAGTCTGCACGTCAGGCACCATCGGAATTTGACTTTGCTCAACAACATTGCCGTCACTATCAAGAAACTCAAAACGCAACGCCGTAAAAGCCATACCTGCCGCATCTGAGTCTTCGTAAAAGATACTTTCTTCCTCGTCCCAGTAGCTATCAGTGTCGTAGAACATAAGGCTATCATCGTAGGTGACAATCATACGAAAACCGACGATGTCCTCTATGTTATCAATGAGCCACAAATCGTCGCCGCTCTCCCAATCGAATGTGCTTTCGTTGACCGTTCCTTCAACCACATACGTCCGTGATTGAGCTTGCGCTGGTGTCGTCATGCTCACACTTGCACCAACAGCTAATGCTAATGCGGTGTACTTTAAAATACTCATGTGCTTCGTTCCCTTTGGTTTCTTATTTAACAATAAAAAAAACTAAAACACTTATAGAGAACAAGTCAGCTATCGACAATATGACGATGCGCATAAAAAAACCCCGCTCTCAGGCGGGGTTTTTAAGTTTTTCATTTGCTAAAACATTAGGCTGAAGCGTCTTGCTTTACCTCGATGTCATTCTCGACATCTTTCACACCATCAATACCACGGACGATGCGTTCAGCGGTGTCAATATCTTCTTCGTCAGCAACAAAGCCGCTTAATTGCACCACGCCATCATTGGTTTCGACGTTAATTTGCAACACGTTAAGCGCGTCACTGGCAAGAATGGTCGACTTCACTTTGGTGGTGATAGCGGCATCACTCAAGTAGTCGCCGGTTTGCTCCATCGCTTGCTCTGCTTTATTTTGGTCATGCTCCTGCAAAGGTGTTGCAGCCATAGCTGCTGAACCAAAAGTAAGGGCAGAAACAGCGGTTACAACACATACTGCATTTAGGTTTTTCACGATAGCGTTTTTCATGATAGTACCTCCAGTGGGTGTTAAGCAAAATTGCTTTTCGAGGTTAACTATAACGAAGGATTTGGGAGTTTGAAGGCGCTTTGCCACGCTTTTACAAGCTCTAGTTTTTGTAAAGAAAACCACTCAATAATGCTAACAAAAACACAACAATAGCAACTCAAACCAACTGTAACGCTACGTAACGTTTAGTCTTATCATTTCGTGAAAACACCTTTCATTTCAAATGGTTGCATAAGGTCACCGGTGTAACGCACCTCGGTAACGTCTTGGGTGCCGTAAGCAACGCCGAACGCGTTCACCCCAGCATCACCTGCCGCATTTAAACGCCACAAATTGCTTGCTTCATTTCCCGCAAAGTCACGTACCAACTCAAATTCAGGTGTATCGCCATGGATCACTAAAACAGGCTTTTTGAAGCGCTGGGCTTGTTGCTGTATTTCGCGACGGATCACCACGTAAGCGTCACAGGCTTGGTTACCTCGCGCAACAGCTGTACACGGTGTTTGCTCGTGAAAGCCTGCGTGCACGGTCATGTCAGCTTGCATCGCCAGCACCACGGCTTCCGCCTGGTTGGCGCGAGCCGTCGAAAATTGCTGTCGAATCCAATGCACGGCGCCCTGCTCGCGCGCGTTCGCTGCTTGCAAGGCCAGCTCTAAATCATCAACGGCCACGTGATCACGGCCATTATTGGTGCCCGACACATGCACCGTCATAAAGTGAACGTTGCGATGTTGCCATGCCATATTTTCTGGCAAGCTTTGTTGTTGCTCTGCGCGCAGCGATGCACTTCCCTCAGGTAGCACTGCGAAACGACGACGCACTTCAGTAAGACGCGCTAGCTCGGAATACTTCGCACCTGTATTCGGGTCTTCAAAACGGTCACAATCGGTCCACTCGTTATCACCTGGCGTATAAAACACTGGCAGTGGTGCAAAGTCTTCAAGTAACTGGGCAAAGTCATTATCGTAGTTTGCGGTACATGGTTTGCCACCTGACTTGTAGTCCCCCAAATGCAACACAAACGGAATTTCGTGAGTGTGGCTCCATTGCTCGGTTTGCTGCAACATACGCACATCGCTCGCGTTGTACGGCATATCACCGACCACCAAAAACTCAAAGCCAGCAGGCTCAGGTGCGGGCTTTACCGTGCAAGCTGCGGCTGTGAGCGCCAGCAGGCTAAGTAACAAAGGCTTCATACCATCCTCTTAATACAACAACAGCGCTAGGGAAAGAACTACCCTAACGCTGTTTTATGACAAAGGTTGTGTTCGCCACAACCTTGCTAGCAATGCTTAGCAGCTGCTATCGACTTTGAACGCCAATTTGAACGCAAGGCCCATAATTTCAGCGCCGTACACAGCAAGTTGTTCTTGCTGTTCAGCAGTCATCTCGTTGAAGTCTTCTTCAGTGTACTTTTGATCAAGAGTGTCAATCGAACTCTGTAATTCGTCAAAGTCTGACTCGCAAACATTATCTTTTGCTGCCAGTTCTTTCATCTCAGCTACCGCGGTTTCCATGGTGTTGAGAATGTCGTCTTGTGGTGAACTACAACCAGCAAGAACAACCAAAGCTGCTGCCGCAGTAAGCATTTTGATAGGGGATAACATAAAGATCCTTTTCTTAACGAAAATTATTGGGAGCGCAATATTAACGGGATTTTAAAATCAGCGCTAGCCAAACGACTAACATTTATACCCCGCTCCGCTGTTTTACCCTAAAACTTTAAGCAGCAAGACTAACAACTGCTCGAAGAAACACTTGATGCGGTAGCAGCCGATGTTGCTGCCGTCATCGCTGGCAACATCACAGCGACCATCATCGCCACTTCAACGGCCGCGATAACATCTTTGGTAATGACGCCAAGCTGCTCGCCTTTAACCAATTCTTCAATCCGCTTTTTATGCGTCTTAAGTTCCGCTTTTGAGAAGACTTGTGGCAACAAACGTGCACTTTGCGCTAAGGCCAGCAGCAACACCTGTCGAGGATTCACCTCCAGCGGTTGCTCCAAAACTAAATCGCGTAACGCGCGACGTAACGCTTGTTCGGGCTCGGGGTTTAATTCGGGATAGACTTTTTGCGTGAACAACCAAAGAATTTTTTTCTCTTCGAGCGCAACAACGCCATCGCGCACTAAGGCTGCAGCAACTTTATGTTTAAGATCGGCAACTTGCGCAAGCTTTGTTACCCAATCTTTCAGTTTGCGTGGACGTTTGCTTTGGGCGATTTTTTGCAAACCTTCATCAAGGACGTCATCGCCGATCACGGCCGTGTCGCTGACCTGTACTTTAGGCGTCCGCTCATTGGTTAAGGTAAGCTTTTTTAAAAGCAGCAGTTCCGCGAGCATTGCCGCGGCGACGCCGTACTCAATGTAAGCACCTTCAATGGTGCCCTTCTCTTCACTTAATGCCAGTAGCATCAAGCCTTCGTAGAGTCGTAGTTCACTCATGACTGTTCCCGTTGCTGAACTCAAACTTCAGCTTAGCCTATGACATCGCGTAGAAAAAGCCCCATACAGTGCGGGGCTGTATGGGGCAACGGGAGTAGAGAGCGTGGAAAAAACGACTTATTCAGACGTGGCCTCCAACGCGTTGCGTACATCCTTGACGCCTTCAACATTACGCACAATGCGCTCTAATGCTGAACTATCAGCTTCGGTTTCCACCGAGCCGCTTAACGTGACGACACCGTCCGTAGTCTCAACGTTAATTTGCATGCCACTGGCCTGTGCCATTAATGCACTTTTCACATTGGCCGTGATGGCTGAATCACTTAAATGGTCCCCTGCTTGCTCTTGTTCAAACTGCATTCCTTGCTGCGCAGGATCTTGCAGCGTTGCTGCCATGGCAACGGTACCAAAGGTTAGCGTCATCACCGATACTACTGAAGTAAACACACTGCTAAGTTTCATGGGGCTTTCTCCTTTATCGCGACCGATTTCGCTGTTGCTTTAAGTCCACTATAGTCAAGCGCTGCAGAAGGTGAAGTCGCTTTGCGCGCGTTTTACAACATCGAGATATTGTAAAGAAACATCAACGTGTTAGATTAGCCTCTCAGCCCCACACCCGTTCGCATTAAGGAGTCTTACGGCCATGCAATTAACCATTGAAATCAGTAAATACCCGCTCGCAGATAACTACCTTGAACCAATCAAAGGTTTCATCGACCAGCTCAACCAATACCCCAATTTACATATCCTCACCAACACACTGAGCACGCAAGTGTTTGGCGATTACGACGAGGTCATGGCGGCCTTACAGGCGTGTATCAAATGGTCCTTCGAGCAATACGGCAAAGTCGTTTTTGTCTGCAAGTTTCTCCATGGCGATCTGCGTCCACAAGACTAATTCGAGGTGAGCATGAAACAACAGGTTGCGATCCTGACGATGGACAGCCTTGAAGGTTTTTTCGCTTATGACGACTTACTGATCGCGCCATTTCAAGCGCACGGTATTGACGTAAGTATGGTGTCATGGCGCGACACGACGCAGGACTGGAATCGCTACGACGCAGTCATTATCCGCTCGCCATGGGACTATCAAGATGACTGTGAGCAGTTCCTTGAGGTACTGGCGACGATTGAAGCCTCCACCGCGCGACTGTTCAATTCGCGCGCTATTGTGACGTGGAATGCCGACAAACGCTATTTACGCGATTTAGAACAGCAAAACGTGCAACTGATCCCAACGCTCTGGGGCTGCGGCAACGTTGCCAGCGATCTCGTCCAAGCACAGCAACGCTGGCCGCAGCAAGAGTTGATCATCAAGCCTTGTGTGTCTGCCAATGCCGACGATACCTTCCGCCTGCCCGCAACCACAATTGCTGCAAAGCAGTTAAGTGAATTGGCGCAGTGTTTTGGCGCACACCGTCATTACATGGTTCAACCCTTCGTGCGCTCTATCGTCGAGCACGGGGAATACTCGTTGTTCTATTTTGCCGATCAGTTCAGCCACTGCATCCAAAAGTGCCCGGCAGCAGGCGATTTTCGTGTGCAAGAGGAGCATGGCGGTCGCTTTTTCGCAACCCAGCCACCGGCAGCGGTTGAAGCGCTAGCCAGTAAGGCCTTGGCCGCAGTGCAAGAAACCTTACTCTACGCGCGTATCGATATCGCGCTTCTTGACGATGGCACACCAGCCCTGATGGAAATGGAGTTGATTGAACCCAGTCTTTACTTCGGCGTCGACGAGCAAAGTCCAGAACGTTTTGTTAAAGCTTACCTATCGCTCATCAATACGGTTGCCGAATAAAGGCGTAAATTTATCGTAACTTATTTGAATTAAAGCCTTTTTTGTACTACCTCTGAGGTAAATCGCAACCTTGGAGGTAGTAATGAGTGACGCTCACAAACACGCCACACTCTATCGTCTCGACAGCGAAGAACATCAATGCCCCTACGGTCTTAAAGTCCGTCACCTGTTAAAAAGTAATGGCTACAGCGTTGATGACCAGCGCTTGACAAGTCATGCGCAAGCGGAAGAAATAAAGCAACGCTTTAATGTTAAAACCACGCCACAAGTGGTGATTAATGGCGAACGTATCGGAGGTTACGAGGCTGTCCGTGCATACTTAGGAAAATCAGTACCAGACCCTGAGCAAACCAGCTATCAGCCGGTAATTGCTCTCTTCACGATGACCGCTTTATTGGCACTGGGGACTAGCTGGCTGAGTTTCGGCGAGGTCCTCAGCTGGCAAACGCTCGAATGGTTTATTGGCTTCTCGATGGTGGTACTTGCCCTGTTGAAATTACAAGATGTCGAAACTTTTTCAACCATGTTTCTCAATTACGATCTGCTTGCCAAGCGCTGGGTTCCCTACAGCTATATTTATCCATTTGCCGAGGGCTTAGCTGGGTTGCTAATGGTCGCTAATGTTGCGCTTTACCTCGCCATTCCGCTCGCTTTCATCATCGGGAGTATTGGCGCGATTTCTGTGTTTAAAGCGGTTTACCTTGATAAACGTGAACTCAAATGTGCCTGTGTCGGCGGTTCAAGCAATGTACCTCTAGGGTTTGTATCTCTTACCGAGAACCTGATGATGATTGCCATGGCGCTGTGGATGATAGGTAAATTGTAAAGAGGTCTTTTTAGCTCACTAGCACTTGTGTGTTTCATCTTGATGACACACTCGTGCGTTAGCATCGATGATCACAATAACCCTCAACAATGGTGATCATTATGTCTTGTTCACACCTACGCCAGCCCAGTCGGCTGGCCTTATCGCTTGCCCTGCTGTTTAGTCCGGCGCTCACCTATACAGCAACCGTCAACGCAGATGAAGCCGCGTCGGTACGTGAAGCCAATACTTTAGTGCCTAGCCAAGTCACGCGCTATGCGCCCACGGCGTTCCCAGATCGTATTGTGCTGCTTCCCGGCGAACACCCCGAACACAGCCAAACGATCAGCTGGCGGACCCACGCCAAGGTCGAAGAAAGTGTCGTCCAAATTACGGAAGCAGGTGCAAGCCCCGGCCTCCACCTCCATGCCCATGAACAACGCGGCAGTTATACCGCGCACAGCACTCCGAATGGAGACGCGCACCATCACCGCGTCCACCTTACCGAGTTAAAACCTGACACCCTTTATGCCTACCGTGTCAAAGGCGACGATACCTGGAGCGAGTGGCTGCAATTTCGCACGCCGAAAGCAGAATTCTCACCCTACACCGCCCTCTATTTTGGCGATGGTCAGAACGCCCTGCTTTCGCACTACGCGCGCACCGTTCGCGAAGCCTTTCGTCATGCACCGCAAGCAAAAGTTATGTTGTACGCAGGTGACTTAGTGAACTCACGTTACGGTATTCACGACGACGAATGGGGTGAATGGTTTCAAGCCCTCAGCTGGATGGGCGGCAGTGTGACGCAAATTCCAAGTTCTGGAAACCATGAATTCAGCAGTGACGATAACGATGAAACACGACACATTTTACCGCATTGGAAAGCACAGTTTGCCTTACCCGACAATGGCCCGGAAGGATTAACTGCGACCGTCTATTACACTGATTATCAAGGCGTGCGTTACATTGCGCTGGATTCAACTGAAGCGATGCAATCGCCAGAAAAAGCGCGCCAACAGGCAGAGTGGTTGGAGCACGTACTTGCCAATAACCCACAACAATGGACCATCGTCATTCATCATCACCCCTTGCACTCGGTTTCACGTGGGCGTGACAACCCACCACTGCGAGAGCATTGGCAACCGATTTACGAGAAGTACAACGTTGATGTGGTGTTACAAGGTCATGATCACACCTATGGCCGCACCCGTGCTGCTACCGATGCAGCAGCACAAGGGCCAATGTACACGGTCACTGTAGCCGGTCCGAAGATGTATTTGGTGAGCGACCAGGCCAAACAACAGATGGCGCGCTACGCAGAAGACACCCAACTCTACCAAACCTTAGACTTCACTGAACAGCAGCTCACCTATCGCTCGTACACTGCCACGGGAGAACTTTATGATGGGTTTACCATTCATAAAAATGCCGATGGCAGTAAGCAGGTTACTGATGAGCAACCGACTACCGCACCACGACTCTGTGGTGATCATCCGCGTACCAAAGCCAGCCGCTGCTGGAACGGTACAGACTTAATTTACGCGCCTGCCGGCAGCAACGATTAGCCATAAAAAAAGCCGAAGCAATCCCTTGCTTCGGCTTTTGCCCTCACATACGTTACTCGTGACTGTTGAGCGTCTGTAGAATCGCTTCCAATGGCACTACCTTCACGTTTTGACCTGCTTCAGGCATCCGATTACGACCGTCTTGCACCAGCAAAGCTCCTTGTGGAAACTGCGGCCCCAGATTCGCCGTAGTCACCTCGATACCATCGGTCTCAGAGGCTCCGTCAATACCCATCGCTGGATTGGTGCGAATACGAAAATGTGAACGCAACGCCCAAGGCGCTTCACCATCAAACACGATATAACTATCGTTGCCTTGACTAGAAACAAACAACAAGGGTTCACCGTCGACTACGGCGTATGCAAGACCTTCGATATCGTCAACCAGTTCCGCATGGTCAGCAACATGAATCACCGCTTGCCCTTGCGTTGTCGCACTTGCACGCGCATCAAACTGCCACACCGCGACATCTTCCTCGCCAACGAACAAGCGCTGAGTGGCGTCATCCACCACACAACCTTCTGGCTGTGAAGGTACGGTCATTTCACGTGCAAACGTTGCGCCATCGGCAGTTAGCACGAAGTGCTGAATGCGCCCGCCTTTATTGTTGATATAAACAGAGGTTTGCTCCGTTTGCGCGTCATACCCCATGCACAAACCATAAATCTCGTCGACATCAGTACGCACTTTGGCGCCGAGTGAAAACTCACCTTCAGCACTAATCTCAAACAATTGAATGCTGTTGTCATCACGCAAGGTCGCAGCGGCAACATTGCCACGTACATCCACGTTATTGAGTCGGCCGATAGCAAGCTCTTGCACCACTGCGCCATTCATATCATAAACATACAAACCGGTACGTTTGTCCGTCGCCAGAATTCGACTTTGTGCCGGCTGTTGCGGATGCACCCATACGGCAGGATCGTCAATGGCATCACCGCGACGTGGTGAAGGAGTCGTTTGTAAGGTCGCTGCAACTTGGTTAACGGGAGTCGCGGGCGGCGCTGACACACTGGTTGCGACCGGTACTTGCGCGGTCCGCGTCGCTAGACCATCTTCATGGGTCAAGAGCAATTGGCCCGGCGTCAGTTCCACAACATCCGTCAATGCTTCGAGCTCGGCAATGGCTTGCGCGCTACTGAACTGCAATCCATCTTCCTCACGCGTGTACATAAGTAGACGCGGTGGTTCTTCCTCAAGGACAGCTAAGGCACCGTTGTGCAGCACCTCAAGCCCCTTGATTTCGTTTTGGAGCTGCCCAAACGGCGCTTTCGCGGCAACCAGCTGACGCCCTTCGTCCACTTCGGGTTCAGCTTGATAGGCCCACACGGCTTGGTCTGCTTCAGCAACAAACAAGGTGCCACGCTGTTGATCAACCGCGCAAGCAGTCGCATCAAAAGGTACATTGACATCGCGGATCGCTAACGGCTGCGCAAGCCATTGTTGGTCTTGACGCAGTAACAGTTGTTCAGCCCCACCGCGACCACCGAGCAAAAATAAGGTGGTTTGCTGGTTCTCTTGGCTCTGGTAAAAACACAGATCTTCGACCACACGGCTACTGATCTCCCCCTGCCAAAGGGCATCAACATTGTCCCCTTGAGCTAACCAAAGGTGTAAGAACTGTGTGTTCCCTTCCATGGCCGCCATCACCAGGCCGCCATCTTCCAACGCTAAACTGCGCAAGTGTTCAAATTCGCCGCGGCGAACCAGTTGCCCAGCCGCATAAAGTCCTTCGCTGGTCACCGAGTAGGTGTGCCCCTGATGCTGCACTTGGTGACGCGTGTCTTGTAAATCTGTGGCTTGTGACGTACAAGCGCTGGCACTGAAAAGTGCCAACGCCAACGTAGAACGTTTTAATTTCATAAGGTCTCCCTACCAGTTGGTAATTTGTAAGCCCAAGGTGTAACTGCGGCCATACTGCTCATATTGGGTGTTGTAACGGCGTGAGCCGGTATACACATAGAAAGGTTCATCAGTGATGTTATTGGCCGCAAACGATAAGCTAATGGCATCGCTGAGCAACCATTTAGCAGAGAAGTCCACCGTCATATTGTCATCTTCATAGGCGTCATAGCGGCTGTCTTCGATGTCGCCCAACTCAACCAAGTATTTCGATTTATAGTTGGCCGCAAGACGCAAGCTAAGGTCTGCCGTTTCATAGCCAATGGCTAAGTTGGCGGTGGTATCTGACTGGCTTGGTAACGGAATATCGCGCGTGAGCAACACCCCATCATCTAACCAATCGACGGTAGCTTCTGAGTCGGTAAAGGTTAAGTTGCTGCTGAATAGGAAGTTATCCAACCAACTATTGAAGCCTTTCACTTGATGAACGTAGTTCAACTCAAGACCGTAAACATAAGCATCATCACCATTAATGTAGGTTTCTGCTTCGTCAAAATCTTCATAACCTGGGCGCCCGGCAACATCGGCTTCGTAAACAAAGTTTTTGATGTCCTTATAAAACGCGATGGCAGAAATAACACCTAAGGTTTCATCGTAATGTTCAATGCCGAAGTCGAAGTTACTCGAGGTCAAAGGTGCTAAGTCCGGGTTACCAAACTCTGCTTTTAAGTCGCCGTCATCATTCTCTAGGTAATAGCTTGGGCGTAACTGCTCAAAGTTAGGCCGCACCATACCCGTGCTATACGCCATCCGTAAAATGGTGGTGTCGTTAATATCGTAGCGAGTAACCAAACTTGGTAACCAGCGAGCGTTACTGTAGCTATCGGTGACTGCGGTAAAGCTGCCGGTGGCGTCGTCATAACGCATCCCTTGCGCATTCCGCTCATCGTGCTCATAACGCGCACCGGTGATGATCTGCCAATTCCCTAATTGAATATCCGCCATCAAATAGGCTGCCGAGATATCTTCATCAATCCCGTAACTGGCAATGGCTGACTCAACGTCGTCACGAAATGCGGCACGGTCAAGCGGTGCCAACATCTGCCACAAGGCATCAGCTTGAATGCCTGGACCAAACTGCGCCAAACCATAATCCACATCTGCACCACGGTAGTCGTCAAGCGTTAATCCACTCACGCCGAGGTCGGCAAAGTCTTCGTAGATAAAAATGTCTTCGCGGGCAGTCTTCTCACGCTGACTCAATTTCACCCCAGACTTAAGGGTTGCCTGAAAGTCGCGATGTAAAAGGTCATAGGCAACGTCAAGTTTGATATTGTTTTCAGTCTCTTCGGTATACGCATCGCTGACTTCCACTTCATCCAGCTCATAACCGCTGGTTTGATAGGCTTGATCGGGCGCAATCAATTGCAAGCGTTGCTGGCCGCGATACCCTAAACCGTCGTCAAATTCTTGTTTAAACTGCGCACCACCAATAGCAAACGGCTGGGTTTCATTGGCTTCACTACGGCCGCCTTCAAGTTGTACGGTCCAATCACCAAACTGGTGTTTTGTACCGAGTACAATAGCCTGAATTTCTTGGGTTTCTTTACGGTCTTTCAATTCGCGTACAAGCTCACCAGCACTTTGCGTACCAGCGGTTAACGGGTCGGCAAATTCCGCAATCAAGCCCTGCCGAATTTCACTGTCGGCGAATTCACTGTACAGCGTACGCAAGTAGTAGGACTGCTGATCGTCTGGGCGTAAGTCGATGTTTAAGGCTAAGCCCGTGCGCTCGCGATTGACCGAATAAGCACGGTACTCAAACTCTTCTAAGCCCGGCTCATCAAGATCCCAGTTACCACCGGTCTCAACGTTGTCCGTGGTAAACGAGCGGTCGTGATAGCTCGCGGCTAACGCAACCCCAAGCACATCTTGCTTATCACCAAGATCAAAAGTGTTACTGAGCACCCCCGACACTTTTGGGTTGGTCTCACTGGCTTGCTGGTTATAGCCAAGGTCGGTGGTTAATGAGTAGAACGCTCCGTCGCGGTCAAACGCCGTCATACTTTTTAGTTCGATGTTACCACCGAGGCTGCCCGCTGCTTGGTCTGGTGTTAGGGTTTTACTAACTTCAATCGACTCCAACAAATCCGATGGGATCACGTCCAAGGCAACCGCACGACGCCCTGCTTCAGGTGCTGCCAGCATGGTGCCGTTGTACGAGACTGAGTTCAAATCAGGTGCCAGCCCTCGAATCCGAATAAAGCGCCCTTCACCTTGGTCGCGTTCAACGGACAATCCAGGAATACGCTGCAACGCGTCACTCACGCTGTCGTCTTGCAATTTGCCCATATCGTCTTTTTTCAAGACATTAATAATGCCACCGGCGTTACGCTGCTGGTTCATGGCTTCTTGAATGGCTGCACGGTTGCCGATGGTCACCACTTCTTCCATGGTTTCATCAGTGCTTTCGGTTTCCGTCACCTGCTGGGCATAAGCTAACGGAATTTGTGCCCCGCAACTTAGCGCGATGAGGCAGGCTAAATAGGATTTTTTCATGGGTTAACTCGCTCTTTTATTCTGGATTGTAAGTGTTTGAATGCGGCACTTACTGTAGAGCGTTAAGATGACAGGCGAGCAGCACAAATAATGTCAACATGAGCTAAAAAGAGGTGGGTCAAATCAGGCCACGAGCACCTGCACTGGTCATCAGATTGTCACGTAGTCTGGTTAGACTATTGCGTGGATTTGAATAACCCGAGAGCCTTATGTTGCGATACCATCCCTTCACTGATTGGCGTTTCCCACTCACCTTACTTGGCTGCCTTATCGCCTATTTGTTAGCGCAACATTTCGGCGAGCTTAAAGCTTTGATTGAGGTCGACTTCCTTGATGTCATGGGTGAAGGTTCAACACTATTACTGGCGATGCTTGGCATGACCATCGTGTTATCGGCACGGCCGGATGGTAAGGTGACCTCCTTGCTTTACCTTGGCACGTTACTCCTCATTTTATCGCTGTCACTGGACTTACTGGATGAGTTTTTCGCGTACCCAGTTGAGGTCAGAATCATGAGTTGGCTGGAGTCACTGCCATTGCCAATAGGTTTATTGATTTTATGCCGAGGTTTATACGGCTGGCATCAAGAACAACGGATTATTGAGCGACAACTTAAAAGCCGCGAACATGTGTTACGTGAACATCAGTGGCTTGACCCGCTTACCGTGCTCTACACTAAACCTTACTTTGAGCATGTGCTCACCCGCGAGCTTTGCCAGCATCACTATAAGGGACTGCCATTAACGCTGGTTCACATGAATATTAAAGGTTTTGCCCGTATTAATCGGGTACATGGTAGTGGCTTCGGCGATGCCCTGCTGCAACGTATTAGCGAGATCATGCTTGCGCTTTTACGCGAGCAAGATGTGCTCTGTCGTGACCACAGCGATCGCTTCTTAATGTTATTCCCTGGGCTTGAAACGCCCTTAGCAACTGAGCTGCTGCAGCACCTCGAACAAGCGTTACACAAAGAGCTTGCGTTGGAGCATTGTCTGCATTTTGAATTCCGTGCCCATACGGTCACCGAAGCAGATGCTCACGCAGCGCTTCAAGCACTTTACCTACAACCACCAAAACGTCATGACAATGCTGCAGTGGTTAACTGCTGAGCACGCTCAGCTGATTAGTAAACCCTTGCTGCAATCGCTGTTGCCGTTGGCAGAGCGACGTGGCATTGCACCTGCGAAGTTGTGCAAAGGTACTGGCATTGCGGTGCAACAACAGCGCAGCAGTACCCATAAAATAAGTGCCCAAGATGCTTTACTGCTGAGTCAGCGTGCCAATCAATTGATTGGCGATCCACAACTTTGGCATTTGGTCGCCGAGACCATGCTTAGTGAACGCTTATCGCCTCTGGTTGATGTACTCCTGCATGCCCCAACCATGGCGCAGACCCTTGGCTACTTTGTGCGCCATCAGGAGTTATTGCAACCCTTACAGTTTAGTCGCAGCAGTCGCCATCAAGCGTTCGTGCAATTGCATTTTTTACAACGTTGGGGAGACAGTCCAAGTGGGTTATCTCTGGCCTTGCTGATTGCGGTAGGCCAACAACGTGGGCTTGCCGTAGAACAGTGGCGGATCGGCTTACCGCCTGAAATCACGCCGCTGCCGATTTGGCAAAAATGGGGGCTACAAAGTTTTGCCAGTCCATTGCCAGTGTTGCAACTGCCGGTTCAGCAGCTACGGGTTAAATTACAACAACGGCAACCGGAACGCTTTCAACAGGCGCTTTGGTTTTGCCAATTACAAGACACCACCACGCCGCCCAGTTTTCTTGAAGCCGTCTTTGCCTGGCTGCAACAGCGTTTGCATGATGGGCATATGGTAACGCTGGAAGCACTTGCAAGTGCGATGGCATTAAGTACTTCGTCATGCAAACGACAGTTTCATAAGCATGGCACGAGTTTTCAGCAGCAACTAGACCTTGTGCGGCTGTATCAGCTACTGCATTTGC
The DNA here is from genome assembly GCF_000423165.1 of Pseudidiomarina sediminum DSM 21906. Taxonomy (GTDB): domain Bacteria; phylum Pseudomonadota; class Gammaproteobacteria; order Enterobacterales; family Alteromonadaceae; genus Pseudidiomarina; species Pseudidiomarina sediminum. The sequence goes on along the minus strand of NZ_AUHL01000008.1, from coordinate 63,679 downwards.
TGCAACAACACCCCTACAACAACCACGAGCTGGCCACTCGACTCGGCTACAGCAACTCCAACAATTTCCGCCGCGCCTGTAAACGCTGGCTTGGTATTGCTCCTGATTTAGTTCGAGCGCAGCTCTCATAAACCAAGCCCCATAACGCAAAGCGTTATGGGGCTTGAGCTCTAGGGATGACGTGAAACGCGAATTAAGATTCGATTTCTAAGTCATTGCGTACGTCCTGTACACCCTGCACACTGCGTGTCGCGCGTTCCAATGCGGCACTTTGTTCATCAGAAGTGACGCTACCACTTAGGGTTACCACACCTTCTGAGGTCTCAACAGTCACGTTCATACCACCGTCAATCGACATCAACGCGCTTTGGACTTGTGCGGTAATCGCCGCATCACTTAACGGCGCTTCCGCTTGCTGTTGCATCTCTTGGAATTCCTGTTCCTGAGGGTCTTGCAACGTATTGGCCATTGCTGAAGTACCTAAACCCAACGTCAATGCTGCGATAGCTGAAGTCATTACATTGTTGATTTTCATAGCACTTTCTCCTTTGTGGCTGTGCAAAATTGCAAACTTCAATTTCACTATAGCCACGCCAGAAAAATCTGAAAGTCACTTTGCGCTGCTTTTGCAGTGCCAAGATTTGGTTAATCTAACTCTTGGGTACCACCACCGCTCACAATTGACCCGGCGGTTTGTTCTGCGGCTGCTAAATCTAGGTCGGCAATCATTACCGCAGCACCTGCTTGGGCAAAGGTTTCTGCAATAGCTTTCCCGATACCATGCGCAGCGCCTGTCACAATCGCGACATTATTCTCCAGTGAAAATTGATTCATGTAATTTGTCCTTATAGTGCACAGTGTTAGTCAACATGACCGTTTCAGTATAGCCAAATCGTAACACCATTCGTTGCGCGTTTAGCACAGGTAGCCTATACCTTTACATGGGAATGACATTGGCTCCCCCCCTTATGATGAGGAAGTTACTATGCATATCGTGACCATACTTACAGTTGTAGCTACCCTTGCTTTAAGCGCGACCACGCAGGCACAAGACCAAGCCAAAACAAAAGATGCTAGCGCTACCACGACCGATGAAGCCGCTCGCCAAGCAAAGTTTAAAGCTGGCAAAGCACTTGCTGATACCGTTAAGGCAACCGATTCAGGACATCTGGATGAAGATGATGACGGAGACGGGCTGGGCGATGCTACCGCAACAATGAGTGAAACCAAGCGCAAACGCCCCGGCCGAATTAAAACCGGTGATGTTACGCTTGCCAATGAATGTGACACTGATTGTGACAGCGCGACCGACACAACTAACGCACAAAAGAGTAAAAAGAAAGGCGGTAACAACCGTTAACCGCCTTTGTGCGAGTTACTGAAGTTGAAGAATCACACCCGCCAACACCGCCATGACCACGTTATCTTGCTCGGTTAACAAGAATGTAGCCTGTTGACGTTGTTGGGGGCGTGATCCAGGGAGATTACGCGGATTCACTAGCACTGGTAAGTGCGTTCGTACGCTTAATTGCGCAGCATCACCGCTAAAGTGGGTATAACCTTGGGCGATCAGTTTTAAGTAATCATGGTGCGAGAGTACAAGACCTTCTGCAGGGATCGCATACGCCCGACCTGCTTGATAGACATAATTCTTACCTTGGTAGCGCTCAAACGCAGGAAACATGGATAAGTCACCGACTTCACGAATCACACCGCTCTCGTCACTACGGTTCACGCCAATATCGATGCGGTAATTGTGCGCACCATCAATCACTTGCACCTGATCGAGAATGACATCTTTAAAGCTGTTCGAGTTGTTCATCGGAATACTATGATACGGCGCCAGCGTTTGCTGTTCATAAGCTGCACTCGCAATGCTATCAATGGCGCGCACCAGCATGGCGCCATTCACTTCACGGGCCTTTTGCCGATTCGGGTCATTAGGGTAAGCACCTGACTCAATCAAAATAGTACTGATCCCCATTGCGGCAAAGTTATCGCCAAAAGCACGCTCCGCGAAAGTGTCGTTATAACGTCCCATATACCCAGGAATTAACGCATCACCCACGGTTTTTAAATCACCAATCAATTGCATCGCGCGATGACGTTTCTCATTAATGTCTTTGGCTTGGTTAAACGCTGGAGCTAATAACGAAATCGTCGCTTGTTTGCCCGTGTGGCCCACTTCGTAATAACGGCTCTGGTCATGCAAATTAAAGCCAAAGTCCGGTGCCAATGCTTGCCCTTGCTGCATTAATAGGCGCCCTTCTGGCGTTTGCAAAGCACGGGCATCACGATTGATATCAATGCCTTGCACGTTATAACGCTGCGCCAATTCAGCACCATCAGGGTTCACCATAGGGATCATGTGCAAGGTGATTTTATCCTGCCAATGCTCTCGCCAGTGGCTATCGGTCGCTATCTTCTGCATAAGATCAAATAACGCAGGGGTTGCGGTCGACTCATCACCGTGCATTTGCGACCACATTAACACCACGGTGTCGCCGCTGCCGACGCTAAAACGGTGAATTGGCCGACCTTGATAAGAGGTACCAATGCGTTGGTGGGTAAACACTGGGTGGTTCTGGAAGCGCTCAATGTAAGGCGTAATATCCGCCAAGCGAATTTGTTGCTTATCGAGTCCAGGCAGCATCTCGACGGCTGCATGATGGTCATCATGAGCGAGCGCTGGTAGGCTCAACACGAAACTCGAGGTCGCTAAAAGAAGCGCAGCGACGGGGCTTAAGATGCTTTTTTTCATTTTTTATTGCGCCCTAGGGTTCTATTACTAATAAATTATTACTAGGATTGAGGATAACGGTGACGCAACTTTTACGTCAACACACACACGCCCAACAGGCCCAAATCTAAGATTAAATAAAAGGTGACCTTGTCATGGATCGCAGATCGTTTATAAAAACCATGGCCGCAGGTGCGGTCGCAACGTCAATGCTTTCATCGGCGCAATTGCTCGCTACCCCAGCAGCAACCAGTGCTTTAGGTGCAGGCCGTAAACCAAAGCGCTTGAAAGCTGGCGACACAGTACGCATGGTTGCGCCCGCCAGTGCTGTTGAAGATCGGCACCATGTCATGATCGCCAAAGAGTCTTTTGAAGCGATGGGCTTTAACGTGCAGCTTGGTGAGCATGTGTTTGCGCGCGAAGGCTACTTCTCGGGTACCGACCAACAGCGTGCCGACGACGTTAACCGCGCTTTTGCAGACCCAGACGTCGATGGTGTTATTGCAGTGCGTGGCGGCTGGGGCTGTAACCGTATTTTGCCGTTACTCGATTTTGAGATGATCGCGCAAAACAACAAAGTGCTCTTGGGGTACAGTGACATCACCTCCTTGATGAATGCGCTCTATGTCAAAACTGGCATGACGTCGTTCCACGGCCCGAACGGCTTCTCGTACTGGGCCGATTTCCAAGCACAACAATTTAAAGACGTGTTGATGGACGGCAAAGCCACCACCATGCGCAACTACAAAGAAAAAGAAGAAACCCTCACTATGATGACCAACCGCACTACCACGGTCACTTCCGGTAAGGCTCAAGGCGTCTTGGTTGGGGGCAATCTAACGGTCCTCACTAGTCTATGCGGCACACCGTACTTCCCTGATCTGACAGGTAAAATTTTAATGTTGGAAGACGTCGGCGAAAGTGTCTATCGCATCGACCGCTTCTTATCGCAGTTACAGCTCAGTGGCGAACTTAATAACGTCGCTGGTGTGGTGTTCGGGCATTGTACTGATTGTGATCCTGCTGGTGGTTTCGGCAGCTTCACCTTGCACGAAATTTTTGAGCACTACTTTAAGCCACTCAATGTGCCGACCTACACTGGTGCGCAGTTTGGCCACATCAAAGCCAACCATATTTTGCCGGTCGGCCATGTGGTTGAACTTGATGCCGATGCGGCAACCGTCAAACTTATCGGTAGTGCCGTGGTATAACCCATTGTCTGTTAAAGCGTTATTCCGTCCGCAGCGGAATAACGCTTCTCAGCCCTGCTTCCACTCGGTAGGCTAAGGCTGGTAGCGAACGCCGTTTTTATAGATCGCTTGCGGTTGAATGAGCGTGGTTAAATCGCTACGAGGATCATCATTCAACAACAGAAAATCTGCCCGATATCCCTCGGCAATGCGGCCTCGCTGACCCAACGCAAAATGCTTAGCTGGTAACACTGTGGCACCTTCAAGCACCGCTTCGATAGGCACGCCTGCCTCGGCCAATAACAGCATTTCCATCGCCATACTCCACCCATGTGCGGTATTTGGATTCGGCGCATCAGAACCGACGAGAATCGGCACCCCGGCGTCGTACATCCGTTTAACCGTTTGTTGCGCGAGTCCATAGTAACTTTCAGGGAGATTCACCGGGAAGCTACTCTGTAACTGCTGACGCACATGCGCACTCAGCTCAAGGGTCTCATTCTGCAGTAAATACTGCGCGTTTACTTGTTGCCGCAACATGCCCTCGTACACCACCAAGGTCGGGATCACAAACACTTCGTTGGCAACTAACTCTTGCAACAACCTGTCACTCACCACTTGGTCAAAAAAGCTATGGACCAAGCCATCCACCCCAGCTTGCACCGCCTCTAGGGCCGACTGATGGTCGGCAATATGGGCAACAATCATGACCTTGTGTCGCTTCGCCGCAGTCACAAGTGCTTGTAACTGCGCCAGCGAAATCGAGGGATGATGGTCATAAACCGCGTCGGCGTGGGTGTACACCACTTTAATAAAGTCAGCCCCTTGCGCCAGACGTTGTTGAATCATGGCATCGGCATCATCGACCGAATGCATGACTGGCACTGATAACCCGTATTGCGTGCCATGACCTCCTGGGGCCGTAACCAAATAACCCGCGCCCCAAATATCGGCGTGCCACTGCGGCTGTGCGCGCGTTCGGGATTGCTGATACACCTGCAAATAACTGGGATCACCAAACATATCCACCACGGTGGTGACGCCCCGCGCCAATTGCGCTTCGAGTGCATTGCCCCAGGCATGCACATGGGCATCAATCAGACCCGGCATCAACCATTGCTGCTGCCCGTCGATCAGCGGTAAATCGGTGTTCGGTGCCTGCTGATGTAGCTTCGCAATACGACCGTCTCGTACTTCGATATAGCTCACATCAAGCTTGGATTGTCCATCAAACACCTGCACAGGTCCCAACACAAAGCCAGCTGAAGCTGTGGCTACGTTGTCCTGCTGCACCGCTGGGGTTGGCAACACCACCAGCACAATCACCACCAACGCCACTAACGCGCCTACGATCGTTCCTAATCTCATTAATTCTTCCCTCTTAAGCCATACGGCGAAAACGATAGTGTGCCACCCACGCTAAGCCAGCGCTCAAGACCACTAAGTAGGCACAATGCACGCCCATCGAAAGCCCTTGGTCCTGGCCGATCACTTTCATTGCCAACTGCGAGAAGTGGTAGGTCGGCAGTCCATACGCGATGCTTTGCACGTAATCTGGCAACACACTCAATGGTACCCACAGTCCCGCTAAGAAAGCCATCGGCAAATAGATTAAGTTGACCACCGCCGGTGCGGCTTTATCACTGCAAAACAACCCGATAACCAGCCCTAACAAGGCAAACGGCAAGGTTCCTAACAACAATACTGCGGTAAGCGCAAGCCACTGACCACGCGTCAAGGTGACCTCGCTGAAACTGCCGCCGATAACATACAACGTCAGCAGAATAATCACCGCAAAGAACAAACTGCTGCTCCATTTTGCCATCATATAGGCCGACATTGGCATGGGTGACAAGCGCTTGAGCGCGAGCCAGCCCTGTTGACGATCGCCGGCAACGGCAATAGCAAAGTTAAACAGTGCCGGGCCAATCACACCAAAACAGCAATAAGCCACCATCACCCGCGCCGGATCGCCGCCAGAATACGGAAACAAAACGCCAAAAAAGTAGTAAAACACCGCGGGAAACAACAGCGCTGGCAAATAAAATCCAGGCGTTCGCAATAAGCTCAGTAAGTCATATTTGGCTTCATTCTGATAGATCGTCAACATGCTGCTGTGCTCCAATTAAGGTGAGGTAATGTTGTTCAATACTGATGTCGGCGTGTGCGGCTTGCGCCTTAAACACATCCATACTCAGCTCGGTGGTAACGCTGCCATGGCCAAGCACCACCACCCGATCGGCAAGTGCAACCACCTCTTCTAGATAATGCGTGGTCAGGAGCACGCCACAGCCTTGCTGGCGTAACCATTTCACTTGTTGCCACATCAAATGCCGGGCGGTAATATCCATGCCTAAACTCGGCTCATCTAAAAACACCAACTTAGGAGCGCCGCAGACTGCGATGGCAAACAACAAGCGTTGTCGTTGGCCACCCGAGAGGTTGCCAAACTGCGTCGTGGCAAGTTCCGTCAAAGCAAAACGTTGCAGCAGTTCAGGTACCGGGATCGGAGTGCCATAGTAGCTGGCAAATAGCGTCAGTTGCTCAGTAACGGTGAGGTTAGCGGTCAACCCCGCCACCTGCATCATCACGCCTATTTGCCGTTGAAGCGCGCGCTTTCGATGCTGGCCGTGCTGGCGTTCACCGAACAAGGTTAACTGCTCAAACTGCGCCGCCACGCTGCCGAGCAACGCGTGAATCAAGGTTGTTTTACCCGTGCCATTAGGCCCTAGCACCGCCACAACTTCACCGGCCTTTATTGCCAGATTTACATCATTTAGCACGGGTTTGCCTGCCTGATAGGCGTGGCGTAATGCTATTGCTTCTATTAAGGTGTCCTGCATGCGTGCTTTCCCCTCTGCCGTGATGCAATGATTTCGTCAGCTACTTTATCGAGCACAAGAACATTTAAGCAGAAGCATTTGTCATCTTTTTCGATGACATTTGTCACTGGTAACCCCATTGGAATGCGGCATAATGAAGGCATGAAACATCTCAAACTCGATCAAGATTACGCGTGGGTATACCTCTTAAATTTAGGTTTCTACCTACTCCCTATGCTGCTGTTTCCATACAGCACTTGGCAGTTGCTGATCATGAGTGCAGTGCTTGTCGGCTTTATCGTCACCTACTACAGTGTCTACCGCTGCACAGACCAGCAGCGACCGTGGCGTATTGCCTTATTGTTTTGCGCTGCCGTGCTCATGAGTCACTGGAATCCTGGTACCATTGCCATGTTTGGCTTTGTCAGCTTCTTCTTGGGCTTTTACTACCAAGGAAAACGCGCCTTTCCACTGATTGGCGCACTGATCGCGACCTTGTTTGCGATTCAATGGCAGATAGGCACCTATTGGGACTACTTTGCCATGTACGGTGCCTTTCTCGTGGTGCTGATAGGACTCTTTGGCGTGATTGAACGGCAACGCTGTCTGCGTTTGCTTGAACAGCAGCAAAGTGAAGCCGAAATTCGACGATTAGCGGCCAGTGTCGAGCGTGAGCGCATCGCGCGTGACTTACACGATATTCTCGGCCACACGCTTTCGAGCATCGCTTTAAAAGCTAACCTCGCCGAAAAACAGTTACAAAAGCAGCACTATAACGACGCTCAGCAGCAGGTACATGAACTCAACGCCATTGCCCGTGACAGCTTGCGTAAAGTGCGCGAAAGCGTCAGCGGTTTTCGTCATAACGGCTTAGACAATGAACTAAAAAGTCTCGAACACTACCTCAATGATGCGGGCTTTAAGGTTACCATTCAGGGCGACTTACCTGAGCTTTCCAAAGCCTCAGAACAGGCGGTGATCCTTGCTTTGACGGAGCTCGCGACCAATATGATCCGACACAGTCAAGGGCAAGCTTGTCACATCCGCTTTGTGCCGCAAGCTGAGACCTTAACCATTGAGATCAGCGACGATGGCGATTGTCCCCCGTTTACCGAGGGCAATGGCCTGCAAGGTATTCGTGAACGTTTGGAGGCATTAAACGGTCGTTTTGACTATCACCAACAGCACGGCTGTACGTTTTGCTTAACCCTCCCTCTGCCGGCACCGAAGGCGACGCCATGAAACTGTTACTCGCTGAAGATCAAACCATGGTGCGCAATGCGCTTGCGGCGTTATTACGCCTCGAAGGTGACTATGACGTACATGAAGTTGCCGACGGCCAGCAAGCTCAACAGGCCTTGCAGCACCAACCTTATGATGTGGTTCTGACCGATATTGAGATGCCAAACCTGACAGGTCTTGAGCTGTTGCAGTGGAGCAAACAGCATGCGCCAGCGACCAAGGTCGTGGTGATCACAACCTTTCATCGCAGTGGCTATATTCAGCGGGCGATTCAAGCCGGAGCCGACGGCTTTATCTTAAAAGACGCGCCGATTGAAGAATTGTTGCAAAGTCTACAACAGGTGTTGCAAGGGCAGCGTGTCATTGCCAATGCACTGCTGCTGCAAAGCTTAGATCATCACGACCCGTTAACGGAGCGAGAGCGAAAAGCCCTGCGCCTCGCCGCCGACGGACATAGCACTGCCGCTATCGCAACGGCATTGTTTATTGCTGAAGGCACAGCGCGCAATTGCTTATCTGAAGCAATGAGCAAGTTACACGCCAGTAACCGCATTGAAGCAGCCCGTATCGCCCAACGGAACGGCTGGCTTTAACTTATATCGACGGCGTCAAACAGCGCCTCAGAGAGTTCGTGCCAACGCCCATCACAGCGTTGTTTTAACGCACCTGTGGCTGGTTGCCACTGCCACAAATGCAGCCAATGTTGCTCTACCAAATCACGTACGACCTTTTCACTTGCCAGCACCAGCTCTAACGCTTCAATGGGCGCGGCAACCACGACGGTCAAGCGTAACGGTTGGTGGTACCACTGCTGACCATCGTGCAAGGACTGCTTGGCTAGTCCAATCCGCAAGTCGCCGCCATTGCCTTCAAACACGCCGACCCCATCAGCGACCACGTTATGCAGCATTTTGTTGCCACTCCCGAAGGTTTCGGGTGCGGTCATGGAGCCGTAGTACTGCATGTTGATCCAATGAGCCACCACCATCGGCGCTGTCAGTAGTTGTCGTAATAAGCCCGCATCAGGGTCTTGCGCGGCATCGTAACTATGCAAAAACGTACGACCATCAAAGTGACTCTTTCGGGTAGCCGCACGCGGTCCGATAATCATCGCGGCGTTCCGCGCAAGGCCCCACTCGGGACGTAACTCGGCCCAGTTTGCCGCCCGCCGCGATAGCGCATTTAACGCTTGCGGACGGTCAACTAAGCGGGTGCGCTGCTCTTGCTGCGCCAAACTACTCGCCTTGGTGAAATAAGCCGCCACCATCGCAGGTGCTTGGCTAGCCGATAACAAGCGCAGTTGCTGTTGCGTGGTATCGTGCAACGCTGCGTAAAACACCGTTTGTTCAGGAATGTGGATACCATACTCGTGCGCCAAGTGTGTCCGCACCTGGTGATCATTAAACAACTGTGCCAGTACCCGCGCATTCACTTCACCAGACTGCCCCCCACACGCTCCACAATCGAGACTCGCGGCATGCGGGTTATTGGTGACACAGGCGCTATGCCCGACCAATACCACCGCTGGCGCAAATTCTCGCGTTAACCCCATACCTTTCAGCGCATTGGCGGCCAAGTTCGCCTGTTGCGCCACACTTAACGGCTGGTCGTGGTGACGGATCTGCCAAGCACTTTCACGGATCACTTCAGAACCTATGCGTAATTGCGGTTTCGGGAAAAAGCTTCGCTCGAGTAGCTTCCATACTTTCGCCAAGCCACTCATTTCAACCCAACCATAAGCACCAGCTGGACTTTCCAAGGAACGGTGCCAGCTGGCCGCACGCCAACTGCGTCGCCGCCGTGCGTGCGCAGTCGCGTCGGCCGCTTGCTGCACACTAAATTGCGCAGACAGTAAGCCCGGCACTTGCGGTTTTTGCAGGCCATCGCTCACACAATAATTTAACGGCAGGCCAAAGAAGCCCGCAAAACCAAAGGTTTGCACCTGTTCACTTTGCGCTTCGAGTGCCCGGCGTATCGGTTCAGAACGCACATCGATACAAAACACCGCTTGCAGCGTCGCTGGCGGCGTTGGCGACGCCAGCGCGGTCTGTAACTTGTGCTGCAACTGTTGTTGGTAACTTAACTCTAATGCACGTTGCCAAACCCATAACGGCGCATGGCTTTGCTGCGCATCGGCTTCCAGCTCTGGCAGGCGTGCATAGCACTCGCGCAAGGCTTGCTGCTGACACGACGTAGCACGTTGCCAGCACACCCATTCCCATGCCAAGCGAATGGTCAGCAATTGGTTCAAGGCATCATTTTCATGCGCACCTGACGCGCCTTGACGCTCCCAACGGCGTTGCGCGAAGATACTTGCCCAGCCATAAACATCGTGCAAGATGCGCTCTAACCATGCCTGTTGCTGCGCCACATCCGGCAAAGCCACCGCAGCAATCACCTGTTGCCAGAGTTCCTCGCTTGTGCGTGGCAATTGCGCCAACAACCTGCGTACCTGGGTGTCACCAACCACCAAGGCAATCCCGCGGTCGTGCCGCACAATGTCCCGCCATGCCAAATACATAGCGTCCTCTCTAGATCGCGCATCAAATTGTTCAGGATAATTCACCCACAAGGCACAAAATTGACTGATTTGCTGGACAATTTCTGTCGCCCACGGAAGCTGTTTGGCCGAGGCTGACGTTGCATCCAACAGGCTTGCCACACTCGGCAGTGCTGGCTCACAGCGTTGCTCACTTGCGTTGGCGTGCGACAGCGCATTAAGGAGTTCAGCAACGGACATTGGTACTTGTTCAAGCGCTGCGGCAGTGCGCAAATGGTGTTCTTGAATACTACTGAGCCAACACTCTTTGTAATAGCTTGGCGGCATTAGCATACGCACATTTTTTCGCGCCCATTGCCGTGCCGCAACATCCGCTATAGGCTGTTGGTGCTGTTGCCACCAAGGGTTGACCGCAATACTCCGCGCCAGCGGCCAGACCGGTGCTACTTGCTGCGTTACCTGCTGTTGCAGTTTCAACATCGTCATGATTTGTTCTCCAAAACAAACTTCGGTGCTGCACCACGTGAGCGCAGCGGCCACATGCGTAAGGTCAACCGTGTCGCCCACTCATCAAGATAGAGCCCAGCGTTCAGGGCAATAAACAGACGGTGCCCAAGGGCCTGATGCGGGTGATACAGCAGCCAAAAATACACGCTCGCAATCGCGACCAAGACCAGACAAATCCAAACATCGATGCCGATCAGGTAGTTCTGCGACGCGGGGCTGGGGAGAAGATGATTGAGCCCCCAAACGCCTAAGCTATACAGCAGTAGCCATGCCGCAGCATTGCCCAAGGTCCGAATGGCATAACGCCAGCTTAACTGTTCAACTTCAGAAGCCAACCACAATGCTAACGCCATGCCCACCGCGAACCAGGGCGCCAAATAAAACGCTTTATCGACCAGCGCTACGGTCATCACAACCAGTACCAACGCTACGCTTGCCCCCAGTAGCAAGCTCTGGAACTTAGGCAACCCCACTTGTGCGAACTTTTGCCGCTCATGTTGCTCCACGACGCTTCCGGCCATTAAGAAGGCATGCGCCTTGTAACACGAGTGCGCGACCAAATGCAGCATGGCTAAGGCGTAATAACCCAGACTGATTTCCACCAACATCAACGCCATTTGCGCCACCGTTGACCAAGCTAAGCGCACCTTGACGCTAATCCGCGTCATCGTGACCGACGCAGCAACTAACATGCTGATGCCAGCCACCACTGCTAACAACCAGCGTGCGGCTTCAGCCGGGGCGAGCAGCGGCGTAAACTGCAATAGCAAGTAGCCGCCGAGGTTAATAATGCCGGCATGCAGCAATGCCGAAACGGCTGTTGGTGCTTCGACCACTTGTAACAGCCAGCCATGCACCGGCAGTTGCGCACACTTCATCGCGGCCACGGTGACCAGGAGCAAAGCAAGCAGATGGCTGACGTGGTTGTGAGCCAGTTGCCCTAACGCACTGATCCGCACAATATCGAAGTGCCAATACAAGGTCAGTAGCACAACGGCTAACAAGGTTTCGGCGATACGCGCAAAAATAAACTTTTTATGCGCGGCGAGGATTGCCCGAGGTCGGTCCGGATAAAACAGCAGCAAACGGTGTAAGGTGAGACTAACGGTCACCCAGCCGAGCCAAAACAATAGAAAATGATCTGCGACAGCGGTAACTAAGATGGCACTTAAGGTCGCGACCAGACGCCAAAAGAAGCGGTGCTGATCCGGCTCATCACGAAACTGTACAGCGGCATAACGCAGCACTATCAGACCAATAAAGCAGATCATTGCGGCAAAACCAGCACTCAGTGATGTAAGTAACACGCCCGATACCCCGAGAGGAGCCATCAGCGCGTTTGCAACCAAGCCACTGACCACCGCAAACCCCACTCCTAATATGAGCAATAGCCCTTGTGCGCTGCGCCATAACATGTTTCGTTCGTCTCCTCGATGGGTTGATGGCGCTATTGTGCAGAGACTGGAAGCATACTAAAAATACATATATTCTATTGATTCGTTCTATTTTATAAATAGGTTTGCCGATGCCACGTCTGAACTACCATCATCTTTATTACTTCTGGCGGGTCGCCAAGCATGGCAACCTTACCGCCACCGCGGAACAACTGGCTCTGTCACAGTCGGCGCTCTCGGCCCAAATCAATCAACTGGAACACAGTATTGGCCAACCGCTATTCTCCCGTGAGGGGCGGCGTCTGGTATTGACTGAGCTGGGGCAGCGTGTGTTGGTGTACGCGGAAGATATTTTTCGCCGCGGTGAAGAGTTACAGCAGCTGTTAACACGCGGAGCAACCACCGTCCCCACCCTGCGGCTGGGGGTCTTATCGAGTATGTCGCGTAACTTTATCGAGAGCTTTATCGAGCCTTTAATGGACAAAACCAAGCAAGGCTCAGCATTAAAATTTCGCTTGGTCGCGCGTCCGCAAAATGAATTGCTGGAATTACTGGCGCAGCATCAAATAGATATCGTCTTGACCAACCGTGAAGTCACCAGTTACGCCGACATTGCTTGGCAAACCCAATTGTTAACGCGTCAAGCGGTTAGCGTCATCGCGCCGGCAGAGTTGGCGCATTTACCAGCGCAGATGGATGCCAGCTACACCCAACAGAAATGGGTGGTACCCAGCGTCACCTCACCGGTGCGCACGGCGTTTGATAGCTTTTGTACGCAACACAACTTTGAACCTGAAATCATTGCTGAAGCGGATGATATGGCAATGCTACGCCTCTTAGCACGTGACAGCGGAGCGCTTACCGTGATGCCTGAAGTTGTGGTGCGCGACGAGCTGATCAGCGGTTTGTTGAGTAAGCGTTTCGCCTTGCCCAATGCCTTCGAAAACTTTTATGCCGTTACCCTCACACGTAAATTCGGTCATCCTTTATTGCCAGAACTGTTACACTTTTGGCTCACCAACGACACGGTCAGCGAGGCATCATGCACACCGAACTCTCCTATGTAAAACTGGACCCACGCTTAAGTACCGCTTGCCAACCCACACCGGTAAAGCAACCGCAATGGTTAGCCTTCAACAGTGAACTGGCGGCCTTACTCCAGCTCCCTGAAACGCTCTGCGCGACTGAACTTGGCGCACAAGTTTTTGCCGGCAACAGCACCCCTGATTGGGCTCAACCGCATGCGTTAGCTTATGCAGGACATCAGTTTGCCCACTTTGTGCCGCAACTCGGCGATGGCCGCGCGTTGTTATTAACAGAGGTGATCGCCGCTGATGGCGAACGGTATGATCTCCAACTGAAAGGTGCTGGACGCACGCCCTACTCACGCGGCGGTGATGGCCGCGCGCCCATTGGGCCAGTGCTCCGTGAGTACCTCGTCAGTGAAGCCATGCATACCCTCGGGGTGCCTACCACCCGTGCGTTAGCGGCAGTAGCGACCAGTGAATGGGTGCAGCGCGATCCGGCTCAACCCGGCGCCGTGCTCACACGGGTCAGTAAAAGTCATTTACGTGTTGGTACCGCGCAATACGTGTTGGCGTTGCGTGAGAAGAAACTGCTCAAAGCCTTTGCCGACTATGTTATTCAGCGCCACTACCCAAGCTGCGCTGACCAAGACGCACCTTATCTGGCGCTGTTAAAGGCGGTCATTGATCAACAAGCGCAACTAATTGCCCAGTGGATGTCGCTCGGCTTTATTCATGGCGTGATGAATACCGATAACATGACCTTATCCGGGGAAACCATTGATTACGGTCCCTGTGCCTTTATGGAAGCTTACGACCCAGCCACAGTGTTTAGTGCCATCGACCAGCGTGGCCGCTATATGTTCCAAAACCAGCCGCCGATCGCGATGTGGAACTTGGCACGCTATGCCGAAACTTTGCTGCCGTTGTTTGATGCCGATGAAGCCACCGCGATAGAGCAAGCGACCCAAGCTGTCACCGAATTTGAAAGCAGCTATCAGCACTACTATTGGCAACGTATGACCGCAAAATTAGGTCTGAATGACAGTGTCGAAAACCGTCAACTTGCGCAGGATTATCTTGATTTAATGCAGCAACGCGGTGTTGATTTCACCCTTGCCTTTCGCTATCTCGGCGATGCCGACTCAGAGCGTCTCGCGGCCTTATTTGAGCGGCATGAAGATTGGCAAAAGTGGTATCAAAAGTGGCAGCAAGCGTTACCGTCATTGGCGGCGCGCAGCCAGTTAAAACTGGTGAATCCGGCCTATATTCCACGCAATCACTTGGTGGAAGCGATGATTCAAGAAGTGCTCGAAACCGGGGCATTGACGCGCTTTAATCGTTTGCATGACGCTCTGAAAAAGCCCTACCATGAGCGTGAGGAGCTGGCCGATCTGATGCGACCGGCCAGCGCACAAGAGCAAGTGAAACAAACCTTCTGCGGCACTTAAGCTTATAAGACGCCCGGATTAAGCTGCCAAATACTGTAGCTTAATCCGGCAGCGAAGGTGACCCACAACCAATAAGGCACCAAAAGCAATGCCGCGGCTTTGTTTAAGCGCCAGTAAGCCACGACAGTCGCAGCAATGGCAAACCATAGCAGCACAATTTCAATAAAACTTAATGCGCCCAAATACCACGCAAAAAACAACCAGCTCCACAAAGTATTCAAGAGCAACTGTACGATATTAATACTTAAGGCAATTTTGGCTTTTCCTGCAAAGCCATGTTGGCGCCAGACCAGCCAAGCCGCCACCGCCATCATGGTGTAAAGCGCAGTCCACACTGGCCCAAACAACCAGGTCGGTGGCGCCCAACTCGGCAACTGCAATTCTTGATAAAATACCGGGGCATTGACCGAGCCTAGCCCGCCTATCGCAGCCACAATAAAGCTCACCAATAACCAAGCGATTAAACCTAAAAACTGTTTCATGACCGACATCAAAGCTTCCTCTTCAACGTTTGTACTGGGTTGGACAATACCCACGCAACACCTTTGGATCGCGTAACTTTGCGTGTTTCGTCACCCGTGCGCTAACGCGTTTACGCCATAATCGAAACGATGCAGGTTTTAACCATGCGCGCATGAGCTGAATCACTGCAGGCTCGGTTAACCCATAAAGGCTCGCAATCGCTTCAAACGGCGTGCGATCCTCCCACGCCATTTCGATAATACGTGAGCGGTCGGCCTCGGACCATTGATGTTGTTGAACGCTCGCCACCTTTACTTCCTTTTTCTGAATCGACAAACACCATACGTACAACAGGGCGAAACAGATGACCGTCCCTCAACCTGGGTCTATTGATTCTAGCTGAAAAGCCTCCTATGCTAGCCAAGACCTCATTAGGTGACTTTTTTATGACGATAACAACAACAAATAATAACAATAGTTTTTCGTTCGGCACCATGGCGTTGACCTTTGTGCGCTTTATCCCACGGCTACCACGACTTGCCATAACCTTAGTACAATTGACTTGGGCTAAAAAGCAACGGCGCGGCTCCACCGGCTATTATTTGCAGCGTGCAGCCTACCGTCATCCACAACGCTTGTTCCTGAAACATCAAGATGTCAGCTACACCTATGCCGCCTTTAATCAGTGGGTGAATGCCTTAGCGCATCAGCTTCAGCAGCAAGGTATCCGGCACGGCGATTGTGTTGCCTTGTATTACCCCAATAGTCCAGAGCTGTTAGCTTGGGCTTTCGCTATCAATAAGATTGGCGCCATTGCTGGACTACTCAACCCCAAGGAGCAAGGCGATAGCCTTGCCCATGCACTAGCAGTCATGCAGCCCAAACTAGTGATCGCTGCGCCCGAACAACGCCAGCTGTTTGATGAACTGCGCCAGTATCCAAGCTTCTTTCCAAGTGCCGAGTGGTTGCAGCAACAGCGTGCGCGCTATCATGACAACCCGAGCCAAACCGCACGTTTACGACTCGGTGACACCTGTTTTTATATGATGACTTCAGGCACCACCGGACGTCCAAAAGCTGCTGCTATGACGCATTTGCGCTGGTATAAAGCAGGTATTGCATTTGGTCGTTTAGCGCTGACATTAAAGGCGCGCGATACGCTCTACAATTGCTTACCCTTGCATCACAACACCGCGCTTTCGATTGGGGTAAGTTCCGCGGTATTGACCCAGACCTGCTTGGCCATCGCTGAACGCTTTAGCGCCAGCAATTTCTGGCAAGATATCGAGCATTACCGCGCCACCTGCTTCGTTTATGTTGGCGAAGTCTGCCGCTATCTACTCCAGCAACCCGCACGCGACGATGACGCCAAACATGGTGTGCGCGCGGTGGTCGGCAATGGTTTGCGCCCCGAACTTTGGGACGCGTTTCAGCAGCGCTTTGGTATTCCACGTATTTGTGAACTCTACGGCGCCAGCGAAGGCAACGTAGGCTTCGTCAACGCCTTTAATCTCAAGGGCACGGTCGGATTTTCGCCGATGACTTTCGCCATTGTTCGCTTTGACAATGTGAACGAAACCCCGGAACGCGACCGCAAAGGACGTCTTCAGAAAGTAGCCAAAGGCGAGACGGGCCTGTTGCTCACCAAGGTGTCCGCTAAAGCCCCCTTTGACGGCTATACACATAATCCTAAAGCCAACGCTGAGAAACTGTTTCACGATGTATTTAAGCCCGGTGACTGTTGGTTTAACACGGGCGACCTCGTGCGCCATCAAGGCTATCGCCATATCGCCTTCGTTGATCGGGTCGGAGATACCTTCCGCTGGAAGTCGGAGAATGTCGCGACCACAGAGGTTGAAGCCCAGGCGGGACGCTTTCACGGCGTACTTGCAGCCGTTGCTTACGGGGTCAAAGTGCCCCACACTGAAGGTCGTGCAGGTATGGTCTCCTTGGTGCTTGAGCACGGCCGCGCGTTCGACGCCAAGGCTTTTTACCAGCATATTCGTCAAGCCTTACCCGACTATGCGCAACCTCTATTCATTCGGCTGCAAAGCGCCCATGACATCACCTCGACGTTCAAAATACGTAAACATCAACTGAAGCTAGAGAATTTTTCCATCGAACATGTTACCGATCCCCTCTACGTACTGTTGGATCGCCAACAAGGGTATCAACCGCTTGATCGCCACATTTTCAGTGCGATTCACCAAGGAACATTACGGTTTTAAGGGACAACCATGAGCACCATTACACCCATAGGGGTAACACAGCGTCTTGTTTTACTGGATATTCTTCGAGGCTTTGCCTTACTTGGCATTCTCTTAATGAACATGGAGTTCTTTCAACGGCCACTGCTGGCCGGTGCCTTGGGGTTTGACCAATCCTTGACTGGCCTCGATCGCACCGTTGGACTCAGTGTTTACACCTTAGTGCAAGGCAAGTTCTACACTTTGTTCTCCATGTTATTCGGTATCGGCTTTATCCTGTTTTATGAACGCTTAAAAGCAACTCATGCTGCACCACATAAACTCTATCGTCGTCGGCTCTTTTGGCTAGCACTTATTGGTGCCACGCATATTGCTTTGGTGTGGGCCGGTGATATTTTATTCATGTATGCCGTAGCCGGTTATTTCTTGGTGTTCTTTCGGAATCTCCGCGCAGATATTCTTTGGAAGCTAGGTTTGGTCTTTATTTTCGCCCCGGTCGCGCTATTTTGGCTCGGCGCTTTAAGTATTGCAGCGGTTGCCAATGACCCGACCATGAGCGCCGAGTTTATGGCAAGTCTTAACAAGGACCGAGCCGAGCTACTCAACACCTTAACCTTGGCCAATCAAGCCTACCAAAGCGGTGCTTTTACTGACGTCATGCAGGTGCGTTTGCAAGAATACTTTGGCAGCGGTGTGTTATTCATGGCGCCCATGGTGCTGGGTACCTTTATGATCGGCGGTAGCCTGGCCCGCTACGGCCTGTTTGTTCAGGAACAAGACAGTGCGCTTTACGGTAAAATCATGCGCCGCAGCCTGCTTGTGGGCCTGCCCCTGGCAGTCTACGTCGGGCTGTTTGGCAACGACATCGACTATTTGCTCCCAACCGTCCAAAGTGCGTTAAGCTTCACCTTGATGACCATTGCCAACCTTGCCTTAGCGCTGTTTTACATGACAGGTCTTGCTTGGCTCTGGCACCGTCATGCGCAACCTACGTGGTTGGCCCGGCTTGCCCCGGCGGGACGTATGGCATTGACCCACTACCTCCTGCAAACAGTGTTCTTCACAACCCTGTTTTATGGCTATGGCTTCGGCTTTTACGATAACTTTGGGCGTGCCACCACCACCTTAGCTGCAGTGATCTTCTGGCTCTTGCAAGTGGCAATAAGTCCTTGGTGGCTCGCGCGGTTCCAGTATGGTCCTTGTGAATGGCTCTGGCGCAGCCTGACCTACAAAACTTGGTTGCCCTTTAAGAAAAGCCCTACAAACTAAGTGACAATTTGCGCAAAAGTCGTATCCTATAGGCAGGTTGTTAAACGGGTGTGAGCTTTGCGTAAGTTATTCTCATCTTGGTTCATTGCACTATTGGCATTACTGCTGCTTAGCAGTAGCGCCAGTAATGCGTGGCTCAATACCCATACGCAACTGCAAGCCAATCCCTATAAAAACGAACGCCTGGATCTGATTTGTACCGGCGACGAACTGCGCTGGATTGACCCACTCGCCAGTATTGCGGCGGGTCAGTTTGTCTTCGTTACGCCGCCTACCGATGCTCCGCAAACGATCCAGCACCCTGACTGTGGCTTAGCGCAACTCAGCGATCATTCCAGTCCGCTGCCCCAGCTTCCGTATTTACCTGCCCGCAATGCCCTAACCGATGCGCGCTTGCCGGCAGTTACACCGCTTGTTGTGGTACGTTTCCGCGTTACCCCTCCGGCGCGTGCTCCACCTGTCCTGTCCTAACCCTCTAACGAAACAGTCCATTTATTTCTTAGAATTAGGAACAGCATATGTCCAAACATTCTGTGCCTGCGTGCAAGCAAACCCTGCGCGCAGCGAAAACCCCTGTAGCACTCGCGGTTGCAGCAATCTATAGCCTTGTACCCGCGCTGGTTGTTGCACAAGAAAAGCAACAAGAGCCCGTCGAGCATATTGTCATTACCAGTGAGCAAATGGTGTCACCAAGCGTGGTGGTTACCGATCCCAAACAGCCGCGACAACCGTTACCGGCCAATGATGCGGCGGATTTTCTCAAGACCATTCCCGGCTTTAATGTGATCCGCAAAGGCGGCGTCAGTGGCGATCCGACCTTCCGGAGCATGGCAGCCTCACGCTTGACCATTATGAGCGACGACAGTCTCGTACTCGGTGGCTGTAACAGCCGGATGGACCCACCTACGGCGTATATTACGCCGCACAATTATGATGTGATCCGTGTCATTAAAGGCCCGCAGTCGGTCCTCTACTTGCCCGCGCAAGCGACCGTGCTCTTTGAACGGGAAAACTATCGGCTAACCGAGACCACCTTACGGGGTCAGCTAGGAATGACGTGGGCGCGCTTCGGCCGCTTTGATACTGAGCTTGATGTAACTGCAGGCACCACTGATGGTTACGCACGGGTGACCGCGAACCAAGCCCAAGGCAATGATTACAAAGACGGTGATGGCAAGGCCATCAATAGCCAATATCAACGCTGGAGTTATCAAACTGAGTTAGCCTGGACGCCAACGGACGACACCAGTGTGATTGTCAGTTTTGGTCGCAGTGATGGTGAAGCCGCCTATGCCGACCGGAGCATGGACGGCGCCCTGTTTGACCGTACTTCAAAAGGCCTCAAAGTACGTCATGACGATCTCACCAACTGGCTTAAACGCATTGAGTTCAGTGTCACCGATACTTACGTTGATCATGTCATGGACAACTACAGTTTACGTGATTTTAGTCCCAGCATGATGATGCCAAACCCCAGTGCCATGAACCCTGATCGCGATACCCAAACCTATCGCCTCACCGGCGAACTCAGTTGGGCACCCGCGTGGCTGGCCGTCGTCGGTGTTGATGCGAGTGATAACCAGCACAGTAACCGAATGAGCATGAATCAGCCGCTGATGCCCTACCAAGCGAAACCACGGCTCCCCGATGCTGACTTTGCACAGCAAGGCCTGTTTGTTGAAGTCACCTATCAACCGAACGCCGCACTGCGCTTGCATGCTGGGCTTCGACAAGATCGTTGGCAAACCGAAGATTTGCGCGCCATGCTGATGAAAACCATGCAACAAAAGGTTGTTAACCCTACCTTCGGAGCGACGCGAGACGAACGCTTACACAGCGGCTTTGTCCGAGCCGAAGTGCAACAACAGGCACATACACTGTACATGGGACTCGGTCATGCCGAACGTTTCCCTGATTACTGGGAACTCATTGGCAAAGCACGCGGGAGCGAAACCAGTGCGTCAGCCTTTTTCACCGACATTGAACGCACGGATCAACTCGATCTTGGCTGGCTTTATCGCAGCGGTCAGTTGAATGCCGAGCTTGCGCTCTATTTTGGCGCTATCGACAACTTCATTTTGTTAGAGCAACAAAGCATGATGGGGCCAGAAACCGTGCGTAACATAGATGCGCAGATCTGGGGCGGTGAAGCCAGTCTCGGTTATCAATGGACCGAACAGCTGCACCTGCAAGCAACCCTCGCCGTCAGTCGCGGTAGTAACATCACTGATGCGCGCGACTTAGCCCAACAAGCGCCTACCGAACTACGTTTCGCGGCGGATTATGAGTGGCATGATTGGCGTCTCGGCGCCTTGTGGCGATTGGTGGATGGACAGGATCGTTTTGCCCCGAAGCAAGGCACCATTGTTGGTTTAGATAGTACGGCGACCGCCGGATTTGGCGTGCTATCGATCAACGCCCAACGCCAGCTTGCGCAGGGTTGGACGTTACATCTCGGGATCGATAACCTGTTGGATAAAAGCTATCAGGAGCATTTGAGCCGTCAAGCCAGTGCGATTCCTGGCTATGTTGCCAGCGAACGCGTTAACGAACCGGGCCGCGTGGCCTGGGCTCGTGCCACTTATAGCTTCTAACGGCTAGCTTTCGGTGTGGCCGCTGAGGTAATACCAGCGGCCATTTTCACGCACAAAGTCAGAGACTTCTTCGTGTTCACCTACTTCACCGTCGATTTGAAAGTAGGCACAAAAATGCACTTGCGCCTTATCGCCTTGCTGTTCGGCACCATAGATGTCCAATTGTAGCCACTTAGGGTTTCCCTCAAGCGTCAAGGGTTGCGGACAGGTCGATGGATGCCACGTCGCCACCAAATAGTCCACCAACTCCAACGCAAAAGCACTGTAGCGCGAACGCATCAGCAGCTCAGCCGTTGGTGCTGGCTTGACCGCATCTTTGGCAAACTCCGGATGAAAACGCCCACAGCATTTGCGGTACAAACCGCCACCGCAGGGGCATTTTTTCGGTGCTTTAAAGCTCGTAGTTGTCGACGTCATTAAAAACAATCACCCGGTACGCGCACCCAGCCTTCCATCAGCACCCGTGCGCTGCGGCTCATGATCGCCTTGGTGACCGTCCATTCACCGCCCTGTTGCGCCGCTGCGGCGCCCACTTGCAAGGTGCCCGACGGATGACCAAAACGAATCGATTGACGCTCACCACCACCGGCGGCAAGGTTGACCAAGGTCCCCGGCACGGCCGCTGCAGCTGCAATCGCCACCGCTGCTGTACCCATCATGGCGTGATGCAATTTCCCCATCGACATCGCCCGTACTAACACGTCAATGTCGCTGGCATGGATCTGCTTGCCACTGGAGGCAAGGTAATCTTGCGGTGGCGCAACAAAGGCAATTTTCGGAGTGTGTTGACGCTGCGCAGCTTCGGCAACATCAGTAATCAACCCCATTTTTACCGCACCATGTGCCCGTAGGCTTTCAAACTGCTGTAAGGCTTGCGGATCTTCGTTGATAACCCCTTGTAGCTCAGTACCTTGATAACCAATCTCAGCGGCATTCACGAAAATCGTTGGAATACCGGCATTGATAAAGGTCGCCTGCAAGGTACCAAAACCCGGCACCTCAAAGCTATCCACCACATTACCGGTGGGGAACATCGCGCCCTCACCGGCCGCTGGGTCCATAAACTCAACTTGGACTTCCGCCGCTGGGAAGGTCACACCATCGAGCTCAAAGTCACCGGTTTCTTGGACTTCGCCATTACACATCGGCACTTGCGCAACAATGGTTTTTTCAATATTGGCTTGCCAAATACGCACGGTACAAATACCGTCTGCAGGCACCTTAGCAGGGTCAATCAAGCCATTGCTGATCGCGAATGAGCCGACTGCCGCCGTTAAATTACCGCAGTTGCCGCTCCAATCGACAAAAGGTTTGTCGATGGCCACTTGCCCAAATAGATAGTCGACATCGTGATCAGGCTTTTGACTGCACGACAAAATGACCGTTTTGCTGGTGCTTGACGTTGCCCCCCCCATACCATCGGTATGTTTGCCATAAGGATCTGGGCTACCGATCACCCGCAACAGCAACGCGTCACGCGCGGGTCCAGGCTGCTGTGCAGCTTCCGGTAAGTCCTCAAGGCGGAAAAATACGCCTTTTGAGGTCCCGCCACGCATGTAGGTGGCGGGAATTTTGATTTGCGGAGCAAATGCCATGATTAGTTTGCCTCTGCTTCTAAGAAGTCTTGCGCGAAGCGCTGCAACACACCGCCTGCTGAGTAAATCGAAACTTCTTCAAAGGTATCAAGACGGCACTTGACTGGCACTTCCAGCACTTCACCGTTATCACCACCACGATGAATCACTAAGGTCATGGTCGCGCCTGGCGCAATCTCACCCTTCACATCGAAGGTTTCGGTGCCATTAATGCCCAGGGTTTCACGAGTGGTGCCCGCTTCAAATTCCAGCGGCAACACGCCCATACCAATCAAATTGGTGCGGTGAATACGCTCGAAGCCTTCGGCGACAATACATTCAACACCCGCCAAACGTACACCCTTGGCTGCCCAGTCACGCGACGAGCCTTGACCATAGTCTGCGCCGGCAATAATGATCAACGGTTGCTTGCGCTCCATGTAGGTTTCAATAGCTTCCCACATGCGGACCACTTTGCCTTCTGGCTCCACGCGCGCCAGTGAACCTTGGATCACCGCACCCTGCTCATCCCGCACCATCTCGTTAAACAGTTTCGGGTTGGCAAAGGTTGCCCGTTGCGCCGTTAAATGGTCACCACGGTGCGTTGCATACGAGTTAAAGTCTTCTTCTGGCAAGCCCATTTTGGCAAGGTACTCACCAGCAGCACTGTCCGCCAAAATGGCATTCGATGGTGACAAGTGGTCGGTAGTGATGTTGTCCCCGAGCACCGCCAATGGACGCATGCCCTTGAGCTGATTCTCGGTTGCCAACGAACCTTCCCAATACGGCGGACGACGAATATAGGTACTCATTTCGCGCCATGCGTACAATGGATTGTTCTGCTCACCGTAATCAACCGACAGGCTGAACATAGGGTCGTAAACTTTACGGAACTGCTCTGGCTTCACTGACGCTTTCACGATGGCGTCAATTTCTTCATCACTTGGCCAGATGTCTTTCAAGGTAATAGGGTTACCATCAGCATCAAACCCAAGCGGATCTTTTTCGATATCGAAACGAATGGTTCCGGCAATCGCATACGCAACCACCAATGGTGGTGACGCTAAGAAGGCTTGTTTCGCATACGGGTGAATACGGCCATCAAAGTTACGGTTGCCCGACAACACCGCCGTCGAGTACAGATCACGCTCAATGATTTCTTTCTGGATCTTCGGATCTAGAGCGCCACTCATACCGTTACAGGTGGTACAAGCAAACGCGACCACGCCAAAACCGAGCTGTTCAAGTTCAGGCAAAAGCTGCGCTTCTTCGAGGTACATTTTGACGGTTTTTGAACCGGGAGCCAGCGAGGTTTTCACCCATGGCTTACGCGTTAAGCCAAGCTTGTTGGCATTACGCGCAATCAAACCCGCAGCAATCATATTGCGTGGGTTACTGGTATTGGTACAGCTGGTAATCGCCGCAATAATACAAGCCCCATCAGGCATCAAATCGTCTTCTTGGGTCACTTTGCCGGCGATGCCACGCTTCGCCAGTTCTGACGCCGGTAACAACGCATGCGGATTGGATGGTCCTGCTAAGTTACGCGCGACACTGCTCAAATCGAACGTCAACACGCGCTCGTATTCGGCGCCCGTCAAGCTGTCTGACCACAGGCCAGTCTCTTTGGCAAACTGCTCCACCAATTGCACCTGTTCGTCATCACGACCGGTCAATTTCAAATAATCGATGGTTTGGCCGTCGATATAAAACATCGCAGCAGTAGCACCATATTCAGGTGTCATGTTGGAGATGGTGGCACGATCACCTACGGTAAGTGCGTCCGCACCTTCGCCGTAAAACTCTAAATAAGCCCCAACTACACGTTCGCGACGCAAGAATTCCGTCAAAGCCAAGACCAAGTCCGTACCGGTAATGCCTGGTTGCAATTTGCCGGTGAGCTCAACCCCAACAATGTCTGGCAAACGCATGTACGACGCACGGCCTAACATCACGCTTTCTGCTTCCAAACCACCCACACCCACGGAGATGACACCAAGTGCATCGACCATTGGCGTGTGACTATCGGTACCGACACAAGTATCTGGGAAGGCAACGCCGTCACGCACTTGTACCACCGGCGACATTTTTTCCAGATTGATCTGGTGCATAATGCCGTTGCCCGGAGGGATCACATCAACGTTTTTAAATGCCGTTTTGGTCCAGTTAATAAAGTGGAAACGGTCATCGTTGCGACGATCTTCAATGGCACGGTTTTTCTCAAACGCATCTTTTTCAAAACCCGCGTGTTCCACCGCCAATGAGTGGTCGACGATTAACTGGGTCGGCACCACAGGGTTCACTTTCGCAGGATCACCACCTTTCTCGGCGATGGCATCACGCAAGCCCGCCAAGTCAACCAATGCGGTCTGTCCTAGAATGTCATGACACACCACGCGCGCAGGGAACCATGGAAAATCTAAGTCGCGCTTACGATAGATCAACTGGCTCAACGCGTCGGTCAGCTGTGACGGCTCACAACGACGGACGAGGTTTTCCGCAAGAATGCGTGAGGTATACGGCAGTTTGTCGTAAGCACCTGGCTCGATGTCGTTGACCGCTTGACGCGTGTCGTAGTACATCAGCGAGGTACCGGACAACTGCTTCCGGTACGCTTCATTAAACATAATCAACTCCTTCGCTTAGCGTTCGTTCAACGCTGGCACTGGACGTGGCTCTGGACCAGTATAATCGGCACTTGGACGGATAATACGGTTGTTCGCGCGCTGCTCTTTCACGTGTGCGGTCCAACCGCTGACGCGTGACATGACAAAAATTGGCGTAAACAATTCTGTGGGAATACCCATAAAGTGGTACGCCGAAGCATGGAAAAAGTCCGCATTCGGGAACAATTTCTTCTCGCGCCACATGACTTCTTCACAACGTACGGAGACGTCATACAAACGCGTATCGCCATGCTCATCGGCAAGCTTCTTCGACCAAGCTTTGATGATGTCGTTACGTGGATCGAATTCACGATAAATCGCGTGACCGAAGCCCATGATCTTTTCTTTGCGCTCGAGCATGCCCATCAAGGTTTGCTCAGCGTCATCAGCATCTTTCATGTTCTCGATCAATTCCATCGCTGCTTCGTTCGCGCCACCGTGTAAAGGACCACGCAATGAACCAATGGCACCGGTCACACATGAGAAAATGTCTGACAAGGTTGAGGCACACACACGCGCAGTAAAGGTTGACGCATTGAACTCATGCTCTGCATACAAAATGAGTGACGTGTTCATGACATCGGCATGCAACTGCGAAGGCTTCTCGCCATGCAACAATTCAAGGAAATGCGCGCCAATCGAGTCCGCGTCGGTCTCAGTTTCGATACGCTTGCCGTGATGGCTGAATTGGTACCAGTACAGCAAGATGCTTGGGAAAGCTGCCAGCAAACGCTCAATTTTGTCATCCGCTTCACTGAAGTCATGCTCAGGCTCAATATTGCCGAGGAATGAACAACCGGTACGCATCACATCCATCGGGTGTGCGTCTGCTGGAATACGTTCCAACACATCTTTCAAACTTTGTGGCAAGCCACGTAACTTGGCCAGACGTCCTTTATAAGCGGCCAGCTCATCGGCGTTTGGCAACTCACCGTGCGCCAATAAATACGCTACTTCTTCAAAGCTAACTTTGTCCGCCAATTCTTTAATATCGTAACCATAGTAGGTCAAACCAGAACCGCTTTTACCAACGGTACATAATGCTGTTTCGCCAGCGACTTGTCCGCGCAAACCCGCGCCACCTAATTTTTTATCAACCATGTCTCTGCTCCTTCGTTATTCGTTATTTGCTGCTTGTTGCTTGTTCTTTGATTTGCTGCTTTTTTGTTTTTTTCAAACAGCAAGCAGCGAGCAACAAGCAACGTTCTTATTTATTAAACAACTGATCGAGTTTTTCTTCGAACGCGTGATAATTCAAAAACTCATACAATTCCGCGCGCGTCTGCATGCTCTCCACCACAGCTTTTTGATCGCCGTCGGCGAGCAAGTGCTCGTACACATTCAGTGCCGCTTTGTTCATGGCACGGAACGCACTCAATGGATACAACACCATCTCGACACCAACGCCTGCCAATTCGGCTTTGTTGAACAATGGCGTGGCACCAAATTCAGTGATGTTGGCAAGCACAGGTACGTTCAACGCTTGGGTAAACGCTTGGTATTGCTCTAAGGTGTGCACCGCTTCAGCAAAAATCGCATCAGCACCGGCCTCAACACAAGCTTGCGCACGGGTGATGGCTGCTTCTAAACCTTCTTGTTGTAACGCATCGGTACGCGCCATGATCAAAAACTGGTCATCGGTACGCGCATCAACAGCGGCTTTCACGCGATCGACCATTTCTGTTTGGCTAACGATTTCTTTGTTTGGACGATGGCCACAACGCTTTTGCGCAACTTGGTCTTCAATGTGAAAACCTGCCGCGCCAGCGCGGGTCATTTCTTTAACAGTGCGGGCAATATTGAACGCGCCACCCCAACCGGTGTCAGCATCAACCAACAAAGGTAAGTCCGTTGCGCCGGTAATACGGCGAATGTCTTCACAAACGTCATTCAACGAGGTCATACCTAAGTCAGGTAAACCGAACGACGCATTCGCAACACCTGCGCCAGAAAGATAAAGTGCTTTATGACCGACTTTTTCAGCCATCATTGCCGTGTACGCGTTAATCGTACCGACAATTTGCAGCGGGCTTTCAGTTTGAATCGCTTGGCGTAACTTGGCGCCAGCACTAACAATGTGACTCATAAATTAATCCTTCTCTGCTTGCAGTTGTTGTTCAATATTACGACGTGATGCACTGATATGACGACGCATCAATAAGTCCGCCAACTCACCATCACGATTCGCGATGGCCGTTAAAATTGCTTTATGCTCGTCAAAGGCACGGGACACACGCGGTCCATTCATACCCATCTGTACCCGATACATACGCACCAAGTAGTACAACTCGTCACAAAGCATATTAATTAAATAGGGATTCTTGCTGCCTAAGATGACACGATAATGAAAGTCGAGATCACCGGCTTCTTGATAATAACTCTCACCTTCACGCACGCGCTGGCTGGATAGGTGTTGGTCAAGCAGTGCCGCCAACTCTTGCACTTCATGTTCTGGCATTTGTTCTGCGGCTAACCGACAGGCCAACCCTTCCAGCTCTTCACGTAACTGGTACAAGGCAATCAAGCCTTCGGGTGACAAGGTCACCACGCGCGCCCCAGCATTTGGTGTACGTTCGATAAGGTGGCAACGCTCCAAGCGCGCCAGTGCCTCGCGTAATGGTGCCCGACTGACATCAAAACGACGCGCCAACTCAGGTTCACTAATTTTACTGCCGGCCGGGATGCTACCTTCGACAATCGCAGATTGAATTTCATACAAAACGCGATCAGAAGCTGTAATTGCACGGCGTAGGAGATGCGGATGTGTACTCAAAAGGCTTCCTCATCAATGGGCTGAAACACCAAGATTGTCGACATATTACGCCTTTTGACGGGCGCCATCAACAATACCAGCATACATTGTCGACATGTTACCCATAATCCTTAGAAATAAACTGTTCAAATTTCTGCACACTTAACGCTACATCGCGAGGGAATAAAGGCTATGTAAAGTTTCAACGCTGCCATCAAATTGAAATGACCACGACTAAAGATGTTGCTAGTATTGAGCGCCTAAACCCCGAACCGAGAAGAGGTGTATATGTTTAAACAATTGCTATGTTCAACGGTGGCTCTGATGGCGAGCCAAGCTGCCCTTGCCGACACTTGGCAACTCAATAGCGAAAACGCAGAACTGTATTTCGCTTCAGTGAAAAACGATACCGTCGAAGAAACCCACCGCTTCACCAGCATCACGGGTACGCTTGAGGACGGTGCCTTGAGTATCAGCATTCCACTAAGCAGCATCGACACCACCATTCCTATTCGGAATGAGCGGATGTTGGAGCACTTGTTTGATGCGAGTAAGCACCCAGCAGTCACGGCTACAGCGACATTACCAGAAGCGTTATATGACACCAGCAACGCACCAAGCACCCAAGTTGCCACAGTACCACTAGCGCTAACCATCGCTGGCGAGACCATTACTGTCGAAGCTGCGGTACAAGTGACCCACTTGAACGAAACCACCTTGCTGGCGACCACCCGTCAACCGATCTTAGTTAACGCCAAAGCGTTTGACCTTGTTGCAGGTATCGACAAGTTACGTGAGATTGCTGGACTGAACGCCATCGACTATGTCGTGCCAGTCACCTTTTCTGTGCAGTTTGAAAAAGAAGATTAACTCATGACATTGCGTTTTCGTACTGCATCCACTGCGGATGTTGCTGTGCTGGCTTCACTCGAAGCCAGCTTCTATCCAGATGATGGATACCCTGCCCCAGTCTTCTTTCAAGCTATTCACCAGTGGCCAGAATTACTTTACGTGGCAGAGGTTGAAGCGCAAGTGGTGGGCTACTGTATGGGAGCACCAGGCACGCAAGCGGGACAAATTTGGTTGATGTCTTTACTCGTTGGCGCATCACAACGCGGCCAAGGCGTTGGTGCTAAGCTTTTGCAAACATGGTTGCATGAGGTCCAGCAATTGGGGTATCACAATGCCTGGTTAAGCGTGTCACCAGCCAACCCTAAGGCGGCAGCACTTTACCAAAAACACGGCTTTAACATCGTCGCAGAGGAACAAGATTACCTCGGCCCCGGTGAAGACCGTTACATCATGCAGCGAAACGCGTTGACCCACGCCTAACGTTGCGCCTACTATAAAGACAAATGAAAATCATTAACAACAACTATGCTCTATCGCCGTAGTCTTGCTTTATCGCTCGTCAACGTCACTTTGTTTGTGACCATTTGTGCCACCTTTGTGTTTGGTATTCTCGGCGTTGCTGTGAATACCTATACCCAACCTGCAACGGCGTTTGAACGGATTATTTCGTCAGCCTCGGCCATTGTAGCGCTGGCGACGGCCATAGCGCTCTTTGCGCAAGCCGCGAAGCGCAGGGTGTTACAAATTAGCGCTGCGCTGTTGGTGATTGTCATAGCAACGCATAGTTTGTTGCTTCATTTATCTATCGACAGCCTCTTTCAGCTGGAGTTTTTGGGCTATCTGGATGCTTACTTTTATCCTCCCGTAGCCAGCACCTTTGTGCTCCTCGGTTTTGCCCTACTGCTGAACCCGCGACACATGTTGCAACGGCGCTGGCTACGCGCAGCTTCATGCATTCTACTGGTGATGGCGATCACCGCCTGCGCCCTTCACTTTGTGGACGACGGCTTCGCCTACTTAGGTCCGCATCCACCAGTTACCTCGTTAGCTGCGGTGATGTTATTGCTGGTAAGTTTATCGTTGTTTTTGGTCTCGGCCCGGCAACGTCTGTTCTTCCGTGTTGAGAACACGCCAGCGACCTGGCTTACCTTTTTCTTTATTGCGTTGATCTGCGGTATTTGGTACCACCAAAGCTTGGCGCAAATCAAAAGCATCCGCCACGAAGCGGTCGACACCATCGAAAAAGTCGCCAAAGTTCGGCAGCAAACCGTTGCGGTCAACGTTCAAATTCTCAACCGCCTACGGGAACGCTGGCAGCAATTTGATATTTCGCCACTTGCTGAAGCGGCGCGTTTTGATAGTGCCAGTTACCTGCGTGATATCCCGCATTACTTGGCAATTCATATGCTCGACAAATACGGGCGACCGGTTTGGCAACAGCAAAGCGACGATCAACGCGACTACTTGCGCCAGTTGAACCAACCTGAAGTACAAAATTGGTTGATGTCAGCCCCAGAAGATATCGCCATGCTGGTACCGAGCACCGATTTTCGTAGCAATGCCAAACCGCTCGGCTTTATTCTCATGCCGGTCGGCTACCAAGCCGACGAACACTACTCACTGCTGGTGGTGGTGGACTTAATGCAGCTGTTAAGCCCTGAAACGCGGTTACTACCTAGCTTCTTAAAAATTTATGTGGGCCATGATGACGAGCGCACCATGAGTTTTGATACCAGTAAGCCGCGTCATCGCAACGAACTTTTAGTCGCCAGCGCGACGGTCAACCTGCCACACACAGCGCCATTATTGCTGACGGTGAGCTTGTATTCGTTTGATAACCTTTCCAACGCCTCAAACTTACGGATGATCGTTGCCTTTTTAGGTTTTATGTTCTGTATTTCGTTTTTAGTGGTAGCGCAACAGAATCGTCAGTTACAACAGCATAGTTTGCGGCTTAAAAATGCCCAGCGCCGTATGCAAGAACAACAACGTGACCTGCTGGTGAATGAACAACAATTTCGCTCGCTGTTCACCTTCCACCCTGACGCAATTTATTCGCTTGATACTGAAGGTACCATCATCAACGCCAACCATGCGGTGTTCTCAACCTTGCAGCATGACCCTGAACAAGTGATTGGCAGTAACTTCGTTGAGTTTCTTCACCCGGAAGATGTGGCGCACGCACAAGCCAACTTTAAAGCATCCTTGAACGGTGAGTCGGTGCAATATCAACTGCGTGTCTACAATTCTCAGAAAGCATTGCGTTTTATTGATATCACCAGCTTGCCGATCAAAATCAACGGTGCCATTACCGGTGTTTTCGGTATCGCCAAAGACACTACCGCACAGCGCCAACAAGACGAACGCCTGCATGTACTGGAACGTAGCATTCATGCCAGTACCAATGGTATTGTCATTTCCGATGCCCAGCATCCAAGTAGCCCTATCACCTACACTAACGAAACCTTCCAGCGCATGACTGGCTACAGCGCCAAAGAGCTCGAAGGTCGATCGTGCGACTTCCTTATTGGTCCGCGCACCAACCCGGCAACTATCGAAGCGATTGGTAGCGCACTAAATAACTGCACCGAGTACACCGGCGAAGTACGTCATTATCGCAAAGACGGCACCTCGTTTTGGGATGAATTACAACTGGCCCCGGTGGCGGATAGCAAAGGTACCATTACGCACTTTATTGGTATTCATCAAGACATTACCGAGCGTGTGGAAGGTAAAGCACAATTGGCCTTCCAAGCGGAACATGATGCCCTAACACAATTGCTCAACCGTAATTCATTTGAACGGCGCCTCGCGACCACCTTACACAAAGAGCAGAAAAATGGCTTGTCGTGTTTCTGGGCCGTCTTATTCATTGATTTAGATAGCTTCAAACCGGTCAACGAAGCGATGGGACTTGCCTCCGGCGACGAGGTGTTGAAACAGGTAGCGCAACGCCTTAATGACGCGCTCGAGCCGCCCCACTTCATGGCACGCTTTGGTGGTGATGAGTTTGTCGTTGCGCTCAGCATCAAAGAGCTCATTGAAGCTGAACGCATTGGTAATCATTTACTTGAGCTGATTGCAGAGCCCTATGAGATTCGCAAGCAAAAGGTCTATATCACCGCCAGTATTGGGGTTTCGTGCTACTGCTCGGCGGCGCAATCAGCGGTCGATCTGATCCAACAGGCCGACCGCGCGATGACCATGGCGAAGCGCCAAGGTCGCAACCACCTATGTTTCTATAACCGCACGCTTGAGCACCATCAACGCGTTGATGTGCACCTGCGGAACCAGTTTCAACAAGCGATTGACCAAGAGCGCCTGCAACTGTTCTATCAACCTATTGTGCACCTTGCCAGCGGCAACATTGTCGGCGTTGAGGCACTCATGCGTTGGCAGCTGAATGATGGCAGCTTTATCGCTCCGGACAAGTTTATCCCGATGGCCGAGGCCACCGGCCAGATTATTCCAGCCAGCCAATGGGCTTTTAGTCGTGCCTGCGAAGATTTACAACGCATGCGTGAAAAACATCCTGATTTGCGCGTGGCAGTCAACTTGTCAGCGCTCCAGTTTCACCGTGCGAACTTCTTCGACAGCATTCTCGACACCGTCGCGTCGTACGGCCTAAGCAACAATAGTATTGAGCTTGAGCTGACAGAAACGATTCTCATGGACGATAGTAAGCATGCCGTCGCGTTAATCGAGAAGTTCCGTGATGCAGGTTTCACCATGGCGATTGATGATTTTGGAACCGGCTTTTCGAGCTTGAGTTACCTGAAGCAATTACCTGTTAGCAAGCTCAAGATTGACCGCGCGTTTATTCAAGAAGTCTGTCAAAAATCTAGTGATGAAGCCATTGTACGTGGCATTTTGGCAATGGCGCGGCAATTAGATATTGCTGTGGTCGCGGAAGGTATTGAAACCGCCGAGCAAGCGGTGCGCCTGACAGAACTCGGCTGTGAGTTTGGGCAAGGCTACTTCTTTGCCAAGCCCAAACCATTAGACGAACTGCTCGACGACCTTACTTAAGGTCGTCGTCATGTTCTTGTAAATCCCACGGCAAACTGCCCGGCGAGATATGCATGAATTGCAGGTAGTTTTCGAATTGATTGATCACATCGTTGATGAGATCGCCCGGTTCATAGCCATACACATCATAGGCTTGACCGCCCTGACGTAAGAACACTTCGGCGCGGAAGTACTTCTTGTCCTCACGCTTGTCATCGACCATCGCAAACTCTGGGCGCTGATAGGCACGTAAGCGAACTTCATAGTTAAACTCGACCTCGCCTTCGCGCTGAATGGTGAGAATGGCGCGAATGTTCTCTGCATCAAACTCCGTATCGGTTTCCCAATCATGGCGCTGTAATTCTTTGGCGACATCATGGAAGCACTCGATCACCGTGTGCTCGATAAAGGTGCGCACTTCTTTTTGATGCGGAAAGTCCACCACCCCTGCCAAACGTTTTTTCCAGTAGCCTGGTCCTGCATGCACGCCACGACGGTGGGTGCGCATGGCACTTTTCAAACTGGCATGCTGATGCCCTTCGATGACCAACGCGCGCCACATCCCAAAGGCAGCCACTAAAATCACCACCGCAAAAGGTAAGGCACTGGCAATGGAGGCGGTCTGCAAGGCGCCTAACCCTCCTGCCAACAACAGCACCCCAGCAACGATGCCCTCAGAACTCGCCCAGAACACCCGTTGCCATACCGGCGTATCAGTACGTCCGCCAGAAGCAAGGGAGTCGATGACCAAAGAACCAGAGTCCGATGAGGTGACAAAGAAGGTAATGATTAACAGCACCGTCGCGAACGACAGGATACTGGTCAGCGGTAAGCGCTCATAGAGCTTAAATAGTGCGATGGCTTCATCGTTTTGCACTTCGGAGATAAGCGTTGTGTAACCTTCGTTCATGATCAGGTTGAGCGCCGTGTCACCAAACACACTAAACCAGAAAAAGGTAAACATTGTCGGTACGAACATGACCCCAAACACGAATTGACGAATGGTTCGGCCACGACTGATTTTGGCGATAAACAAACCGACAAAAGGTGCCCAAGCAATGGTCCAACCGAAAATAAA
This sequence comes from Pseudidiomarina sediminum DSM 21906, assembly GCF_000423165.1. Classification (GTDB taxonomy): domain Bacteria; phylum Pseudomonadota; class Gammaproteobacteria; order Enterobacterales; family Alteromonadaceae; genus Pseudidiomarina; species Pseudidiomarina sediminum. The sequence goes on along the minus strand of NZ_AUHL01000008.1, from coordinate 29,346 downwards.
TAAGGTCCAGTTGCCAATCCAGTCACTGCGTGAATAGGCTTGCAAATTAAAGGTTCGCTCAACGATATTATTTAAGTAAGCGCCGGTGTTTTGCAGGTAGGTTTCCAGAATATGAACGGTTGGGCCGGCAAAAAACACAAACAGTAGAATAAACAACACCAAGGTCATGTTGAGGTATGACAGCCGTTTAATCCCTTTGTCCATGCCCGCAACCACGGACATGATCGCAAACACCGTAATCACGGCAATCGCAATTAACTGCACAGTGGTACCTACCGGAATTTCTGGCCATAAGTAGTTCAGACCAGCATTGATTTGGATCACCGATAAACCGAGGGTAGTGGCGATACCAAACATGGTTCCGAGTATCGCGAAGGTATCCACGGTATGCCCGGCAACGCCATGAATGCGCTCACCAATCAACGGATAGAGCGTTGAACGCATCGATAAGGGTAAGCCGTGGCGAAACGAGAAGTAAGCCAGCACAAGGCCAACCAGACCGTAGATCGCCCAAATATGAAAGCCCCAGTGAAAATAAGCAATTTGCATGGCTTGCTTCGCGGAGTCGACCGTTTCGGCGGCGCCCACTGGCGGACTGGAATAGTGCAGCACAGGCTCGGCCACACCAAAGAATAATAAGGCAATACCATAGCCAGCCGAGAACAGCATCGCGAACCAGGCCGGAAAACTATACTCGGGTTCAGCATGGTCGGGACCTAGTTTGATGCGGCCCCACTTTGAAATTGCGACGCTGACGATAAAAACTAAAAATATCGCCACGGCAAGCATATAAAACCAACCAAAGTCAGCGGTGATCCATGCCAGCACATCACTGAACACTTCACCTGCTAATTTGGGGTTCGCTAAGGTGCCAATCACCAAAAGCGCAATTACGGCAACCGCCGGAAAAAATACCGGAACTAGGATAGCAGAATTCCACTTCCTACGTTCAGTCATCATCAACTCCTTTGTTATATTATTGTGCCTTATTACCCTACGGGGTGCGCAGCCTAATTTCAAATAACTCAGCCATTTGCTAAACTTTAGTGTCTCCCTTACACAGCGAACCTAACATGCAAAAATTGCATTTGTTCGGCGCTCCTTTGAGCGCAGTTATCGTTTATTTTCTGAGCCTGAACCTTGCTGGCTTTACGCACGCACCGGCGTGGACACTGGCCACCACCGTTTGGGTCGCTTGGTGGTGGATCACTGAAGCCCTACCATTGCCGGCCACCTCCCTGCTGCCTTTTGTGCTGCTCCCCGTCGGCGCGATCACGCCGTTACAGGAGGTCTCGTTAGCACTTGGTAATCCCATCATATGGCTCTTCATGGCAGCATTTATGTTGGCAAAAGCGGTTGAACTAAGCGGTGTGCATCGCCGTTTAGCCCTCAGCCTGGTACATACGGTTGGCAATGGCCATGGCAAGCGCATGTTATTCGCCTTCATGCTAGCCAGCGCCTTACTTTCCATGTGGATTTCAAACACCGCGGCAGTGCTGGCGTTACTGCCGGTCGCACTCGCCCTTGCCGATGCCTGTGACGATCACTCCTTTCAACGCGCCCTGCTCTTGGGCTTGGCCTACTCGGCGTCAGTCGGTGGCATCGCAACCTTAGTTGGCACGCCGCCGAACCTTATTTTTGCCTCGGTCTATGAGGCAAGCACCGGCGAAGCCTTTAGTTTCACCGACTGGTTTGCAATTGGTTTGCCCTTTGTCATTGTCTCGCTGCCAATCATGGCATGGTGGTTATCGCGCCACATCAGCGCGAACGTGACCCTCAACATTGAAGCTCCAGGACCACTGCAAAGTGCAGAAAAACGGGTACTAGCTATTTTTGCGGTAGTGGTCGTGCTGTGGATTACCCGCACCACGCCGTTTGGCGGCTGGAGCGCATTAACCGGGCTCTTGGATGTCGGTGATGCAACCGTTGCCATTGCTGGCGTTTTGGTGATGTTTATGGTGCGCGACAAACACGGCGAGCCGTTGTTAACTTGGTCCGCCGCTGTGTCTATTCCTTGGGGTATTTTGCTGTTATTTGCCGGCGGTATCGCCTTAGCACAAGGTTTTATTAGTAGTGGCTTAAGCGCATTGATTGGTCAAGCGCTGTCGAGTTTAGGCACCCTACCTTTGGTCGTCTTGATCTTTTGCTTAACCTTGAGTGTGTCGTTTCTAACCGAGGTAACCTCTAATACCGCTACAGCAACCTTATTAATGCCAATCATGGCAGCAACGGCTACGGCGCTTGACCTGCCTCCTGCGCTCTTGATGATCCCGGCCACCATTGCCTGTAGCACAGCGTTTTGTATGCCGGTCGCCACACCGCCGAACTCGATTGTGTTTTCATCGCAACGTTTAACGGTTAAAGAAATGGCGCGTGAAGGCGTGGTGCTGAATGTCTTTTTGGCGGTGGTGACCACCGCCATCGTCATGCTAATGCTGACTTAACCGTCATTATTAAAATGGAGCACTTGCCGATAGGCCGCGACATGCACGTCATAGCTGGTGGTTTGCTTGAGGTGATCTGACATTGCCTCAAGCGCGTCGGGCTCGCCATGCACCAAATACACTTTGGTGTTCGCTGGCAACGCAGACTGTTTCAACCAGTCGCCAAGCTCGGCATAATCGGCATGGCCGGACAAGCCATCAAGCTGGCGAATACGCGCTTTGACCGGTAACCACTGCCCATGCAATTTGATCCGCTCAACGCCCTGCGCCATTTTCGCCCCACGGGTACCACCTGCTTGGTGGCCACTGAACAATACGGTACTTCGGTGGTCACTCAACCAATGCTTAAAGTGATGCAAGATCCGCCCACCGGTCGCCATCCCGCTACCAGCAATAATAATATGGGGGGCGCCTTGGTGCGCAATGGCTTTCGATTCCTCCACACTATGGGTATAGATCACCGCGCCTTCCATCGCATCACACTGTGCGTCACTCAAACGATGATAGTCACATTGTTCGTCATAGAGTTGTGACACACTAATCGCCATCGGGCTGTCCAAGAACATCGGTAAGCGCGGAATACGCCCTTCTTTCATCAAGGTGACCAGCATATGTTGTAGCAATTGCGCGCGCCCGACGGCAAAACTCGGGATCATCAATACGCCGCCAGCAGCGGCCGTCTCATTGACCACATCAGCCAATTGCTGCCATGGGTCTTCATCGGTGTGGCGACGGTCGCCGTAGGTGGCTTCCAGCAATAAGTAATCGACTTCGGGCAAAGGTTTCGGTGGCTTCATTAAGATATCGTTGGGACGCCCCACATCACCACTAAAGCCAATGCGGGTACCTTGGTGCTCGGCGATAATACTGGCAGCGCCAAGAATATGCCCGGCGGGTTGGAGGCGTAAGGTGATATCACCGATCTGAAAGACTTCCTCGTATTCGACCCCACGCAGCAAGGTCAAGGCCTGATCTGCCGTGGCCTCATCGTATAGTGGACGTGGTTCGCGGTGCTTACTGAGCTTGTGCTTTTTGTAGAATTTCGCGTCTTCTTCCTGAATGCGACCACTGTCAGGCCAAAGAATTTGGCACAGACCTAGGGTGCCGTAATGACCATACACAGGCCCACGAAAACCATGTGCATAGAGCACAGGAACATAGCCAGAGTGGTCAAGGTGTGCATGGGTCAGAACGACGGCATCAACCTCATTGATGCCTAGTGGAATGGGTTGCCAATTGCGCTCACGCAACCATTTATAGCCTTGAAATAACCCGCAGTCGATCAGCACGCGCGTGGTGTCTGTCTCCAATAAGTATTTTGAGCCGGTAACCGTTTCACTCGCGCCTAAAAACGTTAATCGCATAACCCATCCCTCGTGCGTTAAAGCAAACGTTCGATCGGCAACCGCTCCAAAATACGTACAGCAAGCCGACGCCAAATCGATGCATTAGGTTCAGAGTAATACCATGACTTTTGTTTGCCAAGCCTTTCCACCCAAACAATACGGTTACCAATTAAACGCAGTTGATAAGCATAGTTTGGCAGGGTTTCAACAATGGTAGCTTCAATCCGCGCGGCCAACGCCTTACTGTGCATCACGAAGCCGAGTTCGGTGTTAATGGCAGCTGAACGCGGATCGAAATTTAACGAACCGACAAACACTCGCGCCGAATCCACTAAGAAGGTTTTCGCGTGCAAGCTTGAGGCTGAGCTACCGAAGCGCTCCTTGCCTTTCAAGCGCTGCCGTCGCGCCCGTCGTTCTTGCCAACGCGCCAAAGGTGATAAGCGTTGCATTTCAAAAAGTTGAATGCCATGACGCAGTAATTTACGACGCCATTTCGCATAACCTGCATGCACCACAGCCACGTCGGTGGCTTCCAATGAGTTGGTCAAAATGATGATTTGCACGCCCCGCTTGGCCATGGCAATCAACTCGTTCACGCCAGTTCGGGTCGGGACGAAATACGGCGACACCAGGGTGGTATGCGATTGCGGCTCATCCAATACTTGTTTTAGTTGATGCGGTACCATTTGTTGCGGTTTGGCGCGGCCCAACGCTTTCGCCGGTGAGTCACTGACCAATTGCGTCGGTGCCCAATAGACCTCAAGCTCACGCTGCAAGAGCTGCTGAATAAAGGGGAGCTCTTCAATCGCTTTGACATAGGCTTGAGCTTTCGTGTCTTGCTTATAGCGCTCAGCAATCGCATGCAACGTGGACAGGTCTTGTGGTTTTGTGAGACTAAACAGCCGCTCTAACGGCCATGCCGACTCGCTCTCCCAATAGCGATCAAAATCGCTCTGTACCTTTTTCACTATTGGACCTATCAGCAACACATCTAAATCGGCGAACAACACATCACTGGTCGCGCCAAAATACTCATCACCGATGTTACGTCCGCCGCTAATGACCACTTCACCGTCCACGACAAACGCTTTGTTGTGCATGCGTCGGTTGACCCGCTTGAAATCGAACAGGTAATTCAACATGCGCGGCCGGCGCAAACGCAACGGATTAAATAAGCGAACCTCGATGTTTGGGTGCTGGTGCAAGCCCTTTAACGTGGCATCAAGCCCGGCAGTATTATGATCATCAAGCAGCAATCGTACTTTCACGCCACGGTCAGCGGCCTCATGGAGGGCCTCAAACATAATGGTGCCAGTAATATCATGTCGCCAAATATAGTACTGAACGTCTAGAGTAAACTCCGCTTGGTGCGCCAGCAGTACCCGAGCAGCAAACGCTTCACGGGCATCGACCAAGGGCACCACACCGCTCTCCCCCTGATGCGCTGCGGCAAGAGGTGCAATTGCGCGTGCTAGACGTCCCGGTACGACCGCTTCACTCACAAATACGCTTCCTTACAAATCAGATGTCTCAATACTGCCATAGTTTTGTTTCAAGGCACTGGCGCGGTCTTCTGACGCTTGACTGTCACGGGTCACCTGCCAACCTTGTAATTCCCTTTCGATCAGCCGTGTTAAGGCATCAATATGTTCGGCATTGGCATTGAGCGCCGGAATATAGGCGTAGTTTTCCCCGCCTGACTCGATAAAGTATTCGCGGTTTTCCTCGCCAATTTCTTCAATGGTTTCTAAACAGTCAGCACTAAACCCAGGACAAAACACATGCACGTCTTTTACGCCCTGTGCTGGCAAGGCTTTTAAGGTTTCGTCGGTGTAAGGTTTGAGCCACTCTTCACGACCAAAGCGTGACTGGAAAGTCGTCAAATACTCGTCTTTGCGTAACCCAAGGGCTTCGCCAATCAAACGCGAGGTTTTGTGGCACTCACAATGGTAAGGATCGCCTTTTTGCAAATACTTCAGCGGCACGCCGTGATACGAAAAGATCAATTTCTGCGGACGGTCATGCTGCTGCCAATAACGCCGGATCTGTGCTGCACAGGCCTCGATGTAACCTTCATCGTCATGATAGTGGCTCACAAAGCGCAAATCAGGTAACCAACGCCGTTGGGTAAAATCTTTCGCCACCGCATCAAAGGTAGATGCGGTGGTTGCCGCGGAATACTGCGGATAAAGTGGCAACACTAAAAGCTTGCGCACGCCATCTTCTAACATGCTGTCAATCACACTGGCCATACTCGGATTGCCATACCGCATGGCATAACGCACAATCACCTGCTCACCATACTGTTGCTTGAGTTGGTGTTGCAGTTGCTCCGCTTGTGCTTTGGTATGGGTCAGCAGAGGCGAACCTTGCTCGGTCCACACGGTTCGATAGGCTGCGGCAGAACGCTTGGGGCGAATGCGTAGTATCACGCCGTTGAGGATCAACCACCACAACGCTCGCGGTACTTCCACCACCCGCGGGTCAGATAAAAACTCTTTCAAGTAACGTCGCAATGAGGGGGTATCGGGCGCATCAGGGGTACCTAAATTGGTGATCAAGACCCCAATGCGATCCTGCTGTGCGTGCGAAAAATCTGGCATTCCACGGTAATCCATTCTCAACCTCTACAAACTAAATTAGGTCCAAAGCTGTACTTTCTCTCGAATCCGATCCGTTGCGATCCACTCGTGCAGCTGCTCCGCCATCCATTTCCCTTGTTCGACCGCTTGTTGCCAATACTGAATGCGTTGCTCTGCATCAAGCTTAGCAAAGTCTGTGCGATCTGGGATTTTCTTGTAAGGTAGCGCCTCAATGAATTCTGCGGTAGGCGTTAAAAGGATCACATTCGGCCAATGCTGGCCCGTCGTTCGCCGTGACTTGATGCTTTTATCAAACCACCCCGGAATCACTTCTTGATGAAAATGAGGATACAGTACCAGCCCATCAACACCACCAAAATCAAGATCGAAGTGGTAGTCAGTAACCCCGCCGTCACGGTAGGTACCCGCTGGGGCACCGGCAATATCACGCACGCCGGAAAGCACCATAGGGATCGACCCGGTGGCTAATAAGGCTTGCTTAAAGTTTTGTTCCGATAATGCGGCATAGCGCGTCGGCAAATCGTTCCACTGCTGCGTAAATGTCGCATTCGATGCCGGGTGATGAAATAGCACCCGCTCATAAAACTTACCCAGCCACTGACGTTTCACGCGGTTAGCCGCTGCTGAGGCAAGCAGCCCAAGCAATTGGCGCTTGCCTTCAATCGCAGTCATGCCGCGGCAACGGGCAACAATCCAATGATGACGAAACCGGTCTTGCTGCAGAATATCGCCCACAGCACTATCGGGAATGTACTCGGCCAACAGCTTGCGTGCTTCATCGGTGATTTCTTGCACATCGGGTTTGGCACTGTAGGTTTGCGTGCTGTAGAGGCGACAAAACAGCTCACTCGCGGCAACTGGGTCACGCTGTCCTAGCGCTGCAAAGCGCCATGCGCCAGCTGAGGTGCCTAAGAGATCGAGAGGCTGCTGACGATCAGCAAAAAACTCACCAAATAAATAGCGGTCCAAACCTTGTAAAACGAACCACTTAGGTCCGCCCGACGCTCCTACTAACAGTTGAATGTCTGCCGCGCTTAACCCTTGCTCTTTGATGTGCTGGTACGCGCGTTGTCCGGCGCGTACTTGCAACCAATCGGTCGCCATACAGCTCTCCCTTCTTTTTTCTCATTTTTGTGCCCCCAGTATACCCAAAAACAACGCCGCGGACAGCCTCAAGGTCGCACCGCTTTAGGGCTTCTGGTATGCTTGCCAGCATTGTTTAACAACGCCTTTTACAGCAATAGGATTCATGCCCGTATGAAAGTCATTTCGTTTAACATCAACGGTATTCGCGCCCGCTTGCATCAGTTGCAAGCGTTGATTGAAAAACATCAACCGGATGTGATTGGTTTACAAGAAACCAAAGTCCACGATGAACAGTTTCCGGTCGCCGACGTTGAGGCCATGGGCTACCACGTGATCTATCACGGTCAGAAAGGTCATTATGGTGTCGCCCTATTGAGTAAACAGCCGCTTGAGAACCCCATGTTCGGTTTCCCGAACGACGGTGAAGAAGCGCAACGCCGCATGATCATGGGCGATTGGGTCAATGCCGATGGCACCCGCGTACGCGTTCTGAACGGCTATTTCCCGCAAGGTGAAAGCCGCGACCATCCGTTAAAGTTTCCGGCCAAAGAAAAGTTTTATGCCGATTTGATGGACTACTTACACACCTCGCTTGATCCGCAACAACCGGTGGTGGTGATGGGTGATGTTAATATTTCGCATCAAGATTGCGATATCGGTATTGGCGACGCGAATGCGAAACGTTGGCTACGCACCGGTAAATGTAGTTTCTTGCCCGAAGAACGGGTTTGGCTCAATACCTTATTAGATTGGGGCTTAGTCGACACTTTCCGGCAGCAACATCCAGACGTGACCGATCAGTTCAGCTGGTTCGATTACCGTTCTCGTGGCTTCGACGATAACCGCGGTCTGCGTATTGACTTAATTTTGGCTACCACAAACTTAGCTGCCAAAGTGGTGGATACGGGCATTGATTACGAGCTCCGCGGTATCGAAAAGCCATCGGATCACGCGCCGATTTGGAGCGAATTTAAGCTCTAATGTTCTTCTGGCGGCAGTTCCTGCAACGCCTTACGCAATACCCGTGCTAAGTCCATCCGAGTGGGCTTAGGGCGGGGTTGCATCGTCAACTTTCGCGTCAACTCTAAATACCAATGCTGCAACCGTGGATCAAGGCGACTCACGGCCCGCCGTCCTAGCCAATACCAACCTTGTAATGGCAACGAGATTAAAAACAACGAGCTCACTAAGGCTTGCGGCAAAAAGCTCATGCCCAACCACTGGTATTGCACTAAAAAGTTGACCACTGCCACCGCAGGCATCCATTTCGAGGCAAACTGCACCGCCGGCACCACCCGTGTTTCCGTCATGGCAGCCACCACCGCGTGATGCGGCCAAATCGCCGCGTACTGATGTCCGGTTTTTAACACTTGCCACAACGAAAGTTTCATTTGCTGTCCTTTTGATCAACATGGTCAAGGAATGACCACACCAACTTAACCAATAAAATCATGCACTTAAATAGTTCACAGCAGCTAACCCACAGAGTTATCCACACAAATTGTGGAGAATCCACCGCGCTTTTGTCACAATGCGTCTGCACCTCGAATTATCGCAGTAAAAAGGACCAAAACAATGACCCTCACGGTATATGGCATTCCCAATTGTGACACCGTTCGTAAAGCCCGTCGCTATCTTGAGCAACAGCACGTGAATTATGACTTTCATGACGTGCGTGAGCAACCGTTGTCACACGACACGCTGGCCGCGTGGTTGCAACAGGTTCCCCGTGAGACCCTTGTGAATAAGCGTAGCACCACTTGGCGGCAATTGAGTGACGAAGCAAAGCAACTCGCCTCTGACGAGGTGGCGATTGCGCTGCTACAAGAACACCCGACGCTGATGAAACGCCCAGTATTATGTCACTCTGACGGTATTCTGGTTGGCTTTAATGAAGCACAGTGGCAGCAGGTTATTGCATGAGTCAGCACCCTGTCACCGACGATGTTATTGCGCTCGCTGAAGCGCTGATGGAACGTGTTTCGGTAACCCCTGAAGACGCTGGCTGCCAACAACTTATGGGCGACCGCCTACGGCCGTTGGGCTTTGCTCTTGAAACCATGGTGTTTGCCGATACCACCAACTTGTGGGCGCGGCGCGGCACCAGCGGGCCAGTGTTTTGCTTTGCTGGCCATACCGACGTCGTGCCAAGTGGCAATGAAAGTGCGTGGCGTTATCCGCCTTTCACCCCGACCCATGATGACGGCTACCTATATGGGCGGGGCGCAGCTGATATGAAAGGCAGCTTGGCGGCCATGCTAGTCGCCACCGAGCGTTTTGTGCAAAAGCACCCCGACCATCGCGGCAGTATTGCCTTTTTGATCACCAGCGATGAAGAAGGTCCCTTTATTAATGGCACCCCCAAAGTGGTCGAAACCCTCGAAGCGCGTGACGAGAAAATCACCTGGTGTCTGGTCGGTGAACCTTCAAGTACGACCCATTTGGGCGACGTGGTCAAAAACGGCCGTCGCGGGTCGCTTTCCGGTGAGCTGACACTTTATGGTGTGCAAGGTCATGTGGCCTACCCGCACTTAGCGCAAAACCCCGTGCACCGCGCCGCACCAGCCTTAGCTGTGCTCGCAGAAACCGAGTGGGACCATGGCAATGCCTCCTTTCCACCGACCAGCTTTCAGATTTCCAATGTGCATGCTGGCACTGGCGCTGGCAATGTCATTCCTGGTGAGTTTCACGTTAGTTTTAACTTTCGCTTCAGCACCGAAACCACAGCGGAAGATCTCAAGCAACGCGTTCGCGCTATATTAGATGCGCATGAGCTTGATTATGCGATTGACTGGAAGCTCAACGGCGAGCCATTCCTCACCGCCGAAGGTGAATTGGTACAAGCGACCGTGCATGCCATTCAAAAGCACACCCAACGCACGCCTGAACTCTCAACCGCTGGTGGTACCTCAGATGGTCGCTTTATTGCGCCCACCGGTGCGCAAGTGATTGAACTTGGCCCCGTCAATGCTACCATTCATAAGGTAAACGAATGCGTTCGAGTCGACGACTTACAGCTGTTGGTCGACGTGTATGAGAGTATCTTGGAACAATTGCTATGCTAAGCATCGCTGAGCTGACCGGTAAAGCCGCAACGCACGTGGTCAACGACCCGATCACACGGGCGACGGTGAAGTTACAACCTGAGGTGTTTGCCGCCTATCGTGCCATGCACGCTGCGGCAACCGAAGCAGGGCTCGCGCTTGATATTGCATCAGGGTTTCGTGATTTCGAGCGGCAGCGCAGCATTTGGAACCGCAAATTCAACGGTGCAGCGCCACTCTACAGCATTACCGGTGAAGCACTTGATGCCGCGCGTCTAAGCATTGGTGAACGCATTGAAGCCATGATGACCTGGTCTGCGGTACCCGGTACTAGCCGCCATCATTGGGGCACTGACTTAGATGTATTCGACCCTCGCCCGTTTGCTGACGGCAAGCGCCAGCTTGAATTGGTGCCCGCGGAATATGAGCGCGGTGGCCCCTGCCATGAACTTGCCCTTTGGCTGTATCACCATGCGGAAGACTTTGGTTTCTTTTTTCCCTATCGCCAATACCGCGGCGGCGTCGCCGCCGAACCCTGGCACTTGAGCTACCGGGCAAGCGCCGAGCAAGCGCATCAGCAGCTCAGTGAAGAGGTATTACGGCAGGTACTTAGCGATGACAGTATTGCCGGTCATGACTACCTATTAGCGCGTGTCAGCGAGCTGAAGGAGCGTTTTATTGATACGCTTTGTGCGCCTCTTTATGGCGATGACAGCGATGGAGGTTCCAACCCATGGCTTTTTGGCTAATTCTCGGTTTAGCGTTAGCGGTTATTATCGGCAACTTAATGCTAGTAAAACATACTGCACATATGAAAATGCCGTCGCAAAAGCAACGGCATTCAGACAAGCAATCGTCGAACGGCTATGATGACGACGATGAAGATGACTGGTGAGTCAGTCTTAGAGTGGCACACCTAAGCGCTGGGCTACTTCTTCGTAAGCTTCAACCACACCACCAAGACCTTGGCGGAAGCGATCTTTATCAAGCTTCTTACGCGTTTCTTTGTCCCACAGACGGCAGCCATCTGGGCTAAACTCATCACCCAACACGATGTTACCTTCAGCATCGACACCGAACTCAAGTTTAAAGTCCACTAACATCATGCCAGCGGCATCAAACAACGCTGACAACACTTCGTTGACCTTCAACGTTAGCTGTTTCATGGTGGCAAGCTGCTCTGCCGTTGCCCAACCGAATGCCACCGCGTGACTTTCGTTGATCATAGGATCGTGCAACGCATCGTTTTTCAAAAACAACTCGAACGTTACTGGGTTAAGTGCCAACCCTTCTTCGACACCAAGGCGGCGTACCAGACTACCTGCAGCATAGTTGCGCACCACACACTCGACCGGGATCATGTCCAAGCGCTTAACCAAGGTTTCGGTCTCGCTGAGCACATGATCGATCTGGGTTGCCACGCCTGCCGCTTCAAGTTTGGCCATAATGAAGTTGTTGAACTTATTGTTAATCATGCCCTTACGTTCTAATTGCTCAACTTTTTCACCATCAAAAGCCGAGGTATCATTACGAAAGTGCAAAATCAAACGCTCCGGATTATCCGTTGTATAAACCGTTTTGGCCTTACCACGATAAAGTTCAGTACGTTTTTCCATGAGCAGCAGGGTCTCCAGCTAAATCACAAATTACAGCGCGCTACGCCGACGAATTTCAGCAGCAATTGGGCCATAGAGGCGGTCAATATCGGCTGCAGAGAGTGGGGTTTCCCCCTGATAAATCGTTACAGTAGATGTCGAGCGATCACCTTTCACGTTGATCTGATAGTCGCCATCAGGTAAGTCGAGTTGGCCAGCTTGCTGCTCTTGCCAGAACGCGAGGCTGAAGCCGCCGTCACGACGGTATTCGGTGTAGTACATACCGGTCGATTGGTTCAAGTCATCGATGTCAAAACCAAGCCCTTCAAGCACGTCTGACATCAACACCCATGCGACATCAAATCCAACATTTAATTGGTACGCAGCGAAACCTTCATCGTTAAAGGTGGCTTCAATTTCAATATCTTCTGGCGTCGCAGCTGCGGTGATGCCTTGCTGACGCACGGCCACCTCGTTGATCATGCTGTTCAACAAGTTTGCTTCAGCGTTGCCGTCACTGACACCACCAGGCACTTGCGCTGCACCGGCGCCGCTCACGCGCTTGTCAATCATCTCGACCGCGACGTTCGCAGTGCGGCGGTGATCCGGCACATTCATAAACACCTTAAAGCGGCGTTCAACGGTCGCTTCAAGTTCATCGTCACCGACCACCCAGTTTTCAGCCACCCAACCAGTGGTGAGTTGTTGTTCCGCAACTTCGTCAGTGATGGCAATAGCTTCACGACTTAGTGCCGCTTTCAAGCCTTCCCAGGTAAACTCAGGCAAATTGCTCATACCTTCAAGTTCCGAGAAGTCGACCGATTTACGTTCGGTCTCATTCGATGGACGACTGCCGGCGGCAGTACCACGCACCAATACAGGTGGTAACACATTAATGCGTTGACCAATCTCCCCACTGGTGTCCGCTTGAGGAATTTCGTAGGTGCGCGCAGTCACTGGTAAACGCTTACCTGGCGCAGGCTTTAGCCCTTCCGTGTGTTGCACATTCGTGTAATCAAAGTTGCCTTCAGCTTGCTCTCGCGGTGTGAAGCTACACGCCGACAAAGCGAGTGCTGAGACACACATCAATCCTTTTGAGTAAACGTTCATTCTGACTCCGCGCTTAATAATCCAGCTTGTTGTAATGTTTGTTCGATATGTTGTTGTTGCGGAAGTTCCGGTACCGTCATCGGTAAGCGGTAATTAGGTTCCATTTTCCCCATACGCGCTAAGGCCCATTTCACTGGAATTGGGTTGGCTTGCACGAACATTGCTTCGTGTAACGCCGACATTTGCCCGTCAAGCTGCTCGGCCTGCGCACGTTCACCACGTAAGGCTGCGCTGACCATTTGCTTCATCAGGCCGGGGACGACATTGGCCGTGACACTAATCACGCCATGCCCACCTTGTAACAAGAATTCACAACTGGTTGGGTCATCGCCGCTGAGCAGAAGAAAATCATTCCCGCACAACTGACGAATCGCTGCCACCCGAGCGACATCACCCGTTGCTTCTTTAATACCGACAATGTTATCAATTTCTGCAAGTTCAGCGACCTGCTCCGGCAGCACGTCAGCAGCGGTACGGCCTGGTACATTATAAAGCAGCTGCGGCAAATCACTGGCGGCGCAACACGCACGATAGTGCTCGATAATACCGCGTTGGGAAGGCTTGTTGTAATAAGGATTTACGTTCAAAAAACCAGCGAGCGGCAGATGTGCCATACGTTCTGTAAGATGCACGGCTTCATTCGTGGCGTTCGAGCCGTTCCCGGCAATCACAGAAATACGCCCATCAGCAAGTTCACATACAGCACTCACAACGTTCACGTGTTCGTCATGACTCATGGTTGCCGATTCACCGGTAGTTCCCATCGCAACGATGCCGTCACTGCCCTGCTCGACATGCCAGTCAACCAGTTGTTTTAGTGCGGTGTAATCAACGTTGCCGTGTTCGGTAAATGGCGTCACCAGTGCTACGATACTGCCTGTTAACATTACTGCTCCTGATCTTTTTTGAGGCGACAATGGTACTTTTGTAAGGCGCCAAACACAAGAGCTGAGCCTTTGCGTTCAGTATTTAGTTTGCCTAAGATAAGCACCTCTTGTGCAAAACCCATTTGAATAATGAACGAGGTAAGCGATGAACACACTTAACGTCGGTGATACCGCCCCCCAATTTACGTTGCGCGATGCCAATGAGCAGGAAGTGGCCCTAGCCGACCTACTGCAACAAGGTCGCGTACTCGTCTACTTTTACCCGAAGGCAATGACCCCAGGTTGTACTATGCAAGCACAGCAACTCCGTGATCACCAGGCGCAACTGGCTGAGCAAGGTGTGATTACCGTCGGCATCAGCCCTGATGCACCGAAACGTTTGGCCAAATTCACCGAGCGTGATGCCCTTAACTTCACCCTGTTAAGCGACGAAGATCACGCAGTCGCCGATGCCTTTGGCGTCTGGGGACCGAAAAAGTTCATGGGTCGTGAATACGATGGTATCCACCGCATGAGCTTTTTAATCGGTCAAGACGGCAAAATTGCCACCGTCTATGATAAGTTCAAGACCAAAGACCACCATCAAGTGGTCCTCGATAGCCTGTCTTAAGCCTTATCGGACGTCGCCGATTGTTGATCTGTGACAGTTGGCGGCGTAGTCATTGGCACATCGGACGATAACGCCCGAATAACGGCTTTGACCAAGCTCGCCAATGGAATCGCGAAAAACACTCCCCAGAAGCCCCACAAACCACCGAAAATCAATACCGCTGCGATAATGTAAACGGGGTTCAGACTGACCGCTTCCGAGAACAACAAGGGTACCAGCACGTTGCCATCTAAGGCTTGAATAATCAGGTACGCCAAGATGACATAGGCAAACATACCCGACCAACCAAACTGAAACAGTGCCACCAAGGCGACCGGCAAGGTCACGACCGCAGCACCGATATACGGAATCAACACCGACAAGCCCACCAATACTGCCAGCAGTGCTGCATAACGCAGGTCAAATAGCGCAAAACAGATGTAAGTAACGCCACCAACAATCACCACTTCGAGTGCCTTCCCACGAATATAGTTCATGATTTGCAGGTTCATTTCATCACTGACTTGGGCAATCAAGCGACGGTTGCTCGGCAGGGTCCGATTGATATGTCCTAACAGCTGGTATTTGTCCTTCAGCATAAAGAACACCAGCAGCGGCACCACGATTAAGTAGATCAACAGCGCCATAACGCCAACAATGCGACTTAGCGACTGGCTGATGATGGTTTCACCAAGCTGTAGCGCACGTTGGTTGAGATTATCCATAAAGGTGTTGATGTAACTTTCACTGACGTAGCCAGGGAAACGCTCTGGCAAGTGTTCAAGTAAACTGCGAACTTGGCCGACCATCGCCGGCAATTCGGTGATCAATGCGATACTTTGTTGCCAAATCACCGGTACCAAAAACAAAATGAGCAGCACATTTAGGGTGATAAACAGCGAAAACACCACCAGAGCCGCGACCGGATGGCTCATGCCGGTGGCTTGCAACCGCTGTACCGGCCAATCCAACAAATAAGCCAGTACCACCGCCACTAGAATCGGCGCCAGTAAGTGGCCGAAAAAGGTAATCAATAAGAAGAAGACCAGCAGCGATAAAAACAGCGTAATCGCATCAGGATCGGAAAATTTTCGTTGGTACCAAGACGACAAATAATCCCACATTAGGACCCTACTCCTGCGTTGTTGGTCGTTCACCGCGTAACGGCATTATTATCGCCACATAATAGCCATGTTTGCCCACTTTATACAATTTAAAAGGTTCAAAAACGGGAACCTTTTACCTATAGTAAACTCTATGAGCTAGCCGTGTTAAAAAAGGTTGATTAACTTTATGCCGTACCCGTTTCGTTCGCGTCTTGCAACGCTAAGTCTTGCTGTATCGTTTGCTGTATTAAGTGCCAGTAGTGCTGGTCAACAGCAGCAGACGCGTTTGCCCGATATCGGGACGGCGGGCACAAGCGTAATGTCCATCGAACGTGAAATGAGTGTCGGTGCAATGTACATGCGCCAACTCCGGGCCTCGGCACCACTTGTCAGTGATCCTGTGCTCAACGCCTATCTACACGACTTAGGCACGCGCTTGGTGCGAAATGCCGATGACGTGCGTTTCCCTTTCAAGTTTTTCTGGGTTAACCAAAACCAAATCAACGCCTTCGCGTTTTTTGGCGGCCATGTCGGCATGAACACCGGCTTGATTGCTGAAACCCGCACAGAATCTGAATTGGCCTCAGTTATCGCCCACGAAATTGCGCATGTTTCACAGCGTCATATTGTGCGTAACATGGAAGCCATGCAGCGTAGCTCGCCGATTTCCATGATTACCCTGCTCGGTTCATTGTTGTTAGCCATGGCAAACCCAGAAGCGGGAATTGCTGCGGCGCAAGCTTCCGCGGCAGGGATTCAACAGCGCAGCATCAACTACACGCGCCTTTTTGAACAAGAAGCGGATCGTATTGGTTTGACGATTTTGAGTAACAGCGGGTTTGATCCTATGGGGGCGCCTGACTTTTTTGGTCGCTTGGCAGAAAAATACCGCTATGTTAGCAAGCCACCGGAAATGCTGTTAACGCACCCGTTGAGCGAATCACGGATTGCCGACACGCGCGTCCGCGCCGAACGCTTGAGTCAACAGCGCACAGCAACGCGCGATGAAAGTGCATTTTGGTTAGCGAAGTACCGCGTTCTGGTACGTCATTTGCGCACCTACAATGCCGAAGCCGTGAAACGCGACCTCGATAACCCTGATCCTGCGATTGCAAATGCAGCCCGCTATGGTTGGGCCATTGCTTTGCTGGACACTGACCAAGCCGAAGCTGCGGAAAAGGTCTTGGCGCCGTTGTACGAAAAAGAACCGCTTAACACCTTCTACTTAGACGTGCAGACCGATATTTTATTGCAGCAAAAACGCTACGATGAAGCGCTGGCGATGCTCGAACATGCGTATCAACGGATGCCGAATGAACACACGGTGACCATGAACTATGCCAACGCGGCCATTGAAGCAGGTCAAGCCAACCGTGCGGTAGAGGTGTTACGTAGTTACCTCATTAAAGACGCCAACAGCACGGTCGCCTATTCGCTGCTTATTGATGCCTACCGCCGCCTTGGCAACGTCAGTGGTATGCACGAAGCCAATGCCGAGCTGATGGCGCTGTATGGCCAGTTTGAGCGCGCCATTGACCATTTGCATAACGCCCACTCGGGCAGCGAAAGCCGCCTCGAGCAACGTCGGTATCAAGCGCGCATTGAGCAACTTATGGCGCAACAAGTGGAACTTGAAAACTTGCGTTAAGCTGCCGGCTGACCGATAGCTTCCAATAAACTGGCTTCGGTCTGCTCGCCCATCAAGGGGCCATGAATGTCGCCGTTGGGCGTAATAATATAAGTAGCTGGCAACGCTTGTGGTTGCTCAAATGGTAAGAGCGGGTACGAGTCATTGCGAATCAAGGGAAAGTCGATGTTGTGCTTCGCAGCTAACGCCGCTAGTTCTTCATCGTTTAAACCATCGAAACTCACCCCCAACAAATGCGCTTTGTCCTGATGTTGGTGATAAAACTCATTTAATTCAGGAAGTTCACGTAAGCAAGGCGCGCACCATTCAGCGAAATAATTGACGATTACGTAATCGCCATAAAAATCCTTCCAGTCGTGAAATTGACCATCATTGGTTTCAAAATCACCCGACGGTGTACAGGCAGTTAAAACCAGGGCTGCCGCAGTCACTTTCAATGCGGACTTGAATCGACAAAACATAAGCTTTCCCGTAAGCTAGCGCTCATAATTAGATGATTAAAAGTAGGTGTTAGCATGTCTGAAGTTTTTATTTATCACAACCCTCGTTGCTCTAAAAGTCGCCAAACGTTAACGTTACTTGAAGCGCAAGGGATCACTCCGACCATCATCGAATACTTAAAAGACACACCATCGGCGGCAGAGCTTAAAACCCTGCTGCACAAACTCGGTTTTATTTCAGCGCGCGAACTGATGCGCTCGAAAGAAGATGCCTACAAAGAGCTGCAACTTAAAGACGAAACCGACGAAGACAAATTGATCGCGGCAATGGTTGCGCATCCCAAACTGATTGAACGTCCGATTGTAGTAAACGGTGATCGGGCGCGCTTAGGTCGCCCGCCGGAAGCGGTATTGGAGATCCTCTAAATGAGTACAGCCGTGCAAGTGCTCGTCTTGTATTACAGTCGCGGGGGTAGCACCCAGCAACTGGCAGATGCCATCGCCAATGGGATCGAAAAAGCCGGCGCTGAAGCGATGATGCGCACCGTCGCTTCCGACGATGAGGCAGCAAGTGCGCGTGACCTTATCGTCGCCAATGAAGACCTACAGCAATGCGATGCTTTAGTGCTTGGTAGCCCTACCCGTTTTGGCCATATGGCCAGTGGTTTGCAGCGTTTTTGGGAAACAACCTCGCGCGACTGGCTTAAGGGTGTTTTGGTGGATAAGCCTGCAGCAGTATTTACTTCGAGTAGCTCCATGCATGGTGGCCAAGAAAGCACCTTACTGTCGATGATGGTGCCGCTTTTGCACCATGGCATGATGGTGCTTGGCATTCCCTATACGGAGCCCGAGCTGCAACAAACTGAAAGTGGCGGCAGCCCCTATGGTGCCTCGCATGTAGAACATGCTGCAGGACCTCGGTTGAGTCGTCACGAACTCACCTTAGCAGAACAATTAGGTTATCGTGTGGCGCGCGCTGCACAGCGTTATTCCAAGGAGAATGCATCGTGAATGCAAGTATTGCACGTTATCGCTGGCTGGCATTGAGCAGCTATGTGGGGCTTTTGATTTGGGTCATTCTGTGGCAGTTTGCCACCGACTATAGTGAGCTTTCAGTACACTTTAAAATCGTATTTTACGTGCTGCCGTTATTATTCCCACTACTTGGCATTATCAAAGCCAAGCCTTACACCCATGCGTGGGCCAACTTTGTCTTGATGTGGTATTTCTTACACAGCCTCACGCAGTTATACGTGGCGCCGGAGCAGCGTTTGTGGGCTGGGGTAGAGTTAGCACTGGCAAGTCTTGCCTTCGCTGGTTGCACCTTGTTTGCTCGCCATCAAGGTCGCGCGCTCGGACTTGGCTTGAAGAAAGCCAAGGAACAACAGCAGGACTAAATCGCCAGCACGGCTTTAATAAATGGAATCGTTAGCTTCCGTTGCGCGGCAATGGAAGCGCGATCCAAGCGCTCCAAACTAGCAATCAAATTGACCATATCACGGCCCAGGCGTTGCACCATAAATTGTGCCGTATCACTCCGTAACTCTAAGCCCATGGCTTGCGCGCGTAACTGCAGCGCGGTAATTTTATCGGCATCGGATAACGCATGCAGTTGTAACACCAGCCCCCAGCTTAAGCGCGACTGCACGTCAGGGTACGCCGCATGTAACTGCGCAGGTGAGGTGGTCGCCGTCACCACTAAG
Organism: Pseudidiomarina sediminum DSM 21906; assembly: GCF_000423165.1. Classification (GTDB taxonomy): domain Bacteria; phylum Pseudomonadota; class Gammaproteobacteria; order Enterobacterales; family Alteromonadaceae; genus Pseudidiomarina; species Pseudidiomarina sediminum. Next base: position 9,745 of record NZ_AUHL01000008.1, on the reverse strand, counting down.
CGGGCGCCTTGAGTGTCCCGTACACGGTTCAACAAGGCAAACAGCTCATAGCCCCAGCTCTCTTCGCCGACCACCGCATCAATGTCATCCAGACAAATCAAGGCGTAGCTTTCTAAGCCACGTAAAATACCAGCATCGACACTTTCTTTGAGCTCAGCTAAGGGCAAGTAAATGACCTGCGCACGCGTTTCACTGCACATCGCATGCAGCAAATGGCTTTTACCGACCCCGGCTTTGCCCCAAAGGTAGGTCAAGGGTTGTTCGCCCTTAGCGAGCAACGCCAAAGCTTCCGCATTTTGCCCTGCAACCCAGGTTGCAAAGGTTGCTGTGCTTGGCAGTTGCACGTTTAAGGGTAACTGTTGCAATGTCATGGGTTGATGATCCACCGGAAATCCGTTTGGCTGTCAGTTTCCAACGCCTGCATCCGCTTGCTTAACATCATCGCTTGTCGGATCTGCGCCGGGTCGGTTTGCAATGACATCCGGAACTGCCCCACGCCTTTGCCATAGCCAATCAGCTGTACCTTGCTGACCGACGGCAATTGCGCCAGAAACTGCTCCGCAGCAATGGTATCGTCCACGCTACGTAAATTTTGAATGTTTACCGTCCAGTCCATACGCTGCTCGCTTTGACTGCTAATACGATAGCGTGCTGCGAGTTGGGCGGTGACATCTTCAATAATTGCTGCACCCAAGGTGTCAAAATCCATCCCTGAGACAGTGCCTCGCCAGCGTAAATCAGCGACATGTAAACTCCAGTCACCGGCCCATTTAGATGCATTCAGATCATCTTGATTCGGGTTCGGATAAATACGAGCCACGACCATGCCATCGGAACTGTAGCGCGCCGCCCCGAAGCTCAAGGTGTCCATAAAACGCGCCCAGACATCGATCACCGACACTGTCATACTGTCGTTTAAGTCCATCAGGGGCAGCTGGATCGGTAATCCGCGCTGCTCAGCAGCATTACGCAGCTGTTGCACAACAATAGCTTCACTGTCAGCAGGATAAAGCTCGCGCTTGCCCTGCTCATCTTCAGCCACAAACCACACCAGCATGCGCGGACGCAGATTACTCCAGATCCCTGAACCGGCGTCTTGGATCAGGCGATCCAAGCGCGGCTGGTCAAACTGTGCCCATAACCACAATTGGTCATCTTGCTGATAGCCGTATTGCACCACGTAGCTACGCACATCACGTAATGCCGCACTGACCGCAGGTTGCTGCAGCAGCTCGGTATCACCCGATAATTTCAATAGCGTCGCGCGTAACGCTTCTTGTAAGGCACGATCGCGTTCAGCATTCGCCTGACTGGTCACCGCCACACGATGCTGATACAAGTCGGTTAGTTCAACGGCGGCATTTGCCCCCTGCCAGCTGGTCGCTAACAGGAGTGCAACCACAATAATGAGTTGTCGCATAGGCATCCTATTCACTTCATCTCTACACATCATAAACAGCCCCACAAGGCTGGGCAAGTAACAAGCTGTGGATAACCTCTTGACGTTTCCGAAAATTTTTTAACATGTTACACTTTCGAACACTTTTCGCCCGACCGGTTACCCTCAACACAAGGATCTGTTGGCATGCTCAAGCAACAATTACGCGCCATTAGCTCACTGCTCTCAAGCATCACCCTTATTGGCATTTGTGTCGGCATGACCAGTACGCTGCTAAGTTTACGCGCTACCATTGAAGGCTTTGGCACCCTTACCACGGGTGTCATTATGTCGGCGTACTTTATCGGCTACCTATTTGGCACCACGCGGGCCCCCAAAGATATTCGCCGCGTTGGCTATATCCGTGCTTTCGGCGGCCTCGCCGCACTAGCAGCAGCGTCCATCTTAATCCAAGCGATCTGGGTTGATCCTATCGTTTGGTTTGTCATGCGCTTTTTGACCGGTTTCGCTATTTCGGCCATCTTTGTTATTGTCGAGAGTTGGCTAAATACCATGGCTGATAACAAAAGCCGAGGCACTTTACTCTCCATTTACTTGGTCTTGATCTACGGTGGCTTAGTTGCTGGCCAACTTATTTTAGGCGTGGCCGACCCTGCTGGCTTCTTAGCCTTTGCAATTGTTGCCTTGCTGATCAACCTTGCCTTGATCCCGATTTTGATCAGCGTGACCGTTGAACCCACCACACACGAACCGAAAAAAGTACCGATTCGCGACCTATTGAAATTGGTGCCCTTGGGTATTGTGAACTCATTTATCATGCAGGCCTGCTACGCCATGTTTTATGGTATCGGCCCCATGTATGCGACCTATATCGGCTTATCCGTTGCACAAGTATCGCTATTTATGGCGGCCTTTATTTTTGGTGGCATGCTGGCACAAGCTCCCATTGGGCTATTGTCCGATCGCTACGACCGTCGTTTGATTATGGCAGTGAATGCAGGTTTGGGCGCGTTCATGGCATTTATTTTGTCGCAAATGACCGCAACCGAAGCTTGGTTGATTTACCTTTGCGTCGGCTTACTTGGCGCATGTATTTTGCCCCTCTACTCGCTTGGCATGGCACACACCAATGACTTCCTAGAGAAAGATCAAATGGTTGGCGCAACGGGTGCGATTATTAAGGTCGGCGGTTTAGGTTCGATTATCGGGGCGCCGGCAGTTGCGGCCTTGATGCAGTTTGGTGCCGTAGACTTCTTTTTCTTACTCATCATGGCGCTGACGACGGTGGTCTGTCTGTACTCACTGTATCGTGTGACGCGCCGAGCGAAAGCCGACGACCAGTTAGGGGCGAGTTATGCAATGCTGTCACCAGCACAAACCTCTGATGAACTGTTGACGAGCTTGGTGACGGAACATGAGTACCGCGCCGAGCAACAACAGGAACAAGAAGATGTTGTTGCTCAGCCCGAGTCAGACGCAACGCGTTAAGACAGCCACTCCAGAACCAAGGCTTGTGCTTGCGTACTTAGTTCCTCTAAGTGCGCTGCGCTGACAAAACTTTCACAGTAAATCTTGTAAATCGGCTCGGTGCCCGACGGTCGAGCCGCAAACCAACCGTTGGCTGTTGCGACTTTCACACCACCAATCAACGCCCCATTGCCGCTGGCTTTAGTACTGATTTCAAGCACTTCATCACCCGCCAGCTCAGTCACTTTCAACTTGTAACCACGAATACCAGCAAAGGCCTGATTTAGCTCTGCTGATGAAGCCACATCGAGGCGTTGGTAGTAGCTGGTACCGTGTTGTGCACATAAATCTTGATAATAAGCACCAAGATCTCGCCCAGTTACCGCCGTGATTTCTGCCGCCAGCAAGGCAAGTAAAATGCCATCTTTATCCGTCGTCCAAGCTTGACCGTCACGCGCGAGGAAGGTCGCCCCTGCGCTTTCTTCACCGGCAAACGCCAAACGGCTTTGATGTAACCCTTCGGCAAACCATTTAAAACCGACCGGCATTTCTTTCAAAGGCCGCTGATGGGCCGCTACGACACGATCAATCATGGCGCTCGACACCAAGGTTTTGCCAATCGCGATGTCCGCAGCCCATTCACGGTGCTGACATAAATAATCAATGGCAACCGCCAAATAGTGATTCGGGTTCAGCAAACCATGCGCGCGAGTCACAATGCCGTGACGGTCGTAATCAGGGTCATTGCCAAAGGCCACATCATAGTCCTCTTTCAAAGCAACCAGTGAGGCCATCGCGTAGGGTGACGAACAATCCATGCGGATTTTGCCGTCTTTGTCCAAGGTCATGAAGCGGAAACTTGGGTCTACTTCGGTATGGAACACATCCAATTGCAGGTCATATTGTTTTGCGATTTCGTGCCAATAGCTTGCGCCTGCCCCACCCATGGCATCCACGCCGATGCGCAATTTCGCGTCACGAATGGCGTCCATATTGATGGCGTTGCCAAGATCCGCAATATAACTTGCCCGCCAGTCCACTTGCTTCAGCAAACGACTGCTGCGTGCTTCGGCATAGCTCACTGCGTTCACGCCCATTAACTCGGACGACAGCAACGCATTGGCATACTTCTCAATAACTTTCGTGGCGTCGCTATCAGCAGGACCACCATGCGGAGGATTGTATTTAAAGCCACCGTCGGTCGGTGGGTTATGCGACGGTGTAATCACCACGCCATCGGCTAAACCTTGTTTGCGGCCTTTGTTGTACTTAAGAATGGCGTGACTGATCACTGGCGTTGGCGTGTAGCCATCGTCCGTTTGAATATGCACTTCAATACCATTGCCAATAAAGACTTCCAACGCGGTCATGTACGCCGCTTCTGACAAGGCATGGGTGTCGCGACCAAGTAACAGTGGCCCGGTAATGCCCTGCTCTTCACGGTAAGCGACGAGCGCTTGGCTAATGGCCAGAATATGTGCTTCGTTAAACGAGTGCAGCAACGAACAACCACGATGACCCGAGGTGCCAAACTGCACTTGCTGAGCGCGCTGACGCGGATCCACATCATTGACAAAATACGCACTGACTAGCTGTGCGATATTGGTTAAGTCTTGGGCTTGGGCAGGTTGACCTGCGCGCTCATGCATCGCCATTATAAAAAGTCCCTAATTTGTTCTGCTTGCGGTTTGTCATAGCCGAGTTCTAACGCCACTTGCGTCAGCATCGATTTTTTCCGAGTGGTGTTGTTGTTGGTCACCACAAAATAATCCGTGTCCGGGATCTGCTTCGGGTTGGTGCTGGTGCCACTGGCTTCGAGTTGCTCCGCAGTACGCGCAAAGTATTGGCGATCACGACCGCTGATCTGTAATACCTTGGCGAAGGTTTGTGGATGACACTTGTGCAGCATACTAAGAATGTATAAGAACCGCGCAACCACGCTACGTTGTCCGGCAAGATCGGCGCTGGTCATGCTGTCAAAAATAGTACGGCCATGGGGCTGCTCTGCAACTGCCGCAGGTTCTGCTTGCAGTTCTGGCGCACTTTCAAGCCCTAATAAACGACGTAGAATAGCCGACGCACTTTCACCGATATGTTGCGTATGACTCGCGATGTGACGATAAATATCGTCATCAATTTCAATTCGTTTGCTCATTCGTCTTCACTTTTTTAGGTTTATAGCCTGCTCTTTGCACGCTATTATACCCAACCCAACTCAAGGGTACAGGAAATCAATATGACTGCGCAGCAAACGAACCTTGTTAACTATGAAGAAATGAGCAACCAAGGCCCTGCCGTACTACTCATCCACGGCCTTTTTGGCGATCTTGATAACCTCAAAGGTTTGGCGCGTGACTTGGTCGATGACTATCGCGTCATTGTTATGGACTGTCGCAACCACGGTGATTCATTTCATAGCGACAGCATGAGCTATGCAGCAATGGCGAACGACGTGATACAGCTCCTGGATCACCTCAAACTCAACGAGGTACATCTTGTCGGTCACTCCATGGGCGGTAAATTAGCCATGGAAGTTGCCCTAACGGCTCCCAAGCGCGTCACAAGTCTCGTGGTCGCCGATGTTGCACCCGTTGCCTACGATGCCCGCCACCATCACATTTTAGATGCGTTACAAGAACTCGACCTAAGTACGGTCAAACAACGCAAAGATGCTGACCAGCAGCTGGCGAAAGCTATTGATACTGCCGGCGTGCGTCAGTTTTTGTTGAAGAACCTCAAGCGGGTCGATGACAGTTATGTGTGGCGATTAAATTTGAACGTGCTGGATCGTTGTTACCCAGAAATCGCTGGCGCCGTGCGCGAAGGCCATTACCCAGGCCCGGTACTGTTCATCAAAGGTGGTGACTCGGATTATTTGACCCGCGACCATCAGAGCGCTGTGACCGCACGCTTTAGCCAAACCGACATCAAAATTATCGAAGGCACGGGGCATTGGTTGCACGCCGAGAAACCGCGTATTTTTAATCGGTTGGTGAAGACCTTTCTCGAGCAACATTCTCGCACCTAAGCGCCGTGCGTGTTATCATTAACCCACTTAAATCGGTCGAACTGGTAGTGCTATTATGTTGTCAGAGCATTTTGAAACCATTGAAGTGATTGGTACGAACTTAGCCATTGCAATTTTGTTCATTTTGATTGGCCTTGCCATTCAAGATGTCCTGAAGAAAAGTCAGGTGCCTAAGTTTGGTCGCTGGTTCGTCTGGCTAGTACTGTTTTTAGGCTGTGCTGGCTTTATTGCGAAAGGTATTATTCAAGTCATGTGGGAATCTGGCATTTAATCTATTCCCCTTCGTCATTTAATTAAGGTAGTAAACGAACTATGGCAAGTGTTGGTATTTTCTTTGGTAGTGACACAGGTAACACCGAAGCTGTTGCGCAAATGATTCAAAAAGAATTGGGCAAACAGCTCATCGATGTCTTTGATATCGCTAAATCAAGCAAAGAAGACATCGCCGCTTTTGATGTACTCATGTTCGGTATTCCGACCTGGTACTACGGTGAAGCACAATGTGACTGGGATGACTTCTTCCCAGAACTCGAAGAAATCGACTTCAACGGCAAGCTTATCGCTATTTTTGGTTGTGGTGACCAGGAGGACTACGCAGAGTACTTCCTTGACGCGATGGGCACCCTTGGCGATATCGTTGAAGCCAAAGGCGGCACCATTGTTGGTCATTGGCCAACCGAAGGTTATACCTTTGAAGCATCACGTGCTTTGGTCGGTGATGACCACTTTATCGGTTTGGGTATCGACGAAGATCGTCAGCCTGAACTTACGAAAGAGCGTGTGCAAAAATGGTGTGCGCAAATTCGTGAAGAGATGGCGCTGGATCAGTTGGCCTAACAGCCATTCCCTTTCTGATCAAACTTTGCCTATAATGGCCCCACGTTTCAGTTAATTAAAGTGAGATAGATGAGCAGCAACGGCGAACAACAGTTAAAGAAAGCAGGGTTGAAGGTCACCTCTCCGCGCGTCAAGATCCTTGAGATTTTAAAAAATCCGGACAACCAGCACATCAGTGCTGAAGACGTCTACAAGATTTTGCTGGAAAAGAACGAAGAGATTGGTCTTGCGACCGTGTACCGTGTTCTCAATCAATTTGATGACGCAGGTATCGTCACCCGCCATCACTTTGAAGGTGGACGCTCGGTCTTCGAACTAAGTGCAAAAGACCACCACGATCACTTGGTTTGCCTCACTTGCGGCCACGTGTTTGAGTTTGAAGATGAAGTGATTGAAGATCGTCAGTTGCAGGTCGCTAAAGCGAACAATATTAAACTGACAAATCATAGCTTGTATCTATATGGCGAATGCCAGAACGCCGATACCTGCGAAAACAACCAAGCCGACGCTGATTAATCAGCGTCGGTGACGGCAAACTCCCCCGCTTCATAAGCTTGAATAAGCGCTAACGCCTGCTCTACATCAGCATCATCCACCCAAAGCTTCGCAAAACCCTGACTGGCCAGCTCGCCGACACCACCTTGTAAATAAAAGCCACCGCTATGGCATGCAACATCATGCGCCGCCAGCAAGCCCTTCAGTAGCTCTGCCTCCACCACATTATCCGCTTGATACACACACTGCATCGCTTACCTCCACTAACACTTAACACAGCCTAACAAATCTTAGCGTAAAACGTGTAAGACCGTTGCGCAATGTCAGTGCGCAAACCTAACTTTAACCTGTTTGTACGAATAGTTTAGGCAAGTAGAAGGAGCCTAGAAAAATCAGGACTTACCAGTCACGATGACCGTGGCGACCGACCGATTTGGCTGCTGTGCTGATGCGTTCAATCTCTGATGATGTTAGATATTCACGTTCACGAACATCTTTGTATTTGCGGGTATTGGTAACTTTCGAGTTTTTGGTGTTTGGGGTGGGTGTTCTGTAATCTTCTAAGTTGCTGATATTACTCATCTGGCTCTCCGTGACTTTCGAGATTATAGCCCAAAGTGGGAATGTTTTGGAGATGGTGATGATTGCTAGTAATGCTGAAGTAGGTGTGAAGCTTTGATGACCTGATTAAAAGTGGACGCTCAAAATAATCAGGTCATTTAAATTATGGTTGGATAAATATTATTTTTTCCCCGTACCTCGAATAAGTATGAATGGTGACAAGACACTAGCAACAATGACAAAAAACATAAGCGGGTCACCAGTTATTATTTGTGCGTCTTCCGTAAACTTCAGCATTCCAGTAAATAAGCCGTAAGTAATAGCAAAAAGCAATCGGGCGATAGATACCTGCCATGCCACGATTTTACAATTGAAGTACCTATGCAGCAGGAAAATCACTGCAATTTCAATGGGTAGCTCAACGGTGATTTTTGCTATTGCAATCATCACCCCGATAAAAGCACCTATATCAATTACGGCACTCATGAGCGAGGAATCTTGCTGTGTCGCCAACAGCACGGTTGTTATCGCCGCATCAAGCAGGGCTAAAAGTGCCAGCCTGATTAACCAGACTTTAATGATACTTCCTGTTGAGTCGTTTATGCTCATCAGTAGCGCTCCTTAGCTAAGGCTATACCCAGTGACACCCGATGAGACTCATTTCCAAAATCAAAACTCTTGCTACCAAATGATTTGTTTAGAGCGTGTGAAACTTTGTTTAATTCTGGTATACCTATATTGTATTGCCTTGCAAATCTAAATCTACTATTCAAACCAGAAATCATTGAGTTGTACCCTGAAGGGTTGCTAGATTTGAATTTATCCAACTGCCCCTGAACTAATCGCTGCTCAAAGCCAACAAGCGCCACATCCAGCGACTTACCTGAAAGCCCCTCAAGTCCACTTATGCTGCCACCCCTCATGAGGCTTAGATAATTATCCGTATTGTGCGGAAATAGAAATGCATTTGTAGAATTCATAAAGGAGTCGGTACTCCAGCCACCGTTGCCGATAAAATCACCGGGAATCATGTCATAACCCTTGTAGAGCAGTGAGGCCATATCACCAGCAACACCGAACCATACGCAGCCGTCACACTTCCCTGTCATATCCAGCGCAGCTTGATAACCGTAATATGTTTCAGCCCTACACTTAATACCATTACATCCCTCGGCCACAGTTGATGCTTTTTGACTTGAGTTGCCAAGGTCGTCTGCGGCAGCTTGACCTGCGGCAATAAGTGCCGACTCTCCACTGGTACCAACCTCCCCAGGCCCACCAATTGCCTCTCGCTCCTGCGTATTGATGTCTACCGCTTCGCTATGTGTAGGCGGTGCCGAGGTCGTGGTGCTGCTACCGTTACTTCCCGCAGCTGCTAGAGTGGGTGAGCCCAGTGACTCCTGACTACCACCATGATTCAGCTCTAAACGCCCACAGACAGATTCAATACGTGAGGCTGTACATCCAATATAACCACTCGGGTCTGTTCCCGCTAGCGGATTGTTCATCAAATAACTGTAGGGATTCAGGCTCTGGCTGTTATCCGGCGCTTGTACAAAGGGATCGACACTCATAAACCGCCCCAGATTATAATCATACACCCGCCCGTTCATATGAATTAGCTCTAGCTCATCCAAGTGAAGATGGTCCGTAAAACCACGTCGCGTGAGAGCTATGTTCTCGATCCCACCAAACGCCATAACGTTCGCTAGACGAGGGCGATAGCCCGGCTCCATCTGCTGCCCTCCCATTGTCCGCGGTTTACCAAATGCATCATAATGCCGTCGGCCAACAACCTGTCCTTGATCGTCACTAAACGTGAGAGCACTTCCTAAGCGGTCCTTATGAAGATAACTTATTCGGTACCCACTCTCCTGACTAAAACTAATAATTGCAAAATCATCTAAATAAACTTTCCAACTACCACTGACGGTCTCTTCGTACACTTTATCAATTTC
>NZ_AUHL01000007.1 GCF_000423165.1 Pseudidiomarina sediminum DSM 21906 | reverse complement strand
TGTTGATAATAAAGTCCAGCCCAATAGGATTGATGGACACTTTTAGCAGCCCATTCAACAAAGCTTTGTCTGACAAATTTCGAGCATTGCCAACGCCAATGAACCCAACTTTTTTTACCACTTCTTTCTGTTACGGGAGAGAGCCCGGCAAAATTTTGCAGCTGTTGTGCAGTGCTGAAGCGCTCTCTATCGTCACCGATAGCAGCAAGGAGTCGGGGCGCCAAACAAGGGCCAGTTCCTGGTAAAGAGCTAAAAATAGCTGCATCCGGCATTTGTTCAAACAACGTGCGGATTTCTGAATCGTAAGTTCGGATATTGTCGATGGTAACTTTCAATTGCTTAATGACTGACTGGACAAAGCGTTTGTGAGCTTGAATTACTGCTTCATCATGCGTGAGAGGTACAGCTGCCGCGATAGCTTCAAGGCGCTTTTCTGTAAGCGAAACCGCGTTGCCTCCGCGACTTTTAAAGAACTCCCGTATCGTGTTTTCGCGAGAGCGTTTGAGTTCTTGTAGTGACGGCCAACGCAGGAGAAAGTCACAAAACAAATCACTGTCTCTGTGAGAGAACCATTCCAGCGGTTGAGAATAATATTGCTTTAAAGCGTTTATTAATCGATTAACAAATCGCCGCTTATCCTCAACAAGCAAACGACGCTGCTCTACAAGATGAGACAGTACTCTCACTTCGTTACTGCTGGGTTTGAGAGGTTTTACTTTAGATGGATATTTCAACATTAAGTCTAAAGCTATTTCCGCGTCGGTGGGGTCATCTTTTGCGCCGCTAGGAGCAAATGCTTGTCTATAGCGGGCGAGTGACAACGCATGAATTGGGAACACGGTTATAAACGGATATTTCTGAAGTAGATAAACAATCGGACCTCGTGTCAGTTCAACAGCTACGGCGATATTGCCACCAACCTCACTATGAAGCTCGTTTAACCAGCACTCCAGAAACTCCGGAGTATTCTTAATCACCTCGAACCTACGCTTTCCGTTTGCACCAGCTTGAACGCAAACATCGTGCTTTTGATTAGCCCAATCCAGGCCTATGAATGCAGAGAATTTAGCTGTTTGATCGACCATGACGTCCCCCTAACTTTAAGTTCGCTATGTATCTTTACTCTGCGAAATAAATATAGACAGTCGTGTAAAGCGAGCCCTGAGTATTCGTTGTAGAGTAAAGGTGCTTGCTGCTTCGAAGGAAAAGCGGAGATCATTAAAATGATGCTGGCACATTAGTCGTAAACAGCAAGCACATACCTGAACACTATTGAGTATAAGTGACCAGGGTCGAATGACTATACCTGGCACAAAGCAGCCATATACAGACACAAAAAAGCCCACAAATGTGGGCTTTTCATTATTTAGCTTTGCAACCAAACCTACCGGTAGCTGTCCACCGCGGGGCAGCTGCACATGAGGTTGCGGTCGCCGTACACATCGTCGATGCGGTTTACGCTTGGCCAGAACTTGTTCTGGGCCACTGCAGGCACTGGGTAGACGGCTGTGATGCGATCGTATGGACGATCCCAGTTGCTGTCGGTAATGTCTGCAAGCGTATGTGGCGCGTGGTGCAGTGGGTTGTTGTCTTTCGGCCATTCGCCGCTTTCAACTTTACGCACTTCTTCACGGATGCCGATCATCGCTTCAATGAAACGGTCGATTTCAACTTTTGACTCAGACTCGGTCGGCTCAACCATCAAGGTGCCCGCAACCGGGAAGCTCATGGTTGGTGAGTGGAAACCATAGTCTTGCAAACGTTTGGCGATGTCGAGCTCAGTCACTTCAGAACCTTCTTTCAACGGGCGCAAGTCGATGATGCACTCGTGCGCAACGCGGTCGTTACGGCCTTTGTACAAGATTGGGTAGTGACCGCTCAACTTCTTAGCGATGTAGTTGGCGTTCAAAATCGCCACTTCAGTCGCTTTACGCAAACCGCGTGAGCCCATCATGGCAATGTACATCCACGAGATAGGCAAAATGCTTGCACTGCCGTATGGCGCTGCTGACACGGCACCGTTGTTCAAGCCCGGACCATGAATTGGCACTACGCTGTGGTTCGGTAAGAACGGCGCTAAGTGCTTCTTCACACCGATAGGACCCATACCAGGACCACCACCGCCGTGTGGAATACAGAAGGTTTTGTGTAGGTTCAAGTGCGACACGTCGGCACCGATGTAACCTGGTGAGGTTACGCCCACTTGAGCGTTCATGTTGGCACCGTCAAGGTACACCTGACCACCGAACTCATGCACGATGTCACACACGGCACGAATGCCCTCTTCGTACACACCGTGGGTCGATGGGTAAGTGACCATAGCGCATGACAAGTTCTCGCCCGCTTCTTCAGCTTTGGCGCGGAAATCGTCAAGATTGATGTTACCGTTCTTGTCACACTCAACCACCACAATCTTCATGCTCATCATCTGTGCTGACGCCGGGTTGGTACCGTGCGCAGAACTTGGGATCAAGCAGATGTTACGATGGCCTTCGCCATTGCTCATGTGGTACTTCTGAATGGTCAGAAGACCCGCGTACTCACCTTGTGCACCTGAGTTCGGTTGCAATGACATCACGTCATAACCGGTAATATCGACCAACCAAGTCGACAACAACTGCAGCATTTCGTGATAACCGGCAGCTTGATCTTCTGGGCAGAATGGGTGCAACTGACCAAACTCCGGCCAAGTGATCGGGATCATCTCAGCAGTGGCGTTCAACTTCATCGTACATGAGCCCAATGAAATCATGCTGTGGTTCAAGCTTAAGTCTTTGTTCTCAAGCTTTTTGATGTAGCGCAGCATCTCAGTTTCTGAGTGGTGCGAGTTAAATACTTCGTGGGTAAGAATCTCGCTTTCACGCTGCAAGGCGGCTGGAATTGAATTCACGTCACCTGAAGCGGCACGTGAATCTAGCACGTCCAACTCAAGACCGTGGTCATCGCCAAACAAGGCAGTGAACAGGTTCTCAACGTCGGCACGGGTTTTCGCTTCGTCCAAGCTCACGCCGAACTGGTTGTCACCGTCGACACGTAAGTTCAACCCGTGCTCAACCGCACGTTTGATGATCGCGTCTTCGCTGCCTTCAAGTTTGAAGGTTAAGGTGTCGAACCAGTGGTTGTTGACCACTTTCACGCCTTTCTCTTGCAAGCCTAGTGCAACGATGTCAGTTAAGCGGTGGATACGCTCAGCGATGGTACGCAAGCCTTGTGGACCGTGATACACGGCGTAGAACGACGCCATGTTGGCCAACAATACCTGCGCGGTACAAATGTTTGAGTTCGCTTTGTCACGACGGATGTGCTGTTCGCGGGTTTGCATTGCCATCCGCAACGCCAGGTTGCCGCGTGAGTCTTTCGAGACGCCGATAATACGGCCAGGCAATGAACGCTTGTACTTATCACGGGTCGCGAAGAACGCTGCGTGAGGACCGCCGTAACCCATAGGTACGCCGAAACGCTGCGCCGAACCAAGTACCATGTCAGCACCCATTTCACCCGGTGACTTCAACATCACCAAGCTCATGATGTCGGCAGCAACCGCAACCACACCTTTCTTCTCTTGTACCGCAGCAATCAAATGCTCCAGTGAGTGCAACTCACCGAAACGGTCTGGGTACTGGAACAAAGCACCGAACACGTCGTGTTGTGGCGCTTCGCTTGCTGGTGCAACGATCACTTCAAAGCCAAACATCTCGGCGCGGGTTTTCACCACGTCGATAGTTTGTGGGTACACGTTGTCAGCAACGAAGTACGCCATTGCTTTGCTTTTGCTGACGCGCTTGGCCATTGCCATTGCTTCAGCGGCAGCGGTCGCTTCGTCCAACAATGACGCGCTGGCGAGCTCTAGGCCGGTCAAGTCGATGGTCATTTGCTGGAAGTTCAAAATCGCTTCTAAGCGACCTTGGGCCACTTCTGGCTGGTACGGCGTGTATGCCGTGTACCAACCTGGGTTTTCCAAGACGTTACGTAAGATAACGTTCGGCACTAAAGTGTCGTAGTACCCCATACCAATGAACGAGGTCAGAACTTTGTTCTTCTTGGCAATGCCTTGGAGCTTCGCTAAGGCTTCAACCTCAGACATTGGCTCACCAACTTGTAAGAAGTCATCGCGTAGGATGTTCTCTGGCACCGTGTCCTTGGTTAAGGCTGCGAGTGAATCTACACCTAATTCGGCCAGCATTTCAGCCTGTTCATCGGCGCTTGGGCCAATGTGACGGCCAATAAACTCGCCATGATTCTCTAACTGCTTAAGCGTTGCTTTGGTCATTTACTTCTCGTCCCTTTATTCAGATGGTACAGGGGTATAACGATAGGGTTAGGAAAGCAAAACCCCGGCGTAAGTGACCGGGGTTTGTGCATTCCATTGCTAACTTAGTCTTCGTCGATAACTGCTTGATAGCCTTCAGCGTCAAGCAAGCTTTCAACTTCAGACGGGTCTTCCGCCTTAATACGGAACAACCAACCGTCGCCATATGGGTCGCTGTTTACGGTTTCTGGTGCGTCTTCGAGTTCTTCGTTGATCGCAACAATTTCACCAGCGATTGGCGCGTAGATGTCTGATGCAGCTTTGACTGACTCAGCAACCGCTACGTCGTCACCTGCAGATACGGTGTCGCCCACTTCTGGCAACTCAACAAATACCATATCGCCAAGCAAGTCTTGTGCGTGCTCGCTGATACCTACGGTGAAGGTACCGTCGCCTTCGTTACGTACCCACTCGTGCGTCGATGCGTATTTTAACTCTTTAGGAATTGAGCTCATGTTCTGATCCTCAGGTTAGTTGTTCTGCGTAATAAGTGCTTAAACCAAGGCCTTACCGTTGCGGACGAAGCCAGGCTTCACCACGCTAACTGTAACGAATTTCTTGCGCATTTCCACTTCAGCGGTGTCGCCAACTGAGTTCGGTACGCGTGCCATGGCAATCGAAAAACCAAGGGTTGGTGAGAAGGTACCTGACGTGATCACGCCTTCACCACCGTCCACAACTACTTTCAAACCTTGACGCAATACGCCTTTCTCGCGCATTACCAAACCGACCAACTTGTCGTGGCCTTCGGCTTTTTGTTTCTCTAGCGCTTCACGGCCAATAAAGTCGCGGTCGCTTGGTTCAAACGCCACACTCCAGCCCATGTTGGCTTCAAGTGGTGTGACATTCTCATCCATATCTTGACCGTACAGGTTCATGCCGGCTTCTAAACGCAAAGTATCACGCGCGCCAAGACCACAAGGCTGTACGCCAACGTTCAATAGGTCGTCCCACAACTTTTCCAGTGCGTGCGCAGGTACCACGATTTCGTAGCCTGCTTCGCCGGTGTAACCTGTGGTCGCGATAAAGAAGTCGCCTACTTGTTCCGACATAAATGGCTTCATGCCATCAACCTGTGCAAAGGCTTCAGCACCCAGCACCAACTTCAACTTGTCGGCAGCTTTCGGGCCTTGCAGCGCCAGCATGCCAAGTTCAGTTTGTTCAGTGATGGTGACTTGGAAGCTTTTCGCTACCGCGTCAATCCACGCCATGTCGCGCTCGCGGGTCGCTGAGTTGACCACCAAGCGGAACGATTCGTCAGAGAAGAAGTACACGATCAAGTCGTCAATCACGCCGCCTTTTTCGTTCAACATCGCGCTGTATTGTGCTTTTCCTGGCACGGAAACTTTGGCGATATCGTTGGCGAGTAACTTGCGTAAAAAGGCTTTGGCTTGCAAACCGGCCACATCAACGATGGTCATGTGTGACACATCAAAGACGCCTGAGTCTTGACGCACAGCATTGTGCTCTTCAATTTGCGAACCATAATTCAGCGGCATATCCCAGCCGTGAAAGTCGACCATTTTTGCGCCCGCTTTTACGTGAGCATCATAAAGAGGAGTACGATTTGCCATGACGACAATGTCCTGTTATCCAGAAAAATGATGGCGCAATTATAAGACTCAAACACGCTGGCAACAAATTAAAATTCCTTATGCTATTATAAGTTTTCCAAATAATGTTTTTCTTACTATTGTTTTTGCAAATACTAAGGCGATGCCATGCAACAGTTACCCATGGATAGTTTACGTGCGTTTGTGAGTGTTTATGAGCTACAAAGCTTCACTGCTGCCGGGCAACAACTCGGCCGTTCACAACCAGCAATAAGCCTGCAATTACAAAGACTTGAAGAAATGTTAGGAGTGCGTTTATACGCCCGTACCGGCGGTCGTATTCAGCTCACTACCGCTGGTGCCGAGTTACTCGATACCGCCCGCGCCATGCTCAACTTGAATGACCAAATTATTGCGCGGCTCACCGAGCCCGAACTCAGCGGCCGCGTCCGCTTAGGTCTTACCAGTGAGTTTGCCAGCAAGTTATTGCCGCAAGTCTTGGGGCAATTTGCGCAAGGCTATCCGAACGTTTCTTTGGAGGTAACTTCAGCGCTGAGTCGGCAGCTGGTTGCCAATGCCGATGACTTTGATGTCATCATTGCCTTAACCGAGCAAGGCGGCCAAGATGCCGCGCAATTGGTCAACCCCATGCAATGGTTAGAGCTGCGGCAAGAGCCTTTGGTGTGGGTCGGCAACACGGAAAGTCAGCTGTTGCCATCGCCGCTGCCTTTGGTGGTGGCACCTGAAGGTTGTATTTATCGCCGTCGCGCCCTGCGCGCTTTGCGGCAAACCGGCATCGCCTCGCGGATTACCTATACCAACACTGACTTTAGTGGTCTTACGGCGGCCATTGAAAGCGGCCTTGGCATTACGGTGCTGGCACAAAGTACCCTGCCGAGCCATTTGGAGAAGTTGCATCGCACGGCCGATGGCACGGCGTTGCCAGAATTAGGAGAGGTTGGCGTGATGTTGTCCAACCGCGCCGCTGAAAACTCAGCAGCGCAACAATTGGCACAGTTTATTCAGGAACGGATTTAAGATTGGGTTAGCCTAACGCGGCCTGCACTAACAAACGCTTGAGTGGGCCAACCTTATCGGCCACGCGAAAACCAATCCCGCGCACCACTTTCAGCAATGGATTAGCACTACCAAAGCCGCGCTTGAAGCTTTCCATGGCGCTGATCATTTGCACCGCCGCCACTTTACGCTCACGTTCCCAATTGCGCAGCTCTTTGTGCGCGAAGTCATTGGCGGTCACCTCAAGCAAGGCAATCACATCGCCAAAACCTAGGTTCGCGCCCTGCCCCGCCAGCGGATGAATACTATGGGCAGCATCACCAATCAACAGCAAGCGCTGCTGTACCCACTGCTGGGCGTATTGCATGCGTAATGGGAAATACCCTCGCGCGGACACCACTTCCAGTTGGCCAAGGGCTTGGTCACTGACGGCTTGCAAACGGTTGGCAAAGGCTTGATCGTCAAGTTCCCGTAGTTCGTCAGCCAAGGCATCGTCCGCCGACCATACTAAGGAGACTAAATTAGGCTCACCTAACGGCAGCCACGCGACCGGGCCTGTGGGTAAAAACACCTGTCGGGCGCAACCACCGTGAGGTTGTGCACAACGGATCACCGCCACGCAGCCAGTTTGTTCATAATCCCAATAGGTGATCGGCAAACCTGCCGCTTGCCGTAATGGCGAACGGTTACCATCGGCGGCAATCAGGTAGTCGCCAACGATCGTGCTGCCACCCGCAGTCACACTGACCTGGTCGGCACTGATTTCATGCGCGGTCACGGTCGTCTCTGGGCGTAACTCAACCCCAACTTCGGCGGCGCGCTGCCACAAATGATGTTCCAGTACGCGGTTTTCGACAATGGCACCAAGATCATCTTGCTGCACTTCGCCGGCATGAAAGTGAATGCGCCCGAAGCTATCGTGGTCCCAAACTTCCATTGCGGTATAAGGACCAAGACGCTGTTGCGGCAACTGTTGCCAGACGCCTAATTGCGTTAATAAATCACGACTATGGTGGGCAATGGCGCTCACCCGTAATTCAGTGCTGTCACTGTAACTCGGCGCTGGACCGCGCTCGAGCAAGGTGACCCGATGGCCTTGCTGACGCAAGCCAATGGCGCTGGCTAAGCCAATCATGCCGCCACCGACAATAATAAAGTGTTGGGTCATGTTACTTCTCCTGCGCGCGAACGCCGCTTGGCATTTGCGCTAAGCCCATGGTGCGACGGGCGAAAGCTTGGCGTAATGGCGGTAAGGCATCTAAGCCCAGTAAGGCGAGGTTACGGGCACAGGTCAGCGGCCAGTGCTGATTAGAGAAACCGCGCACCAGCATATCGGTTAAGCCAATAATGCTGTTGTAATCACCTTCGCGTTGTTGCCAGTAATCGGCCAGCGTGGTGTAACTGCCAACGTCGGTCGCGTGCGCCAATTGCTGACTCAAGCAGATGGCATCACGCACGCCAAGATTAAAGCCCTGCCCAGCAATCGGGTGCAAGGTATGCGACGCATTACCAATCACCACCACGCGATGGGCAACGCTACGCTCCGCAAGATGTAACTTCAGCGGGTACTGAAAACGCTCGCCGACACTAAGAATACGCCCAGCACGATAGCCAAACGCTTGTTGTAATTCAGCGACAAAAGTCGCCGCTGACCACTGTTGCATCACCTCTGCTTGCGCTTCGGTGACACTCCACACCAGTGATGCTTGTTTGTTCGGCAGAGGTAGCAGCGCCAGCGGACCTGTCTCGGTAAAGCGCTCGTAGGCCCAACCGTCCATATCACGTTCCAGCTGCACATTAGCAATAATGCCAACCTGCCCGTAGTCGGTGGTCTGCATCTGAATACCAACGGCTTCGCGGACAAACGACTGCTGTCCATCTGCGGCAACCACTAAACGGCCAGCCAGTTGCTGAAGCTCAGTCTCACCGGCAAGTGTAACGGCAACAAAGTCGCTGTGTTGCTCAAGTTGACTCACGCGCGCACCGGCGAACCAAGTCACATTGGCGAGCTCGGCGATGGCATCATAAAGCACGCGATTCAGTGCGGCAGCCGGTACCACTTGTCCCAGTGCCGCAACGCCTTCTTGTTCAGCGTGCAAACGGGTGGCACCTAGGTAACCACGATCACTCACATGAATGTGCTGAATCGCTTCGGACACCTCTGTCAACGGCTGCCACAACTGTTGGCGCTGCAGCAAACCAACGGTTGCCGCCGCAAGCGCTATGGTGCGCTTATCAGGCACAGGTCCCTGCGGTTGTGGTTCTACCACCACAATCGAAAGGTCAGGCCGTTGTCGAGCCAACAGCACTGCAGCCAACGAACCGACAAGGCCGCCACCAGCAATTATCACATCATGAGTTACTTGCTTTGCATCCACGCTTCAATCTCTGCCACTGTTTTTGGAACCTCATCGGTGAGGTTCTCATAACCATCTGCGGTGATTACCACGTCATCTTCAATACGAATACCTAAGCCACGCCAACGCGGATCAATGTCTTCGGCATCCACCGGAATATACACGCCAGGCTCAACGGTAATCACCATACCGGGCTCGAACGGTAACACTTTATCCGTTTGCGGAGCTTGACCTACGTCATGAACATCGAGACCTAACCAGTGGCCTAAGCCATGAATAAAGAAACGCCGATAGCTCGCTTGCTGCCAGTGCGCATTCACTTTGCCTTGTAAAATACCCAGCGCCACTAAACCTTCGGTGATCACAAAGGCGGCGGCTTCATGCGCACGCTCAAGGGTCGAGCCGGGCTTCACCGTCGCCAACGCCGCTTCTTGTGCTTTCAGCACCCATTCATACAAGGCGCGCTGATCATCACTAAAACGCCCATTCACTGGAAAGGTACGGGTAATATCCGCGGCATAGCCCTGATACTCAGCGCCAGCGTCAATCAGCAACAAATCACCGTCACCCATTACCGCGCTATTTTCGGTGTAATGCAAAATGCAGGCATTGTCGCCACTGCCGCAAATGGTGCCATAGGCTGCAGCGGCAGCGCCTTGCATGACAAATTCATGCTCTAACTCAGCCGCGACTTGATACTCAAAACGTCCCGGTGCGGCAAAACGCATGGCGCGCTTATGGGCGTCAACACTAATACGCGCAGCTTCACGCATCACCGCAATTTCAGCGTCTGACTTGCGTAAGCGCTGAGCATGCAACCACGGCGACAAATGCTGCCACTGCGACGGCGGGTACACGCCGCGCCGCGCTTGTTGGCGCAGTTCCGCCGCCAGTTCTTGGCAATGCGCGGTAAAAGCTTGGTTGTCATGGTCGGTAAACACCAGTTCCACCCCATCAAACAAATGCAGTAAATGTTCATCGAGGTCATCAGCGTCATAGGCCACATCAACGCCAAGCGTTGCAACCGCAGCGGCTGTCCCCAGCCGACGGCCGTGCCATACTTCTTGCTGGGGATCTTTAGCTTGGCAGAACAGTTGTACTTGGCAGTCGGCATGGGGCGCCAACACCAAACAAGCGTCAGGCTCGTTGAAACCGGTCAGGTAATAAAAATCGCTGTTTTGTCGAAATGGATACTCGGTGTCATTACTGCGCGTTTGTAAGCTCGCGCCGGGGATAATCGCGATGGCCGTTTGCGGTTGCTCCGCCAGCCATTGGAGCAGCGCCTTGCGGCGCTGTTGATACTCAGAACGTGGCAACGTAACCGCCATGTGGACCTCGCTCTCTCAGTTATTCGTAAGCTGCAAAATTAGTGTAAAGTTTTATTGGTCTTGCATTCCGTATTGGCGTTTTTGCCCAGCTCGTTAAAGCACAACATTGCGGAAATACGCAAGTACTCCACAATCTCAAAATAAGCGCGCTCAGCTTCTTCGTCGTCGTCGACTTCGAGATCTAATTTGGCAATTTCAACCATGTCATCAATGGCTTCACGCAAGTCTTCTGACAGGCCCGCGAGGTTGGTCTGATTCACCCCAAACCCCACCAAGAATGACTGTACCCATGCTGTCAGTGCCTGCAACCGCTCTTGCAATGGCGCGTGATCACTGGGTAGTTCGAGTTGGAAGCCAAGATCTGGGTCATGCAGGCTGGCGCAGCTTTCTGCGGCCAATTCTTTAATCGTTTCGCGCACTGCTGGCGGCAACGACTGCCCATCGTTAATCAAATCACTAAGTAGCAATAACCATTGTTCGCCTTCAATGCTCGCCCCGCCTGCGACCATGCCGGTCAACAAGCCATGAATTTCAGCGGCATTGGACAACAAACCGCTACGCTCAAACAGCTCAGTGAGGCGGTCATAGCGTTGGGAACTGGTTTGATCCTGTGATGATTCAATTTTCTTATCTGACATGCGTCACTTTTCCATTACTTTACGTTGCTAAGCATCCTACCACTGTCAAACCTTTCAGGCTAGCTGACAACGCCCCACAAGGCATGTCATAATAGCGCCCGACGTCGTTAATTAATCAGCAAGGAATCTCCGACATGAGTCAACGCACCATGGACATCAAGTTGATGGACCGTTACTACAAAGTGAATTGTCCCGAGGGACAAGAAATAGCTTTGCAGCAAGCGGCGGACAAGCTGAATCATAAACTAGGACAGATTCGGCAGGCCACGCGCCTTAGCCACCCAGAACAAATCGCGGTCATGGCAGCATTGAACTTATGTCATGAAGGCGCGCGTCTTGAGCACGAACAACAGCAGCGCATTCGTGAACTCGAGGAAAAAATTAAATTGCTGCAAGAGACCCTTGAGCAAGTCACCAGTGACCAGCGTCCGGGTCGTCACAACAAATCGTAACCAGTTAGGATCACCTGGGGTGTGCGCCAGCACGCTAATGTCCCTGAGCCGATGTCATCAGTCCAGGGGCTCACCGAACGGCTATTGAGCAAGCTCGACCCGTATCGAGAAGCCTACGGCCGCTAGATTGCGCCCCGCCTTGAACCAGTGGGTTCAAGGGCCAAAGCACGCAGCGGCACCTTGGGTGATCACCCTTTCTTCGCGTCAGCCACAATCTGGCGCACATCGCTTAACAACTCTTGTGCGTCATAAACAATGCCATCTTTGATGGTGTAGCGAACGCCTTTGGTACGCATCGGCTGGTTGTTGTCGTCAAGTTTGAAGTGACCTGTGCCGTACAGCACTTTAAAGTTGGCTAAAGGGTTTTCAGCCACCACCACTAAATCCGCTTTTTTGCCCGGCACAATACTGCCAATGTCGTGTTCAAGACCCAGAGCTTCGGCGCCATTTAGGGTCGCCGCTTGCACCACTTCTAATGGGTTCAAGCCAGCTTCACGTAACAATTCCAACTCACGCACAAAACCAAAACCATAGATTTTGTAAATGTAGCCAGCATCCGAGCCTGTGGTAATACGGCCGCCGTGATCATGAAAATCATTCAAGAACTGCATCCACTTCTGGTAGTTCTTGCGCCACGCAACTTCTTCTTCGGTGGTCCAATCGAACCAGTACGAACCATGGGCATAGCGGCTTGGCTCAAAGAAGTCCCACAACTGCGGCAACGTATACTCATCATGCCAAATCGCTTGACGCTCGCGCATTAAATCGCGACTGGCTTCATAAATGGTTAAGGTTGGGTTGATGGTAAAGTCGAGCGCAATCAATTCATCACGCACCGCATTCCAACGCTCACTGCCCGGCTCCGCAGCTTGCGCCCACAAGCGCCCCGCTGCGGCAAAGCGATCTTGTTCATTGTTGTAGTTATAATCGACCGGGTAATCTTGAATCACTTGCTCGGTGAACAAGGCCTCAGGTAAACCATACCAATGCTCCATACTATCCAACCCGAGCCGCGCCGAGTCGACCACATTGGTACGCACCACATTTAACTGGGCGTGGTGCATCATGGTACCGAGCCCTTGCTTTTGCGCTTCATCTAACGCCGCCGCAATGATCTCAGGGCGCGCACCAAAAAACTTAATGCCGCTTGCGCCTTGGCGCTTAATACCACGCACCCAGTCACGGGCTTGCTCAGGTTTAAAGATCGGCTCTTCGGCCCCCATACCATACCCGACATAGGGAATAATACGGGGCGCGACAATGCTGTTCTCAGCTGCTTGCTGTTGATGCCACTTAGTCCACTCAAGGCCGTTAAAACTGCCCGGTTCACGCACTGTAGTGATGCCGTGCGCCAACCATAGTTTCAACACGTATTCGGCCGGAATGCCCTCGGCCGAACCACCAATATGACCGTGCATTTCCACCAACCCGGGCAATACGTAGTGACCCGTCAGATCCATTTCTTTGTCATTGGGGCCAGCCTTAGGGCGACGTTCTGGCAAAATGGGCACGCCCGGATGCCCAACACTCACCACGTTCTTGATCCGGTCATTTTCGATAACAATATCGACCGGCCCTTGCATGGGCGCCCCTTCGCCATTAATCAAATTCACCCCGCGTAAGATCAAGCGCTGATACGGCCCTTCACCTTGCTCACCGCGCGCTGGAGCTTTGGGTGGTGCGGCTGCCACGAAGCTGGTTGCCACTAGTGCTGAGGCTGAAACAAGCGTAGTCAGGAACCGTTTCATCATGCTATAACTCACTCTATGAAAAAGAATTTCACTCAGAATAGCAGCGACTCCGAACGACAGCAATTGCGCAAACAGTTGCTCACCAGACGTGGCCAACTCACCAGCGCCGAGCGCCTTGCTGCAGAACATGCGGTTGAACGCCAGCTCCTCGCGCTGCCAGAGCTCCAGCAGCCTTGTCGCATTGGCAGCTACTACAGTGTCCGTGCAGAGCTACCGACCCAACGTATCAACGCCACCTTGCAGGCGGCCGGTCATCAATTGGCACTACCGGTACTACACCCCATTGTGCCGCGCCATTTGCTGTTACTGCATACCGATGACAACACCCAATGGCATCGCAACGACTACAACATTCCAGAGCCAGCGCTGCGCTGCCAAGATGTGGTGCCCTTGCAACAGGTCGACATTCTGTTGGTACCTTTGGTCGGGTTTGACGCGCAAGGCAACCGCATGGGCATGGGGGGTGGTTTCTATGACCGTACCTTGGCCGGTTGGCGCGCGGGTCATTTCCCGAATTTGCAACCGATTGGTTTAGCGCTGGACGAACAATTTGTCGAACAGTTGCCGACCGCCAGTTGGGACGTGCCGTTACCAAGGGTAATTTGCCCTGCAAAAGTGTGGGACTTTAGGCGCTAAACTTGTATACTAAAACGCCATAGCCCACTCACTCAGGAAGCAGGCATGGCTACCTCCCAAGAACAGCTCAAACAACGTGCTGCACAAGCAGCTTTTGACCTTGTCAAAGAACAATTACCCAAGCAAGCGGTAATTGGCATTGGCACAGGTTCGACCGTCAATTACTTCATCGACTTACTGGCCGAAATCAAAGACGATATCGATGCTGCGGTTTCAAGTTCTGAAGCCTCCACCGCGCGTTTAAAACAGCATGGCATTCCTGTGCTGGACCTGAATGCCGTCAGTGAAGTTCCGATTTACGTTGATGGTGCCGATGAAATTGACGAGCATTTGCGCATGGTTAAAGGTGGCGGTGGCGCGCTTACACGCGAAAAGATCATCGCCGCAGTCGCTGATACTTTTATCTGTATTGTCGACAGTAGCAAGCAAGTGGGTCGGCTTGGCAGCTTTCCAATTCCAGTGGAAGTGGTGCCCATGGCACGTTCCTACGTTGGCCGTGAGATCGTCAAACTTGGCGGTGACCCGGTATGGCGTGAAGGTGTTGTCACCGATAATGGCAACTGGATCATCGACGTGCATAACTTTGATATCCTCGATCCGATCCATCTTGAACAACAACTGAACTCAATTGTTGGTGTGGTAACCAACGGTCTC
Organism: Pseudidiomarina sediminum DSM 21906; assembly: GCF_000423165.1. Lineage (GTDB taxonomy): Bacteria > Pseudomonadota > Gammaproteobacteria > Enterobacterales > Alteromonadaceae > Pseudidiomarina > Pseudidiomarina sediminum. The sequence goes on along the minus strand of NZ_AUHL01000007.1, from coordinate 180,146 downwards.
TTCGCTCAACGCGGCGCCAACATCGCCATTGTTGCTGATGAGAATGGTATTCAAACAATTAAGTGAGTGACATGACACAAGTATCTTTGGCGAAAGAACGCATTAAAATCTTATTACTCGAAGGAGTACACGACAGCGCAGTAGAAGTGTTGAAACAACAGGGCTACCACTCTATCGAGTACGTCAAAACCTCATTGGACGAAGACGAGCTGTGCGAGCGCATCAAAGATGTGCACTTTTTAGGCATTCGCTCGCGTACGCACCTTACTGAGAAAGTCTTTGCCGCCGCGGAAAAACTGATTGGCGTCGGTTGTTTCTGTATCGGTACCAACCAAGTCGATCTGAAAGCTGCACGTCAGCACGGTGTCGTCGTCTTCAACGCGCCGTTCTCGAACACCCGTAGTGTGGCCGAGCTGGTCTTAGCTGAAATCATTATGTTATTGCGCCGCGTACCTGAGCGTAACGCCGCTGCGCATCGTGGGGCTTGGGATAAATCGGCAGCAGGCTCGTATGAGGCCCGTGGCAAAGTGCTTGGCATTATCGGCTATGGCCATATTGGTAGCCAGCTCAGTATCTTGGCCGAGCAACTCGGTATGCAAGTGCGTTTTTATGACATCGAAACCAAGCTTCCGCTTGGCAACGCCCACGCCGTTGGCAGCCTCGATCAGCTTTTGGCACAAGCCGATGTGGTGACGTTACACGTACCAGAAACAGCACAAACCCAGTGGATGATCGGCCCTGAGCAAATTGCCGCAATGAAGCCTGGCGCGTTACTGATCAACGCTTCACGCGGTACCGTGGTCGACATTGATGCGCTTGCTGAAGGTCTGCGTTCAGGTCATCTCGCCGGTGCTGCTATCGACGTTTTCCCGGTCGAGCCGAGCAGTAACAACGACGAATTCATTTCGCCACTGCGCGAATTCGACAACTGCTTGTTAACGCCACATGTGGGCGGTTCAACTCAGGAAGCCCAAGAGAACATTGGGGTGGAAGTAGCTGGTAAACTGGCGCACTACTCAGATAACGGCTCAACCTTGTCGGCAGTGAACTTCCCTGAAGTATCACTTCCCGCGCATGGTGGTGCACGCCGCTTGTTGCACATTCACCACAACAAGCCGGGTATTTTGACCAAAATCAACCAAATTTTGGCCGAACAAGACATCAACGTTTCAGGTCAGTACCTACAAACTGATGCGGATATCGGTTACGTGGTTATCGACATTCAAACGCCAAAAGGCAGCAGCATTGCTGATGATTTATTAGCGACGTTGCGTGCTATCGATGGCACCGTACGGGCACGTGTCTTGTACTAAGCTGTTCGCGAGTCGGTGGTTTGCCATCGACTCGCCAATCGCCTTACTAGCCCGCCTGTTGCAAATGCGTTGGCAGTAATGCCGCAGCGTCCTCATCAATAATCACTTTCAAATTACGGTGTTGCTTCAACACCGACGCCGGTAATTGCTCATCCACCCCACTGGCATAGAGTTGCGCGATGATGTCAGCTTTGCGCTGTCCTGTGGCCACTAAGATCACTTCGCGCGCTGCCATGATCTCGCAGATCCCCATGGTAATGGCGTGGGTCGGAACCTCTGCCGCATCGGCAAAAAAACGTAAGTTGTCCTGCCGTGTTTGTGCCGTCAGTTCAATCTCGTGGGTGTTGCAATCGAAGGGGGTGCCCGGCTCGTTAAAACCGATATGGCCATTGCTCCCAATCCCCAACAACTGCAGATCTAAACCGCCCGCTGCGGCAATTTGCTCAGAATACGCCTGGCATTCTTCCGCACTGTTGCGACAATTACCATCGGGCAAATGCACTTGCGACGGTGCAAGCCCAAGCGGCGCAAACAAATGTTGCTGCATAAAGTAATGGTAACTCTGCGGATGTGCTGCGCTTAAGCCCACGTACTCATCTAAATTAAAGGTCGTTAGCTTCTCCAATGGCAGCGGCTGTTGTTGCAGCTTTGCCACCAAGGCCGCGTAAATAGGCTCCATCGTGCCGCCTGTCGCGAGCCCGAGCACCGCTGCAGGTTTTGCTTTGATGTGTTGATAGACAAGTGTGCTGACCAAATCCGCAACAGCTTGTGGGGTGGGAACAACAAGGAACATTGGGCATCCTTTCCAAAAACATCAATCTGAAGAGGCGTCAGTATAAACACACCGCAGAGAAAGGCTCAATGGAAAGCGATAAAATGACGACGAGGGTCGGCCATTGTCGCCAGCCGCCCTCGTCTCAAGCATGAGATTAATCTTGCTCTTTTTTGCCGACCGCGCGCGCCATCGACTCCGGTGATACGTGACGTACGTCTTTACCTTTCACGAAGAAGATAATGTACTCAGCAATGTTCTGACAACGGTCACCAATCCGCTCCAGCGAACGCGCCGACCAAAGTACATTCATCACCTTTGGAATGCCACGCGGGTCTTCCATCATGTAGGTCATCAATTGACGCGTTAAGGCTTCGTACTGACGGTCCGCTTGCGCATCCATTTGGTGCACATCATAAGCGCTGTCCAAGTCCATCCGCGCGAAGGCATCAAGCACACCGTGCAACATGCTCAGCACGTGCTGACCAAGATTTTCCAAGCTCACCAAGAATTGCTGATGATCATTGTTGAAGCTCTCCAAAGCAACACGTGCGATGCGCTCAGCTTCGTCACCAATACGTTCGAGATCAGCGATGGTTTTAAAAATCGCAATCACCAAACGTAAGTCGCTCGCCGCCGGTTGGCGCTTGGCGATGATCTGCACACAAGCTTCATCTATCTGCACTTCTAAGGCGTTGATTTTATAATCACGCTGCAGAATTTGCTCCGCCAGTTCATGGTCAGAGGTCTCAATCGCCAACAACGAGTCACGCAGTTGCTGTTCAACTAAGCCGCCCATGGTCATCACCTGGGTACGCACTGCATCAAGCTCGTCATTAAACTTGCCGGAGATGTGCCGGCTCATATTTAACTTATCCATACCCCTCTCCTATTAACCGTAACGACCGGTGATGTAATCTTCCGTCTGCTTCTGCGTTGGTGTGGTGAATAAGGTATTGGTATCGGCGTACTCAATCAACTTACCCATATACATAAACGCCGTTTGGTCAGAAACCCGCGCCGCTTGTTGCATGTTATGCGTAACAATGACGACCGTATACTGCTCTTTCAACTCGGTGATCAACTCTTCAATGGTCAAAGTTGAGATTGGGTCCAACGCCGAGGTTGGCTCGTCCAAGAGCAATACTTCAGGCTCAATCGCAATCGCACGGGCAATCACCAAACGCTGTTGCTGACCGCCAGAAAGACCAAAAGCACTGGCATTCAAACGATCTTTCACTTCGTCCCAAAGTGCTGCACCTTTCAATGACCGTTCGACCACTTCATCAAGGGTACGGCGATCGTTGACGCCTTGCAGACGCATGCCATAGACCACGTTCTCATAAATAGACTTAGGGAACGGGTTCGGGCGCTGGAACACCATACCGACACGACGGCGCAATTCAGCGGCATCGACATCTTTGTCGTAGATGTTTTTTTCATGCAGCAGAATTTCACCGCTGACCTTACAAATCTCAACCAAATCATTCATGCGGTTGATGCAACGCAAGAGCGTTGATTTACCACAACCTGACGGGCCGATGAAGGCCGTCACACGGTTCTTCGGAATCGCCATGGAAATGTTATGCAGCGCTTGAGCATCGCCATAATGCAGATTCAGGTTGCGAATTTCCAACGCGGTTTGTGCCGCGGTTAAGTTGTCCAAATCAAGACTTTCTGTCTGTTGGTTTGTCGGAGTTACCGAAATCATAGTAAGACCTTTCGCCTCTGCCTGTTAATTAATGCTCAAGTGAGCGATATTTTTCACGTAGATGGTTCCGAACGCCAATGGCGGTCAGGTTTAACCCGACAATCACGGTCACCAACAAGAATGAAGTGGCGTACACCAAAGGACGCGCAGCTTCTACGTTTGGACTTTGGAAACCAACATCATAGATGTGGAAGCCTAAGTGCATAAATTTACGATCCAAGTGGAAGTACGGGAAGTTACCGTCGACTGGCAACATCGGTGCCGACTTCACCACGCCCACCAACATCAGCGGCGCTACCTCACCGGCGGCACGCGCGACCGCTAAGATCAAGCCGGTCATAATCGCTGGCGATGCCATCGGAATAATGATACGCCACAAGGTTTCCGCCTTGGTTGCGCCAAGCGCCAAACTGCCTTCACGCAAAGTGCTTGGAATACGTGACAAGCCTTCCTCGGTCGAAACAATCACCACCGGCAGGGTCAAAATAGCCAAGGTAATTGCTGCCCACATCACCCCTGGCGTACCAAAGGTTGGGCTTGGTAAGGCCTCCGGATAGAACAACTGATCCAGCGAGCCACCGACCATATAAACAAAGAAGCCCAAACCAAACACGCCGTACACAATCGAGGGTACCCCGGCAAGGTTGATCACAGCGATACGAATCAAGCGGGTAATGGCATTTTTGCCCGCGTATTCATGTAAGTAAATGGCCGCAATCACACCAAATGGCGTCACAATCACTGACATCAGCAAGACCATGAACACGGTACCAAAAATCGCTGGGAACACCCCACCTTCGGTGTTGGCTTCACGCGGATCATCGCTGACAAACTTACCAATTTGAACAAAGAAATGTCCTAACTTGGCAAAGAAGCCCATGTCATTCGGGAAGTGCACCGCCAACATCCGATACATCGGCAGGGTCAGCTCGACACCACGCATGTCACGCATCACCACTTCATCACGGCTAGCTTGTTCCCGCAGTTCAAACAGCTGTTGCTCCAGCACCTGATAATCGGCACGTAATTGCGCTTCTTCAGCGCTAATGCGCGCTTCTTCTTCGCTGGTCAATTGCCCCTGCAACTCTAAACTACGACGCTCAAGTCGCAAGTTATTCAGCGCGTAGTTAATCGCACCAATTTCTGAATCTTGCAGATCAGACGCTTGCTCGTTCAGCTCGACCACACGGTCAATACGTTGTTGCAGTACGTCACGCACATCAGCGTCGTTTACCACCGAATTGCCATTCTCGAGCACGTCCACCACGTAACCATAAAAGTTACCGTCTTTTGAACGTTCCAAGACCGCCAAATCAGCCGGTGTTTCGTCTTTGATCACCTGCGGAGCTAACACCCACGTGAAATCCAAAGGCACGTATTCACGGTTGCCGATTTTTAACAACCAACGCTCGAGCGTGTCTTCGTTGTAATTCTCCAACTGCACACCAGACTCGCGCAACCGTTCCATCGGCACGGTTTCCGTGTCGTACACTTCACCAATCACGGTCGAAACGGTGCCATCGGTGCCACGTACTTCCATCTGGTGAATTTCAGCTGGCCAGAAGAACGATAACCCGCGTGCACCAATTAACATCAGCAGCCCGATGACCGCAATGAGACTAACGCTGACCGCACCTGCGGTGAGCCAAATCCACGGTTTTCCTGAGTTAAACCATTGTTTCATGGAAATCCTCTCGCTTACATCGAGCTATATTTGTCGCGTAACCGTTGGCGGACAAGCTCAGCCACAGTGTTAAACGCGAACGTGAAAACAAACAGTACAAACGCCGCCAAGAATAAGATGCGGTAGTGCGAACTACCCACTTCTGACTCTGGCATTTCGACCGCAATGTTGGCCGACAAGGTGCGCATACCTTCGAAAATGTTCCAGTCCATGATTGGCGTGTTACCGGTCGCCATCAAGACAATCATGGTTTCACCCACGGCACGACCAAGCCCCATCATCACGGCCGAGAAAATACCTGGGCTCGCTGTAAGCAACACCACTTTGGTCAGCGTTTGCCAAGTAGTTGCGCCAAGCGCCAAAGAACCGTTCGATAAATGCTTCGGCACACTAAATACCGCATCTTCGGCAATTGAGAAGATGGTTGGGATAACCGCAAAGCCCATCGCGATACCCACCACAAGCGAGTTGCGCTGGTCAAAGGTAATGCCAAGCTCGTTGGTCAAATACTGACGCACGTTGCCGTCAAATAACCACTGCTCGAACACTGGCGACAACTGGAACGACAACCAACCGACCAAAGCGACGACAGGCACCAAAATCAGTGCAGCACGGCCATCAGTAAAGCGCGTACGCAGGCTGGCCGGTAACCGTGAAGCAATCAAGGCGAACAGGATAATTGCCAGCGGTACGAGGAAAATCACCGCAATAATGCCGGGCAAGTAGTGCTCAATTACCGGCGCTAACCAAAGTCCCGCCAAGAAACCCAAAATAACCGTTGGCAAGGCTTCCATAATTTCTACGGTCGGTTTCACCACTTTACGCACGCCCGGCGACATAAAGTACGCCGTGTAAATCGCTGCTGCCAAGCCGATAGGTACGGCAAACAACATGGCGTATGCGGCCGCTTTGATAGTACCGAACGAGATTGGCACTAAGCTGAACTTAGGCTCAAAGTCATCTGAACCCGAGGTCGACTGCCAAATATAATCAGGCTCTGGATAACCTTCGTACCACACTTCCTGCCACAAGCCACTCCACGTAACTTCTGGGTGCTCATTGTGTAAGTCGAACACATGCAATTCGTTATCGGTTTGCATTAACAAGGTATTGGCGCGTGGGTCAATCACCAAGCTTTCAGCCTGCAGCGCTTCAGGGTGGCCGCGATACAAATCCGCTTCAGAAGTGGTATGGAACACTCCCATTTCACCATTGCCCGCAATGGTATAAAACGTCCGGCGGAAGTACTCCACGACAATGGCTTCAACCGGACTATCGGCAACCTTGAAGTCACGGATAAACTGGTACCGGCGACCATCGTTGCCAGCGACTTCAAACCACTGACTGACAGTACCGTTGTCATGACCAAACAGCACTGAACTCGCGCCAGCAAGTAACGCCATACTGGTTACTTTGCCGTATTGACGACTGTCGATGGTAATCATCTGGCGTTCACGCACCGCACCACTGCGCGTTACGTCAAACACCCAGAAACGGTTGCCTTGACGTACCAACACTTGGCGCAGATCAGGCGTCACGCGTAATTCGTCAACCGCGCCCACAATAGGCAAATCACTGACTTTAGAATTGAGTTCAACCGCACCACTTAAAAAGTTGCGCTTGGCCTGAATGAAGTTGACCAACACGCGTTCGTCGACGGTTTGCATTGCGAATAATTTCGACTCGCCATCAAACTCGTAGGCAAGTTTGGTAATGTCCTGCCCCTGCGGATCAACCTGCAAGATATCGTCGTCATTCACGCCGTCAAAACGTGGCTCGGTGTAACGCTTGCCATCGACAAAACGCGAGGCAAACTTCGGCTGCACGATTTGTACCGAACCACCTGGTAAGGCGAACGCATAGCGATTGTTCTGTGGCTGCGTTTTGGTGAACGCGGTCGGCGTTTGCTCAGTAAGCTGTGCGCGCAGAAGCTCTTGTCCAGCCTGCCACTCTGACGCTGGCTTATCTTGCATAGCAAAGTAAACCAACGCACCGTCGGCAGTAAGCTGATAGCCAATTTCTGACTGCTCTTCCATGCCCATTGCCACCACTTGTTCGCTTGGACTCTTAAAGCTGCGAACGTGATTGACTTCTACGCCACGGAAAATCGGCTCAATTACATAAAGCAAATAAAAGAAGATCAGCAACAACGCGACCAAGACCATAATGCCGCCAAAGCTGACTCCCCAGCGTGCGGCGCGGTCTTTAAATAGTCGGTAATTGCTGGCCCCCATAGAGGGTTTTACTGCCGCCATCGTAACCTCGAGTGGTTGTGCAAGTTAAAGTTTTACAATGGGAATTATATAGACCAACTATGACAGTATTGTTACATGGCCGTCATAAAACTGAAATTTTAAGGGGTGTTGCTGAAAGAAAAAACCCGGCGGCTGCCGGGCTTTTTGTTTTAATTCAAACCGAGCTTTTCTAGCTCTTGCTCTACCACCATGCGTGGCAGCGGAATGTAACCGTCTTTATCGACAATTTGCTGACCGGTCTTCGACAATACCATGCGTAAGAACTCAGCTGTTGCAGGGTCAAGCGGCTTGTTCGGGTGCTTGTTCACGTATACGTAGAGGAAACGTGACAGTGGGTACTTACCTGCTAACGCGTTCTCAGTGGTTGCATCCACGTATTCACCACCTTCTTCGACCGCTAATGGGACGGTTTTCACACCAGAAGTAAGGTAACCGATACCTGAGTAACCAATCGCGTTTAATGAAGTTGAAACCGACTGTACTACTGATGCAGAACCTGGTTGCTCATTCACGTTGGCACGGAAGTCACCGTCACACAACGCCACTTCTTTAAAATAACCGTAGGTGCCTGAAACTGAGTTACGACCATACAACTGTAAGTCGCGACCTGCCCAGCTACCTTGTAAACCTAAATCACCCCAACGCTGTACTTCTGCAGTAGCACCGCATAAACGTGTGGTACTAAAGACTGCATCAACTTCAGCAATGGTCATGCCCTGAATTGGGTTATCTTTGTGTGCGAATACTGCCAAGGCATCAATCGCGACACGTACAGGTGTGGGCTTGTAACCGTGACGTTTTTCGAAAGCTTCAATTTCTTTCGACTTCATCGCACGGCTCATTGGCCCGAAGTTTGAGGTGCCTTCGGTTAACGCTGGTGGCGCAGTTGATGAGCCAGCAGCTTGAATTTGCATGTTCACGTTCGGGTAGAGGCGTTTAAACTCTTCTGCCCAGAAGGTCATCATGTTCGCTAAGGTGTCTGATCCTACAGACGATAAGTTGCCAGATAATCCACTGACTTTTTCATATTCAGGTAAGTTGTCTGTCGCTTTCTGCGCGTGTGCAGAGGTTGCAACTAGACCAGCTAAACCTAAAGCGAGAAATACTGATTTGACGTTCATAGTGACTCCAAGTGTCAATGCTGATGTTTCAGCTTTTGTTCAAATGACATGGCGAAGTTTAGAATGTCAATGTGACAGTTTAATGACATTTGACGACAATCTGTCATCTTTTTGCCAAAAATCTGTCACACCTAGGCTTTTGGGGAAACGATCAATTCTTCGGGGACGCGAACGGTAAAGGTCGTGCCTTTACCCACGATCGAGTCGATGTTTAATTTACAGTGGTGGTGATCAACCGCTTGTTTCACGATGGCGAGGCCAAGGCCTGAGCCACCTTTGCTGCTGTTGCGGTCTTTATCAATACGATAAAACCGCTCGGTCAAACGCGGAATGTGTTCAGCAGGAATACCCGGCCCAGTATCGGCGACACTAAACTCCATGTGATCGCCCACCTTATGCCAGCGCACTTTAATGGTACCGCCGGCAGGCGTGTAGTGAATCGCGTTAGTGATCAAGTTTGAGAACACACTACGCAGCTCATCTTCGCGGCCATACATCGACTCAGCGGCAATCTCAAAGTTTAACTGGTGCTGCTTGTCGGCGTTCAAACGCTCAGCATCATGGTGTAGACGTTTTAACAGTTCCGGAACAGCCACCACGCGCTCAAAAATATCACCGCGGGCGCTATCAATACGAGACAATGACAGTAATTGATCGACCAAATTGCGCATCCGCGTGCTTTGCCCATTCATGTCAGCCACGGCTTTTTGTAACAACGCCGGCGGCATTGCGCTAACGTCATCGGCCATCATTTCTAAATAGCCTTGCATCACCGTCAATGGTGTTTTCAGCTCGTGCGAGACGTTGGCAACGAAGTCTTTACGCATTTGCTCAAGCTGACGTACTTGGGTCACGTCGCGCGCCATCAGTAGGTACTGATCATCGCTGTACGGCATGATGCGCACTTCAAGTTCAATTTCTTCGCGGACGGGTGACGGCAAATACATCGATTCGCTGAAATCACCTTTTTGCAGATAACTAAGAAACTCTGGATGGCGAATCAAGTTCGATAAACGAATCCCGGTATCGCCGGGCCATTTCAAACCGAAATAAAACTGCCCGAGCTTATTGCACCAAATCAGACCACCGTCATGGCGAAACACGATTGCTGCATCAGGGATCGCCTCAGAAGCTTCACGAAAACGACGCAAGATACGTGCTAACGCGCGCCGCCGCTGTTGACTGCGACGCTGGGTGCGATAAATGCCATCGTAAATGTAACTCCAACTACCTGGCGCACTTGGCGGCAGCAACGTACGACGATGCCATAGCCAGTCCACCAATTTGTATTGGAAGTAATAGTGCCAAGCGAGGATACCAAGCAGGCCGAGGCTTAGAATTTGCCAGAAGTGACCGAATAGCCATCCTAGCGCGGCTAATGGCAAGATGTACCACAAAAAGCCGCGCAGAATGAAAACGATGGAGTACTTCCTATCCATAAGGATGACTCCGTCGCTGATTAACGTGCTGAGAAGCGGTAACCGACACCACGGACGGTCTGTACCATACGGTCATGGCCATGCATTTCAATCGCTTTGCGTAAGCGACGAATGTGAACGTCCACCGTCCGGTCTTCAACATAGACATTGGTGCCCCACACGTTGTCGAGTAACTGCTCACGACTATACACGCGATCAGGGTGTGTCATAAAGAAATGAAGTAATTTAAATTCGGTTGGCCCCATGTCCAAACGGTCGTTGTAGGCCGAGACCCGATGCGAAATCGGATCGAGCTTCAAACCATCAATTTCTAATGGCTCGTCCAACGCCGTTGGAGCGACACGGCGGAATACCGCACGCATGCGCGCCATCAATTCTTTTGGTGAGAAGGGTTTGGTAATGTAATCGTCCGCACCGACTTCTAAACCACGTACTTTATCTTCTTCTTCACCACGCGCAGTTAGCATGATGATCGGAATATTGCGGGTAAAATCGTCACTTTTTAGCTTTTTCGCTAACTGGATTCCCGAGCCTCCCGGCAACATCCAGTCCAACAAAATCATATCAGGGAAAGGCTCAACGATTTTCTCAAGGGCCACTTGATAATCATTTGCTTCCACCGCTTGATAGCCATGCTGCTCCATGACAAAACTCAACATTTCGCGGATGGGCGCCTCGTCTTCAACAATCAAAATTTTTCGTGACATTCTACTTCACCTAGTCGTTTCCATGCGGTGTCATTATTGCTTCATTGTGTGACACTTTTATGAATCTACGACATTTTTGTGAAATTTACTGCATTTGGATGTCAATCCAGACTAAACGGTGGTCGGAAGAGCGCTTGCGATCGCTCACTAATTCCGCTTTGGCTTCGCCTTCTGCTGGCCAAAAGACACCACCGTCAATAATTCGCAGGCCATAACTTGATGGCAACACGTAATCTGCGCGTTTACGCCAGCCCGCAGTATGCTGCGCTGCCAGCGGATTATCGGGCGAGTGGGCTGCACCGCCAGCACTTTCTGGAATAAAGTCGCCTTGAATGGCTTGATGCTCAAGTAACTGTTCGATTGCTCCAGGCACATTATCAGGACTTTCAATAGAAGCATTCAAATCGCCAGCAATAACAAAGCGTTGCGCCTTGGCCAAACCACCACGACGGCCTTGGTCATCGTAAATAAAGTCATTATTGCGCGCAGCGATATACTCCACCCAAAAGCGAATTTCATCATGATTACGGCGGCCGTTACGGTTCTCTTCACCATCGAACACAGGAGGCGTTGGATGGCTCGCCAAAATATGTAGCGGCGTTCCTTTCACGTCAATTACCACGTCCCAGTGTGACTTTGAACTCAGTGGCATCTCCGCCCAAGCATTCGAGCTGTACCAACCTTCATGGCTACCCGGCACCAATGGCCGTAAAGCCCCCGGTAAATCTTTCCATTTGAAGAACTGAAAGGTTCGCGTCGCTTGTGTATCAATCGGATAGCGCGACAAGATCGCCATACCATACTGGCCAAGATAGTTGCCATAGCCCCAGGCATCATCCCCCACGCCGGTGGTTTTACCATCACGGTTTAAGTCAAACGGGCTGGCTCGACCGGTATTCACGGGCGCCCAATACACGTAGGGATAAGCGATGGGCGCTTCACCATTTTGACTGACAGCCAAATAGTCGTCTTGAAACCGCGTGAGCACATCTGCTTCGGGAAGGTAATCGAACTCATTTAATAACAACACATCTGGACGGGTGTGCTGAATAATTTCAGCGATCGCCTTAATCTGAGGATGCTGGTTCGCCAAGGCATTCGGAAGCGCTTGCGCACCTTCGCTTTGCCATTTTTCCGCAGCGATGTAATTCGAAGCGTCCATACTGACATTAAAGGAGGCAACGCGTAAGGTTACCGGTTCAGGACTTTTTTCTTTCGGCATATCACACCCACCTAGGACCACGCTTAACACAGCTACAACCGAGAACAGGACTGGCTTCATCACACTTCATCTCCAATTTGGCGAAACGCCTCAGACACTTTTTTACTGTATTCGTTCCAGATTATCGGTGCAATTGGTATCTAATTTGTTTAAAATACTGTCACATTTATGACATAAACAAGTGTTATAAAATCGTAGCATTTTTTCATAAGGCTCAGTTTCAAGCGGTATTGCCTTTCAAGATTTGAATTCACTATAAACCCAGGAAATTTAGAACGATGAGTACATCTCTGCGATTTTCGCGCACAGCTAGTGCTATCGCGGTTGCTCTAGGCTTGGCCTCAACAGCAGCAGTAGCACAAGACACCTCGGCATCTATGCGAGGCGAAATTCTCGGTCCACAAGGTAACGGTGCTGCCAACACTAAAGTAGTGATTGAGCACGTTCCTTCAGGTTCGCGCACCCAAGTTATGACCGATGCAAACGGTAACTTCATCGCCAGCGGTTTGCGTGTCGGCGGTCCATACCGTATCACTTTAGATTCTGATGTGTATCAAGATGCGCAGTACTCAGAAGTCTTCTTGAAGTTAGGTGAAACCTTCCGCTTAAACGCCCAGCTTGATCAAGGCAACGTCGAGCGCATCAGCGTTACTGGCCAAGCCATCAACTATGCACAATTGAACAACGGTTCAAGCAGCTCGTTTGGCGAAGAACAAATCCAATCATTGCCAACCTATGGCCGTGACTTGAAAGAAATCGTGCGTTTGAACCCACTTGCCACTCAGCTTGGCGACGGCGACCAATTGGTCGTTGCGGGTAACAACCCGAAATACAACTCAATTACTGTTGATGGTATCGCGCAAAACGATGACTTCGGTTTGAACAGCAACGGTTACCCAACCCAAGGTTCACCAATTTCAATTGATGCGATTGCACAGTTGAATGTTGATGTCATGCCGTTTAACGCAAAAGACAGCAACTTTACCGGCGCTAAAGTGAACGCGGTAACTAAATCAGGTACCAACGAATTTGATACCTCATTGTTCTATCAGTACACCAGCGACAGCTTGGCCGGCGATCCTAGCCGTTCAATCTACGACGAAGAAGCAGGCGTACCTGCAGTCGATTACTCAGAAAAAACCTTCGGTGTTGGTGTCGGTGGTCCTATCATCGAAGACACTTTGTTCTTCTACGTAAACTACGAGAAGTCTGACGAAACCAATGCGCCATACCGTGGCCCTAAAGGTTCTGCAGCGTCAAACGACTCAAATGTCACACAAGAACAAATCGACGAAGTGATCCGCATCGCGAAAGAAGTTTACGGTTTAACTGACGCGCAGCTGGGTGACTGGAACCGTTCAACCGAAGAAAACGACGAGAAGTTGTTGGTGAAGTTGGACTGGAACATCAGCAACGAACACCGTGCAGCCTTTACCTATCAGCACACCACTGGTAACTCGATCCGTGGTCACTACGGTAACGATGGTTCAATTTCATTGTCATCAAACTGGTACGACAATGAACAGACATTGAACGCTTACGCGTTGCAGCTCTATTCAAACTGGAGTGCCAACTTCTCCAGCGACATTAAATTGTCGTACAAAGAAGTTGAAGCCCTGCAGGAACCATTAAACGGTCGTAGCATCGGTGAAATCACCGTTCAAGTAGATAACAACCGTAACGAAGTAAACTTTGGCCCTGACTACTCACGTCACGCCAACTACGGTGACAACAGTACCTTTGAATTCCAAGCAAACGGTGAATACCTGTTAGGTGATCACGCACTTGGTTTCGGCTACATGTACTCGTCAACAGACATCTACAACTTGTTCGTCCAAAACGCTTTAGGTTCTTGGCAGTTCTGGAGCCTTGAGAACTTTGCGAACAAGCAGGCGAACCGTTTCTACTACGCAGGTAGCTTAACCGGTGACTTGAATGACGCAGCAGCCGACTTTACTCAAGGTCAGCAAGCCTTCTACATCCAAGACACTTGGGCACCAACGTGGGATCTTGAGCTAACTTTTGGTGTGCGCTATGAGCGTATCTTTGCCAAAGATAAGCCAACCTATAACCCATTGTTTGCCGAGCGTTATGGTTTTGCCAACACTGAGAACCTAGACGGTAAAGATTTGATCTTGCCACGCTTTGGCTTCAAATATCAGTTAACTGACGATACTAAACTACGTGGTGGCTTCGGTCGTTACGGCGGTGGTCGTCCAAATGTTTGGGTCTCAAACTCATACACCAACAGCGGTATGGCTTTCTCGCAGTTTAATACCAGCAGCCTGCCATCATCAGCATACCTAAACGATGTTGATCCAGCTAATGTACCTGATATCGTTCAAGGCGCCTTGACGCAGGACGGTTATGTTAACGCTATCGACCCTGACTTCGAATTGCCGACAGACTGGCGTGCAAGCTTAGCGGTCGACTTCGAGCGTTTCGACATTCCAATGTTGGGTGAAGACTGGTTCGCCAGCCTAGAATACATCTACAGCCGTCGTAAAGATGACGTGCAGTGGGTTGACTTGGCGCGTCGTCCACTTCTTGATAGCGAAGGTAACGTAGTAACGACTGCTGACGGCGGCCGTATCATCTATGTGGTTGACGATCCTCTTGATGACCACACACCTATGGGTATCGGTGACGACAACGGTGTTGAGCGTTATGACTTGATGTTGACCAACGGCGACGGCGGTAGCAGCAAAATCTTCACCACAACTTTGGGTAAAGCTTGGGACAACGGTTTAAGCTTGCGTATGAGCTACACCAACCAAGACATCGAAGAAGCGGTTGCCGGTAGTTCAAGTACTGCGGTATCAAACTTCCGTTACCCTGTAACTATTGACCCGAACAATGTTGAAGCCGGTACTGCATCGTACATGGTTGAGCATCGTCTGATGGCTGACTTAACTTACCGCACTGAATTGTTCAGCGGTTACCAGTCAACCTTCGGCTTGTTCTGGGAACGTTACTCAGGTCGTCCTTGGGGCTATGCGTATAACACCTATCGCTTCAACGGCTTCGGTGACCAAAGCCAGTTTGATAGTACACCACGTTACTTGCCATACATTCCAACAGGTGCGGACGATCCGAACGTGTTGTACAGCGGTGGTTTAGATTACGATACGTTGGCGGTTTACTTGGCTGAAGCAGGTCTTGACCAGTACGCAGGCGGTTATGCACCACGTAACACCCGTCGTGCGCCTTGGACCACGAACCTTGATTTCAAATACACTCAAGAAATTCCAGGTTTGTTCAATGACCACAAAGGTGAGTTGTACATCAACGTACGTAACTTGATTGCTATCTTCGACAAAGATGCCGGTCAGAAACACGTGTTACCGTACGGCGATAACGTTCGTGAAATCGTTGCCGTAGACCTCGACGACGAAGGTCGTTACATCTACAGTGCACCGTACAACAGTGGTGACCGCTTTGACGCAATTAATAGTGCGCCAACGCGTTACCAACCTGAGCGTTCAACGTGGCAGGCGAAGATCGGCGTACGCTACCGCTTCTAATCCTGACAGTTGTCAAAAAAAGTTCAAAAAAGATCAAAAAGCCCTCGCAATTGCGGGGGCTTTTTTTTAGAATGCGCGCCAAATGCTTTCTTAAGAGATCGCTAATGGACCACGAACGCTACATGCGCCGGGCTATTGAACTGGCACAACAAGCTGAATCCCTCGGTGAAGTGCCGGTGGGAGCTGTGATCGTCCATGATCATCAGATCATCGGTGAAGGCTTCAATGAAGTGATCCGCCGTAATGACCCTTCAGCTCACGCTGAAGCGCAAGCCATTCGTGCTGCCGGTCAACACCTCGCCAACTATCGTTTGGTTGACACAACACTCTATGTTTCTCTCGAGCCCTGCGCCATGTGTGCGGGGCTTATTGTACATGCGCGCATCAAAACCGTGGTGTTCGCAACGCCTGATCCGCGTACCGGTGCAACAGGCACCGCAATCCAAGTACTGAACCACCCCTCGATGAACCATCAAGTAGAGGTAATAAGTGGCGTACTTCAGGAGCAATCAGCAACGATCTTGCAGAACTTTTTCAGAAAAAAGCGTGAACTTGCAAAATTAAAAAAGTTTCGTGAAAAACGTGTGAATTGATTAAATTTTGACTACTCTTTTCATCAAACTGTAACAGTAGTCGCTTAGCATTTGTCACCCAATAATGACAATTTGTTTAACCACAACCCAGGAAAGCAACATCATGTTGAAACATAAAACCAGCCGCATTGCAGCTGCAGTAGCCCTCGCTATTGGTCTATCTGCAACCGCAACTGCTCAAGAAACTTCTTCAAGCATTCGCGGTGTCGTCACCTCTCAAGCAGGTGAAGCCATCTCAAATGCTCAGGTTACGCTTCGTGACGAGCGTACCGGTACTTCTACGTCTCTGACTGCAAACGCTAACGGTTTGTTCTCAGCGCGTGGTCTTGCAGTAGGCGGTCCTTACACTTTGACCGTAACTGACGCACGCGGTAACACCGAAGTTGTTAAGGATGTTTACCTTACCCTAGGTGAAACTGAAAACTTAAGCGTTCAAGTCTCTCAACAGAGCGTTGAGCGTATTGAAGTTGCGGGTCGTCGTTTGACCATGACTTCTGGTGCGAACAGCCCAGCGTCAAACTTCAACCTAAGCGACTTACAGAACCAACCTTCTGCGAACCGTGACATCAAAGACGTTGTTCAAATCGATCCACGTATCTACATCAACGAAACAAACGCACGTGACATTCAGTGTGGTGGTGCTAACCCACGTTTCAATAGCTTGACTGTTGATGGTGTGCGTACCAACGATAACTTCGGCTTGAACTCAAGCGGTTACCCAACTGAGCGTATGCCTTTCTCTTACGACGCTATTGAGCAGGTTGCTGTTGAATTGGCACCATTTGATGTTCAGTACGGTGGTTTCACCGCGTGTAACATCAACGCTGTAACCAAGTCTGGTGAAAACGAATTATTCGGTAGCGTGTTCTTTGACTACACCAACGACTCATTGACTGGCGACAAGCTTGAAGGTGACGACGTGAACATCGGCGCATTCAACGAGAAGCGTTACGGTTTCAACGGTGGTGGTGCATTAGTCAAAGACAAATTGTTTGCTTTCGTAGCTTACGAGAAGCTTGAAGGTTCAGACACTTTCGACCGTGGTCCTGAAGATGCAAACGTTGCAACGCCAGTGCTTGGCGTAACGCAAGCTGACCTTGACCGTATCGCAGACATCGCGCGTAACGTCTACGGCTTCGAACCAGGTAACTTCCCAGCAAGCTTGCCGGTAGAAGATGAAAAGATTCTTGCGAAACTTGACTGGTACATCAACCAAGATCACCGTGCGTCATTCACGTACAACTACAATGATGGCTACTCAATCTCTCAGTCTGACGGCGACGACGACGAGTTAGAGTTCTCAAACCACTTCTATGAGCGTGGTGCTGAGTTCACTTCATACGTAGCACAGTTGTACTCTGACTGGACGTACAACTTCTCAACCGAAATCCGTGCGGGTTACTCAGAACTTGAGAACCGTGTTGACCCATTGGGCGGCAACGACATCGGTGAAGTGCAAATCCGTCACAACGGTAACACCATCTATTTAGGTGCTGACGATTCACGTCACGCGAACAAACTTGCGTACGACACGAACTTCTACAAAGTGTCAGGTACTTACTTGTTGAACGACCACACCTTCACTTTCGGTTATGAATACGAAAGCTATGACGTGTACAACTTGTTCATCCAAGAAGCGCAAGGTGAGCACCGTTTCGGTTCAATCGACGACTTCGAAAATGGCTTTGTTGACCGCATCATCTATGAAAACGCTGCGGGCACCAACAACCCTGAAGACGGCGCTGCGAAATTCAAGTATGCAGTGAACACTGTATATGGTCAGGATGAATACTACTTCATCGATAAAGACCTTACTTTGACTGTTGGCTTACGTTACGACTGGTACACCACCAGCGACGAACCTACGTTGAACCAATCGTTCTTGGACACTTACGGTTTCGAAAACACCGCGACACTTGACGGCGAAGGTTTATTGCAGCCGCGTGTTGGTATGAACTGGGTCGTTGACGATCAGTTAGAAATCCGTGGTGGTGTAGGTCTATACTCTGGCGGTAACCCGAACGTTTGGTTGTCAAACAACTACTCAAACAACGGTGTAACCTTGTATGAGTCAAACCGTTTTGATGTGAACTTGTTTGATGACATGGACTACGGTTCTGGTAGCCCAATCCTCGACATCCCACTTGAAATGATCGACGAAGTTGCTGCTGCAGCGGGTCGTGGTCCAGTGAACGCTTTGGATCCGAACTTCGAACTTCCTAGCGAGTGGAAATACGCATTAGGCGCAACCTACGTTACTGAAAACGACTACGTATTCATGGCTGACTTCTTGCACACACGTAAGCAAGACGCTGCTATCGTACGTGACTTACGTGCGGTACAAGTAGGTACAGCTCCTGACGGTCGTCCAGTGTACGAGCGTAACGGTTCTGATGCCTTCATGCTGACTAACGTAGATGGTGACTCTGGTAAGCAAACCAGCATCAGCTTCGCGGTATCTAAAGAGCACGACTGGGGCTTCGATTGGTCACTTGCTTATGCTTGGAACAAAGCAGAAGACGTGAACCCAATGACCAGCTCAGTGGCGTACTCAAACTACACCAACTTGGCAACTGCTGACAGCGAGAACCCAGGCATCGCGACCTCTAACTACGAGATCCCGCACCGCTTCACGTTCCGTGGTACTTACACTGCTGAGTTCTTAAGTGGTTATGACACTACCTTCAGCGTATTCGCATCTGCGAACAAAGGCCGTCCATACAGCTTCACCATGAACGCTGATGTGGGTGACATCACCCGTGGTCGTTCATTGTTGTACGTACCAACAGGTGCTGACGATGCCAACGTTGTTTGGGGCGATAGCCTAACTAGCGGTGAAATCGACACCTTCTTGCAGTTCTTGAGCGATGCAGGTTTGGACAAGTATGCAGGCGGTATCGCCGAGCGTAACGCGTTCAACAGCGATTGGTGGCACAAAATGGACTTGAAAGTTGAGCAAGAATTGCCAGGTTTCATGGACGGTCACAAATCAAGCATCTACTTCGTAGTAGATAACTTCACTAACTTGTTAAACGACGACTGGGGCGTATTGTACGAAACAAGCTTCCCACGTGCGGTTAACGTTGCTGAAGTTAGCATCAACGACCAGAACCAGTGGGTATTCGAAGACATCAGCCCACGTATCAATGGCGTACAAGGCCGTGCCGGTTCTCCTTCACTTTGGAGCATCCGTTTAGGCTTCCAGTACGACTTCTAAGTTAAATCTTAGAACGCAAAAACCCGGCTCAATGAGCCGGGTTTTTTATTGCCTGCTGCTGACGAGACTACTTAGCCAACAGACACAAAAAAACCGCCCGAAGGCGGTTTTTCAATTTGCGCTAGAGGCGATTAGCCAAGATAAACACGCGCGTTACGGAACATCCGCATCCACGGGCTATCTTCACTCCAGTCGTCAGGGTGCCAGCTGTTCGCCACGGTACGGAACACACGCTCAGGGTGCGGCATCATAATCGAGACACGACCGTCAGGCGTGGTTAAACCGGTAATACCTTCCGGTGAACCGTTCGGGTTGGCTGGATACTGACTGGCCACCGAGCCATTGGCATTGATATAACGTAACGCAACTAAACCTTGCTCAGTCACTGTCGCTAAGTTGTTGCCTTTGAACTCGGCACGTCCTTCACCGTGAGACACCGCAATCGGCATCTTAGAGCCTTGCATGCCGTTAAAGAACAACGACGGGCTTTGCTGTACTTCAACCATACTAAAGCGCGCTTCAAAGCGTTCTGAGCGGTTGGTCACAAAGTGAGGCCAAGCTTCTGCACCAGGAATCAAGTCACGTAAGTTCGACAGCATCTGACAGCCGTTACACACACCTAATGCGAAGGTTTTATCACGCTCAAAGAACGCCGAAAACTCATCGCGGGCACGACTGTTAAACAGAATCGACTTCGCCCAACCTTCACCGGCACCTAGTACGTCACCGTACGAGAAACCACCACAGGCAACCAAGCCATCAAAGCTATCAAGACTAATGCGACCGCTTAAGATATCACTCATGTGCACGTCAATGGCAGCAAAACCAGCGCGATCGAAGGCCGCAGCCATTTCCACATGGGAGTTGACGCCCTGCTCACGCAAGATAGCGATCATCGGGTCACGGCCGGTATTGATGTAAGGCGCCGCGATATCTTCACTGGTATCAAAGGTCAAATCCGCAAACAAACCACTGTTTTTCGGATCTTGCTTCAAAGCAAACTCTTCATCCGCACAAGCTGGGTTATCGCGCAAACGCTGCATCTGATGCGTGGTTTCCGCCCAAACTTTACGATAATGGCTACGCGCTTCGCTGAGAACTGCATTGCCGTTACGGGAAAAGGTCAACTGGTCACCTTCCATAACGTCACCAATCACATGCGTCATCTCCGCAAGACCAGCGTCAGCGTAGGCAGCTAATACGTTATCAAGGTCACTCGCACGCACTTGCAATACCGCGCCAAGCTCTTCGTTGTATAAAGCAGTCAAATCATCCGCATGCACGTTATCAAGCGCAACGGCTGCTGCACAGTTACCGGCAAACGCCATTTCCGCCACAGTCACAAACAGACCGCCGTCTGAACGGTCATGGTACGCGACGACCTTCTTATCGTGGATAAGCTGTTGGGTCGCGTTGAAAAAGCCAGCAAGGTGCGCAGCTTTATCTACCGTCGGGGTTTCCTTACCTAACTGGCGATAGACTTGCGCCAAGGCTGAACCACCCATACGACCTTGGCCAGCGCCAAGATCAATCAACACCAACTTGGTCTCACCTAAATCGGTACGCAACTGCGGCGTTACCGTACGACGCACATCACGCACGCGGCCAAAGGCAGTAATCACCAGGCTTAATGGTGCCGTCACCGCTTTATCTTCACCGTTTTCTTGCCACTGGGTTTTCATCGACATCGAGTCTTTACCCACTGGAATGGTAATGCCTAGCTCAGGACAAAGCTCTTCACCGACGGCTTTCACAGCTTCATACAAACCAGCGTCTTCACCAGGGTGTCCTGCTGCTGCCATCCAGTTTGCTGACAATTTAATATGCTTCAAATCACCGATGTCGGCTGCCGCAATGTTGGTTAAAGCTTCACCGACCGCCATTTTCGCTGAGGCGGCAAAGTCTAACAATGCCAACGGCGTACGCTCACCCATTGCCATTGCTTCACCCGCATAGGAGTCATAGCTCGCGGCTGTAACAGCAACGTCCGCGACAGGGATCTGCCAAGGACCGACCATTTGGTCACGCGCAACCAAACCGGTTACGGTACGGTCACCAATGGTAATTAAGAAGGTTTTTTCAGCAATCGCTGGTAAACGCAATAAACGCTCCGCAGCTTCAGCAAGTTCAATACCTTGGGTTGCTAGGGCTTGGCCTTCTGCACGCTGCGAGGTTACATCACGATGCATTTTCGGCGGCTTGCCAAGCAACACATCTAATGGCAAGTCAATCGGCTTGTTCTCGAAGTGGCTGTCAGTTAATGACAAGTGCTCTTCTTCAATCGCTTCACCGATAACGGCATATGGTGCGCGCTCACGCTTACAAATGGCTTCAAAGGTTTCCATGCGTGACGCATCGATCGCCAATACATAGCGTTCTTGTGACTCGTTACACCAGATCGCCAACGGTGACATGCCCGGTTCATCATTTGGAATAGCACGTAGCTCGAACTTACCACCGCGACCACCATCACTCACCAGTTCTGGCATAGCGTTAGACAAGCCACCGGCACCGACGTCGTGGATAAAGGCAATCGGGTTCTTCTCACCCAACTGCCAGCAGCGATCAATCACCTCTTGGCAACGACGTTCCATTTCTGGGTTGTCACGCTGAACTGAGGCGAAGTCTAAATCTTCACTTGAGGTGCCCGATGTCATCGACGATGCCGCCCCACCACCCAGACCGATATTCATCGCCGGACCACCAAGAACAACTAACTTGGCGCCTACTGGAATTTCACCTTTCTCGACGTGATTTTCGCGAATGTTCCCCATACCGCCGGCAATCATGATCGGCTTATGGTAACCACGTACTTCAACACCATTATGGCTGTCGACGCGCTCTTCAAAGGTACGGAAATAACCGGTTAAGGCTGGGCGACCAAACTCGTTGTTGAACGCAGCACCACCGAGTGGGCCGTCCAACATAATCTCAAGGGCCGTCACAATCCGATCTGGCTTACCGAAATCTTCTTCCCACGGCTGTTCAAAACCCGGAATACGAAGGTTTGACACACTAAAGCCAACCAATCCTGCTTTCGGCTTAGCACCACGACCCGTTGCACCTTCATCACGGATTTCACCGCCTGAACCTGTTGCCGCGCCTGGGAACGGCGAAATCGCCGTTGGGTGGTTGTGAGTTTCCACCTTCATTAAAATATGCACAGGCTCGTGGTGGTAGCTGTACTCACCAGCTGCTGCCGTGCCCGCTGGATACGGATAGAAACGTCCAGCTTCTGAACCGACCATGACCGCTGCATTGTCTTTATACGCTGACAATACATACTCAGGGGTCGCTTCATAGGTATTTTTGATCATTTTGAACAGCGATTTGATCTGTTCTTTGCCATCAATGGTCCAATCTGCATTGAAGATCTTGTGACGGCAATGCTCCGAGTTTGCCTGAGCAAACATGTAGAGCTCAATGTCGTTCGGGTTACGGCCAAGTTGCGTGAAGTTCTCATACAAGTAATCAACTTCATCATCTGCCAAGGCTAAACCCATCGAGATGTTCGCCTTCGCCAACGCGTCGCGACCGCCGGCAAGGATATCTACCGATGCAAGTGGCGCAGGCTCTGCTGCGGCAAACAAGCAACTGGCGGCTTGCATGTCATCCATCACCGACTCGGTCATGCGATCATGCAAAATCGCTTGCGCGCGCTCGACATCAGCATCACTCAACGTACCTGTTAAGTAGTATGCAATACCACGCTCGATGCGGCGGACTTGCTGTAAACCACAGTTATGCGCAATATCCGATGCTTTAGATGACCATGGAGAAATGGTGCCCTGACGAGGTGTCACTAACAACAGACGACCTTCAGGTAGATGTTGCGCTAGGGCTGGACCATAGGTGAGCAATTTGCGTAACACTTGTTGCTGTTCGTCATTCAGCGGAGCTGTGACATCAACAAAGTGCATGAATTCAGCGTAGATATCCTGCACAGGAACATCAGCTTGCTGTAACCGTTTTAACAACTTTTCGGTACGAAACTCAGATAGGGCTGGGGCGCCGCGTACTATCTCCACAGGGTTAATCTCCAGGTTGGCAGTGGATGGCTTGAACGACTGACTAAAGAAGCCGCATATTATAAAGGTTTAATCGTCTTTTTCACACAACCGAAACCACTTTTGTCGACGATGGTTCTTCAAACTGTCACGTTTTCGTAGCCACGCTCGGCGACGGGTCTGAGCGGGAAGTCGTTTATTGCTGCGCATCTGGGGCCTCATCTCCACTCCCGCTAGGAAGTGAAATCTCTATCGGTTGCGCTGGAATGCGTCCTCTCTCATCCAACCACACCAAGGTATCGTAATAGCGACGTATGTTTCCTACATAGCGCACGGGTTCATCACCACGCGCAAAACCATAGCGCGTTTGACGGTAATACTTTTTCTGACGCAACAGCGGTAACCGCTTGCGCACATCAATCCAACGGTCAGGGTCCGCACCTTGGCGCTCGGTGAGAACCCGCGCATCCTCAAGGTGACCGTAACCAATATTATAGGCGGCTAACGCAAACCATGTGCGGTCAGGCTCAGGAATTCGCGCCGGAATGGTATCGTGCATGCGTTCAAAGTAACGTGCGCCACCGCGAATACTCTGTTCTGGATTCAAGCGACTGGTGACCCCCATCGCCTCTGCCGTGGGTAGTGTCAGCATCATCAACCCCCGTACGCCTGTGGGAGAGACAGCG
Organism: Pseudidiomarina sediminum DSM 21906; assembly: GCF_000423165.1. Taxonomy (GTDB): domain Bacteria; phylum Pseudomonadota; class Gammaproteobacteria; order Enterobacterales; family Alteromonadaceae; genus Pseudidiomarina; species Pseudidiomarina sediminum. Next base: position 155,895 of record NZ_AUHL01000007.1, on the reverse strand, counting down.
CGCGGGTTCCACAAGCTTTCTTGGTAGGAAATAGCGGCAAGTAAGCGCCAATCCAAACGCCCCGAGTGCTCGACAAAAAAGTCTCGATACTTCGGCAAGCTGGTTTGTACGGCTTTGATAAAGGCGCTGGTATCGACATAGTTAAATTGCGCTGCATGACCAAAATACTGATCCACCAAACGCGCCAATTCACCTGAGCCACGTAATTCACCAAAGAATTTCAACACTTCAGCATAGAGCGAAGCGTCACGTTCAGCAGCGAGCATCCAGCTGATATCAAGATCATCGCGCACGGTAAACGCAACGCTGATATTCGGGAAATAGCGGCGCTGCATATCTAAAATGTTGCTGTCGGTGATGGTAAAGGCAATGTCACCATCAATCACCGCCCGTAATAACTCTGCAGCGTCGTGCTCATTCGTTGCACGCCAGCGCAAGTTGGGATAATTCTTGGCATTGCGCTGCAGCCAGTCATGATGACTGCTGCCGGCCACCACCACCACTTCATCGTCGACTTGGCTCCATTCGCGAGGACGAGCACGCGAGCCCTGACGATAAACCAAGCGTTGTGCCACTTCTTGATACGGTGGCCCAAAGCGATAACGGCGATCACGGGCGGGGGTACGATCGAGTCCAGCCGCAACCACGTCAACCTGATGCTGGTCAAGTAAGGTGAAGAGATCGTTGAGGTTATAGCGCGAGACAACTTCAAGTTCTACGCCGAGTTGCTCAGCAAAGTTAGCGGCCAATGCGTACTCAAGGCCGGTTTCACTTTCAAGATCATGGTAATAGGTAGTGGGGCCAAGCAAAGTGCCCACTCGTAACACCCCGCGCTCTTGGATTTGAGTGAGGTGATCGGGCTGCGGTTGCGGCGCACAGCCAACGAGAAAAAGAAGAGCTAATAACGCAAAGAAACGCGTCACACTAGCTACTCCCTGTCGATGGAATATAGAGCAAAAGTCACCTTTTCAGTCCAGCAACACACGAATCGGTAAGTGCACCGAGCACTTCATTTAAGTGCATTATAGTAGCACCGTCGCGGTATTTCACATAGACGAAATTTTTATGGAAACGGCGCCAACCATCACCAGAAGGACTTAATTTTAGCGCAGAAAATCAATCATCTAAGCTTTACACAATCTACACAGCTTGCGCGTTGACCCTCACTTTAGGAGGGCGTTAGTATCGCGTCATCAACGACTTCCGCTCATCCGTTAGAAGGAGACAGCTATGTCTTTCCGCAAACTACTACCAGTACTCGCTCTCACGACTCTTGCCGCGCCTGCGCTAGCCAATGATCTTAAGCCAGGCCTCTGGGAATCGACCAAATATCTTGAAGGCGAAGGGTTGCCAGCTGAACTCACCGAAAAGAAGACCGTAAAACAATGCCTATCTGCTGATGAAACCTCAGATATTGCCGCGTTGATGGAGCAGAAATGGAATGAAATTAACTGCCAAGATATCGACATACAACGCAACGGTAAGGTCATTGAAGGCCAAGCGGCTTGTAAAATGGGTCCGCGTACGACCCAAGTTGAAACCACGGTAACCTTACACAGTGACCAGCACTACACCATGAAAACCGTGATGACCAACGAAGGGCAAGCGATTGCGCATGCCGAGCGCAAGTGGCTGCAAGCCGACTGTGAAAATTAACATTAACGTAATTGACACACTTTTTTAGCGCTGTTAAATTTTGCTTCCTGTTGTAGGGGTAAACCTTACGACACCGCCTTTTCCAAGCGATCCTGACGCATCATGCGGCAGGATCGCTTTTTCGCTTTCACACAGGATGTCATCATGCCAAAGCGCGCTAGCTTGCTTTTTAGTCTACTCGTCTCTATTTCGCTACTGTTTTGCAGTTCCGCCATCGCTAAAAACTACATCAACATCGAAATTGCTGATGAAATTTTAGCCTTAGGCGAAGAGTATAAAATTGAACTTAGCGAAGGCATCACAGCAAACACCTATCATGCTGTCGATAAACAACGCCTCAATTTTATGCCCGAACAAGATAAAGTCTTTTATGAGTTCATGCTGATTATCGAAAAAGGCGACAAGCGTTGGACCAACGATGTTTTCATTTTCAGTAACCAGAAGAACTTTATTAATTTCGACACCTTACTGTTCTCTGAATTGGTCGATATCTCAGACTTCAGACACCTTGACCATGCCTCGGGATACCAGTTTTTCCAGAATTACTCAGACCATCTGGACGACAGTTACGCGACCTTTAAAGCGGAATATGAAAAAGGCCCACTGACATTTATTGAGTACATGAGCCCGATGGTCAGCATGGACCACTACATGGACGTCATCTACCCAACCTCGGCCAAACTTAAAGAGGCGGTAAGCAATACCCAACCTAAAGATGTCAAACCACACCTTGATATTATTCAATCTTTTATCAACGATGTCGGTATTAAAAATCGCTTTGGATTAATGCAACACCTTGACCCTCGTTCCCCCGAACGAAACAAAGGTATCTATGAGCGCGGCTTAAAAACATTGTTCGCGTATTTCGAGCGCATTGGCTACCCAACCAAGTTTAAAGTCGTCAAAGAGCGCAAGTTCGAGCAAATTAACCGTCCACCGACGTATTGGTTTTTAGTCGAGTTACTTGACCACAACAACGCCCTCGATGATACCATCGAGATGGAATTTTACTTTGCTGATGCACACGGCAAACGTTATATCTACGAATACGACATCACTGGAATTCACTTCCAGTAATTCAAAACCAAGGAGTTCTCGTGAAATTTTTACCTAAACTAGTTCTTGTTGCCGCATTGGCAAGCCCATTCAGCGCGATGGCGGATGCCAAAATGGATTCCGTTTACGAACTGATGGACGTGATGGAAATTGAAAAGCAAATGACCGGTGGCTTTGACGCCATGATGCCAATGCTGGATCAAATTGCCCAAGGCTTGCAGCTCAACGCAGACGAAAAGCAAGAATTGACCAAGATTTACAAAGACTGGTTCTTTAACGACATCGATCATGACAGCATCACCAAGCAAGCGGCACAACTCTATGCCGAGAGCTTCAGCAAAGCTGAAATTGATGCACTTATCGACTTTTATTCAAGCGAAGCTGGTCAGAAGTTCATCGAACTTGCCCCTGAGTTGATGCAAGCCGGTGCGCGTATCGGTATGGAAGAAGCACAAAAGAGCCAAGCGAAACTGATGGAGCGCTTGCAGCCGTTCATGGAAAAACATCAGCCAAGCAACTAAGCGCAAGCGTTGATATAAAAAAACCGCAAGTGATCACTCACCTGCGGTTTTTTTATTCTCTAATCACTTGTTGTTGTGGACTCAATTAGCGCTTACGTCGATAGTGCGTTTGAACAAGCTCATTCAAGGCTACTTTAGTACTCACATGTTCAAACATTAAATGCTCGGAGAGCGAACCAAACAGCGGTATTCCGCCACCAAGCACTACCGGAATGCGCGTAATAATCAAGTCATCAATTAAGTCCGCCTGAAGGAATCCCTGAATGGTCTTCCCGCCGTCAATGTAGAGGTTTTTGAAGCCCCGCTGGTGCAACGTCTCAACAACCTGCTCTAAAGGTCCAGGGAGGCATTCGGCTTTCCCTTGATATGCAATTGGAATAGCATGCATGGTATTGCTTAACACGAAGACAGGCTTAGTATAGGGCCATTCCATATCGAAACCACAAACGGTTTCGAAGGTAGTACGCCCCATCACCAACGCATCAATGTGCGCGATAAAATCAGCCCAGCCAATATCTACATTTTCTGGATTCGGTACGCTTTCGAGCCAGTCCAAACCGCCATTTTTATCGGCAATGTAACCATCTAAGCTGGTCGCGATATAAACACTATTCGTCATATAGCTCTCTCTAATTCTGAAGGTTTAGTTTGCGCTTTCCCGCCCGTTACGGCGTCGCTTTATCGAAGCTCCATGAAACGCGTTATCCTCAACGAAATTCGTCTTGCGCCGCAAGATCGAACACGACCTTGCTCTCTCGCGAATGCCACGACCTTCTATGCATCTACGCATTAGGTGCCGAACCACCAATGAGCAACAAAGTCAGGCGCAACATATCCCTTAACTGAATTCCCTCTTCAAGAATAGGTTCGGGGTAGTTACTCACGAAAAAATCGCGCTCGATACTTGTGACACGAAAGCCATACCGCTGATAAAAAGTCAGTTGATAACCAAAAGACCCTGTTCCCACCTCAAGCTGACGAGCACCTTTTTCCCTATAATACGCTATGACCCACTTTAATAAAGCACTACCATAGCCACGCTGTTGGTCGTCGGAATCTATGGCAATATTCATTAACTCATACACTCGAGGTCGTCGTTGTATCACACTACAGACCCCAACTATTTTGGTTCCCAAACGGGCCACAAAGCACTCGGACACATCTAAATACGACCGAACCTTAGCTTCAAATGGGTCTGCTAGCAAAAACAACGCCATTGGTGCTTCGGCGGGAGTCGTCTTTTCAATCGTTAATGACATACTCATTCACTTGTCTCCACAGCTCTTGTTTATGTATTGGAGTTATTCACTTTCACGGGTCCACATACCGCGTTCATCATTTCTCTTGCGTCGGTCAGCAGCTCTGTGCGATAACGAGAAAAGCCACTGCCTAATCGCCACTCGCGACATCACTTTATCGAGGTTCCATGGAACGCGTTATCTCTAACGAAATTTGCCTTGCGCCGCTGCAACGCTCCGATGCGCAAGCCTTCCTCGCAGCGGTTGAGTTTAGTCGGGAGAATCTTTCGCACTACATGCCGTGGGAAAAACACGTCATCGATTGTAACAGTGCCGAAGCCTACATTGACAGCCGAATTCGCAGCGATATGCCCGGTGCAGCTTGGTTCTCAATCCAATTCAATGGACAATTTAGTGGCGTCTTCGCGATCAAATCCATCGATCCAATGTCGCGCGTCAGCGAGCTGGGATATTGGCTTGCCGATAACGCCAGAGGCCAACGTGTGGTTGACCAGGTTTTGCAGACCATGGTCCCCGCTCTGGCACGCGAACAAGGGGTGCGCGTGTTCGAGTTTCATTGTCTTGAGAGCAACCACGCCAGCATCAACATTGTCAAACGCCTCGGCGCTACCTTACGCCGCAAGGTTAAACACGACCTTACTCTCCCCGACTGCCACGACCTACTGTGCATCTACGCCTTAGACGCTAACCAACAAAAAGCCCGCTAACAAGCGGGCTTCAACAAGGTAGAACACAACCTGTGCAATGCGCAGGTTATTCCCACTCAATGGTCGCCGGTGGTTTGCCTGAGATGTCATACACCACGCGCGAAATACCGTCGATTTCATTGATGATGCGATTGGAGACTTTCTCAAGCAGCTCATAAGGCAGGTGTGCCCAGCGTGCGGTCATAAAGTCGATGGTTTCGACGGCACGTAGTGCAATCACCCAATCGTATTTACGCGCATCGCCCATCACGCCTACTGAACGTACTGGTAAGAACACGGCGAAAGCTTGGCTCACGTCATGGTAGATACCTGCGTTGCGTAGCTCGGTAATGAAGATATGGTCCGCGCGACGCAGGAGGTCACAGTACTCTTTCTTCACTTCGGCCAAAACACGCACCCCAAGGCCTGGACCTGGGAACGGGTGACGGTACAACATGTCATACGGTAAGCCGAGCTCTAGACCAATCTTGCGCACTTCGTCTTTGAACAATTCGCGCAATGGTTCAACCAATTCAAGCTTCATGTCTTCTGGCAAACCGCCCACGTTGTGGTGCGACTTGATCACATGCGCTTTACCGGTCGCCGAGCCAGCTGACTCAATAACGTCTGGGTAAATAGTACCTTGCGCAAGGAAAGAAACATTTTGAATGGCGCTCGCTTGCTCATCAAAGATCTCGATGAACACACGGCCAATGATTTTACGCTTGGCTTCTGGATCTTTTTCGCCCGCTAAGGCGTCTAAGAAGCGATTTTCCGCATCAACGTGGACAATGTTCAAACCGTAGTGGTCACCGAACATATCCATCACCTGCTCAGCTTCTTGCCAGCGCAATAAACCGTTGTCAACGAAGACACAGGTCAATTGTTCGCCAACGGCACGATGCAACAACATTGCTGTCACTGAACTATCGACGCCACCTGACAAACCTAAGACCACTTTACCGGTACCCACTTGCTCGCGAATACGCGCAACAGCGTCATCGATAATTTGTGCTGCGGTCCAGTTGGTTTCGCACTCACAGATTTCCACGACGAAATGCTCAAGCATCCGCATGCCCTGACGGGTATGGGTCACTTCAGGGTGGAACTGCACACCATAAAAATCGCGTACATCATCTGCCATAGCTGCGACAGGGCAGGTTGGCGTTTGCGCGACAATATGGAAGCCTTCCGGAATCGCGACAACTTTATCGCCGTGGCTCATCCAGACGTCGAGTAATGGATTGCCGTTCTCATGCACCGCATCTTCAATGTGGTGGAACAACGGACATGGCTCCGTACGCTCAACTTGCGCGTAACCAAACTCACGCTCCGTCGAACCTTGTACTTGCCCACCCAGCTGAGCTGCCATGGTTTGCATGCCGTAGCAAACGCCCAGTACCGGCACGCCCGCTTCAAACACGTACTCAGGAGCACGTGGTGAATTGGCTTCGGTGACCGACTCAGGGCCGCCCGACAAAATAATGCCGTTCGGGTTAAAGTCTTTGATTTGTTCCGCGCTTACATCCCAAGCCCAAAGCTCACAATAAACGCCGAGCTCACGGATACGACGCGCAATCAGCTGCGTGTACTGTGAACCAAAATCGAGAATCAATATACGATGCGCATGAATATCTTGCATGTTGACTTAACCCATCCGGTAGTTAGGAGCTTCTTTGGTGATTTGCACGTCATGAACGTGCGACTCGCCCATACCCGCAGCTGTTACACGAACAAACTGTGGCTTGGTACGCATTTCTTTAATGGTGGCACAGCCGGTGAGACCCATGGCCGAACGTAAACCGCCCATTTGCTGATGCACGATGGTCGCAATCGGGCCTTTATAGGCGATACGACCTTCGATACCTTCAGGAACCAGCTTCTCCGCTTCATTCGACGCTTGGAAGTAGCGATCTGATGAACCGTGACGTTGGTTCATCGCACCTAAGCTACCCATGCCACGGTACGACTTGTAATAACGGCCTTGATACAGCTCAACTTCGCCCGGTGATTCTTCGGTACCGGCCAACATGCTACCGACCATGACACAGTCCGCACCTGCGGCAATCGCTTTAGCAATGTCGCCGGAGAAACGGATACCACCGTCTGCAATCACTGGAATGCCTGTACCTTTTAGTGCATCAACAGCGTCGCTGATTGCAGTAATTTGCGGTACGCCACAACCGGTAACGATACGCGTGGTACAAATTGAGCCTGGACCAATACCAACTTTAACGGCATCAACACCAGCATCGGCCAGTGCTTTCGCGCCAGCGCCAGTGGCAACGTTACCGGCAATGATTTGAATATCAGGGTAGTTTTTACGTACGTACGCAACGCGATCAATCACACCTTGCGAGTGGCCGTGTGAGGTATCAATCAACAATACGTCAACGCCAGCTTCAACTAAAGCTTCGATACGCTCTTCGGTACCTGGACCTACGCCAACAGCTGCACCAACGCGTAAACGACCTAATTCGTCTTTACAGGCGTTTGGTTTGTTCTCAGCTTTGGTAAAATCTTTTAAGGTGATCATGCCGCGCAAATGGAAGGCGTCATCAACCACCAAAATTTTCTCGATACGGTGCTTGTGCATCAAACCAAGAATTTCTTCGCTATCGGCACTCTCTTTCACGGTCACCAAATTTGCCTTTGGTGTCATGATAGTGGTCACTTGCTTACTGTTATCGCTTTCAGCACGGGCGTCACGGCCTGTGATAATGCCGACCAGCTCACCACTGGCTTCAACCACAGGGAAACCGTGGAAGCCATGTTCAACGCTCAATGCACGAATTTCGCCAAGCGTGGTTTCAGGAGAAACCGTAACAGGATCAGAAACCATACCACTTTCGTATTTTTTCACTCGACGCACGTGAGCCGCTTGCTCAGCAATGGTCATATTTTTGTGGATAAAACCAAGGCCACCTTCTTGCGCGAGCGCAATTGCCAATGCTGCTTCAGTCACGGTATCCATCGCCGCTGAAACCATTGGCATATTCAATTCAATGTCGCGAGTTAAACGCGTGCGCAGGTCCGCAGTATGAGGTAAAACGGTCGAGTGACCGGGGACGAGTAAAACATCGTCAAAGGTAAGAGCTTCTTGAGCGATTCGTAGCATGGCAACATCCCACTAGCTGAGTTAATGTTGCGGGTGGATTTTACTCGTAATTGGCTTTTCAGTAAACTGATTTTTTTCGCTTGAGTAGGTTTTCTCACATGACAAATGCTGCCATTTTCACGGTGACACAGTTGAATGCTGAAGTACGTCAAGTACTTGAGCAAGGTTTTGGCTCCATTTGGCTAATTGGAGAAATTTCGAACTTTGCTGCGCCTGGCTCTGGACATTGGTACTTTACCCTCAAAGATGAGCGCGCCCAAATTAAAGCGGCGATGTTCCGCAATGCCAATCAACGCGCCAAAGTGCGCCCGCAACATGGGATGCAAGTGTTGGTACGAGCCAAGCTTACGGTGTACGAACCGCGCGGTGATTACCAGCTCATCGTTGAGCATATGGAGGATGCCGGTGCCGGCTTGTTACAGCAACGCTATGAACAGTTGAAGCGGAAACTGCAAGCCGAGGGGCTGTTTGCCAGCGATCACAAACTCCCGTTACCAGAGAAAATTAAACGGGTCGGGGTGATTACCTCGCCCACTGGGGCAGCTGTTCGCGATATCTTGGCTGTTTTAAAGCGCCGCGACCCGCAAGTTGAAGTGATCATTTATCCAAGTGCGGTACAAGGCCAAGCTGCAGTAAATGATCTACTGTTCGCATTGCAACGCGCCTGCGCCCGCGACGAAGTCGATGTTCTTATTGTGGCGCGCGGTGGTGGCTCACTAGAAGATCTGTGGTGCTTCAATGACGAGCAACTGGCCTATGCACTCCACAGTTGCCCATTACCGGTGATCAGTGCGGTCGGCCATGAAGTGGACTTTACCATCGCCGACTACGTCGCCGATGTGCGTGCCCCAACACCTTCTGCAGCTGCAGAGTTGGTGAGTCGCGACCAGCGCGAAACCTTGCAACGCTTGCAACAGCTCGAGCATCGCCTGCAACAGTACTGGCAGCGCCAGCGAAGCTTTACTCAACAGACCTTACAGCATTGGCAGCAGCGCCTGCAGCAACAACATCCACAACGACGCTTACAGTTGCATAGCCAACGTTTGGACGAGTTGATGGTGCGCGCCAATCATGCCATCAGGCGCCAGCAGCAGTACACCCAACAACGTGTCGTGCAACAGCAACAACGCTTAGCGAGTTTACATCCGCAACGGCAACTGCCAATGTTAACGCAGCAAGTTGAGCGCTTGCAGCAGCGCGCCGCGACCGCCATCAAGCAAACCCTGACACGCTACCAGCAGCAACAACAAAACCGTATACAGAATCTGCAGTTGGTGAGTCCGTTGCAAACGATTGCGCGGGGCTATGCTGTGGTGCGGTCAGAGCAAGGCGAACTGATCCGTGCTCCGGAGCAGCTCGCTGTAGGGGAAACCTTCTCAGTGAAGGTGGCCGAGGGAGAATTTCAGGCGCAGAAAATTGCTGCTAAATGAGCTGTTGAAGGTACTGCAAAATAAAGTACCACAACGGCAAGGTGGCGAAACACGCGAGCACACCATAACCAACCACTGCCGCTGATAATGTCGGTGCTAAGCCAGCCATGATGGCCAGAGCACCGGCAGAAATCATCGCTGGCATCGCGGCTTCCATAATGGTCACCTGCACCGCCAAGTCATCCAAACCAAAGCCGATGAGAAGTGCGAGCGCCACGAGTGGCGTGGCCACCAATTTCAGCCCCAGCGCCCAGACGAGTGGACCGCGATCTTCTTGCGGCAATCGAAAACGCAATTGAAAGCCAACCGCAACCATAATCACCGGCACTAGGGTCACCGCTAACGAATCAATGAAATGCTGCGCCACTTCAGGGTACTCCACGCCACGCACCGCAAATGCAGCCAACAGCGCGACAAAAGGAGGAAACTTAATAATCTTCCAAGCGATGGTCTTCGCACTAGGACGATGGCTATCCTCACCGGGGTCGTGGCTATAGACCGCAGCGATAATGGTGGCGTAAATCGAGAGGATAAAGAAAGAACCCAACTGATCATACAGCAATGCATAAGGGATACCTTCGGGGCCAAAGAAGGCTTCAATCATCGGAAAACCGATAAATGAAGTATTGCCCAACGGGATCACAATCAACATCGCGCCCGTAGTTGAACGTGACCAACCGCGCCAACGCGCTATCGCCAGCACTGCCGGTACGGTCAGCAAAAGCAAGATCCACGGCATCAGGGCCGGATACAACAGCTCTTTACCAAAGGTCAGATAAGGGATTTTTTGAAACACCAACGCCGGCAATGCGACATAAATCACATAAGCATTGAGAATTTGACCGGTATTTTGAGGAAATTGCGGGCTACGACGCAGTAATAAACCAATAAAGACGTAACCAGCGATATAAAGAAAGTTCGCCATGATGCACTACTGTTGCTCAATCATGGCGATAGTGTACGCTTCTTTGCGACGGGTTAAAACTCAGACCTTAGAAGCTATGACGAATACCCACGGCAACATAGCTTTGCTCGGCATCGCGCGTGTCCAAATCACGTCCGGTGTACCAAACATAAACCCGAGTTTCTTTGGTGAAGTGATAGTCCACACCCAGTGCAATCGAGTCGTCATCACCGGCAGTAAACGACATCATTTGGTATTGCGCCTTAAGGCTAAATTGCCCAATGTCTTGTTTCACACTGGCGACAAAACCATCGGCTTCGTTAGTACCATCCACCGCTTGCTCTTGTTGCCACATCAAACCAAACATAGTGTCAGCAACTTTGGTGTAACCCACTAAGCGCTCAATGTCATAACCATCAACATCGCGATCCATCGCCGCCCCAAAATAATACGGCGTAGCTTTGAGCTTGGTATCACCATAAGTCACGGCTAAGGAGTAGCCGTCATCTTGGGTATCGCCTTCACTCAAAATAATGCTCGAGGCAAAGCGGACGTTGGCAAAGCTCGGAGAGTAATAAGAAATGGTGTTGTTAAGACGGTTTTCGCCTTCGAACAAGGCTTTTACATCAGCTTCATAGTCGCTGAACTGGTCGATATCGCCTTGCATGGTTTTCAACACGGTATCGCGCCGGCCAACGGTTAATTCACCGAAATTACCGCGCAAACCAATGAACTGATTTCGCGACTTTAAATTGTCGTCACCGCCTAAGTCAGTGAGATCGACTTGCCATTCGAGTTGAAAAATAACGTCGAGATCATCGTTCAGGCGCTGCCAACCTTTGACGCCAACCCGTGAGGAGTTACTTTCCAGCTCTGTTTCGCTGCCGTCGCCATTATCGTTGCTCTGCAACGATACATTTGCACGACCGTAAAAATCTATCCCTGAGGTTTCTTCTTGTTGCGCAACTGCAGAACCGCTTACCAGCAGCAGCAACATCATCCAAGCGTTGTTTTTGATTGCCATAAGTGCACCTAAACTAGCTAAACCAAGTTTTGGGCAGCGAAAGGCTGCCCAACGGCGTATAGCTTATGGCACTTTTATGACAATTTCATGACTCTGTGTCAGTTTTTTTGCAGTTAAGTAAAAGTTTGATGTCGCTTTTATGACGAAACCAGTTCCTTCATCCGTTCTGCTTGCTGCTTTTCTGAGGCTGCGAAACGTTCCCACTGTGCCGCTGCTTTACGCGCATCTTCAAAAGCTTTCGCTCGCGCAAACGCTTGTAACGCAGGATTATAGTTTTCTTGTTCCAATTCAGCCATACCAATCACAAGGTGCATGGTACCTGGTTTATCTAAATTACCTTTCTTTAACGCTTGCTGAGCTGCCACGATGGCTTGGCTATAACGTTCAGCGTTCAACAATACTTGCGCACGCTGCGCGTCCAGCTCGCCGTCATCACTTAAGGCCGCGGCACGCTCGAGCGCGTCCACCGCTTTATCGGTTTCACGGGCGGCAATCCAGCTTTGCGCTAACAACTTCAGGTTACGTAAATCCGCTGGCAGAATTTCTTGCGCAAGTGCGTATTCCATCACTTGACCCGCTTTAAAAGGAATACCTGCGAAGAAGTAGCTTTGCACCAACATTTGGAAGTCCTGACCTTTTTCCAAGAAGCCCTGTTGATAAGCCGCTTCGAGCATTGCCAACTGTTGCTTCTCTTGGCCCAGCTGTCCGTATACGCCGGCTAACTGCACCCAATACTCAGGCTTGTTGAAATGCTTGATCATGCGCTCAAGAATCGCGGCGATTTGCTCTGGCTGCTCAAGCTCATAGTGCAAGGCGCGCTGCAAGACGTACCAGTTCTCATCACCCACTTCACCTTTTGCTTCAGCTGCGGCGATAGCACGTTTGATCGGCGCCAAGGCTTGCTGATAATCGCCTTTCTGATACAGCGCTTGAGCCCGCAACACATCGGCTTTACTGGCATTCTCATCACCGACAATGGCTTGCCAGCGATCAAGGTAGGTGAGCGCATGTTGGTATTCACCCTGCCCCATGGAGAGCTGCGCTAGGCTAAACAAGGTGTTTTGCTGCAACGCTTCAGGAATAGGATCTTCGTCAACAACCTTGGCGAAGTAAGTGATTGCTTCGCCAATGCGGTCCTTGCCGTAATACATGTAACCGTAGAAGTTCCACAGCATGGCACGCTCGTAACTGTTCATGCTACTGAGTTTGCTCTCGACGTTTTTCAACGCAGCAAGCCCCGCATCAACATCACCGGCATCAGCCAATTCCTGGGCGCGCGCCAATTGCGAATAAACTTGTTCACGCAACGCCGGAACGCGCTTAGTGTCCTGCGCGAATGCCGTCAATGAAGGTAGCAACGCTAGTAAAGTTACACTTGCCAGTAGCATCAGTTTACGCATGTTTGTTCTCCTAACCATCAATCTCGAAGGTAATTCGGTTTTGTACGCCTTCTACTTCCACCGTCTCACCATTGACGACCCGAGGCTTGTATTTAAATTTCAATACAGCGTCCATTGCTGCTTGGTCAAAAATCTGTTCCGGCTCAGCGTCCACAACCCGCGGATTGCGTACTGTGCCTTGCTTGGTCACCGTGAACTCCACCACGACGTAACCTTGAATGCCACGCTGGAGCGCACGGCGAGGATAAGCCGCTTGCACTTTTACGATAGGTAAGTACTCACCATCGCTGGCATCAAGATTCATACCACCCGACAAGCCCGTGTCCGCTTGACCGACCGCCGAGAAATCGTAGCCACCCGCACTTGGATCAATGTCGCTACTATCCATTTGGGGCTGCGGTAAATCCGCTGGCGGCTGCTCTGGCTCAGGTGGACGCTGTGGTTTGCGCTCTTTTTCTTGCACCACTTCTTCAGGTTTGACCCGCACGAAGTCCAAAACACTGCCTTTTGGCGGTTCAGACATCGCGCCCTCCCCGCCACTGATGAACGACTGCATCAGATAGAACAGCCCTAAGGTAACCAGTGCGGCGGTAACTAATGCAGCTAACAAACGCATGGTTTAATCATCCTGTGCAGCAATTGAAACGTCGAACACACCCGCAGCACGCGCAGCGTCCATGACTTTAATTAGGGTTTCCGTGGTCGCTTTTTTGTCGGCTTGAATCACCACTGAACCTTGTGGGTTCTCTGCATAAAGACGCTCAATATTGGCTTGCACCGCACGCACGTCAACTTGACGCTTGTTGATCCAAATCTCACCCGAGTCACTGATCGCGACCAAAATATTAGCGCGGTCTTTTTGCACCGCAGTTGCCGCTTCTGGGCGGTTTACATCGATACCAGCTTCTTTCACGAAGGTTGCGGTCACGATAAAGAAGATCAACATGATGAACACCACGTCGAGCATCGGCGTCATATCAATTTGCGTTTCTTCTTCGTCAATCAAATTGGCAAAATGTTGTTTCATAACTCAGCCCTATTAGTGATGTTCCATTAACATGCGGTCTTCGAGTTTTAACCGCTCACGCTTCGCCGTACGTTGTAACCAGGTGGTCGCAAACACGCCTGACAAAGCACCGACCATACCGGCCATGGTTGGGATGGTCGCTTTCGACACCCCGGCGGCCATCGAGCGCGCATTCCCCGTACCTGCTACGGCCATCACATCAAATACTTCAATCATTCCGGTAACCGTTCCCATCAAACCAAGTAATGGGCACAGCGCAACCAGTGCTTGTAACACCGGTAACCGACCACCAAGTGCGAGTGTCACGCGAGAGATCATGGCTTGGCGAATTTGCTCAGCATTCCATGACGACTTGTCCGCACGTTGCTGCCATGTATCCAGTACACGACGCTTCTCACTTTGATGACCCCGGCTGTAATAAAAAATGCGTTCCAGAATCATTAACCACATGATGAAGATGAGGATCCCGATGACCAGCAATACCTGCCCACCGGTTTCCACAAAGTCCTGAATCGCACTGTAAAAGTCGATAAAGAACATCATCATTACTGACCTCGCTCAGAGCGCTCCGCGATAATTCCAGACGCTTGTTCTTGCAGTACGTGCACCAAGTTCTTACTACGCGTGTTCAGCGTTGCGAACAACAAGGTCATCGGAATCGCTACCACCAAGCCAAGTACCGTGGTCACCAAGGCTTGCGAGATACCGCCGGCCATCAATTTCGGGTCACCCGTACCAAACAAGGTAATCGCTTGGAAGGTATTGATCATACCGGTCACCGTACCCAACAAACCGAGCAGAGGGGCGACCACAGAGATAATCTTGATAAAGGTTAAGTTGCGCGTGATCTTCGGTACTTCGCGTAAGATCGCTTCGCTCAATTTCAATTCGAGCGTTTCAGTGTCAGCGTTCGGATATTTGTCCTGCACCAACATGACACGGCCAAGTGGATTGTCTTGCTGGGCTTTTTGCTGCTTCAGCTGACGCTTCACTTTGCCACCCATTAGGGTCAAGGTAACGAAACGCTCAAGGGCAATCAGCAGACCAATCAAGCCGAGGCCAAGAATGATGTAACCAACCGTTGAGCCTTGGTCGATACGCTCACCGATACTAGGTGCTTGTACGAGCAAACCAAGAATCGAACCACCGGTTGGGTCAAGCGCAAAACGTACTGGGCTTTTGTCACCAGCTTCCAGAGCTTCGACCGTTGACAGATAGCGGCTGCCGGGCTGACGCACCAATTCTGCGACCGCGTCGGTGCCAGGGATAAGCTCCAAGTAGTTGCCGTCAGCAACCATATTGAAAGTACCGACACGCACCACAGGCTTTGTTACTTTCTCGCCACTGGCCAAGGTTACGGTAGTGTCAAACTTGCTTACTTTGCCTGACTCCGTCATCTCTTGCTGAAGGGCGTACCAGACCGACTCAATTTCTTCGATACTGGCCAACTTCGCGCTTGAGCCCATCTTTTGCGCCAAGTCGCTTAATTGTTCGCTACGGCCTGGATACTCAACTGACACGTACGAGTTTTGCAGGTTACTGGCGGTATCACCGGCGACTTGCTGCAACACACCAAACAACTCTTTCAGCGAGCCCATGCGTTGCGTTAACGCATCTTCTAAGTTCGCCAATTCTGTTTCGTTCGCTTCAAACTCAGTTTCTAAACGTGAGCTTAGCGCTTCTAAACGGTCACGCTTGGCAATAGCGTCACGTAGAATTTGTTCTTGCTCGGCAGCTTGCGAACGAAAACGCGCTTCACGCGCTTGGTTTTCTTGTGATTGCGCGAACTTGCCTTCTTTCAACTGTTGCAACAATTGATCCAAGTTCACCGGTTCTTGTGCAAGCACAGGCGCGGTCATTAATAAAACAAGAGCGCTGAGGCAATGTTTAAGCTTCATCATGGGTTATTCTCCTGCCTGGGCGTTAGCAAAAATTGGCAGCATTAATAAGTCTGGTGCCAACTGTTTACGTGCGACGCGCAACGCTTCTTGAATGCCGTTTTTATAACTTGCATCCAGCGGTTGCCATTCACGTTGCTGCTGATTCCAAACACCCATGCTGTCGCCATTACGGGTTTTATAAATCAACGCCGTACGACCTACGCGCAAAAACTCAACTTCTTGGGTTTGACCGGCCAGTTCCATTTCACCGTTGTAAGCTTCGATGGTGCGACCATACTCAGCTTCAATTTGGTACGCTTCCATGACCCGACGGAATTTCTCAGACACATCAACGTCGGCACGATCCATGAGCTCTTCAAGGCTGGCCAAACGCGACTGTCGCTCTTCGTTTAAGAAAGGCACATCAAGGGCAATAAAGGTATCGAGGCTGTTGATCATACGTAGCATCAACGGGGTGATTTGACGTTCCACCACGCTCACTTCATCGATAGAAGCGCTCAGCTCGTTTTGTTCGACCTGTTGCGATTGCAACTGACGCTCGAGCTGTTGAACATAAACTTCAAGGCCCTCAATCTGGCGATTGATTTGCTTGTATTGCTGCATCCGTTCTTGCGTCGAATCAGCGATTTTATCGACGGTAAGCTGCGATGAGCGAGCGGATTGATTAATTTCGTTGGCGGCATCAACGACAGGCTCTAGCGCCTGCTCCTGTGCCATCGCATTGCTGCTTGCAAGCATACCTGCAAACACCAATGCGTAAGCGAAACTTGGTTTCATGGAAACACCCTGCACACGTTATGAATGATGGTGTGCAAGATACGGCAGTTCTGTGACAGGTTCGTGACTGGTTTATGTCACTTTTATGTCATCATGAATCTTTTGTGCCAGTTTCATGTAAGTTTCGTGTCATCTCGCGCATATCAATACCGCTTGGGTGTTGGAACACGCGCAAGCCAAACTCTGGCAAGATCGACAACAGATGATCAAAGATATCTGATTGAATCGCCTCATACTCCGTCCACGCGGTGGTATTGGTGAAACAATAGATTTCCAACGGCAAACCGTCGGCGGTTGGGTTCAACTGACGCACCATTAAGGTCATGTTCTGATGCACCGAAGCATGATGCTTCAAATACTCTTTCACATAGGCTCGGAAAGTGCCGATATTGGTGATGCGACGGGTATTTACCGGCTCTTTACCGGCCTCGCGCAATTCCTGATTCCACTCATCAATCTCTTTTTGCTTCTCGGCAAGATAATCTTTCAGTAAGCGAAAGCGCTTCATTGCTTGCAACTCATCGTCACTCATAAAGTGCAAGCTTTGTTGGTCGAGCAATAGGCTGCGCTTGATCCGACGCCCACCCGACTCTTGCATGCCGCGCCAGTTTTTAAACGGGTCATTAATAAAACGACGGGTTGGAATAAAGGTGATGGTTTTATCCCAGTTCTGCACTTTCACCTGGTGCAGGGCAATATCAATCACATCACCGTCAGCGTTGAGGTTTGGCATCTCCACCCAATCACCGACACGAATAATATCGTTCGAGGTAATTTGCACACTCGCGACTAAACTCAAAATGGTGTCTTGGAATACCAGTAACAACACCGCGGCCATGGCACCAAGACCCGAGAGTAAAATCACGGGCGACTTATCAATTAGTGCTGCCACCATGAGAATGGTCGCAACCGTGTAAATGACAATTTTAGCGACCTGAATATAGCCTTTGATCGGACGCAAGTGGGCGTCAGGTTTGCGGTCATAGACGGTATTAACAATGGTCAAAAAGCCACTCAACGCCCTTGCCACAGTAATCACCATAAAGGCAAAACTGACATTCACTACCACAGTGGCAAGTGTTTCACCGACGTTCGGTACTGTCTTAATGCCAAACGCTAAGACAAAGGCCGGCACGACATTGGCCAGTCGCGCAACGATATTACGCTCAATCGCTTGTCGGTCTTTACCCGCAGGCGTGTAATCTAAGAGGCTCAACAAACCACGTAGGAGGACTTTTTTGACGATGAAGTTCGCCAGCCACGCACCAAGCAGCAACAAAACCAAGTGTACCAACATGTCCATGTCGGGACGTTCAACGAGCCATTGTTGGACGGAGTCTACGGTTTCTTGAAGATCATCATGCATCATGGTCGCGATCTGCCTGCGTTGAAGAATAAAAAAGGCACGGAGCCTTATTATGTGACGTCACCACAGTGATGTCTAGCCAATAAAAACGGGAGCCGAAGCTCCCGTGGGTCATTTACTTACTGTGCCAAGAATTAGAATGAGTAGCTGTACTCGAGGCTAATCCCTGTGCCAACCGTACGGGTCTGAATCAAGCGATCGTTCTGCTCAATCTCAACATCTTCACCAAGCATGTTTTGCACCTTAAACTTCAACTTCGAGTTGAAGTCTGGGTAATAGGTGTAAACAAAGTCTAAGCTGTGGAACGGTTGCTCAAACGCATCGTCAATGCCCATCTCACCTTGTTTGACCCCAGCGAACGCAATCCGTTCACCGGCAACGTTATAGATCAACGAGGCACTATGTTCACCATTTAACGAGTCATAACCTAGCTGTAAGTTGGTCACGTACTTCGAATGGCCCGTCATCCGACGCGTGTTATTCGTCAACTCGACGTTACCGGTGTTGGCAATGCTGATTTCCGAATCAGACAACGTGAAGTTACCTGACAAGAACAAACCATCAGCAATACTGGTTAAGTCTTTAAGGAACTCAAATTCCAAACCATAGACTTCACCTGATTGACCATTCAAGAAGGTGATCACGCGATCCGAGTCAGTACCCTTAGCTTCAACGGCTTCGATAGGGTTCGCCAAGTCTTTGTAGAACATAGCTACCGAGTAGTTTTCGCCAGACGGTAAGTACCATTCCCAACGGACATCAAAGTTATCGATGTCAGTGGTCAGTAACTCACTGTTACCACGTACTTTAAAGTTGGTGATTGGGTCAACGAAGATAACCTCTGTCAACTCACGCAAATCCGGACGTACAACCGTACTCCCGTAACCGAAGCGCAATTGCATTTCGTCATTCAGCTGATAAGTAAGTGCTAACGAACCATACACGTCATCTTCAATGCGGCCAGCGTTCTCGATATCACCAATCATGGTCATGTCACGAATATCAAGCTGCGCGGCGACTTGGGTGTACTGCTCCCAACGCAAACCGCCACTGACACGCCAGTCACTGTTCAACTGGATATCGGCAAGACCGTAACCCGCTTCAACTTGTTGTGCCGCGAGGTAGTTCGGGTCGGTTGCTGTTGGCGCACCGAACAACGACAAACCAAAGTCACCATCTAAGATATTGGCATCGCTGAACAGGTCGTTGTAGCCAACGTTTTGCAAGGCTTCGTTGGCAACACCTTCAGCACTGATAGCGAAACGACGTGAAAACGACGAACGCGCTTTCTTCGATACTTGTCCACCACCTTTGACCAGCACTTCCATGCCACCAAAGTACAACGGCAATTCACCATCAACGCGCCAGTCTTGCGCATCATCTTCTAAGATCTGATACTGCAAGGTGGTCGCGGTACGGGTTTGCTGGAAGGCTAGGTTCCCAACGCCATCACCCAAGTCACGGTCATTGATTTGGCGATAGAACACTTCACCTGGCGCATCACGGGTGGCGCGTGAATCAGCGTATTGCCAATCCAACGCAAAACCCCAAAGCTCAGGGAAGTAATGTGAACCACGAATTTGGTTGGTCAACAACTCGCGCTGTTCGTAGCGAATGTCCGTGTCGTAGTAGCTTAAGTTCGCTTCATCAATCGAGTTAGGCGTTTCAATGCCACCTCGCTCAACGCGGTCCGAGCTATTACGCAAGAAAATGGTCGAGGTTTCAACGCGGTGGTAATCGCCCCACTGTAAACCGAAATTCAACAAACCACTTACTTCAACATCCTGAGTGGTGACGCGACTTTCACTCGCTTGGTTGATCACCGTCTCGCTGTTGGCAATACCTAGCACTTTCTCGGTCGTTTCACTGTTTGACCAGCCCGTGTCGTAATCCACACCAGCGAGGAAGCCAAAGGTAAAATCACTGCCTAAATCGTAATTATTACCGTAGGTCAACGAGCCTTTCAGGTCAGGTTTCATTGACTCAGTGTACACTTCGTTTTCGGTGTTCATCGACGCTGCGAGCTGACGGTTAATTTCGTTAGCTTCGGCAATCGAGATCCCTTCAAAACTGGCGATGCTCGCACTGTTGATCGACTCTTGATAACGCGCCAGCGCACTCAACATTTCTGGCGACAACGCACGGGTACCATCATCTTTACCCATCCAGTCATCACCACCACCTGAGTAGCTTAAACCGTCATCGCTAAAGTTTGAGTTCCAGCCAGTACCAATAGAGATATCAAAGATTTCATCCGTCGGAATCGAAACCGTACGAATATCAACGTTACCACCACCAAAGTTGGCTGGCATATCCGGTGAGTACGATTTTTGCACCGACATACTCTCGATAATGCTCGCTGGGAACATATCAAGAGGAATGACGTTACGGGTCGGATCTGGCGATGGTACTGAAGCACCGTTCAATTGCGTGCTTGAATAACGCTCACCAAGACCACGAACATAAATAAATTTACCATCAACAAGGGTCAAACCGGTCACCCGACGCAACGCTGACGCTGCATCACTATCACCGGTGCGCGAAATTTGCTCTGCGCCAAGAATATCTGCAACAAAAGCTTGTGCTTTGCGCTCTTCAACAACGGCAGCAGCAGAGCCTTGCAAACGCGTTCCTGTAGTGACCACCTCTTCAATCGCAGCATCGGCTGCCGAGGCGTCTTGTTGTTGGGCTTGCGCAACTGTACTCGACAATGCAAGCGCAATCGCCAAGCCCAGTTTACTGTGAGTTAAAACAGCCTGCTTTTTCATAGGAAGCTCCGTATGCGTGACTTAAAAATGACAGGAGAAAGTTGCACATCCATGTGCTCCAATTCCTTGATTAGTCGCGCAGGCCTACGGTCCAGCCATTGGTCCAATCGTTGTCTTCGCTTACCGCGCCGACAAAATCAACGTCATCGAAGAACGGGTCGATGCTGCTCAAATCAGACTTCGCAGTAACAGTCACTGGAGCGCCTGATGCGTCTTTGAATTCGCTAGCCGTAACGTAACCAGACATCAACGTGGTTGCGTTTTCATCCAAAGTGACGTTGGTAGCATCTGCCTGGAACCAGTTCTGTGCATCAACATCTTTAAAGTTTTCGTGACATGCGATGACTGAGTTCGACATGGTCAAGTCGCCGTTGGCAGCATTGGCTAAGGTGGCGTCTTGGTCGATTTCCAAACACTCGCCACGCGCATCAGTGATAATGAAGTTATACAATGCACCACGCGTACCCTGGCGCAACAACACACCTTCAGACTCGTCCGAGCCATCTGTTGCGGTCAAAGAACCGATTGAAGTGAAGTTCGCAATGATCGGGTTTGAGTACGGGGTAGCGTCGTTGTTTTTGCTGTTACCATCGGCTTCGATAGCACGGTTCGCTCGGTCATCAGCGTGTTTAACGAGGATGTACTGAATTTTACCTTGCCAGCCATCTGCCCAGTCCAACGAGTCATCGTCGTTACCGGTTAACACCACGTTTTTAACGTTCGCAGCGCCGCCGAAGAATTCGATACCGTCGTCCAAGTTATTGTGTACTTGGATGTACTCAAAGGTGCTACCTGAACCCACAGTGTTGAAGGTAATACCGTTCAATTCGTTATCAAGTGAGACTTCGTAGCCTGCATACTTAACCAACACGTAGCGCATCAAGCCAGAATCGTCTTCGTTGTTGTCGCCACCGTAGAAACCAGCGCCGCCTTCACCTTGAAGTACGCAGTTTGCAAGGTCGTTTTGATCACACTTGTTCGAGATACCAAGACCATTGATAACGACACCGCCCCACAAGCCACGTGCGTTAGGGTCAGTGATCAAACCATCAAGTTCTTGTACTGAAGTGAAGGTGATTGGCGCGTTGCGGTTACCGTCAGCCATAATGTTGGCACCACGAGCGATACGGATGAACGCATCACCGTCTTCAAATGCCAAGGTTGCGCCAGCATCGATGGTCAAGGTTGGGCCATCAAGGTTTACATCAGCAGTAACTTCAGTGTTCTCACCCACGTATAAACCATTCGGGAAGATGTGCGCGCCGCCTGGCAATTCCACCAAACGAATGTCTTCAAGCAATGGGCTTTCTGGAGTTGAGAAGCTGCGTGGATAGACGCAGTCTGCACCGATTTTCTCGCCGCGCACTTCGGTGCCAGCTGATTCATATGACGCACAGTTGTTAGTGTCTACCGTGCCGCCACCATTATTGTTGGTTGAGTTATCATTTGATGTTGGGGTCAAATTAATGTCACCACCACAACCAGCAAGTAACAATGATGCGGTTAAGGCTGACAGAGCAAAAGCTTTAGTGCGATTCATGATGTTCTCCGTAGGATTTGAAGACGAAATAAGTTTTCGTGAACGCACTTTAGGGATGAAATATGACAGCAGCGTTACGCCCATATGAACACTTAATGACAAGTGTGACAGTTCGCTGACACTTTAATGGCGAGGAATTGAGCACATTGCACGGTTGCGCTTCTAGGCTGTTGCGATAAACTGAACCAAATCTTTAGCGAGCGATAGCATGGCGAGCACGACCCATATTTCGAAATCACTTTTAACCAATGTGTTGTCAGTCTATTTTGCACTGACGGCCCTGGTGACCATAGTGCAGATTTGGGGCGAGTACTCGGATACTAAAAACCAACTGGTGCAGGAGCTCAAAAACCAACACAGTACTTTTAGTAGCTCGGTCGCCCGCTCCTTGTGGGAATATAACAATGCTCAAATAGAGTCGATTGCCGAGGGCCTGATCAATATTCCAGCCATTGAAGGTATTGTTATTCGTGATGACAGCGGTGACATCATTGTCAAACTCGGGCTCACGGAGAGTATTAGTGCACTCAATCTCGACGCTGATGTTGAAGATTATGTGATCGACGAACATGACGGGCTATTCGGCTACTACTCCTCAATCATCTTTGAATTTGCTGGCACCTTGAACCATGTCGGCGACGTTACCTTGTTCTCGACCCGTGATATCGCCATTGAACGCTTAATGATCAGCCTCTATTTCATTATCGGCAACGCCATCATCAAAAGTACGTTTCTGATTGTCCTGTTCACCATGGCGTTTAACCGCATGCTGAACCGACCGATGAATATTTTGACGCAGCAAATTCGCAATTTCCGCTTAGATGACTTAGAGCATTCTCGGCTGAACCTGAAAGGCAATCGGCATGCCGAGTTCACTATGCTGGAGCAAGCCTATAACCAGTTGCTCGACAATCTTGAGGATTATCAAGAAGACTTGCATCGCACCCAGCAACAACTGTTACTGGCGAACCGCCAACGTGACGAGCAAAACGCCATGTTGGAACAGGAAGTTGCGCGCAAAACCTCAAGTTTAAGTCAGGTCTTAACCGACTTAGAGCGTCGCAAAGATGAGTTGGAGCGCCGCCAAGAAAAACTCGAGCGCGAAATTCGTCAGCGCAAAATTATCGAAGAAGACTTGCGTGAAACTAACATGCAGTTGCAAACTTCGGTGACCGCCTCTGAACGTTTACAAGACCAACTTATTGAAGCTGAAAAGCTCGCTGCACTCGGTCGCTTGGTGGCCGGTATTACCCATGATGTGAACACCCCGCTGGGTATTGGCATTACCGCTGCCAGCGTGCTGAGTGAAAAGCTTGAAGCCATGCGCGCGGCATTAGAGTCCAAACAGCTGACCGAAGCGCAACTGCGTGAATTGTTGGGGGCTAGTTTAGAAAGTGCGGGGTTATTGGAAAGCAACCTCAACCGCGCGTCGGAATTACTAACCAGCTTCAAGCAAGTGGCGGTCGACCAAACCTCTGATGCGGTGCGCGAAATTGAGGTTAAGACCTATGTGGAAAGCGTGATTCAAGCACTACGTCCGCGTTTTAAAGCGACCCCTCACCAAATTCACTTTAGCTGTCCTGACGGCATAAAAGTACGTTGTAATGCGGGTGCCTTAGCACAAATCATCACCAACTTAGTGCTCAACTCATTGATCCACGCATTTGATGACGAGCAAGCAGGCCACCTGCGGCTCGACATCACACAACATGGCGACTGGCTACACCTTGATTATCAAGATGACGGTAAGGGCCTGACCTCCGAGCAGCTCGAGCAATTATTCACACCTTTCTTCACCACCCGCCGTGATAGCGGTGGTAGCGGCCTTGGCACGCACATTATTCACAACCTTGTGGTGCAGACATTTACAGGTAAAATTGCCGTGAAATCTGCCCCGCAAGAGGGCTTAACTTATAACATTAGGCTCCCTATCCAAGTGATCGACCGCGCGTAAGCGGCGATATTCAACAGCAAGGAACGATTTATGTGGTTTCGTAATTTGCGTATTTATACGTTAGCGGATGACTTTGAATTAACGGACAACCTCGAGCAAGCGCTTGAAGAACACGTGTTTACGCCATGCGGTCGTAACGAACTGGCCAGCTTTGGCTGGTCATCGCCTTTTGGCCCACGCAGCGAAGTGCTGTTCCATAAAATTGGCCAAAGCTACCTATTCTGTGCGCGCAAAGAAGAAAAGGTATTACCAGCCAGTGTCGTCAACGCCCAGCTAGACGAGCAAATTGAGGCGTTGGAAGCCGAACAAGGTCGGCGTGTCGTTGGCAAAGAAAAGCAGTCGATGAAAGAAGACCTCGTGCATCAATTGTTACCGCAGGCCTTTACCCGCTTCAAACTGACGTGGGGAATGCTCGATATGGACCACCGTATTGTCATCGTTGACGCTTCCGCCAGCACCCAAGCCGAAGACTTCCTAGGCTTGTTGCGCGGCAGCTTAGGCTCCTTACCAGTCAAACCGTGGTTTAGCGAAAACCCAACCGAGCTTTACTTCACCCAGTGGTTGAAGCAAGGCAACATGCCGGGCGATTTTGATTTTGGCGACGAAGCAGAATTACGGGATGATGCCCAAGAAGGCGGCATTATCCGTTGTAAAAACCACGAGCTCACCAGCCCTGAAATTCTTGCGCATCTTGAGCATGGCAAGCAAATCACCAAGCTTGCCGTAGTATGGTCTGAGCGTTTAACGATGGTGATTGAACAAGACATGGCCATTAAGCGCTTCAAAGCGACCGATATTCTTATGGACGAACAAGACAAATTGGTCGACGCCACCGCCGAAGAAAAAATTGATGCCGACTTTGCCTTGCTGAGTAGCGAAATCCATAATTTCTTCCCGCAATTGGTCAGTTTATTTGACGATGACATCAGCGTAGATTAAAAAACTAACGTCTCTACCAACTTTAAGGTGACCCATGACGCTTTCTAAACTTTTTGCGCTTTCAAGCGTAAGTGCCGCGCTCTTATTAGCAGGTTGCGGTCCGAAAACACCCTCAGAGCCAGCAGATGAGACCGCTGTTGATGACGGCTACACGCTCGTTGCAGGCCATGAAAATCGTCTCGCGATTTATCAGCCAGTAGATTTAACCGCTGACCTCAGCCACTTGTCGACCAATCAAAAAGAAATGGTCGCATTGTTGATTGAAGCGTCGGAAATTATGGACGACTTGTTCTGGCAGCAAGCCTACCCAGGCGATAAAGATGAGCTGCTCGATAACATCCATGACCCAGACTTACGCCGCTTTGTTACCATCAATTACGGCCCGTGGGACCGCTTAAACAACAACACCCCCGTGGTCAATGGCTTTGCTGAAAAACCAGCTGGTGCGAACTTCTACCCAGCAGACATGAGTAAAGAAGAGTTCGAAGCAGCTGATTTTGACGGCAAAATTAATCTCTACACTATGGTCATGCGCAACGAACAAGGTGAGCTTTTCTCCGTCCCTTACAGCGACGTTTTTCACGAGGAACTGATGGAAGCTGCTGACTTATTGCGTCAAGCCTCAAAACTCGCCGAAAACGAAGCTTTTGCGAATTACTTGGCCATGCGCGCCACAGCCTTTGAGAGCAATCAATATCAAGCCTCTGATTTCGCTTGGATGGACATGACCGACAATGCCATTGATGTGGTCATCGGTCCAATCGAAACCTACGAAGACCAGCTCTACGGGTATCGCGCAGGATTCGAATCGTACGTGTTGATTAAAGACATGGAATGGAGCCAACGCCTCGAAAAATACGCGGCTTACTTGCCAGAATTGCAACAAGGACTGCCGGTCGCCGCCGAGTACAAAGCCGAAGTACCTGGCGCTGGCGCGCAATTGAATGCGTACGATGTCGTGTACTATGCGGGACACTCGAATGCTGGCAGCAAAACCATCGCTATCAACCTCCCTAACGATGAGCAAGTTCAGCTTGAGAAAGGCACACGCCGCTTGCAGCTGAAAAATGCTATGCGGGCGAAGTTTGACGAAATCTTAGTGCCCATCGCTGACGAACTAATTGTTCCGGAACAACGCAAACACATCACCTTTGATGCGTTTTTTGCCAATACCATGTTCCACGAAGTTGCGCACGGCCTAGGCATCAAGAACACCATCACCGGCGAAGGCCCAGTGCGACAAGCGCTCAAAGAACATGCTTCACCACTTGAAGAAGGTAAAGCCGATATTCTTGGCCTTTACATGGTGACGCAATTACTTGAGAAAGGCGTGCTCACTGATGGGCAGTTGGAAGATTTTTACACCACCTTCTTGGCGGGGATCTTCCGTTCGGTGCGCTTCGGTGCAGCAAGTGCACACGGTAAAGCCAACATGATCCGTTTTAACTACTTTGCCGAAGCCGGTGCTTTCACGCGCAACGAACAAGGTCAATATGCTGTTGATATGGACGCGATGCGCAGCGCCATGGCGAGCCTGTCAGAGAAGATCTTAACTTTACAAGGCGACGGTGATTACGACGGTGTCGGTCAATTGTTTGACGAGATGGGCAACGTGAGCCCTCAGCTCCAAGCCGATCTTGACCGCCTCTCAGAAGCAAATATCCCAGTGGATATCACCTTCAACCAAGGCAAACAACAGCTCGGCCTGTAACCCTGTCACTAGTACTGACCGGCGAGGTAAAATGCGCCGGTCAGTTGCCGATACGCCTCACTATAGTCACCACCTTGAGCATGAATAACCAGTTGCTCAACCACCACTTCGCTTGGCGTGCCGCGCTGCCAGCCTTGAATCATCAGCTTCACTGGTTTACGTGCGGTAGTTTTCACTTGCAGGGTGCGGCAATTCTTCAAACCTAAGCCTCGGGCAATCTCACCCCACAATTCCGTTTGACTGACTGGTAAAACCCAGTAGAGCTGTCCGTCTAACGCCAAATTCCGCAAGGCACATTCAAGCCAAGCCATAGGCGTCACCTGCCCTTGGCGCGCCAACTGCCGCTGCTGTGAGCTACTGTCCAAATGACCGCTGAAATACGGCGGATTTACAACAATACGTTGGTAATGGTAAGCCCCCTGCCAATCACTCACGCAGGCTTGCTCTACCTTGATACGAGAAGGCCAAGGACTGGCCGCCACATTTGCTTGCGCTTGCGCCACTGCTTGCGGATCTGCATCGAAGGCATCAACCTGTGCCGTGGGTGCGCGTTGTGCCAGCATTAACGCCAGTAAACCGCTGCCGGTGCCCATGTCGAGCACGCTGGAAACCTCCTCCAGAGGCACATAGCTGCCAAGAATGAGACTATCTGTGCTGACTTTCATCGCACATTGGTCATCTTTGATATAAAATTGCCGACATTGAAAGCCCATTTTGACCCCAAACACAGCTTTTGCTGCAACGGAAGGAATGCACCATGACCCCAGATTGGGATCAACTTGAACTCGACGACGAGTTAATTGATGTTTTGCTCGCTGCCGAGCTGAATAAACCAGCTAAAGTTCAGCAAGCCGTAATTCCGGCGGCGCTTGCTGGCCAAGATTTATTGGTCAACTCGCCTACGGGCACCGGCAAGACTTTAGCGTTTTTGCTACCTGCACTGCAACATTTGCTCGATTTCCCGCGCCAGCAGCCGGGCAGCGCCCGCGTGCTTATCTTGGCACCTACGCGTGAGTTAGCGCAGCAAATCGCTGAGCAAGCCGATGCCTTTGAAGAAACCGCAGGCCTACGTACCGTGCTTATTACCGGTGGCGTCAATTACGGTACCCAACATGCACTTTTAGCAGAGCCACATGACATTTTGGTGGCAACACCGGGGCGTTTGCTCGATTTGCTGAATGCCGATCAATACGAGTTGGAGCACATTGAGTGGCTGATCATTGATGAAGCTGACCGTATGCTCGATATGGGCTTTGCCGAGCCGGTGAAGATGATTGCGCAGTCAGCATTGCACCTCAAACAGACGCTGTTGTTCTCGGCGACATTAGAAAGTGCCGGTGTCCTGAAATTTTCCGCAGCGATTCAAAAAGAGCCTGAACACATTGTGGTGCAGCCACCGAAGCGAGAGAAAGGTAAAATCTTGCAACGCTGGTATCAAGCCGACACCGCCGAGCATAAACTGCAACTACTCCTCCGGCTGTTAAAAGATTATCCGGGGCGTCGCGTGATCTTCGTGCGTACTCGTGAAAAAGTTGAAGAGCTCTCCGCCAAGTTGTGGAGTGCGGAAATTAAGAACCTCACCCTACGTGGCGACATGCCGCAAGATGAGCGTCAGAAAATCATCGCACGGATGGAAACCTACAGCGACGCGACCTTGATCGCGACGGATATTGCTGCGCGTGGGATTGATATTGAAGATGTGGAGCTGGTGGTGAACTTTGACTTACCACGCCAAGCCGATGTCTATTTGCACCGTATTGGTCGCACGGGTCGTGCTGGCAAATCAGGGGTTGCCATTGCCTTAGTTGAAGCGCACGATGCCGACCTGCTTGGCCGCATCGAACGCTATCAAGGCGAGAAAATTGAACGTCGCGTGTTTGCCGAATTGAAACCGCAGTTCAAATTCCCTGATCCGCGTAAAAAAGCGAAGAAGAAGAAACGTAAAAAGACGGCAGCTAAGAAGAAAGCTTAGCTTGGCGCTTACGGTGGCGCATAACGCGCCACCACGTATACAAGTAAAAACTCCCAGCACCCGCGGCGTCTGCCAACAAATCACCATAGCTGGCGCTACGATGCGGCAAGGTTCCCTGCACATACTCAACCAGAAAACCATACGCCGTCAAAATCAATAACGCCCAGACAATGGGAATTGGAAAGGCATGATAAAATGCCCACGCCAACGCAAAGAAAAAGACGAAATGAACGACCTTATCAATGTGTGGGAACGTCGGAAGGCCGCCCGTGGAGATCTGCATCATAAACGACGTCGTGATCACCACCAACAGCACTAAAAAGATGACTACAGACCATTTTTTCTTCCGACTCATGTGCTTTTCCTTGTGATTACAGCTCCAACCCCTTTTGCTTCGGCTGGAAAACACCAACGTTAGTAAACCCTTGCTCCTGTAAATAGAGCGCTTGCAGCTTACTCATGACACCTTTCTCACAGTAAAGTAGATAGTGTTTGTCGGTGGCAAGTTCCGTAAAAGCTGTCGCTAATTTGAAAAACGGAATATGCTCAACCGGTACACCTACATCAGCACTGCGTAGCGGTTTTAACTCTTGTTCGTCACTGCTACGAATATCAATGATGATTTCATCGCCACTCGTTTGTTCTACTTCACTGACAGCGTGCACTTGCTCATCTGTCACTTCGCCAATATGACGAACTTCTTCCACTTTGGCCGCTTTCACAACGCGCCAAAGGAGTTCAGGATCAAGCTTAGCCTCTTCCTCGGCAATTGCATCACGCTGCGCTTTTACCGTCGGCTTCACCGAAATGACCCCACAATATTCCGGAATGCTACGCGAAATATCAGCTGTACCTATGTGCTCCGCAAGGTTAATAATCTCTTGCTTGTCCATCGTAATTAACGGACGTAACACTAGGGTCTCGACGGCTTCGTCGATCACACTCAAATTACTCAAGGTCTGGCTCGATACCTGTCCAAGCGCTTCACCGGTGACCAAAGCACTCGCATTAATACGACGTGCCACGATTTGTGCGGTACGTAACATCTGACGTTTTAACACCACCCCCATCAAACCGTTGTCGACCTGCGTCAAAATTTCTTCAACCACAGGAGCAAAATCAATACTAATAAACTTCAATGGGTGCGAACTTGCGTATTTTTCCCATAAAAAATACGCCGATTGTCGTACGCCAGTTTCGTGTCGATCGCCACCGAGGTTAAAGAAGCAAAAATGCGTTCGCGCGCCACGGCGGATCAACTGATAACTCGCCACACTTGAGTCAAAACCACCTGACAACAAGCTCACCACAGTTTCTTGGGTCGGCAGCGGGAAACCACCTAACCCCTGTTGTTTGTCGCCAAACACCCGCACAATTTCGTTATCGACTTCAATGCGCAGTTCAACATCCGGCTTTTTCAAATCAACGCGCGTTGCTTCCACCTGCTGTAAAACGCCGCCGCCAATGTAACGTTCGAGGTCAAGCGAGCTGAACCCATGCTTGCCTTTTCGTTTCACCCGCACCGCAAAGCTACGATGCGCGAGACGGTCTGACCAAATCGCCAAGACTTGTGCCAAAATCGGCGTAAAGTCCGCTTGCTCAGTATCATTCAACTCCAGCTCATGAGATTGGCTGTACCAAGCAATACCAGGCACATGTTGTAGCTCTTCATTGATTTGTGCCGCCACCAGCGGATCTTGACTGGCGGTTTTCACTTCAATGCGATCCCAACACCACACTACTTTTAACGGAGATGAGGCAGGTAAGTCGACCCGTTGTAGGATCTTTTTCAGATTATTTACGAGCACTTTGCCGTAACGTTTGCGGACACCTTTACTTTTGATGGTGATTTCGGCGTGTAAGCGAATAACGAATTTCATGGAAGAGCACTTTATTTGGCGTTAAAACGCCCTAGTATAACTGATTTGACGGTCCATCGGAATCAGGGTAACTTGTGCGCGATACGAAGCACCTGATGCGCCCATCTACACTGGATAACACTATGAGTGACTTATCATTAGAACAAGCCATTACGGAACTCGAAAAGATTGTGCTGAAACTTGAACAAGGCGAGCTGCCTTTAGAAAAAGCACTAGAAGAATTCGAAACGGCCGTAAAACTCTCACGCCTCAGCCAAGAAAAATTGCAACAGGCAGAGCAGAAAGTCAGCCAGCTGTTACAACAGCAAAACGGCGAAACACTAACCCCATTCGCTGAACAGAACAGTAGTGAAGGAGATGAGCGCTCGTGACTTTGCAAGGGTTACTCGCACGTCAACGCGACGACATTAACCGCGTGTTAGATCACCATCTTGAACATTTCGTTTCACCAGCTGCCCGTCTACAAGATGCCATGCGCTACGCGTTGGTGCTTGGCGGCAAGCGCGTGCGGCCGTTTTTAACGTACGCTGTCGGTGAGCTTTGCAACGCGCCATCACGCGCGCTTGATCATGCCGCGGCAGCCATTGAGTGTATCCACGCGTACTCGCTTATCCACGATGACTTACCTGCGATGGATGATGATGACTTACGCCGCGGCCAGCCCACCTGCCACCGTGCCTTTGATGAAGCGACGGCGATTTTAGCCGGAGACGCGCTGCAAACCTTAGCCTTTGAACTGCTCAGCCAACCGGGATTAGACGTCGATACCGGTCGCCAAATCGCGATGCTACGTGTGCTTGGTAAGGCCAGCGGAAGTCGCGGCATGTGTGGCGGACAAGCGCTTGATTTGGCAGCCACTGGCAAACAGTTGACGGAAGCGGAATTAGAGCAAGTACACCAACTAAAAACCGGTGCTTTGATTATCGCTGCGGTGCAAGTTGGGGTGCTCGCCGGCGATGATGCTGCACAAGCTCATGCCGATGACTTTGCCGAGTTTGCGACTTGGTTAGGGTTAGCGTTCCAAGTCAGAGACGATATTATTGATGTCACCAGCTCGACGGAAACTCTCGGAAAAACAAACGGTAAAGACGAAGCGGCGGCAAAGAGTACTTACGTACAACTGCTTGGCCTCGACGGCGCGCGCGTAAAGCTTCAGCAATTACATAACAAAGCACTTCAAGCACTGCACAGAATCCCCTACAATACCGAGTTACTAGAAAATTTTGCAGAACAATTGCTCAATCGGGATCATTAATCGCATGTCATCTAATTCTCGTTCGCAGCAGGGCGTCTATCCGCTCCTCGATCTTATCGATACACCGGCAGATATTCGCACCCTGAACGAACGCCAACTGCCGCAGCTCTGCGCTGAAGTACGTGAGTTTTTATTAAACTCCGTCAGCCAAAGTAGCGGTCACTTGGCCTCAGGTTTGGGCACGGTTGAACTGACCGTGGCGCTACACTACGTGTATGCCACCCCGCATGACCAACTGGTATGGGATGTAGGCCATCAAGCCTATCCGCATAAGATTTTAACGGGCCGTAAAGCGCAGTTGCATACGATCCGCCAAAAAGACGGTCTTCATCCATTCCCATGGCGTCCTGAAAGTGAATACGACACCTTGAGTGTCGGACATTCCAGTACCTCAATCAGTGCTGCCCTTGGCATGGCCGTTGCCGCACAACATGAGCGCAATGAGCAAAAGGTCGTCGCTATTATTGGTGACGGTGCCATGACCGCTGGTATGGCATTTGAAGCGATGAACCATGCCGGTGATATCAAACCTGATATGTTAGTAATTCTCAACGATAACGACATGTCCATTTCGGAGAATGTCGGTGCGTTGAATAACCATTTGGCGCGCGTGCTCTCTGGTAAGTTCTATACCTCATTGCGCGAAGGCGGTAAAAAGCTTCTGCAAGGTATGCCTGGTATTCAGCATCTTGCTAGCCGTGCCGAAGAGCACATGAAGGGCATGGTCGCACCGGGTACTATTTTCGAAGAACTAGGCTTTAACTATATCGGCCCTATCGACGGCCATGATGTCAACTTGCTGGTATCGACGCTGCGCAATATGCGCCATCTGAAAGGTCCACAGTTCCTACATATCGTGACCCGTAAAGGCAAAGGTTATGCGCCGGCTGAGAAAGATCCTATCGGCTACCATGGCGTACCTAAGTTTGATCCTGCAACCACGTCACTACCAAGCAAGCCGTCGGCAACACCTTCCTATTCTAAGGTCTTCGGTGACTGGCTCTGTGAAATGGCCGAGCGCGATCCTAAACTCATGGCCGTGACACCCGCCATGCGTGAAGGTTCAGGTATGGTCGAGTTCTCACAACGCTTCCCTAAGCAATATTATGATGTCGCTATTGCCGAGCAGCATGCAGTAACCTTTGGTGCAGGGCTTGCCATTGGCGGCTACCACCCTGTCGTCGCCATTTATTCGACCTTCTTACAACGCGGCTATGATCAATTGATCCATGATGTTGCTTTGCAAGACTTGCCGGTGTTATTCGCCATTGACCGCGCTGGGGTTGTCGGCGCCGATGGTCCGACCCACCAAGGGGCATTCGATTTAAGCTATATGCGTTGTATTCCAAACTTAGTGATCATGGCACCAAGTGATGAAAACGAATGCCGCAACATGCTTTATACCGGTCATACATTAGGTCGCCCTGCTGCAGTACGCTACCCGCGTGGCAATGGCATTGGCTGTGACATTGACGCTGAATTGCAGCAACTCGCTATCGGTAAAGCGCGTGTGGTGCGTGAAAGCAGTAGCAAGAAAGTCGCTATTTTAAGCTTCGGTACCGCCTTACATGACGTTTTACCTTGCGCCGAAGCATTGGATGCTACGGTGGCGGATATGCGCTTTGTGAAGCCGTTGGATGAAGCCTTGATCGCAGAGCTTGTCGCTAGCCATGACCTGTTGGTCAGTGTCGAAGATAACGTCGTTGCTGGTGGTGCAGGTAGTGCGATCAGTGAATTTATCCACCAACAAGGGCTACAGACCCAGTTGCTCCTGCTTGGTTTACCTGATCAATTTATTAAACACGGTAGTCAAGACGAGATCCGTCAGGAGCTTGGTTTAGATGCTGCAGGTTTAGAGCAGCGTATTCGCGAGAAAATAGCCGAGATGTAAGACAAGTGCGCTGGCGACCCCTGCAAGCAAGTCGTCAGCCATAATTCCCAAACCACCTTCTAAACGGCGATCGCACCAACCGATAGGTCCAGGCTTAACGATGTCGAAGAAGCGGAACAGCGCAAAAGCCCCCACCACTGTCACCCAATTAAGCGGTAAAAAGCTCAGCGCTAGCAAATAGCCTGCCACTTCATCCCATACAATCGCCGGATGATCATGTACTTTCAAAGCATCGGCCGTTACCCGGCATAGCCAAATACCGACCATTCCGGCCACAGCTGCCACAGCAACATAGGCCCAAGGTGCGAGCAGCAGATGTAAGGCAATCGCGAGCGGCACGGCGGCGAGGGTGCCAAAGGTACCCGGCGCTTTGGGCGCCAAACCGCTACCAAAACCCAGCGAAAAGAAATGCACAGGGTGCGCCAACCATTTGGCCGACACACGTGGAATGGGTGTTTGCTTCGGCTTAACTGAAGTGCTCATAGCCTAATCTAGTCGAAGGCGCTTGCCAGGTTTCACCATCGCGCTCTAACTTCAAGCGCCCGGCTTCATTGGTCACACGGCCAATACAGGTTGGTTTTGCACTATGACGTGCAACTAAGGTATCAAACACACCGCGACGGCTCTCTGGTACCGTAAAACACAATTCGTAGTCATCACCACTGCTTAACGCATAATCAATGGCTTCATCCGCGGTAAGCGACTCCGTTAACGCTAAACTCATAGGAAGTTCATCAACGTCGATACGGGCCCCCACTTGTGAGGCTTTAAGAATATGTCCAAGATCGGCCGCAAGGCCATCAGAAATATCAATCGCACTCGACGCAATTTCGCGCAGACTCTGCCCCAGAGCAACCCGTGGCGAAGGAAAATACAAGCGTTCAAGCACACGATGATAGTGATTATCCGAGATGTGCGCACGATGCTGCTGCGCAGCAAGTGCTAGGCCAGCATCACCTAAAGTGCCACTGACATAAATCCAATCGCCAGGCTTAGCGCCGTCACGGCGGAGCGCCTGACCTTGTGGAACAAAGCCTTGCGCAGTGACTGTAACCGTCAACGGACCTTGCGTAGTATCACCACCAATAAGCTGACAATTGTAATATTCGCAGATCTCACGCAAGCCTTGGCTAAAGTGCGTTAACCAATCGTGGTCCAACTGCGGCAAGGTCAAAGCTAAGGACAGCCAAGCCGGCTCAGCCCCCATTGCAGCAAGATCACTGAGGTTCACTGCGGCCACTTTATGACCAATGGCGCGGGCTGGGGTTTGTGCATCGAAATGTACGCCAGCCACCATAGTATCGGTCGCAACGATCAGTTGCGAGCCTTCCGCCGGCGTCAAAATCGCGCCATCATCGCCAATACCTACTTCAGCGTCGTCACGGGTGTGCCAACGCTGCGTAAAGTACGTCTGGATCAGATCAAATTCGCCGAAAGCCATGCGGGCATTCGCTTATTTGCGTGCAGGACGTAAGCTATCGATAGCTTTGTCGAGCACACCGTTAACAAAGCGGTGACTTTCATCAGCACCGAATGATTTTGCGAGCTCAATCGCTTCGTTAATAGCGACTTTATAAGGTACGTCCAAACGATCACGCAGCTCGAAAGCAGCCAAACGCAACACCGCGCGCTCAACTTGATCCAGCTCCGCCAACGGACGGTCTAAGAATGGAGAAAGGGCATCGTCCAAACCTTTAACTTGGCCAGCAACACCGCGCACTAGCGCGAGGAAATAATCAACATCGATTTTGCTGGTATCGTTGTCAGTAAGAAATTGAGCTTCGATATCGCTCATACTGTTCTCACTCAACTGCCAAGAGTAGATGGCCTGTACAGCAAGTTTACGCGCCTTCCGGCGAGCAGCAGGTTTCATGAAAAATCCTCTTTTAAAGCTGGTCGAGCACGTTAACCATTTCAAGCGCACTTAAGGCTGCTTCAGCGCCTTTGTTACCGGCTTTAGTGCCGCTACGCTCGATGGCTTGCTCAATGGTATCTGTGGTAATTACGCCGTTAGCGACAGGTACATTAAACTCATGCATGACCCGGCTCAAACCGCTGTTGCACTCACCGGCAACAAAATCAAAATGTGGCGTACCACCGCGGATAACTGCGCCGATGGCAATAATGGCGTCGTAATTACCGCTTGCAGCTAGTTTTTTCGCGACCAAAGGTAATTCGTAAGCGCCAGGCACTTTCACCACTGTGATTGCGTCATCAGCCACTTGGCCGTAGTGCTTAAGTGCCTGCACGGCGCCGTCTTGCAAGCTATCGACAACAAAGTGGTTGAATCGTGATACCACAAGGGCGAATTTTTTACCTGGTGCTGCGATACCAGCTTCAATAACCTTCATGTTTGCATCCTTTTAAAGAAATCCGCGCGATAATAGCACAAAAATCAATTTCAAGCATGTTGAGGATTCTTACCTACCGCATGCGCGACAGCAGCTTTCACGCGCTGTAATTCCGCGTCAATATCGCCCCTAATCATCATCGGCGGACGAATATCGACAACCTTCCGCGCAAAGTCCATCGCCACCGGTACCACCGGCACTTGGGCTGACTTCGCTATATGGATAAAACCTTTCTTCCATTCTTGTACACGCGTACGCGTACCTTCTGGCGCTAAGGCAAGAATTAACTCATCACGTTGTTTAAACTGCTCGACCATTTGCCCCACCACACCTTGCGCAGAGCGACGATCAACGGGAATACCACCAAGCCAACGCAACAGGCCGTTCACTGGAAAGCGGAAAATCGTGTGTTTACCAAGGTAGGAAAGTTTTAGTCCCAACGCCAACATCACGAAAACGCCGACAAAGAAATCCCAATTTGACGTATGCGGCGCGACTGGAATAATGGCTTGGCGCGTGTCTGGTAACTGCCCTTCAATACGCCAACCGCCAAGCAGGCGCATGCCAGTACGTCCGACCCAACGACTAAAGCGATTGCCGCGGGTCGGGAATGGCGCCTGAAGATGCTCTGGAATCGTTACAGTGGGTGTAGTCAACGTGCGGTGCTCCGTTGCAGACCAGCATGATTAGTTGGTCAACATCGCATTATGCAAACTTTCCAGCTTGTCTTTAATGCGACGCATGTTATCAGGGCCCAAGCGCAACATCTGTTTTTGTGCTGCAGGTAAGGCTTCTAACGCCGGATCAGCATAACGATACATTACAGACTCATCGGTAAGCTCAATGACGGTTCCCACCGACGGGGTTGCTTGCAACACCTCAATCGCTTCGAATAACACCGTTTTCGGTGCGGTATCAGGGTAACCGATCTCCGCCAATGCTTCTTTTAACAGGGGCTGGTACTCATTCATTAACTGAATCAATACCGCGTTATCAAGGCTCACAAACCAATCCACAATGGTGTTGTAGCGGTCATACGAGCGTGGGTCGATATAAATCTTGCCGTCTTGCTCAAGCACCCGAAAACGACTCTTAGG
Organism: Pseudidiomarina sediminum DSM 21906; assembly: GCF_000423165.1. Classification (GTDB taxonomy): domain Bacteria; phylum Pseudomonadota; class Gammaproteobacteria; order Enterobacterales; family Alteromonadaceae; genus Pseudidiomarina; species Pseudidiomarina sediminum. The sequence continues at coordinate 118,412 of NZ_AUHL01000007.1, read as the reverse complement.
ACCTTCGATGATGGCCGCTTCTTTCACCACCACACCGTTGCGAAGGTTATCCACAAAAACCACCGCATCACGGATCAATTGCTCACTGCGAAGTGGTTCAATCGGTTGCTCAGCTTCGCTAAGGCGTTGCAGAATTTCATCGTTACTTTCCGCCAGTTTCGGCAACGGTTTTGCTGGTGCAACAGGCTCTGCCTCTGGAGTGGCGGCAGTTTCCTCTAGCTCAACGGTATCCGCAGGCTCAGTTACTGGCGGGTCAATCTCGGTTTCAGTGACTTCGGCCGGTGGCGGTGCGAGGTCAACAGGTTTTTCGATAGGTGCAGGAGCCGGTTCGGTGTCTTTCGCCAAATACCATAAGGTCGCAATCGCAAGAGCAATAACAATAAGTAACGTCACAATGACGGCTGTTTTACCTGCTTGCTTGGACGGGTAGCTTGGTGCTTGATCACGCATAGACGACTCCTAAAATGAATTACCCTAAACCATTTCCGTTATTGATCGCGCTCAGCACGTAAGAACACAAGCTCATGCGCACTCGATTGCTCGGCGCTAAAACGATAGCCGTTGGCATTAAATTGCTTCAGGCCAGCAACGTCAGTTACTTTCTCGTTCATGATATAGCGCGCCATGGCACCGCGTGCTTTCTTTGCCCAGAAACTGATCACTTTGTACTGACCATTTTTCTCGTCTTTAAACACTGGCGTAATGATGGTCGCTTTCAAATTCTTCGGCTCAACACTCGAGAAATACTCATTCGACGCCAAGTTCACCAACACATCACTACCAATCGCTTTGAGATCTTCATTGAGCATGTCGGTAATGACATTGCCCCAGAACTCGTACAAATTCTTACCACGCGCGGTATCCAGCTTAGTTCCCATTTCCAAGCGATAGGCTTGCATCAGATCTAACGGTCTTAATACGCCATATAGACCCGATAAAATGCGTAAATGTTCCTGAGCAAATGTAATTGTTTCGTCAGACATTTTTTCAGCTTGCAAGCCTGCATAAACATCGCCATCAAAAGCGAACACTGCTGGACGCGCATTATCAGGAGAAAACGGTTGATGCCATTCGGCGAATCGCGCTGCATTTAACCCCGCCAGTTTGTCGCTGATTTTCATCAACGAACTCAGATCTTGTGGCGATAACGATTGGCACCGATCCACCAGCTCCTGCGCGTATTCCAGCAAGCGTGGCTGCGAATAAGCTTCGGTTGGTAAAGGACTATCGTAATCCAAGTTTTTTGCAGGTGATAATACGACTAACATCATCCGTTCTCCTTTGTGCTTGTTACGGCATCATCTCGAGGTCTTCGCCTTCTTTCTCAACTTCAGGTGGCATCAAGTCTTCACGACTCACACCTAAAGCTAACGCAAGCGAGCTGGCAATATAGATTGACGAGTAAGTACCGACAATCACACCAAATAATAGTGCCGTAGCAAAACCATGGATTAAGGCGCCACCTAAGAAGAACAGCGCAAGCAACACTAAAATGGTCGTTAATGAGGTGATCACCGTACGACTCATGGTGTCTGTCAAAGCACCATTAATGATTTCCTCAGCATCGCCCTTACGGTATTTACGGAAGTTCTCACGAATTCGGTCACAGACCACTACGGTATCGTTAATGGAGTAACCAATCACCGCCAATAACGCAGCCAATACAGTTAAGTCGAACTCCAAACCCAACACCGAGAACAAACCTAGAGTAAGAATAACGTCATGCGCCAAACCACCCACTGCACCGATAGCTAAACGCCATTCGAATCGTATTGCGATATAAATCAAGATACAGATCAATGCGGTTAGCATCGCCAAACCACCTTGCTCTGTGAGCTGCTCACCTACTTGCGGGCCAACAAACTCAATACGACGCATGGTGACTTCACCATCAGCCGTGTTTTTCAACAGCTGCAAAATCGACTCACCAACTTCCTGTGCGTTAACGTCTTCTTGCGGTTCAATCCGAATCAATACGTCTTTTTGCGTACCGAAGTTCTGTACCACCGCACCCGGGAAGCCGTTGCTATCGAGGGTTGAGCGGATCTCACTCAGATTCGCGTCACGCTCGTAACCCACTTCAATGACCGTACCGCCTGTGAAGTCGAGGCCCCAGTTCAGTTGGTTGACGGCAAGTGATGCAATCGATGCAATCAGCAGGAAGCCACTGACCAACCATGCGCCCCAACGGAAGCGCATGAAAGGTATGGTTTTATTCGTTTTAATTAACTCATGCATGATGTGGCCTCCTAAACCGACAGCTTATCAATGCGTTTACCACCCCAAACCGCGTTGATTACCGCACGGGTACCAACAATAGAGGTAAACATTGAGGTCACAATACCAATCGCTAAGGTCACCGCGAAACCTTTGATAGGTCCGGTACCGACCGCGAACAAGATAATTGCAGCGATTAAGGTTGTAATGTTGGCATCCGCGATGGTCGACAACGCACTGTCGTAACCATGATGGATCGCTTGTTGCGGACTACGGTTAGCCTTGATTTCCTCACGGATCCGCTCAAAGATAAGCACGTTCGCATCAACCGCCATACCGACCGTCAAAACGATACCTGCCATACCTGGTAACGTCAGCGTTGCGCCTGGGATTAATGACATGACACCAACAATCAACACTAGGTTTGAAGCCAACGCAAGGTTTGCCACCATGCCGAACTTCTTGTAGTACATCACCATAAAGCCAAGTACAAGCACAAAGCCCCAGATGATCGCCTGCATCCCCATTTCAATGTTTTCTTGACCGAGGCTAGGACCAACCGTACGTTCTTCAACAATTTGAATTGGCGCAATCAAGGCACCAGCACGTAAGAGCAAGGCTAGGTTTTGCGCTTCTTGCGGAGAATCAAGACCGGTAATACGGAAGCTGCTACCTAAACGCGCCTGAATGGTGGCAACGTTGATCACTTCTTCGTGGCGTTCAAAAACGATGTTATCGTTGGCATCGCGCTCACCGGTCGCTTTAAACTCGATAAACAACGTCGCCATTGGCTTGCCGACGTTATCACGGGTCGCCAGTGACATTTTCTCACCGCCGGTGCCGTCCAGTGAAATATTCACCTGCGGGCGTTGGTTTTCATCAAAACCTGAGCTCGCATTGACAATATGATCACCGGTCAGAATCACTTCTTCTTTTAACAGGACGTTGCCACCGTTACGGTTTGGATACATTTCCGAACCGAACGGCACCCGACCCTGCTCTGCTTCACGTACGCTGTTTTCATCATCAACCAAACGGAACTCAAGCGTTGCGGTTGCACCTAAGATTTCTTTCGCACGCGCCGTGTCTTGAACACCCGGTAGCTGTACGACAATACGGTCCGCACCTTGGCGTTGTACCACTGGCTCAGCAACACCAAGTTCATTGACTCGGTTACGTAAAATGGTCACGTTCTGCGAGATCGCGTAATCTTTGGTTTCGGCGATTTTCGCTTCGGTCATGCGCAACGTAATCTTCTGCGCAGCTTCGTCTTCAATCAATACGAAACCTTCGTACGCACGATCCAGTACCCGCACCGCATCAGCAAAGTCTTCAGCTTTACGAACGCGCACCACGACATCATTGCCGTCACGTTCAACGCTAGAATAACGAATCCGCTCTTCACGCAAATCCAGGCGCACCGTGTCACGCATTTGGCCTACAATTTTGCGCATCGCTTCGTTCATATCAACTTCCATCAGGAAGTGAACACCACCACGCAAATCGAGACCCAGCTTCATCGGCGTAGCGCCCATGGCTTCAAGCCAATCAGGCGTCGCTGGAGCAAGGTTTAATGCCACAATGTAATCATTGCCAAGCGCTTGCAAAATAGCTTCACGAGCACGTAGCTGCTCACTGTCTGAGCTCAAACGTACCAGTAATTGACCATCTTCCAACGCCATGGCTTTTGGCGTGACATCAATTTCTTTCAAGGTTTCTTCAACTTGCCCCATAACCTGTGTATCGACCACAGTGGTGCGGGTTGCTGAAACCTGAACTGCGTAATCTTCACCATATAAATTCGGTAAAGCATAAACCGCAGCCACCGCCAAAATGACGATGACCATCAGGTTTTTCCAGAGCGGAAACTTGTTTAACACGTTATATCCTTATCTCTACTTACAGAGATTTCATGGTTCCTTTTGGCAGAACCGCTGTTACCGCTGATTTCTGCACGGTCACTTCAACCCCTTCAGCAAGATCAATCACCATGAAGTCTTTGTCTTCGCTGATTTTAGTAATACGGCCAACCATGCCGCCATTCATAAGAACTTCATCACCTTTGCTCACGCTAGCGATTAACTCTTTATGTTGCTTCACACGTTTGGCTTGTGGACGGTAGATCATGAAGTAGAAGATCAAACCGAACATAACCAGCATGAAAATCAGTTCCATACCGCCGCCTTGCTGGGCCGCGCCGTCTTGTGCGTATGCAGTACCAATTAGAAAGTCCATAATTTCCTCATAAGTATCGAGTTAGTTCTGAATCATTTTGAAATGGGGGACATTCAACACGCAAACAACCCTCCACCGCAATTTTTTGTAAAATTGTTCCGCATTCTAACGAATTTCACCGCCAATGGGGAGTCAAGTTACATAACTGGTGGCTAGGCTTTCGTAACAATCCGTGCCAAACTAGGTTTTTACACGCTTTATCAGTAGCTAATAACTATGGATCTGTTTTTTTACTGGTTTGATCATCTCGGCGTTGCGGTGTTCGCGATTTCCGGGACTTTACTCGCCTTCCGTAAAAATATGGACGGCTTCGGCGTGATTGTGCTCGCCTCGGTAACAGCCATTGGTGGTGGAACCGTGCGCGACTTAATTCTCGGCTTGCCAGTGTTTTGGGTCTATGACCCTTCGTACCTCTATACCATTCTTATTGCTGCCGTACTGACCATCTTATGGCTGCGCTTTCGCGATTTTATCCACCAAAAAACGTTGCTTATTGCCGATGCCTTCGGACTGGCATTTTTTGCCGTTATGGGGGCTCAGAAAGCGCTTTTGGCAGGTTTTCCACCGCTCATTTGTGTCGTGATGGGCACCATCACGGCGTGTTTTGGTGGCATGATTCGTGACGTGCTAGCGCGCGATGTCCCTATGCTACTTAAAGGTGAACTCTACGCAACCACTTGTCTAGCTGGCGGCAGCGTCTTTGTTCTCATTGCTCCGCACAACGAATTGCTCGCCCTGCTGAGCGGCGGCATCATTACCTTGTTGCTGCGCTTGGGCGCCATCAAATGGAAATGGTACTTGGCGGTCTTTCAAGAACATGGTGAGTCGCGCTAGTCATGCTCTCCACCACGCTCACTGTCGTTCTCGCGATTCTCTATATTGCCCTGCTTTATAGCATCGCGTACCGCGGTGAGCGCAAAGCACCGAATCAAATCAAACCCTATCGCTACGCTCTCGCGCAAGGGATCCACTGCACCACTTGGGCCTTTTACGGAACTATCACGCAATCCGCTCACTATGGTTGGGCTATGGCCCCTACTTATGTTGGGGCTATTGTGGTGTTTCTGTTCGCACATCGCATTCAATTGCGCCTTTTGCAGGTCTGTAAGCAGCAAAACCTCACTTCCATCGCCGATGTCATTAGCCATCGCTACGGTAAGTCCTCGTCACTTTCGATTGTCGTTGCTCTGCTCGCATTGGTCGGCATTGTGCCCTATATCGCCCTGCAGTTACGCGCGGTCACAGGGAGCTTTGCGGTGGCGAGCGGCATCACTGAGAGTCCGCTGCCTTGGTTCGGCGATGTCGCGGCGCTCGTTGCCTTAGCCATGATCGGTTTTGCTGTGTTGTTTGGCACCCGTCGTTTAAGTTTAGCCGAGCAGCATGCAGGATTGATGGATGCCGTAGCCTTTGAATCCGTCGTCAAGCTTGGTGCTTTTGTCTTGGTCGGCATGTTTGTGAGCTACAGTATGTTCGACGGCGTGGGCGCTTTAGTACAAGAAGCGGCGGCCAACCCTCAGGTTGCCGAGGTTTTTGTTGATAAGCCCAACGGTATCTTTATTTACGCCACCCACGTGTTGTTGGGTGCCATTTCAATGTTCTGTCTGCCGCGGCAATTTCATGTCAGCTACATTGAAAATACCGACCCCGAGGAACTTCGCACCGCGCGCTGGGCTTTTCCTCTGTACCTGTTTGTCATTAACTTATTCATTTTGCCGATTGCCTTAGCCGGCTTGCTGCTGGTGCCAGACGCCGCGCAGCAAGACACCTTTATGTTGCAACTGTTGTTGCTCGCAGACGTGCCGGCGATCACTGCGGTGGCCTTTATCGGGGGGCTTGCTTCGGCTACCAGCATGGTGATGATCGCTACGCTAGCGCTCAGCATCATGATGTCGAATGACGTCATCATGCCATTGTGGTTGAAGCTTACCCAACGCAAATTACGCAAGCTTACCTTCACCCCCAATCGCATCTTGATGATTCGGCGTACGACGATTGCCACCATCATTTTGCTGGCCTTTGGCTTTTTAAAACTCACTGAAGCTAATTTGCCGCTCGTGAACGCTGGACTCTTGTCCTTAGCCCTATTAGCCCAACTCGCGCCAGCCCTGTTAGGCGGGCTGATTTGGCGCCGCGCCAACTTCACCGGCGCTGTGCTCGGTCTAGGCGCGGGTACACTGCTGTGGGGCTGGTATTTGTTTTTACCTTCGCTTACCGTCACGCGTGAGCTCGATGACTTTGCGCTGGCACAGGGTGTCGTCCTAAGCCTCGGCTGCAATCTCATCCTATACATTGTCGCCTCCTGGCTGCGCCCGAGCCAACGCTCGAAGGAGCTAGCCGCCAGCTGGACAGACCCAGACCGCTATCATCAGGAGCTCTATCAGCACCAACCCATCACTTGGGGACGATTGCGCCAAGTTTTAGCCCGCTTTTTTGACTCAGTAGAACTAGAACGCCTGCAGCAACGCTCGCATTTAGAACTAACCAGTGCGCCCAATGATGACTGGGTACCCACCCCAGTATTAGCGCGTGTCGAGCGTGAGCTAGCTGCCGTGATTGGTAGTGCTGCCAGCCGTATTCTGCTTGATGCCGTCACCCAACAGCCTGGCGTGCCTATCGCGCAAGTGGTGACTTGGGCAACGGAAGCCTCGCAACTTTACAAGTTTAACCGCGAACTCCTGCAAGCTTCGGTTGAGAATATTCCACAGGGGATCAGTGTGGTGGATCAAGACTTACGCCTGGTCGCATGGAATCAACGTTATGAGGAAATCTTCCATTACCCACAAGGCTTTCTCGCCGCAGGTCGGCCTGTCGCCGAACTGCTGCGCTATAACGCCAAGCGTGGCATGCTTGGCTCTGGACAGCCCCATGATCTCGACAGCGAGATTAGTAAACGTTTGAATTTTTTGCGCTCGGGAAGTGCCTATCGGTATCAGCGCCAGCAAGGTGACCAATACATTGAGCTACAGGGCGCGCCAATGCCAGGCGGTGGGTTTGTGACCACTTATACAGATATCACCGATCTTGTCCAAGCGCAGCAGCAATTGGAAGAAATTAACCGGGAACTTGAGTCTCGGGTCGCCGAACGTACCCAGCAATTGCTTGAAGCGAAACAAGCGGAAGAACGCGCCCATCGAAGTAAGTCACGCTTTTTTGCAGCCGTCAGTCACGACCTAATGCAACCCTTCAACGCCGCCACCCTCTTTTGTGACATGCTGCGCCAGCGCTTGCACGGCGAGCAAGGTGTGTTAGCACGACAAATTCAACAGTCACTGCAAAATGCGGAAGAACTGCTTACGATGTTGCTTGATATGACGCGCCTCGAAGCTGGGAATTTACCGGTTAATCTGCAGCATGTGAGTTTGCATGAAGTGGTATTGCCTATTATTGAAACGCAGCGGGTTATCGCAGCGGACAAAGGTCTGCGGATTGACTATGTACCTTGTTCAGCAGAAGTTTATACCGACCGTAAGCTACTTAGCCGTATGCTACAGAACCTGCTCTCGAACGCGGTACGCTACACCAGTCATGGGCGAATTTTGGTGGGCAGTCGCCGCCGCCAACAGCAACTCGAATTACACGTCATTGATACGGGGCAAGGTATTCCGCCGGACCAACTACAGGCCATTTTCCGCGAATTTCATCAAGTCGCTCCGCAGGGAGATAATCCGGGGATTGGATTAGGGCTCGCCATTGTCGATCGTCTCAGTAAATTATTACAGTTACCGCTGCGGGTCGAATCGACCGTCGGGCGTGGCACCTGTTTTGCCATGACCTTACCGGTTACGCGTTGGCGCGTCCGTACCACTGAACCGGCCCAGATTTCGCAACCTCTGACAGACCAGTTCCTAACTGGTCGCACGTTGTGGTTACTGGACAACGACCAAGGTATGTTAACGGCCGTCAGCCAACTCCTCAGCGGCTGGGGCGCCACCATCGTGAAAGCCTCTCAGCGCCATGATTTCCCTCTTGGCGCAGCGACAAAGCGTCCCGATCTTATTATCGTGGACTACCATTTGGATGACGACGATACCGGCGTCGAAGTGCTGTATTGGCTGCGTCAGCAACTAAACTATGCCGAGCTTCCAGCCATAGTGATTTCGGCAGATCCTGACGAAGTAGTGCGCGAACAAGCGATCGCCGCGCGCGCTGGGTTTACGCCGAAACCGCTCAAGCCAGCAGCGCTGCGTCGCTTGTTGAAACGCTATCTGAATTAAATCTCAGGAACATTAAGCATTTGTTTGAAGAGAATCCCAGCTTGCGTACGGTTGGTGACTTCAAGCTTGCGCAAAATCGCAGAGACATGCTGCTTGATCGTGGTTTCTTGTACATTGAGTTCATAGGCAATTTGTTTGTTCAACAAACCGTCTGCCAAACATTCCAAGACCCGATACTGTTGTGGCGTCAGCAACTCAAGACGCTCAGCGAAGTCTTCTTCTGGTGCCGCAGATTCAGCTTCAATCACATCACGTAAATGATCAGGAAGCCAAGTATCGCCTGCTAGGACCGTGTGAATCGCCTGTTGCAACTCAGCCAATGGCATCGACTTGGGAATATAAGCACTGGCACCAAAGGCCATCGCTTGTCGAATAACCGGAATTTGTTCATTAGCTGAGACCACGACCACCAGCACATCCGGAAACCGACTGCGCAGTGAAGTAATGGCTGCTAAGCCTTTATTCCCGGGCATCGAGAGGTCGAGTAAGATGAGTTCTAACTGAGGTTGTGCCTGCAGCACCTCAAGTAATTGTTCGAAACTTGCTGCTTCGGCAATATCCGTTGATAAGGTTTCGCTCAACGCCTGCTTTAATGCAGCACGAAACAAAGGATGATCATCAGCAATAATTGCGCGCGCCATAGTCGAGGTCGGTTGTTGAATACTGTCAGCCATGCTAGCGCGTCCAAAAGAAAAAGTCAGTGGCTGCCCTGAAAATTCAAGGCAGCCACATCGTTTTATGGGGTTTAGAACTTGTACCCCACTGTCAGGGAGACAGTACGTGGGTCGCCGTAGTAGGCAACAACCGCATCATCACCAAACGTCGGTCCGAAGTTGTAGCCGCCAACGCGATACTCTTCATTACCTAAGTTTTTGCCGTGTAAGCCAACGTTCCATTGACCGCTGTTCGAGTACCAAACCACGCTGGTGTTGAACAGACCATAGTCACTTTGATCGAGACGCGATGGAATTTCAAACATCTGCGTGTCGTCACGGAACGCATAGTTACCTGACCAAACAATCTGGCCACTTTCCATTTCAAAGGTCTTGTTAAAGCCTAAGCTATAAGTCGTTTTCGGCGTGTTTTGGAAGCTCCACGCGTCGGTCACATCAGTGATTTCACCTGTTGCTGGCTCACTGTAAGTGATCGAATCAAACTCAGCGTCGATGTAACCCACAACCGCTGTGAAGTTTAAGGTATCGGTAGCAGCATAGACCGACTCAAGCTCAATACCTTTCACCGTCGATTGACCAGCGTTCAAGACTTGCGACGAAATCCCCGCTTCAACGACACGCTGCACGGTCACCTGCATGTCTTGATAGTCCGAGTAGAACACAGCACCATTTAAGCGCATGCGACCTTCGGCAAGTTCAGACTTAAAGCCTAATTCAAACGTGTCGACAATTTCAGGATCGTAAGGCTCATTGATGGTTGGGTTCAACGACTGATCCGCACGCATGTCAACGCCACCCGACTTAAAGCCATTACTGTAACTACCGTACAGCATCACATCATCATTGACACGATAGTTTAACGCCACATGTGGTGAGAAACGGCTCCAGTCCGCTTTGGTGTTGAACTCTGAATTCACCGCAAACGGGTCACCGTAGCTATCCGCTGGGTCACGGTTGATATAGTGCACACCAAGATAAGTATAACGGTAAACTTCCGCTTCTTTTTCGTCACGGGTGTAGCGGCCACCAAGGGTTAACGCCCAGTCATCGTTCAAATCATAGTTGGCTTGACCGTAGATCGCTAAGCTATCGGTTTGGACACAGCCACCGTTATCAACGGTCACGCCACCGAGTGCTTCCAAGTAAAGAGGCAACACAGTACCGAACACACCACAGGCTTCGCCATCATAGAAGTAAACCCCACCGACAAAGTCAAAGTTACTGTTATTGGTATAACTTACTTGGAATTCTTGGGTGAACTGTTCGTCTTCATAAATCGCTGGCACCATGAAAATAGGTTCGCCAGTAGAGTTAAAGTCGATGTTGGTATCGGTGTTACCTTCACGCGAGGCCGTAACAGACTTAAAGCCCCAGTTCGCGTTGATATCCCAGTTGAATACCATTGACCAACCTTCGGTTTCGACCAAGTTGTCCACTGGCATTGCAGTGTTTGAATCGTAGACATCGTCATACGGGTCTTGCCCCGTCACCAAACTGGTCAGTAGACGGTGTCCACCTTTCGAGTTTGATTCATCTTTCGTCTTGTCATACGAGAACTTCAGATCCATGTCTTCATTGAGCAGCCATTTTGCTGAAGCACGGTAGGTGAGCAAATCTTTATTATAGTTGTCATCACCGGTATTGACGTACTCACCGAAGCCATCACGCTGCAAGGTCGCGATAGCACCGCCGACAAAGAAGTTATCCGTTAGCGCCGTTTGTCCTGAGAGTTTCAAGTCACGTTGATTGTAGCTACCCACGGTGCCTTGAATGGAGAATTCGTCATAGCCACTTAATTCTTTGGTCACATACTTCAGTGCACCACCGATGGTGTTCTTACCGTACAAGGTACCTTGTGGACCACGCAGTACTTCAATGCGCTCTAAATCCATCACCTCTAAGACAGCACCTTGCGGACGGGCGATGTAGACATCATCAATGTAAACACCCACACCTGGTTCAAAGCCCCATAATGGGTCTTGCTGACCGACACCACGGATGTATGCAGTCAAGGTTGAGTTGGTGCCCCGGCTGACTTGCAACGTGGTGTTTGGGATACGTTGCTGCAGCTCGGTAATATCTTCTACACCGAGCTCTTCCAAATCACCTGCACCGAATGATGATACTGAGACAGGCACTTCTTGCAGGCTTTCGGTTTTGCGGCGTGCGGTAACTTCAATCCGCTCCAGACCTTTAACTTCATTCTCTTCTGTTGGCTCATCTTGTTGTGCGTAAGCTGGCATGCTTACCACTGACGCAACAGCAAGAGCTAAAAGTGAATGGCGAAACTTGGGTTGACGCATGATGTCATTCTCCCGGTAACTGTTATTGTTGTACTGTTATTTTGTCGTGCCTTAAGAGCACGTAGTTTTATAAGACTCCGATACCCTAGCCCAAAGTGTTAGGTTTGTATTCTGTACGTTAGTACTATGTAAATTCAAAACCGTCTCGCGCATCATGTTGCCATTAAAAAAAGAACAAGAGGTAATGCATGTTAAGCATGATTGGACTGGTCGGTGGCTTGGTACTGTTAATTGTACTGACGCTGCGTGGCATGAACTTATTTATCAGCGCGCCGCTTTGTGCGGTGCTCGTCGCGTTATGCTCGGGCGTCCCCCTGTTTCAAGGTGACGTGAATTTCGTAAGCGCCTACATGGGTGGTTTTGCCAGCTTCGTTGCCGCTTGGTTCTTCATGTTTTTACTTGGCTCTTTGTTCGGTAAATTCATGGAAGACACCGGCGCTGCCGATAGCGTGGCGCGCTGGATCATTTCCAAACTTGGTAAAAAGCAAGCCGTTCTGGCGGTTGTTTTGGCCTGTGCGATTTTAACTTATGGTGGTGTCAGCGTTTTCGTTGTTGCCTTCTCCGTCTATCCAATGGCGCTTTCACTGTTTAAAGACGCCAACTTACCGCGCCGTTTTATCCCTGCGGCACTCGCCTTTGGCTCGGTCACCTTTACGATGACGTCAGCGGGTTCGCCCGAAATTCAAAACTGGATCCCGGTGCAATACCTTGGCACTTCACCTTATGCCGCATGGGAAGTTTCTCTCGTGGTGGCCATCATCATGTTTATCATCGGTTATTGGTGGCTGACCAAGATGATCAAAAAAGCGGTCAATCGTGGTGAGAGCTTCGTGGGTCGTGAAGGCGATCCTGAGCTAGTCGAACGCGAGCTACCGTCACCATTGAGCGGGTTGGTGCCACTTATCGTGGTACTTACATTAAGCTTCTTGTTCCATGAGGACTTAAAGCAAAACGCTCTGATTATCGCCTTAAGCGGCGGTGTCTTGGCGATTGCCATTATCAACTTCAAGCACTTCCAAAACGTCTCAAAAGCCATCAGTGAAGCCTCCACCGGAGCCCTGATTGCCATTGGTAACACCTCCGCGGTGGTAGGGTTTGGCAGTATCGCTAAAATTACTCCGGCTTTTTCTGAAGCGGTCACCCTGATGACCAACCTGCCAGGCAACGAGTTGTTGGGGGCAGCTGTTGCCGTTAGTGTCATTGCTGGTCTTACGGGGTCCGCTTCGGGGGGGCAAGCCATCGCACTTCCGGAAATTGGTCCTCATTATATGGAGCAAGGCGTCAACGCCGATCAACTCCATCGTATCGTCGCCATTTCATCTGGCGCGCTCGACTCCTTGCCGCACAACGGTTACGTGGTAACCACTATTCGCGCAATTTGTAACGAAACGCATCAGGCGGCCTACTGGCCTGTCGCAGCGGTCACAGTCGTGGTGCCATTTATTGGCCTAGCGGTTGCGATTTCTCTTTTTAACCTGTTTTAAGCGAAGGTTGTAAACGATGTTTGAAACAACACAACACCCAACAGCACCGGTCGCCGGTGCGATGCAAGCAAGCCAACTGATGATCATCGATTTGCTGCGTCATGCCGTGCGTCGTCACCCACAGCAAGAGATCGTCAGTCGCCGGATTGAGGGCGATATTCATCGCTACACCTACGCCGATAGCTATGCGCGTACCTGCCAACTCGCCCATGCGCTGCAACACCTAGGTGTTGAACCTGGCGAGCGGGTCGCAACCCTCGCTTGGAATACCTATCGCCATTTTGAGCTTTACTACGCGGTGAGTGGCCTAGGAGCTGTGCTCCATACCGTCAATCCACGTCTGTTTGCCGAGCAAATTGAATGGATCATGGCAGATGCGAAAGCGACGTGGTTATTTGTCGATGCCAGCTTCGCTGAACTCGCCGGCGCTGTGATCAATCAGCTCCCAGATCTTAAGGGCGTTATTGTACTTGCCGACACTACTGCAGCGATGGCTGAGCAGGATTGCAAAGTGCCGGTCTACGCCTATGAGCCCTTATTAGCGAGCGAACCTACAACATATGATTGGCCCATCTTTCCCGAAGATAGTGCGGCACTACTTTGCTATACCTCCGGCACCACAGGCCATCCAAAGGGAGTGCTGAATTCTCATCGGGCCATGGTACTGCATGCACAAGCGACGGCTAGCGCCGAACTGTTGGATCTACGCGCCAACACCACCGTAATGCCAATGGTCGCCATGTACCACGCTGGTGCTTGGGGAGCTCCCTATGCAGCGCCTCTGGCCGGCAGTAAGCTGGTGTTGCCGGGTGATGGGATGTCCGGCCCCGCCATGTACGAACTCATCAATCAAGAGCGCGTGACCGTCGGGCTTGGTGTGCCGACCATTTGGCTGACGTTGCATAACCACCTTAGTGAGCAAGACCTTGCAGTACCAAGCCTCGAGCGTGTCTGTGTGGGTGGCGCAGCATCGCCACTGGGCCTAGTGAAGACCTTTGATGAGCGCTATGACGTCTACTGGCAGCCGATCTGGGGCATGACCGAAACCGGTCCACTTGCCTGCTCGGCGCCACCAGAGCCAAGTCTCATGGCGTTACCCAAAGAACAACGCTACCGCATCCAGACCACAGCCGGACGGGCCAGCTTCGGCGTTGAGATGCAAATTGTCGATGCCGACGGCAACGCCCTCCCCCATGACGGCCAAACCAGCGGTGAACTGCGTGTTCGCGGTCCTTGGATTGCCAGTCATTACTATCAACGCCACGATCCTGACGTCTTCGTCGACGGTTGGCTGGCGACCGGCGATATTTCGGTCATCGACCCGCAAGGTTACATGAAAGTCGTCGATCGCAAAAAAGATGTGATCAAAAGTGGGGGCGAATGGATTAGCTCACTGGATATCGAAAACATTTGTAGTCAACATCCTGATGTCAACGAGAGTTGCGTGATTGGCGTGAAGCACCCGAAATGGGATGAGCGTCCGCTGTTACTAGTGGTACCTAATACCGGAGCGACACTCACTGAGGCCGATATTTACAGTTTCTTGCAAGGTAAAATCGCCAAGTGGTGGACCCCGGATGCCATTTTAATCGTCGATAAGCTGCCCCATACCGGCACAGGTAAACTGGTTAAAAACGAATTACGTAAGCAGTACCTTAATTACTTAATTGAAGCGTCGAAAAACGCTTAATCGGAGCTCAGTATGCAACGTCTTATTCTTGTTTTAGTGCTGCTGGTCAGCGTTGTTGGCAACGCCTATGCTAGCGAACCTTTATTGGTTGAAAAGCAGTCGTTTAGTTTTGAGAACTACACTACTGTCGGTGGTGAAACCATCCCTGAAGTGACCATAGGTTGGGAAAGCTACGGTGAGCTCAATGCGGCCAAAGATAATGTGATCCTGATCACCCACTTTTTCTCAGGTAACAGTCATGCTGCAGGTAAGTACAGTGCAGACGACGCGTTACCAGGTTATTGGGACAGCATCATCGGTCCAGGCAAAGCCATCGATACCAACAAGTACTTTGTCATTAGCTCGGACACCTTGGTCAACGCTTTTGCCAATGACCCTAATGTGATCACCACCGGCCCGGCCTCAATTAACCCTGAAACGGGTAAACCTTATGGCCTTGATTTTCCAGTGGTCACTATTCGTGATTTCGTCAATGTACAAAAACGCTTACTTGAAAGCTTAGGTATTGAGCAATTACATGCCGTGGTGGGTGCCTCGATGGGCTCGCTGCAAGCTCTTGAATGGTCGGTCGCGTATCCCGATGCGGTCGAACGTATGGTATCAGTGATTGGCGCTGGCGCCATGGACGCTTGGACCATCATGGCTCTTGAGCATTGGGCGCGTCCGATCAAACACGACCCGAACTTCAATGGTGGGGATTACTACGACGGTGAAGCACCGTTAACTGGGGTAGCAAGTACCTTGGCGATGATCACTCAGCAAGCCATGCATCCGGTCATCATGAACATGCGTGCACCTAAGCCAGAAGTCCTACCAGAGGCGGCGTTGGAAAGCGTGTTAAACAGCACACCCGTGTTAGATTACTTGTTTGCCAACTCGTTGGCACGCGCACCGCTTGCGGACGGTAACCACATTCTTTATCTGGTACGGGCGAATCAGTTGTTTGTGGCCGGTCACCAAGGCGACCTCGCCAGCGGTCTAGCTAACGTCAAAGCAAAAACCTTATTTTTGCCAGCCAGCAATGACTTATTGCTGCAACCTTATTTAGCCAAACAAGCAGCAGACATTCTTACTGAACAAGGTAAGGCACCGCAGTACGAAGAAATCGAGGGCCTTTGGGGACACTTAGATGGTTTGTTCAGCATTCCGAGTAAAGCCGATACGCTGAAGGCTTTTCTTGAAAGTGAGTAAACTACACTTCAACCTGCACAAAAAAGGGGGCTAAGCCCCCTTTTTTATTCGTTGCCGCCAAGTAAGCCTTTCAACTTATCTTTGACTTTATCTTCGAGCTGACCTTTAAACTGTGTTTCCAGTAACTCCTGCAAACGCTGTTCACGGCCTTCGGCGTCACTAAGTAGCTGTGACCATTGACCCAGTTGGTCTTGATGCTCTGCTAAGAAGCCACCGGATTGCGCGTTTAATTTCTGTTTGAACGCATCAAGCTTTGGCCCTGCGGCATCTAACGCCGCAGTTTTCAGGGCTTGCCCTAACTGCCGATCAAGATCAGAACGTAACGAAAAATCAGGGTTCATTAATGCGCCTTTAATATCCGCGTTAATGTCCAAACGATTCAAGCTCGCGAGCGCGGTGGCAATCACTTGCGCCCATTCGTTGTCGGCATGCGCTTCAATCGCCATATCGGCTAAACGCAGGATGGCATTACCGTCAAACTGGCCATCGCGCAATGCGATATTACCTTCACTGTCGAGCAAGGCAGAAAGCAAGGTTGCCGCCAACTCACTACGCTCACTTAACGCTGTTTGCGCGAGATTCACGCCTTGTACCCGCCATTGCTGGCGGCCATCAAAGCCTTCAGCGGTCAATGCCAACTCACCGTTCAGCTGCAGCAGTGACCAGAGCGCATTGTTCTCACCTCGAGCACTGAACACCGTCGGTTGGCCTAGTTGTTCATGTTGATGAGTGATATTTTGCCAGTTCACATCCAACACTGTCGGTCCGACGGCAAACTCAGTGCGCGCTTTTTTGATCAAAAAGTCAGGTGGCGCATCGGCATCGGTAAACGAGAACCAGATACCTTCACCACGCGGCGGTTTGATCGCTGTTTCATCCGCTGATTTTTGCAGCATCGGCGCCAGCTGCTCGTACGCGAGCAACATATAATCGGCCCAACGACGGGCCTGCTCACCGAACAACACGGCGGTAATTTCGGTCAAGCCTTCACTATTCAGCTGCATCAGCTCGCCAACACGGTCGAGGTCATGTTGTGGCGCTGCCTTGACCTTCTCAAACTCAGCTTTAAGCTCTGCGACCGCACTGCTGGTCACCTCTTTAAACTCTTCTAAGGCTTTCTTATCCGCCGCAAAACGCTCTTTTAATTTCGCAAAATGCTCTTTGCGTTCTTGCAACTGCGCAGGGGTTTTCACCTCTCCTTCAGAGAGCGCTTTTAACTCTTCTTCGTAGCTCGCAAGAGTTTCTTTGCTTGGCAATTGCTCGAGGACTGCGGTGACACGCTGCTGCTGCGTTTCATAAGCAGCTTTTGCGGACTCAATGGCCGCTGGTGTATGCAGGTCCACGCGAGCAATGGCATCATCGACCGACGGCAAGCTCAGGTTCAAGTCTGCCGCCTTGTCAGAGAACCAATCACCGACTTCAGATTTTTCAGGTAATTGATACACTTCACCAGGTGATTGACGCTCGCTATGGACACGAATGCCGGTGCTAACCACTTCTTCAAAATGCACACGACCTAAAAGCAACTGCTCCCAACTCAACGCCCCTGAGACATCGCCAATCAATACGCGGTTATAATCTGGCTGCGAGGGGTCGGTAACCTGAATATCGGTAACGCGAATCGTCAACGGCACCCATTGGTGTTCAACCCGGCCAATATTCACCTCAGCACCATTTAAGGTGCCAATAGTACGTTCCAACGACCACTTTAAAATACTATCTAAGAGCAACCACGAGAAGGCGGTGATTAATACCACAATGGCCAGAAACGCAGCGAGTCCCGGCCAGCGAAAAGCGCTACGACGAACGGTATGCTGTTTCATGTCCTTAACCTCTTAAATCTGAGTAAATCGCCCAAAAGCGATTGGCTTTTAGCGCTTGCACAATTTTGAGCTTATTAAACCAGGTTTGGATCCGTTGGCGATATTGACTCACCACCCAGAAACTCACCAAAGCTAGAATAGGTGCGAATGCTAGGCTAATCACTAAACTCCCCAGCGTAATGGTGTGATGGAACTGCACCACGCGCCAGAACGCGGAACTATACATGGACTGCCAAACCGGCTGCCAGCTCTCAGCTGAGAGAATCGCAAAGCCCACCTGGTGAAACAGCGGATCAAGTAAGTACGCGATTCCTGAACAAATGACGAAACTGAGAATAAAACCGGAAAGGTTTACTCGGAAAAGTAAGGCGATAAGCAGAATGACAAGGTTATGGACACGCCATAACGGGGTGAACCCCATAATCATTCCAAGTACAAAAGCGATGGCCAGTGCCCATGCCCCTGACTCTGAGTTTAGGGCACGTAAAAAGCGCGCCAGCAGCGTCAGCATCGGGTATTCTCCTTGCGATGATTGAATCCAAAAGTAAGGATAGCGTATTGGTTTTTATCTGCTACCCTTTTTTGTTAGGTAATACTGTAAATTTCTCTTGTGTTTTCGTTCATTTAACCTTAAATATGCGCGCAGTTTCCGTGCGGAGTTTTTATGCAAAACGCAGCTTTAATCATCCTTGATGATCGTGCCGATTGGCACCCCTATTACCCAAGTCAGTCGATTATGGCAGCGAGTGACTATTTGCAGCAACAAAACGCGCAACCGCGCACACAAGTACTTAACTTGTGTGGCGATTTAAGCTATTTGTCGACTGGCTATTATGTCAGCTTGCTTGCTGAAGCGCGCGGTCAGCGGGTGTTACCTGCCGTCGCGACAATTAATGACTTAGCCAACTTCTCACACTACCAATTGGTGTTGCCTGCCAACACCGACAAACAGTTGAGCAAGTACCTTGAGCAGCACAGTGATGGTCAATCGCTGCGTACATTGATTTGTTTCGGCCAAGCCCAAAACGCGCAACTGAATAACGTGGCGCGCCAGATTTTCGATCGCTACCCTTGCCCGATCTTATGGGTTGAGTTTGCCTGCCAAGGACGCTGGTTCATCCATCAACTACAGCCTGGCTATTTATCTGAGCTTGATGATGCCCAGCAAACCTTTTTTGGTAACGCTCTCGATAGCTTTAGTAAACGTGTATGGCGCAAAGCGCGCGCGCGCAAAGACTACCGCTATGACTTAGCGATCTTGCACGACCCAAGCGAAGCGATCCCGACCAGTGATAAAAAAGCCTTGCAGAAGTTTATCAAGGCCGCGAAAGCGGAAGATATTGATGCTGAGCTTATCACTGCTGATGATTACAATCGCTTGTTGGAATTCGATGCGCTCTTTATTCGCGAAACCACGCGTATCAATCACCATACCTATCATTTCGCGAAGAAAGCGGAAGCCAACGGCATGGTGGTGATTGACGCGCCGCAATCGATTGTTCAATGCGCTAATAAAGTGTTCTTGAAGGAGTTGCTCGATAAGCATCGTATTCCAACACCTAAAACGGAACTTCTGTTAAGTCAGCAAGCGATTGACTACGAAGCCATTGGCGAGCGTTTAGGCTACCCAGTGGTGTTGAAAATTCCGGACGGTTCGTTCTCAATTGGCGTCGAGAAAGCCGAGAATATCGAGGCCTTAAAAACCATCGCTGCACAGTTGTTTGAGACCTCGACCATTTTGCTCGCGCAAGAGTATGTGCGCACCGAGTACGATTGGCGGATTGGCATTCTTAACAATCGGCCTATCTATGCCTGTAAATATTATATGGCGCGCGGCCATTGGCAGATCTATAACCATGCCAGTGCCAGCAGCCGCAGTAAATCAGGCGGCTTTGAAACCGTAGGTGCACAACAGGTTCCGAAAGAAGTGATGAAAGTCGCCTTACAAGCAACCCGTTTAATTGGCGATGGCCTCTATGGCGTTGATATGAAAGTTATCGACCGTGGCCCTGTCATTATTGAAATCAATGACAACCCGTCCATCGAAGCCGGTGTTGAAGACCAATTGCTCGGCGACGAACTCTATCACATCATCATGCGTGACTTTGCCCGTCGCTTGGACGAAAAGTAATGACGCAATGCCTTCCTCGTCCGGCCACACGCGCCGACCTTGACGCCTTAGTGGCACTTGAGGCGGCGACTTTCAACTACAGTCAAATTGGTCGGCAGAGCTTTCAGCGTCTCATGCAACGACCTAGCGCGCAGCTGTACGTGGTTACTGCTGAGGACACGGGACAACTGCTAGGGTATAGCCTGATCTTAACCCGGAAAAACAGCCGCATCTGGCGGCTTTATTCGCTTGCGGTTGCCTGCGCGGCACGTGGCCAAGGGATTGGACGCATACTGCTTGAGCATGCCCTGCAACAAGCAACGTCAGGTGGCGCTCAAGCCTTATCCTTAGAAGTAAAATGTGACAATGCGGCCGCCATCGCCTTGTATCGCGATTACGGCTTTGAAGTGGTTGACCTTCTCCCCGATTACTACCCTGGCCATGATGATGGCTACCGTATGCGGCTAAGCTTTACTTAGCCGCGTACCAGACACGCTCACCACTGTCGCGGTAGCGTGCGATCAATTCAGGAATGGCCTCAAGCTCTAACGACAAGCCACGTTGTTGCAAGTAGTCGCGATTGTAGAGTTTGCTCGCCGAACGTTCACCAAGATCACAAGCAAAGGTGACAATGGTTTTCCCCGGACCATGCAAGGTGGCGGCTTGCAACGCTGCCGCGAGATTCAAGGTCGAGCTACTGCCTAACACAATAGCATCGTTGTCACGCACAAAACGCGATAGAGCAACTAAGTCTTGATCGGGCAAGTTCACCGCAGCATCAATCCGCGCCTGCTTGAAGTTCTCCACTAAGCGCATGATGCCAATACCTTCCGTAAACGAGCTGCCTTGAGCAATATACTCACCTTGCTTCAAATAGCTATAAATGCCCGAACCATCAGGGTCGGCCAGCCAAACCTGTAAATCTGGATTGCGCTCTTTCAAATACATCGAGTTACCGGCAATCGTACCGCCGGTGCCCGCCACCGACACCAAAATATCGACCTCACCATTGGTTTGCTGCCAGATCTCAGGCCCTGTCCCTAAGTAGTGCGCGCGGGCATTGCTGGTGTTCTCAAACTGGTTTGCCCACCAATGATCATCACGTGCTTCGGCAAGCTTCCGTGCAGTGTGATAAAAGTGATTGTCATTGCGAAATGGCACAGGATCGACGGTTTTTAGCTCGGCACCGTGCAAGCGGATCATCCGCTCTTTTTCAGGCGTTTGATCATTAGGCATCACCGCCAGCATGTTTAACCCCAAGGCACGTGCAACAATGGCAAGACCGATACCAGTGTTGCCGGCGGTACCTTCAACAACGGTCATGCCAGGCTCCAACTCGCCACTGTCCATGGCGTCTTTAATCATCTGGTACGCCGCCCGATCTTTAATTGACCCGCCGGGGTTTTGGGACTCGAGTTTCAGCCAAATATCACAACCCGTAAGTTCTGATAATGAACGTACCCGAATCATGTCAGTTTGACCGATAAGGTCGATCGGACGTTGAGCTAAACGCATGTACTACTCCTTACTTAGCGTAACGGATTCATCTGATAAGCTTCGCCTTCGCAGCGCCAACCTGAGCTGCAGCTACCCTCGCCATTTTGTTCACAACGCTTGAATACAACACGGTTGCCTTGTTGCTCTAACGTTGCCAATTTTAATCGGATCATTGCCACTTGTTGCGAGGCTTTTTCACTTGCTAAAGGACTCTGACACGACGCACCATAGACGGTTCCAAGATGCGTGAAACTAACATCCGTCCGGGAGAGTTCATAAGGCTGGATAAACTCAACCTGACTGGCCCGTTCAAGCTCCCCAGCGGGAATACTTTCCGGCACTGTCGCGCAGCCCGCAAGACTACCCAAAGCGACCAAAGCCGCTAACCATAGACGCATTATCTGCCCCTTATTTCATAGATTGCTAAAACCATACGATTTGCTCAAGCGAAAGTCTAGAACGTTTCGAGCTAAGCTAGAACCAGACTGCGCTGGGCGGCAATTTTTTCCTGTTTAGCTACACTTAAAGCCAATCAAGGAGGGCTCGTATGCGCAATCAAGCTTATATCGAACAACTGCTCGCCCAAGCCGACATTCACGTCAATGGGCAGCGCGCCTGGGATATGCAAGTACATAATCATCGCGTATTCAATGCCACCTTGGCGCGTGGCAACTTAGGTTTGGGCGAAAGCTATATGGACGGTGCTTGGGACTGTGCGCAATTGGACGCATTTTTCTACCGACTGCTGCAAGCTCAGCTCGATCAAAACATCGCCCCGCTGTCACTGCTTTGGCATCATCTCAAGGCGCGCTTATTCAACCTGCAAAGCTTACAACGTGCTTGGCACGTCGGCCAGCAGCATTATGATCTAGGCAACGATCTCTACCGGGCAATGTTAGATGAACGCATGGTGTACACCTGCGGCTATTGGCAACATGCCGATAACCTAGCGGACGCCCAACGCGATAAGCTTGAGCTGGTGTGTCGTAAACTCGAGCTCAAGCCAGGCATGCGTGTTCTTGATATCGGTTGCGGCTGGGGTAGCTTCATGCACTACGCAGCCACCCACTATGGCGTACGTTGTGTTGGCGTAACCGTTTCGCAAGCCCAAGTCGAACTGGGCCGTCAAACCTGCGCCGGCTTACCCATCGAGTTTCGTTTACAAGACTATCGCACGTTGAATGAACGTTACGATGCGGTCGTCAGCTTAGGGATGTTTGAACATGTCGGGCAAAAGAACTATGCCAACTTCATGCGCGTGGTGGCCAACTGTTTAGAGGAAGATGGCTTGTTTTTATTGCATACCATAGGTCGCAATCGTGATACCCGTGGCACCGATGCATGGATTCACCGCTATATATTCCCCAACGGCGAACTGCCTTGCTTGGCCCATATTGATAATGCTTCGCGGGCCCACTTCTGCTGTGAAGACATCCATAATTTTGGTGCAGATTACGACCCAACATTAATGGCTTGGCATACGAATTTCGAACACCATTGGCCACAACTCGCGCATCACTACGATACGCGTTTTTATCGCATGTGGCGCTACTACTTGCTGTCTTGTGCCGGCGCGTTCCGCGCGCGACGCTTACAACTCTGGCAACATGTTTTCAGTAAAGCGGGGCGCCAAGGCGGCTACCAACGCCCCCATTTAACTACTCCGGCTTAGCTGGCTGCTCTTCACCGCTAAAATCACGCATGAAGATCTGCCAGGTCGCCATAAACAATGCCGCGACCAAAGGACCAATCACAAAACCATTGATGCCGAACAAACTGATACCACCAATGGTTGAAAACAACACGATATAATCTGGTAGCTTCGTATCGCGCCCAACCAAAATAGGTCGTAACACGTTATCAGCCAAACCAATCACGCCTGCACCATAAGCCAACAGTACCGTGGCGCTGACCCAAGCTCCCGTGGCATATAAGTAGAGACACACCGGGAACCAAATGATGGCAGCACCCACCGCCGGGATTAAGGATAAGAATGCCATGACCACGCCCCACAGTAATGGACCTGGAATATCCAAAATAGCGAAAATAATGCCGCCTAAAGCACCTTGCACAATCGCCACTACTAAATTGCCCTTCACCGTGGCCCGCGTCACTTCCGCGAATTTTTGGAAGAGCGCACGCTCACGCTCGTCGCCTAACGGCAACGCTCGGATAATTAATTTTATCAGTTGATTACCGTCACGCAGCAAGAAAAACGTCAGATACATCATCAGCGTTAAGCTAATCAAGAAACTAAAGGTATTCTGACCAATGCTTAAGGTTTCACGTGCCAAGAATTGGGTGGCGCCCATCAGCCACTGCGATACGCGCTCACGCAGGTTTTGCGTATCAATGCCCAACTCGACCAGCACTTGGTCAAGCCATGGAAAGGCATCGCGTAGACGTTGCATGATCTCGCGTGGGTCAATTTCACCGGCCTCCACCCGCTGATAAAACTGCACGCCTTCCGACACAAACGCCGACGTCAGTAAAATCACTGGAATCACCACGATTGCCATCAAGATCAGCAAGGTTAGACCCGCAGCCGTATTCGGACGGTCGCCAATTTTACGCAGCAACCAACGTTGCAATGGCGCAAAAATAACAGTGACTGCACACGCCCAAAAAATAGCCCCACCAAAGGGTTTTAAGATCAAACCAAAAGCTATACTGACCGCTATAAGCAGCAATATAAAAGAGCGACGCTCCATTTTCTCGCGCATGGACTTTCCTTTCTGCCAAATTTCTATTTATAGTAAAGCGTAAAGATGAATACTGACAGGACAATGACAAGGGAGCAAGCGGATGAAAGATATTGCAACACATTTAACCAGTTACGCGGCCTACCATCGCGATCGGCGCAATGTCGCAACCCATCTTGTTGGCATTCCCATGATTGTATTGGCCATTCAAATTCTGCTCTCGCGCCCTACCTTGTGGGAATCGGGGAGCTGGATGCTCACTCCGGCCACCATCGTTTCAGCGCTCGCGGCTCTTTTCTATCTGCGCTTAGACCGCCCGCTTGGGCTGCTAATGACTCTATTATTGGCGCTTGGCCTAGCCGCGAGTCAGAATTTTGCCGTGCTTGAAACAAGTCAATGGCTCAGTTGGGGCATAGGTTTATTTGTGGTGGGTTGGGTCTTTCAGTTTGTTGGACATTATTTTGAAGGGCGTAAACCGGCTTTTGTTGATGACATCATGGGACTCGCGATAGGTCCACTTTTTGTCGTCGCAGAAGTGGTTTTCATGCTGGGTGCAAAGCGTCAGTTACACGATGCTATCGAAGCGAACTTCACGTCAGACAAGAGCTAACAGCCGAAGCCTGTTAGCTCATATAAGAAGGTGGTCAATGGGCTTTTGTTTCGTAAAAAACTAGCGCAACACCAGCACCGGCGAGGTACTTTCCTGCAACATTTTCATCGTGGTACTGCCAATCAGAAATTGACGAATGCGTGAGTGCCCAAACGCCCCCATCACCATCAAGTCAATGTCGTACTGCTTCTGATACGCATGCAACGACGGTTCTACCTCGCCTTGTAATAACGCAGTGCTGACGTGATGACCACCGTTTTCCAGTTGCTCTTTCGCCCAAGCTAACTGTTCTTGGTGCTTACTGCTGGCATCAGCAACCATTACCACATGTACCGCCATGCCCTTTACCAATGGGCTTTGCGCAAGTGTTTCCACGCCTTTACTCGCTGTTGCGCTGCCATCATAGGCAAACATCGCTTGTTTTGGAGCGGTGTAGCTACTCGGCGTCAGCAACAACGGACGGTGTACCGTCCGGATCACGGTTTCAAGCTGACTCCCAACCTTATGCAACTGATTCGCAGAGTCTTCCCCATGCAAGCCCAACACACAGAGCCGCATGTCGTCTTCCATATCCAGCAAAGCGTTCGACAAGGTACCGTGGCGCTGCCGCTGTGTCACCACCGTCACCCCTTGCGCTTGGACTTTTTTAGCCGCTTGTTCAAGCAACAGATGACCATGTTGCAAGGCGAGCTTGGCACGTTTTTCATCAAGCTCAGCCAATTCATCCAGCAGATGCTCACGCGTACCAAGGCCAATGTTGCCCGTCACATCAGGTTGTACCCGCTGCTGTTCCTCAAGTACGTGCAACAGCGTAACAGGCGCCTCAAGTTGTTGTGCCGCCCATGCGGAATAATCACAGACGGCATCATTCAAGGCCGCCGCATCAATACAGCTCACTACATTCGTCATGGCTTTTCTCCCGCGCCTAATGGCCATCGATTAATTGATCCGCTGCCTGCGGTTTATCGTGCACACCAAAACGATCGACAATGGTCGCACTGGCTTCGTTCAACCCAATCACTTCAACATCAGCACCATCGCGACGGAATTTCAGCACAACTTTATCTAACGCACCGACCGCGGTAATGTCCCAAAAATGAGCTTTGGTAAGGTCGATGACTACTTTATCGAGTGCTTCTTTAAAATCAAAGGCTGCCACGAATTTATCCGCTGAACTAAAGAATACTTGCCCAACAACTTCGTAGCGACGCGTATGTGTTGCACTATCGAGGCTTGATGAAATTGCCATGTAGTGACCAATTTTATTGGCAAAGAACAAGGCAGCCAAGAGCACACCAACCCCCACGCCCAAAGCGAGGTTGTGGGTTGCGACCACAACGGCAACCGTACTTAGCATCACAATATTGGTTGATAATGGGTGCTTGCGAAGATCACGAATCGATGCCCAACTAAAGGTACCAATCGAAACCATGATCATGACCGCCACCAAGGCTGCCATCGGGATTTGTTTAAGCCATTCGTCCAACAGCACAATCATGACCATCAAGAAACTACCTGCCACCAGCGTCGACAACCGCGTGCGCCCACCTGACTTCACGTTGATAACCGACTGCCCAATCATGGCACACCCCGCCATACCGCCAAACAAGCCAGCGCCGATATTGGCGATGCCTTGTCCCTTACATTCGCGGTTTTTGTCACTTTCGGTATCCGTCAAATCGTCCACAATCGTGGCTGTCATCATTGATTCCAATAAACCAACGATAGCCAGTGCAATCGCGTACGGGAAGATAATCCAAAGCGTCTCTAAATTGAGTGGCACATTCGGCCATAAAAACACAGGTAACGTATCGGGCAACTCGCCCATATCGCCAACGGTGCGTATATCGATATTCCAAACAATAGCGACAATGGTAAGGCTGACAATACAAACCAACGGCGACGGAATAAGTTTGCCCAATTTCGGCACATACGGGAATAAATAGATAATTCCAAGCCCCACCGCAGTCATCGCATACACATGCCAAGTCACATTGGTCAGCTCAGGCAACTGTGCCATAAAAATCAATATCGCCAAGGCATTCACAAACCCTGTCACCACCGAACGTGAGACAAAACGCATCAGGTCACCGAGCTTGATAAACCCTGCAATAATCTGCAATACCCCGGTCAATAGCGTTGCGGCCATTAGATACTCAAGCCCATGCTCCTTAACCAAAGTGATCATCAACAGCGCCATCGCACCGGTTGCTGCCGAGATCATCCCCGGTCGACCACCAGTAAAAGCAATAATGACAGCGATACAGAACGAGGCGTACAAACCAACTTTTGGATCTACCCCGGCAATAATCGAAAAGGCAATGGCTTCAGGAATGAGGGCAAGCGCAACTACGATACCCGCGAGCACATCACCGCGGATATTCGATAGCCACTGACTCCGAATAGTATTTATCATGTTCGATTCACTTTGCTAAGAAGATGGGACTAAAGCCTCGTTTGCACGCGCTTAATGGGCGCGAATCATACAAAAACGAGGCTATTTTAGCAAATCAGTGCAGTTTTAGACGCGGCCGTAAACGACGGTTAATAACCTGTGCCAGCATGAATAAGAGGGTTTTAAAGTAGCCATGCACGGCAACTTGATGC
Source organism: Pseudidiomarina sediminum DSM 21906 (assembly GCF_000423165.1). Taxonomy (GTDB): domain Bacteria; phylum Pseudomonadota; class Gammaproteobacteria; order Enterobacterales; family Alteromonadaceae; genus Pseudidiomarina; species Pseudidiomarina sediminum. The sequence goes on along the minus strand of NZ_AUHL01000007.1, from coordinate 91,055 downwards.
ATGCGATACAACGATTTATACATGACTCGCGCCAGCAAGCCTTCGACTTTCATGGAGCCCTTCGTGAGGTTACCCATAAGACTACCAACCGCAGAGTAACTGGAAAGGCTAACCAAAGAGCCATGATCACGGTAGACAAAACGCCCTAACGGCTTACCTTTTTGCTGCGCTAAAATGGCACGGTAAACGTGGCTAGCCATCTGATGCGCAGCCTGAGCTCGTGGCGGAACGCGCGAGCCATCGGGCTGTTCAGCCGCCGCGCAGTCACCAATGACAAAAACGTTATCATAGGTGGTGCTTTGCAAGCTTGGGCGGGTCAAAATTTGGTTGCCACGATTGCACTCAAACCCTTTCAACTGGGCTAAAAAAGGTGGCGCTTTAACACCCGCAGCCCAAACTTTAATCGGTGCCTCAATCACATCACCAGCTTTGGTTTCTAGACCTTGCTCGGTGATCTTTGTCACCACAGTGCCGGTTTGCACACGCACACCAAGCTTCTCCAACTCAGCACGCGCTGAATGTGCGATGCGCTCCGGTAATGCCGGCAGGATCCGCTCACCAGCTTCCACTAAGGTGATTTGCAATTGGTTCATCGAAAAATCATCAAAGCCGTAGACTCGAATCAATTCGGCAGATTTATGCAACTCCGCAGACAGCTCAACCCCCGTCGCACCGGCACCGACGATAGCAACTTGCAAAGGTTTCGGGTAACGATGCGCTTGCAACGCCAAAAAAGTATTCATCAATGTATGATGAAAACGCCGAGCCTGCCGCACACTATCAAGGAAATAGCAGTGCTCTGCAGCGCCTTCGGTACCAAAATCATTCGTAACAGAGCCTATCGCCAACACCAAAGTGGTGTAGCGCAACACGCGCTCACCTACCACTTCATGGCCTTTGTCATCAACAATAGCGGCTAAACGGATCTGTTGCTGTTCAGGGTCAACATCCGTAAGCTCTCCGGGCTGAAACTTAAAGCCAGCGCTTGCCGCTTGCACGCGATAGTCTACGCCATCGACATCCGCATCAAGTGCACCGGCGGCAACTTCATGCAACAAAGGTTTCCAGATATGGGTAAGATTTCGATCAACCAGGGTTACCGATATGTCGTCATTACGTTTATATTTACGTGCTAGACGGGTGACCAACTCAAGGCCACCAGCACCGCCACCAACGACAATAATCTGCTGTTGCTGTGACATTCAACGCTCCAGAGTGAGCACTAGAAAAGAGAGACGTTAGTGTAACGCAAATCACGCTTCGACGTGATCCATTTTTTATCGTTTTACGTTATCTTGAAAATGCCAATTCACGAGGGTTCAAAGATGTTAAAAACCACCTTATCGGCACTTGCTATTACCGTGTCCACGCTTGCTATGGCACAAGAGCCAAATTACCAGGCTCCTGAGCAAGCGACAGCCACCGACTTCATCGAAATTTTTGAGACCTTAAGCGGTAAGCATCCTGGCATTCGTAAAGGCCATGCCCGTGGCGTCTGTGCCGCCGGTAGCTTCACCCCAAGCTCTGTTGCGCAAGAACGCTATAGCAGCCCAATTTTTGATACTAAAGTACCCGTAGTGTTACGCTTTTCTATGGGTGGCGGTAACCCCAACGCCGATGAGCGCGCGAAAGCGCCCCGTGGCATTGGGGTGCAATTTCAACTTGCCAACGGCAGCTTACATCAACTCGCCGGATTAACGACACCGATGTTCGCAGGCAAAAATCCCGAGCAATTCTTGGGGTTACTACGTTTAAATGCGCAAATTCGTGATGGTGAAGCACCGGCTGATGCGCGGGCCAACTACTTTGCCGCGAATCCAGAAGCCGCGGGGCAAGGCCAGTGGTTGCAACAACGCAACCCCGCTGCTGAATACACTTCGGCGAGCTATTACGGTATTCACACCTTTTTTGCCGATACCGCAACAGGCAAGAAAGATAAATTCCGTTGGCAGTTAATTCCTGCAACGGGAGAAGTATTGTTGACCGATGAAGAACGCGAAACCTTACCCGCTGATTTCTTGACGGATCGTTTGGTAGAGCGCATCAACACAGACGGTGCAGTGCATTATTACCTGCAATGGGTGATCGGTACCGATGCTGATGCCACCAACGACCCTTCGGTGGTGTGGCCTGTCGAACAGCGCGAAGTCGTCAATGTCGGCACCCTTACCATTAGCGGCGCTAACGGGGAGCAATGCACGCCGATCAACTTTGATCCAAACCTATTGGCGCAAGGCGTCCAAGCTAGTGATGACCCTGTGTTAGCGCTGCGCTCAGCAGCTTATGCGATTTCATTTGGCAAGCGTTTAAGCCAACAGTAAAGCCTTTGCAGCGTCAGTTACTGAAGCCAGTACTGACGCTGCTAAGCAGTGCTCAGTCGTTCATTCTGGAGCTGTGCTTTTGCCACCTGAACTTGGTCGCGACCTCGGTGCTTGGCTTCATACAAAGCCGCATCAGCTTCTTGCAGGGCGAGCTCAATCGACGATGCGTTCAAATCGACTTCGGCAACTCCCGCGCTGAGGGTCACCACCAGCTCCTGCTCTGCATTGAGTTTGCTTGGCATCGCCTTAAAACGATAGCGAATGTGTTCTGCAATTTGCGTTGCCTCATCCAAGCTGGTGCGATACAGCAGTAAGACAAACTCTTCGCCGCCAAAACGCGCTACTACATCTTGCGAGCGCGTTGAACTGCGTAACAGTTCTGCCAGTTGTACGATAACTTGGTCGCCGACATGGTGCCCATGTTCATCGTTTACCTGTTTAAAATGATCGATATCAATGGTGATGACACTCAAAGGCAGTTGCTTCGCACGCGCTCGCGCCAACAGTTCCTGCGCGCGTTGTGAAAAATAACGGCGATTATGTAATTTCGTGAGCGCGTCGGTTTGCGCTTCAATACGTAGCTGCTCCTGACCTGCTTTCACCTGCTCCAACATTTTGATGCGGTACGCCACGATAAACGCAAGCATGAGAGCTTCAAGCATAATCCCAATACCCACACCGTGTTTGGTAATATAGCTAAAATCAAGAATTGCCTTGTAATACAGCACCGCAACGGCATTAAAAATAAAGAAAAACACATGGCCGAAAACAAAGAACTTCGCCAGAGGGTGCCCCTTACGCCACAACGACAGACCGACCGATAGCGTCAAAATAATCATTAATCCGGCCAAACTGCTGGCATGACGGAGCGCACCGACGACATCGAAAAAACCGTAGACAAGGTCAGCGGCAATCAATAGCGACAATAACCGTAGCACCCGGTGCTCAGTCGGATAGTGTTGCTTGGTTTCAAAAATCGCGATCATGAAAAAAATCAAAAACAGAGGCATGCTCAGTAGCGACAAATGAAAGTGCAATGCAAAAGTGCCGTACATGCCAAACGCATTCGCCAGCAGCCCGTAGGACAATGCGATCCAAACGGCGCCAGAAATGAGATAAAGGGAGTAATAGACGTTCTCAAGAGAGCGTGATGAAAAGTACAGCAAGAAGTTAAACACAATCAGCGCCAGCAGAATCCCAATCATCACGGCAATATCGGTTTGAGAACTGGCTAACGCTTGCCGAGAGTGGTGTTCATCGTAAATCTGCAACGAGAACCATTGATGCGAAAAGGACACACTTTGAATGTAGAGCGTTACCGTTTCTTGTGGTGCGAGCACCACATCATAGACGGCCTGATCTCTTATCATGTAAGGGGTATCGCCAAGGTTGTCCAAGTCAATCTGCACTTGGTCAACGAGCTGCTGCTGGCTCATTTTAAAAAACGCGACGGAACGATTGTGATAAGCCTCAGGAAAATGCACAAAGGCTCGCTGTTGCTGTTGTGTTGCATTGCGTAACCGGAAGCGCACCCACGTCGTCTTTGCGTCGGTTCCCAACGCTAGTTTGCTCTGATACGGCGTGAAGCGCTCAGTCTTAATTTTAGCTAATGGTGTCGTCGGATCAGGCGCTACGTAATATTCGAGCGGAAAGGTCTCAAACTCAATCTGCGGAGCCGTGATCTCCACCAACGGCGCCTGTTGCGTAGCAGCGGAGCTGTTATGTATGGCGCCAACAACGACAGCGACGAACATAAAACAACGAAGCCAAACAGAAAATGCGCCCATAAACCCCCAGTGAGTTAACTTATCGTTATAAAATAGTTATCACGAGATCATAGTACGAAAACCGTCACATTTCCACGCAGACGTGACAAGGAAAATCGTGGATAATAGTGCCACTTTGTAAACAAAACTTGAGCTGGCCACCCCATGGAAATAAAAGTCAATTTTCTTGATAACTTACGTCTTGAGGCGAAGTTTGATGATTTCACCGTCGTTACCGATCAACCGATCCGCTACAAGGGTGATGGCTCGGCGCCGAGTCCGTTTGACTATTTCTTGGCGTCATCAGCAATGTGTGCGGCCTACTTCGTAAAGGTTTATTGCTTGTCGCGTGACATTCCGACCGACAACATTCGCTTGTCACAAAATAATATTGTTGACCCGGAGGATCGTTACAACCAGATCTTCAAGATCCAAGTTGAGCTGCCTGAAGATATTTCCGAGAAAGACCGCAAAGGTATTTTACGCTCGATTGAACGCTGTACCGTGAAAAAAGTGGTGCAAACCGGCCCTGAATTCCAGATCGAAGTGGTCGAGAACCTCGATGAAGATGCCCAAGCTTTGCTAATGGGCGCCCCCGAAGGTAGCTCACTGACCTACATTGAAGGTAAAGACTTACCGTTGGAGCAAACCATTGCCAATATGACGCAAATTTTGGCTGATTTTGGCATGAAAATCGAAATTGCCTCATGGCGCAATATCGTGCCCCACGTCTGGTCACTCCATATTCGCGACGCTGCTTCGCCGATGTGTTTTACCAACGGCAAAGGCGCCACTAAAGAAGCAGCTCTGGCCTCTGCTTTGGGCGAATTTATTGAGCGCTTAAACTGTAACTTCTTTTACAACGACCAATATTTCGGACCGGAAATTGGCAACAGCACTTTTGTGCATTACCCAAATGAAAAGTGGTTTGCCGTCGACGCAGATGACAGCGTACCCGCGGGTCTTTTAGACGCATATTGCCGCGACATCTACGACCCTGAGGGCGAGCTTTGCGGTTCGCACTTATTTGATACCAACTCAGGCAATCCTGACCGTGGTATTTGTGCTTTGCCGTTCACTCGCCATAGCGACGGCGAAACCGTCTATTTCCCGTCCAATCTCATTGAAAACTTGTACTTAAGTAATGGTATGAGTGCAGGCAACACCTTGGCGGAAGCGCAAGTGCAGTGCCTGTCAGAAATCTTTGAGCGGGCGGTCAAAAAAGAAATCCTCGAGAATGAACTGGCCCTGCCGGATGTGCCCGCGGAAGTACTGGCGCGCTATCCAGAACTCGTCGAGGGTATTCAAGCCCTCGAAGCTCAGGGGTATCCATTATTGGTGAAAGATGCCAGCTTAGGGGGACAATTCCCAGTGGCTTGCATTACCTTAATGAACCCTCGCACGGGCGGCGTATTTGCCTCATTTGGCGCGCACCCAAGTATGCATGTGGCACTTGAGCGTAGTTTGACCGAGCTCATGCAAGGCCGTAGTTTTGAGGGCTTGAACGACTTCGCGCCACCGACCTTTAACTCAATGGCTGTGACAGAACCCAACAACTTTGTGGAACACTTCATCGATTCCTCGGGTGTCGTTTCGTGGCGCTTCTTCAGTGACGAAGCAGATTATGATTTTGCAGACTGGGATTTCTCCGGCAGCAACGACGAAGATGTTGAGACGCTCTTCGGTATTTTGGCCGAGCTTGAAAAAGAAGCCTATGTTGCAGTGCATGACCAACTTGGTGCACCTGTATGTCGCATTCTCGTACCAGGTTTCTCCGAAGTGTATCCGGTCGAAGATCTGGTCTGGGACAACACCAATGTTGCCCTGCAATACCGCGACGACATTCTTAACTTGCATCGCCTCACCGACGCGCAACTTGACGATTTAGTCGAACGTTTAGAAGACAGTCAGGTCGATAACTACACCGACATCATCACCTTTATTGGGGTGGAGTTTGACGAAAACACCGTGTGGGGACAACTGACGATTCTCGAATTGAAACTGCTGATTTACCTTGCGCTGCAACGCCATGAAGAAGCGCTGGAGCTGGTCGAAATGTTCTTACAATACAACGACAATACTGTCGAACGCGGCCTCTTCTATCGCGCCATGCAAGCCATGTTGGAAATCGAGTTAGATGAAGAACTAGAACGCGCGCACTATCTTGCCAACTTCACGCGAATGTACGGCCAAGAAGTGATCGACGCCGTCGCTGGTTCCGTTGACGGCACCGTACGTTTCTACGGACTAACCCCAACCAATAGCCAATTGGACGGCCTCGACAAACATCAACGCCTGATCGAAAGCTACAAAAAACTGCACGCCGCGCGCGCCAAAGCCAACTACAGTTAGTTGCGTTGCCCGTCTCGTTTGCTAGGATCCCGGGGTCGTTGTTTGAGCAACGACCGCCGCGGACGACCAAGGCGCACTTCTTTTCGTAGGGACGACCCTACGCTTCCTTTGTTGAGGAAGTAAGTTGGAGTCAACATGAGTTGGTTCATCTTATTTATTGCCGGTTTGCTTGAAGTGGTTTGGGCCATCGGACTGAAGTACACCCAAGGATTCACCAAACTTACCCCGTCACTGCTCACAGTGAGCGCCATGATTGGTAGCTTTTACCTACTGAGTGTGGCCTTAAAAGAGTTGCCGCTTGGCACCGCTTATGCGGTTTGGGTTGGCATCGGTGCAATTGGGACTGCAACTGCTGGTATGCTGTTTTTCGCCGAGGGTGTCTCTACCTTGAAAGTCGTCAGTGTGATGCTGATTGTGGCGGGAATTATTGGCCTGAAACTAGCAAGCTAAACGAAAAAAACCGAGCCAATCCATGGCTCGGTTTTACCTGTCGAAGGGCTAGTCAACGACTTAGAAGAAATAACGCATCTGCATAGTTACCGTACGCGGTGCTAAGTATTGCGCGCTGGTGATACCAATCCCAAAGGTATCGGTATGCACCGATGCTACCGCATCACTATCAAACAAGTTGCGCACATTTAATGCCACATCCCACTTGCCGTGTGCAGGCGCATAACTTACGTTCAAATGCGCTAGGTCGTATGATTCAACCAAGTCACGTTCGACAGAGTTGAACACGCGGGCGAAGTAGTCACCACGGTGGGTATAGCTCAATGACGTACGCAGTAACGCACTATTGGCGAGCTTGTATTCATGCGAAAGACGTAGGTTCGCCGCAAACTCTGGGATTTTCGCGAGCTGGTTGCCGGTCAAATCCACCGCCGTCGCTTCACGTGCCGCATTGATTTCATCACTGCTTGCGCCTGCAAGGATAAGGCCAATGGACGCATTCTCAGCTACAGCGCGGTCAATCGCATCGCGTCCTTGGGTGATCTCTGAGTCCATCCACGTCATGTTCGCGTCTAAGAACCAACCACTGCCCAGATTGGCTTGCGCTTCGACTTCAACACCATAAATTTCAGCTTCAGGTAAGTTCGATGCACCTGAGTTAAAGCGACCAATACCGCTCGATTCAAACAGGTAATCGCTGTAGTCATAGTAAAATGCCGCAGTGTTCAAACGTAGACGGTTATCCCACAGGTCGTTCTTCATCCCAAACTCATAGGCAACCACTTCTTCTTGGTCGAATTTTTCTGGGAAGAAACGTGTGTCTGTAGAGCTATTTGAACCCGCAGGTTTAACACCGGTCGCCACCGACGCATACGCCATAGTTTGCTCCGAGAAACGATAATCTAAGGCAATTTTACCCGTTACGTTATCCGTTTCATCCGACGGACGGCTAGTGATCGGCTCGCGGTTCGGGACACAATTCAAACTACAACGTTCATCATCAAACTGGTTGTTGGTATAACGCAAACCACCGGTTAAGGTCAGCGCCTCAGCAAGTTCTACAGCAACTTGTCCAAACACCGAGTACGATTGGAAATTACGGTAATCAGAGTTGATGAAGTCAATATCGGCGTTGTTGGCAAACACGTTTGGACCCGCCACGACTTCACTGACCGGATTGCCATCACGACCAGCATCATAGAAATTACGGGTGTTACTGAAAATCTGCGTGTCGAGGTAGAAAGCACCGACCACCCAACTCAAACCTGAGTCATTTTCTGGCGATACTAAGTTGATTTCAGCAGTGTAGGTTTCGTCTTCTTGGCGCAGATTACCGATAAACTCTGGGATCGGGACTTGACCTAAATGCACTGGTACGCCATCTGCAGGCATCGGCAATGGCGCAGGATCATTGGCAGTCAAGCTGCTACGATCCATGTCCAAACGACGACGCATATCGTAGTTTTGCTGACTGAAAATACCACGCAACGTCGCCCAATCCATCTCATAGTTGGCGTGTAAGCTAGTCATGTCCATGTCGAGTTTGTAGTATTCAGCAGTATCGTGATACACCACACGCGGATCATCTGAAATCGTATCAAAGTTACCTTTTAGCGCTGGACCATTGGTGTCAGAGCTGAACACCATGTGCTGCAACATCAGATCAAGATCCGCAGATGGCTGCCAGCGTAACTGGGCGCGCATGGTGGTGTCATTTTTATCGTCAAGACGGTAGTCATGCTGCAGGGCACGGTTCTCAGTAAAACCTTCATGTTGGCGGTGTGAGCCAGAAACACGTAACACCAATTCATCACTTAACAGTAAGTTGGTCGCGCCACGTAAGTTGCGCGTGTCGTACTGGCCAAGTGTGACATCAACAAAGCCTTCACCGTCGAAAAACTCAGGCTGACGCGTGTGCACGTTCACTGCACCACCGGTAGAACTGTTACCGTAGATGGTGCCATCTGGGCCGCGGGTCACTTCCACCCGATCGATGTCCACTAAGTCGGCCCATAAGGCATAGTCATTAGCCATGAACACACCATCAATGTGATAGGCCACCGCTTGCTTGGTACCGGCGTTGTCAGGGATTTCATTCCCGACACCACGCAATGAAATACTTGGACGATAGCCCTGCACACTCGAGACAACAAGGCCTGGTACTTGGTCGCTTAAATCAAAAATGTTGGCAACGTTCAAGCGGTCAAGGTCATCACCCTTCACCACAGATACCGCGTCAGCAACATCTTGCAGGCTTTGTTTGGTTTTCTGTGCGGTGACAATAATGGTCTCAACTTTGTCTGATGAAGCATCGCTCTCATCAGCGTCAACTTGTTGTGCAACGGCTTGATTTGAAAAAGCCACTGCTGGGACAAACAGCAATGACGCGATAGCTAAAGATAAGCGATTCGCCTTGAATGTGTGCATGGTACGACTCCAACCTGGATATTATTTTATGAGATGAAAAAAGCAGCAGCACACTAAGGCACATTCATGACGGTATCGCGACCAAACAGATAACCTTTTATGACAACCTTATTAACTCAATTTCTAATAGCGTTTTGTTATTAAACTGTCACATCTTTCTGTTTAACTATTGCGCTTAAGCTTCTGGCCCCTTTAATCAAGGATCTACTCACGTGGCTCAAACAACGCCTTTTTCTTTGCTTTTTCGCGCCCTTCCCTTTGTATTCCTAAGTAGTCTTGCAACGAGCGTCATCGCGATGCCTGAGGCGTCGCCGTTAACCGCGAAAATTGAGAAAGTGGCGCCGCATCAAGACAGTGCGTTTCAGCGGCTTTATCGGATTAACGTATCAACCACAGCCCAGACTGTCGCTGATCTGCCGTGGCCGAGCAATTGGCCAGAGCAAAGCCCACAAGAGAGCTTGCAGCTTCGACTGTTTCACCTCAATGATATTCATAGCAAAGTGATGCTGCCCGATCCGATCAAAGGTGATACCCGCGTCATGGCGCAGGTGGCCGCACGAGTAAAGCAAGCGCGTCTAAACGCAGCAGACCAAGCCGTGCTCTTCCTCTCTGCCGGCGACGACCACACCGGTGAAGTGTATGATGAACTGCTTGGTTATAGTGCCGAGAGCTTTGTGAAGAGCCTCACCTATCATGCTTTTTCCGGCGCAGGACTTGATGCAGCAACACTTGGAAATCATGAATTTGACCGTGGCAATCGCGTGTTACAGCAAGCACTGCAACGTGATGCAGCCTTTCCGGTACTCAGCGCAAATATTGCGGCTTCTTCAGTACTGACCCAAGATGATTATGCCGCCGCCATCATAGGTACGATAAACGGTTGGCGCGTGGCGATTTTTGGCCTGACCTCAACCGCAGATACCAAAACCCACTTACCTGATGATCCTGATTTTCGTTTGGTTCCTGCCCAAACGACCTTAGAAAATTTTCTCCCCGCGTTAGCTGAGAAAGTAGATTTGGTCATTGCGTTAAGCCATCTAGGCTATCAGCAACAAGGCGTGTTTGGTGATCAACAGTTGGCCGAATGGCTTGCGCAACACATCGATGTGCCAGCCATCGTCGTAGGTGGGCACTCACACACGCGCTTGCATGAACAGGGGTACAGCAAGGACCATCAGTATGCAGGCGTGCCTGTAGTGCAAGCTGGTAGTTGGGGCTCACACTTAGGTGAAGTGCAATTACAGGTCAATGCAGACACACTCAATGTAGAACGCGCTGAACTTCATCCGATTGTCGCGCATGATACCAAGACAACCGCACCAGTGCTGGTGGACGAAGCCTACCAGGCGCAGGTGATTGCCCCAGTGCTCGCGCAAGTGGATGCGCTCCTGAATGAGCAGCTCGCGCCAGCGCAAGAGAACGCGGCGCTGACCAAGCCGGAAGTACTAGCACAGCGCTATGTTGGCGAGCTCGCATTGGCGAATTTCATGACCGACGCCATTTATCAGCAAAGTAAGCAGTCACTCGCAACGGACGTGGATGTGGTCGCGGTCAACGCCTCAAGCATCGTCGGCGGCCTGCCATTGCACACCCCGATTACTTTCGCCCAATGGCATAGTGTGATGCCATACGCCGATAGCTTACAGCGCATCGAATTGACTCCCGCTCAACTTAGGGAACTAGTACAGTCGAACGCCCAACGCATTGTGCGCCCCGAAGAACGTGACAGCTTAGACCTCACCGACTTTATCAACCGTGGCTTTTTACATTTCTCGGGGAGTTTGCGCTATCGCATTGCGCTTGGTAGCACACCGACCCAGACGCGTGTCACTGACATCACCCTCCACGGCAAACCGCTAAGCGCTTTCGAAGGCCAAACATTGACCTTGTTAGTGGGTGATTACATCGCCTCTGGCAACCAAGGTTGGCGCGGACAAAACCTTGAGCTATGGCAGACCAACGCGATAAAAGGCTTCGACCTCAAAGCACTACCTCGCACCCATCTTGGACCACAATTCCGTGACGTGGTGGTCGATGCCATGCGCGCCAGCGCCACCGACCCACTGCTCCAAGCTAAGCGCGATGGCCGCCTGCACGTCAGTACCGACTGAAACAGCAGCCTAAGATAAGCCGCCGCATTGAAACGCCAGCAGCTTATCACCCAGCACAATCACCAACATACCGTAGTGCGTGCCAGCTTGCTTTTGTATCGCGCTAAGTTGTATTACATAGAAAACCAATGTAACTTAAATACAACATTTGTTGGTTGGTAGCTTTGTTATGGAAAAAATTCGTTTTAAGAGAAACTGTTTGCTGCTTTTGGGTGCACTCAGCGTCCTCACTGGCTGCTCTTCGGAGCGCACGGAGAAAGACTATCTCGCTGAAATACAATCGATTAGCAGAGATCTCGCCACGTGTGTAAACCAACAAGTACTGCCCGGTGAGTGTGACGCTGTTTTGCAGGAACAAGAGAAGCTGAACTTGGCCTTGAAAGCACAGTACGATAGCGCCTTTTTACACGATTTCGAGCCGCGTTATCACGCCGCGATGAAGCTAGGTGAGTTGGAAGCAGGGACACCCGAAACACCTAGTATTTACCACACCGTCACGGCAGCTTACGCTAAACTTCCTGTCACAGCACAAGCCGCTCTAAAGCTCCAGCACTACAATTACGCAGCTTTTGCGCCTACCATGTGCGAAGAGCAAGCTAAGCGCAGTTACTACCAGCACTTTGATAAAAGCTACCCGCGCTATCGCGGACGTTACCCAACGCCGGTGATGTTTTACTCCATTGGTGAGATGACCTGTATTGATCGCACAAAGGTCGAGCCAAACCGCCTCGTCATTTCAGCCGAACAGCTCAATGCTTTAAAAGAGTTAAACTCCGAACCCGGTGACATCATCGTCGCAAGTTCTCAATCAGAAGAGGAAGCCGATAACTGGCAACCTATCCAAGCGCTTGGCCGCGCTTATCTGGAAAGAAATGGGCAAAGAGAAGAAGTTATAACGACCGCATCCGGCCTTCAGTACGAAATAATAGCCAAAGGAGACGGCACCGGCAGAAAACCAAAGGCCAATGACTTCGTGAAAGTTAAGTATGATGGCTGGTTGGTCAATGGAGAGCTCTTCGATAGTTCTCGTAACCGCACGAAAGCAGCCGTATTCCAATTAAGCAGTGTCATGGAAGGCTGGAGCGAAGGCGCGCAACTCATGCAGGTCGGCGATAAATACCGATTAGTGATCCCATCTGAGCTCGCCTGGGGAGCAAAAGAAAGACAAAACGGTATCGTCCCCGCCTACTCAACGCTCATTTTTGATGTCGAACTGCTTGACGTAATGGATGAACCAGAAGAATAACATCGCGAGCGAGCGACAGCCTAAAACGCGGCCCATTGCTTATACAGAAGCTGTTTTAGCGTCCTAAACATGACGACGGGTAAAACTATAGCACTATAGGAAGCATAATACGCACTTGCTTTAATTCAAAATACCGTCAAATAAATTTGGGGGGTTAACTAAAATATTAGTTCCTACGAGACGCCCTTTCTTTAGACGCTTCTAATGAAGGAACATTCCATTCTGCTCTTTGTTCATCGGAAATAATATCAACATCTACTTCATATAATTTCCAATCGCCAGATTCATCAGTTGTAAACTGAGTACCGTACCATTGTGGCTGTTCGAAATACATCATTAGCCTATCCCAAGATGCGGCCATCAACCATTTCGCACGTGAATAGCCTAGTGTTTCCGAAATTGTTGCCAGGGCATGAGCGCGTCTTATATCCTCAACAGATTCACTATGTTGAAAAATTACTGCCGCATGAAAGTAATCCAATCCCGTTTCAACTTCTCCTTTCTTTAACAACGCTAATACTGCATCGCGACGAGCTGCTTCCTCTCTATCTAATGCATCCCAATCATTACTTTGACTTCGTTGGGCTTGTTGATCCTCATTAAACAACCTCGCTAGCTCGGTATTGTTTTCATTAGCAAACACTGGAAAAGAACAAGTCACAATCAATAAGAAAACAAACACTTTTTTCATATTAACCTCTGAATAGACGTACTCTCGTAAGTAATATAAATCTAATTTAATAATAAACCAGGAGTTGAGATAATTAAGTCGCGTAGGCCTCAATCCACTCACAAGAACGTTTCTTCTTGTCTCATGTAAGACCTTATATGTCCAACATCTATAGACGCTGCCAGCTATGAAATTAAACTGTCGAAGTCCACAAGGTAAATTTCAATGACTGTAGAGCCAAGGATTCAACGGCGTTAAACTCACCCCACGAGATAAGTTACGCTAGGCAAATCGCTAACTAGACCCGTTACTGCACCTGAAGGCGCGAATGGATTTGTAAGCGAGTCGTGAGAAGCTTGTAAGCCATTGAAAAGATTGGTGGCCCCTCCCAGATTTGAACTGGGGACCAACCGATTATGAGTCGGCTGCTCTAACCACTGAGCTAAGGGGCCATTACAGAAGAGAATTCGGAAAAGCGGGCGCAAGTATATGAAATTTCGGCCCGCTTGTCATGACCCCGAGGGGAGCTTTTTAGAGTTTAATATTGTAGAACTTCGCAGCGTTGCGCGCGAAGACTTTATCAATGGCATCTTCATCGGCAAGTGCTTCTGTCACCTTGCTAATGTCACTGATATTAAACGGACGCTCGGTACGGTTCGACGGTAAATCGGTACCGAACATCAGGCAATCAGGGTTAGTTGCATAGAGTACTTTCACCGCTTCGGCGATGTTCACTTCGGTACGCCCAAAACCACTGGCTTTAATATGCACGCCGGCTTCTGCGAGCTTGCGCACTTGCGACACACCTGAGCGCGCCATACCAAGATGATCCACCGAGGCTTTGGGGAGCTTAATAAGCTTTGGAATAAGCTCATCCAACTCGCGGCTATCAACATACATCTCAAGGTGCCAGCCGGCGAGATCCCAAATGCGCATGCCAAAGTCGACCAAGTTATCAATACCGCTAACTACGCGGCGCTTGAGGTTCACCCGTACGCCGCACACGCCACTGTCACGTAAAGCGAGAATTTTCTCGTCTGACACGCTGCTAGGCAAATTGGTAATGGCGACGTACTGACTCCCCAACTGTTCCAGCGCAGGCTTTAAATAGCTTTGGTCAAAACCTTGCGATGAGCCTGACACCAACACGCCACCGACAATAGGCAAGTCTTTGGTACGGTGTTGATAGTCTTCCACTGAAAATGGCGGTGGTAAAAACCCCTGATTTTCAATCAACGGATACGCATCGTTGTAGATATGAAAATGTGCATCAATCATACGACGAGGTTGCAGCGTATCGGCTATTTTCTGATCCATTGCAGTCATAAACTGTCCTTTTCAGCGAGGTTCGCCCCACCTTAACAAATCTCACTGACGATTTCATATCCGTCACTGATATCCACTTGGGTTAAGGTGTAAAGCAGCATAAAAAAAGCCCTTGTGCTGGAGGCAACAAGGGCTTCGATAATCTACATCACAACTTACTCGTCGAGAAACGACTTCAGTTGCTCAGAACGGCTTGGGTGGCGTAATTTACGCAGTGCCTTCGCCTCAATCTGACGGATCCGCTCACGGGTCACGTCGAACTGTTTACCCACCTCTTCCAAGGTGTGGTCAGTATTCATGTCGATACCAAAACGCATGCGCAACACTTTCGCTTCACGCTGGGTCAAGCCACCGAGTACTTCACGAACCGCATTGCGTAAGCTCTCAGACGTCGCTGAATCGACAGGCAAATCGAGGGTGGTGTCCTCGATAAAATCACCAAGATGCGAATCTTCATCATCACCAATCGGCGTCTCCATTGAGATCGGCTCTTTAGCGATTTTGAGCACCTTACGGATTTTGTCTTCTGGCATCACCATGCGCTCAGCCAATTCTTCAGGCGATGGCTCACGGCCCATTTCTTGGAGCATTTGACGCGAGATACGATTCAACTTGTTGATCGTTTCGATCATGTGTACCGGGATACGAATGGTACGTGCTTGGTCCGCAATCGAACGCGTGATGGCCTGACGGATCCACCAGGTAGCGTAGGTTGAGAACTTATAGCCACGACGGTATTCAAATTTATCCACGGCCTTCATCAAACCGATGTTACCTTCTTGGATCAAGTCCAAGAACTGCAAACCACGGTTGGTGTATTTCTTCGCGATTGAAATAACCAAACGCAAGTTGGCTTCGACCATTTCTTTCTTGGCGCGACGCGCTTTCGCTTCACCAATCGACATGCGACGGTTAATGTCTTTCACCTTAGCGATGGTCAAGCCAGTTTCAACTTCAACTTCGGCCAGCTTCTGAATGCAACGCTCGAGCTCTGAACGTAGCTCATTCAGTCCAGCTGAGTAGCCTTCTTCAGCAGCAATCGCTGCATCGAGCCATGCCGTGCTGTTTTCGTTACCTGCAAAAGCCTTCATAAATGCGCGCTTCGGCATTTCAGCCTGCTCCACGCACATTTTCATAATCAAACGTTCTTGCACACGCACACGATGCATCATGTCGCGCATGTCTTTGACCAAGCGATCAAACTGCTTCGGTACCAAGCGGAACTGCTTAAATAGCTCGCTCAGGGCATCGATTTCAGTCCGCGCTTTGGCGTGGTCACGACCGTGCTTGCTGATTGCTGCACGCGTTTTTTCGTATTGGCCACGTAATTCAGCAAACTTTTGACGCGCGAACTCAGGATCGATGCCGCCTTCTGATGCATCATCATCATCGTCGTCATCGTCACTGTCGTCTTCATCTTCGTCTTCAAGCTCTTCTTCTGACAGTTCAGAACCAATGTGGGTTGCACTGACAGGCGCTTGGTCGACTTCATTAGGATCGATAAAGCCAGAAATGATGTCGGTAAGACGCATTTCTTCAGCTTCACACTGGTCCCATTGGTCGAGTAGGAAGTTAATTGCTTCAGGATACTCAGCGACCGAACACTGCACCTGATTGATGCCTTCTTCGATACGCTTCGCGATGTCGATTTCGCCTTCACGGGTCAGGAGCTCTACCGTTCCCATTTCGCGCATGTACATCCGCACCGGGTCGGTGGTACGGCCTAGCTCACCGTCAACACTAGCAAGCGCTGCTGCTGCGGCTTCCGCGGCATCTTCATCAGCTGTGTCTTCGCTCATCATCAGTTCATCGGCATCAGGCGCGCTTTCAAACACCTTAATACCCATGTCGTTGATCATGGCAATGATATCTTCGATTTGATCGGAATCTACAATCTCAGAAGGTAAATGATCGTTAACCTCAGAAAAAGTCAGGTAGCCCTGCTCTTTTCCTTTGGCAATAAGAATTCTGAGTTGCGATTGACGACTCTGCTGCATACAGATCTACCACCTGTGATTTCAAATGGATAACAAAAACCGGTCTTAAAAAGAGGTATCGAATTTAAGACCGGATAGTGTAGCAGATTCTGTGGTTTTGAGCCAGAAAATAATCAGTTCAGCTGTGGGATGCGAGACAGTGCCAAATGGCCTGTGCCGCGCAATGCACCGTCTTCAAATACGAGTGGCGTGCACTCGTCACGGGTGGTATTGCCGTCTGCATCAACGCGCTGGGTACGATAGTACAGTACGTCATAACGAACGTTGTCGACCGATACGCGATCAGCGAATTCAGGTGTGCCCATAACTTCGCGGACATAAATCATGGTCGCACCATCGTCGAGGCCCGCGATCATACGACGATTTTTTTCTTCTAGCTCACGGAAGTCGCTCGCTTTATAGTCATCACCATGACCGTCTGCCACGACAATACAGCCCTGTAAGGTGAGAGCTGAGGTAACAATGAGTGCGCTTGCTGCAATAAATTTCACTGATTTCATTGGGAGTCCTTATTTTAACGCTTCTAGTTATTACGAATAGGGTTATACCAAGAAGTTAAAGCAAGGCTCATGCCAACTTTGTAATCGGATAATTAAATAGATATTTATCAACAAGATAAATATAAAAAGCGGTGGCGGTAGAAACCTTTCTGTGTGTGAAAATCACAACAATTCGGTCAATTTCACTGCTGGGGTTGGTTTTTTTGCGCCTTATGTTGCATCAACGCCATGTACTCGCGTTTCTCATCAGCAGTTAACGGGGCTTCTCGTTCTTTCGCCAATAATTCATTAGCGCGTTGCTCCACAAAGCGATCGATAAAGTACAAAAAGGTATCGAAAAATTCTTGGCTGATCTTATCTTGATCAAGGTGGTGATCCCAGCTCATCAACTGCCGAAGTAACTTCTCTTCGCGCCGTCCACGCCATAGCTCAAGTAACTGCGCAGGTGTCAGTTGTTGCTCGCGCGTCTGGCGATGCAATTCAAGTAAGACCTGAATACCTGGCAGCTTGAGTTGGCCTAGCGCGTCATGCACCGGGATCTCCTGCCCTAACTGCGGGTACTGCAACAGTAACGCAATAGCACGCCGAATCGGAGTGATCTTTAACTGCTCTTGTGGCATCACGTTAGTGCTTGCTCGCGCGACTTGTCCCTCGATTTGTGAAACCTCACGGCGCAATAACCGCGCCAAGTGCTGCAACAACTCATCGCGATAATAATCGCTGGCGATCTTTTCGATCAAAGGTTTGGCCTGGTTGAGTAACGCCGCACGACCACTGTCTGAAGCCAAGTCTAACGACTCCGTCAGATGGCTAAAAAAGTAATCCGTAAAGCTTTGAGCTTGCGCTAAGCGTTGCTTGAACGCCTCTGGCCCCTCTTTCCGCACCAAAGTATCTGGGTCCTCACCATCAGGTAAGAATAAAAAGGTGAGTTGTAACCCATCGGTTAGCAACGGCAAGGCATTTTCAAGCGCACGCCACGCGGCATCACGGCCAGCACGGTCACCGTCATAACAGCAGACCACATGCGAAGTAGCACGAAACAACATTTGCAATTGATCGGTGGTGGTAGCCGTACCAAGTGAGGCAACCGCGAAATCGATACCCGCTTGTGCCAACGCCACCACATCCATATAGCCTTCAACAATAACCACTTGCTGGAGTTGGCGGTGCGCTTGCTTGGCTTCATAGAAACCATAAAGCTCGCGGCCTTTGTGAAACACGCGGGTTTCTGGAGAGTTCAAATACTTAGGGCCATCACCATCAATAATCCGGCCGCCAAAACCTACCACACGACCACGGCGATCGCGGATCGGAAACATAATACGATCGCGAAAAAAATCATAATAGCGGCCGCTATCGTTGCGATTGACCAGCTTCAGATCCACGAGCTGCTCACGGGATCGTTGATCTTTCGCCAAAGCTTTTAATAGCTCATCCCAGCCATCGGGCGCATACCCAATTTGAAACTGTTTGACGATTTCACCGCTTAAACCACGCCCTTTCAGATACTCCACCACCGCCGGCGCCTTTTGGTGCTGTCGCAGTTGGTAGCTGAAAAACTTGGTCGCACGTTCCATCTGCTGATAATCATCGGCAGCTTGTTGACGTTTTTTAGCTTCAGCCTGAGGGTTAAGGTGCGTTTCGCGCGGCACTTCAAGGCCAAGCATTGCTGCGAGTTCTTCAATCGCATCAGGAAACTCAAGACCATCATACTTCATTAAGAAATCAATGGCATTGCCATGTTCGCCACAACCAAAACAGTGGAAGAACTGCTTATCTGGCGCCACGGTAAAGCTTGGTGATTTCTCATTATGGAAAGGACAGCAGGCTTGATAATTACGCCCCGCCTTTTTTAGCGGTACCCGGCTATCCACCACCTCGACCACGTCTGCGCGATCCAGTAAGTCATGAATAAAGCTTTTCGGGATTAAACCAGCCATGATAACGACGATTCCATCTGAGCAAGAAGTGAAACAAAACAGGACGAAACAGGATTGTACCGCTAAAACCACAAATGAAAAAGCCGAAGCACAGAATGCTTCGGCCTTAGAGCTGTTGCCGACGTATCAGCAACCAGTCGCAATGTAAAAGCTAGACGTAGCTAGTCTTAGTACAAACGTGTGCGACGTGCGTTCTCACGCGATAATTTTTTCGCGTGACGCTTAACTGCTGCAGCTTTTTTACGCTTACGCTCTGCAGTTGGCTTCTCGTAGTGCTCGCGACGACGCACTTCTGACAAAACACCTGCTTTTTCGCATGAACGCTTGAAGCGACGCAACGCTACGTCAAACGGCTCGTTTTCTTTTACTTTAACAACTGGCATTAAAATATCACCTCAATGAAAATTCTGTTGTTTGGTTATCAACATGGTCACTTTTTGACCGTGACGAATAAAAATGGTGCTGAATTGTAGCTAGTTCAGATCCTGATGTAAAGCCCGCGATCAATTTAATTCCATGCAATCTGAAAAAGTTGCTACACTATCCGCCGCGTTAACTTCACATTAACCACAAGTTAATCCAAGACTTAACGAATGATGACTTAGGTAGCAACGCAGCAACCGCCAATTCACCTAAGCTTAACCTTAAAATGTTGCTCTTTATCGGGACTCACTATGTTCGATATTTTTATCTTTCAAGTCACTTCGCTGTTCACCATGATCAACCCTATTGCGGCGGTGCCTATTTACATTGCGCTCACCGAGGCAATGACGCCAAAAGCCGCCCGTTGGGTTGCCATGCGCGCTGCAGTCACCGCTTTTATCGCGCTCAGCGTCTTCGCCTTACTTGGCGAAGCCATCTTTAGCTTCTTTAATATTTCGGTGAACGGCCTACGCGTTGCTGGCGGCATCTTATTCTTCGTCATGGGCTTCGAAATGCTGCGCGGGCGCACTGTGCCGAAGCGGGTTGACGGTGAAAGCGATGGCGATTTTGGTTCCGATGTTGCCGTTACACCTATCGGTATTCCGATGGTGGCGGGCCCTGGCGCTATCACTATGGTGATCTTGGTCATTCAAGAAAGCAAAAACTTAGAGAATGCTGCAGCTGCCAGCATCAGTCTGTTTGTTGCGATTGCGGTGGTGTGCTTCCTTGTCGCCATCATTCTTGCCAGTGGCCGACAACTTTTGGCAAAGCTTGGCCGTAGCGGCAGTAAGATCCTCATGCGGCTGATGGGGCTTATCGTGATGTTGATTGCGGTCGAGTTCTTCTTCGCCGGTATTAAGCCTTACGTGATCGACATCGCACGTGCCATCCCTGCCTAATGGCAGGAATGGCACAGCCACACTAGTCCGCTAATGGCGGAACTTCTAAGCCTCGCTTGGCATAGAATTCCGCCACGTGCTCTTCTAAGCGATCCGCATCAATAGCATCACGCAAATCTTGCATGACTTTTTGATAGAAATGCAGGTTATGAATGGTATTCAAACGACCGCCGAGCATTTCATTCGAGCGATCTAAATGATGCAAGTACGCGCGCGAATAGTTCTGACAGGTGTAGCAATCACACTCAGGGTCTAACGGTCCAGTGTCGGTACGGTGCACAGCATTACGAATTTTCACCACACCAGTGCTGACAAATAAGTGACCATTGCGGGCATTTCGTGTTGGCATCACACAGTCAAACATGTCCACGCCACGACGCACTGCTTCGACCAAATCTTCAGGTTTACCAACACCCATTAAATAACGGGGTTTATCGATCGGCATCAGTGGTGCAGTGTGATCCAAAATGCGCATCATATCTTCTTTCGGCTCACCAACCGACAATCCTCCAATGGCGTAGCCGTCAAAACCGATATCGGTCAAGCCATCCAATGAAATTGTACGTAACTCTTCGTACATACCACCTTGAATGATGCCAAATAACGCAGATGGATTATCGCCATGGGCTTCTTTCGAGCGTTGCGCCCAACGCAACGATAGCTCCATCGAACTGCGCGCTTCGGCTTGCGTCGCCGGATACGGCGTACACTCGTCGAAAATCATCACGATGTCAGAGCCAAGATCGCGCTGCACTTCCATCGATTTTTCTGGGGTAAGTAAAATCTTTTCACCGTTAATCGGAGAACGGAAAGTCACGCCTTCTTCAGTGATTTTACGTAGCTCGCCCAAACTGAAAACTTGGAAACCACCTGAATCGGTCAAAATCGGCTTATCCCAGTTCATAAAGTCATGCAAATCACCGTGCTGCTTAATAATTTGCGTGCCCGGGCGTAGCATTAAATGAAAGGTATTCCCTAAACAAATTTGCGCCCCGGTTGCTTTGACTTCTTCTGGGCTCATGCCTTTTACCGTACCGGCAGTACCGACAGGCATAAATGCAGGAGTTTCCACCTCACCACGTGCAAACGTCATACGCCCACGGCGGGCCTTGCCGCAGGTTTTTAAAAGTTCAAACTTCATTTCATCACCGTTTGGTTAATTCACGGAAAAACAGTCCGAGAGCGTCAGTATACCTGAGCGCTAGCGACGGGTCACAAACATCGCATCGCCGTAACTAAAGAAGCGATAGCTATTATCAATCGCCTGCTGATAAGCGCCCAACACAGCTTCACGCCCAGCAAACGCCGACACCAACATGATTAGCGTCGACTCCGGCAAGTGGAAGTTGGTGATCATGGCATCAATGACTTGGAACTGATACCCCGGGTAAATAAAGATGTCCGTATCCGCAAAGAATGGCGCCAACGGGAGTCCTTGCTTCAGCGCTGCTTGCGCTGCCGACTCGAGGGAACGTACTGAGGTGGTGCCGACGGCAACCACCCGGCCACCTGCTGCTTTGGTTGCATGAATCGCATCGACCGCCTCCTGCGGTACTTCAGCGTACTCACTGTGCATGTGGTGATCTTCAATGCTATCCACCCGCACCGGCTGAAACGTTCCAGCACCAACATGCAACGTCACATAGGCGAAGTTCACGCCTTTCGCTGCTAGCGCGGCAAGAATTGTGTCATCAAAGTGCAAGCCCGCCGTCGGAGCTGCGACAGCACCCGGCTTTTTGTTGTATACCGTTTGGTAACGTTCGCGGTCACTGGCTTCATCAGGACGGTCGATATAGGGAGGTAATGGCATATGACCATACTGCTCGAGCACATCTAGTACCGGCGCATCGGTTAAAAAACGAAGCTCGAATAAGGCATCCTGCCGCCCCAACATTTCCACTTCCACAGCCTGCTCTAACAACAAGCGTTGGCCAGGCTTAGGTGCTCGATTGCTGCGTACATGTGCCAGCACTCGGTGCTCATCAATAATACGCTCGACCAAAACTTCGACTTTGCCGCCAGACACTTTTTCGCCCAGCATTCGCGCAGGGATCACGCGGGTATCGTTAAAGACCAACAAATCGCCGGGCTGCAAGGCGTCTACAATCGCGGTAAATTGCGAGTGTGTCACCGCACCGGTTGGGCCATCAAGGCAAAGTAAACGGCTTGCACTACGATCCTGTTGTGGATACCGCGCAATCAGTTCGTCGGGTAATTCAAAACTAAAGTCTTTAACGTCCATACTCGTTGCTATTGCTGATTTTGTGGGCGCTACTTTACCTTTTTTGCAGGGCAAAAAAAAGCACGCCAAGCGGCGTGCTGAAAACTGACAACCAACTTTCAGGGATTCAATTGGTTAATAGCTATACGTTACCGCTTGCCCTAACAGATCACTTGGTTGATCACATTTTTGCAACTGACGTTTGGTGAACACATAAATCTTATCTGAACCACCATTCTCCTTATCGCCCGCGCCTTCTAAAATAAAGCTGACATGCTCGCCATTCGGTAACGCCCGCAAGGTTTGGCCATAGTCACACAAAGTTTGCGCGATGGTCTGTTCATAGACCTTCACCTGCTCGGCACGTTTTTCGGCACGTTTGGCACGCCGCTCATCGGCTTTATCGCGTAACTCTTCCCGCGCTGCTTTGAGCTCTTCACGCGCTTCCTTATAAGCTTTTTCGCGAGCTTTAAGTTCTTCTTGTACCGCTTTCAATTCAGCTTTAACTTTCTCAGACTCTGCGGCTTCAGCATTCCGTTCGGCCAACTTCAGATCACGCTCTTTCCGGCGTAGCTCGCGCATTTCACGCGCACTTTCACGCACGTCATCAGAGACTTCACGAACGATGCGAATTTCGCCGTCGCCAGAAAATACCGTGGTACTTTCAGTCATCTCTACCGAATCCGATAAAATTTCAATTTGTGCGAGTTCACTTTCGGCTTCAGCGAGCGCTTCGCTGACTTCAAATTCGATGTCCATCACCGCATGCTCATCGAATTCCGGTGGTAGTGGTACATCAGGAAAAGAAACCCGCTCACCAAAGAACATAATTGTAGGGTTATCGACGCGCATACGATACACCACACCTTGTCCGGCCAAGTAATCATAATGCAAACGCTCATGATACATCCGCCCGCGTTGAGCCTCGCCCTGCTGCTGTGCCAAGGTGGTGGTAAAAATACTGTTCATTACTTCTAACTGCTTACGCAATTCACTGCGTTGTTTTTCGTCAGCATGCGCCGTCGTCGCAGCAACGAGTGCCAATGCTACTGCTGATAAGGTCATTAAAGTCCGCATGGTCTTACTCCTTGGTCTCATAGTTCGGGTAACCACCCAAATCGGTCTGCTCAATCAATTGTCCGGTGACTTGCGACAGTTGATGTTCAAAATACACTTGGTCGTCTTCACGTTGCGCATTCACGTAACGAATTAAATCTTCCATATCTTCTTGCCGCTCGGTCCGATTGGTGGCCAACACATAACTCACCAATTGCTGATTGGCAGCGGCAATGTCGTCACGAAAATCTTTACGTAAATTGGCGGCATAATCGGCAAACTGGACTTTTTGTGCAGCCCCATAGTCGGCCATTTGCGCAGCAACAGCTTGTTGCAATTGCTGCTCGGTAAGCGTGCCACCAAAGTGCACATTAAAGCCTTGGTCAGTGACCTGTACTTGCAACTGCGTCACTACTGCCATCACAGCTAACGCTGAGCAGGCGAGCGAAGCAACCGATAACCAGGACTGCTGCCACCAACGACGTTGCCGCACCGTACTCTCACGGAAAGTTGCTTCACGAGGCCAATGTGGCACCGGCTCTGCTTGCGTCGCATCTGCGGTTGCTTGCAACCACTTTTCAAAATCACGTGACTCGCTCATAACTCCTCCACCAACTGCTGTAACCGTTCGACTGCTTTGTACAAGCGTGACTTCACCGTATTCAACGGTACTTCAAGTTGTTCACTAATATCTTTTAATCGAAGGTGCTGAAAAAACTTCAACTCCACCACCAGCCGTTGCTCGAGCGGCAATGCTTGCATGGCTTGCACCAATTGCTGCGTCCGTTGCTGGCCCTGATACACCGCTTCCGGGTCATGCCAATCCAAGTGGCTTTCTTGCTGGTCGAAATCATGTTCATCAGCAAAATTACGGCGGCTGCGAAAATGTTCGATACAGCGGTAATGAGCAATCTTCATCAGCCAGTTCTTAAACGAACTCTCGCCCCGCCAACTGGCCAAGTTTCGAAACAATGACAAGAACACGTCTTGCATCAAATCGAGCGCATCGTCACGATTCCCGCTCATCCGCAGCGCATAGTTGTAGACCAGCCCCTCGTAACGCTTTACGAGGTGGAGCCAAGCTTGGCGATTATTATCTATGGCTCGGCGAACCAGTTTTTCATCCGAAGGTGCAAACACAATTTGGCTTCCCTTTGTTCTTTGCTACTGTAGTCGGGATAGCGGGTAGAAAAGTTGTCACCACCACGCATTTATTTTTCTTCAGGCACAAAAAAAGGCGACCGAAGTCGCCTTTTTACTATCTATCAAAATGGTTTAAACGCCAAACGCCGCCTTCAAGATAAAGAAGAAGATGATCGACATGATGGCACCTGCAGGTAAGGTGACCACCCAAGAAACCACGATGTTACGCACCACACCAAGATTCAGTGCAGCAATACCGCGCGCCATCCCAACACCTAACACAGCACCAACAAGGGTTTGTGTGGTTGAAATAGGTAAGCCAGTACCTGATGCGATAACAACCGTTGTCGCAGCAGCAAGCTCTGCCGCAAAACCACGGCTTGGTGTTAGGTGAGTAATCCCTTTACCAATGGTCGCGATAACGCGTTTACCCAGCATGGCAAGACCCAAGACAATACCAATCGCACCGACAGGCAATACCCACCAGGCCAATTGAGCTTTACTAGAGATCTCACCACCACTTTGAACAACGCTCACCACTGCCGCTAATGGTCCAATCGCGTTAGCAACATCGTTGGAACCATGGGCAAATGCCATCGCACAGGCGGTAACCACCATCAATACGGCGAAAACTTTTTCCACGTTGGTGTAGTGCATGTCTTTGTCCGCTGATGGGTCAAACTTCAAACGACCAATCATCACCTTACCGATGACAAACACAACTGCTGCAACAGCAACCGCCAACAATAGGCCTTCCGCGGTTGAGAAGGTTAAGCCAACGTGCTTCAAGCCTTTCTTAATGGTGACCAAAGCAATCACAAGACCCGTCAATGCCATATAAAACGGCACATAACGCTTGGCCATAGCTAACGGATTTTCTTGATCAAAAATGAGCTTTTGCGCGCTAATAAAAATAAAGTACGCAATCAAACCCGCTATCATCGGGGTGATAACCCAGCTGCCAACAATACCTAGGACTTTTGACCACTCCACCGCATCAGGGCTCACGCCCACCGCAGCAAAACCAACGATCGCACCAATAATAGAGTGTGTCGTTGACACCGGCCAACCCAGATAAGAAGCAATCAACAGCCAGAAACCAGCCGCCAATAGTGCTCCAATCATCCCGAATACCAGCAATTCAGGGGCGTTAACAAAATACGCCGAATCAATAATACCTTTACGAATGGTTGAGGTAACTTCACCACCAGCAAGATAAGCACCAGCAAACTCGAAAATCATTGCAACAACGATTGCTTGTTTAATGGTCAGTGCTTTCGAGCCAACTGACGTACCCATCGCATTCGCGACGTCATTTGCACCGATACCCCAAGCCATAAAAAAGGCAAACGCTGCAGCCATTAGGATCAGCGTGAGATTATAGGTAGAAATAATATCCATTGTGTTCTCCGACCTTAGACTCGTGCAAGCATGAGCTCAAAACGTGCGCCCACGCGCTCGGCTAGGTCCGCGAGATCACCGACCCAATCAAGGATTTTGTACAAAAACATTGCATCCAATGGATTCATATCCTGCTCCATCGTACGTAATTGACGACGAAGTTTTACTTGCAATGCATCCGTATCTTTTTCAATACAGTCCAACTCTGAAATCAGACTGTCAACAATGCGGCGTTCACGCCCTTTAAAGCCAACTTCGAGTAAGTCATCAAACTCACCAATGGTTTGTTTGGCTTTGTCCGTTGCATCAAGGCAACGTGAAAGGTACGCATCAAAGCCTTCGACCATTTCTTTCGGAATTGCGAGCTCTCGCCCAGTCACCAGTCCAGAAATATCTTTCGCTTTGTTCGCAATACGGTCTTGCTGAGACACCAGTTCAAGCAAATCGGTACGCTCTACTGGCATGAACAGGCCACCAGGCAAGTTGAGACGGATTTCCCGTTTGAGGTCATCCGCAGCTTTCTCTTTTTCAACAATCGCAATGCGATGTTCGTCAGCTGCTTCCCAATCACCGGCATAAACTGCCTGAAAGAAGGGTTTTAATGTCATTGCACAGTCATGCACTTGATCAATGTGCTCGATCATTGGTTTGATCGGTGACTTCGCAAATACACCAAGAAACGAGTTTGCAGACATAAAAGTTCGCCTTTGTTGCTGCTATTAGAATCATCGTGTTCCCCCCACAAGAGGAGGTGCGCGCATACTAGCCAAAATGCTTGCCGCACGCAAAGACTTATTCCGCATTGTTTTTGCGAAATAACAGGTTTATTGTAATTCAATACTATGACAAAGTAAGTGCAACCGATATGTTTGAATGGATCTTTTTACCTGAAGCGTGGATCGCACTCGCAACTCTCACCGCGCTCGAAGTCGTGCTTGGCATCGACAACATCATCTTTATTTCTATCCTCGTCGGCCGATTACCAGCCCACCAACGCCATAAAGCACGTCAACTTGGACTGTTATTGGCAATGGGCATGCGCATCCTCTTGCTGCTTAGTATTGTTTGGGTGATGGGGCTCACGGAACCACTGTTCTCGGTGTTTGATTTTTCCTTTTCCGGACGCGACCTCATTCTCTTTTTTGGTGGCTTATTTCTCCTTGGTAAAAGTACCTTGGAAATTCACCATAGTTTAGAGGGCGTAGAAGAGCATCACAGCAGTGGTAAAGTGGCGACCTTTGGCGCCATCATTGCGCAAATTGCGGTCATCGATATTGTCTTTTCCCTCGATTCGGTGATCACCGCGGTCGGCCTGGTGGATTATGTTGCGGTAATGATAATTGCCGTGGTCATTGCAGTATTAGTGATGATGCTGGCCGCCAAAGCCATTGGTGATTTTGTTGACCGGCACCCAACCATCAAAATGTTGGCGTTGAGTTTTTTGATCTTGATTGGCTTTACCCTAATGGGCGAAGGTTTAGGTTTCCACGTCCCTAAAGGTTACGTGTACTTCGCGATGGCGTTCTCGTTGTTGGTCGAGTTGCTCAACATCCGCGTACGTAAGCGAGCGCAAAACCGCCCTGTACAATTGAAAAAGCGGATGACCGAAGAACCTTCAGCCACCCGCTCTGAATAACCCTAAAACGCTCGATACTTAGAAGCTGTAGACCAAGGTCACCGCAGTTTCAGTGTCGAGTTTTTCTTTGCTCGCATCTTCAAGATACGAGTTATGGTTCGCAGCCACTGAGAATTTCAGTGCTAATGAACTGTTCACGTTTGCAGAAATCGAAACTTCAGCACGTGATTTCGTGTTGTCATCACCGATTTCAGTAGACGCCAAAGCGTTAAACTTCGAGTTCTTGGTAATGTCCCAAACCAAGTTACCCGCTAAACGTAAAATCGTGCTGTTTTCTTGCTCTTGCACGATGCCGTTAACGATTGGTTTGTTCACCGAGTAACCCGGACCGATTTCATAATCGGCATAAAGGCTTTCACTGTAGCTATAACGTGCACCATAACCTACAGCGACAGTACCCTGGTACTCGTAACCACTAAATTTGTTTTCTTCATACGAACCAAACACAAACAATGATGAACGACTGTCTGGCTCAAAACGGTAGTTGGACTGACCCGAGACGAAGAACTTATCACCAGTGACTTCAGTCTCACCAGTATCTTGGTCTTCTTGTTTTGAACGGTAATAATCGATCATGCCTTTGTGACGCCAGTTTTCGTAGTCACGCGAGGCTTTCAGTTTGGTTTTGTATGTTTCTGTTTTGGTATTACCCGAGGTAAAGAGTAAACCGAGTTCAGCAGATGCGTCCCAGTCTTTTTTCTCTTCCGTATTCAGGTCGCTCGCATCGTCAAACATAAAGATTGATGCTTGCGCACTGGCGACTGGTGCGCCCGTTACAACCGTTAGAAGGGCTAACGTTGTCAAAGATTTTTTAAAATTCACAGCTACCTCGTATGCATTTGCAGTCCTACCTTTTTTTAGTATAACGCGGTAGGACTGCAAAAAAGAACCCCGATTTAGTTCACTTTAGCGTCTAATTCGCCCTTTTCGTAGCGCTTGAACATTTCTTCGAGTGAAATCGGTTTGATTTTGTGCGCCTGACCAGCACAACCAAATGCTTCATAGCGTGCTTTACAAATGTCATACATGGCTTGCGTTGATGCTTGTAAGAACTTACGCGGGTCAAAGTTTGCTGGATTCGCTGCTAAATGACGACGAATCGCACCGGTAGAGGCTAAACGCAAATCAGTGTCGATATTTACTTTACGTACACCGTGCTTGATACCTTCTGCAATTTGCTCCACGGGTACACCGTAAGTCTCAGGGATTTCTCCGCCGAACTCGTTGATCACTTTCAACCACTCTTGCGGAACTGACGAAGAACCGTGCATCACCAAGTGGGTTGTTGGAATACGCTTGTGGATTTCTTTAATGCGATCAATCGCCAAAATGTCACCTGTTGGTGGACGGCTGAACTTGTACGCACCGTGAGAAGTACCACAGGCAATCGCGAGCGCATCAACGTTGGTTGCTTTAACGAAATCCGCAGCTTCTTCTGGATCAGTTAACAATTGGTCGTGGGTAAGCTTACCTTCAGCACCAACGCCGTCTTCTTCACCAGCTTCACCGGTTTCCAGTGAGCCAAGTACGCCCAACTCACCCTCGACCGAAACACCACAGGCGTGTGCCATGGCTACTGCTTGTTGGGTCACACGTACGTTGTAATCGTAGTCCGCAGGGGTTTTGCCATCATCTTTCAACGAGCCATCCATCATCACTGAGCTAAAACCCAACTGGATTGAGCGCTGACAAACAGCCGGAGATGTACCGTGATCTTGGTGCATCACCACAGGAATATGTGGCCACTCTTCGATCGCAGCTAGAATCAAGTGACGTAAGAACGGCGCTCCTGCATAACTCCGTGCACCCGCAGAGGCTTGCACGATAACTGGACTATCGGTTGCATCCGCAGCTTCCATAATGGCGCGCATTTGTTCAAGGTTGTTAACGTTGAACGCAGGTACGCCGTAACCGTGCTCGGCGGCGTGATCGAGTAGTTGGCGTAATGAAACTAAAGCCATAATTTATCTCCTGATAATGTGTCGTTATGAACGGCGTTAACCGTTCTCTGCGCGTTCTTCCAGAATCGCGACTGCGGGAAGTTGTTTGCCTTCTAAAAACTCTAAGAAAGCGCCGCCACCGGTAGAAATATAACTGATCTTGTCAGCGATACCATACTTGTCAATGGCAGCAAGGGTGTCGCCACCGCCGGCAATTGAGAAAGCCGAGCTGTTCGCAATCGCGTTCGCCAAGGCCTCGGTGCCAGCACCGAACTGATCAAATTCAAACACGCCAACAGGTCCATTCCATACAATGGTGCCAGCATTTTGCAAGATCTTTGCAAACGTAGCAGCAGTATCTGGGCCAATGTCGAACACCATGTCGTCGGCGGCAATCGCATCGACAGCTTTGGTTTGCGCCACAGCGGTTGCGCTGAACTCTTTACCTGTGACCACGTCCGTCGGCACCGGGATATCACCGCCTTTCGCTTGTGCCGCTTGGACCAAGCGTTGTGCCTCGTCCGTCAGGTCTGCTTCATACAACGATTTACCGACGTTATGCCCTGCTGCGGCAATAAAGGTATTCGCAATGCCACCGCCGACGATGAGCTGATCCACAACGCCAGACAATGCGTCTAACACGGTCAATTTGGTCGACACTTTAGAGCCACCAACAATGGCTACCAAAGGTCGCGCTGGGTTGGCTAAGGCTTTACCTAACGCGTCTAGCTCAGCCGCTAGCAGCGGGCCTGCGCAAGCCACGTCCGCATACTTGGCCACGCCATGCGTTGATGCTTGAGCACGGTGTGCAGTGCCAAAGGCGTCCATCACAAAGACATCACATAGGGCAGCTAACTGTTGCGCCAGCGCGTCATCGTTTTTCTTTTCGCCCTCGTTAAAGCGCACGTTTTCAAATACCACCACTTCACCGGCGGCGACATCGACGCCATCAAGGTAGTCTTTGACCAGACGTACAGGTACCGAAAGTGCGTCATTTAAATAGTCAACGACCGGCTGCAATGAAAACTGTGCGTCATAAACGCCTTCTTCAGGACGCCCTAAGTGCGACATCACCATCACCTTGGCGCCGCCCTCTAAAGCACGTTGCAAGGTTGGAATGGCTGCTTTGATCCGAGCGTCAGAAGTAACTTTGCCATCTTTTACAGGCACGTTAAGATCTTCACGGATAAGCACCCGCAAGCCTTCTAAATCGAGATCATCCATCGTAATTACATTGGACATCGTGGCTTCCTCTTCGTTAATCGGCAGCGTGCTGTCTGGCTAGCATCACTTGAGCGGTATCGAGCATGCGATTCGCAAACCCCCACTCATTGTCACACCAGCACAGCACTTTTATTAAATGTTTGTCGGCAACACGTGTTTGTGTGCCATCTACAATACTTGAGCGGGGATCATGGTTGAAATCAATCGATACCAGCGGCTCGTTGGTATAGCCCAGTACCTTTGCCATAGGCCCGCGGGCAGCATGGCTAAGTGCAGCATTCACCGCTGCGACATCAACTTCTTCGCGCACCGTTACGCTTAAATCCATCGCGGTAACGTTGGTGGTGGGCACCCGCACCTGAATCGCTTCAAACTTACCGGCAAAATGCGGCATGATACGTTCGATCCCACGTGCCAACCGGGTATCCACTGGAATAATTGAACGCCCTGCTGAGCGCGCCAACCGTGGGTCTTGATGATAGGCATCAATCACCTGTTGATCATTCATCGCCGCGTGAATGGTAGTGATCGCGCCGCTTTGAATACCAAAGGCATCGTCCAATACTTTCAACACCGGCACGCTGCAATTGGTGGTGCACGACCCGTTTGAAACAATCTGATGCTGCGCACTCAACTGGTCGGTATTTACCCCATAAATCGCGGTAAAGTCGACGTCAGGTGCACCCGGGTGAGAAAATAATACCTGTGGAATGCCCAGCGCGTGATAGTGCGCGCCATCCTCACGGGTACCATGGATGCCCGTGCAATCGAGCACTAAATCTACCCCAAGTTGTTGCCAGTCCAATTGGCTCACTTCAGCCACAGCCGAGATCGCAATAGCGTCATCACCAACGTTTAATTGATGTTCACCAGAGGTGGTCACGGGCAGTTGGAAGCGCCCGTGACTGGTATCGTATTTCAACAAATGAGCCATAGCAGCAACAGGCGCGAGTTCATTGATAGCGACAACTTCAATCTGTTGTCGGTAGCCACGCTCGTAAAGTGCGCGTAACACGCTACGCCCAATACGGCCGAACCCATTCAGTGCAATTCGCGCCCGTTTTACTGTCATTCGCTCAATAACTCCTCAGCAGCATTCACGATGTTTTCGACCGTGAAGCCAAAGAACTTAAATAATTCATTTGCTGGGGCAGACTCACCAAAGCTGGTCATGCCAATCACGCGACCGTTAAGGCCAACGTACTTGTACCAGTAATCCGCGATGCCGGCTTCGATGGCGATACGCTTGCTTACTGCACTTGGCAAGACTTGCTCACGATAGCTTTGTGGTTGCGCATCAAATACATCTGTTGCTGGCATGGACACGACGCGTACCTGTTTACCTTGTGCTTGTAATTGCTGTGCTGCATCCATCGCAAGCCCGACTTCCGAACCGGTGGCAATCAGAATTAGTTCTGGCTGCTCAGCGCTATCAAGTAACACGTATGCACCGCGAGCGACATTCGCTAATTGCTCAGCGTCACGACGTTGTTGCGGCAATCCTTGGCGGCTGAAAATTAACGCCGTTGGGCCATTGTTGCGCTCCAGCGCAGCTTTCCACGCCACCGCAGACTCAACTTGGTCACATGGACGCCAGGTGCTCATGTTTGGCGTCATGCGCAAGCTCGCCAATTGCTCTACCGGCTGGTGCGTCGGCCCATCTTCACCCAAGCCAATCGAATCATGGGTGTAAACGAAAATACTACGCTGCTTCATTAACGCCGCCATGCGAACTGCGTTGCGCGCGTATTCCATAAACATTAAGAAGGTCGCGCCGTAAGGCACTAAGCCACCATGCAACGCCACACCGTTCATAATGGCTGACATACCGAACTCGCGGACGCCGTAATAGACATAGTTACCGCTCGCATCGTCAGCCGTTACGCCTTTCGCGCCACTCCACAAGGTCAAGTTAGACCCCGCTAGGTCCGCAGAACCGCCAAGCAATTCAGGCAACTTTGGAGCAAAAGCGTTCAGTGCATTCTGTGATGCCTTACGACTAGCAATATCTGCTGGGTTGGCTTGCAATTCTTCAATGTACGCTTGAGCATGCGCAGCAAAATCTGCCGGTAAATCGCCCTGCAAGCGGCGCTTCAGTTCAGCCGCTAGCTCTGGGAAGGCTTTGGCATAGGCTGCGAATTTTTCGTCCCAAGCAGCTTCAGCACTTGCGCCTTTTTCTTTGCCTGACCACGCTTGATAAACATCATCAGGGATCTCAAAGGCACCATAGTTCCAGCCAAGTTGCTCGCGTGTTGCAGCAATTTCATCCGCACCCAGTGGCGCGCCGTGGCAACTCTCAGTACCTTGCTTGTTTGGCGAACCAAAGCCAATCACGGTTTTACAAATAATCAGGGTTGGGCGTTGGGTTTCGGCACGGGCGGCATCAATGGCTTGTGCAATGGCGCCAGCATCGTGACCATCAACATCCGCAACCACATGCCAGCCGTACGCTTTGAAACGTTGTACGGTGTCATCGGTAAACCAACCTTCAACCTCACCATCAATCGAGATACCGTTATCATCGTAAAAGGCGATCAACTTACCTAAGCCAAGCGTACCGGCCAATGAACAGACTTCATGGGAGATACCTTCCATCAAGCAACCGTCGCCAAGGAAAGTGTAGGTGTAATGGTCGACAATCTCGTGTGCTGGACGGTTAAATTGTGCCGCCAGTACCTTTTCCGCAAGTGCCATACCCACAGCGTTTGAAATACCTTGGCCAAGCGGCCCTGTAGTGGTTTCAATACCTGGGGCATAACCATATTCCGGGTGGCCCGGGGTTTTTGAATGCAGCTGACGGAAGTTTTTCAAATCATCAATAGTGAGCGCATAACCCGTAAGATGCAGCAATGAATAGATGAGCATTGAGCCATGGCCGTTCGACAACACGAAACGGTCACGATCTGCCCAGTCTGGATTCGTTGGGTTGTGCTTCAAATAATCACGCCAAAGAACTTCGGCAATGTCTGCCATCCCCATAGGCGCACCTGGGTGGCCTGAGTTGGCTTGTTGAACCGCGTCCATACTTAAGGCGCGGATAGCGTTGGCGAGATGCTTGCGCTCAGAAACTGTCGTCATAACGGAAAACCCCGAATTGCTGCTTGAGAAAATTGCTCACTTGGTGCGCGTATTCTCCACAATTCGGGGCTTCTAAGCAAATCAGATGTCGGCGCGAAGCGCTTCTGCTTTGTCGGTTTTTTCCCACGGTAGCTCGTCACGACCGAAGTGGCCGTAGGCTGCCGTTTGTAAATAGATAGGACGCTCAAGATCAAGCATTTGAATTAAGCCATACGGACGTAGGTCAAAATGCTTGCGTACCAAGGCGATCAATTGGGCTTCACTGTATGGGCTGGTGCCGAAGGTTTCGATACTAATTGAGGTCGGCTCAGCCACACCAATCGCATACGAAACTTGGATTTCGCAACGCTCTGCCAAACCAGCAGCAACCAAGTTTTTCGCCACATAACGTGCCGCATAAGCCGCGCTACGATCCACTTTCGATGGGTCTTTACCCGAGAATGCACCGCCACCATGACGCGCCATACCACCATAGGTATCAACGATAATTTTCCGGCCGGTCAAACCACAGTCACCCATAGGTCCGCCGATCACGAACTTACCGGTTGGGTTAATGAAAATGCGTGAAGCATCTTGCGGGAACCACTCTTCTGGCAACACCGGTTTAATGATTGTTTCGATGACAGCTTCACGCAAATCCGCTTGGCCAATACCTTCGGCATGCTGCGTTGACAGTACCACGGCATCAATCGCAACCGGCTTACCGTCTTCATAGACAAAAGTTAACTGACTTTTCGCATCGGGACGCAACCAAGGTAGCGTACCGTTTTTACGCACTTCAGCTTGGCGCTGCACCAAACGGTGTGCGTAAGTAATTGGCGCCGGCATCAGCACATCGGTTTCATTCGAGGCATAACCAAACATCAAACCTTGGTCACCTGCACCCTGCTCTTCGCGGG
Source organism: Pseudidiomarina sediminum DSM 21906 (assembly GCF_000423165.1). Taxonomy (GTDB): domain Bacteria; phylum Pseudomonadota; class Gammaproteobacteria; order Enterobacterales; family Alteromonadaceae; genus Pseudidiomarina; species Pseudidiomarina sediminum. Next base: position 56,029 of record NZ_AUHL01000007.1, on the reverse strand, counting down.
TTGCCCGATCAACGCCTTGATTGATATCTGGTGATTGCTTACCGATGGCATTTAATACTGCACATGAATCGGCGTCAAAGCCCATGTCGGAATGAACATAGCCGATATCGCGTACGGTTTTACGGGTTAATTCTTCAATATCAACCCAAGCTTGCGTTGTAATTTCACCACCGACCAATACCATGCCGGTTTTAACGTAAGTTTCGCACGCCACGCGCGCGTTCGGATCTTGTTCCAAGATTGCGTCAAGCACGGCGTCAGAAATCTGGTCCGCGATTTTATCAGGATGCCCTTCTGATACTGATTCAGAAGTGAAAAGGTGCTTCGCCATAGTGTTTGTGTCTCTAAATTGAATCCAGACTAAAAAGTTGGGCACAGTTTACAGAAACTATGCCCAACTTTCCACATTTAGACGTCTAAAAGTCTTTATCTCTGTTTTAACGTCGCTAAATCAATCACAAAGCGATACTTCACATCACCTTTGAGCATACGCTCATAAGCTTCATTAATATCATCCATCGCAATCAACTCAATGTCAGAGGTAATGCCATGTTCAGCACAGAAGTCCAACATTTCTTGCGTTTCAGCAATGCCACCAATCAACGAGCCGGCGAGACTACGTCGCTTTGCAACTAAGTTATACGCAGAAGGGGACGGATGTGGTTCAGCCGGAATCCCAACTAAGCACATGGTACCGTCTAAACGCAGTAAACTTAGGAAGGCATCTAAGTCATGTGGCGCTGCAACGGTGTTCAAAATGAAGTCGAGCTGATTCTGCCACGCTGCCATCGCCTCAGGATCTTTTGAAATCACCACATGTTGAGCGCCGAGGCATTTCGCATCATCGACTTTGCTTGCCGAGGTGGTGAACAGCACCACTTCAGCGCCCATCGCTGCCGCCAATTTCACTGCCATATGACCCAGACCACCAAGGCCAACCACACCTACTTTGGTGCCTTTGGTCACACCCCAATGGCGTAACGGTGAGTATGTGGTGATACCCGCGCACAAGAGCGGTGCGACACCGGCCAAATCAAGTTTGTCAGAGACTTTTAAGACGAAGCCTTCGGTCACGGTGATGCGATTGGAGTACCCCCCATAAGTGACCCCACCTGAGTGCTTGTCGGGGCCGTTGTAGGTGCCCACCAAGCCGCTATCACAATACTGCTCATGACCTTCATGGCAGCTATGACAATGGCCGCAAGAATCAACCATACAGCCAACGCCAACAGTGTCGCCGACCTTAAACTTGGTGACCTTATCCCCCACACGCGTGACTTTACCGACAATTTCGTGACCCGGGACGCACGGAAAGACCGTGCCGCCCCACTCATTACGCGCTTGGTGCAAATCAGAGTGACACACACCACAGAACGCGATATCGATTTCAACATCGTGCGCGGTAGGTTCGCGTCGTTCAAATTCAAAGTACTCAAGCTCTTTATCTGCCGCTGGTGCGGCGTAGCCAATCGCTTGTACCATAAACTACGCTCCTTCAATTATTTTTCAGGGTAAAGTAAGGCTTCATTCACCGTTTGCGTCAACGGGTGATAGCCCGGCTTCGCTTGCTGATAAACCTCGCGAGCCCACTTGAGGTTTTCTGGTGTTTTCGCCAATTCGCGATACAGCGGGCTTACCAATTTATTGCGACCTATCGTAAGCAAATAATTACGCAAACGTTCCCGTGCCGGTTCATAATCTTTGGTAATGGATAGCTTCAACCAAGCGTGGGCAATTTCTGCGTTGCTCGATTGGGTAAACTGGAACTGCTCATCCAAGCGCTTCATATTCACGCTCGAAATATCCAACGGTAGACTGTTAATGAAATGCAACCATTCATGGGTCGTCCAGTCCGCTGTCTCCAACTGACCACCTTTCAACCAGCGTTGCATTTGCTTCTCAACTTGTGCAAAGGCGTCCGACGCAGGTTTCGGCGCATCTTCAGGCAAGCCTGGCTGGTGAATCCATTCGTTCACTTTATCCATACTCACCACGTTCGGATGCTTCGCCAACAGGTTCCGCGCTAAGTACTCTTTGAACTGAGCCGTCGAAATACTCTGAAACGCAAAGTCATCGAAGTACTGACGTAAAAAACTATCGAAGGTTTCACGGCCAAACTTTTCTTCCAAGTACATCAAGAACAGTTGTCCTTTCACATAGGGCACATTCGAGAACACATCGTCGGGGTGACGGGTGCCTAACTCAATGTTCAAGACGGTATCTTTAGGGGCTAACCGAGACATATCGTCAAGCAAATCTTGATAGCCCAACGCTTGTTCCATGACCGCACGACGCTCACCAAACAAGGCTTCCATGATGCGATTCTCAACATAGCTGGTAAAGCCTTCATTCAGCCACATATCACGCCAGCTCGCGTTGGTGACCAAATTCCCCGACCACGAATGGGCGAGCTCATGGGCAATCAGATTAATCAGGGTACGGTCACCAGAGACTACGGTCGGCGTGATAAACGACAACCGCGGGTTTTCCATCCCGCCAAATGGAAAGCTCGGCGGTAACACCAACAAGTCGTAACGATCCCAGCGGTACGGGCCATACATGGCTTCAGTGGCTTCAATCATCGCTGGCGTGTCGGCCCATTCCCATGCTGCATCGTCAATGATGTAAGGTTCCGCAAAAACAGCCACATTGTCACTGATACTTTTCACCTCAAGTTCACCAGCAGCAATCGCAATCAAATAAGGGGAAATAGGCTGCGGCATGCTAAAGGTGTATTCGCCGTTCCGCTCAGGACTTAAACTATTATTGGCGCTCATCACTGCCAACATACCTTTTGGCGTGTGCAACTTGGCATCATAGGTCAAACGTAACGCTGGGGTATCTTGGATTGGCATCCAGCTACGCGCGTGAATCGGTTGAGATTGACTAAACATAAACGGGAATTTTTTGCTTTTAGTTTGTTCTGGCGTCAACCATTGCAAGCCGCTTGCCGTAGGCGCTGTCGCATAGTGAATACGTACTTTTTCGCTTTCCTCACCAATGCTGATAGTGAGTTCTTGGCCCAAGGATTCATGTTCATCGCCCAGCTGATGCGCCGTTTCTTGCCACGCGCCATCGACCCAAATCTCGGTTTTCTGAATGCTTAGCTCACGAGTATCTAAATGCAGTTGGCTAGCGTCACCGTGACGCAATAAATCGTAGGTCGCCGTACCGCGTAATTGCTTGGCGTCAAAATCAATGGTTAAGTCGAGTTCTAAATGCGGTGTGGATACCTCATCTAGCTTGGCATAACTATGCGCATCTTCTGCCCAAGCACTGGTTGTTGCTGATGCAGACACGACCACCGTCGTGGCATACAACCATTGCTTCATGTGTTGCTTTATCGCCATTTCAAGTTTCCTTCTGATAAGATGGGGACATTGTTGAATCTAGGATTATGTTATGCGAGTACCGCGAATTTATCATCCTTTGCATGAAAATGAAGAAAGCCAGCCGTTGCAGGTGGGTCAAGTGCTGGATCTATGCGACGAAGCCGCCAATCATGTCGGCCGCGTGCTGCGTATGAGTGAAGGGCAGGCCCTCGTGGTGTTTACCGGAGACGGAAATAATTATCCCGCAACCATCACCCAAGCTGGCAAGAAAAATGTACGCGTGACCATTACAGCCGTTGAAGCTAATGCAAGTGAGTCGCCCCTTGCGATTCATCTTGGCCAAGGGATTTCACGCGGTGATCGGATGGACTTTGTACTACAGAAGTCTGTTGAACTTGGTGTGCACGCGATTACACCGCTATTTACTGAGCGCTGTGGCGTCAAACTTAGCGGTGAACGTTTGCTGAAAAAACAACAACAGTGGCAAAAAATTGTCATTAGCGCCTGCGAACAAAGTGGGCGCAGCTATGTACCGCAAGTGCATCAGCCTGTGAGCCTCGCGCAGTGGCTCCAAGATTTGCCACCAGCCTTGCGTTTAACCCTTGATCCTGAAGCCCCAAAAGCGCTGCGTGATCAACAACTCAGCAATGCGCACATCCAGTTACTTATCGGCCCAGAGGGCGGTTTGACCGACGCCGAAATCGCGCAGGCGGCAACCGCAGATTTTCAGCCTGTCCGCCTCGGCCCGCGTGTCTTGCGCACAGAAACCGCTGCCTTGACCGCACTCAGTGTGGTGCAATATCAATTCGGTGACCTTGCCGGTGTGTCAGTTTAGGAGAGATGTAATGAAACTAGCCATGATTATGGACCCGATTGCTACGGTCAAAACCCACAAAGACACGAGTTTTCGCTTGCTACTTGAAGCGCAAGCGCGTGGGTACCAATGCTTTTATCTCGAAATGCAGGATCTGTCGCTCGTCGATGGCAAGCCAATGGCACAAGCCCGTAGCGTTACCGTTGTCGATCAAGCTGAAGACTTCTACACCCTCGGTGCGGTGGAAAGTCAGCCATTGGCCGATTTCGATGTCATTATGATGCGCAAAGATCCGCCGTTTGACACCGAATATGTGTACGCCACCTACATGCTCGAATTGGCCGAGCAAGCCGGTGCTTTGGTGGTCAACAAACCGCAAAGTTTGCGTGACTGTAATGAAAAACTTTTTACCGCTTGGTTCGCAGATCTCACACCGCCGACCATTGTGACACGCAGTGCCGAGCAAATTCGCGCCTTCCATAAAGAACATCTCGATATTATCTTAAAGCCGCTCGATGGGATGGGTGGTGCCTCGATTTTCCGAGTTGGTGAAGACGGTGGCAACCTTGGCGTCATCATCGAGACCCTGACCGATCATGGCAATCGCTTCGCCATGATTCAGCGTTATCTGCCGGCCATCAAAGACGGTGACAAACGTATTCTTATCATCGATGGCGAACCCATGCCGTACTCCCTTGCCCGCATTCCATCGGCAGGTGAAACCCGTGGCAACCTTGCCGCTGGCGGTAGTGGTCGACCACAGCCGCTGAGCGATAGTGACTGGGAATTAGCACGTCGGGTCGGACCTGAATTGAAGCGCCGCGGCCTGTTTTTAGTGGGCCTTGATGTGATTGGCGATCGTATTACAGAAATCAATGTCACCAGTCCGACTTGTATGCGTGAGATTGAGGCCGCATATTCAATCAATATTGCAGCAAAACTGTTTGAAGCCATCGAGGCAAGAATTAAGGCATAGAGGTTTATGGAAGCTCTGACCAATTTACAAAATCATTTTTTGATCGCAATGCCGAACATGGAAGACCCCTTTTTCCAGCGTTCGGTAACTTACATTTGTGAACATAATCAAGATGGAGCCATGGGACTGGTGATTAACCATCCCGTCGATCTCAATGTTGGCAAAGTACTCGAGCAACTGGAAATTGTAGTGCCAGAGCAATCCGTAATGTTTGAGCAAAAAGTCTTCGCCGGCGGCCCGTTAGCCCGTGATCGTGGTTTTGTTTTGCACGCCCCAAGTGAAGGCTGGCGTAGCTCTGCGCAGATCAGTGACGATGTGATGATCACCACCTCAAAAGATATTTTGGAAGCCATGGGGCGTAACCAAGCACCTGCGGACTTTCTCCTGACCCTAGGCTACGCCGGTTGGGAGTCTGGCCAACTAGAGCAAGAGCTCACCGATAATAGCTGGTTGATTTTACCAGCGGACCCTGAGTTGCTCTTCCACACGCCAAGCGACCAAGTTTGGCAACGCGCAACGGAAAAACTTGGCTTTGAAACATGGCAACTTGGCCCTGAAGCGGGGCACGCATGAGCCAACTTCTCGGTTTTGACTTTGGCACGCACAATATTGGTGTCGCAGTAGGCCAGACCATCACTGGCACTGCCTCCCCCCTAGCGGCGCTGCGCGCCAAAGATGGCCAGCCAGACTGGCAGGTGGTCGAGCGTTTGATCAAAGAATGGCAACCGCAACGCATCGTGGTGGGACTACCGTTGAACATGGATGGCACCGAGCAGCCGCTGACTCAATTGGCGCGCAAATTTGCCAACCGTTTGCACGGGCGCTTTGGTTTACCGGTGGAGCTGCAAGATGAACGTTTGACGACCGTTGCGGCAAAAGAAGAGTTATTTGCCCGTGGTGGTTTTCGTGAACTCAGCAAAGACAAAATTGACAGTGCCGCTGCGCAACTGATCCTCGAAGATTATCTCAGTCATCACAGCGACACTTAATGGGTTATAAATTTTCCTCGGCGTACTGGGCAAGGTTACTGCGCACTACGCCATTGAGATTCACCGTTGCGCTACCGGGATAGTCTTTAAAACGCTCGACAATATAGGTTAAACCTGACGTGACCGCAGTCAGGTAATAGCTATCAATTTGCGCCAAGTTCCCCGAGCAAATAATTTTTGTCCCCGTACCACAGCGGGTAATGATGGTTTTCAGCTGCGATGCGGTTAAGTTCTGTGACTCATCGAGCAATACGATGGCATTTTGAATGCTACGGCCGCGCATAAAGTTCAACGATTTAAACTGAATATTGGCCTTATCCATAATGTAATTCATGCTTGAGTCCATACTCTCATCATGCTTATGAAGCACTTCGAGCGAATCGGTAATGGCTGCCAGCCACGGCGCCATTTTTTCTTCTTCGGTGCCAGGCAAGTAGCCTATCGACTCAGCAATCTCGGGCGTGTTACGCGTTACAATAATCTTTTCGTAGATGCCCTGCTCAATCACCAAATCGAGCGCGGTCGCTAAGGCCAGCAGGGTCTTGCCGCTGCCAGCAGGTCCGGTCAAAATCACTAAATCAATGGTTGGGTCAAGCAACGCATTCATCGCCATCGCTTGATAAATGTTTTTCGGGTGAATGCCCCACGCGGTATACCCCATCATGCGCTCATAGCCCATGTCATGAATACGCACATGGTCTTTGTCGTAGCCAACGACTTTCGCTGCAAAGTGCTCGGTTTCATCAATCAGATACTGATTACGAAAAACCGTCGGCAGCACGTCACGCTCAACTTCATGAAAGGTGTCTCGCCCTTCTTGGACGCTTGTCACCTCACCAACGTGTTGCCAGAAGTCACCTTCAAGCTCAACAAAACCTTTGGAGAGAAAACGAATATCATCGATCAATTGGTCGGTGCGGTAGTCCTCAACATACTTCACACCGGCGCCTTTGGCTTTAATGCGCATGTTGATGTCTTTGGTCACCAACACAATTTTTGTGTCGGCGTGAGCTTTTTGTAACTCTAACGCGGCCTGAATAATCCTATGGTCGTTTTCAGATAGGTTAAGTACCGCCTCCGTTTGCTTCAATTGATAGTCGGGGAAGATTGCAAGTGTTCCTTCCGCCTGATGCGCCCCCTGTACGCGGCTTAACGGCACCCCTTTAATAATTTCTTCAGGACTAGCCTCCTTCAGGGCGTCTTCAAGAGAACGAATCGCGACGCGCGCCTCTCGACTCACATCTTTGTGGCGGTCTTTAATGTTGTCGAGTTCTTCTAGCACCACCATCGGGATAACAACATGGTGTTCATCGAAGTTGAGGAAGGCGAGCGGTTCGTGGAGGAGAATATTGGTGTCGAGCAGATAGTATTTCGGCGTTTTTTCTGTCATGCGTGACCTCAAGCTGCCAAGATGATTTGTTATCGTTATGTTCACGTTCCATGCAATTTAAGACTAGCGCAGATTTCATGAAAATGGTGTGAACATTCAAAAAAATTTCGCTACCATGTGCGCCCTTTCGAGAATGCTTGGTAGTAGAGGAAAACTTCATGGCACAAGAACAGCTGCAAGACTTTGCGGTCGGTCAACGTTGGCTCAGTGAAACAGAGCTAGAACAAGGGCTGGGTGTGGTCACCCAAATTGACGGACGCATGTTAACCTTGCTGTTCCCTGCCACTGGTGAAGTGCGCCACTACGCCAAACAACAGGCGCCGCTCGCGCGCTATCGGTTGCTGCAAGATGAGCGCGGTCAACATGCCGACGGTTGGAAGTTCACGGTTACCGCCGTACAAGAACATCAGCAGGCCTATATCTACCAAGGCGTACGCGAGGACACGGACGAACAAGTGGTGGTGCCGGAGTCACATTTAGCCGCACAAGTCGCGACCCAGCATCCACTTACACGGATCTTAGCCGGCAAAACCGATCGCTTAGATATGTATCGCTTGCGGCAACGGGCCCTGCGTTACTTGCACGACTGGCAACAAACCTCGGTGGCCGGACTCCTCGGCGCGCGGGCACAATTATTGCCCCATCAGCTTTACATTGCGCATACCGTCGCGGATCGCTTTCAGCCGCGCTTATTGCTCGCTGACGAAGTAGGGCTTGGAAAAACCATCGAGGCCGGCATGATTTTACAACGACGCCTGATGACCGGGCGCAGCCAACGTGCCCTCATCATGGTGCCAGATAGTCTCTGCCATCAATGGTTGGTCGAACTCAAACGTCGCTTTGCTTTATCGTTCAGCTTATTCGATAGCGAGCGCTGTAGCGCCAGCCTTGAAGAACACGACAATGTGTTTGACGCCGAGCAACTGATCTTAATTCCACAAAGTCTGATCGACGAACAACAATGGCTCGAACAATTAAGTGCTGCCGACTTCGATCTCCTCATTGTTGATGAAGCCCATCGGGTAGTACCAGAGACGCATTTATTTGCGCAACTACGCCATTTATGTGAACAAATCCCGAGCGTGCTCTTGCTTACCGCAACCCCAGAGCAGGCTGGTTTAGCCGCGCACTTTGCGCGTTTGCAATTGCTCGACCCAGATCGCTTTTATGACTTCGACGCCTTTGTCGCGGAACAACACGACTACCAACAGCTCACGCCCTTGGCCGAAGTGTTGGCAAACGTCGGGGCGGAGAAATTGCTGGACCGTTTACTCGATCACTACGGCACTGGGCGGTTAATGTTCCGTAATAGCCGTGCGCACGTTGGCGGCTTCCCTGAGCGTCATTGCCAAACTTATCCTTTACCGGGGAGCGCGCCAGCGTTTACCGAAAAAGCACAGTGGTTAACTGAGTTACTCAAGCAACACAAACAAGAAAAGTTGATTTTGATCTGCCATTCGGCGCTTACCGTGCAAGAACTGCATGACTACTTACGTGTGCAACACGGTATTCACGCGGCGGTGTTCCACGAGGGCATGAGTCTCCTCGAACGGGACCGTGCCGCTGAGTTTTTCGCCAGCCCGGAAGATGGTTGTCCGATTCTGCTGTGCTCTGAGATTGGCAGTGAAGGTCGTAACTTCCAATTCGCCCATCACTTGGTGTTGTTTGATTTACCGGAGCACCCGGATGTTCTCGAGCAGCGGATCGGTCGCTTGGACCGCATTGGTCAACAACAACCGGTGCAAATTCATGTCCCTTACACGCCTGATGGCCGCGACCATTACTTGTATCAATGGTACGAGGCGATGGACGCCTTCAGTGCGCCAAATGCTGTCGGCGCCATGCTATATGACACCTTTGCCGAAGAGCTTGCTCCCTACCTCACGGGTGACTATCAAGATGAGCTCGGCTTTGAAGCACTGTTAAGTGCTACTCACGAACGCGCAGCGGAGCTCCGTGAACAAATCCGTGCAGGGCGTGATCGCTTGCAAGAGTTAAATGCGTTTCGTCCGCTCCAAGCACAAGCGATTATGACCGCGATTGCCGATAGTGAGCGCAGCGACATCTTGGCCGACTTCATGCAGGAGTTCTGGGCGCGCTTTGGTGTTGACTATGACGAGCTTAATGCGGACAGTGGTTGGCTGCGCCCAACCGAGCATATGCGCGTAAGCCTACCGGGGTTGCCGGACGATGGTATGACGGTAACCTTCTCACGCGACTACGCACTGCAAAACGAGCAAGTCGAGTTTCTCAGTTGGGATCACCCACAAGTACAACATGCCCTTGAGCTGCTCACGCGTGACAGCTTTGGGGCGACTTGTGTCGCCCTCATGCAAAATCGCGCCTTGCCAGCGGGAGCTTGGTTTGTTGAACTGACGTTCAGTAGTCAAGTGACGGCGCCAGCTGAGTTAGTGGCCCACGAGTTTTATCCGCAGCAAGCGATTCGGGTGCTGTTAGACAGCCAAGGTCGTGACTTAACAGCCCGAGTACCAGCTAAAGCCCTTGATCAACAACTACAGTTTGTCGATAAAAAGCAAGGTCGGGCCTTATTGCAACAATTACGCCAAACGCTACAAAGTCATATTCATGCGGCTTGGCAACCGGCCGAACAGGCCCAGCGTGAACGCATTCAGGCCGCCAGCGCTGACGTGCAACAGAGCATGCAACGCGCGCAGCAGCGCTTAACGGAACTACAAGCCCGTAATCCAGCGGTACGCCAGTCCGAAATCGAGGCCTTGCGCGAGCGCCAGCAACTCCTTGAACAAGCACTACAACAACCGCTGTTACAATTGGATAGCGTCCGTTTGATGGTAAACTTACCAGCATGACACTACTCCACTACGCACCGCCAACCGAGCCTTACTTAAGCATCGTTCATCAAGACGATGCTTTGTTGGTGATCAATAAACCTTCAGGCTTATTGAGTGTGCCAGGCAAAGCGCCAGAACATTACGACTCAGCTTGGTCGCGCGTATGCCGTGTCTACCCCACGGCCCGCATTGTGCACCGTCTTGATATGGCCACGTCAGGATTGATCGTGTTTGCCTTAAGTAAAACTGCACAGGCGCATTTACAACGCCAGTTTGAGCGCCGGGTGGTGCGGAAGTATTATCGCGCGCATGTTGCCGGTCAGTTACCCGCGCAACGCGGTGTGATCGACTTAGCCATGCGTTGTGATTGGCCGAACCGGCCACGGCAAATGATTGATCTGATTGAGGGGCGCAGTGCGCAAACGCGCTATCAAGTGGTACAACAACAGCACGGCAGCTCAGAAGTATTGCTATTCCCGATTACCGGTCGCTCGCACCAGTTACGCGTGCACATGCAAGTGTTGGGCACGCCGATTTTGGGCGACAAGTTTTACGCCGATGACGCAGCCTTCGCCGCTGCGCCCCGGTTACTTTTGCACGCCGAAGAAATCGGTTTTTTGCATCCGCTCACCGAGCAGCCGATTAACTTCCACTGCCCTGCTGAGTTTTAATCAACTCATAGGCAGCTTGAATCTCTTGCGCCTTTTGTTGAGCGGACTCGCGCATTTCTGGCGGCAGACCTTGTGCCGCCAGTTTGTCCGGATGATGTTTGGCCATCAATTTTCGATAGGCTTTTTTCACCTCGGCAAAGGATGCATTGCGACTCACGCCTAGCACCGCATAAGCGTCTTCAAGTTGACTTGCGCGACTTGCTCCCGCGCCAGCACCACTGTAGCCACCACTGCTTTGGCCACTGCGAAAACGTTGACTTGCTTGGGCCATTTGCAACCACACATCGAGCTGTTCGCGACGGAAACCAAGGGCTTGAGTGATACGCAGGAGCACGTCATATTCGGCCTGTTCGAGCTTGCCATCATGCAAGGCTAAAATAAGCACTTGTTCCACGAAGAATTGCAGTAGGTCACGTCGCCATGCCACTTGCCGACGGAAGGTCGCGACTTTATTGACCAATGGAAAATCGCTATTTTTACCGTCACGAAACGCCTGTTGCGCGTGCGTTCGTGCATCGCCTGAGAGCTTCAGGTGTGCCATCAAGGCTGAAACATAGTCAATATCTTGCTCGGTGACACGCCCTTTTGATTTCGCCAGATGCCCTAACACCGCAAATAAGGTGTTGATGAATAGCTCCTGAGGCACACCACCGCCAGGGCGCATTGATTGTTGTAGGGCGCGATCAAACCAATGGCCAATCAACACGCCTAGAAAAATGCCCGGCCAACGGAACAACAAAAAACCGAAGAAACCACACAGCACTTTACCCCAAATCATCCACACTCCTCGTGCGTCACTAGGTCGCATCGAGTGCCGGTAGCACCCGCTCAACTAATAACGTTTTAAAATCGTCGAACTCCGCGTAATTACCTGCAATATCGTGGAGATAGGCCAAGTTTCGCGGAATATCTTGTAAATAGCCGGGGTTCCCATCACGCCGATAACGGCGCGCAAACAACCCACTAACATAACAATGGCGTTGTAACCCCATCCAATCAAACCAACGCTGCCAAGTGGCGGCATCCACGGTCAAATCCGAACGCGCTGAACGCAAATACTCAAAACATTGCTGGCTTAAGTCGCACACAATCGCCTCAGGCCAACGAATATAACAGTCACGCAACAGACTCACCGCATCATAAGTGATAGGACCGATGGCCGCATCATGGAAGCCGGTAAAGGCAAAGCTATGATCCTGCTGCAGCAAAATATTGCGTGCATGAAACTTCCGATGTGTGCCAACTTGCGGCTGCTCCATCGCGCTGGCGACAATTTTGTCGCAGAAACTTTGCCAAATCTGCTGTTCTGTTGCAGAAAATTGTAACTGAAGATGTTCCCGCAGCAACCACTCTGCCATTAAATCCAACTCTTGGTGCATGTGTTCTGCCGCAAACACTGGCAACTCGAACTGTGGGGTTTGCTGTACTTGCATAATCTCCGCGAGATCGGCGTACACTTTAGGGTACCAATGCGCAATCGAGTCCGCTTTCAGCTGGCTCAACAGCAAATGCGAACCTAGGTCAGTGATCAGCATAAACCCGCGCTGCGTGTTCACTGCCACCAACTCAGGCACTTGAATGTTCTGTAAGGCGTAGGCATCAGCAACCGCTAAATAGCTTTGCATCGCCGCTTCAGTATTCATCGTATCAACGGCGATTAAACTACGCACACCATCGCTTACACGATAGTAGCGCCATGGCCGCGCATCGCCAAAAACCGGTTGTAAATCGTGCTGCGGACACCCCGTTACCGATTCACACCACGCTTGTAGCTGCAATTCTCGTTTATTTTCCACGCTAATTCCTCGCTGACAAATGGCAGGCCAAGTTATTTTGCTTTATCATACCTTTCACAGCAAAAAGGACAAAGTTGAGTCATTCGCCACATGCAAGACGTTTTTAAAGGAGCCACCTTGAGCCTCGGCCTGCTCGTTAGCACGACAGCAGCAGTTCCAGCTTATGCTCAAGCCGCCACCGATTACATCAGCCAATGTCCGGTGCGAGCGCCCCTCTTTGCTGTTGACGAACTTGAGCCTATCCCAGGGTTGACCGAAGGTGCCATTGGCGTCCGAGCCGACCAAGCTGACATTGACTCCGCAACGTCCATTGCCTCATTTACCGGCAATGTTGAGGTGCATTTTGACCAACAGTATTTAATTACTGAACAAGCTACTGTGAATCAGGCGTCGGGAAATATCAACGCCAGTGGTGCAACCCAATTTACAGATGGCTATGTGCAGGTCGCAAGTGAGAACTTCCGCCTAAACTCTGGTGAAAATCGCGCTTTTGTCTCCGGTGCGTCCTATCAATTGCGCGACGTTGGTGCACACGGCACAGCCAAACTACTCTCGCTTTCAAATGAACAGGTTTCCTTAGCGGACTCAACGTTCACCACCTGTCCAAGTGATACACCAACTTGGCAATTGAGTGCCAGCGAAATCAGTATCAGCGAAGATGATGCTTGGGGTGAGGCGTGGCATGCGAAGTTTGAACTGTTCGGAGTGCCAGTTTTTTACGTGCCGTACATTAATTTTCCGATCAACGATGAACGCAAAACTGGCTTTTTGTTCCCGACCTTACGTACCTCACAAAAAAATGGCTTTGAATTTGAGGTGCCGTATTACATCAATATCGCGCCAAATCAGGACGCCACTATTACCCCGCGCTATATGGCTGAACGGGGCTTACAGATGCAAGCCGAGTATCGCGTCCTCACCGAAGGTGGTTTTGGGCAAGCCAATATCGCCTTTCTCGACAAAGATGATAGCCTCGAGAATGATGACTCACGGTACTTGTGGCGCGTCGAGCATCTGCAAAACTGGAGTTCAAACTGGCGCTCTTACATGAATATCATCGATATTAGTGACGATGATTATCTAAACGACTTTGGCAGCGACTTTGCCGGACGAGCTGATGCACAAATTTATCGGCGCGCGCGCATCGATTATTTTAGTGAGCATGCCAAGGTGACCTTGCGCGGCGAAGACTTTGAAGTATTAGGCAGCTACCGTTCCCCTTATCGCACCATGCCGCAATTAACGGCGCGTTTTAACTGGCAGGGGCCGATGGCAATGAACTTCGGTTTGTTTTCCGAAGTCAGCCACTTCCAAAACCAAGAAAATAGTCATGACTACGCCACCCGCGTACACCTTGAGCCACAACTGCAAGTCGGTTTTGAAAAGCCGGCCTACGATTGGCTCACCGAATTGCGGTACAGTTACACCCATTACAATCAAGAAATCACCGACAATGGTTTAGCCGAAAACCCAACCCGTTCATTACCGCAATTTCGGGTGCGTGGACGCCTCAATTTAGAGCGTGATTTCACATGGGACAACAACACCTATCAGCAACTGTTGCAACCCCAGATCCAGTACCTCTATGTGCCCTATCGTGATCAATCCGACATTGGCATTTATGACTCGACCTTAATGCAGGACGATTACCAAGGCTTATTCCGTGCCCGCCGTTTCTCTGGGTTAGATCGTATTGCCGATGCCAACCAGGTCACCATTGGTGCCTCAACCAGCATTCTAAATACCAACGCGCAAGAAATTATGCGTTTCAGCGCTGGGCAAATTTATTACTTTGACGACAGCAAAGTCAGTTTGTTTGATGAGGCGACACAGATTGCCGATGACCGTTCTGATCTTGCCTTTGAAACACGATTCCGTTTCGGTGAGCGGTTATTCTTTAATGGCGCCATGCAATACGACATGGAACAAAACAATACCCGCAAGAGTCAGACAGCCATCGAATACCGTATCGATGAAGCGAACTTGCTGCAAATTAGCCACCGTCAAGTGACCAATATTCTTGACGATGACATCGAACAATTGGGCCTGCAAGCGGTCTACCAAGTGGATCATAGCTGGCAATTGGCCAGCAATTGGTATTACGATTTAGAACAGAAACGTACCAACGACGCGCTGCTTGCGTTACAGTACAGCGATTGTTGTTGGGCAGTGCGGGTCAGTGCGTACCGTCGTATTAACCGCAACCTTGAATATCAGAATAATGACCCGTTCCGACGGGAGCCGGAATTTGATAACGGCATTAGTATACAGTTTATTATTAAGGGGCTAGGGTCCGATAACGGCAACTTATTTGACCTCATCGAACAAAGCTTGTTTGGTTATCGCCACCCATTTTACTTAAGCAACTAGGTAGTTTTCATGAATAAGATGTTGAAGTTAGTGAGCATCGCATGGCTCACCATGGCAACGCTACAAGCGCCAGCCACGGCGAATGAAATGCTTGACCGTGTCGCCGTCATCGTGAACGACGGTGTCATTTTACAAAGCGAAGTCGACAATATGTTGGCACAAATCAAGCGTAATGCTGCAGAGCAGAACCTCAACTTACCAAGCGATGAAGTCTTGCAAGTACAAGCCATTGACCGCTTGGTACTGCAAGAAATTCAATTGCAGATTGCCCGTCGTGGCGGTATTGAAGTCAGTGACGCACAGCTCGAACAGACCCTTAACGGCATCGCCCGTGAGTCGAATATTACCGTGGACCAACTCCGCGACGAAATCACTAAACTTGGCGCGACCTGGCAAACCTATCGTGAGTCCATTCGTCGCGAAATGATCATTGGTGAACTGCAGCGCAACGCCGTGCGTGACCGCGTGTATATTTCGCCACAAGAAATTGACGGCCTGACCAAAATGCTTGACGAGATGTCGAGCCAAGAGAGTGAATACCGTCTAAGTCATATTTTGATCGGTCTGCGTGATGGTAGTGGCAGTACTGAACTGCAAGAAGCGCGTACCCGTGCCGAGAAAATCCTCGCTTCGTTGCGTGACGGTGCTGACTTTGCCGAAACCGCAATCACTTCATCGTCAGGCTCACGAGCACTGGAAGGCGGTGATATGGGCTGGATGAACATTAACGCTATGCCGACCTTGTTTGCCGAAGCTGTACGTGACAAACGCAAAGGTGATTTGATTGGTCCAATTAAAAGTGGCGTCGGCTTTCATATTTTGAAAGTTACCGATACGCGCGGCATGGAAACGGTCGAAATCCAAGAAGTTAAAGCGCGTCATATTTTGCTTCGCACTTCAGTGATTTTGTCTGACAACCGTGCCCGTGAGCAGTTGGAAGAAATGCGTCAACAGCTCATTGCTGGTGAAGCTGAGTTTGCAGATCTCGCAGAAGAACACTCTGATGACCCAGGTTCAGCCAGCCAAGGTGGTGAGCTGGGCTGGAGCCAAACCGATGTGTATGACCCAGCCTTTAAAGAGGTTGTGGATAATGCCAAAGTTGGCGACATCAGTGAGCCGTTCCGTTCACAGTTTGGCTGGCATATCGTTGAAGTGCTCGACCGCCGTACGCAAGATGCGACCGAGCGTAGCAAACAAAACCGTGCTTACCAGTTACTCTACCGTCGTAAGTACCAAGAAGAGTTAGAAAACTGGCAGCAGGAAATGCGCGACCAAGCCTATATCGAACAGGTTATTGAATGAGTCTACCCCGTCTCGTTTACAGCTCTGGTGAGCCCGCTGGTATAGGTCCCGACCTTGCCATCCTGCTCGCCCAACAGAGCTGGCCTGCAGAGGTGGTTACGCTAGGCAACAAAGACCTTCTTAAAGACCGAGCTAAACAGCTCGGTCTTGCCGTTTCAATCGTTGACTATCAGGCCGAACGTCCCCCACAACAGTGGCCGGTAGGGACCTTGGTCGTGTCCGATGTGCCACTGCAGGCGCCAGTGGTTGCCGGGCAACTCAATCCGGCCAACAGCCCCTATGTATTATCGCTGTTGCAGCGCGCCGGCGAAGGTTGTCAAAGTGGTGCTTTTGATGCGCTGATGACCGGTCCCGTGCATAAGGGGATTATCAATGACGCTGGGGTCGCCTTTAGTGGCCACACGGAATTCTTTGCGGAACTCAGTAACACTTCGCAAGTGGTCATGATGCTCGCCACCGAAGGCTTGCGTGTTGCCTTAGTCACCACTCACTTGCCTTTAGCGCAGGTCGCCGACGCGATTAACCAATCACTGGTAGAACGGGTGATCCGTATCACCGCGCATGATTTGCAACATTATTTTGGCTGTGCAACACCTCGACTATTGGTCTGTGGTCTCAATCCACACGCTGGCGAGCAGGGGCATTTAGGCCATGAAGAGATTGACCATATCACCCCAGCACTTGTGCAACTGCAAGCAGAGGGCCTCCACGTTAGTGGGCCATGGCCAGCTGATACCGTATTTCAACCGAAATACCTTGATGACGCAGATGTGGTCATTGCCATGTATCACGATCAAGGCTTGCCCGTGCTAAAATACCGGGGTTTTGGTAACGCCGCGAATATTACCCTAGGCTTACCCTTTATTCGTACCTCTGTCGACCACGGTACTGCACTTGATTTAGCCGGCACCGGGAACATTGACAGCGGCAGTGCGCAGTATGCTTTAACGACTGCCATCGCGATGGCTGGCCATCGTCAACACCATGAAGAATTGAGAGATCGATGAGTAAAACCCACCTTGGACACCGTGCCCGAAAACGCTTTGGGCAAAACTTTTTACATGACACCTTTGTCATTGACGCTATTGTCGATGCCATCGACCCACAGGTGGGTCAATCCTTAGTCGAAATCGGTCCAGGCCTAGCGGCACTCACCGAACCCGTCTGTGATCGTATCGAACAGCTCACCGTGGTTGAGCTAGATCGCGATCTTGCGGATCGTTTGGAACAGCACCCATTTTTGCAGCAAAAACTTACCGTGTATCGTGGTGACGCGCTGAAGACAGACTTCAGCCAATTCCAACACGATGGTGCTAAGCTACGCGTCTTCGGAAACTTGCCTTACAACATTTCAACCCCGATTATTTTCCACTTGCTCAACCAAATGGAAAGCATCGAAGATATGCATTTTATGCTGCAAAAAGAAGTGGTTGAGCGCCTTGCCGCAGAGCCCGGCAGTAAAGCCTACGGCCGCCTTAGTGTTTCGGTACAACAAGCCTGTGCGGTGGAGCACGTGTTAAATGTGCCACCAGGTGCCTTCACGCCGCCACCGAAAGTTGAATCGGCGGTGGTACGTTTAACACCTTATGCCGAGCCGCCGCACCCGGTGCATGATCGTAAAACCTTACAGCAACTTTGTCTGGTGGCGTTTAATCAGCGCCGCAAAACCATTCGCAATAACTTAAAACAGCTGATCAGCGCTGAACAGCTTGAAGCGCTGGGTATTGACCCAGGTGCGCGCCCAGAAACCTTGAGTGTCGCTGATTATTGTCGCCTCGCAAATTGGTACTACGAGCAACAAAGAGAGCAACAAGAATGATCCGTATTGACGTGAAAACGCATTACTTGTCCGCCCAATCGGACCCTGACAATTCCCAATACGTGTTTGCTTACACGATTACTATTACCAATGACGGTGATAGCGCTGTCCAGTTACTGACGCGTGAGTGGCGCATTACGGATGCTGACCACAAAATCACCCGTGTCGCTGGCGACGGTGTGGTCGGAGAGCAGCCTCACCTTGCTCCCGGTGAGTCCTATAGTTACACCAGCGGTACAGTATTGGCGACGCCAATCGGAACCATGGAAGGCCATTACGGCATGATCGACAGCGATGGTGCTAAGTTTAAGGCCACCATCCCATCGTTCCGTCTCGCCGTGCCTAATATTTTGCACTAAGCACAAGGTATTGGTGTGGCGCGTTACTTTGTTGGCGATTTACAGGGGTGTGTGAAGCAACTCGATCGGTTACTCGATGCCGTTGCCTTTGATGCCAAATTCGATGAACTTTGGTGTGTCGGTGACTTGGTCGCCCGCGGCCCTGACTCTCTGGCCTGTTTAGAACGCCTAGAAGCGCTTGGTGATGCCGCCAAATGCGTGCTTGGCAATCATGACATCAGCCTCATGGCAGTGTTGACTGGGGTTCGTAAGCCCAACCCAAATGATCACTTAGACGCCATACTCAACCTCCCCAAAGCCGCGCAACAACGCTGGATTGAGTTCCTCATCCAGCAACCGCTCCTGCGCCAGGCCGATGATGTGGTGATGACCCATGCAGGGATCTACCCCAAGTGGTCCATCACGGAAGCACAAGAACTGGCAACTGATGTCAGCGATAGCATGCAGCGCGCTTGGCGTACACAGCGCCTAGGACCATGGCTAACGACCATGTTTGGCAATGAACCCACCACCTGGTCATGGCAACTGCCGCGCCCAGAACGCATTCGCTTTGTGATCAATGCGCTGACGCGGATGCGCTTTCTTGACTCACAGCAAGCACTCAACCTGAAGGTCAAAACCGCACCAAGTGCCGCGACGTCCGCCGAGGGGTTAACACCTTGGTTTGATTTTTGGCAGCCGACAGCCACCACCTTAGTGTTTGGGCATTGGGCGGCGCTACAAGGGCAAACAGGTCGAGACGATGTGCTCGGTTTAGACACTGGATGTGTCTGGGGAGAGTACCTTACCCTGCTACGCTGGCCTGATGGCCAGCGCTGGCAGGCAAAAGGGGAAGAGGTGTTTAAGCGTTAACCGTGACGCGCGCAAACTTGCGCTTACCAACTTGGTAGACCGCGGTGCCACCCACTGCCACTTGCAGTTTAGTGTCACTGACTTTTTCACCATCAATCTTCACGGCACCTTGCTTAATCATACGCATCGCATCTGAAGTTGAACTTACCAATCCAGCTTCTTTCAGTAAGTTAGCAATCCCCATTGCGCCCTCGGTCGCCACTAAGGTCACTTCTGGCATTTCATCCGGAATGGCGTTTTTGCTAAAGCGTTGCACAAAGTCTTGCTCGGCAGCTTCAGCTGCGTCCGCGTCATGGAAACGCGTAATGATTTCTTTCGCTAACAACACTTTGTAGTCACGCGGGTTTGCACCAGCTGCTATCGCTTGTTTAAAGCTTTCTAATTCAGCCAATGGACGGAAGCTCAGCAACTCAAAGTAACGCCACATCAACTCATCAGAAACCGACATGAGTTTACCGAACATGTCATTGGCAGGCTCAGTAATGCCGACATAGTTACCTAATGATTTTGACATTTTTTGCACGCCATCAAGGCCTTCCAGCAGCGGAACCATGATGACCGTTTGCGGTGTCATGCCCTCTTCTTTTTGCAGTTCACGTCCCATCAGCAAGTTAAAACGCTGATCAGTACCGCCCATCTCAATATCGGCTTTCAATTCGACCGAATCCCAGCCTTGCACTAGCGGATAGAGAAACTCGTGAATGGCAATCGGTTGTCCACCCGCATAACGTTTTTTAAAGTCATCGCGCTCAAGCATACGAGCCACAGTTTGTCGCGCGGCGAGCTTGATCATATCGTCCGCGCCCATCTTGCTCATCCACTCAGAGTTAAAGCGCACTTCCGTCAGCTCTGGATCGAGGATTTTGAACACTTGCTCTTTATAGGTTTCAGCGTTAGCAAGAACGTCTTCCCGCGACAACGGTTTACGCGTCACGTTTTTTCCGCTCGGGTCACCGATCATGCCAGTAAAGTCACCGATCAAAAATACGATCTTGTGACCTTGGTCTTGCAACAAGCGCAGTTTATTGATCAAGACCGTGTGACCAAGGTGTAAATCTGGGGCGGTTGGATCAAAACCTGCCTTAACAACTAAAGGCGTGCCTTTTTCGAGCTTTTCTTTGAGCTCTTCCGCAACGAGGATTTCTTCGGTACCGCGTGCTAATTCCGCAAGCACTTCCGACGCTGATAATGCCATTCTTTTCATACTCCTGAGCTGAATTTAATGAGACGTTTGCGCACTTTAAAACACCCCATTGTATGCTATTTATGAGCATGTTTTAAGCGTAAATAAAGCGCATGCGACTGGAAAAAGCTTGAACTTCGTATTATTCTGCGAATAGACCTAGAAAATACTAGGTTATCTAGTGCGCTAACTTCAGGATGTTTATGAAGGTATTAACCCTAAGAATGGCCGAGCTGGTCAAACAGCTTCCGCGTCGCCATCAATTTTTGTTGACCGGAGTCGTTGCTGCGACTCTGACGCTCGTGCTGCTGCCCTCTGAACCGGCAACAGCCTCTCTCAATACGTCTGACCCTAAAGTCGCTGACAAGCAGTTGATTCTCGGCGAACGCTTAGACGTGCCTCTGCATGCGAAAGCCGCTGAAAATGCTCCGGTAGTTGAACTTAAACCTGCGCTCGACGATGTCGAGGCGGCAGCGACAGTTGCTGTAGAAGAACCCGTTGAGCCAGCCGTGCAATGGAGTGGGTACGAAGTTAAATCAGGCGATAGCCTAGCCCGTATTTTCAAAGTCATGGGCTTTTCACCACAACAGCTGTATCGCTTGACGCAAGATAAGCAAGCCAACAAATACTTGTTGAAAATTCACCCAGGTGACACCCTACGCTTCGCCAAAGATGCTGACGGTGAACTCGTGCAGTTGGCGTATCAAATCAGTCCGATCGACACCTTGATTGTTAGCCAAACCGACACTGGCTACGTCAGTGAGATTGCGACCAAAGAAGTGCAAATCCAAGAAGCCTTTGCGTATGCCGAAATTGAGTCTAGTTTCTGGAACGCAGGTATTAACGCTGGCCTCACGGATAATCAAATTATGGGTATTGCAGCCATTTTCGGTTGGGATATCGACTTCGCACTCGACTTGCGTAAAGGTGATGAATTCTCAGTCATTTACGAGAAAGAATACGTCGATGGTGAGTTTGCCGGTTACGGTAAGGTGCTGGCGGCTGAATTCGTGAACCAAGGTAAAAAGTTCCAAGCCATTTTGCACAGCAATGGTGAGTACTATGCAGCCGATGGTAAAGCGATGCGCAAGTCATTCTTACGCTCGCCAGTGAAGTTTACCTACATCAGCTCGAACTTTAACCCACGTCGCTTACACCCAGTCACCGGCAAAGTACGCCCACATAACGGTATCGATTATGCGGCGAGTACCGGTACTCCAGTGATGTCATCAGGTAGTGGTAAAGTCATTGCCAGTGCGTACAACAACCTCAACGGCCACTATGTGTTTGTGCAACACGGTGAGCGTTATGTCACCAAATACTTGCACCTCAGCAAACGTTTGGTGAGTAAGGGTGATCGCGTCAAGCAAGGGCAGTTGATTGGTCGCGTAGGGGCAACCGGGCGCGTCACAGGTGCGCATTTGCACTACGAATTCCTCGTCGATGGCGTGCATCGTAACCCTCGCACCGTAGAATTGCCGCAAGCCGAGTCGCTAACGGCGCAAGAAATGCCTGAATTTAATAAACTTGCAGAACAACGTTTAGCAATGTTGGTTGAACAGAAGCGTGTTCTGTTGGCTATGAACTAACTGATGACCGCAGAGCTTTATATTGGCTTAATGTCGGGGACCAGCATGGATGGCCTCGACGCGGTTCTCGTCGACTTCGCGGGCGCTCGCCCGCGACTTCTCAAACACCTTGATGCGCCACTGCCTCAGGCTCTTAAAAACGAGTTAGTGCGTCTGTGCAGTCCCAGCTATAACGAACTCCATCGACTGGCGACCGCGGATCGAGAGTTCGCTGAAGTTAGCGCTGAACTAGTCCTTCGACTCTTGCAAGAAGCCAGAGTTTCCGCCTCGCAAGTTACAGCCATCGGTAGCCACGGCCAAACCGTTCGACACATGCCTGATGCGCTTACTCCTTATACATTACAACTCGGTGACGCCAACACCCTAGCGGCGCTTACCGGCATTGCCGTGGTTGCTGATTTTCGCCGCAAAGACATTGCACTTGGCGGCCAAGGGGCGCCGCTGGTACCTGCATTTCATGACGCCTTGTTTCGACAACAATTGCCGACAGGCACTACGGCTGCGGTTCTGAACCTCGGCGGTATTGCCAATGTCACCGTGATTGGGCCTAAACAACAGGTCGCAGGTTTTGATACCGGCCCAGCCAACACCCTGCTCGACCTTTGGTATCAACTCCAGCATCCTGAGAGCCCCTACGCCTATGACAAAGAAGGTGCCTATGCAGCGCAAGGTCAGGTGATCGCGCCTTTATTAGCAGCGATGATGGAAGATGCCTATGTCCTCCAGCAGCCGCCCAAAAGCACCGGGCGCGAGTATTTCAATTATGCTTGGTTAGAACGCCACCTTGATCAACTGCCTAGTTGGCGTGCGGCAGATGTGCAAGCAACGCTCACCGAGTACACAGCACAAAGCGTCGCCTATGGTTTAACACACTTCTGTAGTGACGCTATCACGCAAGTTTTTGTTGCCGGAGGAGGTGCGTTTAATGCGCAACTGATGCAACGCTTGGCAACAAACTACCCAACAGCGCAGTGGCAAAGTGTGGCCGAATTAGGCGTCGACCCGCAGCATTTGGAAGCAATGGCATTTGCCTGGCTCGCACGACAATTTATGTTACGAAAACCAGGCAACTTACCAGCGGTAACGGGTGCCAGCCGCGCTACCGTACTAGGAGGGCTATTCTTGCCTTAGGCCTCGAGCTTTGCGAACGCATCGCGGCTGAGGTTTTCATTGTTGCCTTCAGCACCAACCACAATACTATCTTCAATACGCACCCCGCCATAAGGGCGGAGCTCATCGATACGCTGCCAGTTAAGTTCAGGAGCATCGGCAAAGGCTTCTAGCAACTGGTCAATCACATAAAGGCCTGGCTCGATAGTGAAGACTTGCCCCTCTTCCACCGGACGCAACAAACGTAAGAATGGATGACGCGGGTCACGGGTAAATTCATCACCGCGATCGTTACGCAAGAAGCCACCAACGTCATGTACTTGCAAGCCAATAAAGTGACCTAAGCCATGCGGGAAGAAGGCGCTACTAATACCGCTCTCATAAATGCTCTCAGCAGACCCACGCACCAACTCAAAATCGCTTAATACTTGTGCAATTTTCAAATGTTGTGACACATGTAGCTGGTAGTAATCCACACCCGGCTTAATTTCGGCCAAAAGCGCTTGCTGCGCTGCATCCACCGCAGCCACGAGGTCAGCGTAGAGCCCGCTTTCACGTGCGTAGGTACGGGTAATATCAGCACAGTAGCCACGATAGGTCGCGCCAGCATCGATCAAGAATGAACGGCTTTGTGCCGGAGCAACAGTGTCATACATATCGTAATGCAAAATCGCGCCATGCTCATTCAGGCCCACGATACTATTGTACGGCAGCTCGGTCTCGCGACTATCGATAGCAGCCAAGTAAGCATGATGAATTTCAAGCTCGCTCTTGCCAGCAAAAAAGGCGTCTTTCGCTGCCAAATGAGCTTTTGCCGCACGTAAGTTGGCTTCGCGCAGATTCTCAAGTTCCCACGCGGTTTTAATCGCACGGTGAAAATGCAAGTGATCGATGAGCGCTTGCGGGTTACGCGCACGTACTGGCCAGCTCGCTGCAGGCTCAGCAAAATCTTCACCTAAGAAGGCCGCCTGCTGCAATTTACTTCCTAATGTATCCGTGAGTTTTTGCAAGTCATCAATGACCACCAGCTCGACATGCTGTTGCCATTCTGCAGCTTCAATTTTTACTGCTGCGTGCCAAAAATCGCGCGGCTGAAAGAGGAATACCACGGGTTTGCTGCCTGGCTCATAAAAAATGGCACTTTTCGGGCTATCAATCACAGGGATCCAATACTTAAACAATGGATTCACTTTAAAAGGCGCTGGGTTGTCGTCTAAAAAGGCGACGCGCGGTTGTCCTGCGTAGACCAGTACCGAATCAAAGCCTGTTGCCGCTAACGCAGCATCGAAACGTGCTTGAACTGTTGCAATATGTGCAGCATAAGAACTCATGGAGAAACCTCGCTTGCGAGTCACACTCGCTCTCACAAGCGAGTGCGAGATTGGATTTAAATTGAAAAGCTTGCGCCACAACCACAGGTTGTCGTGGCATTAGGGTTGTCAACGAAGAAACGCGCCCCTTGCAGACCTTCTTCATAATTGACCGTGCCACCAGCAAGGTACTGGAGACTCATCGGGTCAACCACCAAGGTGACACCATTTTTTTCGATCTCTGTGTCGCCTGGATTTACTTTTTCATCAAAAGTGAAACCATATTGGAAGCCTGAACAACCACCGCCAGTAACGTAAACACGTAATTTGAGCGCCGGGTTCTCTTCATCAGCAATAAGAGTTTTCACTTTCTTCGCCGCAGCTTCAGTGAATTGGATGGGTACGGCTTGCGCTGCATCAGTCATTGGTTTACTACCTCCACTATCAAGGCGTTCATTTTCTCGTACCCGAGTAAAAGGGTCAAGTATTGTCCTTACTTAGCGCGCGACTAACTCACTCCATAAGAAGTTACGCTCAAGGGTTTTGCTAGTGCCTTCAAGTCGCACCACAATACGCACTTGCTCGGGCTCAAAATGTGTGGGCAATTGAAAACTTCCCGTCTGCGTTGAAAAGTAACGCATACTAAAGGTGCTACTGTCTTCAGCAAGGTTAGCTAAATCGAACAGATCGAACTCGACCACCTCCGAAGCAGCATCGGTAGCTCGCCCCTCAAGCGTCACCGTTAGCGTGCCACGCATGAGGCTTTTCTTGCGTTCACTTTGGATCAGAGCTAACCGAAATTGATAATGGCCCTCTTGCCGTAGTGGGAACAACTCGAAAGTTTCTACCGCCACGCCTTCAACGCTCATTTCTGGCGCCATGACTTTTTGGTAGAAGCCGATTTCAGCGCGTAATGCCATAACTTCATCACGATTTGCTGCTAAATCGCGTTCGAGCTTGCTCAACGCGGCTTGTTCAATACCTAACTCAACTTCAGCAATATGTTGCCGATACTCTGCGGTTTCCGCTTGTTCATAGAGTGATGCCACGCGCTGCTCTAAATTGTCGACCTGCTGCATAAGGTGCCAACTATGGCCGGCCCCCAGTAGGTACCCCACGCCCAGCGCTACGGCGACAAAGATGCCACAGAAGATGGTTTTTTGCTTCTCATTCATGGTCGTACTTCTTATCATGGTAAGCTCGACATGCTACGCAGCATTAGCATTTGACGCAACACTGCCCTAACAAAGGAATCTGCATGAGTGTACTTTGGATCAAAGGTTTCCACATTATCTTCATGGTCTGTTGGTTTGCGGGTATTTTCTACCTGCCACGGTTATTCGTATATCACGCCCAAACCGAATCCTCAGAGGTCAAAGCGCAACTCAAGGTGATGGAGCGTCGACTCCTGTATTTCGTCACTCCTTTTGCCATTCTCACCTTAGTCTTTGGGCTATGGTTAATCATGTTATACGGCAGCGCTTGGCTGGCGGCCAGTGGCTGGATGCACGTAAAACTTACCTTAGTGGCGCTGCTGTATGCGTACCACATTTACTGCTTTAAGTTACTGCGTGATTTCGCTCAGGATCGCAACCAAAAAAGCCATAAATTCTATCGCATATTCAATGAGGTACCTGTATTAGCCTTATTCGCGATTGTGCTGTTAGCGGTCACGAAAGCGTTTTAACCTTTTACGTTCTTTTTAGCCCCAAACTTTGCTATCATAGTGGCCCAGTGTTTGACCCCTTTCTCAACTCACTGAGGCCACTATTTTATGAATTTCACTGGCGCCAATATTCTCTCTGTCGACCAATTCCATCGCGATAGCATTGATCAAGTGTTTACCGTAGCCGATCGTATGTTGCCGTATGCACGACGACAAAAGCGCACCCGCGTGCTCGATGGTGCCATTCTTGGCAATTTGTTCTTTGAACCTTCGACCCGTACCCGCGTGAGTTTCGGCACGGCGTTTAATTTACTCGGTGGTGAAGTTCGTGAAACAACGGGCATGGAAAGCTCGGCACTGGCAAAAGGCGAGTCGCTTTACGATACTGCTCGGGTACTGAGCAGCTACAGCGACGTGATTGCCATGCGGCACCCAAAGTCAGGCTCTGTCGCAGAATTTGCTGAGGGCAGTCGCGTGCCAGTAATCAACGGTGGTGATGGCGCCAACGAACACCCAACGCAAGCGCTCCTCGACCTGTACACGATTAAAAAAGAGCTGGCCTACCATGGTCACGCCGTCGATGGCATGCATATTTGTATGATGGGCGACCTAAAATTTGGCCGCACCGTACACTCCTTGTCACGCCTGCTCGCGCTTTACGACAACGTTCGTTTTACGCTGATCTCGCCACGTGAACTCACCATGCCGGATAGCGTCATGAGTGTGATTGAAAACGCCGGTCATCGTGTCACCGTCACCGATCAAGTCAGTGGCAGCTCTGATGCTGATATCGTCTATCAAACGCGGATTCAGCAAGAGCGTTTTACCTCGCCCCAAGAAGCTGATCAATATCGCGGCAAATTTCGTTTAAATAGCGAGATTTATACCAAGCACTACAAACCGAACACCGTCATCATGCACCCGTTACCACGCGATTCACGCGCTGAAGCCAACGAGTTGGATAATGACTTAAACCAAAACCCGAATTTGGCCATTTTCCGTCAAGCCGATAACGGCGTATTGATTCGAATGG
Source organism: Pseudidiomarina sediminum DSM 21906 (assembly GCF_000423165.1). Classification (GTDB taxonomy): domain Bacteria; phylum Pseudomonadota; class Gammaproteobacteria; order Enterobacterales; family Alteromonadaceae; genus Pseudidiomarina; species Pseudidiomarina sediminum. The sequence goes on along the minus strand of NZ_AUHL01000007.1, from coordinate 28,658 downwards.
CACTATTTGCTTTGACGTTAGGCGTTGCCGACCAAGTTGACCAGTACGAATGTGAGGTTAATTGGTACAGCGACAAGCGTAATGTCTAATTCACAAAGAGAGGATCACGATGTCTCGATCTGAAGATTTATTTGCCCAAGCCCAGTTAGCTATCCCAGGTGGCGTTAACTCACCGGTTCGCGCCTTTAATGGTGTCGGCGGCTCACCTATTTTTATCGAACGCGCTGATGGTGCGTACATGTACGATGCCGATGGCAAACGCTACATCGACTTCGTTGGCTCTTGGGGACCAATGATTCTTGGTCACAATAACCCAGCTATTCGCGAAGCCACACATGCAGCTGTCGACCGAGGCTTGAGCTTTGGTACGCCAACAGCCAGTGAAATCACCATGGCTGAGAAGATTAAGTCGATTGTGCCTTCGATCGAGAAGGTGCGGATGGTGAACTCTGGCACCGAAGCCACTATGACGGCAATCCGTTTGGCGCGAGGTTACACCGGTCGTGACAAAATTTTGAAGTTCGAAGGCTGTTACCACGGTCATGCTGACGCCTTGTTGGTGAAAGCCGGTTCAGGTGCGTTAACGCTTGGCGTACCTAACTCACCAGGCATTCCTGAAGACTTTGCAAAACACACCTTAACCGTCACCTTCAATGACCTTGACTCGGTCCGCGCCATTTTTGCTGAGCACGGTGATGACATTGCCACCATCATTGTTGAGCCAGTGGCCGGAAACATGAACTGTATTCCTCCAGTACCAGGCTTCTTGGAAGGTTTACGGGAAATTTGTGACCAGTACGGCAGCGTACTTATTTTTGATGAAGTCATGTCAGGCTTCCGCGTCGCCCGAGGTGGTGCTCAAGAGTTTTACCAAGTGACCCCAGATCTGACCACCTTAGGTAAAGTGATCGGCGGCGGTATGCCTGTCGGTGCCTTCGGCGGTAAAGCTGAAATCATGGATTACATCGCGCCAGTGGGCCCGGTCTATCAAGCCGGCACCCTTTCAGGTAACCCGGTAGCTATGGCTGCTGGTTTAGCAGCGCTAGAGCAACTTGGTGACGAAGCGCTTTACCCACTCCTGACGGCGAAAGTTGCAACCTTAGTTGACGGCATGCAAGCGCTTGCCGATGAAGCGGGCATTCCATTTACCACTAATCGTGCAGGCTCAATGTTTGGTTTCTTCTTTAGTAAAGAAGCACAAGTAACGGGCTATCAACAAGCGACTGAGTGCAATATGGAGCACTTCCGCCACTTCTATCACAGCATGCTCGATCAAGGTGTTTACCTTGCGCCTTCAGCGTTCGAAGCAGGCTTTATGTCATCAGTCCACAGCGATGAAGATATTGCTGCAACACTGGCGGCAGCAAAAGTGGCTTTTGCCGAGCTGGCAGCGTTAAAGAGCTAACAGCATGCCGTGGTGGCAGCTAGAAAATTCGCTGCCACCACGATTTTTCTTCAATCTCACCAGCACAATTCATCCCCTCAGCAACCGGCTGCGGATGCGATAAAAAGCGACGCTGCGAACGGCAATTCATTGGTATCTGCACACCTTTCTCAGGGTGAAAGGCTCGCATTTCAAGCGGTGCAGGCGGTGTAACATCGCGCGGACGCACGCCAAGCTGCGAAAACGTCGAAGCAACAACTGGCAAAGCACCTGTTGCGCCCGTTAAATGGATCGGCTGGTTGTCATCACGGCCAAGCCAAGCGGTGACAATGTTGTGCTCATCGTAGGCAACGAACCAACTATCGCGATAATCATTGGTGGTACCACTTTTACCCGCCAGTGCATCTTGACCAAATTGCTGTAATAAGCGACGTCCGGTACCTTCATTGACCACCCCGCGTAAACCGTAGTTCACTAACTCAATCGTTAATGGGTCATACACAGACACGCCACTGCTTGGTCGATGCACATACAAGCCTACGCCACTGTGATTGGTCAATCCTGCGATGGTTTTAAATGAACGGTAACGGCCATAGTGCGCGAACACACCATAGAGCTCGCTCACTTGCACCGGCGATAACTCAACCGAGCCAAGCGTCAATGCTGGCACTTTTGGAATGGGCGTGGTCACACCCGACGCTTGTAACGTCTCGATAATGGCAGGTAAGCCAACCTCAAGTCCTAATCGCACCGCTGGAATATTTCGCGACCCAACCAAAGCATCGTAAAGCAGAATATTGCCTCGAAACTCCCCATCATAGTTTTCCGGCTGCCAGATTTGCCCTGTTTCAGTCTCAAACTGCAGCGGCGCATCTTCAAGCACCGTTGCTAAGCTATACTGTTGCGGTTGCGCCAAAGCTAAGCCGTAAGTGACCGGCTTAATCAGTGAACCAATTTGCCGTAACGCACTGGTGGCGCGATTAAAACCGACCTGTTGGGGATCACGATCGCCGACCAGTGCAACAAGGCTACCTTGCTGATGGTTTGCTACCACCACGGCAGCCTGTAACTCGGCTTGCTTACTTAGGCGCGGTAATTGCTCGGTAACACTTAACTCCGCCGCTCGTTGGGCAATGGGATCAAAGTAAGTAAAGACGCGCAAACCATCCTTCGCCCAGCTTTTCGGCAGTTGCATGGCATCCATTTCTTGTTTTACTTGTGCCATATAATGTGGCGCTGAGGCGCGCCCTGCGCGTGCCACTTTCGGAGCCACAACGCGTTCTTCAAGCGCTGCTAAATAGGTTTGCTGACTAATCAATTGCTGGCCGAACATCAGCTGCAAAATCATATCGCGACGTTCTTTCACGCGTTCAGGGTAGCGGTGCGGATTGTAGTACGAGGGGCCCTTTACAATCGCCACCAACATCGCAATTTCCGCTGGACTCAGCTCTTCAACTTGCTTGCCGTAATAAAAGCGACTCGCTAGGCCGATGCCGTGAATTGCACGTCCACCATCTTGACCAAAATAGATTTCGTTAAAATACGTTTCTAAGATCTCGTTTTTGCTAAAGCGAAAATCGATGATCAGTGCCATCAAAGCTTCATTGGCTTTGCGCCACAAGGTTCGTTCACGGGTCAAGTAGAGGTTTTTGACCAATTGCTGCGTTAAGGTGCTGCCACCTTGGACCGTATCCATTGCCGCGAGGTTAGCGATTGCCGCCCGCCCAATTGAGCTTAGCGAAACGCCTGAGTGATGATAAAAATCACGATCTTCGACCAGTAACAAGGTTTCAATTAACAGACTCGGAACACGCTCCAAGCCAACCAACAAACGGTCTTCACCTTCATCACCAGTGATCTGCCCCAACAGCAAAGGATCGAGCTTAAACTCCTCTAACATCCGTTCGTCAGGCAGACTTACCACCCGTTGAATACGGCCGCCGTCAAACACCACGCGCACTTTCTGCGCCATCTGAGGTCCGTCTAAAAAGTCAAAAGGACGACGGTGAATTTCCACCGTGTTGCCACTGCGACGATAAGTTCCGCTGCCACTGAGTGACGCACTTTCACGATAGCGGAGTTGCTCAAGCTCGGTCAGCAGTTGCGCTTGCCGTAACGGTTGCAACGGCTGCAGTGATAACGGACGGGCGTAGACAATCGCGGAAGCTTCGTAGCGTTCATTAGCGAAGCGTTTGGTGAGTGAGCTATCTAAGTAAATCGCATAAAAAACCACAGCTACCAACGCAGCAATGCCAAGCTTTATGAACAAACTCAATAGGTAACGCATACACCTTCCACTTTCGTTCGATTAGGGGTTGTTTAACATCCGTTTGGTTTTCACTGTGGCCTGCGCTTGCAGCGGATCATCAGGCCAAGGGTGCTTAGGATACCTGCCTTTCATTTCTTTTTTTACCAGTTGATAAGCATTTTGCCAAAAACTTGCTAAATCCGCAGTGCGCTGCAAAGGTCGACCGGCCGGCGAAAGCAGTTCCAACACTAGGGTCACCTGCTGTCGACAAATGCTTGGTGATACTGGCTCACCAAACACCTCTTGCAGTTTCAGCGCAACACTAGGTTGCTCACCTAGATAGTCAATACGATGCCGAATGCCGCTTGGTGCTTGCCAATGCGTAGGACAGAGCGCGTCTAAACATTGCTGCTGGGGATACGTAAGGCGCGCCAGCAACGCTGGGGTTGGGTCCCAGCTCCGCAAGTCAGCCAGGCTATCCATCTGTTGCCAGTAAGGTACAGCCCATTGCTCAAGGCTTTGCAGTAACACCGCCGAGCTAAACGCAGGCCAGTCAGCACGCTCAGCAGCTGTGAGCCCTCGCAGCGCAACGTCAATGCGCGCCAACAAAGGCGCTGCTGCGGTAAAGTTAATGAAACCTTCGCTGCTTTGTCGTACATAGTCACAGAGCAACTGAGCTCGCTCACTAGCGCTTGGCTGCTTATTGGCGGCGCGCTGCGCGCACAAAATCGCACCTAGACGTTGCACTTCAACCGCTTGCAGCCGCTGTTTGGGGCCAACGAAAGTTAACTCGGTGTGCCACTCATGAGTGAGGGCAGGATGTTCAAGGTCTACTGCGCGCAGCGGCAGGTAATCCGCCACGATGGCATCCGCCTGACGCTCGCTGAAGTTGAGCGTCAACGCCACCAACCAGGTTCCAGCTTCACGATGATCATTTTGATGAAATTGCACGCCACCACCGTAGGCCGTCAAATAACTACGACCTGAACCACGACGTCGCGCGATGCGATCAGGATAGCCCCACAGCACTAACTCGGCCATGAGTCCATCATCAATAGAACCGGGGATGTCCGTTACGCCGAGCTGCTTCCGCCACCATTGCCAGCGCTGTCGCGTTTCACCTTTAAGTTGTGCGAGTGGCGCTGGAAAATGTGTGGCCTGCCGCAGCGGTGCCTCTAACTGCGCCAACAAGAGTGCTGCTCGTGCGCGTGTTGGCGCATCAGCGTCTTGCACGGCTACGGCGATGCGCGCCAGGCGAGGGTCCCCGCCAAAGGCTGCAACCCGTTGCCCTAGTACCGTCAAAGTACCGCGCGTATCGACGATCTGTAGCTGCTGGAGTAACTGTTGTGCCGCTTGCAGATGCGCCTGATTTACTGGGCTAAAGAAGGCCAACTCCTGCACTTCCGAGCCCCAGCGTTTGCATTCCAACAGTAGTTGCGTGAGATCTTCTGTCGCGACAGCCGGTGCATCAAAGTCACGCATTCCATGGGCATCACTGCTGGCCCAAAGTTGATAGCAGATGCCCGGGCCAAGACGCCCCGCACGGCCCGCGCGTTGCGTTGCCGCAGCGCGACTGATGCGCTGTGTGACCAAGCGCTGAATGCCGTGGCGAGGATAAAACATTGCGCGCCGCTCGCGCCCGCTGTCCACAACCACGTCAATCCCGGCTATGGTTAAGCTCGTCTCGGCAATGTTGGTCGCCAAAACGATTTTTTTATGTCCCTGTGCTGGCGCGGCCAATGCCTGCTGCTGTGCGGCCATCGAAATTTGCCGATGCAATGGCAAAACATCCGCCGCAACTGCATCTGTTAACAGTTCGGTTACACATTGAATATCATGCCAACCGGGTAAAAACACCAAGACCCCTTGCTGGGCTTGTGCCAAAGCTTCTTTGATCACCTGTGCGCAGTGCACACGCCAGTCGCTATTTGTTGGCACTGGCCGGTAATGCGTGGTGATCGGATACTGCCGCCCTTCACACTGCAGCACTTGCGTATCACTACCCAACCACGTCGCAATTTCGGTAGCGGGTAAGGTTGCAGACATCACCAGTAGGCTTAAATCATCGCGCAAGCAAAGGCTCTCGAGCAGCATTGCCAAGCCTAAGTCACTGTAGAGGTTACGCTCATGAAACTCATCAAAGAGTACGGCGCCAACGCCGGTCAGTTCAGGGTCGTTTTGCAGATACTGCACAAACATCCCCTCGGTCATGATCACCAGTTGGGTGCTGGCCGAAAACTTTTGCTCGCCACGAACGTGATACCCCACGCGTTGCCCAACTGGTTCATTCAGTTGCTGCGCTAAATAATGGGCAATCGACATCGCCGCCAAACGCCGCGGCTGCAGTAATAAAATACGTTGTTGTTGAAAGGCCGGCGCTGCCAACAAAGCAAGCGGCAACGCCGTCGACTTACCGGCCCCGGGCGGGGCTTGTAGGACTACTTTAGAGCCCGGTAGCTGCGCAATTAACTTTGGCAGTAACGCAGCGACCGGTAAATTTGAGTCGATGTTCACCATCGCCCCAACGCGACCTTAGTCGTCTTGCAGCAGCGTCGCAATAGTACGCACACCCAATGCGGTCGCACCTGTCGCCCACATGTTGTTGGCACTATTGTTGTACGCGCCAGCAATATCAAAATGCAACCAACCTTGGCCATCATTTGGTGCAAAGCGCAATAAGAAGCCCGCTGCGTTGCTCGCACCACCTGCACCACCACCTTTTTGTGGGCGGCTATTGGCACAATCAGCGAAGGCTGACGGTGTATTCTCTTTGTGCCATGGCTGCAACGGCAAACGCCACAAGTTTTCACGCTGTGCCGCAGCGGTGCTCAAGGCATGGTTGGCATAGTCATCGTCGACACTAAACAAGGCATTGTATTCGTTACCCACGGCAACATGCGCAGCACCGGTTAAGGTGGCCGCATCAATGACTTTCTTCGCGCCAACTTCACCGGCAAACAATAGACCATCAGCTAATACCAAACGCCCTTCAGCATCGGTGTTCACCACTTCAACGGTCGTACCATTTTTGTAGGTAATGATATCGCCAAGCTTATAAGCATTACCGCTTACTAGGTTTTCAGCGCAGCAAAGCACCAGTTGCACACGCTTTTGTAAGCCCTGCTCAATCGCAATAGCCAAAGCGCCAGCGACAGTTGCTGCACCGCCCATGTCGCATTTCATCGCCAACATACCTTCGCTGGCTTTCAGGCTGTAACCACCTGAGTCAAACGTAATACCTTTCCCGATCAAGACGGTATCGACAGGCGCATCGGCCTGTTGGGTTGGGTTGTAGTCAACCACCAACATACAAGGCGCATGTGCACTGGCACGGCCTACCGTATGAATCCCCATCCAACCTTCTTGAGCCAGCTCGTCACCTTTAATAATGCGGTGGCTCACATGCTCTGGCGCAAGACTCGTCAACTTCTCAGCAACGCGCTGTGACAACGACTCTGGGTAAATATCTTGCGGTGGCAAGTTAATTAAATCACGCGACCAGTTCACAATGTTGCGCATGGCTGCCAGCTTATCTGCGCCATCAGCCCACTGAATTTGGTTCTTACTGAGGGTGTCGGTGTAACCGTTGGCAAATGCCCACTGTTCATCAAAGCCCCAGCCCTCGCCGCTTAACTTCACTGCTGCAACGCCGAGGTTATCGAGTTGGCGACCTGCCTTTTGAATTTTGCGCAGATTCTCTGCCGCATTTTGACCAAGATAAATGGTTGCGCCCTGCTCGGTCATAATGGCCGGTGCATTTTTTTTCCAGGCAGAATCAGTGAAATCACTTTGAACAACAAAAACAGGTAGTGCAGTAGACATGTTAAACAGCCCCCAGTATGGTTGCGAAATCGAAAAGATAGATATCCTATCTAAGCTACATGAGGCTGACAATGCTGTTTGACAACCCCTTGCATGAGGCTTTTTTAGTTCGTCGCTATAAACGCTTCCTTGCTGACGTCTATCATCCTGACTGGGCAGACCATAATTGCCCGGAAAATCCGCTGACGGTGCACTGCCCAAATACCGGCGCGATGACCGGCTGCGCCGAGCCCGATATGCGCGTGTGGCTCAGTGACTCCAACAACCCGAAGCGCAAATATCGCTACACGTGGGAACTGGCGCAAACCAGTACAGGTGAGATGATTTGTATCAATACCCAACGTGCCAACCAAGTGGTCGGCGAGGCGTTACAGCAAACGCTCTTACCGGGGCTTGGCTCACTAAGCGAGCTGATCGCCGAACAGCGCTACGGCTACGATAATCGCCGTATTGATTGGCAAGGCATCACCACTGCACAACAGAAGATCTTTATTGAGGTCAAAAGCGTAACCCTTGCCGAAGGGGCTCAGGGTTATTTCCCTGATACCGTCAGTCAACGCGCCAGTGAACATTTACGTAGTCTTATCACGATGTGTCATGAAGGTCATCGCGCTGTTGTGGTCTACTGTGTGCTTCACACTGGGGTGCAGCAGGTCAGCGCCGCCGAACATTGTGATCCAAAGTATGCTATGGTCGCTGCCGAAGCGGCCCAGCAAGGCGTAGAGTTCTATGCACTAAGGTGCCGCATTACTAATGAGGGCATTTACCCGGTTGGCGAACTGCTGGTGCAAAAATAAGCAAAATTAAATTGCGCTGGTGATCGCTTTCTGGTATATGTAGCGGCCTTTTTTCAATTGAAGACCTTCTCACGTAAAGGAGAACCACAATGCCTCAAGGAACGCCGAAAAAAGCTCATGGCATTTTGGCACAAGCTGGCTTGGAACCTTATCAAGAACAGCCGAACGAAGAGTACATGAACGAGAAGCAGCGTGATCACTTCCGCAAGATCTTGGAAGTCTGGCGCAATCAATTGCGCGAAGAAGTCGATCGCACTGTGCATCATATGAAAGACGAAGCTGCTAACTTCCCAGATCCTGTGGATCGTGCGGCACAAGAAGAAGAGTTCAGCCTTGAACTGCGTACCCGCGACCGCGAGCGTAAGCTGATCAAGAAAATCGAGAAAACGCTGCAAAAAATTGAAGCAGATGATTTCGGTTTCTGTGACTCTTGCGGTATCGAAATCGGTATCCGTCGCTTAGAAGCACGCCCAACAGCTGACCTTTGCGTGGACTGTAAAACCCTCGCAGAGATCCGAGAGAAGCAAATGACCGGCGCCTAATATGGCTGCCCCGCTTCCCTACTGTGGACGTTTTGCCCCGACGCCGTCGGGGCCTCTTCATTTTGGCTCACTCATTGCAGCCGTCGCCAGTTATCTCGATGCCAAAGCCCATCACGGCCGTTGGCTGGTCCGTATTGAAGACGTCGATAAACCGCGCGCTGTGGCCCACGCCGACACCACCATTTTACGCCAGCTTGAAGCCCATGGGTTGCACTGGGATGGTGACATTCTTTACCAATCGCAACGTGATCCTATCTATCAAGCGGCCATTGAAACCTTAACTGCCCGCGGACTCTGCTATTATTGTACCTGTACGCGTAAGCAGATTAAGGCACGCGGCGCCCATTACACAGGCTACTGTCGTGACAAGCATCGCTCTAGCGAAGGTGCCGCAATACGCTTTCGCAATGACCGAGCCGTCACCGCATTTCAAGATGCTTGGCAAGGTGAGGTGCATATTCCTGCGGAATTTGCCCATGAAGACTTCGTCTTGTTTCGCCGTGATCAGCTGTACACCTATCAATTGGCCGTGGTCATGGACGATATCGCCCAAGGTGTCACCGACATTGTCCGGGGTGCCGATTTGCTCACCGCCAGCAGTTGGCAACTGACCTTGTGGCAACAGTTCACTGAGCGCCAACCGCGCCTTATGCATGTGCCTTTGGCCCTTGATCCAGAAGGCCGCAAATTGAGTAAACAGAATCACGCGCCAGCATTATGCGATAACAAGGTGCCAGAGCAATTAGCCGCAGCCTTCGCGTTTTTAGGTCTAGATGCCATTGAGCTGAGCGATGACCCAGCAACAATGCTTGCTGCAGCAACCCAACAATGGGCAACAAAGTATCTTTTCTGAAAGCTGGGGAACGGCTACAATAGCGCCTATTTAAAGCACTGCGGTCTTATAAGGGAGACACCACTATTATCAAACGCATCAAAGCCTTGGCCAAACGGGCACTCGGCAACACTACGCCTGAACAACCTTTACCTGCGAATATTCTGGCGCAGCCTTTGGTAATCCCTCGCGATCAACACCCTATTTCACGAAAAGACATTGCAGAGCCTGCACTTAAAGTCCTCTACCGCTTAAATAAAGCGGGTTACGACGCCTACCTCGTTGGTGGTTGCGTGCGCGACCTCTTGCTCGGTATCCAACCCAAAGACTTTGATGTCGCCACCAATGCCCATCCGGAGCAAGTGAAAAAGCTGTTCCGCAACTGTCGGTTAGTGGGGCGACGTTTTCGTCTAGCACACATTATGTTCGGTCGTGAAATTATTGAGGTCGCCACCTTCCGAGGTCATCATGATGATGATCAGGACTCAGCCAATCACGCCAAAAGCGATGCCAAGGGCATGCTGGTGCGCGACAATGTCTACGGCAGCATCGAAGAAGACGCCCAGCGTCGTGACTTCACAGTAAATGCGCTCTATTACAACATCGCTGATTTTGCCATTTACGACTTTGCAAATGGCGTGCGCGACATCGATAATGGTGTGTTGCGCATGATCGGTGATCCTGAAACCCGGTATCGTGAAGATCCGGTACGTATGTTGCGCGCAATTCGCTTCGCTACCAAACTGTCGATGCGGATGGATGAGAGCGTCGCCACACCGATTCGCCAACATGCGCAACTGCTACAGAACATTCCTCCAGCGCGCTTGTTTGAGGAGTGCCTGAAACTCTTCACCGCTGGCAAAGCCTTAGCCAATTTTGAACTCCTGTCGGACTATCACTTGTTCCAACAATTGTTCCCGATGCTGAAAAGCTATTTGCAGACGCCGGAAGAGGCGCCGTATCAGATGTTACGGCAAACCTTCAGCGACACTGATGCACGTATCAACAAAGGCATGAGCATCACCCCGGCGTACCTTTTTGCGGCATTATTGTGGTGGCCTTTGCAGGCGCGCATGGAACAATTAATGTTTGAAAGCGGCTTACCGGCATTTGATGCGATGAACGTAGCTGCCGCTGATGTCATTGGTCGACAAGTACAAACCGTCGCAGTACCGAAACGCTTTACCATTCCAGCGCGCGAAATTTGGCAATTACAGCAGCGGTTGGAGCGCGCTAAAGGGAAGCGTGTCCAAACGTTACTAGGCCATCCGAAATTCCGTGCTGCTTACGACTTTTTAGTATTGCGGGCGGCAACAGCAACCCCGCTTGAGCGCAAACAGCTCAATGAGTTAGCGAGCTTTTGGACCAAGCAACAGCAAGGAGCGCCGGCAGGTAGCTCCAGCGATAGCGCGCCAGCCAAACGTCGTGGTCGCCGTGGTGGCAGACGCCGCAGTAACCATCAACGTCCACGGCGACGCAACAACGACAGCTCCGCTTCATGAGTACTGCGGTTTACATCGCGCTCGGCGCAAACCTCGGCGAGCCGGTTACAACCTTAACTGAGGCGCTCGCGCACCTACGGAATGACGGCGTGTTGCACGCCGTGCAGTGCTCGAGCTTCTATCGCAGTCGGCCCATGGGACCACAAGATCAACCGGATTATGTGAATGCCGTGCTCGCTGCGACAACCACACTTGCGCCGCTTGAGTTATTGGATTACTTACAGCAGGTAGAACAGCAGTTTGGTCGGGTTCGGGACCGGCGCTGGGGAGCGCGTAGCCTCGACCTTGACCTGCTCCTGTACGGCGTACAGCAGATTCATCATCCGCGTTTAACGGTGCCACACGTTGGCCTTACTGAGCGCGACTTTGTGCTATTGCCACTACTTGAGATTGCGCCAGCACTCGCACTACCTGATGGTCGTGCCATAAAAAGCTTTGTCAGCAACATAGCCAATCATGACCTAATAAAAATTACCTGATACAATCAGCCCACGAACGGTGTTCCCAAAGAAGGATGACCCATGGCTGCAATGACCATTGCCAAACTCGCAAAGAAAAAGATCGAAGGTGAGAAAATCACCTCCCTTACCGCTTACGACGCTTCATTTGCAAAACTGTTCGCCGCGAAAGGCGTTGACTTTATGCTGGTCGGTGACTCGCTTGGAAATGTCGTGCTCGGCGCCTCAAGTACCCTCCCTGTGACCGTCGAAAATATTGCTTATCACACGCAAGCAGTGCGCAACGGCGCACCTGACGCATTCGTCATCGCCGACATGCCTTTTATGAGTTACGCCACCCCAGAACAAGCTTGCCAAGAGGCCGCTAAACTTATGCGGGCGGGTGCCAATATGGTCAAGCTAGAAGGCGGTGACTGGTTACTGGATACCATTCGTCAATTGGTCCAACGCAGCGTGCCTGTTTGCGCCCACTTGGGGCTACTCCCGCAATCGGTCAACGTACTAGGCGGCTATAAAGTGCAAGGTAAAGAAGAAAGCGCCGCCGACAATACCTTACGCCAAGCGCTCGCCTTGCAAGAAGCTGGAGCGCAATTGTTGGTACTCGAATGTATTCCTTCATCACTTGGCAAGCGTATTTCCGAAGCCCTGACAATTCCGACCATTGGTATTGGTGCCGGTCCTGATTGTGATGGTCAAATTCTTGTCATGCACGACATGTTTGGCATGAACTCTGAATACTTACCGAAGTTTGTGAAAGACTTCCTTGCCGAGGCAGGCGATCTTGCCGGAGCGGTCGAGCTTTATGTGCAACAAGTGAAAGAAGGCAGCTTCCCGGGGCCTGAGCATTGTTTTAAAGGGTAACCCTCATGCAACTTTTTAAAGGCCTTGAAGAACTACGGGGTTGGCGCAAGCAGCAGACCCAAAGCATTGCGTTAGTGCCGACCATGGGGAATTTGCATGAAGGCCACCTTAAATTGGTGGATTTAGCCAAGCGCTATGCTGATAAAGTGGTCGTAAGCATTTTTGTCAATCCAATGCAGTTTGGTAAAAATGAAGACCTCGACAGTTATCCTCGCACCCTTGATGCCGACTGCCAAGCGCTCGCTGAGCGCGGTGCAGCAGCTGTGTTCGCCCCCCAAGTCAGTGACATCTATCCTCGCGGACTTGATGTGCAGACGGTGATCGAAGTACCACAGATCTCCGACATTCTCTGTGGCGCAAGCCGACCTGGCCACTTCCGTGGCGTGGCAACCATTGTTGCTAAACTTTTCAACATGGTGCAACCAAACTTCGCAGTGTTTGGGGAAAAAGACTACCAGCAGTTGCAAGTCATTCGTCTCATGGTGAAGGATTTGAGTCTGCCTGTGGATATCATAAGTGCCCCCACCGAGCGCGCGCAAGACGGTCTCGCCCTAAGTTCGCGCAACGGCTATTTGTCGGCCAGTGAACGCGCCTGTGCGCCACAACTTTACGCGATACTACAGCAGTTGCAGGCGCAGTTGCAGCGCGCCGGCGTCGACGTTGCCAAGCTACTTGCTGAGGCTGCGCAACAGCTGACTGCCGCTGGCTTTAAGATGGATTATTTAGAACTGCGACGTCAATCAGACTTGCAGCCTGCCGAGGCAAATGACCAAGACCTCGTCCTACTGGTAGCAGCCTACTTGGGTACCACCCGTCTGATCGATAATCTAACCTTCTCGCGTCACGCTTAAGCGTGACGCGCTAATAAGCCTAGTTCGCGCATTTCGGTATGCAAAGCGCCGCGTAAGCTCATCGCCTGATCGGCAATGGCGCGTTGCTCAGCGAGCACGTCTGCGAGCATTTCAGCTGTGGTTAACGGATTTGCGAGGACGACCCGAAACACTACTGATGGCTCGCGATGATAGTGTGCTGGTGTCAACTTGGTCCGTGAGACAAACGACTGCCCAGTTTCCCGCTGGCGTTTCTGAATAAAACGCGTCAGGGCGTTGAGGTGTGGGGTTAAGCGTTTCACCTGCTCCGGTGTCGCTTGTTGCAGCGCCTGTTTCACCGGTGCTGGAATGTAGCGATAGGTCAGCAAACACAATTGCGGTTCGGTCACCACTTCAAAGTCCTCGTGCGCCCGAATCATATCAGCGAACAATTTCGCTTTTTCGATACTCTTATTGATCAACAACTCGTAGCCACGGCGTCCCATCACATGCATTGCCGAGTACACCAGCATCGCCATACCCGGTCGTGAGCCTTCCATGGTATGTGCACCTAAGTCTTTCGAACCATGTCGAATAATATACTCAGCATGATGTTCAATGCCCCGTACCATGCTGGGCTCTTTAAACAGCACCATACCGGCGCCCATGGGGACATACATTTGCTTGTGTGCGTCGATGGTCACGCTATCTGCACGCTCCACCCCTGCCAATAGGTGTCGGTATTTCTCAGACATTAAGGTCGCCCCACCCCAGGCCGCATCGACATGGAAGTGAGCACCAATTTCCTCTGCGTAATCAGCAAGTTCCGTTAAGGGATCGATATGGCCCGTTTCCGTCGTCCCACCAACGCCGACGATAGCCAATACTTTGCCGCCTTCCGCCGCGACTTTGTCACAAGCTTCACGCAGTTTATCCATACGAATGCGGTTCAGATCGTCAGTGGCCACCCCTATCAAATTCTTGCGGCCAATACCCAACACATCGGCAGCTTTTGATAACGAGTAGTGTCCACGCTCCGAAACCATTACCGTCAGGCGCTTATAGCCATAATGCGCAAGTCCCGCCGCCAAACCTTCAGCAGCAACCCCAGCAAAATCTTTGCTCGGCTTCAGCAGCAAGTTGCGAGCGACCCACAAGGCCGTAATGTTCGCAACCGTGCCCCCCGAACACATGGCACCGAGCGAGTGCTGCGCACTGTGCATCCAACGCTGATAGAAATTGGCGTCGCGTTGATAGACCAAATTGTGCAACATACCTAGCACGTTGCGCTCGAGTGGGGTAAACGCCTTCGACGTTTCGATTTTCACCAAGTTCTGATTAAGACCCACCATTAACTTCGCCAACGGCAAAAGGAAATAGGGTAGCGCCGACGTCATGTGGCCAATAAAACGGGGGGACGAGGTATGTACCGAATGCGCCACCAAATTATTCAAAAGAAAATCAGTGTGGTCCGAAACATAGCGTGGTAGTTCAGGCACTTCGCTGGCGGCGAAGTTGTGCTCAATCTCATGTAAAGGCTTTTCTCGCGCGACAATATGCTCACCAAGGAATCCCATCAGATTCTCAGATAGATCTTTTTCTATGCGCCCCAAGGTCGAATCAGGCGCTTCCGGTAAAGTGAAGATTTTTAGCAGCGCTTCTTCACTGACCTCGGCAAATACATTGTCACTCAAATGGAAATCCTTCTTTGCTTATTCGGTTAAGCAGGCGTTGTGCTTACTCAGCTTCAATTGCCGAAAAATAACGACCATCTTCGGGAAGGTCGGCGCTCAGTTGCCACAACTGTTGACCACTGCGTTGATACTTACGCTCAAACGGTGTCATCGCTTCATGCTTGGCCAATAAAGGTTCAATTTTCGCACTACAATTCACCAATGCCAAGCTACTTGCAACTTCGGTCAAATAAGTGACCCAATTCGAGCGCATCACCAGCTCACCGCCAAGCCCTAACACATAAGGCCACACTGGGCTGCCGTGCCAGCGACGACTCAAGTGTGCAGCTTTAGGCCACGGGTTCGGATACAAAATATAGTGCTTGCTTAATTGCCAGTTGTGCTCGACCGCAAGTCGCCAAAAGTCCATCAAATCCGCCCGCACCAAAATATAACGTTGTCCTTGAGCCGCCGTATGATGGTTCGCATGGCGCTGCAACCGATGCGCCGATTTATCCACGCCGATCACTAAAGCATCGGGATGGTGCTCAGCGAGCCATGCGGTGCTTTCGCCCACGCCGCAACACGAATCCAAAATGATTGGCCCTTGCCATTCCGCCACCAACTTCGCCGCTTGCTCAAAAGCTTCGCGGTTGTGTTCTTGGATCGGCTTTTTAAAGGGCGAACGCAAGTGGCGCATCACCACCTGCGTCAAATCTTCATGGTTACCATGTTGATTGGTGGTAACACTTCGCGATTCCGCAGCACTCACGAGCGGATCCCCACACCACGTTGTAACAGCGTATAAGCTGTGACAAAGAACACGAGGTTGAAGGCAACAATGACCCCAAGTGCCACGCCTACGTTCACGTCAGATACGCCCAAGAAGCCGTAACGAAACGCATTGACCATATAAAGGATTGGGTTTACTCGCGCGATGGTTTCCCACACACCTGGCAATAAGCTGACGCTAAAGAACACACCGCCAAGGTAAGTCAACGGCGTCAACACAAAGGTCGGCACAATCGAAATGTCATCAAAGGTCTTGGCATATACGGCGTTGATCAGCCCTGCTAGCGAGAACAAGGTTGAGGTTAACAGTACGGTCAGCACTAAAATGCCTAAATGATTGATACTGACGTTCTCGACAAACGCAAACGACACACAAGTGACAATTACCGCGACGATCATGGCGCGCGCCAGTCCACCGCCAACGTACCCCGCGATAATGACCGGTGTTGAGACAGGTGCAACCAACATTTCTTCGATGTTACGCTGGAACTTCGCACTAAAAAACGAAGAGGCAACGTTTGAGTATGAGTTAGTAATCACCGACATCATGATCAAACCTGGCACGATGAACTCCATGTACGGCCGACCACTCATCTCACCAATACGCTCACCGACGATGCTGCCAAAAATAACAAAGTATAAGGTCATCGTGATTGCTGGTGGCACGAGCGTTTGCACCCAAATACGCAAGAAGCGCGTGCACTCTTTAATCCAAATGGTTTTCAATGCCGTGAAGTTAAATGCTGCTCCCATCATTTCGCTCCTGCGGTTGTCTGTTTCGCGCGACCACGTTCGACCAAATCGACAAAAAGCTCTTCCAAGCGGTTCGCTTTGTTACGCATCGAAAGCACGTTGATCTTTTGTGCACTTAGTTGCTCAAACACAGGGTTCAAACCTTGTGACTTTTCTACCTCAACTTCAATCGTATGCTCATCCACCTGACGCATGGTAAAGCCTTCCAATTGCGGTGTCAGCGCAGCATCATCATCACGCGCCAAATCCAAAATGAAGGTTTCGCGGTTCAAGGTTGCCAATAAGCGTTTGATTGAGGTGTTCTCAACAATGGTTCCCTGATCGATAATGGCAATATTGCGGCACAAGCTTTCCGCTTCCTCGAGGTAGTGGGTGGTCAAGATAATGGTAATGCCTTGCTTGTTAATTTCTTCAAGGTAGTCCCACATACTGCGGCGTAACTCAATGTCGACCCCAGCCGTCGGCTCATCCAAAATCAGCAACCGTGGCTCATGTAACAGCGCTCGGGCGATCATCAAACGACGCTTCATACCACCGGACAACATCCGCGCGGCGGCATCGCGTTTATCCCACAAGCCCAACTGCTTTAAATAATGCTCGGCGCGCTCGTGGGCAACTTGCCGCGATACGCCATAGTAGCCAGCTTGATTCACCACAATTTGGCGCACAGTTTCAAACTGATTAAAATTAAACTCTTGCGGCACCAAACCGATTTGACGCTTCAGATCCACCAGCTGCGTGTCGAGGTCATAGCCAAAGACATTGACCTCACCAGAGGTTTTGTTCACCAATGACGAAATAATGCCAATCGTGGTCGATTTACCTGCGCCATTGGGTCCAAGAAGGGCAAAAAAATCGCCCTCTTCTACTTCTAAATCAATACCTTTTAACGCTTCAAAACCACCTTTGTAGGTTTTCCGAAGCTGTTTGATCGATAATGCTTTCATCTCGTCTTACGACTCCTCTCCATAACCCCAACGAGGCTGCAATGTTTGCTCTAATTGCAAATGATCCAACAGGCGTGCAACCACAAAATCGACAAGATCATCAATGGACTGTGGTTGGTGATAGAATCCTGGCGCAGCTGGCATGACAGTGACGCCTAACCGCGCGAGCTTCAACATATTCTCTAAATGAATCGCTGATAATGGCATTTCACGCGGTACCACAATCAACTGCCCGCGCTCTTTAATCACCACATCGGCAGCGCGTTCAATCAAGTTGTCACTCGCCCCCATGGCAATTGCCGCTAAAGTACCCGTTGAACACGGGCATACAATCATGCGCTTCGGCGCGGCTGAACCTGAGGCAACCGGTGAAAACCATTGCTCCTTGCCATACACCTGCAGCTGCGCTTCAGTGACGCCAAAACGCTCGCGTAACGCATCACCCATAGCTTGCGGTGCGGCTGGCAACTGCCATTCAAGCTCGGTGGCGAATACCACTCGCGCCGCACTCGACATGAGCAAATGCACCTGCTGTTGTTGTGCTAGCAAACATTCTAACAAACGAACTGCATAGGGTGCACCTGAGGCACCCGTAATGGCTACAGTAATTGCGCTCATGCGGTTTTCTCCTGTAAACGCGCCAGCAGCTTCTGATGTAAGCCGTCAAAGCCACCGTTACTCATAATTAGAACATTGTCACCGTCAGTAACCTGCGCTAGCAACGCCTCAAGCAAGGCGTCAACTGAATGCGCCACTTGCGCGTTCGGCAGGTAATCAGCCACCTGCCACTGCAGACCTTCTGGTTGGAGCATCAGGCAATGATCGGCTTGGGCTAAAGCAGCACTAAGTTGATCGGCGTGTACGCCCCGTTTCATGGTATTCGAACGCGGCTCTAGCACGGCAAAAATGCGCTGCGAGCCAACTTTAGCACGCAGTCCCGCAAGCGTTGTCGCAATTGCGGTGGGGTGATGCGCGAAGTCGTCATACACTGCCACGCCGGCAGGGGTGCCGAGGAGCTCTAAACGCCGCTTAGTATTTTTAAATGCCGCGAGTGCCTCGGCTGCATGTTCTAACGACACGCCAACATGATATGCCGCCGCCATCGCCATGACCGCGTTAGCAGCGTTATGGGCCCCCACCAAGTCCCAGGCGACACGCGCACTTTGCTGCCCGTGCGTGACCACGAACTGACTGGCATCAGCCTGCTCAAGTTGCAGCGCCCAGTCACCGTTTGGCCCCATAGTACGCCGCTCGCTCCAACAACCACGCGCCAACACTTCAGCAATGGCCACTTCACCTTCCGGGTAAATAATTTGGCCGTAACCAGGCACTATACGTACCAAATGATGGAATTGGGTTTGTATTGCAGCGAGATCGGCAAAAATATCCGCGTGATCAAACTCCAGATTGTTCACAATTAAGGTCGACGGCTGGTAGTGCACGAACTTTGAACGTTTATCAAAAAACGCAGTATCGTACTCATCAGCTTCAATCACAAAGAAGTCACTGTTGCCCAGCGCCGCTGAACAACCGAAGTTTGCCAGTACACCACCCACCAAAAAACCGGGCTGATAGCCCGCATGGGCAAGAATCCACGCCAACATGCTGGCGGTGGTGGTCTTGCCGTGGGTACCTGCCACTGCTAGCACCCATTTGTCCTGCAATAACTCATCGTGCAGCCACTGCGCACCTGAGCGATACGGAATACGCTGATTCAACACCGCTTCTACCGCAGGGTTACCACGGCTTAGAGCATTGCCAATAATGACTAGATCAGGGCGCGGATTAAGTTGTTCGGCATCGTAACCTTGATACACCTCAACACCTAAAGCAGCAAGCTGATCGCTCATTGGCGGATACACGTGGGCATCACTACCTGTCACTTTATGACCTAAAGCTTTGGCAAGCGCGGCGATGCCCCCCATGAAGGTCCCGCAAATGCCGAGAATATGAATGTGCATACGAACGTCCATCTTATCTGTGCACGAAAAAATGGTGCTTAGTGTAGCACGCGACGGATAATTCCGAAGATTCTTGCAGGCAATTAGGCGATTTTTACGGTAAACTTAGCCGCGATTCTGAGCTGTTCACCAAATGAGGATGCTATGCAACGCTTAATTCCGACCCTCCGCCAAGATCAGGTCGCTGAAGGACTCATCTCTGTTATCAATACGCTACAAATTTGTGCCAAAGAAATCTCGTTCCGTTTACACCAAGGTGAGCTTGCCGGTGTGCTCGGCTCAACACTTGATGAGAACATTCAAGGTGAAACTCAGAAAAAGCTGGATGTGCTCTCGAACCAGTTGCTGAAAGATATTTTACTCGAAAATAAATTCGTACGCGCTGTTGCTTCAGAAGAAGAAGAAGGCATCGTTGACGGTTTTAGCGATGGTAAATACCTGATCGCGTTTGACCCCTTAGATGGTAGCTCGAATATCGATATCAATAGCATGGTTGGAACGATTTTTTCTATCCTGCCAGCCCCGACCGATGGTACCGAAGACGAAGCGATGTTCTTACAACCAGGAAGCAACCAAGTTGCGGCCGGTTATGTCCTCTATGGACCCTCCACCTTGTTGGTTTTTACCACGGGCAAAGGCGTGCGCGTTTTCACCCTCGATCAAAAAGTAGGTGAGTTCTTACTTACCGAGCACGACTTAGAAATTCCGAAAGATACCTGCGAGTTTGCCATTAACATGTCAAATTATCGCCATTGGCAACCTGAGATGCGTCACTACATTGACGACCTGTTGGCTGGTGAAACAGGACCGCGCTGCAAAAACTTCAACATGCGCTGGATTGCAGCTATGGTCGCTGATGTCCATCGCGTGCTTTGTCGTGGTGGATTATTCACCTATCCTTGGGATTGTCGTGAAGCCAATAAACCTTATAAACTTCGTCTGATGTACGAAGGCAACCCAATGGCGATGCTGGTTGAGCAAGCCGGTGGACAAGCCCACTCTGGCGAGCAACGTATTCTTGATATTCAGCCACAACATATTCATCAACGTATTGGCGTTATTTTGGGCTCCAGCAATGAAGTGGATGCCTGTTTAAGTTATTTACAGGGCTCGCAATAAGCGCGTACCGACGTATAATAACCGACCAATTATTATTAGTTATAGCAAGCAAATAGGAACCAACATGAGCTTGAGCGATGTAAGCGCGGGTAAGAACCTGCCAGAAGAAGTAAACGTCATCATTGAGATCCCTGCCAATGCAGATCCGATCAAATATGAAGTTGATAAAGATACCGGAACACTATGGGTTGACCGTTTTATGGCAACGCCTATGTTCTACCCGTGCAACTACGGCTTCGTCAACGACACCTTATCACTTGATGGTGACCCGGTTGACGTACTTGTACCTACACCTTACCCATTGCAAGCTGGCTCAGTCATCACCTGCCGTCCAGTTGGCGTGTTAAAAATGACCGACGAGTCAGGTGAAGACGCTAAAGTGATCGCAGTACCTATCAGCAAGCTCAGCAAAGAGTACGATCACATCCAAGACGTGAACGACTTACCTGAACTGTTAAAAGCCCAAATCACTCACTTTTTCGAGCGCTACAAAGAGCTTGAGAAAGGCAAATGGGTTAAAGTTGAAGGCTGGGGTGACATTAACGCAGCGAAAGAAGAAATCTTAAGCTCGTTCGAACGCGCACAGTCGAAATAACGATCATGAGCACCTGCGTCGAGCTAAACCAGTTACGTTTTAGCTGGCCGGGAGCTCAGTCGCCGCTACTGAGCATTCCCAACTTATCCTTACAACGCGGCGAACGCGTCTTGTTGAGGGGTGCCAGTGGCAGCGGCAAATCAACGTTACTTAGTCTTATTGCTGGCATCCACACGACCGGCAAAGGCCAGGTGCAAGTACTCGGGCACGACTTGGCGTGTTTAACACAACGTCAACGCGATCGCCTCCGCGCCAACGATATTGGCTATATTTTTCAGCAATTTAATTTACTCCCTTATTTATCAGCGCACGCCAACGTTGTGCTTGCCAGCCAATTTTCCCCCGCGCGACGCCAACGTCTCGGACAGCAATCTGTCGACCTTGCTGCGCAAGCTTTACTTGAGCGCTTAGGGCTCTCGGCACGCCAACAACAACAGCCAGCACACCAACTCAGTGTGGGGCAGCAACAACGCGTCGCTGCGGCGCGTGCCTTGTTAGGAAGTCCGGCACTGATCATTGCGGATGAACCAACATCTGCCCTCGACCAAGAACATCGCGATGGCTTTATTCAGCTGCTGTTTGAAGTCTGCGAACAACAAAACACTACATTGTTGTTCGTCACCCATGATGCCACGTTAGCGCCGCTGTTCCCAAGAACACTAGAGCTCAGCGCGATCAACCATGCGCCATCAAGTAGCGAGGGGCAACATGTTTAAACTTGCGCTTGCCAGCCTTTGGAATCGTCGTGGCAGTGTTTGGCTGACGATGGTTGCGATTGCCATCAGTACGCTCCTCCTTCTAGGCGTTGAACGGATTCGGGTTCAAACCCAAGAAAACTTTGCCAACACCATCTCAGGTACCGATCTTATTGTCGGTGCCCGTACGGGCTCGACGGAACTGTTGTTAAGTAGCGTATTCCACATTGGCAATCTCTCCAATACCCTCAGTTGGCAAAGCTATCAACATTTGCGCGAGCTACCCGGGGTAAGCTGGCACATTCCGATGGCCATGGGGGATAGTGTCCAAGGTCTTCCTGTGGTGGCGACCACAGATGCTTTATTTGACTATTTCCAATATGGCAACAAACGCCACTTAGCTTTTGCTGCGGGCGATCATTTCGCTAGTAGCGACACGCTTACTGTTGCGGTTCTGGGCTATGAAGCAGCACAACAGCTGCAACTCAACGTAGAGGATTCACTCACCATTGCCCACGGCACGGGTGAGATTAGTTTTAGCCAACACGATGCGCATCCATTTACCGTAGTTGGCGTACTAGCACGCACCGGGACACCGATTGATCGTAGTGTATTTGTGCCTTTAGCCGCTCAGGGACTCGTTCATGGTGACTACCTCCCCGAAGACACCTCAGGTGCACATGACCATGACCATCAGCATGACGAACATAACCATGACCATGATGGCGCTGACGAAGATCATGCTGAAACGCCGCCGGTATACACCTTAAGCGCAGTGTTGCTCGGCTTGGAAAATCGCGCCTTGGCATTGCGCTTGCAGCGCACCATCAACACCTACAAAGGCGAAGCGCTATCCGCGATTATGCCAGGGCTCGCATTGCAGAACTTTTGGCGTACACTGAACCTGTTTGAAAAGGCCTTGATGTCCATTTCTGTATTAGTGGTCATCACGGGGCTATTGGGGATGCTGACAACATTACTGGCAAGTTTACGTGAGCGGCGCCGCGAAATGGCCGTGCTACGTTCGATTGGTGCCGGACCTGTGACCATCCTTGGTTTATTGGTTCTCGAGGCGCTGCTCGTCACACTGGCTGGCATCACGCTGGGCACTGTGGCTCTGTTTGGCGTCCTCTTTCTTGGTACCGACCTCTTGCAAGCAAAACTTGGCATCCAGGTTGCAGCCAGTTGGCTGACAGGACGTGAACTTTACCTGCTTGGTGCAATCTTAGTTGCAGCGACGCTATTAAGTTTTTATCCTGCTTGGCGCGCATACAAAAACGCTTTAGCAGACGGATTAACGGTGAAATTATGAAGTGGTTGGTTGCAGTTATCTTGGCCTTTAGCACTATGTTTAGCCCGGCGAGTTATGCCGATAGCTATCCAGAAACACAGTGGAAAGAGCTCGTTCCCGAAGGCTATAAACCGCCTCCGGTGCGAAGCCAAGCCTATTATGACATGAACCCAGAAGCCATGGGACAACCGGAGTTAAACGCGCCGGTGGTCGATGCCCTTGATGGGAAGAAAATCAAAATCCCCGGTTTTGTGGTGCAGTTACAAGCTGAAGATAGCAAGGTGACTGAGTTTTTATTGGTGCCATACGAGGGCGCATGTATCCACGTGCCACCGCCGCCACCGAATCAAGTGATCCTCGTCCGCTACCCAGAAGGCTACCCGTTACGTCAAGCTTTTAGTCCGGTTTGGGTGGAAGGTACGATTACGGTCGAACGTGCAGCCGGAGAATTGGCTGTGGTAGGCTATCAAATGGATGCAGTGAATGTGACGCCGTATCAATAACGGCGTCCTTCTCTTTGATTCCAATCATCTTAGAAGTGAAACTCAATACCCACGTAAGGGCCTTTGTACTCCAAGTTAGAGTACACGCCATCAAGGTCATCAAGCTCTAGATTAAAGACCCGATAGCCGAGCTGTAAATTGACATCCACCGCGAAGTTCTCAATCGGACGATACTCAATCCCTACTTCATAGTCTTCAACTTTCGAGTCGTCGATGCTCACCGCATTCGCAAGGCCGTAAACCGTCAATGGGGTCGCTGGAATACCAACCCGCACTTGACTATAAAGCGTTGGGATCCAACCGTCTGGCGATACCGCACGCTCTTGCTGCGCAGAGCGTGCAACAATAAGACCATCAACCCGTTTCGCTGTCACACCTAAATCAAAGGACACCAGATCATTGTCAAACAACTCATAATACAGGGTGTAATCGGTATGACTAAAATCGGTGGAATAGCTCAGTGCAGTGCCGGCGGCAAAGCTGTTTCCGAAGAAATCGTAATCCTGTTGGAGCACTTGTTGTCCTGCGTGATCCAACTCATTATGGCGAATTTTAGCATTAGGAAAGAGCGGAATCGGATGCTCAAGGGCAACATAAAAACTGTTCAGGTTTTCTTTGCCAAACGAGAAGTCTGGGTTGGTTGCCGGGGTACCAAAGCTACCACTGTTATCGCTACGCCATAGCTGACCGCCAGCGTAAACGCCGAAAATTGAGTCAGCAAACGCTGGTGTTGCAGTACCAACAGCGACGACCAAACAGATACTACGAGCAAGGGTAAATTTACGCATCTCTTATCCTTTACGTCTGATACGGATTAATGGAGGGCACGCACCTCTGCGGTAACGTCTAACGCGTCAGCATCGGCGAATTGCAGTTGAAATTCAATGCTATCGCCGACCTTAAACGGATTTTTTACACCAAAAAACATGACATGATAGCCGCCTGGTTGAAAGGTAACCGTTTCACCCGAACCAATGACCAACTCGGGAACCCGACGCATCCGCATCATGCCGTCTTCGGTCATCACGTGCTGATGCACTTCACTGGCGCGTGACACTTCCGTCGATACGCCATTCAGGGTGACAGGTTGTGTGCCCTGGTTGGTGATTTGAAAGTAACCAGCACCATTTTCAGTACCAGGGATGGTCGGCTTAACCCATGCGTCAACCACAGTGATCTCGTTTGCGAACACGGTTGTCGTAGCGAAAAAGCTGACCACCAATGCCATCAATGCCTGTTTCATTACACTATCCTCAACTTGTGTGTCTCGTTCCTTGTTAGTTTACACAGGTTTCGGACGTTTGCGCACCAGTAGATAGATGATCCCTAGCAATAAAAGGTAAGGCCAGAGCCAACTAAACAATACAGCCGCAAGTGCGAACATGGCGACAACGAGCGCAAAAGCGATACTGCCACCGATCACCAAGACCAATGAAAATGCAGCAATTGCAATTGCGACCAGTACGAGCCCGGTAATACCGATACTTAAAATAATGCCAACCACGGCACCCAGCAGACCCAACAGTTCGTCTCCAAAGAAAACGACCGCAACAATCGCTAGAATGATCCAAAGCCAGTTTGATTGACGACGCATCTCTTACTCCTTTTGTGTGCCTCAAGATGTTGCTAACTCTTAGAGATCATTCAAAAAGCGTGCCAATTAAATAGTACTTATTTTTCAATGAATTAACTTTAGTGTTAAAACGTAGGCATAAAAAAACCGCCACTAAGTGACGGTTTTGACAATCTTCTAAAACGAAGAAATTAAAATGCGTAAGTGACTTCCGCGTAGTAATAACCGCCATTAAAGCCAAACGGAGCATTGGTATTCGGGTACATGAAAATCCCGTTGAACTGGCTTGCAGGACGTTGCTTATCAGGATATTCGTCGAACAAGTTCTGTACCCCAGCACTGAGACTCCATTGGGCGTCGAGTCGGTACTTGGCAGAGATATCAGTAACCCACTTCGCACCGAACTCGGTTTGTACCCCTTGGTTGTTTTCAAGCACGTAATCGCCGAAATAATTAAAGGCAATACGGGTTTCAAGATCACCAAGCGTATGAGTGAAGGCTAAGCTACCACTGTTACGCGGCACTGAACGCGTCATTCGGGTGCGCTCAACACCATCAAACAGATTATCTTCCAAGCCATCGAGTAAGCTTGGTAGATTTACATCATCAATCTCGGTTTTATTGTAGCCGTACGCAAGCTGTGCACGTAACTCACCCATTTCATCGAGATTAAATACTTGCGACGCAACCACGTCCACACCACGCGTCGTGGTATCTACCGCGTTCACAAAGAAGCGTGCGTTGTCTGCACCACTGGCTGCTAAGGCATCAGCTACTGCAGCGGAGTCCTGTGGACTTAAGTCACCAGAAAGGATAATACGGTCATCAATAGCGATCTGGAACGCATCAATGGTTAAGGTAAAACCTTCATAGCCGTTGAACACTAAACCAGCACTAAAACTTTGTGACTCTTCCGGTTCTAAACCTTCAATGCCAAGCGCGGTTGCAACACTACTGATGTTGTTGAAGGTACCACTTTGTTCCGGCTGTGGACCATCGCCCCGATCAACAAACAAGGTCGAAATATTCGAGAAATAAAGTTGTTGTACACTTGGCGCACGGAAACCGGTATTGGTGGTTGCCCGCAATGCCCACTGATCATTCAGATCATAGCGACCTGACAACTTCCAACTGGTGTTACTGCCAAAGTCTGAATAATCCTCATACCGAACTGCAGCACCCCACTGGAAGTTAGCCGTTAACATGTTTTCAAGCTCGACGTAGATGCCAGTGTTGTCACGTGACTGATCCACTTCTGATTCCGGTTTGAAGCCAGTAAAGCCCTGACTGCCACCCGAACGACCGTCGTAACCGCCATTAATGTACGAGGCTTCTTCACCTGCGCCAATGCGATAGCTATTTTCGCGGTAGCTCACGCCAAAGCCGACGGCTAAATCAGAATTGTTCACGAATGGGAAAAAGCGCTGAAAATCGATGGTCGTACTGAACTCATCGGTCGTTAATGTACCGGCATCAAAACGCGTTTGCGACGTCGGTCCAATCGAAGCATTGAGTGAGTTTTCGAGTCGGTATTGGAACTCGCTTTCACCATAACCAGCACTCGCATCGACATCCCAGCCAGCTAAATTAAAGCGATAGCCAAAATAGCCAGAAACATCTTGGGTTTCTGGGCTTAATAACGGCAAAAAGCCGTCTGGGTAAATTTCGATAATATTGCGACTATCTAAGGCGCGGCGATAAAACGCGCCCGACTGAGAGCTACGTTCACTTACGCCACCAAAAGCGTAGAGTTCACCTTCGCCCAACCCAATGCCGGCATTAACAAAGAGTGCTTTGTTTTCAAAAGAAGCATCACCAACGTGATGGTTCAAGCGGTCAAAGGTTTCTTCACGGGGATCAAGCTCACCGTCAACCAACGGATACTGCTGACGCGGATCAAGCCCAGCTCGATTGGTTTTATTCTTGTGGTGATACTCTGCTGCAACGGTAATATGACCATCGTCACCAAGTTTAAAGCCGGCATTACCGTGTACTTTATATTGCTCGCCATCCCCTTCGTAGGTTTGGCCACCGTTGGCGGTGATCGAGCCACCTTCACTTTGATCTTTCAAAACGATATTGATGACGCCCGCAATGGCATCAGAGCCGTACAAGGCTGCCGCACCGTCACGGAGCACTTCAATACGCTTAATCGATGAAATAGGGATAGCGTTCAAATCGACGTTGGAACTACCGCGGCCAGTGGTACCGTTCAGGTGAACAAGTGCGCTCATATGGCGGCGCTTCCCATTCACCAACACCAACGTATGGTCTGGTGAAAGTCCACGTAATGAGGCCGGGCGGACAGCGTCGGAACCATCAGTAATGGATGAACTTGGGAAGTTAAAGCTAGGCACTGCATATTGCAGCGCACGTGCTGTTTCGGTAATCCCGCTGGCGGTCAGCTCCTCGCCCGAAATAATATCGACTGGAGCTGCCCCATCGGTTGCGGTACGCATCGACAAGCGCGACCCTACCACTTGAATACGTTCTTCAGCTTGCACCGAGGCGTTGTCTTGATCTTGCGCGAAAGTGACAACAGGGGCACTTGCAAAAGCTGCAAGCGCACCACTACTTACCATCGCAAGGAGGGTTTTGTTTTTAGAATACATACGGGATGTTCTCCTTTCCTATGATCTTACGTTGTTATGTAAATCATCTTAGCAGTGGATCAATACAGTGCTTATTCGACTTTAATCTATGCTATGTGGAAAGGCTAGCGTGCATTTAGCTGCTGGCTGCTTGTTGCTTGTTGCTTGTTGCTTGTTGCTTGTTGCTTGTTGCTTGTTCACAGCAAACCCCAACCCCCAAGCCAACACAAACTTTTTCGCACTTTCTTTGCGTTGTCTTTCGCTTTGTCTTTCGCTTTTTCAAACAACAAGCAGCCAGCAGCAAACAACAAAAAAGCCCCCAGCGTTAGCTGAGGGCTTTTTCTTATTTGAAGCCTGGCGGTGTCCTACTCTCACATGGGGAAGCCCCACACTACCATCGGCGCTGAAGCGTTTCACTACTGAGTTCGGAATGGGTCAGGTGGTTCCACTTCGCTATTGCCGCCAGGCATAAACTGGTTGTTCAAAGCGTTAAGCTTTGTAATATAAACATGCTGATTGTAAGTGGTATGCCACTCACTTTAAATTTGGTAAAGGTTCGAACTTATGTTTCGAGACAACCCTAAACACCTTCGGTGTTGTATGGTTAAGCCTCACGGGCAATTAGTACGGGTTAGCTCAACGCATTACTACGCTTCCACACCCCGCCTATCAACGTTGTCGTCTTCAACAACCCTTTAGAGCACTTACGTGCTAGTGAGAGCTTATCTTGAGGCTCGCTTCCCGCTTAGATGCTTTCAGCGGTTATCGATTCCGAACATAGCTACCGGG
This sequence comes from Pseudidiomarina sediminum DSM 21906, assembly GCF_000423165.1. Classification (GTDB taxonomy): domain Bacteria; phylum Pseudomonadota; class Gammaproteobacteria; order Enterobacterales; family Alteromonadaceae; genus Pseudidiomarina; species Pseudidiomarina sediminum. The sequence goes on along the minus strand of NZ_AUHL01000007.1, from coordinate 121 downwards.
CAGTGCCACTGGCGTGACAACCCGAACACCAGAGGTTCGTTCACTCCGGTCCTCTCGTACTAGGAGCAACCCCTCTCAACTCTCAAACGCCCACGGCAGATAGGGACCGAACTGTCTCACG
>NZ_AUHL01000006.1:235106-362798 GCF_000423165.1 Pseudidiomarina sediminum DSM 21906 | reverse complement strand
CTTTACCCCACCAACTAGCTAATCTCGCTTGGGCCTATCTTTAGGTGCAAGGTCCGAAGAGCCCCTGCTTTGGTCCGTAGACATTATGCGGTATTAGCCACCGTTTCCAGCGGTTATCCCCCTCCTAAAGGCAAGTTCCCAAGTATTACTCACCCGTCCGCCGCTCGTCAGCAAAGAAGCAAGCTTCTTCCTGTTACCGCTCGACTTGCATGTGTTAGGCCTGCCGCCAGCGTTCAATCTGAGCCATGATCAAACTCTTCAGTTTAAAGTGTTTAATCGACCCATTGAATCAATGACTTAATAAATCTTAATTTGTTAAGCACTTCTCCAATCAGTCAGGTGTATCCCCTTCGTTAAAAGAAGGATACTGCATCCGAAGATGCGTTTCTCTGCCTGAATCCGGTAAGTGCCCACACAGTTTGCTTGGCTTGATAATTTGTTAAAGAACGTTTCGCTCGTCGTGAGCAGGCTGCGCATTCTACAGCCTTGGCGTTTTGTGTCAAGCCTTTCGGCAAAATTTTTTCTGACTCAAAACTGTTACTTTCGGCGGCTTCGTTGCCTGCCTCAAGCGTGGAGCGCATTTTAGAGATTTAACTCGCCACGTCAAGCGCCATTTTCAAGTTTTTGCATGTTTTTTTGCTGACTGCTGATTTTCTGTTCAGAGCGCATAAAAAAAGCCCGCTTTCGCAGGCTTTTTAACAAAAACATAAGATTTAGGGCGTTTTATTTCTTAGGCCCACCCTTACCACCGCCATTTCCTTTTCCGCCGCCGGTATCGCCACCGGTATCTCCACCAGTATCACCGCCACTACCACCGCAGCCATTCGCGGTAAGATAATCCACCGCAGCCTTCGCTTGAATCAAACCATAACCATACGCATTATCACGGCCTGCACTACCCAGGTCTTTCGCCGTTGCATTGAGTGCAGCGCGGATATCGTTGTTACTACATGCCGTATGATGCGACCAAACTAAGGCCGCGACACCTGCAACATGTGGTGTCGCCATTGAGGTACCATCAAAGAATGCCCAATCACTGGTTGTTACGCCTACAGTTGCTGTTTGTCCTAACTGCCCTAATAAAGTAGCACCGTCGGTCGCCGAAATTCCGACCGCAGGAATTCCGGCCGTGTAATCGCCTAAAGTTCCCAATAAGGCGCCAGCCTCATTGTTATAGACAATAGCACCAACACCACCACCAGCTTCACAAGCTTGGACCTTCTCGGCAAACGAAATACTGCCGCGTTCTATGAGACAGATACTATTGTTTGCACTACTACAAGCTTGTGTGCCCAAACCACAATCGGCTAAAGGCGCACTCACTTCTGTTCGCGCGCCACCGTCCATGCCATTGGCGTCATAATTCACACCCGCGACAGAGGCAGTGACACGTTCTCCCATACCACGTGGAACTGAAGAAAGAACTGCAACGCCTGGTGCCGATAATTCAACTTGGCTGGTCTGTTGAGAGAAACCGGCAATCACTTCATTGGCATCTACCGCGCCAACCGAGACAACAGCATCATAAGAGGCTGGATAAGAGTGGCGCGTATTGCCATCATTCCCTGCCGCCGCAATACTCAGAATACCGGCATCATTCAACTGGCTGAAGGCTCGCTCTTCCGTACGGTTCGCGCGCGAGCCACCGAGGCTCATATTAATCACCTGAGCCCCGGCATTGGCACACTGATCAGCGGCCGCTATTAAAGAAGAAGAATAGCCCCAGCCAGAAGCTGTAAATACTTTAACAATATGAAGGTTTACTTGGCCGTTCGGTAGAACCCCAACGACACCGTCGTTATTTGCCAGAGCAGCGATGGTGCCGGCAACGTGAGTTCCATGTCCATTTTCATCCGTTGACCAATTGCCGGTACCACTATCGTACTGACCGTTCACATTCGATGTCGGCAAGTCGGGGTGCCCTAAATCGTAGCCCGAATCAATAATACATACTTTACGCGAACCCGCGGCTGCATCACTGACTAAGTCGGCTTGTACTTGGGTAATGCCATAAGGTGTTCCCGGCTCATATTGGCTACTCAACAATTGTCGTGGCGCATCTTCTTCCACCAGCACAATATTCGGGTTACGGCGTAGCCCTTGCAACGCCGCTTCCGGTACTTCAACAGCCAGCGCTTCAAAGCGCGCAAGATCGACGTGTTTACGTCCGCCGGCGCGTTGGACCAACTGTTCAACTTGCGCTTGGCTACCCGGTTTAAACTGAATAATGACACGAGCTTTTTCACTCTGTGCCTGAGCGAGTGAACTTGAAACTGCGAGAGCAAGAGCGGCAACAGTAAAACACCCCTGCTTAATAAAATGCTTGGACATGGATATCACCTTATAATTATTGTTAAATCTTGTTGTTACCCGTCGACACAATAATGCGGTTGAACGTGACGACTCCTCAAGAATGGTTCAAATTTATAGATTTGGCAATTTCCCGAGCAGGCTATTTTGTAAAGGTTACGTCCCCCTATTAAGGTGGACATTTCAAGCTCAAAGATTACAATTCGCCCTCACTTTATGCACTACAGTTCATCCAGCACGATCAGTACACGGAGTCGGCATGACACATTTAGCAGTACAACCAGAATCTTATGCAGAACAGCTGGCCGAAAAGGTAAGCCGTTTAAGCGACATGCTCGCACCGTATACTGACCAACCTTTAGCAGTGTTCGAGTCCCCGCGGGAACATTATCGGATGCGTGCCGAATTTCGCGTTTGGCATGAAGGTGACGACTTGTACTACATTATGTTTGATCCTGATACACGTGAAAAAATTCGCACGGATCAGTTTCCAGCCGGTAGTCAGCTGATTAATACCCTGATGCCAGCAGTCATTGACTATGTTCGCGAGCGCCCAACACTACGACAAAAGTTGTTTCAAGTAGAGTTCTTAACCACCACCAGCGGGCAAGCGCTCATTAGCTTGCTCTACCATCGTCAACTGGACGACGCTTGGCAGCTGGAAGCCGAAGCAATGCGTGAAGCCTTACAAAACTATGGTGAGATTCATCTGATTGGCCGCGCCCGCAAACAGAAAATGTGCTTGTCGCAAGATTGGGTGGTCGAGCGCCTGACCATCGCTGGCCGTGACTACCTGTTCCAGCAAATCGAGAATAGTTTCACCCAACCCAATGCGTATGTGAATCAGCATATGGTCAGTTGGGCACTGGAGGCCACTACCGCAACCAATCACGATTTACTCGAGCTGTATTGTGGTAACGGCAACTTTAGCCTGCCTTTGGCACAAAATTTTGAGCGCGTGTTAGCGACTGAGATTAGTAAAACCTCTGTTGCTTCTGCGCGTTATAACTGTGAGTTGAATGATATTCACAATGTCACCTTGCTACGCATGTCAGCAGAAGACTTCAGCGCAGTAATGGCAGGAGAGAAAACGTCACGTCGTGCCGAAGAAGCGGAACTTGATAGCTTTAATTGTCAGACGGTATTGGTGGACCCACCACGGGCAGGGCTAGACGATGCGACGGTTGAACTAGTGCGCCAGTATGCGCGGATTATCTATATTTCCTGTAACCCAGAAACCTTGGTGGAAAACTTAGCCAGCCTAAACAACACGCATAAAGTAACCAAGTGTGCGCTGTTCGACCAATTCCCCTACACCCATCACATGGAAGCAGGTGTCATTATTGAGCGACGTTAGGTTGCAGCACGCTTGCGGCGCGGGTGAGCTTAAGGTTCACCCAGTGCGCGGCAACAATAAGGCTCGCGCCAAGCAAAATGATGATAGGTTCGCCAATTTCACCAAGACTGTCTTTATGCCAGTAGATCACTCCACCGGCGAACAACATTAAGAAAGGATAAAAACGGAAGTGCTTACGCATGCCCATTATAAGGGCGACAAAGCCGACCAAAATGCTCACGCTTAAAATGACACGTTCTAACAGCTCTTCGCCAATAAACGACAATCCAATCAGCGACAACATTGGCAAGATCACTGGCAATAATAAGCAGTGAAGCGCACACAGAGTCGTTACCCAGATGCCAGTTTTATCAAGTGATCGTTGCGTCATTACGCGTCCTAGTCGAGCTGCAATTCGTGTTACATTATAACATCACGAAATGTCGCGGCAAGTTCTAGGCGCGATCAATTGCGAACGGCAATACCTCAGCAATCTGTTCACGCTTAAGATGCACCATTAGTAAACGGTCGACACCTAGCGCAACGCCAGCGCAATCGGGCAGCCCGTGTTGCAATGCCGCGAGCAAACGCGGATCGCCTTGTTGCTCTGGTTTACCAAGCTGTTGGCGACGTTGGTTATCTTGGTTAAAGCGCAAGGCTTGTTCGCTGGCATCGGTGAGTTCTTGATAGCCATTCGCTAACTCCATGCCTTGATAAAACACTTCAAAGCGCAGTGCGACACGTGAATCTGCCGGGCACAGCTGTGCTAGAGCAGCTTGACTGGCCGGGTAATGTGTCACTGCAATTGGCACACTGCGCTCAAGTTGCGGCTCGATAACCAAGGCCATAGCACCGTCCAACAAAGTGTCTAAGTCATCTTCTTGCCGTGCCCAATCGGCTAACTCAGGAGAATCCCCTAGCGCTTGCTGCAATGCGCAAATGGCATTCTCCGCAAGCGGATCAACATTGAGCACATCGATGAACAATTGCTGATAGGTGATCTGTTGGAGTGGCGGCGCCTGAACGGTAGCTTGCAATAAGGCGTCAACTTCATCAATCAGTTGCTCAGCAGTAAAGCCAACGCGGTACCACTCAAGCATGGTGAATTCAGGATTGTGGCGGCGGCTTAGCTCGTCATTGCGAAACACTTTGCCAAGCTGATAAATACAACCACTGCCTGCCGCAAGCAAACGCTTCATGGCGTATTCTGGTGAGGTCTGTAACGCCAAAGATTGCGATTGCCCCTGCAAATGGGTACGAAGATTACTTAAGTGAGGGTCGGTGACACCGAAGTGTCCCAGCAGTGGGGTGTCGACCTCAAGTACCTTGCGGTCGGCAAAAAAACTGCGAATACTTGCAAATAATGCAGCGCGTGCTGTTAAGACATCTAGCGTTGCCGAAGGCTGCCACTCAGAACTGCGCTGCATCATCGTCGTACGTTACTTCTGTACGCGAGAAACGTACTCACCCGAACGGGTATCTACCTTGATCACTTCACCGATTTGTACGAATAAAGGTACACGTACCACAGCGCCTGTAGATAAAGTTGCAGGCTTACCGCCGGTACCCGCCGTATCACCTTTTAGACCTGGGTCAGTTTCAGTGATTTCCAACTCAACAAAGTTTGGTGGGGTGACCGCAATTGGATTACCGTTCCAAAGTGTTAAGGTGCACACATCTTGCTCAACCAACCACTTGGTCGCGTCGCCAACAGCTTTCTCGTCTGCCGCAAGTTGCTCAAAAGTGTCATTGTTCATGAAGTGCCAGAACTCACCGTCGTTGTACAAGTACGCCAAGTCCAAATCGATGACATCAGCGCCTTCAACGCTATCGCCAGATTTAAAGGTTTTCTCGACCACTTTACCACTGATGAGCTTACGGATTTTGACACGGTTAAACGCCTGGCCTTTACCCGGCTTAACCATTTCGTTTTCAACAATGGCGCAAGGCTCGCCATCTTGCATAATTTTTAAACCAGCCTTGAATTCGTTCGTACTGTAGTTCGCCATGGTTTCCTCATTAATCAAACAGAATTAGCGATTTCCGGCGCAATAATAAACTATAAGCGCAAACTTTTCAGGTAAAAATAGTTTTCAGGTAAACTAGCCCCATCATCTCGACAAAGGTAATGATGCTGTGACTGAAGCTGTAGCTATTTCCGTGCGCCCTGACTGGCAACAAGCCCTGGCCCAAGCCATTCGTGATCCAGCCGAACTCGCCGCGCACTTGAACTTGCCTGACGCCTGGCTCCAAGCACATGGCGATGCACGGCAGTTATTCCCAGTCATGGTTACCCGCCACTTTGTAAACCTCATGCAGCAAGGCGATCTTAATGATCCTCTGTTAAAACAAGTGGCACCACATGCCGATGAGTTCATTGAACGTGAAGGCTTCGTTGCGGATCCTCTCGCTGAGCAAGGTAACCAGAACCCTGGCATTTTGCACAAATATCAGTCGCGGGTGTTAGTGATCTTGCGCGGTGGCTGTGCCATTAATTGCCGTTACTGTTTTCGCCGCCACTTTCCATACGATGCGCACCACTTCGGTCGTAACGAGCGAGCGCAACTGCTTCACTATGTCGAAAACGATCCTAGTATTAATGAGGTGATTCTCAGTGGTGGTGACCCACTGCTGGCCACCGACGCTCAGTTGGATCGCCTACTCACCGACCTAGAACAAGTACCGCAGTTAAAGCGCATACGCATTCACTCGCGTTTACCGATAGTGTTACCACAACGCCTTACAGCCACGCTCGGACAACGCCTGGCTAAGAGTCGTCTGCAAGCCATCTTGGTCATGCACGCCAACCACCCGCATGAGATCGCCCCAGAACTCCATGACGCATGCCACACGTGGGCCAACTTAGGAATTACCTTACTGAATCAGAGTGTGTTACTTAAAGGTGTGAACGATCACGCAGCAACCTTAGCTGCACTGAGTGAGCGTCTCTTTGAGGCTCGAGTTTTACCTTACTACCTGCACCAGCTGGATAAAGTAAAAGGCGCCAGCCACTTTGCCGTGACTGACGCCGATGCACTTACTATTGCCGAGCAACTACGTGCGCTACTTCCAGGCTTTTTAGTACCACGCTTAGTGCGTGAGATTGCTGGTGAGCCAAGTAAAACGCCGCTTGAGCTTAGTCGCGTTTAAAGGTTTTCTCGAACCAGTCATCCATGAGCTGCTTCTCGAAGTACAGACCATCACGGCTACTGCCCATGATGCTACGCTTACTGCTAGACCCTTGACCTAGATCACGCAGGCGCACATCGTCCGCACTGCTGAGCTCTTTACCCTCAGCATCGGTGTAGCTAAACGAGAAGCGCATTGCCGGATAACTCGCACCATCAACGATGCGCATATAACTGCTACCACCGACGCCAAAGGTTGGCTCCACCCGACCAGTTAAATCCAAGTCAGTCATCACAATACTGAGCTTGTGTTGCTCAGGTAGTTGTGCGCCTAACGTCTGCCAATGTTCGGTCAGCTCTTGCATGACGCGCTGCTCGAAACGCTCCTGAACACCGTTAACAGCTTCGATATCACGATAGCTCTCGATATCTTTCCACTCTACACTCACGTCAGCCGCGTGAGCATTTGCTGATAACAGACCAACAAGTAAAATGCCGCTGATAGATTTCATTGTGAGCATAGCAACCTCCTTCGTTAATTGCTGTTCCTAAGACGAGAATACGCGCAATTGTGTGACAAAAAAAGCGGTACCGCTAGCGAGAGGATTCCTTATCATCCCAATTGTAATAAATCTCCAACACACTTCCGTTAAGCACTAATGAATGGACTGGAACGTCATTAACCAAGTTAGCCTGAATAGCCTTGCCAGCATTAAGCCACCCATCAGGAGTTGTTACGTCTATAGCGGTTTTTGCTCTTGCAAAACAATTGTCCATCATCTTTATGGCTTCATTTTGCAATTCCACATTCATCATATTGTTGCTGCGCAGCTCCATGAAGCCAGTTATTTGAGGGAACGCATCGAGTTTTACAGTAAAGGGTTTGTAGGACACCTCGTATTGACCTACTGTTACCGGCAGTTGAGTAACGTACTCATGACACTGATTATTCACTGGAAACGTAACCGTCGCGTTAAAATCTCTCTTAGTATCAGGCTCGGCACAGCCTGTAACAAGCGTAGCGAAACAAAGTGTGTAAAAGACTTTTTTCATCTTAACTGAAACCTCTTTATGTGCAGTATCTCAAGTTCGCGGGATCATGTTTAAACTCAGTGCTAAACGTTCCACGTTGTTTTTTTGACCACTGCCCCTCTCTCCGTTAGGGATAATACTACCACCTAAAATGGTGTTCGGGTTTAGTCTGCCGCTACAAACCAATTAGTGGTACTAAGTGTGCTCAAGAATCAAGCTCGCCCCTGTCCCAAAATTCATTCATAGAACTAAAAAAGGGATGTAGCTCTCGCTACATCCCTTTTTAAAACATCACTAATTGACTGGGCGAATTACATCATGCCGCCCATGCCACCCATGCCGCCCATGTCTGGTGCAGCTGGTGCATCGTCTTGCGGTAAGTCAGCAACCATGGCTTCGGTTGTGATCATTAACGCAGCAATTGAAGCAGCGAATTGCAACGCTGAACGGGTCACTTTGGTTGGGTCCAAGATACCCATCTCAAGCATGTCGCCGTAGGTGTCGTTGCCCGCGTTGTAACCGAAGTTACCTTCACCGGCTTTCACATTGTTGGCAACCACTGAGCCTTCCGCACCAGCGTTGGTTGAGATTTGACGCAATGGCGCTTCCATTGCACGCAAGGCCAACTTAATACCGACGTTTTGGTCTTCGTTGTCACCACGTAGGTCGTCCAGTTTGCTTGCCGCACGTACCAGTGCCACACCACCACCAGGGACCACGCCTTCTTCAACCGCAGCACGGGTTGCGTGCAGAGCGTCTTCAACGCGCGCTTTCTTCTCTTTCATTTCAACTTCGGTCGCCGCGCCGACTTTGATCACAGCAACACCGCCAGCTAGTTTAGCCAGACGTTCTTGCAGTTTCTCTTTGTCGTAATCAGAAGAGGTTTCTTCGATTTGCTGACGAATTTGCGCCACACGACCTTCGATAGCCGCTTGGTCACCCGCGCCATCAACGATGGTTGAGTTATCTTTGTTGATAACCACACGCTTCGCAGTACCTAAGTCTTCCAACTGTGCTTTTTCAAGTTCCATGCCAATCTCTTCAGAGATGACAGTACCGCCAGTCAGAATCGCGATGTCTTGCAACATAGCTTTACGACGGTCGCCAAAACCAGGAGCTTTCACCGCTGCAACTTTAACGATGCCGCGCATGTTGTTCACAACCAAGGTGGCCAAGGCTTCGCCTTCAACGTCTTCAGCGATGATCAACAATGGCTTGCCAGATTTCGCGACACCTTCAAGGGTTGGCAACAATTCACGGATGTTTGAGATCTTCTTATCCACCAACAAGATGTACGGGCTGTCGAGCTCAACAGTGCCGTTTTCTTGGTTGTTGATGAAGTAAGGTGACAAGTAACCGCGATCGAACTGCATACCTTCTACCACGTCCAACTCGTCTTGTAAGGCTTGGCCTTCTTCAACGGTGATGACACCTTCTTTACCGACTTTCTCCATCGCGTTTGCGATGATTTCACCGATGGTGCTATCCGAGTTGGCAGAGATTGTACCAACTTGTGCGATTGCTTTGTTGTTGTCACATGGTTGAGAGATTTTTTTCAACTCTTCAACCGCGCTCAGTACCGCTTTGTCGATACCACGCTTAAGATCCATTGGGTTCATACCCGCAGCCACAGCTTTCAGACCTTCATTGACAATCGCTTGTGCCAATACGGTCGCAGTAGTTGTACCGTCACCGGCTTCGTCGTTCGCTTTCGACGCAACTTCTTTCACCATTTGTGCGCCCATGTTCTGGAACTTGTCTTCCAGCTCAATCTCTTTCGCGACAGACACACCATCTTTGGTGATTAACGGCGCACCGAATGATTTTTCGAGAACCACGTTACGGCCTTTAGGGCCTAGCGTAACTTTTACTGCGTCTGCCAACACGTTCACGCCTTTCAGCATTTGTTGACGCGCTTGGTTACCAAATTTTACTTCTTTTGCTGCCATGTTCATTTTCCTCTTTCGAAACTGTCTCTAGGTAAGCTTAGCCTTCAACGATCGCCAGAATGTCTGACTCGCTCATGATGAGGTATTCTTCACCGTCGATTTTCTCGGTTTTCACACCGTAGCCTTCGCTGAACAACACTTTGTCGCCAACTTTGACATCCAGTGCTTTTACGTCACCGTTTTCTAAGATACGGCCGTTACCGACAGCAACGACTTCACCGCGGGTTGATTTCTCCGCTGCAGAGCCAGTTAATACAATACCGCCAGCAGATTTAGTTTCTGCTTCAGAACGCTTGATGATCACACGATCATGTAAAGGACGAAGTTTCATCTTTGATAACTCCTACACCTGAGTTGTGGGTTGATAACTTGCCCTTGTGCTTGATGACAAGGACTGTTAAAAAGTTTGTGTCTCTTTTAATGGGGGGCATTTTTTTAATCTCAAGGCTTGCCCCTAAAAAATTTTATCTCGTGTTTCACCAACCAAGAGCAGCATTATGGCTACAGACTATTCCCTCGTATTTTGCAGCTGTCCCGATAAAAACACCGCCAAAGCAATTGCTGAAAAGGTATTACGTGCGCGCCTTGCCGCCTGTGTTAACATAAGCGCGCCGTCAACGTCGCTGTATTGGTGGGACGATCACATTCATAGTGACGAAGAAGTGATGTTGACCATTAAGACTCAAACGGCACACCTAGATGCGTTATTTGAATCCGTTCAGAGCGCACACCCGTATGAAGTAGCCGAGCTCATCGCCAGCCCCATCACCAAAGGCAGCGATGCCTACTTAAATTGGTTAAAAGAGGTAACTACCTAATGTCTATCGGTCAGCGTTTGTGTATTGCTTTGGTGTTATGTCTTAGTAGTGTTATCAGTACCGCAAGTCACGCGCAAAGCTTTGATTTGAACAACGATGACCCATTTGCACAGCAACAGTTTTTACCGGTAGAAGAAGCCTTTCGATTCGACTTCCGCCAGCAAAACGACCAATTACAGCTGAGCTTTACTATTGCCGATGGCTACTATCTTTACCAACACCGCTTTCAGTTTGATGCTGAAGTTCCCCTCGCCGTAACGCCTGAATTACCAGCCGGTGAAGCACACTATGATGAGTTTTTTGGCGAATCGGTAGTGTATCGCGATAACGTAACGCTGAAACTGCAACTGGCTGATACTGCCGCGACAACGTTCACGCTGCACTACCAAGGCTGTGCCGATGCCGGGTTATGCTACCCACCCTCGACCATTGACGTTCCTCTTGCTGCTGTTACCGATGCCGGGCCAGCAACCACAGCGACAACGCCTACCCCCGCCATTGATGTCGCTAGCGTGGCAGAGAACAGCCAGCAATACAGTGCCACCAATTTCTTCAGTGAATTGGCCGATGAACCTTTGCTATGGGTCTTGGGCATTTTCTTTGTCGCCGGGATTGGTTTGGCTTTCACCCCGTGCGTGTTGCCCATGTACCCCATTTTATCCACGGTGATCATGGGCTCGCAGCAACGCCTCTCGACCCTGCGCGCGTTCACATTGTCCTTTGCCTATGTACAAGGCATGGCGATCACCTATTCGTTATTAGGCATTGTCGTCGCCTTAGCCGGGATGCAATACCAAGCCATGCTGCAACACCCAGCAGTACTTATTGTATTAGCCCTGCTGTTTGTCTTCCTCGGCTTAAGTATGCTGGGTGTCTATAACCTACAGCTGCCGGTGAAATGGCAAAACCGCCTCAACGAAATGAGCCAACGTCAGCGCGGCGGTGCGCATCGCAGTGTCTTTATTATTGGCGTACTCTCAGGACTTATTGCCTCTCCTTGCACCACAGCACCGCTATCGGGCGCGCTCTTGTTCATTGCCCAGTCCGGTGATGTCGCGGTTGGTGCTGGTGTGCTCTATGCGCTGAGCCTTGGTATGGGCGTACCGTTAATTGTGTTCGGTACCACCGGCGGCAAGCTGTTGCCAAAAGCCGGAAGCTGGATGAATGTCGTCAAACGTGTGTTTGGCGTGATCTTATTCGCTGTTGCATTGATTTTCGTCGAGCGTCTGTTACCACTACACATCGCTGATTGGCTGTGGGTTGGCTTTATCGTGCTGGCCGCGTTGTACCTCATTAACGCCACGCTGCGTGATATTCAAGGTAAACGCGCGATGCTCATCAGTGCGCTATGGCTGACGTTAGCAGGTAGCCTCCTTTATGCGTGGTGGCCGCAGAGCCAGCACCATGCGCTCGACTTTACCCAGGTCGACAGCGCAGAAGCAATCACGACGCAATTAGAACAGGCCGCACCAGGACAACTGGTCATGCTCGATCTTTACGCCGATTGGTGCGTCGCTTGTAAAGAGTTTGAGCGTTACACCTTTGCCAACGCACAGGTGCAAGCCGCCTTGGCAGATACTCTGGTCTTGCAGGCTGACGTGACCGACGCCAACGCCGTCAACAATGCTATCTTGCAACAACATGATGTGTTGGGCTTACCAACCATACTGTTTTTCCGCGACGGACAAGAGATCCGCGCTGCCCGGGTGTCAGGATTTATGAACGCGGAAGCCTTCACGCAACACCTCGAAGAGCTTGCAGCGAATCAATAATTGCGGTGAACTTCGGTGATAAGACCAGTATTATGCTGCGTTTCGAGCATTTTTAACTATAATGCTTAATCGCAGCATATTTTTGGGTGTTCTTGACAGGGTCAGCACCGAAATTGCACTATAAACTCAAATTCGCAACAGATCGCAGCACAATGACCGAAAATAACCAGCAAAACTACAGATTCCTATTGCTGAACGGCCCTAACCTCAATTTATTGGGGCAGCGGGAGCCGGACGTCTACGGTTCAGCAACGCTCGCTCACATCGAAAGCGAGCTACGTCATAAAGCGGAAGCGCTTGGCGTTACCCTTGATTGTCGTCAATCCAATGCTGAGCATGAGCTCATCAACTGGATTCACGAAGCTGCGACCAGCAACGTCGACTTCATTTTGATCAACCCTGCAGCCTACACCCACACCAGCATTGCACTGCGCGATGCATTGGCGGGCACCAAGTTACCTTTTATTGAAGTCCACTTGTCCAATATTCATACGCGCGAATCTTTTCGTCGCCATTCGTACTTAGCCGAATTAGCCGTTGGGGTCATTTGTGGTCTTGGTGCGCAAGGGTATGAACTTGCCCTGCAAGCCGCGGTCGCACAATTACAGCAACGCGCCAACACCTAACACTTTTTTATGGGGTCATACTAGATCATGGATATTCGTAAAATTAAAAAACTCATCGAGTTAGTTGAAGAGTCAGGCATCGCTGAGCTTGAAATCACGGAAGGTGAAGAGTCGGTACGCATCCACCGTGGTGGCAGCCAAGTTGCAGCACCTATGCACTACCAAGCAGCACCGATGCATGCGCCTGCCGCACCTGCACCAGCTCCTGCCGCTGCAGCTCCAGCGGAAGCAGCTGAGCCAGAATTGAGTGGCCACATTGTTCGTTCACCAATGGTCGGTACCTTCTACGCAGCACCAGCACCTGGCGCAAGCGACTTCGTCAGCGTTGGCCAACAAGTGAAAGCTGGCGAAACCTTATGTATCGTTGAAGCAATGAAAATGATGAACCAAATCGAAGCTGACAAAGGCGGCGTGGTGAAACAAATTTTGGTTGAAAATGGCGAACCTGTTGAATTTGATCAACCACTCTTCGTTATCGAGTAAAACCGCTATAACCACAGGACATCATCATGTTAGATAAGGTTGTCATTGCGAACCGAGGCGAAATTGCATTGCGCGTATTGCGTGCATGTAAAGAACTCGGTATCAAAACGGTGGCGGTGCACTCCACAGTCGACCGTAATTTAAAACACGTGTTGTTGGCGGATGAATCGATTTGTATCGGTAATGCTCCAGCAACAGAGAGCTACTTAAATATTCCTCGCATTATCAGTGCTGCTGAAATCACTGACGCTGCGGCAATTCACCCGGGCTACGGCTTCTTAGCGGAAAACGCTGACTTTGCCGACCAAGTGGAGAATTCAGGTTTTATTTTCGTTGGTCCTACTGCTGACGTCATTCGCTTGATGGGCGACAAAGTATCTGCCATCGAAGCCATGAAAAAAGCCGGCGTACCTTGTGTACCAGGCTCAGGTGGCCCGTTAGACGACGACGAAGAAAAGAACAAGAAAATCGCTAAGCGTATCGGTTACCCGGTCATCGTTAAAGCCGCTGGCGGCGGTGGTGGTCGCGGTATGCGCGTGGTCCGTAGCGAGAGCGAGTTGGTCAGCGCCATCAGCACAACCAAAGCCGAAGCCGGTGCAGCGTTCGGTAACTCAATGGTTTACATGGAAAAATTCCTTGAAAACCCACGCCACATCGAAATCCAAGTATTGGCCGACGGTCAAGGTAACGCCGTTTACCTTGGTGAGCGTGACTGCTCGATGCAACGTCGCCACCAAAAAGTTGTGGAAGAAGCGCCAGCGCCTGGTATTACCGCAGAAATGCGTAAATACATCGGTGAGCGTTGTGCCAAAGCCTGTTTAGAAATTAATTATCGTGGCGCAGGTACCTTCGAGTTCTTATATGAGAACGGTGAGTTCTACTTCATCGAAATGAATACTCGGATTCAGGTTGAGCACCCGGTCACAGAAATGGTTACTGGTATCGATTTGATCAAAGAGCAATTGCGTATTGCTGCGGGTCGTCCGTTATCGTTCTCACAAGAAGACGTGGTGATTCGTGGTCATGCCATTGAGTGCCGTATTAACGCTGAAGATCCGAACACCTTCGTACCTTCGCCAGGTTTGATCTCACGCTTCCATCCACCAGGTGGTCTTGGCGTGCGTTGGGACTCGCATGTTTATGCGGATTACAAAGTTCCACCAAACTATGACTCAATGATCGGTAAGTTGATTACCTATGGTGAAAACCGCGATGTCGCCATTGCGCGCATGCGTAATGCCCTTAGCGAGCTTATCATCGAAGGGATTAAAACCAACGTACCGCTACAAAAAGACATTATGGCGGACGAAAACTTCCAGCACGGTGGTACCAACATCCACTATCTGGAGAAGAAACTTGGTATGGGCGGTCACTAACGCCTATGCCTTGGATTCAACTTACCGTTTCCGCACCTGAGCAGCATGCCCCCTTAGTTGGGGACATGCTGATGGGTAATGGTGCCATGGCCGTCACCTACCGTGATGCCCACGACAATCCGATTTTTGAACCACCTTTAGGTGAAGTCTTGTACTGGAAAGAATCGCTCGTCACTGGCCTCTTCCCTGCTGAAACGGACATGCAGCGTGTGCTGACGAACATTCGTAAGTCTCGCTACTTTGAGCACGACTTCCAGTACAAAACCGATCAGCTTGAAGACAAAGATTGGGAACGTGAATGGATGGATAACTTTCATCCCATTCGTTTCGGTGAACGCTTGTGGGTGTGCCCCACATGGCGTGACATTCCAGATCCCGATGCGGTGAACATCTTGCTTGATCCGGGGATGGCGTTTGGTACCGGCACTCACCCAACCACCGCGCTGTGCTTACAATGGCTCGATGGTCAAGACTTAACCGGTAAAACTGTGGTCGACTTCGGCTGTGGCTCAGGCATTCTGGCAATTGCAGCACTTCTTCTCGGCGCTGAGCGTGCCATCGGTATTGATATCGATCAACAAGCCTTGCTCGCCAGTCGTGAGAACGCTGAACGAAACGGTGTTGCGGATAAGTTGGAGGTGTATTTACCAAGCCAACAACCCACCCTCGCTGCCGACCTCGTGCTTGCCAACGTCCTTGCAGGCCCCCTCCAAGAACTTGCTGATGTTATTCAGGGTTACGTTGGGTCTAAAGGTGAACTGGTCATGTCTGGTATCCTCGAGCGTCAAATTGATGCCGTGGAAAGTGCGTATTGTGAACACTTCTCGTTTTCACCAGCAAAACTGCATGATGAGTGGGTGATGCTCCACGCAACACGTAAACAGTAGATTGTCACACAATTGTCAAGTGTAAAAAGTGCAAAAAAGGCTGCTTTTGTACAAATTACAGCCTTTTCTTTCTGCGCTAAATTCCCTAAAATTTTCGACCCTTAAGTTGAACAGTTTTTAACCGATGCGGATCGGACCCTATCAGCTCGATAATCCAGTGATTCTTGCGCCCATGGCAGGCGTAACAGATCTCCCCTTCCGGCAGCTTTGCAGCGCCTTAGGGGCAGGCTTAACTGTCTCGGAGATGTTGTCGAGCAACCCGCGCGTGTGGCAAACAGAAAAGTCACAAAAGCGCATGGGGCATGCGGATGAGCCCGGTATCAAAGCTGTTCAAATCGCTGGCTGCGAACCCGAGTTAATGGCGGCTGCCGCGCAACATAATGTTGCCAATGGTGCGCAAATCATTGACATCAATATGGGTTGCCCAGCGAAAAAGGTAAATAAAAAGATGGCGGGCTCAGCGCTCTTGCAACATCCGGACTTGGTGGAGGCGATTGTCACCGCCGTGGTTGCTGCAGTCGAGGTTCCCGTTACTTTAAAAATCCGTACGGGCTGGGACCCTGACCATCGTAACGGTGTAGCTATTGCGCGACTTGCTGAACAAGCTGGTATTCAATCGCTCGCTGTCCATGGTCGTACTCGTGCTTGTATGTACAAAGGTGAAGCGGAGTATGAAACGATTCGTGCCATTAAACAGGCCGTGTCGATTCCCGTGGTAGCCAACGGCGATATCCGTTCTCCGGAGAAAGCCCGAGAAGTTCTTGATTACACCGCTGCCGACGCCGTGATGATCGGTCGAGGCGCGCAAGGTAATCCATGGCTGTTTCGTGAAATTGCCCATTATTTGGCAACCGGCGAGCAGTTGGCAAAACCGAGTACCGATGAAGTCCGTCAAGTGGTGCTGCAACATGTCCAACAGTTGCATGAGCACTACGGCGAAGTCACCGGCGTTCGGATTGCCCGCAAACACGTAGGCTGGTACTTACAAGAGCAGCAGCCTGCAACAGAATTTCGCCGGCACTTTGTTACGCTTGAGTCTGCTGAACAGCAGCTCGATGCGCTGGCGACGTTTTTTAACCCAGTAAACTAAGAAGAGATAGAGCGCACCTATGTTTGATCAAAACGCAAATCGTGACCAAGTTTCGCCATTCACTACAATGGGAAATAACGCCCAGCCAAAACCGCTGCGCGATTCGGTTAAGCAAGCATTGAACTCGTTTTTGAAGCAGCTCGACGGACAAGATCCAGAAGAGTTGTACGAGTTAGTCTTGGCCGAAGTAGAAGCCCCATTATTGGCCGAGGTCATGACCTACACGCGCGGTAATCAAACGCGTGCAGCGACCATGTTAGGCATTAACCGCGGTACGTTGCGCAAAAAATTGAAAAAATACGGCATGAACTAAGTGCCCCCTGAAAAAGAGCGCCCGTGCGCTCTTTTTTATTTTAAGAACAATGACTTAATGATTTTCAATGGTGATTATGATGGCTATTCGACCAATTCAACGCGCGCTTCTTAGTGTTTCTGATAAAACAGGTATTGTTGAGTTTGCCCAGGCACTTCAACAGCGTGGCGTACAGCTCCTTTCGACAGGTGGCACCGCACGTTTATTGCGTGACAATAACATTGCCGTAACCGATGTTTCTGAACACACCGGACAAGCGGAGATCATGGATGGTCGAGTGAAAACGCTCCACCCGAAAATCCACGGTGGTATTTTAGGACGTCGTGGTACCGATGACGCTCTGATGCAAGAACAAGCCATCGCGCCTATAGACATGGTCGTGGTGAACCTGTACCCGTTTGCGAATACAGTTGCAGATCCGAACTGCTCACACGAAGATGCGGTTGAAAACATTGATATTGGTGGCCCAACCATGGTGCGTGCGGCGGCCAAAAATCACCAAGACGTAACCATTATCGTAAATGCACACGACTATGCGCGTGTACTTGAAGAAATGGACGCGAACCAAAACAGCCTGACCTTCGACACCCGCTTTGATCTTGCCATTCGCGCGTTTGAGCACACGGCACAGTACGACGGCATGATCGCCAACTACTTTGGCGCCCGCTTGCCACAGCAAGAAAGCCAATTCCCGCGTACGTTCAACAGCCAATTCGCGAAGAAACAAGACTTGCGTTACGGTGAAAATAGCCACCAGAACGCGGCCTTTTACGTTGAAGCGCAACCGAGCGAAGCTTCTGTTGCCACGGCGATGCAGTTGCAAGGTAAAGAACTGTCTTTCAATAACATTGCTGATACCGACGCGGCGCTTGAGTGTGTTAAATCATTCCAGCAGCCAGCCTGCGTTATCGTAAAACACGCCAATCCATGTGGTGTTGCTGTGGGTGACAACTGTCTTGACGCCTATAACCGCGCCTTTACCACAGACCCAACTTCAGCCTTTGGTGGCATTATCGCGTTCAACCGCGAGCTTGACGAAGCAACTGCGAAAGCCATCATTGACCGTCAATTCGTAGAAGTGATTATCGCACCAAGCGTCAGCGCCGAAGCACAACAGATCGTCGCAACCAAAGCCAATGTGCGTTTGCTTGCCTGCGGCGAATGGTCGACAGAGCGCCCAGCAACACTGGATTACAAACGTGTAAGTGGCGGTTTGTTGGTACAAGACAGCGACCGTGGCGAAGTGACTGCAGCAGACCTCAAAGTCGTGAGCAAAGTACAACCGACGGCAGCGCAGTTGGAAGACTTATTGTTCTGCTGGAAAGTGGCCAAGTTTGTTAAATCAAACGCTATCGTCTATGCCAAAGACGGCATGACCATTGGTGTGGGCGCTGGACAAATGAGCCGCGTTTACAGTGCCAAGATCGCAGGCATTAAAGCTGCCGATGAGAACCTTGAAGTTGCCGGCAGTGTGATGGCATCCGATGCTTTCTTCCCATTCCGCGACGGCATTGACGCTGCAGCTGCAGCGGGTATCAAAGCGATTATCCAACCGGGTGGCTCAATCCGTGATGAAGAAATCATTCAAGCCGCCGATGAACACGGTATTGCGATGGTATTTACTGGGATGCGTCACTTCCGTCATTAATGACGTTGCCGAGACGCCTTTCGCGGTCTAGGATAGGACACATCAGAGACAACGTAAGGAGCCAACATGAAAGCAATGACGCAAATGATGACAGTAGCAGCGGCCACGCTGCTACTGATGGCCTGTGGCAATAACGACAGCACCAGCGAAGTCAGTGGTATGACCCTGACTCAGGCGGTCAATGAAAACCCAGCACGTGATCCAGAAAACCTCAAACGCGATGTCTACCGCAACCCAATTGAAACCTTAACCTTTTTCGATGTGCAACCGGATATGACGGTGGTCGAGATTTGGCCAGGTGGCGGTTGGTATACGGAGATCTTAGCGCCCTACTTGAAAGAGCAAGGGCAGCTTTATGCCGCGCACTTTCCACAATCAGAAACGCGTGACTTTTATGTCAATTCGCGCAAAAAATTTGTCGAGCGCGTCGCCTCTGATGAGGCATTTGGCGCCATTCAAGTGACTGAATTTGCGCCGTCGGAAAACAGTGCGATAGCTCCTGCAGGGAGTGTCGACCGTATTTTGACCTTCCGCAACTTGCACAACTGGTATATGGGGGGTGGTAACCAAGCACTCGAAGGCGCCTTCGCGACCTTTTACACCGCCTTAAAACCTGGTGGCATTCTTGGTGTGGTCGATCACCGCTTGCCCGAACAACGCCCGGTTACCGAACAAGATAGCTCTGGCTATATGAAAGCGAGTATCGCAATTGCTGCGGCACAAGCTGCGGGCTTTGTTCTGGTTGCGGAAAGTGACATTAACGCCAATCCAGAAGATACCGCGGCTCACCCGCGTGGCGTTTGGAGTCTGCCACCAACACTCAGTCTTGGCGAACAAGATCGTGCACGTTACCAAGCTATTGGTGAGAGTGACCGTTTTACCCTGAAATTTAAAAAACCTGAAACTTCTTCATAAGCGAAACAAGAGAGTCGACACGACATGAACGTACTTGTGATTGGCGGCGGTGGCCGTGAGCATGCGCTAGCATGGAAAGCGGCACAGTCGCCGTTGGTTGAAACCGTTTTTGTTGCACCTGGAAACGCGGGTACAGCGACAGAGCTTAAATTGGAAAACGTCGCTATTGCAGCCGACGATATCAACGGCTTGCTAGCCTTCGCGCAGCAAAACAGCGTTGAATTAACCATCGTTGGTCCTGAAGCACCTTTGGTTGCTGGCGTAGTGGATACGTTTAATGCTGCAGGCCTCAACATCTTCGGTCCAACCCAAGGTGCTGCGCAGCTCGAAGGCTCAAAAGCTTTTAGTAAAGACTTCCTCGCCCGTCACCAGATCCCGACAGCGGCTTACGGCACCTTCACTGACGTGGCAAGTGCGAAAGCCTATGTTCGCGAGCAAGGCACGCCTATCGTTATCAAAGCCGACGGTCTAGCCGCAGGTAAAGGTGTCATCATCGCTGAAAATGAGGCGCAAGCCGATGCTGCCATTGACGATATGTTGGCTGGCAATCGTTTCGGTGACGCCGGTAGCCGTGTTGTCATTGAAGAGTTTTTGGTTGGCGAAGAAGCTAGCTTCATCGTTATGGTCGATGGTAAAACGGCACTGCCTTTTGCCAGCAGCCAAGATCACAAAGCCCGTGACAATGGCGACAAAGGCCCGAACACCGGTGGTATGGGAGCCTATTCTCCAGCGCCAGTGGTTACCCCGGCTGTGCACCAATGGGTGATGGATCAAGTAATCGCACCTACGGTTGCAGGGATGGCTGCGGAAGGTCATCCGTATACCGGTTTCTTGTACGCGGGTTTGATGATTGCGCCTGACGGTACTGCCAAAGTATTGGAATACAACTGCCGGTTCGGTGACCCTGAAACGCAACCGATTATGATGCGCTTACAGTCCGATCTCGTCAGCTTATGCCTTGCTGCATGTAAGGGTGAATTAGCAGACACCAGCATCGATTTTGATCCACGCGCGACCGTTGGTGTGGTGATGGCAGCCGGCGGTTACCCTGACAGTTACGCTAAAGGTGAAGTGATCCATGGCTTAGCTGATGCGGATACTAGCGACACCAAAGTGTTCCACGCGGGTACGCAACGCTTAGACAATGGCGATATTGTTACATCTGGTGGGCGTGTGTTGTGTGTTACCGCAATTGCTGACACTGTCGGTCAAGCGCAGCAGAAGGCTTACGCTGGCGTGAATAAAATCAATTGGCAAGATGCCTACTATCGCACCGATATTGCGCACCGCGCGATCGCTCGCGAACAGGCCTAGCGAAAGGTTGCGTCCTCGCCTGCTGCGAGGACGCAACAACTATCTCTCAGTCTTCGACAACGATATCATCGTCATCACTACCTGACACTTCAAACGCTTCATCAGTGTAGCGACTGCGACCGTACATACTCCCCACTTTCGGACGATTAATACGGCTTTGATATTTCGACCAAGCTTTCTCTAATGGCGTTTCCGCCGCTTTCTCACCACGCGCCACAGCGACCAGTGACTGCTCTTCGGCAGACATAGGTTCTAACTCGCCGTTCACCAACGCGGCAACCAAGCTTCCATGTTTGCTTAACAGGTCACTTTCACGAATGGAAAAGTCACCTGAGCGAGCAAAACCATAAGGGTAATTTTTGAAGTCGTTAAACGCCTTCTTGGTAATGAGTTCACGGTTGTTTGATGTCATCGCAAGTCTTCCTCCAGACCAACAACTACAGGGAATAATGTTCGCCTCTTTCGACACTGACGATATAGAGGCGAACACAACCGTTGTCAATAACTATTTTGAACTTTTCTAAAATTAAACCTTTACCGCGAGTCCCCAATCGTCGCGTGCGGCGCGTGCGAGCGCTTCTCGAAACTGCGGTGCAGCTACTTGAATTAAAGCTTCGGCACGTTCGGTAAGGCTTCTGGCACGCAGATTCGCAACGCCATACTCGGTGACGATGTAGTGCACATGCGCCCGGGTGGTAACCACCCCAGCGCCAGGTGCTAGCAATGAGCTAATTCGCGACACACTGCCGCCACGCGCGGTTGCAGGTAAGGCGATCACTGAGCGACCGCCTTCGGAGAGACTCGCACCACGGACAAAGTCCATCTGCCCACCGACCCCGGAGTAAACTTGGGTCCCGATAGAGTCGGCGCAGACTTGCCCAGACAGATCCACTTGTAAGGCACTATTAATCGCCATCACTTGCTTATTTTGCCGAATGACCGCGGTGTCGTTGGTGTACTCAACGTCGAGGAATGCCACTTGCGGATTATCATCAACAAAGTCGTAAAGCTTTTGACTACCCATGGCGAAGGTTGTGACGATACGCCCTCGGTGCTTATGTTTACGGGCGTTGTTAATGACGCCGCTTTCGACCAGCGGCAACACCCCATCGGAAAACATTTCGGTATGAATGCCTAAATCACGATGATTGCCTAAACACGCGAGGGTCGCATCAGGAATCGCGCCTATCCCCATTTGTAAGCAATCACCGTCGTCAATCAGCTCGGCGACACGCTCACCGATACGGCGCGTAACGTCATCTTGTTGCGGTTGCCGGTGCAATGGAAGTGCCGCTGCTTCTTCAAAGTAACGATCAATGCGGCTGACATGAATAAAAGAATCGCCGTGAGTACGCGGCATCTTAGGGTTCACCCATGCAATGACTTTCTTAGCGACTTGCAACGCTGCCCGAGTCGCTTCCACGGAAATGCCTAAACTGCAGTTGCCGTGCGCATCGGGAGGTGACACCTGAATAAGTGCCACATCAACAGGCTGTTCGCCTGAGCGAAACAGCTTCGGAATTTCTGATAAGAAAATAGGCACATAGTCAGCCAAGCCCTGCTGTACCGCTGGCCGCGTTGACTTGCCCACAAAAAAAGCGCGTTGACGCAAATGCCCTTGCAACGCAGGGTCCGCCAGCACCTCGCTATGCTCAGTGTGTAATTGTAGCAAGGTCATGTTGTTTCGCTGCAAAGCAACTTCGGCAAGTCCATGCAGCAGCTTATAGGGTGTGGCAGCCATTGACTGACACCAAATAACGTCATTATCACTGAGAATTTCCAATGCTTTTACTGCATTCGCGACACGCATTTTCGCTCCTTTTAGGGTACAGTAGTCTCTCGCAAACCTAGCCACTTCGTTCAGTTTAGTAGGTTCATCTATGAAACGTTTCGCAATGCTTGGTGCCATTAACATGATGCTTGGTATCATCCTTGGCGCTTTCGCAGCTCACGGACTCAAGTCAGTGCTTACTCCAGAGGCATTGGCGATTTTTCAAACCGGCGTACAATACCATATCTATCATGCCCTAGGATTGATCCTCGTCGCCTTATTGCAAATTCCCTATCCAAACTCTGGAGGGGTGCGAACCGGTGGTTGGTTGTTGTTGGCAGGGATTATTCTATTTTCGGGGAGCCTCTATTTAATGGCATTAACCGGTATCACATGGTTTGGTCCAATCACCCCCGTCGGCGGCGCCTGCTTTATCATTGGTTGGCTGTGGATTTTCTGGGCCATGTTACGTGAGTGGTAAGCCGATGAGGTGGCTGGCGATGCTCGCGCTAACCTTACTACTGCCCGTGCAGGTAAGCGCGACACCACAAGAGTGGCAAGAGTACGCCACGACTGAGCATAGCTATATTGCCTATCGCAGTTTGCCCAGCGGCGTCACAGAACTGAAAGCCGAACTCACCACGACGGCTCGTCTTGGTAGTTTTTTGCACCTACTTGAAAACACTGCGTCTATCAGCGATTGGGTGCCGCATGCCGAAAAGGCAACCCTGATTGCGCAGCCACAAACGAACGTGCATATTGTCCATACCCAGTTTGAAGGCATGTTCCTGATCGCGCCGCGCGAAATGGTCACCCGAAGCCAATGGCAACAAGATCGCGAAAGCTTAACGGTAACTATCGATGTCAGCGACGCTAGTGATGAGTACAACGTTGCCACACAAGGCGTGCTGATGACGGCAGTCGCATTTCGTTGGACGATTACACCACTCAACGACAAACGCATTCGCATCACCTATCAAGGTTATGCAGATCCAGCGGGACGTTTACCTGACTTTATTGCCCGCAAAGCAGCCTTACGCGCGATGAAAAAAACACTTGCTCAGCTTCCGCAGGCGTTGGAAAATTATCCCCGTGCGTACACAGGTATTGTTGAGCCTTAAACCGAATTGTTGGTTTTTTGAAAACAACTACTGATTTGTGTATTATCCGCTTCTTTTGAAGCTCGTTCACACAAGACATTGCCCATGTTGATGTTCAGCAAAGCCGCCGTTATGGCCCAAAATGACGATGCCTACGCGCAAGACCCGCTGCAATCGATCCCCGCATCGACACGGCGGCGCTTAAGCCCGTACGCCAAACTGCTCATGCGGGGCGTTTTGCAGTTGCTTGAACACCACCCGCAGGCGGCAAAGATCCCGGTGGTCTTAGCCTCTCAACATGGCGATTTGCACCGCACTATTAAGCTATTGCATGAACTTGCAGCGGACCAGCCTTTGTCCCCCACCCAATTTAGTTTGTCGGTGAATAATGCGGTGCTCGGGCAACTCAGCATTTTACTCGGGAATACGGCAGCCATGACCACCATAGCTGCCGGTGAACGTACGTTTGCGATGGGGTGGCTAGAGGCGAGCTTACAATTACAGCAGGCGCCTGAAGTCCTCTTCATTTATACTGATGAGCCGCCACCTGAGCCCTATCTTGAACACGCAGCTTTACCTGAGCGCAGCTTTACCTTTGTCACCCTGTTAAGTCGTGAAGAAGGCTGTCCAGTGCGCTTTGAAACGCATCAAGCAGCAACTGCAAATACTTCACTGATCAGCGCTGCCGAGCACTTACAACGCAGCATCACCCAACTGCAAGCGACCCAGGTCGAGCTTTGCCGTGATAACCAACGTTGGCAGTGGCATGTTGGGGGCTAGTTGGCGTTGGTTGAACCAAACTTGGCGGCGTTTTGCGACGGGGCTTTGCTTCGTTGTGTTTGGCCTCGGTGGTCTCGTCATGTCGCTGACGGCATTACCCCTGCTCAAGTTACGTGCCTACGGTGATCCTGCACGCCAGCAACAAATGGCAAAGCAAATGGTACAAAAGACCTTTCGCTTTTTCATTGGCTTAATGCGCGCTACTGGCGTGTTTAACTTTGATTTTCCAGCTCGCCAACAGCTGCAAAACTGTCGTGGTCAGGTCATCATCGCCAACCACCCGAGTTTGATTGATATCGTTGCCCTTATTTCTTTTGTGCCCAACGCTGACTGCGTCGTCAAGGCACACTTGTGGCATAACCCTTTCATGCGAGGTGTGATAAAATCGTCCGGTTACATTAGCAACGGCGACCCCGACGGACTCATCACTGATTGTCAGCGCTCACTAGCGCAAGGAAATAATCTCATTATTTTTCCTGAAGGTACCCGTACTGAGCCTGGGCATGCTTTTAAGTTCCAGCGCGGGCCTGCCAATCTGGCCCTGCGAACAAACAGTGATTTAGTTGCGCTACGGGTTGCGTGTGACCCTGTTACGCTAATAAAAAATGAGCCTTGGTATTGTGCTCCCAAACAAAAGCCAACCCTTACCATTGGCTATTTGCGTTTGGTTGAAATTGCCCCTTACCAAGACGACACAGCAAGTATCGCAGCCCGCAAGCTCACGCGCGATCTTGAAAGCTATTACAACAAGGTATTGGAAAGTAATGGAAACTTTAAAACAAGAACTGAAAACGCTGATCATTGAAGCCTTGGATCTCGAAGATGTCGGCGTTGCTGACATTCGCGATGATGCTCCGCTCTTTAGCGACGAGAACGATGGCCTTGATCTTGATTCAATTGACGCGCTTGAGTTGGGCCTAGCGATCAAAAAAGCTTTCGATGTAAAGCTTGATGCGAATGCAACAGACACCAAGCAACATTTCTACAGTGTAAATACTCTGGCTGACTTCATCACCAGCCAGAAAGGATAATGAGTACCATGCAAACGAAAGAAGATGTCTACCAGCAGTTGCAACAGATCCTAGTTGAAGACTTTGAGCTGGAAAGTGATGCCATTCGCCCTGACGCGAACCTCTACCAAGATTTAGATCTTGATAGCATTGATGCGGTAGATTTAGTGGTAAAACTACGTGAAATCACGGGTAAAAAGATCAGTCCAGACGCATTTAAAGCGGTGCGCACCGTCGAAGATGTTGTCAACGAAGTTTATGCGCTCATGCAAAGTTAAGCGACCATGATGCAGCCCGTCCGTGTCCTGATTGCCATTGCGCTGATCGCTTACCCGCTTTGGGTAGCGGGATTAGTGCATGCAGGGCACACGGACAAACTCTGGTGGATTTTGTGTTTATTGGTGTTACCGCAACTCGTGGTCAGCGACTGGCGCCAACCGCGCACGTATATTTTGGTTGCCGCCGTCGCGCTGGTCGTGCTTGGCGCTTGGTGGGTTGATCCCATCGCCGGGGCATTATTTTATCCCGTTTGGATGAACTTAGGTTTCTTGCTGGTGTTTGCCGGCTCCTTACTACAAAAACCAGCCATTATCACGCGCTTGGCACAGGCCATGGAAGGTGAACTAACGCCAGCGGCGATTCGTTATACCGAACGAGTCACGCTAGTGTGGTGCCTGTTTTTTTGTGTCAATGGCGCGCTCGCTTTATGGACCGCGCTGCTGGCAAATCTCAAACTTTGGACCCTCTACAATGGTGTGATTGCCTACATTGCCATGGGGGCACTCATGTTGATCGAATTAGGAGTACGACGTGTGGTCAAAAAGCGACAGCAATAATTGGCAAATTTCGCTGTCTCAGCAACAGTTTATCGACCACTGTAACGCAGCGCGGCGCATCATCGCGACCAGCGATAGCCAGCGCTGGCTCTTATTCAATGAAGACCGCTACACTTTTGCTGTTTGGTTATTTGCCCTCCTTGGTGAGCATCGCACCCCCGTTATGCCACAGAATGCACAACCTGAAACGCTTAGTTTTTTGGCCGATCATGTCGATGCCCACGCGCCGACACAGCTGCCAGACATCGACCCACGACAGTTAACTGCGGCCTCACTGACAGGACGCTTAGACACGCGTATTACCTTATTCACCTCCGGTTCGAGTGGCCAGCCTCAAGCGATTCACAAAAGCATCGCACAATTGCTGCACGAAGTGCACACGTTAGAGCAGGCCTTCGGTGCACACCTTGGTGACGCAGAAGTACTCAGTAGTGTGACCCATCAACATATCTATGGGCTGCTCTTCACGGTGTTGTGGCCGATTTGTTGTAATCGCCGTTTTGACTCGCCGCCCGTCCAGTATCTTGAGCAATGGCATGGGTTTCATCAACATGGCCGCCGCTACTACTTCGTCAGCAGCCCAGCGCACTTGCAACGCTATGAAGCCTTAGCGCCACTTGCCGAGCCAAGCGCAAGTTTACGCTATGTCTTTTCCTCCGGTGGTCCATTAGCTGCTGCTGTGCCTGAGCGTTTTGTCGCGGCGCAGTTGGCCGCCCCCGTTGAAGTATATGGCAGCACTGAAACCGGTGGCATTGCCTGGCGGCAACGACACAACCGAGCGACCGCTTTCACTTTGTTCCCCGGTGTCGATATTACACTGTCGGCCGAGCAACGACTCAGCGTGCGCTCACCGCATCTGCCCGACACGAACTGGTTTACCACCGAAGATCGTGTGCAGCAGCTTGATGCGCATCACTTTGAATTGCTCGGGCGGATGGATAGGATTGTAAAAATCGCAGAAAAGCGCGTCTCACTGACCGAGCTTGAACAGTTTTGCGCCACCCACCCGTGGGTTGCCCAAGCACGTTGCTGCATCTTAAGCGAACCCAAAAGCACTCTGGGATTAGTCGTCGTCCTTACCGAGCAAGGCCAACAAATGTTGGCACACGAAGGCCGATTGACCTTGCGTAAAGCCCTACGTGAACACTTGCAACGCCGCTTCGAGAAAGTTGTGTTACCGCGCAAGTATCGCTACGTTAGCCATTACCCGTTGAATGCGGCTGGGAAAATCACTCAGGCCGCGTTGCAACAATTGTTTATTGAGAATGTGTCACTATGAAACCACAGCTTCCCGAATTCACGCAGCTGCGTCAGGACACCACGCCTGAAGGGCGTCCGCTACTGCAGATTGACTTCACTTTGGCGCCTGATTCAGTGTATTTCCAAGGACACTTTCCCGAGGCGCCTTTACTGCCGGGTGTCACGCAACTTGATTGGGCGGCCCAAATTGCTGCAGATCATTGGCACACACCGCGTTCAGTCAGCACCATTGAGGTACTGAAATTCAATGACATGCTATTGCCACGCGCTGACGTGACCCTGCGCCTAGAGTTCAAACGTGATAACTGTGTGGTCTTCCGCTATCAGTGTGGTGAGCGTGCGATGTCATCTGGACGACTGATTTTTGCTGAGCCGAGCTAATATGTTGCAGCGTTGCTTTGTCATCCCAATTTACAATCATCACGACACTATCGCCGCGACAGTGACGCAGTTACTGCCCTACCAGCTTCCGATTATCATTATTGATGATGGCTCTGATGCGGCGACGAAAGAGGCATTAGCTGCCTTGCAACAACAGTACCCACAGTGGGTGGCGGTGCATCATTTGCCGGTGAATACGGGGAAAGGTGGGGCTGTGATGGAAGGATTGCGGCAAGCGCACCAGCGTGGATTAACGCATGCGCTGCAAATTGATGCTGACGGCCAACACGATGCCAACGACATTCCGCGTTTCTGGGACTGCGCGGCAAAGCATCCTGAGGCCCTTATCAGTGGCGCACCGCAATACGACGATTCAATTCCAACAGCACGTAAAATCGGCCGACAAATCACGCATTTTTGGGTACACATTGAAACTTTGTCGCTGCAAGTGAAAGACACTATGTGTGGCTTCCGGGTGTATCCGGTTGCGGCCACACTAGCCACCATTGAAGCACATTGTCCCGGCGCGCGGATGGACTTTGATATCGAGATTATGGTGCGCATGTATTGGCGTGGTATCGCTATGTACTTTATTCCGACCAAGGTCATTTACCCAGAGGGTGGGCGCTCTCACTTTCAGGGCTTAGCGGACAACTGGCGCATATCAAAAATGCATACACGGTTGTTTTTTGGCATGTTGCTGCGGTTACCGAAACTGTTGGCACGTAAGTGCCGGCGAGGCACAGCATGAGCCATTGGGCGAAAAAAGAAGAACGCGGTAGTTACTGGGGCATCGTCTTTATCTTGCGCGCCTATAAGTATGGCGGTCATTGGTTGATGCGACTGGTACTCGCGCCGGTCATTTTATACTTCTTTTTGACCGGTGGTGATGCGCGTCGCGCTTCATTAAGCTACTTGCAGCGCTTGCATCAGTTTTCCGGGCCAGCCTCGCCCTTTGCCAGAGCTCCGAACTGGCGGAACAGTTTGCGCCATTTTTGGCAATTTGGCCTGGCCTCGCTGGCAAAAACCGATGCTTGGATTGGTCGCATTCAACGCACTGATGTACAAAACTGTGGCAATACCCTCTTTCAAGATCTTGAACAACGGAGTGAGGGCGGCATCCTCATCGGTAGCCACCTTGGCAACCTTGAAGTCGCCCGCGCTATCGCCAGTAGCAACTACAGCAAGCGCATGAATGTCTTGGTATTTACCGAACATGCACAAGCCTTTAACCGGGCGCTACAAGAACTCAATCCGAGTGTCGCCATTGATATCATTCAAGTCACCTCTATCGATATGGCGCTGGCCATTCGCTTGCGTGAACGGGTGGATCAAGGTGAATTTGTGGTGATTGTTGGCGACCGCGTCTCGGTGACAGACGCCAGTCAAAGTGTCCAGCACGACTTTCTTGGTGCTCCAGCACCTTTTGCCATAGGTCCATGGGTACTTGCTAGCGTGCTTGAATGCCCGGTTTATTTGCTATTCTGTTTGCGTCGCACTGAAGACGCTGGCTTCGATTTACATTTAGATTTGCTCACAACGCAACTCAAACTACCGCGACGTGAGCGCCAGCAAGCGATTCAAGAGGTACTCTCACGCTATGTTGCGAAGCTGGAAATGCTCTGTCAACGTTACCCGTACCAATGGTTCAACTTTTATTCTTTTTGGCAACAACACGACAAGGATCTGTAACCGATGTCCGTAGCAACCCTAGCGTTTGGCGGCAAACGCATCACCATTGACGACATTATTCGGCTCACTCAACAGCAGTGCACAGCGGGCTTGAGCGATGACACCGGATTTCGTCAGCGGATCAATGCAGGCACCGCTTTTTTAGATAAGCTACTGCGTGAAGATGGGGTGATTTACGGGGTCACCACAGGCTATGGCGACAGCTGTACGGTCAAGGTTCCACTCGAGCTCGTGCACGAACTGCCAATTCATCTAACGCGGTTCCACGGCTGCGGCTTAGGCAACCATTTTAGCGACGACAGTGTGCGCGCAATCTTAGCGACCCGCCTATGCTCACTCGCGCAAGGCTACTCAGGCGTTAGCTGGGCCTTGATGGAGCGCCTCGTGGTGATGCTGAATCACAATATTCTGCCATTGATCCCTGAAGAGGGTAGCGTCGGCGCCAGCGGCGATCTGACGCCACTATCTTATGTGGCCGGTGCACTTATCGGCGAGCGCGAGGTGCGCTACCAAGGCCAAACGCGCGCAAGCGCTGAAGTATTCGAAGAGCTTGGCTTAGCGCCATTGAGCTTACGTCCCAAAGAAGGCTTAGCGATCATGAATGGTACTGCGGTGATGACCGCTTTAGCCTGTCAGGCGTGGCATCGTGCCGAGTACCTCTCGCGTTTATCAGCCCGCATCACGGCACTTGCCAGCATTGCGCTGCAAGGCAACAGTAATCACTTTGATGATAAGCTTTTTGCGGTGAAGCCACACCAAGGTCAGCAACGCATTGCCAGTTGGATTCAGCACGACCTGAATCATTTTGAGCACCCTCGTAATTCCGATCGTTTGCAAGATCGCTACTCCATTCGCTGCGCACCACATGTTATTGGCGTGCTGCGTGATGCGCTACCATGGTTCCAAACAACCATCGAAAATGAACTCAACAGTGCCAATGACAATCCAATCATTGACGGTGAAGGTGAACACGTCCTGCACGGAGGGCACTTTTACGGTGGCCATATCGCCATGGTTATGGACAGCATGAAAACAGCGGTGGCTAACTTGGCGGACTTACATGATCGCCAGATGGCTTTGTTAATGGACACGAAGATGAACAACGGCCTGCCTGCCAACTTGTCCGCTGCAAAGGGGGCGCGCCAGCCCATCAACCATGGATTTAAAGCCGTGCAGATTGGCTGCTCAGCTTGGACTGCAGAAGCCTTAAAGCTAACCATGCCAGCCAGTGTCTTTTCACGTTCGACCGAGTGCCACAACCAAGATAAAGTAAGTATGGGCACCATTGCTGCACGTGATTGTTTACGCGTGCTGGAGCTGACCGAGCAGGTCATGGTGGCAACCTTATTGGCCACCGTACAAGGGGTACAGCTGCGCCGACAACAGGCTGGGCAAACACAGTGTAGCGCGGCGATTGATGCGATGCTTGCAGATATCAGCGCAGACTTCACCTTGGTGCAAGAAGATCGCCCTCTAGAAGCAGAGCTTCGTTATTGGCTTGAGCAAGTCCGAGCACAACGCTGGACCCTCTATAAGGACGAATGATGTATCAAACGCGTTTGAAGATAAATGTGCCATTTTTTGATGTCGATGCCATGCATGTGGTCTGGCATGGGCATTATGTGAAGTATTTAGAAATGGCACGCAGCGAACTGTTACGACTGTTTAACTACGATTATCCCGAGATGGAAGCGAATGGCCACCTTTGGCCCATCGTTGACCTACGCCTAAAGTATGTCGCGTCGGCGCGCTATGGCCAAGATGTTGAGGTCATTGCAACGCTGAAAGAGTGGGAACATCGCTTGCGCATTGATTATGTGATTCAGTGCTGTGACACCGAACAGGTGCTGACCAAAGCAACCAGTATTCAAGTCGCCGTCGCCATCGATACCCAAGAGATGTTGTTCGAGTCACCACCAATCTTATTTGAGCGTCTTGGGGTGGAGCCGTCATGAGCCTCTATCGTTACCTGTTGTTACTGAGCTGCACAATCATCATGCTAGGGAGTCCTCGTGTGGGTGCACAAGATGCTCCTTCCGATGCCCTCAAAAACTTTCTCGCTGCCCAACAGCAACCGCTCCCGTTGCATGTCAATTTTGTCCAACGCCGTAGCATTGAGGGTTTACCACGTCCTTTGGTTAGTGAAGGTGAGCTGACCATTACTGCAACGCAAGTTCTTTGGCATACCCAACAACCCTTGCAACAACAATTAACCATCAGCGCTGAGGGCATCACCGCTGGTGGAGATGGCACAACCATGCGTGGTAGCGAAGTGGTCGCACAACTGCTCCTCGCGGTCTTGCAAGGTGACGCTGAAGCCTTAGCGCAAAGTTTTAGCTATCAACAGACCGAACACTGCCTTGCCCTACAACCCAAAGCCGCGCAGTTGCAACAGTTTATTCGTGAGATCACAAGTTGTGGTAGCGCCGGCATCGAACAAGTGACGATTGAAGAAACCCAAGGCAACCGTAGCGTCATCACCTTCACCCCACGTGAATCACAAGCAGATGCAACGCACTAGAGGGTTCGCTTGGTTCCTCCTGCTGGTTGCTGGCGCAGTGCTAAGCGGCCTGCTGGCGGTGCGAGTACCAATGGTGCAATGGCAAAGTAGCCTACTTGATACGTTGCCCCAAGAAGCTGATCCCTATCATAAACGTTACCTCGCCAGTCAAAAGCCGAACGAACAACGCTTTTTGCTACTGTTTAGTGGTCCCGAAGAGCTACAAGCGCCACTGCAAAAGTTGCTTACCGCGCAGCTCACAGCACTGACCGAACACGCGTCAGGCATTACCCCCCTCAGTGGGCAAAGCAGTGCCCAGTTCTTGCAGGTTTACGCGGAGCACGCTGGCTACTGGGCGACGCCAGCGGCCCTAACGCTCCTGCAACACGACCCACAGCAGTTGATTAACAACGCCCAGCAACGTCTACAGCAACCGTTGCCGGTCTGGGCAGATATCCAACAAGATCCACTCCTGCTCGGTCAAACTTACGTCGAATCTTTACCCGAAGTATTTCCGGGCTTTCAGGCTTCAGGCCCTCTCTATCAGCGTCGACAAGGTGACGTCTTCCAACTGCTACTGCCGCTGACGAGCACAGCCGATGCACTGAGTCAAACTGCCGCCGAGCAGGTGACGCAACAGGTCGAACAGCTCATTGCGCAGGTGCAACAACAGTTCCCACAGGTCGAGGTGGCGCGCAGCGGGCTTATTTTCCATGCCAGTGCCGCAGCCGCACAAGCAAAATCGGAAATGACTTGGTTTGGTGGGCTTTCCGTCATCGTGGTGTTGTTGCTGTTGCTTTGGGTCTTTCGTTCGCTTCGACAATTATTTTTTGCTGCGCTGACACTCGCGTTGTCGTCACTGGCTGGGATCACCGCCGTACTATGGGCCTTTCCCCACGCGCACCTATTAACACTGGTCTTTGCCACCACCTTAATTGGGCTATGTATCGACTACGTCTTTCATGCCAGCATCGGTGCCAGCCACGGTCGGCACAGCTGGCGTCACGTGGTGCCAGCGCTACTGTTAGGAGCCTGTACCACCATCGCCGGCTTTCTCCTCTTGCTCGGGTTACCACTCCCTCTGATGCAGCAGCTCGGCGTGTTTATGGCAGCAGCATTAGCGGTCGTGCTGCTGGTCGTCTTACTGACCCCTCAACTTGGACTGGCACAGTCGCCGAAACCACAATGGCAAGCACTCCACCAAACTCTGGAAAATGGCTATCAGCGCCTTAGCTCGCGCCTACGGCTAAGTCTCCTCTGTATCGCCTGTTTTGTGCCAGTTGCCACTTTGGCTGCACTTTACGATACGGACGATGCGGTGCAACAATTGGCATCATCACCGGCATCTTTGCTAGCACAAGAACAGCATGTGCGCGCGCAAACCTCCGCCTATTATGATGCCGATGTGATTCTTCTGCGTGGCCCAGACATTGCTGCACTGTATCCGATATATGGCGAAATCAATGCGTTGCTGCCGCAGTGGCAACAGCAAGGGATACTCTCGCGTTGGCAAAGTTGGTTTGACTATGTACCGACTCCACAACAACTCGCGACGACCCAAGCGGCTTTGGAAAAGCTCTGGCAACAGCCCGAGGGGCAAGCCTATCTGAGTTGGCTCGGCATTGACGCGCCGAGCTATCCGCCAACGTCAGGCGGTATTGCGCACCATCCACTGTACCCCGCGTTTTTTAACGCTCAGGAAAATGACGCTGCGGCCGTTGCCATCATCCGCCTCGCTGATATAACTGACCGCGCCGCGTTAAAGCAGGCGCTACAACACTGGCCTCAAGCTGAGCTTTTCAACCCCCTCACGCAAGCCAGTGATTCGCTGGCACTGTATCGTCAACAACTGGCACTCTGGTTACTCGGTTTATTGGCCCTAGCGTGGCTACTGCTCACCTGGCGCCTGCCCGCCGAAAAACTACAGCAGCGGGCCCTGATCAGTACGCAGATCATCGTCATTATTATCAGCGCCATTGCTTGTGCTTTTAGCGTTGCCTTGCTCAGTCAGGCGCTGAACCTATTTCATCTTATCGGCGCCATGCTCGTGGTTGTGTTAGGGATCGACTATGGGGTGTTTTGCGCTAGCCCCATTCAGCGTGCACACGCACTGCAAGCTATTAGTATTTCCGCGCTAACGACCATGGTCGCGTTTGGTGCACTAAGCTTCAGTAGCACCCCTGCTATCGCCGCGTTTGGCACCACTGTTTTGGTTGGGGTTGGGGTGACTGCCTTGCTGGCACCCGTTCTCTCTACCGCCTATTTCAAAGGACATTCCTAGTGCAGTTCAACCATTCTCTTTACGATGTGATCATTATCGGCGCTGGTCCATCGGGCGCCGCCGCAGCAGCCATGCTTGCGCAAGCAGGGCAACGGGTGCTGGTACTTGAACGGCAGCACTTTCCGCGCTTTTCTATTGGCGAAAGTCTGTTGCCGCAATGTATGAGCTATTTGGCGGAAGCAGGCTTGCTAGCTGCTGTAGAACGCGAAGCTGAAGCCTTGAGCTTTCAGTTTAAAAACGGTGCAGCCTTCTATCGCGACGGCGACAAAACCCATTTTGATTTTACAAAGAAGTCATCGCCTGGGCCCGGTACGACCTATCAAATCAAACGTGAACATTTTGATAATCTCCTGATCAATGAAGCTGCGGCTTATGGCGCAGAGGTCAAACACGGCATCCAAGTGGATGCGGTCGATTTAGACGCACCGGAAGGCGTCGCCTTAAGCTGTACCGTCTTAGAGCAGCAAACGACGCTGCGTATTTGTGGACGCTTTTTGCTCGACGGCAGTGGTTTTGGACGGGTGTTGCCGCGCCTGCTAGAGCTTGAGTACCCGTCGGACTTCCCCGTCCGCCAAGCGGCGTTTTGTCATGTCCGTAGTAAGCTTGCGCACCCTGCATTCGACCCGAATAAGATTTTGATCACAGTTCACCCAAAGCAGCCTGAACTGTGGTTTTGGCTCATTCCATTTGCCGACAACACTGCCAGTTTCGGCGTGGTTGGCGGCACTGAGTATTTCGACCCAGCACAAACACCTGCCGAGGCGTTATGGCAAAAAGTCGCAGACGAACCTTTTTTGGTTGAGCTCTTAGGCGACTATGACGTCATTCGCCCAGAACAGGTGCTGACCGGTTACTCCGCCAATGTGCGACAACTCTACGGAAAGCGCTTCGCGTTGTTGGGCAACGCAGGTGAGTTCCTTGATCCGGTCTTTTCTTCCGGTGTCACTATTGCACTTAAGTCATCGGTCATGGCGGTGCCGCTAGTCCTGCGCGAATTAGAGGGTGAACCGGTAGACTGGGAAACAGAGTTCAGTCAGCCACTACGAAAAGGTATCGACACCTTCCGCACTTTTGTTAAAGGCTGGTATAATTGCACGTTTCAAGATGTTATTTTTTACCGTCAGCAACAGGAACAAATAAAAGCGATGATTTGCTCTATTCTTGCTGGCTACGCATGGGACACAAGCAACCCGTTTGTAAAAGAGAGTGAGCGTCGACTGCGCGTCGTTTCTGAATTATGCCAAACCGATACGTACTAAGTTTTTTAGCCCTGCTCGCACTATCCGGCTGTCAAATGCTGGCTACTCCTGCGCACCTGCACGTTCCCTTGGGAGGTGCAGCCAAGCTGCAATTGCTGACCTCTTGGCAGGGCACCCCACAACAAGAGTTAGTGGCGTTAACCTGGTTTCATCCCGAACAGCCCAGTCAAAGCATGCAGGTCTCGTCACTTCGCGAGCGCCAAGGTATTACCGTGGTCGGTCTTAGCCCCCTGGGGCAAGAACTTTGGCGAGCACGCATACAACACGACGGTGCTCTACAAAGCTCAGGTCTCCCGCCCTTTGACGATCCCCGCTTGATGCAGCAAGTGCTCGCCAACTTACAGCTGGCCTCGTGGCCTATCGCAGCGTTACAACCCCAGCTTGCTGATGCCAAGCTCATTGAGACCGCAAGCGGACGTACGCTACTCGATGCGGAGGGCACTCCTTTGTGGCGCCTCACCCACGACGGCCAACACAGTCAAATTGAGCATCTCGCATTAGGCTATCGCCTCGAACTGCACCTGATCACTCGTGAAACGCTCAGCACCGTAACCGACCCTAAGGAGCAACCATGATCCTCAATCAGCTCGGTATTGTGTGTGCACTCGGCGACCATGGGGAACAGGTGTGGCAACGTGCCTGCAACGGTGAAAGCCCTGGTATGCACACCTGTGATTTAAGTGTCGCTGACAGCCCAAACCTTATCGCCGGTCATGTCGATGATACCTGTTTACCGGCGCTTGCAGAGTTACCCAAACACCACGCGACGCGCAACAATCAGCTTGCAGCAGCAGCACTGGCGCAACTCATGCCTAGCATCGAGCGTTGCAAGGCCAAGTTTGGTGCGGAGCGTGTCGGAGTCATTATTGGTACCAGTACCTCAGGAATTCGTGAAGGTGAAGCTGCCATCCGTCACTATGACGCCACGCAAGCCTTACCCGAAAACTTTCACTACAGCATGCAAGAGATGACAGCGCCAGCCGATTTCATTGCCGAGTACACAGGGGTTCAGGGGCCTTGCTACAGTATTTCGATCGCCTGCTCGTCCAGTGCGCGCGCCTTGATCAGTGCCCAAGCGCTGTTGGCAGCACAACAGGTCGATGCCGTGATTGTCGGAGGCGTTGATTCGTTATGTCGGCTTACCCTGAACGGCTTTCATGCGCTTGAATCGACCGCCTTAGCCCGCACGCTCCCCTTTAGCCAACAGCGTGATGGAATCAATATAGGTGAGGCTGCAGCCTTATTCATTGCCACACGAGAACCGCTTGACGCGACACTACCTCAGGTAAGCTTAAGTGGGTTTGGCCATAGTTCCGATGCCTATCATATGACGGCACCAGAACCGCAAGGACGCGGTGCACAAGATGCGATGCAGCAAGCCTTGCGCCGTGCCCAGCTCAGCCCAGCCGAGATTAGCTATGTGAACTTGCACGGCACCGGCACGCCATTAAACGATGCTATGGAAGCCCAAGCAGTCACTGCCTGTGGGCTTGCTACGACACCGGCCAGCGCCACCAAAGCACTGACCGGTCACACCTTAGGCGCAGCAGGCGCAGTCGAAGCAGCCCTGTGCTGGTTAGCGTTGCAGCAGAACGACGGCCGCCTACCGCTCCATGTTTATGACGGCGTCTATGACCCTGAGCTGCCGCAACTGCAGCTGGTAACCAAGGCAAGCAAAGTCGCTGTCCGCCACTGCCTCAGCAACTCTTTTGCCTTTGGGGGGAATAATGTCTCGCTTATTTTTAGTTTAGCCGCAGCGATGGAGACCGCACATGCCAGCATTAGCTGAACTGATAAAACACCAGCCGCCAATGCGTTTAATTGATCAATTTCTTAAAGGTGATCAGGAAGGCGCGACCTGCGCTGCCACAATCACCAAAGACAATCTTTTCTATCGGGATGAACTCAAGGGTCTACCTGCGCATGTTGGTATTGAGCTGATGGCGCAAACCATCGCCGCCGCCGCAGGGTACCGGCATCGCGATGCCGGACAAGACATTAAGATTGG
Organism: Pseudidiomarina sediminum DSM 21906; assembly: GCF_000423165.1. GTDB lineage: Bacteria > Pseudomonadota > Gammaproteobacteria > Enterobacterales > Alteromonadaceae > Pseudidiomarina > Pseudidiomarina sediminum. The sequence goes on along the minus strand of NZ_AUHL01000006.1, from coordinate 324,923 downwards.
CTTTTTGCTAGGATCGCGTAATTATCGCTGTCAGGTCAGCCATTTCGCCCTGGGCGAAACGTACGTTATCAACGTCCATGAGATCCATGCCGAGAGCTCGGGGCTTAGCGTCTTTGAATGTGAAATACAGCACGCCGACACCGTGATTGCAAAAGCTAAGTTGAATGTTTATCAACCGCCCGATGAGGCCGCATTTATAAAGGATACCTATGAATAAACGAGTGCTCGTCACAGGCTCAGGCAAAGGCATCGGGAAAGCGATCGCCTTACAACTTGCCCAGCAAGGCTTCGACATTGCCGTTCATTGTCGTAGTGATAAAGCTGCCGCCCAAGCTGTCTGTCAAAGCATCGAAGCTTTGGGTCAGCAGGCTAGTTTACTGCAATTTGATGTCGCCGATCGGGCCGCTGCGCAACACGCCATTGAAGCCGACATTGAAGCCCATGGCGCGTATTACGGAGCGGTTTGTAATGCCGGTATTACGCGTGATGGCGCGTTCCCAGCACTGACTGAAAGTGACTGGGACGCTGTGATTCATACCAACCTCGACGGCTTTTATAATGTGCTATGGCCATTGGTTATGCCAATGATTCGCCTGCGCAAAGGTGGCCGTATTGTCACCATAGCTTCAGTGTCAGGCATTGCTGGCAACCGCGGTCAAGTTAACTATAGCGCCTCAAAAGCAGGGCTTATTGGCGCGACCAAAGCACTCGCCTTGGAGCTTGCCAAACGCAAGATTACGGTCAACTGTGTCGCACCAGGATTAATCGAAACGGACATGACTGAAGCTCTTGAGCATCAGGACCATATTCTGTCGATGATCCCAATGCAACGGGCAGGTAAGCCTGAAGAAGTCGCAGGCCTGGTTGGCTATCTGTTTCAAGATTCAGCGGCGTACATTACCCGCCAAGTCTTTTCGGTAAATGGTGGATTGGTCTAATGAAACGTGTGGTCGTAACAGGAATGGGCGCTATCACAGCTCTTGGCGATACATGGCAGACGTTTCGAGACGGCCTGCTCAAGGGTGAAAATGCCGTTGTCCACATGCCGGAATGGGATGCCTTTGCTGGGTTAAACACCCGTTTAGCAGCACCGATACAGCCCGCCTTTAAGCGCCCTAGCCATTATTCACGCAAAGACGTACGCTCGATGAGCCAAGTCAGTATGATGGCAACGCGTGCCACTGAGGTAGCTCTCATCGATGCCGGGTTACTTGATGACCCGCGCCTAAGCGACGGTCGGTGTGGTGTCGCCTATGGTTCATCCACAGGTTCTACTGAGGAAATGATTGTGTTTGGCAACATGCTCGCCAAGCACGATATGACCGGCATCAATGCCACCACTTACATCAAAAGTATGGCGCATACGACCGCGGTGAACGTAGGCGTTTACTTCGGTCTGAAAGGCCGTATGTACACCACCAGTTCGGCCTGCACCTCTGCTTCACAAGCTATCGGCTATGCCTATGAAGCGATTAAGTACGGTCAACAACAACTGATGGTGGCCGGTGGTGCCGAAGCCCTATGCCCTTCTGAAGCAGTGGTTTTTGATACTTTGTACGCTACCAGCACCACCAACGACCAACCCAAACAAACTCCGCGACCTTTTGATCGCCAGCGCGATGGTTTGGTCATCGGTGAAGGCGCCGGCACCTTCATTTTAGAAGAGCTTGAGCACGCGAAAGCTCGTGGCGCAACCATTTACGCAGAGTTGGTCGGCTTTGGCACTAACACTGATGGCGCGCACGTGACCCAGCCGACGGCGGCAACAATGGAAATCGCCATTCGCCAAGCGCTCGCCGATGCGCAACTTGAACCAGCACAAATTGGTTATGTCAATGCGCACGGCACTGCCACGGAGCGTGGCGATATCGCAGAATCACAAGCCACTGCCAGCGTGTTTGGAGAGCGCATGCCAATCAGCTCCCTGAAAAGCTATCTCGGCCATACCTTGGGTGCCTGTGGTGCCATCGAAGCGTGGGCCAGTATCGAAATGATGAACGAGGGGTGGTTTGCCCCGACCCTCAACTTAACCGACATCGACCCTGAGTGTGGTGCCCTTGACTATATTGTCGAGACGCCAAAACATCTACAAACCGATCTCATCATGAGCAATAACTTTGCGTTTGGTGGTATCAATACCTCGCTTATTTTTAAACGTTGGAACTAACCCCCTAGCTATAAGGAAATACACATGAAATTTAAAGCATTCGTTGCAGTTCTCGCACTGACATTATTCGCAAGCGCGGCGCAGGCTCGCGATGACGTACTGACCCTGCCACTGCAAGAATTACTTGACTCCGCAGATGCCAAAAGTGTCTTGCTCGATGTCCCTATTTACTTTGCGGGCCAGTCGCACCCGGAAGTCGAGCGCTCAAAAGAAGTGACCACCAGTCGTAAAACCAACGCCTTCAACAAGTCCGATGAAGAAGCCTGTCGCTGGGTTATGTTATCGGCATTGAAAGTGCTGCAAGACGCCGCCCAAAAACAAGGCTACGATGCGGTTGTGAATATCCGTTCGAACTATAAACACAACGAATTTGCCAGTGACAGCGAATATCAATGCGGTGCCGGCACCTTTATTGCCGGGGCGGCGTTAAAAGCTGACCTAGCGCACTTCGCTGATAAATAACTGCTGTGTATCCGTGACGGTCACTTGCCACCACTGGCTGCGGCCGTCACCGACGCTCTTCGCCGCATAAATACACAACATATGCTGCGCCTCATCGACAAACCTCGCCTGCGCTAAGTACTGTTCCGGCGCCTCTCGTAAGGTTGCCAGCAGCTTACCTTGACGCGCTTTAGTCACTGCTTCGGCGAGCGTCCAACGCTGATAAAACTGCGCGCGGTCAGCCACCGAAACACCGCGCATAAAACCTTCAGCAAACGCATCGATAAGCTCTTCATGACGTTTTCGTAAGCGCATTTCTTCGATATCAATGCCCAAGGTTCCTCGGCGAGTATAGGCCACCATCACTGCACCCGACTTGTGACTAATGGAGCAAGACCAAGGCTCGCCTTTGATCGTCAATAGCGGTGCACCATTCTCTGCCCGTGTGATCACAACCTGCTCCGCCGCAACGGCTTGGGTTTGACACACCAACCAGCGTAACAGTCCGCGCCCCGCCAAATACTGTAACGCACGCTGTGGACTTTGATAACTTTCGGCCTGAAGCTGCTCACTTGGGAGTAGCGCTGCCGACAAGGCAGGCACTAACGAGGGCAGCGCAAAGCTATGAGCGATGTAGATCAATTTCTCTCCGTCAGCTAGGATGATGCACTTATTGTTTCATTTTGTAGGTTTAAGGGCCAAACGTCCATGCGTCTTCGTCATATTGAAGTCTTTCATGCTATTTACCTCACCGGCTCCTTGACCCAAGCAGCACAAGTATTACATATCTCCCAACCGGCGGTATCAAAAACCCTCGCTCATGCTGAGCAGCAACTCGGCTTTGCCTTGTTCAAACGTGAACGTGGCAAGCTGCTCCCGACCGCTGAAGCCCATACGTTATTCCCAGAAATCGAGTTGCTGTACCGCCAATTGCAAGGCGTACAAAGCTTGGCACAAAACTTACGCCGTGATGCTCAGGGCACTATTGATTTGGCCATCACCCCAGCGCTTGGTTTTAATGTGGTGCCTGACGCTATTGCTGCGTTCCAGCGTCAACATCCGGGCGTGCGCTTTCGTGTTCAAACCGTGCATCATGATGAAATTTTACCGACCCTACAACAGCGCAAAGCCGACCTCGCCATCGGCTTTGCCCCGCCACACTACCCAGCGCTCACCGCCATTGCTATTGCCGATGTGCCCATTCGAGCTCTCTATGCCGTGGACACTTTTCCACAACGCCCCCAGCAACTAAGTTGGCATACGCTGGTTCAGCACCCACTGATCGATATTTTTGACAGCGGCCCTGTCGGCCAACTGATCTGGCAGCAACTCGAACAAGCGCAGCTAACACCGCAAAGTACACAGCAAGTGGACACTTACTTCATCGCCGCCCGTTTAGTCGCTCGCGGACTGGGCTGCTGCGTTATCGATACGCTCTCGGCACTAGGTAACCCGGCCGCGTCAGTCGCCATGGCAGATCTTGACCCACCGCTGCACTGCCCGATCCGGGCCTTGCATTTAACCGACAAGCCTCTGGCGAAAGTGACCCAGAGTTTTTTACCTTACTTGCGTGGCGCTGTGACTGACTTAATAACCTAAGGTTATACCTTCCCCTCGCTTATTCATTAGCTATTTGCGCTGGTCGCGGTAAGCTTTGCGACATCGTCATTTGATGGAACCTATAACCATGCAAAACCTTGCTACCCCTTACTTACTTTTCATCGGCGATGCTCAGGACCCATTGAGTATCAAAATGGCACGCAGTGCTGCCGATTGGAGCCCAGAAAAATGTATTGGTGAATACCGTTTACCGGGCTGTACCGTCACCACAGGCTGCCCAGAAATGTCCATTGACGAAGCGGCTCAGCAAGGTGCAAAAAGTTTCGTGCTTGGCTTTGCCAACAGCGGGGGCCACTTAGATCCAAATTGGCTACCGATGATTCAGCACGCCTTACGGGCAGGTTTAGATGTCATTAGTGGTTTGCATGACCGCCTCACTGACTATCCAGAATTGGTTGCAACCGCTGCCGAGTTCGGCCGCCAGCTCCACGATATTCGCCATCCATCTGGACGCCTGCGCACTGGCAAAGGCTATCAACGGGAAGGTAAGCGCCTACTTACAGTTGGAACCGACTGTTCCGTTGGCAAAATGTACACTTCGCTAAGTATTTGGCGGGCCTTGCAACAGCGACAGGTACCAAGCACCTTTCGTGCCACAGGGCAAAGCGGCATCTTAGTTGCCGGTGAAGGTATTGCGGTGGACTGCGTGGTCGCCGACTTTATTGCCGGTGCAGTCGAGCAATTGGCCCCTGCCAATACGGCAGAGCATTGGGACATCATCGAAGGCCAAGGCTCGCTTTATCACCCTGCCTTTGCCGGCGTCAGTTTAGGCTTATTGCACGGCGCTCAAGCCGACGCGCTCATTGTCTGTCATGCGCTAGGTCGCAGTAGTATGCGCGCTATCGATAACCGTCCATTGCCGAGCTTAGAAGAAACCATTGCCCTCAATGAACAGATGGCACGGATGACTAACCCTGCGGCAAAAGTGATTGGTGTCGCGGTCAATACGTCGTCTGTGAGTGAAACTGAAGCGCAAGCGTATTGTGCAGAAGTCGAGCAACGTCTAGGACTACCTTGTGTCGATCCAATTCGACATGGCACTGAACGTTTGGTGGATGTGCTACTGACCGTAGCTTAAAAATTTGGAGCGGGAAACGAGATTCGAACTCGCGACCCCAACCTTGGCAAGGTTGTGCTCTACCAGCTGAGCTATTCCCGCATCAAGAAAGGTATTCGAAGTTGAAGTTTGGAGCGGGAAACGAGATTCGAACTCGCGACCCCAACCTTGGCAAGGTTGTGCTCTACCAGCTGAGCTATTCCCGCATCAACTTCAGCGCTGTCATTTGCGACAACGGAGGCGAATTTTACTGAATTCGCCGCGCTTTGCAACCGATTTTTAGGGTTATCACGATTGAATGTCGAAAAAGTGTGCACGATAGTGCTGCAATTCATCGATCGACTCACGAATATCAGCCAAAGCCGTATGTGTCCCTTGCTTTTTCACGCCGGCAGCAACTTCAGGCGCCCAATACTTCGCGAGTTGTTTCACCGTCGAAACATCTAGGTTGCGGTAATGGAAAAACGCTTCTAAGCGAGGCATGTAACGTGCCAAAAAGCGACGATCTTGGCAGATACTATTGCCGCAAATAGGTGAGCTACCCGGCGTGCACCATTGCGCTAAGAAGGCCAGCGTCTGCTGTTCAGCGCTTGCTGTGTCATGATTGCTGCTCTGCACCCGCGCCACCAAGCCTGACCCAGTGTGCGTGCGGACATTCCAGTCATCCATACGCGCCAGAACTTCGTCACTATGATGTACTGCAATCACTGGGCCTTCGGCCAACACATTCAATTGTTGGTCGGTAATAATCGTTGCCACTTCAATAATCACGTCATGCTCGGGATCTAGGCCCGTCATCTCAAGATCAATCCAAATCAAACGGTCCGCTGTAGCACTCATGTTCACTGCCTTTACCTAGAAATTTAGACCTATTGTGCGAAATTCGACGCTTAGACACAACTCATGGCGCAGAATATTGTAGAATACAGACGAGACCATCGCGTGATTGAAGTAAGGAGCCCTGTGGGGAAACATAGGAAACTAAACAAAGGCCAGCTACGGCGCGTGCGCGCTAATCAGCAAAAACGTCTGCAGCAAGTCGAGATTGCCGCAGAGATTGATGATGCCAACTTAGCCGCTGCAGAAACCGGCGTTATTGTGAGTCGTTTTGGTCAGCACGCAATTGTCGCGAGCGCAGATGATCAGCCTTTCCGCTGCCATATTCGTCGTAGTATCGAAAGTTTAGTCTGCGGCGACCATGTGGTCTGGCGGCGTTTTGTGAACCAACTGGAACAAGGTGAGCAAGGTGTCATCGAAGCGGTCCAAGAGCGCCAGTCACTCCTCAGCCGCCCTGACTACTACGATGGTATTAAGCCCGTTGCGGCCAATATCGATCAAATTTTGGTAGTTTCCAGTGTCCTACCTGCGTTTTCCAGTCAAATTATTGACCGTTATATTGTCGCCTGTGAAGATATTGGGATTACCCCCATTATCGTCTTAAATAAAGCCGATCTGCTTGCCGAACAACCTGAAGAAGTCCAGCATGACATCACGACCACGCTAGCGATGTATCGCGACATCGGCTACCAAGTACTGATGGTCAGCGCGACCACCCAAGGTGGTTTGGATAGCATTCAGACCTTATTGCAAGATCATGTCTCTATTGTGGTAGGACAATCAGGCGTAGGAAAATCGTCGCTAGTGAATGCGCTGTTGCCAAACATTAATGCAGATGTTGGTGCCATTTCTACCAATTCAGGTTTGGGTCAGCATACCACCACGGTGGCAACCCGATACCCGTTGCCACAGGGCGGTTACCTGATCGACTCGCCAGGGATTCGTGAGTTTGCCTTATGGCACTTGGAAGAAAGCCGAGTAGCGTGGTGCTATACCGATTTCCGTCCGTTCCTCGGCCAATGTAAATTCCGTGATTGTAAACATCAGCCTCAAGACCCCGGTTGCGCGCTACAAGACGCAGCAGAATCAGGTGATTTACACACACTTCGGTTGTACAATTTCCACAAGATCATAGAATCAATGGCAAGTAACAAGCCATCACGAGCGATACCACGAGGTAGTAAAAAGTGAATTGGGACGACGTAAAAATTAAGGCGCAGTACCTTACCCCTAAACACGCGTTATCGCGTTTGGTCGGTAAGTTTGCCGCGGCACGTGCAGGCTGGTTTACCCAGCTGTTTATCCGCTGGTTTATCCGCACCTATAAAATCGATATGAGCGAAGCACTACACGAAAGTCCTAAAGCTTATAAAACCTTTAATGAGTTTTTCACGCGCTACCTAAAACCAGGATTACGCCCCATGTTGGCGCAAGACGACGATCAACTCGCACACCCGGTTGATGGCGCGGTGAGCCAGCTCGGTAACATTGATGACGGACGTATCTTCCAAGCCAAAGGCCACGACTATAGCCTGACTGAGTTGCTCGGCGGTGACCCGCGTGACGCCCACCCGTTCCGGAATGGTAAGTTCGCCACCATTTACTTGGCACCCAAAGACTACCACCGCATTCATATGCCGTGCGATGGCACCTTGCGGAAGATGATTTACGTTCCTGGTGACCTCTTTTCTGTGAACCCTCTGACGGCAGCCAATGTGCCCAACCTTTTTGCCCGTAACGAGCGCGTTGTCGCGATTTTCGACGGTGAGTTCGGCCGCTTCGCGATGGTGCTCGTCGGTGCCACTATTGTCGCAAGCATCGGTACTGTCTGGGCTGGCACTGTGACGCCTCCAACGGGTGCACATGTGCATAGTTGGGATTATCCAGCGTCGGGTGATAACGCGATCCAACTGAAGAAAGGCGAAGAGATGGGCCACTTTAAACTCGGCTCCACGGTCGTTCTGACCTTTCCAGAAGATGCCATCGATTTTGATGATGATCTTGAACCAGGTAGCGTCACACGGATGGGTGAAATACTTGGTGAGATCGACGATTAAGTAAGGCCCACGGCATGCTCATCCTTGCCCATCGCGGCGCCAGTTTTGAAGCACCAGAAAATACCCTGAGTGCTTTTGGTCGGGCGCTCGATGCTGGCGCGGATGGCATCGAACTTGATATTTACCCCCTGCAAGACGAGTGGATTGTCTTCCACGACCGTTATCTTACCCGTTTAACAGCCCATCCAGGACGCTTACAAGACCTGACTTTGGCGCAAGTTCGCAAGTTAAAAGTCTTTGGTCAGCAGCCAGTACCAACGCTCGATGAGGCGCTAGCGTTTATTGCCGGGCGTTGTTTGGTCAATATTGAACTCAAAGGCGCAGATATCACGCGCGGGCTCACACGTCATTTACGTCATGCTGTCACGGCACATGGTTTTCGCAATGAGCAACTGCTGGTCTCAAGCTTTAATCATCACTGGTTAAAGCAACTTAAGGACGATCATCCCGCACAATACCTCGGCGCACTCACTACCGCTTGCCCGCTCGATTATGCAGCCTTTGCTGCCCAGCTCAACGCATGGTCAGTACATATCGACGTCGATTTTGTGACCCAAGCCTTTGTCGACGACGCACATCAACGTGGTTTAAAGGTCTTTGTGTTTACCGTCGATGAGCCCGAAGATATTCTTGAGCTCGATGCCATGGGAGTTGATGGGATTTTTTGTAATCACCCTGCGGCTGCGCGCAATATACTCAAAGGGCGCCCAATGGCGCCCCAAGAACTTTATCCTATCGACTAATGCGGTTCCTCTTGCCGTGTCGGATGCTGTGCCGCTAAGGCATCAAGCTCATGCGTGAGTGCCATCGGCGACGTGGTGTTGCGTGCCAGTACCGAATACAGCGCGGGGATCACGAACATCGTTAAGAATGCCGATAGTGCAACACCGCAGAAGATCACCGTACCAATCACCATCCGACTTTCCGCACCAGGACCTGACCCTAAAATCAACGGCAGCGAGCTCATCAAGGTAGTAAACGCCGTCATCACGATAGGGCGTAAACGTTGTTGTGACGCTTTACTAACCGCGTCATCGAAGCTGTAACCGGCGTCGCGTAACTGGTTGGCAAACTCCACAATCAGAATACCGTTCTTCGCCGCCAAGCCAATCAGCATCACGATACCAATTTGGCTATAAATATTGAGCGTTAAGTCGGTAAAGTAGAGCCCTATTGCCGCACCTAGAATCGCCACCGGCACCATTAGCATGATCACCAAGGGATGAATAAAACTCTCAAACTGCGCAGCCAACACCAAATACGCCACCAGTAATGCCAAAATGAAGACAAAAATGACTGAGTTACCACTTTCTTGGTACAGCTGCGACTCACCTTTGTAATCAATCGACACGTCTTCAGGCAGCTTCTCATGCACAATGGTTTCTAAATACGCCAAAGCATCACCGAGGGAGTAGCCTTCCGCTAAATTCGCCTCAATGGTGACACTACGCATCCGGTTGTAGCGGTTTAACACGCCAGACGTCGCGCGCTCCTCAATGGTTACCAAATTCGACAATGGAATCAGTTGCCCTGTCGCATCTGAACGCACATAGATCTGGTCAATCGCAGAGGGATCACGATAATCCGAACGTTCACCTTCCAAAATAACATCGTACTCTTCACCACGATCGAGGTAGGTGGTAACCCGCCGCTCGCCAAGCATGGTTTCCAGCGTACGGCCAATGTCCCCCACCGACACGCCAAGGTCGGCAGCACGCGTTTGATCAATACGAATCAGCAGCTGTGGCAAGGTCTCTTTGAAATCGCTATCAAGCTCTAACAAATTAGGGTTCTTACTCGCCTCTTCAATCACGATGTCGCGATACGCGGCAAGCTGTTCATACGTATTGCCCTGCAACACAAATTGCACGGGCCGGCCGTTCCCCCCAGAAATACCACTACGCATAAACGCAAAGCCGCGTACACCTGCAACTTGGTTGAGTTTTTGACTAACTTCATCCATTAAGGTGAAGGTGCTCCAATCGCGCTCGGCAAATGGTACCGCACCGACAATCGCAACCCCCGCTGAACTGCCCCAGCCCGGTGAGCGAATCAATAAGCGGTCAATCTTGCCTTCATCGAGGTAGGGCAACAAGAGCGCTTCAATTTCACGCATATGTGCGGCATTTGACTCAAAACTGGCACCTTCGGCGCTCCGTACCATGACAAAGAAAGTGCCACGGTCTTCCGGCGGCACAAATTCTTGTGGCACAAGCTTTAATAAGCTGTACGACAAAGTACCCGCCAATACCACCAACACGACCGCCAGCCAAGGATACGCCATCGTTCGCTTGAGCCAACGCCCATACCCTGTTTCAACACGGTTGAAGAAACGATCCACGGCAATCCCAAAACGGCTGGTGCGTTCACGGCGCTGTAAAATTTTCGAGCTTAGCATCGGCGATAAGGTCAGCGCCGCCAAACTTGAACAGAGCACTGCCGCTGCAATCGCTAAGGCAAACTCAGTAAACAACTGACCAATATTGCCGTCTAGAAACGCCAACGGCACAAACACCGAAATCAGCACTAAGGTGGTCGCCACAACCGCAAAACCGACCTCGCGCGCACCACGATAAGCAGCGAGCAAAGGCGGTTCACCAGCTTCAACGCGGCGATAAATATTTTCCAGTACCACAATCGAGTCATCGACCACCAGACCAATCGCCAGTACCAAGGCTAACAAGGTCAGCAAGTTGACCGAGAAACCCATGGCAAAAAGGGCGATGTAAGATGCAATAATGGCGACCGGCACTGTCAGGGCAGGAATCAGCGTTGCGCGAATGTTGCCGAGGAACAGATAAATGACAACGACCACCAACGCCATTGCAATAATTAAGGTGTTATAAACCTCATCAATCGAACCTTTAATGAAAATTGACGAGTCATAACTTGGCACAATAAACATCGACTCAGGCAACGTACGTTGAATGTTCTCGATTTCCCGTCGAACATTCTCCACCACTTCGAGGGTGTTGGCTTTCGACTGCTTGATCACGCCGATACCAATCATGTTAATACCATTACCGCGGAACTCAGTTTTGTCGTCTTCGGAGCCCATTTCGACGCGAGCAATATCTCCTAAACGAATCAACTGACCGTTATCCCCACGGCTGATACTGAGTAACTTAAACTGCTCCGGCGTCAGATAGGTGCGCGCCACGCGCACACTAAACTCACGGTCAACCGACTCGACCTCACCGGCTGGCAGCTCGACGTTTTCGGCGCGCAAGCGCTGTTCGATATCGGTCACGGTAATGCCACGGGCGGCCATGGCGTCACGGTCAAGCCACACCCGCATCGCATAACGACGTTCGCCGCCAAGGTTCACTCGTGCGACGCCATCGACCACAGACAAGCGGTCGACGATGTAACGATCGGCATAATCGGTCAGCTCGAGAATGTTTAAGTTCTCGCTACGTAGGTTGTACCAAACCACCGTCGACTCATCAGAGTTGGCTTTTGACACTTCCGGCGGATCAACTTGTTCCGGAAGGTTATCCAAAACTCGTGAGACACGGTCACGCACATCGTTTGCAGCAGCATCAACATCACGATCAAGGGTAAACTCAATCGAGATCCATGAGCGTCCGTTGCGACTGCTAGAGCTGATATTTTTAATGCCCTCAATACCACTGATACGGTCTTCGATAATTTGCGTAATTTGCGTTTCCACAATTTCTGCCGAAGCGCCAGGATAGCTGGTACTGATCGAGACAATGGGTGGGTCGATATCTGGGTATTCACGCAACGGCAACATGCTGAAGCAAACAATCCCAAAAACAATCAGTAAGATATTAATAACCGTGGCAAAAACCGGACGTTTTACCGAGACATCTGAGAGCAACATGACTTAGCCCTCCTTCACGGTCACAGCAATGCCATCACGCATCCGCACAATACCGTCAGTTACCACACGTTCGCCTACTTCTAAGCCGTCAATAACCTCAACCATACCTGGGCGACGACGTCCAATAGAGACCTGTCGCTGTGACGCCGTGTTGTCGTCATTCAACACGTAGACAAAATGGCGGCTATCTAACGGCACAATCGCACGTTCAGGCAATTGCATCACGGTATCGACACTCCGGAGCAATTGCACTCGGAGCAACATTCCTGGACGCAACAACCCTTCACTATTGGAAACTTCCGCGCGCACCAGAATCGAACGCGTCACCGGGTCTACACGAGAATCAATACTGCGGATGGTGCCTTTGAATTCATGCTCTGGATACGCACCACTGATGGCCGTCACCGTTTGTCCCACGGCCAAACTGGCAAAGAACAATTCTGGTACATTAAAATCAAGTTTGATCGGCGTGATGTCATCCAAAGTGGTGATTTGCTGTCCTGGCGTCACCAACGAGCCAAGACTCACTTGACGAATACCTAAACGGCCATCAAAAGGTGCCAGTACTCGCTTTTGCGCCAACTGGGTTTCCGCAACTTCTAAGGCGGCGACAATCTCTTTCACCACCACATCTTGTGCTTCAACTTGTTGCGCCGATGCGGCATTTTGCTTGCGTAGGTCTTGTAGGCGTTGATATTGGCGAGAGGCCTCGGCAAGACGGAACTTTAACTCTTGGACGCGCGCCTGCTCTTCGCGAGCATCGAGCTCGACCAGTAATTGCCCGGTCGCAACCGTGTCACCGTCATCAAAGTGAACCGCGACAACTTTATCTTGCGCTTGTGCGGTAATCATTACCGACTCGTTGGCGCGGGCGGTTGCTAAAGACTCAATAATGTCGCGAAACGGTTGTTTGACAACCTCGGTCACTTTTACCGGGACCGCGCGCTGCGGACGCTGTTCTTCAACGCTTGGTGTATGGAGAAAACTAAAGTAGACCGCAGCAACTGCGAGGAGGACTACGACGAGTGAAATAGGATTAAAAAGCTTGGTCACAACATGCCCCTCGGAGATCCCTTGTTAAGGAATTTGAAAAAATAGGGCAATATTGTAACGTGATGAGCATCGGCGGCAGCACCGCTTACCGCCGATAGTTTGAGGTCTACCGCAAATTAACGGTGATACGCAGGGCTTAGTTTATGTACAGCCTCAATAAAGGCGCCAGCATGCTCTGGATCGACTTCTGGATGAATGCCGTGACCAAGGTTAAAGATATGGCCATGCCCATGCCCGTAGCTTGCGAGAATCGTAGCGACTTCTTCTTCAATACGCTGTGGCGACGCATACAACATGCTCGGGTCCATGTTACCTTGCAACGCAACTTTATCTTCAACGCGCGAACGGGCATCAGCAAGGTCAGTGGTCCAGTCAACCCCAAGCGCATCTACACCTGTTGCCGCCATATCAGCTAACCACGCACCGCCATTTTTGGTAAACAAAGTGACCGGTACACGGCGACCGTCCGCTTCACGGGTAAGGCCGTCAACGATTTGCTGCATATAACGCAACGAGAATTCGCGATAGTCACGCGGACTCAACACCCCACCCCAAGTATCGAAAATCATCACCGCCTGTGCACCCGCAGCAATCTGCGCGTTCAAATAGCTGGTGACCGACTGAGCCAGTTTATCGAGCAATAAATGCATGGCTTGTGGCTCAGCAAACATCATTTTCTTCACTAAACTGAAGTTTTTGGTGCTGCCACCTTCGACCATATAGGTCGCCAGCGTCCACGGGCTCCCCGAAAAGCCAATCAAGGGGACTTTACCGTGTAATTCATGACGAATGGTACGAACCGCGTTCATCACATAGCCAAGCTCTTGCTCTGGATCGGGTACGCCAAGCTTTTCAATCGCTTTAATATCACGCACGGGACGTTCAAACTTAGGACCTTCACCGGCTTCAAAGTAAAGCCCTAACCCCATCGCATCCGGAATGGTCAAGATGTCAGAAAACAAGATTGCCGCATCTAAAGGGAAACGGCGCAGTGGCTGTAAGGTTACTTCACAGGCCAACTCAGCGTTCTTACACAACGCCATGAAATCCCCGGCTTGCTGACGTACCGCACGGTACTCAGGTAAATAACGCCCTGCTTGGCGCATCATCCAAATCGGCGTACGTTCGGTCGGTTCGCGCAATAAGGCGCGCAAGTAGAGATCATTCTGCAAAGTACTCATCGTGTTTCGACTACCCTTAATTCAGCTAGCTAATAAGTGCGCGCTATTCTATCAGTCTCCCGCACCTGATTCTCGATCTATTTGCTTTTTTACGGCATGGATCAATTTATTTGCGATTGTTCCCTGTTGCGGAATATCTGGCAGCGCATCAAAGCGATACCAACCACCATCTTCAAGTTCAAAGGGGTCAAAGTGTAGGTCACCTTCGGCCCATTCCGCAGTGAAGCCCATCATCAATGAGTTTGGAAACGGCCACGGCTGACTGCAAAGGTACTGGACGTTTTTTACTTTAATACCAGCTTCTTCCATGACTTCACGTGCCACGGTTTGTTCCAAATTCTCACCCGCCTCAACAAAGCCCGCGAGTACCGAGTACAAACCTGGACGATGGCGTTCGCCACGCGCCAGCAAGATCTGGTCTCCCTTTCGAATCGCGACAATAATGCACGGCGAAATACGTGGATAACAGCGATGTTGACAGGCATGACATTGCATCGCTAGCTCCCAATCCACCGCTTGCATCCGCGTACCGCAGCGCCCACAGTAGCGATGGGTGGTCAAAAACTCGGTTACTTGTTTCGCCCGTGCTGCCATCATGAAGAGCTCATCATCTTGCGCATCAATCAGCGCACGCAACGAACTGAAGTCACCCAAAGCTGCGAACGCATCATCATTGAGATCGGCGACGACGAGGTAGCAGCTACGCTCGCGCAACTCTCCTAACCACACCACTTGATACTCATCAATATCTGGCAGCGGCAGGTCATCTTTACGACCATGTGGGGGTAAGGCGTGCTCGGTGAGAATCAATTCACCCGCGGAACAAATAAACCACCATGCTGGCTCATCGCCAGACGGGCGTTGATAAGGTTTGGTCATAGGGAATCACTTACTATGCAATAAAAACGGTTGACCTTAGCTTAGCATCATCGGAAGATTGACTCTATGCACAAACAAGGGGGGACAACCATGCTGAAGAAACAAGAACAAGCGAAGCAGCGATGGGGAGGAGCTCATACCGCCATTGATACCTGGTTACATGAACGCCAAAGTCTCCTGATCGACTACTTTAAATTGGCAGGACTTCCGCCCTATGAGCGCGACAGTCAAGCACTACCAGCAACGCGCGACATTCGTAATTTCTGTGGCTTACTCATGGATTACATTTCCGCAGGTCATTTTGAGATCTACGACCGTATCATCTCAAACTGTACCGATGCGCCAAAAGCAACACAGGAGTTGGCTGAAGATGTCTTCCCTCTAATCAGTGACACAACAGTGATCGCGCTCGATTTCAACGACGCATACGGTGACTTGAACGACGGTGAAGAGCTCAATGGTTTCGATCAGCAGCTCTCCTCACTTGGTGAGGCGCTAGAGCTACGGATGGAGTTTGAAGATCGACTGCTCCACGCGCTTGAGCAGCACCGGTTACTCTAATACCCCATAAAAAAAGCCGCTTCTACAAGCGGCTTTTTTTGTTTCTCGCAGCGCACCTTAACCTTGGTTCGCTTCGCCTTCGCCTTCAACTTCGACATCAGCTGCAGGCTGTTCTGGCTTCTCTTTGATGTCCAACAATTCAACTTCGAAAACCAAAGTTGATTTTGGTGGAATCGCGCCATTACCCACTTCACGATCGCCGTAAGCTAGTTCAGGTGGAATAACGAAACGGTATTTATCACCTACGCTCATCAACTGAACCCCTTCGGTCCAACCGGCGATCACGCGGTTGAGAGGGAATACGGCTGGTTTGCCACGCTCAACAGAGCTGTCGAATACAGAACCGTCAATCAAGGTGCCTTCATAGTGCACTTCAACCACGTCTTCGGCAGTTGGTTTCGCACCACCTTCACCTGCGGTAAGCACTTCGTACTGTAAACCAGACTCGGTCACTTGCACGCCGTCTTTGGCCGCATTTTCTTCACGGTAAGCATCACCTTCAGCTTGTGACGCCGCACCTAGCTTAGAGGTTTTCAATTCGGTGTACTGCTTCTGCATGGCCATCAACAGTTCTTCAGTTTCTTCATCAGATAACTTAGAAGTGTCTTTTAATGAATCAACAAAGCCAGCGATGACCAATTGACGATCAAGAACGAAATCCATTTTATCTTGTTCATCAAGGTTGCCGCCAACGAACGTACCTACAGATGCACCCAGTGCATAAGCCATTTTTGCTTGTTCTTCGGTCGGCACCTGTTCAGAAACTGGATACGCTTCTTGTTTTTCTTGTGTACATCCAGAAATTGCGAGCGCAATGATGCTGATCGCAAATGTTTTCTTTAAATAACTCATTCCTTTTACTCCAAGATTGAATTCTTGCTGTTAACAGGGTCTAATGCGTTGCGGTTCCTATACTACACATAAAGTGGGGCATTTGCCTATGGCTGAAAAGCACACTAACGCAATCATCACACAAATTGCAGACCTTGAAAGTCGCGTCGCCTTTCAAGACGATACCATTGAAACCTTGAATCAATTGGTGACCCAACAATTCCATCAAATTCAACAGCTCGAACATAAGCTCAAGCTGCTTGGTGAGCGCTTTCAACAGCTACAAGAGCGCAACGATGACCCGTCATCGACAAACCCAGCGGATGAAGTCCCTCCCCATTACTAACACCGGCGTTACTTGACCACTCGGTTGCGAGCCCGTATAACAATTATTCAATTATTAACGGAGTTCGCATGTCGGTAAAGCATCCAATCATTGCGGTAACGGGTTCTTCTGGAGCCGGAACAACGACAACTAGTCAGGCCTTACGACATATTTTTCGGTCGCAGAATATCACTGCAGCCTGTGTCGAAGGCGATAGCTTCCATCGCTACTCCCGTCCAGAAATGGACGTCGCCATTCGTAAAGCGCAAGAGCAAGGCCGTCACATTAGCTACTTTGGCCCTGAGGCCAATGCTTTTGATCGCCTCGAAGCGCTGTTTCGCGAATACGGTGCATCTGGCCAAGGCGAGGTACGTCGTTATCTACACAATTTTGATGACGCCGTTCCTTATCACCAAATGCCTGGCACCTTCACGCCATGGGAGCCTCTTCCAGAAGCCACTGACTTACTTTTTTATGAGGGGCTTCACGGAGGTGTTGTAACCGAAAAGCACGATGTTTCGCAATATGTCGATTTGCTTATTGGTATGGTGCCCATCGTTAACTTGGAATGGATTCAAAAGCTGTTACGCGACACCGCCGAGCGTGGTCACAGTCGTGAAGCCGTCACACAAAGTATCGTCCGCAGTATGGAGGACTACATTCACCATATTGTGCCGCAGTTCTCTCGTACACATATTAACTTTCAACGCGTGCCTACGGTTGATACCTCAAACCCATTTAGTGCTAAAGATATTCCATCACTGGATGAGAGCTTTGTGGTAATTCGTTTTCGCGGCATGCGCAACGTCAACTTCCCGTATTACCTACAAATGATCGACGGTTCATTTATGTCGCGCATGAATACCTTAGTGGTTCCGGGCGGCAAGATGGTGTTTGCGATGGAATTGATTTTAGCGCCGCTAATTGAAGAAATGATGTTTGCCAAACAGCACGGCGGTAAGCCTGGTTGGCTCAAGCGTTAAGCTTGCTCACCAACCAGCCAACGTCCCTGCCACTCAGCACCACGATCTTGGGCGAGGTGGGGTAACAAGAAATCAAGTAATGGATTAAGTTGCTGTAGTACCCCGTACGGCGGGTTCACAAACAGCATGCCGCAGCCATTCATCTTTTTCGCATCCACCGGTGCACGCACCAATAGATCTACCGCAAAAGCCTTATCGACCTGAGGTAAGTCAGCAACCTGCTGGTGAAACTCACCGATCGCCAGCGGGTCTTTAATCGGATACCACACCACATAAGTACCGTTCGCCCAACGCCGTGTGCCTTCTGCCAAAGCGCGCACAATCTGGGCAAACTCATCAGGTTGTTCAAACGGAGGATCAATAAGCACCATTCCGCGTTTAATCGGTGGTGGTGTTAACGCTTTTAAGGCTGCATAACCGTTGCGCTGTGTCTCGACCTTAATTTGTCCACGCTGCGGAAAGCCCTGCTGCACATTTTCCAGCAATGACTGGGCGTCTTCAGGGTGGAGCTCGCACAAAACCAGCTGATCTTGTGCACGCAACTGCGCTGCAGCCAGATAAGGCGAGCCAGGATACCAGCGCAAGCTTGCATCATCATTCAAGGCTTGTATCGTCTCAACATAGCCCTGAATACTTGCTGGCACCTGCTCTGCGGCTAGAATGCGGGCAATGCCTTCTTGCCACTCGCCCGTTTTTGTTGCTTGCTCACCCAGCAAGTCGTACATACCGATGCCCGCATGGGTATCAAGCAACCAAAACGGCTTTTCTTTTTGCCGCAAATAGGACAAGCACACCCATTGCAGGGCGTGCTTTAACACATCGGCAAAGTTGCCGGCATGATAACTATGACGGTAGTTCACCTAGTTGGCCTGCTCGATACTGTAGCTATGGGTAATGGTTACCGATGCTTCAAGCATTTTCGCAACCGAACAGTATTTATCCGCAGAAAGCTGGACCGCACGTTCAACATGCTTTTCAGCAACATCATGCCCTGTCACCACAAAGTGTAAGTGCACTTTGGTAAACACCGCAGGGACAGCATCGGCGCGCTCACCAGCAACCTCACAACGGCAACCGGTCACCTGTTGGCGTGCTTTCTCTAAAATGCTTACCACATCAACCGAAGCACAACCGCCGGCGGCGGCTAACACCAACTCCATCGGTGAAGCGGCAACTGTTTTGTTGCCGTCCATCACCAATTCGTGTCCAGTACCCGAGGTCGCTTTAAAAACTAAACCGTTCTGCCACTCGACCGTCGCTTGCATTGCTGCTGCCATGGATTACCCCTCACTCTTCGAGAAATCTAAACCTGGTGCTAGCTTCTCCGGCATAACCACTTGCTCAGCTTCAACCGAGGCCACAGGGTATGCGCAGTAATCAGCGGCGTAGTAGGCACTCGCACGATGGTTACCACTGGCACCAATACCACCAAATGGTGCTGCACTGCTCGCACCAGTGATCGGTTTGTTCCAGTTAACAATACCGGCACGAATATGCTTAAAGAAGTAACGATACGTTGCTTCTTCATCACACAAGATGCCCGCTGACAAACCAAAGCTGGTGTTGTTCGCTTCAGCAATCGCAGCGTCTAAATCAGTGTAGCGGTAGACTTTCAATAACGGACCAAAGTGCTCAATATCAGGCATTTTTTCAACATTGGTCACATCGAGGATACCTGGTGTAACAAAGCCTAAGTGGTGATCTTTTTGCTGCATGCGAACCAATACCTTGGCGCCAGCCTCAGCGAGATCATTTTGCGCTTTCACCATATCATTGGCCGCTTTTGCAGAAATCATCGCGCCCATAAATGGCTGTGGATCAGCAGCATAATCGCCCACTTGAATTTGTTTAGTCACTTCCAACAAGCGTTCCAAAATGGCATCACCATTGGCGCTACGCTCAATAAACAGACGACGCGCACAGGTGCAACGCTGGCCTGAGGTGATAAAGGCAGATTGCACAATATCGTGAACCGCGCCATCAACATCACTGACGTCTTTGACGATAAGTGGGTTATTCCCGCCCATTTCGAGTGCCAAAATTTTATCTGGGCGACCAGCAAATTGCTTGTGCAGCAAGTGTCCAGTAGTCGATGAGCCGGTAAAGAACAAACCATCAATCTGCAAGTGCGCCGATAATGCTTTCCCGGTTTCGACCAGACCTTGTACAAGGTTGATCACGCCTGCAGGAATACCTGCTTCTTGCCAGAGTTTTACCGTAAATTCAGCCACTTTAGGAGTCATTTCGCTCGGCTTAAAGACCACGGTGTTGCCTGCCAATAGCGACGGCACGATATGCCCATTTGGCAAGTGACCAGGGAAGTTATAAGGTCCATACACCGCCACCACACCGTGTGGTTTATGACGAATAAAGGCTTTCGCTGCAGGCATTGGATTCTCAACGGTGCCTGTACGCTCTTGGTAGGCGCGCTCGGAAATCGCAACCTTACCGATCATTGCGCCAACTTCAGTCAAAGTTTCCCAAACTGGCTTACCAGTTTCTTCAGCAATAACTTCGGCAAGTTGTTGCTTATTGCTTTCAAGTAATTCGGCAAACTTTTTACAAATCGCTAAGCGATCTTCAAACGAGCGGTCCGCCCACGCTACGAATGCGTTACGCGCAGCCATGACTGCGGCATCAACTTGATCTTCGCTGGCACAACGGCCTTCCCACACGACTTCATCGCGCGCAGGGTTGATCGATTTAAAGCTATCACCTTCGCCAGCAACCCACTGGCCATTAATAAATAGATTCTGTTCTGACATTCTGTGTTCCTCTATGCTTGAGTCCACTAGCGCGCTGATTTAGAGCGCGACAAAACGAGCTTGGTCGTCCGCTTGCAGATGCAATGCATCCGCCACCTCTTGCGACACGACAATATGATCTTCGCCGACCTCAATCGCGGCTTTACCAGCACGAAAGTCAGCTAGCTTGGTATTACACAAAATCACTGCTGTTGCGGTTTCCGAAGGCGTGCCGACCCGCACAGGTAAACGCTGGCTCTCACGGACGCTCTTAATATGCGCAACTTCAGCTTCAACAGTAGGGCCGGCATCAAAAATATCGACATAACCGCGGAAATGAAAGCCTTCGCTCTCGAGCATGCGCAATGCTGGCCGCGTATTATTATGCACTTTCCCAATGACCGCTTGCGCTTCGGGAGCTAACATTTTCACGTAAATCGGGAATTTCGGCATTAATTCAGCGACAAAGCTCTTTTCACCAATACCGGTAAGGTAGTCAGCCTGATTAAAATCAATGGTGAAAAAGTGTTGCTCAAGCCAGCCCCAAAACGGTGACTCTCCGTTTTCATCGGAAACCCCACGCATTTCCGCAATCGCAATATCGCTAAAGCGATCACGGAATTCCGCCATAAACAACATGCGGAAACGTGAGAGCACGCGGCCGTTTTGGTTGACCCGAAACGGTTCGCGTAAAAATAAGGTGCAAAGTTCACTTACGCCCGTGTAATCGTTGCAGAGCGTCAAGGTTTCTAATGCGTTGTAGACATCAAGACTCTTTGAGTGATGCACAACTTTACCCAGATGGTAGTGATAAAAGGCTTCGGTCAACCCAACCGCAGCTTCAATACCACTGCAGCCAACAACCTCTCCGGTTGCGGTATCTTCCATGACAAACAGGTAGCCCTCTTCGCCCGGTTCACTGACATGCTCCCGGGCAAAGGCCTCCTGCGCCCGCGCTATGCGGCGGCGCAATAGACCTTCATCGACCGGCAGTGAGGTGAAACCGTAACCAGACTCAACTGCGCAAGTATAAAGCGCCGCATAATCCTGCGGCGTTATCGGACGTACGACTAGCATAAACGGCTCCGTTTCGTCTTAACCGACGAGTTTTGCAACCGCTTTTTCGAAGCGTGCCAAACCTTCAAGCACATCTTCTTCTGGAATGATCAACGAAGGCGTAAAACGCACCACGCTCAAACCAGCAACCAAGACCATCACGCCTTCGTCAGCAGCAGCGTTCAAAAAGTCACGCGCTTTGCCTTCATAGGCTTCGCTCAACTCAGCACCGATCAACAAACCTTGACCACGAATGTCTTTAAAAATACCGTGGCGCTCGTTGATTTCAGCCAATTTAGTTTTGAACAGCTCTTCACGCGCTTTCACGCCCTGCAGTACTTCGTCAGTGTTGACAACATCAAACACCGCTTCAGCAACAGCACACGCCAATGGGTTGCCGCCGTAAGTACTGCCGTGCGTGCCAGGTTTAAGATGCTCAGCAATTGCCGCTGTCGTTAACATGGCACCAATTGGGAAACCGCCACCCAGTGCTTTTGCCGTAGCAAGAATATCAGGCGTCACGCCCAGTTGTTGATAAGCATACAAGCTGCCGGTACGACCGAAGCCAGTTTGTACTTCATCAAAAATCAACAACGCGTTGTATTTGTCACACAGCTCACGTACACCTTTGACAAAGTCGGCGTCAGGGCTGATCACACCACCTTCACCTTGGAGAGGCTCCATCATTACGGCACAGGTACGCTCTGACATTTGCGCTTCAAGCGCGGCCAAATCGTTGTAGTCAACGTGCTCAATCGCACCTGGTTTAGGGCCAAAGCCATCTGAGTAAGCAGGCTGACCACCGACAGTAACAGTGAAGAAAGTACGACCGTGGAAGCCTTTGGTGAAGGCAATAATTTGATCTTTTTCAGCACCGAATTTATCCAGTGCCCAACGACGCGCGAGTTTTAACGCGGCTTCGTTGGCTTCTGCGCCTGAGTTCGCGAAATAAACGCGCTCTGCAAAGGTCGCATCGGTAAGCTTTTTAGCGAGACGAATGGCAGGTTCATTGGTGAACACATTGCTTAAATGCCATAACTTGTTACCTTGCTCCGTCAAGGCGTTTACCATCGCAGGGTGACAGTGACCTAAACAGTTCACTGCAATACCACCTGCAAAATCAACATACTCTTTGCCTTCTTGGTCCCATACACGCGAGCCCTCACCTTTCACAGGGATCATTTTCGCTGGGTTGTAGTTTGGAACCATGACGTCATTAAACGTCGCACGGGTAACTTTCATGTGTTCTGCCATAAATTCCTCTCAGTCGGATGCAATTACGGATGGGTTTAGTGGCGGTCATTATTGCAGAAAAAAAAGGCGATGTCGTGTCCGCAGAGCAGAAAAAATAGGCGCTCCAGCGCTTTAGGCTAAGCTTGCGAACTAGCTGCATAACTATGCACAAAGGAGTTATTCAAGTGAATAGTTAGTAACGCGGTGCTAAACAGGCATTAACAAATTGTTTGAATACCGCATGGCCGTATTCCGTCTCAATTGCTTCAGGATGATATTGCACGCCCCAAATGGGGAGTTCACGGTGATGAAACGCCATAATTTCTTGCGCAGCATCATCCGTCCATGCATCCACCACCAGACACTTTGGCAGAGTATTTAGGTCAACCACTAAGGAATGATAACGCGCCACGCGAAATTGCTTGGGTAAGCCCTGCATCAAGCCCGTATCGAGATGGCAGATTTGGGAAGTTTTTCCATGCATTATCTGTTGCGCTGCAACCACGTTGGCACCAAATGCCTGACCGATCGCTTGATGCCCTAGGCACACTCCAAGTATCGGCAGTTTACCGGCAAAATGCTGGATCACCTCAAGCGAAATACCGGCTTCATTAGGTGTACAGGGCCCTGGTGAAATAACGATACCGGTCAATGGAAGTTCAGCAATCGCCGCCACACTCATTTGATCATTACGAATCACTTCAACCACAGCACCTACTTCACGTAAGTACCGCACCACGTTATGCGTGAAGGAATCATAGTTATCGATCATTAATAACACGCGTTTACTCCTAGTGCTGCGACTTGCCTAGGGCTTTTTTCCTACGGCAAACCTCTTTTCATCAACGCCTTACCACCGTAGTATACAATGTAAAGAACCATCACTGATCTGCTCTAATCGTCAGTGGCGCACACGCACGCCAAGGAGGCCATAGGGTGCTCGCATACTTATTAGACTCATTTACAATGCTAGTGTTGTGCGTACTCTGCCTGTTTTTTTGCTGGTTGTTGTACCGCTCCAACCGCTCCATTCCGGGAGTGGTCGCTTGGTCATTAGGTACCGCTTGCTTCGCTATCGCGCTTATCGCCTCGAGTACGCTTTATGTTGCACCCAAATGGTTCGGCGTCATTACCTCGAACCACCTGTTTGCCGCCGCCATGGTATTACAACTTGTCGGCTTGCTCACATTTTTTTCGCGCCCTTTGTATCGAGCTCCGGTCATTGTTGGCTTGATTTGCTACAGCCTTTTATTTTTCTATTTCACCTATGTTGAGCCGTCACTCGCCGCACGTATCATCGTTTTTAGTCTCAACTACATTATCTATTTGGGCTGTTTAGCCTATTTGTTCGTCACGCGTCGGACGCCCCACTATCGCGCTGCCGCGAGCCTCTATTACGTCATCGCAGGCACCGCCATTGGGCTCATGCTCTACCGCTTGTGGGCGCTATTTGCACAATCAAGTCAGCGCGGCGATCAACTGTACGATATTCTGGTTCAGCTGATTCACGGCCTACCTTTCTTCATTAGCTTTGCCATGGTGGTGGTGTTCTTCTTGCTCAGTAACGAACGTAACTACCTGCAGATACAGCAGCTCCAACAGGCCGCAAATCAACAGGCAGAAAGCAAAAAACACTTACTCGCTTTTCTAAGTCATGAGTTTCGAACGCCGCTCAATGCCATTGTTGGTACAGCGCAATTATTAGCTCCGCAACTGGAAAATAAAACCCAACAAGCCGCCATTGAACGTATTACCAGCGCGGGCATGGAGCTTTCTGCGATTAACCAACTGATATTACGCCAAGCTGAAGTGGAGCATGTCGGTGAACAGCTGATCAAGCCTCAGCCCACGCAAGTTAAAGACTGGCTTGAAGAACTCGTCGCCAACCATCGCGATAGTGCCCATAAAAAAGGTTTACGCCTAAGCGTCACCCTTGCCGAAACCATCCCCCAGTGGCTGATGATCGATGTGACTTATTTACGCCATGTTCTTAATAACTTGATCGGCAATGCAATTAAGTACAGCGACCAAGGCGAGGTTAACCTTACGGTGGTGCCTACCACTGCAAACCATTACCGTTTCTCGGTGACCGACCAAGGAGCTGGTATTCCTGAGGACGAACACGTTTCTATTCTCGCTCCGTTTAACCGTGCTTGGCATGGTTTGTCGCAAATCGGTTCCGGGCTTGGGTTAGCACTGGTCCAACAGTTCCTACAAAGCCTTGGAAGTAACCTGAAGCTCCAGAGCTCTGAAGGGAAAGGTAGTGTGTTTTCCTTCGAGCTCGAACTCGCCACCTGCGAATCACAAGCAATTCCGCAGGCCGAACATTTACAACCACTCCACCTGCTGATTGTTGAAGACATTGAAATCAACCAACACGTTGCACAGGGTTTGCTGCGCAAGTTGGGACATTCGAGCCAGACAGTCACATCGCTTAGCGAGGCAAAACAGTTACTCCGCCAGCACTATTTTGATGGTGTCCTCCTCGATCTTAACCTTGCCGATGGCAACGGTATCGACACCTTTATTGATCTAAAACAAGAGTATCGCCCACTCCCACCTGTTATTCTTGTCACCGCGAATGTGTCACAGCAAATAGAAACGGAAGCCTTGCAAGCAGGCATCGTGCAAGTCCTGCACAAACCCTTAATTCGTGAAGACCTTGCGTTAGCACTGACGCATCATTGCAACAGCCTAACGCTGTTTGATGCAGAACAGTTTTGGCAAATCGCGCATTTTTTACCCGCACAGCTGCGCAACGATAAAATGGCCAATTTAGGCGATGAATTTGAGCGTCTGTTGCATGCTTTGCTCGCATTTCAACGGCAGGATGATACCCAGCAGTTAAAGCAGCAGTTGCATAAAATTGGCAGTAAAGCCGCGACACTTGGTTTTGTAAAGCTGGCTGCCTGTTGCGAGCAGTTATCGCAGAGCGACGCGCCGCAAAGTGTGCTAATAGACGTATTGCAAGACCTTGTCGACAATAGTATTGAAGCGTTACAACAACAACGAGAAGAACAACACTATGGCTAATCCTCAACTTTTACTTGTCGAAGATGATGACTGGCTCCTTCAAGGGCTGACCTTTCAGCTGCGAGATGCTGGCTTTGCAGTCGTTGCCGTAACCACTCTGACTGAAGCCAAGGCGCAGCTTGCCCAACGGCAATTTGATATTATCATCACCGATATTGGCTTACCCGATGGATCCGGTCTTGAACTGTTCCAAAGCTCCCAACAGGATACCTTTGGCAAGATTTTTATCTCTTCAAGTACCTCAGAGGAGGCCCGCGTCGAAGGCTTCAATAGTGGTGCTGACGATTATGTTTGCAAACCCAT
The DNA here is from genome assembly GCF_000423165.1 of Pseudidiomarina sediminum DSM 21906. Classification (GTDB taxonomy): domain Bacteria; phylum Pseudomonadota; class Gammaproteobacteria; order Enterobacterales; family Alteromonadaceae; genus Pseudidiomarina; species Pseudidiomarina sediminum. The sequence continues at coordinate 298,715 of NZ_AUHL01000006.1, read as the reverse complement.
TCATCCTGAAGAGCTCGTCTTGCGCATTAAGGCGCTCTTACGGCGGCTTTCCCCGAACAACGACGAGAGCCACTCAACGCTCGGCTTTCTTGGTTATCAGTTACACCCTGAAAATCGCCTCTTAAGCTGTGGGGAGTTAAGCTGTGAATTGAGTATCAATGAACACCGCTTACTGCTGCTCTTAATTGGTCATCAAGGAAAAGTTGTCAACCGTACCACCTTAGCGCGAGCGGTCGATGCCAAAGAACACTACTCAGAAGGTCGAGCACTAGATATTTTGATGTCACGCTTACGGCGAAAGCTACGCTTTAACGACGCTTGTGCAGACCCTATCGTGACCTATCGCGGTAAAGGGTATTTGCTCATCGAGCGCCAGTGACAATAGCAGCTAGCGCTGCTGACGATGCAAAAACGCTTGATAGTCTTCTGCTGGCATAGGTTTTGCCAGCAAGTAGCCTTGCACATAGTCGCAACCAAGCCGCTTAAGCTCCTCAGCTTGCTGCTCCGTTTCAACCCCTTCGGCCAGCGTCTTCATGGCGAAAATATCTGCCATCGCGATAATGGTTTTTACAATGCCGTAATCAGCAGGGTTACTGAGCATTTCTTGGGTAAAACTCATATCGATTTTTAGCCGTTGCGCGTGCATTTGCTTGATATAGCTTAACGACGAATGCCCAATACCAAAATCATCAATAGCAATGGTAAAACCGCACTCCTGCAGCTCACGCAAGGTGACAAAGGCGTGCTGCGGGTCTTTCATCAACGCCGTTTCAGTGATCTCTAACTCAAACTGGGTGGGGGTAAACCCCGCCGTCTGAATTTTTTCGACCAACTGCTGAGCGAAATCTGGACGCTCAAGATCGCGTATCGAAATATTCACCGCATACGTCTGCTGTCCGAGGAGACCTTGGCGTTGCCAAACTTGCATGGTCGCCAACAACTGAGTGAAAATGGTCTCTGTAATTTGACAAATCAGCCCGCGCTCTTCGGCTAAGGGAATGAACTCTGCAGGCGAGACATCGCCAAAATGCGCATCGTTCCAACGCGCGAGCACTTCGGTGCCAGTGAACGCTCCGCTCACTGCAAATTGAGGCTGAAAATACAGGTGCAAACGTTCGTTTAACAAGGCCTCTTGCAAGCGCTTGGTTAACTCAAACCGACGGTTAAAACGCTCTGACATCGCTTGCTGATAGATCACCAGTTGCTGTTGGCGCGCTTTGGCTTCATGCAGGGCTAAATCAGCTTGCCGCCATAACGCTTCACTACGCGAACTATTTGGGGTCATCAATGATAACCCCGCACGTAAATTAATCCGAAACTCCGCTTGCCCAACACTTAGCGGCTGACTCAAGGCAGCAAGGTACTGCGTTGCGCGCTGCTGAATGGCTTCGCCATGCTCGCATAACACGGCAAACTCATCACCGCCGATGCGCGCGACAAAACTTCCCGCGGGAGCATGATCCTGGAGCCGTTGTGCCACTTCGCACAAAATCCGATCACCGACTTCATGGCCTGCGGTCTCATTGATTTCTTTGAAGCTGTCGATATCAAATACGGCAACAGCAAGTTGTTTGGCCGACGCCTGCATCTCAACCATCACCTTGTCGAGCATCGCAAAAAAGGTAGTTCGATTCGCCAGTTGTGTTAACTGATCGTAGGCTGACAACTGTTCAATTCGGCGCTGATGTTGCTTAATATCGGTAATATCCGCATACACCACGATCACACCACCTTGCGGCAACGGCGCGGCACTCACGGTTAACCAAGTGACCTCATCGGCAGTCACCACCTGCATGACTTGCCCTTCCACAATGCATTGCTCGCGTAACGCACGTGTGCTGGCGAAGCGCTCACTCGGCATCGGGCTACCGTCCTCGGCAAGAATTTGCCACCGCGCATCATCAATATCCCGCCCGACATGGGCACTGGTGGGTTGCTTTAAAATACGTTCGGCCGCAGGGTTTGCAGCAATGATTTGGCCACTACTATCGGCAACGGAAATACCCACTGGAGCCAACTCGTAGATGGTCTGCCAGCGCTCATACTGTTGCTGCAAATAATGAATGTCAGTGAGTCTTGATGGGTCGAGCGAAGATCGTCGCATGGCAGTGTGCTAGCGCTGAAAATGATCGTGCTACTATACGACTGCGCTTGAGTGAGGACAATCGTTTTTACGTTTCTCTACTTACTGCTAAGGTACCGGCCCACAATGCTGCGTGTGAAGTACCAACGGTGCTTTAGATAAGCGTCCAACTTGCGCCGTTCACCGCCGCGTAACTTAATCACCGCAGGAGCTTGTTGCTGAGTCTGCCAAAGGAGCTTGGCATACAAACGTTTTCGCCGCCATTGTGAGTGTGCCTGTAACACGTAAGCACTTTGCTCTGCACAGACCAGCGCGAGCCGATAACGCTGTGTCGCTTGAGGATGTTGCAGTAGCTCCTGCGCAGCCACATGCATCGTATGATAACTCGGATCGCCGATGGCTTGCGTCAGCGCGGTATAGCGTCCTTCGTCACGCAAACGCTGCAAGTACGGCTCGGTTCTCTCGGTGAGAATAATCGCACTAAAAAGGGCTAACCAATCCTGCACAAAACGACTGCCTGGAGTGGCGACCATCAACCAATTTTCTACCACCGGAATGGTGTCGCTCGTGGTATAACGCTCTAAATAATAACCAATAAACTCGGCATCACTGTGCGCGGCATAGAGTGAAGCCAAAGGTTGGGTCAGAATCACCGATGCGTCGACCCAAATACCGCCGTAGCGCGCCAATAAATTCAGCCGAAACCAATCCGCTTGCTTGGTAATGTGCAGCGTTGCCAGCTGCTCTGGAATGTCATCAATAAACTCCTGTACGGAGTCCGCATTGAGGACATGAATGGCGTAATCAGGGTGAAGCCGGCGCCAGCCTTCGATACAGGTTGCGACCGTTGCTGGCAGTTCCGGGCTGTGCCAAAAGGTCCAGATGATTTTAGGTACCTCGGCAGTTGCCGCAGGAGCTTCGCCGAAACGCTGGCATTGTGCTACCGGCAATGCGACCGGGCGGGTATGGCGCCAAAACCACGCCATACCACCAAGCAATAACAACGCTAGCAGCGCAACACTCACACTCATCACGGATTAACGTGGGCGTGGTACGAAACCAACCACGTCATACACCTGCTGCAAGGTTTGCGCAGCATGTGCACTCGCCGCTTCCGCCCCTTTCGCCATCACCTGATTAAGGAACGCCATATCACTGCGGTAGTCTTGATAGCGTTGCTGAATAGGTTCAAGCATCGCGACCACAGCATCAGCCGTGTCAGTCTTCAAATGACCGTACATTTTGTCTTCATACTCTGGCACCAAATCAGCAATAGTACGACCGGTGGCCGCCGAGAGGATGGATAACAAGTTTGATACGCCCGGCTTTTCCTCAACATCGAAGAAAATACGCGCTTGCTCATCAGAGTCAGTTACCGCTCGCTTCAGCTTTTTGCTGACTTTTTTCGGATCTTCAAGCAAACCAATAAAGTTGTTCGGGTTGTCATCTGACTTCGACATTTTCTTCAAGGGGTCTTGCAAGCTCATCACTCGCGCGCCCACTTCTGGAATAAATGGGTCTGGAATCGTGAAGACATCACCGTAGATATTGTTAAACCGTGTTGCAACATCACGCGCAAGCTCTAAGTGTTGCTTCTGATCGTTCCCCACCGGCACTTGGTTGGCTTGATACATCAGAATATCTGCGGCCATTAACGTCGGGTAGGTAAACAAACCAGCATTGACGTTGTTTGAATGACGATCTGACTTGTCTTTGAATTGCGTCATACGGCTCAACTCACCCATTTGGGTGTAGCAATTGAGTACCCACGCGAGTTGCGCATGCTCAGGCACGTGCGACTGAACGAACACGACGCTGCGTTCAGGGTCTAGGCCGCACGCCAAATATAACGCTAAGCCATCGAGGGTCGCTTGACGCAGCTTTTCTGGATCTTGGCGCACGGTAATCGCATGCAAGTCAACTAACATGAAGCGACAATCATGACTATCTTGCATGTTGACCCACTGACGTAAGGCGCCAATGTAGTTACCGATAGAGAGTTGTCCTGATGGCTGACAGCCACTTAATACAATGGGTTTGCTCATGTTATTTTCCGTTACGTCTCAATGCTTACAATGAATGAACTTGCGCGAGTTCAGCGCGCATCTCTGCGATTACTTTCGCATAATCGGGCTGGTTAAAAATGGCCGAACCGGCCACGAACATATCAGCTCCTGCTGCCGCTATCTCGGCAATATTCTCTGTTTTCACACCACCATCGATTTCCAACTTAATGTCGTAGCCACTTGCATCAATACGTTGCCGCGCTTGCTTCAACTTATCGAGGGTCGCGGGAATAAAGCTCTGGCCACCAAAGCCCGGATTGACAGACATTAGCAAGATGACATCAACTTTATCCATCACATAATCAAGGTAATGTAGTGGGGTCGCCGGATTAAACACCAAACCAGCTTTACATCCATGGTCACGGATCTGCTGTAAGCAGCGATCTATGTGCGTCGCGCCCTCTGGATGAAAGGTGATGATCGAAGCGCCCGCAGCCGCAAAGTCATCAATCATACGCTCCACTGGCTGAACCATTAAGTGCACGTCAATAGGTGCGGTAATGCCGTAATCACGCAAGGCTTTACAGACCATTGGGCCGATGGTTAAGTTCGGTACGAAATGATTATCCATCACATCGAAGTGAACCACATCGGCTCCAGCTGCGAGAACCGCTTCGACCTCTTCACCTAAACGAGCGAAGTCAGCCGATAAAATAGAAGGTGCAATCAAGAAGTCTGCCATGATTCGCTCCACATTTGAGACATGGTTTGAGGCGGTGCCACATTAGGTGCCACTTAGGCGATGCCTAGAAAGTGCACTAGTTTATCAAACCCTCGCTGGCTTGCCAGTGAAAAAAAACCTCGAAAAGCGTAGCAAATGCAACATTATCTTGATAAATTGTACGTTATTCACGCAGTTGTTAAGGAGGCGTCACTCATGACAGCACAACACACAACATCAACAATCTCACTTCGCTCTAAGGCGAAGCGTAAAATTGCGACCAGCGTCATCAGCGTTGGTATGGTGATGGCTGTGGTGGTCCTTAGCTCAAACAACACTGCGGACAATAGCGCAACGCAACTTACCGCGATGAGCCAAGCGCACTGCCAACAACTCCTGAATAACTCTGAAGACGCCAGCACAGCACAACAGTGCGGACAAACGACAAAAACGAATGAGTTAACTTGGGGTACTTGGTTGACAGGAAACAGTCGCTCGACCCAATTTCACTTCATGGATCTGTTCGAGTTGCTGTTCGGTAGTTCCGAGCGTAGTGGTAGCGATTACAATAGCGACAAGAAAGTTCGTCTCGGCTAATGGCTCGCTCAACCAGCCTTTTTAGTACTGTCTTTAGCGTGCTCGCCGCGTTATTTGGAGTGCAAACTGAAGAAAACCGTCAACGCGACTTCAGCAACGGCAAACCAGCTGCCTTCATCGCTATTGGGGTTTTCTTCATCGTGTTATTTGTCATCACACTCTTGTTAATCGTGAACTGGGTCGTCCGTTAAGACGCACGACCCGCTTGCTCTTGTGATTCAATACCTGAGTGCCGCAACAAGGCATCCACTTCTGGCGCACGGCCACGGAAAGCTTTAAAAAGCTCCATCGCATCACGGGAACCACCGCGCTCCAAGATCGCCGTTAAGAAGTCTTGACCCACCTCACGGTTGAAAATACCTTCTTCTTCAAAACGTCCAAAGGCATCCGCAGAAAGCACTTCAGCCCACTTGTAACTGTAGTAGCCTGCCGCATAACCGCCGGCAAAGATATGCCCAAAGCTATGCTGAAAGCGGTTGTAACTCGGTGGTTGACGCACCGCGACTTGCTCCCGCACCTTGTCCAAGATGGCTTGAATTTGATCGCCCTGCTCAGGCGCGTAATCGCGATGAATGCGCAGATCAAACAAGCTAAACTCAAGTTGTCGCACCATCTGCATCGCCGATTGAAAGTTACGTGCTGCCAGCATTTTCTCAAGCAACTCAGCTGGCAATGGCTGTCCTGTTTCATAGTGACCGGAAATCATCGCTAACGCTTCAGGCTCCCAACACCAGTTCTCCAGAAACTGCGACGGCAACTCAACCGCATCCCACGCCACACCATTAATACCAGAGACACCGGCAACATCAACTTTAGTCAACATGTGATGTAAACCATGCCCAAATTCATGGAATAACGTCAACACTTCGTCATGGGTAAACAATGCCGGCTTATCACCAACCGGTTTATTAAAGTTACAGGTCAAATACGCGACTGGGCGTTGCAATGTATTCTGTTGCGTAACGCGCCTTACAGCGCACTCGGCCATCCACGCGCCGCCGCGCTTACCACTGCGGGCATAGAGATCTAAGAAAAAGCTGCCGCGAACTTCATCGTTACTGTCACGGATGACAAAGTAACGGACGTTATCATGGTAGCTAGAAGGCACCGCTTGCTCTTCGACTTGAATGCCGAACAGTTGTTTAACGATGCTGAACAAGCCTTTCACAACCTGATGTTCAGGGAAATAAGGGCGTAGTGCTTCGTCAGAGATGGCATAGGTGTTTTGCTTTAACTTCTCACTGTAATAAGCCAGATCCCAAGCTTCGAGGCTGTCTGCTTGATAATGCTCACGCGCAAAGGCCACCACCTCGGCGTAATCTGCACGCGCTTGCGGTAATGAGCGTGTTGCTAAGTCTTGTAAAAACTGCTCAATTTGCGCCGGTGAATCTGCCATCTTGGTCGCCACACTCAGTTCGGCGTAATTATTAAAGCCCAGTAGCTGCGCCATTTCATGGCGTAGTGCCATAATTTCAGCCATCACCGCCGTGTTATCGAATTGACCTGCTTGTGGTCCTTGCTCCGAAGCCCGAGTGGTAAACGCTTGATAGAGTTCTTTGCGCAACTCTGCGTCATCGGCATACATCATCACCGGTAAGTAGCTCGGGATCGATAACCCAAAGCGCCAGCCCTGCTGATCATGTTCAGCTGCTGCTGCAGCTGCTGCTTCAACCGCACTTTCCGGCAGCCCCGCGAGGCGTGCTTCATCGGTCACCAAGTAATGCCAACCATCGGTGGCATCGAGCAAGTTATTACTAAACTGTGAGGAAAGCTCGGCTAACTTCGCTTGAATCGCGGCAAAACGCTGCTTTTCTTCAGCCGGCAGGGCAACGCCAGAGAGCTCAAAATCGCGCAAAGTGTCAGTCACCACTTTACGCTGCGCTTCGCTTAGCTCGGTAAAGTCGTCAGCGTCATGCAAGGCTTTAAACGCTTTGAAGAGACCTTCGTGTTGCCCGACAAAAGTACCGTATTCGCTTAATAACGGTAAGCAGGCATCATGCGCTTCACGCAGTTCCGGCGAGCTGACGACCGCGTTCAAATGGGACACGGGTGACCAGCTACGTTCTAGCAAGTCATCGACTTCTTCCAACGGAGCAACCAAGTCATCCCAAGTATAACGCCCTTGTTCGAGGACCTGTTCAATCGTGGCTTTACAGGTGGCGATGCGCTGCTCAATCGCCGGCACAATATGTGCCGGCTGAATGTCAGCAAAAGGCGGCAACTGGTAATCACCTAACAAAGGGTTTTGACTCATACGGCTTCCTCTTGAATAATGCGCTGTGTAACTATGTTAAAGATGTTAGGCCATCACGCGCTTTTTCAAGGCCTCTATGCGCGAATCACAGGAAAATACTATGGAACTTGTCGCTTTGCTTCGCTCCAAGCTACGTCTTAGTCTCGTGGCTGGACTTACTCTAACAACCCTCGCTGGGTGTAGTAGTTTACCGACCAGCTCGAGCACGGACAGTGTCGCCAGCATTGCCACCGATGGTGAGCAACTGCGGCTTGCGGAACTTTATCAAGCACCGACCTATCACGCCGGTGGCGTACCGCCAACCCGTTGGCTGGCCGATGGCAGTGGCTACACCACGCTAGAAGCCGCTGCGCAAGGCGACGGCAATGACTTGGTACGCTACCATCCTGAAACGCAAGCGCGTGCCATATTGATTACTGCCGCAGAACTTACGCCAAAGGGCCACGATGAGCCTTTGCAACTTGCCGATTACCAGTGGTCAAACGACGGTCAAAAGCTACTCATTTTTACCAACACCAAACGTTCATGGCGTACGCATACCCTCGGTGATTACTGGGTGTTTGACCTGCAACAACGCAGCCTTACCCAGCTTGGCACCTTTGCCGAACCTTCAACGTTACAATTTGCGAAATTTGACCCGCAAGCCGAGCGTGTGGCTTACGTGATGCAGAATAATATCTATGTAGAACGTTTGCGGGACGGCAAAATTACCCAATTAACCGACGACGGCAGCACCAGCATCGTCAACGGCACTTTCGATTGGGTCAATGAAGAAGAGTTCTTCTTACGTGACGGTTTTCGTTGGAGCCCCGACGGTGAGTCCATTGCCTACTGGCAATTGGACACATCGGGCACGCCTGACTTCACCATGATCAACAATACCGATAGCCTCTATCCAACCTTGAAAACCTTCCCTTATCCGAAGGTAGGTGAAACCAACGCAGCCATGCGCATTGGGGTGATGCCAGCCACAGGTGGTGACACCACCTGGATGAAGGTGCCAGGCGATCCACGCCAGCACTACTTGGTGCGCATGCAGTGGGCCGGTAACTCAGAGCAGTTATTGATTCAACAACTGACCCGCTCGCAAGCTATCAACCGTGCATTTATTACTGACGCCAACTCTGGTGAGGTACGTGAAGTACTGCGCGAAACTACTGAAAGCTGGGCGGAGTATGTGGATGACGTTCAGTTCCTGGCAGACGGCAAACACTTTACCTGGTTAAGCGAGCGTGATGGCTACCGCCATATTTATCGCGCCAATCGCACTACTGGTCACCTGCAAGCCATCACCAAGGGCAACTGGGATGTGGTGGAAGTACTGCAAATCAATGAAGCGCAAGGCTGGGTCTATTTTATCGCCTCGCCTGAGACGCCATTAGAACGCTATTTGTTCCGTGCGAGCCTAGATGGTTCGGGTAAACTTGAGCGCTTAACACCCGCGCAAGCAGGCACCCACAGCTACCAGCTGTCAGCCGATGCTGCCTATGCCGTGCATACCTACTCCAGTGTCACCCAAGTGCCGCAAGTGGACATGGTTAGCCTGCCGCAGCATCAACAGATCCGCATGATCAAAGACAATGCCACCGCACAGAACGCCTTCAATGCGTTAGCTCGCGGTAGCTTCGAGTTCTTCCAAGTGGAAGCCCAAGACGGCCTCATGCTCGACGGTTTCTTAATGAAGCCAGTCGACTTTGACCCAGCCAAGCAGTATCCAATCGTTTACTATGTTTACGGTGAACCTTGGGGCCAAACCGTGAGCAATAGCTGGGGTGGCGAACGCTTTTTGTGGCACACCTACCTGACCCAACAAGGTTATATCGTGGCATCAGTAGATAACCGCGGAACGCGCTCACCACGTGGCTACGATTGGCGGCGCTCGATTTATAAGAACTTGGGTGTGATCACCGTGCGCGATCAGCATGACGCGTTGCAAGCGATGCTCAAACGCTGGTCCTTCATCGATCAAGACCGTGTGGCGATTTGGGGCCACAGTGGCGGTGGTTCGCAAACGCTGAACGCAATGTTCCGCTACCCAGACAGTTATCACGTTGGTATGGCTCTGGCACCTGTGCCAGATCTCACCCTGTACGACACGATTTATCAGGAACGTTACTCAGGTTTGCTCCCTGAAGCAGCGGAAAGTTACCGTGAAACATCAGCGATCACCCATGCGAAAAACCTCCAAGGCGAATTGCTGTTAGTGCATGGTACTGCTGACGACAACGTCCACTTCCAAGGCTCTGAGCGCTTGGTCAACGAGCTTATCAAGCATGGTAAGCAGTTTGAGTTCTTCGCGTACCCAAACCGTACCCACGGTATTCGCGAAGGTGAAGGCACGACGGAGCACTTACGTACCATGATGGTGGAGTTCCTACAGGAAAATCTACCGGCAGGTGGCCGTTAGGTCGTCCTCGTGATAATCAAGATAGGTTTCGTTCAGCACGGTCATACCGTGCTGACGAAGCCACTTCTCAGCAGCTTGATAATCGCTCGAATGCTGCGCCACGAGCGCCCAAAACGCCGCGCTATGATTGAATTCCTGTAAATGACATAACTCGTGGATCACCACATTGCGCACCACCCACTCTGGTGCTAACCATAGTTTCCAAGAAAAGCTTAACTCACCTTTGCGAGTGCAATGCCCCCATTTACTAGAGAAGCTCTTTACCTGCCACCCTTGTGGCTGTAACGTTTCACGCCGACACCACTGCGCAAAAAAGGCATCAAGCCAAGCCTGCGCTTGCTGTTTATACCACGCAATAATCACACCGCGCGGCTCGCGTTCAGGGTTCGCGCGTGGTGTTCGCGTGGCCAGTAGCTGCTGCCCCTCACGCTTGCAGCTTTTGCGCGATGCTTGCTGCACCTCCAAGGTCAGAGGCTCCCCTAACCAACGCAACCGCTCACCAGCTTGCCAATAGCGCGGCGAGAGCTTGGCAAGATGCTGCTGTTGTTGCTGCAAATGCTTGTCTATCCATGCTTGTTTGCGTTGCACAAAGCTGCGAATGCGAGTTTCTGACAGGTGCAGCGGCGCTTGCACAATCACTTCACCCTGACTGATTTTAATCGCCACGGTTCGGCGGCGTTTGCTACGTTGGATAGGATAGATTGCGCTCATCGCTTTTTTCGTCTCATTGTCAGGGGCAGACACGTTGCACACTAAGTTAATTTGGGCGATCATGAGCCCTTTCTTTTGACAGATTAGCATGTAACAGGAGTACAACGCATGACCCGACATTACGATTATCTGGCCATTGGTGCTGGTAGCGGCGGTATTGCCTCAGCAAACCGAGCTGCGATCCGTGGTGCAAAAGCTGCAGTGATTGAAGCTAAAGCGGTAGGCGGCACCTGCGTGAATGTCGGCTGCGTTCCTAAAAAAGTCATGTGGTACGGCGCCCATATCGCTGAGGCGTTGAAATACAGTGAAGCTTACGGTTTCGACGTGCAGCAAAAGGGCTTCGATTGGAGCACGCTGGTGCGCAATCGTGAAGCCTACATTGAACGTATTCACGGCGGTTACCAACGTGGCTTTGCCAGCAATGGCGTTGAATACATTGAAGGTTTTGCTCGCTTTGTCGATAGCAATACCGTCGAAGTGAACGGCGAGCATATCACTGCCGACCATATCACTATCGCGGTCGGTGGACGCCCGCTGATCCCAACCTGTGAAGGCGCCGAATACGGCATCGATTCTGACGGCTTCTTTGCTCTTGAACAACGCCCAAACAAAGCTGTGGTCGTGGGGGCCGGTTACATCGCGGTAGAAATCGCCGGTGTGTTGCATGCGTTAGGTAGTGACAGCCATCTGTTGGTACGCGGCGATCGGCCATTGCGTTACTTTGATCAAGACATCACTGATGCCTTGCTCGAACGCCTCAAGCAAGATGGTCCTGAGCTGCATACGCACACCGTCGTAGCCAAAGTTGAAAAAGACGCGCAAGGCTTGCTGACTGTGCATACTGAAAGCGGCGAAGTGATTGACGGTGTTGATTGCTTGATCTGGGCGATTGGCCGCGAACCAGCAACGGACAGCATCAACCTTGCAGCAGCAGGCGTAACTGCCGATGCCAATGGTTTCATTCGCACGGATAAATACCAGAACACCAACGTGAAAGGTATTTACGCGGTGGGCGACATTACCGGTGAAGCACAATTGACACCAGTGGCAATCAAGGCCGGTCGGTTACTGGCAGAGCGTTTGTTCAACCCAGAACTACCTGATGCGCACATGGATTACAGCCAAATCCCAACCATCGTGTTCAGCCATCCGCCGATCGGCACTGTCGGGTTAAGCGAAGAAGAAGCCAAAGCTCAGTACGGCGCAACCAACGTGAAAGTCTATCGCTCACAATTTGCCGCCATGTACAACGCCATCACCCCGCATCGTGCGCTTAGCACCTTTAAACTGGTCTGCACCGGTGACGATGAAAAAGTGGTCGGTATTCACGGCATTGGCGAAGGCATGGACGAAGTACTGCAAGGCTTTGCCGTCGCCATGAAAATGGGCGCCACCAAGGCCGACTTCGACGCCACCGTCGCCCTTCACCCCACCAGCGCCGAAGAATTTGTAACCCTACGTTAAGCGGCCTTCAGTCTAGCGCGCACGTTTCGGTGCGCGCTCTTCGGGTAGGGCATCGACGGTCATGGATAGAATGCGCGAGAGGTGGCTGAACGGTAGTCCCGTTTCGTCATGCCATTGGTTGAAGACGGTTTGGATCTGTTTTAAACCGCGTTGACTGGTCGGTGAACTATCCAGCAACTGATGATTGCGCAGTGCGGTTAACACATCCGGCGATAACACATAGCCATCCCACCCCACACGTCGTAAAAAGTGCTGGGCGGTAGCGCCGGCTAAACGCGAGCCATGTTTTTTCAAGTAAATCAGCAACTCTGCTTGCTGCTGATGTGGCCACTGCGCGAGAAACTGTCCAAATGAGCCATATTCCTCGGCCAATTCTACAATCATGCGCGCGTTCACAGGCACTGTTTCAATCTTCTGCCAATTCCGAATAATGCGGGTATCGTTAGCCAGTTGTTCGAGCCTTTCTGGCGGCACCTGCTGCCAATACAGCGGAAAGAAACCACTGAAGGCTTGTTCAAAGCCTGGCCATTTGTGATCAATGATGCGCCAGACAAAACCCGCGCGAAAAATGCAGCGGGTCATCTCGCCAAGGTAGTAGGCATCTTCCTGCGCGGCGAGTTGTTCAGGGGTACGTACAGCAGGCAGCCGCGCAGTCATTTCCGCCTGCCCTTTGCGCGCCAATGCGCGCTCGTAAAAGTACTCAAATTTCATAGCACGTCCGTGGTTCACATGAGAAACGCTAGTAAGGAGCCTATCGGCTGTGGTAATTTCAGCTTAACTCCTTAACTTGAAGACTACGAATGATTTTACTGATTGTTTTTGCGTTCGTCGCGATAGGCATCTCGTTTTTATGTTCCATTCTTGAGGCCGCACTACTCTCAATTACTCCGAGTTACATCGCTCAACAAAAAGCCTCAAATCCTAAGTTGCATGCGCAGTTACAGCAGCTTAAACAAACCATTGATCGCCCCCTGGCAGCGATTCTTACCTTGAACACCATTGCCCACACCGCAGGTGCCGCAGGTGTTGGTGCTCAAGTTGGGGTGGTCTTCGGTGATGGCTATTTAGCGCTCGCCTCCGCGGTCATGACCGTATTAATTTTGGTGCTTTCTGAAATTATTCCAAAAACTATTGGCGCCAAGTTTTGGCGAGGCTTAGCACCGTTTTTACCGACCACCCTCAATTTCTTGATCCTTTGTCTCAAGCCGTTTATTTGGCTCTCGGATCAAATCACCAAGCGCATCGGTGGCGAGTCTCATGACATTGATGTGCGTTCAGAAATTAAAGCACTGGCCATTGTTGGCAATGAACAAAACGTGATTGATAACGACGAGAAGCGAGTGATCAGTAACATTCTCGACCTACATGCGATTAAAGTAAGTAAAGCCATGACGCCGCGTACAGTTTGCACATCAGCGCGGCCAGACTACACTGTTAATGAATTTCTGGAACAAGTGAAGGCACTGCCCTACTCTCGTTTTCCAGTGATTGATGCTGATGAAATTCCACATGGATTGATTTTACGTAATGAGGCGCTTGCCGCCCATGGCGATCAGCCATTACGTGAGCTTGTACGTGATGTCGAGGTGTTTGCCCCCTCAGTAGATTTGGAAAGTGCATTGACGCACTTACTTGAAACCCGTCAACACATGGCGGTGATTTACGATGAGCACGGTACTTGGTTGGGACTGATTACCATGGAAGATATTATCGAAACCATTTTAGGCCAACCGATTATGGACGAAACGGACACCATCCCAAGCCTCCGTCGCTACGCCAAGCAACGCTGGGGACAACGCTTAAAACAGGACGAATAAGAGTTAGCCGATATGCATCAAATCAACGAGCAGTCGTATTCACATCAGGCGACCCTGCTGAAAGGGGTACTGAAAGTTATTGCGGTTTTTTCGTTGCTGATTGGCAGCTTGAACGTGGTCGTCTTTGCCTCCTACCAAGTGGCCTCGTTCAATTTCCTCAGTGTGGCGCTCGCCACACTGGTTTATGGCTATTTCTTACGTACCAAAAACCTAAAAGTTGCCTCCTGGCTCACCTGTCTATTTGTCATTTTCAATGTCGCCGTGTTTATTCACCTCACCAAGGGTGAAAATTACGCGTTGCTGTGGGTCATGGTATTGCCCCCCATCGTATTTTTCCTCCTCGGCCGCAAACTAGGCGCCTGGGTGGTTGGCCTGATTTTTGTTTATGTCATCGGCTACATGTATTTCCAATTACAACCACCGCGTCAAGATACGCTCGGAATGGGGGCGCTACTAAACATCACCGAAGTGTGCCTCGCGCTGTGGTTCATTTTCCGCTTTTACGAGTCCTCGCGCGAGTCAGCCTACCGTGAAATCGAGCATCAATCGATCACTGACAAGCTCACGCGACTCTACAATCGTAGTAAGCTCGACCATGTACTCGCCGAAGTCCACCACCATCTGCAAAGCGGTAAATACCAACGCGCCGCTATCGCTATACTCGATATCGACCACTTTAAAGACGTCAACGATCGTGTGGGTCATATTGTCGGTGATGAAGTACTGCAACATGTCGCCAGAGAACTTAAGCATTGCGTCACCAAGCACGGGGTTCTCGGTCGCTGGGGCGGTGAAGAATTCTTGGTACTGTTGCCCAGTTATAGCGTCGAAGACGCGGTGACCTTCTGTGAACAGGTACGGCGCTATATTGAACGAGGCACCAGCCCAAGTGGCGAAAAGCTTACCATTAGTATCGGGGTGGCCCCCCTCAATGCCACGCAATCCACCGAGCACGCTTTGATCGCTGCCGATCGCGCGCTGTATCAAGCCAAACAAGCGGGGCGCAATTGCGTACGCTTTATTAGTGACGATTAGTTTTTGTTACAAAGCTTCACTTCCATTTCTTTTTAGATCAGAAATAATCACATGATTCGAATCGCTTTCATGTTATGAGAGCCCTATCTCTTTTGAGCATTAACAAGCAGGACATTATGAAACGTTTAGTCTTAAGTAGTGCGGTAAGTCTCGCCTTACTCAGTGGCTGCGGTAGCCAGATGGTAACATCTGACGCACCGGCAACGGCCCAGCAAGCCATGCAAGCCAGCGTGGTGAAATCACCGAATGATAATCGCAGCTATAAGGTGATCACCCTTCCCAACCAGCTTGAAGTCATGCTGATCTCTGACCCGACGACAGAGAAGTCGGCCGCATCTTTGAGTGTTGGTGTTGGCTTACTGCACGACCCTATGACCCAGCAAGGCATGGCGCACTACCTTGAGCATATGCTGTTCTTAGGCACCGAAAACTATCCAGATACCAAAGGCTACTCAGAGTTCATGACCGCCAATGGTGGTGCGCAAAACGCGTACACCTGGTTAGATATCACCAACTACATGTTTAGTGTCAATAACGATGCTGTGGACGAAGCATTAGCGCGTTTTTCGGACTTCTTCAAAGCACCAATGCTCTACCCTGAATACACCGAAAAAGAGAAAAGTGCCGTCAATGCAGAGTGGTCGATGCGCCGCGAAATGGACTTCTTTGGTCAGTTCAAATTGGCACGAAACTTATTAGGTGACCACCCAGCCAACCGCTTCTTAATCGGTAACCTTGAGTCGCTTGGCGACAAAGAAGGTAGCAATCTGCATGAAGAAACCGTAGCGTTTTATAATCAGTATTATTCTGCCAATATCATGAAGGTAGCGCTGCTGGGCAATCAATCGTTAGCTGAACTTGAACAGCTCGCAGTGAAGCATTTCAGTTCAATTAAGAACAAAGAAATTGCGGAACCTGATGTCACCGCGACCATCGACTTCGCTGAAGTTGGCGGTAAACGTATTCACTACGTGCCCAACCAAGATATCAAACAGCTGAATCTCGAGTTCATCATTGACGATAACAGCGACCAGTTTGCCGTGAAACCCAATGCCTTTGTGTCCTATTTACTGGGCTCAGAAATGCCTGGCACACCAGCATTTGTCTTGAAAGAGCAAGGCCTTATTTCATCACTGAATGCCAGCGCAGACCCTACCCGTTACGGCAACTACGGGGCGTTTACGGTTAACTTGAACTTGACCGATCAAGGCATGCAGCATCGTGAAGCCATTACTGCGCTGTTGATGCAGTACATCGAGTTGATCAAAACGGAAGGCGTGGACGAAAAATACTTCCAAGAAATTCGTACCAGCCTCGCCAACCAGTTCCGTTTCTTAGAAAAATCAGACGAGTTTGGCTATGTCTCCAACCTAGCTGAAGCTATGCAGAACCGTCCAGCAGAAATGGCTATTGCTGCGCCGTTCCATTACGACGCTTTTGACGCCGATGCCATTCGCGCAGTACTCGATCAGCTCACGCCAGAGCGCCTGCGTATTTGGTACGTCAGTAAACAAGAGCCGCATGACAGTGAGCTGCACTACTACAATGGCAAATACAAGGTTGTTACCATCAGTGATGAAGAGCAAGCACGTTGGCAGCAACCAAGTGACTTGGCCTTGCATTTACCTGCGGTCAACCGCTTGTTGCCAGAGAATTTCGACATTGTGGCGGACACTTCGCGCACAACACCTGAGGTTGTGATTGAAGAACCAGGCCTTGAAATCTGGCATTACCCAAGCCAGCTGTTTACGGACCAGCCACGTGGTGTTTTGGAAATTCATATCAATAACACCGCTGCGCTAACCTCAGCGAAGGCCGACGTGTTGTTATCCATTTGGCGTGATCTGTATTCTCTTCAGCAAAGTGCGTTGATGACTGAAGCAGGTATTGCGGGTATGGGCGTAAGCCTATCGACGGGCACCGGTCTTACATTGTCACTAGGTGGCTTTACCGATAAGCAACCAGCGCTCCTCGAGCAAGCGCTTGCGAGTCTAAAAGTTGACGTCAATGCGCAGAACTTCGCCCAAGCAATTGACCGCTATGTCCGCGCGCTGAAAAACCAGAGCAAAGGGTTTGCGTACTCACAAGCCTTTGGTGCCTATAGCAAATTGCTACGTGAAGGATCGTTTAATACCGAAAAGCTCATTGCCACTGCCGAGTCACTGTCAGAGGTGGACCTACAGGTGTTCATGAATGAGCTCATGGCGGCCAATACCTTACGTGTATTTGCCTTTGGTAACTACGACCAAGCGGCCTTAACGAATGTTGCTGGCGAACTGCGTGCTGTGTTCCCAAGCAGCCGTCAGGTCACCGACTATCAAACCGCGCGCTTCTGGCAACCAGCAGCAGGTACAACCTTAGTCTGGCAGCAGGACATTGAAGCCGCTGATGTTGCGCTGGTCGATGTCAAAGTGCACCCAATCCCAGGTGCTGCCACCAAAGCTCAGGGGCGCTTACTTGCCGCTCACTTTAGCAATATTGTGTTCGACAAACTGCGCACAGAAGAACAGCTGGCGTATGCCGTCGGGGGGTTCTCGCCTGGTATCGATGAGTACACTGGCTTTGGGATGTTTATTCAAACCCCAGAAAAAGATGTGGCTGCCATGCAACAGCGGTTCGAAGACTTCCATGCGGAATACCAGCAAGTGCTTGCCGAAATGAGCGAAGCTGAGTTTGAACAGCTCAAAGCAAGTACGCTAGTGTCGCTGAAAGAGCCTGCGAAGAACTTACGTGAAGAAGTCGCGCCGTTGTTAAACGACTGGTATCGCGAGAAATATAGCTTTGATAGCAAGCAGCAGCTGATTGCGGCAATGGAGCAAGTGACCTTGGCAGATCTGCAGTCGTTCTACCAAGCCACCCTGCTCAGTGATGACGCTGCACGCATCAACGTACAAATGCGTGGTACAAAGTTTGCTGATAAGCCGTTTGCAGATTTACCTCAGCAAACCAAAGTGAACGACTTACAAAGCTTCCATCAACAAATGAAGAAACAGTAAGTTACGATTTCGACCTACTGCGGGAGCAGCGTTGGGAGCAATATTTCACCTGCTCCCAGTCGCGCTCCCATTTTTTTCGCCAAGTAAACGGGCGTTGGCACACCGCACAGAGCTTTTCTGGAAGGTGTGCTTTTTTATGTGCCATAACCACCTCTGCGTTACTCGATCTCATGTTTCACAGCGCTATTGCGCTCTGGTTTACCCCGCCCCTCGTTTTTCGGTCCTCGCACCGGCTGTTGGCGTACCACTGGCGCTGACGTTTTACGCTCCATGCGCGGCTGCTGACGTACCACAGGCGCCGGAGTGTTGCGTTCAACTCGCGGCTGTTGCCGCACCACTGGCTCCGCCACTCTGCGCTCGAAGCGCGGCTGCTGACGAACCACCGGCTCAGGTGCTTTGCGTTCCACCCGCGGTTGCTGCCGTACCACTGGCACAGCTTCTTTGCGCTCGAAACGCGGTTGTTGCCGCACTACCGGCTCTGGCGTCGAACGACGGATCACGCGTGGTTGGGTTTCAAGTTCAACCATCCGACGCCGTACTTCGACGTCATTCAACCGACGTTCTTGTCGCACTGGTGCACCTACGACACGATGCTCAGGATTTTTCTTAGCCAAGCCCGGCGGTTGTGGCGCTAAATCGCGATGGCGGTAATCAACATTACGACGATGATGAGGGTTATGGCGCCAGCGCTCGCCATCATTAGGACGCGGACGGTCATAGTTACGGCGCGGGTGACGTTTACGATCATGATAATGGTGATGATGAATCACTACATAGCGATCACGCCAGTAAAAATCACTGAAGTAATACCAGCTCGGTACGTTATACGAGAGGTTCCAACGAATACCATGACCGAAACTCACCGAAACCCCGAAGCCGTCCCAATAGACCGGCGGTGAGCGGTGCCACCAAGCACCATACACGCGACGTGTATCATACATCGGCACATAAACAATTTCGCGACGGACCGTTTCAATGCGAATGGTGTCGCGCTCACGCGCAACAGCCACATGATCGTCACTGCGCAAATTACCTGCCGCATAAGCTCGGTCACGCAGCAATTGAATGCTCGCCAACACATCTTCTTGTTGGGCTAAAAAAGCCTCACCAACAGCCTGAGTCCATTCCAGATCCTCGCTCATGCGCGTCAAAATATCTGGCGTCGCCACGAGTGCTTTCACACTAGGGTCCCAGTCAAACGCATCCGCTTGTTCCAAGGCTTGTTCGGGGCGTAAGTGGTCGTTGCGACGCGCCCAGCGCTCCGCCTGCACCACTTCAAGAGGATAAGTCGCAGCAATCAGAACATGCGACAACAGACTGTCAGGGTAGAGTGCGACTGGCGCAAGTAGACGGTCTAAATCCGCCCGTTGGTAGACACCATTGACGGGATACACCGCCTGACTTTGTACTTCTGAGGTCGCAGCAGGTACCGCCGTGCAGCCTACGGAAGCTGCTAAGGCTAGCGATAATGCCGTTAGCTTCAGCAACGGAAATTGACCTTTATTTATTGGGTTCATTTGTGAGCCTCCGTTCTAGCGACGGTGGTCGACCGCCATTAGTCATTAGACGCGAAAATAACCGCGAGTGTGACCCTTTAGAAGGTAAAGATAACACAAATAAAAACACCGCCCAGATGAGCGGTGTTTAATTAACGGCTTAAAAAGCTAATTAAATTACTGTAATCCTAGCTCTTTTAATAAATTATCAGCACCGTCCACTTTCTCCATTTGCCACAGCATAAAACGGCTGTCGACTTGAATTGAGCGGGTGTTGTCGATGTTGAAATCCCAATCCGAAATAATCGAGTCCAAGGTTCCGTCGAACGCTAAACCAATCAATTCCGCTTTCCCGTTGAGTACTGCCGAACCTGAGTTACCACCGGTGATATCTAAGGTTGCCAGGAAGTTCACTGGTACTGAATTGAGGTCATCAACGTAGTAGTCGCCGTAGTCCTTCGCTGCAATCGCATCAAGTTGCGCTTGTGGCGCATTAAATTCACCTTCACCGGTCGCTTTTTCTTCAATACCACGCAAGGTCGTAAAGGCAGTCCAAGCTGTACCGTCGTAAGTGCCGTGGTCGCGGCCTGTGACGGTACCATAGGTCACACGTAAGGTGCTGTTAGCATCTGGGTAAACCGCTTGGCCTTGCTCATGCATGTAAGCAATTTTCGCTTTCATGTAGTTTGCATAAGCTTGTTGGATTTTGCCTGACAGCTCTTCATCTTCATCTTGCTCGGCTTGTTGTTGCGGGAACAAGGCAACCGCAGCACTAACAAACACATCATTGCTGTCGCTAAACTGGCTCGGCTTCGCTGCTAACAGCTCATTGCGGGTCGCAAGTTCGGTTAAGCTTGTGTTGTCGTACCATTTCGCAATCAATGCACGCAGCTCAGCGTCAGACATGTCATTTTTCAAGCCTAATGCTTTATCAAAAGTCGCATCACGCTGCTCAGCAGGCACTGCAAGATAGTTCTTCAAGTTGTAGAAGTCCATTGCCTGTTCAACGGTCACATCAAAGCTACGATCAAGACCCGCCATATAGGCTTTGTAACGCGGTAAATCACGCTCTTGATAACCTACTTCACGTTCAGCATCCGGTTTCGTCTGCTCTTGGCTTAATTTATACAGCGCTTGTGCCACACCCAATAAACGTGGCGTTGCCAACGAACGATAGTAGTTTTCACGCGCTTCGTCGTGACGTTCAGCCAACAAAGTTTCAATTGCTTTCAAGTCATCAGCATAAGCAGCACGGTTTTCTGCGCTACTGTTGACCCATGCGGTCAACGCCTTGTGTTCAGCTTGTTTGCGCTCAAGTAAATCTGAATCAGCGAAGCTGTCCAACATACCTTGACGGTTCTTCATGTAGTTGTTCAAACCAGCAACACGGCTTGCATATTTCAGCTCTGCGTCTTTGTCTTCTGCGGTTTGCTCAGCAATGATGTCTAAGTTATCGCGGAAGCGCTGCACCGTGTTCGGATAGCTCCACTCGAAGGTATCTTGTACTTCACTTGGTAAGCGGTGACGGTTGGTGCGACCTGGATATCCCAATGCCATCACAAAGTCGCCTTCATTCAAGGCTTCTTGGCTGATCTTTAAGAAGTGATCCGGCTGATAAGGCACGTTATCTTCAGAATACTCCGCTGATTCACCTTCCGGGCTAACATAAGCACGATAGAACGAGTAATCGCCAGTATGACGTGGCCACATCCAGTTATCCGTATCGCCACCAAATTTACCTACACCTTCAGCCGGCGCATGCACTAAGCGCACGTCTTTGATTTCAAGCTGCTTGATCAAGTAATACTCAAGACCACCATAAAATGACGACACGCTACAACGGTGCCCCGCATCTTCTTCACAGGCCGCCACGATCGCTTTGTAGTTATTTTCAATCGCGTCAACACGTGCTTTACCGGTTAATTTCGCGGTTGCGGCATCAATCACTTGGTCGGTAACATTCTCGACCGCTTTGGTCACAAAAATACGTGAACCTGGCGCGGCAGACACTTCATCGCTCAACTCAGCGGCGAGGAAGCCATTGGCCAACAAATCATTCTCAGGCGTTGAGTTATACGCAATGCTGTTGTAGACACAGTGATGGTTGGTCACGACCAAACCTTGCGGTGAGACAAAGGATGCTGAACAGCCACCAAGGCTAACCACGGCGCCCATTGGGAACTCAGTCAACTTGGTCAATGCGCTTGGGTCAAGTTCCAGACCAGCGGCTTTTAATTGATCAGCGATTTCAGGCAACTGCTGCGGCATCCACATGCCTTCATCAGCGAGCGCCGACGTGCTGATCAAGGCCAGCGCGATGAGTGATTTTTTCATGACGTTTCTCTTTCTTTTTATTCAAGGAGGGTTAACGAAATTTACGTTCTTCATCATTGACGGATGTTAAGCACTTGTCAATCTTTGATCGCGCTTAACACGCTCACCAACATCAGGCTGCGACCAGCGTCCTCTATAGCAAAACGCCGATCCCAAGGGACCGGCGTTGACATACTCTATTACAACTTTTGTCAGCTTAAGCGCGACGACGCACTAGACCTAATACCAAAGCACCTAGGCCTAACCAAATTGGGAACGAGCCACTGGTGGTTGCGTGATCAAGGTTCGGCGTTTCGTTGCCACCTGGAGGCGTGCTACCACCATCGTCAACGTCAGGATCACCGCCATCATTATCACCGGTATCACCTTCAACAGTTGCAATCGCAACAACTACTGGGTCATGGTCTGAACTACGGAACGGGTCAGCATTGAAGTAATTCGCAATCAAGAAATCGCTCTTGTACTCCATGTTGTAATCAAGTGCTGCGGGTTCGTCAGCATTGATTGCCCAGTTCACCACATCAACCACTTTCTCGCTTAAGCTTGGTGAAGCAAACGCGTGGTCCAAAGACCCTGCCAAACCGCGATACATGTAGGTAAGGTTATCGGCACCTAACATCGCCATTTGTAGGTCAGTCATGCCCGCATCAACGAATACTTGTAACGGATCTTCCATGCCATAGGCATTAAAGTCACCGATAATCAGCACGTCATCGACGGCGCGACCGGTCAAGTCACCACCTAACCATTCCAGCAATTTCTCAGCAGCGCTTACACGGGTGGCATTCCAACAGCCTTGACCGTCGCCACTGTCTTTGTCACCTTCAGCGGCATCATTCTTACAACCGCCTTTTGAACGGAAGTGGTTCACAACCACAGTCACTTCGTCTTCGTTCGCCAAATCGTGGAAGGTTTGTGCAATCGGTGGACGGCTACCGTAATCAAATGGCACGTCGGTAGTAAATACTGCAGTACCGGTCTCAGCCACACGGTCCGTACGATAAATCATCGCGTTGGTGATGGCATCGGTACCGATATAGCTCGCATCACCGAAGCTGACAAACGCCCACTCGCTGTCGCTGACTGCATTTAATGCTTCAACCAGCTGCGCGATGGTGCTGTGCTCATCAAAACCATCGTTTTCAACTTCGTTCAAACCGATAATGTCGGCGTTCATGGCATCAAGTGCTGCCACAATTTTGCTTAACTGACGCTCGTACTCTTCCGGCGTATTTGCTCCACGCTCCGTTGGGAAGCCGCCACCTTGGCCGTCACCGTTAAACAAGTTCTCAACGTTAAATGACGCAACACGCAAGTCACCTTGGTCAACAAAATCAGGCGTATCCATACGCGGGTTGGTATCAACGTACTGAAGATCCGCTGTTGGCAAGAGACGGTATTTATCAAACGAATAGTGCACCACCCCAACTGGGTTGGTGATTTCTGTACCTAAACGTAAGCTGTTTAGCGCTGACAAACCACCTGCTGGGAAAGGCACATCTTCAGCATTAGTAATGCTACGCGCATCGTCAACCCAAAGGGTATGCAGCTTCACGTCGGCTTCTTCCAGCTCACCCGGTGCGGCAACTTGCGTTGGCGTATATAAACGCTCTTTGACAATGCCGAACTCGCCATACTGCGCCAATTTTTCCGTGTCATTCACTTCAACCGCATGGTCAAACTGCACCAACATGCCTTCCACCGCTTCAAAGTCGTTCATTGATGAAACTGGCAAGCTAAAGGTTGCAGGCGTTACTGTTTGCCCCGTACCACACACCGTAATATTGGTAATATTTTTCAGCTGTGTTAAGTCATAGTATTCCGCGACCAAACCGGCAATACGGACCTTGTCACCGACTTGCACGTCAGTGTCGGTGTGGTAGACAAAAATACCTTCTGAAGTACTGGCATCGCCATCATGATCAGCGTCTTCTTCTTGTAAAAAGAAGCCTTTTAGTACTTCCAAACCCGTCTGGTGATCAGCCGTAACGATGGCTTCAATCACAATTTCCGAGTCAATAATTGGGCTAGAAAGACCTGCGCCTTGGACTGCTGAAATAAGTGTTGCTGGGTCACCACAGGCACCAAAGTCAGGAGCTGGCTCTGGTTCTGGCGCTTCAACACCACCGTGGCCCAAGTGGCTACCTAAATCGTCAATGTTATCGCGTGGGAAGGCATCAAACTCAACATGCGGCTGATAGACATCATCAGGATTAGTATCACCGCTGGTGATCGAGGCTTTACGACGTAATGACTGCTCAGCCATTTCCACGCCTTCGCTCGCCCAATACTCTGCAACGCCAACCTGACCCATCGAATCCACGACAGTGTCACCATTTTTTAGCACCAGCGCATCGTTACCGTTGTAGAAAAGGTTACCGGTCTTATTTGCCAGCGCTTTGATTTCACCACTTGCTTGCGGGTGCGCAACGACAAAAATGCCATTCGGTGGCAAGGTACCTTCTAAGGCAACGGTGTTACCTGCTTCAGTATCACCGTTAGAATACACTTCTAGCACGTAGGTGCTGAGGTTAATTTCAGTGCTTCCAGCATTGAAAAATTCAACCGCTTTATTGTTGCTGCTACCTTCGATGTATTCTGAAATGATGATGTCCGCATGGGCAGCGCTACTGGCAAAAAGTGCTGACAATGCGAGGGCTAGATTATGACGTTTCATGCTCTATTCTCTTCGTTTTTTGAGTCCACAAGGGATTTGGGCGCGTAACTATAGCGCAAGAATGATAACAATTTAATGATTTTTTGTTACAAGCGAATGAC
Organism: Pseudidiomarina sediminum DSM 21906; assembly: GCF_000423165.1. Lineage (GTDB taxonomy): Bacteria > Pseudomonadota > Gammaproteobacteria > Enterobacterales > Alteromonadaceae > Pseudidiomarina > Pseudidiomarina sediminum. The sequence continues at coordinate 274,016 of NZ_AUHL01000006.1, read as the reverse complement.
AATATGACAACCTTTAGCCTCCATTACAAATGCTAATTTCGTTGCGGCAGAATTCGCAGTTTGCATGGAGAATAGGTATGCTAACGTCTTCTTTTGTTGCGACTTAGTAGAACAAGAACACCCAATATGACGCATGATTTTATTGAAGTTTATGATGACGCGCTGAGCCCTGAATTCTGTCAAAGCTTTATCAAAACCTTTGACGCCAGCCCGCACTTGGTCGATGGCCGCACCGGCGGCGGCGTTGATCGCAGTAAAAAGCACAGCACCGATCTTTACCTCAACCGGCATGCCGAGTATCAGCACCACTTGCGCACCATTTTGCAAGCAACAGAACGTTGCTTATTGGACTACTTTAAAAAATACCGCTTTGCGTTGATCGCTCCCGTCGCCTTACAAGTACGCCATCCAGTAACAGGTGAGGCGGTGGCGCTTACCCACGAGAATTTTGACGAGGTTGCGGCTGGAAATGAGGCGGCATACATGCAGTTTTTGTATCGCTTGGGACCCATTCAAGCGCAAAAATATCTCCAGGGCCAAGGCAATTACAACTACTGGCACTGTGAAGTATTCCCAGAAAAACAGGGCGTCGAAGCGCTGCATCGCAGTCTGCTCTTCATGTTCTACCTCAATGATGTCAGCGAAGGGGGCACTACTGACTTTTACTATCAACAACGCAGCATCGCCCCGCGCCAAGGGCGGATGGTGATCGCTCCTGGCTACTTCACCCACACCCACCGCGGTTGCGTACCTGAGTCGAACGACAAGTACATTTTAACCAGCTGGGTACTGATGAATTCAGGTCAACAACTATTCGGTGGTTGAGAGCTCTGCACCCTCGCTGTCAAACACCCGTACGTCGACCTCAATACCTGCCCGCACACTTTGCGTCACCACGCAGAAGTCTTCGAACTGGCTGAGCACACGGTCGAGGTTCGCGATACTCGCACTCGCGTTGCCAAGGTGGAGCTCAACCGCCATTTGCGTGATGCGCCAGCGCCCATCAACCCGCTCCAAACCACCCTTGACCGTTGCAGCCACCTGACCGGGATCGCCTTTAAACTTACGTACTGCAAACATTAAGCTGGCCGCAAGGCAATTGGCAACTGAGGCCGCCAGTAAACGACTAGGGTTGGGGCCCTCGCCACCTCCCAGTGGAGCTGGCTCATCAGTGGTAATAGCACCAAAATCACCGAAATCGACAGTAAACTTATACGTGTCAATTAACTCAAGTTTCACTTCAAAGGTCGGATTTTCCATGTGATCCTCATTAAAATTTGCCATAATATCGGGTTCTTAACTGTTGACATGTACGCGCCAGGAGAATGATTCCATGAAGAATCCGCTGTATATTCCCTATGCAGGCCCAAATCTGTTAGAGACCCCATTACTCAACAAAGGTAGCGCATTTACTCGCGAAGAGCGCGCTATGTTTAATTTAACAGGCTTGTTGCCGCCGCGCTATGAAACCATCGAGGAACAAGTGCAGCGCTGCTACATGCAGTTTTCAACCTTCGATACTGCGCTTAATAAACACATCTACTTGCGTGCGATTCAAGATAACAACGAAACCTTGTTCTATCGTTTGGTCCAAGAGCATCTTGAAGAGATGATGCCGATCATTTACACGCCGACCGTTGGTGATGCCTGTGAGCAGTTTTCCGACATTTACCGCAGTTCGCGTGGGTTGTTCATTTCATACGAAGAACGCGATCAAATTGAAGATATCTTACGCAATGCCACCAAGCGCAAAGTAAAAGTCATCGTGGTCACTGACGGCGAGCGTATTCTTGGTTTAGGTGACCAAGGTATCGGTGGTATGGGTATCCCGATTGGTAAGCTGAGCCTCTACACCGCCTGCGGTGGTATCAGTCCGGCCTATACCTTGCCAGTCTGCCTTGATGTCGGCACCAACAACGAAAAGCTGTTAAACGATCCGATGTACATGGGCGCGCGCCACAAGCGTATCGACCAAGCGAGTTACGATGACTTCCTCGAGAAGTTCATGCACGCGGTACGTCGCCGTTGGCCTGAAGCCATGATCCAATTTGAAGATTTTGCGCAGCCAAACGCCATGCCGTTATTACGCCGCTACCGTGATGATTTTTGCTGCTTCAACGATGACATTCAAGGCACCGCTGCCGTTACCGTAGGTACCCTCTTAGCCGCCTGTAAAGTCAAAGGTGTCGCCCTAAAAGAGCAGCGTGTAGCCTTTGTCGGCGCTGGTTCTGCCGGCTGTGGTATCGCTGAGCAAATCATTGCACAAATGGTTGCTGAAGGCCTCAGTGATGCCGAAGCGCGCCAACGTATTTATATGGTAGATCGCTTTGGCCTACTGACCGATGGCATGCCTGATTTGCGTGACTTCCAGCAAGCCTTGGTGCAATCCCCCGACAATCTCGCGGACTGGCAACATAGCGGCGACTATGCGTCCTTGTTAGACGTCATGCATTGCGCCAAGCCAACCATCTTAATTGGCGTATCTGGTCAACCAGGGCTATTTACCGAGCAAGTCATTCGTGCGATGCATCAATACACCGAACAGCCGATTATTTTCCCGTTGTCGAACCCATCACGCCAAATTGAAGCGCACCCTGCGCACGTGATTGAGTGGACTGAAGGTGCGGCGATTGTTGCGACCGGCAGCCCGTACGACGCCATTAAGTTTAACGGTAAGAGTTATCCGATTGCACAGTGCAATAACAGCTATATTTTCCCTGGTATAGGCTTAGGTGTGTTAGCCGTGAAAGCGCGCATTATTACTGATGAAATGCTGATGGCGGCGAGTAACACCTTGGCTGAAGCGTCACCGCGTGCACAGGGTGATGGCGAGAACCTGTTACCACCACTGACCGAAATCGGTAGTTTAAGCAAGCGTATCGCTTTTGCCGTGGGTAAAGTCGCGCAGCAGCAAGGTCATGCGCTGGAAATCAGTGACGACGTACTGCAACAACGTATCGACACACATTTCTGGCAACCGGCCTACCGTAGCTACAAACGCGTAAGTATTTAAGCTTTCTTAACTGGCGCAACGCGCTGTTTCCTTGTATGTTCAACAACATGAGACAAGGATAACAGCGCGATGACTCCAGCTTTCAAAACCATCTTCACTCTTTTTCTTAAGACCTTGCTATGCTGCACTTTTGCGGCAAGCCTGTCGCTGAGCTACGCCCAGCAAACCGAGAGTAGTGAAACGCTCGAAGAAGACACCGAAGAAGTATTGGACAACGTTCGTGAAGGGCTGCACACGTCCGTCAGTGCGACGGCCGCATGGCTCGACTCATTTTTTGGCCCGACGGAGTTTGAAGCCGATGCTTATGAGGACGTGTACGGCAGTTTGACCATTGCCCCGCAGTGGGATGAGTATGATGGTTTTGAGGTCGATTCAAGCTTGCGCGCCAAAATTATCTTACCGCAAGCCAAGCGACGCTTTTCTGCCATCATCGGCCGCGGCGATTTTGATGATTTTATTAACAATCAGCAAACCACACGGCCCACGGTGATCCGACGCGACAATGCCGACGAAGAGTGGATGGTCGGGCTTGGGTTTGATCCCTTCGTTGAAGCTGAGCACGATTTGTCATTCGGGGCCGGCTTCCGTGGAGGTCTCGCCTTCGAACCGTATGTGCGCGCCCGCTATCGCTATGAAACCATCGTTAATGAGCGCAGCGAGCTACATTTTCAAACGGTTGGGTTCTGGCGTGATACCGATGGCTTTGGCATTGGCCAAACCATCGAGCACGATTTCGCGATCAGTGACCAATGGTTCAATAAATTCTGGATTCGCGGCACCTTTGCCGAGCGCACAGAAGGGGTACGTTGGCATGCCTCAGACCGAGTCTATTACATTTATCACCCAGAACGCGCCATCGGCGGTGAGCTATGGTGGTACGGTGAGACCGAAGCAGAAGTTCCGCTACAAGACTATGGCGCCAAGCTACTGCACCGCGCGCGGGTGCTGCGCGAATGGTTTTATTTAGAGAGCTGGGTAGGGCTGCACTGGCCGCGTGAAGTGCTGCATGAACAGCGCAAACCTCGCTGGCTGGTGGGTATAGAACTCGAGCTTCAATTCGGCCACTAGTACCGACGCGTTACCAAAACGCTAGCGCAGCGCCGATACTGCGCACTCCTAAACCGGTGGCAATCAACACCACCACCCCGGCCATGAGGTTCTGCCACCCGGTATTTCGCTTGGCGCCAAGCATGGCATGGTTGCAGGCCCAGAGCAGAAACAGCGCCATCACCGGCAAGAGCAGACCATTCGCGACTTGGGCAAGCCAAATCACTTCAACCGGTTTTAACTTGAGTGAAGCGATGAGCATCCCCACGCTAATCACGCCAATCCAAGTCAAACGAAACGGTAAGCTTCTTAAATTAGCACCATAACCTAACAAACCACTGAGTGCGTACGCGGCCGCTAAGGGTGCCGTTAGCGATGAAGAAAGCCCCGCAGCAAACAAGCCAATCGCCATTAGCCAAGTGGCACTATCGCCCGCCAGTGGCCGCAGCGCTTCACTTAAGTCGCGTGCGCCTTCCAATTGCACTGCGTGACCAAAAAACGCCGACGCTGCGGTAGACACTATGGCTATAGAAATAAGCCCACCGAGCGGAATCGATACCACGAGATCACGACGTGCATCGGCAAGTGCCGCATCCCCAGACCACTTCTTCGCAGCGCTGGCAGCGTGCAAAAATAAATTGTATGGCACTACGGTCGTACCGATAAGCGCCACCACGGTGAGCACAGAACCCGCTGGCAATGACGGGACCAGCAACCCGCTAAAAAAGGCGCCCCAGTCCGGCTGGCTCAAGATCAAGGTCGCAATAAATGCCCCGCTCATCAGCATTACTAAAGCAATGAGCACGCGCTCGAGCTTGTGATAATTCCCCGACCACAAGAGCACGATCGCAATACCTCCAATCACTATCGGCATCCACGGCTGTGGGGTGCCGGTCACACCGGCGATGCCTAGCGTCGCTCCCATCAAGTTGCCCCCCTGGTAAACACTGTTACCAATCACTACCGCAAACAAAATAAGCGCAATCGCTCCCCAGCGCAGCATCGGCGAGGCAATATGTTGATGAATAGCTTCACCTAAACCCTGTTGGGTAACCACACCCAACCGTGCCGCCATTTCCTGCAAAATCATGGTCGCTAGTACCGAAAAAACCAGCGCCCATAACAGTGCATAGCCAAAGTTAGCTCCCGCAAGGCTTGCGGTCACCACGGTGCCGGGGCCAATAAACGCGGCCGCAACTAGTGTCGCGGGACCAAACCACGTACGTTTCGGTTGTTGTGTCATGAACTGCTCTCTCGTTGTGCTGGCACTAAGGCTTTTTTCGATATTCTGTTAACTTACGCAATCCTCTTCAAACACGCAATCTAGCAGGCGTTTGCAATCAGTAACGCACCATATTTGCTATGTAAAACTCATGAAAACCAAGGGGGCTCAAGGTGAATTTTTGCGCATTTCATAATGTTCTGAGGTAAACTAGAGAACATTAGCTACTTGGAGGTGCTGATTATGAATCGTTTGTTAACCTTACTTGTTGTCGGTATTAGTTTAAGCTTGCCAATGGGCGCATACGCCCAAGCAAAAAACGATACACAAGACCAAAAGGCGGAACAAAAAGTAGAGGACCGCAAAGCGGCACTACGTGAAAAAATGAAAGCTGAGCACGAAGCAATGAAAGCTGAGCGTGAAGCGCAGCGTAAAGCTCTGCAAGAAGCTTCATCAGACGACAAAAAAGACAAAAAGAAAAAAGATAACGGCGACAATTAATCCCGCAAACGTTGTTGTTTTCACAGAAACCAACCTCAACTGAGGTTGGTTTTTTTGTGTATGACAAGCGAGTTACGCTAAACTGTCAAAAAAACAACATGAACCCATGATCAAACCATGACAGAAACTCACCCCACCGCGATAAGTGCTTCAGAAAGTGCTAAAGATGCTTCTGCGGCCAATGCAACACTCTCAGAGCTACATCGCTGCAAAAACTGTGACAGCGAACTGTTGGGAGATTTTTGTCATGTTTGCGGTCAGCAAGATCGGCAGTACATTCGCAGTATTTTTGCTGTCGTCGGTGACTTATTTGGTGAAATCAGTCACTGGGATTCACGCTTTTACCGTACCTTGGTAAGTTTATTTGCCCGCCCAGCGTTTCTCACCCAAGAGTTTGTCCGTGGTCGGCACGCTTCTTATGTACCACCACTGCGACTGTACTTCTTCATCTCGTTGATTTCATTTTTTGTTTTGACGTCACTGATCGATTTTTCCGCGACCCCAATCGACGTGAATGGCGCAGAAGAGACGCAGCCCGCGGCAGTGGAAAGTGTTCTCCAACAAACGCAACAAGAGATTGAACGTGGCTTACAAGCAGCTCAAGAAAAGGTACCGCCAGAAGCCTCCACCGTACCCGAAGATCTTAAGGTTAATATTCCCTTTGTAAGTGACGCGCAAAATTTAGCGATCAAAGAACGCTTAGACGTCTTGGCGGAAGATCCTAATATTCTCATCAAGCGTTTGGTGTCGTTAGCACCGCAGATGATGCTTCTGATGCTCCCCTTCTGGGCGCTATTTTTAAAAATCACCTACATGTTCTCGAAGCGCTATTATCTTGAACACCTGACCGCAGCGCTGCATACCCACGCTTTTTTATTGCTGTGTTTAACAGTGCTAACGCTCGTAAGCAAAGGCTCAGCCTGGGCGACGACAGCATCAGGTAGCCCTTTATTCGAAGACATCGTGAATTGGGTGGAGAATATTTTGTTATTTTGGATGGTTAGCTACATGCTGTTCACCCAAAAGCTATTTTATGGCCAAAGTTGGCCAATGACACTTTTCAAATTCCTTTGGTGTGGTGTAGCCTACACGGTTCTACTAAGCATTGCCTTCATTGTCATGATTTTGATTGGACTTTTAACCGCATAGAGAGCAGATTTTGCCGACACATCAACCCGCAATTATTATTCCTGCGTACAACCCAGATAACCGTTTAATAGATTTAGTTCGTAACTTGCGTGCGCAAGAAGCAACCACGCGTCCAATTATTGTCATCAATGATGGTAGCGACGATGCCTCCATCTTCAATGCGCTGGCTCAATTTGACGCCATTACCGTACTCCATCATGAGCAGAATCAAGGTAAAGGTGCTGCACTAAAGACCGCCTTTCATTGGGTATTAGAGCACTGTCCAAGTTGTTCTGGAGTCATCACTGCAGACGCTGACGGCCAGCACTTACCGAAAGATATTTTACGTATTGCGCAAGTTTTCGCCGAACAGCCACAGGCCCTGTGGCTCGGCAGTCGCAACTTCCGTGAGAAAGGTATTCCGTTTCGCTCATGGCTTGGCAATACTTTTGCCCGTGCGACCTTCCGTCTTGGACTACGAATCAATATACCCGATACCCAAACCGGACTGCGTGGCGTGCCTCGGCAATTACTCCCCGAGCTCGTCAAAGTTGAAAGCAACCGCTACGATTTTGAACTTGATATGCTCGTGATCGCCAAGCGCGCGCAACTTGAGTTCCTCAGCGAGCCCATTACCACCGTCTATGAGAATGGCAACAAGAGCAGTCACTTTAAGCCACTGCAAGACTCTGCACTGATCTATAAAAAGTTCTTAAAATTCTCGGGCGTCGGCATTGCTTCGGCCGCCATTGATTATGGCCTTTTTGCGCTAATTTACGGCTTCACTGGTGAGATTCTCGTCGCCATTGCCTGCGCTCGGCTCTGTTCAGGTATTTTCAATTTCAGTATCAATCGCAAATGGGTCTTTGGCAAAGGCGGCTCACTGACTCGCGATGCCTCGAATTACACTTTGCTTGCTGTGCTTCTCGTTAGCGTCAACTATGGCCTGACCAAAGGCTTACTATGGGCAGGCGTATCACCCTTTATCGGCAAGCCCGCGGCAGAAGTGATCATTTTTCTTTTAAGCTACCGCTTTCAGAAAAAACTCGTCTTCAAATCTAACTAGGACACATCCCGTTACATTTGCCCTGATAATTAACTACATTTTTAACATATTTATTCAATAATAAATTATTCCAAAACCTCTTGAACAACTTTTTCACCATGGGTAAGGTTTCCAATGGAAGCCTTACCCCGTCGGCCTAGTGGCATTTTAGAACTTTCTCAAGTTGACTATACAAGACCACAAAACCCCGTAAATATGGCGTTTAATTATACAACTTTTCAATATGTCTGACTTTACACCAATACAAAACAGACTATTGTTAAGTTGTATAAACAAGTTGCGCCGGAATAATTTGGTGCAATAAAGCTCAACTATAAAAATGATAATTTATTCAGGGTGACATCATGCAAAGAAGACCTCTTTCGACGCTTTCTCTTGCCATTAGTTTGGCCTTAGTGCCAACTTCAGCGGTAGTAGCGCAAGACAACCAAACACAAGCAACGGATGCTGATGAACGTATTAAAGTAACTGGCTCACGCCTACAGCGTAAAGAAGCAGATAGCGCTGCGCCGGTGCAAGTTTTCACAGCAGAAGACATTGAGGTCTCTGGGGTAACATCGGTCGACGCTATTTTACAAAAAATGTCTGCCTCAGCAGGTTTTGCCGGTAATCAAAGCAACGCCTACTGGACCGGCAACGGCTACGGTACCACGCAAGTTAACCTGCGAGGTCTAGGAATCAACCGAACCCTAGTGCTATTGAACGGCCGACGCGTCGTTAATGGCGGTACCGGTGCCAATAGCTCGGTCGACTTAAACATGATCCCGATGGAAATGATTGCCCGCATTGAAGTGCTCAAAGACGGTGCTTCTGCCATTTACGGTGCCGATGCAGTTGCCGGCGTCGTCAACATTATCACCAAGAAGAGCTACGATGGTTTCGCCATTGAAGGTCGTGTCGGCGCCACTGATGAAGGTGATGGTCAAGACCGCAGCGTCAACGTGACTTTCGGTGCAAGCAATGACAAAGGTCGTGTGATCGCGAGCGTTGGGTATCGTACCGCAGAAGAGATCAATATGGCTGACCAAGCCGGTTGCGCCCTCGCGGAAGTGACCCCTGGAAAACTTTCATGCGTCGGTAGTTCAAGCACTAACGGCGGACGTGCAACAATCTTGAGCGGCCCTAACGCAGGTGACCGCATTAACTTCAATCAAGACCCAAATGGCGACGGCGACTTTTTCGAACCTTATGATGGCGCCAAACATAACTCTGATTCGTTCCAATACCTCAACGCCGTTAACCCAATCACTAACTGGAACTTCTCTGTTATTGGTGATTACCAGTTAACGCCAGATACCATGGCTTTTGCAGAAGTAATCTACAACAACCGCAAATCAGATCAGTTAGCAACGCCTGGCACCTTGCGCGATATCGTTTTTACCGCCGATCACCCAACCAACCCAACGGGCGAAGACATTCGTCTTGACCGTCGTCGTCTACTTGAAGGCGGTCCACGTACCTTCTTCCAAGATGTAAATACCTTCCGTACCGTGGTTGGCTTAAGCGGCTATTTACAAGGCACTTGGGAATGGGAAGTTGCCTATAACTACGGTCGTAACACCGCCATTGACGGTATGACCAACATCGTTAACTTGGAACGTCTCGCACAAGGTCTTGATGCCGATACCTGTGGCAGCAACGGTATTCCGTGCATCGACTTACTTGGTTATGGTGATGTGTCTCAGGAAGCGCTCGAACATATTTTATTCCGCACCACCGATAACGGTGGTAACGAACAACGTTCACTCACGGCAAATATCACCGGTGAACTCTTTGAGCTCCCTGCGGGATGGGTGCCGGTCGCCTTCGGTGTCGAACAGCGCAAAGAAAAAGGCTGGCGCCATCCCGACTCTTCAATTGCGGCAGGGATCATGAATACCAACCAAGCCGAACCGATTGAAGGTAGCTATACCGTCAATGAAGTCTATGTTGAAACCGCGCTACCGATTTTGCGTGATGCGCCATTGGCACAGTCGCTCGACCTCGAAATGGCCTATCGTTACAGCGACTACGACACCTTTGGTAGTGACGGCAACTACAAAGTGGGGCTGCAATGGCAGGTTTCCGACAGCTTAAAAGTACGTGCAACCCAATCAACTGCCTTCCGCATTCCGAACATTCCAGAGTTATTTGGCGGTGTCGCTGAAGGGAACTTGACCACCACAGATCCGTGCGATGGTTGGGATCAAGCTGGGGCAAACCCAACTGTGGCGGCGAACTGTCAAGCGGACGGTCTTCCGGCCGGCTATACTCAGTTCGGTTCGACCGTACTGACCACAGTAGGTGGTAACCCTAACCTTAAACCTGAAGACGCAGAGACCTTCACAGCGGGCTTTGTCTGGGATGTCAGCTTTGTTGAAAACCTACAGTTGACCGTCGATTACTACAACATCGATGTGAAAAACGCGATCCAAACAATCCCTGGCTCAACCAAGCTTTCGGTCTGTTATAACTCGCAGAATATGTCACACCCATTCTGTAACCCAGAGCATTTCACGCGTGATGATTTAACGGGTGAAATCAACTTCTTGTCGGCACAACCAACCAATGCCGCCACAGAAAATGTGTCGGGTATTGATATGGCCTTATTCTACCAAACCAACTTGGCTGGCTGGAACAGTGACTTTAGCTGGAATGTAAGCTACCTCGATGAATACACCTTCGCACCTTTTGCAGGCGCTGACGAAATCGAGTACGCAGGTTACATTACCGGTGGTCGTGGCAGCTACACGCACTGGCGCTCAAATGCTAATGCGACCTTCGCAAAAGATGACTGGCGTGTGCACTACTCAGTGCAGTACATCGGCGGCGCCGATGACATCAATGCTTCAGAAGGTGATATTGGCGCGCAAGCTCCAAGTGTGTTCTATCACAACCTGCAAGGTTCGTACTTCATGAACAGTAACCTCACCCTTTCTGCGGGCGTGAACAATCTGTTTGATAAGGATGCGCCTTTCATTCAAAGCTGGACCGACGCGAACACGGATACCATGACCTATGATCTCTTAGGTCGCCAAGTGTACTTCAAAGTGCGTTATAGCTTCTAAACACCTGCTCGTTGCCGTAGCTCTTGCTGCGGCAACGTTCACTTTATCGAACTGAGGTAATACATGACGCAGGTTAAACATTCCAGTCGCTGGCGCGTATGGCACCGCTGGCTTTCTTTGGTGTTTGGCGTACAAATGGTGCTCTGGAGTATCAGCGGCGCCTATATGGTGTTTTTCGATATTGATTACATCCATGGTGACCACTTAATCAAAGACATTGCCAGCCCTGTCGCACCTACGACCGAGCTCGCTAGCATCGACGCCGTGTTAGCGAAGTACCCCCATAGCCAGAGCATCGAGCTCGAAACGCGCTGGCTCAATAACCAAAATGTGCCGGTCTACCATGTTACGGGCCATCAAGGTGAGCGCGTACTCGATGCGCAATCCCTCGAGCCAATTGTCTTTTCCAAACAAGACATTGAGGCCTTGGCGGTGCGCTATTACGCCCTCGAGGATCCAGCAGTTGCTTCTATTGTTTATCTAACCGACGAAGCACCGAGCGAGCTCAATCCGAAATTACTGCCGATTTGGCAGGTCAATTTTGATGATTTTGGCAGCACCAGTTTCTATCTGTCCGAAACGAGCGGTGAACTGCTGGTCAAACGTCACACCTTTTGGCGTGGTTTCGACATTTTCTGGATGATCCACATTATGGATTATGAAGACCGCGTTGATATTGAAACCTGGTGGCTACAAGGCTTCATTATCGGGACCTTCTTATTGATGATCACCGGAGTGGTCTTGCTGTTCTTTACCATTAGCTTTAAGCGCAAACCTAAACAAGGAGAGAGCGCATGATGCGATTTATGCAATGGCTCCACCGTTGGGTAAGCCTTATTCTCGTGATTCAAGTGCTGTTGTGGTTGATCAGCGCCGTGGTCTTCACCTTGATGGGCCACCATGGCATGTCAGGTCACCAATACAAAGCCCACACGCATCCAGAAATGCTGAGTGAATTAGCCCCTAAGTGGCCGATTGAAGCCGTGCATCAGGCCTATCCAGACGCGACGCAAGTGCGTCTCACTAGCGTCCTTGAGGTACCGCAGTATCGTATTGAGAACAATGGCCAAACCATCTATCTCAATGCCCAAACTGGCAACATCTGGGAAACCTCAATTACCGCAGCTGAGCGGATCGCACTCGCCAGCTATGAAGGTCCTGGGCAAGTCGAGATGGTAACTGCCGTTGATGGCTCTGACGAGCTCGTGGACTGGCAGCAACCAGGGTTTCGTATTGCGATGGATGATGACCTCAACACCCGTATCTACGTTGACGCGGCATCTGGTGACGTCGTTGATCACCGGAACACGCCGTGGGTGATCGCCGATTGGGCATTTCGCTTGCACTTTATGGACTACACCGGTGGCCGCAGCTTTAACCACCTCGTCATCTGGACTGCCGGCTTACTCAGTTTATGGTTCGCGTTATCGGGTCTGATCTTGCTGTTTCGCAATATTGCACAAGGTGACTTCAATCCGCGTCGTCGTCCAACCTGGCTAGAGCAACTGCAAAATGAAGCTCAGCCGGTGGCGAGTAGTTGTGGTGGTGGCGGCACCTGTGGTCTTTGTAAAGTCACCTACACCTCGGCGGTGAAGCCTAAGCCTACGGCTGCGGAGCAAGCGATGCTAAGCGATGCTGATCTGGCTGCTGGTATGCGCTTGGCCTGTCAGCATCGGGTCAATCATCATGACCAAATTGAACTCGCCGATGCCGATGCCACGACACATCGTTTAACCTTGGTGAACAAGCGTCAGTTGTCGCCATCGATTGTCGAGTTACGCTTTGCCTCGACGGCGCCGTTCCACTACCGTGCAGGCCAGTTTTTGCAGTTCAAAGTGCCACACAGTGATGCAGTAATTACTCGCCATTACTCCATGGCTACAGCTGCAGATACCGAGCACTTAGTCTTTACGGTACGTAAGATGCCAGCCCCGTCGCCTGAGCTTCCTGCTGGGATTGGCTCAAGTTACCTAACCGAGCTCGAACCGGGTCAAAGTGTTGAAGCAGTGGGTCCGTTTGGCGACTTCTTGCGCACCGACAACAACCAGCGTACGCAGCTGTTCATTGGTGGTGGCGCAGGCATAGCTCCGTTGCGAGCCCTGCTGCAAGACGAGCTACAGCAAGCGCAACCGCGAAAATGTGTCTTTTTCTACGGTGCACGCCATGAAAACGAACTCTGCTATCGCGACGAGTTTAGCGATCATGCTCACGTGGATTATACCCCTGTACTCTCCGATGAAGACTGGGATGGTGCCACTGGCTATGTGCACGAAACGGTTGCTGCATGGCTTGCAAACCAAGATGTTGAACAACTTGATGTCTACGTTTGTGGTCCGCCACCGATGCTAAAAGCGACGTTAGACATGCTTGCCGCGGCAAACATTTCGCGCGCACGCATTCGCTTAGATGATTTCGGTATCTAAGCTCTTTGCCTCAAGCGTTTGCGAGTTACTTCAAACGCTTGAGGCCCATCATGCGCATGCCCACGCGCTCATACACAGGCTCACTGGTACCGTGACGCACTTTAAACAAAAAGTATTTTTCAAAAGCTACTTTGGCCCAGTGCACCCAGCGCCCTGATCCTGTCCAGTTTCGATTACGTGGCGGATTTTGTGGCACCGCAAGAAAAGCCGCCCCGGTATTGCCCATATCTGCCAGACAAAGCGCACTTAGCGTCGGTTCAACCTGCGCCTCATGACCAGTGAGGTTGGCCTTGATGTTTTGCACGATCGCCGTCGTCATTGATTCAATCATCAGGCCTGTTTTTGGCGCTCCCACCGGCACAGGTGTCGCTTCGATCGGCGCTAGCGCGACACAGACACCAGCAGCGTAAATGCGCGGATAATGTGGCGAGCGTTGATAGCGATCCGTCTGCACAAATCCCTTCGCATTACAGAGCTCTGGCACAGCCGCAACCGCGGGACTGCCTTTGAATGCTGGTAAGAACATCGCTAAGTTAAAGGCCAGCGTTTCTTGCGCTTTGTCATTACCATCTTCATCAACCACAACAAAGTGCGCGGCTTGCTCGGTAAATTCGGTCACCTTTGCGTTACAAATCCATTTGATACCATGCTCACGGAATTTGTGCTCCATAAGTCCTTTCGAGTCGCCAACGCCACCTAAACCCATGTGTCCCAAATAGGGCTCAGGGGTCACAAAAGTAATAGGAACGCGATCCCGTAGTTTACGCTTGCGTAGCTCATATTCGAGTGACAGCGCGTATTCATACGCAGGCCCAAAACAACTTGCACCCGGTAACGCGCCAATCAATACCGGGCCTGGGTTTTCAAGCAAACGCTGAAACGCGTCATGCGCTTTTTCAGCATGATCAACAGTACAAATCGATTGCGTAAAGCCCTGCTCTGGACCGGCGCCAGGCACCGCTTCAAAAGCCAGTTTAGGTCCGGTACAAAGCACCAAATAGTCATAGTCTAGTGTACTGCCATCACCTAACTTAAGCTGTTGTTGACTCGCATCAATTTGCCCAACTCCCGACGCATTGAAACAAATGTTGTGTTTCGCAAAAATCTGCGGCATCGCTAACACAACTTGCTCACGCGTACGCGAACCTAACGCTACCCACGGATTTGACGGCACAAAGTTAAACGTTTCACTTTCACCGACAACAGTGATTGTTACGTCTTTCGCTAGCGACTCGCGTAATTCAAACGCTACCGAAACACCACCTAGACCAGCCCCCACTACCACGATATTCGTCATCTCGAGCTCCTTTAATTTAGATTTATCTAAAATATGATAGATAAACGAAGATCCGTCAAGCGCGGATGAAATAGCGACAATGGGTGTAAGTGTTGCGTTATCGCGAGCTCCTCCTTGGGCTAAACTATTCCATGCTGTTCCATGTTGCAGTACGATGCCAGATTGCCCTGCTTGCGGGCGTAAGATTTATGTTATACTGGCGAGCAGTTAACTGAGGAAGAGATATGCAGGACGTACACGCCAGCTTGGCACGCTCACAACCCCTCCCGAAATTACCGGGTATGTTTTTCCGTTCACTATTTACGGTGGCACGGAACGATCAGGATGAAGCGCCAGCGACAGAGCTCAAAGCCAACTTTACGGCAGCGGCCTTAAATGCCGAGCATGTGAAGGCTTACAGAGAAGCATTTGACGGTTTCGTCAGTGAGGTGCCTTTGACGCTGATGTACTGCCTTGCACAACGGGTTCACCTCGCACAAATGCTCGGCGAAGACTTCCCATGGCCTGCGCCTGGCTTGGTCCACGTAAGCAATCGTTTAGAGCAGCATGCAGCAATCGCGTTGGACGCATCTTTTACCATTCATGCCCATATCAAACTTCCAGCACGTGGTCCAAAAGTGTCACCTCGCCGCTTGCGCCCGCTCTTTACCGTTGAGTTTTGGCAAGCCGATACCAAAGTGGTGACCTGTGTAAGTGAGTATCAGGTGATGCCTAAAACTACCGGCAAAACCAACAAGCCACGCGAGAAGAAAAAAGGTCAGCTCCCTGGCGAAGATTGGCAGCCTATCGGTGAATGGTCGCTCGACACCACAGCCGGGCGTTCTTACGCACGCCTTTCCGGTGACTTTAACCCAATTCATATCCACCCATTGCTCTCACGCTGGTTTGGCTTTGAACAGCCGATCATTCACGGGATGTATATGGCGGGTCGTGCGCAAGCCGAAATCGAGCGCCAGCATCAACGCCCAGTGCAGGCTATTGACGTAACGTTTAAGCGTCCGGTACCACTACCGGCAAGCATTAGCTTATGGCAGCAGCCGAGCTCAACCACGGACGGCCGCTACCAGATTTTTGGCGCTGATGATCAGCTCCAACGCCTTGAAGGTAATTACACCCTCACCGCGGAGTAGTGTGCTAGCGCACACTCTCCCCAGTTAAGCTCAACTGTTCCACCGCAGCGGCAGCAATATCTTCCTGCTGGAAGTGCAACGTCCGTAGTTGTGGCTCGGCTGAATACAACAAGGTTTGATCAAGGTAATGGTACGAACGACTGTCGGATGCTTGAGAATACGACAGCAACCCATTGGCTACAGGCCCCTCATCGGTAAACTCCATCGCAAACATCCAGCTTGAACCATAAGTAATGTGATAGCCCCCAGCAGCAGCGCTCAAATCCGAACCAGGCAACAATGGGTAGGTATGCCGTGGCAATGCCGTACCATCGTTACTCATGTTGCTACGGAAGACGTTAAAGCCGCCCTCAACATTATTAGCGCCACCCCAAGGAAGCTTCTGCCCTGAAGGTTGACCATTCGGTAGACTGCGCTCAACAAACTGCACCGCACCTAAGGGTGCATCCACCGCCAAACCAGCGTTCTCAATACGTTCTTGCGCCGTTGCCAATTGCTGCAACACAATCGCGTTTTGCGCGAGCGTATGCGGTGTGGTCACAGGTTGCGCCGGATCATACGCCACTTGCCATTGCGGTTGACGACGGAACTCGGTAGCGAACTCACGGAACATCATGGCACCAACGCTATCGAGGTTCATACGTCCATCAAACTGCGCTAACGCCTGACAACCTGTGGAAATATCAACACTGGTGCCGGTAGCACTCATGACCGGTGTCGTACCGCGGGCTTGGCAATGCTCAACCAAATCAGCTAAAACGGCCTCTGAGAGCCACGCTCGGTTGTTGATCAAACGGTCCATCAAATCTTCGCGGGTGAACTTGCCATCCACCGAACCGCCTTGTGCCAGCATCTTTTGCCCCATCCGCGAACGGAAGCTTTGTTCATTGCCAACAGGTCCCCATAAGGGTGACACACCACTGATAGGTGCAGCTGGGTTCGTGAGCCAAAAGCTATCATTCGAGTTTTGCACAAAGTCGGTACGCTCTAATTGCGGTGCTTGGGCAAAAGGTACCGTCCCTTGTGGCAGATACAAGCGCTCATCCCCTGGGAAAATAAATAACCCAGCTTGTTGCGTTAGCCCTTGGTACAACGGATTTTGCGACCATGCCGCCAGTGCCTCAGGCACAATATTTGGCACCGATGATCCGTCGGTAAAGAACGCATTGCCGTCTTTATCGACCGCCATGGCGTTGTTAAACACCGTCCCGGTGTAATCGACAAAGGTTTGCTTATAGCTGTCGATACTGTCGGCGCGGTTCATTCCAAGCCAATGGTCAAACAACTCAAAATTAGGCAAGTTTGCATCATGTAAGGCATATGCCACTTGGCCGCCCGTGAATGGGTCGTTGCCCCAGGTTAGGGTGTTGGGTACCACAATAATCGGGCCAAACTCGCTGTGATAACTTGAGCGTTGTAGCGTCATGAAGCTGTCTGGGCCGGTCGCGACCTGAATTTCGTGGTACTTTTTCGTCATCGGTACCGATTCACCGTCGAGCACATAAGACGTGCCTTGCGGTACATCTGGGTCGAGCGTCAAGCGATGCAAGGTAAAGCGTGATGCGGTTGAAAAGGTATGGGTCCAGGCGACATTTTCATTAAAACCAATGTTGACGATGCCCGGCATACCAGATAGCGAGCCTCCGACAACTTTCAACTCGCCAGGAATTTCCACGCCAAATTGCCAAAAGCGTTGGTTCCCGGTATGCGGAAAATGAGGGTTGGCGATAAGCATCCCTTGCCCTGTGGCACTTAAATCTTTACCAATAGCCCAGCCATTCGAGCCTGACTCAGTTGGGTTAGTATCTGGGATCGTTGCGTGTTGCGCGGCAATGGGTGACAAAGCAAGCCCTTCACCTGTTGCTTTATTGGTCGCGCCACTGGTTTCACTCGGGGGCACGGCAAGAAAGAGTGGACCGGTAAAGTTGGCAGCACCAGGCAACAAAGCTACCCCTTGCGCATAGGTCACAAGATCAATTGGAGTGATTGGCTGTACCCACGGCTGACCCGCGCACTGTGGGTCAATATGGTCAACACCTGTATCTGCCAAATAACGGTTATAGCCAGCTGCATAGCCAGTAATCAGGGCTTGTGAGTGCTCACTAAGCTGATCAAAGCCTTGCTCTGCGTTGTCACGAATGCCTAATGCTAAAAAGCCAAAGTCATTCACAATATTGTCAGAGTCACCACTGCCTGGGACACGGTCAGGTCCAAGGTACATCGAACGTTGCGAATTAAACTTAATTACTTGATCGGCCAAAATACAGATGTTGTCGCGAGCAAACGCGTACCCAACACCGTAGCCGAGGCTTTCAAGGTTTTCGGCGTTCACGTACGGCACACCATAATCGGTCCAAGTGATGTCCGCTGCTAATTGTCCATTGGGGGCGAAACTAATCAGACCGGTTGGCGCAGGATTGGTGATGACGACGTCATCCACAGGAGCGGGATCATACCCGTCACCACAGCCAACCAACACCAGCGTACTCGAGGTCACTAACGTTGCTAGTAGGCTCCGTTTAAAATGTTGTTTTGCCATTATCGCTTCCTAGTTGTTTGTTGTTTTTATGTAGCTTTCACTAGGCAGTATGGCGCGTCAACAACCAACCAGCAAGTCGATTTAGACCAATGGTTTTTGTCGCATGGATTTTACGCCGCTACGCTGTTTCTTTTTCTCAACACGACGCTTTTGGCTGGCTTTGCTTGGCTTGGTGGGAATGCGCTTCTTCTCAACTTTGCTGACACTTAAAATAAGCTCAATCAACTGTTCCAGCGCCAGTTCGCGATTCTGCAATTGGCTGCGTGTGCTTTGCGACTTGATAATGATTTTTCCGCTCGGCGTAATACGGTGATCGCGCTTGGCCAACAAGCGTTGCTTATAGAAATCTGGCAATGATGAAGCCTGAATATCAAAAATAAGCTGCGCCGCAGTGGCCACCTTATTGACGTTTTGCCCACCCGCGCCACTGGAGCGGACAAATTGCCATTCAACCTCTTGCTCGCTGATACTTACGCGTTGTGAAATCTTAATTGGTGTCATCGCGCAAACCTCCTCCGCGTTCGATCCGTCGCTGCACAGCTTGCAACACACCTTGACTATCAGCATAGACGAGGGTTAACCGCTCACTGGCGCGCGTGATGCCAGTATAAAGCAATTCTTTGCTAAGAATCGGAGCATCGTGGTCAGGCATCACTACCACCGTATGGGTAAATTCCGATCCCTGTGATTTATGAATGGTCATGGCAAAGGCGGTTTCCACATGCGCAAGACGCGAGGGCAAGAGCCAACGTAGTTTACCTGTCGGCCCCCGAAACAGGACCCGCAATGGCGCATTGGCATTGGTTTGTACCGCTAAGCCGATATCACCATTACGTAAATCAACACTGTAGTCGTTCTTGGTGACCATAACGACGCGACCAGCAAACCATTTGTCTGCAGCAACATCATCGCCAAACAACCACAGCGTTACCAGTTGGTTTAAGCGTTCAACCCCCCAGTCACCTTTACGCATCGCCGCGAGCAATTGAAATCGCTCCAACTGCTGCAACACCGCTTCGCCCCATGGTTCGCGCTCTAGCTCAGCAACGTCCTGCTGCAAAAGATCCCGTAACGGCGCATAGCCCTCTTCAACTAACTGACGAAATGCTGGAGCACTGTTATGGGTTACTGGCAACGCCGCAATATTCGCCATCGCGGCGTCTGCTTCTGCAAATGCCGCGGAGTGAGGTAGCCACTCACGCAACCATTGGGTTTGTTGGTGATTCACCTCAGCTGCCAATTTGCCAATCCCACGTTCCGCATCAAAGCGACGACTCTCATGCAACATCACCGTATGCTGTAGATACGGCCACCGCTCGGCGCCTTTAGCATCAATCATCGAGGACGGTAACGCAACACCATGACTGGCTGCCAGCCACTGCGCCAATTCAGGCGTATAATGCCCATGTTCAGCTTGTTCACACAATTGCCCTAACACAGCGCCAGCTTCTACCGAGGCGAGTTGGTCTTTATCGCCCAACAAGATCAGTTTGGCATGAGCAGGCAACGCCGCAGTAAGTGCGGCCATCATTTCAATGTCTACCATCGATGCCTCATCAACAATCACCACGTCGGTCAACAATGGCCGTTGGCGATGATGACGAAAGGTGCGGGTATGCGACTGGGTACCTAATAAACGATGCAGCGTGACCGCCTGCGCCTCACCAAGCAAGGCTGCATATTGCGTCGGCAACTGTCCGACTTCACGGCCAATTGAAGCGGTCATCCGTGCAGCCGCCTTCCCCGTCGGCGCCGCCAAATGAATTCTGAGCGGCCCCTCTTGCTCGCGCAGCTCTTGTAAGGTCGCGAGCAAACGTACCACGGTATAAGTTTTCCCTGTGCCCGGCCCGCCAGTGATAATCGTAAACCCACTACGCACTGCCATCGCACAGGCGACGCGTTGCCAACTGATCGTAGCGCTAACACCAAATAACTTATCTAGGGTGGGTTTCAATTGCTCACCTGTCCACGCGCTCTGCGCCTGACAACGTGCGGCCAAGTCAGCTTTGATGTCTTGTTCGTACTGCCAATAGCGGCGTAAGTACAAGCGTTGGCCGGCACTCAGCACCAGCGGAGAGGCAGCTCCCTCACAGGCAGCCGATTGCTGCAGCAAGGTCTGCCAATCATCCGGTAACAACGCCAGTGCGTGCGTGGGCATACTGCATTGCTGCCGACTCTCAAACGACGCATGTTCAGGCGGTAACTGCAGATATGCAGAGGCATCACGCCGTAAGCTTTGCAGCTCCAAGCAGGGGTGACCACGACCCAGTTGATAACTGGTGAGTGCCGCCAAAAACGCCACCGCTTCATGATCGCTACCGAGGCTTTCCACAATAAATTCCGCAAGACTCAGGTCGATCGCGCGAATCCATTGCTGTTGCTGCCATTGCTGTAATATAGAAATTAATTGCATGGCGCTTCCTCACCGGCAAAACACCGTTCTAACTGTTCAATCAACGCTCGCTCCGGACGATGATAAAAAGCCCCAGCGGTAGCCGCATTGTAGCCCCGCAAAAAGAGATATAACCCTCCTCCGACGTGAGTGTCGTAGTCATAGACATCACCAAGGCGAGCTTTGAGCAATTTATGCAGGGCTAAGGTATATAAAACCAACTGCAGATCATAACGACTTGCCAGCATTTTGTCGGTCATTGCTGCTTGGGTATAGGCACTATCATCGGCACCCAAATAGTTCGACTTATAGTCGGCCACGTAATACTTGCCTTGCCATTCGAACACTAGGTCGATAAAGCCTTTGAGCATACCATTCAATTGCTGTTCCAAGACCCGCGGCCGAGGCGCTTCAGGCAACACATAACGACACACCCATTGATCCAATTGCTGCGCCGACACATGATGCGCTGGGAACCAAAACTCAGGTTCAGCTTGGTAGGTACTCAACTCAGCTAAAGTAACGGCGGGGGTATGTTCGTCCAAAGCAAAAGGCTGCTGCAAATAACGCCATAACCAGTCCTGCAAGATCTGGCGCTGTGCTTCATCCTCAACATGCTTTAATTGCTCGTTGAGCCAATCGTGATACAACTCGGCATCGTTCGCCAAGGCACGGAACGGCATTTCAGCCGCAGCCTCTAGCAAGTTGTGTAAAAAGGTACCGGGCTCAGCGCCGCGGGGAAAGCTATGCAGCGTCATCTGCGTTGGTGCTTGTTCAACCTCAGCTTGCTCATGCCGCGCTTCTAATACCTGTCCGACCTGGACACTATCTTCTGCAACCCACTCGCCATAGCGCAAAGCGCTATAGCTGGCCATCCACCAGGGCTCGAAGTGATGCATTGCGGGCATCTGCCGTGCGGCAAACTGCGGAGGTGCGGTGTGCGGCGCCTGATAAAGTGTAGTGCCTTGCAACTGAGCACTGGCAAGCTGGAAACTAAATTCCGGCACCACCAAATCGGTCGCCGCGAGCTTGGCATTGTCGCGCGCACTAAACAGGTAATACCATGCCGATTTGCTCAAGTTACGGTAGTTCCCAACTCCAACATAAGTAGCATACTGAGCCCGCGTGACCGCAACATAGAGTTTGCGGATCTCTTCAGCGAACTGTTCTTCCTTAATACGTGCTATGGCATCACTATCGTTTGCATCAAAGGCCACCGCGCTATCACCGTTGGCGTCATGATAACGCTGTGGCAAATGCACTTTAGGTTCACGTCCACTGCTGATAAATGGCAAAAATACGAGTGGATACTGCAAACCTTTCGACTTATGAATGGTGACCACTTGGATCAAATCAGCATCACTTTCAAGGCGCACTTGCAGCTCTGCGGAGTTGGCACGTTGGTTCTCTTCTTGCGCCTGCACCATGTGTTCCGCCATAAAACGCAGCAAACCATGCTGCCCCTCAACATGCTGCGCTTGACGCTGCAGCAGCTCCGCTAAATGCAGCAGGTCGGTTAGTTCACGTTCACCGCTTTGCTGCTGCAACAGACGCGCCGGCACCTGAAAATCATGTAGCAACTGCTGCACCATGGCCAACACACCGTGGTGGTGCCACAACTCATGATAGCCCGCAAAGCGCACGGCAAAATCATCCCAAGCCAGCTCATCGACGTGAATGTGCTCAATATCTGTCAGCGTATAGCCCAACAGGTCACAGCCCAAAACGGCTCGCAAGCGCCGAGGATCACGGGGGCTAGCGCATGCCAGCAAGACCGTATACAGCTCTTGCGCCATGCGTCCGGCAAACACCGAGTCGCGCTCAGAAAGGTAAACGCTACGCAGCTGGCGTGCCCGTAACGCCTGTCGCATCAACTGTGCTTGCGCACCACTTTCGACCAAAATAGCGATATCTTTGGGAGCCACTTTGCGCGTTTTGCTCGCATCGCTATCACTTAACAGCGCCTGCGGATTATTTAAAAGCTGCGCAATCGCTTCCGCAAACTGCTCTGCTAGCAGGCGGTCTAACTGAGCTTTGGTCGCCTTCTCTTGCTCAACCACCAGCATGCCAAGGCCTTCCTGAGCGATACCATCGACGGTAAACGCAGACGACAGACCATTGGCTTGCACAGGGATAAAGGGCATCGCATTGTCGCCGTTATCGGCTTTAAAACGAAACGCCCCACGCGTACTTTCCTCAGCCTGTGTAAACAAAGCATTCACGCTCGCAACAGCAGTTTGTGTTGAGCGGAAATTGGTGGCTAAGGTATGGTGCCGGCCATGGGTCGCGGCACGCGCTTTCAAATAGGTGTAAATATCTGCGTTGCGAAACGAATAGATCGCCTGTTTAGGATCGCCGATGAGAAACACCCCAACATCATCTGGGGTGGTGGCAACCTGGTAAATGCGATCAAAGATTTCGTACTGAACGGGGTCGGTGTCTTGAAACTCATCAATCATCGCGATCGGGAACTGTCGCCGCAATTGGCTGGCAAGACGTCCTTCAACATCCTGGCGCAACGCATCACGCAACCGCGTTAGCATGTCATCAAAACCGATCTCGGCACGCTGTTGCTGCAAGGAACGAAAACGTTGCTGCAACCACCCTCCGGCATGTTGCAGCAAGGCGCGTTGCGGATCAGGTAACGCTGCCACCGCAGCGTATAGCTGCTCCAACAGACGCGGCAAGGCAAGTTGCGCTTCGGACAATTCAAACTTACACGCTTCAGCCAAGCCATCTGGCGTCAAGCGCCGCTGGGCGGCCTCCTTAAAAGGTGGCGTCAAAGGCGCGGTCACTGGCGATGTCGCGACAGCCTGTAACCACTCCTGCAGCTGTTGCATCCAATTCTCTAAATTATTCCGCCGTAATTTGCGACCATCGACCTTTAGATCAGGCAAGGCGTGTACGAAGCAATCCATGAAGTCTGTATAGGCCGGTTGCCAGCGCGCACTATCCAACCACGTTGTACGTAAGCTTTGGAGCGCTTGCACGTAGCGCTCAACCACCACCAAGTCGTCATCATTTGGGGGACTTGCTGGCAGGCCTCGGCAGCGTTGGATCAATGCCTCTGGTGAGGCAAACATCTCAGTGAATACTTGGTAGTGCGTGTATTGCTCCGTCGCCAACTTGGCAATGTAAGTGCGCCAATAGTCTTGCGCGGCCAGCAACCAGAGTTCTTGTGTGTCGGTATTTAAGGTTTGCGAGAACAAGCTGCCACTGGCAAACGCATGCTCACTTAACATGCGATTACACCAACCGTGAATGGTCGATACGGCCGCCTCGTCCATTTGTTGTGCAGCGAGATCTAAGACTCGAGCTTGTTCCGCCCACTGTGCTTCGGCGTAAGCGGCACGCAACTGCAACAGAAAAGGGTCCTTCACTTCCCGTTCTTGACGAAACACTGCCGCAGCCTCGGTCAAACGCGCACGAATACGCTCTCGCAGCTCTTGGGTCGCAGCGTCGGTGAACGTCACCACGAGAATCTCACGAGGCGTTTTCATACGTGCGCCGGCGTCTTGCTGTTGTGCATCTTCAGGGTCGTGCCCCAGCACTAAACGCAGGTACAAAGCGGCAATGGTATAGGTTTTTCCGGTACCCGCACTGGCCTCAATAAGATGACTGTTGCGTAGTGGAAAGTGTAACGGCTGTAACTGCTGTGGCTGACTCATTGCGCTTCTCCTTCAGCCAAAGCGCTCAACATTGGCAGGTATACCTCAGTAATAAAATCGTTCTGCTCACCCGCAGCGACCAGCGTCTCCCAATGCGGATAAAAGCGTCCCAAATAAGCCGCAGAGACCGCTAATGGCGCAACATTTAAATGGCGATCGCCTTGGCTGTACAGCGTCTCGGCAACCGCATTAAGATACGGACGCTCACTTGCCTCGACCACTTCCGCTAAGCCTTTCTTTAATAGGCTCTGCCAGCCCGCCAGCACCAGTTCAAAATGCACTGGCAACGGCTGCGTTAAGGCAACACTCGCCCAATGACTTAGTCGCTCCATAGCAGCTTGCGCATTTGTTTGTGTTAGGGCTGGCAGAACGATCTCCTTCTCCACACTCAGTACGACCGTTTGGCACGGCTGCTGGCTATTGAGCAGCAGGTGCTCCAACCATGTTTCCGCAAGTTTAGCTAAGCGCAAACTGCCATTACTATCGGCTAAACGCGAGGCCGAAAGCTTTATCCGTATCAGCTTATCCGTGGCGCTACGTTGTACTCCTCGAAAGGTTTCTCGCACCTGTAATTGACCATTACTGCCAAACAGGACATCTTGCGGTGCCAACCATTCTGGATAACGCGCTGCCCAAGGTTGTGCCTGCGCCCAAAAGGCCTGACCGGCCTCTCGTAACTGTTGCTGCTGCTCCATGCCCGCAGCCCCGACACTTAACGCGCCCTGCCGTTGCCAACGTAAAATGAGCGCATCGAGTTGTTGCTGCCACGCCTCACTTTCGACACCACGCTGCAAGGCCTCCAACAAAGGTTCGCTGAGCGCTTGGGTAAATTGCCAACGTTGTAAGCCATTGAAACGGAAAAGTTCATCATCGTCACTATCCACGCGAGCTTCCGGAAGAAAACACTGAAAGCGCTGCTGCATCAACCACTTGGCAGGCTCCATAAAGCAATGGTACAACTGCCGTATCGTCACTGGGCTTTCTGGCAACCACGCAGGTAAGCTGGTCGCGCTATTGCTCGGAGCTAAGGTCGTCGTGTGAATCGCTTGCCATTCATGGGCATAGCTAAAATAATGTTGCGCATCCGCTGCGTCACTAAAATAACGCGGATGAAACGGTTGCAAGAAGTGCTGTTCGATCGCAGCTTTTTGTCCCAGTTGTTGCAAGTGTTCAAGCAATTGGCCAACCAATACCGAGGGCGGCTTTTCGGTATTGTCCTTGATGCTCCGGCCACACCAACTGAGGTAAAACCATTGCCGCGCAGACAACAGTGCCTCTAAAAACAAATAACGGTCGTCTTCACGTCGCGACCGATCACCAGGGCGGTGGTCATGCATCATCAAGTCGAAATCAAACGGCTTGCGCTGACGCGGGTACTCGCCATCATTCATGCCCAATAAAAAGACCCCTTTAAACGGAATCGCTCGCATCGGCATGAGGGTAGCAAAGTTCACACTACCGGCCAAAAAGCGTTGATTTAATTGGTGCTCATCGACTTTTGACAGCCAACTTTCTACCACTACGGACAACGGTAGTGGTGCGTCGTACTCCGCCGCATCGACAGCATCCAACCAAGCTTCGAGCTGACTCCGTAAGCGACTTAAAAGCAGAGCTTCATGGTCATCGTCGCTGGCAAACAACCGCTGCATGACATCGAGCAAATACTGTGTCCACTGCTGCGGCGTTTGCGCGACAGTACTGTGCTGTAACACATCATCAAGTACCCGCACCAACTGCTGCAAGGCTCCGACAGCGTTTGCTTCTAGCCCCCCTACCTCGGGGTAGGCTTCAAAACCTTGCCATTCGCTCTCGAACCCGTCAACAAAACCAACCGCATAACCTAGCAGCATGCGTCTTAAGCCAAACCACCAGGTATTGCGCCCTTGCGCGCCCGGCAAGCCGAGCTGCTCGCGGTGTTGCTCATGCAGCGCCCAGCGCACCCCAGCATCACGCAACCACTGCTGTAACTGCTCCACATCTTCACTACTAAGACCAAAGCGTTGCTGCACGGCTTCGACTTGCAAAATATCAAGCATTTCACTGGCTTTGAGCCGTTGCACGTTCAACTGCAGCACATATTCCAAGGTCATCAATAAAGGATGGCGATGACGCATCCCTTGGTCGGCAATGGTATAGGGAATACGCCGCTTATCCTCGCGTGGATACCGGCCAAACACGGCATGAATGTGCGGTGCGTAACCGTCGATATCTGGCACCATGACAATGATATCGCTGGGCTTGAGTCCACGGTCTTGGGCAAACAACGCCAACAGTTGGTCGTGCAACACTTCCACCTCGCGTTGCGGACTATGACAACTCATAAAGCGCAACGACTGATCTTCGGCAAGCTGCTCCCAGTAAGGCTGTGCCTCTTGCACGCTGCGTAAATGCAAGACATCACTTTGCAATTGACGCAGTTGCGAGGTCGTTGCCTCCTCAGCATCATCAAAAAGATCAAAACGCAGCGACGGGAAATCACGGGCGCGCTGCTCGGTGGCATCGAACGCATCCAACATGCGAATATAGTCGCCGCCTTGCTTGCCCCAAGATGCCAATAAGGGATGGGTTTCCGTGTGTAAGTTGGCCAGCACAAGCTCTGCTTGGCCAGGTTTGCGTTGCTGCCGTTTGCGCGTGATTTCACGCAACACATCACGCCCATCAATACTATCCATCCAAAAGTGCTTGCACGGGTTGTGTACACAAAGAATCACTTGGCAACAATGCGACAACGCATCCAGTACTTCGATCATTTGCTGCGGTAAACTGGAAATACCAAACACCACCACTCGAGGAGGGAGTCCTGATGGCCGTTGTGAAGGCGTGAGTTGTTGCGCCGCCTGAACAAAGCGACGGTGTAACGCCGCTCGGTCACTTAACCCTTGGTCGCCCACATCGGCTAAGACAATGCGCCACAGTTTTGGCTGCCAAGCGTTTTCACCAGCAGCCATGATGGCTCCGCCAGCGGCCCAATCCGCCAACCAATCGGCGCGATACATTTGGTATTGATCATACAAGTCGGCCAGCCGTTCGCTGAGTTGATATAACTTACGTTGCTCAGTGTCATCTTCAACATACCGAGCCAGCGCTGCGAATTCAGGTTCGTGGAGGTGTTCAGGGAGGAGTCGCAACAAGCGCCAGGTTAGGCGTTCTTTATCAAATGGGGAATAGCGCGGTAAATCATTGCCAAGCACAGCCCGATACGCTTGCCACTGAAAACGTGCGGGCAAGGTCACGTCCAACATCGCGGCAATCCCTATAGCTTCAGCAAGGTGACGCTGCAACCACTGCGCAATACCGTTGGACTGCACTAACACACATTCCGACGCCAACGGTGGCAAAGGCGCGACTTTCGTCAACTCCACTACGAGCGCGGTTAAATCCTCTAACCTGTGGCTGTGTGCGACGATTAGTCCTGCGTTTTTTTCACTCATTTGCTATCCTCTCCATGCATAACGCTCATCCTACCCAAAGCGACCGCGGTAGGCTAGCGACTTGGTGCGGCATTGTAGGTCGCACCCGATTCTTCAGCGATAGGAACTTGATATGAAACCCTTCACAGTGTCACTTATTGCGCTCTCGTTCACAGCGCTTGTCGGTTGTGCCCAGTCAACTGCGAATACGCAAAAAACTGACGAAGCACCCACACAGGTTACCGCAGAACTGCAGCAAAGCATTCTGAACTTTTCCCACCCAAGCCCGCATCTTATGGCCGGGGGGCAGCCGAAAATGAGCGACTTTGTGGCCCTCAACGAAGCGGGTGTTAGCGCTGTCATCAACTTCCGCAGTCACCCGGAAATGCGTGATATTCATGAAGCCCAATGGACCACTGCGCAACAGATGGCTTACTACCACATTCCTATCGCCGGTGCCGATGACCTTTCTGAGGAAAACGTGGCGCGCTTACATCAAACGTTGGCGGCGAATGCGCAGCAAAACGTCTTTATGCACTGCGCCAGCAGTAACCGTGTTGGAGCGATGATGGCGCTGCGCGCTGCTTGGCATCAAGGTGCGAGCAAAGAGGAAGCGCTTGCCATTGGCGAGCAGTACGGTTTAGGCAGTTTACGTAAACACGTCGAACAGCTGCTCAGCGAGTAATTTTATGCTAGAATGCGCGCGCAAATTTTGACCTCGGATTTACGTTCCGAATCGCCAAAAGGAAAACACTATGTATATTTGCGCTGCGCTCTACAAATTTGTTGAGTTCAATGACTACGAAGCTTTTCGTGAGCCACTTTACACCTGTATGGTGGAGAACGATGTCAAAGGCACGCTCTTGCTTGCTCGCGAAGGTATCAATGGCACCATTTGTGGTACGCGTGAGGGTATCGACAACGTCTTAACCTTCATTCGTCAACGCGAAGAGCTCGCTGACGTTGAGCACAAAGAATCCCCCAGTGATACGCAAGCTTTTTACCGTACCAAGGTAAAACTCAAGAAAGAAATCGTCACCATGGGCATCGACTGGGTCGATCCAAAAAACGTGGTCGGCACTTACGTTGAGGCCAAAGACTGGAACGATCTTATTCGTGACCCTGAAGTCTTACTGATCGATACCCGCAACGACTACGAATACGCGGTCGGCACCTTTGAGGGCGCTATCAACCCAAAAACCGATACCTTCCGTGAATTCCCACAATATGTAAAAGATCATCTTGATCCGGAAAAGCACAAAAAGGTAGCGATGTTCTGTACCGGCGGTATTCGCTGCGAGAAGTCGACGGCTTACTTAAAGTCGATCGGCTTTAACGATGTGTACCACCTCAAAGGCGGTATTCTGAAATACCTTGAGGAAGTTCCGGAAGAGGACACCACTTGGCAAGGCGATTGTTTTGTCTTCGACCAGCGCGTGACCGTGCGTCACGGCCTGCAACAAGGTGAATACGACCAGTGTTACGCCTGTCGCATGCCGATCACTGAGGACGAGAAACGGTCAGAACACTATCAAAAAGGTGTGAGCTGCCCGCATTGCTTCGACAAAACCTCTGCAGAGCAAAAGCAACGCTTTGCTGAGCGTGAAAAGCAAATTCAATTGGCCAAGCAACGCGGTGAACAACACATCCGTGATGGCAAGGTCGAGGAAAAATCGATTTAACCAATCGCTAAAGCAGACTTCTCGTTGGGGCTTGAAAAGGTCTATACTGACCCTATTATTATTAAAGACATCAAGTTTTTATGTTCCCCAACAAGGAGTCTGCAATGCAACAATTGAATGTTATTGGTCTTGACCAACACCACGCCGAGCAACTCGCAGGAAAACTTAATGCGTTGCTAGCCAACTACCAAATTTTCTACATGAACGTTCGTGGCTTTCACTGGAATATTAAAGGCCAAGAATTTTTTGAACTTCATGCCAAATTCGAAGAAACGTACAACGACTTACTGCTGAAAGTCGATGAAATCGCGGAGCGTATTTTGACCCTAGGTCAACGTCCTTTGCACGCCTATTCGACTTACATTACCAGTAGTGAAATTCAAGAAATCAAAGATGTTCACGACGGTAAAGCCTGTGTACGAGAAATCCTCGACAGCTATCGTGTGACCATTCGTTTACAGCGTGAGCTGTTAGAGCTGGCCGGCGAAGCCGGTGACGAAGGCACCTCAGCTTTAATGAGTGACTACATTAAAGAGCAGGAAAAAACTGCTTGGATGTTAACCTCTTACCTCGGCGCTTAAGTCCGAAAGACAAAAAACCAGTGGCGTTGTAATGCACTGGTTTTTTGCTATTCTTGATGCAGCAGTACCTCAACACAAACTTACGAAAAGGAAGACTTCATGAATAAAGTCATCGGAATTATCTTGCTTGTGGTTGGTATTATCCTGTTGTATTTCGGCTATGAAGCATACAACTCGCCAGCATCTGAAATCTCAAATGCAGTGACTGGTGAGCCAACAGATAATGCAATGTGGTACCTGATCGGCGGCGCTATCGCGGTGATTGTCGGCCTTTACGGTGTCATTCGAGGGAAATAAGCTCTCCCCCTTTCAAACTAAAGCCAGCGCAGCGACGCTGGCTTTTTACTGTTTCTGTACATTCGCAAGAGCCAAAGCGCGTAGCGCAGCGATACTACCTAGCGCCATCAACACCACTAGCACGATTTCAACGCCCCAGTAGGCATCGACAGCACCAAGCGCAATACCTAACAACAAAACGATACCGATTGCCGTATTGGAGACCGCGGTATAGGCCGCACGGTTCTCTTGCGTGGCCATGTCCACCAAATAGGTCTTGCGTCCGACCCGCGCGCCATGATGCGCAACCGCGGCGATAAAAATAGCCCCACCGGCGACCCACTGCATTGCCAACCACTCTGGCGCCCAAAGAAAGAGTGCCAACACTAAGCCCATATCAACAACCGCAATAGCCGCAGCAGCGGCCATGACATGATGACTCGCAACGTCAGACCAACGCCCCCAAAAACGTCCGGCGAGCATGCCCGCCAGCCCGCTAGCTAACATTAAACCGCCTAAGCTGGTTAAGCTAGAGTCACCGCTGCGCTGGATCATTACGACGATATAAGGGATAGCAAATGCTGAGGACACCAACAACGCGCGTGTTAACACGAATTGCCCAAAGGCACGATCGCGCCACAGCAGTTGTAGAGATTTCAGTGCTTCCACCAAGGCATTGCCGCCACCACTGGTTGCGCCGGGCACTTCAGGGATCTGTGCGTAAACAAACGCGGCACCGAGCCACAATAAACACCCCAATCCCAACAATGCGGCGAACAACAACGTGGAACCTTCACTCGCGGTCGTCGACATCAGCTGAGGGGCAAAGAGCACCACTAGCGCAGTCACCACTGACAGACTACCTGCAATCGTTGCGGCCAGCCCCGACAAGCGTCCGCGACGCGTTTTCGAGACGGTCTTGCCTTGCACATCTTTACTCGCCACCGAGCATACACCTCGCGCCACGCTAAATAGCGTTAGCAACAAGACAACCGCCCAACCTAAGGCACTTCCACGTAACCCAATGACACTCAGCAGCATCCCCAGTAAGGCAACTGCCTGACCAAGACTGCCGACCACCCAGAACCACTTCCGTACGGGCGTCTCACGCAGTTGTTGGGCAATCACCAACTGTGGCAGCAAGGCGAGCGACTCGCGCAAAGGTACCAGCGCACTGATAAACGCAGCAGGCGCACCAAGCGCCGAGAGCATCCAAGGCAAAACCAAACGCGCGCTTACTAGGGCATCACCGAGCTTAGTCATACTCAGCGCAATAAGATGAAACACAAAGGCTTTCGGTTGGGCATTGCAGGCTTCGTCGGGAATATCTTTACATACCCGGGCATCTTCATCTTCCGCTAGGTAACCATAGAGCTTTTCGGTTAATTCGCGTTGCGAAGTGCGTTGCTGCATAGCTTCTCCTTAGTCGCTAATCCTTTGTAGATAATGATGAAGTTCGTACCAAAGTTGATTGACAACATCGACCAGCTGTAACCATTGTTCGAGCAAATCACGTTGCAACGTGACGCCTGCCTCAGCTTCGTACGCGTTTAAAAAAGCATTACGGTGAGGTAAGTCGAGTTGGTTCACGGCAATCGTATTGGCGAGGTCAAAATAACGCTCTCCCAGACCAGAGTACTCCCAGTCAATCACACGTGGCGTCGGTGTGAGAAAAACATGATGGAAGCCGAGATCGTTGTGGCAAAAGACAGGGTGGGTCGCAAAGCTATCCAATAGCTTCCGAAAACTCATTAAGCGTTTTTCAAACTGCTTGGCGCGCTCTGCATCAAAACGCGCCAGTTCATCGCAGTAGCGCACCAAGCGCTCACGCAACGACCATACTGGCGCGACAATACTGACCTGATGAATATGGGCTGATACCTCAGCCAATTCGCGTAACTTATCAACCATAGGCAGCGACGTATGCGCTAAGTCTTGACCGGGCAAGAAACTTTGCAGCAACAGCCCCTGGGCTTGATCATAGTGCAGTACTTCCGGCGCCAACTGCTGTTGTGCTAGTTGCCGTTGCACGTCTACTTCTTGATCGCGATCCAAACCATAGGGGTGATCAAAACGAAACTGCTTTAACACGTACGTTGCCGAAGTGGTCGTAATTTTATAGACACTATTAGCTACGCCGCGCAGCAAAGGCTCCGCCTTAATCACACCATGTATCGGTAAGCTATCTAGCCACTGCTGCTGCACCTTTGTCCGCCTGTTCAGTGATTCGCCATTGCCACATCGCATAGCACACCAGTATAAGGTATACGAAATAAAGTGCACCTGTGACCACAAAACCTTTGCTCGCGTAAAGGTACACATAAACACTATCGATCACCAACCAATACCACCAGTTGGCAAACTGTTTACGCGACAACAACCACGTTGCAAATAGCGAAAATACAGTGGTGTAGGTATCTAGCCATACGGCGTCTGCACTGGTGTAGGCCGTCAGGAGCATGGCAATGACTGCCGCTATCGCAGCCATGACCAGCGACATTGCGAGATGCCACTGCCACGATAACGACCGCACTTCACTTGCCAAAGTACTGCCTCGGCCAAACCGCCACTGCCACCAACCATACACCGCCAAGGCGATATAAATGAGTTGCAGCACCGTTTCCATATACAGGTTTGCAGCGAACATTAAGTGCGTATAGATCGCGCAACTTACCGCTGCCGCGTACCAGCACCATAAGGATTGGTGTGCAGCCAAAACCAAGTAAATCACGGCAAGAACGACTGCAACCCACTCTAGGAATGAAGTTGCAGCCACCTGCTCACCGAGTTCGACGAGAAATGTCATCATCTGCTTCGCGCTACCTCGGTTTAAAAGTGATAGTTAAAAGTCACACCAAAACGACGTGGCTCGCCAAACTGTTCGTACGTTTCAGTGACGTATTCTTTGCGTGGGTCATTACCAAAATAGAAGCCGCGCACGCCATAGTCTTCATCAGTTAGGTTGCGCGCCCACAAGCGCACTGCCCAAGGACCTTGTTGCCACTGCAGACTCGCATGCAACACCGCCATACTGTCGGCGCGGCTCATATGTGAATCAGAGTAATAGAAGCCATCTTTTCCATCCACTTCAAGCGCGAACTTCCATGCCTCTGCGAGGTTGTAGCGCACCCCTAAGTTGTATTGATAGGTCGGTGCGTGCGCTTGCTCGCGGCCACTCATATCAACCCCATCTTCGGTCACGAAGCCTTCGATCTCAGTATCAAGCCAACCGATCGAAACAAAACTTTGCAAAGCATCGGTGAGTTCATAAGTGATATCCAGCTCTGCACCAAAGGCTTTGCCTTCAGCAGCATTTTGCAAGTAACCGACAAAACTTTGATCACGGTTCACCCAGCCTTTCAACTGCACATCGTCACGCTGATGGGCGAATACCGCGATTTGTAACTGTAAACGCTCATCGGCACTGATACGTTTATGACCTAATTCCAAACTGCTTAATAATTCAGGCGCAAAGGTTGCACGTGCGAGGAGGTAATCGCGTAGGTCGACCAAACTTTCATCTTGCACCTTACCCAGAGCTTCGCCATTCACCCCACCGGCTTTGTAACCGCGCGCCAGCGTGGCATACCACATAGTGTCGACGTCAGGATGATAGCTCAAGCTCATGCGGCCGCCCCACATGGTATCTTCGGGCTGTTGCGCGACAGTGTTGCTATCCAAGTAGCTGTTGTCGTAACGCTCAACGCGTACACCGGTAGTTAAGCGCCACTGTGGTGACAGTTGTTGTGACAGTTCACCATACAACGCCGTATGACGGTTTTCATAATCACTGGTAAACACATCCTCGCGGTCGAGATCCCAGTTAAAGAAGTCTCGGCGAAGTTGCTCATCACGTTGTTGATGGTAAATACCTGCGACCCAATCACTGCTGAGACCGGCAATAGTCACCGGTTGCGCGCTCACCAAACGGGCTTCGAGAACATGGTCACGACGGTCCCTTTCATACGCATCAAACGAGCTGTATTCCCAGCCCGGAGCAATCCCTTCATAGCTCCAGTCTTCATCGTAACTATAGACGCTATCGGCGCTTAAATAGCTATAGGCCATTTCAAGTTCCGCGGCCTGCCAACCGCTATAGGTTAGCGCCCAGCGTGCCGCACGCGTCCGTAAATCATCTTCGCCAGGCTGATCCGATAAGGTGGTTCGATCATTATCAAGTGAGAAGGCATCGTAACCATTGTCTTGGCTTAAGGCGTGTAGCGTGGTTCGTAACTGCCAATGGTCGGCGATATCGCTAAAGAGGTTGAAACGGAAGTTACGCTCGGAGCGCTTATTGGTGTCATCGCGTTGTAGATAGTTATTCTCAATAAAGCCATCGTCACGCTGCTGGTACACACTCAAACGCGCGCGACCCAATGCAGCCAGCTCACCACCCACAGCAAAACCACCACTTAAACCACCATAGTTTGCCGCGCCAAGTTCCCACACACCGCTCGTCTCTGAGGTCGGCAGCGTACTTTCGAGGACCAACATTCCCGCCATACCATCAGCACCGAAGCGACCGCTTTGCGGCCCGCGATACACTTCGAGTTGGCTGATGTCGAACAGCTGTGCCGCTTGCGCTAAGCCACTGTAATTAATCCCGTCGACCAACAAGCCAACGGAGGGCTGGATAGGATCAACAAATTGACTACGCTCACCAACGCCACGAATTTGAATAAATCGCGTGCGCGAGGTCCCACCAGAAAAGTTCACGTTGGCGAGTGCGTTTAAAGCGTTTTCCAAATGTAACGCACCGCGCTCCTCAAAGCGCTCCGCAAGTAAAGCCGTCACGCTGGTAGGGGCTTCTTGCACAGCCATTTGTCGGAACTCACCTTGAATGATGATGCGTTCCACACCGTCAGGTGTTTCTTGTGCAGTAGCAGCAGTAGATGTTACGCCAGCAGCGGCCAACGCAAACCAGATAAGAGATTTAGAGTACATGGATCATTTCCTCAACTTCAGGTTCAGAAATAATCCGGTCGGGCAGGATTTCACATGGACTAAGAGTGTTAGTTACCATCCCTACGCCAGTATTAACCGGATCAGGTGCAAAGGGTTCGCATCGTGCATCTCAGCCCCTCGTACGCGCTGCGTAGAGGAACACCCCTTGGTAAATTGCGTGCGCAGTATAACAGCGCACTTAAATGAAGGCTAGCGCATCCCCGTAAAGCTGCTCGAGTGGTAGCCCCTGCGCATGGAAATCGTCACGGATCACACGCACCATTTCAAACCGCCCAGCAACATAAACATCTGCTTCGCTAAGATCTGATTGCTCCGCCAACACCGCATGATGAACTAAGCCAATGGCACCGTTCCAGCTTGCATCAGCCTGCTCAATGACTGGGCGATAATGCACCTGTGGATAGGTTTCACTTAAAGCAATCAGCTTGTCATGGTAATACAAATCTTGCGCCTGGCGTCCTCCCCAATACAAGGTTACTGGACGCGTTGAGCCACTTTTGAGATGCGCCTGTAGAATCGACCAGGTATAAGAAAAGCCTGTTCCACCAGCAATCAATACCAACGGACGTTGGCTGTCTGCACGGTAATAAGCCGTCCCCAAGGGGACCTCAACTTCCAGCTCACCCTCGGCGCGTGCTTTCTCAATCACCTGCATGGCATACGGGTTGTCCGCCGTCGCGCCAATGTGCAACTCAATTTCAGTGGTTTGCGACGGGCATGAGGCAATAGAGAAAGCACGTTTATCACGCTCCCCCATGACAACCTGCACATATTGTCCACCATTAAATTCAATCGCTTCAGGCAGCGTCAAAACCACGCGAAACACCGCAGGAGAAAGTGACTCCAATGCCGTCACTTGGCATAACAATTGTTTCATTAAGCTCGCTTATCCTAATCAAAAATTCCGAGTTCGTCCCAAAGCGCGTCCACACGTTGTTTCACCGCTTCGTCCATCTCTATGGGGACACCCCACTCACGTTCTGTCTCACCAGGCCACTTATTGGTGGCATCCATTCCCATTTTTGAACCCAGCCCCGAAACCGGCGAGGCAAAATCCAAATAGTCAATTGGCGTATTCTCAACCAATACCGTATCACGTGCAGGGTCCATGCGCGTCGTCATAGCCCAAATGACGTCTTTCCAATCACGAGCGTTAACGTCATCATCACAGACAATCACGAACTTGGTGTACATAAACTGACGTAAAAACGACCAAACGCCCATCATCACGCGCTTTGCGTGCCCAGCATATTGCTTCTTCATGGTGACGACTGCCACACGGTATGAGCAGCCTTCTGGCGGTAGGTAAAAATCAACAATCTCGGGGAATTGCTTCTGCAAAATCGGCACGAAGACCTCATTCAAGGCAACGCCAAGCACTGCGGGTTCATCCGGTGGACGCCCGGTATAGGTCGAATGATAAATCGGCTCACGGCGACGCGTCATATGGGTCACGGTGAACACTGGGAAATCATCCACTTCGTTATAGTAACCCGTATGGTCGCCGTAGGGCCCCTCAGGCGCCATTTCGCCAGGCTCAATATAGCCCTCAAGAACAATTTCAGCATGCGCTGGAACCTGTAAGTCATTACTCACACACTGAGTGACTTCAGTTTTTGCGTCACGCAGCAGCCCAGCAAAAGCATACTCCGATAAACTATCAGGGACTGGCGTTACCGCCCCTAATATCGTCGCCGGATCAGCACCAAGTGCCACAGCCACTGGAAAGCGCTCACCAGGATGCTGGCGTTGCCATTCTTGGAAATCAAGTGCACCACCACGATGCGACAACCAACGCATGATAATTTTGTTCTTACCAAGCAGTTGCTGACGATAAATGCCAAGATTCTGCCGCTCTTTGTGTGGTCCTTTGGTGACCGTCAACCCCCAGGTAATCAAAGGTGCAACGTCACCTGGCCAGCAGTGCTGAATAGGGAGACGGGTCAAATCGACCTCATCACCGCTTTCAATGACTTCTTGGCACGGCGCCTTTTTGATTTTCTTCGGTGCCATGCTCAGTACTTTTTTGTACTTTGGCAATAAGTTCAAAGCGTCACGAAAACCTTTCGGTGGCTCTGGCTCTTTCAAAAAAGCCAATAGCTTACCGACATCACGCAAGGCCGTGACAGATTCCTGTCCCATGCCGAGCGCGACCCGATCGGGCGTACCAAATAGGTTCGCCAACACGGGCACACTGTGCCCTTTTACATTTTCAAACAACAATGCCGGACCGCCCGCTTTGAGCGTACGATCAGCGATCTCCGTAATCTCAAGGTAAGGATCGACTTCAACTTGAATACGCTTCAACGCTCCGCGCTCTTCAAGTAGTGCAATAAAATCACGTAAATCTTGATACTTCACTTGGTCTCGCCTCATCGCGAAAAGAATGCCCGCCAGTATACTGGTTTTGACAATAGTTTTCAGGGGTTTCAAAGTACGTTAGGCTACGCAAATAGGTTCATAACAAGGACGCTTACCTTTATGCTACTCGCCGTTAGTCTTATCGGTACCTGCACAGCACTGCTCGCACTGGTTACACTGCTGCCGCTTTCCAGCAATTCCCATTGGCTCATTCGTCTATGGGACTTCCCACGCTTACAGTTGACCGTCGTGGCGCTCGCCTTACTTGCAGCCAGTGCACATTGGTTAGCGTTTTCACAGCCACTCAGCTGGGTATTAGTGACCACGCAATTACTCTGCTGCGCCTGGCAATTGTGGTGGGTCTTTCCCTATACGCCATTGGCACAACGCCACGTACAAAAATATCAGCGAGCACGTGACGAACAAGCGATTGAAGAGCACTTACGAGTGCTAACGGTGAATGTGCTGCAACCCAACCGTAACGCTATTGAGCTGGTGCGCATGATTAATCGCGAGCGGCCCGATATCATCATTGCTGTCGAAACCGATACATGGTGGCAAGAGCAGCTCACCGATATTGAAGATGACTTTCCGCATGCCGTTAAAGTGCCGCAAAAAAACCTCTACGGCATGATGCTCTATTCCGTTTGGCCACTAAAAAATGTCGCCGTTGAGCATCTTATTGAAGAAGGTGTGCCCTCAATTCAGGCTGATGTCGAAATGCCGGACGGACAAACCGTGCGTTTACACTGCGTACACCCTGCGCCGCCAAGCCCCACAGAAAACGAAACGTCACAACCTCGCGACCGCGAGCTCATTCAGATTGCCAAGCGTGCCGCCCAGGAAACCATGCCTGTAATCGTTGCCGGCGATCTCAACGATGTTGCTTGGTCACCCACTACACGCGAGTTCATCAAGCTCAGCAACTTACAAGATCCGCGCCAAGGTCGTGGCTTTTTTAACACCTTCCATACCCAGCTCCCATTTCTTCGCTGGCCACTCGATCACTTGTTTCATAGTGAGCACTTTATGTTGGTCGAAATGCGCCGCTTACCCAAGTTCGGTTCTGACCACTTTCCCCTACTCATTGAGCTCGCACTCAAACGTCCCAATTAATACCAAAGCTCGAAGCTTCGGGCTTCGGGCTTCGGGCTTCGGGCTT
>NZ_AUHL01000006.1:0-235096 GCF_000423165.1 Pseudidiomarina sediminum DSM 21906 | reverse complement strand
GCTTCGGGCTTCGGGCTTCGGGCTTCGGGCTTTTAGGTATGTTTAAGGGGATTTCCCTCAAGGACGCCGTGAACCCATCCATGGGGGCTTGCCTGCCGCATCCATGCGGCAGACACCTTGAGGGAAATCCCCTTAAACACACCTGCGCCCTTCGCGGCAGCACCAAGGAAAAGCACTGGAGCGCCGATGTTTCTCCTCCCATCTAAGTCAGGGTGTGCGCCGCATGGATGCGGCGCCCAAGCCCCCAGGGATGGGTTCACGGCGTCCCTGACCTAGCTGGGGGGAGAAGCAGCGAAAGCGGAAGGGGTTTTGCTTGGTGCTGCGAGCCCAGGCAAGCCCCCAGGGATGGGTTCACGGCGTCCCTGACCTAGCTGGGGCGAGAAGCAACGAAAGCGGAAGGGGTTTTGCTTGGTGCTGCGAGGAAAGGCAGCGAAAGCCAAAGAGGTTTTGTTTGGTGCTTGAATAACGAGAGAGGTGTTGCGGAAGCAGAAACAAAAGCGCCGCAAAAATGCGGCGCTCTGGTGTGATTAAGACTTCTGGCGTTTCATCGCTTCGAAGAATTCATCATTCGTTTTCGTCATCTGTAACTTATCGATGAGGAATTCCATGGCTTCTGTTTCGCCCATTGGATGCACAATTTTGCGCAGAATCCACATTTTCTGAAGTTCTTCTGGTGAGGTAAGAAGCTCTTCACGACGCGTGCCTGAACGGTTGAAGTCGATAGCTGGGAAAACACGTTTCTCTGCAATCTTCCGGTTCAAGTGAAGTTCCATGTTACCGGTACCTTTAAACTCTTCGTAGATGACTTCATCCATCTTCGAGCCGGTATCGATCAAGGCAGTGGCGATGATGGTCAAACTACCGCCTTCTTCAACATTCCGTGCTGCACCGAAGAAACGCTTCGGCTTGTGTAAGGCGTTCGCATCAACACCACCGGTCAAGACTTTACCTGAACTAGGGATAACGGTGTTGTAAGCTCGTGCTAAGCGCGTGATTGAATCAAGCAGGATAACCACGTCTTTTTTATGTTCGACCAAACGCTTAGCTTTTTCGATCACCATTTCAGCGACTTGCACGTGACGACTGGCAGGTTCATCAAAGGTCGAAGCAACAACTTCACCTTTGACCAAGCGATGCATCTCAGTTACCTCTTCCGGACGTTCGTCAATCAACAAGACCATTAGCACACAGTCAGGATGATTAGCGGCAATCGATTGCGCGATGTTTTGTAGCAGCAAGGTTTTACCTGCTTTAGGTGGTGCTACAATCAAGCCACGTTGACCTTTACCAATCGGCGATGCCAAATCAAGTACACGCGCAGTAATGTCTTCTGTTGAACCATTGCCACGCTCCATGCGCAGACGTTCGTCGGCATGCAAAGGGGTAAGGTTTTCAAAAAGAATTTTATTGCGGGAGTTTTCAGGCTTGTCGAAGTTAACTTCTCGAATCTTTAGGAGGGCAAAATAACGTTCACCTTCTTTCGGTGGGCGTATTTTACCTGCCACAGTGTCACCTGTACGTAAGTTAAAGCGACGAATCTGGCTCGGAGAGACGTAAATATCGTCAGGCCCCGCAAGGTAAGAGGAGTCCGCAGAGCGCAAGAAGCCAAAGCCATCTTGCAAAATTTCCAACACGCCATCGCCATAAATGTCTTCACCGCTTTTCGCGTGTGCTTTCAAGATGGCAAAGATAATGTCTTGCTTGCGGGTACGAGCCATGGCTTCGAGGCCCATGGATTCTGCGAGCTGTACGAGCTCGTTGACAGGTTTATTTTTTAATTCAGTAAGATTCATAAGAAGGGTATGACTATATTGTCCTAAGAAAACAAAAGGTTCGTTACCATGTAATAGCTAAAGGGGTCGCTATTGGTTGCCGGAAGGCTGGCAACTTGAAGAAATATGGTTGAAAAGTAACACCTAATGCGAGGTTCGTCCAGTTTTTTGCAGGTGATTTAGCGCTTTTTTCACCAAAACGTCATCAAACAGCACTGTTTGATGACGTTCGGTACTCGAAAGTCTTACAGGTTCTGATCGATGAACTCAGCAAGTTGCGCTTTTGATAAAGCACCTACTTTAGTGCCTGCAATTTCACCGTTTTTGAACAGTAAAAGAGTTGGGATACCACGGATGCCGTACTTCGGTGGCGTTTGGCTGTTGTGGTCAACGTTCAGTTTACCAACAGTGATGCGATCGCTGTATTCGTTGGCGATTTCGTCAAGGATTGGCGCGATCATTTTGCATGGACCACACCACTCGGCCCAAAAGTCGACCAATACAGGTTTTTCTGAATTGAGGACATCTGCCTCAAAAGTATCATCACTTAGCTGAACAATTTTATCACTCATGGTAATCTCCGCTGCTTAATTCGCGTGAAATAATAAAACACTATTATTTCTGTTTTTGAATGTTAGCGCAAACTGGTATGCTTACGCTATGAGTAAAACACACCTTACAGAGACACGCTTCGCCGATCTCGACCTGCACCCGCAGGTATTAACTGCTTTGAACAAGGCGGGCTTTGAAAATTGCACGCCAATCCAAGCCTTGAGCTTACCGATTGCTTTAAAAGGTCAAGACGTGGCGGGCCAAGCACAAACAGGAACCGGGAAAACCCTAGCGTTCTTGGTTGCGGCTTTCACCACCTTGCTCAATCGACCTCGTTCGGGTGACAAACGTTATCCGCGAGCGGTCATCATGGCTCCTACGCGCGAGTTAGCGATTCAGATCGCCAACGATGCTGAGCTCCTCGCAAAACATTGCGACATGCGCCTCGGTATTATTTATGGGGGCGAGGGATACGAAAGTCAACGCCAGCAACTCGAAGAAGGCGTCGATATCCTCATCGGCACCACAGGACGTTTGATTGACTACTTCAAGCAAGGCGTTTACCAGCTTGATAAAATCGAAGTGGTCGTCCTCGATGAAGCGGATCGCATGTTCGACTTAGGCTTCATCAAAGACATTCGTTACATGTTCAATCGTATGCCAAGCGCCAAAGAGCGCCAAAGCATGCTGTTTTCAGCAACCTTATCGCAACGTGTCCAAGAACTGGCCTACGAGCACATGAACTCGCCAACCAAAGTTGAGGTTGAACCTACCCAACGTACTGGCGCGCGTATCACCGAAGAACTCTTCTATCCGTCAAAGCAAGA
This sequence comes from Pseudidiomarina sediminum DSM 21906, assembly GCF_000423165.1. GTDB lineage: Bacteria > Pseudomonadota > Gammaproteobacteria > Enterobacterales > Alteromonadaceae > Pseudidiomarina > Pseudidiomarina sediminum. Next base: position 231,945 of record NZ_AUHL01000006.1, on the reverse strand, counting down.
CAAAATGAAATTGCTGCTGACGTTAATCGAAGAAGATTGGCCAGATAAGGCGATCGTTTTCGCCAACACCAAGCACACCTGCGAAAAAGTCTATCAGTGGTTAAGTGCTGATGGTCATCGCGTTGGATTGCTTACAGGTGATGTACCACAACGTAAACGCTTAAATATTCTCGAGCAGTTTACCGCGGGTACTTTAGACTTCTTAGTCGCCACCGATGTCGCCGCTCGCGGCCTTCATATTCCTGAAGTAAGTCATGTCTACAACTACGACTTACCGGATGATTTTGAAGATTACGTCCATCGTATCGGACGCACCGGTCGTGCCGGTGCCAGTGGTAAAGCGGTCAACCTTGCTTGCGAAGAGTACGTGTATAATCTACCGGCGATTGAATCCTATATCGGTCATGCCATTCCCGTGACCAAGTATGATCCCGATGCGCTGTTAAAAGACCTTCGTAACCCTCGTCCAAGCGGCCGTCGTTCCCGCGGTGGACGTCGCGGCAATAACGCGCAGCGACGCAACAATAACTCGCGTGGCAACAACGCTAAGCAGCAGGCGAATAAGCGAACCGACTAATGCAACAGTATCCGCGCATTGCGGCCATCGACCTCGGATCGAATAGCTTTCACCTACTGATAGCTAGGGCCACATCGCGCGGATATCGTGTTCTGACGCGGCATCGTCAAAAAGTACGCCTAGCGGACGGTTTAACTGCTGAATTACATGTCAATAATGCCGCCATCGAGCGCGGCATGGATTGCTTAGAAAGCTTCGCCGAATTAATAAAGAGCTACCAACCTATTCATGTTCGCTGTGTTGCTACCGCAACACTACGACTAGCCAAAAACCGCACGCAGCTACTCCAGCACTTCGAAGCCGCACTTGGTTTCCCGATTGATGTGATCTCTGGCACCACCGAAGCAGGCCTTATCTATCAAGGTGCTACTGCGGAACTTCACTGTCACCGACAAGCCATGCTGGTCCTCGATATTGGCGGTGCCAGTACTGAGGTGATTGCGGGTGTCGATACCGAACCCCACGTGCTAAAAAGTTTAGATATGGGCTGTGTGGTTTGGCAGAACCGCTACTTTTCCGATAAGGCTATCACCCAAGCCCAGTTTGACGCTGCTATTCAAGCCGCTGCAGCACTCATTCAGCCACTCGCTGACACCTACAAAACCCATGGTTGGCAGTCGGTTTGTGGTGCGTCCGGCACTTTTCGAGCATTACAAGATTGTTTGCGCGAACAAGGTCGGACCGAAATGACGGCGGATTTTATTCATCAATGTATGCAAGCAAGTATTGCGAAAGGTTCACGGGAACATTTGCATGAACTGGGTATTCGTGATGATCGTATTGCGGTGTTCTGTGGTGGGTTAGCGATTTTAATCGCCTTGGTCAAGGTGCTCGACATCCAGTCCATCGACTTGGCGCGAGGAGCCCTTCGTGAAGGGCTCGTTCACACCATGCTAGCCGAACGGCAGCGTGCGTTGGCTTAAGCTTGCTGCTGCAAACGTTGCGCCATGGTTTTCGCAAAGTAAGTTAAGATGCCATCAGCACCGGCTCGCTTAAAGCCAAGTAACGATTCGGCGATAACTTCTTCACTTAACCAGCCTTGCGCAATCGCCGCTTGCATCATCGCGTACTCACCGCTCACTTGATACGCAAAAGTAGGAACCTTAAAGGTTTCTTTCACGCGATAAACGATATCCAAATACGGCATGCCAGGCTTCACCATGACCATGTCGGCACCCTCTTGCAGATCAAGGGCCACCTCATGTAAAGCTTCATCGCTATTGGCTGGGTCCATTTGGTAGGTTTTCTTGTTCCCGCCTTTGAGGTTGCCAGCAGAGCCGACTGCGTCGCGAAACGGACCGTAAAATGCAGAAGCATATTTCGCAGAATACGCCATAATCTGCACATTAATGTAGCCATGCTCTTCCAAGGCTTCGCGAATCGCGCCAATACGGCCATCCATCATGTCCGAGGGGGCCACCACGTCAGCACCTGCCGCGGCATGCGACAACGCTTGTTTTACGAGCGCTTCCGTAGTGATGTCATTTTGCACATAACCACTGTCATCAAGAATGCCATCTTGGCCATGCGTCGTGAAAGGATCGAGCGCAACGTCTGTGATCACACCCAACTCAGGCACCGCTGCTTTAATTGCACGGACGGCCCGCTGCGCCAAGCCATCTTCAGCCCAAGCAGCGTCAGCGGTTAAAGATTTATCACTGGTAGGAGTGACCGGGAAGAGCGCCACCGCAGGAATGCCAAGTGCATAAATCTCGCGGCACTCTGCAACCAACAAATCAATCGACAAACGCTCCACGCCAGGCATTGACGCCACGGCTTCACGCGTGTTCTCACCAGGGATAACAAACATTGGATAAATAAAGTCGGCGGCCGTTAACGTGTTCTCAGCTACCATACGACGACTAAAATCATGACACCGTACGCGTCGCATACGGCGTAAAGGAAATTCACTGGTAGTAATCATTTAGGGCTTTTCACTCACATCATTAAGCGAACGTGCTATACGGATTTGATCGCGGCCCGCGTTTTTCGCTTGGTAAAGTGCATTATCCGCGGCCTCAAGCAATTGTTTACTCGAAGCATGACCTGGTAGGCTATTTAACAACGCCATGCCTACACTGACCGTGATTTTAACCTCTCCGCGCCCAGTTTTGAATGTGTGGCCACGAATTACCTCAGTTACCGTTAGCACTTTATCGTGACAGCCCAATTCTTGAGCGCCAGGCATCAACACAATAAACTCTTCGCCACCGTAGCGGAAAATACGGTCACCCGCGCGGCGGAAGTTGACACGCAATAAGCGCGCCAGCTCAGCCAGCACTTCATCGCCAACTTGATGGCCAAACTTATCGTTGATCTGCTTGAAGTAATCAATATCGATAATCACCAGCGCTAAATCATAACCAGTACGACGCGCACGGCGCACCTCAAGTGGTAACTCTTCATCGAGAACGCCGCGATTATAAAGCTTCGTCAGCTTATCTTGTGTGCTCTTAACCTCTAAGTGCTCGTTCACCTGTTTGAGCTTGCGCATGACGGCTTCAAGTTCCGACGTACGCTGCTTGACCTTCACTTCTAGGCGAGAATTCAAGCGTTGCTCGGCTTCCAACCGTTCTTGTCGGGCCTCGTTTGAGCGTAGCGCAAGCACAAGGCTGAGCAGGAGAATTTCGACCGCGGAACCGATCATGATCAAATAACGCTGAATAAAGAACGACTCGAAAAAGCCTAAGTAACCGATAGCATTGATAATAATAGCGACCAGCAAAACACTCAGCGCAAGCGTATAAATACGTGCGTAAGCGAGCCCCTGACGCCACAAGGTAGCGCCAGTGAAAATCAAAAATGAACTGGCGACAATCGCCACCAACAGGACAACGTTAATCATCACCGCATAAGGCAGAATCAACGCCAATAACAGTAGTACCAGCGCAGCGACCATGATCGCTTGCAGGCCTCGATGCAGCGGCGGACTGCGGGTTTCAGTTTGCAAGACTTGGCTGGCGACACTACTGGCAAAAAAGAACACGATACTACCAAACACTGCCACCGCTTTGCTTTGTAGCCATGGAAACCACGGCCACAAATACTGGTAGCCAGTGCCATCTAAACTCGCCAACAACAAACCAATCGCCACAATATAAGCACTGTAGTAAACAAAGCGTCGATCACGTGCAACGGTGTAACTGAACAAGTTAAATACGATCATGCATAACAGCAGACCAAAATAGAGCGCCGTGGCGGTGTTTAAACCTTGCTCCTCAGCCATCAAATCCGTGGGTTTCCAAAGACTCAGAGGTACCCGCATCGAGCTTGATGTTTCAACGCGAAGATAGAGCTCAACAGGTTCCTGTTGCTGCACGGGCAAGACAAAATTACGATTGCTTACTTGGCGTTGGGCAAACGGGAAACTATCGCCCAACACCTGCTGCTGCACTACCTCACCATTGATAACGAAGTATGCATCGATACGGTCCAGCAATGGGTAACCAATACGCAACACCCGCTCGTAACTTGCTGCGGGAAGCGTCATACGAAACCAGTAGGGGTTACTGGTATAGCCAAACGAGAGTCCCGAGGCTTCTGAAGAGCTCCAGGCGGAATTTGGTAAAACGGAAACGTCCTCAAAACGCTGCTGCCCTGAGTCATCAACGTAATAAGACACTTGTGGGAGAGGTTCTTGCGCCGCGGCTGATAGGAAAAGTCCCATTATGATCAGCAGCGCGACCCCACAACCATGAATTAATTTTGTCGCCATCCTTCGCACCCAAACAACCTTTGACTATTTCGCCAAGTCGCCGCGCTCAGGTTGGTCAAAGATTCATCCCGGAGTTGCGCAACGACGCTTGCTATCTCTGGAAGCCAACATGGCTCATTATAGCTGGGACGGGGGCGGAGCGTTCGAGGTAATAAAAACGGCGCATCCGTCTCTAACACCAAGCGATCCGATGGAATCATAGGTACTGCTTCGCGAAGAGCTCCCCCACGGCGCTCATCACATACCCAACCTGTGATACCAATATAACAATCTAACTGTAGATAACCTTCGAGTTCCTCGCAACTTCCGGTAAAGCAATGCGCGAGCATCGCCGGGATTGAGGAACGGTACCGCTTAAGGTAGGCAAGTTGGTCCGTGAACGCATCGCGCTCATGTAAATACACAGGTAAACCTAACTCTGCCGCAACCTGCAACTGGGTTTCGAAAACCTGTCGCTGTACCTCTGGTGGTGAGTAATTGCGATTGAAATCAAGACCACACTCACCAATCGCAACTACTGCAGGCTGCTGAGCCAAGGCCAACAATTGACGTGCTAAATCAGCCGGTGCAGCAGCGGCATCATGCGGGTGAACACCAGCAGTGACACGTAGTTGTGGATAACGCTCCGCCAATTGGCAAAGTGTCCGCGTATCCTCAAGATTACAAGCTATCGCGAGTAATTCGACAACGCCAACATTCGCAGCTCTTGCTAACACATCCTCAAGCTGATCGTGTAGCTTGCTATGGGTAATATTGACACCACCATCGAACCAACGAAAATCAGTGGCTTGTATCACAAATCACTCGACTCGGCGGACTCGCATACGGCGATTCTCACCTTCCCGTCCAAGCATAAAACTATTGAGTGCTGCTCGTTCAATAAAGTAGCTTCCTTGTTTTGGTCGAGGCCATGCAACACTGTCAATTTGTAACCACTTTTGGCCGTTAGTAAACGTGAACTCCAATTTACCCAGAGCATTTTCATGGACGCTTGCAAGTTGTAAATGTATTTCATTCGGCACGTCTTGGGTTTCGACATGATGCTCTCGACCGAACGCACCTTCTTTGTCGTTAACTTGACTAGCACGTGCTGGGGTATACGCCCCATCACCCGCCACTAACTTGTCATAACAAACCAAACGTTGTAACGGGTTTTCAATCGCTGCACAGTCACGAAGTTGCTGCATGGTTGCTTCTTGAGCTTCTGCCATTGGCGTCCATAAGGTTGCGAGCGATAAACCAACAACGGCGCTTCCTAAGCTAAACAGTTTCAGCATCAGTAATGATTCCTACTTCTTAGTTATTCAATCGCGCGCGGCATCTGCAGAGCGCGGTGATTTTTGATATAGACTAGCAATCAGCAAGCCAAGTTCAAATAGCAACCACATTGGAATTGCTAGTAAAGTCTGCGAAATAACGTCCGGCGGCGTTAAGATCATGCCGACAATAAAGGCTATGACAATGACATAGGCACGCTTTTCACGCAAGGATTTGACTGTCGTCACCCCTGTCCAACAGAGCAATATAATCGCCACCGGCGTTTCAAACGCAATTCCAAACGCCATAAAAATCGCCAGTACAAAGTCCAAATAGCGGGCGATATCCGTGGCAACGGTTACTCCTTCAGGCGCTGCATTTGCCAAAAAGTTCAATGCCAGCGGCAACACAACCCAGTAAGCGAAGGCTACGCCGGCATAAAAGAGCAAGGTACTAGAAACCATTAATGGCATCACCAAACGCTTTTCACGACGGTACAGTCCTGGTGCAATAAATGCCCACAATTGCCACAGTAACACTGGTACCGCAAGTGCCACGGCGACCACTAAGGCCAGCTTAAACGGGGTAAAAAATGGTGTCGCTACGTCGGTCGCAATTAAGCTACTACCTTGCGGCAAACTCGCCAACATAGGCGCAGCCAAATAGCTATATAACTCGTCAGCAAACACTGCCAACACGGCAAAAATGGCCAGCACGACCACTACACTGCGAAGCACACGGCCACGTAATTCAAGTAAATGGTCGATTAATGGAGATTCACTCATGAAGACTTCGACTCATCCGAAGGTTCGGGTGGGGTGGGCTTTGTGTTCGCATCTTTCGCATAAGGACGCTGCACTGCAGCTGCGGCCTGACGCAGCTCACTCATCGACCGCTGTAACTCCGGCGACAACTGTTCCGCATCAAGTGCTTCAGCTTTTCGTAAATGCTCATGCAGCTCTTTAATCCGTAACTCATGGTTTAGCTCAGCTTGTACCGACGAACCAAAGCTTTTCACTTTGTGCACACCACGTTGCACCGCGCGCAAAGCTGCTGGCAGTCGCTCCGGCCCCAGCACTAACAGGCCGACTAAAGAGACCAATAATAGCTCCCAGAAGCCAATATCAAACATCGTACTTACGCATCTTTATCGGTGTCGTTCTTACTGTCGACTTTTTTCTGCGCTTCGGTTGAGCTTGTCTCATCATCACTGACTGACTTTTTAAACCCTTTAATCGCCGAACCTAAATCACTGCCTAAGCTGCGTAAACGCTTGCTTCCGAACAGTAACAAAACGATTGCTAAAACAATCAGCAGTTGCCAAAAACCGATACCCATATCAACCTCATTTCGTTGCGGTCGGCGTGCGCCAACTCATAAAAATACTTACCACAGTCACAAGACAGCTCGCGGCTGTCATAGCGACATGCTGTTCAGTCACCCAAAATAACGTGCTGGTGAGTAAAGTTGCGCCACTGGCAACGCCCCACCAAATGCGCCATGCCATTGCTCGCTGGCTCTCAATAAGCGCCGTCGAAACCTGTCGCTGTTGCGCAACATGTGTTTTTTGCGTCCGCAAATAATCATAAAGCAAGGTTGGCATTTCCGGCAGCTTTTCAGTCCAATACGGCGCATGCTCCTTCACCGAGCGTAATACGGCACGCCAGCCTAACTGTTCCTGCATCCAGCGCTCAAGAAACGGTTTCGCGGTTTGCCAAAGGTCCAATTGCGGGTACAAGGTACGGCCTAAACCTTCAACATATAATAAGGTTTTCTGCAGCAACACCAACTGTGGCTGCACTTCCATCTCAAAGCGCCGGGCGGTATTGAACAAATTCACCAGTACATGGCCAAACGAAATCTCCGCCAAAGGCTTATTGAAAATCGGCTCACAGACAGTCCGAATTGCCGACTCAAACTCCTCAACGTTAATATGGCTCGGCACCCAGCCTGAATCCACATGCAATTCTGCAACTTTCCGGTAATCACGGTTAAAGAACGCTAAAAAGTTTTCCGCAAGATAACGTTTATCTTCACGGTTTAACGTGCCGACAATACCAAAATCAATCCCTAAATATTGAGGATCAGCGGGATGTTCACGCGACACAAAGATATTACCAGGGTGCATATCGGCATGGAAAAAGCTATCGCGGAACACTTGCGTGAAAAACACTTCAACACCACGTTCGGCGAGTTTCTTCATATCAACCCCAAGCGCGGTTAGGGTCTCAACATCGCTAACAGGGATACCGTTAATCCGTTCCATCACCATTACGTTGTGACGACTGTAATCACTGTAAACTTTTGGAATATAAAGTAACGGCGAGTCTTCAAAATTACGGCGTAACTGAATTGCATTGGCGGCTTCACGGGCGAGATCAAGCTCGTCAAGTAAGGTTTTACGATATTCCTTTACCACCTCGCGCGGCTTCAAACGACGTCCATCCGGTAAATGTTTGGCCAACACACCAGCTAAGGTTTCCATCAGGCGTAGATCGGCTGAAATCGCCGCGCGAATATCTGGCCGAATGACCTTGATGACAATATCCGCACCCGCATCATCGCCGTGCTTCAAACGTGCCGTGTGCACTTGAGCGATTGAGGCAGACGCCAACGGTGTCACCGAAAAGTCGTCAAACGCCTCATCCACCGAAGTCAGGCCTAGTGCTTTCTCGATCAATTGTTGCGCCTGAGCGCCCGGAAATGGCTTCACTTTGTCTTGCAGCTTCGCCAGCTCCAACGCAATATCGGGGGGTAACAAATCACGGCGGGTGGAAAGCATCTGCCCGAACTTCACCCACACCGGCCCAAGTGATTCGAGCGCTAAACGCAAACGTTCGCCAGCAGGGCGATGCTTGTGACGATTCGGGATCCAAAATAAACCGTAACGGGCTAACCGCACTGACCACGGCATCCATTTCGCTGGAATCAGTTCATTTAAACCGTAATGCAAAAACGTGCGGGTGATTTGGTAAAGTCGCTTCGCTCGCATGATTAATCTCGTTGTTGCCGTAATTGCCGTTCGAGTTTATCCAACTGTGCACGTAACCCCTGCACCTCGCGTTGAAATTGCTCAAAATGCTCACGTGCTGGCACTACACGTTGCTCTTCTACCAGCGCATCTTTCACCCATTGCTGCTGATCTTGTAGCAGCTGCTGAATACCTTTGCGTGCTCGGCGGAACCCACTGACGATAAGTTGCGCAGGTACATCGCCAAGGCGCTGTGACAGCTGCTCAGGCCAATCAATATCGCGCTCGCTAAAGAGCTTACTGAGCTGCTGCGCCAGCATTGGATCACCTTCGATGTCGAGCTTATCCGCCTTAATCAAACGGGTGATATTGGCACTTTCACGCAACTCAGGTAACACCGCAAGCTCGGTAATGATGTGGCAGTCCACCTCAGCAGTATCAATCCAGCTCAGCAAGACCTGCGTCTCTGTCACCGTTAACGTAAGTGGCTTACCCAGCTCTTTTAAGGTCACGCGCAAACGTCGCCCAGCAAGCTTTTGCTGCTCAGCTTGACTGCTCGGGTCAAGTGCTAGCAGTTGCTGCGCACCAAACTCTATCAACTGTGTAGGGAGTACCGTCCACAACATTAAAATTTAAACCCTCGGTGCATGGCCACAATACCACCGGTCAAGTTGTCATAGGTAACCTGCTCAAAGCCAGCCTGTTGCATCATCCCTTTCAAGGTTTCTTGATCAGGGTGCATTCGAATGGATTCGGCCAAGTACTGATAACTTTCGGCATCACCGGCGACCAACTGTCCCATTTTCGGCAACACATTAAACGAGTAGAAGTCATACGCTTGCGAAAGCAGCGGCGGCACAGGTTTTGAGAATTCAAGCACAATCAAACGTCCACCGGGCTTCAGCACACGGAACATCGACTCCAGCGCTTTTTGCTTATCAGTGACGTTGCGTAAACCAAAAGCGATGGTGATGATATCGAATGCATCGTCCTCAAACGGCAGCTCTTCAGCATTTGCCTGAACGTAATCGACATTCCCGACAATCCCCATATTGCGGAGTTTATCGCGCCCAACATCAAGCATTGCTTGGTTAATATCCGCCAATACGACGTTACCGGTTGGCCCAACGCGACGCGAAAATTGCGCAGTTAAATCGCCGGTTCCACCCGCGATGTCGAGAACTTTCATCCCCGTACGCACACCACTGCAATCAATGGTATAACGCTTCCAAAGACGGTGAATACCAAACGACATAACGTCATTCATGATGTCGTATTTTTTTGCCACCGAATTAAAGACATTGGCTACAAGGCCTTGCTTCTCTTCTTTGGCCACCTGCTGGTAACCAAAATCAATGGTGTCTGACTTCGAATCTTTCATCATCTAGCCTTTTCTCAAATGAGCATCTAGTGTACTACGAAATCACGCTTGGGCGTAGTGGTCTCGGCGTGGTAACCACCGTTGAATGAGCGCTTCCGATGTTTGTCGATAATCGTGCCACAGCGTGTGTGCAATGTCTTGGGCCTCTGGCAGTAAATGTTGATGCTTCATCACATCTGCGACCCGCATTTCGGTCACCCCAGTTTGTCGCTGTCCAAGTAACTCGCCTGGCCCTCGCAACTCAAGATCTTTTTGGGCGATCACAAATCCATCATTGGTATCACGCAAGACCCCCAGCCTTTGGGTCGCTGTTTTTGACAAAGGTGCGTGATACAACAGCACACAATGACTCGCTACGGCACCGCGGCCAACGCGTCCACGTAGCTGGTGCAGTTGTGCCAAGCCCAAGCGCTCCGGATTTTCAATAATCATCAAGCTGGCGTTTGGCACATCCACGCCTACTTCAATAACCGTGGTGGCGACTAAAAGATCAAGCTCATGCGCTTTAAACGCTTGCATCACAGCATCTTTCTCAGCGCTTTTTAAGCGGCCATGGACCAAGCCAATGCGTAAATCAGGCAAAGCATCCGCCAACTGATTCGCGGTATCTTCTGCGGCCTGACATTGCAAGGTTTCAGACTCTTCAATCAGCGTACAAACCCAATAGGCTTGACGCTGTTCTTCATTACATACTTGGTAAACCCTTTCAATCACTTGTTCACGACGCGTGTCCGGAATTGCGACCGTGGTAACAGGCGTTCGGCCCGGTGGCAACTCATCAATAATCGAGGTCGCGAGATCCGCATAAGCAGTCATCGCTAAGGTCCGCGGGATCGGTGTCGCAGTCATGATCAGCTGATGAGGTTGATAGCCTTGTTGCACTCCTTTTTCACGCAATTCTAAACGTTGATGCACACCAAATCTGTGCTGCTCATCAATAATCACTAAAGAAAGGTTTTGATAGGTCACCTCAGCTTGAAAGAGCGCGTGAGTGCCCACTAACATTTGAATCGTGCCGTTGGCCAGTGCGGCTAAGGTCGCTTTACGCTGCTTCGCAGTGTGCTTGCCAATCAACAGTTCCACCTGAATGCCGAGTGGCGCAAACCATTGCTGGAACGTAAGCGCATGCTGCTCGGCTAAAATTTCCGTCGGCGCCATTAACGCGACTTGCGCGCCTTCACCAATAGCCGTTAAGGCCGCCAGCGCAGCGACGAGCGTTTTCCCCGCTCCAACATCACCTTGAACCAAGCGCATCATCGGCATTGGCAGGGCTAAGTCTTGCTGCAGCTCTGTGACGACACGTTGTTGTGCCGCAGTGGGTTGGAAAGGTAACTGTGCCAAAAAGCGTTGTTCAAGTTGCGGATTCGCTTTCAGTGCGCGTGCTGGGTGCTGTTGTTTAATTTCACGCAACTTTAATAAACTGAGTTGATGCGCAATTAACTCTTCCATCGCCAAGCGATATTGGGCCGGGTGAGTGCCATCTTGTAGCTGAGTCAAACTAACATCCAGCGGTGGTCGGTGCAGCAGTCGAATCGCAGCAGTCAGCTCCATCCCCTGCGGTCGCAACGCCTCCGGCATTAGTTCAGGTAAGACCTTATCATTCAAATAAGTGAGGGCTTGCTCACTGAGTTTCCGCAAAGTAGCTTGCTGTACCCCTTCGGTGGTTGGGTACACGGGGGTGAGTGTCTGTGCCGCCAACCGTGGGGCTTCACCCTCAATGATTTTATACTCCGGGTGAATCATGTCTGGGCCATGCTGTCCACGTCGTGCTTCACCAAACAGCTGTAATTGAGTACCTTGGGCAAACTGCTTCAGTTGTGCCGCACTAAATTGGAAAAAGACCAGGTTCAGACCACCACTGGCATCGCGTACTTTCACTTTGAGCATTCTGCGGCGTCCGTAGACCACATCGGCACTCACGACATGGGCGATCACTGTCGCACTAGTTCCAGGCTGTAGCGCCGCAATGGGGTAAATCCTTGAACGATCTTCATACCGTAGCGGCAAGTGCAACAGCACATCCTGCAAATTCTCGAGGCCTAACTTATTCATCAGACGCTCTTGCAGTTTCGGTCCTACGCCTTTTAAGACAGTTAAGGGTATCTTATGCAGTCCAGATTGCATGTTACGCTGACCTTATCGCCTGCCACCACGTCTCATCGGCAGCAATTTGCCCTTGCGCATCCAGTGGTGGGTACGGCAAGTTTTTACGGCGGCAAATTTTCGCAAAAATCGGATGGCCCCCTTCAAAGAGAACCCGATGACGTTCGGCGGCACTCAAACGCGGTTGTGCATACATGCCCGCGGCTTCGCGTTGACGTTGCGCTTCATAAAGAATGGTTGCTGCCGCTACCGATACATTTAACGACTCAGCCATGCCCACCATAGGGATCACAACATGTTTATCTGCCAATGCAAGGGCCTGTTCCGAGACACCTTTCTTCTCCTGCCCGAATAAAATGGCGGTCGGCTTGGTATAATCAATTTCACGAAAGTGCACTGCCGACGGCGACAAGTGTGTCACCAACACCTGCATATTTTGTTGCTTTAACGCCGCAAAGGCTTCTTCAGTGCTGGAGTGATGGTGTACTTTTACCCACTGCTGTGAGCCCATCGCTGTGCCACCTTTCACTTTCCCGCGCCGATCAAACCAGACTGCATGTACATCATGTAAGCCCACTGCATCCGCGGTGCGAATGAGGGCAGACAAATTATGGTTTTTGTGGACACTCTCAAGACAAAGCGTAAGATCGGGCTGACGCTGGTCAAGCAGAGCATTGATTCGAGCATAACGTTCTGGTGACATAACTTACCTAAAGTTTGCTGCTTGGCGCATGGCAAAGGCTAGCGCACAATCGCACAACGAAACGAATGAGTTTTTTAAGAGTATAACGGCATGCGTGAGTTAACCCTAGTGTTTCAACACCCTGATTTTTACGTGCTAAATAAGCCCGCCGGCGCACCTATGCATGCCAATGACCATGAACCAAGCATTGTTCATCAATTGGCGGACCAGCTCGGCGAACGCTTATGGCCGGTGCATCGCCTCGATACCCCAACTTCAGGCGCGCTGCTGGTTGCGCGTAATGCTGCAGCGGCAAAAGCTTTAAGTCAGCAGTTCGCTGAACGAAGCATCGCCAAAACCTATTTGGCCATCGCCGCTGGCAAACCCAAGAAAAAGCAAGGTTGGATTATCGGTGACATGGAAAAAGCACGCCGCGGCAACTGGCGACTGAGTCATCGCAAAGAAAACCCGGCACGGACGCAATTTGTGAGTCATACCATAGCCCCTAGCTATCGTCTTTATCTCCTAAAACCAACCACTGGCCGCACCCACCAGTTGCGGGTCGCTTTGAAAAGTTTGGGGGTTCCTATCGTCGGCGATCAACGCTACGGCGGTGAACCCCACGCCAACCTTCATCTGCACGCTTGGAAGTTAGCCTTTACTTACCAAGGTGAAACGATTGCAGTGGTCGCACCACCGCCCGATTATCCCTTATTCGTTGCAGCTACGACAAAAGCCGTATTGGCAAACTAAAACACAAAAAGGCATACTCAAATCACATCTCATAACAACTCAAAAAGGTGATTTGCCATGTTTAAACGCTCCCTCCTTGCCCTTGCGACCTGCACCTTTGCTGCGTCAGCACCCAGCTTCGCGCAAGAACCTGTGCGTATTTCTGCTGATTTAGAAGCACAAGTGATCGAATGGCGTCGTGATTTACACCAACACCCAGAACTCAGTAATCGCGAATTCCGTACCTCGAAACTTGTTGCTGAACACCTTGAAGGGCTTGGCATGGAGGTGCAAACAGGTATTGCACACACTGGCGTGGTCGGTATTTTAAAAGGTGGCAAACCGGGACCTGTCGTAGCCTTGCGTGCTGATATGGATGCTTTACCTGTTACCGAACAAACGGACATCCCTTTTAAATCCACCGCCAAAGGCGAGTATCGCGGTGAAGAAGTTGGCGTTATGCATGCCTGTGGTCACGACTTACACGTGGCGATGCTAATGGGCGCAGCACAACAACTGGCAGCAATGAAAGACGACATCGCTGGCACCGTGATGTTTATTTTCCAACCTGCTGAAGAAGGGGCGCCTAAGGGTGAGGAAGGTGGTGCTGAGCTCATGCTCGAGCAGGGTTTGTTTAGTGACCTGACCCCTGACGCAGTCTTTGGTATTCACGTCTGGTCTGCCGGCACCACAGGCCATATCGGCTATCGTGAAGGTCCACTTATGGCCTCATCAGACCGCTTTGAAATTAACGTTAAAGGTCGTCAGACCCACGGTTCACGACCATGGGGCGGCGTTGACCCTATCGTTGCTGCGGCGCAGATCATCAACAACACGCAAACGGTGATCAGCCGTCAAATTGACATTACCAAGGCACCTGCTGTGGTGAGCTTCGGTATCGTTGAAGGCGGCGTGCGTAACAACATTATTCCCGACAGTGTTTATCTTGAAGGCACCATCCGCAACTTCGATATGGATAACCGCGCACAGATTTTTGAGAAACTCAAAACTACTGCAGAGCACACTGCGGCGAGTTCAGGCGCTGAAGCACACGTGCACATCAATGAAGGTTATCCGGTGACCATTAATAACCCTGAACTTACTCGCCAAATGCTCCCAACCATGGAGCGTGTCGCAGGTAACGATAAGGTACATGTGAACGCTCTGGTCACAGGGGCTGAAGACTTCTCATTTTACGCCTTAGAAGTGCCAGGACTGTTTGTGTTTCTTGGTATCACACCACCTGACCAAGATGCAGCGACAGCACCGAGCAACCACTCTCCGTTCTTTTATGCCGATGAAGACGCATTGAAAGTGGGCACTGAGTTATACGTCAACTGGGTCATGGATTACGAAGCGAACTAATCCGCTCAGTATAGGAGAGACTGGTATGGGGACATCGCAGCAACTGACAACAAACGACGGTCAACGCGTCAATTGGTCACAACTCTTGAAGTCAGGTAGCCGCATTTTTCTCGGCTCGCATGCCGCGGTGCCTCATGCCTTAATTCGTGACTTGATGGCGCACAGCCGCCACTTGCACGATATCGAAATTGTTCAGGTGTATGCCTTAGGCGACAACCAATGGGCCGAACCAGAGTACACCCAACAATTTAAGGTCAATACGTTATTTATCGGTGGAGAGCAGGTGCGCACCGCCGTGGCTGAAGGCCGCGCTGATTACACGCCCTGTTTTATGTCCGATATTCCTTCGCTTTTTCAAGAGGGCATTTTACCGCTCGATGCGGCCCTAATCATGGTCAGCCCAGCTGACAAGTACGGCTATCACTCGTTAGGAGTGTCGGTAGATATCGTCTCAGCGGCGTTGCGCTCGGCGAAAAAGGTGATCGCCCAAGTGAACCCACAAATGCCGGTCACGTTTGGCCAAGCGTTTATTCACAAAGGCCAAATCGATGCGTTCTTTGAAGCTGAAGCATCACTTCCTGAAATTGCCGCTCCGGAACTAGACGCCGTTACCGAACGTATCGGCCAGTACGTGTCCTTACTGATTGAAGATGGTGCGACCTTACAGATCGGTTTTGGTAATATTTGTGATGCCGTCCTCCGCTATCTTGGCAACCACAATGACCTAGGTGTACACAGCGAACTTATCACCGATGGCATCATGGAATTGATGCAAAAAGGTGTTATAAATAACCGCCGCAAGACCTACCACCAGCATAAAGCTGTGACCAGCTTCTGTATTGGTAGTCAGACACTCTACGACTTTGTTGATGGCAATCCACACATTGGCTTTTATCCAAGTGAGTATGTGAACTCACCGGCCAATATCGCCCGCAACGACAATATGATTTCCATCAACAGTGCCATCGAGGTCGATCTCACTGGGCAGGTGGTCTCCGACTCGATTGGGCATCAGTTCTACAGCGGTATTGGTGGGCACGTTGACTTCAGTCGCGGGGCGTCAATGAGTAAAGGCGGGAAGCCGATCATTGCGCTACCTTCAACCGCGAAAGACGGCACCATTTCACGTATCGTCCCCCACCTTACCGAAGGTGTCGGTGTCGCAACCTCACGCGCGCATGTTTACTACGTTGTCACCGAGTTTGGCGTGGCTTCGTTGCGCGGCAAGAGTATTCGTGAACGGGCATTAGAACTGATCCGTGTGGCTCACCCCAAGTTCCGCCAACAACTGCTTGATGAAGTGCGCCAGCATTACTATGTGCCGAATTATCAAACAATTAAGTCTGTGGAGGTGCCTGAGCTTGGTCCCGTCGGCTTTAAAGAGCTATGTATTGGTGGCGAATACTTCGACCTCCGGCCTTTAAACCCAAGTGATGAGCGGCGCCTACAAGAGTTCTTTTATTCGCACACCAAAGAAACGCTGCAGATGCGTTACAACACTGTGCCAACTCAAATGAGTCGTGAAAAGTCCTGTACCTTGGTGAGTGTTGATCAATCTTCTGACTTAGCCCTGTGCATCGTGCGCCAAAAAGGCTCTGCAGCAGAGATCCAAGCCGTCGGTCGCTATTACTACTTGCCTCACGATAACAGTTGTGAGGTCGCCTTTGTCACCCGTGAAGTGTACCAAGGCAAAGGCATGGCAAGCCGGTTATTGGAAGAGATGATCCGTATTGCCGAGCAGCGCGGCTTAACAGCCATGCATGCTTATGTACGTGCGGAAAACACCAAAATGCTCGCGGTGTTCGAGCGTGCTGGATTTAAACGCATGCCAAGCGAAGAGCTTGGCGAAGTCTTGTTGAAACGGCCCTTGGCAGGAGCAGCTTAAGATGTCCGTGGTCGTATTTAGTCACCCGCAATGCATGCAGCACCAAGTCACCGAGATTCATCCTGAAGAACCTGCTCGGTTGGGAGCGATCAATGATCAAATTATTCGCTCAGGTTTGGAGCTCGCGATTATCCAACGCGATGGCGACAAAGCGAGTAAGGAACAGCTCTATCACGCCCACGCCGCTAATTATGTCAACGAAGTGTTCGCCAAAGCCCCCAGTGAGGGGCATGTCTGGCTTGACCCCGATACCTTAATGACGCCAGGCTCCCTCGATGCAGCACTTTATGCCGCCGGCTGCGGCATTAGTGCTGTCGATGAAGTCATGGCTGGCGAGAACCCACGCGCCTTTTGTATCGTGCGTCCACCAGGACACCATGCCTGCTATGACAAAGCCATGGGCTTTTGCATCTTCAATAATATTGCCGTGGCTGCCACGCATGCGCTGTCTGAGCACGGTTTAGAACGCGTCGCAATTCTTGATTTCGATGTGCACCATGGCAATGGCACAGAGGATATTTTCTTCAACGACGAACGGGTGCTGTTGTGTTCGTCTTTCCAACACCCCTTCTTCCCTGATACCGGCGCCGATACGGTCAGCCCCCATATTATCAATAGTCCCATGCCGGCAGGTACCACAGGTGTCGATTGGCAACAGGAAGTACGTGAACGTTGGTTACCCGCTATCGAGCATTTTGAGCCGCAGCTCATTCTTATTTCTGCTGGCTTTGATGGCCATGCCGAAGACGATATGGGTAACTTCAATCTGCGAGAAGCCGACTTTGCTTGGTTTGCTGAGCAAATGAAAGCACTCGCTGAACGACACTGTGAAGGACGTGTCATTGGTATGCTGGAAGGTGGCTACGACCACAGCTCCTTAGGCCGGAGTGTGGTCGCCTTTATCAAAGCCCTGATTTAGTCGCCTGCAAGTTCGCTGCGAATACGCTTTTTATCGATTTTACCAACGCTGGTACGTGGGATCTCATCAACAATTTTCACCGTATCCGGTACGGCCCACTTTTCGATATGACCTTCTGCGATAAACTGCTGCATATGCGCGACGATGCCGTCATAGTCAACTTCTGCGCCAGCTTGCAAGGTGATCACCGCGTGTGGACGTTCCCCCCATTCATCATCAGGTAAACCAACCACTGCCGCGAGTTCCACCGCTGGATGCTGACTGATCAGGTTTTCAATATCCAAAGAAGAAACCCATTCACCACCGGTTTTCACGACATCTTTAATACGGTCGCGAATTTGCAAAGTGTACGAAGGTTCAATACTGCCGACATCGCCAGTATGCATCCAGCCGTTTTCCCACAATTCATTGCTCTTTTGCGGCTCGTTCAAATAACCTTGCGTGAGCCAAGGTGTGCGTACCACCACCTCGCCCATAGCTTCACCGTCGTGCGGTAAGAAACGACCATTTTCATCAATAATACGCATGTTGACTAACGGCACAGGCTTACCGGTTTTGACGCGCAAGCGCACCTGCTCATCATGGCTCAACTCTGCCGCATTTTGCGGAAGCCATGTCGTGCTCAACAATGGGCAGGTTTCCGACATCCCGTACCCGGTGTAAACTTGAATGCCACGCTCAAGGGCAGCACTTGCTAGCCCCTCAGTCAAAGCACTACCACCAATCAGCACTTGCCAGCCGCTGAAGTCGATCGCTTTGGCTTTCTCACTACTCAATACCATTTGCAAAATGGTCGGCACACAATGGGAGAACGTAACTTTTTCAGTGGCAAACAGTCGTACTAAGCTTGCCGGTTCATAACGACCAGGATAGACCTGTTTCAGTCCCATCATCGTTGCGACATAAGGAACGCCCCAAGCGTGAACGTGGAACATTGGCGTGATCGGCATGTACACACTCGATGCCTGTAACAACTGCATGTTGTCGTTCATACTGGTGGTCGATGCCAACGCTAAGGTATGCAGCACCAATTGACGGTGGGTAAAGAACACGCCTTTCGGATTACCTGTCGTCCCCGTCGTATAAAAGGTCGTCGCGATAGCGTTTTCATCAAAATCAGGAAAATCAAACTCCGGTAATGCTGCAGCGAGTAATGTTTCGTAGTCACCGATCGTCGTCATCGGTGCCTGCGGTGCCTGCTCCGCATCGGTCAACTGAATGTAACCTTTCACCGTGGTGAGCTCGTCTTGTACCTTGGCAATTAACGGTAAGAAATCGTCATGCACTAACACTAGGTCATCATGCGCATGGTTCATGGTATAGACTATTTGTTCTGGCGCTAAACGCACGTTCACCGTGTGCAATACCGCACCGATCATCGGTACCGCAAAAAAGCACTCAAGGTAACGCGGTGTGTCCCAGTCCAACACTGCCACGGTATCACCTTCTTTAACGCCCGCCTCTGTAAGCACATTGGCTAACCGATGCACGCGCTCAACAAACTCTGCATAGCTATAGCGCTTACCGTTATTGCCACCAACGATTTCATTATCACCAGCGTACCGCTCTGCAGAAAGCAACAATTGCTTAATCAACAACGGGTAGTTATAGGCGTCATCCGCAGGGGGAAGTAGTTTTACCGCCATAATAGATCCTCTTTGTTCTGTTATTTTTTCTAATTTTTATTACTTCGAAACTACCATTTTCGGGTCACTTCATAGATATCTGTCCGGCGATCTTTTAAGTTGGTCACCGAACCTTCGTGATGCAAGTAGCGCAGTTCATCGAGATTTAAATCTGAAAAAATGAGCTGCTCCGTATTTGGCGTCGTCTCCGCTAAAATTGCATCGTACGGGAATGCAAAATCGGACGGGGAAAATACTGCAGATTGTGCGTACTGTACATCTAAACTTTCCACTTGCGGTAAGTTGCCGACACTACCACAGGTCACCACGTAGCATTCATTCTCAACAGCGCGAGCTTGGGCACAATGGCGCACGCGTAGATAAGCGTTTTGCGTGTCGGTCCAAAACGGTACGAACAAAATTTCCAACCCTTCTGCCGCCATCAGACGCCCTAATTCAGGGAACTCGACATCGTAGCAAATCAAAATACCGACCTTGCCAGCATCGGTGTCGAATACTTGCACATGGTTACCGCCCTCAATAACCCAGTCGCGCTTTTCATGTGGGGTGACATGAATCTTACGTTGTTCTTCGACGGTGCCATCACGACGACACAGATACGACACGTTATAAATCACGTCGTCTTCATCGAGCGGCATCGAACCGGTAATGATATTGACGTTATAGCTAACCGCCATCTGCGACATTTCCCGCTTAAAACGCTCAGTAAAACCTGCCAAAAAGCGAATCGCATCTTTTTGTCGGCTTTGATCGGTGAGTCCCATTAGCGGGGCGTTAAAAAACTCTGGGAAGACAGCAAAGTCGCTTTGGTAGTTGGAAATGGCATCGACAAAATACTCGACCTGTTTGAGCATCTCCTCAACCGAGTTAATCTCGCGCATTTGCCACTGCACCGCACCGACACGCACGTTACGAATGCGACTGCCGAGGATATTATCGGATGGCTCATACAAAAAGTTATTCCATTCCAACAAGGTGGCAAAACCAACGGAGCGCTTGTCTTCAGGTAAGTACTTCCCTAGCAAACGCTTCACGGTGAAATCATTAGCCAGTTGGAAGGTTAAAATAGGATCATAAACTTCACGACGATGCACGGCCTCGATGTACTGCCCAGGGGTTAATTCTTCAGCGTACTTATGGAAGTTCACGATCCGGCCGCCGGCTAAAATAGCCTTTAAATTCAGTTGGCGGCAGAGCTCTTTACGAGCGTCGTATAAACGACGACCCAGCCGGAAGCCACGGTAGTCAGGATGAATCAGCACATCCAAACCATATAAGGCATCGCCTTTACGGTCATTCAAGATCGTTTCGCGTGCATCCATCAAATCATCATACGTATGCGGGTTACTAAAACGGGCATACTTCACGCGAACAGTCAGAGCGACCCCTACCAATTGGCCATTGTCCTCAAGACAAATTTGTCCCTCTTCAAACTCTTTAATGAGCTTTAAAATCGTGTGCTCACCCCAAGCGCCCCCAATATCAGGGTAAACCCGATCCATTAAGGCTTTGAGTTGCGGATAATCTTCCGTACGCAAATTGCGAAGTTGCAAATGCAGTTCATCTGGGCTCATAACAATCCTTGCGTGATACATCGAACAAGATGCCATTCAGTATGACGAAGTGAGGAGAATTGGCAACCAGTAATGCGGCGCAAGTGCTTGCGTTGTAAGCATAAGACATATAAGCTTCTGGACGTCTAAAAGAAATTATAGGTTAATCAGATCATGAGCGAAGCAGCCAGTGCCCGTGCACTTCTTCCTTTAGGTGTTTTTCTTGCCCTCTTTCTCGGTGCTGGTATTTACTTCCAGTCCGCTGGTGTCGAGATGGCGTTTTATCAGTTGGCAAGTCCGGTCGCCATTCTTCCGGCGATTATTTTGGCTGTACTGTTAAGCCGCCAAGCATTTGAAGAGCGTATCAATACCTTCGTCGCTGGCGTTGGTGATCGCAATATTGTCACCATGTGCATGATTTATTTGCTTGCGGGAGCTTTCTCCACAGTCGCAGCAGCGACCGGTGGTGTCGATGCCATGGTTGCCTTAGGTTTGCACGTGATCCCTGCCAGCTTCTTATTACCTGGGCTGTTCATCATCGCCGCAGTTATTTCAACGGCCATGGGCACCTCAATGGGAACGCTCGCTGCTTTAGCCCCTGTTGCCTTAGGCCTCGGTCAAGCAGCCGATATTGACTTGGCATTGCTTGCCGGCGTATTGGTTAGCGGCTCGATGTTTGGGGATAACCTCTCGATTATTTCTGATACCACCATTGCAGCGACTCGTACGCAAGGCTGCAACATGAGCGACAAGTTCAAAGCGAACTTGAAGATAGCCTTACCAGCGGCCGCCCTTACCATCATTTGGTTACTTACCTACGACACCGGCAACGTGCCGCCAAAAGCGCCTGATGCGAACCTTTGGCTGAGCCTGCCTTACTTCTTCATTATTGTGCTCGCGGTGATGGGGTTAAACGTCTTCGCAGTGCTCTCGCTAGGTATTGCCCTGGCCGCAGGTTTTGGCATGTTCACCGTCGATTACGAGTGGGTACAATTCAGCCAAGATATCTACAAAGGCTTCACCAGCATGCAAGAGATCTTCTTGTTAAGCTTACTCATCGGTGGCCTCTCAGCACTGATCCGCCAACAAGGTGGCTTAAAGTTTCTAGCCGACAGTGTTACCAAGGTCACCAAGCGGTTGTTTAAACACCCGCAGCAACGTGCAGCCTTTGGGGTGGCTGGCTTAACTGGCTTGACCAACTTCGCGGTCGCCAATAATACGGTAACCATCTTACTTTCTGGGGAGGTTAGCAAAAAGCTTGCAGAACAAGGTAACTTGGCACCACGCCAAAGTGCGAGTTTGCTCGATATCTTTGCCTGTGTCGTGCAAGGCGCGCTACCTTATGGTGCGCAAGCGCTATTGATGGGAGCTAGTTTTGGTTTGTCGCCATTGCAGGTCAGCTTACATACAGGCTATTGCTTTATTCTGGCAGGCGTTGCTTTGGCGATGATTCTTTGGCGTAAGCCTCTCGAAGCTCGAGAGGCTCCAGTAACGGGCACCCCTTAGTTGGTGCTCGGTAGTTCCATGACGCCATCAATTTCAATCTGCGCGCCTTTTGGTAAGGCTTTTACACCGATTGCGGCGCGCGCGGGGTAAGGTGTTTTAAAGAACTCAGCCATCACTTCATTCACGATTGGGAATTGGCCCAGATCGGTTAAGTAAATCTGTACTTTCACCATATCCTGTAATTCACCACCAGCGGCTTCACACACTGCGGTCAAGTTCTTAAACACTTGCACCGCTTGAGCACGGAAGTCTTCACTAATGAATTCCATCGTTTCTGGAACCAATGGGATTTGGCCTGACAAATACACCGTCGTCCCAATTTTCACCGCTTGTGAATAGGTGCCAATCGCCGCTGGGGCATTCTCTGTATTAATAATTACTTTTGACATGTTACTTCCTTAAACGCGCAACGCGTTGCACATCAGGCATCTTGCGAATATAACGCAGTACATCGGCAAGCTGCTTCCTATCATGAACGGTCAAAGCCACATCAATATAGTAGATATTGGCGTCAACCTCTTCTGTTTTCAGACCATGGATATTACAACCCGTCGCCGCAATTGCTGAGGTCAATTTTGCCAACGCGCCTTGATGATTGACCACTTCCACCCGTACTTCGGTAATAAACTCGGCGTTCGGCTTATTGTCCCACTGCACCGGGAAGTAACGCCCTGGTTCATCTTCATGACCACGCACGTTCTTACACTCCTGACGGTGAATAACTAAGCCTTTACCTGGGCTGACATGAGCAATAATTTCATCACCTGGGATCGGACGGCAACACTTGGCAAAACTCACCAACAAACCCTCAGCACCCTTGATCGATAACCCGCTACCGCCGGTGCTTTGTTGCTCGTCTTTCAACTGCTGCATTTCGCCAAGCAGGCGTTTCGCAATCGCCACCGACATCATATTGCCTAAGCCGATCTCGCGTAACAGTTGGGTTTGTGATTCAACCTTCACCTCAGCACACACCCGCGCGAACTCTTCAGGTGCGATATCATTATAATTCACCGGCCCTAATGCGGCGCGGAGCAGACGTTCACCAAGCTGTTCTGCTTCGCGCGTTTCTTGACCTTTCAAATACTGACGAATTTTCGCCCGCGCCTTACCGGTTACCGCAAAGTTCAACCAGGCAATATTCGGACGCGAACCCGGCGCAGTTTTAATTTCAACCGTCTGCCCGGTCTCTAGCGGTTTACTAAGTGAATGCACTTTATGATTCACCCGAGCGCCAATACAAGTATTGCCAATGTCGGTATGCACTGCATAGGCAAAGTCGACCGCAGTGGCACCTTGCGGCAACTCAATAATGCGTCCCTCAGGGGTGAACACATAAATTTCTTCTGGGAACAGCTCAGACTTCACGTTTTCAATAAACTCAAACGCATTCCCGGTACTTTGTTGCAGCTCTAACAAGCTTTGCATCCAACGACGCGCGCGCACTTGCGCCGTGGTTCCTGTACTTTCATCGGTCTTATACAACCAATGCGCCGCAACCCCTCGGTCCGCCATCAAATTCATCTCTTCCGTACGAATTTGAATCTCAACCGGAATCCCGTGCGGCCCCTTCAAAGAGGTATGTAACGACTGATACCCATTCGACTTTGGAATGGCAATATAATCTTTAAAGCGCGTTTCGATCGGCTTGTACAAATTATGCAAGGCGCCGAGTACGCGATAACAGGTATCCACTTCATCCACGATGACGCGAAACGCGTAAATGTCCATCACCTGTTCAAACTGTAACTCTTTGCTCAGCATTTTTTTATAGATGCTGTACAGATGCTTTTCACGCCCCATGACGCGAGCCTGAATGCCGTGATCCCGCAGGCGCGTTTCAACTTCAGTTTGAACCCGTTCGACCAGCTCACGACGGTTCCCGCGCGCTTGCTTCACTTGCGACTCTAACAGTTTCGCTCGCCACGGATAAAGGGCATAAAAACCATGCAGCTCAAGCTCATTTTTAATGTCATGAATACCCAGACGATGGGCGAGCGGCGCATAGATTTCAAGGGTTTCGCGCGCAATACGACGGCGCTTATCCGGCCGCAGATGGCCTATGGTGCGCATGTTGTGCGTGCGGTCCGCAAGTTTGATCAAAATCACCCGAATGTCATGCACCATGGCCATGATCATTTTGCGATAGTTTTCCGTTTGCAGCTCTTCTTTCGAGTCAAACTTCAACTTGTCGAGTTTCGAGACGCCTTCCACCAGCTCAGCAACGGGAGCGCCGAACTGTTCCGCCAAATCTTCTTGCGTAAATTCAGTATCTTCGATCACGTCATGGAGCAAGGCTGCCATAATGGTTTCATGATCGAGGCGCATGTCGGCCAGAATGCCGGCGACAGCTACAGGATGGGTGATGTAAGGTTCGCCACTACGGCGTTTTTGCGTTTTATGTGCTTCTGCGGCCAATTGGAAGGCCGCAGCACAACGTTGCACCTGTTCAGGCGGTAAGTACTCGGCGAGTTGTTGCCGCAGCCCTTCGAATAAATACACCCGCGTTACTCAAGACCACGAATCGCATCAACAGCAGCAAGTTCTTCAGCTTCTTGCTGCGCCATTTCTGAACGTTCTTCAACGTCCAAACGTGCGGCATCAATCAAGCCTTCTTCAATCTCACGCAAGGCAACAACAGTCGCTTTCTCATTCTTCCAAGGCACCATAGCTTCTTTGCCTTGGGTGGCTAGTTGACGTGCACGACGCGAGGCGACCAAAACCAGGTCAAACCGATTACCAATACGATCAACAGCTTCTTCTACAGTTACGCGCGCCATAGTTACTCCAACTTAAATAATGATTGCGATGACAAAATGGGTTATGAATTATACGGATTTACCCGTCATTCGCCAAGAGATCTTTGAGTTTAGCCGCATGTCGCGCCTGCTGCAATGCCATTCGTTGGCGTCGCGCTAAAACAATATGCTCCAAATTCGCGAGGGTTTCGTCGAAATCATCATTGACCAATAAGTAATCAAACTCATGATAATGCGACATTTCTGCTTGTGCCTTCGACATTCGCCCAGCAATCACTTCATCACTATCTTGACCACGATGGCGTAAGCGGTGCTCTAAAACCTCAAGGCTCGGCGGCACAATAAAAATGGATTGTGCTTGCGGGTAGGCTTCACGGACTTGTCGAGCACCCTGCCAATCGATATCAAGAAAAACATCAATCCCTTGGCTTAAGGTCTCTTCAATCACCCGGCGTGAGGTGCCATAGTAGTTATCAAATACTTTGGCCCACTCATAAAATTCATTTTCTTCGATTTTGCGCTGAAACGTGGCAACATCAAGAAAGTGGTAATGTACACCATGCTCTTCACCTGGACGCGGAGCGCGGGTGGTGCATGACACCGAGACTTGCATGCTACCATCAGTGTGGCGTTCAAGGAGCGCGCGAATTAAACTAGATTTACCTGCACCACTAGGTGCAGCAACAATAAACAAATTTCCGTCAGCGGAGGTTGTGGTCATAACGTAGCGCCGGTTGGGTCACATAAAAATCACTTGCGAATGACGCGAAAGCATAGCATGTTGCTTTTTTCGGTGCGACATCTTAACAACGAGGACAGTTTTCATGAGTACCAGCTGGATTATTATCATTGTCGCGGTCGTTTTGTTTGTATACCTCATCAGTATTTACAACAAACTCGTCCGTCTCAAAAACCAATTCGAAAATGCCTTCGCGCAAATTGAAGTGCAACTCAAACGTCGTTACGACCTTATTCCAAACTTAGTGGAAACTGCGAAAGCATACTTAAAGCACGAGAGCGAGACCCTCGAAGCTGTCATTCAAGCCCGTAACCAAGCCGCTGCCGCGCTACCTCAAGCCGCACAAGACCCACGCAATGCCAATGCCATGCAACAACTTGGTGGCGCAGAAAGTGCGCTCGGTGGTGCTTTAGGTCGCTTGAACGTGGTGATGGAAGCTTACCCTGATTTGAAAGCGAATCAGAACATGATGCAAGTCTCGGAAGAGCTCACCAGCACTGAAAACCGGGTGGCATTCGCGCGCCAAGCCTTTAACGATGCGGTGATGAGCTACAACACCTATCGCCAGTCATTCCCGCCGGTCTTTTTTGCCAGCTTCTTCGGCCACAGCAAAGATGCGAGCTTACTTGAATTTGCCGATAGTGCTGAAATTCAAGCCGCTCCGAAAGTTAATTTCTAAGTCGTCTCACGCATGGTTAATTTCTTTGAACACCAACAGCAAGCGAGACGTAATACCGGGCTGTTGGTGCTGCTTTTTTTCCTCGCATTTACGCTCATCGTTGGCGGCGTGACCTTGGTCGCCGCCTTTATTATGGGTGGCGTGTCTGACAACGGTAGTGGCGGGTATACCCTCAGTCTCGAACCCCTACTTTGGGTGATTACCATCGTCGGTGGTGGGATTCTGGTCGTCATGCTGATCAAGTGGCTCGAACTTAAGAGTGGCGGTCGCGTGGTCGCAGAGCATTTAGGCGGTCAGTTGATTTCCACCAACACCACCGATCCGGTCGAACGTCGTGTGCTGAATGTGGTGGAAGAAATGGCCATTGCGGCCAATATGCCGGTGCCCGACGTGTATATTTTGCCGAACGAAGGCAATATTAATGCCTTTGCCGCTGGATACGACACCCGTGATGCCGTGATTGGCTTGACCCGAGGCGCCGTGGAAACCTTTTCACGCGAGCAATTGCAAGGCGTGGTCGCGCATGAGTATAGCCATATTTTGAACGGTGACATGCGCCTTAATATTCGGCTCATTGCTGCCCTTGCGGGAATTCTCGCGATTGCTCATTTAGGTCGCATTCTGTTGTATTCCGGGCAAGGTAGTTCACGCAGCAACAACAATCGCAACGCACTACCGCTGGTGGGGATCGGTCTGATGATCATTGGCGGCATTGGCGTCTTCTTCGGCAATGTGATTAAGTCGGCCGTTAGCCGTCAGCGTGAGTACCTCGCTGATGCCGCCGCGGTGCAATTCACGCGTAATCCTGATGCGCTATCTGGCGCTTTGAAACAAATTGGCGCACGCGAGTATGGCAGCCGCGTGCACCATCGGAATGCCGATGAAGCAGCCCACCTGTTCTTTGGCGAAGCCTTAAAACACTGGTTTGGCATGATGGCGACGCATCCACCACTGGAGAAACGTATCAAGCGACTGGAACCGAACTGGAATGGTCACTACCCAGAGCCGCGTAAAGCACGCGGGCGCACCGAAGATGAACATCAGGCCGCTAGTCGACCACGCCCCGAGGCTCTCAGTAAACTTGCGTTACTGGCTCTACCTGCAGTATTGCTCGAGCAAGTACGTAGCCCCGAACAAGCCCCTCGCCTCGTGCATGACTTGGTCATCGGTCAATTGCTCCAGGAACCTAATGCTTTATTAGAGGGACTCAAACCCGCGCAGCAATTGGCGTTAGTGGAATTGGCCGTGCCGGCCATTCGCCAAGCGCCTGAAGCCGCACGCCTGAATTTGCTGAAAGATTTGGATGCGATGGCATCAAGCCACGATTTGTTCCACTGGGGCTTACATCAGTTACTGGCACGCCAGTTACTGCCGAAATCACGTTACAAAGCAACCATCGATAATCAGGAAGCGTTTGATCAAACAGTGAAAGCCCTCGAGCAAACCGACGCTGGCCAAGAAGTGGACCGAGAAAATCTGAGTTTAGCGTTAAATACCTGTCGCGGCTGGGCGCCACTGGCAAAAGAAAAACTCATTAACCAATGGCTCAACACCGTCCGTGCGGACGGGGTGATTTCGCCAGCCGAACGCCAGTTAGTAGCCATCCTCTGTGCCTGTATTGAGGTACCACTACCTGACGAAATGATGCAATAACGTTTTGTTGTTTGTGGTTAGCGGTCCTGTGCCGCTAACCAATCACTCAACTGTTGGTGCATGTCGTTACTCATAATGCCCACCCCGGCGTGCGAACGTCCTGGCAACATCCCCAAGCGAACACGCTCCGACTCCAAGGGTAAGAACGTTTCGTAAGGCGCAACGCGATCTTTGTCACTGGCAAGAATCAAAGTCGATACTTCCATCTTCGGCAGCAGTTGATGAATATCCGTATCGGCGCTGGTTACCCCTTGTTTAGCCATGGCCGCCAAAGCACCTTCTTGAATCGCATCCATGGACATGACTTTACTCAAATTCGGATACCAAGTTTCCAACATCGCAACCGTCGCTTGCTCCATAGGTAGCATTGGTGCTAATAGCATCAATCCAGAGATATCATCCCGTTGCTTGGCTAAATGCATCGCCGCAATGCTCCCCATCGACATACCAGCAACGTAGTAAGGTTTTGGCACTTCACGTTGAGGCAAACTGTCCAGTAAGGTCGAAAGCACAGGAGCATCTAACACCCCAAAGCCAACATGGTTGGTGGTCGACTCGCCGTGCCCCATCAGGTCTGGCACTACCACATGATAGCCCAAAAACATAAAGTACGACGCCATTAGCCCCATGGTGGACTTGTTCATGCCATAACCATGCAAAAGCACCACGGTGCCGTGACGTGGATTCACGTCTTCGCGCTTCAATTGCAATTGATAATGCTCCGCGCCTGAACCGTCTAGTTCGATAGTGACGTCTGTTTTTAATTCGTTGAAGCGGCCATTGTTCTCGGCCTTACGATGATAGGGCACACCGTATAAGTAGCCAGTACAACCACTTAAGTGAGGTAAACAAAACTCTCGAGACTCAAGCTGCAACTGTTGTTGCTGCTCGACCAGTTGCTCAGTAAAGCTCTCATTGGTGTCTGCTCGTCCCGAAAGACGGTGCTCAACATAGGTTGAGCACCCCACTAGAACAGCACTTATACTGGCGATAACAGCCAACCGCAGACGCACAAGTCTTGTCTGTATACGCATCACTTTTCCCTACCTGATGAAAAGCTGCACTATACCCAAAATAATATGGTTTAACTACTTCTGTGCGCTTAACGCCTGCTCTAGATCAGCAATGATATCGTCCGGATGCTCAATACCTACACACAACCGAATCGCCTCAGGTTTCACCCCCACTTTCAACTGCTCCTCAGTGGTGAGCTGACGATGCGTGGTCGAGGCTGGATGACATGCCAATGACTTGGTATCGCCGATGTTCACCAGTCGTTTGAATAACTGGAGTTTGTCATAGAAGGCGACGCCCGCTTCGTACCCATCTTTCAAACCAAAGGTTAACAGCGAAGCTGGCAGCCCACCGCGAATGTATTTTTGTGCCAAAGCATAATCTTTGTGGTCACTTAAACCAGCGTAGTTGACCCATGCAACGGCGGGATGGTTTTGTAAAAAGTGCAACACGCGCTCGGTGTTTTGGCAATGACGCTCAACGCGTAGCTCCAGAGTTTCCAACCCTTGCAGGATCAAAAACGCATTAAACGGGGATAAGGCCGCGCCGGTATTACGCAATGCTACCGTGCGTGCTCGTGCGATAAAGGCTGCTGGACCAAAGGTATCGTTGTAAATCACGCCATGATAAGCCGCTTCAGGCTGGGCAAACTGCTTAAACTTGTCGCTATGCTTCACCCAATCAAAGTTACCACCATCGACAATCAAGCCGCCAATCGTCGTGCCATGACCACCGATGTACTTGGTCAAAGAGTGCACCACAATATGAGCGCCCCACTCAATCGGCTTACACAAGGTCGGTGATGCGACCGTGTTATCGACCACTAATGGAACCCCGTGTTGCTCCGCAACGGCAGCGTAGGCTTCGAGGTCAGCAATGGTCCCAGCTGGGTTACCAATGGTTTCGCAATAAATCGCTTTGGTATTGTCGTCAATCAGGGCAGCAATATCACCCGCGTCTTCCGATGCGGCAAAGCGCACTTCTATGCCCAACGATGGCAGCATATGAGCAAACAGGGTGTAGGTGCCGCCATAAAGCTGTGGCGTGGTAACAATGTTATCGCCCTGACTCGCCAAGGTGATCAACGCATATTGAATCGCCGCCATACCTGAGGCTACCGCTAGCCCCGCCACGCCTCCTTCAAGGGCTGCAACACGTTGCTCAAGCACATCATTGGTTGGGTTCATGATGCGGCTATAGATATTTCCCGGCACCGCTAAATCAAAGAGGTCAGCACCATGTTGTGCATCATCAAAAGCAAACGCTGCAGTCTGGTAAATTGGGGTTGCCACAGCCTTAGTGGTCGGGTCGGTTTCATAGCCATGATGGATGGCAAGTGTTGCGGCGCGGTATGAAGTCGTCATCTGCTGTTCCTTAAAAGACTTTTATATGTTTATACGTTTAGACGTCCATAATAAACAAAATCAAAGCTACTGCAAGCACCTTAAGTAAGATTTTTTAATTTGGTGATCAGCTGCAACACATCACTATGTACGCCCGCCGCTGTCACTTCCGGTCCAGCGCCCGGCCCTTGAATAACGAGCGGGTTACGATTGTACTGTTGGCTGCGCACGGTAAAGTTGGCGTTGCCAGCAGGTAAGCGCGCATAATTCGATTCAGCATCAATAGGTTGCAGGCAAGTTCCAGCCTCATAGCGCCCCTCTTCAGTGCGACGAATATAGCCGAGGTAAACCCATTGCTCTGCGGTGGGCGCGGTCGCTTGACGCCAATCGTCAAACGCAGTGTCAAAGGTCTCCAACTGCTGTAAAAAGCTCGCCACATCAAGTGCACGCAACGCTTCAGGAACCAAGTTTTGAATCTCTAGATCATCTAACTGCAGGGTCCAACCCGCTTCACGAGCCAAAATCACGAGCTTACGTGCTACGTCCATGCCACCAAGGTCAAGCCGAGGGTCAGGCTCCGTTAAACCTAGTTGCTGCGCTTGCACTAGCCAATCGGACAGTTTGTCACCGCTACGATACTGCTGGAAAATCCATGAAAGCGAGCCAGATAAGTTGCCCTCAATACTAAAGATGGTGTCGCCACAACGGCAACGTTCATCGACCGCAGTAAGGATCGGCAAACCAGCCCCGACCGTGGTGTTGTACAGCCAATGCCGCTGATACTGCGCTTGCACGCGTTGCAGCTCTTGATACCAGTCCCAACGACTGGAACCTGCATATTTGTTTGCAGAAATAATATGTGCACCTTCGGCAAACCAACGCGGGTACTGTCGACTCACCGTTTTTGAGGCAGTCAAATCGAGCAGTATCACATGGTCGGCACGCTGTTGATTGCGTTTGATCCAGGCCGATATCGCCTCCGCATCACCAGGTACTACAGCGTGTTCAAATTGCTCTGCCCAGCGCGACACATCGACACCGCGGGGAGCATTCAGGTGGTGCCGACTGCGAAAAATACCGGTCACACGTGTTTGCGTGGAGAGGGCCAAGGTATCGGCAAAATGGTTCAACCAATAACTGCCTATGGTGCCTACGCCAATCACGCCAATGGCGATATCTGCGCGACTCATACGTCCTCCAAAAATGCTTTTAACTCAACACCATAACTTGTTGTTGCCAATATAAATCCGTCATGGCCGTCAGCGGTAGCAACGCATTTGTAGCCGCGACAATCCGGCAAAGCGCTAACGAACTCCTGCAGCAAATGTGCAGGCGCTAAGAAGTCGTCTTGAAAGCCCACGACAAACACCGGCAGTTGCAGCTTCTGTGGGGCAATCGCAAAGGTGTCGAGTGCGGGACCGAAACAAGTAAAAAGTTGCTTCGCACGCTGAGGATCGCGACTGACCAGTGTCGCGGCCCGCTGATGAATATAGTCAATCGCCTGCGCCGCTTCAGGAAAGCGTTGATCGAGTCCCACTGGGCCTCGATAGCTGATCATCGCCAACGCCCGTGCGAGCACGGTGCCTTGCTCAGTATCACCGGTTTGCTCACTTAAACGGATAAAGTCTCGTTGCAGACTGCGTAACATAACCGCTTGCGCGGTGGGTCGGTGCGCAGCGCCGGCAACCACCAAGCGGCCAATAGTTAAGTGGCCTTGAGCCACCAAAGCCATGCCAATACAGCCGCCAAACGAACCACCGATGACTGCGTGAAAATGAGTGTAGCCAAGCTGCTGCAAGGCAGTACTGAGCAATTCTGCATGTGCAGCGACCGTCGCTGGAATCACTTCGCAATGACTGTCACCGGTGCCACCACAGTAATCTACCGACCAAACATTGTAGTCCAACAGATCAGCATCGCGGATCAGGCCCTGCCACCAACCACTGCCATCATCACGGTAAACAAAGCGTCCGCCCGAGATGCCCCCCAACACCAAAAGTGCCGGGCCATCTGGATTTCCTTGTTGGCGCAACATAAGTTGCGCATCACCCACTTGCACACAGTGGTCACGCTGAACGACAGCCATAACTTACTCAATCTCTTTCACTACTCGTGACAGCGAATGTACTAAGGACAGGTACGCGTGTCAATATAGCCATCTAAACATCTTAACGTTTAGCTTTCTGTAACCTTTTGTCACGGTGCCTAGAAAGTTGTATCTCCAGCGAATATTCACGATAATGAGGCAACATGTTAAAAATTTAAGCAAAAGGTAATTTCATGCCGTCATTTGATATCGTTTCAGAAGTGGATCGCGTCGAACTTAAAAACGCGGTGGACAACGCCACCCGCGAACTGACGTCACGCTTTGACTTTCGGGGTGTCGACGCCCGCATCGAACTCAACGAGTTTACTGTGACACTGGCCTCTGAGTCTGACTTCCAAGTGCAGCAACTTTATGATTTGTTTGCGAATAACTGCAGCAAACGAGGCTTAAGCTTGGCCGGCACCGAAAGCCCAAAAGACTTTACCCATAGCGGTAAAACCTTCAGCACGACCATCACCTTTAAGCAGGGAATTGACCAGCCTTTGGCCAAAGAAATCGTCAAACTGATTAAAGATAATAAGCTTAAAGTTCAAGCTTCCATTCAAGGTGATAAGGTTCGGGTTACAGGAAAAAAACGCGACGACTTACAGAGCGCAATTGCGTTGTTACGTGAGTCGGACATTGAGCTACCGCTACAATTTGAGAACTTTCGCGACTAAGCTGAATTAACCGCGAGCCAACGAGTCAGCCAGATGCCCACTTCTGCCCAGCACATCATGCAACAACTCCCAGGTGTCACTTATCAATTGATGCGTGACCCCAAAGGGCACTTTTATTTTGCTTTTCTGTCCGAGACTGCTGCCGATTTATTAGGGTTAGAGGTCGCACCTTTGCTCGAAGACGCCAGCGCACTCCTCGAGTGTGTTCACCCCGATGACCGCGAGCGGGTGATTAACGCGAGTATTCTATCGGCTGAGCAAGATCTCGAATGGCATCATCCATTTCGATTTATTCGCCCAGATGGACGTCAACTTTGGCTCGACGCATATGACACAGGGTGCCAGCATGACGATGGCAGCTTGAGTTGGACGGGGTTTATTGTTGAGGCGACACATCGTCGGCAGCTGGAACAAGAGCTACGTGCCAGTGAACTGCGTTTTCGTACCCTTGTTGAACAAGCGAACGATATTATTTTCACCGTTGATAGCAACGGCATCATCGGTTACCTGTCACCGAATTGGGAGCGCTGTGTAGAGCACCCTGTTGATGAGGCACTGCATCGCTCGTTCGAAGAAATTGTGCACCCCGATGACATGGCGACGTGTAATGCCTTTATCCAGTCAATTCTCAACGGCAGTCCAGCCCTCGATGAAATTGAATTTCGCGTGAAGCACCCCGATGAACAGTGGCATTGGTACGGCTGCCGCGGCTCTCGGGTAGAGGGCGACGGGAACGAACCAGGCTACCTCATGGGCATTGCCCGAGAAATCACCGAGCAACGCCAACAGCGCGAGAAAATGGCACGCATGGCGCGCCAAGATATGTTGACCAACTTGCCGAATCGCGTGCATTTCGACGAAGCCTTTGAGCGTAGTTTAAGCCAGTGCCAACAACAAGACACAGCTCTAGCAGTGTTGTTTGTCGATTTAGATGACTTTAAACCTGTCAACGACTCCCACGGTCATAATATTGGCGATCAGCTGCTGATCCATGTCGCACGGCGCGTGAAGTCCTGTCTCCGTGACTCTGATTTGGCCTGCCGTATTGGTGGCGATGAATTTGTCGTATTGGCACGTGACTTACCCAGCAGCGAGGTCGCTACCGACGTTGCCAGTACCATCGCCGAGCGTATCCGCGAAGAGCTCGAGAAACCTTTTGCCATTGAACAACTGACGTTAAGCATCTCGGCCAGTATCGGGGTCGCCATCTACCCGTTTCATGCGCAACAAACAGGCGAGCTTTTGCGCTGCGCCGACCAAGCCATGTACCACGCCAAACAAGGTAACCGCAATTGCGTTAAACTCTGGCACCGCGCCACTGAGGAACTGCGGTGAAGTGTGGACTGTGTGGTACGCCACATACGGAGCTTTTTTATCAACAGACCCGCGGCACATTGCAAGGACGTGAATTTTGGCGCTGCCAGAACTGCCAGCTGATCCAAGTGCCAGCGGTACATCGTCTCTCACTGGCAGACGAAAAAGCCATTTATGATTACCATGAAAATGACCCACAGGATCCGCATTACCGCAGTTTCCTCGATCGCGCAGCAGTGCCACTGCAATCACGCTTACACAGCGGCGCCCAAGGACTCGACTTCGGCAGTGGCCCGGGCCCAACCTTATCCCTCATGCTCACTGAACGCGGCTTCCCATGTGCCATCTACGATGTCTTCTACGCGCCCGATACCAAGGTGTTAAACACCACCTATGACTACATTACCTGCACCGAAGTGATCGAGCATATCGCAGCCCCAGCCGACGTGCTTGAGCAGTTGCTGCAATGCCTCAAACCGGGTGGCTGGCTGGTATTGATGACCAAACGTTGGCGCGATTTAGCACACTTTAAAGGCTGGAATTACCGCAATGATCCAACCCATATTAGCTTTTTCCACCAACACACCATCGACTGGCTCGCCCAGCATTGGTCACTGCGCATCGATTACCTCAGTGACGACGTGGTGATTTTGCAAACGAAGCAATGAAAAAGCAGCTAGGCAGACTGGTATCGATACCCCTTTACGATTATCGTAGCATCATGCAATCAAGGACTCAGCAAAAGGAATAACCATGAGTGAACAATGGCAACAACGACGTTCAGGCCCTTCAACGCAGCGTCCTGGTGATCGCCGCACACCGTGGCAACGCGATCGGGCGCGCGTGCTTCACTCTGCAGCGTTTCGACGCTTACAGTCCAAAACCCAAATTATGAACGTCGGCGAGAATGACTTTTATCGTACCCGTTTGACCCATTCGCTTGAAGCTGCGCAAATTGGCACGTCACTTATCAACCAGCTAGAGCATGTCAGCAGCGCGCAAGAACAAGCACTGTTGCCCGATTTAAATCTCATGGAAACACTATGTTTAGCGCACGATATTGGCCACCCTCCATTTGGCCATGGTGGCGAGGTAGCGCTGAACTATAAAATGCTGGCCTCGGGCGGCTTTGAAGGCAATGGCCAAACCTTTCGAATTGTCGGCAAACTTGAAGCCTATCACTCAGAACACGGCATGGATTTAACCCGCCGCACCTTGCTGGGCCTGTTAAAATACCCAGTATTAATGCCCAATCTCGATGCTATCGCCACACCAACTGACGCCGCTAGTTTAGCCCACTGGAAACCCGCCAAAGCACTCTTTGCCTGTGACGCCGACCTGCTGAACTGGGTACTCGCACCGCTCAGTGCTGATGATCGCCAGTTGTTTCAAAGCGTCGAAACGTTCGACGTGAGCCCTTGGCAACGCTCACTCTACAAAAGCTTTGACGCCTCGTTAATGGAACTTGCCGACGACATCGCCTATGGCGTACATGACCTTGAGGATGCAGTGGTCACAGGTACTTTGTCGGCGACCCAGTGGCACGCTCATCTTGATAGTGTCGTAGGTGAGCTTGACGGGCCACTCTCTGAGTTGATGCAACGCTTAGGGACGCAACTGTTCTCAAATGAACACAGCACGCGAAAAGATGCGATAGGTGCGCTGGTGAATATTTTCGTCACCGCGGTCACCATTGCCGAGGTCTTACCGGACGCCAAAGAACCATTGATCCGCTACAACGCCACCTTACCAGAAGCTGAACGTTTCTTACTCGACAGCCTCAAAGCCGTGGTATTTGAACATGTGATCAATCAACCCTCGATTCAGCAGTTACGCTATCGCAGCCAAACCATGCTTCTGAACTTATTCAGCGCCTTTCATAATGAGCCGATGCGGTTATTGCCGCACAACACCCGCTCGCGTTGGCAAATGGCGCATGATCAATCAGGCCATCACGCAGCTGACCGCGTGCTCTGTGACTATATCGCAGGCATGACCGATGACTACGCTGAGCGCATGTACCGTAATCTGTTCGTTATTTAGCCTTTATTGAAATTTTGTAAATGAGAATAATTCTCATGAACTATTGCTAATGCGAATGGTTTGTATTTATAATCCGCCCCCATATGATTTGTTGAATACATTTCCGTGGGGGACACATGCGATATTCACTTCTTACCAGTGCAGTAGCACTCGCCTTAGCGTCAACTGGCGCCGTAGCGGCAACAACACCAGATAACGCTGACGAAGTCATCAAAATTATTGGCAGCAAAGAAGATGCCAAAACCGTCGCAGGCTCAAGTGCTGTGATTTCGCCAGAACAAATGGCAATTGAAGTAAACACGGATATCAATCAACTCCTCAAAACCGTTCCTGGGGTGTATATTCGCGAAGAAGATGGCCAGGGTCTGCGCCCAAATATCGGCATTCGCGCCGCTGCAGGTGGACGTTCAAGCAAGGTAACTTTACTCGAAGACGGCGTCATGATCGCGCCAGCGCCTTACTCGAACCCAGCTGCGTATTACTTCCCTGAAGCCTACCGCATGCATGGTATTGAGGTACTCAAAGGCGCGCCGTTACTGCGCTACGGGCCGCAAACTACCGGCGGTGTTGTGAACCTAATCACGACGCCGATTCCACAGCAGCGTGAAGGTCAGGTCACCCTGCGCATGGGTGAAAACAACAGCCGCGATATTCATGCCTATTATGGCGGTACGGAAGGCGCGTTTGGTTGGCTGATTGATACTGTGCAACGCGATAGCGATGGATTTAAAACCATTGACCGTGATCACCGTGATGCTGGCCATGACATCCAAGACTACTTGGTGAAATTACGCTGGTCGGGTGTTAATCAGAGCCTCACCGCAAAATTGCAATACTCGGAGCAAATCTCCAACGAAACCTACACTGGCTTAACCGACGCTGACTTCGCGGAAAATCCGAACCGTCGTTATGGGCTGACCGCCATCGATCAAATGGACAACCAACACAATGGTTACAGCCTAACTTACGACCTCGACTTAGCCGATAACTTACGCTTTACCGCCGTTGCCTACCTCAATGACTACAAACGTGATTGGTTCAAAGGCAGCCCTGGCGATTTGATCACTGCGGCCAACGCTGGTGATGCAAATGCTCTGGCCATCTTGCATGGTGAAGCGGACGTAACGGGCTTAGAGTACAAACATAACAACCGTGCCTATGAATCTTATGGCCTTGAGATGCGTCTGCAGAGCAATTGGGGCGACCACGAAGTTGAATTCGGCGCGCGCGACCACTCCGATCGCATGGACCGCTTCCAGCCGATTGAAGTCTATGACCAAATTAATGGTAGCCTCGTTTACCAAGGTGAAATTGCCCCAACCGGTGGCGATAACCGCTTAGAGGGTGCCGATGCACAAGCATTTTGGTTGGCGGATCGTTGGCAAGCGACCGATCGCTTAAGCATTGAGGCAACACTGCGCTACGAAGATGCAGATACCTACCGCAAACAATTTGCCATGACGGATCGTAGCGATGTGCCGAGCATGCGCAGTAGTCAGGCGCAAGAATGGTTGCCTGGCGTGTCATTTACCTATGATGTTTCTGAGCGAGTACAAGTGCTTGCCGGTGTTCACCGTGGCTTTGCGCCATTAGGTGGCGGCGCAACCGCAACCGACGAGCCAGAAACCAGCACTAACTACGAGCTAGGCGCACGCTACAGCCAAGGTGAGTTATTCGCTGAAGCCATTGCCTTCCGCAGTGATTTCAATAACCAAGCAGAAAGCTGCTCCGTCGCCAATCCATGCAGCAATGGTGAAACTTCTGGCAGCTACGTGACTGGCGAAGCCTTGGTGCAAGGTGTTGAAGTGCAGCTCGGTCATCGTTGGCAGCAGGGAGCATGGCAAATTCCAGTAAGTATTGCCTACACCTACACTAGCGCGGAAATCAGTGCGGATAATAACCTTACCGGTGTGGTTGATGGCGATACCTTGGCGGATATCCCTGAACACGTCTTTAGCAGCCGCATTGGTCTCTTGCATGACAGTGGCTGGGAAAATCACGCCATCGTTAAATTCATGGACGAGACCTGCGTCAATGTCGGCTGCAATCGCAACGATGATACCATGCAACGTACCGAGTCGTTGTGGACGGTTGACTTGATTAGCCGCTACCCGCTAAGCCAACAAACCACGGTATTTGTGAAAGTTGAGAACCTGTTTGATGAACAAGTGATTATTTCACGCGTCCCTTACGGCGCGCGTCCAAATAAGCCACAAACCATTTCTGTAGGTTTCGATTACCGCTTCTAACTGACCATGGCTCGAGCGAAGCAGCTTAACGCTGCTTCGCAAGCCACTGCACCACGTCCACTAAGGGTTGTGGGCGACAATGCAAATACCCCTGCAACATTTCACAACCATGGGTTACCAAATACTCTTGTTCCTCGATTGTTTCTACACCTTCCGCAATGGTACGCACACCTAGCTCTTCAGCGATTAACAAAACGCCACGCGTGATCGCTGCATTACGAGGATTTTTATGCACATTGTGGATAAAACTCTTATCGATTTTGACCCCATCAACCGGCAGTTGATTCAAATAACTTAAGCTCGCAAACCCCGTACCAAAATCATCAATCGCTATTTTCAAGCCGAGTGCGCGCAAGCCATGTAAAAGTTCGATCATACGCTCACTGTCGCGTATAAAGACATTCTCGGTAATCTCCACGACCAATTGTTTCGGTTTGACCTGGTAACGCTGCATAGTTGCTTCGACTTTTTCGAGAAAATCGTCGCGATAAAACTGCATTGGCGAAAAATTCACACTAACACTCTGTAATCCAGTGGCTAACAGCTCAGCGCAGTCGCTGCAGGCCTGCTCAAATACCCAATCAGCAATGGCAATAATTTGCCCGGTTTTTTCCGCCAAGGGAATGAATTCAGCAGGTGAGATATAGCCTTGTTGCGGATGGTGCCAACGGACCAACGCCTCCACCGCCCGAGGGCGCCCGTCATTATCAACAATAGGCTGATAAAATAATTCAAACTGCTGCTGTTGAATCGCTTCTTGTAACTGAGTACGCAATGCCACCTGCTGCTGCATGCCCTCATCAAGGTCTGCACTGTACCAATACCAAGCGCTACCGCCGCGACGTTTGGCTTCATACATCGCGATATCCGCGCGTTGAATCAATTCTGCCGGGCGCTCGAATGGCAGACGGCTATCGGCGACACCAATGGTGGCCGACAATGACACTTCAAGATCATCAAACCGATAAGGTTGATGAAATACAGCGAGTAACCGTGCGATCAACAGGGTTGCGTCCACCGAGGTGGTGGCACTATAAATGACCGCAACGAATTCATCTCCGCCAAAACGCGCTAATAAATCGTTGTCGGTTAGCTGTTGCCGTAAGCGCTCAGCAGTTTCTTTCAGCACCCGGTCACCGACAGCATGGCCAAGACTGTCATTGATCGGTTTGAAGCCGTCCAGATCAATAAACAAGACGTACACATTGGTCTGTTTATCTTGAAGTAAGCGTTCATTTAAACGCGCTTCTAAGGCATTACGATTCGGCAGCCCCGTCAGCACATCGTGACGCGCTAAAAAGCGCAACTCCTGTTCACGCTCGACCCGTTCAGTAATATCACTTTGCAGACCCACAAAATGTGTCACGCGATCGCCATCACGTACCGGCGAAACCAATAAATCATTCCAAAATAAGCTGCCATCTTTGCGATAGTTGCGGATCACAACCCTGACTTCAGTGCGACTCAGCAACGCTTCTCGTACTTTACGACTGGCGTCATTGTCTCTGTCTGTACCTTGGAGGAAGTTAAATTCACGGCCAATCACTTCGGTTTCATCGGTATACCCCGTGATCGCCTTAAACGCTTTATTGATATAAATAATTGGGTAGTCTGGTAAATTCGCATCACAAATAACCACCCCGTTGGTACTGGACTCCACGCTACGTTCCAACAGCTTTAAACGCGACTCGTTACGGCGCTGCGCAGTCACATCTTTTGCAACCCCATGCACACCGGTGATTTCACCATCGATAAAAATCGGCATGTTGGTGACGTCGACGATTTTCGCTTCGCCTTCACGGTTATAAATGGTGACTTCATAGCGTTGCGGCTTGCCCGCTTTGGCGGCCTTAAAGTGCGTCAGCGTGCGCGCCCGGTCAGCTGCTGCCACCACCAATTCATAATGTTGGCCAAGCATGCTTTGTTCATCGTATCCGGTTAACCCTTCACCGGCGCGATTGATGCTGACAAAGCGACCCTCGAGATCAAGGGTAAATACCGCCTCGGGGTTATAACTGAATAAGGAGCGATGACGTTGCTCGCTACGTTCACGTTGCACCCGATCCCGATGTTGATCAATTACTAGCGCCACAATATCGCGACAACGCTGGATCACTGTTGTTTGCTCAGCGGTAGGCTCACTTGGCAAATGCGAATACACGGCGAAGGTGCCGATGACCTGCGATCCCGTCGTTGATAGTACTGGAAAGGACCAGCACGCACGCAGCTGGAAGCGTTGAATCAACTCACGAAAGGCTTGAAAGCGGGCATCATGCGTCATATCAGCAACAAGCACCGGCTGCTTAGTATACGCGGCCGTACCGCAGGCGCCGACACCATCAGCAATCGGCAAATGTTGTAAGGCTGACGAAAAGTCACTCGGTAAGCTTGGGGCGCTAATGGCCTGCAGGGTCGCTTGGTCTTCATCGACCAACATGACGGAACACATTACATGGGGGATTTGGTCTTCAATAAGTAAACAAATTTCAGAGAGCTTTTCGGGGAGCGATTTATTTTGTGCCAGCGATGCTAAGGTTCTAAACTCAGCGGCCATGAGACGTTTTAGACGCGTGCGCTCGCGACAACCGATCCACCAACCGACCGCGATACAAATGATTGCCAGCAGCAAACCAAACATCAAGAGTTGGTCACGCCATTCTAGTTGTGTTATCGACAAACCATGCTTACTCCACCTCGATCACCCGCGCGTGACCTTGCTTGAGTATTGACAAAGATGCCGTTAGTTTCAACGTATTCTTAACCTTGCCGCAAAAATTGATAGCGCAGGCGAAGAGCCCAAGCGAAGACTAAGCTCCCCATCCCTAACCACAAAAACTGCACAGGCACCACAAAAATTAAGGCGAAGCAGCTGAACAGACCCACGATTGACCATGGCTTAGCGATGAAACGCTGCGACGGCGGTACCTTTAACGCCGCTAAATTGGTAATTCCATAATACATCAGCACGGTCAAGGCACTAAGCGACCAGGCGCCAATTACCGAGCCAAACATAGCCACAACGGCGATGATCAGAGCCGTCACAAGCGTTGCGTACGGAGCTGCGCTGCGCGCTTGATTCAGTCGCGCCCATGCACGCGGTAGATCACCTCGGCGCGCCATCGCCAACACCACTCGTGAGACACCAAGCAGAAGGTTTAATGCCACTCCTATCATCGCTAATGCAGCTCCTAAGCGCACCACCTCTTGCTGCCAGCCTGAAGCCAGTAACT
Source organism: Pseudidiomarina sediminum DSM 21906 (assembly GCF_000423165.1). Lineage (GTDB taxonomy): Bacteria > Pseudomonadota > Gammaproteobacteria > Enterobacterales > Alteromonadaceae > Pseudidiomarina > Pseudidiomarina sediminum. The sequence continues at coordinate 189,864 of NZ_AUHL01000006.1, read as the reverse complement.
GACTCAGGTTAAAGTTGGTTAACTCAAATTCTGGCGCGTGCCGTACCAGTACCGAGCCAACCAGAAGGTACAATGCCATCACCACAACCAGGGTCGCCACAATCGCCCGAGGAATGGTACGTCGAGGTTGCTTCACCTCCTCCCCCAGCGTTGCTACGCGCCCATAGCCGGTATAGGCAACAAAAAGGAGCGCTACGGCGCTCAACACTGTCGAAACACTCACTGTATGAGCCTTATTCGCCACGCTTTCGGCCACCGGCGTCGACGCTAGCGAGGCCACAAAAACTCCAAGACTTAACAAGGTCAGCGTCACTAAAACGCCATTCACCTGATTCGACCGTTGCACGCCACACAATACTAAGACCGTGAGCGCGCCGAGCAAGAGCAAGGCCACAGCAATCACCGCTGCTGCGGGTATTTCACCGGACATAAAGGATGCCAGCAGTAGGTAAGCACTTGCTAACAGTGCAGCGGCAGCTGATGCACTTTTCGCGCAAATAAAAACCCACCCAGCAACAAATGCCCAGTGGCGGTTTAGATACTGATAAGCATATTCATAGGTGCCGCCGCTGACCGGATGTGCTGCCGCCAATTGTGCACTCGACAGCCCATTGCACAATGCCACAAAGGCAGCCACGGCAATCGCGTAGAGTAACGCGTCGCCCGCTAAGGCATAGCCGAACCCCAGGCTTACAAACACGCCGGTGCCTAAAATAGAGCCGAGCCCAAGCATAATGGCACCGACCATACCTGTTGAGCGAACCAGTTGTGTCGTCATGGCGTCCCCTGAAGCTGATCAAACCTTTTAAGCTAACGATACTTCATTACAGCTGAATGACACCACATTCGTCGTCAGGCGCAACGATCTTAAACGACTGTTTTCACGTAACCTAATTATGGTTTCATGAAAGAAAAATGTGTATGTACCGTATCGGCCTCATCTGGCTTCAACATGATCTTCGTCTCGATGATCACCCCTTGATTCACCAAGCAGCATCTGAGTGTCAGCAGCTGATTTTTTTGTATTGTTTACCGCCGCAATCGATGCAAGCGAATCGCTATAGTTTGCACAGTATGGGCACTCTGCGAAAACATTTTCTACAGCAAACCCTTGCGGATTTAGCACGCCAATTGCGCGCCTATGGCCAGACGTTACTCACCTGCCAACACGACCCTCTCACGGCACTACCCTTGGTGATGCAGCACCATCGTATCGACGCTATCTATTACAGCGAAGCCGCAGGTACCTACGAGCAACACTATCAACGCCTATTGCAACAGCGCTTTCCATATATTGCGCATCACTGTGAAACCAGCGCCACCTTATGGCGAGCTTCACAATTACCCTTTGCAATAGATGAACTGCCCGCAAGCTTCTCCAAGTTTCGTAAGTGTATCGAGCAAGAAAACTTACGCGATACCGTCGCGGCGCCGCTAGCGACGCCAACACAATTGCCACCTGCACCTGTTCTCAGTCAGCTCAAGACCTTGCTTCGCCCCATCGAAGCAACGACGACAAACGCTTCAGCAGCCTTCCAAGGTGGTAGTCAGGCAGCACAAGCTCACCTCGAGAGCTATTTCAGCAGTGCCGCTCCGCTACATTACAAGCAAACGCGTAATGCCCTCGACGATTGGTCGAGCTCCACCAAATTTTCGCCTTGGTTGGCGACAGGAGCGCTCAGTGTGCGCCGCCTGCTACAACGCTTAACCGCTTATGAGCAAACGCATGGCAGTAATGACAGTACGTACTGGATTTTCTTTGAATTACTGTGGCGTGAGTACTTTCAATGGTACGCCCACCGCTATCAACAACGCTTGTTTGCCAGCAGCGGTATAAAACAACAACGGCCAACCACCAGCTTTTATCCAAGCCGTTTTCGACAATGGTGTTCAGGCACCACCGCCTATCCGATTGTCAATGCCTGTATGCGCCAACTGAATGCCACCGGCTACATGTCAAATCGCGGCCGTCAGTTGGTTGCCAGCTGTTTTGTGCATGAGCTGCAATTAGATTGGCGCTACGGTGCGGCTTATTTCGAGCAACAATTGCTCGACTACGACGTTGCTAGCAACTGGGGCAACTGGCAATACCTCGCCGGCGTAGGTGCCGATCCGCGTGGCCACCGGCGCTTTGACCTTGCCAAGCAAACTCAGCAGTACGACCCGGACGGTGTGTTCATCCGTCGCTGGCAAGGAGAACAACCACATCAAAGCGATTGGCTCGATGCGGCCGACTGGCCCGTCGAACATTCATAGGTGTGATGGATGACTGAAACACCGCTTGCGATTGTCTGGCTTAAACGCGACCTGAGACTGCGTGATCACCTGCCCTTACAACAAGCGATTGCCTCGGGCCATCGGGTACTCCTGCTGTATTGTTTCGAGCCAAGTTTATGCACCGACCCACATTATGATGTGCGTCACTGGCGCTTTGTCTGGCAGAGCCTCACGGCGCTCCAGCATGGCTTGTCACAGCGGGTCGAGCTGCCTCTCCTGGTGCGTCACGACGAAGTACTTAGCAGCTTACAAGCGATTCAACAGCACAGCGACATTGCCGCGATCTATAGTCACGAAGAAGTGGGTATTTTAAAGACCTTCCAGCGTGATCAACAGGTACAACGCTGGTGCCAAACACAAGGGATCAGCTGGCATCAAAGCCCTACCGGCGCAGTGCAGCGCGCCTTAAGTCACCGCCGCGATTGGCAACACGACTGGCAACAGATCATGCGCGCACCGCTCGCGCAACCCGACTGGCTCCTCGCCCGAGCATGGCTAGACGATTGGATTATACCGCTGCAACAGCTGCCTCCCGAGGCCTTTCGAGAAAATGACAGCAAGATGCAGCACGGCGGTTTATTTGCCGCGCATGCCACCTTAAAAAGCTTCTTTCTCGAACGCGGCAAGGATTATCGCTTTGCGATTTCAAAACCTGAGGCAAGTCGTACAGCTTGCTCGCGGCTCTCACCCTATCTTGCCTGGGGCAATCTGAGCTTGCGCGAAGTGTATCAACGGCTGCTCCGGCATTGGTCACAGCCCGGTTGGCGCATGTCTCTGCGGGCTTTTGTGTCCCGCTTACACTGGCATTGTCATTTCATTCAAAAATTTGAAAGTGAACACCAAATGGAGTGGCAAGCGGTCAACCATGGCTACCACAACTTTCCATACCGAGACGACCCACAGGTCGCCGATGACTTACAGGCGTGGCAACACGGCCAAACCGGCGTCCCTCTTGTTGATGCCTGCATGCGCTGCTTAGCGCAAACGGGGTACGTTAACTTTCGGATGCGCGCCATGCTGGTTAGCTTCTTGTGTCATCATTTACTGATTGATTGGCGCTTGGGCGTTCACCATTTGGCGCGACTTTTTCTGGATTTTGAGCCCGGCATTCATTACCCGCAATTTCAAATGCAGGCAGGCGTCACCGGCACCAACACCATTCGGATTTACAACCCGGTCAAACAAAGTCAAGAGCATGATCCCAACGGCGATTTCATTCGCCAGTGGTGTCCTGAGTTGAAGCAACTTCCCGCCCCCTTAATTCACGAGCCATGGCAACTAAGCGCTATGGAATACCAATTGTATGACTGTCGGCTTGGTGAGGACTATCCGCATCCTCTCGTCGACCTAGCCGCCTCAGGCAAACGGGCCCGTGACCTGTTGTGGGGCTGGCGTAAGCAAGCTGAGGTAAAGCGCGATGGCGAACGTATTCTGAACCGCCATGTGCAGCGCCGAAACAAGCGCGTAACACGAAACTAATCAGCATTGCATCCATGCGCAAAAGACCGTTACTATCAAAGCTCTTGTTTATCAGTGGAGCGGGTTATGGCGCAAAATTTTCAACGTGTTTGTGTGTACTGTGGGGCGAACCCGGGCTTTAGTCCGGTCTATAAAGATGCGGCCATCGCCTTAGCTGACGTTCTCGCCGCCGCCAATATTACCTTGGTTTACGGCGGCTCAAGCGTGGGCCTGATGGGCATTTTAGCTGACCGCGTCCTTGCACAAGGCGGGCAAGCTATCGGTGTGATTCCCCAAGCACTGGTAGACAAAGAGCTAGCTCACCATGGCTTAACCGAGCTACACATCGTTGACTCGATGCATTCACGCAAAGCCAAAATGGCCGAATTAGCCGATGCCTTCATTGCCCTACCCGGTGGTATGGGCACCTTAGAAGAATTGTTTGAAATGCTGACTTGGGCACAGCTTGGCTTTCATCAAAAAGGTTGTGGGGTGCTCAACGTTGATGGCTACTACGAAAGTTTACTTAACTTTCTCGAGGGCGCCATTTCGCAAGGCTTTATCCGCGATGATCATCGGCATTTACTGCTTAGCCATGACCAACCAGCTGACCTACTTGAGCTCCTGCGTCACTATCAGGCACCACAACAGCCGAAATGGATAACTGCAGACGAAACCTAGAATGTTAAGTATCGCTTAAGTTTTCTTTTTTAAGGTGAGGCCATGTCGAATGAGGAAACGCACATGGCAACACCACTTTTCCATACACAAGCGAATGACGCAACGCATTCAAACGCAATGCTCGTGGGTCGTCAGCATCCGCGGCGCACTGACGTTGAGCAGTTTATTTGCCAAAAATACTGGTTTTCGTTTGCGGCTTGCTTAAGTCAATTGCCCGAGCATTTACTCTGTTTAATCACCGACGCGGGAGAGATTGTTGCGGCCTGCGCGGTAACCCCTGCGGCTGAACGTCCTTTGTTCTCGGAGCGTTATTTAACAGCTCCAGTAGAACGGCAGCTGTCAGAAGCTTTCCATACCTCGATACACCGACGTCAAATCGCAGAAGTTGGCTCACTCGCATGTCGCGATTTTAGCTGGCTACCTGTGCTCTTCGCCTGCGTGGTTGACTGCGCTGAATTGTTGGCGATTCCCTATTTACTCTTTACTGCTACCGCACAATTGCGCCGTCATTTGCAGCGTTTTCAATTGCCAACCGCCGTTATCGCTGAAGCGCCAGCCGTCGCTCTGCCTGAGAGTGAGCGGCAACAATGGGGGAGCTACTATCAACGGCATCCTCTTGTCTTGGCTGGCCGTACCGCCGATGGGCACTCCTTACAACTGTCGATGCAACAACGCTGCAGTCGAATTCAATGAACTGGAGGGGCAACATGATCACACATTTTTTTCGCCAGCTTGAAAGCTTTGCCGCGACCGATGCACGCCTCAGCGACGATCACCGTAGCATCAGTTACCAAGACTTATTGCTTGCCATAGACGCTATGGCAAATGAACTTCAACGCCGCGGCAGTCAACGGCTGGCCTTGCTTGCTGACAATAGCCTCGACTGGCTGATCTGTGATCTGGCGGCACTCAAGCTAGGGCTGACGGTGGTCCCTATTCCCGCTTTTTTTACCAACGCACAACGGCAGGCGGTCTTTGCGGATGCCGAAATTGATACCATCATCACCGACAATGGCGCGATTGAACGTATTCGGGCGACCGCCACTCCACATGCGGCCGCAAAAATCACCTACACTTCCGGTAGTACTGGGGAACCAAAGGGTGTTTGTTTGTCCGCTGAACACCTTCTGGAGACGGTGCGCGCTATCGCCCAACAACTACCTGATAAGCTTTCGCAACGGCACCTTTGCTGCTTGCCGTTAGCCGTGCTGTTGGAAAATATTGCTGGGGCTTGGTTAGCGCTCTATCTGGGGGCCTCCATCCACCTGCCTTCGCTCACAAGTTTAGGTTACCAACGCAGCAATCAAATGGATGCCACGCTCTTTTTTGCTGAGCTACGCAGCTTCAAGGCTCACAGCGTCATTGCGATTCCAGCTCTGGCGGAACTACTGTTACAAGGGTGCGAACAAGGCGCCCTTAACGCCGAGCAATTTCGTTTCATCGCCGTTGGTGGTGCAACGGTTGCCCCGCATATTCTTGAGCGCGCTGCACAACTTAAGCTGCCGCTCTATGAAGGGTATGGTTTGTCGGAGTGTGGTTCGGTGGTAGCGTTAAATACACCCACAGCGCACAAACAAGGCAGCGTAGGACGCCCACTGCCGCATCAGCAGGTTCGTGTCGTCAACGGTCAAATTTACACTGCTGGTCCCTACATGATGGGGTATTTGAATCACCCAACACCTACCAGTGATGCGATTTGGCACGCCACTGGCGATCTCGGAACCATCGACGCAGACGGCTATTTAAGTGTTACTGGCCGTGCGTCCAACCTCATTATTACCAGTTACGGTCGCAATATTTCGCCAGAGTGGATCGAGACCCTCGCCCAAGCCTTTCACTGTTGGTCACAGTTCATGGTGGTCGGTGATGCTCAAGCGCAACCCATCGCGCTTATTACGCCCTCGACGGAAGCGACATCAGCGCTGATAGAGGCCGCCATTCAGGCACTTAACCAACACCTTCCTGACTATGCTCAACTGGCCGGTTGGCTGCCAACAAAAGAACCTTTTAGCCAAGAAAACCAATTACTTACTTATAACAACCGCTTTCGTCGTAAAGCGATATTAAAAACTTACGCCCAGGCCATTTCGCAGTTTTACGGAGATACACATGGCATTCTTTCAAGAGTTATGTAACGCCACTCAAACTGAGCAGGCCTATTTATTACACGCCCCAGCAATCACCGACACCTTTGCTGGAAACATTTCATTAAGCCGTTATCTAGGCTTTCTGACACAAGCTTACTACCACGTGCAACACACAGTCCCTCTGCTCATGGCCGCAGGCGCGCGCATGGGCCCTGAACAAGAGTGGCTGCGCAAAGCCGTCGTAGAATACATCGATGAAGAATATGGCCATCACGAATGGATCCTCAATGATATTCGCGCCTGTGGTGGCGATGTCGAACAGGTTGTCGCCAGTGCACCGCATTTCTCCACCGAGTTAATGGTGAGCTATGTCTACGACCAAATTCAACGCCGTCACCCGGCAAGCTTTTTTGGTATGGCGCATGTGTTAGAAGGCACCAGCGTGAAATTAGCGACCCAAGCGGCAGGCGCAATCAAAGCAAAGCTCGGATTACCCGCCAGTGCCTTCTCCTATCTGCTTTCACACGGCGATCTTGACCAAGATCATGTGTCCTTTTTCGCTGATTTGATGAATAAGTTGGACGATAAAGCAGCACAGCAAGCAATTATCCACACCGCCAAAGGTGTTTACCGCCTTTATGGTGATATGTTCCGTGCGCTACCGGACTAACGAGGAACTTCCGCCATGTCGAAATTGATCACTGACTGGTCGCAACAGCACGTCTTGTTAACCGGAGCACAAGGTGGGCTCGGTCAAGAACTCGCACGCCAATTAACCGAAAAAGGGGCCCTTGTGACGCTCGTCGGCCGCCGTGAGGAGGCCTTACGTGAACAAGCTGTCACCTTGGGTCAACGCGATTTCCTATGCGACTTAACACAAGCTGAGGAGCTGGCCGGGTTGATCGAGCTGGTGCAAGCCTCAAGACCTCGCATCACCGGCTGGATTCATGCGGCCGGTAGCTCAGTTACCGAGCTTTATACCGACACACCTTGGACGAAACACGCCGAAGTGATGCGGTTAAACACCTTGGTGCCGATGCAGCTCACCCATGCATTGCTGCCCCTGTTACAGCGTCAGCACCGGGCGTGGCTATTACATGTCGGCTCTGTTTTTGGTGCGCTTGGCTTTCCTACCCAAGCCAGCTACTGCGCAAGTAAAGCTGCTTTGGCACGCTTTTGTGAAGCCTTGCAACGCGAAGTAGAGCCATCGGCGTGCACCATTATGTATGCCGCACCAAGAGCTATTAAGACCGCCATGAACGACGGTGTCATGCACCGTTTCAACCAAAACTCCGGCACCCATGAAGATAACGCCGCACGTGTTGCGAGCTTACTTTTGCGCCAAATAGAGCAGGGACAACGCCGGCAAACCATTGGCTGGCCTGAACGTCTGTTCGTGAAACTCAATGCGCTGGTACCGCAACTTATTGATGCCAACTTGCGCAAACCTCTACGTCAACTCCGTCAATTACTACAGGAGCAAAAATCATGAAACACTTCATTACTACGTGTCTCACAACGGTACTCTTAACCACCACTCTACCTGCTCATGCGGAAGACACTTTCGCCACCGAGCTACTGGCCTTGCAGCACGACTGGGCTGTCGCCAATTATCAGCTGCAAGACGACGCTCAAGAGCAAGCCTTTAAGGCGTTAGAGCAACGTGCTGCAAGCTTCGCGCAAAACTATGCCGATAAAGCCGAAGCACATATTTGGCACGGGATCATTCTCAGCACTGAGGCTGGGGTAGTCGGCGGCTTAGGCGCGCTCGGCTTAGCCAAGCAATCAAAAGCGGCACTGGAACAAGCCCTCACCCTTGACCCGTCTGCACTTGCAGGATCAGCGCACACCAGTTTAGGTACCTTGTACTATAAAGTTCCGGGCTGGCCCTTCGGTTTTGGCGACGATGATTTGGCCAAAGAGCACTTACAAGCCGCGTTGCAGTTGAATCCAAACGGTATTGATCCAAACTACTTCTACGGTGAGTTTCTCTATGAAGAAGGCGACTATCGTGAAGCTGCAGAACACCTCCAGCTAGCCTTACAAGCACCAGCGCGACCACAGCGTGAACTCGCTGATCAAGAGCGCAAAAAGGAAATTGAACAACTGCTAACAAAGGTCAATAAAAAGCTGAAAAAACGTCGCAGTTAAGATAGGTTATAGCGCATGACTCATCGTTAAAGGACGCTTTCATGCGCTTATTTTTGCTCACTTTTTTATTTGTCGGAAGCGTGTTTGCTAGCACTACCGCAGCACAAACTGTCACCCAGCCAAGCGCTAACGACGCGACCGCCATCGAGACAACCTTAAGCGCTTTTCTCTATGGCGCGTCGGTGAATGATCCTAAGGTGCACGAAACATTTTGGGCTGACGAACTGACTTACACCAGCTCTAGCGGCACGCGCTTTGATAAAGCGACGCTGCTGCAAGGCACTGCCAACGCGACGCGTATTGATGATGCCGATGTTCAAGCCTGGTACAGCGCGGAAAATATCGAGCTCAAAGCTATCGGTGATATCGTGCTATTGAACTTCACCTTAGTCTCGACCAACGTCGCCACCAAGCATCGCGATACTTACTTAAATAGCGGCGTCATGGTGTACCGCGACGCGCGTTGGCAAGCCATCAACTGGAACGCCACGCGCGAGGCTGCTACCAGCCATTAACCCGTGGCCAGAAGACCAGGTCCTGCTCAAGCGGGACCAGGTACCCTGAAAACTGGCTCGCCGTCGCGCACGCGTGATTCGGCAAAATGCGTACCTTACTGCCGATCGTCAACGGCGGTAACTGCGCACTGCTGCCTTTCCGCAGCGCCAAAGTGCCGTGCTCTTGACTGGTACGGCTGACAATCAAATCAGGATAGGGCGTTCCCGCCATATCACACACCACCCCATAACCTTGATCTAGCTCTTGCTCAGCGGTACCACGGTCACGGGATAACGCCATCCAACCAGCATCAGTGATGATCCAACCTTGCTCAGGACGCACACCGATAACGGTTGCGACAACGCTGAGCGCAATATCCTCAAGTTCGCACACGTGCAAACCTGCCATCACCAAGTCTTGAAACAAGTAAACCCCTGCCCGTACTTCGGTGATGCCGGTTAAATCACGGGCAAAATGTGCTGTCGGGGTAGACCCTACACTAACGATGGGGCAAAGCACACCAGCCAATGCCAAACGCTCTTTCACCGCAACCGCCGTGGCACGTTCATGCTCAGCAGCGGCTTCTTTGGCAGCACGATCTGGACAGTGATAAGAGCCTCCAGCATGCAATAAAATACCAGCAAAGAGTTGTTTGTCATCCAACAAACACGCAATTTCAAGCAGTTGTGGGTCATCGGGCCGCAAACCCGCCCGTTCGCCGTCACAATCAATTTCAAGCAACACCGGAATCGCAACACCATCGCGCGCGACGAAATCAATCACTGCTTGTGCCTGTACCAAACTATCCAATAATACTCGTACGGTTATCCCTGAACGGTTTAAACGCGCCACGCGTGGTAGTTTATCCGGGTCGATACCCACGGCATAAGTGATATCGGTGTACCCATGTTCGGCAAAATAGTCAGCTTCTTTTAATGTTGAAACAGTAATAGGCCCTTTTGCATCGGCAAAGCAATACCGCATCACATCCACCGACTTCGCCGTTTTAACATGCGGTCGCAGCATAACCCCCAAACCATCAAGATGACGCTGTAAGCGCTCGCTATTGTGCAACATCTTGTTTGGGTCCAGTAATAAATAAGGCGTCGTTAAAGCATTTAGCGCAGGCATACAATCACCGTTTTAAGAAGTTTTGAACACACCACACAGCGCTAACGACCCTTAGTGCTGTGCTTGAGGAAATTCCAGCTGTCCAATCGCTGCCTCGTGCAGGCTACTCAGAAACAACTGCTGATCGACTTCGACGGCTCCGGTCACGTAGCCGAAGCGACCTTCGGGATCTTGCAGACTATGCAGCACATTGCCATCAATGTCGATGGCAAGCAGGTGACTATAGCGCTGCGCTTTAGGACGCATCACCGCCGGTAAACGCTGCACCACTTTTCGCATAAACGGGGCATCGGCAAACTGGTCAAGTAGTGCACTTCTTGGACTCACTAAACCGAGCCAAAACTTCCCATCACGACCGGTGGTGAGGTTATCTGGGAAACCGGGCAGATTTTCGAGAAGCGGCTCGAACTGGCCGCTGTTGTTGCTACCAATACCAACACGCAAGACCCGATAACTGGCCGTTTCATTCACCAGTAACCACTGTTGATCTGAGCTTAATGCAACGCCGTTTGCAAAATGAATACCACTGACAACTGTATAGGTATGACCGCTCGCCGGCTCATAAGCCAAGACGCGACCATTACCTGCATGCTCCATAATATCGAGCAGGCTTGCACCATAAGTGCCATAGCGGTCGGCAGGAAAACGACTGGAAGAGTCGCTAAAATAAATAGTGCCATCGGCTGCGATGGCGACGTCATTGGCATAACGGACCGCACGCCCATCGACTTCAGTCACTTTGACCTGTACCCCTTGGTTGCTGTCAAAATAGACTAAACCTTGGTAGGCATCGGCGATCCACAGCCCGCCTTGGGCATCATAGGCTAGGCCTAACGGGCGCCCGCCAGTGGTGGCCAGCACCGTAAAATCGCCGTCATGTTCGCGCCGCACAATATCACCGTTCAGTAAGCCGGTAACGACACGGCCTTGTGGGTCTACAGCAAGAGCTTCCGGACCTTCTGACACCGGTAATGGCAGCACTTGAATTGCTTGCAACCGCTGATTTGGCGTATAGACCCCAACATAACCGTGGTCGCGTGGCGCCTGCCAGGCGCGAGGTTCAATGGCGACCGGCCAGAGCACCAGATACGACAACAGCAGTACCAACGTAAAGCTTAATATGATTCCAAAGACTCGACCCTTTCGCATCGTTGTTTCCTTAATACCGCTTTAGAAAGCGTTGTAATTCATCCGCGGTCTGCCGAGGACGCTCCAACATGGGCATATGCCCAACCTGTTCCAACACTACCACTTCGGAGCCCTGAATCGCACTATGCCAAACGTCAGCACTACTTACATCAATCAATGCATCTTCAGCCCCCCAGAGAATAAGCGTAGGTATCTGCAATTCTGATAAGCGCTGATCCAATTGATCATGGTATAGAAAGTCTTCCGCAATCTGACTGAATTCCGCTTTATGTTGCCTATAGTCATAAGCAACACCGCGTTGGATAAAATTAGGAATCCAAGGCGGCTGCGCCATACTCAATTGATAGAGCTCTTGGAAGTCTTGCCAATCGTTGATGAGGAAAGGAGAGCGCCCTTGCTGTAAAAGTTTTTCAGCACGGCTAGGGGTAGGGCTGGTAACGCCTGTAGGGTTCATCACGATTAACGCCGAAAGTTGCTGCGGATACAGCAACGCGAAGTTTGCCGCAATCAAGCCACTCATCGAATGTCCCACGAGTACGGGCTGTTCTATCTGCAGCGCTGCGAATAAACGTTGTAATCGCTGCGCCTGAGCGCTTGCACGGTAGCTCCACTGGGGATCAAAACCCGTTTCACCATGCCCTGCGAGATCCGGAATGATGATTGTAGCGCTCGAGTCAAGTTGCGCAGCCATCGGCAACCATAGCGCTTTGTTCGCCGTGTAGCCATGGAGCAGCACTACGGGCGTTGCTGCGGTATCCCGCCCTGGGCGCACATACACACTAAAGGTAATATCGCCTAAAGCCACCTGACGCGTTTCAAAATCATACCACCAGGCTATCGCTGCCGTTGCCGTTTGAAAACTCCACAGGCCCACGCGAGGCAAAAAGCTCGCCCCCCAAAGCAATAGCACCACGATAGCGCTTACCAACAGCCCTTTTAAATGCCGCTTCCGCACAGATAAGATCCTGAATTCTTGATTATTATGATTCAGAATAGCAAAAGTCTCGAAAACCGCCGAATGAAGAATTGCAAAGGCGACGTCCGAGACTTTTAGGTGTTGCTCGCAGCAGTTGTTATTGAGCGACAAGTGCCGTACGAAATTGTCCTTCTATCGCACGACAATCCCCCTTATCGGCAGCAGAAAACATACTTTTTTGATAGCATATTTGCCCACGAAAGGTTCCTTGTGCATATCCCTCGTTGCCCACCTCAAAGCGCTCGATGTCGACTGATACGTTACCTGCACTACTAATGTAGAACGGCGCAGCCATTCCTTCAGGCCAGTAAGAGATCTCCGCACTTTGCACCTGTGCACTCGCATTACCGCCGGATAAGGTCAGCGATAGCGCTAATACATTATCCATCATGCCACCGGTCTCCAGATCATGCGCCTGAATATTCACCAGCGTCATGCCGCCCATTTGCATAAAGGTTGCTGAACTTTGACGCTCACCAACCGGCGCCAAAGTAACACCATGGTAATCTTGCTCCGCTATGCTGGCACTAACCTCACCATGCGTTGGGTCTCCAGCACTACAAGCACTCACTTGAATGCAAGTCAGTAAAACAACAACAATGCCGTGCGTTTTGCGTAAGTTCATTGGCGCTGCTCCCATTATAAGCCCAGATCTTCAGTAATAATTACCGCATCAAACTCACCCTTTACCGCTAGAGTCCCACGCCCAATTTGTCCCTTATTAATTGACGTGCCTTCTCTCAAATGAAGTTCAAAATGCCCTTTCAGACGCTCACCGTCTTGCTCAGTAATGGTGAGCGAACTACGTATCGGGTCGGGGCCATATCCGTCTTGCTGATATTCCACCGCAACATTTTGGTAGTAGCGACCATTGAGCTCTAACACTTCGGTAAATTTAGGGTCAAAACCACCTTCATAGCCAGGTCTCGCTTTAAAACGGCGGGTGATCGGATAGGTACCCGGCATTGGAAATTGTAGGCTGTCGAGGTCATCTGCAGTGGCCAGTAGGAGCGTTAGACGATACTCCTGCTCCCGCTCATCGAGCGTCTCGGCAAACTCAAGCTTCAGCAGATTGTAGCCTCCTGAAGTGCCCTTCCCAATGTAGGCAATCGTGCCTGAGCGCTGCGCATTGATCGCACCAGATAAAGTGAGCGTATAGTTCCCCTGGTCTCGCTTATCGGTATTACTTTTCGTCGACGCCTTCACTTCCTCACCATACACTGATGACAGATAAACCAAGATCACACTCGCCAACACTACTGGCAAAATATTTTTTAAGAATCCAGCCATCCTTGCCTCCTTAAAACAACTTACCCAGCACACTATCTACGACTTTATCGACCGCTTTATCGGTCGCGCGATCAACCGCCCGATCGGCCTTACTTTTGGCGCGCTGCTCTTGACGCTGTGCTTTGCTTTCCAAATAGGCAGCAAGGCGTTGTTGCTTCTCTTCTTCGGTCTCTTCTACCACAGATTCTTCTGCTTGAGCCCCCATAAAGCTTTCCATAGAAGGAATTTTCATCGGTTCAGCAGGCAACACAAAACGTGAAGCATCGACACTAACATCCCGAACTTGTGTCAAGCGATAGCTATCCCCTTGACGCAGCACACCCCAGCCGCCGTCGCGGGTAAAATCTGCCATCTTGTCAAAGGCCGGCGAAATGCTCTCGCCGGTCGCTGCAATTAAGATCGAGGCCATGGTCAGGGAAGCTTGCGTCAATAAGGCTGCAGTTTTGTCTTTGGTCAGCACAATGGTGTCGGTATGCTGGTGACCCGCACGATTCCGGTAGGTCATCTCGTAAATGTGTCCCTTGAGACCATCCACCTCTTCGCTACCCCCGGTCGCTTTCATGGCTACCAATTCCACCATTTCGGCATCCCAAAACCCGCCTTGCTGTCCAAGGCTTCCCACACTGGCAATAGCTGCTGCAATATCAAACACCATGACCGAACCACCGTCCTCAATCACTGAGTACAGTTTACCGTCACGCATCAACATATACCCCTCTCCGGAAGCATCATCCATCCGCAGCATGCCGGAGCTGGTGAATTCCACCTTGACCTTGCCGTCCTCCGAAACCATTACCGCGGTTCCATCTGCCCAAGCAGGAAAGGAAAAAGTTAGCGCTGTTAAACAGCCTACTAAGAATTGTTTAAGTGTCATCAGAATCCCCTCTCAACAGCTCGAAGCTGTCATAGGTTGTTTGGTGGCCGCCTAGCTCGCACGCAAGAATGATGTGTTGATGGTTCGCTAACCCCCCATGCAGCTCCCCTAACACTTCTGTTGTCCTCATCCGTTGGACGATGGCGTTCCCTCAGCTTACAAACCAAGCGGCCGAAACATGCGATCTTCAATGACACTGGAATCTCAGTACTACAAAACGTAACGGTCACACTACTCTTCAATAGAGCAGGCACGCAGTTGACCGTTACGCTGTGTAGTTCGTTCGACGACCCATGTCATCTCTTCGTCGCTCACGGTGCCCATCATAGGTAGATCGATTATTTAGAGTTATCCTGCATTTGCACTACACTATATTCACAACTTATTAACATAAAATAGCGGCATGAATAGACCCGATAAACGTATCAGCGAATTTATTATCAGCATGCACGATGCCAGCATGTACCTTTCTGCCAGTGAGTTTCAGGAATGGACACTTAAAGAAATCCAAAGCTTGATCGATTTCGATTTTGCCATTTGGGGTTCCGGTGATGGTCGTAGTCGGCAGTTACATACCGCGACGATTTTGCATCAAGTCGACTCATTGTTTGACACCTGGGAAGAGGTAAAACATGAAGACCCCTATGCCAATTTAGTCATTGCGAACACAGGAAAAACTTGGAACTCCAAAGTGTTGCCGAAATTTCATCATTGCCGGGCATATGACGAGCATTGGGGCCGCTACGATGCCAAGCAGCTCATTTCTACCATGGAAATAGATCCCAAAACCGGGCTTCATATTTTCGTGACGCTTGCGCGAGACACTTTAGAAAATGATTTTTCGCAGGCCGATATGGCGTTGAAGAATGTGATCACACAGCATTTGTTTTTGGCTGCGCGTCACAACGACATGCATAATTTACGCTCGCAACAAGCGCCAGCCGCATTTGTTGATCGCCACGGCTTGCTTAATGCGGCACTCCCAGAATTTATCGCATTGCTCACCAATGAGTGGGGGCGCAAAGCAAAGCAACAATTACCGGCTGAGGTCACTGAGGCGCTATGGACAAAAGGCTGTTACCGCAACCCACGCATTGTCATCAATGCCCAACGCTTCAAAAACCGTCTGCTCGTGCGAGCCGGTATTTGTGCAGCAGTAAGTTTAAGTGCAAGGGAACAAGATGTGGCCTGGGCTTACGTTAAAGGGCACACCCATAAAGAAGTGGCTCGTTTACTTGATATTTCACCAACCACTGTACGCACCCATATTGCGCGTATTTACCAAAAACTAGAGGTGTCAGATAAAGCGGAACTTGCGTCTTGGTTGCACAGCAACAGGTTTTTGCTCTAACCACAACCTGCGCTAGCTTTTCTCATTTGTTCTTCTAGACTTAAAGCATCTTTGTTCAACAAATGAACGACAAGAATGCTAAGTAATTTAAAACTCTCGCTCGAAGAGGCGCGTTTTCGGAAACTCTGTGATGACACCCAAGCCATGTCCATCCAAGGCTACCGTTCAGACGGCACTGTCGTGTACTGGAATGAGGCATCCGAAAAGCTCTACGGTTACACCGCCGACGAAGCACTTGGCAGCAACTTGTTTGACCTCATCATTCCAGCCGAAATGGCAGCTGATGTGCGTCAAGCGGTGGCATGGATGTTTGAGCATCAACAAGGCATTCCCTCTGCCCGTTTAACCTTAAAACATCAGGACGGTACTGACGTACCCGTTTATTCCAGCCATACCGTGGTTGCCCTACCGAACGATGAGCCCATCATGTTTTGTATGGACGCTGACTTACGCGCACTTGATCTCGCTGAGGCCGAAGTACAAAAACTCATGTACTTTGACCCGCTTACTGGGCTAGCGAATCGCAACCTACTGCTCGATCATCTACAAGCTGCCATCCAAACCACCACCAAGCAACACAAAGTCGGCGCAGTACTGCTGATTGATGTCATTAATTTCCACAGCTTTAACGATAGCTTAGGTTATGAAAGTGGTGACAGTGTTCTGCGCCACTGCGCACAGTGCATCAGCAACGAAGCACGGCAAGCAGACACGGTGGCGCGCATCGGCAATGATGAGTTTGTCTTGGTCTTGAGCGCCCTCAGTTCATCCTTCGCAGATGCCGCCACCATCGCTGAGGTTAGAGCCAGCCAGCTTCTCGAAAGTATTAGTCGCCCCTTAAATGTTCATCATCACTCACTGCGGGTTAACGCACGCATCGGGATTAGCTTTTTCAGTACGCAAACGATGGACTGCACCATTTTGTTGCAACAAGCCGATCTCGCCTTAAAGGCTGTGAAACAGCAAAGTACCTCAGCTATCGGCTTTTTTGATAAGCACATGGAAGCGGCAGTGCGTCATCGCTTAGAGCTCTCGCAAGCACTTGAACATGCCATTGAACAACAGCAACTACGCATGGTCTATCAACCTCAGGTGAACGCCGAACGGCAGTTGTTAAGCGTCGAAGCTTTGTTGCGCTGGCATCATCCTCGCTATGGAGAGATCTCACCCAACGAATTTATTCCTATTGCCGAGGCTTCCGGTAGCATCCTAAGGCTTGGCGCATGGGTATTGGAGCGCTGCTGCGAACAATCCAAGCTGTGGTCCAACAACCCCAAACTCGAAACGCTTGGTATTTCTATCAATGTGAGCCCGGCACAGTTTCTTGATCCTGACTTCGTTGATCATGTCCGCGCTATCCTAGAGCGTACTCAGGTGAACCCCGCCAATATTCGCTTTGAGCTCACTGAAAATTTGATGGCACAGAACATCGACTTTATCGTGCAGCAAATGCAAGAGCTCAAACAACTTGGCATTTCCATCTCACTCGATGACTTTGGCACGGGTTATGCCTCGCTTGCTTACCTCACGCAGCTTCCCTTAGATGAGCTCAAAATTGATCGGCGCTTTGTGAAAACCTTATTTAAGCAAGGCGAGGGCGCATTGCTTACCGAAATGATTATTGGTCTTGGTCGCAGCATGAATTTGACCATAATTGCGGAGGGGGTGGAAACTAATGCGCAGTTTGAGCGTCTACGAGAATTAGGCTGTGAAGTTTTCCAAGGCTATCTGTTTGGGTATCCTAGTGACACGCTTCCGGATATTAACTGATGTATTAAGGACAAATCATGCGTTTAACCCTACCCGCGGCCATTTTAGGTGCTGCACTTATTTTGGCATTTGTGTTTGGTGCGAACAGTATTGGCAATGCCTTGCTCGAAACACGTGCCATGGAGCGTAGTGTCACAGTAAAAGGTCTTTCCGAGCGCGAGTACATCGCCGATACCGTGATTTGGCCGATCCAATTCACGAGCGCCAGCAACGACGTCAACGAAATTTATCAAGACATTGAAGCCTCAAAAAGCAAAGTCGTAGCATTTTTGCTGCTCAAAGGTGTCAATGCCGAGGAAATATCAACCTCATCACCTAATATTGTTGATAAGTCAGCCCAACGCTATGGTGGCAGTGGCCCGGCGCCATTCCGCTACACTGCGACGCAAACCATTACGGTGTATTCAAGCAAAGTTGAAGCCATCCGTGAGATCATGAGTTCATTGTCTGAACTCGGCAAACAGGGGATTGTGCTGAATGGTGACGACTATCAGTCACAGCCAGAATACATGTTCACGCGTCTCAATGAGATCAAGCCGGAAATGATTGAAGAGGCAACCATCAAGGCACGTGAGGTCGCGCAAAAATTTGCCGAGGACTCACAAAGTGAGCTCGGCAAAATTAAACGGGCCAGCCAAGGACAGTTTACGATCGGTTCACGAGACCGCCACAACCCGCATTTGAAAACCATCCGTGTGGTTTCAACCATCGAGTACTACCTGTCGGATTAAGCCTTAGCGCCAACCATTGCAACCAGCTCTACCGCACGGTTGGCGTAGCCCCACTCGTTATCATACCAGGCATAAATTTTGACTTGCGTGCCATTCACTACCCGCGTGCAGCCAGCATCAACGATGCTCGAGCGCGGGTCGGTGCGATAGTCAATCGACACCAGCGGTCGCTCTTCATAACCAAGAATACCTTGCAGGGGCCCTTCAGCAGCGCGCTGCAGTAACTGATTGACTTCCTCAACGCTGGTCGCTCGTTGCATTTCAAAAACACAATCGGTTAACGACGCATTGGCTAATGGCACCCGTACCGCATACCCATCTAATTTGCCTTTGAGCTCTGGAAAAATTTCAACAATTGCTGCCGCAGCTCCAGTTGAGGTTGGAATTAAGCTATCACCATAAGCTCGCGCTCGGCGCATGTCTTTGTGCGGTGCATCAAGGATATTTTGGCTATTGGTCACCGAATGAATAGTCGTGATCGAACCGTGATGAATACCAATAGTTTCATGTAAGACTTTCACCACTGGGGCTAAACAGTTAGTCGTACAAGAGGCAGCCGTAATAATGTGATGCTGCTCAGGGTCATAACGATCCTCGTTCACGCCAAGTACGATATTCAGAGCCCCTTCATCTTTCACCGGCGCCGATACCACTACGCGCTTTACACCTTGCGCGAGATAGTCATTCAACACCGCAACTGTTTTCATCTTGCCAGAGGCTTCTAAGACAATATCGCACTCACTCCAGTCATTCTCCACAATGGTTTTGTGCTGCGTGAAACGTATCGCCTGACCGTCAATGACCAATTGCTCAGGCGTGCTCGCAAAAGCTGCCTGCCAACGTCCGTGTACCGAATCAAACTCTAACAAATGGGCGAACATTGCCGCATCACCACCCGGATCATTAACCTGCACCACTTCAATGTCGTCACGCTGGCTCACCAAACGCAACGCCAACCGACCAATACGCCCTAATCCGTTAATACCTAATTTAATCGTCATACTTGTTACCTCTTCCTTAACGCGCTCGAATGTATTTGCTTAAGTGGAAAGCAGCTAAAAAAACCTCATCGTCACGCAATCGGACGGGCTCATTGGATAAATACGCCGGAAATGCTTTCGGGTTTAACACCCAAGCACCACTGTCGGCAGCTTCCGACGGCACACGCTTCACAAACCAGCCAGGGAAAACCACCACCCCTTTGATGGGCCAGTCTTTTCCTGTCGTTTCTTTGAGTAACTCTTTCAACCAACGACAGTTCGCCGTCACTTGGGTGACAGGGTCGCCCATAATCGGTTTGCGTCCTCGCATAATTTGGTTTCCGTCGTATTGCAGCTCTGGCTTCCCCGACTTCGGTTTCGACATGGTTTTTGTTTCGATAACAAAAATTCCTGCTTGGGTTATCACCACATGGTCAAGATTGAAGTTATCCCCATCAATGTCATGAAAGACTTGTGCTTGCTGCGCCCGCAGACGGTCAAGGAACTCACCAACGGCTTGCTCACCCTCTATGCCTAATTTAATCTTCTGAGTATCGCGATAACCTTTGAACATCATCGGAATCGAAATCAGCGCGGTGATGATTGCAATGATTGTCATGACCCAGGGGTTTGGCGGATGTCCTAAAGCCCACATTGACCAATCTTTTGCTGCAATGAGAACAACAAACACAGTAATGGCATAGGGCAATAAAACACGACCTAAAGCGATGTCCGTTAATCGATTTTGTAAGGTCGAACCGGCTGTTCGCCATGGTTTGTGTTTAATTGGAGACTTCGTCACCGGCGCACCTCTTCATGTTGCAATTTGTTTGATTTAACATGTCCTAAGCGTACGATGAAACCAAGAGAGATGCCAATGATTCAAACACAACTTCAGTTGCGTCCGCGCCGCCGTGGCTTTCATTTGATTACCGATGAGGTGGTTGCCGCGCTGCCTGAATTGGCAGATGTCGAAATAGGCCTGTTGCATATCTTTATTCAGCATACTTCAGCATCATTAACCATTAATGAAAATGCTGATGCTACGGTACGCCAAGATTTTGAAAGTCATTTTAATCAGCTTGCACCTGAACATGCCTCTTATTATCGGCACACCTACGAAGGCCCTGACGATATGCCAGCCCACTTAAAAGCAAGTTTATTGGGAAGTAGCGTTACCATTCCGGTAACACAGGGGCGTTTAAACTTGGGTACTTGGCAAGGAATTTACTTGGGCGAGCACCGTGATGTTGGGGGCGCACGAACCCTTGTGCTGACCCTTCAACGTTAAAAAAAAGGCGCTCAACCGAGCGCCTTTACCGTCTTTTCATCACATTGGATCGGTTAGAAGCGATCCAAGGTCATCACTTTATGCCACGCGGCGACAAAGTCATCAACAAATAACTGTGTTCCGTCGCTCATCGCATAGACTTCTGCAATGGCGCGTAGCTCAGAGTTTGAGCCAAACACTAAATCAACTGGGGTTGCCGTCCATTTCACTTCACCAGTACTACGGTCAAGCCCTTGGTACAAACCTTCTTGTTCAGCTGGCTGCCATTGGGTCTCCATACTCAACAAATTCACGAAGAAGTCATTGGTTAATTGGCCAGGACGGTCCGTGAATACGCCGTGAGACACACCTTCATGGGTCGCACCTAATGCACGGAAACCACCCACTAAAACGGTCATCTCGGGAACGGTCAGCGTTAACAGGTCGGCACGATCAACCAAGCTTTCCGCAGGTGACAAACGACTGTCAGCGCTGTAGTAGTTGCGGAAACCATCAGCTTTCGGCTCAAGGAAGGCAAACGATGCGACATCTGTCATCGCTTGAGTAGCATCCGTACGGCCCGGCGTGAAAGGTACACTAACCTCATACCCAGCATCCGCAGCGGCCTTTTCAATCGCAGCAGCACCGGCAAGCACGATGGTATCCGCTAACGAAATGCGCGTATTATCAGTTTGCTGTGCATTAAAGTCCTGCTGAATACCACGCAATACCTCAAGCACCTTAGCTAACTCAGCCGGATTGTTGACCGCCCAATCTTTTTGCGGTGCCAACGCAACTCGCGCACCATTTGCGCCACCGCGCATGTCAGTGCCTCGGAAGCTCGCCGCTGATGACCAAGCGGTACGAACCAACTCTGCCACCGTCAGTTCGGTCGACAGCACAGCTTCTTTAAGTTCAGCAATGGCATCTTCACCCACCAAAGTGTAATCCGCTTCAGGCAATGGGTCCTGCCACAACAACGGTGTATCTGGTGAGGTATCAACGATGTAACGTGCGCGTGGACCCATATCACGATGGGTTAACTTAAACCAAGCTTTCGCAAACGCCAGTTCAAATTCCTCTGGATTTTCATGGAAGCGTTTTGCAATGCTGCGATACTCAGGGTCAAACTTCAGCGATAAGTCCGTTGTGAACATGATCGGAGCATGACGCTTACCGGGGACGTGCGCATCCGGTACTAAATTCGCTGCTTGGCCATCTTTAGGAATCCACTGAATCGCCCCTGCAGGGCTACGTGTTTGTTCCCACTCAAACCCAAATAGATTATCCAAATACTGCATGGTCCACGCAGTTGGGCTCACGGACCAAGCCCCTTCTAAGCCTGACGTAATGGTATCTTCAGAATGCCCTT
Organism: Pseudidiomarina sediminum DSM 21906; assembly: GCF_000423165.1. Classification (GTDB taxonomy): domain Bacteria; phylum Pseudomonadota; class Gammaproteobacteria; order Enterobacterales; family Alteromonadaceae; genus Pseudidiomarina; species Pseudidiomarina sediminum. Next base: position 167,821 of record NZ_AUHL01000006.1, on the reverse strand, counting down.
TACCACACTTGTTTTGCCAGCCTAAACCTTGCTCCTCAAGGCCAGCAGCAGCAGGTTCAGCACCCAAACATTCATCCGGTTTATGCGCACCGTGTGCTTTACCAAAGGTATGGCCGCCGGCAATCAGCGCCACCGTCTCTTCATCATTCATGGCCATACGACCAAAGGTGTCACGAATATCATGCGCAGCTAACAGGGGATCTGGGTTTCCGTTAGGCCCTTCAGGGTTCACATAAATCAAGCCCATTTGCACTGCCGCTAGTGGCCGTTCAAGTTCACGCTCACCGCTATAACGCTGATCAGCTAACCACTGTTTCTCTGGTCCCCAATACACGTTATCCGCTTCCCAGTCATCCTCACGACCGCCAGCAAAGCCATAAGTTTTAAAGCCCATAGACTCAAGCGCGACATTCCCCGTGAGCACCATCAAGTCAGCCCAAGATAAACTACGGCCGTATTTTTGCTTAATCGGCCACAACAAACGGCGGGCTTTATCCAAACTGACGTTGTCAGGCCAACTATTCAACGGCTCAAACCGCTGTTGGCCGCCGCCAGCACCGCCACGGCCATCATTCACTCGGTACGTACCGGCACCGTGCCACGCCATGCGAATAAAGAACGGGCCATAATGACCATAATCGGCTGGCCACCAGTCCTGAGACGATGTCATCAGTGCTTCAATGTCTTTTTTTACCGCAGCGATATCAAGCTGTTGGAAGGCTTCTGCATAGTCAAAGTCATCGCCATAAGGATTCGAGCTGGGGTTGTGGTCACGCAGGGGACTGAGATCAAGTTGATCCGGCCACCAAAACATCGCGTCATGGCCAGCTTCTTGCGCGCTCACTGCAGAGCTTGCTGTGCCCATAGCGACCGCAAGCGCCAAGGCTGAAAGTAAAGGGTATGCTTTTTTCATGGTTGGTTGATCCTCTGTAACAAGAGTTGTCGAACAAAATCACTATAGGACAACTTTCACAGATTAGAAAAAACCAAACCAACCGAAAAATCAGATTAGCCTCATCGAGCTTTTTGAAACAGTCGTGAACTCAATCATTTACGTTAAACGTGCGAGATCTTCGGTCGCATGCACTTCATAACCGCCACGATGTTCGCGCTTCACTTTATACATTGCAGCGTCAGCATGACGAATGAGATCCGTGGCCGTCATCTCGACGCCGCCATCATGCACCACGGCACCAATCGAGGCGCCAATAAACATTTCATTTTGCTCAAAGTACATCGGTGCGCGGATGGCTTCGATTAACCGTGTCAGCACAGTCTCAATATGACAGGTCTGCGTATCTGTCAGCACCGCCACAAACTCATCACCACCCAAGCGACAGAGAATGTCATGACTACGAAGCTGCTCGCGGAAGCGATGCGCAACTTCACGCAATACGTAATCACCGGCAGCATGGCCGTAATGATCATTGATTTTCTTAAAGCCATCAAGGTCAATAAAGAGCACAGCCAAGGCTTGCGGGCGTTGTTTTACCTCTGCAACCAACTGCTTAAGCTGTCGGAACAGCGCACTGCGATTCGGCAAGCCAGTGAGTTTGTCGCACTCTGCTGCACTCTGTAACTCACGCATTTCGTGCTTTTCTTTGGTGATATCTTCGATGGTACCAACCACACGCTTTGCATGCCCCTCAGCATCGCGCTCAACAATAGTGCCGCGGTCCAAGACCCACATCACGTGCCCGTCGTGATGAAACACACGGTACTCACTTTCAAAGGTGTTTTTGCCGTTCGGGGCGAGGTGCTCTTGGATTCGCGTATCGACTGCCGCACGATCTTCCGGATGTACGAGATCATGCCAATCGCTCAGTTCATTTTTCACTTGTTCACTACTGTAACCAAACAAGCGATACCAACCTTCCGAGAAATAGACTTTTTCCGGTTTCACCGTCCAATCCCAAACACCACCATTGGTTGCTTCTACTGCAAAGCGCCAGCGCTCTTCCATCATTTGTAATTCGCGCTGTTTGGTACGCACGTCAGCGGTTAACTTCTCCGCCAGTTCAGTTGCGCGGTCCCGCGTTGCGGCGATCAATTTCAAGTAAGCTGCGAGCGCCAGGGTAACAAAGAGCCCCAAGCCAATAATCGCCACAGGGCGCAGTAGGTAAATCGCATCGACTTCATTTTTGTGGCGAAACTCTAGCAGCCATTCCCGACCGCCAAAATAAAATGGTGAGGAGGCTTTCAAGTAATCCGGGTTCACCAAGGCTCCGTCATGATTACTATAAAGTAACTGGGCTGGCAGCCGCTCTGCACCATCAAACACCCGCAAGGCAATTGAGGCACCTTCTTCACGCTCCCAATCTTTCAAGATACCCGATAATAAATCCTGCATCCGAAATGGGCTGTACGCCCAGCCCTTAAGCGCATCCATCCGCTCGACGCCAGCGCGCAATGCCGCACCGTCATAAACGGGAACATACATCAAGGTACCCGGTTGAATGCCCGAACCATTTTCTTGTAGTAGCTCCACCCGGCCCGTCAAGGCAACTTTCCCCGTCATCGCAGCCCGGTGCATGGCGTGATAGCGGACCGGCTCTGAATACATATCGTAGCCAAAGGCACGCTGATTACGCTCATCAAAAGGTTCGAGATAAACTATCGAAGAATAAATATCGCGCTGGGAGACCGGGCGAACATGAAAGTCAGCATAACCTTCGGCGCGCACCCTTTGTTCAAATGCGGTAAGCTCAGACTGATTTATTTTTTCAGCAAAACCAATACCTTGCACTTCAGTGATCGCGCCGTCACGGCGTAACTTGTCGGTATAACCGCGCCAATTGTCACGGCTAACATGTTCGGATTGCTCGTAAAAACCTGCCGCGCCTCGGAGGACCAATTCATAAGCAAGTAAGCGTTCGGTCAGGGCGACTTCCACTTGTTGGGTGTTAAACAAAAAGCCTTCACGCGCCCGGTTTAATTCGGTCGAGTAACTCAGGTAGCCCGCCAATAAGCTAAACAATGTTCCGATCAACAACACCAGCCAAGGCGTGTATGGATGCCGCTTCATCTTATCCTGCATCTCCCGAGAGCAAATGAAGGTCGTCGCGCGACCCTGCAAAGTAGGCGGGAGTATACCGCGAAAATCTGGCTATATCCGCTACTTGGATCAAGTAACGGTTGGTAACTGCATGGGTTATGTTGGCGTTTCTCCGCGTAATCGATGTCATGAAAGGTTGGCTTTTTGCTAAAATCTATCTTGTTATATCCTGTATTCTCATTCAGATCGACACTAATCCAACAATTTTACTGTAAAGAGGTACTTATGGCGCTGCACATCGTTTCTCACCCGCTTATTCAACACAAACTTGGATTAATGCGCGACGTAAGGCTTTCGACCAAAAGCTTTAGAGAACTCGCCAACGAAGTCAGCGCCCTGCTGACTTATGAAGCCACAAGTGATTTTGAATTGGAACCCACTGAAGTTCCCGGTTGGGATCACAAAGCGATTGAAGTGCAACAGCTGCGCGGCAAGAAGGTGACCGTAGTACCTATTCTGCGCGCCGGGCTGGGCATGCTTGATGGCGTAGTGGACTTAATTCCCGCAGCAAAGATTAGTGTCGTAGGTTTGTATCGCGATGAAACAACATTAGAGCCGGTGGCCTATTTTGAAAAGCTCGCCAGCGACTTAGCACAACGTACCGCCCTTGTGATTGACCCCATGCTCGCTACAGGCGGTACCATGATTGCCACCCTTGATATGCTCAAAGCTAAAGGCTGTAAAGAAATTCGGGTGTTAGTGCTCGTTGCTGCACCGGAAGGGGTCGCGAAAGTCACGGCAGCGCATCCTGATGTCGCGATTTATACCGCAGCGCTAGATGAGCGTCTGAACGATGATGGCTACATTGTGCCAGGGCTTGGTGATGCAGGTGATCGTATTTTCGGTACGCGTTAATCACTTCTATTGATCCAGATCATAGGCAAAAGCAAACTGGAGCATCTATAGTTAAGCACTAACTAAATTAAAGTGCGGGTGATTGCGATGACCGAGAAACAACAGGTTCGACTGCTAAAAGGCGCGATGATCCTTGGCATTTGCCTGTTGGTTTGCGGTCATATCGTGCTTGCGATCACCTTTAGTAATGATGCGATTGGTCCTCGGGGTTTTATACTCGGGGCAGCCTTTAGCGCCATCGGCGTAGTCCTCTCACTCCCGACCAAAATCTACCTCACCATTTTATTGATGGAGCATGAGGAAAACACCAACCCGAATATGACCCGCTCAGCGGAGGCGCAACAGCGAGCCAAGGATAAAGAGTTTCAGCACTAATTTAATAGAGATCACGGTGATAGCGCTGCTCGTGTAGCAATTGATCGACGCTCTGCTCTCCTATGGCATCGCGTAAACTGCGCTCGACACCGGTCCCCATGCGCGCATAGCTACCACACACATACACATGCCCTTGTTGTCCAAGAAACTCCTGTACTTGCGCAGCTTTCTCACTGATCACCGACTGCACGTAAGCGGGAGCTTGCGCATCTCGCGAAAAGACCCTATCCACCCGACGAAGGACACCTCGCTGCAGCCACTGGTCAATTTCTTGCGCCAAGGGTACGTCCTCCTGCGGGAAGCGCTCGCCATAAATGAGCCAAATAGGGCCCGCGTCCGCATGTTGGGCGCGCTGTGCAATCTGGCTGCGTAAACCGGCAAGACCACTGCCGGCGCCAATCAGCAGCAACGGTGCTTGCAGGTCACTCAGGTGACACATGGTATTGCGACGCACGCGACCTAAGAGCTTAGCGCCTGGTGTCAACGACTGCGTTAGCCAGCCGGAGCACAGCCCTAACTGACCCGCTGCGTTGACCTGTTGACGCACAATCAGTAGCAACTGCCCCTCGGCGGGCACTGATGCGATCGAATAACTGCGCGGCGCGTGCTCAGGGCGTTCGGCATCGCTGCCGGGGTGATAACAAGGCAGCACGTCAAGTACGTCACCTGCACGCCACTGCGGCAATGCCTGCTCGGTGCTAAGTCGTAATAAATAGAGCCCATCTGAAGCGCGCCCATTCAAACGCGAACGCTCCGTTAGCTGCCAAACGCACGCATCATCGACATTATCAGACGTTACTTGTGTCATCCGATCATGCTTGAGCATCGGCTGCAATCGTTGCGCCTTGGCAGCTTGCAGCGCAGCATCCAGTTGAATGCCAAACTCACAAAAACGAGGATAACGACGATCGCCTAAAGCAACGATCTCATACCCCATATGTGATAAGTTCACCCCGTCGGCCACCAACCGCAGTAATTGGCGATAAAAGCGTCGACCATTATCTGGCGGCTCTCCTTCGCCATAGGTGCTCACCACAAAAATCATGCGCGTAACCTTTTGCACATCAGTGAGCGTCAGCTCGGACAACGCCCGTAGCTGCACCTCAGGAAACTGCTGCTGCAAGGCTGCAACTTTTTGTTCAGCGAGCGCCTTGGCAGTACCCGTCTGGCTCGCGTAAGCAACCACTAGGGTGGAAGGCGATAACGCCGTTGGCACGGCACGCGAACGGAATTCTCGCCAAACAGTTCGACACGTCCATAATGTCCAAACCACAACAATCGTGAAAGCGAGATAAACCTGCTGTCCCTCCGACATTACCACCTTCCTTAACCGACAAACTTAAAACGGCAGCACTTCGAAGGTTGCTGCGTAGGAACCACGGCGCTCAGTTGCTGGTGCCGCCGCTTTATCATCACGGTACGATGCTTCCATAAAGTACATACCGGCCTCAGGCCAAGTTACCGAGAACTTACCTTCACTATCGGCAGTCACCACAATGGCATCTTGACTGTTGCGATAGCGCATACCACCGCGCACCACTTCAATCTCTGCCCCTGCAGCTGGCTCGCCTGCAATCAACAGCTGGAAGTTCGCTTGCTCAGTGGCAAATAGGTCATTCGGATGGGTGAGTGCGACCAGCTCCAAGCCTTTCCCGCTTGGCTGCAAATTCTCAGTGGTTGGCGCACCCGCGGTGACAAAGGTTTCGATGCGAGAAGCGCTGCGCATTACCGTTAAATTCTTCGCATCTTTCGGCACTGCCGTGGCAAACTCAGATTCATCGGCTTGCTGCCCACGCCCAGGCCACATTTTGCGGTTGCCGTCAGCATCAAGCCAAAACGCGCGTAAGCCTTCACTGGCGCGCGCAATACGATAAGTACCTTCTTGCGCCAAGGCTAAATCGAAGGTGCTGCGGTAGCGCCCTTGTGCGGCATTTAGCAGCTCCACAGCGCTACCATCTGGTGCAGTCACGGTAATACCACTGACGGCTAACGCATGGTGATCGGGGTGAAACAGCGTATTTGAAATGGCTGCATCCACTGTGATGTAAGGACTATCGCCCGACAGCACAGTAGCACTTGGCAATAACCACGCTCGGTGCGCATGCGCAGGTGCGCTGAGCGCAAGTGCGGCGGTTAAACCCGCCAGTAAAGGTTTTAAGAAACGAGCATTCATAACCATCTCCTTGGGTGTTTAAATTAATTCTGGGCTGTTAAGGTGATCCGCGCGAGCTCGCGCTCACCTTTGGTTTCCAACGGCAGTACAGTGGTCTCGAGTGGTAGTGTTAGAGGGAGGCGTAATACTTCGCGCCCGCCAACTTCACGCGACGCTTCAACATTCAGCACATAGTCACCGGCCGGTAATGCACTTAAGACGCGATTCAGTTGGCTATTGATCGTATGGGTACCCGGCCCTTTGGTCGCTCCGGTTACGCCATCAATCGGTAAGTCCAACGAGCGCCCGCCGCGACGCCACCATTGGCGCATATCCTTCAACCACTCCTTGCCCTCACCATCGCGCATCGCGATGTCGTACCAAACGGCAATGTGTTCCGCTTGCCGCTGACTGTCTTCAAGCCATACGGCAACGTATGGCGGGTGATACTCAGCAACATCAAGACGCGGCAGTTCAATCTCTAACTGCACCTCAGCAGCAGCAACTCGGCTGAGACTTAATAACGTCAACAAGGTCATCAGGGTGACGTAGCGTTTCATAAAAATTCCCTCTTTCGACTTAAACAAATACTAATAACAAGACCGTAGGAATCACCACTCCTAATGCGGTCACAGGCCAGGTCATGGCGCGGTGCTGTGACTGCTTCAGCAAGAGCTGTAATCCAGTGATGCAAAACACCAAACAAGCCACTGAAAAAATATCGAGAAACCAGCGCCAAGCGCTGCCGGTATCGCGGCCTTTATGCAGATCGTTGAAATAAGCAATCCAACCGCGATCAGTGCCTTCATAGATAAATTCACCAAGCTCAGCGTCAATCGCCAACCAAGCGTCGCCACCAGGACGCGCCATCGCGAGATAAAATTCAATACCGTCCCATTGCCCACGCTGGTCAGCAGCAATGGTGACCTCATGTGTGGTTTGGAAGTAATCGCGTAACTGTGCCGGCAGTACCACGTCACCCTCAGGTAAGCGCTCCAACTGGGCGAGCAAAGGCGCTGCGATAGGTGCTTCAATGGTGACCACCTGATGCTGGCCTGGAATGTCCGCAGCATGGTTTAAGGTGATGCCGGTGATGGCGAACATCGCCATCCCGACCAAGGTAATGGCACCACTGATCCAGTGCCATTGCCTTGCGCTACCGAGCGAAAACCGCAGTGCCATTAGAAGTTCACCGTCACGCCAAGCCAGAAATTACGGGCTTTATCTTTCACGTTGTAGTCATCGGTGAAAACCACTTCACTGACGGCACCACGTCCTGTCACATACTCATACTCGCCATCGCCGTTCAAATCGGTATAGGTTGTGGTGTACGAGGTAAAGTCGCGGTCTAGCAGGTTGTTCACACGTAAGAACACTTGCGTATTCGGGGTGAGCTGATAGGTGGCACCGAGGTTCAGTAAGCTATAGCTTTCATAGTAAAGCTCTTGCGCGTGGACACTATCGTAACCACGGTAACGATCTGAGCGTACTTCAGCTTGTAGGTAGGTACGTAAGCGATCATTCACGTCCCAATTCAACCAAAAGTTCGCCATGTGTTCAGCGGTATTGGTCAGTGGCAAGCCTGCTTCAGCGCCACTCTTTTGCTCACTGTCGGTCCAGGTATAGTTACCACGCACGGACCAATCCGCAGCGATGGTGTAACTACCCTCAACTTCCACGCCCTGCAAGTCCACTTCATCAATATTGATCTTTTGACTGTAGGTGTCATACCCCAGTTGGTCGTACTCGCCTAAGTTGACACACGGCTTCGCGCCACCGGTTTGCTCACAACTTAAAATGGTGTCACCACGGGCAATCTTGTCTTCGAACTTGGTATTGAAATAGGTGATATTGAAGTTGTGGTCGCCTGACATTGAGGTCCAATACAAGGCAACTTCTGAGTTCACGCTGGTTTCAGGTTTTAAGTCTGGGTTACCCGCAAATGGGCTCGTACCTTGACCACCAAAACCCGTGACACCGTCATATAAATCGGTCGTTTGCGGGGTTTTATAACCGGTACTTACACCACCTTTAACGGTCCAGCTTGGCGACAAGTTGTACACCGCATACAAGCGCGGTGACGTCTGACTACCAAACACGTCATGGTCGTCATAACGGACACCAGCAGTTAAGGTGAAATCAGCAATCGGCATCCAGTTGTCTTCGACAAACAGCGAGTACATTTTTTGCTCTTGTACCGCACCAGGCGCACCGTCTTCCATCCCGAACACACCGTCTTTTAGCTCACCATCAATGACTTGGCCACCGAAGACAAAGTTGTGATATCCGGCAAATCCCTCGACAGGCATGTTGAACTTCACATCAAGGGTATATTGATTGCTATCCAGCGGCCGCTCAGGGCGTGGTAAGAAGGTTGCTTCGGCGATATCGCGACGGGCGTCTTCAGTGAGTCCAACGTAGTCACCGGTACCGTCGTACATTTGTTGCAACAATAAACGCTCGGCAACAGTCAACGGCAAGGTTCGGCCATTGTTTTGGGTATCGACATACGAAAGGGAAATCATGCTGGAAGCAAAACCCCAGTCCGCGTCGTGTGAAAGCGACCACCAGGTGCGATCAAAGGTTTGATCGGCAGCATAACCAGCGCGCGGCATCACTTTTCCGCCACGGCTTTGCCAAAGCGATTCAATACTGTCTTTGGTGCCCAACGGATAGACAATAGCGCCCGTCTCAACGTTGTATTCTGGCGTGTTGTCGTAGGACTGATGAGAATCATCAAAATCGAATTTAAAGGCGTGGTTTTCGGCAGGTGTGAAAGACAACGAAAAGCCGTAATGCTCATCTTTGTTGTCAACCGTACGGCCACCACTGCCAAAACCGAGTTCGCGAATATGTACCTTGCCATTAGGATCGGTCGCTGGGGCAAATTGTGGTGACGACGCTTGCTGGTCGTACAGGCTGCCACGCAAAGCAAGGCTCAAGGTATCTTCAATGATCGCCCCCATCAGGCTGATATCGGTCGTAAAGTCATCACCAAAGTCATCATCACTTTGTACGCTGCGACCAAAGCTCACCGAGCCGGTCCAATCTTTGGTGTGCTTTTTGGTGATCACGTTAATGACACCACCAAGGGCATCCGCGCCGTACAAGGTTGACGCTGGACCACGAATAATTTCAATGCGATCAATGGCGGCCAGTGGTGGCATATGATTAAACGCGTTGCCACCAAAGTTATTAGGATAGATGTCGCCGTGATTGTTTTGACGTTTGCCGTCGACCAAAATCAAGGTGTATTCGCCGGTCAAACCACGCATGCTGATACTGCCTTGGCCGGTTTTATCACGGCTGGTACCAATATCGATACCTTCTTGGAATTTCACTGCATCAAGCAGCGAGGTAAACGAGCGTTCTTTAAGCTCTTCTGCAGTAATCACTGAAATACTTGCTGGAGCGTCGGTCAGCTTCTGCTCGAAGCCCGTCGCCGTGACGACAATACGTTCCACACCGTCGGGAACGGCGCGCTCTTCCGCCAGCACACCATGGCTAGTTACGGCAGCAATGGTCAGTGCCAAAGCACTGGGTACGAATCGGTTCATGTCTATCCCTCTGTAAGCGTTTCATTTTTATAGAGGGCGCTATGATACAAACAATATTATTGAATGTAAATGATAGTGATTCGCATTTGCGGGTATAATTTAACGCTTATGCTGTATCGTCGCTTGGTACCTTGTCATCAAAACTGATCTCGGAGACCTGTCCTGCAGTGCCTTTATAGTGGCTAAACCACAGCTGTAAAATCGCTGTCACGCCGGGAAACTCGCGTTGTAGTTGTGTAACCGAGCGCAGATGCCCAAAGGTTTCCTCGGTACTAAGCACCGCCAGGTACTTATCATCTTGTTCACCATTGTCGAGCATTCGCATGCGCCCGATAATACGTACCGGCAACTGACTCCCACGTGGCAACGGATCGCCTAAGATCAGAACATCTAAAGGATCCCCGTCGCCGCCGTCAGCTTTTGCAGCAAGTGTTTGCGGCAGGGCACCGTAGTTCGCTGGGTAGCCCAAGTAGGCGATACGTCGCGGCTGTTGATTCGCAAACTCCCACTCTAAAAGCTCCGGCTGCTGTTTACTGAGCTGCCATTTCTCTCGCGTACCGGCCGGGATTTCGACAATCGCTAACCATTCATTCTCGGCTTGTGGCCCAGCGCTTGCGGATAGCACCGGCTGTGTGTACGCCGCGGCCGGTACCGTCGTCATCGGTTCACCTGCACTACAGGCAGTGAGAAGGCCAGTTACAGCACATAGAATTGCTCGCATAGATGCACCTATCTATTAGAAACCAAAGCATTAACTTAACGCGTGACTGTGACAAGCAGGTGTCACTATCGCAATATTTTCGCAACACTGTAACCAAGCTGTCACCGCAAAGGCATCCTGCTGTCACAAAACCTTCTTACAATCCGCTCAAAACCTAACCCGAACTTATTACACGGTTACAACAATTCAACTCACTCAAAAAGGAAGTTCACGATGCGTTTATTCAAACAGCACCGCCCTTCAGTACTCGCTAGTTGTGTTCTTGCGGCCTTGGTAGCCCCCGTAGCTTCGATTGCTTACGCTGCGACCGCGGTCAACGGCTACGTGTACAACGCAGATGGTGCGCCACTGGAAGGTGTCAAAGTTACGGTGAAGGGGACCGCACACAGCGTTTTCACCGATAGTACCGGACGCTATCACTTGCGCCAGCTCAACCAAGGTGCGCAAACTTTGGTCTTCGAGTACATCGGTCTACCTGAGAAAGAAGTTACCGTGCAAGTCAGTGCTGAAGCCCAACAGGTCAACATGCAACTGGGCACCGAAAGCAGCATCGAGCGTATTCAGGTAACCAGTCAACAAGAGGCCAGCAACCGTGCTCTCAATGAGTACCGCGCTGCCGACGCCATCACTAACTTCATTGCTGCCGACGATATGGGCCAGTTTGTCGATCAAAACGTCGCCGAGTCGTTGCAGCGTATCCCAGGCACCACCCTCGCCCGCGACCAAGGTGAAGGTCGCTTTGTCAGCATTCGTGGTATCTCACCGGGCTTGAATACCGTTACCTTAAACGGCGTGCGCATTGGTACTCCAGAAGACAGTTCACGTGCCGTCGCGCTTGATGTGATTCCAACCGGCTCCGTCGAGAGTATCTCGTTAGTCAAAGCGCCCACAGCGGATATGCCAGGTGACGCCTTAGGTGGCGCTATTGACGTAAAGTCGCCATCGCCGTTTGATCGCAAGGGTGGTCAAGTACGCTATCGCGCGGAAGGTTCGTACAACGAACTCAGCGGCAGCACCAGTCCAAAGTTACAATTCAATGCCAGTGATGTGCTGAACGAGCAGTTTGGTTATGCCTTTGGTTTGAACTATCAAGATCGCGAACTGGAATCAGATAACCTCGAAGCTGAATACGATGAGGTTGATTTTGGGGCGGATGAGGTGTTCTCCATGATCGAGCTGCAGCAGCGTAAATATTACGTTGCCCGTGAACGCACCGGCGCCAATGTCAATTTAGAATACCGGCCGAGCGCGAACAGCCGTTTGTTCTTTAACACTATTTATAGCGAGTTCGTTGACGCCGAAACCCGTCAACGTAGCATTTTCTCATTTGAAGACGGTGATTTGCTGGAGTTTACCGGCACCAGTGGCCGTGCCGACCTCCCCGCCGACAGTATCAAACGACGCATTCGTTTCCGCACCAAAGAGCAAGACACCCTTGCCATGAACCTTGGTGGCGAGCATCACTTTCAAGCATGGAGCCTGGATTACCATGTCGGCTACTCGAAAACCCGCGAGCGTGTGCTTGACGAAAACGAAGGCCGTTACGAATACCAACACGATGATCTTACTGCAGCGTTTGCATTTGGCGATGGCTTACCGTCGTTCGCACTCTACGAAGGCGATCAACTGAGCCAGCGTCACCTCGATAATGCCAATTTCGTCCTCGACCGCGCAGTACTTGAACCGAAAATCATTGACGATGATGACTACGCCTTCGGCTTTAACGCTGAAATTCCTGTTGCCTTTGGCATCCCTTCATTAACGCTGAAAACCGGTGTCGATGTGCGCATGAAGGAAAAGATGGCCGATGTTGCGGAACTTGAGCTGCGCGATGTGCCAGCGGCATTACTTAGCGAGATTACCAGCGCCATGCCAGACTACTCACTCGGAACCTTAGGTGATGGTATAAGCAGTGCCGACTACATCGCCTACTACCAAGCCAACCGAGATCTCTTCAAAGAGCGCGGCAAGGACGTCGACGAAAACCGTGCTTTAAGTGAAGGCCAAGACTACAGCGCCGACGAAGATGTCTACGCCGCTTACCTGATGGGAACCTTTGACTTTGACGCGACCCGGGTCATTGCTGGTGTGCGTGTTGAGCAAACCAAGTTCGACGCCAGCGGCACTGAAATCCTGTTCGACGAAGAAGGTGAGCTCATCGTCGGCGAGCGTTTTGCCAAAACCGATTACACCAACGTGTTGCCAAGTTTACACGTCGTTCATGACCTCAGCGAAGACCTGAAGCTACGTGCAGCTTGGACCAACACCATTGCGCGTCCAAGTTTCGGTGATTTATCGCCGCGCGCCGAAATCAACCTTGAAGATCAAGAAGTTGAACTCGGTAACCCTGAACTCGAGCCGTACGAAGCGATGAACTGGGACATGATGCTTGATTGGTACTATGCTCCAAGCAGTGTGCTGTCGGCTGGAGTGTTCTACAAAGACATTGATAACTACGTGGTGGATACCGTCAGTCGCGACGTCGCCGGTTTCGAAGGTTTTGAAGTGGAACGCCCAACCAACGCGATCAGCGCCTCAGTCAAAGGTTTTGAAGCCAACTGGCAACACAGCGTGATGGATGGCAGCTTAGAAGGCGTGCTCTTTGGTGCCAACCTGACCCTACTGGATACCGAACTTGCGCTGCTTGAGCGCGAAGGCGAGAGTTTTTCAATTCCTGAGTCCGCAGATACCACCGGTAACCTTTTCATTGGTTATGAACGTGGCCCCCTCAGTACCCGCTTAAGTGTCACCTATCGCGACACATCGCTGAATGAGGTGGGTGATGACGCGCGTTACGACATCTATACCGCAGCGCACACTCAAGTCGATTTGACCGCTTCTTACCGCTTCTCAAAGCAACTTGAACTGGTCGTTGAAGGAACCAACTTGAACGACGAGCCGCTTGAACTCTATCAAGGCAGCAAAGGTCACACACTGCAACATGAAGTGTACGGCCGCACCTTCTCGATTGGGGTCAAAGGACGGTTCTAATCCAACCTATGAATGCAAGGCCGTGACATCCGTCGCGGCCTTTTGCGTTAGAACCAAACAAAAACAATCATCGCCACCACAGTAATGCGGATCACGACGTCCCACCAACAACTATAGGTGGGCACGATCACTCGCAAAGTTGGATCAGTAATGGGCATGGGTTGGAGTGCAGACACATTGGCGCCTCCCGTATTGCCGAGCGGTACCCAGCCCAAAACAAAGCCCGGCACCACAGCGAACAGCCGCAGCACTTGCCCGAACACTTCCCGTCGATGACCTTGCCGCAGGCCACAACGCAGCATCCACCAATGTGACTGCCAATGCGCGAGCACATTACGCTGCCCGAGGACATGCGCGCGCTCGAGCAACTGAAAGGCCTGGGCATAATTGTGCGCAGCAAAAGCTACTTTTGCGTCACGCATGGCAAGACGATAATGCAGACGAAGTAACGACGCCATGTTAAGTTTTCCTATACGTTATGAAGGATCGTCATTAGAGCAATGCTGACACCCATCGTCTTGGAAAAACTGGCTACCTTGTAAAATGTCACTCGGGCTAAGCCCGAAGTTTTCACGCACATAGTTGGCAAAGTGAGCAGCATCATAAAAACCTGCTTGCACCGCCACATCGGTAAGCTTACGCTGCGGTTGCTCGGTTAACAGCCGAAACGCGCGACGAATTTTTTGCCACACAATAAACTTCCGCAGCGGTACGCCAACTTCCGCTTTAAACAAATGCAAAAAGCGACTCTCAGACAAATCCGTCAACGCCGCCAATTGCGCGGCACTGATGTCATCCAAAGCGTCAGCTTCACGAATGCTGGCAAGGGTTCGCTCCACCCGCGGATCAAAAGTGGCGTTAAACATGCCCAGTTGCGCTAGCAGCTGTTCAAGCAACTCAGGTGTCAGCGGCTGGCGGGCAAGGGTATCAACCCATGCAGCTAACTGTTGCTGCGAACGTAAGACTGCATCGCTGTCCATCAGCACCGTTAAAAAGTGGCCCTGTTCCGTCAAAAACTGATGTGTGGTTAAACTTGGAATAAAGACTTGAGCAACCTGTGAAGCCACCCCCGCGACCTCAACTTCGAACGGCTGACCGTCGAGCGCAATGGTCCATTGATGAGCTAGGTGCCGGTGCGGGTCAGTATGCAGCCGCTCGGTGATAGCGACCGTACAAAAATCATGCAGTTGAATGGTATTCATCATGGCTAAAGTTATAGCTTGTTCTGCTTGGTGTTGCTAGCTCTCATAGTGCTCTTGCACAAACTGCACAAACGCCTCGGGCGCAAGCGGCCTGCTGTAGTAATAGCCTTGCACTTGATGACAGCCAAGTTGCTCCAGCACACGCCATTGCTCAGGGGTTTCCACCCCCTCGGCAAGGGCCGTCATATTTAAACTTTTCGCTAAGGCAATAATACCCTTCACTATCGCTTTATCGGTGGCATTTAAATTCGCCAAGTCATCCACAAACGACTTATCGATCTTCAGCTTATCCAAACCAAAACGCTTCAAATAGCTAATCGACGAATAGCCCGTACCAAAATCATCCAGCGACACACGAAAACCAGCAGCCCGCAAATCGGTAATCGTTTGCAATGCTTGTTCGGGATTCTGCAGCGCCACAACTTCGGTCAGTTCGAGCTCAAGTAACTTCGGAGAAACGCCCTCTTGCTCAGTGACCTGAACGAGACTCTGCACCAACTTAGGGTCATCAAAACGGCTGGCAGACAAGTTCACCGCCACCACTAGCTCAGGTACCCCTTGCTCGCGCCAGCGACGTAATTGCTTCACCACTTGGGTAAACACCCAACTGTCGATATCAGCGATCAAGCCACAACGTTCCGCCATTGGGATAAAACGGGCAGGAGACACGACACCAAGTTCACTCGAATGCCAACGCAGTAGGACTTCTGCACCGATCAACCGATGGCTCGGAACCGCTGCTTGTGGCTGATACACCAACGAAAACTCATCACGTTCTAACGCAAAATTAAGTGCATTAATTAGCTTTAGTTGTTGTCCGGCGTGCGAATGGCGCTCAGGGGTATAGAACTGAAAGTTATTGCGCCCGCGGTTTTTCGCTTCATACATAGCAGATTCGGCGCGTTGCAACACCTCATTGGCACTGCTTTTATCGGCAGCAAACAACATGACGCCCATTGATGCTGTAACCACTACCTGTTGCTCGTCAACAACCAAAGGCGCTTTCAGGGCTTTTAACAGCTGCATTGCAACTTGGGCAACGGCTGAGGTTTTCACGCTAGGCAACAAGCACACAAACACGTCACCGGTTAACCGATAGACGTGTTTCGTATCCTCAGCAAAGTGACGCAGGCGTTCAGCAACTTTCTGCAAAACAATGTTGCCGTTCTCCGAGCCTAAGGCGTCATTAATCAACTTAAAGTTATCTAAGTTCAGATAAAACAACGCACTGCTAGGTAGCTTTTGCCGGACAAAGTCGCTTTGATAATACAATTCATAGGCGGTGCGATTCGGTAACCCTGTGAGCTGATCGAAATACGACAGCTGATGGATTTTTTCCTCATTTTGAATCGCCTTGGTGACATCATTTTTATAGGAGATGTATTTATACACCCGCCCTTCTTGGTCTTTAATTGGGAAGATGGTGGTCTGCTCGACAAACTCCACCCCCTGCTTGGTTCGGTTGATGAGCTCTCCCGACCAAGGCTGGCCACTATGCAGGCAACGCCACATCTCTTCAAAAACCGCTTTCGAGGTTTTGCCAGCACTGGTCATGCTAGGGTTGTTGCCCATCAACTCGTACTTGCTGTAGCCACTGCTCTCAACATAGGCCTTATTCACATAGTCAATTTTGGCATCGGTATCGGTAATTAAAATCGGGTTGGGGTTTTGCTCAACGACCAGCGATAACATTTCAACGGTTTCATTTTGCTGAATACGACGGGTCACATCACGCGCGCTCACTAGGTAGGAAGCGATATGCGTTTCTAGATTGTCATGACGCCCCACCGACAGTTCAAAGTGACGTGCCCCACCTTCGTGCGGCAAGGTCACCACAACGCGATAACTGAGCGACTGTTGCCGTGCTTGTTGCATAGCATCGAGTAATTTTTCCGTCACGGATGGCGGAAATACATCGCGTACTGAGCGACCGATATAGTCAGGATTCGTCAGTATGCCTTCATCGTTACTCGAAAAAATTCGTAGCACAATGCCCTGAGACGACAGCTCAAATACGGAGTCTGGCAGGGTAGCTAACGTCGTCGCTAATTGGCGTTCCGCCTGATTCACTTCTTGATAAGGACGAGTTACCGTCTCAACGTAAATGGCACGGTACAAAAATAGGTAGGCAATGATTTTGTAAATGTGACCAAAAAGGTTGTAGGTGTCCGTCACATCGGCATACAAGGTAAAAAAGTACTCACTGACCGCCGCCAGTAAACACACCACCACCAAAGCGCCGATATTGGCGCTTTTCGGGAACTGTAAATGCAGACCAAACAACAACGCTGCAGTTAAAAACAGCGCAATCAGCACATACTCTGTGTAAATCTTAAAGGGCGTTAGCCCGACACCTTCCACAAAGGTTGCTGGCAACCAGTGCGGATAAAACACCACAATATGGCTCAGCAACGCCGTTAACCCCACAAAACCAATAAGGGTTGGGTACGCTGGTAAACGGCATACCCGCCACCACGGCCGAATCGCTAACGCCAGTAAGGCCAACGCCGAGCACAGCCGCGCCAGCAACCAAAAATGGATAGCTTTGTCCGGATCGGAGGGGGTAAAATAATGCGGCATGCCTTTGTAGGACAGCACATGGCTAAAATCAAACATCCCCACCACCAGCATCAAACACGCCAGCAGTAGTAAATTATCATTCCTATGGTACTTGCGCGTGTTCCAGACAATCGCGAAAATAAGCACCGCAACACAGATAGCGATGACTTCGAGGAAGGAGTGCAGGGCAAGGTAGTTATCTTCGCTGTGCCACCAGTCGTTTGCTTTCACGACCACGACACAGGCAATAAAAAGCATCGCCCACAAAAATGCGTAGGACGCGCGCTTTAAATCGCTTAAATGACTGGGGTGAATCCATCTTCGCATTGATGACAACTACGTAACATACCCATATGGTTCGTAGGTGTATAGTGCTAGAGCTGGCCCAAACAATCAATGAATTATTCGCATTAACTTGCTCGGAGGAGCTCACATGGCTAAAGCGCAAGCACTACATATTTTGGTAAAAACGCAAGCCGAAGCGATTGCGTTAAAGAAGCAACTCGACGGCGGCGCCCGTTTTGCAGACCTAGCGCGCAAACATTCGCTTTGCCCGTCGGGCAAAAAAGGTGGTGACTTAGGCGAATTTCGCCGTGGCGATATGGTCCCCGCCTTCGATAAAGTGGTGTTCGGCAAGCCGACCCTCGAAGTGCACGGCCCGGTGAAAACCAAGTTTGGCTGGCACCTGATTAAAACCTTATCGCGCAGTTAACCACTGACCATGAAAAAAGCGCTACCGTTTTCACAGCAGCGCTTTTTGCGAGTTACTCTGGCTTCATGGTGCCAGTTTGCTCAAACCGTTCATGCCAGCTCAACGCTTCACTCAACAAGTGCGGCGTGTGCATGCCACGACCACTGGCGCACGCGCGCTCATAATAATCGAGCAGTTGCGCTTTAAAATCTGGGTGCGCGCATTTGTTGATCACTTCCAACGCACGTTGACGCGGCGACAAACCACGTAAATCCGCCAAACCTTGCTCAGTAACGATAATTTTCACGTCATGCTCGGTATGGTCAACATGCGACACCATTGGCACGATGGCAGAAATTTTGCCGTCTTTGGCCGTTGACGGCGACATGAAGATCGACAAATAGCCGTTGCGAGCAAAGTCACCTGAACCACCGATACCGTTCATCATTCGGGTACCCATTACGTGGGTCGAGTTCACGTTTCCGTAGATGTCGGCTTCGATCATACCGTTGGTAGCGATCACGCCCAAACGGCGCGCCACTTCAGGGTGGTTACTGATATCTTGTTGACGCAAGATGATCTTCTCGCGGTACAACTCAATATTCTCTTCAAACTCGGCAATGCCATCTGGGCTTAGCGAGAACGACGTTGCTGACGCAACCGACAAGGTACCTGACTTCAACATTTTCAGCATACCGTCTTGAATAACTTCGGTGTACGCCGTTAGGTTTTTATAAGGACCACTATCAAGCGCTTCAAGCACAGCATTCGGAATGTTACCGACACCTGACTGTAACGGTAATAGCTCTTTCGGCAGGCGGCCAAGTTTGATTTCACGATCAAAGAACTCAAGAATGTGCTCAGCAATTTTGCGTGAGGCATCATCTGGCTTTTTAAACGGCGAGTTTCGATCAGGCGAGTCGGTCTCAACCACAGCGACAACTTTCTCAATCGGGCAACGCAAATAGTGCTCACCAATGCGCTGACCCGCTTCGGTCAACATAATTGGCTTACGATGTGGCGGCAACGCGGTACCGTAATAAACATCGTGCATGCCTTCCATGCGCAGTGGTTGCTTGCTGTTCACTTCTAAAATGACTTTGTCAGCCTGTTCAATCCAGGTTTTGTTGTTACCGACAGAAGACGATGGGATCAACGAGCCATCTTCACGGATACCGATGACTTCAATCACCGCAATATCCATTTTGCCGAAAAAGCCTGACCACGCGTACTGCGACACTTCCGATAAGTGCAAGTCGGTGTAATTCATGCTGCCGGTGTTGATGCGATCACGACAGATAGGATCACTTTGGAACGGCAAACGCAATTCGATGCCATCCACTTCAGCCAATTTACCGTCGAGCTCAGGCGCTGTAGAAGCACCGGTCAGTACATTGATACGAAACGGCGCAGCGCCGGTCGCATTGTGCGCTTTAATGCGTTCAGCCAACGCACCAGGTACCGCTTTTGGATAACCTGCGCCAGTAAAACCACTCATTCCCACGGTAGCACCCGCTGGGATCATCGCTGCTGCTTCATCAGCCGACATGACTTTCTGTTGCAACTGCGGACATAAAATTCGAGATTCTGTAGACATGAGATGACCTAAATCGTTAATTCACAAGACTGCATTCTTTGCGTATTAAGTTAGCCATGCAGACGCATAAAGCCCGCTATTCTAGCCCAGAGTGTTAAGAAAAGCCTAATGTTCAGGGCTTTTCGAAGGGGGTTTACGACCAAAGTCTAATACGACTTAGGCGCTTATCCCGCCAAGGATTCGGCTAAAAAATCGATAAATAACCGTACCTTAGCTGACAAGTTTCGATTCGGTGTGTACACCGCCCAAATACCTTCGCGTTCATCACGATACTCCGTTAAAACTTCCTGCAATGCACCTGAGGCAATGCGATCCGCGACGTAATACTCCGGTAATTGCACTAACCCCAGCCCTGCACAGGCAGCATCAAGCAAGGCGACTCCCGAGTTACAGCGAATACGCCCGCTGACCCGCAAGGCTTTACCGCTGCCTTGCTCAGAAAAGCGCCACACATCCACCGAGCCCACCAAGCACTGATGCTGTATGAGTTGCGCTAAGGTCTGTGGTTCGCCATGCTCAGCGAGATAATCTGGCGCCGCGCAGACCAACAGTTGCCGCTCGCCTAAGCGCTTGGCAATCAAGGTCGAGTCTTGCAAACGGCCAAGACGAATCGCGACATCGATGCCGCTATCAACCAAATCTAAGGTCTGGTTGGTTAAGTTTAAATCGAGATCCACCTGCGGATACTGCTGCAAAAACCGATGGGCCAGCGGTGCCACATACTTTTCCCCATAGGTCACAGGTGCCGTCACTTTCAACACACCGCGTGGCTCACTTTGCATTTGCGTAACCGCCAGCTCGGCATTTTCAAGGCCTTCAACCAAATGCTTGCACTGCCCAAAATACACGCGCCCGGCCTCAGTTAGCGTGACTTTGCGGGTGGTACGATGCAGCAGCTTAACGCCGAGGCGCTGCTCGAGTTGCGACACGCGCCGACTGACTTTAACGACTGTACTCCCAAGCTTATTCGCGGCCGCAGTAAAACTGCCAAACTGCGCCACAGCCACAAACTCACTTACGCCTTCCCACTGTGCCACGCTCTGCTCCTTCGTCTCGTAACCGGCTTATTATTTCACATATGAAATAATCATTTTCATTTTAGACAGATTATAGAACAAATAAACCACGTTAAAATGCTATCCTATTTGCACAGCGCACAACCGAAAGGATGATAAGCATGGCTTTACAACTTCAACCCGGACAAACGTCCATTAAATCAAAAGCAGCAGTGGCTTGGGCCGCTGGCGAACCTCTGAAAATGGAAGAAGTCGACGTTGAGCTTCCAAAGGCAGGCGAAGTATTGGTACGCATTGTCGCTACCGGTGTTTGCCATACCGATGCCTTCACCCTTTCAGGGGATGACCCAGAAGGTATTTTTCCAGCCATTCTCGGCCACGAAGGTGGCGGTATTGTTGAGATGGTCGGTGAAGGTGTGACCAGCGTTGAAGTTGGCGACCACGTGATCCCGCTTTATACCGCCGAGTGCGGCAAGTGTAAGTTCTGCTTGTCAGGTAAAACCAACCTCTGCCAAGCGGTACGTGAAACCCAAGGTAAAGGCTTGATGCCAGATGGCACCACCCGTTTTTCTAAAGACGGTCAGCCGATCTACCACTACATGGGTTGCTCAACTTTCTCTGAGTACACTGTTTTACCAGAGATTTCGTTGGCGAAAGTAAACAAAACTGCGCCGCTTGATGAAGTTTGCTTGCTCGGTTGTGGTGTTACCACAGGTATGGGAGCAGTGCTGAACACCGCGAAAGTTGCAGAAGGCGATACCGTTGCCATTTTCGGTCTGGGTGGTATTGGTCTTTCAGCCATTATCGGTGCCCGTATGGCAGGTGCGAGCCGGATCATCGGTATCGACATCAATGAAAGTAAATTCGATTTAGCCAAGCAGCTTGGTGCCACCGATGTGGTGAATCCGAAAAACTACGACAAGCCGATTCAAGAAGTGATTGTCGACATGACCGACGGTGGTGTCGACTTCTCATTTGAGTGTATCGGTAACGTTGACGTGATGCGTTCAGCGCTGGAATGCTGCCACAAAGGTTGGGGCGAGTCAGTCATTATCGGTGTTGCCGGTGCTGGCCAAGAAATTTCAACCCGTCCATTCCAATTAGTGACCGGCCGCGTATGGCGTGGCAGTGCCTTCGGTGGGGTAAAAGGTCGCTCAGAACTTCCTGGTATTGTCGAAAAATACTTGGCGGGCGAGTTTGGCTTGCAAGAGTTCATCACCCATAAAATGGGCCTGACTGACATCAACGAAGCTTTTGACCTCATGCATGAAGGCAAAAGCATTCGTTCTGTCATTTTGATGGACCAAGACTAAGCTCTGCGTCGTGTTCGCTTCTTGCGCCGTTGCCACCAGATGTAAGTTCCGGTAACGGCCAAGAGCAACGGCAACACCCCTACAAAACTATACAGCACCTTCACTGGCAGGCCGCCCCAACTGCCAAAATGCAAGCGACGAAAGGCATCAAGGGTTTTGGTACCGACTCCTTGCTCATTCAGATTGTAGGTACTCAAGTACTCACCGGTTTGGGCATCATAGTTCGACACACTGCCGTAATTGCTGAGCAATGGATTGACCGTCGGCGCTCGCCCAAACACCGTAAACGGCAGCTCAGGTTCAAACGGAAACAGTACATAGGTTGGCGTAAAACCTTCAATCCGCTGTTGGCTGTCAGCGACCAAAACATCGAGATCGACACTGTCACTGTACAACCGCTCGACCATGATGTGATGTGCTTGACCACCACCGTGCTCAGTCCACTCTTCGTAAAAAATTAGCCCGTTGTAATACACACCAGTGGCCCCTAGCACCAACAAGACCGGTGAAGCAAAGGTGCCAGCCATCTTGTGCAAGTCACTAAATACCGCTAGCAAACGTTGGTTCCAGCGCAGGGTAAAAAAGCGGGTCCAAAAACGTCGGTACATGATCAGGCCCGAAACACCCATGAACAGTAAAAATAGCCCCAGCACTAAAGTCAGTAATAAGCCGAAATGCTCAGTAACGAAATTAAACTCAAGGGTTTTGAGGTCATTGAGTAGCAAGGTGTAGTGCAGCTCCAACAGCCAGTCGGTCAAATAGTGCCCCGGCTCTGTTGGCTCACTTTGCAGCGCACCTGTGGTAGGGTTCAGATGCACTTTGTGCCAAGTATCGGTACCCTTTTCGATCACAAACACCCGATCCGCCTCATCGTGCCCCGGCGGAAATAGCTCCCAACTGCCAATCTCATAGTCGGGGAGCTGTTCGTTCACCCGCTTCTGCAGCTCACGCAACGGTAGCCGCGGCTGCTCGGTCGCAGTCAGCGTCGCGACCTCCGGCAGCAACAGACCATCGATTTCCTTTTTGAATACCAATAAGCTACCGGTGAGGCAGATCAGCAAAAACGGGACCATTAGCATGATGCCGAGCCACCCATGCCATTTATGCAGTGTTTTACGCATACTCAGAATCTGTAGGTTAGGTTAGCAGAGAAATTACGCGGCGCGCCATAGTAGCCCTGCGCCCAGTACAAGCTATTCAGATACTTCTCATCCGTCACGTTGTTGGCATTAAGGCTGCCCTGCAAGGCCTCGGTGAACTGATAGCTGACCATGAGATTCAAGCGACCGTACGCATCCTGACGGGTGATAATCGTCTCACCTGCATTGTCGTACATGGGGCCGACCACCCCTTGTACCCGCGAAATACTGTCCTGCCAGATATAGCTGGCACCAAGCTTCAGCTGCTCCAGCCCTTGCGGACGGTACGTCAGCGAAGTACGGAACAGGTTTTCTGGGGTGTAATCTTCGACGACTTGGTCACCATCCATAGCAAATGCGGTGGCGGCAATACTGCCTTGCAAGCCGGGCAGTAATTCACCAGAGAGTTCAAGCTCAAAACCCTTGCTTTGGATGCCATCAACGGCACGATAAACCGGCTCTGGCACGCCCGTTTCAGGGTTAATGGCATCACCAGCGCCAACACCTAAGTTTTCTTGTTGCACATCGAAATAGGCAAGCGAGAGTAACGCGGCGTTATCGAACAATTCCGCTTTTACACCCACTTCGCTATTTTTACCGGTCAGTGCTGGCAACCGCGCAAAGTTCTCGTCACGCAGATTCTGCGCCATGAAGGTCTCAGTGTAAGAACCGTACAGCGTCACCGCATCGTTCAGTGCAAAGGTCATGCCGAAGTACGGAACAAACTCGCTGTCATCACGTGACTCATCCACGCCATAGCCTTCACCCTCAGTTTCAAAGCTGTTGTAGCGCCCGCCAAGCAGCACTTTCCAGCTATCGGTCAAGCTCAAGCGGGTTTGCACGTACACCGCTTTTTGGGTGTTATCAATGGCACTACCGGCGCGGTTATCGGTAAATTCAGGGAAAGGTGTGTTGCCATGCCAATCAGGTAGCGCTGGCATTTCTGGGAAACCGTTGCCAGTGTGGTTGTCGTACAGACTGTAGTCGACATAATCCATCCGCGCGTAGTTTGCGCCGACCACTAACTCATGCTCTTGTCCCCAGGCACGAAACCGACCACTCACATAGGCGTCAATACTGTCCTGTTTATCATCCAGGTCGTATTCACTGCCGTACCCCATCAGACCAAGACCGGTTTCGGGATCAAGCCCAGCGACAGGGTCAATCAGGTAGGTGTAGAACAAATAACTGTCTTCATCGGTGCGCACGCGATTGTAGGCCACGCGCAGATTCCAATAGTCACTCAGCGCAGTTTCAAGATCGATAAAACTACGGCTCTCGTTGATGTTCCAATCGGACCAATTGGCCGCAATATTGGTGCTGGCAGCAAAATCGGTCGGCGTACCGTCACCATAATACAGGGTCAACGCGCCCCATAAATTACCATCAGTGTTTCCTTGCGATTCGCTATGACCAAAAGTGATCAAGGTGTCCGCGTTGGGTGCATAGTCCGCCACCACGTAGCCAAGCTTGGTGGCGTTCGAGTAGCGATCTAGATACGAACCACGGTCATCGACAACAGCCACAGCGCGCACCCGTAAGGCATCATTTAGTACCGCAGAGACGTCGGCTTCCATGCGATAGGTGTCCCATGAACCGACGGTAGTACTGACACTGCCTTGGTTCTCACCGGTTGGGCGCTTACGCACCAAGTTGACGGTTGCCGATGGGCTACCAATCCCCGTCATCACCCCATTCGCACCGTGCACCACTTCAATACGCTCATATAAAGCAGCGTCAATGCGGCCATGCGTATTGTCGTTGATCAGCGGCAGACCTAAGCCGTCCATTTGAAAATTATTCACAGCAAAGCCACGGGCACTGTAGTACACCCGATCCGTCTCAACTTGTTCGACGTTGATAGTAGCGCTGGTTTCGAGTGCGCTATTGAGGTCATTCAAACTGAAGTCTTTGAGTTGCTCGGCTGAAATCACCGTCACCATTTGCGGTGTTTCTTGCACGCTTAAATCAAGTTTACTGGCGGATTGTTGATCTTCGTTGAGGTAACCACTTTGCCGTTCGCCATGAATCTCCAGCCGTTCCATGGCCTCGGTGGTCTGTAGTTCAGCAGCGGCGATCGTGGGGAGAAGTGCTGCGCTAACAGCGAGTGCGACGCGAGATGGTAGGTTCACAACAAGATCCTCTTTGGCGTTTAAAAATAACGCCAGGGATCTTATTAAAAATGAGAATGATTCGCAATACCGTTTTTAAGGTTCCACCCAAATGGCAACACCTTCAGCTGTTTTGTCCGTTAAACCAAATGATTTGCCGATGTTTAAGCCGATGCCCACGTTGCCACCATAGCGGCCGATCCCTGTTCCTACATGCACAGAATCATCACGGCGCTCACCGGTAGCTTTTAACAAAACGCCATTGGCGCCAACCTTAGCCGCGGCCTCTTTAAGTCGTTGCAGCACCGCATTCATTTTGGCTTCATCACCGAGGCTCCAAGAGCCGTCACTGGTGGCGGTCAACAAGGCAATCGCTTGATAATGCTCTGGCTCCTGCACGTACACCAGCACTGACTCAGGTGCCACCGGCGCCCGCGCCTGCCCAATCATGTGCGTGGTGCTTGGCGACGCACACCCCGCCAACAGCAGCGCAAAACCCGCCAGTCCAAGCATTCGGACCTGTTGCATCATCATCAGGCATTCTCCTCGTTCAATCGTTCGTCCCTTCATTCTAGTGAAGGTGTCTCGAAAGTGTAGCTTTAAAGTGTTAACGACCAAATCGGGCGCGTTGCATTTCGTTGAGGCGGCTTAAGGTGCGACGGAACGGAAAGGCCAGTGCGCCTTCGGTGTACAACTCGGTTAAGGGGACGGCAGCGTCAATGTATAGCGGGATGCGACGGTCGTAGCATTCATCCACCAAGGCGATAAAGCGGCGCACGCCATCATCGTTGCGAGACAAAGTGGGTAAGGTGCGATCACCAGCTAACACATGAGCTGCGCCATCCTCAGTGCCGCGCGCCACCGCTGGCATGGTCGCTGGGGCCGATAACTGCGGCACTTCGCTGAGAAAAATGTGCTGAGCGGCATCACATAGCTCGACAAAGTCCATGGCGCCCAGAGGTTGCTCACACACATCGGCATAACGAAACCAAAGCGTATGGGCGGTGCGCTGCACCACCGGCAGCTCAATGTGCGCAAGTGCAAAGGGGGTTGTGCTGCGTTGCTGATCCGTCGTGAGTTGCAAAAAGGTTTGTTGCAAAGCCGCCGGTTGCTGCACCCAATAACGTTGCTGCTCTTTGCCCGGATGCAAACGATGATCTTGCCCACCATCGACACTCACCACCTGCATTTGCGCATTCATCGCCGCAATCGCAGGCAGTAAACGTTCACGGTTGAAACCATCTTTGTAGAGCTCATCTGGCGGCTGATTGGAGGTGGTGACCAGCACAGTGCCCGTCGCAAAAAGGTGCTGCATAAAGCCACCCAGCAACACCGCATCACCGATATCATTGACAAAGAACTCATCTAAACAGAGCACGCGCACCGATTCAGACAACTCGGTCGCTAACAGTTGCAACGGCGCTTCTTGCCCAGTCAGTTGAAACAACCGACGGTGCAACCAACGCATAAAATGATGAAAATGCTGACGTTTTGCTGGTACCGATAAGCTCTGACAAAACACATCCATCAACCAGGTTTTGCCGCGTCCGACTGGACCCCAAAGATACACCCCAGGCACTTTGGGATCGCCGCGCTGTAACGCTTGAAAGCATTGTTCAAGACAGTCCACCGCATGTTGTTGGGCAGCATCAACATGAAAGCCTTCAGAAAGTGCGTGCTGGTACGCAGCAGCAGGAGAGAGGTTGGTAAGGTTCGAGGTCATGGCCTACATCAGTTGTCACGAGCACGTGCAGGCAGTCTAGCATAGATAAGGTATGAGCAGGAGTGAGGGGCAATCACCAGGACGACTGCCCCTAACCTTGTCGAGCTTAGAAGTGGAAGCTTGCGCCTACACCTGCGTAGCTCAGATCGCTGTCAATGTGCGTGTACTTGGCAAACACACTGAAGTTGTCACCTAAGAAGTAACGACCGGTTGCGCTGTAGGCTTGGTCGCTGTCATCAGCGATATCGATGTGACGCACGTTCGCATCAACTTCGAAGTTGGTGGTCAAGCGCGAACGTACACCCACTTGGGCGTTCCAACCTGACTCGCTTTCTGAGTAAGAGTCCGTAAGTTCGCCATCGACAAACGAAATATCGCTGGTCGCTTCTGCGCGGCTGTAACCGGCGCTACCGTAGACGACGGTACGGCCATTGTTGAAGAACTTATAACCGGCGTTCACGTGCAGCAAATCCGCTGACAAATCAACGCCTGCGGCTTCAACGTCACCGACATTAAAGTCGACGTTGTCTGACGCATCGGTGTATTCAGCACCAAAGAAGAATGACTCGGTGAGCGACTTTTCAAAGTCGACTGCAAAGCCATCGATCGATTCGTCCAAAACATCAACTTTGACATAGCTACCGCCGACGTAGTCAAAGTTTGGTTCATTGTTTTCATTCGCCAACGCTGGGGCGGTCATCAATGCGCCAGCAGTCACGGTGGCGGCGATACGAGATAATGCGAACATAATATACTCCTTTAGTATTGTGCTCAGACGTATTTCGTTGTCACTGCCAATGACAATAGGGGCTTAACCCAACAACCACAAGGGCTGGAGTGTTATTACCGAGTAAAGACGCAGGTAAAAATCAGCAGCCATAACTGGAAAATTCACGGGGTTTTTATTGAATTTTTTGCGGTTTTTCGTCACTATTCCGCCCCCCAAATTCAAGGAATCTCGACGTGCGCATATTTTCCGCCAAACGCCCGCTGGGCTGCTTCTTCACGGTCATTTGCAGCGCTTTTTTGCTGGCCGCTTGCAACAGTACTTCATCGCCGTCGGAGCTTCCTCCCAAATACAACGTCAAACCTAGCGAACCGGCACGGGTCTCTTTGCCCATGCAATTGGTCACGGACACAGCCGCAGCGCAACGTTGTTTTGCCGATACACCACATTACGACCGTGTTACCCGCCCTGAACCTAACACCTTAGCGCTGGGTGCAACTGACGCTGATGGCCTGATCCTGCCCCTGAGTTTTGCCGCGAAGCAGTGGTGGCTTGACGACATTCCGTTGCATCTCACCGATCTACTCGAGAGTGCGTGGCCGGTGCAGCCAAAGCGTTTGCGACTGGAGCTGAACAGCACCGGCAGCGCCTATCAGTTGCAGCGACTGCGCCAGCGCATCGGTCATAAGTGGCCACAACTGACAATTGAGTGGTCGGTGGCCGATGCCAACGCCATCATCCCGCTCAAACAGACATTCACCGACGATCGGGTGGGCTATCACGGTGTGATTGACGCGCTGCCCTATGGGCATCGTATTGCCGACTTTTACAGCGTTCCTTTGCGCACGCCCATGAATGAAAGCTTTGCCGCAAACCAAATCGAGCGCCGAGTTACCGACGCGGCAAACTTCTTACAATGGCTAACTAGCAACCCGACGAGTGCCTTTGCGGCGACCTCAGGGGAAACCTTGCGCGGCCAGATGTGTGCAGCCTTCACCCCAAAACAAACTGACCGGGGTCCGTCCCTATTGGATGGCGCACCGGCGCCAGTGAGAATTCACCTCAATGAACACAACTAAAGCGTCCCGCGACAACTGGTGGGCGGTATTGATGACCGTCCTCGCCACCCTGTATTTATTTCCAGAACTCATTTTCAATGCTGAATTAGTACGGACAGTTGGCTCGGCGGGTGCCAGTGCCGCCGATATTCATCGTTTAGAGCTTTTTGGGCGGGCCATTTCTGGCATCGGCGTGACCTTATTAGTCCTCGATGCCATCAAAGGTTTTCCGCTACGCAGCAAAGACCGCACCTTGTTGCTGAGTTTGGCGGTGTTTTTGCTGATTTGGCCGTTGGTCTTTTTCGGACAAAAATATGTCATTGATAAGTATCTGATCGCACCCTCGTCTGCAGAACAACGTCAAACCGCTTTCTTAAGTCTGGTGGTCAAAGATGCGCTGGCGGCGCAAGCGGTTGCCGTCAAGGGACTCCCCTTTGATTCCGACAATCCCGAGAGTCCGGTCTCGCAAACCTTCTTGTCGTTATTTGGTGGCTTGGTGTACGCCAACAACAACGTCTTGGAACAAATTAAGCAGTCCCGCCAAGAGCTTGCCACTGCCTATGTGGTGAATCAGACGCAAGCGCAAGTACCCGAGCTGTTGGCGCAGCATCAGCAACTCTCGCGCAAATTGCGCGACGCCTATACCGAGCACTATCAACGGGCCTACAACGATTACAAACAGGCATTGCTCGACAGTAGCAATGTTGCCGCACGTGAATGGGGTAAAGTGACCGCGCAACTTGATGAGGGGTGGCAGGATTATCAAACCATGCTGGAAAAAGCCGATGAACTGGCGGGTCAGCAGGCCGAGCAGGCAGGTCCGCGCATCTATGAGTTTCTCGACTACTATCACGACCGCTGCGTGAACGACGGCAAGGTCAATGCGCGCTGCCGCGAGCGTGCCGAAAGCCGCTACAAGAAACAGATCACCCAGCTCGGCTACGGCTATATTCCCCATGAACACTGGCTGATTGAAGAAGATGTCTCAACCGGTGAAAACGTTTTTAACTCTCTGATTGCGGGCGTACTTACCGGCGGTATTTCACTGGCTGCCCAAGCACTAAGCGCGGCCACCGGCGGTGATGGTGGCTTCAAAGACAAGCGTTACAAATACACCAACGATACCGCGCTGTATAAATTACGCCTGCTGCAGCTGCCAGCGTTTCAACAAAAGTTTATCGATGACTATGGCTACCCACTGGGACTGGCCTCTCGGCAAGCCTTTTTAGACTACCCAGAAACCGGGAAACGGGTGCGCGCTGAACTACGCCAAGCTGACATTCGCCTCAGCGCCAACTGGTCGTTGCATGACCGCGCCAGCTTTGACCAAGCGGTACTGGAAAAAATCGCCCGTGACGCCATGCAAGCTTGGTCGGATGGCCTTGATGAAAAAGCTGTGGCATTGCCGCCGGGTCTGAACTGGCAACAATTCCATCAACACCCGGAAGTGTTGGCCTACGTCAATCGGCAACTGAGCGGCGAGAAGCTCACTCACTACAATCCCGAATGGAGCGACGCCGAATTTAAACGGCAAGTGCTCGAACCCAAAGTACGGGAGCAGGCGCAACAACTGTTGCGCGAATTGGCGGCACAACAAAGCGCGTTCGCTGACGGTGGTGACTTTGCCGAACGCGGCAAACAAAGCTTACGCGCCGTCATTGTGCCGCCGATTTCGATGGGATTGAGCTTATTGTTGGTCTGCTTAACACTGATTAAATTGCCGTTACGCTACTTACAGCTGCTGATCCGGCAGCCATCACCGATGAGCCAGCGTGTGTTTCGCTGGGCGCCAGTTGCGACCTTGCTGGCCGTCATCATTCTACCTTTTGCCGTGCTACAGCCGCAGTTTGATCGCGATTATCCCGGCGCCGCAAGCTTCCTCGCGACCGTCGGGGAGAGCGCACATCCAAGTCTTGCGTACGGACTTGAGTGGACGTTGCGAACGCAACCCGTTATCGCACCGCTGGGTAACGAACTGTCAGAAGTGATGTATTTTGAAGAGAAAAGTGCACCGCTCATCGACATGTTGCACAAACTCGACCAAAGCGTGGCGTTAGGCACGGACTAAAAAAAGAGCGTCAGCACCGGGGGAGGATACTGACGCTCGAACGCTAGCGGGAGGTTAGCGCTGTTGAGCCGGCTTTCTTAACTGGCGGCTTTCGTCTTTTCAATATAAGCATCAACGAACTGCTCAAGCACATTCAACGGCAGTGGACCGTTGGCCAATACCACATCGTGGAACTCACGAATATCAAAGGCCTCGCCAAGTTCAGCTTTGGCTTTTTCGCGCAGTTCAACAATCTTGATCATGCCGATTTTGTACGCCGTCGCTTGGCTTGGCATGACGATATGACGCTCGACCATCTTCACGGCATCGGCTTTGGCATTCGGGGTGTTACTGACGTAGTAATCAATGCCCTCTTCACGGGTCCATTTCATTGCATGGATGCCGGTATCAACGACCAAGCGACACGCACGCCACAGCTCCATCGCTAAGCGACCGAAGTCAGAATACGGGTCTTCATACAAACCAATCTCTTTCGGTACCAGTTCGCTGTAGAGTCCCCAACCTTCGGTATAGGCGGTGTAGCGACCGAATTTACGGAAACTCGGAATACCCTCAAGCTCTTGCGAAATCGCAATTTGCATGTGGTGGCCCGGAATACCTTCATGGTAGGCCAAAGCTTCCATCTGGTAGGTCGGCATTGACGGCATGTCATAGAGGTTGGCGTAGTAAATGCCCGGACGCGTGCCGTCCAACGAAGGCGCTGAATAGAAGGCTTTACCGGCGGATTTTTCGCGGAAAGCCTCAACGCGCTTCACAATCATGTCGGCTTTGGGCTGGGTAATAAACAATTCGTCGAGACGACCACGCATGTTATCAATCAACGCCGTTGCTTCATCCATGTAACGCTGACGCCCTTCGTCAGTGGCCGGATAAATGAAGTCGTCGTTGTTGCGCATGTGCACGAAGAATTCTTGCAAGGTGCCCTCAAAGCCGACTTTAGCCATGATTTCACGCATTTCATCATGAATACGCGCCACTTCACTCAGACCAATTTCATGAATTTCAGTGGCGGTTAAATCGGTCGTGGTGGTGCGCTGCAAGGCATTGTTGTAGAAGGCTTCACCATCAGGGAATTTCCATGCGCCATCGTTGGTATCAGCCTGTGCGGCAATACCTTCAACATCTTTGATCAACTGCTCATAAGCAGGCTGCACCGCCTCAACTAAGGCCGTTTGCGCCGCATCACGCAAGGCGTTGTATTGGGCTTCATCGATGTCGAGGGTGTCGATTTTCTTGGTGAAATCAGCCCACAAAGTGCTTGGCTCACCGTCATCGAACGGCGCACCGGTAATAATGTTCTTACTGTCAGCAATCACGTACGGGTAAACAAACTGCGGCGCAATAATGCCTTTCTCGGCGCGGATCTTAAGATTCTCAGCCAACTGCTCCATGACCTGCGGCAAACCATTTAGGCGCGCAATGTAAGCCTCAGCGTCAGCCACTTCTTTGACGGTGTGTTGGTTGATCAACAGCGACGCCACACTCGAGTGCAAACCAAACATCTGATTCACCGGGTAGCTGTAATGACGCCATTGATAATCGGCAATGTCTTCTTCCAACTGCTGCTTCATCATCAACCAGCTGGTTTTGGTCTGCGCATCCAGTTTACTTTCGTCAATCGCCATCACTTGCGCGAGGTGCTGCTTGGTCAGTTCCAGATTCTCAGCCTGACGCTGTTCCGACATGTCGTCCCATTTGTCCTGATCTTCTTTAATACCAAGATAGGCTTGGAACATCGGGCTGCGCATGACATTTTCCATGAAAATGTCTTCAAATAACTGATTGGCTTTTTCTGACTCGCTTTGCTGTGCTTCGGTTGCTGCCACCTGCGGCGCAGGCGTTTGCGTATCCGTAACCGTCGTCGCCGACTCTGGCGCTTCAGAGCAAGCGCTGGTCATCAGCGCCAACGACATCGCCACAGCGAGACGTTTGTAAGTAAACATGGA
Source organism: Pseudidiomarina sediminum DSM 21906 (assembly GCF_000423165.1). GTDB lineage: Bacteria > Pseudomonadota > Gammaproteobacteria > Enterobacterales > Alteromonadaceae > Pseudidiomarina > Pseudidiomarina sediminum. The sequence continues at coordinate 134,965 of NZ_AUHL01000006.1, read as the reverse complement.
TGGTTCTCCCTTTTTTGTTCTTATAAGTATCCATTTTTAATATCTGCTCAGCCTAGCAATGTCAACGCAGCCGCGACCGAGCTCAGGCTAGATCGGTTGAATAACAGACAACTCCGGCCGGTATTGGGCTTGCAGTCTCTGTTGCTCGCTGCGTTTGCCTCAACTTTATTTACGATAAACATAAAATATTTATTGATTAATAAAAACACATCGGTTAATTTGTCAGCAATTCACAAGCAAGGACCTCTCATGAAAGCAAATTATGGCTTTGGCCTCGCGGCCATCGTATTAGCGATACTTTTCCCGATTTACTGGCTGGCCCCACTGACCATGGGCCTTGATAATGCCGTCACGGCCATGCGCGATGAGTTCATGACCCTCGATGGCTGGGACGCACTCTTCGCCATTATTGGCGTGCTCGAAATTGCAGTTTATCTTGGTCTGCGTCGTTACTTCCGCGATCAAATCAACGGCAGCTTCCCGGCCAACATGCTGCTGGTAATGGCGATTCTCGTCGGTCTCTTTCACTGCACCCTGTTCATTGATATCAGCGTATACTTAGGCCTCAGCCTGCCCAGCGGCGATAGCTTTATCTTTATGATGATTGCTGTGCTGGTAGTGTTGCTTGGTCTTTATACCTTTGCCTTGTTGGCCTTAAGTATTGCCATGTTGGTGAAGTTTGATGAAATTTCAGTGGTGCTCAAAACCTTCACTATTGGCGCCATGATCGCTGCTATGTTCCAGCTCAGTATCGTCTTTGCCATGGTCAATATCGTGCTGTTCCCAGGCTTAATGTTACTGCTTGCCATCCACTTTTTCCGTGGCGACAGCGCCGTCGAAGTGGTGTAACCCGCCAAGGAGACTGGTATGGCAATTCGCATCAACCTTGACGTTGAAATGGCGCGCAACAAACTCTCGCTGACCGAGCTCTCCGAGCGGGTCGGCGTGTCGATGACCAACTTGTCGCTACTGAAAACCGGCAAAGTGAAAGCCATTCGCTTCAGCACCCTCGAAGCCATCTGCCGCGAACTCAACTGCCAACCCGGCGACATTTTGGAGTACCTGCGCGACTGACCCTCGCGCCGTGTCCGTAAGTTAAGATGATTAACGAAAAAGGAACTTTAAGGCATGCGTCCGCTTTTATCTCGCACAAGCATTTTTAGAGAGTTGCTGGTTGTTCTGATCATCACTTTTCCACCGCTTTTCTATGCTCTATACGCATTTGAAGACGAGCTTCTAACAAAAATGGTGGCATCCTTTATCCCACAGATCGAGTTCCTCGGTTATGCAGCTTTTCTTAATTTGCTCGCTTTAAGTTCAACAGTGCTTAATCGATGGTTCTATACTCCCAACGACAACATCAAAGGAATGATGCAAAAAGTAGATGACGTACTATTTGTAGCGGGCGAAACTTCTCTTGGTTTAATACGCGTTCTCACTGGAACTCTCATTTCTATCCTAGTGCTTTGGCTTATCTACGAACCCGCCACCTTCAAACTTGAAGAGCAATATTTTTTCATCATTGCCGCAATTTCTGGTGTCATTGATTGCGTTGCTCTCGCTTACATTCTCGAACGGCAAAATCAACAAAGAAAACCGCGACGATTTTTCACATCCAGTTAAATCTGATTTTCATTGTTAGTTTATTTACAATCACGCAGGCAACTTTTAGTTATTTGAGACAGTCATGACCTTCACCCAACTTTGCTGCCCGCTGTGCGCGACGCCGCTAACACTTGAGCAACGCACCTACCGATGTGAGCAAGGGCATTGCTTTGACACGGCCAAGCAGGGTTACGTGAACCTGTTGCCGGTGCAGAACAAACGCTCGAAAGATCCCGGTGACAGCAAGGCCATGGTGCAAGCGCGTGCTGACTTCTTAGCGCAAGGCTTTTACCAGCCGCTGGCAGAGATTATTGCCAAAGCTGCGTTGCGCGCAGACCCGCGCACCTTGCTCGATGCGGGCTGTGGCGAGGGATATTACTTACGTCACTTGCTTGATGCAGCACCGGAGCGTCTGCAAGCGGTAGCGCTAGATATCTCCAAGTGGGCAGTGCTTGCTGCCGCACGACAAGACAAGCGGGCCACTTGGCTGGTTGCGTCGAACACTACAATACCCGTGGCATCAGGCAGTATTGATGCCCTGCTGTGCGTGTTTGGTTTTCCGGTAGAAGATGAATTTAAAAGGGTACTGAGCGAAAGTGGCCGCTTACTTATGGTTGACCCAGCGCCAAGTCATTTGTTGGAACTTAAGCAAGTGATTTACCCCGAGATTAAACACAAAGAAGCCACCCTGCCTGTGGCGGAAGACGCCTGGCAGCTGACCAACGCAGAACGCGTGACCTTTAGCGTAAACTTGCCCTCGAACGCCATCATTCGTGATTTACTGACCATGACGCCACACCTTTACCGCGCCAGCAGCGAAGGCCGCGCCCGCGCGGAAGCGCTAACCGAGCTGACCGTCACTGTCGATGTCTGGGTGCGTGAGTTTGTGGCTAAATCTGACTAAAAACTAAAACAATAACCAAGGACGATGTATGAAATTCACCGCGACGCTACTGCTTTTGCTCAGTATGGGATTGAGTGCAGCAGCACAGGCTGATGCCCGCAACGCCTGCGTGCAGGACCTAGAGTTCCTCCCCGACTTTCTCCTCACCAATGATACCGGTGCTAACGACCATCTCGCGCAAAAAGGCCAAGCCCATTTTGACGCAGCCTTTGCCGAAGCCCTCGCGCAAGCGAACCAGGTCACCGATGTGAAGCAGTGCCGCAAGGTTATTCAAAATTATCTGCGCAGCTGGCGTTCGGGGCATCTTGAGGTGATCGTTACGGCCCCGGCCAAGAAGGTTGAACCCGCAGCCGAAACAACAGAAACGACTGATGCACCACAACCACCGAAAGTAGATACCCGCGCACCATCGCTTCGCATGCTTAGCGACCAAACCCTGTTGCTGACGGTACCCAGTTTTGGTGCGGCGTATACCAAGCCACTTGCCGCGTTACTTCAGCAACATCACGCGCAACTGGCGAACCACCCCAATTGGATTATCGACGTACGCAACAATGGCGGTGGCTCCGATAGCACTTATGCCCAGTTATTGCCGTGGTTCATGGCCGACGGCTGGCTCGAGATTGGTATGGAGTGGTTGGTCACGCCAGTAACTATTGACGCACAAGCCAGCGTATGTGCCCTGTTCATGCCGGGCGATAGCGCCTGCACCGACAATATTGACCCTGTGCTGGCCGTGATGCGTACCGCAGAAACCGGCAGTTACATCGCGCTTGAGGAGCAAGCTGCGACCTTTAAAACCGTCGAAGCCCTTGAGCCAAAACGGCCCAGCAAAGTGGCAGTACTTACCAACAAACATTGTGCCAGCTCTTGTGAGCAATTCTTACTGACCGCCCAGCAGAGTTTCAGCGTAAAGGTTGTCGGACAACGCACCTATGGCGCCCTCGACTACTCGAACCTGCGCCCCTACGCGCTGCCTTCAAAGCAGCTGACCTTGTACTACGCCACCTCGCGCAGTCGCCGCTTGCCAGACATGCCGGTCGATGTTCTCGGGGTCATCCCCGACGTCTACCTTGCCCCCGCGCAGGACGAGCAAGCCGCACAAGCCGAGGTTGAGCGCGTGCAGACCTGGCTCGAAGGTGGGCGGTTGTAGGCCTTTCCTTCTTGGTGAAAAGTTCATTATAGTAGGCGTATTCTTATACTTAGGTTGGCAATACGCTGAAAATTATGGACGACACCATTCACTTCTACACGCGCCACGCAGAAGCGCTGGCAGCACAATACGACAGTCTCGATGCCGAACATGTGCATCGCGACTGGATCGATGCGCTGCCTAGCGAAGGTCTTGCGTTAGATGTGGGTGCCGGTTCAGGGCGAGACGCGCGCTTTATGGCAAGTAAAGGGCTGACGGTGTACGCCGTCGAGCCCGCCGATGGCATTCGTGAACAGGCCCAGCGCTATCACGCCAGCCCAAACGTGCATTGGTTGAACGACAGCTTGCCCGAGCTGCGTCACGTGCAAGGGCTCAACACCAAGTTTGATGTGATCCTGTTAAGTGCCGTGTGGATGCATATTGCTCCGTCAGCGCGTCAGCGGAGTTTTCGCAAGCTCAGTTCACTCTTAAAACCCAATGGCAAAATGGTGGTATCGCTGCGCCACGGTGAGAGCCCTGATGCGCGCACCATGCATCCGGTATCTGCCGATGAACTGGCGCAGTTAGCTCAACAACAAGGCTTGAGCTACAAGCTGCTTGAACCACGCACCGATGAACTGAAGCGCCAAGACGTGCACTGGCAAACCGTGCTGCTCACCCTACCTGACGACGGCACTGGTGCCTTTCCATTGCTGCGCAATATCGTCATTAACGACAATAAGTCATCGACCTATAAAGTCGCACTACTGCGTACGTTATTGCGTATTGCTGAGGGCCATCCCGGGGCCGTGTTAACACGCACACAAAACCATGTGACCTTGCCGATGGGTTTAGTGGCGCTGTATTGGTTGAAGCTTTATAAACCGCTGCTCGACACCTACAATTTGCAGCAAGCGAACAGTCGTGGGCTAGGCTTCGTGAAGGCCTCCGGCTGGCAGACGCTGCAACAGTTTAGCGCCAATGACTTTTATATTGGCCGTCTGATTACCGACGCCGACGAAGGGCGAAGTGTGTATCGCACGCTCAAAGACATTGCCAGTACCATTCGCAACATGCCGGTGAAATACATCACACTGCCCGGCAGTGCACAAGGCGTCTTTGACGTTGAACTTGGCCGCACCCAGGCTCCAAAAACCGGTTTGGTGCTTGATCATGCGTTTTTGGCATCACTCGGTAACTTTCATGTGCCGCGTGCGATTTGGGACGCACTGACACACTTCAGTGTCTGGATTGAACCGGCGTTGATTAACGAGTGGGTGACGCTGATGGAAGGCTATAACCGCGAGCATCCGCGGGCCTATACCACGCTCGACTATCGCAATGCCTTAAATTGGGAAAACCCTGAGCGTAGCACGCAACGCGTGCGGAATCGTGTACAAGAACTGATGCAAAACGCCGGCGTTGATTGCTGCTGGTCTGGGGACTCTATTCGCAGCCAAGCGTACGCCATTGACCATGCCTTTCCTTTCGCCCGCTGGCCTAACAATGACTTGTGGAACCTGCTGCCAACGAAAACCAGCGTAAACGCGGCCAAATCAGATAAGCTTCCTACCCGCCATCGTTTACTCGAATCACGCGAGCTCATTCTGGACTGGTGGCAACGCGGATGGAGCCATAACGCCCGGGAGTTTTTCACCCAAGCCAACTTCGCCCTACCCAACCTCGCACCCGACAACCAAAGCTTCGACGATGTGTTCGAAGCCCTCACCTGTCAACGCGACCGCATCAAGCAAGTGCAGCAACTGCGGGATTGGTGATTTAAGCACTCTCATTAGCCGGGCGTGAAAGCTTTATTAGTGCAGGGTATGTTCACGTCGCGCCTGAATCTGCTTCGCAGGTAAGTCTCTGTTTAGAATAGGGTGCAGTGCATTTTGCACGGCGGGAAGCATAAGGGCGAACTCTTCAAGTAAGATCGACTCAGAGATTTGGTCATCGAACACCAGCGTCACCAGCAAGCTCTCTGGAAAACGCTGGTAATTCACCTCGTGGGTGAGCCAAACAAAACCGGATAAGCGCGCCTTCATGGTTTCGCAAACTTTGGTCAGCCGTCTGATAATTTCATTGTCGATTTTCTTATCGGATTTACGCATGCTTTTTGAGAGCTCCTGGTTTGCTGGTGTGTCTTGCCGCGTTTGCTTTTGAGGTCGACCCTGTTTCGCTCTACTTTACGCTGCAAAAGCTTCATCGCTCGTATCAATTTCTCGCCAAAAAAGAAGAATCTATACTAACATGAGGTTCACAAACAAAACCGCAAACCGATAGCTAAGACGATAAGGATAGCAAATGACCGACAAGGCGTTCAGGATTAAAACCATGACGCGATCCGAGCTGGATCTTGCCATAGCGTGGGCCGCACAGGAAGGCTGGAGCCCCGGATTCCACGATGCCGACAGTTACTACAAAGCCGACCCAAATGGATTTTTAATGGGCTATCTAGGCGACGAGCCAATCGCCTGTATCTCGGTCATAAAATACGATGATTCTTTTGGTTTTCTGGGCTTTTATATTGTGAAACCCACCTACCGAGGGCAAGGTTATGGCATGCAAATGTGGCAGGCTGGATTGCGCTATCTTGATGCCTGCAACATTGGACTGGACGGGGTCGTTGAGCAACAAGAAAACTATAAAAAATCAGGGTTTGAGCTGGCCTATGGCAATATTCGATTTGCTGGAAATACCTCAGACTTTGCACATGCCAATAAGGCATTAACCTCAGCAGAAACCATTGACCTCGTACCTCTAGCTGAGATCCCTTTCCCTACCCTCGACGCCTATGATCGCGCCTTTTTCCCTGCCATACGCAGCGAATTTACACAGCAATGGATCACCCAAAAAGATAGTCACGCGCTGGGCGTACTACACGATGGCGTATTGTCCGGTTATGGGGTGATACGACCCACCCAAGACGGTTACAAGATCGCGCCATTGTTTGCGGAGACGCCAGAATTGGCGGAGCGACTATTTTTGCATTTAATCGCTTTGGTGAAAGACGATGCTGCCATCTTCATTGATGTGCCGAACGTGAATAAAGCGGGCATGGAGCTAGTTAAGCGCTTTGATATGACCCCCTGTTTCGAAACCGCACGCATGTATACCGGCAATGCTCCCGAGTTGCCCCTGTCCAAGACCTTTGGCGTGACCTCGTTCGAGATTGGTTAAACATAGAGAAAACAAAAAGCCCTGTAATTGCAGGGCTTTTGGGACATTCTTGGGCGGGCAACTTTCTACCCAGAAATCTATTCGATGTTTTGGATCTGAATGTATTTTATGAGTGTATGCATATGATATAAATAGTTAATCATGGTTAAATTGATGGTTACGTCACCACTTTTGTCACCACAATGAAGTGTTCCGCATTTAATTCACGGGGCTTTTCTTGATCTGCCCATAAATATCTACCTTGGTTTCAAAAAGCTCGATGTGACGAAGTGCCACAGTCGATTCCACCTTATCTTTCACCGCTTGCTTTTCCGCCTGGGTCATCTCATAGCCAAGCGTCAACGATTGTATCGTCTCAAAAGGAATCTTCTTCAAACACACTTCTTTATGATGCTGAGCTAATCCCGCCCCTGCTTGCTCTAAAATTTCCTTCGGGATCTCAAAGTCAATATCGTCGCCAGATTGCACATCTGATTCGAAAAGAGGTATGACTAATCGTGTTTCTTCCTCGTAGCTCCAATACTCTTCTTTTGCGAGAAAAAGCCCCTTAAAGAGCGTTTCAAACGGGCGATAATCTTTGAAAAAAGATCCCGTTGGCCCGCCAAACAATGACGAAAAATCCTTTGCCGGATATCCTAAAACTCGAATAGTCCCCTTGTAATACGTGATTGAGCCTCGCTCGGTGGGATCATAGCTCACAGGTTTTGCAGGGTATTGTTTAAAAAAATCAGAATCACGATCGAAACCAACGACTATCCCGCGTCCCTCAGCACCGTATCTCCCCCACATCTCTCTATTGCTGTCTTCCGCCGTCAGAGATAACACTCCGATAAAACAGCTTAGAGTATTAACCAGAAGATCATTCACCTTCTCAACAAGTTTTTCGTGCTCGTGGTAATCATAGTCATCAACCGAATCGAAATTAACCTGCTCATCAAGCATCGATAACATGTGAGGAAAAGCATCAATATAACGCTTTGACATGGGCTCGAGGTGAAATCTAATTAAATCTTCATCGCTGGGTACATAACCAGCAAGTACCTGAAATTTCGCATGTTGACGCCGAGCCCAATCTAAGTCAGCGGGAGAGAACTCGTTAAAGTAGGGTTTTAGTCGGGATTCACTATGCTTATCGTTCAAAAAGCGGGGTTGTGTGATTCTGAACAAGCCATCATTCAGAAAGGTTGTTCTGGGATTACGCCCATCTAAACCAAGGTATTTATAGAGGATTTTTCCCATGTCACGCACTCTCACGTGGCCCTTAGGCCCTACTTCATCAATTGGTTGATCCCGTCGATTGGATTAACTCCTAATGCCTCACAGTACGTAACAAACTCAATTACATCAAGTCGTCGCTCGCACTGCTCGACCTTGCCCACAAAGGAGTGAGGGACTCCCAGCTTCGCTGCTAGATCGCGCATAGTTAGTCCTTGGTCGCATCTAGCTTTTTTGAGCCAGGCAACTAAGCGCTGATGTTGTGGGCTATGAAGTGTCTTGTGCATTGTCCCATTCTTAGGTACAAGTGACCATGTACCCAATTCAGGTACAAACAATGTTAAGCAAGGACGGATAAGTTATGAGCTACGGCTATGAGCCAAAGGTTTGGAAAGAAAAGGCGCGCCAGCACTGGCAAGAATTTCAACCTACACGATTTAACGAACTGAGTGCATCGAACCAGTTGGAAGATGCACTTGATTATGCGGTCGAGCAAACGTGGGCTGAAATGCAAAGCTTGATGAATGGGGGCTTTCAGGCGCACGAAGCCTGGGAGATGGTTCGCGAGAATTACTTATTCGTCCGTGAAGAAGATGGGTTGTATGACGACGAAGAACTGCCAGTTAATGTCATGCACGAATATAACCAATGGCTTCACGATGAATCAATTCGCCAAAACGAGGAATGGTTAAAGCAGTTTGAGCAAGACGCTGAAGTCGAATCGCGTGTGGCCAGTGACAACAGCAAAAATAAGCGACCGAACATTGCGTGGTTGACAGTTCTCCGTTGGATAATCATGTTACCAATAGCGGTGGTGATTGCCTATCTAGCAAGTCGTCTTGCGATTTTAGTGACAGGCTTCGGGCTCGCCTCTGAAGGTTATTCAAACTTCTCTTTTTGGACCCGATTTTACTTAGTAACTTCAGAGCATGTCGTGTTAGGAATGGCTTTTGTTTTTACCGCTGTTGGAATCGCCCCAAGTCACAAGCATATAGTTGGCATATCTACTTCTGTTTTTACACTCCTACTCACTGGCTTCCTGATTTACCCGATGCTCCGCCTTAGCGATTACTGGGCTCTATGGGGCGCTTTTTGTCTAGTTACTTCAATAATCGTCAGCACAATAAATGTGTATCGACGTTATCGATGATTTGCACGACGTACCAAATCACCGTTATTTTATTGATTTAATGTTAGCGATCGGAGATGGTAAGCACTCTCAGTAACGCAGGGATTGTTATGGGTAGCGGCGTACACAACAAATTAATAGGACAAATTGGCGAGAACCTAGTTGCGGCCAAACTCGGCACACTTGGATATTATGCATCGCCCTATGCCGGTAATGTACCGGGCTTTGACTTGACTGCGGTCGATAGCAAAACACTTTCGTCGTTTCCGATTCAGGTAAAATGTAGCACTGCTAACACCCTCGTACACTCACAAATTGACCGTTGGATTGAGACCAGTATTGATTCAACCGGCAAATACTCTTTTGGCGAATTACTCCAACTCGACCACCCGAATATGCTTTGGATCATGGTTAATCTACCCCATGGTCAGATTGAGAATGCCCGCTATTTTATTTGCCGTGAATCTGATATTCAGAAGCTGGCTGTCGAACGCTTTATTGCCTTTATTAAGCGTCATAATTACCGGCGCCCCAACGGCGGCAACTCAAAACAAGCCATACTAACTCTCAAAGAACTTGATAGATATGAAGATAATTGGTCGCTCATTGCGCCAGCTAGCAAGACTGTAACAACTCATGATGGAAGGGAATCAAATGACTTATAGCTCAAATGGATTCAAAACCTTTCTCCGCAATGAGCGGAAATCCAATGGCGAGGCATATTCAAATAATACGGTTAGCCAGTATGTCTCAGCTGTAAATAGAGCCGCACACCATGCAGGTTTTGATTTGTGGTCCTCTCAAAGCGAAGAAGTCGATAACTTTGTGCAAAAGTTTGAACCGGGTCATGAATTTGAAGAGTTCGGCGCGCAAGGTAACAACACGGTCATATCTGCTTTGCGATTATTAAAAAGATACTTTGCCAGTAGCAACAGTTATTTACTCACGTGGAATCCCGAAAAATATCACGTTGGCGGTAATTCAGGCGTTGAACTGGGGAACGAACAACAGTGGAGTTGCAATAGCACCAAACCACAAGTGGGAGATCGTGTTTACCTCATGCAAGTAGGTGTTGAACCAAGGGGAATTATTGCAGCTGGTATCGTTACTCAGGAGTCTTTTGAAGACAAAGATTGGGGTGATGAAACCAAAACAAGAAAATATATAAAGTTCAAACCAGTAGCCGTACGGAACACCCCTGAAGCTGGTCAACAGATCTTGAACCAGCTGAATCAACTATCCCAAGAAACCGGCATTAATTATAGCTGGAGCCCCCAAAGTTCTGGCATCAGCATTCCAAATAAAATATCCGATAAATTGGCGAGTTATTGGTTTATTGAAGATAGCTTGGTTGAGGAGATATCAATGACCAACAACAGCACCACACAAGTATCTCAGCCTCTCAATCAAATCCTATTCGGCCCACCTGGCACCGGGAAAACGTTCACAACCATTGAGCGCGCGGTGCGAGCTGCAGAGCCAAATTTCAGTTGGGCCAACCGAGATGAGCTAAAAGCAAAGTACCAAGAACTCATTCGCGAAGGGCGCATTCGGTTCGTCACCTTTCACCAAAGCTTTAGTTACGAAGACTTTGTGGAGGGGCTTACCGCACATACTGATGATGAAAAGTTAGTCTATGAAAAACGACTCGGGATTTTCCGTCAAATAGTCAGAGATGCGAAGGAGCACCAGAACACAGAAGTGAAGAATCCTACCAATTCATTTAGTGATTGTTGGGATGCTTTTTTAACGGAATTTGAAGATCATCCAGAGGGTGTTCAAATCTCGATGAAGCGGTCCAAATTCATCATCACAGAAGTAGACGGAAATACTATTAGGTTTGATAAAAACCAAGGTGATTCTGTTAATACTTTATCTGTCAGCACCCTGGAGGCAATATTTAATGGTGAACGCAGGTTTAATGGGGGGTTAAAACCTTACTATCAATCGCTCATATCGCATCTTGAGTCTCTGGGTGAGCAACTGGACAAGAAAGCTGTTAAGCGCCAGAACTACGTGCTCATCATCGATGAAATCAATCGCGGTAACATCTCACGGATTTTTGGTGAGTTGATCACACTAATCGAACCCTCTAAGCGCTCTGGTGCATCAGAAGCGCTAGAAGTCACACTTCCACTGACTGGCGACCGATTCTCTGTGCCCGATAACTTGTACATCATCGGTACAATGAACACTGCCGACCGCTCACTTGCAGGGCTCGATTTAGCTTTGCGTCGTCGCTTCGATTTCGTTGAAATGCCTCCCCTTCCTGAAGAACTCAAAGGAATCAGCATTGACGGCATTGACGTTGACAAGATGCTCGACGTTATCAATCGCCGAATTACGGCGCTACTCGACAAAGACCACTGTATCGGCCATGCCTATTTTATTCATTTGAAAGATAAAGCAGAGGTTGCCTTAACCGACCTCGCTGAGATTTTTAAGCAGAAGATCATTCCGCTACTTCAGGAATACTTCTTTGAAGATTGGCAGCGCATCCGTTGGGTACTGAATGACCAAAGCAAAGCCTCAGCAAATGCATTTATCGTAAAAGATGATGCGATTAATTTTGATGAGCTGTTCCCCGGCGATGTGCAACTAAACTCGCGTGACCGGTGGCGATTGAATGAGTCTGCTTTCGAGCAGGCGACATCTTACAAACAGATTTATGAAGTAGGTAGTGCTGAGTAATGACGTCAACGGTTGTCGTTCGCGAATACGCCTATTTGACCACTGCACCGGTAGCGGTGAACACTCTTGATCGCGCACATATTAGCGAGTCAGCGTTTCGTTGGCTCGTTGAACTTGGGCAGCAGTTTCGACGCAATGGCCTCCCGTTATTTGAACTTGATAGTCAGAAGCTTCTTCGTTTGGATAATTACGTCGGCGTACTTGAGTCACCCTGCGGAACAGTGATTGAGGTGCTACCGAAGCACACAACAGAACAAACTTCGGCGGCCGAGGCTCGCGCTTTGCTTAAACGGCTAATCAAGACCTCGATGCAGCTTTCAGTGCGCGAGGCCGACTTTGCCGATGTTGAGCGATTTGAAATGCCTATTCGCGAATGGCTTATCACTTGTTTTTTGGGCGAGCTGGAAGTTTTACTAAAGCGAGGTCTGCAGTTCGATTACCAAGTTCGAGAGGAAGAAGCGCGCTTCTTACGCGGCCAACTGGATATCGCAAAACAGTTGCGCCAGCCACCAGGAAAAGCGCATTTATTCAACATTCGCCATGACTTGTTTTTACCGGATAGGCCAGAAAACCGTCTTATCAAATCTGCACTTGTTGCTGTGTGCTCAGCCACTCAGGACAACGACAACTGGCGGTTAGCGCACGAAATGCTCTCACAGCTCCTACAATTACCTGAATCGTCCGATCCTAGGGCTGACTTCAAATCTTGGTCAACAGACCGCTTGCTGACGCATTACCGCCCGATTAAGCCTTGGTGTGAGTTTATCCTCAACCAACATGTTCCACTTTCTGTCTCTGGTGGCTGGCGCGGCATAAGCATGCTCTTCCCAATGGAAAAGCTATTTGAGAATTATGTTGCTGAGCAGCTTCGACGTGCCATCGGCAACAAAGGTACCGTTAGGACGCAGCTTGCCACCGAGTACCTTTGCGAGCATAAGGGCAAAGGAGTATTCAAGTTACGACCAGATATTGAAGTTGTCATTGGTGATAAGCGCTGGGTCATGGATACTAAGTGGAAGCTACTTGATGTATACAATGGTGGCTCAACTTACGGGTTAAATGAGCGAGATTTTTATCAGATGTTGGCATATGGATCTAAATTATTACATTCTCAAGGAGACTTAGTGTTGATATACCCTGCATGGAAAAATTTTCCAAGCAACGAGAACATTTCACCATTTGAGTTTGATAATCAGACGACACTTTTGGTAACCAGCTTCAACTTAAACGATAATACTCGAACTAATGATTGTCGGTGGAACCTGACGTTGGCGGAATCATTTGCACAGGTGCACAATTGAGTAGACCATCTGCCATGCGAGGCATCAATTTACTGACGGTTAGAACCATACTCAGTCGGTAAGCCTAGAATTTGAAACTCGGTTCATCTTGACCGGATATGAGCGTGCAGATAATTTCATTAGAATATAGTTACAATTAATAGAATGACTTTTTGATATTATCATAGATTGAAAAGCTGAAAGCTTATCAATAATCAGCTTTTATTTAGGGGTATATAGTGGTTAAAGGAAATGCAGCAAAGCGCTTATGGGCAGCAGCTGACCAGTTATGGGCGAATACCGGTCTTAAACCGGCTGAGTTCTCGGCACCTGTGCTGGGGCTCATCTTCCTGAAGTACGCCGACAAGAAGTACTCAGCCGCCGAGGAGAAGCTCGGACCGGTGGGTTCCGGTGGCCGCCGCAAGGTGAGTAAGGATGACTATCTGGCCGAGGGGGTGATCTTCCTCCCCGAGACCGCCCGCTTCTCGCACCTGCTGTCGCTCACTGAGGGCGACAACATCGGCAAGGCAATCAACGATGCCATGAAGGCCATTGAGGACGAGAACCCCGACCTCAAGGGTGCCCTGCCGCGAACCTACACGCGCCTGGACAACTGGGTGCTGCAGGAACTTCTCAAGCAGCTCGCTCCGGTTGATCTATCAGGGGATGCCTTCGGCAAGGTCTACGAGTACTTCCTGGGCAACTTCGCCTTGAAGGAAGGTCAGAAAGGCGGTGTCTTCTACACGCCCGAGTCCATCGTTAAGCTGATCGTCGAGATCATCGAGCCCTACCATGGGCGCATCTTCGACCCCGCTTGTGGCTCAGGTGGCATGTTTGTCCACTCGGCAGACTTCGTGGAGCGCCACCACAAGACGGCCATGGACGAAATCTCGATCTTCGGCACCGAGAAGGATCAAACTACCGTCAACCTCAACAAGATGAACCTCGCGGTGCATGGCCTCTCCGGCGATGTCCGGGTATCCAACACCTACTACGAGGATCCTCACGGAGCAGTCTACAAGAACGGTGACGGCTTCTTCGACTTCGTGATGGCCAATCCCCCGTTCAACGTCTCGGGGGTGGATAAGGAGCGCCTGGAGGGCGACCCACGGTTCCCCTTCGGTGTGCCCAAGACCGACAACGCCAACTACCTCTGGATTCAGCTCTTCTTCGCTTCCCTCAAGCCGACCGGGCGAGCTGGCTTTGTCATGGCCAACTCTGCGGGAGATGCCCGAGGCAGCGAGCAGGTGATTCGCCAGAAGCTGATTGAGTCTGGTGCAGTGGATGTGATCGTCTCGGTGGGGCCTAACTTCTTTTACACCGTCACGCTACCCTGCACCCTTTGGTTCTTCGACCGAGCCAAGAGTGAGACCGAGCGCGGCGACAAGGTTCTGTTCATCGATGCTCGCCACCTCTATCGCCAGATCGACCGGGCGCACCGCGACTGGCTGCCGGAGCAGATCGAGTTCCTAGCCAACATTGTTCGCCTTTACCGTGGCGAAGCAATCGAGCTGGATCAGGGCAGTGAGCCGCTGCTGGCCGAGAAGGGGCTGGCCGAGGGCTATGCCGATGTGCCTGGGCTCTGCAAGTTAGCGACTCGTGATGAAATCGAGGCGCAGGGCTGGTCGCTGAACCCAGGTCGATATGTTGGGGCAGCGGCAAGAGAAGCCGAGGATGTGGACTTCACGGAGAGGCTGGAGGAACTGGCTGAGGAGCTGGAGGTGCTGAACTCTGAGGCAAGGGAGCTTGAGGAAGTGATTGGGAGTAATGTTGCTGGTGTTCTTGAGGCAGCATCATGAGTTGGAACAACATCACTGTTGGCGACCTTGTCGAACGTGCGGAAGCCGAGGTCAAGACCGGACCTTTCGGAACTCAGCTCCGAGCAAGTGATTATGTCGAGACGGGCACACCTGTCATCAATGTTAGGAATATCGGCTTCGGAAACATCCGGCACGACAAGCTGGAATATATCCCTGACGACGTAGTGACAAGGCTCTCTGGTCACCTACTACGAAAAGGTGACATCGTTTTTGGCAGGAAGGGAGCTGTCGAAAGACATGTCTATATCACAGACGCTCAAAATCGTTGGTTTCAGGGGTCAGATTGCTTACGGCTCAGGCTTCTGAGTGAAGCAAACGTACTATCCAAGTACCTATCATTCACATTTCTCACCCACGAACACCAGTCTTGGATGATGCAGCAGTGCTCGCATGGAGCCACCATGGCCTCTCTGAACCAAGACATAATCAAAAGGATCCCTTTACGGCTTCCTTCGATTGAGCAACAGAAGATTATCGTCGATATCCTCTCCACCTACGACGACCTCATCGAGAACAACACGCGCCGCATCGATATCCTTGAGGAGATGGCCCGGCTGCTGTACGAGGAGTGGTTCGTCCACTTCCGCTTCCCTGGGCATGAGGACGTGAGCTTCAAGGAAAGTGAGCTTGGGGAGATTCCTGAGGGGTGGGAGGTTTGTAAACTCATCGATCTTGTCGATTTTATTGGTGGAGCACAGCCGCCAAAATCACAGCATATCTATGAGGCAAAAGAGGGATACGTACGATTCGTACAAAATCGCGACTATAGGTCTGATGGCTATCTGACATATATCCCCGAGAGCAAGAGGAACAAGATCTGCGGCCGACTAGATATTCTGGTCGATAAGTATGGAGAGGCTGGAAAAGCTAGATTTGGCATTGCTGGAGCATACAACGTCGCGCTGGCCAAGATTGTGCCAAAAAATGAAAGTTATAGAGAGTGGTTGCGAGGTTTCCTCTCAATGACTCAAACCCAAGAATACCTTTTAGGGGCTTCGCAAGCGGCAACACGACCTTCGCTGAATAAGGGCCACTTTAACTTTCCAGTGGTGCGCCCAAGCGAAAGCGTTGCAGAGCGATTTGGTCACCAAGTTCTACCAATGCTTAAGTTGATGTTGGCATTGAAGGATAAAACGGCCAACCTACGCGCCCAACGCGACCTGCTGCTCCCCAAGCTGGTCTCCGGTGAGATCGACGTATCCGAGATTCCCATGCCCGACGACAAGGAGGTCGAAGCCGCATGACGCCCCCGCCATCCCCCGCTTACGCCTACTCCGAGGATGCCCTGGTCGAGCAGCCCGCTATCGAGCTGTTCGCTGATCTGGGCTGGGACACCGCCAATCTCTACGGAGAGTGGTCGGGTACGGTATCAAGCGAGGGACGGCAGACACAGCAGGATGTGGTGCTGGTGCCCAGGCTGCGCGTGGCCTTGGAGAAGCTCAACCCCGAGCTGCCCGCCGATGCCCTGGAGAAGGCCATCGAGGAGCTGACCCGAGACCGCTCCAAGTTGCTGGCGGTGAACGCCAATCTGGAGGTCTACCAGCTGCTCAAGGATGGCGTAAAGGTTGAGGTGTCCGAAGACGACGGTGGCACCGCTATCGAGACCGTTCGGGTGATCGACTGGAACCAGCCCGAGGAGAACGACTTCCTGCTGACCTCGCAGTTCTGGGTAAGGGGCGAATTGCATACACGACGCACCGATCTGGTCGGCTTCGTGAACGGGCTGCCACTGCTGTTCGTGGAGCTGAAGGCCAGCCACAAGACCCTCAAAGCTGCCTATGATGGCAACCTGAGCGACTACCGCTCGGTGATCCCCCAGCTGTTCACCTACAACGCCGTGGTGATGCTCTCTAACGGCTCTGAGACACTGGTGGGCAGCACCTTCTCCCCCTGGGAGCATCTCTTTGAGTGGAAGCGGATCAACGACGAGGGTGAGAAAGGCGTGGTGTCTCTGGAGACCGCCATCCGAGGTATCGCCGAGCGGACGCGGCTGCTGGATATCGTGGAGAACTTCACGGTGTTCGAGGAGGCCCAGGGCGGCACCATCAAGAAGATCGCCAAGAACCACCAGTACCTGGGGGTGAACAAGGCCATCGCCGAGCTGCAGCGCATCAAGAATCGCCCTCCCGGTGAGGCAGGTCGGCTTGGGGTCTTCTGGCATACCCAGGGCTCGGGCAAGTCGCTCTCCATGGTGTTCTTCACCCAGAAGATCCACCGCACCATCCCCGGCAACTGGACGTTCGTGATCGTCACCGACCGTAACGAGTTGGACGAGCAAATCTACAAGACCTTCGCGGCCACGGGTGCAGTCAACGAGGTAGAGGCCCACGCCGAGAGCGGTGCTCATCTCAAGCAACTGCTCAGCGAGGATCACCGTTACGTCTTCACGCTGATCCAGAAGTTCGGCACCAAGCAGGGCGAGACCTACCCCAAGCTCTCCGACCGCCAGGATATCATCGTCATCACCGACGAGGCTCACCGCTCCCAGTACGACACCCTGGCGATGAATATGCGGACGGCGCTGCCTCATGCCGCCTTCCTAGGCTTCACCGGGACACCGCTGATGGCTGGTGAGGAGAAGACCAAGGAGGTGTTCGGGGACTACATCTCTGTCTACGACTTCGGACAGTCCATTGCCGATGGGGCCACGGTACCGCTGTACTACGAGAACCGGATCCCCGAGCTGCAGCTGATCAATGAGAACCTCAACGACGATCTGACTCGGCTGCTGGAAGATGCCGAGCTGGACGAGGATCAAGAGAAGAAGGTCGAGCGCGTATTCGCCCGTGAGTATCACCTGATCACCCGTGACGACCGTTTGGAGGCCATCGCCGAGGATCTAGTACAGCACTTCGTCGGCAGGGGGCATCAGGGCAAGGCCATGATGGTCTGCATCGACAAGGCCACCGCCGTGAAGATGTACAACAAGGTTCAGGCCCACTGGAAAGACTACCTGGCCCGACTTCAGGCTGACCTGGCATCGGCCCCAAAGGAGCAGCAGGAGGCTCTCAAGCACAAAATCAAGGTGCTGGAGACGACCGACATGGCAGTGGTGGTCTCCCAAGGTCAGAATGAGGTGAAGGAGTTGGCGGATAAAGGTCTCGACATCCTGCCCCACCGCAAGCGCATGGTGGAGGAAGACCTTGACGAGCAGTTCAAGGATCCTGATGGCCCCCTGCGGTTGGTGTTTGTCTGCGCCATGTGGATCACCGGCTTCGATGTGCCGTCCTGCTCAACTATCTACCTCGACAAGCCGATGAAGAATCACACCCTGATGCAGACGATTGCCAGGGCCAACCGCAAGTACCCCGGCAAAGAAGCGGGTCTGATCGTGGACTACGCGGGTGTCTTCAGAAAGCTGCAGGAAGCGTTGGCCATCTACGGTGGAGCTTCATCCAAGGTCGCTGAACCGAGACCTGGATATGGGGATGAGCCACCCCAAGACGGTGATACACCGATCCACCAGAAGGCCGAACTGGTGGAGTACCTCAAGCATCTGTTGGCCAAGGGGATCACTTTCCTGACCGAGAAGCAGGTAGACACAGAGGCTATCAAAACGGCTGGAGGCTTCGATAAGGTTGCCCTGCTGGATGATGCCGTTGAGAAGCTACTTGAGAGTGAAGAGACCAAGAAGGCCTTCTTGAACCTAGCCAGGGCCACCTCCCGAGTCTACCGAGCCATCCTCCCCGACCCCTCAGCCAATGATCTGGCCCCCGATGCGGTACTGCTCTCCGTACTGGCCCAGAAGATCAAAGCCCTTGAGCCCGAGGTGGATATCTCTCAGGTGATGAAGGACGTGGACGACCTGCTGGATCAGTCGGTCGCTCCAGTGCCCTACGTCATCGAGGATGAGGATGACAAGCCCCTATTCGACCTCAGCCAGATCGACTTCGAGAAGCTCAAGGAGCGGTTCAATAAGGGCAAGAAGCGCACCGAGGCAGAGAAGCTACGGGCGCTGCTGAACCAGAAACTGGAGAGCATGGTGGCCAAGAACCCCAGCCGCACCGACTTCATGGAGAAGCTGCAGAAGCTGATCGAGAAGTACAACTCGGGAAGCCTTAACATCGAGGCGTTCTTCCAGCAGCTGATGAAGTTCACCGAAGAGCTGCAGGAGGAAGACCAGCGGGCAATCCGTGAGGGGCTGACCGAAGAGGAGCTGGCGCTGTTCGATATCATTACCAAGCCAGCACCGGAGATGACCGACAAGGAGGTAGCGCAGGTGAAGGCAATGTGTCGGGAGCTTCTGGAGACCCTCAAGGAGGAGAAGCTGGTGCTGGACTGGCGGAAGAAGGCCCAGGCTAAGGGCGATGTCCGCCGTACCCTGGAAATCGTCTTCGACCGGGGACTACCGGAGAGCTTCGATGAGGCGGTCTACAACGAGAAGTGCGAGGCAGCGTTCCATCACCTGATGACCAGCTACTACGGTGGTGGGCAGAGCGTCTATTCAGCCAGGTGTTAAATTACCTCCAATACGTTGCTTTAGGAGGGATAAAATTCTGTCTGCTCATGAAGCTACTCAATTTAATTTTGTTTACTGAATAATAATCGGCAATGTTGCTTGGCAAAAGCTCATCTCAATTTTTAACTAGTCCACCAAGCCCATACCAATGCAATCATGCCAACGAGCGCCAGCGAAATTTTTAACAAAATACGAGAACCCCGTATATCATAGAGCTTTACCAAAAACTGAGCATTAGACACTCTCGAATAGTACTCTTTCGTGGCTAGATAAAGAATGAAGGCAAAAATAACAATCAGAAGAGGCCAAAACCATGATAAGTTGCCAGTCAATTCCACTTTAGGAGACCTTTGAAAATTAAAATTTGTAAATCCCCAAATGGAAATGAGTGCAAACCCCAACCATACTTTTGATTTTGCTTTTATAGTTTCAACTTTTTGTTCAGCTCTCGTAATTGTATATTCTTGAGATTCAAAGGAAGTTTCTACATTTTCTAAATATTTTTGCTCTCTATCGCGCTCCGACTCATCTATCAGGTTTTCTCTATACAACGCAATTACTAATGACTTAGCGTAGCCGATTATACCTTTAGCATTGTTAGACTCGTGCAGCCTGTTATCAATTCTTTGGGTTCTGCTAAGTGAGGTTAGTTCACGCTTAAGTTGACCAAGTAATCGAAGACCACACCCTGATGTTTCAGGCGTGATAGTGGTCAAAGAATCTTGTTCATCAACGTGGTGCCGATGACTATGGATTGAATACTTTAAATAATAAAATGCCTGTCGGGCTAACAGGTACAAACTCTCATCATCGAGTTCATCACCACCTTCGTTTTGCTCAATTCTAATCAAGCCAGTAGGCGTTACATTGAACTTAAACGAAGCTTTAAAACAGTCACTGTGAAGACCTGTAATAGAGCGAGGGTCATTGATTTGGCTATCAAGCTTATCAAACTCTGAACTAATATTACTTTTAGTTAGCTCATGAGAAATTTGATGGACCGAAACGTCATGAACTTCGTTTTTATCCGCTGGTTCAGCTTCCTTCGGATATAGCAGAATATTACCGCTTAAACTTCTACAGTCCATATGATCGGAGACCGAAACTTTAGCTGTAACAAAGACTCGAAAAGCTCCTAATGATTCTTCATGCTCATCAGTGTCTCGCCAATTAACTCTTGATTGAAGAACGATTAGTCTGTCGTGCTTGCTCGACACTCCCGATGCAGAATGATTTAGCTCAATAATTCGCTCATCACTGATTTTCTTGTCTGTAAATCCACCTTTAATACCGACCTTCATTAGCCCGAAATCAAGGTTACCGTTTACGCAAGGAATCCATCCTATATATTTATGTTTATGCATAAAAAATCCCGTCTAGTTGACGGGATCTTATTGTAATAATTAGGTGCCAGCAAGCAAACTTTATGCTAAGCGTTTAAACCACGAATCGCTGGGCTTTTCATCATGCACTACACGCCGCTTGTTAGTTTTATCAATGACGATTCCATGACATAAACCAGAACCAGACGGGGTGACGCCATTTTCGCGCAGTTCAACCTCTCGACGCTTCATAGCCCGAGATTTCTTATATAGCGCTACTTGGAAGCCCACATACACTGCGAGACAGCCAACTACAAAAACTATTAATGCGTCAAACATGATCCTTCTCCCTTGCCTAACCCGTCAAAACGGGTGCCCGAATTTATCACAAATTAGGTCATTGGTCGAGCGAGTATGCTCTTAAGATGGTTTGTAAACTTTTCGTTGTCAAGCATTTTACGGTGAATGGTGAGAAGACTCCCGACGTCTTGATATGAATTAGTTGCTACGGATCCGGGTCACTCCACTCAACGCGATCAGGGTCTATTCTTCGGATGGGTTTAGCGGTCAGCATACCGTTTTTTCTCTCAACACGATAAGACCATCCCAATTGCATCATATGCCCTGACGCGTCAATAAATCGAAAAATGCGATACTGTTTGCGAACGCCGCTAAAATCCACCATCAAGGTAGATGCCCAACCAAGGGGGCGAGTCGGCTTATCGATTGACTCCACGATGCCGTATTTTCCCGCCATCTCGATGGCTCCGTAATAATGGTCGGCTGCAAAATCAGAACGCATTAATACTTGGCTACCCACCTCAATAGCTATCGTTTCTGGTTCTTCATCAAAAGCTCGTTCTGACCCGCAAAATTTCTTGTAGTCGATTTGAGATACGACCTTACCACCGATCTTTCTTGTCTTATCTCGCCCTTGTATTCTTATGTGTGACATTTTACACGGTCCAAAATTCTGCAATCTTAAAGCGAATCTCGACTCACTATCTCCAACGATCACCAAGTAATGCGTTCCCGGTATTAATGCAACTCCGTTAGGGTCACGAACTTTGTGAACAGCCATGTAACGAATCACACTATTGCGCTTTACTCGAACTCTAATCTCGTGCTGGAAGCTAACCCCTTCAACTTTCCACTTTGTCAAGTCTGAGAGCGTAACAATGTCGCCAGCTTGTACTCTGAATTGCTTGTCGTGTGAGCTACGTTTCATTTCAAATCCTTTTGCCCAACTAAAGGTTGTTCTTGAGATTTATAGATTAGGTCGAATCACCGCGATTAAGTTCAGTATAATTTCGTCAATGAGGTGCTAAACCGCCGCACATTGCTCAACTTGACTTCTTTTCCTCTAAGTTTCGCTAGATAACTTAAATGCCACACCACTTGGAATAATTGATCAATGTCAGGCCTATTTAGATTGTAGTATCTGATCGCTGTATATCGCCCATAATTTCGCCAATATCGTTCAATCCATTCCGTCACACGGTAGGACGAGTTAACTCTGCTGCCATCTAATGCAATTGCTATATGGTAATGTGGGGTCTTAGCAGAGTGAATTTCACGAGCCCAACATATTGCTACTCTTCTCGAGTAGTGCTCTCTACAGATTTTAGTTTTTATCCGACACAAAAAACGACTTAATTGCTTATTATTCGGTTGCGATGTGTTACAGGATAGGTCGAATCGGAAAAGAAACACCTTTCGATGATGGGTCAGCATCCATAACGGAACATCAATAACCTTACGAAGGATTTGGGGATCTAACCCACTCCCACGGGTATTGACTTGCCAGTCGACCCCTCTGTGATGAAACCAATTTTCCCTATTACTGAAAGCCATAAGATACCCATAGATTAGATATTATTAATTACCCAGTAAATTGCGGCAGGTTTTGCTCCTCCATGAGCCACAACTATTGCGTTAGCTCTAATAATTGAACGATAAAAAAGTTGGGTTGACGCTCTTAACAGTCCGAGAAAGACACCTGTGGATCAAGTCAGTCCATTTTCGGACACTTCATCAATCCACTTTTCAAGATCGCTCAAGCGCCATGCAACGGATCGCGTACCGAGATGGACACGCTTAGGAAACTTACCTTGCTTCTCAAGTTCCCAGCGTCGCTGACGAGCTAACCCAGTAATTGCTCTGCATTCCCGCTCACGAACTAAACGATCTTTAGGTTTTCTTTGTACAGGTATGAAGGTTGTGGTTTGTATTTTCATGTCGTTGCCTCTAACAGGTTGTGAATGTCAGAAGCAAATTAACTGATGGGAGTCGGCGACATGCGCGCAACATTCACGCCTTCCGTAGAGTTGCGCGCATGTTTCACGAAAAATTTTGAATTGCCTTGTAAAAGAAGTTCTTTGTCGGATTAAACTTTGGTTTCAAAGGTGGTTCAGGGCTCCCGTTATGATTTCCCGTTTCTGCATTTTTTGGGATCGCATCTTTTTCTTTTTCTACCTGGCGGTCTTCTTCATATAATTTCAGTAGCCAATCTGCAGCGTTGCTTTTTCCCTCTCGCTTGGAGCGGGAGGGGTGACCCTTTTTCTTCATTTTTTCCCGGTCTGCAAGATAAGTATCTGCCGCCCACACCCGTAAACGATTCTTGTACTCCTCAAGCCCTTGATGTCGAACTGTTGCCGCATTTTTAGGCTGTTTTCTCCGTTTCACATTCTCGTCAAAAACCGGCTCAACCGAGTCATAAACAGCCCCAGCTTTCTGCCGCAGCATTTCAATCTCACTCCTAAGCAAGTCCGCCTCGCGCTCAAATCCAGCATCTTTAATCCTCTGCAAGCTTTGCTCTATTTGCGCCAGCCTGAGCACATTAGGCCCTTTGATAAATTCATCACGTTTACTCATCACTACCTCCCTGTATCAACGGCTCAAGGAAATCGGCCACTTTGGTGTTAGCTTCTCTGCGCTCTTCAAGGTAATCGTATTTGTTGTAGACCTTTAGGACACCGCGCAGCTCATGGTTCAAGCATCGCTCGGCAATGGCATCTGGCACTTTCAACTTAGCAAGCAATGTTCTATAGGTTCTGCGTAGGTCATGTACAGTAAAGTGGTCGACTCCGGCTAAACCAAGAACATTTGGGTAGGGCTTTTTCTTGCTATCAACTTTCTGTCCGAATAGTTTGGCTAACGCATGATTCAGCGTATCGTCAGAAATATATCCTCGCCGTTTACTTCGGCGGCGTGATGGAAACACATATTCAGATCCTGCACAGCGAACTTTTAATTCTTCAATCACGGGTAGCATTTGATCTGGAATAGGCACCGTAATTGGTTTACTGGTTTTGTTCTCGGGAAAGAACCAGGTCTGGTCCTCTAAATCAATTTGTTCCCACCGCGACGATATGATTTCAGATTTTCGACAGCCTAGGTGCAAGAGCAAAAGGCATGCAAGATAGTTGTCACGAGTGAAGATATCTTGTTGCTCGCGGAAAGTAGCAAATGCCACCTCTATCTCAGTCTCCGACAATGAGCGCTCTCGAGGCGAATAGTCTTGACCTATATCAACTCCTGTAAAATAGATCGCAGGGTTACTGCTGACCAAATTAAGCTTGATGCCATGATTAAACATACGCTTCATAATGCTCAATGCTCGCGCCGAGGTCGTCTTATGGCCTGTCTGCAGCAGCTCATCAAGAACATTGCGAACATCAATCGGTGTAATGTCTTTTAGCGAATATTTGCCCAAGCGGTTTTTGAGGTAATTACGGTATACGCGTTCGTCATTGCCGGGATGCTTAACGCGGTTCTTTACTGAACGCTCGAACCAATCATGAAACAAGTCATTCACCGTCTGAATAGCACCACCAGTTTCTCGGCGCCTTTCAAGCTGAGGGTCAACACCATTCCTAACTTTTGATTTAATCACGGCAGCTTGCGCCTTAGCGTCAGCCAATGAGCAGTTCGGATATCCTTCCAGCAAGGTGATGGTCTTGCGCTTTCCCGCATAGGTATATCGCACAAACCATGAAGCAGTACCTTGTTCAATTCTGAAATAGAGCCCATCACCCACACTTTTCCGAACGTCCTCTCCGGCTCTAAAAAGTGCTTTGATCTGACTACTGTTCATGACTATCTCCATGTGGTGACAAAACCTAAAGATGGAGACCCCATAAATTACTTGTCACCACCCTTGTCACCACCCTTGTCACCACAATATAGCGGACAATCACGAACATTGCATTACCATTAGATACGAAAAAGGCCGCAATGACGCGACCTTATCCAAACTTAGTATACTTAACAAAACTTAACATGACCTTACTCGATGTTTTGGATCTGCTCCCGCATCTGCTCGATCAGCACTTTCAGTTCGACGGCGGCGGCGGTGATGTCGGTGTTGATGGACTTCGAGCCGAGGGTGTTCGCTTCGCGGTTGAACTCTTGCATCATAAAGTCGAGGCGTCGGCCGCAGGCGCCGCCTTTGCGGAGGATCTTGCGGGTTTCGATCACGTGGGTGTCGAGACGGTCGAGTTCTTCAGCCACGTCGGTTTTTTGCGCCAGCATCACCATTTCAGCTTCAAGGCGTTGTGGGTCAAGTTCCACTTGGGCTTCGGCAAGACGGGTCAGTAAGCGCTCACGTTGCCACTCGAGTACTTCTGGCATGCGCTTGCGCACAATCACCACCTGATCAGACACACCTTCAAGGCGCTCCTCAATCAGACGTTCCAGCGCTTTACCTTCACTTTCGCGGTTGCTGATGAATTCTGCCAAGGTGGCTTCAAAAGCAGCCAACACGTCATTTTGAATGGCGTCCATGTCGGCTTCGTCTTGGGCCACTACGCCCGGCCAGCGCAGCACGTCAATCGGGTTGATGTTCGACGAGGCGCTTTGGTTGGCGACCCAATTGGCGCTCGAAATCACGCTACGGGCCAAATCTTCATTCAATTGCAGACCGCTTTCGGCAGATTGCTCAATGTTCACCCGCAGGTTGCACTCAACTTTACCGCGCTGCAATTGCTTACGTAATTTTTCGCGAAGCATGTTTTCCATGCTGCGGAACTGCTCTGGCATGCGGAAGTAAGTTTCCAAAAAGCGCTGGTTCACTGAGCGCATTTCCCACGTAGCTGTGCCCCATTCGGCCTTCATTTCGTGGCGCGCGTAACCGGTCATGCTTTGAATCATAAATAAGGTCCTTAAACTTGAAACTGGCGATAGTTTAGCACCGAACGAGGTTCAGTACAGCCACGCTGAAAATCTGCTATAATCGCCGACCAAATTTACCTAGCTTAACGTCCAAATAAGCCCAGATAGGAGCCAAACTATGCGTCCAAGTGGCCGTACCGCCCAGCAAATTCGTCCGGTGACCATCACCCGCAATTACACGCGTCATGCCGAAGGCTCGGTATTGATTGAGTTTGGTGACACTAAGGTGCTGTGCACCGCCAGCGTCGACCGCAATGTGCCACGCTTCTTAAAAGGCAAGGGCCAAGGCTGGGTCACCGCTGAATACGGCATGTTGCCGCGCTCAACCCACAGCCGCATGGACCGTGAAGCGGCACGTGGCAAGCAAGGTGGCCGTACTGTTGAAATTCAACGTTTGATTGGCCGTTCACTGCGCGCCTGTGTTGACCTTGCTGCCCTTGGCGAGAACACCATCACCATCGACTGTGATGTCCTACAAGCTGACGGCGGCACCCGCACCGCCTCGATCACCGGCGCTTGTGTGGCCTTGGTCGATGCGCTGAACTGGATGCGCAAAGAAGGTTTGGTCAAAACCAATCCGTTGAAAGGTTTGGTGGCGGCGATTTCGGTCGGTATCTACAACGGTCATCCGGTCGCGGACTTAGACTACCCTGAAGATTCGAAAGCCGAAACCGACATGAACGTGGTGATGACCGAAGCGGGCAAACTGATTGAAGTGCAAGGCACCGCTGAGGGCGAACCTTTCTCGTTTGAAGAAATGAACGACATGCTCGATTTAGCCCGTCACGCCATCCGCGAATTGATGGACTTACAAAAGCAAGCCTTAGCTTAAGCCGCAGCATCAGAAGGACACGACTATGAAACAGTATCAAAAAGACTTCATCGCCTTCGCTATCGAGCGTGGGGTGCTGAAGTTCGGTGAGTTTACCTTAAAATCAGGCCGTACCAGCCCGTATTTCTTCAACGCTGGTCTGTTCAACAAAGGTGCTGACTTAGCGCGTTTGGGGCGCTTCTACGCCTCAGCACTTGAAGACAGCGGCGTCGCTTACGACGTACTGTTCGGCCCAGCGTACAAAGGCATTCCAATTGCCACCGCGGCCGCCATTGCCTTGTTTGATAACTTTGGCAAAGACGTGCCGTATTGCTTTAACCGTAAAGAAAAGAAAGACCACGGTGAAGGCGGTAACTTGGTCGGTTCAGCACTCGAAGGCAAAATCATGTTGGTTGACGACGTCATCACCGCTGGCACGGCCATTCGCGAGTCGATGGAAATCGTCAAAGCCAACCATGCGGAACTGGCTGGGGTATTGATTGCCCTCGATCGTCAAGAAAAAGGCCAAGGTGAACTTAGCGCAATTCAAGAAGTTGAACGCGACTTCGGTACCAAAGTGGTGAGCATCGTTAAACTTAATGACGTGATCGCTTACTTGGAAAACAACCCGGAACTCGCCGAGCATTTGGACGCGGTCACGGCGTACCGCGCCCAATATGGGGTTGCTTAAGCCTTAGAACTTCTCAGGTGGCGCGTATTGCATGCCAATGCGCGCATTCTGCACCTGACACTCTGCACCAGCTTTCTGCTTGGTCGCAGCTTCGCCACCCAGCAAAGTTAAAGTGAATTCGTCTTGCTTCACTTCCACCGAATCACGTTCACGACACAACAAGCGCAGTGCATCATACATGCCACGGCTACCCAAGAAATTGGTGGTTGGCTCTAACTGCACCACTTCTGCTTCATCAGCAAAGCTAACGTTGCTGACACCATCATTACTAAAACGCCCCGTCGAACCGGCCATCAAATAATGAAAACCAGCGGCAACCGCACGCTCGTTCTGTTGTGCGCCTACGGCGACAAACACCCCTCGCTCACCAGCCACTTTAAAGTCACCCGAACGTAGGTTCACCGCCAACGCAGTCGCGGCATCGACCCCCACCGCCATAGGCACGCGGTTGGTTGCTGCCACGCGCAATAAGCGGCCATGGTTGCCTTGCTCTCCCATGCGGGTATCAATGGTGCCCCAGCGGAACAAGCCTATGCCGCCCATCGGATGATAGGTCACGCTGTGCTCATTCAAATTACGCGGACACGTATTGTCTTTGTGGCAACCCAACCCCGGCACGCGTGCTGCAAACACGCCTTCGCGCAGCGCTTCACGGCTGCTACCGCCGGTTAATACCGCTTTGCCAGTCAACACATTGGCGGAACGACCGGCCGCCGCCACCACCAGTTTGTTCTTCGCTACCCGCTCCGCCATGGCCACCGCCAGTTCATTCGGCTCATTGCGCGAGGTGACAAACAATGGCCGCAACAAATCCGGATTACCATCGGCAAAATACACGGCATCGGCATTACGCAACTGGGTCAAGACATCACCGGCTTCACAAAACGCGACTTGGCGGGCATTCAACTCACGATGCACGACACCTCGACGATAGGCGCCCATCTCAGTCTCACGATAGCTATCAAGCTCATCACAGGCGTCAGCTTCACGCGCCGCCATAACGGCGACATCGAGCGGTAACCATGAGGCGTCAGCACCAGCACTGGCAAAGGTTTGCAGGTAGTAATTGACCAAATCGAGGCTATCCCGCTGGGCAGCGGTCACAACCAACACGTGCGGTGTCTCACCGTCAGCAGCTTGTTTGGCCTCGCCGACAATCATCTCTAAATAATCACGCGCAGCGCCCGTCTTGGTCGCTTTCAAATTAACGCCATACACGGCATCGCTCGCCGCCGGCAGCTCAAGGTAGTCAATCATCATGTTCCAATCTTGCTCTGAGAGCTGATCGTACATGTAACGCGTGGCACGGCGGGTAAACTCTTCGAGGAACACCCGTTCAGACACTACATCTTGCTTGATGCGGTCTTTCAATAGTTCCAAGGCTTCTTTTAGATCGTCGCGCACTTGTGTGCGCATCGGCCAATTCTTACCAGCCAACAAAGGTGTGATCGACTTTTCCGAGAGGTTCAAATAACGGTCGCTACGCATGCTATCAACGTCTAACCAATCGGTATCAAAACAACGCTGCCAGGCCATGCTAGAACAGACTTCCAGCGCATCACCGAGCAGAATCAAGGGATAGTAATCGTCTTGCTCTTGCGCGCTATTCTTCGTTTGCGCAAACGCATTGCCCGAGCTCAGTCCGGCAAGCACTGCCAAACCTGCGGCCCAAATAAACTGACGCATGTGCTGACTCCTCATAGACTTGCGTAATGGAGAACAGTGTAACACCTTTTCATCGGTATCCGAGCTGCTATACTGCACGCAATACCTAAGACCTTATGTGAGGCGCAGAAGTTGCATTCAACCCGCACGTTTTGTTGGCCATGGTTCAGTCTCATTGCGGTGCTCTTTCTGACGAGTACGGCGCCAGTGCGCGCGCTCGATCACACGCCCGAGAGCACCAGCACCGAACCGCCGACAGAACTGGTGTTTCGCCAGCCTGAAGCTTCGCCCATCGCTAACTTTGCGGTTGCCTTACTGACCGAAGCCTATGCTGAAATGGGGATTCGCCTGCGCTTTGTTGAAATGCCGCGCGAACGTAGCTTGAACGAAGCGAATAAGGGCCATATCGCCGGCGAGCTCGGTCGTATTCCAACCATCGATAAAGACTTTGAGCATTTACGCCGTGTCGACTTTCCCCTCTACGAAGCCGAGATGGTGCTG
This sequence comes from Pseudidiomarina sediminum DSM 21906, assembly GCF_000423165.1. Classification (GTDB taxonomy): domain Bacteria; phylum Pseudomonadota; class Gammaproteobacteria; order Enterobacterales; family Alteromonadaceae; genus Pseudidiomarina; species Pseudidiomarina sediminum. Next base: position 105,388 of record NZ_AUHL01000006.1, on the reverse strand, counting down.
GTTGCAGACCGCCGTAACTGTGGCTTATGCAGCTTTAATGACATCGAAAGTTTTACCTACATTGGTGGCACTCATGCTGCCGAGCAAGTCTTGGCTGAGCATGAAGTAAGCAAGCCAAATATTAAAGCACTGAGCTTTGAGCAAGCCAAACTGCTGTACGAAAATGGCCGCGTCGAGGCCATGCTACTTAGCAGTTTCGAAGCCGAACAGCTCGAGTGCATTAATAATCCGTACACTATTGTGGTGCCGTTCAAGCGCAACACGGGCTATCACTTTTTGCATGAACGCCATGCTGCACTGATCCCACAGCTCGAGCGCATCTTGCATCGTTTGGCGCGCTCGGGGCGGGTGGCGCAATTGATGCAAGAACACGACGCGCAAAGCCTTTCCATGCAACATTTTATGAGTCTGCCGCAATTTGGATCGGTCACTCTGACAGCCGGGCACTGGCCGGGCTACACCAACCTTGATGGTAGCGGCTACTACTGGCAATTGATGCGGGAAATTTTCGAGCCCGTTACCGATGACATTAACTTCCACAGCAACAGTGTGAACCGCGCCTACCGCGGCTTTGACGAAGAACGTTTCGATGCGTTAGTGGGGACGGTCGCGGTACAAGTGTCCGACGACACCATTTTGTCCCGTACTCATATAAACTTCGATCGCGCCTTGTACTTGTTCGCCAAGCAGCAAGACGCCATCAGTGACACCCTCGCGGGGGCGCTGGAACGTCCGGTCTGCCATGTCGCCGGCTATCAGTACGAGCAGTTGCTACCTAACCAACTGAAGTTTTACTCAGTATCGGACTACCTCGATTGTTTCGCCATGCTCGACATGGGCCGCGTTGGCGCCGTCGTCGCTTATGAAGAAGACGCTCCCGACTGGAGTGAGTCGCCGTACGCCAAGCACAAGTTGCGCGACGGCTTGCCAATACATTTGGCGTTTCACCGTAACCCGCGCGGCTACCGTTTACGTGATTGGTTTGATCGCACCTTCCGCTTGTTGGTGGAAGAACGCCGTATCGACCAAGTCTACAGCCAGGAAATGCTCCAGCGTGCGTATTTCGACACCACACCACCTCCGACCTCAGCATCTGCGACAGGATCAGACTAGATGTTTCACATAGCTTTACATACGCCGGTGATGCCGGCGAATACGGGAAATATTATCCGTTTGTCGGCCAATAATGGCTGCCAATTGCATTTAATTGAGCCGCTGGGCTTTGATTTTGAAGAAAAGAAATTACGCCGCGCCGGGCTCGATTATCATGATCTCAGCAATGTGAAACGCTACCCTGATTTTGCCGCTTTTAAAGCGGCCATGGGCGAGCGCCCAATGTTTGCCTGCACCACCAAAGGCAGCCGTAGTTACACCAGCGTTGCCTATCCTGACGAAGCAGTATTATTGTTTGGTTCTGAAACCAGCGGTCTCCCTGATGAGGTGCTGGCAAGCTTTGATGCGGAGCACCGTATTCGCATTCCAATGATGCCGAACAACCGCTCGTTGAACCTCTCGAATGCCGTAGCGATCATTAGTTTTGAAGCATGGCGCCAACATGACTTTGCTGGAGGCAACTAAGTGAGCACGCAAAAAGACTATGCCTTTTGGGTCAAGCTCGCCACGCGTGCATCGGTCACCGTCGCCATTACCCTTATCGCGGTCAAATTGTGGGCTTGGCTAGCCACCGATGCCGCCAGTTTATTAGCCTCATTAACCGACTCCATGCTCGATGGCTTAGCCTCACTTTTTACCTTTTTCTCGGTGCGCTATGCGCTCCAACCCGCCGATCGTGAGCACCGTTTTGGTCATGGCAAAGCCGAATCGCTCGCCGCCCTAGTGCAATCGGCATTGATCACCGGTTCAGCGCTCTTATTGTTGGTGCACAGTGCGCAACAGCTTTGGCAAGGCAGTGCGCCAAGCCAGCCAACGCTTGGGGTCTACGTCTCGCTGTTTGCGATTGTTGCCACGCTGGGGTTGGTGATCTTGCAACGCCAGGCCATTAAACACACTGACTCCAAAGCCATTGCCGCTGACCATTTGCACTTTCAATCTGACTTATTACTTAACAGTGCGGTCATTGCCGCGTTGTTGCTCAGTGCTTACGGCTGGTATTGGGCAGATAGCGCTTTTGCTATTTTGATTGCCTGCTATCTAGGTTATGGCGCCATTCGTATCGGTTGGGAAGCCTTCCAAGGCCTAATGGACCGTGAGCTACCCGACGACGATAAAGCGAAAATCATTGAGGTACTAAAATCGACCGAGGGAGTGCATGGTTGGCATGACTTACGCACGCGTTCTTCCGGGCCGGTGCGCTTTATTCAGTGTCACGTGGAACTGCAAGATGAGCTATCACTGCGCGCCGCCCACGCCATTGCCGATAAGGCTGAACAACGCCTACGTGAGCTCTTTCCTGATACCGATGTGATTATTCACATGGACCCATTGTCGGAGGTCCCTGCTCACCGCGAAACCACGCCAACGCCTGCGTCACCGTAGGCGTGCGATAATCATCGGCTTCAATCAGTAACTCGTGTTTCGCCTTGTCAATGCGCACCAACTGGCTGTAGGGGTGTGACAAGGCACACACGAACTCTTGTTGCGCATGCGGCGCCACGATCACATCATGACCTGCCTGCAACACCAACACCGGTATATGGATATTGCCGGCTTCGGCGATTGCTTGCTTACAGGCGGTCAACGCTTGCGCCACCCAACGGAAGCTCGGCCCACCGAGTTGCACTTCAGGATGTTGTTGATAGTGTTCACGGAACATCACGTAACGGGCACTGCTGTGGGTAAGATCATTTTCGACAAAAGGCACTTCGGCGTAATCGCCGCTGCCAACGATGTACCAAGGCTGTTTCGGTGACAAAAGACGGTTCAGTACTGCCCCGGTATGAGCGACTGCCGCAGCAAGCCAGGTCGGCACAGCACCGGTTTGAATACCAAACATCGGCGAACACAATACTGCATTTTTGACTTTGTGGGGATAGCGCGCCAAATACAAGGCCGCAATGGCACTGCCCATCGAGTGCGCGAGCACATGCAGTGGTAAAGCGCTGCCATAATGTTCAAGGGTTTGCTGCTCAATAGCGCGCACAAAAGCGGCGAAGTCATCAACAAAGTCAGAAAAGTGATGGACATGCCCGTGATGGGGGTTGGCTGATAAGCGATCAGAGAAACCTTGGCCACGGTGATCAAGAATCGCCACCGCATAACCTTGTTGGCACAAGTCCCACACCAACTCAGGATATTTAATTGCGCCTTCAATACGACCTGGGCTGACAAGTACTACGGCCTTCGCGCCGGCTGGGCGGATCAAAAAATAGCGTAACGTCAGCTCATGCGGACGCACCAGTTCGAAGCGTTCGACATGATGCTGCCAAAAAGGGAACACGGTATCGCGGTAAAAAGCTTGCCACGCTTTGGTTTGCGCATCACTTGGTTTACTCGCTAATGGTTGCACCGGGCGTGCTCCTATAAATTACTCGTCCCTAAGTGGTAATTGTACCGTCACTTCTAAGCCACCCTCAGGGTGGTTCACTGCCGTAATCGACCCACCAAGAACTGCAGCGGTACGTAAGCTTAACGCCATGCCCAAGCCAACGCCAGCCTTGTGGTTGCGCGAAGGGTCAGCCCGGTAAAATGGCGTAAACAGCTGTGCCAGTTGCTCTTCCGGCACCCCAGCACCGTGGTCACGGATCACAATAGTGTAGTCGCTACCCACCTGTTGGCAACTTAACTCAACCACATCATCGGTGTACTGCAGGGCATTGCGCACAAGGTTTTCGACCACCAACCGTAACAACTCAGGATCGGTGTGTGTCACCGGCCAAGCGTCACTGTCGTGCACTTTTAAGCGCTCACCAAATTCAGCGTTCACATAGCGCAAATCTTTCACCAACTGCTCAACCAACCCATGTACCTTGATTTCTTCGGCTTGCAGGGTGATCAAACCATTTTCTAGGCGTGATAGCGACAAGATACGCTCAATAATCGCACTTAATCGCTCAAGATCGCGGCCAAGTTGCGCAAGATGTTCTTCACGCTCTGGGGTTGGGTCATCTTCATCGTCCTGACTGAGCATTAAGGCCACTTGCATGCGCGCCAAGGGTGAGCGTAATTCGTGCGAGACATCCGAAAGTAAGCGGCGCTGTGCATCACGCGACACGGCAAGATCACGCGCGGTGCTTTTCAGGGCGCGCGCCAATTGGCCTAACTCATCGCTCCGCTTGGGCAAGCGCTTCAATTCAGGTTGTTCACTACCTTTGGCAATTTCACGGGTGGCATTGGTCAAGCGACGCAACGGCATTACTAACCATACACCTAACAAGATAGCGATAAAGAAACTACCGAACAGTAGCGCAAGTGTTTGAATGCGCTGGGTTTGCCGTTCAGAAATAACCTGACTTTCGGTTTCTGCAGGGGTTGCGGGCCGCGTCAGCAGAATCCGATAGCCTTCATGTACGAACGGTCCCAGCAGCATTCGATTACCAAGTAACACTTGTTCAGGATGTTGTGCTTCAAGCTGCTGCATCAGCACATGCTGGTGATTCGCGCTCAAGGTGCGATCAAGCTGCAGGCGCTCTTGTCCTGCAGGCGATAAACTTGCCGCCACCCGATAATCACCGGCCAGTAACCGCCCCGGTTGTAACGAGCGGAACACTTCCACATTCGAAAGTACCGGTGCAAGCGAGGCTTGTACTTCCGCCGGCACCGGAACCGGCACCGACGGCTTACTAAACCATAAGGCGAGCAAGTAACCGCTACTAGCTACGGCGAAAAACAACACCCAAAACAGTAGCAGAAGTCGCAGTGATAGCGAATGATACCAGCGCATCCGTCAGCCTTATGCGAACTGAATGATACGATAACCACGACCACGCACCGTTTGAATGCGCTCAGGGTCGATAGGAAGCTTCTTACGAATATTGCTGATATGTACGTCGAGGCTGCGATCAAACGGCGCCAACGAACGGCCAAGGGCGGCAACAGACAATTGGTCTTTGCTCACCACTTCGCCATTGGCATGGACGAGCGTACGCAAAATATCAAATTCTGTCGGCGTTAAGTCCAACAAGGTATCGTCACAACGCGCTTCGTTTTGCGTCGGGTCAATCACAAACCCAGCAAACACACTTTTCTCTTGGCGGACTGTGGTATTTGGCGTGCGACGCAACAATGCCTTCACACGGGCAACCAACTCTTTTGGATAGAAAGGTTTTGGTAAGTAGTCATCGGCACCAAGCTCAAGACCAGCCACGCGATCTTCATCGTCACCACGGGCGGTAAGCATCAATACCGGGGTATTGCGCGCTTGCTGACGCAAACGTTGCAACAACTGAAAGCCATCAATTCCTGGCAACATGACATCGAGCAAAATCAAGTCAAACGAGCCGCTTAGAGCACGCTCAAGTCCGGTCTCACCATCAGGTGCTAAGGTGAGCTGGAAACCTTCTTTAGTGAGGATTTGCTCCAACATACTACTTAATTCAGCATCATCATCTACAAGTAATAATTTGCTCATGGTGGTTCTCACTGTTAGTTGTTGTTCTTTACACACTAAGCATAATGTAAAGACACTAATGTAAATAGATAGTCTGTTTACGCTTCTTTTACTAACTCCTTGAGTTTGCGGGTAATGGTGTTTCGCCCCCAGCCCAATTTTTCTGCAGCTTGCTGTTTATGGCCGTCGGTAGCGGCTAATGCCGCGTGCAACGCCATGGTTTCGACTTGCTGCACCACCTCTGTTAACACCTGCGTCGCGTCGCTCGCCATTTGCTGGTCAAGATAGCTCCGTAAAGCCGTTTGCCAGTCACTGGCTTGCGCCGTGCTCGCACTGGCGCCTACTTCGGCAGGTAAATCACTTACATCCACTTGGCGTGCCGGCGCCATCACGGTCAACCAGCGGCACAAGTTTTCCAATTGTCGCACATTCCCCGGCCAGGCAAGGCTTTGTAGCTTGGTTTCTGCCGCAGGGGTTAGTTGTTTCGGCTCAGCATTGAGCTCGACCGCCGCTTTTTGCAGAAAATGGCGCGCCAATTGTGGAATGTCACTGCGTCGCTCGGCGAGGGTCGGTAACTGTAAGCGAATGACGTTAAGGCGGTGGAATAAATCTTCCCGAAACGCATTGTCTTGTACCCGTTGCTCAAGGTGTTGATGGGTCGCGGCGATAATACGCACATTGACCCGCACCGGTTCATAACTGCCGACCGGATAAAATTGTCCTTCGGCCAACACGCGTAATAAACGGGTTTGTACCGCCAGTGGCATGTCGCCAATTTCATCCAAAAACAAGGTGCCACCATCGGCTTGCTCAAAACGGCCGCGGCGGCGTTGAGTGGCGCCAGTGAACGCCCCTTTTTCATGGCCAAACAGTTCCGATTCAATCAAGTCGGCTGGAATAGCAGCCATGTTCAGCGCAATGAACGGCTTGCCTTGGCGCGGGCTATGCTGGTGCAGCGCCCGTGCCACCAGCTCTTTACCAGTCCCCGATGCGCCCGTGATCAGCACCGTTGCACTGGAGTGCGACAACTTGCCAATGGCACGAAAAACGTCCTGCATGGCCGGCGCCGCACCAATCAACCCTGACAGCGAGTCCTCGTGCTCAGCACCCGCTTGCTCGCGCTGCTCCAGTTGCAAGGCCCGTCCGACGGTGTGCACCACTTCATCTAAATCAAAGGGCTTGGCCAGATACTCAAACGCGCCACCTTGAAATGCGCTAACGGCGGAATCGAGGTCAGAATGGGCGGTCATGACAATCACCCGTAACTGCGGATGATGTTGCCGCATGTACTCCAGCACCGCCAAACCATCGTCACCGGGCATACGAATATCGGTAAGTAACACCAGGGGGTGCTGCTGTTGTAAGGCGGCATACAAACTCGCTGCGTCAGCAAAGCTGCGGCTTTGCAGGCCGGCACGCTGCAAGGCGCGTTCCAGTACCCAACGGATCGAACTATCGTCGTCCAGTAGCCAAATCGGTTGTTCACTTTGCATCACTGGCCTCTCTTACACCTCATCACTCTGGTTCTGTTGCCGCGTTTCAATATAGGGTAAATACAACAAAAAGCGGGTTTGTCCGGGTTCTGATAACAGCTCCACTTTGCCGGCGTGTTGGTGCACCACGTTTTGCGTAATGGCGAGTCCCAACCCAGTGCCGCCGGCACGACCACTGACCATAGGATAAAATAAGGTCTCTTTTAACGCGTCCGGTACCCCGGGACCATTGTCCTGCACCTCAATCACGGCACATTGCCGATACCGCTGGCCATATAAGGTTTGCTGATGCAGCACTCGGGTGCGCAGAGAAATCACACCACCGCCGCTGGCAAGCGCGTCGCAAGCGTTGATCACCACGTTCAAAATAGCTTGTTCAATGGCATCCGCCGCCATGGTTAGCTCCGGCAAGCTGGGATCGTAGTCGCGCTCAAAGGTGATCTTCGCCGACGCACTTAACTGCGCCACGGCAATCACCCGTTCGATCACTTCATGCACATTGGTGCGTGCACGTTGCGGCAATTCGTGCGAGCCGAGCATACGATCGACCAAGTTCCGCAGGCGGTCGGCTTGCTGCATGATCAAATCGGTGTAATCACGCAGGCCGTCATCAGGCAGCTCACTCGCAAGTAACTGAGCAGCACCGCGCAAACCACCTAGCGGGTTCTTAATTTCATGGGCAAGGCCACGCACCATGCTGTGCGCCGCTTGTAGTTGCAGTTGCTGCGCGTTTTCTTGGTTAATGCGACGAATTTGATCAACTTGGCGCAACTCCAATAGCAATTGCGGTGTCGCGCTTTGCGCTGCACCATGTTTCGGTAACAAGGGTTGGGCGATAAACTCAACGGTCACTCGCTGGCCATCGTGGAAAATCCAAGTAACGTCACTGTCCGAAACACTCTGCACGTCACGCAGGGCATGCCGCAACACATCCGGTTCTAGTGAACTAAAACTGAACAAACTAAAGAAAGGAGCGCCGAGTAGCCGCTTGCGACTGCCATCGAGCATGGCTTCAGCAGCAGCGTTCATGTAGCGAATGTGCAAGTGTGCATCAAGCTGCACAATGCCGGTGAGCAACTGATCCCAATCCGGTTGCACCATGTTGGTGCAATCGGCTTTAGTCACCCGCGCCTCCGCCTCCCTGCAACGCAGGATTAAACACTGAGGCTTTGTGAATATAAACCACCACGGTTTCTGAACGTGCCAGTTCGTTGCCGCCATCTTCAAACAGTCGTACTTGCAGGCGATGTTCGCCGCGATTCAGTGCGCTTAAGGTAACGCCTGTGGCAGGGCCATCGTAGGCCAGCTGACTATCCACCCAAAGTTCGTAATGCAGACGAATTTTGCTATCACCCACTTCAGCCTGCCACTGCACCTCGACAATGCCTTCATTGCTGCGAATGCTTTGTTGTTGCTGCGGGCTGACAATGCTGATTTGGGCAGGACCGACATAGTCACTGCTGTCATCGTTGGCAACCGGTGCTGAAGAAGGGGGCGGGGCGAGCGAGCGAAATTCTGTCACTACAGGTTCAACCTGCACAGGCTCACTACCGTCTTGTTTTTCATCGGTGTAGATGACGGTGCCGTCGTCGAGGGTTTTCTTATAGATTTGCGCCGTTGCCGACGCAATACTCAAGATAGCCAATAGCAGGAGGCTAGCAAGCCAAAGGATGTTCGTTGCATAGCAGCGTTTTTTCATCGGTTTACACGCCTCCTGTCCGGTTATCTAACGCATGATTTAGACGCTGTAGTACAGGTCAAACTCAAGCGGGTGGGTCGCCATTTTCAACGCCATCACGTCAGCTTTCTTCAGCTTGATGTAGGCATCGATCATGTCGTCAGTCATGACGCCACCTTGGGTTAAGAACTCACGATCTTTGTCCAACGCTTCCAACGCCATTTCCAACGAGTCACACACGGTTGGAATTTCTTTAGCTTCTTCTGCTGGCAAGTCGTACAAGTCTTTATCCATGGCATCGCCAGGGTGGATCTTGTTCTTAATACCATCAAGACCCGCCATCAACAATGCTGTGAAGCACAAGTATGGGTTTGCTGCTGGGTCAGGGAAACGCACTTCGATACGACGTGCTTTCGCGCTTGAAACCAATGGAATACGAATTGACGCAGAACGGTTACGGGCTGAGTAGGCCAACATTACTGGCGCTTCAAAACCTGGCACTAAACGCTTGTACGAGTTGGTCGCAGGGTTAGCAAAGGCGTTGATTGCACGTGCGTGCTTGATGATACCACCGATGTAGTACAACGCCGTTTCACTCAAACCACCGTACTGGTCGCCAGCAAAGAGGTTTTGTCCGTCTTTGCTCAATGACATGTGCACGTGCATACCTGAACCGTTATCACCAACCAAAGGTTTTGGCATAAAGGTCGCCGTCATACCGTACGAGTGCGCAACGTTGTGTACCACATACTTGTAAACTTGAATTTCGTCCGCTTTCTTAGTCAAGGTATTGAAGCGGGTTGCCACTTCGTTCTGACCAGCAGTTGCGACTTCGTGATGGTGTGCTTCAACCACTAAGCCCATATCTTCCATCACTGTACACATAGTGCTACGGATGTCGTGCGCAGAGTCTACTGGTGGTACTGGGAAGTAACCGCCTTTCACACCTGGGCGGTGCGCTAAGTTGCCGTCCGTGTATTCTTTACCTGAGTTCCACTTCGCTTCTTCAGCTTCGATTTTGAAGAACGAACCACTCATGTCGGTGTGGAAACGCACGTCGTTGAATAAGAAGAACTCTGGCTCTGGACCAAATAACGCGGTGTCAGCAAAACCTGCGCTTTGCAAGTAAGCTTCGGCGCGACGCGCGATGGAACGCGGGTCACGGTCGTAACCTTGCATGGTGTCTGGCTCAAGGATGTCACACACCACGTTCATGGTGATTTCATCGGTGAACGGGTCAAGTACCACTGAGCTGCAGTCAGGCATCAAAACCATGTCTGATTCGTTAATGCCTTTCCAGCCACCAATCGATGAACCGTCAAACATTTTGCCTTCTTCGAAGAACTCTTCGTTAATCTGTGACACCGGGATGGTGACGTGTTGCTCTTTACCTTTGGTATCGGTAAAGCGTAGGTCAACGAATTTCACTTCGTTTTCTTCAATAAAACTCATTACGTCTTGTGGTGTCGACATGTAGTCCTCCGAGATGGCGAATGTCTATGAACAAAAAAGTATAGTTGAGTTTGCGACAGCCATTGGCAAACCCTTTTTAAAAAACTTACTAAGGTCTTTGCAAACAGTGTGCCAAAACTAAATTATGCTTTTATTTCATATGGTTAAATAAATCGCTCTGCGTGCCACGGCATTTTTTGCACCGCGCCAGCGCATTTCCGCTTTATTTTGCACCATTATAGTGCAGAAAACCGCACTATGATAGTGCGGTTCACTCCGAGTTCGTTACCCACGCTGCTTCGCCAATTGCCGACGTAGCAACGACGCGTACAGCAGTGGAATCACTACCAAGGTCAGCACCGTAGACACCGCAATACCGAAGATCAAACTCACTGCGAGACCATTGAAGATGGGGTCATCCAAAATAAAGAAGGCTCCCATCATGGCGGCAATCGCCGTCAACACAATCGGTTGCGTACGCACGGCCGCGGCTTCAATCACCGCATCATTCAAGGCTTTACCTTGCGCCACCGCATCGCGAATAAAGTCGACCAACAAAATCGAGTTCCGCACAATGATACCGGCCAAGGCAATCATGCCGATCATTGAGGTTGCGGTGAATTGCGCACCCAACAAGGCGTGCCCCGGCATAATGCCGATCAAGGTTAACGGAATCGGTGCCATGATCACTAGTGGCACACCGTAGCTACCAAAATGACCGACCACCAGTAAGTAAATCAGCAGCAGTCCAACCGCATAGGCAAGGCCCATGTCACGGAAGGTTTCATAGGTGATTTGCCACTCACCATCCCATTTCAACGCGGTTTGATCCCACTCGGTCGGCTGGCTGATGTAGCTTTGCGGCATGTCGATATTGCCCGCTGCGGCAAACAAGCCATACAGCGGCGAGTCGACCTTGCCCGCCATGTCGGCGGTCACGTAAGCGACAGGACGCAAGTCTTTGTGATAACGCGGTTGCTGCAACGGCACTTGCACACGCTCAATAAAGGCACTCAGCGGTACAGCCGCACCGCTCGTGTTGGTCACCGTTAAGCTTTCCAACTGCGCCAGCTGACCTTGCCAATTGGCCGGCATATGCAACTGCACAGGCACCGGCTGTAGTTGCTGCGGCAGTGCCACATAGGTCACCGGCATGCCTTGTAACGCAGTTTGTAATACCTGTACCGCCTGCGCTGGGTTCACCCCCAACCGCGTTGCACGCGCGGTATTGATCTGCCAAATTTCCTCGGTTCCGGCATCGACTAACGTACTGTCGATATCCACCACGCCGTCCGTTGCGGCTAACGCCTCGATAACCTGCTGCACACCGGTCACTTGCGCATGGTGCGACGGCGCATAAACCTCAGCCACGATAGGAGCCATTACCGGCGGACCCGGTGGCACTTCGACCACTTTTAAACGTCCCCCAGCAGTCGCTGCAATCGGCGTTAATAGCGGGCGAATCGCTAACGCAATTTCATGGCTGGCCCGATCGCGCGCATCTTTATCGGCCAAGATCACTTGCACATCGCCTTGGTGCGATAAGCTGCGCAGATAATACTGGCGTACTAAGCCATTAAATCCGATCGGCGAGGCCGTACCTGCATAAATCTGCGTGGCCGTAACTTCCGGTACCTCATCAAGCTTTTCAGCTAACGCCAAGAGCACGGCATTGGTTTGCTCCAACGGCGTGTGCTCTGGCATATCTAAGACCAGCTTAATTTCGCTTTTATTGTCAAACGGCAGCATCTTCAACACCACCGCCTGCACCACGGCGAGCCCCATCACCGCCATAATCAGCGCGATGAGACCAAAACCCATGAGGTAACGCTTTTTACGGCTTTGCAATAACGGCTGCATCAGTTTGCTAAACATCCGCTGCAAACGACCATCGGGTGGGGTACCAGCGTCATGATGATCACCCTTGCCGCTATCTCGCATGAGATGGCGCGCCAGCCAAGGTGTTACCGTTAGAGCAATGATCAGTGACAGTACCATTCCCATCGAGGCGTTGATCGGGATCGGACTCATGTACGGGCCCATTAAACCACTGACAAAGGCCATCGGCAGCAAGGCGGCAATCACCGTGAAGGTGGCCAGAATGGTCGGCCCACCCACTTCATCCACTGCTGGTGGAATAGCTTCTTTCAATGATTTGCCCATGCCTAAGTGACGGTGAATGTTTTCCACCACCACGATGGCGTCATCGACCAAAATACCAATCGAGAAAATCAAGGCGAACAGCGACACGCGGTTTAAGGTAAAGCCCCACGCCCACGAAGCAAACAAGGTGGTCGCCAAAGTCAGCACCACCGCCGAGCCGACCACCACAGCTTCTCGTTTGCCGAGCGCAAACAGCACCAGCGCGACCACCGAAATGGTGGCGAAAATCAGCTTTTGAATCAGCTTCGAGGCTTTGTCGTCGGCAGTTTGACCATAGTTACGGGTCACCTCAACATTGAGCGCCGGTGGCAACCACTGCTGCTCCAACGTATCGAGGCGGGTCAACACACGTTCAGCAACATCTACGGCGTTTTCCCCCGCTTTTTTGGTCACCGTCATGGTCACCGCAGGTTGCACCTCGCCGGCTTTACTACGAGACCACACGTAGCGTGAAGGCTTACTTGGACCGGTGTGAATGTCGGCCACCTGGTCCAATCGCACCGGACGACCGTCCACCACCGCCACAATCAATTCGCGTAACTCACGCTCACTGGCAATGAAGCTGCCCGCTTGCACTTGAATATGCTGCCCTTGCTGTAAGCGATAACCTGCTTGAGCACTGGCGTTGTGGCTCATGAGCGCCTGCGCCACCCGATTAAAATCAAGCCCCGCTTGCTGTAGCGCAGTGCTATCAAGGGTAACACTGATCTGCTCAGGCTCAGCGCCAATCACATCAACGTCCCGTACTCCTTCGACGTTCAACAACGGGGCGCGCAGTGTATCGGCCACCGATTTTAAATCTAACGTCTCAGAGGTTAGCGTCAGACCCAAAATCGGGACATCGTCGATACCCCGCGCTTTAACCAGTGGTTGGCTCGTCGCCGGATGCTGTGGCTGCCACGATGCCAAGCTGTCAAACAACTCCACCAAGGCTTTTTCACGTGCCACACCAACGTCGAACTGTACCGTTACCAAAGCTTGCCCTGGTTGCGCGACCGAATAAATGTGCTCAACACCCTGCATCCGCGCAAAGTGTTGTTCCAGAGGCGTCGCCAGTTGCTGTTCAACTTGCTCCACCCGTGCACCGGGGAAGGCCACCATGACATCGGCCATGGTCACGTCAATCTGGGGCTCTTCTTCACGCGGCGTAATGCTTGCCGCCAACAAGCCTAATACCAGACCAAACAACGCCAATAGCGGGGTTAACTGAGACCGTTCCCCCCATGCTGCTAAGCGTCCTGCAATGCCCATTTTAGTTGCCATAGGTCACCACCTCGTCGACCTGTAAACCACTTACCACTTCAACCCAATCGTCACCTTGTGCGCCCAATCGCACCGCGCGCCAGCTGCCTTCAGCAAGCTTCACTAAGGTAAGCTCCCCTTGTTGCGTAACTGCCGCCGGCGGAATCACTACACCCAAATGTTCGCCCACTTGCAGCGTCACAGCTTGCCACTGGCCCGGCACTAAGCCGGTATCGGCAGGTAAATACAACCGCACCCGTTGCGTTCCCGTCCGTTGTTCCACCGTCGGAAACACGCGCAATTGTGCCGGCGTAACGCCGGCGACGGTCGCATTTGCAAAGGTCGCAATCGCTGCGGCATAGGTCGCAGGTACATCGACATGAATGCGCAATTCCGCCGGGTCAAAACCACTCATTAACGGTGTCCCTGGTTGCACCAATTCCCCCGGTTCCACCCAACGGGCGCTAACCACGCCGGCATACGGCGCTTTCACTTCGGTGTACGACAATTGTTCTTGCGCGCGCGCTAACGCAGCTGTTGCTGAGCGCTGTTGAGCTTTAGCACTATCCAACGCCGCTTGCGCGCGATCCAATTCCGCCTCTGGTACGAGTTTTTGCGTGACCAAACGCTGCACCCGATCAAACTCTTGCTGGGCGGCCAGTAGCCCCGCATCACTTGCGGCAACCTGCGCTTCGGCTTGGCGCACCAGTTGGTATTGCTCTACCGAGGTTAGCGTAACGATAGTAGCGCCCGCGGGCACTTCATCCCCCACATCTACCCAGACGCGTTCCACGCGCCCAGATACTTGCGCCGACACCGTCGCCGCATTGGTGGCTTCCACCACGCCCTGCAACTGTAAATAGTCAGGCAGCAGTTGCTGTTTGGCGACAGCCGTATCATTGGCATAGCTTGGTGCTGCCAATAGACCTACCATTACCACCCATAAACCAAAGGTTTGTTGTGCTAACGCTTTCATAGTTTTCACCTTTTCCAATGCCTGTTCGCGACAGCCCTATACCTTTCGAGCGCATCACACGTAATTTAGATTTTACTTATTTTAGTAAACTCTAAAATAAATTTCCAGAACAATCCTGCACAAAACTTGATTAAAAAAGCAACGGCATCTAACCTCAATGTAGTTAACAAAAAAAATACACTTATGCGAAGTACGTTACAAAATACGCTCACGCAGTATCTGGTGATGCCGATTATCGTCTTGCTTTTCAGTGTTGGTGTTGCCGGCGCTGTCGAACGTTTGCTGTTCGATCAAAGTGAGCTGTTGATGACGTTTCCCATCACGCTAACGGTTGTGTCCCCGTTACTCGCACTCGGTTTATTTTGTCAGTTGATGCGTTGGCACGCCGTGCCGGTGCTGCTCGGTTTGATCGCGCTGGTCGGAGCGAGCTCCGTACTCCTGAACTTTCCGTTAGTCATCCAAGACCATTGGCTGTCACTACCGCGCCTCATCGGCGGCATTTTCTTGCTTGGTGTCAGTGGTACGTTTTTGTTCGGCTTTACGCGGATCGGCCACCTGTGCGCTATTGCCACAGCATGCATTGCCTTCTTAGGGTTTGCCATCACCCAAGCTTGGCTGATTGGTTTGATTCGGCTCGAAGAACCTGAAACCTTTGCCAACCCCATTGCTCAGTCCATTGGCAGTATCGTGGCGCTACTGATTTGCTTAGTTCTGATTGCTCAACGTTATATTGAGGGGCGCCCCAAACTTCGCTTACGCTCTGGCTTTATTCTCGGCAGTCTTTGCCTGCTGATCGGCTTGGTTATTTGGACCTTACTGACCTTCTCAGATGTCGAAAGTGAACGCACTCGCGCCAAAGAAGAGAGTACCGGCTTAGCCTACACCGTGAATTACCGCCTCAACGCACAAAGTGAACTGCTCCACCAAGTCGTACAACGACTGCAACATGTCGACTCGCACGATCTTGTTTACGACCACCTTGACCAAGATATCGCGATTCAGGTCGCCAACTCCCAATTGTTGGCTGGGGTGGTCATTTTTGACAGTGAGATGGAAATTATCTTAGATAAAGGCGATGCGAAAGAGGTCGTTCAACGCTACTACGCCAAGCTTGAGGATTGGTTAAACAATCAAAATTTTGACGATGACAAAATGGTTTTGTATGACAATTTGGTCAGTGACACGCCATTTATTTTTATGCGTCGTAGCGTCGACTCGGAACCTCTACAAAACGCCCTGATGGTGGTACTCATTCGCATCCCGGGCCTCATTGCAGCTGAAGCTTGGCAGCCCACCTTTGCACACTACTGGCGCGTTACGCCCGATATTTTATTCTCTCTCGATCCGCGGCAACACGGCCAAACCTTTCCTATTGATGATATTTTGGCCAACAGTCCGCCAGCGATCGAGCAAACCTTCACTACCGCAAACGGTGGCTCGTTTACGCTTCTGAGCGTCTTTAGTAGCAATCAAAGTCTGCACACCAAAGCCCAGTACAACCAGCTGATCTTGTTTGTCACTTTCGCTTTTTTAGGAATTTTAGCGATTGGCCAACATCGCACGGTGCAGTTGCACTGGCTCGCCCGCCATGACGACGTGACCGGCGTTTTTCGCCGCCACGCCATTCAACAACACGTCGAACGACTCCGCGATGATGGCGTATCGATGACCGTCGTCTTTATTAACTTGGATGGCTTCCAACCAATTAATGACAGTATGGGCGTACAATCGGGCGATCACTTGCTAAAAAAGACTGCTGAACGTTTACAAGCAACCGTCGAGCGCCCCGGCGCCGTCGGCCGCTATGGTGGTGATGAATTCATCGTGGTGTATGTCGGCACCACCGATGACGATGGCGAAAAGCTGGCCATTACCCTCAAAAGTGCGATTCGTCAGCCCTACCTCATTGCGCAAACCGAAATTCATTTAACCGCCAGCGTTGGCGTCACTTATCTCAATGCCGGTGAAGACGGCGATCCAATCGCGCAAGCCGAGTTCGCTATGCGCCGAGCAAAACAGTTGGGTGGCAATATCTGCTGTCGCTATACCTTTGATATGCATGAACGTTATGTCTATCAGGCATGGTTGCGCAATAAGCTACAACTGGCGATTGATAACCATCAGCTGACCGTCTACTATCAACCCATTATTGCCACCGCAACCGAGCGCTGTATTGCCGTTGAAGCTCTCGTGCGTTGGCAGCATAAGGGGCGCTTTATTTCTCCGGGTGAGTTTATTCCTATTGCCGAAAAAACCGGACAAATCATCCCGCTAGGTGAGCTGGTGCTCAACCAGGTACTACGGGACCTCGCTCATAATAGCGATCTCCGAGCACTAAGCGTAAGCGTCAATGTCTCTTCGCAACAACTACAGCGCTATCAATTCCCTGAGCTGTTAGCGCAATTACTGCGTGACACTCAGGTGGCAGCTGAAGCCATCACCCTAGAACTCACCGAAGGTGTGCTTGTTGATCAGTCCAACCAAAACCTACAAGCGCTACAAAAACTACAAGAAATGCATTGCACCATCGCCATTGATGACTTTGGTACTGGCTTCTCTAGCTTATCGTACCTGAGCCAAATTCCCGCCAAAGTCATCAAGCTCGACCGCTCGTTTATTGTCGATATGGAACATGACCCTGAACGTCTTGAATTGGTCCGTACCATCATCTCAATGTGCCATGCATTAGGCCGGATCGTTGTCGCTGAAGGGGTGGAAACGCAAGAGCAAGTGACTATTTTGCGCAGTCTCAATGTCGATCGGATGCAAGGCTTCTATTTCGCCCGCCCAATGCCGCTAAAAGAGCTACTAAACTATCTTCGGCAGCCAATTGCGATGAAAACTGATTAAAAACCACGCGAAAACGCTAGCAACGGTCATCTTCAGTCCGTATAATACGCCGCTCTTTTTAATGAGCGGAGCTGTACGCCTCGACTATTTCGGGTGTGTATTCATTTCGCGTCTTTACAGGCTTTACCAATGACAATTCAAGCGACCGAACTTTCCAAATTACGTAACATCGCAATTATTGCGCACGTTGACCACGGTAAAACGACTCTGGTTGATAAACTTCTGCAACTTTCAGGCACGTTAGAAAGTCGTGGCGACGCTGCAGAGCGCGTGATGGATAGTGGCGATCTCGAACGCGAGCGCGGCATCACCATTTTGGCGAAAAACACCGCGGTGAACTACAAAGACTACCGTATCAATATCTTGGATACCCCAGGTCACGCCGATTTCGGTGGTGAAGTTGAGCGTGTATTGTCAATGGCTGACTCCGTACTACTGGTTGTCGACGCGGTCGATGGTCCGATGCCACAAACCCGCTTTGTTACACAAAAAGCGTTTAACCATGGTTTGAAACCTATCGTTGTTGTCAACAAAATTGACCGTCCTGGCGCGCGCCCTGACTGGGTTGTGGATCAAGTTTTTGACTTGTTTGACAACCTTGGTGCGACCGACGAACAGTTAGATTTTCCGATTGTCTATGCATCAGCCTTAAACGGCTTCGCAACACTCGATCCAGATGAACCGAGCGACAATATGACCGCATTGTTCGAGACGATTCTTGAGCGTGTTTCGCCACCTGACGCTGACCGTGACGGTCCATTGCAATTGCAGGTTTCACAGCTGGACTACTCAAGCTACCTTGGCATTATCGGCATCGGCCGCATCAAACAAGGTACCTTAAAGCTGAACCAACAAGTGACTGTCGTGGGTGCTGATGGCACACAGCGTAACGGTAAAGTAGGTCAGATCTTCGGTTACTTAGGTCTTGATCGCATTGAGACGGACACCGCTAGTGCCGGTGACATTGTTGCCTTTACTGGCTTAGGCGAACTTAAAATCTCAGACACCATTTGTGCTGCAGGTCATGCTAATGCACTTCCGCCACTGAGCGTTGATGAGCCAACAGTAACCATGACGTTCCAAGTCAACACCTCGCCGTTTGCGGGTAAAGAAGGTAAATTCGTTACCTCACGTCAAATTCTTGAGCGTTTGCAACAAGAATTGAAGCACAACGTTGCCTTGCGCGTTGAAGAAACCGACAACCCTGACCGTTTCCGCGTGTCAGGCCGTGGTGAGTTGCACTTAGGCGTATTGATCGAAAACATGCGTCGTGAAGGCTTTGAGCTTGCCGTATCACGTCCAGAAGTTATCTTGCGTGAAGTAGACGGCGTGAAAGAAGAGCCGTTTGAGAACTTGACCGTCGACATCCAAGAAGAACACCAAGGTGCGGTGATGGAAAAGCTTGGCGTGCGTAAAGCTGAGATGACCAACATGACACCAGACGGCAAAGGCCGTGTACGCGTAGACTTCATTGTGCCGAGTCGTGGCTTGATTGGCTTCCAGACTGAGTTTATGACGCTGACCTCGGGCACCGGCTTGATGTACAAAACCTTTGACCATTATGGTCCGCACAAAGGTGGCAAAATCGGTCAACGGGTTAACGGTGTACTCATTTCGAATGCGACCGGTAAGGCACTTACCTACGCATTGTTCAACTTGCAAGAGCGTGGCAAGCTCATGGCAGCGCACGGTGACGAAGTGTACGAAGGTCAAATTATTGGTGTCCACAACCGTAGTAACGACCTTACGGTAAACTGCTTGAAAGGTAAGCAACTGACCAACGTTCGTGCCTCAGGTACCGATGATGCGTTGACCTTGTCACCGCCGATTCGCTTAACACTTGAGCAAGCACTTGAGTTTATCGATGACGACGAGTTGGTAGAAATCACGCCACAATCGATTCGTATTCGTAAGCGTTTGCTGACCGAGAACGATCGTAAGCGCGCCAGCCGCGCGAAAGACGAAGGTTAATCGTCTTTCTCCTAGCAATAAAAAAGGCCGCTCTGGTTTCCAGCAGCGGCCTTTTTGTTAGCTGTTTCATTACACGATATCGGGATGCGGTAGCACGTAATAAAAAATTGAGAAGAAATGCAGTACGCTGCCAGCCAACACAAACATGTGCCAGATGGCGTGATGGTATTTGAGCGACTTCCACACGTAGAAAAACACGCCAAGGCTATAGGCTAAGCCGCCAGCCAACAACAGCAGCAAACCACCCGCATCAACATTGCTGAGCATAGGTTTTATCGCAATCACCGCCATCCAACCTAGACCAAGATAAAGCGACAACGACAACCACTTTTTCCGTTGCTCCAGCGCCAGCTCTAAGATCACGCCTAAAATCGCGATGCCCCACACCACTCCCAGAAGTGTCCAGCCCCATGGCCCGCGCAAGTTAATCAGTGCAAAAGGGGTATAGGTACCCGCGATGAGCACGTAAATCGCAGCATGGTCCATGTGCTGAAAAAAGCGCTTCACCCGTGGCCATGGAAAGGCATGATAAAGCGTTGAGGCAAGGTACAACAGAATCAGGCTTGCCCCATAAATACTTGCCGCGACCACATGCCACGTATCGCCGTAGCTGACCGCCCAAATCACCATAAAGACCAAGCCGACGATACTCGCTATGGCACCAACGCCATGGGTAATGGCGTGCGCGACCTCTTCGGCAACACTATAGGCTTTATTTTTCGTCACGGCTGTCTCGCTCGTTGGTTCGTCTAGTGATGATCAGCTTCCGGATCTTCGCGACCGGGTTTGTGATAATCGCGGCTAATCTGCTCTAGTTTACGCATAAACATATCAAAGTCGCGTTGATTCTCGTAGTCAAAATGATATTTGTTGTGGAATTCAAGGCGGAATTGTACGTTGTGCCCTTCCATAAACACCGTATAACCGTCATGGTCGGTATAGGCGCTAATGCCCTCAAGCGTGTGTTTACCTTGCTCTGCTTTACCATGCTCGTGAATTTTCTCGTAGGCATCTAACACTAAACGCTGATCAATTTCGTTTTTCATGGCGCATACTCCTGTTGCAATTCATTACTACTAAAATGGTGTCTTTTTCGCCGAATTACAACCCTAGCCTAGCAAGCAAATTGATCAACATCAGCATACTGACGGCTATTTTACATACATGCATGAATGTTTAATAAAAATCGGTTATACTTGCGCCAGTTGTCTAATTGAGGTGAATCGTGGTTCGACGTACAAAAGCTGACGCACTAACAACACGAAGCGAGTTGCTGAATGCAGCCGAACGTTTGTTCAGTGAGCGAGGCGTATCCAATACATCTATGATGCAAGTTGCAGAGGCTGCAGGGGTGACCCGTGGCGCAATTTACCATCACTTCGAGAACAAATTGGACTTGATCTACGCATTGATGGAGCGCGTCAGTTTACCTATCGATGAAATGCGACAAGAGCTGCGTCAGCAGCTGTCTGACAAGCCTTTAGCGCAAATTCGTGAGCGTTGCCTAGATATCACCAAGCGCGTGCAAGATGATCCGCACATGCGTTTATTAGCCAATATTTTGTGCCACAAATGTGAATACGTGGAAGACACCTTACCCATCCATTTACGTCATTTGAATGGCCGCAATGAGTGCATCGATGAGACTGTACGGTTACTACAACTCGCACAAGAGCAGGGTGATGTGGCAGCCGACGTCGATCCACGCTTGGCGATTATTGGTCTGTTCGCGTTGATCGATGGCCTGTTGTATAACTGGTTACTTGATACCGAATTTTTCGATTTAACCGCGGCCGCTCAAAAAACACTGGATCACTACTTGAACGGCATCCGCGCCTAATACAACCTATCGTTCAGTCGCCTTGCGCCATAAATTGCGTAAGAAAGTCGGCATCTAAAGCGGCAATTTTATCGGCATCGGTCTTGGCGATACTGGCAATGGCAGGTGCCACCCAAGCGCCAAGATTGGCAAAGATATGACGTAAATCGTCCATCGCCCGCACTGCCCCAAACTGCCCTGGCGAAGCCCCCGCAAGTAACACGGTTTTACCACGCCACGGCTGCTGCTCAAGCCGCGAGCTCCAATCAATCGCATTTTTTAATAGCGGTGGCACCGAAGCATTGTACTCCGGTGTCACCACAATGATTTTCGACGCTTCTAAGATGGCTGTCGCGAGTTTTTGAATATTACTGGGCACACCATTGGCATCTTCATCGTCACCGTTATAGATCGGTGCATTTAGCTCTGCCGGTGGATACAGATAACACTGCTCACCATTGGCTTCGGCGACCTCTGCAAGGCGTTCTTGTAAACGGCGGTTGATGGAAGCGTTACGGCTGCTACCGGCAATAATCAATAGACTCATTAGCGTCCCTCTTGCATGGCTTGGATAAAGGCGTCGGATTCAGCGATCGCAGCTTCCATTTCTTGCACCAGCTGGGCCACATCCGACTGCAAACTGCGATACTCACCACGAATGGCATCCACCGCAGCGGCATTCAAGTTATGCTTCAAGTACAACACGTTATCTTGCAACTTTTCAAGCACTGGTGCCATCGTATCAGCGGCGCGCTCCATACTCTGCAGCAATGCGCTGTAACGACGCTCGGTATCGCGCAGTGAACGTTCACTTTGGCGACGCAGGTTGTCATTGCTGTACTGCTCTAATTCGTCACGCCACTCATCAAATAAGTCTTGCGCCACATCATCAATCGCGGCAATGCGGTCATACACACGCTCGGCCGCGTCACGGCTGGCCTCGTAGTCGCTATTCAACTTTTTGTACTGCGCTTCGATTTCGCCGCCATCAATTTGCAGCATTTCATCGAGGCGCTCGAGCGCTGATTTAAATTCTTCTTGTGCATCGGCTTGTGCGTCACGCGCGTCATCGACCCGATCGACAAGAATATCGCGCTTGTGATAACCGACCTTTTCCATCGCTCCATAATACGCACTCTGGCAGCCTGTTAAGACCAAAAGTGCGGTTGCTGCTGCTAACCATCGCATCGCAGGGTTCTCCTAATAGGGTAATTCAGTTCCGTCCCAGTGTAACAGTTTGCCACTGTTGGCCGTAGTTAAATTTGCCGCGACGCTGGCGATACGCTCGGCGGTTTGCGCGCTACGGTATAGCTTATTTGCCGGGATATTCCGTTGAAAAGGGGCCGATAGTGCCGTATCGGTAGTGCCGGGGTGTACCGCGGCAACAACCAAGTGTTTGTGGGACCGCGCCAGCTCAATCGCGGCATTCTTAAGCAGCATATTCAATGCCGCTTTACTGGCGCGATAGCTATACCAGCCCCCCAACCGATTATCGGTAATACTGCCGACCATCGCGCTTAACTGTAACCAAAAGCATGGCTGCTGTTTCGGTAACACTTGCACTAACTGCTGTAGCACCAGCATCGGTAACACAGCATTCACGTAAAAGCTTTCCTGTAACTGGGTGGCGTTCACCATTGCTAGATTTTTTTCAGGACCAAAGTGCTCGGTATGCAGCACCCCCAAGGTACTGATCACACCATGCAACGGCGTTTCGTGCAGTTGCGACGACACGCCAGTAAGGTCCTCATAGCTATCGACCTGTTGCCAGTGCAACCTCGCGTGGTTCGTTTGCGCAGCTTGCCGACTCCAGGCTGTAACCCGCCAGTCCTGCGCTAAGTAATGCTGTACCAAGGCTTGGCCGATGCCGCCACCAGCGCCAACAATCAGCACATGCGGGGTATTTTGAGCTACCATTACAAACTCCCTGCCAGATTATCTTGTCTGTTTCTTTACGCAGAGGCAGTGGTTTGGGATTATAGTAAGCAGCAATTGTTGTCATTAAGGAATCAAATGAGCTCGCAACCAACAGAACAACCGTCCGTTTGGCGTGCGCGTGCGCACTGCGCAAAAGACTTCATCGTCTATTTTGGCCGGCGCTGTTTAAACGACCGCATTACCATTATTGCTGGCCACCTGACCTTCGTCAGCATGTTGGCATTGGTACCGTTGCTGGTGGTGATTTTCTCAATTTTTTCCGCCTTCCCAATGTTCGAAGTACTACGCACCCAGATCGAAGAATTCCTATTTGCTAACTTACTACCGACGTCTGGGGAGGAAATTTCACAGTACCTCAATGAGTTTGTCGGCAATGTCTCGCAAATGACCGCCATTGGTGTGGTGTTTGTCATCGTGGTCGCCGTCAATCTAATCTCCACCATCGATGCCACCATGAACCGAATTTGGCGGAACACGCGGCGGCGACGTTTGGCGGTAGCCCTTGCGGTGTACTGGATGATTTTGACCCTTGGCCCTATTTTAATGGGCTCCGGCATGGCAGTTAGCTCTTATCTGATTTCACTGACCGCCTTTGCCGAAGATTACGTCTCGGGTCTGCGCACCACACTGCTTGGTATTGTGCCGATTGTCACCTCACTGATTGCCTTTCTGCTGATGTACGTGATGTTACCGAACCGCGTCGTCAAAGTGCGTCACGCCTTTTGGGGCGCGCTATTAGCAGCAATCCTGTTTGAGTTAAGTAAGAGCGCCTTTGCCTCCTATGTCACGATGTTCCCGTCCTATCAAGCCATTTACGGCGCTTTGGCAGCGATTCCAATTCTGCTACTGTGGATTTTCTTGTCATGGACCATCGTCTTAATTGGCGCGGAATTAACGGCCAGTATTGAAGAATTTTTTGAGGAAACCGATGAAAGCACTGATCCAGAGAGTTACCCAGGCCAAGGTTGATATCGACGGCGCGACCGTAGGTCAAATTGGCCCAGGGGTGCTCGTATTACTGGGCATTACGCCAACCGACACCGCCGCCACAGCTAAGAAATTAGCGCAACGGGTCGCTGGCTATCGCATGTTTGCCGATGCCGACGACAAACTGAATTTGAGTTTGAGTGATGGTCAAGGCGAAGCTTTGGTGGTGTCACAATTCACCCTCGCAGCAGATACCAACAGCGGTCGTCGCCCCAGTTTCTCCAGTGCCGCTGCACCAGCAGTAGCCGAGCCGTTGTATGAAGCTTTTGTCCACGCGCTTACTGAGTTGGGTATTAGCGTTGCAACCGGTAGCTTTGGCGCCGACATGCAAGTGTCGCTCACCAACGACGGCCCCGTGACCTTCCTCCTCGACACAGAGAAGAACTAGTTTATGTATCACGTCATTACCCCGAACTCCGAGCACGACTGGCAAACTTACTATGACTTGCGCTATCGCGTGTTACGCGAGCCATTCCAGCGACCTCGCGGTTCGGAGCAAGACGAATACGATCAAGTGGGCTATCACCGCATGGTCGTCGATGGTAGCGGTACCGCGGTCGCCATAGGTCGCCTGCATTTTAATAGCCCGGAAGAGGGGCAAATCCGCTTTATGGCCTCAGCACCAGAACACCGCGGCGAAGGTCATGGCGTGACCATTGTCAAAGCTCTTGAACAGTTAGCACGCGCTGAGGGCGCAAAACATATCGTGATTAACTCGCGGGACAATACCCTTGGGTTTTATCTGAAATGTGGTTACAGCCTCAAAGAAGAAGCCGATACGGTGAGTAATCCCCTTGCGGAGCATCACCTGCGGAAAACCTTTACCGAAGACAACCGTATTATTTATCGACCGACCTGGTGTAGCGAACTGCAGGCCACCTGGCATGAAGAGATCCCAATTTCAGAGACCATGGGCATTCGCATCAGCCAATACACAGGGCGAGAATTTGAAACCCAAGCGCTGTTGTCACGTAACATCAATGTGCATGGCACTATGTTCGCCGGCAGTATTTATTCGCTTGCGACCTTGACGTGTTGGGGGCTATTGCACTTACAATTGCGCGAACGACAGCTCGAAGGCGCTGTGGTACTGGCTGATGGCCAGATAAAGTACCGCAAACCCGTTTCCAGTGAGCCAATAGCGGTAGCGAAATTAAGTGACATGAATGGCGATTTGGCCGTTCTCAAAGAGGGCAGCAATGCGCGGGTCAGTTTAAAGTCGCAAATTTTTGATGGCAGTTCCGCCGTTGCCGAGTTCACCGGACAGTTCGTCGTACTAGCGCCAAATAAAAATTAGAAGGACGTGAACATGAGTGATTCTTTATCCGCCCAGCAGTTGTTACGCATCCGAACCAAGCTTGAAACCATTGTTGCTGAACAGGCAGGCACCAAAGCCGCCGACGCAGCAACAGCAGCGTTGCAACGCATGCGTGCCGGCGAGTTTGGTTATTGTGTGGACTGTGGCGACGAGATTTCCGCCGCACGCCTTGCAGCCAAACCAGACGTTGCCATCTGCGTTGACTGCCAGGCTCTTAAAGACGAGGAAGAGGACGCTTAAGCGTCCTCAAATACCGCACCTTCATCCACCAAGGCACTTAGCTTGCCACTGTAGATCAACGCGCCCGTAGCCGCGATATCCGGCGCAAAGAAGCGATCTTGATCATAGTACGCCACTTTCTCACGCAACAGAGCGTGCGCTTGCTCAACCTTATCGGCACCTTTTAACGGACGACGGAAGTCGACGCCCTGAGCCGCTTCCAGTAGCTCAATGGCGACAATATCACGCACGTTCTCAGCAATATCCGTCAAACGACGCGCAGCAAAGGTGGCCATCGACACATGGTCTTCTTGGTTGGCCGAGGTCGGCATGCTATCTACCGAAGCCGGGTGCGCTAAGGTTTTATTCTCGGATGCCAAGGCCGCTGCAGTCACCTGCGCCAACATAAAGCCTGAATTCACACCACCATCATTCACCAAGAATGGCGGCAAGTTGCTCAAGTGATGGTCGATCAGCAGCGCACTACGACGCTCCGACAAAGCACCAATTTCACTTGCGGCAATCGCCAGAATATCCGCAGCCATGGCGACGGGTTCCGCGTGGAAGTTACCCCCCGAGATAATGTCGCCATTATCATGGAATACCAACGGATTATCGGTCACACCGTTCGCTTCACGCGTCAAAATAGCACTGGCGTGTTGCAGTTGATCATACACGGCACCCATCACCTGCGGCTGACAGCGCAAAGAGTAAGGGTCTTGTACTTTTTCACAGTTTTCGTGTGCCGCCGCAATCTCGGAGGTGTCGCCAAGCAACTGACGGAAGCTCGCCGCTACCGCAATTTGCCCCGGTTGACCACGCACTTCGTGGATGCGCGCATCAAAAGGTGCGCGCGAGCCCATAGCTGCTTCGACCGACATCGCGCCAGCCACCAACGCACTGTGGAACACACGTTCAATTTGGAACAAACCATGCAAGGCCAAAGCGGTTGACGCTTGGGTACCGTTCAGCAATGCCAAACCTTCTTTAGGAGCTAAGGTCATCGGTTGCATGCCAATTTTCGCGAGACCATCACGCGCACTCATGATTTCGCCTTGATAGCGCACTTCACCTTCGCCAATCAAAGGCAAGACCAAATGCGCAAGCGGTGCTAAGTCACCTGATGCGCCCACAGAGCCTTTACTTGGCACACATGGGTACATTTCAGCATTGAGTAATTGCATTAAAGCATCGATCACTTCCTGGCGAATGCCCGAGAAACCGCGGCTTAATGAGTTGATTTTTAGCAACAGCATCAAGCGGACGACGGTGTCATCCATCAGTGCACCCGTACCTGCCGCGTGTGACAACACGATACGGCGCTGCAAATCTTCTAGTTTTTCTGGCGGAATGCGGGTGTTGGCCAACAAACCAAAACCTGTATTAATGCCATACACCACTTTGCCTGCAGCCAAGACTTCAGCAATGGTCTCTGACGAGCGTTTGATCGCCGCTTTGGCGTCGTCATGCAGTGCTAATTGCTGTGGTGCTTGCCACCACTGGCGAATATCGTTCAGGCGCAACTGGCCCGGTTGTAACGTCATGGTTGTCATTACTTGCTCTCCACCATAGGTAAATCAAGACCTTGCTCTTTGGCACAGTCAATCGCGATGTCATAACCGGCATCCGCATGGCGCATTACGCCGGTACCTGGGTCGTTCCACAACACGCGGCTAATACGCTGACCAGCAGCTTCACTACCATCCGCCACAATCACCACACCTGAGTGTTGTGAGTAGCCCATGCCTACGCCACCACCGTGGTGTAAGCTTACCCAAGTCGCACCACCTGCAGTGTTCAATAGGGCATTCAATAATGGCCAATCTGAGACAGCATCCGAACCATCCAACATACTCTCAGTTTCGCGGTTAGGGCTTGCCACCGAGCCTGAATCCAAGTGGTCACGACCAATCACGATCGGCGCTTTCAGCTCGCCGTTTTTCACCATCTCATTGAAGGCTTTGGCAATACGCGCACGGTCTTTCAGACCAATCCAGCAGATACGTGCTGGTAAGCCTTGGAAAGCAATACGTTCACGCGCCATATCAAGCCAATTGTGCAAGTGCTTATCATCAGGGATCAGCTCTTTCACTTTAGCATCTGTTTTGTAGATATCTTCCGGGTCACCAGACAACGCGACCCAACGGAATGGACCGATACCTTGGCAGAACAACGGACGAATGTAGGCAGGAACGAAACCTGGGAAATCAAAGGCATTGGCGACGCCAACATCTTTCGCCATTTGGCGGATATTGTTGCCGTAATCTAAGGTCGCTGCGCCACGCTCTTGCAAGGTCAGCATCGCTTTGACTTGTACTGCCATGGATTCTTTCGCCGCTGCAACCGTCTCAACCGCCGCGGTTTCTTGACGTGACTTATATTGCTCTAACGTCCAACCTTGCGGCAAATAGCCATGCAAAGGATCGTGCGCTGAAGTCTGGTCGGTGACAACGTCAGGGGTGATGTTACGTTCAACCAATTCTGCGTAAACATCCGCTGCGTTAGCTAACAAGCCAACAGAAATCGCGCGGCCATCTTGCTTGGCTTGCTCAAGCAAGGCCAAGGCTTCATCTAGGCTGGTCGCTTTATAGTCGAGGTAACGGGTACGCAAACGGAAATCGATACGTGACTCGTCCACTTCCACCGCTAACATGCTGTAGCCGGCCATGGTCGCTGCCAATGGTTGCGCGCCACCCATGCCACCTAAGCCACCGGTGACAATCCAACGGCCCGTGGTGTCGCCATTAAAGTGCTGTTTGGCAACCGAAACGAAGGTTTCGTAGGTACCTTGTACGATGCCTTGTGAGCCGATGTAGATCCACGAACCAGCAGTCATTTGGCCGTACATCATCAGGCCTTTTTTATCGAGCTCGTTAAAATGTTCCCACGTCGCCCACTCTGGCACTAAGTTCGAGTTCGCAATCAACACGCGCGGCGCATCTTCATGCGTTGGGAACACACCGACCGGTTTACCCGATTGGATCAACAAGGTTTCGGTAGGCTTTAAACGGTCCAATACTTCAACGATTTTATCGAAACTTTCCCAGCTACGTGCGGCACGGCCAATTCCGCCATACACCACCAATGCATGCGGGTGCTCAGCCACTTCCGCATCAAGATTGTTCATCAACATCCGTTTCGCTGCTTCGACCTGCCAGTTGCAAGTGCTAAGTTCACTACCACGAGGCGCACGAATCGTACGACTTGGATCGAGTCGAGTAAAGCTCATCTCAGTTATCCTTCTGTTCATTAAAATTGTAAATGGCCACCAAGGCTAAAACGCGAACCGGGGTGCGTCAGTACTGCGTACGTCACCACACCTTTCGCACTCCACGTGCGTCGGTGAATGCGCAGACAAGGTTCGGGCTTGCTCAAATGCAGCCATTGGCAAAGTTGTTGTGAGGGTGCGACCGCTTCAATTTGGTGACTCGCTTCGGTCAGCGGCTGCACTTCACACAGATATTCATGAGGCGTAAGCGAGTGATAATCTTGTTTTAAATAATCAGGTGCCAGCTTTGGATTCACGTAACGTTCTTCCACCTGTACCGGCAGGTCATTCTCAAAGTGACTGATGACCGATAGGTAAACTTCATCGCCAGCGGCGATATTGAGCATTTCTGCGATCAACTCGGAGGCCACTTGGCGGCGCAGCACATGCACCTGTGAGGCATAGTCGTGTTGGCGCGAACGAATTTCATCAGCGATGTTACGAATTGCCATGAACGAGGTTTGCGATTTAATTGGCGCAACAAAAGTACCCGAGCCCTTGGTTCGGATCACAATGCCCTCGTCAGCTAACTCTTGCAGGGCACGACGCGCTGTCATGCGGCTGACTTTAAATTGCGATGCCAAGGCGTTCTCTGAACTGACCGGATGATTTTCAGGCCATTCTCCAGAGGCTATCTTATTGTAAACATGCTCTTTTATTGCTGAAAATTTTGCCATTTAACACCGCCAACCTTTAGGTGGTTTGCTAAGAATGTGCTAGAGTGTAGGCAACTCGAATTGTATATACAAGTCTTGATAGGGAGAAAGTTGTATGACTCAACCGCAACAGCGTATCGCTAATGTGACAGCAGCAACCATGACCGATGATGGTTACGGATTGCTCGAAAATGCAACGGTAGTGATTGACGACGGCCTCATTAGCTACGTCGGACCGGCCGCCGAAGCGCCTGTCGCTACTGCTGATGCGGTTCATGTCGATGGCACCGGGCAACTGCTCACGCCAGGCCTGATTGACTGCCATACGCACCTTGTTTGGGCCGGCTCACGCGCCGATGAATTCGCGCAACGTTTGCACGGCGTTAGTTATGCAAGCATTGCCGCCCAAGGTGGCGGAATTGCGGCAACCGTACGTGCCACGCGTGCGGCCAGTGAGGATGACTTGGTGGCCGTGAGTGCGCCACGGCTCGCAGCGCTAATGCGTGAAGGGGTGACGACGGTTGAGATCAAATCAGGTTATGGGCTGTCATTAGCTGACGAGCGTAAACAATTACGCGCCGCCAAACGCTTGGCCGAACAGGCTCCCGTCAGTGTGCAAACGACGTTATTAGCCGCTCATGCCTTGCCGCCGGAGTATAAAGACAACGCCGATGGCTACATTGATCACATCGTCGACACCATTTTACCGACCTTAGCCGACGAGCACTTGGTCGATGCGGTGGATGCTTTTTGTGAAAATGTGGGCTTTAGCGTGGCCCAAACTGAACGCGTGTTTGCCGCCGCGCAACAGCGTGGGTTACCCGTCAAACTGCATGCGGAGCAGCTAAGCAATCAGCAAGGTAGTGTGCTCGCTGCCCGTTATCAGGCGTTGTCTTGTGACCACCTTGAGTACCTTGATGAAGCGGGCGTGAAAGCTATGGCCGCCAGCGGTACAGTCGCTGTGCTCTTGCCAGGTGCGTTCTACTTCCTGCGCGAAACCAAACAACCACCACTGGCGTTGTTACGTGAACACGGGGTGCCCATTGCACTATCGACCGATGCCAACCCAGGCACATCGCCCATTTTAAGCTTGCAGTTGATGCTCCAAATGGGCGCGACCTTGTTCCGCATGACCCCAGAAGAGTGTTTACAAGGGGTGACGGTGCATGCCGCCAAAGCCCTTGGCTTAAACGACCGCGGTCAAATTAAAGCAGGTTTGCGCGCAGATTTGTGCTTATGGAAGACGCCGCAGCCGGCAGAACTCACGTACCAATTTGGTACCGACCGGCTGGCTGCCGTGTGGCATCAGGGCGTTCGACGCTGAACGCCATGCAGGTAAGCAAGCACTAACTCACTGAGGAGTTGTGCGCACGCCATATCGCCCGCCTCGCGTCCTGCTGGATGCAGGCTGGGCGCCGCTTCAGCAAGGTGCAAGTAACGCGTTTGTGGCAGCGTAGCCAATTCGGCAATTAAGCTGTAACCATGTTGAATGCTCAAGCCATTAAAATTAATGGCGCTGGCAGGCACGCCTTGTAGGGCATCGACATCAATCTCAATCCCTACAGGTTGTGACCAATCACGCGCACGCTGACGCAGGCTCGCTAACTGCTGTGGCCACTCACTTTGATACAACTCGTGCACGCTGGTGTAGGTGAACCCGGCATCGGCAAGCTGACGCAAACTTTCGGCATTATTTTTACCCTCATGCAACCCCATCACGTGATAGTTGCTCAAGAAGCCTTCGGTAAATGCGTAGCTAAAGCCATTGCCACTGTGACGTCCTTCACGAGCACGAAAATCTGCATGCGGATCAAGGTTCACCGCACCAACCGCCGTCGCCGCCACTTCGCTTAAGCTACGTAGCAACGGGTAGGCATTGTTGTGACCACCGCCGATCAAAATCACTTCATAGTCGGCTTCAAACAACGGCACTAACGCCTGCATGACGCGCTGATCGAGTTGCGCACATAAATCACGCAATTGCTGCACATCTTGGTCATTTTGGGTGCTTAACGCCGCTGATTGCTGCTGTAGATCGGCACATTCAACATGTCCAACAATGAGCAATTCATGACTGGCAATAAAAGGTGTTGCTTGCAGGTTCAGTAAACCTTTCAGCGCGGTTGGCCAAGCGGTTTCTGCGCCACCACGACCTAAGTTGCCGCGTGGACCAATGCTCTCAGGCACACCCACTAAAGCAATGCGTGCACCTTGCTGATAAGCTGCATCCAAAGCGGCGCGGTAGTCTTCGCTTGACGACTGTTGCGCTAAAGCATGGATGGTTTGACCTAAACGCACTTCACCACTGCGCGGTGTGCACCACGCAGCGGGATCACAAGGAGTGAGATACATCATTTATTCGATGTCGAGCGGCTCAGGTGACAAGATAACGCCGGTCGTGTCAGCGTAGATATGGTCTTCTGGTAAGAAGGTCACGCCAGCGAAGTTGACGGCGACATCGACTTCACCAATACCTTCGGCGGCGGCACCAACAGGAATCGAAGTAAGTGCCATGACGCCCAGATCGAGTTCATCGAGTGCGTCCACGTCACGTACTGCGCCATAGCAGATGATGCCTTCCCAATCGTTATCCAGAGCCATTTCGGCCACGGCGATATCGATCAGTGCTCGGCGGCTTGAACCACCACCATCAACGAGTAGCACTTTGCCAGAACCAGGCTGTTGCACCACCTCTTCGATGACACCTTTGTCTTCGAAGCATTTAATGGTCACCAATTGGCCACCGAACGATACTCGTCCACCGAAGTGAACAAACATAGGCTCAACCACGTCGACCATGTCGGGATAGAGATCGCAAAGCTCCGAAGTATTGTATTCCATTGCCGTACCCTGCCTGTTACATCAAGAATATGAAAAGGTTAGATTGCAGGCACAGTATAGCCCCTTCTGTCGGCCTACAAAAGGGTAAGCGACAAAAGGGGTGACCTAGGTCAGTATTCGGTCAACTCAGGACTACAAAATAAAGCGACTGAGGTCTTCGTCCTGCACCAATTTACCAAGATGTTCATCGACGTAGGCACCATCGATGGTGATTTTCTCGCCTTGCAAGTCACTGGCTCGGAACGAAATATCTTCCATCAAGCGCTCCAGCACCGTATGCAAGCGACGCGCCCCGATGTTCTCGGTAGTTTCGTTCACGTGAAACGCCGTTTCTGCAATGCGCTGAATACCGTCGTTGGTAAAGTCAATGTTGACCCCTTCGGTCGCCATCAAGGCAATATATTGTGCGGTTAACGAAGCGTTTGGCTCGGTCAAAATGCGCACAAAGTCACCACTGGTGAGGGCGTCAAGCTCCACCCGGATCGGTAAACGACCTTGCAGCTCAGGAATCAGGTCGGACGGCTTCGACATCTGGAACGCACCAGAGGCGATAAACAGAATGTGATCGGTTTTCACCATGCCATGCTTGGTCGATACCGTGGTACCTTCCACCAACGGCAGCAAGTCACGTTGTACCCCTTCACGCGATACGTCAGGGCCGCTGGTGTCGCCACGCTTACAGATTTTGTCAACTTCGTCCAAGAACACGATGCCGTTCTGTTCGACCGAGTGCAGTGCTTGCTCTTTCACTTCTTCAGGATTGAGCATTTTCGCCGCTTCTTCTTCGACCAATTGCTTAAAGGCATCTTTGATCTTCAGCTTGCGAGGCTTGCTCTGATCCTTACCAAGGTTTTGGAACATGCTCTGCAGTTGCGAGGTCATCTCTTCCATGCCCGGCGGCGCCATAATTTCGACGCCCATCTGTGGCATGGCTAAGTCGATTTCAATTTCTTTATCGTCTAATTGGCCTTCCCGCAACTTCTTACGGAACACCTGACGGGTATTGCTTTGCTCACGCTCTGAGTTGTCTTCGTCCGCCCAACCTTTGGCCGGCGGCAACAACGCATCTAAAATACGTTCTTCAGCGGCTTCTTCCGCACGGAAACGTACTTTTTGCATCATCTGCTCACGGGTTTGCTTCACTGCAGTATCGGTGAGATCGCGAATAATCGATTCAATTTCCTTACCAACATAACCAACTTCGGTGAACTTGGTAGCTTCCACCTTGATAAAAGGTGCATTGGCAAGCTTGGCCAGACGACGGGCAATTTCAGTTTTACCCACACCCGTTGGGCCAATCATGAGAATGTTTTTCGGCGTCACTTCTTGGCGCAGGTCGTCCTGCAATTGCATACGACGCCAGCGGTTACGCAACGCCACAGCGACAGCCTTTTTGGCATTGTCTTGACCAATAATATGGCGGTTCAGCTCATCAACAATTTCGCGGGGGGTCATATCAGACATCGGCCACGGACTCCTGTTCTTCGATGGTTTGGAAGTTATTGGTGTAGACACAAATGTCACCGGCGATGTGCAACGCTTTTTCGACAATCTCACGCGCACCTAACTCGGTGTTTTCCAATAACGCACGGGCCGCAGCTTGCGCGTAAGGGCCACCCGAACCAATGGCAATCAAATCATTTTCAGGCTGGATCACATCGCCGTTGCCAGAGATGATCAAGGAGGTATGTTTATCGGCAACGGCCAACAGTGCTTCCAATTTACGTAGGGCACGATCAGAGCGCCAGTCCTTCGCTAGTTCAACGGCGGCGCGCATAAGATGGCCTTGGTGCTGCTGCAATTTACTCTCAAAACGCTCAAATAAAGTGAAAGCATCGGCGGTGCCGCCAGCAAAACCGGCGATCACTTGGCCGTCGTGCAGACGGCGTACTTTGCGGACATTACCTTTCATTACGGTGTTGCCAAGGGTTGCTTGGCCATCGCCGCCAATGACTACTTTGTCACCACGACGGACAGATACGATAGTCGTCACAATTACGTCCTCTTTGTTGCTATGCAAGCAGTTATGAGGGCAAAAGTTACGAATTCAATGGTCTTTACTAAAGATTCCAGTTCCAGATTTGGCAACCGTGGATACGTGCCCGTTGCAGTTTATGGCGATCTTTCTCTGCTGCACGCTTGGTTTCATAGGGCCCAAGCACCACACGATACCAGCTTCCGCCGTTTGAACGGTACACGTTAGCCTCAAGGCCTTGCAGGGCAATCGCAGCACGTAAGCGCTCAGCATCACTCTTCGAGCGGAACGAGCCACACTGCATCAGTTTCGGTGGACCTAACTCGCGCTCAGGCACGTCCACCTCAACTTCGAGGTTTTCCAACTCTTCAATGTACTGCCAACGCTCTTCGGGCTTTTCCGGAATCGCTTCAACTTGGTTGTTGGTAGGGGTCGGTAAATGACTTTCTGAGCTTGTCGGTGGCACCACATCTGGGTTACCACCGGCAATAAACCGTAAGCCAGCCACCAACGCGATCACCAGCACCACCGCAAGGGTCACAATGCCCCAGGGCACCTGACGTTCGGTTTGCTTTTGTGAGCCACGCTTGCCCTTAGCAGGCTTACGTTGCGGCGGACGCTTACGGTTCGCGTAATCCATTTACATCTTATCCAATGTTTCAATGCCAAGGAGTTCCATACCTTGGTGCAGGGTTTTCGCAGTCAATGCCGCCAACTTCAAGCGACTTTGCTGCACGTTTTCGTCTTCGGCTTGCAAAATTGGGCACGCTTCGTAGAAGCTTGAGAATGCACCTGCCAGCTCAAACAAATAACCGCACAAGAAATGCGGCATGGCTTTGTTCGCCACCGTATGCACCACTTCGTTAAAACGTACCAAAGCATTGGCCAAAGCGATTTCACGCTCATCATTCAACACGAAAGTACCTGATAATGCATCAGGTTTTACGTTTGCTTTGGCAAAGACACTCATCACCCGCGTGTACGCATACAGCAAATACGGCGCGGTGTTACCTTCAAAGCTAAGCATGGTGTCCCAATCGAAGATGTAGTCACTGGTACGGTTCTTCGATAAATCGGCATATTTTACTGAACTAATGCCCACCACTTTGGCAATGTTCGCATGCTCTTCAGCGCTCAATTCAGTGTTTTTCTCTTGCACCAACGCCAGTGCACGCGATTCCGCCTGATCCAGTAAATCGGCAAGCTTGGTCACGCCACCGTCACGACTCTTGTACGGACGGCCGTCTTTACCCATCACAGTACCAAAGCCATAGTGGTCCATTTGCAAGTCTTCACGGGCAAAGCCAGCTTTCTTGGCAAGGGTAAAGATCTGCTGGAAGTGCAAACCTTGGCGCTGGTCGACAAAGTACATTAAGTGATCGCCTTTGAGCACGTTCTGACGGTAGCGCACCGCCGCTAAATCAGTCGTCGCGTACAAGTAACCGCCACCAGACTTTTGTACGATGACCGGCAAGGCTTCGCCTTCTTTGTTTTTGAATTCGTCCAAGAACACACACTGGGCGCCTTGGTCTTCCACCAACAAACCTTGGCTGCGAAGGTCTTCGACCACTTGCGCCAAATCATCGTTATAGGCACTTTCTGCCATCACATCGGCACGGGTCAGTTTCACGCCCAAACGGTCGTAAACTTCTTGGCAATGACTCAGTGACACATCAATAAATTGTTGCCACAAGTTTAGGCATTTCTCATCACCAGATTGCAGTGATACCACTAACTCGCGGGCGCGGTTAGCGAATTCTGGGCTTTCATCAAAACGCTTTTTCGCCGCTTTGTAGAAGGTCTCAAGGTTGCTCAGCTCCATCGCCAACTCACTACCTTCAAGCTCTTCCATGTGCGCCAGTAACATGCCGAACTGGGTGCCCCAGTCGCCCACATGGTTCTGGCGAATCACCGTATGGCCTAAGAACTCACACACACGCGCCACGGCATCACCGATGATGGCCGAACGTAAGTGACCCACGTGCATTTCTTTGGCAAGGTTTGGTGACGAATAGTCAATTACAATGCGTTGTGCTTGCTCTGCGCCAGCCACGCCCACTTTGGCATCTTGATAGGCGTGTTCAAGTTGTTGTACCAATTGATCTTGGCTAATCACAAAGTTAATGAAACCAGGTCCTGCGATAGTGGTCTCGGCCACTAGGGTGTTTTCTGGCAAAGCCGCTAACAAGGCTTCAGCCAACGCGCGCGGATTCATGCCCGCAGGCTTGGCTAACATCAACGCCAAGTTCGTCGCAAAGTCACCGTGACTCTTGTCGCGTGGTCGGTCGAGTTGGATACGTGGACTTAACTCTGCCGGCAATGTGCCTTGTTCTTTTAACTGGGCCACTGCGGCCGCCAATAACTGCTCCAACTGCTCTTTCATTACATCCAACCTTCATGATCACGGGAATTCGCAGCATTTTACTGCGTTAGGGAGAGAAAAAAAACCTTTGCTGGCTAGCTAAGATCCTGCGGATCCACATCGAGTGACCAGCGCACTCGCCGCAGCTCTGCCAAGCCTTCAAGCTTAGGTAGCAAGTGCTGCAAAACTTGCTGGCGTAAACCACGTTGCTGACATTGTAGCAGCAACTGATAACGATAGCGCCCAGCACGGCGTTCCATGATCGCCGGCATCGGGCCAAGCACCATAATGTCAGGGTGATGGGGTACCAAGGCGGCAATGGCTTGCAAGGCCTGTTGCGCTTGTTGTGCTTCATGGGCCTCGGCACGAAACAGCGCCAACTGACCAAATGGCGGTAACTGGGTAATGCGTCGCTCTTGCAACAATGAGCGGGCAAAAGCGCCGTAACCATTTTGAATCAAATCTTGTAGTAAATCGTGCTCGGGATGGTGGGTTTGCAACACCACAATGCCAGGTTCACTCGCACGCCCAGCACGCCCCGCGACCTGCGTGATCAACTGCCCTAAGCGCTCTGCTGCACGAAAGTCCGAGCTATAGAGCGCGCCGTCAACATCCAACAACGCCACCAAAGTAACGTGCGGAAAATGATGCCCCTTAGCCAGCATCTGCGTGCCAACGAGTATCGGGTATTTGTTTTCGGTGGCATCGGTAAGGTGTTGTTGCAGCGCGCCTTTTTTGCGCGTGCTGTCACGGTCAATGCGTAGCACGGGATGTTCGGGAAAGAGCTCAGTCAGCGTTTGCTCGACTTGCTCGGTGCCCACGCCTTGACCGACCAACTGGGTCGAACCGCAATCAAAACACTGCTTGGGCAAGCGTTGGTGCGCACCACAATGATGGCACTGCAACAATTGCTGGCGTTGGTGCACGGTAAAATAGGCATCACAGCGCTGACACTGCGCCAGCCAACCACATTCATGACACATCAGCGCCGGCGCATAACCACGACGGTTCAAAAAGACTAAGACTTGCTTGCCGCGCTCGAGCTCTTTCTTCATGCGCTCAATCAGCGGGATCGACAAGCCAGCTTTTAATGGCATTTGCTTGATATCGACCAGACTGAAGCGCGCTGGCTTGGCTTGTCCGGCACGCTGCGTGAGCTGCAAATGCACATAACGCTGTTGCTCAGCATTATTAAGGGTTTCTAGCGACGGCGTCGCAGAGCCTAAAATCACCGGCACCTGTTCTTTTTGCCCACGCACCACGGCTAAATCACGGGCGTGGTAGCGAAAACCTTCTTGCTGTTTGAGCGAGTTATCGTGCTCTTCATCAACGATAATCATGCCCAGTTGCGCAAATGGCGTGAAAATCGCCGAACGTGTACCGATCACGATGGCCGCGCCACCATGCTTGGCATCCAACCAAGCGTCAAGACGCTCGCGGTCCGTTAACGCTGAGTGCAACATCACAATAGGCACCGCAAAGCGCTGCTGGAAGCGCCGTAAGGTCTGCGGCGTCAGGCCGATTTCCGGCACGATCACCAACACCTGACGGCCTTTTTGCAGCACCGACGCCATGGCTTGTAAATAAACTTCGGTCTTGCCGCTGCCCGTTACACCTTCCAGCAAATAGGTTTGTGGTTTCGTGGCGGCACCCATTGCTGCCACCGCCAGTGCCTGTTCAGGGTTTAACTGCAAGGCGTCACTGCCCATCGCAAACGACCAATCGGTGGCAGTCAGTGGCTGGTGTGCAAAATTTTCCACCAAACCTTTATCCGTCAAAGCTTTCAACGCCGAGGGGGATAATTCCTGACTGACCAAATCACGCCGTAACAACGGCCCTTTACGTAAGGTCGCCAGCAGCCGTTGCTGCTGTGGCGCCCGTCGCAAACTGTTCAGTTCCACCTGCTCGCCTGCAGCCGTCACGCGAATGCCTTGAGTGGTTTGGTAGTTGGCCGCTTCGCCCTGACGCAATAAAGTGGGCAAACCATGGGCAAGCACTTCGCCAATAGGGTGTTGATAGTAACTGGCCGCCCATTGCAGCAATTCAAACACGGCTTTAGGTAACACGGTTTCGGTGTCGAGGACCGCCTGCACCGCTTTGCGCTGGTAGCCACCTTCACTTGGTGTGGCAGACCCAAGACAGATCCCCACCAGCTCGCGCCGCCCAAACGGCACTTTCACCCGCGCACCTACCACCGGCAGCTCGCTGCAATCGTAGTCAAACACGCGGGCAAGGGGCACCGGTACCGCGACTTGAATCACGTTACTTGGCGTTGGGGCTGGGGGAGGGCTTGTTGTTGTCATAGCCGCTATTGTGCGGTCAGGCAGACCTTGGTGCAAGCGCGATCCTGCCGTTGATCCTTATGCTTGATCAATGACCAGTGATGGGGTAAAATCCGCGCCCTATTAATTTGACATTAACCACGTATGGTGTCCGGCACAGGATCGGATGGCGATGCGGCCCAATTGAGGTAACCCTTATGAAAGCAGGAATTCATCCTAAGTATGAAGAAATGAATGTTACATGTTCATGTGGCCATTCATTCGTAACTCGTTCGACCCGCGGTGGTGAATTGCACTTGGACGTATGTTCAGAGTGTCACCCGTTCTACACTGGTAAGCAGCGTATCATGGATACTGGTGGTCGTATCGACAAGTTCAACAAGCGTTTCAGCGTGTTGGGCGGCAAGAAGACTTCGTAAAAACGATGCTTCTGCAGCAAATTCAAAGAAAGGCGCCAAAAGGCGCCTTTTTTTATGCCCAGTTCAGCCCCAGCACGTGAATTCATTCACTTTTTCGATGGTGCGTTTTTAAACGACTCAAAAGTTTGCTTGGCGTTACAAAGGTTTAAATATCGTAATTTCCATCAGGTAAGATTTGTTATTGATCCTGAAACCCCTACAATGGCTATTATTCACTAAATGAATACTGAATATATCGTTTGTCACTAGCCAAAAAGGTTCTCGTTCCATGTCA
Organism: Pseudidiomarina sediminum DSM 21906; assembly: GCF_000423165.1. Lineage (GTDB taxonomy): Bacteria > Pseudomonadota > Gammaproteobacteria > Enterobacterales > Alteromonadaceae > Pseudidiomarina > Pseudidiomarina sediminum. Next base: position 65,699 of record NZ_AUHL01000006.1, on the reverse strand, counting down.
GATTTTCGCAAGCAAGCTCTTGATTATCATGCCTATCCTACGCCTGGTAAAATCAGTATCGAACTCTCAAAGCCAGCTGAAACCAGCAAGGACCTCGCCCTCGCTTATAGCCCAGGCGTTGCAGAGCCGGTACGTGCGATCGCGGAAAATCCTGACGATGTGTATCGCTACACCGCCAAAGGCAACATGGTCGCGGTCATTTCTAACGGTACCGCCATTCTAGGTTTAGGTAATTTGGGGCCAATGGCGTCAAAACCGGTGATGGAAGGTAAAGCGCTCCTGTTCAAACGCTTTGCTGGCCTAGATGCCATTGATATCGAAGTGACCCATCGCACCACCCAAGACTTTATCAACACCGTTGCGAACATTGCCGATAGCTTCGGCGGCGTGAACCTTGAAGACATCAAGGCACCTGAATGTTTTGAAATTGAAGAAGCCTTGATTGAACGTTGTGACGTACCGATTTTTCACGACGACCAACACGGTACTGCCATTGTTACCGCAGCAGGCTTGTTGAATGCACTGGAAATTCAAGGTAAATCGCTACGCAAAGCACAAATCGTCTGCTTGGGCGCAGGTGCAGCTGCCATTGCTTGTATGGAACTACTGATCAAATGTGGTGCGCAGCGCGAACACATCTACATGCTTGATTCAAAAGGTGTCATTCACACCCGTCGTGACGACCTTAACCCGTACAAAGCTTTGTTTGCCAACAACACCGACAAGCGCACCTTGGAAGACGTGATCACTGAAGCTGACGTGTTCGTTGGGGTGTCAGGTCCTAACCTGCTCGCTCCTGAAGCATTGAAATTGATGGCTGACAAACCTGTCATTTTTGCCTGCTCGAACCCAGATCCTGAAATCAAACCTGAGCTAGCCAATGCCGTGCGTGACGACATCATTATGGCAACCGGTCGCTCGGATTATCCAAACCAGGTGAACAACGTATTGTGCTTCCCGTTCATTTTCCGTGGTGCCCTGGACGTACGCGCCCGCGCCATCAACGATGAAATGAAGATTGCGGCCGTAGAAGCCATTCGCCAGTTGGCGAAAGAGCCAGTACCTGAAGCCGTACTCAAAGCCGCAGGTGTGGACAAGCTCGAGTTCGGTACCGATTACATCATTCCAAAACCACTCGATCCGCGTTTAAAAACCCGCGTCGCCAAAGCCGTCGCCGAAGCTGCCGTCGCCTCTGGCGCCGCCCGCATCGATTTGCCGAAAAACTACATGCAAGAGTAAGCACGGCTTACCCGCAGACGAACCTTTCTCAAGCCCTTCTTCGCAGAAGGGCTTTTTTATTTCTCCTTCAAGCGGCCCCGTCACGACAGCTTGATTTATAACAAATAATATGAAAAGTTAACTTTCAATAACCTACTATTAAAATAACAACCATCGGTACAGCTTTATAATTGATATGTTTTCACTTCATCTCGCCGCAATAGCTATTTCACTTGGCAACCAGCCACAATGTGAGAACGTCACTCTAGAACAGTTTTACCGTAGCGCTGTATCCGAAACTCGTCTCGTCAATGAAAACTACAATGACTATTTGGACAACCTCCCACTAAGCTCCCTGCCGATTGACGAACGGAAAAGGTTAATCAATGACATCTATTCATGCTTCTTAGCAAATACTGACCGCGATGACTTTAAAGCAATAGATAGCAACGCTCTGCACAATTATTATGTTTTACTATCAAGCGCATACTCAACAACAAAGAATGAAGGGCTAATCAAAACGATTGTTTTTATTTTAGATGAAAAACGACGTAGAAATGAACGCATTAAAAACCTAGCAGATAACGCTCGCGAGCTAGCAGTACAAGCAAGAGATATAGAAGCAGTTCATGAAATTGAAACTCGATTTAACTTAGACAGGTATAACATCGAGTTCGAGCCAGCTGAAGAGCCCACCGAATATACGTACTATCAAATCAATAAAAATGTCGCCCAACCCATATCTTACGATTTTTCAGAAGAAGATATTATTGTCGTCAGCTCACCCTATTGTAACCCTTCAAAACGATTCATAGATTGGTATAAATCAGAAGGGCGAGATGGCGTATTAAAAGGGAAACGAGTTTTCTTTCTTATTCCCCAGGATGTGCCGATAACGTCAGATACGTCTATGTACGCTAATCTAGAATATGGTTTTTCATACAAGGACGAGCTGTGGGAAGGTATTCGTTACTGGGCAACACCAACCTTCTACTACTGGAAAGATGGCATGCTTCTCAACGCACTCGATGGTTGGCGCAAGGGCGAGGGTGAAGAAAAAGTAGATAAACTCCTAGCGCCCGATGCCCCCAAAGACGTGATTGATTGAATCTAGGATTCATTATGAGCCGCGCTACTTGGCTAGGAAATGCTTGCTTTTGTTCAGCTTTAGTTCTGTTTATTTGCGTGCAACAAATTCTCTTAAGTCGTCGATATGGAGTTGTTTGGGGCACAAGGAGAGTTGTCCTTCGGGGTGATAGGCGATGGTCACTTCAACACGATAATCAGCGGTGAGGGGTAAACAGCCAAAGGAAAGGTAACGCTGTTCTTCACGCTCAACACTCAGGTTGGTTATCGAAATGATTTGCCCAGTCGCAGTTTCATACACGCTTGCCGAGCTGATGACATGGCTCAGAGGAGTGTCGTTCTCAACATAAATGGGCGTCGCCAATTCAATCAACGCGCATGCCGCATGATAGCCCTCGTCTAAACGCTCTACCTGCACCTGCACAACCTTATCTACAGGTTCGTCACTTCGGTCGGTGGCAGTCACTGTGCCAGTCATACTCATCAAGAGCCCTAAAGCGCCTCCTAAAAAGAGTACTTGCATACGCGTCATCCTTCCATTCATCACCATTCATTTTCCTTCAATCAAGCTACACATCCCCCACCCACAAATCAAACAGCGCATACACAAAAAACCAACGATTAACCTCGCGCGATGGAATGATGACAAATTGCATTTTTATGCTTGTTTTATGAATTTATATTCATTAAAATGCGATCAAGATTTGTGCAAAGGTGAACCTAATGACTTCTCAAAAGACGATTCAATGTGCCGTATTTGGCGCCAGCGGTTATAGCGGCGTCGAATTGTCGTGGCTATTGCATCATCATCCGCAGTTCACCTTAAGCTATGGATTTACTTCAGGCGCACGTGAGGCAGAGCCGGTAGCAGCGTTGTATCCCCAGCTGAATGATCGTTGCGATCTTATGCTTCAGCCTTGGCAGCTTGACCTGCTGCCGCAACTCGCGGAGCAGGTTCAAGTTGCATTTTTAGCGCTACCACATGAAGCCAGTGCGGAACTTGCCCCGAAGCTTATTGACGCCGGTATTGTGGTGTTTGATCTGTCGGGCGCCTTCCGTTTAAGTGATCCAGCACAACACGAACAGGCTTACGGCTTTGTGCAGCCGCAATTTGCCCACGCCATTCCTTATGGACTGGCCGAGTACACCCAACTCCAAGGCAATGAACCGCTGATTGCTGTGCCGGGCTGTTATCCAACGGCTGCAGGTCTTGCACTGCGCCCTATCGCCGACTTCTTAGCGAATGGCAGTACGCCAATCATCAATGCGGTGAGTGGCGTCTCTGGTGCTGGACGGAAAGCACAATTACACACCGGCGTCTGTGAAGTGAGTTTGCAGGCCTATGGCGTTGCCAGTCACCGGCATCAGCCAGAAATTGCCCAAAGCGTCGGGCGTGAGGTGATTTTTGTACCGCACTTAGGCAACTTCAAACGTGGCATTTTAGCCACCATTTATGCTGAATTGGCAGCGGGTGTCGATGCTGCGGCAGTGCAACAAGCGCTGCACGCTGCCTATGCTGAGCAACCATTGGTGCGGGTCGTCGCGCAGCCACCGAAGCTACAACAAGTGGTCGGTACGCCGTATTGCGACATCTACGCCAAAGTGCATGGCAATCACGTCATTTTCTCGGTCGCGATTGATAACTTATTAAAAGGTGCAGCCTCACAGGCGGTGCAACTGGCGAACCAATACTTTGGTTTGGCAACCACCACCGGCTTACTCAATCGGGGGGCGGTACTGTGACCACACCATTAGTGATTAAATTAGGCGGACGGGTACTCACCGATACTGACGCGCTCAACCATTTGCTGACCATTATGGCGCGGCTTGCGGCCTTGCGCCCGCTCGTCCTGGTGCACGGTGGTGGCGATCAGGTGCAAGCCTTGTTGCAACAACTCGGCGAGCAAAGCCATAAAGTTGACGGCCAACGGGTAACCCCAGCCCATCACATTCCGATTGTTGCGGGTGTATTGGCTGGCGACATTAACAGCCAATTGTGTGCACTTGCCCAACAACACGGTTTAGCCGCAGTAGGTATGACACTCCAAGCTGGTGGTACCGTACAGTGTGACATCGACCCAAGTCGGGGCGCGGTAGGTTTACCCCAGCCTGGCTCGAGCCAATTGCTACAACTCTTGCTTGAGCAAGACTATGTGCCGGTCTTGAGCTCACTGGGTGTCAGTGCGGACGGCCAACGGTTGAATGTGAATGCGGACTTGGCTGCGGCAGTGGTCGCGCAAGTGCTGCATGCTGATCTTATTTTGCTCACCGACGTGCCAGGCATTCTGGATCACGACGGTTCCCTCATTGAAACCATCACCGCTGAGCAAGCGCCGCAGCTGATTGCTGATGGCGTGGTCCGCGATGGCATGGTGGTGAAACTCAACGCTGCGTTGCAAGCTGCAGAAACATCGCGACGAAGTATCGCGGTGGCTGGCTGGCAAGACGCCAACGCGCTGACCCGATTGGCAAAAGGGGAAGCTGCCGGAACCCGCATCCGCTTCTAACGCGCCGCAACTCTGTCGTTACTCGATTTTAGATTGGAAATTATCATGCAAGATTTATTAGCAATGCGCGATCTCTCAAGCGCACAACTGAGTCACTTGATTGATTTGGCTCAAACCATTAAGCAACGTCCAAGTGCGTGGCAAAGCCATTTGCAAGGCAAGAGCATTGCCTTGGTGTTTGAGAAGCCATCACTGCGTACCCGTGCCAGCTTTGCGGCCGGTATTAACCGTTTGGGTGGCCATAGCATCTACCTTGATGCGGCCAACTTAGTCGGTAGCCGTGAGCCAGCGAGCGACGTCGGAGCAAACCTTGCGCTCTGGCACGATGCCATTGTTGCGCGGGTATTCTCGCAGAACACCCTCGATGAGTTTGCCAAAGCGTCTGACAAGCCGGTCATCAACGCACTGAGCGATATTTGCCATCCGTGCCAAGGATTAGCTGACTTGCTCACCCTCACTGAGCACCTCGGCGATTTAAGCAAAGCCTCGCTCACCTATGTCGGCGACGCCAATAACGTCAGCAATGCCTTAATGGCGGGTGCTGCACTGGCAGGTATGTCGATGCAAATCGTCACCCCAGAAGGTTATGGCCCAGATGCTGCGCTACTTGCGGATGCCCAGAAAGTGGCCGCGGAAAACAACGCGACCATCACCTTGCATCACGATTTCAATAACCTGCAACAAACTGATGCTATCTATACCGACACTTGGTTCTCTATGGGTGACGATCGTGATAGCAATCAAGTGATGCACGATTTTGCCCCGTTTCAAGTGAACAGCGACCTCATGAAGCAATTGAAAGCGCAGTATTTCATGCACTGCCTGCCTGCTTACCGTGGCCGTGAAGTCACCGCGGAAGTCATTGATGGTCCGCAATCGTTAGTGCTGCACCAAGCCGAGAACCGGCTGCACGCCCAAAATGCCGTTTTAGTAGAATTATTCGCAGGAGTTTAAGCATGAGCAAGTCATTCAATAAAGTCGTTTTAGCCTATTCTGGTGGCCTCGATACCTCAGCAATCGTGCCGTGGTTGAAAGAAAACTATAACTGCGAAGTGGTCGCCTTTGTCGCTGATGTCGGTCAAGGTGAAGAAGAATTAGCAGGCGTGGAAGAAAAAGCAATCGCATCGGGTGCGAGCAGCTGTTACGTGGTCGACTTGAAAGAACAGTTCGTGAAAGACGTGATCTTCCCGACCCTGAAAACCGGCGCCATTTATGAAGGCCAATACCTGCTCGGTACTGCCGTCGCGCGTCCGATCATTGCCGCAGCGCAAGTCGAAGTTGCTCGTAAAGTCGGCGCGGACGCACTGTGCCACGGTTGTACCGGTAAAGGTAACGACCAAGTCCGTTTTGAATCAGCATTTGCTGCCCTCGCCCCTGATCTTGAAGTGATCGCACCATGGCGTGAGTGGGACATGCGGAGTCGTCCAGACCTGTTGAACTACTTGGAAGAACGTAATATTCCATGTAGCGCATCGGTGACGAAAATCTACAGCCGTGACGCAAACTTGTGGCACATCTCGACCGAAGGTGGCGAGCTGGAAGATCCGTGGAATGCACCGACAGAACAAGTGTGGACCTGGACCAAAGAACCCGAACAAGCGCCTGACACGCCAGTGTATTTGACCTTGTCATTCGACAAAGGTGAGTGGGTTGGTTTAAACGGTGATGCCATTGAACCGGTAAGCGCTATCGATGCCTTGAACAAGCTTGCTGGCGAGCACGCTGTCGGCCGCTTGGACATGGTCGAAAACCGTTTGGTTGGCATGAAGTCGCGCGGCTGTTATGAAACTCCAGCCGGCGAAGTGCTTTATGCTGCACTGCAAGGTCTTGAAAGCTTGGTGCTGGATCGCACCACCCAAGACTACCGTATCCGTTTAGGGAACGAGTTCGCCCAGCTGTTGTACGACGGACGTTGGTTCACGCCATTGCGTGACGTCATGCTCGCGGCAGCGGAAAAAATCGCCGAGCCGTTAACTGGCGACGTCGTAGTGAAGCTCTATAAAGGCAACGTGACCGTGACCCAGAAGCGTTCACCGAACAGCTTGTACTCAAATGCCTTCGCAACCTTTGACGAAGACGAAGTGTATAACCAGAAGCATGCTGAAGGCTTTATCCGTCTGTACAGCTTGGCGAGCCGGATCCGGGCGCTCCATGCACAAAGCGATGAGGCTGCGTCATGAGTCTATGGGGGGGCCGCTTCAGCGAGCCTAGCGCCGCTGAATTCAAACAATTTAATGACTCGTTACGGTTCGACTACAAACTCGCACCCTACGATCTCCAAGCTTCGTTGGCATGGGCGCAAGCGCTCATGCTGGCGGGCCTGTTGACGGCTGACGAACACCAGCAATTGCAGCAAGCCTTGGAAGAGTTGCGTGCCGCAGTGCTGGAACAGCCGGAACTGCCGTTGCAAACCAACGAAGAAGATATTCACAGCTGGGTAGAGTCACAACTGATTGAAAAAATCGGTGCCACGGCGAAGAAGCTGCACACGGGGCGGAGTCGGAATGACTTGGTCGCCACCGACCTGCGGTTGTTCTGCAAAGCTGTTTGTGGCGAGCTGATCACAGCCAACTTGGCAGCGATCAAAAACTTGTTGGCCTTTGCCGAGCGCTATCAAGCCGCGGCGTTGCCGGGCTACACCCACTTGCAACGGGCGCAACCGATCATGGCGGGGCACTGGGCCTTGGCCTATGTGCAAATGCTGCAACGTGACGTCAGTCGTTTAAAAGAAGCGATGAAGCGGATGGACGTATGTCCACTCGGTAGTGGCGCACTTGCTGGCACCACAGCACCACTGGATCGCCAAGCCTTAGCCGAAGCCTTAGGCTTCCGTCACGCCTGTGAAAACAGCCTTGATGGCGTATCTGACCGTGACTTTGCCTTGGATCTGTTGCACAGCGCCAGCACCGGCATGATGCACTTGTCGCGCATCGCCGAAGACGTCATTTTCTACTGTTCAGGCGAGTCAGGTTGTTTTGCCATGAGCGATCGGATCAGCAGTGGTTCATCGCTAATGCCGCAAAAGAAAAACCCAGACTTGTTTGAGCTATTGCGTGGTAAAACCGGTCGCGTGTTTGGTCATCAGCATGCTTTGCAAACCACCTTGAAAGGTTTGCCGTTGGCGTACAACAAAGACATGCAAGAAGACAAAGAAGGCTTATTCGATGCCTTACAAACCTACTTGCAGTGTTTACAGATGTTGGCGTTCGCGGTGCCTGAATTGAGCGTAAATGAAGCCCACGCGCGGCAACAAGCCACCATGGGTTACAGTAACGCGACAGAGCTGGCGGATTACTTGGTCAGTAAAGGCATTCCGTTCCGTGACGCCCACCATATTACTGGTGAAGCTGTGGTGTATGCGCAGCAACAAGGCAAACCACTGGAAGAGCTCACTTTGCCGGAGTTTACTCAGTTTTCAGCGAAAATCGGCGATGATGTCTACCCAGTCCTTGAGCTGGATTATGGCGTACAACAACGTTCAGCACTTGGGGGCACTGCTCCTAGTAGCGTCCGTACCGCCATTAAACATGCCAGTGATTGGTGGCATGCAGCACAGGCTGCGAGCAAGCATGTCCGTCAGGCACGCTTAAGCGATGTCGATAAGATCTGTGATCTGATCGCCTACTGGGCGGAACAGGGCGAAAACTTGCCGCGTAGCAAAGAAGATGTGTTACAAGGCATTCAGAGCTTTGCGGTTGCTGAAATCGACGATGAAGTGGTCGGCTGTGCGGCGCTTTATGTCTATACCACTGGGCTAGCGGAGATCCGTAGTCTAGGACTATTCCCAAGCGCACAAGGCAAGGGGATGGGCGCTGAACTTGTCGCTTTCTTGCTGGGCAAAGCACGTGATTTAGGCATCAGCCGTACCATTGTGTTGACCCGGGTGCCAGAGTTTTTTGGCAAGCTCAACTTCCGTCTGACAGTGAAAGAAAAACTGCCAGAGAAAGTGATCAAAGACTGTGATATTTGTCCGCGTAAGGACAATTGCGACGAGACGGCGCTAGAGTATTTACTCTAGCTCGTCATCTGCCGGGATAGGTAAGCCGCGTCGTTTCAGTTCGGCGCGCACATCTGCAGGGATTTTGTTGGGGTTGTCTTTGCGCAGGTCATCATCGGTCGGTAACGGTTGACCGGTGAAGGCGTGCAAGAACGCCTCACATAACAGTTCACTGTTAGTGGCATGACGTAAATTTTTCACTTGCCGACGGGTACGCTCGTCGGTGAGCACTTTAAGCACACGGGTCGGAATAGAAACAGTGATTTTTTTCACTTTTTCGCTTTTCTGTCCATGTTCAACATAAGGATAAATGTACTTACCGTCCCACTCCATAGTGCACCTTTTTCGTAAAAACCCTGCCTAATGTGATGAATTGTACCTCGGACTACGCTACAGTCAACTTTATACGCTTAGCTGTCTATACGGCCTTTTCCGCTAACCTGTTGTAAGTGTGCTTTATCACGCGGATAAGCAGCCGTATAATCGAACCTTTAACCCCGTAATAAGAGTGCCAGCGCCTTATGAAATTAGCCGTTTCGGACGCACAAATCGAGGCAGTCGCCGAGCAAGTCCAAGTTCACAAATTTGGTGGTAGCAGCCTTGCTGATGCCTATTGTTACCGCCGCGTCGCCCGCATTGTTACTGAATATGCCGGTGCCAGCGATCTGGTCGTGGTCTCTGCTGCAGGCGACACCACCAACCGTATTCTTGCCATTATTGATGCCAAACACGAAGGTGAGCAGACCGGCGACTTTGGCATGGCCGAAGTACTGCTGAAGCAACTTGAGAAGTATCAAAAAGGCCTGATCACTGAGCTGTTAAGCGGTGACCATCAGCAACGCCTGCTCGCACTTTCCGACGCTGATTTTTGTCGTTGGTGGGACTGGCTTGCCGGCAATGAAGTGATCGACAATCGACCGGAACTGTTGTCGTACGGTGAGCTTTGGTCAGCACGCCTATTGGCAACCTTGCTCCTGCAGCAAGGCATGCAAGCGGACTTTATTGACGCACGTAGCTTTTTAATCGCCGACGATGCGCCAGAGCCGCTCATTCGCACCGACATTTCGCGTATCGGTCTGCTCAATCGTATTGCGCCGCATGCTGGCACCCGCTTTATCGTCACTGGCTTTATCTGTAGTGACCCTGATGGCCGCTCATTGATTCTCGGCCGCAACGGTAGTGACTACTCCGCCACCCTAGTCGGTAGTTTAATTGACGCCAAGCAAGTCACCATCTGGAAAGACGTAGCAGGGGTGTACTCTGCCGACCCGCGCAAAGTTGAGCGCGTGGTCAGCTTACCTATTCTCGATTGGCATGAAGCTGAAGAACTGGCGCGACTTGGGAGTCCTGTGCTGCACCCGCGCACCTTCCAACCGGTGGACCGTGAACGCATGGTCATTGCCGTGCGTTCCAGCTTAAAAGTCGAAAATCAGCAAACCCGCATTGGTCAATACGAGGACGTTGAACCAAGCGGCAAAGTGCTTACCGCGCTGACCGAAGTGGTGTTGTTCCGCGTGGACTTGCGTGACGCCAAGTTGATCGATGCCTTTGAAGAGCTTGAGCTAACGCCACTCATCAGCTGGAACGAAGTCGAACACCACCATGCCTATTATGCCTATCACCAAAACCATGCGGAATTCATGACCCGTTGGCTGAGTGAGCGTGATAGCAAGCACAGCGCCGTGCAACTGCCGGGCTATTCGATGTTGGCCTTGGTTGGCAATCGTATTCAAGAATCCGAACAGTATAGCGTGTTCAAGCAAGAAGTTGGTGAGCAAGCCCTGCGTCGCCTAGCCTTAGTCCCTGACAACAGTGCGGTGGTCGCAATTCTTGAACAAAAACTCGATAACCGCCTGCTGAACCGTATTCACAGTCAGCTGTTCAACCATCGCCGCAGTTTGGGTGTCTTGGTGGTCGGTCGTGGCAACATTGGTAGCGCTTGGCTTGCTCTCTACCGCCGCTTGCGTGAGCGCATCAACGAACAAATGGACGTGCGCATTATCGGCATCTTGAACTCCACTGATATGTGGCTTGATTACAACGGCCTCGAACTCAACGATTGGCAAGAGCAGTTTGAGCGCTTGGCGCGCCCATATGAGATGAGTCAGCTGATTCCAGAACTGCCCAACGCGCCTTATGATGAGTTAGTCATGCTCGACTTAACCGATGCGATGCCAGTAGCGCAGTTGTATCCAAGCTTCTTCGCCAACGGCTTGCACATTATCAGTGCCAATAAGCGCGCGGGTGCGTCGAACGAGAGCCAGTACAACGAGATCCGCACCATCCAGCAAGAGTATCAACGTGAGTGGTACTACAACACCACCGTGGGTGCTGGCTTGCCGTTAAATTATGCGCTCAATGATTTACGCAACTCTGGCGATACCATTCGTAGTATCTCAGGCATTTTTTCGGGCACCATGTCGTGGTTGTTCGAGAACTTTAATAGCCAAGTGAAATTCAGCGATTTAGTACGCGAAGCGAAAGCGCGTGGCTTGAGTGAACCGGACCCACGTGAAGACTTGTCTTGCCAAGATATTATCCGCAAGCTGCTGATCTTGGCGCGTGAAATTGGCTTACGTCTCGACTGGAAAGACATCGATGTCGATAGCTTATTGCCTGAGCATCTTGCGGACATTCCTCTGGATGAGTTTATGCAGCGTTTACCAGAGCTCGATGATGGCATGCAAGACCTGTATCAAGACGCCCAGAAAAACGGCAATGTACCGCGTTTGCTGGCTAGTTTTGCAGTGCAAGACGATGACACGGTTCGTGCTCGCGTCGGCATTGAGTACATTCCAGAAGGCGATATGCTAGCCAACCTGATCCCAGGCGAAAACATCTTTGTGATCTATACCGACTGGTATCAAGAAATGCCGTTGGTGATCAGTGGCCCTGGGGCAGGTAAAGAAGTGACTGCAGGCGGCGTTCAGTCTGACCTGAATCAGTTACTGAGCCGCCTGAATAAGCGTAGTTAATCACTAGAAGATCGAGTCGTCATCACCAAAGATGGTTGGTGACGACTTGGTATCCACATACTCGGTCGGCGCAGTACCTGGGATAAAGTACTCAAAGCGCGTGGTGTAATCACTGGCGCGACTGAGCTTACCGGTTTCCAAGTCAATGCGGGCAGAGACAAGGCCTGGAGGTACTTGAAACGGTGCCGCTTCCACCTCTTGCACTGCCACTTCCATAAACTCGATCCACATCGGTAATGCCGTTTTAGCACCCGCTTCAGCACCTGAAATCGGCTGCTCTTCACGACTCAACTTCGGGTGCATCGTGGTGCGACCTAGTGCTCGTTCAAGGTTGTCAAAACCGACCCAGCCCGTCGCAACTAAGCCGCTGACAAAGCCTGAGAACCAAGTATCTTTACTGTCGTTGGTGGTACCGGTTTTACCAACAATGTTACGTCCCACCGCTTGAGTGATCGGTTTTGAGCGCTGTACCCGCCAAGCGGTGCCGTTCCAACCGGTTTTATGGGCCCAGCTGCCACCACCCCATACCGCAGAGTTCATCGCCTGAGTGACCAAGAACGCATTTTGCTCACTGATCACCTGTGGTGCTTGCACAACATCAGCGTCAGCCGGATAACACTCAGCACAAGCCACGGTCGGGCGTGCGCGATACAGCTCATTCCCTTCATTATCTACGATACGAGAAATAAAGTACGGCTCAACCAAGTAGCCGCCATTCGCAAATACGGCGTAACCGCGCGCGACCTCAAGCGGTGTCATCGACGCTGAACCTAACGACAGGGATTCATTGCGGGGTAGTTCGTTGTAGTCGAACCCAAACTTGGTCATGTGCTCAACCACAGTATCGACCCCCATGGCCCGGAGCAACCGTACTGAGACAACGTTCTTCGATTTCGCTAAGGCTTCACGCACACGAATCGGACCCTCGTAGACATCTGGCGAGTTACGTGGACGCCACGCAATCCCACTACCAGGGTTCCATTGGTTGATCGGTGCATCATTGACCAAGGTCGCCAAGGTAAAGCCGTTATCGAGCGCCGCAGAATACACAAAGGGTTTAATGTTCGAGCCTGATTGACGTTTGGCTTGAATGGCTCGGTTAAACTGACTGACTGCGAAACTATAGCCGCCCACCGCCGCTGCAACGGCACCGTCTTGCGGTCGTAATGCGACCAGTGCTGCACTTGGCTCTGGCACTTGCGCTAAACGCCAACCTTGCTCGGTCGCACGCACTCGAATAATGGCACCTGGAGAAAAAATATCACTGACTTTTTCCGGCGGCTCGCCTTGTCGCTCAGCATGCATATACGGACGTGCCCACGCCATGCCACGCCAATTCATGACTTCTTGGGTGCCATTAGCGAATAATAACGTCGCATCGGTTTCGGTAATCGCCGTCACCAGCGCCGGAACCGTCATGCCTATGGCTTCAAAGCGCGCAACTTCAGCCACCAAGTCCAAATCGGTCGGCCGCTCGCTTTCGCGTTCCCACAAGCGCGCTTCGACACCGCGATAGCCATGGCGCTCATCGTAGCCATGCAGGTTCAACTGTACCGCGCGCTGAGCGGCTTGCTGCTGCTTGGCGCTCGTGGTGGTATAAACTTTCATGCCGCTGTTGTAGGCGACATCTTCACCATAACGGGCAACCATTTCAGCACGTACCATTTCCGCAAGATACGGCGCGTCCATGGTCACTTCAGCGCCATGGAGCTTGGTCTCAATCGGCTCAGCAAGCGCCGCTTGGTATTGTGCCTCAGTAATTTTATCTTCTGCGAGCATACGGCCGAGCACAACCGCGCGTCGCGCTTTTGCGCGCTCAGGACGCGAAATAGGGTTCATGGTCGAAGGAGCTTTCGGCAGACCAGCGATCATCGCCATCTGCCCCAGCGTTAATTCGTCGAGCGACTTGCCGTAATACACCTGCGCTGCAGCACCAATACCATGAGCGCGATGGCCAAAGGCAATTTTGTTCAAATAGAGTTCAAGAATTTCGTCTTTCTCGAGTTGTTGCTCAAGGCGTAAGGCAATGAAGGCTTCTTTGGCTTTACGTGTGAGCGTTTGCTCAAAAGTAAGGTAGAAATTACGGGCTAACTGTTGCGTGATGGTACTACCACCACCTTGGATTTCGCCGGTCGTCACCATTTGAAAAAGCGCACGCGAAACCCCGATCGGGTCAATCCCAAAATGCTGGTAAAAACGTTGGTCTTCGGTTGCAAGAAAAGCATCGATAAGGGGTTGTGGGACATCTTCTAGCGCCACAGGAATACGGCGGATTTCACCGAATTGAGCGATCATCTCGCCATCAACCGAATACACCTGCATCGGTGTTTGCCAACTCACGTCGCGTAATTCAGCGACACTCGGCAACTCATCTTTGTAGTACAGGTACATACCACCAACGGTGATTGAACCTAGTACGATTGCAATAATTAAGCTATAAAATAACCACTTAACAAGCTTCACGGAGTATATCCTTTTGCGGATGTCGTGCTATCTTTAACCAAAACAATAGGATTGCATTGATTGCGAATTAGTGTCGCCTATTATAGAAATTACAGTAAAGATTCCTACGTTTACGCAAAAACTGCTATGCTTCTTTACACTAACCTTACCAATCTGTACATCAACGTCACAGCTGGCAAGAACAACAACGAATTATAAACCATTTGTCATTCCCATCGGGAGAAATTTATGGGACTGTTTGGTCTAGGTAAAAAGCCAGGTTTAGGCATCGATATCGGCACGGATGCAGTCAAAGCTATTGAGCTACTCCCGGCAGGGGACACCTACGACATCATTGGTATTGCAGAAACGCAGTTACCTCGTAACCTCATCACTGATGATGAGATTACCGATATTGAAAAACTGTCACGGGCACTCAAACAAACGCGAAAATCACTCGGCAAACGCTCTTTAGATGTGGTGAGCTCCGTTTCCGGCAGCCAAGCTATTTCTAAACAGGTGGCGATGAGTATCGATCTTGATGATGATGCCATTGCTGAGAAAATTGAAACCGAAGCAGAGGCGCTGATTCCGTATCCTCTGGCTGAAGTGCGTTACGATTTTGAAAGTCTTGGCGAACATCCAACCATGCCAGGACAACAACGCGTCTTAGTTACCGCCACCCGTACCTTGAGTGTCGATACGCGTGTGCAGGCACTCGAAGCGGTCGGTTTTAAAGTGCGCATCATGGACGTTGATAACCAAGCTATTTTGCGGGCCTGTGATCACGTGATCCCGCACCTTCATCCTGAACTCTATGACGACCACTTGCCATTGTTGGTGCTTGATATCAGTCACGCGGCAGTGCAAACCATTGTGCTAAGTGCCGGTGAAGTCATGTTCACCCGCTACCAAAGCGGCGGCTTGAACAATTTACTCAACGCGTTGAACCCTGACAGCGAGCACGATCAAGGCGAACTCCTTGCCAAACTGCGCGCCAACGAAATCGAAGACTTCTCGCCGCTGGTCATTCAAGACTTCCTTGGCAACTTGTGGTCACAAATCAGTCGCGGGATTCAAATTTATCGCAGTAATGCGACCAAGAAAGATTTTTCAGGGATTGTCCTGATCAATAGCGGTGCAATGTTGCCACTGATTGTGGAAATGGTGAGTGAGCAAGCCGATTACTCCGTGGTCAGCCTTAACCCATTCAACCACTTTACCTTGCCTGATAAGTTTGAGCATTTATACGCTCACGGCCCGCGTTTTGTTGAAGCCTTGGGCTTAGCATTAAGGAGCTTTACGCCATGGCACACGTAAACCTACTCCCTTGGCGTGAACTCGCGCGACAACGTGCCAAACAAAACTTTGGTGTGCATGTTTTTATTGCCATCGCGATAGCTGCTGGACTCGTTTTTGCGGGCTATACCGTCATTAAAGACTACCAACAACAGCAAAAAGCACGGAATCAGTTTCTGAGTTCACAAATTCAGGTGCTCGACGAACAAATTAAAGAAATTGATGAAATCAATGCTAAAAAAGAAGGCATTGTGACGCGCATGAGGCTTATTCAGTCGTTGCACCAAGATCGTAATACCGCGATTCGAGTGGTCAACGAGCTCTCAGCCAAAGTGCCTGATGGGGTGCACATTCTCCAAATTGAGAAACGCGGCAATCAGCTCAACATGCGAGGACGTGCCGTCTCGAACAATCGGGTGTCGGAGTTCATCCGCGCGATGAGTGAATCTGATACCTTTACCCAACCCGTTTTGCGGGAAATCGCCTCTGATTATGACGCGAGCGAAGGACCGACACGCTACAACGCCTTTACCTTAAGTGTGTCAATCAAAATGCCTGAGGCACCTCAATTCTTAGCAGAAGGAGGCGCGCAATGAGTAAGTCAATGAAACTCAGTGAACTTACCTTAAACAACTTGCCGTCGTGGCCGCCTGCCTTTCGATTTGCTGCCTTGGTCATTTTAATCATTGCGGGTTTAGGGCTTGGCTATCAATTTTTGCTTGCCGATCAATGGAAAGCCTACAAGCGCGATGTGGCCAAAGAGCAACAACTGAAGATCGACTACAAACTCAAGTATCAAACAGCGGTGAATCTACCGATTTACCGCGAGCAATTGGTGCAACTCAACCGCAATCTCGAAACCTTGCTCGATATGTTGCCCACCGATGACGAGACCGCGCGTTTACTTGATGACATTACCCTTGTAGGGACCCGCAGTGGCCTTGAGTTTAATCGCATCGAATGGCTACCAGCGCAACCTCGTGAGTTTTACACGGCGCTCCCTATTCGTGTGGAGCTGACCGGTAGTTATCACCAACTCGGTGAATTCATTGGTCAAATTGCAGGTCTACACCGCATCATCAACGTGAAAGACTTCTCGTTAAGTAGCAATGATTTGAATGACGAATTGGCGCTCGATATTACTGCAGAGACCTATCGTCAACAAACCTTGAGGGCTGAGCAATGATGAAGAAACTTGCTTTGCTAAGCGCAGCGGCCCTCCTTGGCGCTTGTAGTCAGGGGTCGCAACAAGATCTGGTTGCCTACACCGAGGAAGTGAAAGCCGCCGCAATACCAAGCGTATCGCCGTTACCGGCGATGCCAGAATTGGCGCAAATGAGCTACACCGGCAGTGCGTTTCGTAATCCTTATGAGCCTGCGCCTCTGAGTGC
Source organism: Pseudidiomarina sediminum DSM 21906 (assembly GCF_000423165.1). Taxonomy (GTDB): domain Bacteria; phylum Pseudomonadota; class Gammaproteobacteria; order Enterobacterales; family Alteromonadaceae; genus Pseudidiomarina; species Pseudidiomarina sediminum. The sequence goes on along the minus strand of NZ_AUHL01000006.1, from coordinate 48,784 downwards.
GCCAGGGCCAGGAACAAATGCGCCAGGTTGTCCGCAGCCGAACTTAGACCGTAAACGTGAAGAGTTGGAATCACTTGGGCTGGATCAGTTTACCTTGGTCGGCACCATGCAAACCAACCAACACCAAGGCCAAGTTGCCTTGGTGAGCACCAACCAAGGGCGCCTCTACCGCGTTGCAGAGGGTGATTACCTTGGCCTAAACTTAGGTGAAGTAACCCAAATTACCCAAGAATTTATAATGATCGAAGAATGGGTTCCAGCCGGCGACGGCTGTTGGCAGCAACGTGAAACCGCTTTGCGCCTACCAGGAACACAAGGGAGTAACCGTCAATGAAGTCCGTCATCCGCCTGCTAATGCTTACCTTGCTGTTGCCTTTGGCCGTAAATGCCAATGAGCTACTCCGTGTCGAGCAAATTCCGCTCGCTAAAGATCGTTTTAACCTTGAAGTGCACTTTACTGAAGCGGTGAAGGAGCCTGTTGTGCGCCGCAGTGACGATCCATTAGTGCATGAGTTCCTGCTGTTAGGTACGGCCAATGAGCTCAACGATGGTATTCAGCAGCTTGCTGATCATCCTCTGTTGCAGAACGTAAGTGTCGAACAACAACGGGAAGACACCTTGCTGCGTGTCACTACGACCCAGCCGCTTGAGCACATGATGAGTCGCTATGAAGGGGTGATGGTGTTGGTGTTTGTCGCTAATGATAATGCACCTAAACGCGCCACCGCAGCCACCGCTCAACCACAGCCACGCCCAACACCAGCAACCTCACAACCATCTCAGGTTGATGAAGCCCCTGCTGTTGCGCCTGCGCAAGTGACCACAACCACAGCGCAGCGCTCTGATGAGTCAAGCCTCACGGACATTGATTTCACCCGTTTACCGAACGATAAAGCCCTGCTGCGCGTGCAACTTAGCGATCCTACCATCGAGCACCAAGCACGCATGCGTGGCAACCGTTTGGAAGTGACCTTATACGATACGGAGATTGCCGATGACCTTCTCTACGTGTTGGATGTCAGTCAGTTTGCGACGCCTATCGCGCATGTCGAAACCTTCCGTGAAGGGAACGACGCGGTCATCGTGGTAACAGGTAAAACGGCGTTCCGCCATCAATTAGAACAAATTGATGGGTCGCTCAACCTAAAATTTGAAGAGCCAGTGCAAGTGGTCGCTAATGACGGTTCACGTCGTCCGGTGTCGTTGAACTTCCAAAACGTTCCGGTACGTCAGTTGCTGCAAATTCTTGCCAACGAAAACAACTTGAACTTAGTGGCCAGCGAATCTGTGACCGGGAACATCACCTTACGCTTACAAAATGTGCCTTGGGAACGTGCCTTGAACACGATTTTGCGTGTGAAAGGTCTTTCAAGTCGCATGGATGGCAATATCCTGATTGTAGCGCCAGCAGATGAATTGGCCGAAAACGAAGCGCAGGAACTGGAAGCCAAACAACGCTTGTCACAGTTGGCACCGCTAGAGAGTACCTACATTCAAATTAACTACGCCAAAGCGATCGATATCGCCGCGATTTTGCGTACCGAAAGTTCGGATTTGCTCTCTGAGCGTGGGGCCGTGACTGTAGATGAGCGGACGAACACCTTATTGGTACGTGACACTGCACGCCAAATTGAAGAAGTCGAGAATATGGTGCGTACGCTTGATGTAGCCGTTAAACAAGTGGTTATCGAAGCACGTATGGTTACCGTACGTGACAATATCAGTGACGAACTCGGCATCGACTGGGGTATCAGTAACGATACCGCTGGCGGCCCTGATATTTGGGGCTCAGGTACCGAAACCTCAGGTGACTTCAACATCAACTTGCCGGTTTCAAATCCAGCAGCCACTATCGGTTTGCAGATCGCTAAGCTTGCTGACGGCCGTATTCTCGATCTCGAGCTTTCGGCGATTGAGCGTGAGAATAAAGGTGAAATTATCGCCAGTCCACGCATTACCACGGCGAACCAGAAAAAAGCCTATATCTCTCAGGGTACTGAAATTCCGTACGTTGAAAGTGCGGCCTCTGGCGCAACTTCGGTGCAATTTAAGAAAGCTGTGTTAGGGCTAGAAGTAACGCCACAAATCACCCCAGATAACCGCGTGATCATGGACTTAGTGATTACTCAGAACACCCGAGGTGAAACCGTTTCAACCCCTACCGGTCCAGCGGTATCCATTGATACACAAGAGATTGGCACCCAAGTGTTAGTCGAAAATGGTGAAACCATCGTACTTGGTGGTATCTATCAGCAACAGATCTTAAATGACATCAACAAAGTACCTGTACTGGGCGATATTCCCTACGTCGGCGTACTGTTCAGAAACGATAGTCAGATCAGTGAAAAACGAGAGTTGCTCATTTTCGTTACACCTCGAATTATAATGACAACGCCGTAATCCTTGCCTAAATGGCTGTGACTTGCGATAATCCCGCCTCTTTTTGGTTGGGTAAAGGAAGGTCAAACGACACTCCGGATTCCGTGAGTCACAGCTGTTATTAACGAGTGATGTAAAGCAAAGATATGGCTGAAAAACGTAACATTTTCTTGGTAGGCCCTATGGGGGCTGGTAAAAGCACAATAGGCCGACAACTCGCTCGGCAACTTCATCTCGAATTCTTTGACTCTGATTCAGAGATCGAGCGCCGCACCGGTGCAGATATTGCCTGGGTCTTTGAGCTTGAAGGTGAAGACGGCTTCCGCGCGCGCGAAGAAAAAGTTATTGAAGAACTTACCGAAAGCACCGGCATTGTGCTCGCCACTGGTGGTGGTTCGATCTTGAGTAAAGAAAGTCGCAACCGCTTATCTGCCCGTGGTATCGTGGTTTACCTCGAAACACCTATTGAAAAGCAATTGGCACGCACCCAGCGCGATAAGCGTCGCCCATTAATTGCTGATGCAGAAAACCCACGCGAAGTTCTTGAGGACCTCGCTGAGCAACGTAACCCACTGTACGAAGAAATCGCTGATATCGTGGTCCGTACTGACGAACAAAGTGCAAAGTTCGTGGTTGACCAAATCATCGAAAAAGTGGGGCTTTAATTTCAAGGAACGCTATGCAAGCCGACAACCAAGCCAGCACAAAGCACATTCAAGTTGGGCTTGCAGAGCGTAGCTATCCTATCTATATCGGTCAGCAATTATTACCGCAACTGGCGGCGTTGCTACCGAGCTTGCCACAGCAAATTTGTATCATCACCAACGCCACGGTAGCCGAGCATTATCTCGCTACAGTGCAAGCTGCATTGCCAGCAGAGTGCACCGTGATTGTGCATTATCTTGAAGACGGTGAGCATGCCAAATCATTAACCAGTTACGGGGCGGTGATGGACGCCCTGATCGATGCAAGCTTTAACCGCGATTGCGCTATTCTTGCACTCGGTGGCGGTGTGGTCGGCGATTTAGCTGGCTTTGTCGCTGCAACCTACCAACGTGGTGTCGATTTTTATCAAATTCCCACCACCTTACTGGCGCAAGTGGACTCTTCGGTTGGCGGCAAAACGGCCATCAACCACCCGGGCGGTAAAAACCTGATTGGTGCCTTTTATCAACCGAAAGCGGTTGTCATCAGCATTGATTGCTTGAATACCCTAACCCCGCGCGACTTCGCTTGCGGGGTAGCCGAGGTGATCAAATACGGCATTATTCACGATGCGGCCTTCTTCGCGTGGCTTGAGCAAAACCAAGCCTCGCTCGCAGCCCGTGCTCCTGCAGCCTTAGTGCATGCCATCTCGCGTGCCTGCGAAATCAAAGCCGAAATGGTCGCAGCCGACGAGCGTGAACAGGGTGTCCGCGCCTTGCTGAATCTTGGCCATACCTTTGGGCATGCCATTGAAGCTGAATGCTATGAAGACTGGCGCCACGGTGAAGCCGTGGCAGCAGGAACGGTTATCGCAGCGCATTTTATGCAGCAAGCCAATGAACTTAGCGGCGCAGATTACCAGCGCATCGAGCAGTTATTGCAAGCGTTTGAGCTACCAGTGCGCGCACCTTTACTCGCCGAAAGCCGGTGGCAACAGCGCATGCAACGTGATAAAAAAGTACAAGCAGGCCAACTACGCTTGGTACTCCCCACGCGTATTGGTCATGCCGAATTGCGCAAAGTGAGTGATTGGCCTGCCGTTTGGGCAGCCATTGCAGCCTTAAGCGAAACCTCTCAATAAGTTTGGACCGACACTGGTGAATAAGAAACATCGCGCCTTTCTTAAGTGGGCAGGCGGCAAATACAATCTGGTCGAGCCAATTACCGCCCTACTGCCTGAGGGCAATAAGCTTATTGAGCCTTTCGTTGGAGCTGGTTCGGTGTTTTTGAATACCGATTACGATCAGTATGTACTGAACGACGTGAATCCAGACTTGATCGCCCTGTTCAAAATCATCAAGCGCCGTCCGCAAACCTTTATCAATGATGCGCGCAAGCTGTTTCATCCGCGCAACAACAGTAGCGATGCGTACTATCACTTACGCGAAGTGTTTAACCAAAGCGACGACTCTTATCAGCGCGCGCTTCTGTTTCTGTATTTGAATCGCCACGGTTACAACGGCCTTTGCCGCTACAATCGTTCGGGCCGTTTTAATGTGCCTTTTGGACAATATGGCAAACCCTACTTCCCACAAGCTGAAATTGAAGTCTTTGCTGAGAAAGCACAACGCGCGACCTTTACCTGCATGAGTTTTGAAAAAGTTTTTCGTCGTGCTCGTAAGGGCGATGTGGTGTATTGCGATCCACCCTACGCGCCGCTTACAGCGACCGCGAACTTTACCAGTTATGCGACCGCCGGTTTCAGCCTTGATCAGCAACATGAATTGGCGCGCCGAGCCGCCCATGCCGCACATAAACGTGGTATTCCCGTGCTTATTAGCAATCACGACACCGACTTAACTCGGCTGCTATATGCCGATGCCGACTTACAAAGTTTGCAAGTCGCACGCTTTATTAGCCCCAAAGCCGACGGTCGTACCAAAGTCGCAGAGTTACTAGCCCTTTATGCACCAAACGTTAGCGGTGCCAATGTTATTTCGCTCGCACAAATGAAACGCAAGGTGGCGTTATGAGTGCCTCGTTCACTTGGCAAGTGCAACGCTTTTCTGACCTGACTACGACCGACCTCTACGCCATCTTAGCGTTACGGCAAGCCGTGTTTGTGGTGGAGCAAAACTGCCCCTACCAAGACGCCGACGGTAGTGATGAGCGGGCGTGGCACCTCTTCGCACGCAGCGACGATGGCAGTTTAGTGGCCTATGCACGCTTATTCGCCCCCGCTAGCGCAGCGCCTTACAGCCGGATTGGCCGTGTGATCAGCGCCGGCAGTGTTCGCCGTCAAGGGCTTGGGCGTGAACTGATGCGTCGCGCCATTGACTGGTGTCAAAGCCAGGCACCTACAGCGCCCATTCGTCTCGGCGCACAAACCTATTTACGGGCGTTCTACCAAAGCTTTGGTTTTGTCGAGATCAGTGAAGAATACCTCGAGGATGGTATTCCGCATGTCGATATGGAGCGCCCAGCATGAGTGCGTTTGAGCTGGTCGAAACGCCACAAGGCTTAGGCTTACGCTGGCATGAGCATCCTGAAATGAAGCCGCTCGTGATCGATTTTCTCAGCGGTAAACAAGCCTATCGCGGCCAACAAGCCAACCGCAAAGACGAAGCCATCGCACGCGCCTGCTTGCTCGGCGAGGCGACCAGCGTGCTCGACGGCACCGCTGGACTGGCTCGTGATGCGTGGGTTTTAGTCCAACTGGGTGCACAGGTTACCTTAAACGAACGCCAACCTATGGTGCGCGCACTCTTAGCCGATGCACTCGAACGTCTCTATCGGGATGACACCAGCTGGCAAAATCGTATACAGCTACTTGCCAGCGATGCGCTCGCTCAAGTAGCCGCTGATAGCTTCGACGTCGTGTATCTCGACCCTATGTATCCCAAAGGTGACCGCAAGCAAAAGGCGGCGGTTAAAAAAGACATGCAAATGTTCCAGCACTTGGTCGGTGCCGATGAAGATGCTGATGCTTTGCTTGCACCAGCGCTACGGATTGCGCGCAAACGCGTGGTGGTAAAACGCCCGCAGCATGCTGATTTTTTAGCGCAGCAAAAGCCCTCTAGCCAAGTGATCAGTAAAAAACATCGCTTTGATATTTACTTAAAGCCCGTGGTCTCATGAAACAACACTTCGACGTAATCATTATTGGTGCCGGCGCTGCTGGCTTGCACTGTGCATGGCAAGCGGCTGCACGAGGCCTTAAGGTCGTGGTGCTCGACCATGCCAAACAAGCGGGCAAGAAGATCCTGATCTCCGGCGGCGGACGCTGTAACTTCACCAATATGTACGCCAGCCCTGAAAATTACCTCTCGCAAAACCCACACTTTTGTAAGTCAGCACTGAGCCGCTATACCCAGTGGGACTTCATTGCACTGGTCGAGAAACACGGCATTGCCTATCACGAAAAGACGCTGGGCCAACTATTCTGTGATGACTCTGCCAAAGCCATTGTGCGCATGCTACTGGATGAATGTGATCAACATGGCGCCAAAGTACAACTACGTACCGACATCGAGCAAGTCAGCTGGCAAGACGAACGCTACCAGTGCGTAACATCACAGGGCGTGTTCCAGGCGCCGCAATTAGTGGTCGCCTGTGGTGGCCTATCGATGCCTAAACTCGGTGCCACGCCATTTGGGTATCAGTTAGCGGAACAGTTTGGCCACCGTATTCTACCGGTGCGCGCAGGCCTTGTGCCTTTCACCCTTCACGACGCTGAAAAACAAGCCTACAGCGAGCTCTCCGGCCTCGCGCTTGATGTCACGGCCAGCACTGACGCAACCAGCTTCAAAGAAGCCATGCTGTTTACCCACCGTGGTTTAAGTGGTCCAGCAATCTTGCAGATCTCTTCTTATTGGCAGCCAGGTGAAACCGTACAGATTGATCTCTTGCCGGGCCACGACGCTCATACCGAACTGCAGCAACTGAAACAATCACGGCCGAAACTCGGCTTGCGCAGTGTTCTTCAGCAATGGTTCCCGAAACGCTTCGCGCTCACCTTTGCCGAGCAACAACAATGGCCGGACAAAAATCTCGCCGACTGCAGCAACGCTTTGCTCACCCAAGTTGCTGATACCTTGCATGCTTGGCCGGTAAAACCCAACGGCACTGAAGGTTATCGCACCGCAGAGGTCACTTTGGGTGGCGTCGATACCGACCAACTCAGCTCAAAAACCATGGCCAGCAAACACCAGCCCGGCCTCTACTTTATCGGTGAAGTCGTTGATGTCACCGGTTGGCTTGGCGGCTACAACTTCCAATGGGCATGGGCCAGCGCGCACGCCTGCGCAAGTTCTTTATTCAGATAAGTTGACGATAAAATTTGTACACTAATTTCATCAAGAGCAACAAAGTGTGTACCCAATGATATTTATATATCCCTCTTCCTCAGCTAGCCAAGAAAAGAGGAAGCGCAACGTTCTCGTCTTGTTTCAATAGCTAAGATCTGACCGTCAACACAACGTGATTGGCGCATAGAATATCAGTCATTCCAAGATAAGTTCCCCAATGAGTAGAATCGTTACAAATTTAATCGCTGGTGGCTATACCGTTGATAAAGATCGAGCCGTACATGATAATAAACGTGATAATCAAGGGTAATAATTAGTATTGTATAACTATGATGTATACTCGGAGGTATACATCCTTTATTTTTATAACGGAATATTTTTATGAAAACTGTATTCGGAGCTTCAGTTCTCTCGTTTTGCTATTCATTCTTATTTATACAATTTCTTATATCTCTAATTTATGGAGATGGGACTGCTTTTAACACAACAAACTTCATTATATTGTTTATTTTGAGTCCATTTGCATTTGGCTACGTAAGTGAAGTTATTAAACTGGAAGGGTTAAGGGTTATTGCTTGGTTAGGCCTTGCTATACTAATTAGTATATCTTCTTATTTTATTTTTTATAACAGTGGGATTAATTAGTATTTTTATATTTAATAGCTGAATTTATTAAATATAAAACACCTTTAGATATCTCGCAATTAGTCGCAGTATCAAGGGTGCTACCCTGTCAAATGTAATTTGCCAATCATATACAAGCAGGTCTGCAATAGGTGCTATTGGCGGCGCTGCTCAAGGTGCACAATAAAACCTAATATTTAGGACTTAGTCGCCTGTGATTTTGCAGGCTGCATTAATTAGGATAAATCGATGAAGTTAATAACTTTAAGTATAATTGTTGTATGTGGCTTGTTTGTTATACTTGGCTTTACAGATCAAATAGAGTTCGCATTTATCGGAGCAGCATCTCTCATACCTATAAATTTATTATATGGCTCTAAGCGATTTTCTGAGTTTCAGCAAGATAAAAAGAAATACGACGGGCCAAAAGTCTTTGCTCATCCACTGCTGATACTTTTCGTGCTTATTTTTAGTAGGCCTTATTGGCTTGGTTAGCAATTGATACTAGCTTGCTAAAACCAACTGTAAATTATAGTAGTTAATTGTAGCTATTTTGCGTATCAGAATTGTGCATCGCAATGAGTTTGACGGGCTTAACTGCCCCCCAAGAAAAAAGATCCACAAAGACCGTCAACCAACCATCATTTATTCACAAATAAGAAATAAATATGCAATACAGCTGTCATAACACAGTCATAGGGTAACTATAGATTAGTGGGCTTCCATTCCTAATGCAGTAATCAGGACCCACTACATATGTATTCAAAAAGTAAAGTTTTCTGCGCCATCGCCTTGGCTTTAAGCACGCCTGCAGCATTTGCTGAATCCTCATCAACCAGCACAGCGCAAGACAACGACGTTGAAACCATCGTTGTGACGGCTCGTGCAGGCAGTAAAACCTTACGTAAATCAGAAGCGAGCTACGCGGTCTCCACCATCAGTGAACAAGATCTGATGATGGATGCACCAATGAGCGTCGCCGATGTGATGAAGTCAGTTCCCGGATTTTGGGTGGAGTCATCAGGTGGCGAAGCTTCGAATAATATTCGGGTACGTGGTATCCCACGTGACGGTTACTCCTCGATTTCACTGCAAGAGAATGGACTCGCCATTCAGCATGATGGTGGCTTGGGTTACCTCAACTCCGATCAATCGTTCCGCTTAGATGAGACCATTGAGCGCGTAGAGGTCGTTCGCGGTGGACCATCGTCTGTCTTCGCCTCGAATGCGCCTGGCGGCGTGGTCAACTTTATTACGCGTAAGGCCTACGATGGCGAGCGCATCGTTTTCAAAACAGAGCTGGGCGACTACAGTCACGGCCGCATTGATGGCTACTATGGCACCCCGATCGGTGAGGATATGTTCGTTTCCGTCGGTGGCTTTTATCGCACCAACGATGGCGTTCGGGATCCGGGCTTCGATGCCAATAAAGGCGGGCAGATCCGCTTTACTCTAGGGAAGCGTTTCGACAGTGGCGAATTGCTTTTTGATTACCGTTATTTAAATGACAGAACGGCATTCCTTTTACCCGTTCCGCTAGCTCAAGATAGCAATGGTGACATCACAAGCATGCCGGGCTTTGATGCAAATTACGGCTCATTTATGAGTCCTGAAGTTGAACATAACCGTTACCGGGACCCTAGTGGCAATGGCTATGACTTTGACCTGGGCGATGGTACGCACACCACCTTGCACCAATATTCGATGTCAGCAGACTTTAACGTTTCTGAGTGGACCATCAAGAATAGCTTCCGCTACCGCTTGAGTGACACCTTGCGCAATGGTCTGTTCCCAACCGGAGGACTTGAGTCCGCAAACGATCGCATCGCAAGCTATGAAAATGCCCTTGCCGGCATGATTCCAGGTGATGCGAATGTCGAGTTACGCTTTGCCAACCATCCAGGGCTCACCTTCGACCCCAACAATAATGCCGGCAACGGTATGGTACTGAATGGGAATTTACTCTCTGTCGACGTACCCCTTGATGAAATTATTAACGACCTACGCATAAGTCGTCAGTTTAATTTTGGCGAACAGAGCCATGACGTGAGTTTTGGTGTGTATTACGCCGACTACGACTACGAATTCAATCGCTATATGGCCACCGCGATGTTTGAAGTACGTGATCAGCCACGGTTGCTTGATGCCGTCGTGACCCACAACGGTGAAGACATTCTTGCGATTTCAGAAAACGGCATTCTTCGTTATGGCTCGCTCTATAATCGTGTCGATGGTGAAGGACAAACCTTAGCGGCTTATGTCGCCGATGAGTGGCAAATCAATGATCAACTGCGTATCGACCTTGGTGCACGTTACGAGTGGATTGAGTTAGGTGGCCAAGTCGAAGGAACAACGGTCATTGATTTAGAGCAATCCGCAAGTCTTGCGGATGACCAATTCATTACGGGCAATGGCATTTTTACGCCTATCGATGAGAGCTACAATGAACTCGCTTGGACCATTGGCGCTAACTATCAAATCAATAAAAAGTTTGGCTTCTTTGGCCGCTATACCGACAGCTTCCGCACCCCGAATGCGTCTGACTTCAACGGCAATCCTGAGCGAGATGACTTGCGTGTTGAGCCGATCAGTATGGCTGAAGTCGGCTTGAAATACGTTCAAGATAATTTGAATGTCTATGCCACAGCGTTTTACACCTATTTCGACAACATGCGCTTCACCGACTACGCCTTTGACAATGACACCAATACGTACACGCAGCAAACGGCCTATGGTGATACCGAAACCTTTGGTATTGAACTAGAAGCGCTCTGGACCCTTACCGATTGGTTCGATTTAGGAGCTACCGCGACACTACAGTCGCCTGAGTATAAAACCTTCTCGTTTACCAACAGCGCGGGCGAAGCGATTGACTTCGGTGGTAACCAGCTCATTCGTGTACCAGAAGACTCAGCGCGGATTACCGCAGGGTTTAACTTACTCGATGGCGATTTACGGACGGAGTTAGTGGTCGAACACTATGGAGATCGCTATGGCGACGTCGCGAATCAGGTGGTGTTACCAGAATATCAATCGCTCAATGCGAGTGTGATGTACTACCTGACGCCTAATTTAACCTTCCAATTGAACGCACAAAACTTGACCAACGAAATCGGGCTCACCGAGGGCAACCCTCGTGCAGGCCAGTTCATTGGTGAAGGTCAACAAGCTGACGGTTACTTCTTGGCGCGCCCCATTCTTGGCCGAACCATTCGAGCCTCTTTACGCTATCAATTCTAACTGACGGGCCCCCAAGGTAACTTGGGGGTATTCCACCATGTACACATCGACTTTTTTGTCAGCACTACTACTGGCAAGTACCCAAGCCGTTGCAGAGCCACAACACATTGAACTGAAAGGTAAAATTAGCGGCGCTCAACACCAATCCTATGTTGCAGTACCCTTTGACGTGCCTGCTGGGACACAACATATCGAAGTCAGCTTTGACTACGACAACAGTCATCGCACCGTTATTGATCTCGGCTTAGAAGACCCACAGCGATTTCGTGGCTGGAGCGGCGGCAGTAAAAAGCAATTCAGTCTTTCCGAACTTGCTGCAACGCCTTCTTATCTTGCTGGCCCTATTATCGCCGGTGAGTGGAAGCTTATTCTTGGTGTTCCTAATATTCGTAGTACCAGCGAAAGTAGCTATCACGCCACCATTACACTCCACTCAACGATTCCCGATACACAACAGGTCATCGCTGATAAGCGTGGTTGGTACCGTGGCGATCTCCATGCTCACAGCGGGCAAAGTGATGGTTGGTGTCAATCCAAACGCGCGCAGAAAGTTGCCTGTCCGACGGAGCAAGGGCTCAGTCGAGCCGAACGTCTGCAGCTCGACTTTATCGCCTTTACCGAGCACAATTCGCGTGCTGGCTTTGCTGATGTCGCGCGCCTGCAACCCTTCTACGATAATTTGCTCATGCTCCCAGGCCGAGAAATCACCACATTTTATGGTCACGCGAATGTCTTGGGTGAGTCAGGGTTTATTGACTTTCGGATGACCGACAATGACTTTACCGCCATTCAAAAGCAGATCAATAACCAAGCGATTACCATCATTAATCATCCAAACTTACCCTCGGGTGAACAATGTATGGGCTGCGGTTGGCAAGCTGATGCGAACTACAATGCCGTCCAAGCCATTGAAGTCGCTAATAGCTCTACGCTGGCAAAAGCCGGCGGGAAAGGGCTTGCAACCACACTCTGGCATCAATTACTTGATCAAGGGTATCGGCTGAGTGCGACTGCAGGCAGCGATAACCACAATCCGCATGAGTTATTCCAAAAATGGGAAGCCATTACTGTGATTGAGGCCGATAACCTCTCTGCAGAAGCGCTTTATCGTGGCATTCGCGATGGTCGCGCGTTCATCGATCTGCAAAATCAAGGTGCAAGTTACTTGAACTTTAACGCAACGCAGGGCGAACAACAGGTCGCCATGGGGGGAGTACTCGAATATCACCCACAACAGCCGCTCACCCTAATGTTGGCAACAGATATCGAAGGCAGTTACTGGAAAGTGATTACCAGCAACGCCACCTACGAGATCCCGTATACCGACATCCCACATCAATTGCCAGCAGGTATCGATAGCGCATGGCTACGTGTCGAGCTCTACAGCGAAGCTGCTGAGCCGTTACTCGTTTCAAGCCCCATTTACTTGCACTCTCTTTAAAGCTCCACCCTCATACTGCATGGCGGTGTGAGGGCGCGTTACGCCAATAACAAACCAACGGCAATCAATGCTGGCATGCTGAGGTTGACGACCACGTTTTGACCGAGCAAGGCGTGCGGTATGTTCGATGGGCTTTGGAGTGTGCTAACACCGCGATAGAGCGGGATGGCAACGACTAAACTCACCAAACCAAGCAGTGCCCAAAGCGGCAAGACACCAACACCGACCAAAGCAACCAACAGGACATAAGGCGCCACTAAAAATGCTTGAAACACCCGCAGTGCTACCGCAGGGCTGGTGGCAATGATCAAATGTCTACGCCCCACTTGCACGTCGGCTTTGGCATCGGGAAATTGGTTTAACAAGAGCAAGTTATTCACCAAAAAGAAAGGGATAAACGAGGTCGCGAATGCCACACCACTGTAGCTCCCAGTCAACACATAATAACTTCCCAACACCATTAATGGTCCGAATCCAAGACCAGGTGCGATCAAGCATAACCAAGGAAGTCGGGTCAGCATAGGTGTGTAAGCAACCACTAACACAACCCCCAGCAAACCTAGAGGGAAGAGTCCCCAGCCGCGTAAATAGATAAAATAGAGGCCAATGGCGATCACAAGCGCCAGCAAACCTAATCCTAATGCTGCCGCAGCGTTTAGCGCTCTAGGTTGTGCTTGTAAGGCCCCACTGCCGCCACTAAAAGGCGTACGTTCCGTCAGTGCATCTAAACCTGAACGCGCATCGTCTACTTCATTAAGCACATTCACGCACGCATGCGCAATCACTGCACCGAGCGCGACTAAAGCCACCAACCACCACGTCATCGAGGCGCCAGCAGAGAACGCCAGCGCAACAGCCAATGCGGTCACTGATAAAGCCAGCAACAGAAACGCCGGACGAGTGGTTTGCACTAATGTGGCGAGCATCATAAAAAAAAGCTACCCGCTTGGATGAGCGCGTAGCCTTTCTTCGTCGCGCGAGAACAATTACAGTTCATCGCTACCCAGCAATTCTTTTTCAAACTCATCAGCCGTTGTCGCGACCGCCATAATAATGGTGCTCAATGAACTTGCTGATGCGTTTGCAGAAACTTGCGCGCGGAAAATGGCTAACTCGCTGCTGCCCATATCTTGAATCGACCAACCACCTAATTTCACATTAGCACTTTCACGCAATAAAGCTTCCATCACGGTCGCGCTAAAGCCTTCATCTGAGGTCGCGCCAACCGCCCATACTTCACGTACTTCCATGCCACCCAAGTGATTGGTAGCGCTATTAACAAACAACACGTGTGAGCGATTGTCATCAAACTCAAGGATCATGCGAAAGTCGCCATCACTATCAATTTCCCAATCATAACGACTGCCTTCCAGCGCCTCTTCCACGCGTGCATCGTAATCAGGCGAATCATCACCGACTTGTGCGACAACGGCCGAAGGAGTTAAAAATGAACTAGCGAGTACAAGTGCTGCTGCAAAAGCTTTCATGTGAAAGGGTCCTTAGTATAAAAGTGTTAAAAATATCAAAAACATGATAGTTGGTACGTTTACAATTTGTAAAGATTATTCCGCAATTTGTTCTGCTACACTGAACGTTAAATATGCAGGTTAACCAAACAACATGTGGTGGTTATGACAGCTTTTTTACTTCCGCCGGCACTGATCAATGCAGAAGGCGAGGTGCGCCGGGCTGGCTTCGAGCTCGAATTTTCTGGGCTTGATGTCGCTAGCAGCGCCGAGGCGACTGCGGCTGCTGTTGGTGGTTCTCCCTACGCCAAAAGTCCCGCCAGTTGGCGCGTGGACAGTCCATTAGGCACCTTCAAGATTGAGCTCGACTGGCGTTTTTTACACAAACTTGCGGGCAATAACCCGCAAAGTAAGCGCGCTGACCACTTGTTGGAATCGCTCAGCCAAGCTGCCAGTTTGGTTGTCCCTGTTGAAGTGATTTGCCCACCGCTGGCGATGAACAACCTAGCGCCGTTAAATGACCTCACCAACGCACTGCGTCGCGCCGGCGCGAAAGGAACTGAAGAGTCGCCCATTGCTGCATACGGCACCCACATTAATCCAGAATTGCCAGCGCTCGATAGTGCGACCATAGTGCGCTATCTCAAAGCCTTCGCCCTACTGCAATGGTGGCTGGTCGAACAGCATCATATCAATACCACACGTAAACTAAGCCCCTATATTGATCTTTATTCCGAGAGTTACCTGCATAAGGTGCTCACTTACAACACCCCGTCGCAAGAACAGCTCATCGACGACTATTTGCACGCCAATCACAGTCGCAATCGCGCCTTAGATTTACTGCCGCTGTTTGCTTATTTAGACGAAAAGCGTGTTCGGGCAGAAATGGGCGATGAAAAAATCAATCCTCGGCCGACCTTGCACTATCGTCTTCCCAATTGCCAAATTGACGACCCCAACTGGTCCTTGGCCCAAGAATGGCAACATTACTGCACCCTCGAGCGACTTGCCAACCGACCCAAGGCGCTGGCGGAACTCGCTAATGACTTCCGAGCCGCAGACCGGCCTGTCCTTGGCGTCTCTCGACCGGCTTGGGTGGAGCACGTAGACCTATGGCGCAACGAAAACCTCGCATAGGCGTTACCGGCGCTGGAAAGAAGTGGTCACCAAGCTGGTGGTCAACCCGTTTGGCACTGACCTTATGTGGTGCTGAAGTAGAACGTATTAGTGTGCATCACAGGCCGTCAGGGCTTCCGCTGCACGGCATTATCATTGGTGGCGGCAGCGATATTTCACCCGAGCATTATGGCGGCACCTTAAGCGGCAAGGTAAAGCACGATCATGAGCGTGATGACTTAGAAATGCGTTGGATCGCCAAAGCCTTACGTGACGGCTTACCCATACTCGGAATTTGTCGTGGGGCGCAACTCCTTAACGTGGTACACAAAGGGAACCTCTACGACGATATCCGCGACCTCCGTCACCATACTTACAACCGCCCTGGCTTGCTGCCAACCAAGCAGGTTTATGTCGATGAACGTTCACAACTTGGTGGTATCGTCAAAAAGCCTAAACTCCGCGTCAATAGCTTGCATCATCAGGCTGTTCATGAGGTTGGACAAGGACTCAAAATTGTTGCGCACGATTTAGATTTGCTGCCACAGGCCATTGAAAGCACGGGCAAACACCCCATTGTTGGCGTGCAATGGCATCCTGAATACTTATTTTACGTACCCAGTCAGCTGCGCTTATTTCGCTGGTTAGTCACGCAAGCGCGGCTATTCATGCGGCGTTAACAATAACTGCTCAAGCTCAGGTAAGGAGTTCACCGTATAATGCGGCGGGGTCGGCAACGGACACGGCAACGCGTGTTGATTCAACCAGCAGGCATGAATACCGCTACGTTGTGCGCCGAGCACATCGGAATGCGGATTATCCCCCGTCATCAGTACCCGCTCTGGTGCTGGATGCTGCATTTCTGCGAGGGCATGGGCAAAAATCTTAGGATCAGGCTTAGCCACACCAACTTGCTCAGAGATCACAATCAAATCAATTAAGTCGGTAAACCCAGTTTGCTCCAGTCGTGTGTGTTGCAACGCAGTAAAACCATTGGTTACGATTCCCACTTTACCTTGTTGGGCAACCCGCTCGAGCAACGCGCGCGCGCCCTCAAGCGGCTGACACACCTGCGCCATAGTGTCGATAAAGGCGGCATTCAGCTCTAGCGGTGCCACCTCTAAACGTGCCGCCCAATCGGCAAAGCGTTGTTTTTGCAACGCTTCAGCATCAATTTGGCCAGCCTGATAAGCCTCCCACAGTGGTTGGTTCAGGGCTTGATAGTCAGCGTAATCGGCAGCGTCAAAGCTGACCCCATAGGGCGCAAACATCTGTTGCAGCCCGACAAAGGCATCGAATGAAAACAAAGTTTCATCAGCGTCGAACAAAAACCAATCGTATTGCTGTAATTTTGTCATTGCGACTTAAAAGCTCCACCACACGCCAATCAGGCCCAGAACAATAAATACCGCTGCAGCGCAATAGCGCACAATATGAAGCGGCACATGACGCATGATCTTATCACCCAACATCACCACAGGTACATTGGCAAGTAACATTCCAACGGTCGTTCCCAAAGTAACCCAAAACACGCTGGCGTATTGTGCACCAAGCACCACCGTCGCGACTTGCGTTTTGTCGCCAATTTCCGCTAAGAAAAACAGGATAAACGTAGCGACAAAAGCACCGTAGCCACCGCAATTGGCTTCGTCATCATCGAGCTTATCAGGAATCAACACCCAGAGTCCGATGACGATAAAACTCACCGCAACCACTAAGCTTGCGTAGGCTTCAGGTAGCCAAGCAACAGCCCATTGGCCGAACCATGCAGAGATAAAATGATTGATGAGCGTCGCAGCAAGAATGCCAACGATAATAGCTGTTTTTTTGCGGTATTTTGCGACCAATAACAGGCTTAAAAGCTGCGTTTTATCGCCAATTTCAGCGAGTGCAACGGTAACTGTTGAGGTAAGAAAAGCTTCCATAATGTACTCCGGCGGGACCTGAACATAAGGCAAACAGCAACCCCCGCCATCTAGCGGTTGCTCTTTACCTCAGGTCTTGCCAGTTTCGGTGGCCCGAAACGAATACACCATGAACCAATGAGGGTTCAATTATGTTGACGCATTCTCCCGCCGGCACAAAGCACGCGGATCGACTACTCCCCTAAGACGGCGGTCATTCTACCCGCAGTTGCCGTTGACCGCAACCGTCTGACTGGTCAACGTATTACGAACTAGCGTATACTTGAACCTTTGTTGATAGACATCATTTTTTTGAACCGTACGGGAGGGGCAATGACGTCCTATATCCACTGCCAAAATTGCAGCATGGCAACACTTTGCTTACCGTATCAGTTGAGCCCTGAGCAAACTGAAAAGCTGGATACCATCATTCAGCGCCATCGTCCGATGCAGAAAAAAGATGTGTTGATCCACAGTGGTGAGCCACTGAAATACCTCTATGCGGTGCGCTCTGGTTCACTCAAGTCCTACACTATTGATAGCCAAGGTGATGAGCAAATTATTGATTTCCATTTGCCCGGCGATTTGATTGGTTTTGACGGCTTGATTGACGGTGAACACCGGAGTTTTACCCAAGCACTTGAAACCACCATGCTGTGCGAAATTCCGATGCAGTCACTCGACACGCTTTCAGCCGAACTGCCAGGTTTGCGCAAGCAACTGCTAAGGTTAATGAGCGGCGAGTTGTATGCCAGCAAAACCTTGTTGGGCACCCTGAATCACCATACCGCACAGCAACGTTTAGCGCACTTTTTGGTGACGCTATCGAGTCGTTTCCAGCAACGTGGCTTATCAAACCGCGAATTTCGTCTGTCGATGACCCGCGCAGACATCGCTAACTATTTAGGCTTATCGGTCGAGACGATCAGTCGTATTTTGACGAATCTACAGCAAGAAGAAGTGATTCGAGTCACCAACAAATTGGTGACCATTGAATCCTTGGAGAAGCTACGCACGATTGCGGCCTAACCTGCTATGACGGTACTTCTTCGCATCTTACTATGGCGGATTCTCGCCATAGTTGCCGTGCTGCTTGGAGTGATTGGTTTATTGTTACCAATTATGCCGACCGTGCCCTTTTTATTGGTGGCCGCATGGGCCGGTGGGAAGGGTTGGCCGGTATTAGAAGCGAAGCTACTTGCACACCCCAAATATGGCCCACAAATCATTGCTTGGCGGCAACATGGCGTGGTGAAGCGCCGCCCCAAAGTAATTGCCTCGGTGATGATGGGCGGCAGTGCCACCATGCTCTCCTTCAGCCCAGTTCCACTTTACCTGAAGCTCACTGTTATCGGCATTATGTTTACCGTTGCGGTGTGGCTATGGTTGCGTCCAGAACACGTTACCCCGGCCGACCATCCGCCCTCGGACGCGTCAAAATAGGCCAGTAAATCACCACATAAGAAAGGTAGGCGATAATCCACGCCACGCCTGCCACCCAATAGCTCAACATAATATTTTCTGGGTATAGCCAAAATCCGAGTACCCGCACCACTGCTGCGCCAATCAAGAGAGCAAAGGCCATGGGCATCCAACCATGCAGGGTAAGCGGTCGGCCACTATGGCCAAGGGAAACTCGTGCCATCATGCTCAGAATCATACTGCCCATCGCACCGACCAGTAACCAATGATGCAAGCGACTGAGCATGAAATCGCCGCTAAAATAGTGCCAAGCAAGCGACAGTAACCCCAGCGGAATAAACAAATACGCCAAGTGCAACGACCACACTAATGGCACTTTTAATGTGCGATCAAAGCGCCAGCGCAAGCAACGCACAAGCAGGGCCACACCTGCAATGGCATATAAGGCAGCCAAGGCTACTGCTGGCAACGCACCACTGAGCATGGTCAGGTGTAGCACAACGATCGCCCACAACGGCGCCAGAGCAAGGCGGTCAAGCCAAGGTAGGGCATTCACCCGTGGCGTTTGTGTACCGTTGGCAGTGAACATCGGAATAACCCGACCACCAATAATCGCAATCAATAAGGTGATCAGTAGAATCGCGCCGGTGATCCCTGCACGCTGAACATCGTAACGCGCAGCAAGGTGTCCATAGTGCATCAAACCATTGCATAGAGTGAGTAGGAGTAATACGGGGACAAAAAACAAATTGCGGGACTGGCCAATTTTAACTAAAGGCAGCGCCAGCAAAAGCGCTGCGCTGGGTAAAAAACTCATATCCAGCGCAACAGTTACCCAAGCGGGTAACGCTTGACCAACCGCGAAGCTAAGTCGCCCCAACAGCCATAACAGCACCAGTACCAACAGTGTTTTACCATGAGTCGCACGCAGGCCGGTCCAGTTCTGTACCGCCGTCAGCAAGAATCCGACCACAATGGCACTGACAAAACCAAACAGCATTTCATGACTGTGCCAAAACAACAGATGACCGTACCAAGGCAGCTCGACCTGCCGCTCCAAACCCAACAGCCACAGCACCATCGCAATGACGCTAAAGCTCGCGCCAAGCAAGAAAAATGGACGAAACGCTTGCCGTAATAACGGCCACATCCGCTGCTCAACAGTTAAATCGGTAATTTGAATCATGCTTGGTTTTGCCTTGGTAAGTCATGTAGCTGCACGCAGTATAGTGGATCGCACTAATGAAAACAGACTCCCTTTGTAAAGGTGACAACCACCGTCTTCATTGATCTGGATCAATTATCGCTGGTAATTTGACCACCGCTTTGCCCATCGACAGCGCTAAAATAGCCCCTCACTTTTGCCCTGCAAGCAGACTGTTGGAGAATTATATGACGACCATTACTTGGGATCAGGCGTTAATCGACAAATACAATATCAACGGCCCCCGTTACACCTCGTATCCAACAGCCCTGTCGCTCGCAGAGAACTGGGATCAAACCCAACTCGTCCAAGCACTAGAGCAAGCACCTGAACAATTAAGCTTGTACATTCACATTCCGTTTTGCCACAAGCTCTGCTACTACTGTGGTTGCAATAAAGTCGTGACGCGGCATCAGCATAAAGCCGACCGCTACCTCGACCATTTGGCCTTAGAAATGGCCATGTATGCCCAGCTCATTGGCGCACGACGCTTGCATCAAGTACACCTCGGTGGCGGCACGCCGACGTTCTTAACCGAAGCGCAGCTGACCCGTTTGCACAACCTGATTCGTACGCATTTTAGTCTTACGGAAGCGCCAGAGCTAAGCATTGAAATTGATCCGCGCAGTTGTAGTGACGACAAGCTTCGCCATCTGCGTCGTTTGGGATTCAACCGCGTCAGTTTTGGCGTACAAGACTTTGACGAAAAAGTGCAAATCGCAATTAATCGCGTCCAAGATACCGCGCTGATCAAGCACCAAGTCGCCCTGTGCCGCGAGTTAGGCTTTAGCTCCATCAACTTGGACCTGATTTACGGTTTGCCGTACCAAAACCCACGCTCGTTCGCCAGCTCCATCGATCAGGTCATTGCCATGAATCCTGATCGGGTATCGCTGTTCAGTTACGCACACTTACCAAGCCGCTTTGCTGGGCAACGTAAGATTAAAGATGAAAGCCTGCCAACTGCGCCGCTTAAGCTCGAGCTGCTGCAATTGGGTATCGAAAAGTTTACCGCGGCAGGGTATCAATTTATTGGTATGGACCACTTTGCGAAAGTTGATGACGCGCTCGCGGTTGCCCAGCGTGAAGGACGTCTGCAACGTAACTTCCAAGGCTATACCACTGCGGGGCAAGACTGCACCATTGGTATCGGCGCATCGTCGATCAGTCAGGTCAACGGCGTGCTCTGGCAAAATGCCAAGGACGTGCCTGATTATTACCACCTGCTTGAGCAACAACAGCGTTTACCTGTGGTGAAAGGTTTTCAGTCCAGCGCCGATGATCGCCTGCGGGCAGCGCTCATCAGCGAATTAATTTGCCACTTTGAGCTTTCTATTGAGCGCTTTGCCGAGCACTGGCAGCTTGCTGACTTTTGGCAGTACTTTGCCATTGCAAAAGACAAGCTACAGCCGTTTATTGAAGATGGTTTAGTCACACTTACGCCAACCCATGTGCGCGTATCCGATCTCGGACGCCTTTGGGTACGTAGCATTTGTGCTTGTTTTGACGCTTATTTGACGCAGCAGAGCAGCGCGCCGCGCTACTCCAAGGTGGTCTAACGATAGAGCAAATAGGCTTGCTCAGTGACAGGACTGTCTTCCAGTAATTCATTATTGCGCATGAAGCCCTCCACTCGGGCCATGCGCTCTACCTTGAAGCTATGCGCAAAGGCATCACGCACTTCAGTTTCAGCGATCGAAAACGGTGGTCCTTTCCAATACCCTGCAGGGTACTCTACGGTCACCAGCAGGCCGGTGCATCCCGCGGGTAAGGTGTGATTTAACAGTTCAATGTAGTCCTTGCGCATGGCCTCGGGCAAGGCCACCAATGAAGCTCGGTCGTACCAAGCATCGACATCGGCGAGATCCGCAGCAGTTAACGCGAAAACATCCCCTAACCAAATCACCAACTCATCGACGCGATACTCGGTAAATTTACCGCGCTTTTGAATACTCGGCTTGAGTTGATTCTCAGCGAAAAACGCCTCGACGGCGAGTGGGTTCAACTCGACCCCAAACACCCGGTAGCCTTGATCCAAAAGCCACAGCATATCGTTCGACTTGCCACACAAAGGCACAAACACACGACCGCTACGACACACTTTGGGAAAATAACTGATCAACAGGTCATGAAAGGCATCGCGATGAAAACCAATTTGCTGTTGCTGCCAACGTTGATGCCAAAATGCGTGGTCCATGAAAAGCTCCTTTACCTAGCGATCCTGTGATCTTTGATCACGATCAATATTCGTGACTTCAGGAGATTCTAAAATAATCCGTCCAAAAGTAATAGAGCAACGTCGCGTAATCAATCTTATGACAGAACCTTTTCAAGCCCCAGAACTCCTTAGTCCAGCCGGTAGTTTAGACGCCATGCGGATGGCGTTTGCCTATGGTGCCGATGCAGTCTATGCCGGTCAGCCGCGCTATAGCCTGCGCGTGCGCAACAACAGCTTTGATCTCGCCACCTTAAAAGTGGGGATCGACGAAGCCCATGCGCAAGGGAAAAAATTCTATGTGGTGGTCAACCTCGCGCCCCACAACGCCAAACTAAAAACCTTCGTTGAAGACATGGCGCCAGTCGTTGCGATGCAGCCAGATGCGCTGATCGTTTCTGACCCCGGCATCATCTATTTGCTGCGCGAGCACTACCCACAACAAGCGCTGCATTTATCCGTGCAAGCCAACACAGTGAACTGGGCCGCGGTAAAATTTTGGCATCAGCTTGGTGTCACCCGGGTCATTCTTTCTCGTGAGTTGGATGTCAAAGAGATCGCTGAAATTCGACGAAAGTGCCCAGAAATGGAGCTTGAAGTCTTTGTCCATGGCGCTCTGTGCATGGCCTATTCCGGCCGTTGCTTACTTTCTGGGTATATCAATAAACGCGATCCGAACCAAGGTGCCTGCACCAACGCCTGTCGCTGGCCCTACAAAGTGCATGATGCGGTCGAAGATGAGGTCGGTCAGTTTGGTCCTATCGACCGCCCGGTCTTGCTCGAAGAGCCACAACGTCCCGGTGAGCTGATGCTCATGGATGAGGACATTCATGGCACTTACATCATGAACTCCAAAGACCTACGCGGCGTGCAGCACGTACAAGCGCTCACCGAGATGGGCATTCATAGTTTGAAAATTGAAGGGCGCACCAAATCAACCTATTACGTTGCCCGCACCGCGCAAGTGTATCGCCAAGCCATTGATGATGCAGTGGCAGGACGCCCATTTAACCCGCAACTGTTGGCCGATTTAGAAGGCATGGCAAACCGCGGCTTTACCGAAGGTTTCTTACGCCGCCATGTGCCCAGTGAGCTGCAAAACTATCAAACCAGCCACAGTCATGGTGAACAGCTGCTCGTTGGTGCCATTGCGGCGACCAACCAACAAAGCGTGCTGGTTGATGTAAAAAACGCTTTCAGCTGCGGCGACACCCTGATTCTGATGAAGCCCTCTGGCAACGTGCGGTTTACCTTAAATGACCTGCACAGCAAAGACGGCGAAGTCATTACCCGTGCCCCAGGTTCAGGCCATCAGGTCTGTTTACGTCTGCCGGTGACCTTAGCTGCGGAAGAGCGGGCCGTTGCCATGCTGATCAAAGAACTACCGAAACCTCAACCGGTTGAAACCATCGCAATAAAGGAGATCACTGATGCCAGTTGTCATTGATAGTGATTGTATTAACTGTGATATGTGCGTACCCGAGTGTCCTAATGAAGCCATTGAAATGGGCTCTGCGCACTACGTGGTGAACAAAGACAAGTGTACCGAATGTGAAGGTTACTATGATGAACCTGCCTGCATTCCGGTGTGTCCTGTCGACTGCATGACCTTGGTCGCTGATTAATTCGACTGCTGTAAAGCGGTCTGCCGACACACATGCTGCAGCCAACCAAGCGGCCCAGCGTCGCTATGGTTGCGCGGGTAAGCTAACCCAATGGTGCGCTCTAAGGCAATATCCGCCAGCGGTCGCAAGACGATGTCCTGCCGTTCGCGGAGCGAGTCAAGATCAGGGGCTAAGGCACATCCAACACCGGCTGACACCAGTCCCAGCGCATACTCGATGGTATGGATGTCAGCACGAATGTCAGGTTGAATGCCTTGTCGGACAAGCTCCGGGTACAGCATTGACCAAGCTTCACATGGCGTGCGCTTGATCACCGCTAAGTGTTGCATTTGCGCCAACGCAATTTCTTCTTGCAAGGCCAGCGGATGCCCGGCAGGTAGAGCAACCACAAAACGGTCATGCCAAATAGGCAGGAACTGTTCCCCAGCTTTGAGCATGCGTGGCGTGATGATCCGCGCGTCCGCTTCATCATCAGGTTCCACCAAATGCAGCTCCAACCCATCCACACCGGTCGTGAACTCGCGAAGCAACTGACTCATCCGTTCAACCCCTAACGCACGAATTAAGCCAAGCCGAAATTGCACGCGCGTCACACTATGGCGAAATGACGCCCGCAGCGACTGCATTTGACTCAGCATGCGCCCAGCATGACCGTAAAGGCGTTCGCCGTCTTCGGTTGGAGTCACACCGCGTGACTGCCGCACAAACAGCTGCACGCGCAGTTCATCCTCAAGTTGTTGTAACGCTTTTGAAAGACTCGGTTGTGCCACATTGCAGGCGCGCGCGGCAGCACTAATGCTGCCTTCGTCGTACACCGCTACGAAGTATTGAAGCTGACGAATATCCATAGCTTTAAACTATGCCTTCTCTAATTTTTATATCGTTTAACTTTACGTTATTTCATCGTACAGTGGCAAAACAAACAACAACAATTGATCTGATTTGAGGTATGCAATGGCTCGTTTTCCTTTTGATTGGCAAGACCCGTTTCAATTTAGCGCAATGCTCACTGA
Source organism: Pseudidiomarina sediminum DSM 21906 (assembly GCF_000423165.1). Classification (GTDB taxonomy): domain Bacteria; phylum Pseudomonadota; class Gammaproteobacteria; order Enterobacterales; family Alteromonadaceae; genus Pseudidiomarina; species Pseudidiomarina sediminum. The sequence continues at coordinate 24,183 of NZ_AUHL01000006.1, read as the reverse complement.
AGAAGAGCGGATGATCCGCGATACCGCACACCAGTATTGCCAAGAGCGGCTAATGCCGCGGGTACTGACTGCCAACCGTGAAGAGCGCTTTGACCGCGAAATTATGAATGAACTCGGCGAGTTAGGCTTGCTTGGAGCAACCTTGCCAGAGGAATATGGCTGCTCCAATGTGAATTATGTTTGCTACGGTCTCGTTGCTCGTGAAGTCGAGCGTGTCGATAGCGGCTACCGTAGTGCGATGAGTGTACAGTCATCCCTTGTCATGCACCCCATTTATGCCTATGGCAGTGAAGAGCAACGCCAAAAGTACCTCCCGAAACTCGCCAGTGGCGAATGGGTGGGCTGTTTTGGTCTCACCGAACCGGACGCGGGCTCAGATCCTGCTGGCATGCGCACTACGGCGAAGAAAATTGACGGCGGCTACGTGCTCAAAGGCAGTAAAATGTGGATCACCAACTCTCCTATCGCCGATGTTTTCGTGGTTTGGGCCAAACTCGATGGCGACATCCGTGGCTTTGTCTTAGAAAAGGGCATGAAAGGCCTTTCTGCACCTAAAATTGACGGTAAATTCTCGCTACGTGCATCGATCACCGGCGAAATTGTCATGGATAACGTGGAAGTGCCAGAGTCTGCAATCTTGCCCAATGTCAGCGGCTTAAAAGGTCCCTTTGGCTGCCTTAACAAAGCCCGTTACGGCATTGCTTGGGGCTCGCTCGGTGCTGCTGAATTCTGCTGGCATGCGGCGCGCCAATACACACTTGACCGCAAACAATTTGATCGTCCATTAGCCGCGACCCAGTTGATCCAAAAGAAACTGGCCGATATGCAAACTGAAATCAGCATTGGCTTGCTCAGTTGTTTACAAGCCGGACGTCTGATGGATGCCGGCCAACTGCCTCCTGAAACCATCTCCTTGATCAAGCGAAATTCGTGCGGCAAGGCCCTCGATATTGCGCGCATCGCCCGTGACATGCATGGCGGGAACGGTATTGCCGATGAGTATCACGTGATTCGTCATGTTATGAATCTCGAAGCGGTGAATACCTACGAAGGAACACACGATGTGCATGCCTTGATTTTAGGCCGTGCGCAAACTGGGCTCCAAGCTTTTAGCGGCTAAGTCACCGCGCAACGCGAACTACGGAACGGAGGCGTTTATGGCTGCTGCTATGCACCCATGGCTGGTGGACTTTATCCAGCGTATCGAACAACACCAATTGCCACGCGCGCAAGCCGCGGGTGGTATTCTCAATGATGCCGAGTTAGTTGAGCTGTTTGACTCGCAATTAGCCAGTCGCTTGTTGGACTTACAATCCCGTTTAATGCAAGCGGCCGGACAAAGTTTCTACACCATTGGTAGCTCCGGTCATGAGGCCAACGCAGCTGTCGCCAAAGCACTAAGGGTGAATGACCCAGCGTTTTTGCACTATCGCAGCGGCGCTTTTTTTGTCCAGCGTGCCAAGCAAAAAGCAGGTACCACACCGCTATACGATATGTTGCTTAGCTTCGCAGCCTCAAGCGCCGATCCGATTTCTGGGGGCCGCCACAAAGTTCTGGGTAGTCTCGACTTACACGTGCCACCGCAAACCAGCACCATTGCCTCGCACGTACCTAAGGCAATGGGGACAGCCTTTGCACTGGGCTTATCGAAACGTTTGCAGCACCAAGGCACTTGGCCGCACGATGCCATTGCCGTTTGTAGCTTTGGCGATGCCTCGGCAAACCACTCGACCGCACTAGGTGCCATTAACTCGGCCAGTTGGGCCGCCTACCAGCAAATACCTATGCCGCTGTTGTTGGTGTGCGAAGACAACGGACTCGGTATCTCTACGCATACGCCGCAGGGCTGGATTCAGCAACAACTTAGCCAGCGACCGGCGCTCAAATACTTTTTTGCCGACGGTAGCAATCTTGCAGAAACCTACTTGGTCGCCCAGCAAGCCGCTGATTATGTCCGTCACAAACGCAAACCTGCGGTATTGCACCTACGCACCATTCGTTTGTTTGGACACGCCGGCGCCGATGCTGAAGTGGCGTATCGTAGCAAGCAAGAAATTGCCCGCGATGCCGAGCGCGATCCGCTGCTGTACAGCTGTGCCGCGCTAATCAGTCGAGATTTGTTTACCACCACCACGCTGGTTGCACATATTCGTCGGCAACAGCAGCGTATTGCCCGCATTGCGAACCACGCTGCGCAGCAACCCAAACTTACGGACGCAGCACAAGTGATGCGCTCTATCGTGCCACCACGCAACGAGGCCGTGCAGCCAGCGTTGCCCAGTGAAGCGCAGCGCCAGCAACTGTTCAATTTCGATAAACATAACCTTGCCAAACCGCAACACTTGGCCAAGCTGCTGAATTGGTCCTTGCATGATCTGATGGCGCAATACGGCAACATTGTTATGTGCGGTGAAGACATTGCCAAGAAGGGCGGGGTTTACCATGTGACCCAGCACCTTATGGAAGCGTTTGGCCCCAACCGAGTGCTCAACACCGTGCTTGATGAGCAAAGTATTCTTGGTTTGGCCATCGGCATGGCACAGCAAGGCTTTATTGCGATGCCCGAGATTCAGTTCCTCGCCTACGTGCACAATGCTGAAGACCAGATTCGTGGCGAAGCGGCAACCTTGTCCTTTTTCTCGGACGGTCAATACACCAACCCTATGGTGATCCGCATCGCTGGCCTGGCCTATCAAAAAGGCTTTGGGGGTCACTTCCACAACGACAACTCCTTCGCCGTGTTCCGCGATATTCCCGGGGTTATCGTGTTGTGTCCATCGAACGGTCACGATGGTGCATTATTGATGCGCCAAGCAGTGCAATTGGCCGCTATCGAGCAACGCGTGGTGATCATGCTTGAACCTATTGCGTTGTATATGACACGCGACCTTCACCAAGAAGGCGACGGTGGCTGGCTCAATACCTATCCAGAGCCAACCACACCCGTCCCAGAGTTGGGTGTGCCGGCGGTACATGATGACGGTGAAGATTTGGCCATTATTTCCTACGGCAACGGCTATTACCTGAGCCGCCAAGCGCATGCCAAGCTTACCGCGGCAGGACATCGCGTGCGCGTGCTCGACATCCGCTGTTTAGTGCCATTACATGTCGACAAAATTGTCGCTGCGCTTGGTAATAGCAAGCGCATCTTAATTGTCGATGAGTGTCGTCGGCGCGGCTCACTCAGCGAAGAATTGATGACTGCACTGTATGAACACTACCCGCAACGCTTTAGCGTGCAGCGCATCACTGCTGAAGACAGCTTTATTCCGCTTGGCAAAGCCGCTTACACGGTCTTACCATCCGCAGACGGCATCGTCACCACCGCCAAGGCAATGTTGCAGGGAGATCCGGCATGAAAAAAACAGCATTAGTCGTGTGCCCTGGACGCGGCACCTACAACAAACCAGAACTTGGGTCGATCTACGCGAACATCGCCTCATCTTCGCCGAAAATAAAAGAAGATTTAAAATCTACCCTCGCGCGCATTGATGCCGAACGCGCCGCACTCGGACTTGCCACCGTCACCGAGCTAGACCAAGCCAAAGGGTTTAAATCGTCGCTGCATCAAAAAGCAGAACATGCCGCAGCATTGATCTACGCTGCTGGTTACCTTGATTTTTTAAGTATTGACCGCGAGCAGTTTGAGGTCGTTGCCATTACCGGGAACTCAATGGGCTGGTACACCGCCATGGCTTGCGCCGAAGCCTGGTCAATTAGTACCGCCACTCGGTTGGTCACAAGCATGGCGCAATTAACGGCAGGCGGTGCTGGAGCGCAGTTCATCTACCCAACGGTCGATGACCAGTGGCGCCCCGATGCTCAGCGCGAAGCAGCCGTTGAGGGGCAGCTAGCGGCCTATCCAAACACCCTGATGCGCTCGATTAACTATGGTGGTTATGCGGTCTTAGCTGGCACAGAAGAAGCCTGCAGTGCCGCCGTGCGTGACTTACCGAAAGTAGACGAGCGCTTTCCCATGGTGTTGCCCGGCCATGCGGCATTTCACACCTCGCTCATGGCTGAAGCAGCACAAGCTGCCCAAGAAACCTGGCCGATCGCCGCCTTTCAAATGCCGCAAACACCGCTTATCGATGGACGTGGCTACCAATGGCTAACGCCGAGTGTTGATGCGCGCGCGCTGCAGCAGTACACACTGGGTCACCAAGTCACTGAAACCTATGACTTCAGCAAAGCCATCCAAGTGGCTGTCAAAGAGTTTGCCCCCGATCATATTATCTTGCTAGGCCCTGGTAGCGGTTTGGGTGGCGCCGTTGCACAAGCGCTGATTGCGATCGGCTGGCAGGGCATCACCGACAAAACCAGCTTCGTGCAAGGGCAAAGTGAAGCCATGCCCTATGTGCTTAGCATGGGGTTGCCTGAACAACGTGCTCTGGTGACAGCTGCGCAAACTTAACCGGTAATGCCCGCAGCCCTTGTTTGCCGCGGGCCGTTAAATCGGTCATAAACTGGAATTGTTGGCGCGGATCGATGGGGTAGGCCTTCAGCTTGTAGTGAGTGCCCCACGGCTCTTCAAACGCAATCACGACGATCGGCTTGGCCAGTTGCACATAAGGGCTGGTCAAGGCGACATCTTCCAACAAGTGTTTGACGCGATTCGCATCGTGCTCGGGCTCCAGGTAAAAATTCACGACCACCATTAAGCTTGGCCCGCCATTGTTGGCGTTATGAATTAAGTTTGACCACAACTTCAAGTGCGGTATGAATACCACGGTATCGTCCGGGGTCACGATTTCGACCGCACGCATGCCAATATGCTTCACTTCTCCGTACGTACCTTCCACCTCTATCCAATCGCCGGGACGATAAGGTAACTCGTATACGGCAACGATCCCGGCGATGAGGCTACTGACATAGTCTTTCAAGGCAAAACCGATCGCTAACCCGGCAGCACCTAAAATAGCCACCATATTCTGCATGCTTGGTTCAATCACCAAGGGAACAATCCAAATAAAAGCGACAATAAACACGATGACGCGAATGGTCGGAATCATCGCTAAGGCCAACAAGCGTTGCTTGCCATGCAAATGCTCCGCGACCCAAGGTAGCAAGCGCTGACTAAGCCAGATCACCAGTAATGCGACAACAATCACCACGGCAATTTCAATCAAGACACCACTGGTGATCTCTTTGAACAAACCTAAAATCTTTTCTGCGTTCATTGCCCTGCTCCTAGAATGCATCCAGCCAATAGCCGCGCCCGCTCAGAAAATCACGGACCTCACGGTAGGCATAGGCGGTCACACGCCAAACCTGATCGTCGTATTCCACCACGCCATGCTGTTGCAGCCGTAACAGTTGTACGTCCAATTGGTCCGCCGCCAGCATGGGCAGAACCCACTGCAAATGCTCACCTTGCAAACCATGATGCAACAGCAAACTATATAAAATAAACGCGGTGCTATCGTCGGCCTCACTCGGTAAACTCGGCGCGCGCTTGTCACTGCTTTGAGCCACCGCCCACAAGGCTAACGCGACGCCAAGATTGCCTCGCGCCTGCGCCGTCAACTTCCGGAGCTGTTTATCACTGGCAGTGATACCGACTTGTTGCAACAACTCTGGTGTCGCTGCGGCGAAACAATAACAATGGGGCAGCGCTAGCGGCCAAGCACGCTGCAAAAAAGCATAGGTCCAACTATCTATCACCACCACGCCTTGCCCCAGCTCACCACGTAACAGGCGCGGTAACAAGGCCCGCACAAAGGCTAAATGCTCGGTGGTGCGTAGCCAAAAGGAAGAGAACTCATCCATTAACCATGGCCTATCACCTACCTGCTGTTGCTGCCACCACAGCTCGGTATCGGCACTACTGAGTTGCGCGATAGAAGGTGGCGTAATCGTCCGGTAGTGGTGCTGTTCGGCCCACGCGCGCAAGACCGCGCCAGTGCCACTAAACGGCGCACTAATCACAAAACGTACACGCGGCGCGTCCGTCGCTTCTTGCCAAGCGGCATCGATGGCAGCTACAGCGGGCGGCAATGCAAACTCACGATAGTGCGGAAAGTCTTGCGCGACATCCTCTGTTTCGTCGCTGTCGGTACGGCCAAATAACGTCCGAACATGCGACCATGCTTGTTGTATGACGGTGCTTGCCGGCGCTGATGGGCGCTCAAAGTTCTCAAATGGGATCAGTTGCCAATGATTACTTTGTGCCATAAAGTTAAGTCACTCTTAAGTCTTATGATGTATTACACTGTACACCATCTCACTGAAACGAAAAGTAACCACATGAAACCACCACAAAAAGGCATGATGCGTATTGTCCGTGCAACGGTCAATTCCTTGCGCGGTATGCGGCTGGCGTTGCAGTCTGAAGCAGCTGTGCGACAAGACTCCCTGCTTGCCATCGTGCTTATTCCATTAGCTCTTTATTGCGGTGCCACGCCGGTGGAAAAAGCACTGTTAATTCTGCCGGTCATGCTGTTACTGATCGTCGAGTTGCTCAACTCTGCGATTGAAGCCACGGTTGACCGTATCAGCCCCGAGTTACACGAGTTAAGTGGCAAAGCCAAAGATATTGCATCAGCAGCAGTGATGTTTACCCTGCTGCTGATCATAATCACCTGGGTCATTATTCTCTGGCCGCAACTGGTCAGCCTTTGGTGAGAACCTTTAGAGGTTATCACCAAGGTAGCTATTGACCATCTGCCGCCACTCAGCGCTGCGCACGTACTGCAATAACGCACGGTTGATCGCTTCCCGGCGCTCCGCGCGTTCCGGCAACACCAACGCATAATCTTGCGGCGCGAAGTTCTCTGGCAGTACCGACAAACCAGAAAAGTATTTCCGCAGCTGGTACTTCACCAGCGGCCCATCGTAAACGACCGCGTCGGCTTTCCCTTCACTCACGGCAGTCAATGCAGCGTTAAGCGTCGGATACTGCTGATAGCCAATATGCTCGCGGTCCAGCCAGTACGCGCTGTAAGAGCTAGGAACACTGGCCACGCGTACACTGGCAAGGTCATCTTTATTTTGTACTTTTGAAGCCAGCTTGTTGACGGTCAATGCCGAGGTGATCGAGGCCGTGAAGCTCGAAATAATAATCACACTGGTAAACATCCAGACCAGTCCCACCACGCGTCCAGCGGTCGTGCGCGGTGACTTATCACCATAGCCCACCGTCGTCATGGTGACGGCAGCCCACCAAAAACCCGCACCGATACCACGCATTGAGGTCTGACTGAATTCCTCAGGGTTACGACGACGTTCCGCAAGCCAAACTAACCAACCCGCCAACAATAAGATACTGACCAGCGCCAGCAATACCGTCAGAAACTCAAGGCTGACAAAGGCTTTCAACAAGGTCCACCAACTGGCCTCCTGCGAGGCTGGTACGGCAATACCAAGACCTGCATTGTAAAACGGCAAAGTAAAGTCGATGGCGCGTTCGCGCTCTGCGGTCACCGAGACCGCGCCTAAACCAACATCGTAGTCTCTGCTGGCGACGCCATTTATAAGCTCATCTAAAGCGACATCAACATAGGTGTAGTTGTAGCCATTGGTGGCTGCAATGTGCTCCCACAACGCTATCGTTAAGCCTTCATAGTTGCCGGCAGCATCTTGCGTGACAAATGGCGGACTAATACGTACCGCAACTTTTAACGGAGTTTCTGCGGAGGCATCCGCTGATGGTGTCGACTGCGCGAAGCTCGGTAAACTGACACTGAGAACAAGCACCCAAACCAGTGCTTTGCTAACCCAATGAAACATGTTCTCTCCTTGTTATTTTTAAGTTCTAGGGGCAAACTACTTATGAGTATACAGCCCTCAGCTAAAATGGGTGGATTATGGAACTATTTCTCGCGGTGCTGTTTTTTGCCTTTTCAACGACCATCACGCCAGGTCCAAATAACGTTATGATCATGTCCTCCGGCGTGAACTACGGTGTCCGTGCCAGCATGCCGCACTTTTTGGGGATTTGTATTGGCTTTCCCATCATGGTGCTATTGGTAGGACTTGGTTTCGGCGTGGTGTTTGAACGCTACCCCAATTTGCACCAACTCATCAAAGTAATCGGCGTTGCCTATCTGATTTGGCTCGCGTGGCATATTGCCAGCGCCGCAACGAAAGCAATTCAAGCAGGACACAAGAAAGCCTTTACCTTCTGGCAAGCGGTGCTTTTTCAATGGGTTAATGGCAAGGCATGGATGATGGCGTCGGGAGCAGTGGCCGCGTATACAACCGTCACCGGCAATCAACTGATGGAAGTGCTACTCATTAGTTTAGCCTTCTTACTGATGGCCTTTCCCTGTGTGGGCGCGTGGTTGCTATTTGGCAAACTGTTAAAGCGGCTGCTCACCAAACCGCTGTTGCAGCGGAGCTTCAATATTGCAATGGGACTCGTGCTGGTCGCCTCGATCATTCCAGTTCTACTCGACCTTTGGCACTACTACTTCGCGCCAGCCCTCTAAAACTGTAAGGCTGGCTCATCTTCCGCATCAAGGTACGCGGTAATGGCGTCGATAAAGGCGGCGCCATAGCGTTCAAACTTGGTTTGCCCCACCCCAGAAATCATCAACATACTTTGTTCATCCGTTGGGTAGTGCACCGCCATTTCAACCAGCGTTGCGTCGTTAAAGACCACAAAAGGTGGTTTCTCTTCAGCATCGGCAATGCTCTTGCGTAACGTGCGTAAGCGACGAAATAGCAACTTGTCATAGTCCGCGCGGTCTGTAACGCGAGGCTTACTCACCGCCAGGTTCAAGCGCGGCTCCGCTAAACTTAGCGGTACTTCACCACGCAGCACTGGGCGCGCCGCTGCAGTCAGCTGCAAGGTACCATAGTGCTGAATATTCTGAATCACCAAGCCACGATGAATCAATTGGCGAATAATCCCCAACCAATAGGCTTGGCTTTGGTCAGCACCAATACCAAATGTCGACAGTTGCTCATGGCCTAACGCGGTCAGCCGCTGCGATTGGCTTCCCCGCAATACATCGATGACATGGTTCGCACCAAAACGCTGGCCGACACGATAGATACAGCTTAAAACCTTCTGAGCATCAACCGTGCCATCGTATTGACGTGGTGGATCAAGACATATGTCACAGTTGCCACAGCTCTCATCACGAAACTCATTGAAGTAGTTCAACAGCACCAAGCGGCGGCAGGTTTGCGCTTCACCAAGCGCTTGCATTGCGCCAAACTTATGCAGTTCCACTTGGCGACGTTGCTCGTCCGGATGCTCGTTAATCATGCTGCGGATCCAGCCAGCATCACTCGGGTCGTAGAGTAGCAGGGCTTCTGCAGGTAACCCGTCACGCCCAGCGCGGCCAGTTTCTTGATAGTAAGCTTCAATGCTACGCGGCACGTCGAAATGCACGACAAAGCGTACGTTAGGCTTGTTAATTCCCATACCAAAGGCAACGGTGGCGACCACGACATCAATGTCATCACGCACAAAGCCTCGTAACACATAGTCACGCTCATCGTGATCCATACCCGCGTGGTAACCCGCCGCGCGAATACCGTCTTGGCGCAGGCGTTCGGCGAGCTCGTCGACGCGCTTGCGACTACCGCAATACACAATGCCTGACGCACCTTTTTGTCGCGCAATATAATCACGCAACTGCTTTTGCGGTTTGAATTTTTCTTCAACGATATAGCGAATATTCGGGCGGTCAAATGAGCTTTTGTAAATCACCGGCGCATGCAAGTGCAGGCGTTGTACGATATCAGCTTCGGTCGCGGCGTCAGCAGTGGCGGTTAATGCCATAAAAGGAACTTGGGGTAGGGCCTCACGCAGCTGTGCCAATTGCCCATATTCAGGACGAAAGTCATGCCCCCACTGCGAAATACAGTGTGCTTCGTCTATGGCGACTAAATCGACCTGCCATTGCTGTAATTGCCGCATAAAAAAGGGCAACAACGCACGCTCAGGGCTTACATACAATAACCGCAATGCCCCCGCGGCTGCTTGCTGTTGTACCTGTTGCTGCTGTTCTTGAGTGAGGCCGTTATGCAAGGCTGCGGCGGCAACCCCCATGGTTTGAAGGCTTTGCACTTGGTCTTGCATCAGTGATATCAGAGGCGAAATGACCAGCGTCACGCCCTTACCAATAACTGCCGGCAACTGATAACACAGCGATTTACCACCACCAGTGGGCATCAACACCAGCGCATCTTTACCCTCCATGACCGCTGCGATCACTTGCTCTTGGCCTTGCCGAAATGCGGCATAACCAAAAACATCGGCAAGGACTTTTGACAGCGCGGCTGCGGTCATTTCTACGACTCCGATTGCACGTGAATGAAATTAGCTCTATTGTATGCATCCCACGCATTCAGCACCACCGCCAAGCTGGTATTTCCGACAATTCTGCGTGGTAACAGTATAGTTTTCGCACAATTTTAGTTCCGCTCAACCAAAGAGAGTTCGCCACATGACCGATGACGCTAAGCGCAGTCGCCAAGGGGTATTTTTTGCTATTGCCGCCTATACCATGTGGGGTATCGCGCCAATTTATTTCAAATGGCTGCAGCAGGTGCCTGCACTTGAGATCCTCAGCCACCGAATTCTCTGGTCGTTTGTGCTGGTGCTCATTTTGATCGTCGGTCTTGGTCGTTTTCACCGCATCAAGCCGGTGCTCACCAATCGCTCGCAAATGATCCGTTTGACCATCGCAACCTTTTTGCTCGGTGGCAATTGGTTTTTGTTCATCTGGGCCATCAATAACGATCATATTCTCGACGCCAGCTTAGGTTATTACATCAATCCGTTGTTAAACGTCGCCATTGGTATGGTGGTCTTCGGTGAACGTATGCGTAAAGTGCAACTGGTGGCCATCTTGTTGGCGGTCACGGGGGTGTTGATTCAGGTGGTATCATTTGGCTCAGTGCCTTGGGTGGCACTCGCTCTGGCCTGTAGCTTTGCTATTTATGGCGCCATTCGTAAACGTTTGCCGGTGGACTCCATGACAGGTCTTTGGCTTGAAACTGCTATTTTGGCGCCGTTGGTACTCGCTTACTTACTGTTTTTCGCCGACTCTCCGGCGAGCGATATGACTGCAAACAGCTGGAACTTGAACCTGTTATTGATTGCTGCAGGTGTCGTTACGACAGCGCCGTTATTATGTTTCACCGCTGCAGCACAGCGTATTCGTTATGCCACCTTAGGCTTTTTCCAGTATATCGGCCCGAGCCTCATGTTTGTGCTGGCAGTATGGGTGTACGGCGAACCCTTAGCGGCAGACAAGCTGATTACTTTCGCCATTATTTGGTTCGCTTTGGCACTCTATAGTATCGATAGCTTAGTCCATCAACAGCGGTCTAAGCGCGCGTAAGCCACCACCAACCACTTGCTGCCGACATCGTCAAAATTGATTTGAATACGGCTTTGTGCACCACTGCCTTCGTAATTCAACACGGTGCCCTCACCAAATTTGGTGTGGCGCACCCGTTGCCCGAGCTGGTAACCGGTTTCCGCAAAGGCCTCATGACTAGCGCCACTATGAAAGCGCCCCATCGCTGGTGTCGTATCGGCCTGTGAACGGCTTACCATGCGTACATGATGCAGATTTTCAGGGGGGATTTCTGCGATAAAACGACTGGCGCGATGCAGCATCTCTTTGCCATAAATACGTCGCTGTTCGGCGTAAGTTATCACCAGCTTTTGCATCGCGCGAGTCATGCCGACGTAGCACAAGCGGCGCTCTTCAGCGAGCCGGCCAGATTCATCTAGCGACTGCTGTGAAGGGAATAAACCTTCTTCGACACCGCACATGAACACCAACGGGAACTCTAGCCCCTTAGCGCTGTGCAACGTCATCAACTGCACCGCATCTTGGTGTTCGTCAGCTTGCTCTTCACCCGACTCGAGGGCAGCATGCGCCAAAAACGCGTTCAGTGGGGTGAGCTCTTCATTCACAGCATTATCAAACTGGTCAAAGTTATCGCACGCGTTAACCAGCTCTTTTAAGTTCTCAACCCGAGTTTCGGCTTTTTCGCCTTTTTCAGCCTGATACATCGCCATCAAGCCACTGTTTTTAATCACGGTATCCACTTGGCGACCCAAGCTAAAGTCTGCGGTGTCGTCTTCAAGCGTATCCATCAAGTCGATAAATGCCAATACCGCATTGGCCGCACGCCCAGTTAGCACCTTTTCATTGGCTAACTGTTTCGCGGCATCCCAAAGCGGAATACTGCGCTGCCGCGCCCCGTCACGAACGATATCTAAGGTGCGCGCGCCAATACCGCGGGTTGGGGTATTGATGACCCGCTCAAAGGCAGCATCATCATTGCGATTCACCAACAAACGTAAGTAACTCAGCGCATCCTTGACTTCTTGACGGTCAAAGAAGCGCAATCCGCCATAGATACGGTAAGGAATACGGGCATGCAATAAGGCTTCTTCGAGCACCCGCGATTGCGCGTTACTACGGTACAGCAGCGCCACATCAGTTAAGGCATTGCCTTGCTCGTGCCACGATTCAATCTGACCGGCAATATAGCGTGCTTCATCCATTTCGTTGTAGGCAGCATAGAGATCAATCGGCTCACCATCGCCACCCTCTGTCCACAACTCTTTGCCGAGACGATCACTGTTGTTGGCGATGACGCTATTGGCAGCACTCAAAATAGTGTTGGTAGAACGATAGTTTTGCTCCAAACGAATGGTTTCAACGTTCGGAAAGTCACGCGTAAACTGATGAATATTCTCTATTTTAGCGCCACGCCAGCCATAAATAGACTGATCATCATCACCGACGATGGTGACAAAGTTATCGGTACTCTCTCCGCCACCAGACAGCAATTTGACCCAAGCATATTGAATGGCGTTGGTATCTTGGAACTCGTCCACCAAAATATGGCGGAAACGACGTTGATAATGCTCGCGCACAATACTGTTATCACGCAGCAACTCATGCGCGCGCAACAGCAATTCGGCAAAATCTACCAGGCCGGCACGATCACAGGCAACTTGGTAGGCGTCATAGATTTCTTTGTAAGTGCGTTCATTAAAGTCATAACCGTCGATATGGTGCGGTCGCAAGCCTTCATCTTTCTTTGCATTGATAAACCACATAGCTTGCTTCGGCGACCAACGCTTTTCATCAAGGTTCAGGCTGCGCATGATGCGCTTAATCATACGCTGTTGATCATCACTATCTAAGATCTGGAAGTTCTGCGGTAACTTAGCGTCCAAATAATGCGCCCGTAATAGGCGATGCGCGAGCCCGTGAAAGGTACCAATCCACATTGCTCGGGTTGAGCTTCCCATCAGTTCCTCAACACGCCCTCGCATTTCAGCTGCGGCCTTATTGGTAAAGGTAACGGCCATAATGCTGTACGGCGAAAGCTGAACCTCTTGCATGAGCCACGCAATACGATGCACTAACACCCGCGTTTTACCACTGCCGGCGCCCGCCAACACCAACATATGGCGCTCTGGCGCACTCACTGCTGCGCGCTGTTTGTCGTTCAGTTGCTCAAGCAAAGGGTGCTGTGTCATATCAAATCCATGAGGTCAAAGTCGAAAAATCACTGCCGTTTGAGACGTCAGTTTAAAGGGCGACTACTGTATATGCAACCAGTTAGTCGAGCAGCAGCGCACGCAATTGCTGCAAAGAATCGAATGCAACGGTCGGCAATACCGATAAGGTATCTGCTTGGTACAAGCCCTGCCGATACCAAGCCGTTTGCCAACCAAAGCGCTGCCCACCAAACACGTCAGCATGTGGACTATCACCAACATGTAACCACGCAGAGGCGGGGATCTGTGGAAAAGTTTCTGTCGCCACGGCAAACATATCACCATGAGGCTTACCGCGGATGCCTTGCCCCGGTTGCACGACCAGCGCAAAGTACTCCGCTAAACCTATTGCCGCAGTGTCGACATTACCATTACTCAAGGCAATCAATGGATAGCGCTGTGCCAGCTCAGCCAAGAGCTGGTGGGTCTCAGCGCTAACCTGAACGTTGTTGCGATGGCGCAAAAAGGTCGCAAAGATCTGCTCTGCTCCTTGTCGAGCCTGTTGCGCTTCAGTGCCTAGCTGCAGCAAACCTTGCTCCAGTGTCGCCAGCCGCAAAGCTGTCATGTCGGCCGCCAAATTGGGGTCAGTTTGCATCAGCCGATGACGCAAATCAGCCCATTGTTGCTGACTCCACTGGCCTGCCTGTGGATAATACTCACATAATGCGTGATAAGCTTCGCGTTCTGCACGTTCCATTACAGGAACATTGTCATAAAGGGTATCGTCAAGATCAAAACTTAAAGCTTGAACAGGCTTGAGGCGGCGGAAAAACTGCATCACAACTGAAAACTCCGGTTACTTCTTACGTGCTCGCGGGTGCGCAGCATCGTACACTTTCGCCAAATGCTGAAAGTCTAAGTGGGTGTACACTTGCGTGGTACTCAAATTGGCGTGGCCCAACAGTTCTTGCACCGCGCGCAAATCACCGCTCGATTCTAACATATGTGAGGCAAAGGAGTGACGCAGCTTATGCGGATGCAGATTACCTTTGAGACCTTGCAGTTTCCCCCAATGATTCAACCGTTGTTGCACCGTCCGAGGACTAATGCGTTGCTGGCGTTGACTGATAAACAAGGCCACCTCAGTAAGGTTGCCTTGCAACCAACGGCTACGGACGGGGAGCCACTTTTTTAACGCCGCAGCGGCGCAACGACCATAGGGCACGATCCGTACTTTTGAGCCCTTACCCAGCACCCGTAGCTCTTGGTGACGCGGATTAATCCCATCAATATCTAAGGCAACTAACTCCGCTAAGCGTAGACCACTGCCATACAACAGCTCCATCATCGCCGCGTCGCGTAACGCCAGCTCGTCATCTTCAGGCAGTTGCAAAAGTTGACTAATACTATCCACATCAAGATTTTTGGGCAGACGTTTCGCCGCTTTCGGGGCTTTGATTTGGCGCGCGGGGTTATCAAAGCGCCAGCTTTGCCGAATACAGTAATCAAAACAGGTCCGCCAAGCTGAGAGGTGCAGCGCCAGAGAAGCATCACCTAAGCCTGCACGGCGCCAGTCCATAAACAGGCGCTCAAAAACAGGTAGGGTCACCTCAGCGAGGGAGGTCGCCCCTAGTAGCTCCAACTGTTCGATGTCGTGCTGCAAGACGCGACCATAGTTGGCGAGAGTGTGTTCTGCTAAACCGCGCTCGCCAGCAAGATGATTGAGGAATTTTTGCCGGACATCAAGCAGTTTCATGATGGTTTAACAGCGGTGGCAGGATCAGGCTTAACAGCACTTGCAGCTGTTTTACCAATAAGGTGTCCATGGCTGGCTCAAAATGGCCCGCGTCATGATTGCCAATCGCCAGCATGCCAAGTTCGCCTTGCTCACCTAACAGCAACAGTACCACCGAGCCAATGTTTTCATCCTGAAACAGCAGTCGTTGCTCGTCCCGCGTTAACCGCCCTAAGTAAATACTGTCTTCTTGAAAACGTTTACTTAACAGCTGCTTGTGAGTGTCTGCAGCGAAAGTAAACTGAGCTTCTAAATCAAGTGGACTGTCAAAAAACTTCAAGGTTAAGGCGGGCATTTGCAACTGCTCAGAAAACGTCAGTTGTAGGCTATCCATTACCTCATCAATCGAGCGGCTCTGTAACAACTTCACATAGAGCTCACTGAAATAGCGAAACAACTCTTCGTTGCGCCGAGCGGTCACCATCAGCTCTGTAATTTCCTCTTCGAGCTGCTGTACCCGCTGACGTAGCACTTGCTGTTGCCGTTCGACCAAAGACACCGCACCTTTACTTTGGTGGCGTACCGACAAGTGCTGTAGCAACTGTGGGTGACGATCAAAAAAGTCAGGGTTCTCTTCCAAATAAGCGGCGATGAGGCTGTCATCTACAACAGCATCGGGCACGCATTTTTTTGCTTCGGTACTCATAATTTCATATGTCCATCAAAAACATGCTCCGCCGGCCCTGTCATACGTACTGGCTGACCAGGCTGCCAACGGATGGTTAAGCTACCGCCAGGAAGCTCGACACGCACAGTATCATCCAGCTTGCCTTGGCGCATGCCAATGACCGCCGCTGCGCAAGCACCACTACCACAGGCTTGAGTTTCCCCCGTGCCGCGCTCATACACGCGCAACTTAATGTGATCACGGCTCATAATTTGCATAAAGCCAGCGTTCACCCCTTCAGGGAAACGCTCATGGGTGGCAAGCGCTTTCCCAAGCACAGCAACGGGCGCATGATAAATATCTTCCACTTCGGTTACACAATGTGGGTTTCCTAGCCCCATCACACCGCATAACACGGTCTGCTCTTGTACCCGCAAAATATAGGTCAGTTCTTCTTTGTTCGCTTTGAACGGAACCGCGCTGGGAGCAAACAACGGCATCCCCATTTCGACGGTGATACGTCCGTCACGTTCATGGTGCAATACCAGTTGCCCAGCTTTGGTGCTGACCCGCAAATGATGCTTGTTACTCAAGCCCTTATGCCGGACAAACAAGGCAAAACAGCGCGCGCCATTACCGCATTGCGCCACTTCACTGCCATCTGCATTAAAAATACGATAATGAAAATCTAGATCAGGGTCGTACGGCGGCTCGACCAGTAGCAATTGATCAAAGCCAATCCCACGGTGGCGATCCGCCCACTGACGGATCTGCTCAGGATTCACATAAATCGTTTGGGTTACGTTATCAATGACCATGAAATCATTACCTAACCCATGCATTTTGCTAAAGTTCACGCATCCTCTCCGAGTAAATGTTCCCCTTGCCATAAACTTTCAAGTGGCTCACGCTCACGAATGAGTGTTGCGCTCGCGCCGTGCACCATCACTTCGGCAGCACGTGGCCGAGTGTTGTAATTAGAGGCCATCGTAAAACCATAGGCGCCTGCATTCATTACCGCCAGTAAATCACCTTCTTCAGCCGCTAAGTGGCGGGCATGACCGAAGAAATCGCCGGTTTCACATACGGGGCCAACCACATCAACGAGCGGTTCATCAAGACCCTCATGACGTTGCACGGCAACGATGTCATGGTAGGCGTTATAGAGCGATGGCCGAAGTAAATCGTTCATCCCGGCATCAACCAAGAGGAAGTTTTTCTCGCTACCCGGCTTATAGTACTCAACCTTAGTGACCATCACGCCGGTATTGCCGACAATCGAGCGGCCTGGCTCTAACATCAGGGTGAGATCACCCATTTCTTTAGCGCGCTCTTGTAATGATTGTAAGTAACCACTCACATCTAGCTTGGCTTCATGCTGATATGGAATTCCAAAACCACCGCCCATATCGAGGTGGGTGATTTGAATACCTTCGGCGCGCAAGTCACGGATCAACGCGAACATTCGCTCTGAAGCATCCATAAATGGCTGTGCAGAAAGAATTTGTGAGCCGATATGACAATCCACACCTCGCATATCAAGGTTTGGCAGTTGGGCACCGCGACGGAACACCTCGCGGGCATCGCTCATCGCAATCCCAAACTTGTTGGCCTTTAAACCCGTCGCGATATAAGGATGTGTTTGCGCGTCAACATCAGGATTCACCCGCAATGAAATAGGTGCCACACAACCTTGCTCGGCCGCCACGGCTTGAATCCGCTCCAGCTCTGCTGCTGATTCGACGTTAAAGCAGCCGATACCTTGCTCCAACGCATAGGCAATTTCTTCACGGCTTTTACCGACGCCAGAAAACACCACATCTTTGGCCTTGCCACCCGCCGCCAAAACGCGTGCAAGCTCACCACCTGAGACAATGTCAAAACCTGCGCCTAATCGCGCCAGCACATTCAAAACGGCAATGTTTGAATTTGCTTTGACTGCGTAGCAAAGTTTATGAGGCGCTGGCCAATGTGCCGCAAACTGCTGCCAGTTTTCGATAATTGCGGCTTTCGAGTAAACAAATAAAGGGGTGCCGTACTGCTTGGCCAAGTCGGCAATGGCGCAGTCTTCAGCAAATAATTGGTTGCCTTGATAGGTAAAACTCATGATGTAACTTCGCTATCCTGTAGTAGTTGGGAGGCCGCAGCTGTCGATGGCTGATTCTTCTCCGCCGGCGGCGGCATCTCCAATGGACCTTTTTGTCCACAGGCGACCAAGGTCAAGCTAGCTGCTACAATGATCGGACGCATTACTTTCAGCTTAAACATCGGTAAACTGTACCCTTGTAAATTGCAATTTTATTGTGCGTCTATCATCGCATTGAAGCGCACAAATGTCATTATCAGGAGTTGACATGCACGACAACGAGTATCATGAACTCGCCGAAGCGACTATTTGGGCCATTGAAGCGGCTTTTGAGAACACCGGTCTCGATATCGATAGCGAGTGTGACGGCGACCTGTTAGAAATTACCTTCCCAAACCGCACCGTGATGGTAATTAACAAACAGCCACCATTACAACAGCTGTGGGTTGCCACCAAATTCAATGGTCATCACTTTGAATACCGTGACGGCCAGTGGATTGATAATCGCACGGGTGCCGAGCTGTGGGAATTATTGACCGAGTCAGGCAGCAAGCAAGCAGAACAGTCGATCACGCTAACAGCGGAGTAAGCATGAGCACTACATTACGCATCGCCACACGTAAAAGCCTCTTGGCTATGTGGCAGGCAGAGCATATTAAAGCACGCCTTGAAGCACTGCATGACGGGTTAACCGTTGAGCTGTTGCCGATGAGCACCAAAGGCGACATTATTCTGGATACCCCATTAGCCAAAATCGGTGGGAAGGGCTTATTCGTAAAAGAGCTCGAAGTCGCCATGCTTGAAGGGCGCGCCGATTTGGCGGTGCACTCAATGAAGGATCTGCCCGTCGAGTTTCCACCAGGGCTTGAGCTTTTTGGTATTTGCGAACGTGAAGATCCGCGTGATGCTTTCGTCTCGAACCACTATTTTTCGTTAGACGAGCTGCCTGAAGGCGCCATCGTCGGTACCTGTAGCTTGCGCCGCAAGTGTCAAATTTTGGCGCGGTACCCACATTTAGTGGTACACGACTTACGCGGTAATGTACAAACTCGGTTGGGTAAACTCGACGATGGTCAGTTTGATGCCATTATTTTAGCCGCGTCTGGACTGATTCGTTTGGACTTAGCTGAACGTATTCGCCAACGTCTACCCGAAGATATTTGTTTACCAGCAAATGGCCAGGGCGTACTCGGCATTGAGTGTCGTAGTGACGATACGCAAACCAAAGCCTTGTTGGCTCCTTTGACTTGCCCAACCACCCGCAGCTGTGTGTTAGCCGAACGTGCGATGAACCGGCGCTTGCAAGGTGGCTGTCAGGTACCTATTGGCGCCTATGCCGTACTTGAAGGCGACGAAGTGTATCTACGCGGCCTCGTTGGACGACCTGATGGCAGTGAAATTATTGAAGGTGAGATCCGCGGTCATCGCGATGATGCTGAGCAGCTTGGTATTGAGCTTGCTGATTATCTGTTGTCGCGTGGGGCGGGCAAAATTCTCACTGAAGTTTATGCGGAGAATGAACTGCACTCATGAAACACCTGTTAATCCTTCGTCCCCCTGCGCAAGCCGATGAGCTGGAACAGATGTTGCAGCGACAAGCCGCAGCAGGGCGCATACCAGTCACTATCGAAAGTGCCAGTATGCTTGCGATCCAAGGTTATGACGATCCTGCGCATAGCTTGATCGAAATCCTCTCGCAGCCGTGGGACGGAGCATTAATGGTGAGTGTCAACGCCGCCCAATACTTTGCGCAGCAAGCGCAAGCGTGGGCACCGGGTTACGCGCTTCCGCGCTGTCGTTGGTATGCCGTCGGTCCAGTTTCGGCGGCGGCGATTGCCAACGTTGTGCAGCAACCGGTTACCTGCCCATGGCGTGAGCACAACAGTGACGCGTTGTTAAAACTACCCGAGTTGCAACAGGTCAAAGATCAACGCTGGCTGATCGTTCGCGGCCATGGTGGGCGAGAGTTGTTCGCCGATACCATGCGCGCGCGCGGCGCTCAGATTGAATACCTTGAGGTGTATCAGCGGATCACGAAAACCTTCCCAGCAGATCAATTACAACACTGGCAACAACGCGTGGATACCATTTTGGTCAGTAGTGCCGAACAACTTGGTGCTTTCCTTGCGCAAGTTCCTAGTGAAGCTTTACCTTGGTTGACGAGCTGTCAATGGGTTGTCGCCAGTGAACGATTAAAGCAGTTGTTACCCACCGCGATGCAACACAACGCAAGTGTTGCCGATAGTGCGGCAAGTTTTGCTATGGTAGAAGCATGGCAGCGCACCCTGCAATTAACAAAGGAAGTCTAATCCATGTCGAACGAATCCAAAGACTTAACAATGCCAGCAGAAGAGACCGTTGCTGAAGACACGCAAGAAAGCAGCACCAACGCTACACAGCGTGAGAAGCGCGGCCTGCCTATCGCTTGGATCATTATTAGCTTGTTCGTCATTGCGAGTGTTGCCGCAGGCTGGCTCGGGTACCGCTATGTTTACCAAGATCTGCTCGCGACCAATCAACAACTGCAACAACAGGCACAATCCCAAGCGACCCAGTTGAGTGCATTAAACGATGAACTCACACAGCTTAAGCGTCAGCAACAACAATTACCAAGTCAGATCGAGCAACAACTACAACACACAGAACAAGGCTTACGCCGAGCCGTCAGTCAACAAGCGCAAGAGCAAAGCGATTTGCAACGCGCTGTACAAGCGGTTCAAGCTGAGCTGGCAGGACTAGATGTGTCACAGGCGACCGCATGGCGTGTGATCGAAGCTCGACAATTGGTTGAACAGGCCAGCAACAAAGTCTACATCGACCAAAAACCGCCGTTAGCGCTACAGTTACTAACGCTGGCCGATACCCATTTGGCGGCACTCAATAATCCGGCCTACCAAGCCGCACGCCAAGCGATTAATGATGACAAAGTCGCACTCAATAGCATCGCCGTCGATCAACATTTACAGGTCGCAATGACCCTCAGCAGCTTACGCGCCAACTTAATGCAGCAAGACTGGCAGATGGTGCAACCGAGCCTAGTAAGCGAGGCGATTGCCACCCCTGCAGACGCGCCTTGGTACCAACACTTTAAAGCCAGTATGGGCAAGCTATTTCAGCAATTGATCCAAGTGCAACATCGCAGCAAACCCATTACTCCGCAGCTTTCAGCAGCCTTTATCGAGCTCAGTAAGCAACGTGTCTTGCTGCAACTGCAGTTAGCCCAACAAGCCGCACTGAGCCAAAGTGACAGCCTCTTTCAAGCCAGCTTAACTGAAGCGCTTGCCTTGCTTAGCGAGCTTGCCGGGCAAACCGAACTGCCGCTCGACGGGACAGCCGAACAGTTAACCCGATTACGCAATCAGCAGTTACAGCCCAAACTGCCAGAACAACTACGTAGCTTGGCGATTCTGAACCGTCACGCGCAAGCGGTCACCACAGGAGCACGCCCATGAGATATGCATGGATCATCATTCTCCTTTTGGTAGCAGGACTCTTCATTGGTCCGCTTTGGGACGGCAATACCGGTTACGTACTCATTGCCGTAGGCAACTACACCATTCAAACCAGCTTGGTCGCCGCAGTCATTCTGTTAACCCTGACCTTGATCGTTTTACGCGTGCTATGGCGCTTTATCATGCGCCTGATCCAAGGCACGGCTTGGGGCATGAAATGGTTCGGACAACGGCGCACAAGCAAAGCGCAAGCAGCCTTTGCTGAAGGCGCTACAGCTTTAGTGAATGGTGATTCAGTGCATGCCTCGCGTGCCTTTAATCGCAGCTGGCAGTTACGCCATGACGGCACTGTCGCACTATTTGCTGGCTATGCTGCTGCACAAAACCAGGACTACGCCCAAGCGCGTGATTGGCTGACCCATACGCCAAACCCAGAACAACTGCAGCTGGCAGAGGTCTTATTTAGCTTTCAGCAAAACCCTGAACACACTGCGCAACGCTTTGCCGAGTTGAAGCAGTTACGCCAAGCGCATCCACAGCACCCACAACTGCTACGTTTAACACTAGCTGTATACGAGCAGCAACATCGCTGGGACGACCTTATCGCAAGTTTAGAGGACGCCAAGCGCTTAGAGGTACTTACGGCCACTGAACTTGAACAGCTGACGACGCGGGCCTATCGGGAACATTTCCTAAGCATTGGTCGTAGCAACGCGAGTGCACTTGAAGAACATTGGCGCTCCCTTGCTCGAGAAAAGCGCCGTCATGCGCCAATACGCGCCGCCTATCTCAGTGCGCTGAAGACGTTTCAACAACTTGATGCTGCCGACAAAGTTGCAGCGCGGGGACTTAAACGGGGCGATATCACACTGGCACAGTTACTGGATCAGCAACTGCTGGTGCCGGGTGTTGAGCTACGAGAGTATCTGCAAACACAACTGAAAAAACATCCGGAAGATGGTCTGCTATTGCAAGCAATGGGACAAATGGCGATGCAAGCCAAAGAGTGGGCATTAGCAGAGCGCGCCCTACGGCGCGCCTCTGAGTTAGTGCCTTCACAACGTGTCTGGCTCGATTTAGCGCACGTTTACGCAGCGGAAGGAAACTCGCAAGCTGCGTTAAATGCCTACGAAAAGGCCATGCGCTAATTTCGCTCCTTACTGCCGCACCCCTTCAATCGATAGGTACATTTCGACGGTCCGTGCGGCAGGACCAAGATCATAATCAATCCCAAAGTCCGCTAGCGTAAGCGTGGTTGAGCCCTCGAAACCGCGACGGAAGCCGCCCCAAGGATCATTCCCGGCACCTACTTCACTCACATCAATGGTAATCGACTTGGTAACGCCGTGCAGGGTAAGATCGCCAGTCAAGGCCGCTGTGCCATCTTCATTCGGGGTATAACTGGTCGATACAAAGGTTGCCTCAGGATAGCTCGCAGTATCGAGAAAATCTTCGCCACGCAAGTGCTTATCACGCTCAGCGTGGTTACTATCAAGACTATTCGTATCAATGGTTACCGACACCTTAGCAGCACTTGGGTTCGCTTCATCGTAGCTAAATGAGCCTTCAAAGTCGGTGAACTCGCCGAGTAACCAGCTATATCCCATGTGGCTGATTTTGAATTGAATAAAGGCATGCTGGCCTTCAATGTCAATCACATAGTCATCGGCTTTTGCGTTGCTAATACCTGTGGTTAAGGTTGCTGCAATCACAGCGGCTAACATAAGTGTTTTCATCGTTTATCTCCTAGTGAAGTGTTTTCTTGTGGCGCAAGCATTCGCTTCAAGGTGTTGTGCTTACGCGCAAAGTGGTGCCATAAAGCTGCAAGAGCATGGCCAGTAGCAAGTAGAACGAGGCTTAACGCTGCATACCAATGGATCGCCCCGGCAACATCCGCTTGTTGCGGTATTGAGGTTATAAATGCAGGAACCTCAAACCAATCAAACACCGCGATACCGCGCCCCTCAGCAGTGGAGATCAAGTAACCACTGATCAGCGTCACCAACAGCAGGATATAGAGCAGGGTATGTCCGGCGTGCGCAGCAAAGCGTTCGATCGCACGACCTGACAACTGTGGTCGGGGCTGTACGAATCGCCAAACCAGCCGGGCGAGCGTTAGACTCAGCAATAACATGCCTATGGACTTGTGCCACCAAGGACCAAGCCGATACCAAGGGTCATAATAGGTTAAGGTCAACATCCAGTAGCCAAGCGCAAACAAGCCAATAACAGCAAATGCTGAGAGCCAATGAATAAGGATTGCGATCCAGCCATAGCTAGATGTGGTGTTTCGTAGCATAAGAACCTCGTGTTTCAATGAGGTCCATTTTAGTTCTTATTTATAGGATGAATAGCGCGAAAAATAGCATGAAGTGTTCGATTTAATAGGATGGTTATTCGTTGTTCGTTATTCGTTAGTCGTTAGTCGTTAGTCGTTATTCGTTGATCAAGCAGCAAGCAGCGAAGAACCAGAAACAAAAAAGCCCCCAGCGTTAGCTGAGGGCTTTTTCTTATTTGAAGCCTGGCGGTGTCCTACATTACTCCGGGCCTCCTGCCCTCCGCCCTTCGGGCCGCTGCACGCAGCGGTCAAAATTGCTCCCGGCAATTTTGTCACATGCCCATGTTCGTGTAGCACAACACCCAAAATAAAAAATCCCCCGTACTTTCGTACGAGGGATGTTTTTATTTGAAGCCTGGCGGTGTCCTACTCTCACATGGGGAAGCCCCACACTACCATCGGCGCTGAAGCGTTTCACTACTGAGTTCGGAATGGGTCAGGTGGTTCCACTTCGCTATTGCCGCCAGGCATAAACT
>NZ_AUHL01000005.1 GCF_000423165.1 Pseudidiomarina sediminum DSM 21906 | reverse complement strand
TGACCCATTCCGAACTCAGTAGTGAAACGCTTCAGCGCCGATGGTAGTGTGGGGCTTCCCCATGTGAGAGTAGGACACCGCCAGGCTTCAAATAAAAACATCCCTCGTACGAAAGTACGGGGGATTTTTTGTTTTGGGTGTTGTGCTACCCGAACATGGGCATGTGACAAAATTGCCGGGAGCAATTTTGACCGCTGCGTGCAGCGGCCCGAAGGGCGGAGGGCAGGAGGCCCGGAGTAATGTAGGACACCGCCAGGCTTCAAATAAGAAAAAGCCCTCAGCTAACGCTGGGGGCTTTTTTGTTGTTTGCTGCTGGCTGCTTGCTGCTTGAAAAAGCGAAAGACAAAGCGAAAGACAACGCAAAGAAAGTGCGAAAAAGTTTGTGTTGGCTTGTGGGGTGGGGTTTGCTGTGAACAAGCAACAAGCAACAAGCAACAAGCAACAAGCAACAAGCAACAAGCAACAAGCAACAAGCAACTATTCCCTAATTCACAGGCCTAGTTTAGAATGCAGCTATGACAACACATAGCAGTAATATCTCACTTAAATCACTTCATACCTTTCAACTGCCTTATAAAGCAGCGACGATGGTTGCTATTACCTCGGCTGAGCAATTAAGTCAGCTTGAAGATGACTATTGGGTCTTAGGTGAAGGTAGTAATACTATTTTTACCACCGACTTCATTAAACCTTTGGTTCGTATTCTGATTCGCGGTATTGAGATTACAGAAACCTCTGACACTTATGATGTTAGCGTGGGCGCTGGCGAAAATTGGCACAGGTTCGTAACGACGATGCTCGATCAGGACGTCAAAGGCCTGGAAAATCTAGCATTAATCCCTGGTAGTGTTGGCGCTGCTCCAGTACAAAATATTGGTGCCTATGGCATTGAGGTGAGCCGTTACATTAAAAGTGTCGACGCGTGGGATCGTCATGAGTGCAAGCTGGTGACTTTCACCAAAGCGCAATGCGCATTCGGCTATCGCGATAGTATCTTCAAGCGCAGTCAGGGTCGGTTTGTGATCACTCAGGTGCAGTTTTCCTTTCCCAAAACATGGCAAGCAACATTAAGTTATGGTGCATTGGCAGAACTTCCAGCGGATGCTTCGGCGCAACAGATCAAGGCTGAGGTGATTCGCATTCGAAACGCAAAATTGCCAAATCCCAACGACATTCCGAATGCGGGTAGCTTTTTCAAGAATCCTGTTATCTCACTTGAGGAGTTCTCAGCGTTGCAGGAACGTTACCCTGAGATACCTTCGTTTGCAGTCGATGCAACGCAGGTGAAGCTTGCCGCGGGATGGTTGATTGATCGTTTAGGTTTAAAGGGCTTTCAATGTGGTGGTGCGCGTGTGCATGATAAGCAAGCGCTGGTGCTTACCAACGCAGGCAGTGCGACTGGTGCAGACGTATTAGCCTTAGCTCGTACGGTTCAAGAGCGTGTCCAAGAGCATTTTGGCGTGACTTTAGAGGCCGAAGTGCGTCTGCTTGGCGCGGAAGAGTTGGTGCATCTATGAATAAACGAACGGAGCGCTTAGTTCAGGTAATTGAGCTCCTTGCCGATGGCGAGTTTCACTCGGGTGAGGCTATTGGTGCTGTGACCGGTGTGACACGCGCTTCGGTGAACCAAGACATTAAAGCGATTCAAGCGTTGGGTCTAGACGTTTTTAAAGTCGTTGGTAAAGGCTATCGTTTAGCGATGCCGATCGAGCTGCTTGACGTTGATGACATTCTCAAGGAGTTTGCGCAACGTGGGCAAAAGCCGTTAAAACTTCACGTTGAGCGGATCGTTTCCTCGACCAACGACGTGCTGCGGAGCTACTTAAAGCAAGGCCCTTTAGAAGCCGGTGAGACACTTGTCGCAGAAGCGCAAACAGATGGCCGCGGACGGCGTGGTAAACGTTGGTACTCACCGTATGCGAGCAGTTTATACCTGAGTATGTATTGGCCTCTTGAGCAGGGCATGGCTGCGGCGATGGGCTTAAGCATCGTAGCGGGGTATGCAGTGGCGGATGCCGCCCGACAGCTCGGTATCGCAGATGTGCGTCTGAAGTGGCCTAACGATGTTTTAGTAAAGGGTAAGAAGCTCTCCGGTATACTGATTGAGTTAGAGGGGCAAGCGGTTGATAACGCTCATGCAATTATTGGCATTGGAGTGAATATCAACTTACCGACAATGGTAGAAGAGTATGTCGATCAACCGTGGACTGATTTACAAACTGAGCTGGGGCAACGCGTGCCACGCAACCTTTGGGTTGCAACACTATTGGCAACCCTTAGCGATGCGCTCGAAGAATTTAAACAACAAGGACTTTCACCTTTTGTACAACGTTGGCTGGCGTACGATAATTTACATGATCGGGCGGTAACCCTACTGATGGGGCAAACGACTATTCACGGATATGCGAAAGGCATTGCCGAGGATGGTGCCTTATTGGTCGAAGTTGAAGGTGAAGTGAAACGCTATCATGCAGGCGAGGTAAGTTTACGATATGACGCCAATTAAACTACTAATTGATGCCGGAAATACACGGGTTAAAACGGCCTACATGGACGCCGAAGGGCACATCGAGCCTTGGTTTAATCGCGCCTATGACGAGTTGGATGAAGAAACGATCGCCTCTTCCGTGGGTAAGGTTTGGCTCGCAGCTGTTGGTGGCGAAAGCCAACAACAACGTGTCTACCAATGGCTTGCTAAGTTCGGGTTAGATCAGCAGCTTGAATCAATCCATTCAGAGCAGGCCAAGTTTGGCGTGACCAATGCTTATCAAAAGCCTGAAACGTTAGGCGTCGACCGCTGGTTGGCGATGCTTGGTGCCTATAATGAGCAGCCAAAGCCGACGCTCATTATTGATGCAGGTACAGCGATAACGGTGGACTGGGTCGATGCGCAGGGCCAGCATTTAGGCGGCTGGATCACTCCGGGCGTAGAGCTGATGCAAAATGCCTTGCTCGCCCGTACACCAAAAGTGTTTGCCGATGCGGAGGCGATGTGGGGCCGTGCCAATCAGTTGGGACAAAGCACCCCAGATGGACTTACCGACGGTTGTGTCAATATGTTTGCTGGGCTGGTACGTCAAGCAATCCAGGTGACTGAAACTGAGCTCGATTGGTTTGATTATCGCTTATTGTTTAGCGGTGGTTCGACACCATTGTTGCCGATCGAGTTAAAGCGGCGCGGTGAGCAACGCAGTGAGTTAGTGTTACAAGGTTTAGCTTTGTACGCCAACTAGGGGAAGGATAAGTAGCGCCCTACAGGGTAGGGCGCTAGGCACGAACTTATGATAAGCGACTACGAAAGTCTTCGTAGGCAAACTTACGGATCAAATCAAAACGACCGTCGGTGCGCAAAATACCAATCGACGGGTGTTCTACGCCGTTAAAGAAGCTTGTTTTCACCATAGTGTAATGCATCATGTCTTCAAAGATGATACGACTACCCGGTTGTAATGGCTCAGCGAAGCTATAGGCGCCAATCACATCACCAGCAAGGCAAGAGTTGCCACCTAGTTTATAGGTATGCGGCAAAACACCAGCCTCGTCCGCTCCTGTAATGGCCGGTCGATAAGGCATTTCTAACACATCTGGCATATGGGCTGTTGCGGAAATATCGAGAATGGCAATCGCGCCATCGTTTTCGACGATATCCACAACCTCAGCAATCAAAGGTCCGGTTTGCCAAGCAACGGCTGAACCTGGTTCAAGAATAACGTCAATTGCATAGGTTTCACGCAAGCGCTTCAATTGCGCGATAAGGTGCTCAACATCATAGCCAGCACGCGTCATCAGATGGCCACCACCAAGGTTAAGCCATTTCATTTGATGTAGCAGTGCGCCAAACTTCTCTTCTACGGCGGCTAAAGTACGCTCTAGAGCGTAAGAGTCACATTCGCAAAGGTTGTGTACATGTAGCCCTTCAATGCCGCTTAAATCAGCATTCTCGAGGTCGCATGCGCGAATGCCAAGGCGCGAGCCAGGAGCACTAGGATCATAAAGCTCTGTTTCCGCTTCTTGATGTTCAGGATTCACCCGCAATCCGGCAGATAAGCCGGCCGAGAGGATCTGATCTTTATAGCGTTGCCATTGGCTTAGACTATTGAAAGAAATATGATTCACCAAGGGGATCAGTTCATCAATATCTGCTGGCTTATAGGCCGGAGCGTAGGCATGAACCTCACGATTAAACTCATAAGCAGCAAGCTTGGCTTCCCAGACTGAACTTGCCGTGCAACCTTTCAGGTACTTGCGTACCAACGGAAAGGTGCTCCACATTGAAAAGCCTTTCAAAGCCAAGATGATGTCAGCGCCGCTTTCTTCCTGCACGCGCTGCATGAGCTTGAGGTTACGTTCCAACAACGCCTCGTCACAAACGTAACAAGGCGAAGGGATAACGGAAGAATGATAGTTCGTCGTCATGGTGCTAACTTAGCGTTTAAATGGCGAGTCGCACTCGACCACTTGCCATGGCAGGCCATATTGATTCAGACGATTCATGAACTCATCTGGATCAAATTGTTCCATGTTCCAAACGCCTGACTGCATCCAGTGGCCTTGTAACATCATCGATGCACCAATCATTGCTGGTACACCTGTGGTGTAAGAGACGGCTTGCGCGCCGACTTCAGCATTACAGACGGCATGGTCGCAGTTGTTGTAAATGAAGATTGTTTTCTCTTCACCATCTTTGATCCCGGTAACATAAGTTCCGATACAGGTTTTTCCTGTGTAGCCTTCCGCAAGCGAACCTGGGTTAGGTAATACGGCTTTCAAAAACTCCAAAGGTACAATTTGTTGGCCTTGGAATTCGATCGGCGCGATAGATGTCATACCCACGTTTTCAAGTACTCGTAAGTGGGTGAGGTATTGATCACCGAAGGTCATCCAGAAACGAGCGCGTTTTAGCGTTGGGAAGTGTTTCACCAACGACTCAAGCTCTTCGTGGAACAACAGGTAAGATGGACGTACACCAACATTTGGATAGTCTAAATCTTCACGCACGCTGATAGGATCGGTCTCGTGCCACTCGCCATTTTCCCAAAACTTACCGCGCTGCGTGATCTCACGAATATTGATCTCAGGGTTAAAGTTGGTAGCAAAGGCTTGACCGTGGTCACCACCGTTACAGTCGACGATATCCAGATAGTGGATTTCATCAAAGTAGTGCTTGGCTGCATAAGCGGTAAATACGTTGGTGACGCCGGGGTCGAATCCCGCGCCTAATAACGCCATAATGCCTTTCTCTTTGAAACGCTCATGGTACGCCCATTGCCAAGAGTACTCGAATTTGGCTTCGTCTTTTGGCTCGTAGTTGGCGGTATCAAGGTAATGTACGCCAGTTTCTAAACAAGCATCCATGATCGGTAAATCTTGATAAGGCAATGCCACATTGATCACTAACGCTGGCTCGACGTTGCGGATCAGCTCAGCAACTTCAGCAGCATTGTCAGCGTCGACTTGATAGACCCCAACCACACGATCTTTACCGACTTCTTCTTGCAGTTTTTCACACTTTGCAACCGTACGGCTGGCAAGGTGAATTTCTGAGAAGTACTCAGGTAACATTGCGCATTTTTTTACGACTACGCCAGCGACGCCGCCAGCACCAATAATTAAGACTCGTGACATGTAAACAACCCTTATTTTCGATTCCGTTTACGGGTGACATAAAGGCTGAAAGATAGCATATTTTTGCAAAAAACATTAGTAATTGTTGGTGAAGTTCGAGTGACTAACACAACGCTTGTGCTTGGTCGCGCAGCCAGTTCTCAAAAGCGCCTCGACTGCTAAAGCGGTGAGCTTGCGCAACTTCTGCAAGGACGCGTTCTGGTTGGGCGATATCAGCTTGTATGTTGGTCAGCGGAAGCTGTTTAACAGCGTACAAATAGACCCACGCAAAACGTACGTTCGAGAAGGGTAAGTGACCCGCTCTAAAGCCTTTGAGGAGAGCTTTTGCTTGCTGGGTTAAGCATGGTGTTGGCGTCGCCAGAGTTTGATGTTCATACCACTGCTGCTCAGCTTGCTGTAGTTGCGCGAGGGTAGCTATCAGAGGCTGTGTATGTGGCTGTAGAGGGCGGGCCCAGAGTGTGTTGACTGCACCACTTGAGGCATTGCGCTTCTGCCCACGTCGCAGCTCAAGAAAACTGTTTTTACGCCAAAACGTATTCAGCTCTGGCGTTGCCCCAAAACTCGTTCCCAGCGCATCGATTCCTTGCGCCAAAGCTTGTGTAGCAACGGTATCAAGCAGGGTTGAGGCAAGTCCTTGTCGTTGCAATGCCGGTAACGTCGCAATCCGCACAATGCGTAACCAACGCCATTGGGTACAGGCGAATTGTTGCCGGTAGAAGCCTAACGCTTGTGGCAGTAGTTGTCCCTTGAGGCGTCGTTCGCCTTGGCAGACATGGGTTGCCAGAGCTGGCTCTAACGGGCCCTCTATCGCGGCCCAACATACGGCAACAATGTCAGCATGCTGTTGCCCAATAATGAGCTGCTGGGCAGGGTCGTCAAGTAATAGGCGTAAGTCATTCGGACTGCTTTGGTAATGTGCCTCGAGTAACAATGCCATCACTTGGCTTAAACCGTCTTCATCTAGCTCGGCCGCTGAACAGTGCCGCCAACTGAGCTGACTCGATGTAAGTGCAAACTTGGGTAATGGTTGCGGCTTCAGTAGTAGGAGTTGATTCAACCATGCCTCAGCGCTGTCAGCAGCGCACCAACGTAAGGGTTCTCGTAATTCGTGTCGGATAACCTTGGTTTGCTGCTGTAGCTCGGTAAAAAAGCGTACCGCAAACCCTTTACCGCAGCCTTCATAACCATCGACGGTGGTAGCTAATGCCCACACGTCATAGCGCTGCACGAGTTCACGCAAGACATGCAGAGGTAAGGCGGCAGCTTCATCGATCACCAGTCGCTGGCCAAAATTTTCGGGTTCACTCAGGAGCTTGTCCCAAGCGCGAAAAAGCGCTTTCCCTTGTGCTTCGTGCAGCAGTGTTTGCACCGAGCGTGGATGAGGCCCCGTCACCCAAATGGGGAGCTCGGTCGCCCTAAACGTGGTTACGATAGCGCGCCCCAAGGTCGTACTTTTGCCGCGACCTCGGTCGGCCAAGAGCACGTGGGTTGCGGTCATGTTCGAGGCCATTGCTTCGATGATGGTGGCCTGAGCGTCACTTGGAAGGCTTGGCTGCGCTGCTTCTGGCAGTGCCAGTTGGGTAAGTCTACGTAGCTGTTGTGCGAGTTCCTCAAGGGTGGTGGCGACATTGACCAAGGCAAAGTCGCTTGCTGCGTTGAGCAGCCGTTCAGTAAACGGCGTTTGAGAGGGAGGCAATAGCAGCCATAAACAGCCGCCGCCAGCAACAGTACCGGACAATGCCGCAAGCGCGTCTGCATGCACATGCCGATGAAACTCTAATACCACCTGACTATGGGTCGCACCAAGGTAGTCGCGATAGCGATCCATGGCTGCTTGGGTAGCGATTGCCGGGCTATCGCTTAACCACAGGTGGTGCGGTAGCCGCTGCGGTAATTCCTGCAGGAAGGCTTGTTGTGCTGCCGCAGTGGTTGGCGCTAAAAGAAAAACAGCACGTTGTCGTGCTGTTTTCAGGTGTTGCAGTAACTTTTCAAACGTCGCTGCGTGCATCGTTATTAAATAAACGAGTAGTTAAAAAACTTACTGGCTACAGTGTTGGCAAAAATCACCGCCAAAATCACCGGAATAAAGGTACCAATAGCGAAATCGATATATTTATGTAGGAAGGTTTGCTGGTAGTCAGGGTTACCTTCAGCAAGCTCTGCCGCCATGTTGGCGCGCTTCCAACGGAAACGGACAAACAGACAAATGATTAAACCGTTCAGTGGCAAAATAGTTTCATAGAACACGTCGACAATCACATCGAACAGCGATTTGTCAGCACCCGCATAGTGGACGAAATTACTCACCCAAGGTACTAAACCGAAAGATGTCGCAGCCAGCAAGGTTAGCAAGGTAATGGCAAAGCCCATCACCAACAACGACTTCTTCCGTGAAACGTTATGGCGCTCCATAAAGGATGAGGTCGGTACTTCGATAATGGAAACGAGCGATGTAATTGCTGCAACGAAAGCGAGCAAGAAGAAAATCGCCGCAGCAACACTGGCAAAGCCATAACCGACAATGTTCGAAAGCTGCATAAAAATTTGCGGGAAGAACGAGAACACCATAGATACGGATGATTCGCTCAAGGTTGCCGGGTTGGTATCTGGGTAGATGGCGAAAATAGCAGGCAGCGTCATCAAACCTGCTGTGAAGGCTACTGCGGTATCGGTAAGAGCGACTAATTTACCAGAACTGACAATATTGTCTCTACGGCGAAAGTACGAGCCGTAGGTGATCAAAATGCCCATCCCTAGTGAAAGCGAGAAAAAGGCTTGGGCAAGCGCACCATTGATGACACCACCATTAATCTTGCTAAAGTCTGGAACTAAGTAAAACTTCACGCCTTCCATCGCATTATCAAGGGTCAGGACGAACACGACCAAGAGCAATAGCATAACGAAGAGCGTTGGCATTAAAATCTTCGAGGCACGCTCAATCCCTTGGCGTACACCGCCAACCAGGATAGTGTTGATGATCAACAGCACCGCGACTAAATAGAAGACGAAGGAGTAATCGTTGACGAAGGTACCGAAGTAATCAGGTTGGGCGATCAGCTCTAGATTCCCCGCCAGGGTTTGGAACAGATAACCGAAGATCCACACGGTAATGACCATATAAAACACTGCGATCATAAATGGTGTAATGGTGGCTAACCAGCCAGCCAAACGCCAACGGTTGGCGCCTTTGCCGAGCTCTGCGTAAGCTTTATATGGGCTGTGTTGCGTGCGGCGGCCAAGGCTCATCTCCGCCAGCATAATTGGCAAACAAATAAAGGCGACGAAAAGTGCGTAGATAATGAGAAAAGCACCACCACCGTTTTTGGTCGCAGCAACAGGGAATCCAACCAAGTTGCCAATACCTACAGCAGAGCCAGCTGCTGCCAAAACGAACCCGATTTTCGAGCTGAAATGCTCGCGCGATGTACTCATATGGAGACCTATCGTTATAGTTATTATACGTAGCTTTACGGGGTGTTCGGTAGTCCGAATCTTGTGACCCCGGCGAGTTATTCGCTCAATCCTAGCCTATGGCGTAAAATGCGGCAAGCACCAACCGGACGAGAAAACGATGCAACACGACCTTTTTACGACCAATGATGCCCCAGAACCTATTTCTATCGGTGCTGATGCGTTGTTACTGCCGCAGTTTTTATCCGCGTATGAGCAGCAACTTGTCCGCGCAATCGACACCATCATCGCACGTGCGCCCTGGCGTCAACTCACCACCCCCGGTGGTCGCAAGCTGTCGGTACGGACGTCAAACTGCGGTAAGTACGGCTGGTACAGTGATCGCGCGGGGTACCGATATGTGGCGTGTGACCCTTTAACTGGTCAAGCGTGGCCACAGTTACCTCAGGTGTTTGTCGAACAGGCGCAAGCAGCAGCAGAAGAAGCTGGTTTCGCAGACTTTCAACCTGATGCGTGTCTCTTGAATTGTTATCAACCAGGGGTAAAAATGGGCCTTCATCAAGATTGTGATGAAGAAGATCTAAGCGCCCCTATCGTCTCATTTTCTTTAGGGTTGCCAGCGCAATTTTTATGGGGAGGGTGGCAGCGCTCGGACAAAGTCCAACGTATCCGCTTACAACACGGTGATGTCGTGGTCTGGGGTGGGGAAGACCGGTTACGTTTTCATGGCATTGCTAAAGTTGCTGGAGGAAATCATCCGCTGCTTGGTGGGCAGCGGATTAATCTTACCTTTCGTCAGGCTAAGCGTTAGTACATCATGCTGTACAGCACACGACGATAGCGTGCCGCTAGGGGATCTCCGGCCGGAAGCCCGTTTAGCATATCAAGCGCCTGAGCTTTGGCGTTGGCGAAATTGAAGTCACGCTTGAGTACTGCAAAGACCTGCTCTAGTCCTTCTTCGACACGTTGTGCTTGGTAAAGTTGGTTGGCAAGTTCAAGTGCGAGCTCAAGGTTATCCGGCTGCTCGGCAAGTTGTTCTTGCAGCGCACGCAACTCTGGGCTGTCGGCGGCTTGTTGAGCAAGTTGTAGTTTACTAACCACATGTTGGTAGTAGCTATCTTGATCAGCAAGACCTATGGTGGCTAACAACGATTCAGCCTGTTCGTGACGACCAACACTACAAGCAGCGTCGGCGAGGAGCAACTGTGCTTGAGGGTTTTCAGGCTGCAAGTCGTACGCCTGTTTGGCAACCGCATAAGCATTTTGAAAATCATCTTGCTGCAGCAAAGCTTGCGCTTGCTGCATGAGTTCATCCGTTGGGCTTGGCACATGCTGTTCCAGGCGTGCACGGATGGCACTTTCAGGTTCAACTCCAGCAAAGCCATCGACCGGCTGGCCATTTTTAAAAAAGGCGACCGTTGGTAGGCTACGGATACCAAATTGTGCGGCTAACTGCTGCTGCGCTTCGCAGTCGATTTTGGCCAAGACAACGTGGTCACTGTACTCACTTGCTAGTTTTTCCAGCACTGGCATCAGCTGTTTACAAGGCTCACACCAATCGGCCCAGAAATCGACCATGACCAATTTATCGGTCGAACCTTCTAGAATAACCTGCTGAAAATTCTCTACTGTGACATTAATTCCTACACTGCTCACGGGACGTCCTCATCTTATGGTGCTTGCTGCCTAGATGGGGCAGACAAGCACTGTTTTCAATGCATAGTATTAATTAAACCAACGTAAGAGCTTTTGTTTGAACGTGGTGTAAGGTGGATAGCGAAACTTAGGATCAAACCAAAACGGTCGGTGCATTAACGCCTTTTGATGCGAAAAGGTATCGAAGCCGAATTTACCGTGATAGCTCCCCATCCCACTTGGGCCTACGCCTCCGAAAGGAAGAGCAGGGTTGAGCATAAACATTAAGGTATCATTGTTGCACTGGCTACCGGCATGGGTTTGTTCTGTTAGTTGCTGCAAACTATGCGCCGATGCGCTAAAGCCATACAGTGCCAGCGGTTTATCTCGTTCACGAATAAAGTGTATGGCTTCGGCAAGATTCGGTACCGCAATAATCGGTAAGATCGGGCCGAAAATCTCCTCTTGCATGACAGGACTTTCCGGGCTGACCTGAGTTAATACGGTCGGTGCCAAGAAGCGCTCGTCTTTGTCGTGCTCACCGCCGCTAGCGATGGTGCCGTCGTCGAGATAATTCACCAAGCGTTGCCAGTGAGCTGTATTGACGATACGGCCGTAATCTTCGGCCTCGCGTGGGGTATCACCATAAAGCTCGGTGATAGCATCGACAAGTGCTTGCACGAAACGGTCATGCACTTCTGCGGCGACCAGCACGTAATCGGGCGCGATGCAGGTTTGCCCCGCATTAAGCCACTTACCCCAGGCAATACGTCGCGCACTGGTTTGTAGATCGGCATCACTCAGTACCACTGCGGGACTCTTCCCGCCGAGCTCCAAGGTAACCGGGGTGAGGTGTTGTGCTGCCGCGCTCATGACAATGCGGCCTACCCGCCCACCGCCGGTATAAAAGATATGGTCAAAACGTTGTTCCAGAAGTGCAGCGGCGACGTCGGCGCCGCCGGTGATCACCTGCACAGCCTCGTTAGCAAGGTAGTCAGGTAGCAAGCGGGCCAGTAGTTCCGCGGTCTTAGGAGCTAACTCAGAGGGCTTGACGATCGCGCAGTTACCCGCTGCAAGTGCGGCAATGAGAGGGCTTAGCAGTAGTTGCAACGGGTAGTTCCAGGCTCCCATAATCAACACAACCCCTAGTGGTTCTGGATAAATATAACTGCGCCCTGGCGCGGTAAGCAGCGGCTGACCGACGCGCTTTGGTTTCATCCAACGCTTCAAATGTTTGCGGGTGTGTCGCAAATCACTTTGTAAAAAACCAATCTCACTCAGCCAGCCTTCTGCGGCGCTTTTGCCAAGGTCACTTTGCAGGGCATCGAGCAGGGCTTGCTCATGTTCGTTGAGCAGTTGCTCAAGCTGACTTAGTTGCTGTAAACGCCAACTCAGCGGACGTGTGAGTCCGCTGATGTAACTATGACGTAAGCGTTGCATTATGTCGTTCATGCAAATCCACCTAAAGTAAGGGTTTTGGTTTCTTGGTATTCAGCTAATCCGTAGCGCGAGCCTTCGCGGCCGATGCCTGATGCTTTAACGCCACCAAAGGCGTTGTAGCAATGCGAAATAGCGCCTGCGTTAATGCCCAGCATACCGCAACTTAATGCTGTGGAGACACGCTCAATTTGACGATAATCTTCACTGCAGAAGTAGCCAGCTAAGCCAAAAGGTGTATCGTTGGCTTTTCGGACGCCTTCAGCTTCGTCGTTAAACTGCTGGATGGCAACCACAGGTCCGAAAATTTCCTCTTGTGTAATTGCCATCGCCGAGGTGACGCCGGTAAGCAAGGTCGGCGCATAGAAGAGGTCCCCGATTTCATGCAAGGGCTCGCCACCGATACGACATTCTGCGCCCTTATCTGTTGCCTCGCGGACTAAACGTTGAACTTTGTCCAGAGCATCGCTATCAATCAGTGGGCCGTAATCGACGTCGTCCTGATCGCCAGGGCCGACGTTCAGTTGCTGCATCGCTGCGGTAAGTTTGTCGACGAAAGCGTCATGGACGCTGGCTTGAACTAACACGCGATTGGCACTGATACAGGTTTGTCCAGCGTTGCGAAACTTACAGGTCATGAGCTCCTTCACCGCAAGGTCGAGATCGGCCGACGCAAAGACAATAAAAGGCGCATTGCCACCAAGTTCAAAGGAGACTTTTTTCATGGTGCTGGCGCATTGCTGCATGAGGGTTTTGCCGATCTCGGTAGAGCCCGTAAAGCTAAATTTTTTGATCACCGGGTGCTCAGTAAGAACTTTGCCAACGCCTTTGGCGTCGGTCGTGGGGATAATATTGAGCACACCATCAGGGATACCGACTTCACTTGCCAATTGCGCTAGTGCGAGGGCCGATAATGGCGTTAACTGCGGAGGCTTCACCACCATCGTACAGCCAGCAGCAAGAGCTGGCGCTAGCTTGCGGGTGATCATTGCGTTAGGGAAGTTCCAAGGGGTGATGGCGCTGCATACCCCCACGCCTTGCTTGGTAATCCAAGCGCGTTTGTCTGTGGCTTGTAGCGGCAGCACATCGCCATAACTGCGCTCAGCTTCACCAGCGAACCAGTCGATAAAGCTTGCACCATAGGCAATTTCACCCTCGGCTTCGGCAAGTGGCTTACCTTGCTCAAGACTCAAGAGTTCAGCCAGTGCGCGTTGATTGGCCTTAACCGCGTGGAACCATTTATAAAGCAGCTCGGCGCGTTCACGCGCGGGGCGGCTACGCCACGCCGGTAGGGCGCGGTGCGCAGCTTCGACGGCGCGCTCGGCAAGGCTGCTTGGCGCATCAGCTACTGCGGCAATAACCGAGCCGTCGGCAGGATTGATAACATCGAACGACTGCTCAACGGGCACCCAATGACCGTCAATAAAGGCATGGCTTTTGGTGAGCGAACGCATACTATGAGTAGACATAGACTTTCCCCTTTGGTCTGCAGAATGACATCACATCCATCGGTGACTTGAATGAGTTCTGACCCGAGTATGTTGGTTATCGTTCAGTGTTGCAATGCCAGTTTAACTTGATATTTGCGGCGCTTTTGCGTATAGTTCGCGCTCCTCAGGGTTACTACCGCTAATGATGGGAGCGGCTCAACCCCTGATACGCTGGGGTTCAGCGCCTATTTCCTGCCAGAGTGTTCATCGTGTTCTGTAGCTGGGCGTACATCCCCCATACTATTGCTCAGAATTGATGAGAGAAAAATATGTCTGAATTAATGACTGGCCAGTCGTTCGCCGACTTAGGCCTGCCTGTTGCTGTGCTTAACCAAATCGAAAGCATGGGTTTTACTGCACCAACACCAATCCAACAACAATCGATCCCTGCCTTACTTAATGGCAAAAACGTGCTTGGTGAAGCACAGACCGGTACGGGTAAAACTGCCGCGTTTGGTTTGCCAGGTTTAACCCTGATCGATGCCAAATTACGTCAAACGCAAATGTTGGTGGTTGCACCGACGCGTGAACTTGCAATTCAGGTTGCCGAAGCTTTGGCCGAGTTTGGTCGTCAAACCCGTGGCCTTGAAGTCGCAACTGTTTATGGTGGTGCTGCGTTTGGCCCACAAATCAAAGCCTTGCGTACCGGTGCACAAATCATCGTAGGTACCCCAGGTCGGTTACTCGATATGCTGAACAAAGGCGTATTGAAGCTTGATGCCTTGCGTATGGCGGTACTTGATGAAGCTGATGAAATGCTCAACATGGGCTTCATCGACGATATCGAAACCATCATGGGTGCTGTTCCTAGTACGTCACAGCGTGCATTGTTCTCAGCAACCATGCCAAGTGCGATTCGCCGTTTAGCGAAAACCTTCTTGGTGAATAGTGCTGGTGACGAGCCAGTGAACATTAAGATTGCACCAAAAGCTGCGACCAAGTCGACCATTCGTCAGCGTGCATGGCAAGTGCGTGGCTTAACCAAAATGGCGGCGTTAACACGTTTGTTAGAGACGTTGGAATATCAACGCGTGTTGATCTTCGTTCGTACGCGTAGCGATACCATGGAGCTGACCGAGTTACTGCAAAAATCAGGCTTTAAAGCGTCGCCTTTGAGCGGTGATTTGAACCAAACTCAACGTGAGCAAACGGTCAATCAATTACGTAGCGGTCATATTGAAATTTTGGTGGCAACGGATGTTGTGGCGCGTGGTCTTGACGTGCCAGAAATCACTCATGTGATTAACTATGATTTGCCAGGTGACAATG
The DNA here is from genome assembly GCF_000423165.1 of Pseudidiomarina sediminum DSM 21906. Taxonomy (GTDB): domain Bacteria; phylum Pseudomonadota; class Gammaproteobacteria; order Enterobacterales; family Alteromonadaceae; genus Pseudidiomarina; species Pseudidiomarina sediminum. The sequence continues at coordinate 365,009 of NZ_AUHL01000005.1, read as the reverse complement.
AATCTTACGTGCACCGTATTGGTCGTACCGGCCGTGCTGGACGTAGTGGTGAAGCTATTTTGTTCTATCGCCCGCGTGAAAAGCACTTGTTACGTCAGTATGAGCGTTTGACCAACAGCACCATCGAGTTTTTCGAGGTGCCGAATGCGGAGCAATTAAGCGCGCATCGTCAGCAAATCTTGCAAGACAGTATTGTCGCTAAAGTTAGCAGTGGGGGCTTAGAGCAGATGGCGCAAATCGTTGCTAACATGCAGGAGCAAACAGGCTTGAGCGCTGAGCAAATCGCCGTTGCCTTGTTAGCCGAGCAACAAGCAGCGCGTCCTTTGGTTGTGCCTGCAGATCCACCACCACGTAAGTTCGCTGACCGCCCGGAGCGTGGTGAACGTGGCGACCGTGGTCGTCAAGAGAAGCGCCCTGGTCGCGATCGCCGTGACGCCAACATTGATTTTGATACCTATCAAATTCAAGTGGGTCGCGAGCACGGTGCACGACCACAAGATATCGTTGGCGCGATTGCCAACGAAGCAGATATTGACAGTAAATTTATCGGTCAAATCCAGTTGTTTGATAACCACAGCTTGGTTGAGTTGCCGAAAGATATGCCTACAGGTGTATTGCGTATTCTACAACGTGCCCGGGTGCGTCAGCAGCAAATGGGCATGGAGTTATCGGATAAAACCATCGCTGCACGTCCACGTAAGCCTCGTGGTGAGCGTTCAGGACCTAAAGGTTTTGCCGGTAAGCCGCGTCAAGGCCAAGGTCGTGGTGGTGAGCGCCGCGGTGGCGAGCGTCGTGGTCGTAACTTCCAGTAAGTTACGCTGCTATTAAAGTTAATCAAAAGGGAGCCTATCATGGCTCCCTTTTTAATTTAATTGGGCGAGGAATTGTTCTGCGCGCTCAAGTAGAGCCCGTTTTGTCTCAGCGTCACGCCGTTGCCATTGCTTCGCGATAAGCGCCATCCGAGGATTTTTGTCAAACTGCTCCATGTGTCGATCAATAAAGTGCCAGTACAGGCTATTGAACGGACAACTTCGTGGGCCCGTTTTTTGTTTCACGTCATAGGAACAGGTGTCGCAATAGTTCGACATTTTTTGGATGTAGCTACCACTTGAAACATAAGGTTTGGTTGCCACAATGCCACCATCGGCAAATTGACTCATACCACGCGTGTTCGGCATTTCTACCCACTCTAACGCGTCAATATAAATACCCAAATACCAGGCATCGACCTGAGCCGGATCGCAACCGCTCAGTAGGGCGAAATTACCGGTCACCATTAACCGTTGAATATGATGGGCATACGCATAATCCAAAGACTGTTGAATGCTTTGTTGCAAGCAATTCATATCGGTTTTTGCGTCCCAATAAAAGTCTGGCAGCGGGCGTTGGTGATCGAGCGCATTGAGATGTTGATAGTCCGGCATAAATTGCCAATAAACGGCGCGAACAAACTCCCGCCAACCGATGATTTGACGGATAAATCCTTCAATCTGATTCAAACTGATTTTATTTGGGTACTGTTGCCACGCATGCAGTGCTGCTTCGACCACATAGCGTGGGCTTACCATTTTGGTATTGAGTGCAAAGGATAGGCGTGAATGGTACATGCTCCACTGACCTTGCACCATGGCATCTTGATAGTCCCCAAAGTATGGCAGTAGATGCGTGATGAAATAATCAAGTACCTCTAGCGACTGCCGTCGTGATACTGGCCACAGAAACTGGGTAGGGTTCAGTGTTCCCATGGTCTTTACCTGATGGCGCTGCAGCATTTCGACAAGGGCACTGACATCCGTTGCGAAGGTGATAGGCGGCGGAAATTGATGCGATTGCGCTGGGGTTTTACGGTTTTCTTTATCAAAGTTCCACTTGCCCCCAAGCGGCTTGCCTTGCTCCATTAAATAGCCGGTCTGTTTGCGTACGCGGCGGTAAAAATACTCCATGAGATAGCTAGGCTTATCGCCAAACCAATCCTGTAAGACACTGCGCTCCGTTAAAAAGTGCTCACTATCAAACCATGTTACGGCGAGCGACTGTTGCGCTTGCCAATCCTGTAGTTGTTTATCGACGCGATATTCATCTGGCTGCTGGAGATGGAGTTCGCGTACGCCTGTTGTGCTAATAATTTCCTCGAGGTGCGTGGTGAGACTCGGGCTGTGCGCTGTTGCATCAAGGGTCAGGTAGAGTACGTGATGGCCGGCCTTAACCAAGGCGTTCGCAAAGTTGCGCATGGCAGCAAAAAAGCCGACAACTTTTTGGATATGGTGGCGACAATAATCGGTTTCTTGGCGCAGCTCTAAGAGTACAAATAAACGCTCGTTTTGACGTTCTTGAAACCACGAATGTTTGGCGTTGAGTTGGTCGCCGAGCACTAGCGCAAGCTGGGTAAACCGCTCACTAGGAACATCACTAAGGTGCTGATAGCAGTCCTCAGAAAGCACAAAAGAGGTCATGTTTGTTGATTCTAAATAATGAAAAAAGAGGTTGTTGATCGAAATACGGGGAAAAGTCAGGAAAAGATCGCCAAATACCCGCTTGAGCATAGCCACAGTGCGGAATATTTGGCATTATGGCGGCCTAGAAACAGCGTCATACAGGCAGGATACTATGCAGCCAGTTAACATTATTTGTATTAAGTGGGGCCAAAAATACGGCTCTGATTATGTCAACACTCTCTATTCGATGGTCAGCCGCAATCTCTCGCGCCCGTTCCGCTTTGTCTGCTTTACCGATGACAATGATGGCATTCGTGAAGAAGTAGAAGTAAAGCCAATTCCTGAGGTCGGCTTTGCTGATTTTGACGAGCGCAAACCGTGGACCTTCGGACATGGCTGGTTGAAGTTGACCGTGTTTGCACAACCACTTTACGACCTCGAAGGACCGACCTTGTTCCTTGACTTAGATATCGTGATTGTTGGCAGCCTCGATGAATTTTTTGAGCCTGAAGGCGATTTCCTCGTTATTAAAGAGTGGGATAAATCCGATGCTACCGGGAATACCTCGGTATTTCGTTTCAACATCGGTGCGCATGTTGATGCCATCGAGCACTTGAAAAACGATCCTGTCGGCTCACGCAAAGATGTTCGTAATGAACAAGAATTCATTACCCAGTTCGTCGATCGCCAAGGGAAGTTGCAGTATTGGCCAGCAGAGTGGTGCCGTAGTTTCAAACGTCATTGTTTACGCCCATTCCCACTGAGCTTTTTCCAACAACCACGGATCCCAGAGGGCGCGAAAGTGATTATTTTCCATGGCCGCCCGCACCCAGACGACGCTGTCGCTGGTCGTAGTGGTAAGTGGTACCGTAAGGTATTGCCGACCACGTGGATTAGTGAGTACTGGCGTTAATTGCAATGACAGCCGCTTATCGACTGCTTATTCGGCTGTTAGTGCCTTTTGTTTTTGTTTATTTATGGCTGCGGGGCCGGAAGGCGCCTGCCTATCGCCAGCGCTGGTGTGAGCGGCTTGCACGTCAAGCCGTTCCTGCTGCAGCGCGCGGCGGCATTTTAATTCACTGTGTGTCCGTTGGTGAGACCGTCGCAGCGCGACAACTTATTACGCAGATCCTGGCGCGTTACCCCGGCGTTCCTGTCACCTTATCGTCGATGACGCCTACAGCTGCAAGCCTAGCGCAGCAGGTGTTTGGTGAGCGGGTGCATCACGTTTACTTGCCCATAGATACCCCCGCTGCAATGGCGCGTTTTTTCAACAAATTTGCCCCAGAGGCGGTGGTGGTGCTGGAAACAGAAGTTTGGCCTTGTATGTTGCGCGAAACTGTTCAGCGTCAGATCCCGTTCATGCTATTGAACGCGCGGTTATCAGAGAAATCGCTTCATTCGTACCAACGTTATAGCTGGCTCCTCGGCAATATATGGCGCCAATTAACCTGGGTTGCGGCACAAAATAGCGCAAGTCAGCAGCGTTTTATCACCCTTGGCGTTCCGGCTGAGCGAGCTGTAGTGCGGGGCAATTTAAAGTTCGACAGTCAAGTACCCGCAGCAGTGTGGACGCAAGCGAACGCCCTCAAGCAGCAATTACAACGGCCGGTTTGGGTTGCTGCCAGCACCCATAAAGGCGAAGACGAAATGGTGCTTGCGGCCTTTCACCAGGTGTTGCAACAGCATGCCGATGCACTGCTCATTTTGGTACCGCGTCATCCAGAGCGTTTTGCGAGCGTGGCCGACCTCGTTCGTGAGCAAGGTTTCAAGCTTGCCATCCGTAGCCAGCAACAACAGCCGACGGCTCAGCAGCAGGTGTGGCTGGGTGACACTATGGGCGAGCTGTTGTTATGGTATGCCCTTGCCGACGTCGCCTTTATCGGCGGTAGCCTGATTACGCGCGGTGGCCACAATCCATTGGAACCGGTGGCGACCGATACAGCTGTGGTTAGCGGACCTCATGTCTTTAATTTTCAAGAAATTTTCCAGCGTTTAGCGGATGCTCAAGCTGTCCTTTGGGCGGACAATAGCGGCCAGTTAGCAGAGCAACTGCTGACACTTTTGGCAGATGCTCCGCAACGGCAAGCAATGCAGCAAGCAGCGCGGGATGAGTTTGCACAAGACCAAGGTGCGACAGCGGCCATGTTGGCTGATGTGGTGCGTCATGTGCCCAACTGGTTACAGGAAAACTATGCTATGTCGAATGTGGAAACCTTAACGCCGGTAACAGGTGAAGAAATTTGGTACCGCAAGGACCGTTTTGAGCACTTTGATGCAGCCTATTTTGATGCTGCGCATTGGCATAATGAAGCGAAAATTGTCGGTGCTGCAACCGGCCGAAGTACGGCCTGGTTTATCCGTGATGGTGCGCAAGCAATGTTGTTACGCCACTATTACCGCGGTGGTTTGGTGGGCAAGATCAATCGTGATCGCTTCAAACGTGAACCCATCGCGCAAAGCCGCGCTATGGCTGAATTCGAGTTGTTGATGCAGTTGCGTGCGCGTGGCTTGCCGGTACCAGAGCCTTTAGCGGCACGTTATAAAAACGCGCCGGCTTGGGGCTATCGCGCCGATATCTTGGTGGAAGTGATCCCAAACGCGAAGGATGTGTTTAAGTTGTTGGGCGAGCAACAATTGGAGGCGGCGCAGTGGCACGTATTAGGCGCTGCCATTCGTCAGTTACATGATGCTGAGGTCTACCATTCGGACTTAAACTGCCACAACATTATGCTCGATGCCGAGGATAAAGCGTGGATTGTTGATTTCGATAAATGTGGATTTCGTTCGCCTGGCGAGTGGCGTGATGCCAATTTGGCGCGCTTGCTACGCTCATTCCATAAAGAGTTAGCTAAAGCGGAAGAGGCCAAGCGCAACTTCCATTGGCAGGAAGCGCGCGATTGGCCGTTATTACTTGCAGGATACCAACACGCGTCTTAGGCGCGTGTTTGACCGTTACCGGTCACGACAAACTTCTCGGTCGTTAAGGCTTGTAGACCCATAGGGCCATAGGCATGGAGTTTACTGGTCGAAATACCAATTTCAGCGCCCAAGCCGAGTTGCCCACCATCACTGAAACGTGATGACGCGTTCCACATGGTTACCGCTGAATCTACCTCACGAATGAAACGCTGTGCTGTCGCTTCATTTTCGGTGGCAATCACTTCGGTGTGGCCGCTACCAAAGGCTTGAATATGCGCGAGAGCGCCCTCGAAACCAGCCACGGTGCGTACTGCGATTTCAAGTGCGAGATACTCTTCGCCAAAAGCGTCGTCAGCAATTACATCAGCATTGTCGAAATACTTTGCTGAAGCTTGGTCGCAGTGCACGGTAACCCCTTTCTCTTGCAGCGCTTGGGCCGCCTTCGGCAGAAACTCAGCAGCGATAGCCTCATCGACTAAAAGTCCCTCGAGCGCGTTACAGACACCGGTGCGATGGGTTTTACCATTCAATAGTAGTGCTAATGCTTTCTCGATATCAGCGTCTTTGTCAACGTATAGGTGGCAGACCCCTTTGTAATGTTGGATCACAGGGATCTTGCTGTTATCGCTAACAAAGTGGATTAGGCCTTCACCACCACGTGGAATGACCAAATCGATGTGTTCATGCTGTTGCAACAGGTCGAGCATTAACTCGCGGTCAGGAGTTGGCACCACAGCAATGACATCTTCAGGCAAACCACTGTCACGTAGCGCTTCGTGTAAAGCTGCTGCAATGGCTTTGCTGCTTTCAATCGCCTCACGCCCACAACGCAGAATCACTGCATTACCTGATTTGAAGCAAAGCGCACCGGCATCAGCTGTCACATTCGGACGTGCTTCATAAATCATGCAAATAACGCCCAATGGAATACGCATTTTTTCAACTTCGATGCCATTTGGACGGGTGGTCAGCGGCATCCGCTCACCAACAGGATCGGCTAATGCGATGATTTCTTCGATGGCGGTTGCCATACCCTCAATACGTTCTGCATTGAGTTGTAGGCGGTCTAACATCGCTTCGCTAAGCTGCTTTTCACGGCCTGCAGCCATATCTTTTTCATTGACGGCTAAGATGTCAGCTTGGTGTTTGCGAATGGCATCGGCCATCCGTTGCAGTACCGCATTTTTTTCTGTTTCTGTCAGCGGAGCTACAGCGCGAGCAGCAATGGCTGCGCGCTTGGCAATATCGGTTGCTACGGAGTTACTCATTCATCCTCCAAAATAGTTAAATCGTTACTTTCAATAACTTCAGTTATCGGGCTATAGCCATATTGCTCGGCAATCGAGCTCACTTCTTGCCCCTTGATGTGCAGCAGTTCGTGTGAGCTGTATTGGCAAATGCCTTTGGCGACAGCTTCAGTATTTTCGCCATTGCGGATCACCACGGCATCACCGCGGTTAAAGTCACCTTGTACGTCAACAATGCCGGTGGTGGTGAGGGCATCGCCAGCGACCACGGCATCGGCTGTCTCACTATCAACCACGACTTCGCCTTGCGAGACGAGGGTATGGCGTAACCAATGCTTTTTGTTGCTCATTGGATCTTGCTGGCGCTTAAACAACGTGCCTGGGTTTTGGCCCTGCAGCAACAGCTCAAAAGTTTCACCTTTGCTGCCATTCACGATGTAAGTGTCGATACCGTGTGAAGTAGCTTTCTCGGCCGCTTCAATTTTGGTTCGCATACCGCCGGTCGCAATTTTGTTGGTTGTACCACCTGCAAGAGCAAAAATGTCTTCGGTGATTTCTTCCACGATAGGCATTTTCTTGGCGTCAGGTTTCACCCGCGGGTCTGCATCAAAAAGACCATCGATGTCCGAACAAATGAACAGCGCATCAGCGTCGACCAGCGTCGCAATCATGGCGGCAAGGTTATCGTTGTCACCGACCTTCATTTCGTCGGTGGCTAAGGCGTCATTTTCGTTGACCACGGGCAATACATCGTGTTCTAACAATGTGTGCATGGTATTTCGAACACTGACATAACGGGCGCGATCGCGGAGGTCACCATGCGTAATCAAAATCTGTGCGCACGGGAAGTCGAAAAATCTAGACCAGTTAGCCATCATGTCGGGCTGACCTACAGCCGCCATTGCTTTTTTAATAGGTACCGGAATGGGGTGGCCGTCATAGGCGATGTGCGTGCGCCCTGCGGCAGCACTGCCGGATGAAACCAATACGACCTCTTGTCCGCGCTCTCGACACTCGATGATAAAGCGGGCAATGGCCAATAAATATTTACTGCTCGTTCCTGTATTGTCTGGCGCAATTAACGCGCTGCCAACCTTAACGACGGCACGCTGCCAGGAAGGCATGTTCATAGTAGCTCCCTTTTGAAAAATTCGTTCGTAGTCTAACAGATTGGATGGCGTTTCTCTAGATTCAGCACATAAATGCCATCTATCTCAGTCATACACTACTAAAATCGCACAAATAATGCGCTAAATTTGTGAGGGGAGTTTAAAAATGAGGTAAAAAAAAGCCCCGATATCGGGGCTTTATGAATTGGTTTATGCGCTGGGAGGGGTGTAGCCTTCAATTTCTACATCTTTCCCCTCAAACAGAAAGGCTTTCATTTTTTCTTCTAAGAACTCACGTGCCGCGGGATCCATCAGATTGAGTCGCTTTTCGTTAATCAGCATGGTTTGTTTTTTTTGCCATTCGCCCCAGGCTTGCTTCGAGATGTTCTCAAAGATCTGTTGGCCGAGTTCTCCAGGGTAGAGCTGAAAATCTAATCCTTCAGCTTCTTGCTTTAAATACTGACAATACACAGTTCGACTCATAACAACCTCTAATAAATTAGTGCTCGTCAGATTCTACGCATTAAAGCTGAATCTGACAAACTTCGTCCCAGTTCAATTGTTCGAGTAGCTTGCGGATGGGAGCCGGCAAACCTATGTTGGCAAGGTGCTCGGGCTCAATGCGTCGTCGTGGTCGATCGCTCGGCGGTAAGCTAGTGACCCACACGTGACCATCCAGTTTGTAATGACTAAAGGTATGCTTGAAGCGCGTAAGCGGCTTCCCCTGCGGCGCCTCCTTGCATTCTGGAAGACTCCAAAGACTTGGCCAAATACCATCAGCGGGCCGTTGCTCCAACACCACGCCTTGCCCATTGATATCCAGACAAAAGTGACCCGGACGCGTTGGAATACGGGCTTTCACCTCTCGCTTAGGGTAGTCCTCTACGCAATCCTGTTGGTAGGCGCAACACACCTTTTGCAGCGGACAAAGCTCACATGTCGGTTGACGAGGTTTACAAACGGTGGCGCCTAAATCAAGGAGACCTTGAGCAAAACGCCGATTGTTAACTGTCGGAGTGTAATGTTCGGAAAGCTCCCAAAAGTACTTGTCGTGGGTACTTTTATTCACCACGTAGGGCAAGGTGAACAGGCGTCCAAGTAAGCGCTTTACGTTGCCATCAACAATTGCCGCAGGGGCATCGAAGGCAAATGCACGAATAGCTCCGACGGTATAAGGTCCGACGCCAGGAATTTCTCGTAGCTCTTCCATCGCTTGTGGCATGGTGCCTTGATAGTCCGCAACAACTTTTTGTGCGGCGGCTTGGAGGTTGCGTGCACGTCGGTAGTATCCTAAGCCTTGCCAGCAGGCCATCACCTCTTGTTCATCAGCATTGGCGAGTGCAGTGAAGGTAGGAAACTGTTCAAGCCAGCGCTGAAAATAGGGGATCACTGTTTTTACTTGGGTTTGTTGCAGCATTAACTCGCTGACAAGAACATGGTAAGGATCATTGTGTTGTTGCCAAGGTAAGTCATTCCGACCATGCTGGCGCTGCCAGTTGACGACCGTTTGAGCAAAGTCGTCGGCGCTTATCACAGCGTTGGCATCCTGCGGTGTAACCCTTTGCATAACAAGTATTCTCTTTTACTCTGATGAAGTGGGTTGGAAAGTTCGTTTAAGCTTATGTAAAGCTTGTGTAAACGGTAAAGAATTCGCTAAAAACCAAGCAAAAACGATAGATTTCGTATATAGTAACGGGAAATAAAAATCTATTCATTGGGAAATTTAAGGAGCATCTCGTGAATCGTATCGCAGCAATTTCATTTGCAGTAGCCGCAGGCCTTTCTGTAACAGGTACAGCGTTCGCGCAATCTACCGACAAAGATGGTCAGTGGTATGTAGGCCCACGTCTGGGAGCATTCGGAACGGACTCTGATCGTGTTGCAATCGACAACAATCAGCTCCGCACCTTCAAAGGTGGTCCGGACAGCGCCTTCTATGGTGTTGAAGGTGGTTTCCAATTTACTCCTGAGTGGGGTGCTCGTGTTTATTATGATTACTTGCGTGGCGACTTAGAGTTCGCTGACAGCGCAAGCGGTCGTGTTTATGGTGTTGACGTGTTGTATAACTTCACCGACAACGTTTACGGTAGCTTAGGTTTAAACAACACTGAGCTAGGTGACGTTTCTAACCGCTTCTTGCGTGTTGGTGCGGGTTACACTGAGCAACTTACCAATAACTTGAACTTGTTCGTTGAAGCTGCTGTGCAACAAGATGACAGCAACTTGACAGAGTGGATGGTGATGACTGGTTTGCGTTACTACTTCGGTAGTTCAGCCGCAGCTCCAGCTCCAGCGCCAGTGGTTGAAACTACGACTGCTGACTCTGATGGCGACGGCGTGACTGATGACAAAGACTTGTGTCCTAACACTCAGCCTACCTTCAAAGTAGATGCGAATGGCTGTGTAATGTATCGCAACGAAACCATCACCCATGAGTTGATGATTAACTTTGCGTTTGATTCAGATGACGTACCTGCTTCTGAGAAGCCTGAGATCAAAGATACCGCTGACTTCATGCGTGATAACCCACAATTGGATATCCGTATTGAAGGCCACGCAGACAGCACTGGTCCTGCGCAATACAACCAAGGCTTGTCTGAGCGTCGTGCGAAGTCTGTTGGCGATAGCTTGATTCAAGATTTCGGTATCGAGCAAGAGCGTGTAAGTACTGTAGGTTACGGTGAAGACCGTCCATTAGTACCAAACGACTCTAAAGAAAACCGCGCGAAGAACCGTCGCATCGAAGCGAAAATGTCTGTCACTAACGAAGTTCCAGTGAAAAAAGACAACTAAGTTTCATAGTGCTTTATTAAAAGGCGCGCTAGGCGTAAGCTTAGCAGCGCCTTTTTTGTGTTTGTAGAGGAATGAAAGTTAAGTTATGGCAGAGCAAGACCGTACCCACGGCGATACTCAAGAGAATCTTGCCAATGCGCAAGAGCAAGGTCGCTATATCCGTAAAGTTCGTAGTTTTGTAAAACGTGAAGGCCGTCTTACCAAAGGACAAGCTGGCGCACTTGAGCGCTGTTGGCCAAGCATGGGCCTGACCCATGAGATGGGGCTGTTAGATCTGGACAAGGTGTTTGCGCGTCAGGCGGATACCATTGTTGAGATTGGCTTTGGTATGGGACACTCGTTGGTTGAAATGGCCGCGGCAGCGCCAGAAAAGAACTTTATCGGTATTGAAGTACACCGCCCAGGCGTCGGCGCTTGTTTAATGGAAGCTGAAGTTCAACAGGTCGAGAACCTACGCGTATTTGAGCACGACGCGGTCGAAGTATTGAATGACTGCATCGCGGACCAAAGCCTCGCCGGCGTACAAGTGTTCTTTCCAGACCCTTGGCATAAAAAACGCCATCATAAACGCCGTTTGATTCAACCTGAGTTTGTAGAGTTGCTGCGCCAGAAGCTCGCGATTGGCGGTATCTTGCATTTAGCGACCGACTGGGAAAATTACGCCGAGCATATGCTCGAGGTGATGCAAGCAGCTGAGGCACAAGGAAACTGGCAAAACTTGTCGGCTTCAAATGATTATATTCCGCGTCCGGAAGAACGGCCATTAACCAAGTTTGAACGTCGTGGCGAACGCTTAGGTCATGGCGTTTGGGATCTTAAATTCCGCCGTGTGAAGTAAGTGGTGCGGCGTTTATTACACCATCTCATCAAGAATTGAATTCACGAAACGACGCCCTAGTGGCGTCGTTTGCCAATGGCTTGGTGAACTTTCCATCAGTCCTTTTTCTAGCGCCGGAGCCAATGCCTTCTCTGCTACCGATAACGACAGGCCAGTTCGCTCAGTAAAGAGACGCTTTTCAATCGGTTCAGCAAGTCGCAGCAAGTTCATAAAAAACTCGAACGGTAGCTCGTGTTGTTCGACCTGCCATAAACGGTAGCGCAGCGGTCGTGTCAGGTCGAGATAGCCTTGCGGATGACGGATCTTCTCACAGCGTAAAATACGTTGTTCGTGGGGCAGGGTGATTTTGCTATGTGCCCCGCAACCAATGCCAAGATAATCGCCAAATTGCCAGTAGTTGCGGTTATGGCGACTTTGGTGACCTGGTTTCGCGTACGCACTCACTTCATAGTTGTCATATCCCGCCGCGCGCAGTTTTTCTTGTCCACGTTCGTAGATGTCTTCCAAAATTTCATCTTCTGGAAGTTGTGGTGGGCGGCTCGCAAAAGAGGTATTCGGTTCGATGGTGAGCTGATACCACGAGATGTGAGGTGGGTTAAGCGCCAAAATACCGTCGAGATCGGCCATAGCTGCGGCAACGGACTGTCCCGGTAAACCATGCATTAAATCAAGATTAAAGCTTCTTAGCGGCAAGGTTTGCGCGTGCTGCGCCGCCGTGATGGCCTGTGCGGGGTCATGAATGCGACCTAACCCTTTGAGCTGCTCAGCATCTAAACTTTGCACCCCGATCGAGAGGCGATTGACACCGGCGTCCGCGAAGCCCTGAAACCGGGCTTGTTCAAAGGTACCCGGGTTGGCTTCCATGGTGATTTCGCAATCACTGGCCAATGTCACTTGCTTAGCGATGCCATCAAGCAATTGTTGCATCGCTTGTGGGGTAAGGAGGCTAGGGGTACCGCCACCAATAAAAATACTTTGAATGACACGACCCTGTACCCACTCGAGATCGGCGCGCAGGTCATCTAGCAGACGGGCGACATAGGCTTGTTCAGGCACGCCTGCCTTCAATGCGTGCGAGTTGAAGTCACAATAGGGGCACTTTTGCACGCACCAAGGTATGTGCACATAGAGCGCGAGTGGGGGCAGCGTCATCACTGCGTTGCCAGCTCGTCGAGAAGTTTTCGTAAGGCCTGTCCACGGTGGCTAAGCTGTTGCTTCTGGGCTTTATCGAGCTCGGCAGCAGTGCAGCCGAGAGTTGGAATGAAGAACACTGGGTCGTAGCCAAAACCACCGTTGCCGCTCGCGTGTTGGGCGATTTCGCCATGCCAACTGCCGTGACAAATGATAGGCGTCGGGTCGTCGGCATGGCGCATAAAAGTCAACACACAGTGGAAACTTGCTTGGCGCTGTTCCGTTGGCGTTGATGCTAAGGCGTCCAGTAATTTGCTGACATTGTCAGCGTCACTTGCCTGGGGGCCAGCGTAGCGCGCGGAATAAATGCCTGGCGCGCCGGCCAAGGCGTTGACCGCCAAACCTGAATCATCTGCCAACGCGGGTAAACCAGTCAGTCGAGCAGCATGGCGAGCTTTTAAGATGGCATTTTCGACAAAGGTCAGGCCAGTCTCTTCAACTTCCTCGAAGTGCCATTCGTTTTGCGCGCGCACACGCCAGTTTAACGGACGAAGGAGTTCACTAAGTTCACGGACTTTGCCTTGGTTTCCAGTAGCTAATACGATTTCTTGCATGACAGATTCTTTGGTTTTCGGCACAATAGGAGGCATTATAAGCTATCTAGGCTAAGCGACCAAAGGAGAAATCAGTGACAGATTTAAATGGTGTCATGTTGTTGATGGGGTCGTTACTGCTGGTCAGCATTTTAGCCGCAGTAGTGTCCTCACGTTTTGGTGCGCCGTTGTTGCTGGTGTTTCTTGTGGTGGGCATGTTGGCCGGTGAAGAGGGGCTGCTTGGGATTGCCTTTGATGAGCCGCAAGTCGCCTTTTTTATTGGCTCCCTCGCGCTAGTTATCATTATTTTTGACGGCGGTATGCGTACCCGCAAAGAACGTTTTCGCGTGGCGTTGTGGCCGGCGATAAGTCTCTCCACGATAGGTGTAGCCTTAACCTGTACCCTAACCGCTGTTGGTTTGGTTTATCTATTCGCGGTGCCATGGCCGATTGCATTATTGATTGGTGCTATTTTGAGTTCGACCGACGCTGCCGCAGTGTTCGGTATCTTCCAATCGCAAAACCTCAGAATCAAGCAACGTGTCACATCTACCCTCGAGATTGAATCGGGGACCAACGACCCGATGGCGGTCATTTTAACCATGACGATGACCACCGGTATCGTCTCAGCGCAAGCTTTCTCGATTCCTGCCGTAGTGCTAGATGTCTTACTACAGCTGGTGCTTGGTTATATCGGTGGCTGGCTCGGCGGTCGTTGTTTTGTTTTTATTGCGCGAAAAATTACCGCCCAATTCGCCTTTTTCCCACTACTTGCGGCCGCCGGTGCGGTGGTGGTGTTTGCGTTAACCTCAGGAGCTGGCGGAAGTGGCTTCCTCGCCGCGTACCTGATGGGCTATATCATCGGGAATGCGCGTTTACCGCAGTTAATGCATATTTTGCAGGTGCAAGATGGTTTGGCGTGGTTAAGCCAAATTATGATGTTCTTAATTCTTGGGTTGCTGGTCACTCCCTCACACCTTGTCGAAAACCTCGGGTTGTCGCTCGCGGTCGCGGGAATGATGATTTTTATCGTGCGTCCGATCGCGGTATTGGTGAGCTTACTACCCTTTTCATACCCGCTGCGAGAGCAACTCTTTATCAGCTGGGTCGGGCTGCGTGGGGCAGTACCTATTATTTTGGCGCTTTACCCTTGGCTCAGTGGCGTACCCGGGCAAGAGTTGTTCTTTGACATCGCTTTTGTGGTGGTCATGGTGTCGTTGGTTTTACAAGGTTGGACGCTGGCACCAATGGCGCGTTGGTTAAAACTTGAAGTCCCCGCTGCTGCGGAACCGGACCGTCGCATGGCGCTCGATCAGGTCGGTAGTAACGATCCCCTAGAGTTGTGGTCGTATGAAATGCGCGAGCAATCTCCGGCTTGTGATCATGGTTGGCATGAGCTGCGTTGGGCGGTCCCGCTCGAGTTTGTTGGGCTGATCCGCGACGGCGAATGGATTCGACCACACACGCGGCCGCAACTGCGTGAAGGCGACAAGGTGCTGGTGATTGCTCAAGTGCAACATGTCGATGAAATCAGTCGTGTGTTGGCCGCAGGAGGACAAGCCCGCACGTTGAATGTCAGTGACTTCTTTGGTGACTTTGCCTTAAACGGCGAGCTCAGTTTAGCTGATGTGGCCGACTTCTATCCGCTCGGTGAGCTGGATGATGCGGTGTTGCCGCTGACCTTACACGAGTATTTCACCCGGAAATTCCACCGTCGCGTGGTCGTGGGGGATCAATTGGTGTTGGGAAGTGTCCAACTCACGGTACGCGAGTTGGACGAGCAGGGATACTTACTCAAAGTTGGGGTGAAGTTGCTGAGTAATGAGGATTAATTTTCCCAAAACTCTTTCGAGAACTTCAGTTCGTGTTGCTCTTTACCTTGTTTCATGGTGATGAAAAAACGCAACGTCTCTAAGTGGGTGAACGACGTTTGCGCGATGTAGTACACCGCATCACCTTCAACCACCTCTTGAAATTCAAGGTTTTGCTGCATGCTCAGCGGGTTCATCGCATATCCTTCGATGCTCACGCGTTGCGCAGGCTTACCGGCTTCATTTGCCGCCAGCACGGCAATGTTCAGCGTCGCAATCCGTGACGAGCGCTCAAGGTTATACTGTTGCGCCATTTCGGGGCGTAACAGCGTCGAGTTAAAGGCGTTGTAATGAACTTCCCATGGGCCCAAACGTTTGCTTTGCTCGGCGAGCGCAGACGCTGGTGCCAAGGCGCCAACGAAACATAAAGCAACGAGGAAACGCGCTAAATAACCTGCCATGATTAAACTCCAATTAAGATGCGTAAGGCTTGAATACCAATAACTAGCACTAACACCGATAAATCTAGGCCGCCAATCGGAGGCAAGATACGACGGATCGGAGCTAAAAATGGCTCAGTTAACTGAATTAAAATAGCTTGCATTGGATTGTAGCCCTGTGAAAACCAGCTCAACAAAGCGCGAATAATGACAATCCAGAACAGCAACTGGAGGAACTGACTGATAGCGCCAAGCACCCCAAGTAACGCAAGGTCCGGCCAAATAAATGGGTAACCAAGCGCGGCTGAAAGGGCGACGTACTTGCCAAAACTCACCAGTAAAACTAACACTACAGAGGCAAGATCCCAGACGCCGACGGTCGGGATCAACTTACGCAGCGGTAATACCAATGGGTTGGTGATTTTCACTACGAATTGACTCATAGGGTTATAAAAATCTGCGCGAGCGGCTTGTAGCCATACGCGTAAAATGACCACCATCAAAAACAACTCGAAGAGTATGGTGATAAGAAAGCGGGTCAGTTCCATAGTTCGTTACCTTAAAAGAGTTTTGCCATTTCTTGGTTGCGTTGCACCGCAGCCTTGACGGCATCGTCTGAAATTTTATCAATATCGTAAGCCTGATATTGTTCAATGCCCTTAGCTGTAGAGCCACCTTTACTCGTGACCTGTTTCCGTAAGTCTTCGAGCTCTAAATCACTGGCGATGGCCATTTCGGCAGCACCTAATGCTGTCTGTTGTACCATAGCGCGCGCTTTTTCACGATCAAAACCAAGTCCAACGGCAGCTTTTTGTAGGCTCGCCATGAATTCAAAGAAGTAGGCAGGGCCACTGCCTGCCACTGCACCAAGAATATCAAGCTCGTCTTCATCGGCCACCCATAAGGTCGCTCCTACGCCATCAAAAGCTTCAGTGATGTAAGCTTTATCGTCATCACTCACGCGATCATCAGCGACGAGCCCCGACATACCTTTACCGACCAAAGATGGGGTATTTGGCATCACCCGAATCATGCGAATGTTGGCGCCAAGATAGTCGCGGTATTTTTCGATACGGATACCAGCGGCAATGGTGACGATCAGTTTATCGGCCAAATCGGCAACTTCGTTGCGTAATGCGGCGCAGACGTCAGCCATCAATTGCGGCTTCACAGCCAGCACGATGACATCTGCGTGTTTGGCAACTTCGGCATTGTCATGGCTGGTATGCACGTTAAGTTCATGCGCCAACTTCTCCAGCTTGGCTGGGCTTGGGTTGCTGACCCAAATCTGATTGCTTGGGTAACCACTGGCTACCATGCCTCCGACAATACTCTGCGTCATATTTCCGGCGCCGATAAATGCGATGTTGCGAGGCTGGTTGGTCATTTGTTACTCCTTGTTGTTAGGTCGTGCGGGCACCAAATAAGGCTGTACCGATACGCACCAGCGTTGAGCCAGCAGCGATGGCTTCGGTCAGGTCATTCGACATACCCATAGAAAGTGTATCTACGGTAGAATATTGGGACGCAAGCTGAGAAAACAACCGTTGCATGGCTTGCAAGCTCTGCTGCTGTTGTTGATCACTTACTTGCGCCGCAGGAATGGTCATGAGACCACGTAATTGCAGCTGGGGCTGTTGGACGATGAAGTCCGCTAAGGCGGCAATCGCATCCGGGTGAACCCCTGACTTACTCTGCTCATCATCAATGTTCACTTGGATGAGTACGTTTAAAGGCGGTAGGTGGGCAGGTCGTTGCTCACTCAAACGCCGTGCGACTTTCTCGCGGTCCAGACTGTGAACCCATTGAAAAGATTGCGCGATATCACGGGTTTTATTGGACTGGATAGGACCAATAAAATGCCAGACGAGATCGGGCAAATCGGCGAGCTCTTGTTGCTTGCTTAAAGCTTCTTGCAAGTAGTTTTCACCAAAGTCACGCTGGCCAAGGTGATAGAGCTCACGAATGGCAGTTGCAGGTTTCGTCTTACTGACAGCTAACAATTGCACCGATTCTGGGCTACGATTGCACTGTTGACACGCTGTCTGAATGCTGTTGCTGACTTCTGTGAAACGCGTATTTATGCTATTCATCGGGTAACGGCTCACCAATAACAATAAGAGATCAAGTATGGATATTACAGAGTTACTTAGCTTTGCCGTCAAACATAACTCTTCTGACTTACATCTTTCGGCTGATTCGCCCCCTATGATACGAGTAGATGGGGACGTTCGTAAAATCAATATTCCAGCGTTAACGCATAAACAAGTGCAAGAGCTGGTTTATGACATTATGAATGACCGTCAACGCAAGGAATACGAACAAAACCTAGAGTGTGATTTCTCGTTTGAAGTACCTGATCTGGCCCGTTTCCGAGTGAATGTATTCGTGCAAAACCGTGGCTGTGGTGCAGTGCTGCGGACCATCCCAAGTGATGTGTTAACGCTTGAGCAGCTGGGGGCTCCTGAGATTTTTAAAACCATTGCTGACCAACCGCGCGGTTTAGTCTTGGTGACCGGGCCAACAGGTTCTGGTAAATCAACGACGTTGGCGGCGATGGTGGACTTTATCAACGAAAGTAAGCATCACCATATTCTAACCATCGAAGATCCGATCGAATTCGTTCATAAAAATAAACTGAGCTTGATCAACCAACGTGAAGTTCACCGAGATACCCATAGCTTTAACAACGCTTTGCGTTCGGCGCTTCGTGAAGATCCTGATGTGATTCTGGTCGGTGAGATGCGTGACTTAGAAACCATTCGTTTGGCGATGACGGCCGCTGAAACGGGTCACTTAGTGTTTGGCACCTTGCACACCACGTCAGCGCCGAAAACCATTGACCGTATTATCGATGTCTTTCCAGGGGATGAAAAACCTATGGTGCGTTCAATGCTATCTGAGTCCTTGCGTGCAGTTATTTCTCAGGCCCTACTAAAACGTGTCGGTGGTGGTCGTGTTGCCGCCCATGAAATTATGATCGCGACACCAGCAATTAAAAACCTCATTCGTGAGGACAAAGTCGCGCAGATGTATTCATCTATCCAAACCGGTGCAGCGCATGGTATGCAAACCCTTGATCAAGGTTTATTGAACCTACTTAACCAAGGTTTGATTTCGCGTCTTGAGGCGCGTGGCAAAGCGTCCAACAAAGAAACCTTTAAGTAACGGCGAAGGAGGGTTAGCGGCATGCTGCTCGATAAACTATTACAAGTAATGATTGATAAGCAGGCGTCGGATTTGTTCATTTCGGCGAACTTACCTCCAAGCCTTAAAATTAATGGTGAGCTACGCCATATTACCGAGCAACGGCTGACCGATGAAGGGGCGCTCGATTTAGTTAAAGAAGCACTCGGTAAAAAGCACCTTGATGAATTTATGCAGGAGCGCGAAGCGAACTTTGCCATTTTTCGTGAAGGTATTGGCCGTTTTCGTGTCAGTGTCTTTTGGCAGCGTCAACGCGCCGGCATGGTGATTCGCCGTATTGTCACTGAAATTCCAACCGTGGAAGAGCTAAAGCTGCCTGACGTATTGACGAAACTTATTATGGCAAAACGCGGTTTGATGCTGGTCGTCGGTGGTACCGGAACGGGTAAATCGACCAGTTTGGCAGCGCTTATTGGTTATCGGAATCAGCATTCGCGCGGACATATTTTGACCATTGAAGATCCGGTAGAGTTTGTCCATGAACATGGACAGTCGATGGTTACTCAGCGTGAAGTAGGCACCGACACTGAGAGCTTTGAAGCAGCGCTAAAAAGCTCATTGCGACAGGCTCCAGATGTGATTTTGGTGGGTGAGATCCGCTCGCAAGAGGTGATGGAGTACGCACTTACCTTTGCGGAAACGGGCCATTTATGTGTCGCGACCTTGCACGCCAACAACGCCAACCAAGCGATTGAGCGGATCATGCATATGGTGCCAAAAGAAAAAATTGGCAAACTCATGTTTGATTTGTCGTTGAACCTACGCGGTATTGTCGCACAACAATTGGTACCAACCACCGATGGTGGACGTGTTGCGGCAATTGAGGTGTTACTCAATAGCCCGATTGTGGCAGAGAAAATTGCCACCAGCGATATGGGCGAAATCAAAGAGATCATGGCTAAATCGCGAGAGCTTGGCATGCAAACCTTTGACCAAGCCTTATTCGACCTATACAAAGCACGTAAGATTTCGTTTGAGGATGCCTTGCGGCATGCTGATGCTCCAAATGATTTACGTCTACGCATTAAGTTGAGCGGTGATATGGGACGTGATGAAGATGGTCCATTGAAAGGTGTGACTGTTGATCTCGATTGAGTTCGATTAAACTAGCGTCCCTGTTATGTTGTGAGGAGTCGGGTAGGGTTTATGCGTGTATTAGGAATCGAAACGTCGTGTGATGAGACGGGTATCGCTATTTATGATACCGAGCAGGGCTTGTTGGCGCACCAACTCTACTCGCAAGTGAAGTTGCACGCGGATTACGGCGGGGTTGTCCCGGAGTTGGCCTCGCGTGACCACGTGCGAAAAACCTTACCTTTAATTCAAGCAGCCCTGCAGCAAGCAAAATTGACCTCGGCCGACATCGATGGCATCGCCTACACAGCTGGGCCCGGCTTAGTTGGGGCGCTTTTAGTCGGCGCCTGTGTGGGGCGCAGTTTGGCGCTTGGCTGGCAAGTTCCAGCGGTCGCTGTGCACCATATGGAAGGGCACTTGTTAGCACCAATGCTGGAAGAAGATGCGCCGCAGTTCCCCTTTGTCGCCTTGCTGGTTTCGGGCGGTCATACCCAGCTGGTACAGGTGGATGGCATCGGTCAATACACGCTACTCGGTGAATCTGTCGATGATGCCGCCGGTGAGGCGTTTGATAAAACCGCCAAACTCATGGGGCTTGATTATCCAGGCGGCCCTCGTTTAGCGGCAATGGCTGCAGAAGGTCGCAGTGGTCGCTATCAATTCCCACGTCCCATGACGGATCGTCCAGGTTTGGACTTCAGCTTTAGTGGATTGAAAACCTTTGCAGCAAATACCATCGCAGCGGCAGACAGTGATCCACAAACCCGTGCTGACATTGCCTGTGCTTTCCAAGACGCTGTGGTCGATACTTTATTGATTAAATGTCGGCGGGCGTTAAAACAAACAGGGTTGAAACGTTTGGTCGTGGCCGGTGGGGTAAGTGCCAACCAAGCATTACGACAGCAACTGCAGGCGTTTGCGACACAAATTAATGGCCGTGTTTATTTTCCGCGCTCGGAGTTCTGTACCGATAATGGTGCAATGATTGCTTATGCGGGGGCACAGCGTTTATTGGCAGGTGAGTCAGTTGATGAACGCATTAAAACTTATCCGCGGTGGCCGTTAGAACAACTTCAAGCCTTATCGTAAGTGGCGTTAACTATTGCGACGAATGCGTTGTTCGTCGCCACTGCGTAGTCGCGAAATATTCGATTGATGGCGCCAAATGATCAGGGCAGAAATCATGATTACTGGAACTGTGTATTGAGGCTTGATCCAATAGGCGTAAAACGGCGCAAGCGAGACGGTAATAATTGCCGCTAGGGATGAAACTCTGCTGATCCTGAAGACCACCAACCAAGTGAAGATAAGTAATAAAGCCATTTCCCATGCCACGGGAAACATCGCGCCAAGTGCTGTAGCGACGGCTTTGCCGCCACGAAAATGAAAATACAGCGGGAAAATATGGCCAATACAGGCTGCCACGGCAATTAAGCCGAGAAAGAGTGGTGGGATATCGAGAAAGTAAGAGCCCCAGACTGGGATCATGCCTTTCAAGACATCGAAGAATAAGGTCAGAATGGCGGGAATTTTGCCGCCGAGACGATAGACGTTGGTGGCGCCTGGATTATTCGAGCCGGTGTGTCGCGGATCTGGGAGGCCAAACAGTTTGCAGATAAGGACTGCACTACTGATTGAGCCAAACAGGTAGGCAACAACAATGGCGAGAACAATTAATCCACCCATAAGGTTTCTTTTCCGGTGCGCTTTTCATTCAAGTGTAAAGCACTTAGCATAAGCGCTTTGCGATAAAATAGCTATGCTGACAACAAAAGTGAGCGACAATGGACAAAGTTTTTGTAACCGGTTTACGTACCGATGCCTTGATTGGGGTTTATGAGTGGGAACACGAACAACGACAACCTTTGTTATTTGATCTCGAAATGGACTGGGACCAACGGGCTGCGGCAGCATCTGATGCGATTGCTGATGCGCTGGATTACGATGCCCTGAGTCAGGCTGTGAAACAGCTGGTAGAAGCGCGTCCGAGACAGTTGATTGAAACGGTTGCTGAAGAAGTCGCGCAATTGATTCTCACTGAGTTTTCAGTCACGCGAGTATGTGTGCGGGTTGAAAAGCCGCAAGCATTAACCATAGCGACCACCGTTGGAGTTCAGATTGAGCGAAGCCGACCCTAAGATGCAGACGGCCTACTTAGGTTTGGGAAGTAACCGTCGGCGAACCCATCATATTGGTGCTGGTATTCGAGCGTTGCATGCGCGCTTTGCGTCAGCAGAGCACCCGATACGGGTGGCTCGAGTCTTTGAAAGTGCCGCGATAGGTTTCGACGGGCATGACTTTTACAATACTGTGGTCGCCATTGAGACCGATGTGTCGGTGGCGGATCTGGTTGCCGCCTGTAAAACGATTGAACGCGAACATGGTCACCCATCGAGTGCACCTAAGTACAGCCCTCGCACCCTGGATATTGATGTGCTGCTCTACGCCGATCTGGTCTGTGAACAGCCGATTGTGTTGCCGCGGACTGAGGTGCTAGAGAATGCTTTTGTGCTTTGGCCTCTAGCTGAACTAGCACCGACCTTCGTCCATCCAGTGCAGGGGCAAACCTTTGCGCAACTTTGGCAAAACTACCGTTGCGAGCAGCGGTTAAAACCGCTAGAATTCGTCTTTGAAGCCTTACCATACCTGCAAACCCCTTAGAAACAAGGACGTACACAGTGTCGACTGTTGAAGCTATTATCCTCGCGTTGATTCAAGGACTCACTGAGTTTCTGCCAATTTCCAGTTCTGCGCATCTGATTTTGCCTTCTCAGCTGCTTGGCTGGCAAGACCAAGGGCTTGCATTTGATGTCGCTGTGCATGTGGGGACCTTAGCTGCTGTGGTGTTTTATTATCGCCAGCAAGTCGCTGAGCTGCTGGTGAGTTGGCTTGGCAGTTTCAAAGGGCAGCATAATCCCGCAAGTCGACTGGCGTGGTTTATCATATGGGCCACAGTGCCCGCAGGACTCGCTGGTTTATTCGGCAATGACCTGTTAGAAAATTACGGTCGTTCGGCACTGGTCATCGCCACGACGACACTGATTTTTGGTGGGCTACTATGGTACGCAGATAAACGTGCAAGCGAGACCGCTTCAATTGAAGCTTTGTCATTGCGGCAAGTGATGTTGATTGGTATTGCGCAAGCGGTCGCTTTAATTCCAGGTACGTCGCGTTCCGGTATCACGATTACTGCTGGGTTGTTGTTAGGGCTTAAACGCACGGATGCAGCGCGCTTTTCATTTCTCCTGTCGATTCCGGTGATTACCTTAGCCGGTGGCTATAAAGGTCTGCAACTAAGTCAGCAAGCCGAAGCTGTGGCGTGGGCACCCGTCTTGACGGGGATGGTGGTTTCCTTTGTTGCTGCGTATCTCTGCATCAAAGTGTTCTTACAAGTCATCGAGCGCATGGGCATGTTGCCATTTGTGCTCTATCGTTTGTTGCTTGGTGTTGTGTTACTGGTGTGGTTCATCTAACTGCGCAGTGATGGCCGCAAGACGAGCGACGTCGACGGCGTCGCCTACGGCGGGACCATGCAGTTGTTCACCGCGCGCTTTCGCTGCGGCAATCAGTTCCCGTGCATTTACTGCTTTAGCTGCCTGGTAGGCGGCGACAAACTGTTCTCCCTGTTGTTGTGATTGTCCTTGCTGGCGCCAAATCTGCAATAGATAATCAATGCGCTCTGGCCGGCGCCAGCCATCCGCCCGCTGGATGCATTGCATCCATTGCTCAGCATTGGTTGTGGGGAGATTCTGATAGTGACAGTGCCGTGCGAGCTCTGCCATATATTCCCACTCATTAGGTACCCGCAAACGTGTCGCCAAGGCTTGTCCCGCAGTTGCGTCAAGCTCTCCGACGCAACAGGCATAGGCCAACATAGGTTCCGTTGGACATAAGCCGCTAAGACGCTGTTCTAGCCGGTCGAGCAACGCGCTATCGTTGAACTCCAGCAACCAAGGTTGTAGCGCGTGGGCTTGTTGCAGCGTACGTAAGTAAGTGATCGGCGCGGCTGTGGCAAAGGCTTTGCGCGTTTCTTGCCAGACCCGCTCAGCGGCGAGTGTACTAAGCTCGCCGCCAGCACTGATGGCTCGCATTAAAGCGAGGGTTTCCGGCGCTACCGTAAAGCCGTCCTCGGCAAAGCGAGCGGCAAAGCGCGCAACCCGTAAAACTCTTAAAGGGTCTTCGACAAACGCCTCAGATACATGACGCAACACCCGGGCTTCAAGGTCACGCAACCCGTGGTAGGGATCAACCAAGCTACCATCTTCGCGTTCGGCAATAGCATTAATCGTCAAATCGCGTCGTAATAAGTCTTGCTCAAGGGTAACGGTGGGGGCTGCATCAATGGCAAAACCGGTGTAACCAACGCCGGCTTTTCGTTCGGTGCGCGCTAACGCGTATTCTTCATTGGTTGTCGGATGGAGAAACACCGGAAAGTCTTTACCAACTTGACGGTAGCCCAGCTTAGTCAGCTCTGCAGGCGACGCTCCGACCACCACGTAGTCTCGCTCGTGCACCGTTTTGCCGAGTAATTTGTCACGCACCGCACCGCCAACTAAGTAGATTTCCACGTTTGACTCCCGTTAAAGTTGCGTTGATCATCGCTAATGACTAGCCCTGATGCAAGTCAATCGTTACACTGAAGGTTGACTTTAGGTTGGTGAACGACATAACGCTATGTATTTAAATTACTTTGGCTTACAAACCGAACCCTTTTCGATTGCTCCGGACCCACATTTTTTGTTCATGAGCGAGCGCCATCAAGAAGCCCTAGCGCACCTGAGTTACGGCTTGCAAGGTAGTGGTGGTTTTATCTTATTGACGGGCGAAGTAGGTACCGGAAAAACCACTGTGTCACGGGCGTTGCTCGATCAACTGCCAGAACAAACGCGCACAGCCTTCATTTTGAATCCGATGCTCAATGAAACTGAGTTGTTGGCGACCTTATGTGATGAATTCGGCATTCGCTACGCGAAACGCAGCATGACCAATAAGACCTTAACGGATAAGTTGTCGGCGTTTCTGCTCGCTGCACACGCTGAGGGAGAACAGTGTGTCGTGTTGATTGATGAAGCCCAGCACCTCAAACCACAAGTGCTGGAGCAGTTGCGTTTATTGACCAACCTTGAAACCAACCAAAACAAATTACTGCGGGTGATCTTAATCGGTCAGCCTGAGCTGCAAGATTTACTTCGTCGTCGTGAATTGCGGCAATTAGCGCAACGTATTACCGCGCGCTATCACCTGTTGCCGTTACAGGCTAGTGACACCGCACGGTACATTAATTATCGATTGCAAGTGGCTGGGGCACAACGCGCCTTGTTTGATGATGGCGCAGTGCGCTTGGTCCACCAATTGAGTGAAGGGATCCCGCGGCGATTAAACCTGTTATGCGACCGGGCGCTCTTGGCGGCATATAACGACCAAGTACAGACGGTAAGCAAAGCGCAAATTCGCCGAGCCGCGGCTGAACTTGGTGAAGTCGGCGCTTCAGGACAGACCCAAGGTCGCAGTTTCCCGCTGGTGGCAGTCACCGCGCTGGCGCTAGTGGTGAGTGTGGCGGTGACGAGTTGGTTGCTTTGGCCACAATCGCAGGTGACGGCGACGCAAGCGCAACAGGCGGCGGTAACGCCTCAGCAGCCTCAAGCCATGCAACAATTGGTGCGCGCTTGGCAGTTGCCGCAACCTCCGAGAACGCGTGAGCTTTGTGACTGGTTGGGTGAGTATCAACTGGGCTGTGTACAAGGACAACTGCGGTTTGATCGGATCCAAGCCTTGAACTTGCCTGTTTTACTTAAACTGAGCGATGGTCGTTGGCAGTTTGTCGGTGCTAGTACGGAACAACCTGCGAGTGATTGGACCGGTGAATTCTGGGCCATTTGGCCACACCCTCCAGGGTATCAACTCAGTGACAGCAAAACCTACCAGCGTTGGCTGCAAACACAGTTGGCGGAGTATCAAAGTACGACCGCGGCAGCGGATGACTTGAATGCCTTAGCACAAGCGCTACAGGAACGGCATGGTTTACCCATAAGTGGTGAGCTCGATGGAGTGACCTTGGCTTGGTTAACAAGTCACGCAACCACAATTGGTCCTCGTTTAGCTACCGCCGAGGAGGGCAATTAAATGTCGTCAGTGTTAAAAGCGTTACGTCAGCAGCAAGCCGATTTTGCACCACAACATCAAGCAATTCATTTGGATCCTGTACAACCGACCAAAGGTCGCTCGAATGCTTGGTGGCTGGTCGTTACTGTACCTTTGGCCGTCGCCATAGGTGGCGTTGCGGTGTGGTTAGCGGTACCGACTTCGTCTGCGCCTACACAGACCACGCCAGTACAGCAGACTCCGACAGCGGCTGAATTTCAATTAGGAACGCCAGAGCCTGTACGCGTAGTGAGTTTACCGGAAGTGCAGCAGCCAACCCCGACTCCGGTACAGGAGCAACCTGCTGTACCACCAGTGACGTCGAATTTTGCCGAAGCCCCCGCATTAGAACGCAATCAAGCGGTTGATTTAAACCAAGTCTCGCCAGACTTACTGGCTGCCTTTGAAGAAGCCGTGGCCTTAACGTCAGGGGCGGGAGAAACCCGTACACCGTCTTCTTCAAGCTCCGTACTGCCTCGGTTAGGCGCCTTACCCGTGAGTTTGCAGCAACGCGTTCCAAGCTTTAGTTATGACGCTCATCAGTATTCCTCACGTGAGCGCGATCGTTTTATTACGTTTAATAATCAACGCTTGCGGCAGGGGGATAGCTGGCAAAATGTGCAAGTACTGACCATTGCGCCGAATCATGTTGTGCTCGCGGTTGGCAACCAAGCCTTCCAGCAACCTGCGTTGGAAGACTGGACAAACTAGCTAGAAGTTGATATTAAAACACCTGTTTAAATTCACTGTTTGATTTTTAAAGAGGTGGTTATGGCGGATTATCGAGTTCCTCGCGAAGACATGCAGTTTTTGCTGCAAGATGTGTTTAAGGTCGATCAAGACTGGGCGCGTTATCCTGCGCTAGCTGATGTCGATATGGAAATGGCGACCGCCATTATTGACGAAGCCGCGAAGCTTGCCGAAACTTTATTGGCGCCGAACGCTCGCGCTGCTGATGAAGAAGGTGTGCACTTCAACGATGGTGAAGTCACCACGCCAGCCAACTACAAAGAGCATTTTCAACAACTCGCCGCAGGCGGCTGGGTCGGTGTAACCGCGAACCCTGAGTTTGGCGGCATGGGCCTACCAAAAGTCGTTTCCGCCCAATACGAAGAAATGCTCTGCGCCGCTGATATTTCTTTTTCGTTGTACCCCGGCCTAACTGCGGGAGCTATCATCGCTTTAGATGCGTACGCCAGTGATGAGTTAAAAGAGCTGTATTTACCTCGCATGACGGCGGGTGAATGGACCGGCACCATGTGTTTGACTGAGCCGCATGCGGGCACCGATTTAGGAATTATCCGCAGTAAAGCCATCCCACAAGAAGATGGTTCTTTTGCGATTAGCGGTACAAAAATATTTATTACCGGTGGTGAGCACGACTTGGTCGAAAATATCGTCCACTTGGTATTAGCAAAGTTACCTGACGCTCCGGCAGGCAGCAAAGGCATTAGCTTATTCTTAGTGCCGAAGTTTATTCCTAATGCAGATGGCTCACTTGGCGAGCGTAACGGCGTCAGCTGTGGCTCGATTGAGCACAAGATGGGCATTCATGCGTCAGCGACCTGCGTGATGAACTTTGACGGTGCCAAGGGCTGGTTGATCGGTGAACCACACCAAGGACTCCCAGCAATGTTTACCATGATGAACTACGAACGTCTTGGGGTTGGTATTCAAGGTTTAGGCGCCGCCGCGCGCTCGTATCAGACGGCGCTTGAATATGCACAAGACCGTATTCAAGGTCGGGGAGCTAAGGCGACCCGCGATATGACGAAAGAAGCTGATGCGTTGATTGTGCACGGTGATGTTCGTCGTATGCTGTTAACCATGAAAGCTTTTGTCGAAGGCGGTCGTGCGTTTTCGACCTACGTGGGACAGCAGCTTGATACGGCCAAGTACAGTGAAGATGCCGAAGAGAAAGCACGCGCTGAAGCGCTGGTTGCTTTGCTAACGCCAATCGCCAAAGCCTTCCTTACCGATACCGGCTTTGAAGCGACGGTGCTCGGCCAACAGGTGCTCGGTGGTCATGGCTTTGTTCGTGAATGGGGCCAAGAGCAGTTAGTACGTGACTGTCGTATTGCTCAGATTTACGAAGGTACCAATGGTATTCAGGCACTTGATCTGCTCGGTCGTAAAGTCGCAGGCTCGCGTGGCCAATTGTTAACGCCACTGTTAGAGGATATTCAAGCGTTACTTGCAGCGCCAGAAGCCGAGTTGGCAAAAGAGTATGAACAGCTTGGCGCTGCGGTGAAGCGTGTCACCCAAGTTACCGAACTGGTGTTAACGCAGGTTGGTAGTGGTGACGAGAATGTGATCAATAGTGTTGCGGTGGAGTACTTGCACCTGCTCGGCTACGTCACCTACGGTTATTTATGGTTACGTATGGCGAAAACGGCACAGCCGTTGCTGTCAGAGCGCCCATACTTAGCGAGCAAAGTGAAAACTGCGAAGTTTTACATGGCGCGGTTGTTACCGCGAGTGGAAAGCTTGGCCGCCGCCATCGAAGACGGCAGCCAGTCGTTGTACCTACACGAGCTGGGCGATTTTTAATCGCCCAGTGAAAGTAGGGTTGCGTTGCCACCAACAGCAGTAATGTTGTTGGTGCGCGTTTTCTCAGTAATAAAGCGGGTGAGGTAGTGTGGTCCACCTGCTTTAGGTCCAGTGCCTGACATGCCGCGGCCACCAAATGGCTGCACGCCAACCACAGCACCAATTTGGTTGCGGTTAATGTAGACGTTACCGACGTCGATACGACGGGCAATATCAGCGGCGAAAGTTTCGTTCCGACTGTGAATTCCGAAGGTCAAACCAAAACCAGTTGCGTTAATGCTCGCGACCACTTCATCAAGCTTATCTGTACTGTAACGAATCACGTGCAAGATAGGGCCAAAGTTCTCTTTCACCAGCTGGTTGATGTTGTCGATTTCAATCGCCGTTGGTGCGACGAAGGTACCGCCGTTGGTGTAATCCGGCATTGGTGCACGCGCAATCAAACGACCTGCTTGTAAGATATCATTGACGTGCTGCTCAAGGTTACTTTTGGCAACGCCATCGATAACAGGACCTACGTCGGTTTCATGCAGCATAGGGTCGCCAACTTTAAGTTCTGCCATTGCACCTTTCAACAAGTCGATCACGCGCTCGGCGATGTCGTCTTGGACGAACAGTACGCGCAACGCTGAACAGCGTTGACCGGCGCTCTTAAAGGCGCTGGCGACGATATCTGTAACGGCTTGCTCTGGCAGTGCGGTGGAGTCGATAAGCATGGCGTTTTGGCCGCCGGTCTCCGCAATCAGCGGTACAATAGCGCCTGTACGTGCAGCCAAGGCACGGTTGATCGACTGTGCGGTATAGGTTGAACCGGTAAAGCACACCCCGCCGATGTCTTCTTGACTGACCAAGAAGGAGCCAACTTCTGCACCACTGCCAGGCATGAAGTGCAGAACATCGCCAGGGATACCAGCTTCGAGCATCAACTGAATGGCGCGGAAAGCGACCAAGCCAGTTTGTTCTGCTGGTTTAGCAATAACACAGTTACCAGTGACCAAAGCTGCAACCACTTGGCCGGTGAAAATCGCTAATGGGAAGTTCCAAGGGCTGATACAAATAAAGGTGCCACGGCCTTGCACGAACAATTCGTTGGTTTCGCCTGTTGGCCCTGGCAAGGTTGTGCCGTCAGCCATCAACTTGCGCGCTTCAACCGCATAGTAGCGACAGAAATCAACAGCTTCGCGAACCTCGTCAATGCCGTCTTGCAAGCTTTTGCCTGCCTCGAGGGTACAAAGTGCGATAAGTTCTTCGATGTTCGCTTCCATCAAGTCAGCAAACTTCTCTAATGCTTTCGCGCGTACTTCCACATCAGTGTCACGCCAGCGACGGTAGGCTGCGTTGGCTGAATTGAGCGCCTGCTCTGCTAATGCTTTATCACCCCAACAAATACTACCAATTTGGTGCTGAGTTGCTTGCGGGCTGTTGATACTGACCTGATGGTGCGCATCTGTGATAACGTCGCCATTAACGATTGGCGCGCCTTGCCATTGTTTATCACTGTACTGTTGTACTGCGGCGATAAAGTCATCTGCTTGCGAGTGAATATTCATGTTCAATCCTAACGAGTTCTTGCGATCGCTGAAAATATGCGTCGGTAAAGGAATTTTGCTGTTGGCATACTCTGGGTAGTTCGCCATCGTGTTGAGCGGGTGCTGAATCAGCTCTTCTACAGGTGTGGCCGGATCAACGAGCTTATGTACGAACGATGTGTTCGCACCATTTTCCAACAGGCGACGGACCAAGTAAGGCAGTAAATCTTTATGGGCACCGACCGGTGCATAAATACGTACGGTGGTGTTTGGATCTTCTTTCAGCAGCGTATCGTAAAGGTCATCGCCCATACCGTGCAAACGCTGGAACTCAATGCGACGCTGATGGGCTTTGTTCATCTCAAGAATGCTGACCACGGTTTGTGCGTTATGTGTAGCAAACTGCGGATAGATAGCACCTTTAACACCATCGGATAAAAGATAGCGTGCACAAGCGAGGTAGCTGACATCAGTATTCGCTTTACGGGTAAATACCGGGTAGCCCGTTAAGCCATTCACTTGGCAAAGTTTGATTTCGGTGTCCCAGTAGGCGCCCTTGACCAAACGTACTGGAATTTCATCGCCGCACTCATGAGCGAGGGCGGTCACCCAGCACAACACCGGCAGGGCGCGCTTCGAGTATGCCTGAACGACCAAGCCGAAACGTGGCCAACCTTTACACACACCGCTACGGTAGACTTTTTCGAATAGCTCCAACGATAGCTCAAGACGGTCAGCTTCTTCGGCATCAATGGTTACACCGACGTCGGCTTCTTTGGCTAACTTCACCAATTCCGTCAAGCTTTGTGCTAACTCAGTGAGTACGCGCTCATGATTGGCGGTTTCATAACGCGGATGAAGCGCAGAGAGCTTGATTGAAATGGTCGGACGCGGCGCGTTCGGGTTATTGAAGTTCTCTTGCGCAACAATCTTAATCGAGTTGACGTAGTCAGCGTGATAACGACGTGCATCCGCCATCGTCAGTGCTGCTTCACCCAACATATCGTATGAGTGGGTGTAACCGAGTTCGCGATTGGCACGGCTATTCTTCAACGCTTCTTGAATGGTACGGCCCAAAACGAACTGCTTGCCCATAATACGCATGGCGGTATAGGTCGCTTTACGCACAACGGGCATGCCCAAACGGCGGGTCAAACGACGGAAGGTACCCCGTGGCGTTTCCATCGGCTGGCCGGTAGGGTTAATCATGGAGTTGGTTAAGGCTAAGCCCCAAGTTCCTGAGTTGACTAACCATGAGGCGCTTTGCCCCATATGTTTTTGCCAATCACCTCCAGACAGACGGTCTTGGATCAGTGCGTCTGCGGTGTAGCTATCAGGAATCCGCAACAAGGCTTCGGCAAGACACATAAGGATAATGCCTTCTTTGGTATCAAGACTGTATTCTTGTAAGAAGGCGTCGACACCGCCACCATCGGCATTCTCGCGCACGGCTTTAACTAACTCAGCAGAGCGGTGAGTAACCTGAGCGATAGTGTCACTGTCACTAGGGACCAGTTGCATCAGCTCTGCGAGGTACGCGTTCTCATCGACAATGTAGTTGTCGGTGATGGCACGCTGTAACTTGCCTAAATCGGCGCTGGTATACTGAGCCTGAAGTACTTCACTGGCTTTGAACATAGCATCTCCTGTAGGACTCAGCCTTTGGCTGGAGGGGACATAATTTGGGCGCCAGTATATTGTTTTTTTACTGCGCGTAAAGCCTCGTTCGTCGCTTTTTTTTAGAACTTTTTTTTGGCGTCCACGGTGCGATTTTTGCACAGCGTTGTCAAGCCCATTTATGTTGACCAATTTGGTGCCTGCGAGTACCGTAGAAAGATATAAAAAAGCAGCCAAAATGAGAGTTTTTGTGAGCCAGGAAGTTGAGATCAAGTTATTGGTGGATGGCGTTGCGCCCGAGCAAGTCATTGCCCTGTGTGAGAGCCTTGCGAAAGGCGCTGAGTGCACGGTATTGGAATTGACCAACCGTTATTTCGACACCGCCGATTTGCG
Organism: Pseudidiomarina sediminum DSM 21906; assembly: GCF_000423165.1. GTDB lineage: Bacteria > Pseudomonadota > Gammaproteobacteria > Enterobacterales > Alteromonadaceae > Pseudidiomarina > Pseudidiomarina sediminum. Next base: position 333,179 of record NZ_AUHL01000005.1, on the reverse strand, counting down.
CTTGCGTCAACACGATATGGGGCTGCGAATTCGACAGCGCGGTGAGCACCGAGAGCAGACCATTAAACTGGCTGGTGAGGTGCTCGGTGGTATGCACAGCCGACCCGAATACAATGCTGTGACCCATCAAGATCACCCGGATCTGACCTTGTTTGAAGAGTCGATTTGGCCGGATGATTTCCCACTCTTTGATATTAATCGTGATCTCGAAGAAATCTTTGCCACAGACTTTACGCGTCATCGTTGGTATTTGCCAAGTGGTGACGGACAAATTGAGCTGGTATTTGACCTTGGCACGATTCAAGCGGGCGATGAAACACGTGCAATTGCTGAGGTTGAAATTGAGGTACAACAAGGTGATATGCAAGATGCGTATCGTCTTGCCAGACGTTTTATCACGCGCTTGAACGCGCGCATGGGAACCTTGAGTAAAGCTGCACGAGGCTATTTAGCGGCTGGTAAAAGTGTGCTTGAACCCTTCACCCATGCTCATTTTGTACCGCAGCAACCACAAGACGATGTTGGTGCCGGACTGTACCGCGCGCTCACCTATGCGTTGCAATATTGGCAGCACAATGACGCCTGTCTGAGTGAAAACCCAAGCGTTCGCGCTGTGGCGGGAATTACCGATGGCATTCGTTTAAGTAAGGTGGTGCTACAGCAGCTCGCCTTGCTCGAAATTGATGTCAGCGATCACGTTATGCGCTTAGAGCAAATGTTAGGGCATTTGGGCTGGTTGAGCCGCTATGATGGCTTGACAGAACTTACCGCCGAAGACGGTGCATACCATCGTGCGTTGAAAGCCTATCCGAAATTATACGAAGCAATTTTAGAGCAACAAGAGCATGCGGTGCAGCTTGAGTTGGTGCAAAGTTTAAGTATTCGTGATGATTATCAACTGACCTTGTTGGAGCTTGGCGCTTTATGTCAGGAACAGCCGCGCCATCAGCAATTGGCCGAGTTGCCCTTAAAGCAGTGGGCCAGTCAACGCTTGCGTGAAGACTGGCAAAATGTGGTTGATGCCTTCACCAAAGACGGTGAGCTGAAGCCCGAGTATTATTTGAAGCAATTGCCGTTACTGCAAGGCTCGCTGCAGCTTGGCTACTGTGTCGGCTATCTATTCGATGCCGAACATCGGGAAGCGTTCCGTGCGCCATGGCAGGACATGGTACGTGGCATTCGTGAAATTATGGCGCTGAAGCTACTCAGAGAAGCAATTAAAGATCACGAGGATAGTCAGTTGGAGCGCTTGTTGAACTGGCAAACCGTTCAGCTTGAGTCGCTACTGTATGCGTTGAAACATTCGCGTAAAGCAGCGCTGAAGCAAGAGCCTTATTGGGTTAATTAAGATGCCACAGGATGCCGCATTAAAGCAGGTCTGCGAAATCAGCCACTTTGTCGCTGAGGTCGTGAACAACGACGCTGAAGCACTGCGTTTTGACGCCGACGGTCAGGTCCATGTTGACCCTAGCAGCGCATACTTAGCACAGCTTCAGCAAGCTCTTGCAGACGCCCACCAAGATACTGACGCGCAGCGTATTTTGCGACGCTATCGCAAGCGTTGGTTTGCGACGTTGGCGGCAGCCGATATTCTTGGCCAGTTATCGCTAAAAGACATGTTAACGCACGTTTCTGCGGCAGCCGATGCTTGTATTACGGCGGCGCGCGATTGGCTGTATCCACGTTTCTGTGAGCGTTATGGCACGCCGCGAGATAGTGCGCAGCAAGCCCAGCCGTTGTTGATCATTGGCATGGGTAAACTCGGTGGGCGCGAGCTGAATTTCTCTTCGGATATTGATCTTATTTTTTGCTATCCCGAGCGTGGGGAAACGGATCACCCGCGGCGTCCTCTCGAAACCGATGTGTTTTTCACGCGTCTCGTGCAAGCTCTAGTAAACCTATTGGATACGGTTACTGGCGATGGCCAAGTATTTCGTGTCGATTTGCGTTTACGACCTTTTGGCCAATCAGGGCCTGTGGTCACTAGCCTAGCAGCATTAGAGTATTACTATCAGCAACAAGGGCGTGATTGGGAGCGCTATGCGATGGTAAAGGCGCGCTTGATAGGCGGCAGCGAGAATTATCAGCAACAGCTTCGCCAACTACTTAGACCTTTTGTTTATCGCCGTTACATCGACTTTTCTGCCATTGATGCATTACGCAAAATGAAAGCCTTGATTCGCCAAGAAACACTGCGCCAGGGTGTCCGCAATAATATTAAGCTTGGCCCCGGCGGCATTCGTGAGATTGAGTTTATCGCGCAAACCTTTCAGCTGATTCGTGGCGGCCAACAGCGACAATTGCAAACGGTGTCATTGTATGAGGCTTATGAGGTCATCGCCGCTGAAGACTTGCTGCCTAAAACGGTGGTTAAGGAGCTCTTACAGAGTTACGAGTGGTTGCGCCGGGTTGAGCATGGTTTGCAAGAGTTAAACGACGAGCAAACTCAGACGCTGCCGGAAGACCCGCACAAGCGGGCGCGATTGGCGGCTATTTTTCAGCTCGATTGGCCGCAGTTGGAACAGCGTATTCAACAGGCGATGGCTAAGGTTCACCAACATTTCAACGGCGTGATTGGCAACGACGAAGCGGATGAAGAGCACAATGGCCCCTTGCCGTTGTTGTGGCAAGACATGGTTGAAGAGGACACCGCGCTCGATGTCTTAAACGAGTTTGGCTTGGATAAGCAGCGCGCGCAGTTGGTATGGGGACATATTGAAACCCTACGCCAAGAAACCAGCAAGCGCGGTAGCGGTCCGCGTGGCCGTAAAGCCATGGCCAAACTGGTTCCGCTGCTATTGCAACGCAGCTTGCAGCTTGCCGATGCGGAAGTAGTGCTAGAGCGGGTGTTTACCGTGCTGCGGGCGATCATGAGTCGAACCGCGTATGTTGAGCTTTTGGTTGAAAATAGTGGTGCCCGAGAGCAACTGATTAAGCTTTGTCGCGCCAGTTCGTGGCTGTCTCAACACCTTGCGAAATATCCGATTTTACTTGATGAGCTGATCGACCCTCGGCACTTGTACGAGCTTCCAGCCTTGTCTGAATATCCTGCGATTCTTGCCGAGTATCTGATCCGGATCCCAGAACAGGAAGAAGACTTAGAAGCGCAAATGAATGCGCTTCGGCAAGCGCGCCAGTCGTGCCAGTTAAAAATTGCCGCAGCTGATATCAGTGGCGGACTCCCTTTGATGAAAGTGAGCGATCATTTGAGCTATCTCGCCGAAGCGGTGATTGCTGCGGTAGTGCGTTTGGCGTGGCAACACTTAGCTAAACGTCATGGCTGTCCGCCGGGGCGTTCATTGGAAGATACCGGCTTCGCTGTGATTGCCTATGGCAAACTCGGTGGCTTGGAACTGAGTTATAGCTCCGATTTGGACCTGGTGTTTATTACCGACAGTGACTACCAAGGCGAAACGGACGGCCCAAAACCGCTTGAGGTACAGCAGTTTTATTTGCGCTTAGCGCAACGCATTTTGCATTTGTTCACGACCCGAACACTGATTGGCACTTTGTATGACATAGATATGCGCTTGCGTCCTTCAGGCAAAGCAGGCCTGTTGGTGTCACGGTTGTCGACCTACGCCAGCTATTTGGCGGAAGATGCATGGACATGGGAACTACAAGCACTCGTCCGTGCCCGCCCGGTATTTGGCGATGCGGCCTTGTGTCAGGCTTTTCAAAAACTTCGCCAGCAGCAGTTGTGCCAAGCTCGTGACGGTCATGTGCTGGCGCAGCAGGTGGTTGATATGCGAGAAAAAATGCGGGAACACAATGAACAAAAAGCAGGGCCATTTGCCTTTGATCTAAAGCAAGGTGCTGGTGGCATTACCGATATTGAATTCTTAGTACAATACCTCGTTTTACGTTTTGGTTCAGATTACCCTGCATTAACCGAGTATACCGATAATGTGCGTATTCTTGAGCGTGCAGGCGAGCTACAACTTATGTCGGCAGCTCAGGCTCAGGCGCTGACAGAAGTCTATGTGAAAGAACGTGAATGGCTGCATCAACTGGCGTTAGATGATCAAGGGTCGTTACTGCACCGCTCGTTAGAGGCGGAGCGAGCTATTGTGCAACAGGCTTGGGCGGAATGGTTTGCAGGAGTACAAGCGCAGTCGGATTAACTGCGCTTGTACAAACTTGGATCGTCTTCACTAGGACGGGTTTTGAAGCGTCGGTGCACCCATAGGTATTGGTCAGGTTGCTGCTGAATTGCAAACTCCACCATTTGATTGACCCGAGTCACATCAGCGATATCGTCACCCGTCGGAAAGTTCTCGAATTCGGGATAAAAGGTAACGTCATAACCTGTGCCATCTTCGCGACGGTAGCACGTCGTTGGAAGCACCGCACACTTTTTACTTTTCGCAAATAACAAGGTCCCCGTGGTCGTACTGGCTTGCTCTACCGCAAAGAACGGAGCAAACACCGTGCGACGGCGACCATAATCTTGGTCTGGTAAGTAGCCAGCGACTTCACCTTGCTCAATCGCTTGCTTCATACTGCGCACATCAGTACGCGGAATCATGTACTTGTTCGAGCGCCCACGTCCACGCGTCTGTAAAAACTCCATCACCGCGTTGTTGTGTGGTCGATACAAGCCGACGCCGGGAATAATGAACCCCTGTAAGCGCGCGTGAACTTCAAGGCTAAGGAAGTGAAACAACAGGAGTAACACGCCTTTGCCTTCGTTCTGTGGCGTTTGCAGGTGTTCAAGGCCATGTACATGCAGCTTGCGCCGAATGCGCCAGTTCGGCCACCACCAAGCCATACCTGTCTCGAAAAAAGCGATCCCGGTATTTTCCATGTTTTTCTTCACGAGGGTTTCGACCGCCTCGCTCGATAGCTCGGGGAAACACAGTTCAAGGTTGCGACGAGCGACCTCTGCGCGTTTCGGCACGACTTTATAAAACAGACGGCCTAAGCCACGCCCTAACGCAAGTTGCCACTTGTAGGGAAGCCAAGAAATAAAATAAAGAAGGCCGACCCCTAACCAGGTCAGCCAATACTTAGGAAGTAAAAACCTTGCTTGAAAGGAAGGTTTCTCAATAATTTTCATTAATTAATCAGACTTGCATTGATAGCCATAAGATCCTGTTCACTGATTTTACCTGAAGCTTGCTGCAGTGTCAGTGAGCGACGGATGTAATTGTAGCGTGCAGTCGATAAATTACGACGTGCGTTGAATAAGTTACGGGTGCTGTTGAGGACATCGACAATGGTACGCGTACCCACTTCAAAACCTGTTTGGGTTGCATTCAATGCACTTTCTGCAGAAACCACAGCTTGCTCCAAGGCACGAATGGTTGCGATAGCTGCAACTACGTCATAGTAGGCGTTACGTACTTCACGCTCGACACCACGACGGGTGAATTCCATCTGCTGGCTGCTGGCTACGTAGTTGGCACGGGCCTGTTCGGTTTGCGCGGTAGTACGGAAGCCACTGAACAGGGGAACACGCACGGTGACGCCAATCGACGAGCTATCCATACGCGGCGTGTCAGAGGTGATCCCTTCGACTTCGCTCTCACTATCTTGGGTTGAGTAGCCTGCGTCTAAGCTAACGTTCGGATAGTGGCCTGCTTGCGCGAGCATGATTTGCTGTTCTGAGATCTCAACCGCAACGCGTTGTACCAAAAGCTGCAAGTTTTTGTCTTCAGCGTTAGTCACCCAAGCATCAGCATTCGCTGGCGCTGGTGAGGTTGGTGAGAAGTTTTTGGTATCCAGTTCAGCCAATTCTTGATGGTATTGACCGGTGATCTCGCGCAGACTTTCTTGGGCGATTTCTACCGCGTTCTTCGCTTGAATTTCTTGTGCCACAGCGTTATCAAACTGAGCTTGTGCTTCGTGCACATCAGTCATTGCCGTTAAACCTACGGAGAAGCGTTGTTTGGTTTGCTCAAGCTGACGCTCAATCGCGCGCTTTTCTGCTTGTGCGAATTCTAAGTCGTCTGAACGCTCAAGTACGCTGAAGTAAGCATTTACCACGCGCACCATCAGTTTTTGACGTTCGCTTAAGTAGTTCACCTCAGCTTGATAAGCTTGCTTGTCAGCGATTTTCGTTTGTTCCCAAACCGCTTTGCTAAATAAGGTTTGGCTTAAGTTCACACCAGCATTCCAACCCGTATTGGTGATGTCGTACATGTACGAGCTACCAGTACTATCGAAGTTCATGGTTTCGCGTTGACTACGAGAGTATCCCGCTTCAAAACCTACTTGTGGCCACCAATCCGCTTGCGCAATATCGACATTCTTTTGTGCCGCGTCACGTTGCGCTTGTGCTTGTTTTAGCGTTGGATCGTTTTGCAGCGCAAGTTGAAATATTTGTGCAAGATCGTCAGCATAGGTGGCCGAGCTACTTGCAGCGAAAGAAAAACCAATTAAAGCAGAGAGAATCTTTTTTTTCATGAGTTCAGTAATCCTGAATGTGAAAGTTTGTCTGGCTCAGTGACCGTTGCTAATTTTGTTCTGTGATAGTTTACATACACATTTGAATGATTACTAGCATACTCCGATAGGCCGCGAGAATCATGCTTTGAGTTGCAAGAGTTATCGCTTAAATGTAACCAATTATGAGCGTACTGCCTACCCAATTAACGTTTACATAGTAAACAATACGGCAGGTGTTTACGTACTTCTCTATGACGTTATCAACGAACAAAAGGTTGTTTTGTGCAAAAATTTAATCACGATGATTATCAAATCCTTGAAAAAACCTCGATCCGCAAAGGTTTTTTGAGCCTATTTCGCTATCGCTTGAAGCACAAATTGTTTGCCGGTGGTTGGTCTGCGGAATTTGAGCGAGAAGTCATGGAACGCGGGCACGCGGTGGTGGTATTGCCCTATGACGTGGCCCGTGATGCCTTGGTGGTCTTGGAGCAGTTTCGCATTGGTGCGCTGGAGCAAGATGATTCACCTTGGCTGCTTGAGTTTGTCGCGGGTATGATTGACGCGGATGATGCGTCAGCCGAAGCTGTCGCGCATCGCGAGTTACACGAAGAGGCTGGCTTGACCAGCGCGCAGATGGATTACGCGTTAACTTACCTTTCCACGCCGGGCGGCTGCACCGAAAAAATTTCGATTTATATCGCCCATGTAGATAGCAGCCAAGCTGCCCGTCATGGTGGTCTTGCTTCGGAGAATGAAGATATCCGTGTGCATGTGCTACCGCGTACCGACGTCGTGAAGCTGTTAGAGCAGGGAAAAATTAATAATGCCGCCAGCGTGATTGGGCTACAATGGTTACAATTACATTTGGAGCGCTACCAAGCCTTATGATTCAAGACGTGAAACGCCACCGCTATCAATTTGACCTGGCCGCACTGCAGCGCCTCGCCGCAGTGAACTATGCGAGCTTGGTGAAATTGGTGACGCATGTAAAAGCAGGCAGTGAGAAGCTGATCCATGTTGGTCAGCAGTTATCGTTCCGGGTGGCTGTTTTGCATCGTGCGCCTTACACGACCGATATTCGTATTGAACAGCAGCTGCCGGAACTGCCGATTCCAGGCTGGGTGGAAGCTCAGCTTGACGTGCGTTTGTACCATGACGCCCAACTGGCAGAAGTGATGCGCAGTCAAAATGTTGAACGTCTTGCAGCTGTGTATCCGCAGCCGAATGCAAAAATGCATCAACCGAACGAAAAGTTTCAAGTGAATAAGTTCTTACAAGAGTGGCTCGATCTCATTCGTGCCAAGGGATGGGTCACACAATACTAGCTTGAGTTTATGCTCATCCTGTAACAGTATATGATCATTCGATAATTACAATTCCTGTCACCAAAAAGAAGAGCGCATGTCAGACTACAAAGCAGATGCGATTGAGGTCCTCAATGGCCTCGAACCGGTGCGACGCCGCCCGGGAATGTATACCGATACCACACGCCCAAACCACCTCGGTCAAGAAGTCATCGATAACAGTGTCGACGAAGCCTTAGCAGGCCACGCGCGGCAATTAACGGTGATCTTACATGCCGACCAGTCACTAGAGGTGCAAGATGATGGCCGCGGGATGCCTGTCGACGTTCACCCTGAAGAAGGGGTGCCGGGCGTTGAGCTCATCATGACCAAGTTGCACGCCGGGGGTAAGTTCTCCAACAAGAGCTATAACTTCTCTGGTGGTTTGCACGGGGTGGGTATTTCAGTGGTGAACGCTTTGTCGACACGGGTGGATGTGTTGGTCAAACGCGACGGTAATGTCTATGAAATGGCCTTTGAAAATGGTGACAAGGTTTCAGATTTAACCATTACTGGCAGCGTTGGTAAGCGTAATACCGGCACCGTGATCCGCTTCTGGCCAGACGCCTCTTATTTTGACTCGGCGAAATTCTCCGTGTTGAAAATGACGCACCTGCTGCGCGCCAAAGCGGTACTCTGCCCGGGATTAAAGATCACTTTCAAGAATCATGTCGACAATACTGAGCAGACCTGGCAATACGAAGATGGTTTACGTGATTACTTGGTGGAGGCTGTAGAAGAATTGCCAACCTTGCCAGAAGAGCCATTTATTGGTTCATTCAGTGGCAAAGAAGAAGCGGTTGACTGGGCCGTAACCTGGCTTCCTGAAGGTGGCGAAGGTGTTACCGAAAGTTATGTAAACCTTATTCCTACCCCGCAAGGTGGGACTCACGTGAACGGCTTGCGGCAAGGCTTACTCGAGGCCATGCGTGAGTTTTGTGAGTTTCGTAATTTGTTGCCGCGCGGCGTGCGTTTAACGCCAGAAGACATTTGGGAGCGCTGCGCGCATATTCTCTCAGTGAAAATGCAAGATCCGCAGTTTGCTGGACAAACCAAAGAGCGTCTATCGTCACGTCAAACCGCTGCGTTTGTCTCAGGCGTGGTCAAAGACGCTTTTAGCTTATGGCTGAATGAGCATACGGAGCAAGCTGAGCAGCTTGCCGAGCTGTGCATTAACAATGCGCAGCGACGGATGCGCGCCAGTAAAAAAGTGGTGCGGAAAAAAGTTACCCAAGGACCACCGTTGCCAGGTAAGTTGACCGATTGTGCAACCCAAGATCCATCGCGTAGTGAACTCTTTTTAGTGGAAGGGGATTCTGCAGGGGGCTCTGCCAAGCAAGCGCGTGATCGTGACTTTCAAGCAGTGATGCCACTGCGCGGAAAAATCTTGAATACGTGGGAGGTGGAATCGGATCAAATCCTCGCCTCGCAGGAAATTCACGATATCTCCGTCGCCCTTGGGGTTGATCCTGATTCAGATGATTTGGAGAAGTTGCGCTACGGCAAAGTCTGTATTTTGGCCGATGCCGACTCCGATGGACTGCATATCGCAACCTTGCTGTGTGCGCTCTTCGTGCGCCATTTTAAAGCCCTTGTGGAGCAGGGGCATGTTTATGTGGCGATGCCACCCTTGTATCGTATCGATGTGGGTAAAGAAGTGTTTTACGCGTTAGATGAAGGCGAAAAGCAAGGGATCTTGGACCGTATCGAAGCGGAAAAGCGCAAGGGCAAGGTTAACGTACAGCGCTTTAAAGGTTTGGGTGAAATGAATCCGCTGCAACTGCGTGAAACAACCATGGACCCGAATACACGTCGCTTGGTGCAACTCACTGTAGATGAACCTTCAGCGACCGAAGAGATTATGGATATGTTACTCGCGAAGAAGCGTTCCGGTGACCGTCGGGATTGGCTCGAGAGCAAAGGCAATCTCGTCGACTTGGCTGAGCTGTAAGGAGACTATCGAAGATGACTATGGATACCGTTGAACAAATTCCATTACGCCAGTTCACCGAAGAAGCGTACCTTAACTATTCCATGTACGTGATCATGGACCGTGCGTTACCGCATATCGGTGACGGCTTAAAACCGGTCCAACGCCGCATCATTTATGCGATGTCAGAACTTGGTTTGTCGGCGTTAGCGAAGTATAAGAAATCTGCGCGTACCGTCGGTGACGTGTTAGGTAAGTTTCACCCGCATGGTGACAGCGCCTGTTATGAGGCGATGGTCTTGATGGCGCAACCTTTTTCCTATCGTCATCCGTTGGTGGATGGGCAAGGGAACTGGGGCTCACCAGATGACCCGAAATCGTTTGCGGCGATGCGTTATACCGAAGCGCGTTTGTCACGCTTTAGTGAGTTGTTACTCAGTGAGTTAGGTCAGGGTACCGTTGATTGGGTGCCGAATTTTGACGGCACCATGAAAGAGCCGCGCATGCTGCCGGCGCGTTTGCCGCATATTTTGCTCAATGGTGTTACCGGTATTGCCGTTGGTATGGCAACAGATATTCCACCACATAACGCTCGTGAAGTAGCGCAAGCGTGTGCGCTCTTGTTGGAAAAACCAAGTGCCGACCTTGCCGAGGTGATGGAGCATTTACAAGGTCCTGACTACCCAACGGATGCTGAAATCATCACCCCGCGCGAAGACATTGTAAAAATGTACGAGACCGGGCGTGGGAGCGTGCGGATGCGCGCGAAGTACATGCTTGAAGATGGTGAGGTCGTGATTCATGCCTTACCGCACCAAGCTTCTGGCGCTAAGGTGTTAGAGCAAATTGCCGGGCAAATGCAGGCGAAGAAATTACCTATGGTGTCGGATTTACGCGATGAATCGGACCATGAAAACCCAACGCGGTTGGTGATTGTGCCGCGTTCGAATCGCGTTGATGTTGAGCAAATGATGCAACACTTGTTTGCCACCACAGATTTAGAGAAGCAATATCGCGTCAACTTGAACATGCTTGGACTGGACGGTCGTCCGCAAGTTAAGCCGATCTTGAATGTCCTTAAAGAGTGGTTGGTGTTCCGGCAAAATACTGTGACACGTCGTTTACAGCACCGTTTAGATAAAGTGCTGGCGCGCTTGCATATTCTCGAAGGCTTGCTGATCGCGTATCTGAATATTGATGAAGTTATCGCGATTATTCGCTATGAAGATGAGCCAAAAGCTGAACTGATCAAGCGCTTTAACCTATCAGAAACGCAAGCTGAAGCTATTTTGGAGTTAAAACTCCGCCACTTAGCCAAACTTGAAGAGATGAAGCTCAAAGGTGAGCAAGACGAGTTAGAAAAAGAGCGTGAACAACTCGAGTTGTTGTTAGGCTCTGACCGTCGTATGAAGACCTTGATCCGCAAAGAGATCCTTGCTGATGCAGAGAAATATGGAGATGCGCGTCGTTCACCACTGGTCGAGCGCGATGAAGCTAAAGCCTTAAGCGAGCGCGATTTGACGCCGGCTGAAGCGGTGACTGTCGTGTTGTCACAAAAAGGCTGGGTTCGTGCTGCGAAAGGACATGATGTCGATGGTGCCTCCTTAGCCTATAAATCTGGCGATAGCTTCCTTGCTAGCGCGCAAGGTAAGAGCAACCAGCAAGTGGTGTTTTTAGACAGTTCAGGGCGTAGTTTTGCCTGTGAAGCGCATTTACTACCGTCGGCGCGAACCCAAGGCGAACCCTTAACTGGGCGTTTCAACTTGGTTGGTGGCGAGAGCATTGAACAGGTCTTGATGGCGCAAGATGAACAGCGCTATTTACTAGCCTCAGACGCAGGCTACGGTTTCGTCTGCAAGTTTAGTGATCTGGTGGGGCGCAATAAAAACGGTAAAGCCATTTTGAACTTGCCTACTGGCGCCAAAATTTTACCGCCTAACAAAGTGGTCGATATCGCCCATGACCTCTTGGTCGTTGTCTCGAACGAAGGTCGCATGTTGTTGTTCCCTGTAGCTGACTTGCCGGAATTGGCGAAAGGAAAAGGCAACAAAATGATCAGCATTCCGGCGTTACGCGCACAATCACGCGAAGAATATGTTGTGGCGACCAATGTGGTGCCAAGCGATACGCCGATTACTTTGCTCGCAGGTAAGCGCAAACTTACCTTGAAGCCAAGTGATCTTGAGCACTACCGAGGTGAGCGAGGCCGTCGCGGGAATAAGTTGCCGCGTGGCTTGCAGCGTGTTGATGCGATTATTGTTGAAGCGCAGGACTGATCGGAGGTATTTTGCCGACAGAAATAGGTATAATAGCGAGCAGTCATTAAAGAGGAGATGGCATGCTCGCTGTTGTACGTATTATTTTACTTGGATGTTTTGTTGTGATTTGTGGTGTGCTGGGATTACTAACCTGTCTGATCCGGCCGTTTCATCCAAATAACACGCCTTACTTTGCCCACTGGTATGGCCGCATGCACAAAATCTTGGGCGTTAAGCTCGACATTCGTGTGCCAGAAGGCCTGTATGAAGGTGCGCCGTACGTCTACATTGCCAATCATCAGAACACCTACGATATTTTTACGCTGAGCCGAGCGATGCCGCCGCGTACGGTGAGTATTGGTAAAAAAAGCCTAAAATGGATCCCGTTCTTCGGGCAACTGTATTGGCTTGCCGGCAATATTCTGATTGATCGCAACAATATCGGACGCGCGCGCGGCACCATTGAGCAAGCTGCAGAGGCGATTAAAGAACGTAAAATCTCGGTGTTACTTTTCCCTGAGGGAACACGTAGCTATGGTCGCGGCTTGTTACCTTTTAAAACCGGGGCTTTTCGTACAGCGTTACAGGCAAACGTCGATATTGTGCCGATTTGTGTCTCAAACCTACACGGGCGCATCAAACTCAATCGTTGGAATAACGGTACTGTCATTGTTGAAATGCTAAAGCCTGTTAAAATTAATGACTACAGTGCTGAGTCGGTGCGTGCGTTGTCTGCGCATTGTCACCAACTGATGCAAACTAAGATCAGTGACCTTGATCACGAACTCGCAGAAGGGAAAGCGCTCGATGACAAATGATATTGCAGCACTTGTGCAACAAAGTAATGAGACCGTAGCGGCTTTGATCGACGATGGCGCTTCCACGGAAGAGCTTTTTACGATTGAGCATCACTTAGTAAGTACCGATTTTACTAAGCTTGAAAAGGCTGCGGTTGAATTGGTGAAGGTTGGTTATCATGTTGATGATGCCGATGAGTTTGAGCTTGACGATGGCTCACGCTTATTTGCTTTCGTGGCCGAAGCTCGGGTGCGTTTAGAGGCAACCTTGCTAGCTCAGCAAACGGAGCAGGTGGGCGAAATTGCCAACGAAACCGGCGTAGAATACGACGGCTGGGGCACTTATTTCGACACCGATACCGACGAAGCCGAATTACATTAACTCCTCTTACCACTCTAGCTGTGTGAGGTGAAGGTGCATTGCACCTTGCCTCTGTCCTCATGCGCCCTTGCGGTGCTACAAAATGCTACACAACGAACGTCATAGACCTGTTATAAGAGTTGCGCAATTTTTTTGCACTAACTCATTTTGAGGGGAACTATGACAGTTAATAAAAATAATAAAGGGCGCCTGTTGCGAAAGAGCGTTCTCGCTTCATGTATCGCGCTTTACAGCGGTAGCGCGGTGTATGCGGCAGTAGAGCAAACCCGCGATGGTGGCTTTGGTCAACCTGAAGTTGACGCTGCCGCATTTCAAGCGGCACACGCACAACGCCAAGCGGAGTTAACCGGTAATTTGTTTGTCGGACAGCCAGGTGTACTTAATCAACATCGCGGTCAACAAGATGGCGGGGTATTCAATTACGACCCTGAAGTCACCGGCGTCCAATCTTATATTGTTCAGTTTGAGCATCAACCGGTCGCCACCTACAACGGTGGTGTTCAAGGTTTTGCCGCGACAGCGCGTAAGTCATCACGTAACTACGTGGGACGCAGCACCTTGAGCATGGCGGACCACGATGTACGCAGCTATAGTGCTTTTCTGAGCACAGAGCAAGACAAGGTGTTGTCACAAGCGCGCGGTCACGGTGCAGCACTGCGCGTCAGCCGTCAATTGACCATCGCGAATAACGCGGCAGTCGTTGAAATGAGCCAAAACGATGCGCTGATTTTGTCTCAGCAGCCTGGGGTAAAACGCATTACGCCGAACCGCATGTTGTCGATCCGTACGGACCGTGGTCCTGAGTTTATCGGTGCTACTTCGGTATGGCAGGGCACTGCTGTGCCTTCTGGGATTGGCGCGAAAGGCGAGGGGATGGTGGTCGGTGTACTCGACACTGGTATTAATACTGATCATCCTGCGTTCGCCGATGATGGCAGCTACGCGAGCTCAAACCCGTTTGGCGCGGGCAACTATGTCGGCGATTGTGAAACCGATCCAAGCCTTTGTAACGATAAGTTAGTTGGGGTGCGTTCGTACAGCGATATCACGGATAGCTATAAAGGCCCTGAGTGGCAGGATAACCCTTGGGGTACGCCACAGATGGCGCGCCCGGCAAACGGTGAAGACTATAACGGTCACGGCTCACATACGGCATCAACAGCCGCGGGCAACCTCATTCTAGATACACCATTGCAAATGATCACTGGTGAAGCTGTCAGTGATGGTATTGACGTGCCGTTTGCCTTCCCGCAAACCAGTGGCGTCGCTCCTCGTGCACATATTGTATCTTATCAAGTGTGCTTGCCAGGTCAGTCAGGTGATCCGTATGCGGGGTGTCCTGAGTCAGCGATTTTGGCAGCAATTGATGACGCCATTCTGGATGGTGTCGATGTTATCAACTTCTCTATTGGTGGCGCTGAAAGCTTACCTTGGCGTGACCCGATTGAATTGGGTTTCTTAGCTGCGCGTGAAGCGGGCATTTCGGTTGCGGCAGCAGCGGGTAACGCAGGAGCGTTTTGGTCAGCCGACCATAGTTCACCGTGGGTCACAACCGTCGGTGCCGCGTCACATGACCGAGTGATGGCCGCAGGTGTGAAAGCGCTGCAAAACTTCGGTGCTGATTCAACGCGTCCACCGAGTGAAGCGATTCAAGGGGTAAGTTTCTCGGGAAGCATTACCGGTGAAGTCGTGCTAGCGGGGAACTATGCAGACCCTGATCCAACGGATGATTTCGGTGCAGAGACCTGTAATGTGCCATTCCCTGCTGGCACCTTTACCAGCGACCAAATCGTGTTATGCGAACGCGGTGGTATTCCGCGTACCGATAAAGCTGTGCATGTGGCAGCGGGTGGCGCAGGTGGCTTTATTCTGCAGAATATCGATTGGCGCGCCGACAACTTAGTGGCTGAAGAGTACGTGATTCCTGGCATTCAAGTGCCGCGAAGCGTGCGCTGGCAACTACGTAACTGGGTCAACAATAGTGCTGCCGGTACAGCGACAGCAACCATCACCGATTATCAAAACTACTATGATTTTGATGAGGCCCTCGCCAACAACCTCGCGCCGTTTACGTCAATGGGACCAAGTCGTACCAACAACACGCTAGTACCTGATGTGGTCGCTCCTGGTGTACAGATTTATGCTGCCAATGCTGATGACCAGCCGTTCACCGCGGCACCGCGTGCCTCGGACTGGACCTTTATGAGTGGTACTTCGATGGCGTCTCCGCATGTGGCAGGGGCGATGGCGTTACTGGCTCAAGCACATCCAGATTGGTCGCCAGCGGAAATTCAATCAGCATTGATGCTGACCGCGGGAGAAGTGCGGTTAAACAACGGTTACACACTGTTGGAACCGTACAACAACGCTATGATGGGCTCAGGTTCGATCAACGTTGAGCGTGCCGTCCGTTCTGGTTTGGTCATGGACGAGAGTATCGAGAATTATCGCGATGCTGACCCGAGTAACGGCGGCACTGAAAACTGGCTGAACGTACCTTCGATGGTTGAGATGAACTGTGACCAAAGCTGTAGCTGGATGCGTACGGTGACAGCCACCGCAGATGGTTCATGGACAGTGACTGGACAAGGCAAAGAAGAAGGTGTCGAAGTGACGGTCACACCGGCAAGCTTTACCTTGCAAGCTGGTCAAAGCCAAACGCTAGTGATTAATGTTGAGGTGCCTGACCGCATCGAGCACAACATTGAGCCAGATGAGCCAGGCGGAGCTTGGGATAATGTTGGTAACGCTGGCATGCTGTTTAACGGCAACGTCGTATTAACCGAGACCTCAGGCCGTCATCCAACCGCACACATGCCAATTTTGGTTGGTAGTTCGCAAGGGCAGTTGCCAAGCTCGATTGATATTGACTACAGCCGTGATTATGGCAGTGCGCGCTTTACCCTTGATACCGAAGCATTCAGTGAGCTTACCCCACGTTTCTATGGGCCAGTGAAGCCAACCACATCAACCGCGACGCTGGACGCCGTGGGGCCGTTTTTGGAGCCTGATCAAATTGAACGTGGTTGGGATATTCAGCTCGTTGACGTACCGGTAGGCACCAAGCGCTTAGTAGTGGAAACGCAACGCGCGGAAATTGTTGGCGGTGTGAACCCACTGGAGACTCGCTATGCCAAGCTGATGCCGTACATCATTATGGGGCGCGACGCGAATGGGAACCAAGGTTTCATTCCATCAGCAGAGGCGGACGCATCAGCCATTAAAGCTGAGTATGACAGTGAGTTGGTGTGTATGTCGACCAGTCAGTCGGAACACAACTACTGTAGCCTTGAAAACCCAGCTCCAGGGCAATACTGGGTTGCCACGGCAATGGCCTATGGTGAAGGTGCAGTCGAGGTAACCACCGGGTATGCGGTGTTACATGAGACCGATGATCTTGGCTTGTTGTCACTTAGCGGCACGCCAAGCCATGACGGGCAGGGACGTTACGATGTTGAATTGCATTGGAACTTGCCTGAAGCGGAACAAGGCGAACGCTACTACGGTGCTTTCGATCTTGGTGTGAACGCGGATGCGCCCGGCAGTATTGGCTTTGCTTCGTTAAACTTCAAACGCGCGAAAGACGTGGTGGAGTGGCGTGTGAGTCAGACCAAAGCGCGCCCACAGCAGTTGCTGGACGTTAAGCTAAAACTCAATGCTAACTTAGAACGTGACGATCGTAGTTACGATCTTGATGTGGCCTTGCCAGAGGGCTTACGTATCGTGCCTGAAACGGTGCGGATCAGTCGTGATGACCTGCAAGAGCAACTGAGTGTGAGTGATGTCAACCTGAACCTTTCAGGACAGCAAATCTCAACGCGTGATGTCGCGCCTGAGTATGTGATGACGACCAATTTGAGTTCAGCGCAATGTCATACACCGCTTATTGATGAGTATTCGAGCGGTGGTTACATCGACTTGTTTGAAGAGTTTGGCATTCAGCCGAATGCGCCTTGGTTGGTAGGTGACGCGACACAGTTCCAAGATGTTCCTCTGAACTGGTTGTTTGCCAACGAGAACGCCAAGTTTGAGTTGTATAACGCTGAAAGCGGTGGCTATGTGCGCCTGCACAATGTTGGCGTGTTGCAATTTAACGGTGGTTTCTGGCCGATGAAATGGGACCGTGGCCCGGGCTTCTTGGGTGAGGCCATCGCGCCGTTCTGGCGCGGTAGTTTTGAGATGACCTATGCGCGCCATTGGGAAGACCCGCAAGGCTTAACCATTGCGAGTCAGTACGCCAGCGAACGTCCGGACCTGGGTGACCTGGTCTTCCTTGAGTACGATAACGTAACCGATACCAACACTGGTGAGACCTTTGATTATCAAGTGATTCTCCGCAGTGGTATGGACTACAACCCTGACATGTTTGAGATCGTTTTGGCCTATGACAACTTAGGTGCCAATGTCGCTGAAGGTGGTATTTTCATCGAAGGCTTCACTAGCACTTGGTCGAAAAACGGTGGTCCAAAAGACGGCTATCATCAAACATTTGTTGGTTATGACAACCTTGATGAGGTGCTCGAAGACGACTTGGTGATGTGTTTTGACTACCAAGGTCCGGAGCAAAGCGAAGTAGAGCTTTCGTTCCAAGTCTTTGTGCAGCCAGAAGCCGTTGGCCAAACTTTACCGATCACGTTAACGCACATGATTGAGCGCGGTGAAACGGTAACCAAAGTACATGATGTTGCGGTTCAAGGTAACATTCAAATCGCGCCTATTGCCGATATGAGTGTCGATGAAAACAGCCGTATTGATGACATTCGTGTGCAATACACCGATGTTAACGCAGCACCAAATGTGATCGAAGCCACTGGCGACAATGTCACAGCTGAAGTTGAAGGCGATAGCTTTAACTTGATTCCAGCTGAGCATTTCCATGGTGAAACGACGGTCACGGTAACTGTCTACGATAGCGAATATCCAACCGACAAAGCGTCAACCAGCTTTACCTTAACCGTTGTTTCTGATGGTCAAGAGCCACCAGCCACCGGTGGTGGTGATAATGGTGGCAGTGAGCCTGATTCAGGTTCATCGTCAAGCGGCAACATGGGATGGTTATTTGTGTTCGCAAGCCTACTGATGGTTGGTGTACGCCGCCGTCGTTAAGTAGTTGAAAATACATAACTTTGAAACCAAAGTGGCGGCCTCAGGGCGGCCACTTTTTTTTGCTTTTCAAGCTGAAACTGCGTACAACTAAGCAACATAATAATTACGATAAATTGCTTAGGAGTGCAGGACGATGGCCGATGTTGGCTTAGTGGCTGGGTTAGTTTTATTGATTGTTTTGGCATTGCGTGGCGTGAATATTTTACTCGCAGTGTTGGTGTCTATTTTGGTGATTGGCGTGACCAATCAACTGTCGCTCGCCGATGTTTTTTTGAAGTTTTTCCCGTTTGGCCCCTCAGGCGCATTCAGTTTTGCTGGGAATTTCTTACTGCTGTTTTTGTGTGGCGGGTTGTTTGGCCGGGTGATGGCGGCGAGCCATGCGGCGCAGGGCGTTGCTGTTGGTATTACCGAGCGTTTGGGACATCACCGGGCGCTGTGGATTGCGATGCTGGTGTGTGCGGTGCTGACTTATGGTGGCGTGGTAGTGTTTGTAGTGATGTTCACCATGTATCCGATCGGCGTTACCTTAATGCGTGAAGCCAATATACCACGCCGGCTGTATGCTGCGGCGATCGCGTTAGGTGCCGGTACCTTTACCATGACCGCACTACCGGGTACACCATCGATCCACAACGTGATTGCGGCGCGTAGTTTGGGGACTGATCTCTTCGCTGGTGGTTGGTACGGTGTGCTTGCCGGTTTAGTGATGGCGCTGGGTGGCATGTGGTATCTGCAGTGGCAATGGCGGCGTGCGCAGGCGCAGGGTGAAGTGTACGTGGCCAACGACAAAGATGAGCAGATGGCGGCATTGGCGCCCAAAGAGGGCACTAAGCTTCCTGGTTTGATGCTTTCACTAACACCGATTTTGGTGGTGTTGATAACCATTATGCTCCCGCGAGTTTTAACCATGGCAGGTGTTACTTCGGCGTGGCAAACCTTCGCCAACAGTCAGCCTGTGCTATGGGCGAGTTTTGCGTTGCTGGTGGGCAGCCTGTTGTGTTACCTGTTGTTTGCTTCCGTACGTAAGGACTTTGTTGCGACGGCGGGGCATGGGGTTGATGATGCCATGCTACCGCTAATTAACACCGCGGCGGTGATAGGTTTTGGTGGTGTGGTGATTCAAACCGAAGGTTTTCATGCGTTCGCCGCTTGGTTGTTAAGCTTGGATATTTCACCGCTAGTATCGGTGTTAGTGTCAGCAAACTTAATTTCGGGGATCACGGCATCAGCATCAGGCGGTTTACAGATTTTCATGTCGAGCTTGGCGCCGGCTTATTTGGAGGCTGGGGTCAGTGCAGAGGTGCTCCACCGTTTGGCAAACTTAGCCGCAGGTGGGTTAGATTCTTTGCCACACTCTGGTGCAGTGATTGCACTGCTAACCTTGATGGGGTTGACCCACAAAGAGGCCTATAAAGACATCTTTGTGGTCACCGTGGCAATTCCACTACTAGCTGCAGTGATTGCGATGCTTGCGGCGCTGTTATAGCGCCGCAATTTTCTCACGTTGTTGTTGCAATTGCTGAAGGGTTTCTTCGGCATTTTGCAGCTTTTCACGTTCTTTCGCGATAACGTCCGCAGGTGCTTTACTAACGAAGTTCTCGTTGCTTAGCTTGCGGGCGAACATTGCGACTTCCTTTTCAGCTTTCTCAAGTGCTTTATCAAGACGCGCAAGCTCAGCTGCGGTATCGATAAGACCAGCCATTGGAATATGAATCTCCATACGACCCACCAAGGCTGTGGCACTTGCTGGCGCTTCGTCGCTGCTGGTAAGGAAAGCAATACTTTCGAATTTTGCTAAGGCTGCAAGGAAGCTTTCGTTTTGCTGTAACCGCGCTTGCGCTTGCTCGTCGGCATTGGCAATCATCACTGGCAAAGGCTTACTTGGTGACAAGTTCATTTCGCCACGAATGTTACGCACCGCAAGAATCACTTGCTTTAACCACTCCATATCGTCACGCGCGGTAGCGAAGCGTTGCTCGGCCACTTGCGGGTAGGCTTGCAGCATGATGGTGTCTGCTTGGATACCCGCCAGCGGTGCGACGCGCTGCCAAATCTCTTCAGTGATAAATGGCAGCAATGGGTGCAACAAACGCAGCAACTGTTCTAGCACGGTCACAAGCGTATGACGTGTGCCACGCAACTGCGCCTCTGAACCATTGAACAAGACCGGCTTGGTAAGCTCTAAGTACCAGTCACAGAATTGGTTCCAAGTAAACTCATATGCAATTGCCGCTGCTTGGTCAAAACGGTAATTGTCTAACGCTGAGCGGAACTGTTTTACCGTGTCATTGAAGCACTCGATGATCCACTGGTCGGCCAACGACAGCTCCATCGCGCCGCCATCCATACCGCAGTCATGTTCTTCGGTATTCATCAACACGTAGCGGCTGGCGTTCCAGAGTTTGTTACAGAAGTTGCGGTAGCCCTCAAGGCGCTTCATGTCCCAGTTAATATCACGACCGGTCGAGGCCAGTGCCGCGAGGGTGAAACGCAAGGCGTCAGTACCATGAGCGGTGATGCCCTCAGGGAACTGCTTTTCGGTGCGTTTCTTAATTTTCGCTTCCAGCTGCGGTTGCATCATGTTGGCGGTGCGTTTTTGCGCAAGCTCTTCAAGACCAATACCGTCGATCATGTCGAGAGGGTCAAGCACGTTACCTTTTGACTTCGACATTTTCTGACCTTCTTCGTCACGAATGAGGCCAGTCACATAAACGGTTTTGAACGGTACCTGCGGCTTACCATTTTCGTCTTTGAGGAAGTGCATGGTCATCATGATCATGCGGGCGACCCAGAAGAAAATAATGTCGAAACCGGTCACCAAGACAT
The DNA here is from genome assembly GCF_000423165.1 of Pseudidiomarina sediminum DSM 21906. Taxonomy (GTDB): domain Bacteria; phylum Pseudomonadota; class Gammaproteobacteria; order Enterobacterales; family Alteromonadaceae; genus Pseudidiomarina; species Pseudidiomarina sediminum. The sequence continues at coordinate 312,147 of NZ_AUHL01000005.1, read as the reverse complement.
CGGTCGGATGGAAGGTGCGCAAGTCGTCAGTATTCTCTGGCCAGCCCAAAGTGGAGAAGGTCCACAGCGCAGACGAGAACCAGGTATCGAGCACGTCTTCGTCTTGACTTAACACGACGTCGTCGGCTAAGCCGTGTTCAGCACGCACTTCTGCTTCATCACGACCGACATAAACGTTGCCTTCAGCGTCATACCAAGCTGGAATACGATGGCCCCACCACAGCTGACGTGAAATACACCAATCTTGGATGTCACGCATCCAAGCGAAGTACATGTTCTCGTATTGCTTAGGAACAAACTCAATCTCGCCGTCTTCCACTGCTTTGGTCGCAACTTCGGCCATTGGCGCAACACGCACGTACCACTGATCGGTGAGATGCGGTTCAATCGGCACGCCACCACGGTCACCATATGGCACTTTATTGGTATGCTTCTCAACTTTGTCGAGTAAGCCAAGCGCATCAAAGTCAGCAACGACCTGTTTGCGCGCATCAAAACGATCCAGTCCCTGATAGGCTTCTGGCAGGGTGCCGTCAAAGCCATCAATAGTGTCAATGGCTTCACCGGTAGCAGTGTAAAGACCGGCTTGTTGACGCACTTTGGCATGGTCGTCGAGCACGGCGATCATCGCCATCTGGTTACGCTTACCAATATCGTAGTCATTGAAGTCATGGGCTGGGGTGATTTTCACACAGCCGGTACCAAATTCTTGGTCCACATAACTATCAGCAATGATCGGAATACGGCGATTCACCAGTGGTAGGTCAATAAACTTGCCAACCAGTGCTTGATAACGTTCATCATCAGGATGCACGGCAACACAAACGTCGCCCAGCATGGTTTCTGGACGGGTGGTGGCGACCACTAGGTAATTTTTACCGTCTGCGGTGGTTGCACCATCAGCAAGCGGATAACGTAGGTGCCAGATGTGACCTTGTTGTTCTTTATTTTCTACTTCGAGATCGGAAATGGCGGTTTGCAGTTTAGGATCCCAGTTGACCAAACGCTTACCGCGATAAATAAGGTTTTCTTTGTGCAAACGCACAAACACTTCTTTTACTGCGTTCGAAAGGCCATCATCCATGGTAAAGCGCTCGCGATCCCAGTCGACTGAGTCACCCAGGCGACGCATTTGCTGAGTGATGGTACCGCCAGATTGTGCTTTCCAGTCCCAGATTTTTTCAATGAACTTGTCACGTCCTAGCTCGGTACGGCTTTGCCCTTGTGCGGCCAATTGACGCTCGACCACCATTTGAGTGGCGATACCGGCGTGGTCTGAACCAACCTGCCAAAGCGTGTTGAAGCCATCCATACGCTTGTAGCGCGTCAAGGTATCCATAATGGTGTGCTGGAACGCATGACCCATATGCAAGCTCCCGGTGACATTGGGAGGTGGGATCATAATACAGTAGCTGTCACCTTGGCCGGACGGTTTAAAATAACCTGCCTGCTCCCACTTTTCATAGAGCGCTTGCTCGATGGCATTTGGCGAATACGTTTTATCCATGAGAAACCTTCACGACGTTAATTAGTTTGAGTTGAGGTAAGTTCTGTCGCGTTTTGCGTGGTCAGTTGTACACCTTGTTGGCGATACCATTTAAAACGCTCACGGGCGAGCTGGCGCTGTTCGGGCTCGCTGGGAACTTGATCAATAATAAGTTGCGCGCCGGCAAACTGCGGCGCGGTTGGCATAAAGTTGATGACCACTTTACAGCGGCGCTGGCTCACAGCTGCTGTCGGCCAACAGAGTTCTACTGGCGCACCTTGAGCGGGGCCTTCGCCGACCAGGTTGTGCGGCACAAAACGTTCAGCAGGCTGTTGCCAAAGTAACTCATCGAGTGCTTCGGCATGCTGTTGATCGCGACACCACACGCGAACGCTGCCAAGCTCACGCCAGCGTTCCGTAATAATGTCGCAAAACAGTTGTTGCTGTTGTGCTTCGTCGACGCCATCGAGGACGTAAAAGATCCCGTGCACCATAATTAGTCTGACTGTCCGCTGTCAGCGCGATTTAACAAAAATTGCGTTAACAGAGGTACTGGACGGCCCGTTGCGCCTTTTTTCGCACCGCTGCGCCAAGCGGTACCAGCGATGTCTAAATGCGCCCAGTTGTACTTCTTGCTAAAGCGCGATAAGAAACAGGCGGCGGTTATGGTTCCCGCCTCACGCCCACCGAGGTTGGCCATGTCGGCAAATGGGCTTTCGAGCGACTCTTGGTACTCGTCCCAAAGCGGTAAGCGCCATGCGCGGTCACCACTTTGCTCAGAGGCATTGAGTAATTCATGGGCCAGAGGGTTGTGTGAGCTCATTAAACCACTTGCGTGTGCCCCTAAGGCAATGACACAGGCACCGGTGAGGGTGGCCACATCAATCACCGTATCTGGCTCAAAGCGCTCGACGTAGGTGAGGGTGTCACACAAGACCAAACGACCTTCGGCATCAGTGTTGAGCACTTCAACAGTTTGGCCGCTCATGGTCGTGAGCACGTCACCCGGACGGTAGGCTTTGCCATCTGGCATGTTTTCACAGCCAGCAATGGCGGCAATTACGTTAACGGGCAATTGCAATTCGGCCAAGGCTTGCATGGTACCGAGCACAGAAGCAGCGCCGCCCATGTCGTATTTCATTTCATCCATATTGGCCGACGGTTTGATCGAAATACCGCCAGCATCGAAGGTGAGGCCTTTGCCGACCAAAACGATCGGAGCACTATCGTCGGCAGCACCTTTGTAATGCAACAAGGTAAGTACTGACTCATGCTCTGAGCCACGGCCCACAGCAAGATAGGCGTTCATGCCTAGTTCTGCCATTTGCTGCTCGTCGACCGCACTGAAAGATAAGTTGTCATAGCGTTCAGCTAAAGCTTCGGCTTGTTCAGCCAAATAGCGCGGCGTGCAAATATTCGGTGGCATGTTGGCCACGTCACGACAAACATTCATGCCTTTACTCACTGCGAGGCCATGTTGAATGGCTCGCTCACCGAGGGGCAATTCACGGCGGGTCGGAACATTGAACACCAACTTCCGCAACGGACGACGCGGTTCTTCTTTGCGGGTTTTTAATTGGTTAAAGGTGTACAAACCAGCTTGCGCTGCTTCGACCGCTTGGCGTACTTTCCAGTAGGTGTCGCGACCTTTAACATGCAGTTCACTTAAGAAGCAAACGGCTTCCATTGAACCTGTTTCGTTCAATGTATGGATGGTTTTTTCAATAATTTGTTTATACTGACGTTCATCAAGCTCACGTTCTTTTCCGCAACCAACGAGAAGAACGCGTTCGCTGAGGATGTTTGGTACGTGGTGCAGCAACAGCATTTGGCCAGCTTTACCTTCGAGGTCCCCGCGGCGTAGCAGTCCGCTGAGGTAGCCCTCGCTAACCTGGTCGAGCTGTTCAGCTACACCTGATAAACGACGTGGTTCAAAAACCCCGACGACGATACACGCCGTGCGTTGTTTTTCTGGGCTGCCACTTTTGACGCTAAACTCCATAGGTACTCCCGTGTTAGGCGGTTGACAGGGTAAGACTGTCATAGAATAATTCTTGGTAAAATGACAAGTTTACTGAAAAATTGCGTATTTTCCAGCAAAAAGCAACGTTAAGAGTGGTCACTAGTGCGTATATTCCGCTATTTAATGCGAGAAACCTTCAAATCTCAGATCGCCGTTTTAGTGGTGTTGATGACCATATTTGTCAGCCAAAAGTTCGTTCGTGTGCTGGCCGACGCCTCTGCGGGTGAAATCCCTGGCGACCTCGTCATAAAACTGCTCGGTTTGAACCTGCCGGCGTTGGCGGCGCTTATTCTTCCTTTGAGTTTATTCCTTGGCATTTTGTTGGCGCACGGACGTATTTACGCGGATAACGAAATGACTGTACTACATGCCTGCGGCGTGAGCGAGTGGTATGTCGCTCGGGTGACCTTGGTGGTCGCTTGTGTGTTGGCACTAATTACCGCGACCTTGACCTTATGGATGGTGCCTTGGTCGCTCGAAAAAGAACGCGAAGTAGAAGAAAAAGCACGTAGCGATAGTGGCTTATCAGTGATTTTTCCGGGGCGCTTTCAGCAAGCAAGTAACCAAAAAGCGGTGATTTTTGTGCAAGGGCTCACGGAAACGGGCGACTTGGATGAAGTTTTTGTAGCGCAGTCGCTGCGCGATGAGAACAACCGGGTGGTTGGCGGTAGTGTGGTGATGGCAGACACCGGTAGTGTGGTTGCAACCGATACAGGTTCACAACAGTTGGTGCTGAATGATGGAACGCGATATGCACGGAATAGCGGCGAAGGGGATTATCAGGTGATGGAATTCACCCGTTACCAGCTACAAATTAAAGAACAAGAGTCGACAGAGTATAGCCGTAAGCTAGAGGCGTACAGTACGCCTGAATTGTGGCAAGAAAACCATCCAGAAGCTGCGGCAGAGTGGCAGTGGCGTATTGCGATTCCATTGGCGATGCCACTACTAACGTTGATTGCAGTGCCGCTGAGCCGTGTGAATCCGCGCCAAGGTAAGTTCGCCCGCATGGCGCCGGCGCTATTGATTTACTTGGGCTACTTCCTGTTGCTTATGGCTGCACGCTCTGCTGTTGCTGACGGTGTAATTCCAGCAGCGATAGGCTTATGGTGGATTCATGTGTTGCTGCTTATCTTTGGCATGATTTTGATTGGCAAAGGCCGCCCCTTTGGCTTGCGTCTGCTCGCCCAGTTGCGGAGGTCTTAAGATGCTGAATTTTTCTATTTTAGACCGTTACATTGCCCGCACAGTACTGACCACGTCACTGTTAAGCTTAGCAGTGTTGAGTGGCTTGTCAGCGATGATTCGTTTTGTCGAACAACTTAAGTCGGTCGGTAAAGGTAGCTATTCTGTCGCCGACGCCGGCTTGTTTGTGTTGTATAGCTTGCCGCGTGATGTCGAAGTGTTTTTCCCAATGGCGGCGCTATTAGGTGGTTTGATTGGGATGGGGATGCTTGCCAGCAACTCTGAGATTGTCGTGATGTTGGCCGCAGGGCGCTCACGCTTAAACATTGTTGGCTCGGTGATGAAAGCCGCGGTCGTGATGATGTTGGCGGTCATGGCCATGGGCGAGTGGGTTGCCCCACAACTCGAAGCGCAAGGGCGAGAGCTGCGCGCTTCGGCGATTTCTGGCGGCAGTTTGATCTCCGCTCAGCAAGGCGTTTGGGCGAAGGACGGCACCCACTTTGTTAATATTAGCGAGGTGGAAGATACCGGACGCTTGCGTGAGCTGACGATCTATCGTTTTGATGAACAGCGTGATCTTAAGTCGGTAGTGCAAGGCGAAGCAGCAACCTATCAAAATGGTCAATGGTTACTCAGTGACGTGGTGATTACTGAGCATGGTGTTGAACAAATCGTTGAACAGCAACACCCGCGATGGGTGTGGGAGTCGTCATTAACTCCCGATAAACTCGGGGTCGTGACGGTGAAACCTGAGGCTTTATCTATTTCTGGCTTGGTGGATTATCTGGACTATTTACAAGCGAATCAACAGGCGACCGATCGTTATCAATTAGCGTTATGGCGTAAACTATTGGCACCGGTGACTGTGGCGGTAATGTTGTTGGTGGCGTTATCGTTTATTTTTGGTCCACTGCGTTCACAAACCATGGGGGCGCGCATTTTGTTGGGGGTCATCACTGGCTTTGGTTTCCATGTCAGCAATGAGATTTTTGGCCCCTTAGCGCAAGTGTATCAATTGCCGCCGATGCTCGGTGCCTTGCTACCCAGTGCACTCTTTGCCACCGCCGCCATTTGGATGATGCAGCGCCGTGGCGCATAACAAAAAGGCGCCGTGGGCGCCTTTTGGGGGGTTAAAGCTCTTTCCAGTAATACAGTTGGTTGGCTTCTTTGGAGAGCGTGACTAACTCAGTGCCGGCCGCGTAATCGTGCCACGCGCGGCGATGTTTGAAGTCCACCAAGACCCACAAGTTACCGAGTCCAAATAAGCAGGTGAGTAAACGGATCAACGTTTGTTTGCGCGTCAGTCGGCTACCGTCACGTTGCTGAACTTTCAAGCGCCAGGCGCGCATGCCGAGGGTTTGGCCACTGCGGCGCCAAAACCAACCGAAGAAGCCAGCGAGTACCAAGAGTAAGTAGACCCCATACAAAGGTGAGCTATTGAGCCACGCTGCATGGTCCATGTCGGCGGGAAGAGTGACGACACCAGTTGCGGTCAGCAGGGCAGCGAAACCAAGGGCGATACCTGAGGCCAACATGACAATGGCAACAGCCACTAAAAAATCATAAACCCAAGCGGCGAAACGGCGAAAAAAGCCAGCGCTTGGAAACGATGCGTGTAATTTTTGGGCTGGGCTGTCGTTCGCCATAGCAACTCCTTGGATAAAAATGCCTGCAGATTATCTTGAACTGGGGGCGCAGACGCAAGGATTGGGTAAAAAAAGACGTACTTGGTTATGAAATAGCCGAACGAACCAAAACTTGTCATAATTTTCTTGATCACGGAAAACTGTTGCGTATAATGCCTGCCACTACCGACGTACAAGTCAAATCTTCAAGCCGAAGTGGCGGAATTGGTAGACGCAGCGGATTCAAAATCCGCCGCTGGTAACAGCGTGGGGGTTCAAGTCCCCCCTTCGGCACCATCATCTGGCAATCGCCCAGAAATCTGATTGAATCATTCTTATTGAAATCATTGATTAGCCTATACCTGCAAAGTATTTAGCTTCATAATATCGCGCAATCTGCTGTATTTCCGTGACTCTGTCGAAGCGAAGCCTATGAAAAAGTACCAACGACTCGCCGAACAACTGCGCTCGCAAATTGAAAGCAAGATTTGGTTGCCAGGGCAGAAGTTGCCGTCACTTCGGGAACAAGCGAAGCGTTCCGGTTTAAGCATGATGACCGTAGTGCACGCCTATCAGATGCTTGAGTCCCAAGGGTATATTCGTGCTCATGAACGTTCTGGTTATGTGGTTGCGCCCTCCGTTACCAACGCTGAGATGTTGTATCAACGCCCTGAAGCCGTGAGCGTTAATGACTTTGTCTTCGAAGTCTTACAAGCCTCGCGCGACATTCACACTTTAAGCCTCGGATTTGCTTATCCAGATCCTGCGCTTTCGCCACGGCAGCAATTGAATAAGTCCATTGCTGCGGCGTCGAAACGTATCGAGTTAATGACCGCGCTGGATAATTTACCGCCGGGCAATCAAGCGTTACGACAATTGATTGCGCAGCGTTATGCCGCACGCGGGCTAGAGGTTAACCCCGATGGCATAGTGATCACCGCAGGGGCGCTTGAGGCGTTAAGTTTAAGCCTGCAAGCGGTGACCCAGCCTGGGGATTCGGTAATTATTGAAGCGCCGGCATTTTACGGAGCGTTACAAACGCTTGAGCGGCTGGGACTCAAAGCTGTAACTGTACCGACCGACCCTGTTCACGGCCTGGAGTTGGAAGCCCTTGCGCAGGCGTTAAATGACCATGACATTAAAGCCTGTTGGCTGATGTCTAATTATCAAAACCCTGTGGGCTACTCGTTAACGCGTGCGGAAAAAGCGCGCGTGGCTGCACTGTTGCAACAGCACCAGGTGGTGTTGGTTGAAGATGATGTTTATGGTGAGTTGTATGAAGGTGCAACGGCTCCCGAAACCGTGAAGCATTTTGATACCGAGGATAACGTCATGTTGTGTTCTTCGTTTTCGAAATGTTTGGTGGCAGGTTTTCGGATCGGCTGGGTGGTTGCTGGAAGGCGCGCGTTGGCAGTGCAAAAGTTGCAGTTGATGAGCACTTTGGCGACCAGTGCGCCAATGCAATTGTCACTGGTTGATTATCTCGCAACGAAAAACTATGAGCAGCATCTAGATGAATTGCGCAAGACCTTGGCCTTGCGCAAGCAAGAGATGTATCAGTTTTTGTGTGATGAAATTGATGATATTGCCACCGTGCACTGTCATGCTGGGGGCTATTTTTTATGGGTGGTATTTGCTGAGAACATTGACACCACGGCAATTTACAAAGCGGCGTTGGAACGAAATATTACGCTCGCGCCGGGTAAGCTGTTCGCTTTGAATGACCACTTTAATCACGGGTTGCGGGTGAATGCTTCGTTTGCGCTTACGCATGCCAATAAGCAATGGCTACGTGCGTTCTTCGCCGAAATCAAACAACACTTACCTGACTTTTGTCGCGCATAAGACGCGACGTCTGATCTAGTTTTTCTTCTCTCGTCTGTATCTATTGGCGCGCGCTAGCGTCATTAAACTTGGCGCAACTTAAGATTGCAGAGTGAGTTGTGCCGTGAAGTCGAACCGCATCGCCGAAAAAGACATTATTTTCAAAACCGGAAACAGTGTCGGAAAAATCTACATAAAAGAAGAGAAAGGCCGCTACCAGCAGCGACGACGCTGGCTAAATGTGGTGTTGTTCATTCTTTTTCTTGGCTTTCCCATGCTGCAGTACCAAGGCGAGCAAGCTATTTTGTTTGACGTGTCTGGGCAAACCTTAAGGCTATTTTCACTTACGTTATTTCCACAAGATCTGTTGGTTTTCGCTTTGCTATTCATTTTTGCCGCGTTCGTGCTGTTTTTTGTCACCACCTACTACGGCCGAGTGTGGTGTGGCTTTACTTGCCCGCAAACAGTTTGGACCTTGCTGTTTAACTGGGTTGAACGGCGTATCGAAGGTACTCATCACCAGAGTCGTGCGTTAGATAAAGGGGCTTGGACCTTCGCTAAGTTGCTAAAGAAGCTCGCTAAACACACGATTTGGGTGGCCATAGCGCTAGGCACGGCAACATCCTTTATGGCGTATTTCGTGCCCGTGAAGGAGCTTTACCAACAATTGTTTAGCTTGAATTTATCGGCTGTCATCAGTGGTTGGGTTATTGTTTTGGCGTTATGTACTTATCTGAATGCGGGGTGGTTAAGGGAAAAAATGTGCCAGCACATGTGTCCCTACGCACGTTTTCAATCTGCAATGTTTGGTGCGACGACACGTTTGGTAACCTATAACACCGAAAGAGGTGAGCAACGAGGTCCGCGCAAACGCAATTCAAACCCCGAAGGCTTGGGCGATTGCGTTGATTGTCAGTTGTGTGTGCAGGTTTGTCCGGTGGGTATCGATATTCGCGATGGCCTTCAATATGAATGCATTAATTGCGGACTTTGTGTCGATGCTTGTGACCCAGTTATGGAGCGTTTTGGCTATGCGAAAGGCTTGATTCGTTTTCAATCCTCGAGCGGTGAAAAGCCGGCAAAAGTCGTACGCTGGGGCTACGGACTCATGGCGGCAGTGACGATTATCGCATCGCTGTGGTGGGCACTAAGCTGGCAGAACTTCGAGGTGAACATTATCCGCGATCGACAAGCGCTGTCTCGCATTAACGCTCTAGGGCAGGTGGAAAATACATACACCATCAAGCTATTAAACAAAGCTACTTACGCCCAAGTTTTTGAGCTGGAACTAGTTGATGGCGATGGTTTACAAATGCTCGGCGCACAGCCATTTACCGTGCCAGCAGGTGCGCTGCACCATCAGGTGGTGACTGTGGTGGCCGTGACGAAACCCGAGCAACGTATGAGCGATTTACGGTTACGTATTTTTGCGCATGAATCAGAGCAGACGGAAACCAAAACAACCCTGTTTTATTCAAACTTGTAGCGGGTTTCTTGTATGGTTCGTGGGGCGGTGCAATGAAGACGGTGCCGCCGCAGGTAAAAGATTAAAAAATATACGGATTCAATGGTCGAGATCTCGGTTGTGGTTTGATTTTCTGTTATACTCAGGGCTATTCTGTCGAGGCAATTTCGTCTCGACTTACCATTGAGAATCTATGTCTACAAACGACTTTGAAAAACAGCAACCTGAGTATGAGGTTGAGATCCCTTCGCGTGATGAGCTTTTAGAAGCTGTCGAAGCACGCTTAAAACCCATCACTTTCGAGGAAATCCTCGCCCGTTTCGAGCTCACCGACGAACGCCAACATATTGGTGTAAAACGTCGCTTGCGCGCGATGGAGCGTGATGGACAATTGATTTATACCAAAGCCAATGCGTATGGCCTTCCGTCGCGGATGAACTTAATTAAAGGCCGTATCATTGGCCACCGTGATGGCTTTGGTTTTTGCCGCCCGGAAGATGGCGGTGATGACCTTTTTATTGCACCGAATCAAATGTATAGCGTCATGCATGGTGACGTGGTTTTGGTGCAAGAGCAGGGTAAAGACCCCAAAGGCCGTAAAGAGGGGCGTATTGTTCGTGTCATTGAACCGCGTGAAACCAGTGTGGTGGGGCGCTTCTTTGTCGATCATGACTTAGGCATTGTGGTGCCTGACGATAGTCGCTTGAATCAAGATATTTTGATCCCAGATGAAGGTCGAAATGGTGCGCGTCATGGTCAAATTGTGGTGGTGAAAATTACCCGCCGGCCAAATCGTCGCACTTCGCCAATCGGTGAAGTCACTGAGATTTTGGGTGAGCATATGGCGCCAGGGATGGAAATTGAAATCGCCATCCGCGAACATGATATTCCGACCGAGTGGCAAGCACAGACACAAGCGGCAGTGGATGCTTTGGCTGAAACTGTACCGGAGAGTGCTTACGAAGGTCGGGTCGACTTGCGTGAATTACCGTTGATCACCATTGATGGCGATGATTCCCGTGACTTTGATGATGCCGTGTACGCTGAACCTGATGGCGACGGTTGGCGCTTGTGGGTGGCCATTGCCGATGTGAGTTATTACGTACGCCCGAACACACCGCTTGATCGAGATGCCCTTGAACGCGGCAACTCGGTCTACTTTCCAAACTTTGTGGTACCTATGTTGCCCGAAAAGCTCTCTAACGGCTTGTGTTCATTGAACCCTGACGTGGATCGCTTGTGCATGGTCGCGGAAATGCATGTTTCCGCGCATGGCAAATTAGGTGACGCGAAGTTTTATCCGGCGGTAATGAAATCACATGCGCGCATGACCTATACCAAGGTGGCGGCAATTTTAGATGGCGAACCTAAGTTGCGGCAGGAGCATGCGGCGATTTTGACGCCAATTGATCATCTTCATCGTCTTTTCAAAGTGTTGAAAAAGGCCCGTCAATTGCGTTCAGCCATTGAATTTGAAACGCTCGAAACGCGCTTCATTTTTAACGCTGAGCGAAAAATTGAAAGCATTGAGCCGGTGCGCCGTAATGTCGCTCATATGATCATTGAAGAATGTATGATCATGGCGAATGTGGCGACCGCGCGTTTTATTGAACAACATGACGAAGCTGGCGCTTTGTTCCGCGTGCATGAACCACCCGCCAGTGAACGACTGACCAATTTCCGCGGCTTTTTGGCTGAGTTAGGTTTGACCATGAGTGGTGGCGATGACCCTGCGCCGAAAGATTACGCAGCAGTGCTTGAGCAAGTCCGCGAACGGCCAGATGCTGAGCTGATCCAAACCATGTTGCTGCGCTCGATGCAGCAAGCTGTGTATTCACCGGACAATGCTGGACACTTTGGCTTGGCACTGGAGCAATACGCGCACTTTACCTCGCCCATCCGGCGTTACCCTGACTTGATTCTGCATCGTGCCGTAAAAGCCATTTTGAAAAAGCAGCAAGGTCCAAGTCCGGCACTTGAAGGCGCATGGATGTACCCCGATGAGCAATTAGATGAACTCGGTGAGCACTGCTCGATGACTGAGCGACGTGCTGACGACGCTACCCGTCAGGTCGATGAGTGGTTGAAATGCGAATACATGCAAGATCACATTGGCGCAGAGTTTGACGGTGTTATTGCTGCCGTAACCAATTTTGGGTTATTCGTTCGCTTAAATGACCTGCATATTGATGGACTGGTCCACATTTCAAATCTCGACAATGATTATTATCACTACGATAATGAGCGGCATTTGTTGATTGGCGAGAACAGCCGTCGCGTGTATCGGTTGGGCGACAAGGTTCGTATTCGCGTTCGCAGCGTGAATTTGGACGAACGGAAAATCGATCTTACGCTTCTGGCGGCCGAGAGCCCGACCGGCAAAGAACGTATGCCGCGTGCTGAAAAAGCACCCGAGCCACCGCGTAGTCAACGTCAAAAGAAACGTGAAAAGTCTAAAAAACTCAAAGCGAAACGCGCCAAAGTTGAAAGTAAGCGTAAAGCAGCGAAAGGAAAAAAAGGTAAACGAACATCATGAGTAAAAAGGTAGCGGTATTTGGCTTACATGCGGTGCGTGCGTTGGTGGAACGTCACCCGGAGCGGGTGGTGGAGATGTTTGCGACCCGTGAACGTCAAGATAATGCCTTGCAGTCACTGATTAAAGGCGCACAGCGTATGGGCGTGAAACCGCAATTTGTGCCCAAAGCGACCTTAGATAAAAAGGCTGACGGTGGCAACCATCAGGGGATCGTCGTTGTGGCGTTAGAGGCGCCGCTGTTGAGCGACAATGATTTACCGGATTTAGTAGAGAAGTCGTCAGCACCTTTATTTCTTGTACTTGATGGGGTTACCGACCCACATAATTTGGGCGCTTGTTTGCGGACAGCTGATGCCGCAGGTGTTACGGCGGTCATCGTGCCAAAAGACAAGTCGGCGTCGTTAAATCCGACGGTGCGTAAAGTGGCCTGTGGTGCGGCTGAAACTGTACCTTTGGTGCAAGTGACCAATTTGGCGCGGGCGTTGAAGCAGCTGCAAGATCTTAATGTTTGGGTGATGGGCACCGCAGGTGAAGCAGAGCAGTCCGTTTATGATGTTGACCTTAAAGGAGCCACCGCGTTAGTGATGGGGGCAGAAGGTGACGGCATGCGCCGGTTAACGCGTGAAACTTGCGATGAGCTCATCAAAATTCCATTGTTGGGAACGGTATCAAGTTTGAACGTCTCGGTAGCGACGGGTGTTTGTTTATTTGAAGTGGTTCGTCAACGTCAGGTGGGCCGCTAATGCAAAAGTTTCCGATGTTGCGGATGCGCCCGATTATGCTATCGCTCATTGTGATGGTGCTATTAGCGTTAGCGTGGTTGCCGACCGGCGAATACTTACCTGGCGAGCGAACTGAAAAGCCACAGCTTTATGTCAGCTACCAAGAGCAGCATGAATCGCAGTTCACTGCCGATGTACAATTTGACGTGCAGCAGCGCATTGAAAGTCGCCATGAGTGGTTACTTGTGGATGAACCTGCCGACTACGCTTGGACGGTTGAAATTAGTGTGGCAGAGCAGGAGCAAGTGGTATTGAACGGACAATTGTTAACTCCTAAAAACGCTGAAGGCGTGGTCGAGCAGCAAAAATTTCGGATTCAAGGGCCGAAAGAAGTTGCTGGCGCGCTACCGGAGCGCTTTGTCAAAGTGCTGGTTGACCTTATTGAGAAAGCGGAAAGCGTCGAGTAAAGCTTGTGATCGGCGCTTTTTTCAGCTAGAATCCCGCGGCTTAAATCAGTCTAAGTTAGTTTAACTATCCAAAAAGCGTTCCTTGCTGCTGCAGGTGTGACTGAGCCTACCAGTAGCTATGAACCATAAGGAGCAGAAATGCGTCATTATGAAATCGTATTCATGGTCCACCCGGACCAGAGCGAGCAAGTACCTGGTATGATCGAGCGTTACAGCGAAACGATCAAACAAGGTAACGGCACCATCCATCGTTTGGAAGACTGGGGCCGTCGTCAATTGGCTTACCCAATCAACAAGTTGCACAAAGCGCACTACGTGTTGATGAACATCGAAGCATCAGCTGAAGTTGTTGAAGAGTTGGAAACAGCTTTCCGTTACAACGATGCAGTACTTCGCAACATGGTTATGCGTAAGAAAGAAGCGGTGACTGAAGTTTCTCCTTTGAACAAAAAAGAAGAACGCAAATCAGATAGCCGTACTGAAGAGCAAGACGAGAACGCATCAGCATAAGCTGTGAGGTATCGTCAACTATTGTGGAATTAAGCAATCAATTCGTTTTAGGTGGCAGTATTTGTTTTCCGCCTAAATTGACTCGCAGTCCAGCTGGTGTAAGCCACCTTCGTTTCGCACTTGAACACCGTTCATTGCAACACGAAGCAGGACTACAACGACGCAGTTATGTTCGCATACAAGTCGTAATGAGTGGCGATGATGCACCGCAATGGGCAAACGAATTAAACGTTGGGATGCAAGTACAAGTCAGCGGTTTTTTGAATCGAATCGAAGATAAAAACGGTGTCGCAAAACTTGTGATTCATGCCCAGCAACTTGTGAAGATTTGAGGAGACCATCATGGCTCGTTTTTTCCGTCGCCGTAAATTCTGCCGTTTCAAGGCTGAAGGCGTAAAAGAAATTGATTACAAAGATATCGCTACTCTGAAAAACTACATCACTGAGAGTGGCAAAATCGTTCCTAGCCGTATCACTGGCACTTCTGCGAAGTACCAGCGTCAATTGGCGCGTGCCATCAAACGTGCACGTTACTTGTCGTTGCTGCCTTATACTGATTCACATCAGTAAGCCAGCATCGCGAACGATCGAAACTCAGAGGTAGCGAACAATGGAAATCATTCTATTAGACAAAATTGCCAACTTAGGTAGCTTGGGTGACCAAGTTTCTGTTAAGTCTGGCTATGCACGTAACTTCTTGTTCCCTAACGGTAAAGCAGTTCCTGCAACCGAAGCGAACATTAAAGTTTTTGAAGAGCGCCGCGCTGAATTGGAAGCGAAAATCGCTGCTGACTTAGCTGCTGCGGAAGAGCGTGCAGAGAAAGTAAATGCACTTGAAGCTATCGTTGTTAGCTCTAAAGCTGGTGACGAAGGTAAATTGTTTGGTTCAATCGGTACGCGCGACATCGCTGATGCAGTAACTGCAGCAGGCGTTGAAGTGCAGAAGAGCGAAGTATTGTTGCCAAACGGCACCTTGCGTGAAGTGGGCGAGTACGACATCGAGTTGCACTTGCATGCTGACGTATTTGCAAACATCAAGTTGCAGGTTGTTGCTGCTTAATTTGCATCAACTAAAGCTTGAAGAAACCGTGGTCTGGAAACAGACCGCGGTTTTTTTTTAATTTTTTCTGGGATCGTGTAAACCTTCGGCACGATCACTGCGTCCAACTCAGTACGATCACTTAATAAGGACACGATGTGACAGCGGCATTGCAGCTACAGCCAGAGCTGGAAGACTCGGATACGGATCTTGTGGCGCAAGCTGTGCAAGGAAATAGTCAGGCGTTTCGCCAGCTTTTTGACCGTCACTACCGACGTATTTATGCGCTGGTTTGGCGACTCGCTGGTGATCATGACAGTGCGCATGATGTCACCCAAGAGGTGTTTATCAAAGTTTGGCGTAGTTTAACGAGCTTTCGTGGTGAGAGTAAATTCAGTACTTGGTTGCATACGGTGGCAACCCGTGTTGCGATTAGTGAGCTACGCAAGCAAAAACGCTGGCAACAGGGCTTGGTCCTCACTGATGATCCTACTTACAGTGAGCAGCTTGCCAGCGCGCAAAGCACAGATGTGAGTTTATTGGACCGTTTGATTTTGCGATTGCCGGTACAGATGCGTTGGGTCTTCGTGTTGCACTGTATTGAAGGGTTACGTCACGAAGAGGTGGCGCAGGAGTTAGGTATTGCCGTGGGAACCAGTAAAACACAAGTGCATCGTGCGCGAGCGTTACTAGAGGAGTGGCTAAGTGATGACACAACGAACAACAGCTAACAGCTTAGATCGCTTAATTGAACAAGCTCATGATGTCGAACATATGCCTGCGCCGCAGCGTGACCTTTGGCCTGGCATTGACCATGGCATCGCGCGTCAATCATCTGCACGAGGACGCTGGCCTTGGTGGGCCGCTGCCGCAAGTTTAGTGTTCGCAGTGGGCGTAATGATGGCTTATATGAGCCCAGCACAGATGTCCCAAGTAGCGCCGGTGGACCAGTTACTTAGTGCGCTAAATGCGCAGCATCAACAGCAACGGCAAGAAGTGCTGGTGCACTACCAAACGGTCGGCTGGAATGGCCAGAGCACCTATGTTCAACAGGAGCTCGAACAAATTCGAGCCAGTATCGTCGAGGTCACGGCCCAGTTGACGGACGAACCAAATAATCAGGCGCTGTGGCAACTATTGCAGTGGCTGTATGAGAAAGAACTGGAGTTAATTGAATCACAATTTGTTGTGCGCGAACAGCTGCAACAAGTGTAATGGTCTGGTGAAGGAGAAAAGCATGAAAACAGTTATGACAGTAGTGTCGGGCGCAGCTTTGCTTGCCGGGAGTTATTTTCCGCTAGCAGCGTTGGCGAAACAGCAACAGGTTGATGAACGTATCGAGGTACCAAGTAGCGTTACCGTGAATGTGAACAATATGCGTGGTGAAGTAACCCTTATTGGTGGCGAAGGTAACTACGCTGAAGTCAAAGGGAAACTCGATGAATATGCGACAGGGTTTACGTTTGAACTCAACGGCAATACGTTAAACATCGTTGTTGAGATGCCTGAGCGTGGCAACTTCCGCGGCGATGAAGCGACCGACTTAACCGTGCGTTTACCAGCCTCTGCCCAATTGGACATCAATGGTGTTTCGAGTGACTTTGAGGTGAAGGGCTTCGAGCGTTCGGTACGGGTGAATACGGTCAGTGGTGACATCGAGGCAGAAAACTTGGCCGGGACGGCACAATTGACGACCGTAAGTGGTGACATTGAAGCCGAAGGTTTAAGTGGTGAGGTGACGATGAAAACCGTCAGCGGCGATATCGAAGATGTTGATAACAGCGCTGAGCGAGTGCATTACACCTCGACCAGTGGTGATATCGAAGTAGCAAGCAGTGCGCGAGATGTGCGCCTTGAAACGGTGTCAGGAGATGTCGAAGCGCGCTTGCAACAGCTTGACCGGTTGCAGATGAAGGCGGTAAGCGGTGACTTGATTGCGCGTCTCGCACTGGCGAAAGATGGCAAGATTGAAGCGAACTCGGTTAGCGGAGGTGTGTTGTTGCACTTTGCCGACGCAGTTCATGCGAAATTGAACGCGGAAGTTAGTGGTGGTGGTTCAATCATCAACAACTTGAGCGATGTGAAAGCTGAAGAGCCACGTTGGGGCGCAGGCGCACGTTTGCAGACCAGCTTTGGTGATGGCTCGGGTCGGATTGATGTGAGCACCATGAGTGGTGATATCCAGCTCGATAAAAAGTAAGCAATTGGAGCGGTTCGCGATGCGAACCGCTTTCTTCCTACCGCGGCATTTTGTATAGTCTTAGGTTCGCCACCTATGAATGAGAGAGTTATGGCCGCTAACCGTCCTGACAAGCAAAAACGCAACGACGATAAACTCGCTGCAATCAAAACCCCACCGCATTCTATTGAAGCTGAACAGTCCGTATTGGGCGGGTTAATGCTGGACAATCAGGCTTGGGATAGTATCTCTGGCGATATTATTAGTGATGACTTTTACCACCGCGGCCACCGTCTTATTTTCCGCGCCATGCACCGCTTGGCGGAGCAAAGTCAGCCGATTGACTTGGTCACAGTGTCTGAGTCCCTTGAAGCTGCGGGTGAATTGCAAGAAGTGGGTGGCTTTGCCTACTTAGGTGAAATTGCGAAGAATACGCCAAGTGCCGCGAACATTCGCGCCTACGCACAAATTGTGCGTGAGCGGGCGGTGCTCCGTGAGTTAATCTCTGCTTCCAACGAAATTGCCGAGTCATGCTATGACACGCAAAATCGTGCTAGTGCGGAACTGTTGGATATCGCAGAAAGTAAAGTTTTCCACATTGCCGAGAAGCGCACCGATGCGAACGAAGGGCCGCAAGCGATCGCGCCGATACTGCAACGTACTGTCGATCGTATCGATGAACTTAGCCGTAGCAATAACCCAAATGGCGTAACGGGTCGTTCAACAGGCTTTACGGATCTCGATAAGATGACCGCTGGTTTACAGTCGTCAGACTTAATTATTGTCGCGGCACGACCGTCGATGGGTAAAACGACGTTTGCGATGAACCTGTGTGAAAACGTCGCAATGAAAGAAGACAAGCCGGTGTTAGTCTTCAGTCTGGAGATGCCATCAGAGCAAATCATGATGCGTATGATGGCCTCGTTAAGTCATGTCGACCAAACCCGAATTCGTAATGGTCAGTTGCAAGAAGAAGATTGGAGCCGTGTGGCTTCAACCATTTCGATTTTGAAAGACCGTAACAACATCTATATTGACGACTCTTCAGGCCTCACCCCGACAGAAGTACGCTCGCGTGCGCGCCGCGTGTTCCGTGAGCATGGCGGGTTATCGTTAATCATGGTGGATTACTTGCAGCTGATGACGGTACCCGGGATGTCTGAAAACCGAACGCTAGAAATCGCTGAAATCTCACGCTCATTGAAAGCCTTGGCAAAAGAACTCGAAGTACCTGTCGTCGCGCTGTCGCAGCTGAACCGTTCACTTGAGCAACGTTCCAACCGACGTCCGGTGAACTCTGACTTGCGTGAGTCTGGTTCGATTGAGCAGGATGCTGACGTGATCATGTTCATCTATCGTGATGAGGTGTATCACCCAGAAACGGAAGAGAAGGGCATTGCTGAGGTCATTTTAGGGAAGCAACGGAACGGTCCTATCGGTACCGTGAAACTGAAGTTCCAAGGCCAGTACTCACGCTTTGACAACCTTGCCTTGCATGAAATACCGGATGGCCCTGAATATTAATTAACCAAGCGTGAGTTAAGCGGCGCGGCAGTTACTGCAAGTGCCGTGCGCTTCAATGGTTTGACTTTCTACATGAAAGCCCTGGTCTTCAGCTTGCTTGAGCAGGGCGTTGTAGACCCCATCAGACTGAATTTCCTGCACTGAACCACAGCGCTCACAAATCAGCATTTGCACCGGATGATGGTGGTCAAAGTGACTGCAAAGCACGTAGCTATTTGACGAGGTGATCTTGTGCACAAAGCCTTGTTCTTGCAAAAAATCGAGCGCGCGGTAAATCGTCGGCGGCTTCGCGTTTGGCACCGCTGCTTTGAGCTTATCTAATAAGTCATAAGCGCCGACGGCACCAGATTCAGCCGCTAGGATCTCAAATACTTCACGACGCGCCGGAGTCAATCGAGCGCCGCGCTGTTCACATAATTGTTGCGCCTTGGTGACCAGGCGTTGCGTTTCTTTCGTGTTCATGGCCGCAGTCTACCATGCAACTTTGTAAACAGGTAGTCAGGCAAGCGCTTTCCACGTAGAATACGGCGTCCTTTTTTGGTTCGAGGTAGTTATGGTAGATCATCCTTTTGCAGCACCGACGTTAGCAGTAGCTCCTATGCTGGATTGGACTGATCGTCACTGTCGCTACTTTCATCGGCTATTAACACAAAAAACCGTGCTTTTTACGGAAATGGTGACTACTGGCGCCATTATCTACGGCAAGTATGACTTTTTGGCGTTTGACCCTGCCGAACAGCCTGTCGTATTACAGCTCGGTGGCTGCGATCCAGGCGCTATGGCAGAGTGCACGGCACGTGCTTACGAGCGTGGTTATCGTGCGGTCGATATCAATGTGGGCTGTCCTTCTGATCGGGTGAAAAACGGCAGTTTTGGTGCCTGCTTGATGGCGGACCCTGACACTGTTGCGGCGTGCGTTAGTGCTATGCAGAGTGCTGCGCCACAGATGCGTGTGTCGGTGAAAACCCGTCTTGGCATTGATGAACAGGATAGCGATGAATTTCTTTACCGCTTTCTCGACACTGTGACGGCAGCCGGTTGCCGTGACGTTACTTTGCATGCTCGTAAAGCCTGGCTGAAAGGCTTAAGTCCGAAGCAGAACCGTGAGATTCCGCCGTTACAATATGAACGTGTGTACCTTGCCAAGCAACGGTACGCCGACGTGCATATGATGATTAATGGCGGTATTACCGATGCTGCTGCCATCGTTGAGCATCTACGCCATGTTGATGGTGTGATGATTGGCCGTGAAGCTTATCAAAACCCAGCGTTTCTTGGTTGCTTTGATGCGCTACAGCAAGCTCCGCACGAAGTTCCCGAGATTGCGGGGGCGAGTTATGCGCAGCAAGTTGCAGCGGTAGAGCAAATGATCCCTTATGTGCAACGCCACATCGATGCTGGTGGTCGCTGCTGGCATGTGGTTCGTCATATGTTAGGACTGTTCCAAGGTCAGCCTGGTGCGAAGCGTTGGCGTCAATGGTTAAGTCAACAAGGTCCGACGGTGGATAGTGCCGAACAATTGCTCCGTGACGGACTCACTTTGGTCGCTCAGGCCCGTGTGAAATATGACCAAGATTTAGCGGAACTCGCTAACCGTTAAAACCAAGTAAAGTGATACTTTTCGTTTGCCTCATTAATAAAAGTGCTTTTAAAACATAAGGTTGTGAATATTTTTCAAAGTTGGCACAACCTTTGAATAACTTCTAACGACATTAACGTTAGGAGAACACTCATGAAAACAGTACTTTCACTTGCAGTTGTTTTGGCTTCAGTTGCCAGCCCAGCGTTGGCGCAAAAAGTTGATTTAGAAACCGCTCTAGCAGCGAGCTTCCGTGCACAAGCACATCAGGTCACCCAAGCCTTGACTGTCGAAGACCGCCTACAGCAGAAGCGTGCGTTTCAAAAACTTGATTGGCTGCAGCCAGAGCAGCAACCGTTAAGCCTCGCGAAAATTCAAAAAGCTAACGCTAAGCGCGTTGGGTAAGCAATATGTTTAGCGCTTTCCTGTGGCTCACGGTAATTACGATCGCACCCGTACTTGGAACAGTACTCGTGGGTGCGGTCGTTGCTACGAACCACGCGGCTAATGCCTCGAAGACAGGGTGATTTTCAATTGTTGTTTGTGCTAGTCTGCTGAAACAATAACAATGAAAACAACTGCTAGAGGAAGTTCTCGTGAACAAAAAGACCTGGTTAGGAATGGTCAGCGCACTTAGCTTAAGCGCGGTGGCTTTATCGGTAAATACCGTGATGGCGCAAGACTACAACGCAAGTCCAGAAGCACGCAAAATTGCCCAAGAAAACATGCTCATCGATACGCACATTGATGTGCCTTACCGTCTCACGGAAGATTGGGAAGATGTAAGCCGAGCCACGCAGCGGGGGGATTTTGATTACCCACGTGCAGTAGAAGGTGGTTTGAACGTACCCTTCATGTCGATTTATATTCCTGCGCGTCTTGAACAAACGCCGGGTGCGAGTAAACAACTTGCCCATCAGTTGATTGATAGTATGGAAGCATTGGCTTGGCGTGCGCCAGACAAATTTGCCATGGCTTATTCGGTGGCTGATGTTGAGCAGCAATTTGCAGACGGCAAAATTTCACTTGCTTTAGGGATGGAAAATGGTTCACCGATGGAAGGTGACATGGCCAACCTTAAAGAGTTCTTCGACCGCGGTATTCGCTACATCACCTTATCGCACTCACAATCGAACCACATTGCAGATTCTTCTTACGATTTACGTCGCCAGTGGGATGGCTTGAGCCCGTTCGGTAAAGAGCTGGTGAAAGAAATGAACAATATCGGCATGATGATCGATATCTCGCACGTTTCCGATGATGCGTTTTGGCAGTCGATTGAACTTTCTCAAGCGCCAGTAATTGCGTCGCACTCATCATTACGTCGTTATACCCCAGGCTTTGAGCGCAACATGAGCGACGAGATGATTAAAGCTTTAGGTGAGAACGGTGGCGTCATCATGATTAACTTCGGTTCTACCTTCGTAACCCAAGCTGCCAACCGTTATCGTGACATGCTCAAGCAGCAAATCGAACAAGTTAAAGAACAGTATGGCGCAGAGTCAGACGAAGCGAAGCAACGAATTGCTGCACTCGAAGCAGACAACCCATTCCCGTTTGCAACGCTTGAACAAGTGTTGGACCACATCGACCACGTCGTGAAATTGATTGGCATTGAACATGTGGGTATTGGTTCTGACTACGACGGTGTCGGCGACTCACTGCCGGTCGGCTTAAAAGATGTCTCGACCTATCCGAATTTAGTACAAGGTCTATTGGATCGTGGCTACTCGGAAGCTGATATCAAGAAGATCTTGAATGAAAACTTATTGCGGGTTTGGCGTGAGGTAGAAGCGTACGCCGCAGAGCATTAAGTTCGTTATTCGTTGCTTGTTGTTTGTTGCTTGCTGTTTGAAAAAGCGAAAAACAAAGCCAAAACAGCGCAAAGAAAAAACGAAATAAGCTTGTGTTGGGTTGTGGGTCGGGATTTGCTGTTAACAAGCAACAAGCAACAAGCAACAAGCAACAAGCAACAAGCAACAAGCAACAAGCAACAAGCAACAAGCAACAAGCAACAAGCAACAAGCAACAAGCAACAAGCAACAAGCAACAAGCAACTTGCTTTCCCGCCTAATCCGTGTATAATTCGCGGCCACAGTTGCCGAACCGTCACTTGGTGTTCGGTGTTGAAAGCAGCTGGTAGTTAGGTTGCCACAGCAGTCCCGATAGGGGATTGAATGGATTTTTCGTTGAAAATACCTCGCCCGGTATGCTGCCAGGGTGTAGGTTTTTTTCTGTGCTCTTTTTTTAAATGCTCTTTATTTGAGGCTTTGATTTTTTATGGCTAATCAAAGAATTCGGATTCGATTGAAAGCGTTCGATCACCGTCTGATTGACCAGTCAACTGCAGAAATCGTTGAGACTGCAAAACGCACTGGTGCTCAGGTACGTGGTCCAATCCCTCTGCCAACGCGCAAAGAACGTTTCACTGTGTTGATTTCTCCACACGTGAACAAAGATGCGCGTGACCAGTACGAGATCCGTACCCACAAGCGTCTGATCGATATCATGGACCCAACTGACAAGACTGTTGACGCGTTGATGCGCCTTGACCTTGCAGCTGGCGTTGATGTTCAGATCAGCCTTGGTTAATCGGGCAGTAATAGGATTACACACGAGAGGTTTTAACAATGGCTATTGGTCTAGTCGGTCGTAAAGTAGGAATGACACGTGTCTTCCAAGAAGACGGCGCTTCTGTACCTGTTACTGTGATTGAAGTGACTGCTAACCGTGTGACTCAGGTTAAAACTGAGGAAACAGACGGCTATCGTGCGCTTCAGGTTACAGCAGGTGACAAAAAAGCGAACCGCGTAAACAAACCAGCTGCTGGTCACTTCGCGAAAGCGGGTGTTGAAGCAGGTCGTGGTCTCTGGGAATTCCGCCTAGAAGACGGCGAAGGTGAAGATTTCGCAGTAGGTTCAGAAATCACCGTAGAAATTTTTGCGGACACCAAAAAAGTAGACGTTACCGGTACCTCAAAAGGTAAAGGTTTCCAAGGTGCTGTTAAGCGCTGGAATTTCCGTACTCAGGACGCTACCCATGGTAACTCGTTGTCACACCGTGCTCCGGGTTCTATCGGTCAAAACCAGTCTCCTGGTCGGGTATTCAAAGGCAAGAAAATGGCAGGCCAAATGGGTAACAAACAAGTAACCGTTCAAACACTTGATGTTGTACGTGTTGACGCTGAGCGTGGTTTGTTGCTAATTCGCGGCGCTGTCCCTGGTGCTACTGGTGGTGATGTAATCATCAAGCCAGCAGTCAAGGCTAAGGCGTAACGTCCGAGGAGAATGGTGATGGAATTAACATTAAAAGACGCTAAAGGCGCTCTTGAAGTTTCCGAAGCTACCTTTGGACGTGAGTTCAACGAAGCTTTGATTCATCAAGTCGTTGTCGCTTATGCTGCAGGTGCTCGTCAGGGCTCTAAAGCACAAAAGACGCGTTCTGAAGTTTCTGGCGGTGGCAAAAAGCCATGGCGTCAGAAAGGTACTGGCCGCGCGCGTGCGGGTACTATCCGTAGCCCAATTTGGCGCTCAGGTGGTACGACTTTCGCAGCTAAACCGCGTAGTCACGACCAGAAAGTAAACAAAAAGATGTACCGCGGTGCAATGCAAAGCATTTTGTCTGAACTTGTTCGTCAAGATCGCTTGATCGTGGTAGAGAGCTTTGGTGTTGACGCACCTAAGACAAAGGCACTTGCTGCTAAATTGAAAGAAATGGAACTCAACGACGTGTTGATCGTGACCAAAGAACTTGACGAAAACTTGTTCTTAGCTTCACGCAACCTGCACAAAGTTGACGCCCGTGACGTTCAGGGTATCGACCCAGTTAGCTTGATTGCTTTTGAAAAAGTTCTTATGACTGCGGACGCAGTTAAGCAGCTTGAGGAGGCATTATCATGATGCGTGAAGAACGTTTATTACAAGTGATCCTTGCCCCTCACGTTTCTGAGAAATCAACTGTTGCAGCTGAAACTGCAAATACTGTTGTTTTCAAAGTAGCGACGACTGCTAACAAAGCTGAAATCAAAGCAGCAGTTGAAAAACTGTTTGAAGTTGAAGTTGAAGCTGTTCGCACTGTCAACGTGAAAGGCAAAACCAAACGCACCGGTATGCGCTTCGGTAAGCGTAGTGACTGGAAAAAAGCGTATGTCACCCTGAAAGAAGGTGCTGACATCGACTTCGTCGGCGGCGCTGAGTAAGAGGAGGAATTCACATGGCATTAGTTAAGTGTAAGCCTACGTCTCCGGGTCGTCGCCACGTAGTTAAAGTGGTTAACGAAGACCTGTATAAAGGCAAGCCTTACGCACCTTTGTTGGATAAAAACAACAAGAAAGGTGGTCGTAACAACAACGGTCGTATTACGGTTCGTCACATCGGCGGTGGTCACAAACACCACTACCGTTTAGTTGACTTTAAACGTAATAAAGACGGTATCCCTGCGAAAGTTGAGCGTTTGGAATATGATCCAAACCGTTCAGCAAACATTGCATTGGTTCTGTATGCAGACGGTGAGCGTCGCTACATTCTTGCTCCTAAGGGCATGAAAGCTGGCGATCAAATCCAGTCTGGTTCAGATGCACCAATCAAAGCGGGTAACGCTTTACCATTGCGTAATATCCCAGTTGGTTCTGTGGTACACGCAATCGAAATGAAGCCTGGTAAAGGCGCACAGCTGGCTCGTTCAGCTGGTGCTTATGTACAGCTTTTGGCTCGCGATGGCGATTACGTCACTCTACGTCTGCGTTCTGGCGAAGTTCGCCGCATCCAGTCGGATTGTCGTGCAACCATCGGTGAAGTCGGCAACGCAGAACACATGCTGCGTCAATTGGGTAAAGCTGGTGCAATGCGCTGGCGTGGTGTTCGTCCTACCGTTCGTGGTGTGGCGATGAACCCAGTTGATCACCCGCATGGTGGTGGTGAAGGCCGTACTTCAGGTGGTCGTCATCCGGTTACTCCTTGGGGTACACCGACTAAGGGTTATAAGACCCGTAAGAACAAGCGTACTGATAAGTTCATCGTACGTCGTCGCAACAAATAAGAGTTGAGGATTAAACATGCCACGTTCTCTTAAAAAAGGTCCATTTATCGACCTTCACCTGCTGAATAAGGTGGAGAAAGCGTTGGAAGCCGGGGACAAGAAGCCTATTAAAACTTGGTCTCGTCGTTCAATGATTATCCCTGATATGATCGGCCTTACAATCGCTGTTCATAACGGTCGCCAGCACGTACCAGTTTTCGTTTCTGACGAAATGATTGGTCACAAGCTTGGTGAATTTGCACCAACCCGCACTTACCGTGGCCACGCTGCGGATAAGAAAGCGAAGAAACGGTAAGGGAGACAAAAGATGGAAGCTATTGCTATTCACAAGTTTGCCCGCCTATCTGCGCAGAAAGGCCGGTTGGTTGCTGACCAAATTCGCGGTTTACCAGTAGCGAAAGCGCTGGATATCCTGAACTACAGCCCTAAAGATGCAGCTGGTCTGTTGAAAAAGGTGTTGGAGTCAGCTATCGCGAATGCTGAGCACAACGAAGGTGCCGACATCGACGAGTTGAAAGTTGCTAAAGTAATGGTTGACGAAGGTCCTACCATGAAACGCATCAAGCCTCGTGCGAAAGGTCGTGCTGATCGTATCTTTAAGCGTACCAGCCACATTACTGTGGTTGTATCAGATAGCTAGGAGATAAGTTATGGGTCAGAAAGTACATCCTAATGGTATTCGCCTAGGTATCACCAAACCATGGAATGCAACCTGGTTCGCGAATACAAAAGATTTTGCTGATAACCTGCACAGTGATCACCAGGTTCGCCAAATGTTGCAGAAGCAACTGAGCAACGCTTCAGTTTCTCGCATCGTTATTGAGCGTCCTGCGAAGAGCATTCGTGTCACCATTCATACTGCACGTCCAGGCGTGGTTATCGGTAAGAAAGGTGAAGATGTTGAGAAGTTGCGTCAAGCAGTTTCTAAATTGACTGGTGTTCCAGCTCAAATCAACATTTCAGAAGTGCGTAAACCAGAATTGGATGCGCAATTGGTTGGCGAAAATATCGCTGGTCAGCTTGAGCGTCGTGTTATGTTCCGTCGTGCAATGAAGCGCGCGGTACAAAACGCAATGCGTCTTGGTGCCAAGGGTATCAAAGTAGAAGTTAGCGGCCGTTTGGGCGGTGCAGAAATCGCACGTTCTGAATGGTATCGTGAAGGTCGTGTTCCATTGCACACATTGCGTGCGGACATCGACTATGCAACAGCAGAAGCTAACACTACTTATGGTATCATCGGTGTGAAAGTTTGGATCTTCCGTGGTGAAGTACTTGGCGGCATGCCAGTTGAAGAAAAACCACAAGCTCCAGCGAAACGCCCTAAAGGCCGCAAGTAAGGAGAGACTAGATGTTACAACCAAAGCGTACAAAATTCCGTAAGGTTCACAAAGGCCGCAACCGTGGTCTGGCGCAAGCAGGTAACAAAGTTAGCTTCGGTACTTTCGGTTTGAAAGCTGTTGACCGTGGTCGCATGACTGCGCGTCAAATCGAAGCGGCTCGTCGTGCTATGACGCGTCACGTGAAACGTCAGGGTAAAATCTGGATCCGCGTTTTCCCAGACAAGCCAATTACCAAGAAGCCTCTTGAAGTGCGGATGGGTAAAGGTAAAGGTAGCGTGGAATATTGGGTAGCCCAAATTCAGCCAGGCCGCGTCCTGTATGAAATGGACGGTGTTTCGGAAGAGCTAGCGCGTGAAGCGTTCACTCTTGCAGCACGTAAGCTGCCATTCAAAACTACCTTTGTATCTCGGACGGTGATGTAATGAAAGCGAACGAACTGAATGAAAAAACCGTTGAGCAGCTGCAAGAAGAGTTGTTAGGTTTGCGTCGTGAGCAGTTTAATCTGCGTATGCAAGCAGCGACTGGTCAGCTGAATCAAACTCACCAGTTGAAGCAAGTGCGTCGTGATATCGCACGTGTGAAAACTATTTTGAATCAGAAGGCAGGTGCGTAATGGCTGAAGAAAAACGTGTTCGTACTGTGCAAGGTCGTGTGACAAGCAACAAGATGGACAAGTCTATCACTGTTGCTGTTGAGCGCCGGGTAAAACACCCAGTCTACGGTAAGTACATTACTCGTACGACGAAGCTTCACGCACATGACGAAGACAACTCATGCAACACTGGCGACCTCGTGATCATTCGCGAAACGCGTCCAGTTTCTAAGACCAAGTCTTGGGCATTAGTTGAAATTGTAGAGCGCGCTGTAACTATCTAATCGCAATTGCGAAAAGATAGACAAAAGCATCAAAGCCCCCTCACTTGAGGGGGTTTTTTTTGTGTTTGTTTTTTGTGCGATTCGCATTAATTTTCTAAGCCCTTATAATATATCGTTATTAAAACAACGTATAAGGAGCAGCGAGCATGGCGTCTCATGATAAAGCACGTCTGAACCCTCCCGTGTTTTACAGTGCAGCCGGACTAATTTCCCTTCTGTTATTGTTTACCGCGATTTTCCCAAAAACCGCAGATAGTGCCTTTCAAAGCGTACAATCCGCCATCATAGGTAATGCCAGTTGGTTCTATGTATTAGCGGTGGCCGTGATCTTGATCTCGGTGGTGTACTTAGGCTTTTCTCAGTTCGGTACGATTAAACTCGGTCCTGACCATGCCGAACCGGACTACTCTCGTTTGACATGGTTCTCGATGTTGTTCTCTGCCGGTATGGGTATCGGCTTAATGTTCTTCGGGGTGGCCGAACCGGTCATGCATTTTCTCGCCCCTCCTGTGGTAGAAGCGGGAACCGCTGAAGCGGCACGAGAAGCAATGAAGATTACTTTCTTCCATTGGGGCCTACATGCTTGGGCGATCTACGCAATTGTGGCATTGATCTTGGCATTCTTCGCCTACCGCCACAATTTGCCGTTGACCCTACGCTCCGCCTTATACCCAATGATTGGCGACAAGATTTATGGACCTATTGGGCACGCGGTGGATGTGTTCGCGGTGATCAGTACGGTGTTCGGGGTGGCAACCTCACTGGGTTATGGTGTTGCGCAGATTAACTCAGGTTTGGGCTACCTCTTTGGTATTCCAGTTTCGAATTTGGTGCAGGTCGGCTTAGTTGTTGGTGTTACCTTATTAGCGATTGTGTCGGTAACTACGGGTCTAGATAAAGGTATCCGCCGTTTGTCTGAGCTCAATATGGGGCTGGCGGTGCTGTTACTGGTGTTCATTTTAATCATGGGGCCAACGGTATTCTTGTTACAGGCCTTTGTGCAAAACACCGGGGCCTATGTATCAGATATCGTGAGCAATACCTTTAATTTATTTGCCTATGAGAAAACCGATTGGATTGGCGGTTGGACGCTACTCTATTGGGGCTGGTGGTTAAGCTGGGCGCCTTTTGTCGGGCTCTTTATTGCGCGTGTTTCACGTGGCCGTACCATTCGTGAGTTCGTTTCTGGCGTGTTGTTGGTGCCAGCTGGCTTCACCTTAATGTGGATGACCTTTTTCGGTAACTCGGCGATTGAGATGATCATGAACCAAGGCGCAGAAAGTCTTGCTCGGTTAGTCCAAGAAGATGAGTCACAGGCGTTATTCTTGTTCCTTGAGAATTTCCCCTTTAGTACCTTCTTGTCAGGATTGGCAACGGTGATGGTGGTGGTGTTCTTCGTTACCTCATCGGACTCAGGCTCTATGGTTGTCGATATGCTGTGCTCGAATGGTCGTGATGATACCCCAGCTTGGCAGCGTATTTTCTGGGCCAGTACCGAGGGCGTGGTGGCGATCATTCTTCTCCTTGCCGGTGGGCTGGGGGCGTTGCAGACCATGACGATTGCCAGTGCTTTGCCGTTTACCATAGTGCTGATGTTTGCCACCTACGGCTTAGTGAAAGCTTTGCGGGTTGACTTACACAAGAAAGAAGCGCTGCAAAATAACTACCTGACCAATACCTCGGTAAGTAACAAGAACTGGCGTCAACGCTTACACAATATTATTGATTTCCCGAGCAAGAATGTCGGCCGACGGTTTTTGCAAAAAGTTGTGAGACCGGCGTTTGAAGAAGTCGCAGAAGAAATGCGTGAAAGCGGCTTAACGGTGAAGTTAACAATTGACGACCAAGACAACATGGAGTTGAAGGTAGTTCATGGGGATGAAATCGACTTTATTTACCAAGTGCATTTGGCCTCACACGTGCAACCAGCGTTTGTACGCCTTGAGGAAGATGAAGCGCAAGAAGACGTTGCCGAAGAGCAAAAATACTATCGTGCTGAAGTGCACCTGCGCGAAGGTGGGCAAAACTACGATATTTTGGGTTGGTCAACGGACGCAGTGATTGGCGATGTCATCGATCACTACCATAAACATATGCACTTTTTACACGTGCTGCGTTAAGGAGAGATGATGAAAAAGCAATGGTTAGCTTTATCGATAGCGGCGCTCGTCAGTGCGCCAAGCTACGCATGGCAAGCGCCGCAGGAATTAAGTGACGCACAGCTTGCACAGCTTTTTGAACAGGTGCAAAAATTGCAGCAGCGGGTGGAGGAACTTGAGCAGCAACTTGCTGATGCGACAGTAGCTGAAGAGGAGCAGCAAGCGACCTCTACTACCGCGGTCGCAAGTACCACAACCCCAGTTGCGCAAAGCGCGACACAAACCACAGCTGTTGCACCGCGACAAGCTGCTCAAACGTCGCCATTGGCCAAACGTGTGGCGCAGTTAGAGGATGACATTGCTGCTGCTGAAAATGCACCGATTCGGATTGGTGGTGCGGTGCGGGCGCAGTATGTGTGGGAAGATTACAATACTGCGAACAAAGATCGCGGTGGCGATCTGGACTTTGATTTGGTGCGGATTGACTATAGCGGCACCATTGGTGACGTTGTGCTGTCCGCCCAATATCGCTGGTTTCAATACATGGATGCGGTGCAACATGCTTGGGTCGGTTATAACTTTACCGATCAATGGCAAGGTCAGATTGGTATCACCAAAGTACCCTTTGGCATGACGCCATATAACTCAAACAGCTACTTCTTTAGTTCAAACTTTTACGTTGGACTCGAGGATGATCACGATGCTGGAGTAAAACTCTTGTACCGTGATGATGATTGGGACTTTGATATCGCCTTCTTTAAGAATGACGAGCAAGGCGGGGTCGACGGTTTTGTCAGTCAGCGTGAAGATCGCTATGCCTACGACGCGCTCGGTGTGCGACTTGCCGGTGAAGACCTTTACGACACCCCCACCTTAGCCGTGGCGGAAGCCAATAGTTTTGCCGCACGGGTTGCACGAAAGTATCAATGGGGTCACGACCAAAGCTTTGAGTTTGGCGTGTCGGGTCAATACGGTGACATGAATGACGGCACCCAGAACGTGGGTGAGCGCAGTGCTTGGGCCGCTCATGGCGTCTATTCGGTCGACCGTTGGACCTTTATGGGCCAAGTAAGCCACTATGACTATGCCATGGATATGGCGAATGACGGCATTGTGGTTGGCGCCTACGCGTTTTATGACACGATTCCAAGTCAGGCAACTTTGTACACGGCAAACATTGCGTACAGCTTGCCAGTGCAATGGGGCCCGGTCACCAACTTAACCTTTTACAATGATTACAGTTGGATGACCAACAAACGTGGCGGCTCGGAAGACACCATTATGAACGTGCTCGGGATGGCGGTGACCGCCGGTGGACTCTACACCTACTTCGATTTGGTCACGGCCAAGAATCAGCCATTTGTCGGTGGTTCAATGATGGGTGACGCCGATGAAACCAAAACACGTTTTAATATCAATATCGGTTATTATTTCTAAGATAACCTGTACCGAGAGAAAGATTCGCTGCTTAGCTCTTGCCGCCAAGCAGCGAAATAAGTACAGTGAAAAAATTCAAACAACCGTTTAAGTTGAGGTCACTGTGACAACGTCCTACCCGCACTTACTCAAGCCGCTTGATTTAGGCTTTACCCAAATTAAAAACCGCGTGTTAATGGGCTCAATGCATACTGGGCTTGAAGAGGAAAAGCAGGGCTTTGCCAAGCTTGCAGCTTTTTATGAGGCGCGCGCCAAAGGTGGAGTAGGTCTCATTGTTACCGGTGGTATCAGTCCAAATTTTCGCGGTCGTGTGCAGCCGTTCGGCTCTGAGCTGAGTAAGCCTTGGCATGTGGCCAAGCATCGCCAAATTACTGAAGCTGTGCACCGTCATGGTGGTAAAATTTGTATGCAGATTCTGCATACAGGGCGCTATGCGTTTCATCCGCTGGCCGTCGCGCCGAGTAAGTTAAAAGCGCCCATCTCGCCGTTCACACCAAAGGCCATGTCTGAGCGACAAATTCTTACCACCATCAAACACTTCGCGCGCTGTGCCAAGCTTGCACAAAAAGCTGGTTACGATGGGGTCGAAGTGATGGGCTCAGAAGGTTATTTGATTAACCAGTTCTTGTGTCCGCGCACCAACAAGCGCACCGATCGTTGGGGTGGTTCATTTGAAAACCGTGCTCGCTTCGCCTTAGAAATTATGAAAGCCGTCCGAGCAGCGGTGGGGCCTGAGTTTATTATCATTTATCGCTTGTCGATGCTTGATTTGGTGCCAGATGGGCATAACTTTGATGAGGTCGTGAGTTTAGCTAAAGCCATTGAACAGGCAGGAGCGACACTGATCAACAGTGGTATCGGTTGGCATGAAGCGCGTATTCCGACCATAGTTACCTCAGTGCCACGCGGTGCCTTTAGTTGGATCACCGCGCGGGTGAAGGCCGAAGTAACGATTCCAGTGGTCGCGGTAAACCGTATCAACACCCCTGAAATCGGCGAAAAAATTCTCGCTGATGGCGAAGCCGATATGGTTTCGATGGCGCGTCCGTTGCTGGCTGACGCTGACTTTGTCGCCAAGGCTGAGGCGGGACACGCCGAGAAGATCAATACCTGTATTGCCTGTAACCAAGCTTGTCTGGATCACGTGTTTGAGAACAAGCGGGCGAGCTGCTTGGTGAACCCGCAGGCCTGTTATGAAACCGAGCTGGTGATGCAGCCAACAGCTACGGCAAAACGCATCGCCGTGGTCGGTGCTGGGCCTGCAGGTTTAGCATTCTCCTGTTATGCCGCCGAGCGCGGCCATGAGGTGCATTTGTTCGATGCCAGTGAGCGCATTGGAGGCCAGTTTAACTACGCCAAACAAATCCCCGGCAAGGAAGAGTTTCACGAGACAATCCGTTATTTTAACCAACGCTTGCAAGATACCGGTGTGAACCTGCATTTAAACACGCCTGTGAAGGCCAAAGAGTTGTTGGCGCAGCAGTTTGACGATGTTGTTTTAGCAACGGGAGTGGTGCCACGTCAGGTCGACTTTGTTGGGCATGACCATGCCAAAGTCGTGGGCTACCTTGATGTACTGCGTGACCACAAACCACTTGGTAAGAAAGTGGCGTTGATAGGTGCTGGCGGTATCGGTTTTGACGTTGCGGAGTATATTACGACGGAACATTCACCGACCCTCGATACGACCGAATGGAACGCCATTTGGGGAGTTGATACTGATTATGAACAGCGTGGCGGAGTGAAAGCACCAGCAGAGGAGCATAGTCCTCGTGAGGTTTGGCTACTGCAGCGTAAAACCAGCAAAGTTGGCAAAGGCTTGGGCAAAACCTCAGGCTGGGTACATCGTGCGACGTTAAAGAAGAAAGGTGTGCATATGCTTGCTGGTGTGACCTACAAACGAGTCACCGATGAAGGCTTATGGATTGAAATCGATGGACAGGAGCAACTGCTCGCCGTTGATCATGTGGTGGTGTGTGCCGGGCAGTTACCACAACGCGAGCTTCAACAAGAGCTTATTGACGCCGGTGCCTCGGTGCACTTGATTGGTGGTGCCGATGTCGCTGCAGAGCTTGATGCGAAACGGGCGATTCGACAAGGTGCGGAGCTTGCAGCGCAATTATGAGTGAGTGTTACGATTTACACAGCCACAGCCATTATTCTGACGGTGAGTTGGCCCCCGCTGAGTTAGTGTCGCGG
Source organism: Pseudidiomarina sediminum DSM 21906 (assembly GCF_000423165.1). Lineage (GTDB taxonomy): Bacteria > Pseudomonadota > Gammaproteobacteria > Enterobacterales > Alteromonadaceae > Pseudidiomarina > Pseudidiomarina sediminum. The sequence continues at coordinate 278,995 of NZ_AUHL01000005.1, read as the reverse complement.
GCTGCTGAGCATGGCGTGACCCATTTGGCCTTGACCGACCACGATACGGTCTCGGGTTTAGCCGCGGCGCATGCGGCTGTGCAGCAACAAGGTTTAGCATTAACGCTGATCAACGGTGTTGAGATCACCTGTGGTTGGCAAGGTTTTGAAATTCACTTGATGGGGTTGAACATTGACCCTGAGCACCCCGAGTTACAACAGTTACTGCAGGCTCAGCAGCAGTTACGCTGCAATCGCTACGAACAGATGTTGGCAAAATTGCACAAAGCAGGCATTGATGTCCAGCCGCCTTTGGCTGCGGAAATGACCATGCCAACCCGCAAACATCTGGCAGATGCGCTGGTTGAACAAGGTTGGGTGAAAGATTTTGCCACAGCGTTTCGGCGTTATTTAGGCAAAGGGCAGCAAGCCTACTGTGCGACCGAGTGGTGCGATTTAGCAACGGCCATTCAGGTCATCCGAGCCGCCGGTGGACACAGTGCCCTCGCGCATCCGCATGCCTATCAGCTGAGTAATAAATGGTTACGTCGCTTACTCCAAGAAGCCAAAGATTATGGCCTTGATGGGGTCGAGGTGGCGGTAGGTCAACAAAGCCCTGGACAACGTATGGCATTGGCGACGATGGCACAAGAGTTAGGGCTGAAAGCGTCGGCAGGCTCTGACTTTCACGGCCCGCGGCCATGGCGAGAGCTAGGTAAAAATCTTTGTCTCCCCGCAAACACTGTGCCAATATGGCAACAATGGCACGCGCGTTAACTTCCGAGACCTTCGAACTTTATGAGTCAGTATTTTAGTATTCATCGTGAAAACCCACAGGCACGCTTGATCCAGCAAGCAGTGCAAATTGTCATGCAAGGTGGCGTCATTGTCTATCCGACCGATTCGGGTTACGCCATCGGCTGCCGTATTGGTGAGAAAAATGCCATGGAGCGTATTTGCCGCATTCGTGACATTGATAAAGATCACCACTTTACCTTGATGTGCCGTGACCTTTCGGAATTATCGACCTATGCGAGGGTTGATAACACTGCGTTTCGCCTGTTGAAAAATAACACGCCTGGTCCCTTTACCTTCATTTTGAAGGCCACCAAAGAAGTGCCGAAGCGTTTACTCAACCCGAAACGCAAAACCATCGGTATCCGTGTCTCAGATGATCCCATCACGCTGGCTTTGTTAGAAGCGCTTGGTGAGCCGCTAATGTCGACCAGCTTGGTATTGAGCGGTAACGACTTTGCTGAGTCAGATCCCTATGAGATCCGTGACCGTCTTGAGCGTCAAGTCGACGTGATTGTCGACGGCGAACACCGTGGCGAAGCGCCGACATCAATTATTGATCTTGCCGATGGTGAGGTCGTGATTGTGCGTGAAGGCGCCGGTGACGTTGCGCCTTTTGTCCAGTAAGGACGGGTATGACTGAGCAGGTAGCGCCGCAACAGCAATCTTTGCCGCTCGGCTTCGTGCGTGGCGAACCTGTCATTGAAAAGCCTGAAGACTTATACATTCCTCCGGACGCCCTGGAGCTCATTTTGGAGAGCTTTTCAGGGCCGATGGACTTGCTGTTGTACCTTATTCGTCGCGACAAACTCGATATTGTCGACTTACCGATCTTGCCGGTCACCAAGCAATATATGACCTATGTCGAGATGATGAAAGAACTCAAGCTCGAATTGGCTGCGGATTATTTGGTGATGGCAGCAATGTTGGCCGAGATTAAAAGTCGCTTGTTGTTGCCGCGTCCTCCAGCTGACGAGGAGGACGAGATTGATCCTCGCGCCGAATTGGTTCGGCGCTTGCAAGAATACGAAGCAATTCGCCAAGGTGCCGGTCATTTAGATGAATTGCCGCAAGAAGGGCGCGACTTGTTTGTCGTGCATGCCGAAACGGATGCCAAAGCACATGTGGAACAGCCGTTACCTGATGTTGCTTTGGCGGATTTGGCTGTTGCTTTTGCACAAGCCATGGCGCAGGCGCAGTTATTGAACCACCATCAGGTACAGCGGGAGAAACTCTCAACCCGAGAACGGATGAGTCGTATCTTAGATTTTTTGCAACAACAGCCGCGGGTGCGCTTTGCTGACCTGCTGGTGACTAGCGAAGGAAAGGCTGGTGTGGTGGTAAGCTTCCTCGCCATTCTGGAACTCGCCAAAGAAGCTTTGATTGAAGTGGTGCAGGTGGAAGCATTCTCAGAAATTCATTTGTCGACCCGAGGGGAGGCTTATGCAACAACAACAGCTTAAGCAACTGATCGAAGCCTTAGTGTTTGTTGCTGAGGCGCCGATGAATGTGCAGCAAATTGTTGATCATTTTCTCGCGCATGGCCGCGATGTATCACGGCAGCAGGTGCGGAACGTGCTCGCTGAATTGCAGAGCGATTATCAAGAACGTGGTATTCAGTTGCAGCAAGTGGCATCGGGTTACAGATTTCAGACGCGCGCCGAATTAGGTGGTATAATCGCCGGTCTGTGGCAAGAGAAACCACCGCGTTACTCACAAGCGCTGATGGAAACCCTTGCATTGATTGCGTATCGACAGCCGATTACGCGTGGCGACATTGAAGAAGTGCGCGGCGTAAGCGTGAGTTCGCAGATCATGAAAACCTTGCAAGAAAGGGGCTGGGTCAAAGTGGTAGGGCATCGGGAAGTTCCCGGTCGACCACAATTGTACGCCACCACCAGTACCTTTCTCGATTATTTTAATTTGACAGATCTATCTGAGTTACCTGCTATTCCAGAGCCCCCAGCAAAGGCATCGAATACAGGGCCAGTTGCTCAAGAGAAAACCGCTGAGACAGCGACAGAAGAGAGTGAAAGCGCCCCATGAGTGAAAAGTTACAAAAAGTATTAGCCCGTTCAGGTCATGGCTCACGCCGTGAATTAGAAGCGAAGATTGCGGCCGGACGCGTGAGCGTTAATGGTAAAGTGGCAACTTTGGGCGAACGTATTGATGCTGACGCCAAAGTGCGAATTGATGGACATGAAGTAACGATTAAGCCACCAGAAGATGTGGTCTGTCGTGTGCTCATGTATCACAAGCCTGAAGGCGAACTATGTACCCGTAAAGACCCTGAAGGGCGCCCAACGGTGTATGACCGTTTGCCGCGTGTCCAAGGTGCGCGTTGGGTTGCTGTGGGTCGCCTTGATGTTAACACCTCGGGTCTTTTGCTCTTTACCACCGACGGTGAACTGGCGAACCGATTGATGCACCCTGGTAGCCAAATTGAACGTGAATACGCGGTACGCGTGTTTGGTGAAGTGACCGACGCCATGCTGCGGAAGCTGCAAAAAGGTGTGCAATTAGAAGATGGCCCTGCTGCCTTTAAAGAAATTAAGCGTGGCGGCGGCGAAGGTATGAACCAATGGTATCGCGTGGTACTTACCGAGGGCCGGAATCGCGAAGTACGTCGGTTGTGGGAATCGCAAGGGGTGACCGTCAGTCGTCTTATGCGGGTGCGTTATGGCTCGATCCGTTTGGAGCAGGGCTTACCACAAGGTGGCTGGGGCGAGCTGCCGCTTGAACAAATCAATTACCTGCGACAATTGGTGCAATTGCCCGCAGAAGACCGCTCGTTTATCGATCCTCGGAAACCTGAGACGCGGCAAAAGCGCTATGCTCGCGCGCGTCGTAGTCAAGCCCAACGGTTACAGAACGCGAAACGACAGACACGAAAATGAGCCTTCTTGCCGACTGGCAACTGACAGGGCCATTGCTGATGCTGTGGCCTTATCGCAATGATGTATGGCGTGGTCAGGCACAGTATGCGCAACAGCAAGTACTGACCATGCTCGCGGCGATCGCGCCGCACCATCCCGTGATCCTTGGTATCCATCCGCCTTATCTACACCAAGCCTTGCCGCAGTTACCAAGCGGGTTGGCGTGGTTCCCGATTGCCTACGACGACGCTTGGGCTCGTGATATCTCGCCACTTTGGCTGACACCGCAACAGGCTGTGGTGGCAGACTTTAACGGCTGGCATGATCTGAACTGTAATTACCAACGTGACCGCCGCTTTGCCAAGCAACTAACGCGTCAGCACGGCGTGCGCTGGCGTTCGCTTGAACTGATTTTTGAAGGCGGAATGTTAACCACCGATGGTGCGGGAACAGCAATTATCCACGCGAAAAGTTTAATGCAACGGAATCCGCAGCTGCGTCTTGCAGAGCTGGAACGGCGTTTATGTCAGATGTTTGGGCTTAAGCGGGTGATCTGGTTGCAACAGGCACTAGGTGCCGATGAGACCGGAGGTCATGTCGATAACCAAGTGCAGTTTATTGCCGCCGATACCTTGGTGTATGTGCAAAGCCCTCATGACCCGGCGTGGAACGCCGAAGTACAGGCATTGCAGCAACAACCCTGGGCGCAAGCCTATCGTTGGATAGCGTTACCGGCTGCGCAAACTTGGCAAGACGATGCTGCATTGTTTCACGATGTGCGTCGCGTTCCTGGTGTAATGGCGCGAGGCCAGCAGCCGCTGCTGCGTAGTTATGCTAATCTCTTGCGGTTAAAAGATGTTTTGCTTGTCCCACAATTTGCGCATGCAGATGACGCCCTGGCCTTGCAAACGCTGCAACAAGCGCTGCCTGAGGTAAGTGTGGTTGGCGTTGATGCTCGAGAGTTTGTGCGGGCCGGGGGCGGCCCGCACTGTATGACAACGGTGCTACCTAGTCTTTCGCGCTGATTTCAAACACGACATGAACCTGTGCGTTCACGCTTTGTTGACCTGGTAAGCTTACATCTGCACTGCCCATTTCATTGGCGGCCATCATGCGATAGCGAGCCACTGGCGCTTGGTGCGAGTTTTCATTCACTTGGCGCACGCCAGTGATGGTAACGCCGGCTGCAGCTGCAAGTTTATCTGCTTTGCTACGGGCGTTGGCAACGGCTTGCGCAAGCGCTTGCTCGTAGAGGCCATCGGCATTGCTGATGCTGTACTGCGGTTCTTCAACGCGCTGGACCCCATTATCAAGTGCAAATTCTAAGAAAGCACTGTGCTGGTCGGCTTCATCAAAATCAACCACGACGCGACGGCTCACTTGATAGCCAAGTAGAATTTGCTCGCCGTCATCGTAGCGGTATTTCGGGTTGATACGCACTGCATAGGATTGGATATCTTCTTTTGCGATACCTTCGCTAGCAAGGTAGCTCAAAAGCTCCGCAGTAATGGCATCGACTTCCTCTTTTAACGCGGGAATATCTTTGCCTGTGCGCTCAACATTCAGGCGAACTTGAACACGGTCTGGGACAGCTTCAACAGCAGCACTGCCGTTCACGGAAATTGTCGCTGGCGCTACGCTCTCGTTTGGCATTGCGTTTGCTTGTGGCTGGCAGCCTAACAAAGCGGCACTGGCGACGATCAAAGAAAGTGGAATCATACGTTTCATAAAGACATCCTTTTTTTACGACTTAAGTAGTGAGAGTATGACGGATTGAAAAGATTCCCTGTGACAACAAATAAGTTAATAAGGAGTAAAGCATGGTCGCTGAGGAGGCAACTTCTGAAGAGCTGCGCGTGCAAGCCGAAGAATCCTTACTACGGTTGCTGGGGCGGCGTGAGCATAGCCAGTTTGAGCTGCGCCAGAAATTACGCCAGCGTGGGTTCCCTAATGACATTATTCAGGCGTTGTTAGTTAAAGCTGAAACCAACGGTTGGCAATCGGATGAACGTTACACCGAGATTTGGTTGCGACAACAGTTGGCGACGGGCAATGGGCCGTTAAAAATTAAAGCCAAAGCGGCCAGTAAAGGCATTGGTAGTGAGCTGCTAGACCACGCGCTTATGCAGGCTGAACCGGATTGGGTCGCGATTGGCTTTGAACAACTCTGTAAGCGTTTTGGCGCAGCGCCGGCGGCGCAAAAAAGTGAGCGTGAAAAGCGGATGCGTTATTTGCAGGGCAGAGGCTTTAACTTTGATCATGTGAAGCAAATTCTGGCACAACAAAACGCAAGTGACGACGCACACTCGTACTAGTCGTGGCGTAGCAATCATGGTAGTCTTGCGCGCTAATTAATCGAAATTTTTCACTCCAACAAGTCGTAGTAGGAAAGTGTACATGAGTATGACTAGCGCCGAAATCCGTGAAGCGTTTTTGTCCTATTTTGCCGAGCGAGGCCACCAACGTGTGCCGTCGGCATCATTAATTCCTAACAATGATCCCACGTTGTTATTTGTTAATGCCGGGATGGTGCCGTTTAAAGATGTCTTTTTAGGTGACGAGCAGCGTGATTATTCGCGCGCCACATCAGCGCAGCGTTGTATTCGCGCCGGTGGTAAACACAATGACCTTGAGAATGTAGGTTATACCGCGCGCCATCATACTTTCTTCGAAATGTTGGGGAATTTCAGTTTTGGCGATTACTTCAAGCGTGAAGCAATTCATTACGCTTGGGAGTTCCTCACTGACATCTTGAAACTGCCAGCGGATAAGTTGTGGGTCACGGTATTTACCGAAGATGACGAAGCCTACGCGATCTGGGCGAATGATATTGGTGTACCTGAAGAGCGTATTGCGCGCATCGGCGAAAAAGACAACTTCTGGGCGATGGGCGACACTGGTCCTTGTGGTCCTTGCTCGGAAATTTTCTTTGACCATGGCGAAGACGTTTGGGGTGGACCGCCGGGAACTCCAGATGAAGACGGTGATCGTTACATCGAAATTTGGAACTTGGTCTTCATGCAATACAACCGTCAAGCTGACGGTACTTTGCAACCGTTGCCAAAGCCATCGGTCGATACCGGGATGGGCCTAGAACGTATCGCTGCCGTTATGCAGCACGTGCATAGCAACTATGAAATTGATTTGTTTGATGCCTTGATTAAGGCGACGGCGAAAGAAATCGGTACCGATGATTTAAGCAATAAATCATTACGTGTTATTGCCGATCACATTCGCTCATGTAGCTTCTTAATCACCGATGGTGTGCAACCGTCGAACGAAGGCCGTGGTTATGTGCTACGTCGTATTATTCGTCGTGCTGTACGTCATGGTAACTTATTAGGTGCGAAGGGCGCCTTTTTCCATAAGTTGGTGCCGGCCCTAACTGCGCAGATGGGACAAGCGTACCCAGAGTTGGTGCAAAAACAGCAGATTATCGCTGATGCGTTAGCCCGCGAAGAGGACCAGTTTAACAAGACCCTCGAGCGTGGTTTGGCGATTTTGAACGATGCTTTGGCCGACCTTGAAGGCACCGTTATCCCGGGTGATGTGGTCTTTAAACTCTATGACACGTACGGTTTCCCAGTCGATTTGACTGCGGATATTGCCCGCGAAAAAGAGTTAACCCTTGATCATGATGGCTTTGAGAGCGAGATGGCAGCACAGCGCAAGCGTGCGCAGCAAGCGTCACAGTTCGGTGTTGATTACAACGCGCGATTAAAATCCTCGCAGCGCAGTACCTTCACAGGTTATACCGAAACAGTAGGTAGCAGTGAAGTGGTCGAGTTATTTGCCGAAGGCGAAGCCGTCCAGCAATTGGCTGCAGGGCAACAAGGCATCGTGGTGTTGTCGTCGACGCCGTTTTATGCGGAAAGCGGTGGCCAAGCCGGAGATACCGGACGCTTGGTACTTAACGATGGTGTGTTTGTGGTAGAAGACACACAATATATCGGTAAAGCCATTGCGCATCACGGTCGCGCTGAGACAACAGTGACCATTGGCGCGAGCGCGCATGCAGAAATTGACGCGCAACGCCGGGCTGCGATTAAGCGTAATCACAGTGCAACCCATTTAGTGCATGCAGCCTTACGTAACATTTTGGGTGAGCATGTGACGCAAAAGGGTAGTTTAGTTACCGCCGAGCGTTTGCGTTTTGACTTCTCACACTTTGCCGCGTTAACCAACGACGAAATCGTTGCAATTGAGCGCCAAGTGAATGAACAAATTATTGCGAACCATGCGTTATCAACGGCGTTAATGCCCATTGAAGAGGCTAAGCAAGCTGGGGCAATGGCGCTGTTTGGTGAGAAGTACGATGATGACGTGCGCGTGGTGCGGATGGGGGATTATTCGATGGAGCTGTGTGGCGGTACTCACGTACAGCAGACTGGCGACATCGGTAGCTTCCGCCTGGTCAGCGAAGCTGGCATTGCTTCAGGCGTGCGTCGTATCGAGGCGGTAACAGGTCTGGCTGCCTTAGGCTATAGTCAGCAGCAGCAACAATTGTTACGCAACAGTGCTGAGTTATTAAAAGCCGAGCCCAGCCAATTACCAGAACGGGTGCAGCAACAGCTGCAACGCGCGAAAGAGCTTGAACGTACGATTGCTGACTTACAGCAACAATTAGCTGCACAAGCGGGCGGTAGTTTAGTCGAAAACGCGCAATTGATTGGCGGTCATAAAGTGATCGTAGCCGAACTTGATAACGTAGAAAGTAAAGCGTTACGCGGTATGGTTGATGATCTGAAAAATCAGTTAGGCTCGGGTGTTGTGGTTTTGGCTGTCGGTCAAGGCGAAAAAGTTAGCCTGATTGTTGGCGTAACTAAGGATCTGACTGCTAAAGTAAAAGCTGGAGATGTCGTGAACGTCGCCGCTGCTGAAGTCGGTGGTAAAGGCGGTGGTCGTCCAGACATGGCGCAAGCTGGTGGTAGCAATCCAGCCGCTATTCCTGCCGCGTTAGCAGCAGCGCAACAGCGATTGGAAGCCTTACTTCAGTAAAGCACGAAGAAGTTGCATGGGATGCCGCTAAACTTGCTGTCAAGGCGGCATTTCCCTGCTAGAATGTTGAAGTTCGGCTGTGAGTAATAGCCACGCTCCATGATGGAGTGTTAATCGTAGGGAAGGAGCAGGTATCATGTTAATCTTAACGCGTCGCGTCGGCGAAACCTTAATGATTGGCGACGATGTAACCGTCACCGTACTGGGTGTTAAAGGCAATCAAGTTCGCATTGGCGTGAATGCGCCAAAAGATGTTTCAGTCCACCGCGAAGAAATTTACATGCGCATTCAGGCTGAAAATAGCGATAAGTCTGAAAACCAAGATTAGATCTTCCCGCAAAAAGCTGATGTTTAAACATCGGCTTTTTTTGTATCTAACGTAGAATTATCTCGAGTTCTGCGGGAAATTTGCTCGAGATGTTTAAAAATCCCACAAACGCACGTAGAAACACAAAAAACTGTTTGACATTATTTTCAACGTCGCTAGAATTCATCGCCACAAGTAAGCGGTGAGGTGGCCGAGAGGCTGAAGGCGCTCCCCTGCTAAGGGAGTATAGGGTTTGTAGCTCTATCGAGGGTTCGAATCCCTCCCTCACCGCCATTTGTCAACAACGCGCTCGTAGCTCAACTGGATAGAGTACCTGGCTACGAACCAGGCGGTTGGAGGTTCGAGTCCTCCCGAGCGCGCCATTTTGACAAAGCCAACTGAAAAGTGCGCTCGTAGCTCAACTGGATAGAGTACCTGGCTACGAACCAGGCGGTTGGAGGTTCGAGTCCTCCCGAGCGCGCCATTTCTCAGATTTATATCTTGTATATCCTTTACTTAGACTGACCCCTTCAGAAGTTGTGTTATCCTGCTTTTAAGTTACGCTTATCGGTATGATTGCACAGACGGGTGAAGTGATATGCAGCAACAACTCCTCGATGCCTTGATGATAATGACCACCGGAATGCTTTCCGTTGTGGTGTTTTTGTCGTTGCTTTTGCTGGTGATGGGACTTTTACGCCGCTTTGCGGCTGAGCCTCCTCACGACAGTGCACTTCCCCAGGCCGTTGCCACGGCTTCGACAGCCTCTACCGATGCACAACGTATAGCTGCGATTACCGCAGCGGTTCACGCCTATCGTCGTGACCACCCACCTCATCAGTAAGAAGGAGCTTTCCATGACTAAACCATTGCAACTTACGGAGCTAGTTTTGCGCGATGCGCACCAATCGTTGCTAGCGACGCGGATGCGTCTTGATGACATGTTACCGATCGCTGAAAAATTAGATGACGTTGGATATTGGTCAATGGAGTCATGGGGTGGAGCTACTTTCGATGCCTGTATTCGGTACTTGGGGGAAGACCCGTGGGAGCGCATTCGTGAGCTCAAAAAGGTGATGCCGAAAACACCACAACAGATGCTGTTGCGAGGCCAGAACTTACTTGGATATCGCCATTATGCCGATGATGTGGTGCGCCGTTTTGTCGAGCGCGCAAAAATCAATGGGGTTGATGTGTTCCGCATTTTTGATGCGATGAATGATGTGCGGAATTTGCAAACTGCGATTCAAGCGACCAAGGACGTTGAAGGTCATGCACAAGGAACCTTGTCCTACACTGTAAGTCCTGTTCACACCTTAGAAAAGTGGGTGGCGATGGCAGAAGAACTGGCGGATTTGGGGTGTGACTCGCTGTGTATTAAAGATATGGCCGGATTATTGCGCCCGCAAGCTGCCTATGAGCTCATTACAGCGCTTAAGCAAGCCACAGGGCTGCCAATTGCGATGCAGTGCCATGCAACCACAGGGTTAAGTACTGCGACTTATCAGAAGGCCATTGATGCGGGCATCGATATGCTTGATACCGCCATTTCGTCAATGAGTATGACCTACGGCCATTCGGCAACAGAAACCTTAGTGGCGATGACCGAAGGAACGGAACGTGATACCGGGCTGGACCTTGAGAAGTTGGAAGCAATTGCGGGCTACTTCCGTGAGGTTCGTAAAAAGTATGCACAGTTTGAAGGCTCACTGAAAGGCGTTGATGCGCGTATCTTGTTGGCGCAAGTGCCAGGCGGCATGTTGACCAACATGGAAAACCAATTACGTGAGCAAGGCGCGGTCGAGAAATTTGATGAGGTGTTGGCGGAAATTCCGCGGGTACGTGAAGATTTAGGTTATATCCCATTGGTAACACCAACCTCGCAGATTGTGGGCACTCAAGCCGTACTCAACGTATTGAGCGGTGAACGTTATAAATCGATCTCGAAAGAAACCAAAGGTGTGTTGCGCGGAGAGTATGGGGCGACCGCTGCGCCGGTGAACGCCGAGCTGCAGCAACAGGTGCTGGAAGGCGATGCGCCGATCACCTGTCGTCCGGCGGACTTAATCGATGACGAAATGGATAAGCTAACCACTGAATTGTTGGCGCATGCCAAAGAGAAGTCAATTCGTTTAGCAGAGCAGCAGGTGGATGATGTTTTAACCTACGCGCTGTTTCCCCAAATTGGTCTGAAATTTTTAACCAATCGTGACAATCCGGATGCCTTTGAGCCTGTCCCGAATGGCGGCGCCGAGACACCAGCAAGCAAACCTGTTCAAGCAGCACCTGAAAACGTGGCTGGTGATGCGGCCGTGTATGATGTGAAAGTTGACGGTAAAGTGTTTCGCGTCGAGGTGGGGCCTGCTGGTGCGATTCATACTGAGGAAGTCAGCGCACCAACGGCAAGCCCTGCTGCATCGACTAGCGCGGGTCATGAGGTTGCTGCACCGCTCGCTGGCAACGTGTTTAAAGTGGTCGTGAAAGCGGGGCAACAAGTCAACGCAGGTGACGTCTTGATTGTGTTGGAAGCGATGAAGATGGAAACGGATATCAAAGCGGAACAGTCGGGTACTGTGGCGGAGATTTTGATCAAAGAGGGCGACAGTGTTGCCGTGGGTGATGTACTTCTGAGAGTGGAGTAATCGACTATGGAACGTTGGGTAACCCTCTGGCAAAGTACCGCACTATCAGCGTTTACATGGCAACAAGCTGTGATGATGGCAGTTGGTTTGGTACTGCTGTATTTGGCCATTAAAAAGAAATTTGAGCCGCTGTTACTGTTACCTATAGGGTTTGGCGCTATTCTTGCCAATATCCCATTAGCTGGCCTCGCTGAGCCCAATGGTATTCTTTATTACATCTATCAAGTAGGGATCGACACCGCAGTATTTCCACTGCTGATCTTTATGGGGGTTGGGGCGATGACCGACTTTGGCCCCTTGTTGGCAAACCCCCGTACCTTATTGCTCGGCGCTGCTGCTCAGTTTGGCATTTTTGCCACCTTGTTTGGTGCCATTGCGCTGAATGCGTTACCGGGCTTTGAATTTTCGCTGCAGGATGCTGCTGCGATTGCCATTATTGGTGGCGCGGATGGTCCCACGGCTATTTTTCTGGCCTCTAAGCTGAGTCCCGATCTGCTTGGTGCGATTGCCGTTGCAGCCTATTCCTATATGGCGTTAGTGCCGATTATTCAGCCCCCCATCATGAAGTTGCTGACAACCCCAGCCGAACGGGCGGTGAAAATGGAGCAACTGCGGCCAGTCGGGAAACGGGAGAAAATTTTATTTCCGCTTTTAGTGTTATTGCTAACTGCGTTGCTGTTACCGGCAGCAGCGCCTTTAGTGGGGATGTTCTGCTTAGGGAACTTGATGCGTGAAGCCGGTGTGGTGGATCGACTCAGCCACACCGCGCAAAATGAGTTGATTAACATTGTCACTATTTTCCTTGGGTTGGCGGTCGGCTCTAAGCTTTCAGCGGGAGAGTTCTTAAGTGTACAGACACTCGGTATTTTGGCGCTTGGCGCGGTAGCTTTTGCAATTGGTACTGCATCAGGGGTGTTAATGGCTAAGGTGCTTGCGCGTTATAGTAAAACGCCGATTAACCCGTTGATTGGCGCTGCGGGCGTGTCTGCGGTGCCGATGGCTGCGCGGGTGGTGAATAAGGTTGGCTTAGAGGCGAATCCGAACAATTACCTGCTGATGCATGCGATGGGACCCAATGTGGCGGGTGTGCTTGGGTCCGCGGTCGCTGCCGGTATTCTGTTGGCGTTAGTGGGCTAAAATTGTCGTCCGGTCAGCCAGAGTAAGACTCCGTAAAACACCGCAATTACCACACTGAAAATAAGGATGTAGAGAAAGCCTTTACGTCCTTGTTTCAGCGTCCAGCCGTTGGTCATGAGATAGACCCACCACAGCAAACCAAGTAGCAACGGAATTAAAAATAAAAAACGAATCATAGTCAGTTCCCTACGACGATAATGGCGAATTAGGTTGGCGTTCGACCCAGAGCTTTAAGTCCGAGGCAGCCAGTTTGGCTTGCTCCAGCATCGGCCGTAAACGTGTAATGTGGTCAGCGACCTGATCAAGTTCGGTAGTTTTCATCGCTTGTTCAAGGCGTCCTGCGAGCTGCGCAATGCCAGATAATCCCAAGTTGGCGGCAGAGCCTTTTAACGAGTGAAAGTAACGCTGTGCTTCTTGATGCTGACCTTTGGTGATGAAGTCGAGCACTGTTAAAGGGGCGTCTTGATACCCGTCGTAGAGGCGGTGAACCAAGTCCACATACAAAGTAATGTTATGATTTAAGCGCTCTAGCGCCCCTTGAAAATCGATGTCGTGGTGCGTCGGATAGCGAAACTTAGCGGGCTCAGGAGTGGTTGATGTTGGTGTGCTGCCGGTGGTACAGCGGTCACGACAGCACCATTTCTCGATGGCGGCAATGAGTTGTGCTTCGTCAATAGGTTTGGACAAGTGGTCTTGCATACCGGCGGCAAGCGAGCGTTCGATATCTTCACTAGAACTGTTCGCTGTCATCGCCACAATCGGTAGTTGCTCATAGGCGTAGAGGGCGCGAATGGCTTGCGCGGCGCTGTAACCGTCCATAACCGGCATTTGAATGTCCATCAGTACCAACCCAAAACTGGTGTGTTGTACGGCTTCTAAGGCTTCTTCACCATTGCCTGCAACACTGACGATCAGGCCAAGGTGCTCAAGCATTTCTTTGGCAATATGTTGGTTGATATCATTGTCTTCGACCAGTAGCACGCGGGTGCCTTGTAGGTCATGGATGTCGCAATTCAGTTGCTTACCACTACTGGTTTGCGTCAGTGCGAACACACGTGCCAATTCACGGATCACGGCGTTACTGGTATAGGGTTTGGGGAGGTGGCCATGTACGCCGACCGCCCGCGCACTATCAATCAGATCGGTGGCGTGATAGCAGGTGGCCAAAATACACTTCGGTGCCTGTGCTTGAGCAAGAATATGCTGGCACAACTCCAGCCCTGATTGGCCGGGCAGTTGCCAATCAATAATACACACATCAATCGCGTTGAACGGTGCATGTGCAAGAGCATCTTCGGCGGTGCGATAGCTGCTCACATTAATGTGTAAACTGCGTAACTGGTCATTCAGCATTTCACGGGTGGTGAGGTTGTCTTCAACAATCATCACATGTTTGTTTTGCAGCGCGTTGAGCACTTCACTGGGGATGCGCTCTTGTTTGGGCAACTGCAATGGCAACTGCAATTCAATAAAAAAGGTCGTGCCCTGTCCCTTGCTACTAACCACGCCAATACCGTGTTCATTCATCAATTTAACAATGCGTTGACTGATGGCTAGGCCAAGGCCGGTGCCGCCATATTTTCGCGTCGTTGAGCTATCGGCTTGGGTGAATGCATGAAACAACTTATGACGCTGTTCTTCGTCCATGCCAATGCCAGTGTCGGTGACCGACAGACGCAAGTACAAATGGCTATCGGTTTCGTCAAGTTTAGTGACCGATACGACCACTTCACCATGCTCAGTAAACTTGATGGCGTTGCTGACTAAATTCACCAAAACCTGGTTCAAGCGCAGTGGATCACCGATCAACCGCGTCGGCAGATTCGGCGGCAAATTAATCACAAACTCGATATTTTTATCATGTGCACGATAGGCAAAGAGATCAGACAGATTATGCAGGACCTGCTCAAGATCAAACGGAATGGATTCAATGGTGAGTTTGTCAGCTTCGAGCTTGGAAAAGTCGAGCAAGTCATTCACAATTCCGAGCAAAATTTTCGATGAGCTCTCGACCGAACGCAGGTAACCGCGTTGTTTTTCATTTAAATCGGTTTTTAAACAGAGCTGTGTCATCCCTAAAATGGCATTGATCGGGGTACGAATTTCGTGGCTCATATTTGCTAAAAACTCGCTCTTCGCTTTATCTGCCGCTTTAGCAGATGCGATCGCCTGCTCTAATTCAGCAAGGGTATCGGCGTGAGGAGGGTTGTTTTTAGGGTGATTCGCACTCATATAGATGACTCTCTCGCATTGTGAGTGGTCATGATGCCATGAGCTGTGCAGTTCGCCAAATGATCTCATGATCATGGACGTATCCTTTGATAACCAGTAAGCTTTGCATCATGTAAAGCCGATGTAGTAGACGGGCAGGATCCACTTTGCAAGAATCGCTAAGCCAAACATTAAAAAGCCTTGAGTCGTGTCGCGACTCACAAGCGCTCAAGCAAATTCAACGCGGCATTGAACGTGAATGTTTACGTATCACTCCCGCCGGAAAGCTTGCGTTAACCTCCCATCCTGAGGGGTTGGGACGTACGTTAACGCATCCACATATCACCACTGATTATGCTGAAATGTTACTGGAGTTCATTACGCCAGTGGCCAGCGATATTCAGGTGACGCTTGACCAATTGACCGATATTCACAGTTACACTTATCGTTACCTTGGTGATGAATTAATGTGGCCGTTGAGTATGCCGTGCTTTGTCGACAAAGACAGTGAGATCCCGATTGCACGTTATGGTAGCTCGCACAGCGGACGCATGAAAAACCTCTATCGTGAGGGGCTGACCCATAGATATGGTGGCGGCATGCAGGTCATTGCTGGCGTGCATTACAACTTCTCTATTCCAGCCGCAATGTGGGAGGTGTTAGCCAGTGCTGACCAGCAACAGCCAGATGCCGCTTATATCTCGCAACGTTATTTCGGTCTGATCCGCAATTACAAACGCATCGCCTGGGTGATTCCGTATTTATTTGGTGCTTCTCCCGCGATTTGTAAATCGTTTCTAGAGCACGCAGACAGCCAAATTGAATTCAAAAGCATGGGCAAAGGCACGGTCTACCGTGAATATGCGACCTCACTGCGCATGAGCGACCTTGGTTACACAAACAAAGAACAAGCTGATCTGCGTATTACCTATAATTCATTGACCGATTATATTGCACGCTTACGACGTGCGATCAGCACGCCGTCGCAGCAATTTACTAAAATTGGTGTAAAGCAGACCAACGCTGCGGGTGAAATCACGTATCGTCAGTTGAATGACAATATTTTGCAGATTGAAAATGAGTTCTACTCGCCGATTCGGCCGAAGCGTGTTGCACAGGGCAGTGAAACACCGACCCAAGCGCTTGAGCGTGGTGGGGTGGAGTACATTGAAGTGCGGGCGTTGGATGTAAACCCGTTTAGTCCCGTCGGCATTAGTGCGGCGCAAATTCGTATGCTCGATTTGCTGCTGTTATGGTGCTTGTTTAATGACAGCCCCGAATTGGACTGGGACGCGCAATTGATTACTGAGCAAAACTTCAACCGCGTCGTGCTCGATGGTCGTAATCCGCGTTTAACCTTGCAAGATAACGGCTATGAACGGCCAATCTCTGATTGGTTAGAAGAGCTTTTTGCCGACCTCCAAGGGATTGCTGCTTATTTAGATGGTGCGCACGATGATGCGTATCAGCAAACGGTACGCGAGCACTACCCGATGGTGTTGAATCCAGAGTTGACCTTCTCGGGACAAATGATGAAGCTGATGCGCGATCAGGACATGGACAATAGTTGCTTAGGCATGGAGCTGGCGCGTCAGTATCGAGCACAGCTGCAACAGCCGCTCCGTTATTTTACCGAAGCGCAGTTTGAGCAATGGACGGCAACCTCGATTGCGAAACAAGCCGAACGTGAAGCAGATGACGCAGGGTCGTCGTTTGACGCTTTTCTTGACGATTACTTTGCTAAGGCACATTTGCCGGTCGCAAAAGGATAAGAGGGTTACTGGATGCAACGGGGAGTGATCTTGGGCGCAGCCTTGGTAGTGCTGAGTGGCTGTGCCACTGCGCCACCTAAACAACCCGATGATCTATGTGAAATCTTCTATGAGAAACCGGATTGGTACGACGCGGCGGCGGACATGCGTGACCGCTGGGGCGTACCTATCCAAATTCCGATGGCGATCATGTATCAAGAGAGTTCGTTTAAGCATGACGCCTTGCCACCACGCGATTACCTGCTGTGGATTATTCCTTGGGGACGTGTCAGCAGTGCTTATGGTTACTCGCAAGCAAAAACACCAACGTGGGACGACTACGAGCGGGAGTCGGGAAATAGCTGGGCGTCACGCGATTCTTTTGATGATGCGATTGATTTTATGGGCTGGTTTATTGATAAAAGCCATCGTGTCAATGGCGTCTCCAAATGGGATACTTACGCACTCTACCTGAACTACCATGAAGGCTGGACCGGCTATAAGCGTGGCACCTATCGCAATAAAGCCTGGTTGCAGAATGTCGCTGAGCGGGTGAAGCAGCGCGCCAGTAATTATGGCGCGCAACTACGTCGGTGTGAGGATGACTTGCAGCGTGGCTGGTTCTGGCGCTTATTCTCGTAAGCGCTTAGTTGAACAAGTTTTGTTGTTCTTGATGGCGTGACTCGGCCGGTAAAAAACGAACCTGTTTCACCATGTTTTCGCTGCTTTCAATGATCTCTAACGCGTAACCTTCGATACGCATACACAACGGTTGTTGTGGAATATCCCCGAGTAACTCAACAATGAGCCCACTGACAGTTTTTGGACCGTCGGTCGGCAGCTCCCAGTTCATTTCTTTATTGAGTTCACGAATGTTCGCGGTTCCTTCAACCACCACGGAACCATCTTCCTGTGGCAGTGCGGACTCACTCGGCGCCGGAGTAATGTTGGTGGTAAAGTCACCGACGATTTCTTCCAAAATATCTTCAAGCGTTACCAGACCTTGAATATCACCGTACTCGTCGACCACCAGGCCAATCCGCTCTTTATTGTGCTGGAACTTCAACAGCTGCACGTTCAGAGTGGTGCCTTCTGGAATGTAATAAATCTCGCGGGCAGAGCGAATCAGCTCGGCTTTATCAGCGTCACCATTGGCTTTAGTGACCAATTGCATGATATCACGGGCGTGTAAGAAACCAATTGCATCATCAATTTCCCCCCGGTAGAGCAACAGACGAGTGTACTGTGCTTGAGAGAGCTGTTTGACGATACTTTTAATGTCATCTTGCACGTCAATGCCGCTAATATCCGAGCGTGGAATCATGACGTCTTCGACGGTAACTTTTTCCAAATCGAGGATACTGATCAGCATGTCTTGGTGACTGCTGGGGATCATTGATTGCGCTTCGTTGACCACTGTGCGTAGTTCTTCCGAGCTTAGCGCATCTTGGCCCATAGTGGTGTTAGGGTTGATACCGAGTAAGCGCATGAAGCCATTGGTGATAAAGTTCACGCTGGCCACGAAAGGGTACATGATCACGAGCAACGGCTTGAGGATCACGGAGCTAGGAAAGGCAACCCGCTCAGGATGCAAGGCCGCGATGGTCTTGGGGGTTACCTCAGCGAAAATCAGCACGATAATGGTTAAACCAAAGGTGGCAACCACAATACCCGCGTCACCAAACCAGCGAATGCAGAGCACGGTGGCAATGGCGGAGGCGCCAATGTTGACCAAGTTGTTGCCGATAAGGATCAGACCAATCAGGCGGTCGGGACGGTCAAGCAGATACTGTACGCGCTGCGCGCCAGTATGGTCTTGTTGAGCGAGATGGCGTAGACGGTATCGGTTGACTGACATCATGCCGGTTTCCGAACCTGAGAAATACGCTGAGAGAAACAGTAAGAGACCCAATATTATCAGCAGGGTCGACGTGGCTATTTCGTCCAAGAAGGTTACCTATATTAAACATTTGAACGCCTAATTTAATCGGATGGTCAAACAAGTCAAGTTTGACATGCGATATTCGGCGTTTTTCTTTGTCTTAGCTCAATAAAACATCACGAACGAAGCGGCTACCGAAATAACCAAGACTAAGTAACACACTGGCGACGACACTGGTAATCACCAAACCGCGTCCGCGCACGCCCTTAACGCCATGCAAGAACACAACGGCAAGGTAAATAAGCGCAGCAATGGAGCTCAAAATGGTTTTGTGAGCCTGACCTTGGGCGAACATGTCATCAAGAAACACAAAGCCACTGCCAATCGCAATAAAGAGCAGCGCCGTGCCCGTACTTAAAAGGCGGAAAAAGTAACTCTCAACCATCATCAGTGGCGGTAGGTAACTTGAGACCGCGCTGCGACGATGGTTTTTCAGCAGGTAGCTTAGGTACAGTAGTTGCACAGCGTACAAGGTGGCAAGCATCAATACTGCGTAGGCCAACAAACTCAACACAATATGAATGACTAAGCCGTGCGAGCCAGCGATGGTGGCACCCCAATGGGCAGGACTTACCACTAACAAGACGCAGCTTACCGCGGCAAAAAGATAAATCACCGGACGTAATACGAGGCCACTATTGCGTTTGACTTGCACCAATGAAAAGGCTGCGAGCAAAAAGGCAACGCTACTTAAGCTACTGGCCACATTCAAATGGTCAAAGGCATCACCAGCAAGGTATACGCCAAGCAGGGCGCCGTGACAGACGATGGCGCCAAGTGCTAACCACCATGCCAAGCGGTTCGGGGCATGGTCATGTGCAAGGCGTCGCCACAGTGAGACTGCACTTGCGAAGTAGAGAATCAGCGTTAAAGCGAGTAGGCTTGCCATCATGGTTTTGTTATCCAACGGGTTTCACAGCACGAAATGAAGTTTTGAGTATATTCATTCTTCACAAGAAACCCAATAGGGGAGCGAAACTTTGCTTGAATTACGCTATAATCGCCGCCAGATCATTGTCAGCTAGCAGTTAGATGGACAGTAAGCCATGTTTGAGAATTTAAGTGAACGCCTGTCGCAGTCGTTAAAGAACATTACCGGTCGAGGTCGTTTGACCGACGACAACATCAAAGACACCTTGCGTGAAGTGCGTATGGCTTTGCTTGAAGCCGACGTTGCACTGCCGGTGGTCCGTGAATTTATTAAACGGGTGAAAGAACGCGCAGTAGGCACTGAAGTGAATAAGAGCCTCACGCCAGGCCAAGTGTTTCTGAAAATTGTTCAGCAAGAACTTGAACACGCCATGGGTGAAGGCAATGTGCCGTTAAACTTGGCCACGCAACCGCCGGCTGTGATTTTGATGGCGGGTTTACAAGGTGCGGGTAAAACCACCAGTGTCGGTAAACTCGCGCGTTATTTACGTGAGCGTGAAAAGAAAAAAGTTTTGGTGGTTTCTGCTGACGTTTATCGTCCTGCGGCGATTAAACAGCTGGAAACGCTCGCGCAGGAAGTTGAAGTTGAGTTTTTCCCTTCATCGACGGACCAGCGTCCGGTGGCGATTGCCGAAGCAGCGATCAGCCATGCGCGGAAAAAGTTCATTGATGTGGTGTTGGTGGATACCGCCGGTCGTACTGCGGTAGATGAAGCCATGATGGCGGAAATCAAAGAGCTCCATGCGGCAATCACACCGATTGAAACCTTGTTCGTGGTGGATGCCATGACCGGTCAAGATGCGGCGAATACCGCGCAAGCCTTTAACGAAGCGTTACCCTTAACAGGTGTCATCCTGACGAAGACCGACGGTGATGCGCGTGGTGGTGCAGCGTTATCGATTCGACACATTACCGGTAAGCCAATTAAGTTTTTAGGTGTTGGTGAGAAAAACACGGCGCTTGAACCTTTCCATCCTGAACGCGTTGCATCGCGTATTTTGGGAATGGGAGACGTGCTCTCACTGATTGATGAACTAGAGCAAAAAGTTGATCGCAGTAAAGCCGAACGTGTTGCCAAAAAAGTGATGAAAGAAGGGAAGTTTTCGTTGGAAGACTTCCGTGAACAGTTGGCGCAAATGCGTGACATGGGCGGCATGATGGGGCTCATGGACAAATTGCCTGGTATGGGCAAAATGACTGCGCAAATGAAAGGTCAACTGGATGACAAAATGACGGTGCGTATGGAAGCTATCATTAGTTCCATGACACCGAAAGAACGTGAATACCCTGATTTGATTAAAGGTTCACGTAAACGTCGTATCGCTGCTGGTTCTGGAACGCAGATCCAGGACGTCAATAAATTATTGAAGCAATTCATGCAAATGCAGAAGATGATGAAAAAAATGAAAGGCGGCGGCATGGCGAAGATGATGCGCAGCATGGGCGGAATGGGCGGCAAATTGCCCCCCGGAATGTTCCCTAAGCGCTAGAGAATACTTGCATTCGGAAGAAAAATCGGTAGAATTGCCGGGCTCTTCGACCCCGGTCGGAGATTTTTCTATTTACTTAACATTATAAAACTGTATCGAGGAACGTAATGGTAACCATTCGTTTACAACGCGGCGGCGCTAAAAAGCGTCCATTCTACCAAATGGTAGTGACCGACAGTCGCAATGCCCGCGACGGTCGTTTCATTGAAAATGTAGGCTTCTTCAACCCGCTAGCGCGTGGTCAAGAAGAGAAATTACGTGTAGATCTTGAGCGTGTTGATCACTGGGTTGGTCACGGCGCAACAGTATCTGAGCGCGTAGCTAAGCTTTTAAAAGATGCGCGTAGCGCAGCTTAATCAACGATATCGAAGATAGGTAGCTATGAATCAACCTTCTGAACACGTAGTCATTGGCCAACTTGGGGCAGTGTACGGCGTAAAAGGCTGGCTAAAAATTCAAAGCTATACTGATGACGTTGAAGCCATTTTTGATTATCACCCTTGGCAAATTCGTAAGCAGGGACAAGTGCAAGAAATCCAAGTCGAGGAATGGCGTCGACATAACAAAGGATTGATTGCGAAGCTTGTTGGTGTCGAAGATCGTGATGCCGCGCACTTATTTACGGGTGCTGACATTGTGATTGCGGCGGAACAGCTGCCTGAATTGCCAGAGGATGAATTTTACTGGCGCGACCTGATGGGCATGACCGTGGTGAATACCGACGGTTACAACATGGGTGTCGTTGACCAGATTATGGCCACAGCATCGAATGATGTGATGGTGGTGAAAGCGAACAGCAATGATGCATTTGGTCGCTCTGAGCGTCTGATTCCGTTTATTCAGAGTCAGTACATTCAAGATGTCGACAAAGAAAACAAACGCATTGTTGTGGATTGGCCGTCGGACTTTTAATGGCTGAGAAATTACAGGTCGGCGTAATTACGCTGTTTCCTGAAATGTTTCAAGCGATTACCGACAACGGTGTAACGGGTAGAGCCGTTCGCGATGGGTTGTTAGAGCTTCATCTTACGAATCCGCGTGATTTTACTCACGATAAACATCGCACCGTAGACGACCGTCCTTATGGCGGTGGGCCTGGTATGTTGATGATGGTGCAACCGCTCACTGATGCGATTGCAGCAGCCAAGCAACAACTAGGAGCCGATACCAAGGTGATGTATTTATCACCTCAGGGTCGCAAGCTTGATCATGCAGGTGTGCAAACATTGGCACAGCGTGACAAGTTCATCTTAATCGCCGGTCGCTATGAAGGCATCGATGAACGCGTGATTACACGCCACGTTGATGAAGAATGGTCGATTGGAGATTACGTGTTAAGTGGTGGTGAGCTACCCGCAATGGTCATGATTGATAGTGTAGCGCGTCTGGTTCCAGGCGTTCTCGGTCATCAGGGCTCAGCAGAAGAAGATTCCTTTGCCGCAGGTTTGCTGGATTGCCCACACTATACACGACCAGAAGTGCTCGATGGTGAGGCTGTGCCACCGGTATTACTGAGTGGCAACCATGAACAAATTAGACGCTGGCGTTTGCAGCAAGCTCTTGGTAGAACTTGGCTCCGACGTCCAGAATTGTTAAATGACCTAGCTCTGACTGACGAACAGCAACAGCTGCTCGACGCTTATATACATGAGCATCAAGCCGACGCTGCGGCGGGCGGTTAACCTAGGAAAGTGAGGCTATTATGGCAAAAGTAAGTCAAAATTTGATCAAAGCGATCGAAGACGAACAAATGAAAACCGACCTTCCGGACTACGCACCGGGTGATACAGTGGTCGTTAATGTTAAGGTTGTTGAAGGTAGCCGTGAGCGTGTTCAGGCATTTGAAGGCGTGGTTATCGCTAAACGCAACCGTGGTTTGCACTCTTCATTCACGGTTCGTAAAGTTTCAAATGGTGAAGGTGTTGAGCGTACATTCCAAGCGCACAGCCCAATCATCGACAGCATCAAAGTGAAGCGTAAAGGTGCGGTACGTCGTGCTAAGCTTTACTACTTGCGTGAGCGTTCAGGTAAATCTGCACGTATCCGCGAGAAGTTGTCATAAGGTTTCTCGCAAACCTGAAAAAACCCGCCTCTGGCGGGTTTTTTTATGGCCAAAATAAGGCACAATGAAGTCTCGCTTGCCCACGCCTTAGGAGTTTAATGAATGTCAGAAGCCACAGCATCCCCAGCTCAACGTTTAGCGCAGTTACGCGAAGCCATTGATGCGACCGATAGTGCCTTGTTACAACTTTTGCAGCAGCGCCGTCAGCTTGCCACTGAGGTAGGCGTGGTGAAACGCGCGCTTGGTCAGCCGTTGTATGTGCCAGAGCGTGAGGCTGCATTGCTCAGCGCGCGTCGTGCAGAGGCAGAGGCTGTGGGCCTTTCTCCTGATCTGATTGAAGATGTGCTGCGTCGTGTGATGCGAGAGTCATACTTGCAGCAACAAGCCGCAGATGTTCACCTTGAAGATAAAACCATTGTTGTCGTAGGTGGTGATGGTGCCCTCGGCGGCTTCTTTGCGGAACGTTTTGCCGAAGCTGGTGCTGAGGTATTTCGTCTGGGACCAAACGATTGGCAAGCTGCAGCGCAGTGGTGGCCCAAGGCTGATCTCGTGTTATTTGCGGTTCCGATAGACATTACCTGTGACCTGATCGCGCAACTACCGCCGCTGCCTGAGCATTGTGTGCTTGCCGATATTACCAGTATTAAAGTGAAACCTATGCAGGCGATGTTGGCACAACACCAAGGTCCAGTGGTGGGCTTGCACCCGATGTTTGGACCTCAATTGGCGACCCTAGCGAAGCAGTTGATTGTCGTGACGGATGGCCGCCAAGCTGAAGCCTATCAATGGTTGTTGGAAACGTTAAAGCGTTGGGGCGCCCAGTTATATCAAACGACCGCTGCGCGTCATGACGAGGCAATGGGCTTTATCCAGGTGATGCGTCACTTATCAACGTTCGTGTATGGCGCACATTTACAAGCGGAACATGCCAATATCCAAGAACTATTGGATCTTAGCTCACCGATTTACCGACTAGAGTTAATGATGGTCGGACGTTTGTTCGCACAAAACGCTGACCTTTATGCTGATATTATTTTGGCGCACCCAGAAAACTTTGCCATGATGCGACGCTACCTCGATACCTTTAATGAGACATTAAGTCATCTTGAGCGAGGTGAAAAATCACAGTTTACGCAGAAGTTCACCGAAGTTGGGCAGTACTTCGGTGAATTTTCGAAGAAGTTCCTCGAGGATAGCCAGCGCTTACTCGCCAGTGCTGGCGATGCGCACCAACTCAGCAAGGTCGGCGGGAGCTAACGGCTTTTGGAGCAGATGGTGGGTGCCTAAACTCGCGTAGTGGGCGCGAAGGGCATCTGCCTGATGGCCAGTGACAATGGCGATGACAGCGCCTGACGGGTGCTGTTGTTGAATCTGTTGCAGCAAGGCTTCTCCGGTCGTATCAGGCAGTTCATGATCAAGTAAGATCAATTGCGGTTGTATCTGTGCTAACTGTTGTAAGGTCTCAGCTCCGCTCGCAGCGACGTATGTTGTGACGTGCGTAAACGAGCTAAGCATCGCTTTGACAACCTCTTGCGAAATGAAGTCATCGTCGACAATTAAAACACATAAATTTGATGCCACCGTGAAAACCTCCTCAACATCTCTTCGCTGGTTAACTTAACAAAGTCGTGACTAAAAAGCGATGTTATGGGGAACGAGCGAAATCATGCGCAGGATCAATTGAGCGTCTTCTCGTTGTAAGAAATTAGCGCTAACATAATGACGATCAATTTCGGCAAAGGCGAACAACAATGAAGGTAAAAATTTGGGATAGTTTTGTCCGCGGCTACCATTGGTTAATGGTCTTGGCTGTAGCAGGCCTTTGGTGGACGGGGGAAAACGGTGAGATGGAATGGCATCTAAAGATCGCCATTGTTTTAGGTAGCTTGCTACTTGCGCGTCTTGTTTGGGCATTAGTGGGGAGCGAAAATGCGCGTTTCCGCGCTTTTGTCCGCGGCCCGCGAGAAGTACTAGCACACGCGAAGCATATGCGTGCAAAGAACTATACCCCGGGTAATACCCACAACGCCATGGGGGGCTGGGCGGTGTTGGCCTTGTGGCTGGTACTGGCAGTGCAGCTTACCACGGGCTTATTCGCAACTGATGAGATCTTCTTCTCAGGCCCTCTTGCGAGTCTTGTGAGTGGCGATTGGCAAGGTACGTTGACCGATATTCATGAAGGGAATTTTAATGTGCTGCTAGCCTTGGTTGGCTTGCATGTTTTCGCGATTGTAGTGTATCGCTTGCGAGGCATTAATTTGTTGGCGGCGATGCTGCACGGAAAGCGAGAGAATGTGACTGCGCCACGTTTACGGCCAAGTCTTATTGCGTGGGCCGTGGCAGCGTTGCTCGCTGCCAGCGGCTGGTATTTCTGGGCTTAATCGCGTTAGTCTTTATATTGGTCGTGGCAACCTTTACAGTTTTTTGCCGCGGCCATAAAGGCTGAACGAATATCACCTTGGTCGCCAGAACGCGCAGCAACAGCTAGATTATCTGCATCTTTTTGGAAGTCTGCAGCGCGCTGTTGGAAGTCATCCCAATTATCCCAAATTGCTGGCAAAGCATCAGTATTGTCGCCTGGCATTGCGCCTTCTTGTGAGAAACCTGTCCAAGGTACACCGGCAAGCTTGGCAAAGGTTTCTGCGCGCTCAGCGAAAATGGCTGCATCAAATGCCACATCACCTTTCACCATATCGCCCATGTAAGCAAAGTTGTTTTGCATAATAGAAAAGGCTTTTTGGCGGTACTCAACGGCTTTGTCCGCATCATTAAAGGCGTGCTGTGCAAGCACTGCTGTACTGCCGGCGATAGCAAGAGCAACCACAGTCGTTTTAACTACTTTTGATAACATGAAACAACTCCTCTGTATTAAATATTGCAGCTCAATCATCATACAACGCTTTACCGATTGAACTACGCTGTTTATCCCTTAATGGATTGCGCTTAACGCATCATTCCACTTAATGTAAGCTAGTTAACAATTATTTTAAACCTAAAACCTTACCGAACAAGAACAATTCAAGGGGATAACGATGCTTAGAAGTAACCGCCTGAGTAAGTTGGCGGTGGCGATGTGCGCAGCGCTGCCAGCGTTAGCCAGCGCGTCGCAAACCACCACCATACAGGGGCTTCATGACAATTCGTCGCAGTTTGTGGCATTGCAAAACGCGACCATCGTCACCGAACCAGGTACCACCTTAGAAAACGCGACGCTCGTTATTCGCAACGGCAAAGTTGAACGCATTAACAAAAATAACCGCGCACCAGAAGGCGCGCGCGTGATCGATTTAACCGGCCATACGATTTATCCGGGCTTTATCGACGCCTACAGCAATTACGGCGTACCGACCCCAGAGCAGGCGCAGCGGGGACCTTGGTTCTCAACCAAGCCGCAGTACAATAATAAACGCGAAGGCGGAAATGCCGCGAACGACGCCATTCATGCCCAAAAACAGTGGGTCGATGCCGCTGCCAGCGACACCAAGGCAGCGCAAGACTATATTGCTCAAGGCTTTACGGCGGTGCAAAGTGCGCGGCTTGACGGTATTTTCCAAGGCCAAGCGGTCACGCTATCACTGGCAGATAAGATTGCCAACAACGTGATTTATCGTGCGCAAGCGCGTCACTTTGGCTCGTTTGATAAGGGCACGTCGCAACAGCAATACCCTAGCTCATTAATGGGTTCTATCGCCTTAATCCGACAAACTTTGTCCGATGCCAATTGGTACGAGCAAGCGTACGGCAAAGATAGCTACAACGGTCCGGTTGAATATAACGCGGCGTTGGCAGAGCTTGCCCCGATTGAACGTGAAGGTATGGTATTTAAAGTCGCTGATGATAAGTCATTGTTACGCGCACACACGCTGTTTAGCAGCTTTGAAGTGCCAGTCACTTACGTTGGCTCAAACTATGAATACAGTCGCCTCGACGCCATTAAGGCCACGCAATCGTCGATTATTTTGCCGTTGAACTTCCCGGCAGCGCCTGAGCTTTCTGGCGTAAACGATGACCTTGATGTTGACTTAGCTGATTTGCGTCATTGGGAGCGTGCTCCGGGGAATGCTGCCGCGCTGGCCGCAGCCGATATTGATTTCTCCTTTACCTTGCACCAATTGGGTAAAGCCGCTGATTTTTGGCCAAACCTACGTAAAGCGATTGCCCATGGCCTAAGTGCTGAGCGTGCTTTAGCTGCTTTGACAACAGTTCCGGCGCAGATTGCCGGGGTGAGTGACAAAGCAGGCCGCTTAGCGCCTGGATACATGGCTGACTTTGTTGTTGCTGAGGGGGACCTGTTTACTGAAGGGACGATTAAGTCGGTCTGGTTACAAGGTGAAGAAACTGAGTTCGCCCCTTTGCGTCGCGCTGATTTTGCCGGTGAGTTGCAGGCCACCATCGCTGGTGCAAGCGTGAGCTTTGTTTTACAAGGTGAAAGCCGCGTCAGTGGCAGTTTGAAGCAAGGTGAGGAGAGCAGCAAGCTGCGTTCGGTGCGTCGTGATGATGGCACCTTAAGCTTTGTGGTTGACGCCAACTTGGCAGGACAGCAAGGTGCTTGGCGTGTGCGTTTGGAACAAGCTGCGGAGCAACGTTTTAGCGGCATTGCCATTGCCCCGGATGGCAGTTCGCACGCGTTTGATGCGCAACGTCAGGTCGATACCACCGCTGCAGATGCAACGGCCGCATCGTCGCCTCAGGCGACAGCGGATTATGTGAGCCGGTTGACCTATCCAAATGTGGCTTACGGCCTTGATGGCTTGCCTGAGCGACAGAACTTACACATTAAAAATGCCACGGTCTGGACCGCTGATGAGGCGGGGGTGTTAGAAAACACCGATATTTTGGTACGCAATGGTGAGTTTTATCGCATTGGTCAGGACTTGAACACGCCGTCGGGCTACACCGTGATTGATGCCTCTGGCATGCATGTAACGCCAGGTATCATCGATGAGCATTCGCATATTGCGATTGACCGTGGCGTCAATGAAGGCTCAGAGGCGATTACCGCTGAAGTCCGCATTGGTGACGTGCTTAACCCTGATGATATTCATATTTATCGTTCGCTCGCGGGCGGTACAACAATGGCGCAACTGCTCCATGGTTCAGCGAACCCAATGGGCGGACAAGCACAGGTGATTAAACTGCGCTGGGGCGCAACCGCGGATCAAATGAAGTTTGATGCAGCGCCGCCGTCAATTAAATTTGCACTCGGTGAGAACGTTAAGCAAAGCCGCTACCCATCGTGGCTCAGTACGCGTTACCCACAAACGCGTATGGGCGTTGAAACCTTGATGCGAGATGGCTTTACTGCGGCGCTTGAGTATCGCGAGCGCATGCAAGCTTACGAAAAACTTAGTCGTAGCGAGCGCAAGCAGACAGCAGCACCACGCCCTGACTATCGTTTAGAAACCTTGCTAGAGATTTTAGATCGTCAACGTTTCGTGCATGCGCACAGTTACGTTCAGTCTGAAATTCTAATGCTGCTGCGTTTGGCAGAAGAGTTCAACTTCACTCTGACCACCTTTACGCACATTCTTGAGGGCTACAAAGTGGCCTCAGAAATGGCGAAGCATGGTGCCGGTGGCTCAACCTTTGCCGATTGGTGGGCGTACAAATTTGAGGTCTATGATGCGATTCCGCAAAACGCCTGTTTGATGGCCGATAAAGGCGTACTGACCAGCGTCAACTCTGATAGTAATGACTTACAACGCCGCCTAAATACCGAAGCTGCGAAGTCAGTGACTTACTGCGGCATGGATGAGCATGAAGCCTTGAAAATGGTGACATTGAATCCAGCGAAGCAGCTAAAAATAGACGCGTATGTCGGCAGTATCAAAGAAGGCAAGCATGCTGACTTTGTGATCTGGAATCATCACCCATTGAGTTCGTACGCGCGGGTGGAACAGACCTGGATCAACGCCCGTAACTTCTTTAACCGTGAGCAGGATCAAGCCTTACGTGTCGCGCTGCGCGATGAAAAACAAGCGCTGATCCAAAAAGTACTTGCTGATCCGAATGCGAGCAAGGGGGCAGCTAATGGCTATAAGCCAGAGCAACCTACTTGGCATTGTGATACTGAGCACGATACTTGGTTACAGACGTTTACCGCTCATAGCCACGGAGACCACTAAGAATGAAGAAGTTAATGACTGCCGTGACTGCGGCAACTTTATCGCTGACCGCTGCCGCTCATGACATTGTACCGGGAGCACCACAACAACAACCGATCATGCTGCAAAATGGCACCTTACATACGGTTACAAATGGGGTGATGAACGAGGCTGATGTGCTCTTCATCGACGGTAAAATTTCTGCTGTCGGTGTTGACCTTGACGTACCAGCAGAGGCACTGGTGATCGATGTCACTGGCAAGCATGTGTACCCAAGTGTGATTGCGATGGATACCACGCTGGGCTTGCGTGAAATTGAAGCTGTGCGAGCCACCGAAGATGCCGGTGAAACGGGCTTCTTGACTCCGGAAGTTAGTGGTCACGTTGCTTATAACCCTGACTCTGAGGTTATTCCAACCATTCGTTACAACGGCATCACCCATGCGCAAGTTGTGCCGCAAGGCGAGTTGATTACCGGACGCTCAAGCTTATTGCAGCTCGATGGATGGACTTACGAAGATGCAGCTGAACGTTTAAACCTTGGGGTGCATTTAAATTGGCCACGTGTGGGTATCAACAATGCGTGGTGGGAGCGCCGCTCGCCGGAAGAACAACGTAAAGCAAATGCCGAAGCGCGGAAACAGGTCGAAGCTGCTTTTATTCAAGCAAAGGCTTACCACGACGCCAAGCAAGCCGGAGCGTTGAACGGTACCGACTTGCGTTGGGAAGCGATGTTGGGATTGTTTGATGGTAGTTCAACCTTGTTTGTGCATGCCAACGACAAACGCCAAATCGAAGAAGCGATGGAGTTCACCAAAGAGTATGGTTTTGATTGGGTACTCATGGGTGCGCGCGATGCGTGGCGGATGGCTGACCAATTGGCTGCTGCAGAGGTACGCGTGGTATTTGGCGCGCCATTCGGTTTGCCAAGCCGTCACGATGAAAGCTTTGACCAAGCTTTTGCTACGCCAGCTGCGCTCGCTGCGGCTGGGGTTGATTTCGCGATTAGTTACCCCGGCTATTGGGACGTTCGGAACTTGCCTTTTGCGGCGGGGAATGCCGCGGCTTATGGCTTAACCCCTGAACAGGCCCTACAAGCGATTACCCTGAAGCCTGCCGAGTTCTTAGGCGTTGCCGATCGTTTAGGGAGTATTGAAGTTGGTAAACAAGCAACGTTGGTGATTTCTGCTGGCGATCTGTTGGACCCGATTGGTCAAGATGTGGAACAGCTCTTTATTGAAGGGCGTCAGGTCGACTTGAATAACCGCCACAAGCAGCTCTATAGCAAATATAAGCAAAAGCCTTAAGCAAGTTGTTAAGATAAAAAGCCAGTTTAATTAAACTGGCTTTTATTTATCTTTTTGAACGTAAAACAAGTGGATATAACTTGTTTTTATTGGGTTGAGTTGGCACTATTTAGCTTCATTTCGTTCAATAATAACAATAATGAGTAGGTGGTTAATGTCTGTATCACGTCATATCTCTAACGATGGCAAAGATCTCACGCTTTCGATTCGAGGAAAGTTTGACTTTAGTATGGTTAATGACTTTCGACGTGCCTATAGCTCTTTGGGTGAAGAAACCCAACATGTCTACGTTGACCTCCGCGAAACTGAGTACCTAGATAGTTCAGCGCTTGGAATGTTGCTGAATATGCGCAAAGCAATTTGTGATCACGTGAATGCGATTCACATCATCAATTGTCGTCCGGAAGTAAAATCAATCTTAGATATTTCTCGCTTTGATAAGCTCTTTGTCATTGATTGATTAGGGGCGCGCACTGAGAGGCAGTCGTGATGCTACGTTCGTCCCGTCAATTAGTTATCGACATTTATTATGATGACTCCGTCTTTGCCCAACACGTTTGTGATGCGTTAAAACAGCTCGATATTGCCCGCCGTATTCGATGTATTCCTGTTGCTGAATGGTCTGCGCAAGCACAGCTGGTGCGTCCGTCCTTGTTGGTGGTTGAGACCGTTGAGAGCTTTCTGCTGCAGCGTTTGCGGTGTCCTGAGCAATTACTTATTGTGCCGAATGAGCTCAGTAGCAAACTGTTGATGCAATGGGAGGGCGATAGTCTTGCTTGGCAGCAGTGTAGCGGCACACGCGTAATACAACGGATAAAATCCGTTGCCGATGCCTTTAATAACAGTCGTCAACTGCAAGCCGTTCGAGAAAGCCTACTCTGGCATAACCAGCGTGTTGATCGCGAGCATGCGTTGGTCGAACATATCTTCAAAAATGCCCTTAGTCGTAATTATCTTGAATACCCGCATATTCGCACCTTATTGACCCCTGCAGCCAAGTTTAACGGTGATTTGTGCCTCGTAGCACCCGGCTCAACGGGAAGCCTCTATGTCTTGATGGCTGACTTTACCGGTCACGGGCTCGCTCCAGCAACAGGGGCTTTGCCTTTATCACAGGCATTTTTTGCCATGGTTGATAACAGTGTCTCGGTCGCAGAGATGGTGAAAGAATTCAACTATCGCCTCAATCAGTTGCTCCCCAATGAGATGTTTTGTGCCTGTTTTATTATGGAGTTGTCGGCTAATGGGCAGCGTGTTACCTATTGGAATGGCGGTATGCCGCCGGCGATAGTTTTGGGGGCTGATGGTGAAATCAAGCAACGGCTGAAGGCGCAGCATATGGCGCTCGGGGTGCTTGATAGCGATGCTTTTGAAGCCCATACCACCACGATTCAGACGCACTCCGATGACCGTATTGCGATGTACACTGATGGTGTCATCGAAATGTTGAGTCAGAACCGTGAATTTCTTGGCCTAGAGGCGCTGGAACGCTATCTAATGCGGTACTCGGGCTTGGACGAGTTTGATTTACTGGTGAAAAAGCTGGCGCAATTCCGCGGCGCACAACCGCTGCAAGACGATTTATCCTTGGCCATCTTGCAGTGCTGTCCGACTGGACTGGGCCCACAAGAAGAGCAGGATGAACTGGAAGTCTTACCATTTAGCTTCACCAGTCACCTAGAAGCGGAAGATTTAAAGCACCTCGATGTGGTGGCGACTATTCTCGGAGTATTGGGGCGCCTGCCGCCTATTCATCATCATCGCACCACGATTTACTTGCTACTGGCGGAAGTGTTTAACAACGCCTTGGAGCATGGTCTGCTGGGACTTGACTCGCGGATCAAAGCTGATCCTGAAGGTTTTGCCTACTACTATCAGCTGCGCGCGGAACGCTTGGCCCAATTGCAGTCAGGAAGCATTACGATTCGGGTCGAGTATGCGCGTGCGCACCACCGTTTGCGTTTTAATGTGCGCAATTCTGGAGCTGCATGGGAGTGGCCTGAGTTCGATGAAACGGCAGACGGCTACAGCAGTTATGGTCGCGGTATCGACCTGCTACGGCAACTCGCTACCGATATCGAGTGGCATGATGGCGGCCGGGAAATTAGCTTTACCTATTACGCGATACCGCGCAGCAAGCACTAGCCGCCGGCAAGCTTAGCGGTAAAGCCTTGTTGTTGTAAAAATTGCTGACACACTTCACGTTGATCGCCCTGTAATTCAATGGTGCCATTTTTTACACTCCCTCCAACACCGCATTGTTTACGTAAACGTTTGGCGTAGTCGGCGAGCAACTCAGGCTGGTTGGGCAAATCAAAAATGACCGTAACGCCTTTGCCTTTGCGTCCTTTCGTTTGGCGCTGAATGCGCACCGGCTGACGGGTGTTAGGTGCTGACGTAGACGCCTGTTCAGCCTCGTTTTCTGAGGCTGATTCTGATGCGGAGAAACCTAAATTTTTCAGTTGATCGGCAAAGCTGGACACAGTCACCTCAAATTTTCTTATTGGAATAACTAACCAAAGTGTTATATATATTTAGAATATAGAATCGAAATGGATGCCGTTATGAAATTACAACAGCTACGCTATATCGTTGAGGTATTAAACCATAACTTAAATGTTTCAGCGACAGCCGAAAGCCTGTATACCTCACAACCTGGGATCAGCAAACAAGTGCGGATGCTGGAAGACGAGTTGGGGATTCAAATTTTTGAGCGTAGCGGTAAGCATTTAACGCAGGTGACGACGGCGGGGCAGGAGGTGATTGATATTGCCCGTAATATTTTGGCTCAGGTCGATAGTATTAAGGCCGTTGCCAATGAATACACCTTGCCAGACCGCGGTAAGCTGAGTATTGCAACCACGCACACGCAAGCGCGCTATGCGTTACCTGCAAAAATTTCGAAATTCATGCAACGCTACCCGCAGGTGTCGTTGCATATGCATCAAGGTTCACCGCAGCAGATTAGTGCCTTAGCGGCCAAGGGGGAAGCTGACTTCGCGATTGCCACCGAAGCGCTCCATCTTTATCAAGATCTTATCATGTTGCCGTGTTACCACTGGAACCGCTCGATTATCGTCCCCAAAGATCATCCCTTAGCTAATACGACCGAGGTGAGTATTGCACAATTGGCGGCGCTGCCGATTGTCACCTATGTGCATGGCTTTACTGGACGTTCCGAACTTGATCGGGCGTTCAGTGATGCTGGCTTAACAGCCAATGTCGTGTTCACTGCGACCGACGCTGATGTGATTAAAACTTATGTGAAAGCTGGGCTAGGTGTCGGAGTGGTGGCGTCGATGGCGTTTGATCCTGTCTCTGACGAGGGCTTAGTGGCGCTTCCTGCAGCGCATTTGTTTGCTGCCAGCACAACCAAGATTGGATTTCGCAAGGGGACCTTCTTACGCGGCTACATGTACGAATTCTTAGAGACCTTTGCGCCACATTTGACTAAACCTGTGGTGGAAGAGGCGATGCAACAGCGCTCACAAGACGCTATTGATCACCTCTTTGATGCTATCGAATTGCCGACCTGTTAAAGGCCTTAACACTCGATAATATTTACAGCGAGACCGCCACGTGCGGTTTCTTTGTATTTGGTCTTCATATCGTTGCCTGTGTCCCACATGGTTTTGATGACCTTATCTAAGGATACTTTGTGATCACCACTGCCACGTAGGGCAAGCCGCGCTGCGTTGATGGCTTTGACGGCGCCCATCGCGTTGCGCTCAATGCAAGGTACTTGAACCAAACCACCGACCGGATCACAGGTTAAACCAAGGTTGTGTTCCATACCGATTTCGGCAGCATTTTCGACGTTGGTGGGGCTACCGCCCATGAGTTCCGCAAGTGCACCAGCGGCCATCGAGCAGGCGACGCCGACTTCGCCTTGACAACCGACTTCTGCGCCACTGATCGAAGCGTTCTTTTTGTAAAGAATGCCAATCGCGGCTGAGGTCAGTAAGAAACGGACCACGGTTTCTTCGTCCAGTTGTCCGATAAATTTGTCAGCATATTTCATTACCGTAGGAATGATTCCTGCCGCGCCATTGGTCGGTGCGGTGACCACCCGGCCGCCAGCTGCGTTCTCCTCATTTACGGCGAGGGCAAACAAGTCGACCCAGTCCATGGTCTGCATCGGGTCGGCAGATTTTTCATTCTTCAAACGCTGATACAGGCCTGGTGCGCGTCGACGCACTTTGAGTCCACCAGGTAAAATGCCTTCGGTCCGAATACCACGGTCGATGCATTCGTCCATGGTTTGCCAGATATGCATAAGTCCGCTGCGAATTTCAGCTTCGCTGCGAAATACTTTTTCGTTGGCGAGCATTAATGAGCTGATCCGTAAGCCGTGCTCCTGACACTGGGCGAGTAGCTCTTCCGCGGTATCAAACGGGTATGGAATGGGCTTGCTTGATTGCTCAATCGCTTCTTCCAGTGTGTCATCGAAATCAGCATCACGGACAATAAAGCCACCGCCGATGGAGTAATAGAGATCTTTGTAGAGCACTTCGCCATCTTTCAACAAGCGTAATTCCATCGCATTGGCGTGGCGAGGCATGGTTTTGCGGCGATGGAAAACGATGGCACCGTCGCGTGGGAAGTGCACGTCGTGGTGTCCAAGTAACTTTAGGCGTTGCTCAGCTTCAATCGTTGCTAAAAACCCATCAACTTCGGTGGTGTCGACCGTTTCAGGCTCTTCGCCTGCGAGACCTAAAATAACCGCTTTGCCAGTACCGTGGCCTTTACCGGTTTGCCCTAACGAGCCAAATAACTCAACTTCGACGCTGGTTGCCTGTGCGATACCAACAGCTTTGTCCGCCGCCTCAAGGAATTCTTTGGCAGCACGCATTGGGCCCACGGTATGTGAACTGGAAGGGCCAATACCCACTTTGTAGATATCAAAAACACTAATCATAGTTGTTATTAGAAACCTTTAATTTAATGAACGATAAAAACGCTGCCGTTCAGGATACACGTGATCGGCCAATTCTCGCAAAATTCCGGCGGTTGCGCCCCAAATATTTCGCTGCTGATACGGAATAAAGTATACCTTATCGTAATGAAAGCGCTCGAGTCGGTAGGCAAAGTGCTGGCGCTGGTGCAGCACCTGCGCTAGTGGCACGGTGAACAGCTCGGCGACTTCATTCGGATCGGCACGCAAAGGTTGTTGCGGATGAATGAAGACCACGTAGGGGCGAATACAAAAATTACTGATCACAGGATGATCGCGTAATACCCCAACGGGCTCCACGGCTGCTGGCGATAGGCCAATTTCCTCTTCGGCTTCACGTAAGGCGGTGGCGAAGAGGGTCGTATCTTGGGGTTCTTGGCGACCTCCAGGAAAACTGATTTGTCCAGCGTGATGACGTAAGTGAGACGAGCGTTGGGTCAGCACCAGTTGCAGCTCGCCATCGCGTTCCCAAAGCGGTACCAATACCGCTGCTGGGCGTAAACGCTTTGGCAGGGGCCGTTGTGGCTCGAGTGAACCGTGCAGTTGAAAGCGGCGGAGAAATTCGTCACGCGTCATGAGTGGTTCAACGCGCCTAGTTCCGGCAAAATTTTTGCCACTTTATCTAAGGTCTCTTGGTATTCCTCATCGCCGTTGGAGTCGATGACTAAGCCGCCACCGGCCCAGCAGTAGATCTGGTCACCCGCAGTGACCAGCGTCCGTATACAAATGTTGGTATCGCTCGCGCCATGCTGAGAAAAATACCCCAGACTGCCGCAATAAAAACTCCGCCGATGAGGTTCCAGTTCGTCAATAACTTCCATCGCGCGAATTTTCGGCGCTCCGGTAATTGAGCCGCCGGGGAAGCAGGCTGCCAGTAGCGATAGCGCATCCTGAGGCGATGGCAGCTGGCCAACAACGGTACTCACCAAATGATGTACCGCAGGATAGCTTTCAATGGCGAAGAGTTTTGGTACCTGCACACTTCCAGGCAGGCAAACGCGGCTTAGATCGTTCCGGAGGAGGTCGACAATCATGACGTTCTCAGCGCGGTCTTTACTGGCATTTTGGAGCTCATCAGCAAGGGCTTGATCGGTACTAGGGTCGCTGTGGCGAGGCCGTGTTCCCTTGATGGGTTTGGTTTCAACATGCCCCTGAGCATCGGTCGCCAAAAAGCGTTCGGGCGAATGGCTGAGCAGGGCACCTTCACCGAGTCGCATGAAGCCAGAAAAAGGGGCTTGGTTGCGTTGACGAAGATGCAGGTAGGCCCGCCATGGATCGCCTTGAAAGGGGGCTTGAAAGCGTTGCGCTAAGTTTACCTGATAGCAGTCGCCAGCGCGCAAATAGTCCTGTACCTGGGTAAATTTTTCTAGGTAGCTGGCTTTCGTCATATTGCTTTGCCAGGCGTTTGCAAGTTTGAACGCGGCTGTTGCTGGCGATGGGGTTGCGGCGCGTTGCCAAAATCGTTGCCAGTTTGCCTGTTCGGTGGACGGGCAGAGCAACCAGGTTTGCTGCTGGCGATGGCAGCGAATCAAGGCGTGGGTATACAGCCCCACTGCGATTTCCGGCAACTGAATGTCTGCTTTCGCTTGCTCGGGGAGGCGCTCCAGTGCGCGTCCCGCGTCATAGCTCCAAGCTCCCGCAAGACCGCCTTGAAACGGCAGGTCGGCGGGCCCTTGATAGCTAGGTACTTGCGCCATCAGCTGTTGCAATTGCGCTGGCCAGTCATCAGCAACCGTGACCACTTGCGCGGGCTGCCAGAAGATAAAGTCATAGTTGCCCTGTGCATGTGCACAGCTATCGAGGAGGAGCGCCCAGGGTTCATCCGCGATGGCGGTAAATAGCTGGGCAAAGCTTGGTTTTAGGTCAATAGCAACAGCTTCAATTAACACGACAGTTCAGCTCCTCACAGATTTTCGACGCGCCGGTTAAGCTTAACATACACCGTGTTAAAACTGGTCAGCGAGGGGTGAAAACGCTATGATAGCGGGCAATTATCATTGGAGGAAGTAGAGGTAATCATGGCCACCATTCGCCAGGCTGATTTCATTGACAGCATCGCTGATGCTTTGCAGTACATTTCGTATTATCACCCGCTTGATTTCGTCCAAGCGTTAGAAAAAGCTTATCACCAAGAGCAAAGTGAAGCGGCGAAGAACGCCATTGCACAGGTGCTCACGAACTCACGTATGGCTGCACAAGGCCATCGTCCAATCTGTCAAGATACCGGCATCGTCACCTGCTTTGTTAAAGTTGGCATGGGCGTGCAGTGGGATAAGACCGATTTAACCGTGCAACAAATGGTTGATGAAGGAACCCGTCGCGCCTACACCAACGCTGACAACCCGCTTCGTGCTTCTATTGTTGCCGACCCTGCGGGTGCCCGTAAAAACACGGGCGACAACACGCCTGCTGTGGTGCACATTGACATGGTGCCGGGCGATAACGTTGAGGTGATGATTGCTGCCAAAGGTGGTGGTTCAGAAAACAAATCAAAAATGATGATGCTAAACCCTAGCGACTCGATCGCTGACTGGGTGGTTGAAACCATGCCAAAACTCGGTGCGGGCTGGTGTCCACCGGGGATGATTGGTTTGGGGATTGGTGGTACGGCCGAGAAATCAGCAGTACTTGCCAAAGAAGCGTTGATGGATCCTGTTGATATTCAAGAACTGCTTGAGCGCGGCCCACAAAATGCTGAAGAAGAGTTGCGGTTAGAGATCTATCACCGTGTTAACAAGCTTGGTATTGGCGCCCAAGGTCTTGGTGGTGTTACGACGGTCATGGACGTAAAAATCAAGACCGCGCCAACTCATGCTGCCTCAAAGCCGGTAACCTTAATTCCAAACTGTGCGGCGACCCGCCATGCACACTTTGTGCTCGATGGTAGTGGTCCTGCTGATTTGCAGCCGCCGAAACTAGAAGATTGGCCGGATATTACCTTTGAGCTTGGTGATGACGCGCGTCGCGTGAACCTTGATGAACTTACCCAAGCGGACATCGAAAGCTGGAAAACCGGCGAGACGGTATTGCTGAGCGGGAAAATGTTAACCGGTCGCGACGCGGCACATAAACGCATCAAAGACATGCTGGATCGCGGTGAAGAGCTACCTGTCGATTTTACCAACAAGTTCATTTACTACGTAGGTCCAGTTGACCCTGTGGGTGATGAAGTGGTTGGACCGGCGGGCCCAACAACGGCGACGCGGATGGATAAGTTTACTGATCTGATGCTCGATAAGACCGGCATCCTTGGCATGATCGGTAAAGCGGAACGTGGTCCTGCAACGGTTGAGAGTATTAAGCAACACAAAGCGGTGTACTTGATGGCTGTAGGTGGTGCTGCCTACTTGGTCGCAAAAGCAATCAAGAAAGCCAACGTGGTGGCTTTTGAAGACCTAGGTATGGAAGCGATTTACGAGTTCGAAGTTGAAGACATGCCGGTAACAGTGGCGGTGGATAGCACCGGTGAAAATGCCCATGAAACAGGCCCAGCAATTTGGCGTGTGAAACTGGAAGCGCAAGATGCTTAATCTGCTGATTTGGCAATGGTTATTGGCTGCTGCTGGCGCCATGGTGTTAGGTGGTGTGTTGGGCTGGCTTTGGCTACGCCCACAGTTGCTGCGTGTTACGCAGCAACTGGAGCACCAACAAAGCATGGCCGCACAGCGTGAAGCGCAACTCGAGCATGAGCTAGAGCAAAGTGAGCAGCGTGCGTTACAGCAGTTACGAGAAGCCGAGCGCCGCATCGAACAGCATGAGCAACAACAAGAGCAGCTGCGGCAGCAGCGTGGTCAGTTGCAAGCTGAAATCGCCGGATTAAAAACCGATTTGGCGAAGACGCTCGAGCATGCGCAAGAAAAGCAGCAAGTGCTGGAAGCTAGTGAAGAGCGCATGAAGAAAGAGTTCGAGCGCTTAGCACAGCAAATTTTTGAGCAAAAATCGGAGCGTTTGCAGCACTCCAGCAAAATGACTTTAGAAACGACGCTGGCACCATTCAAGCAACAGCTTGAAGCGTTTAAGAAGCAGGTCGAGAGTCAGTACACCGAAGAGCTGAAGCAACGTGCGTCATTGACGACGGAGATTACGTCGTTAAAAGAGCTGAACAAGCAAATGGCGGCCGAAGCCGATGCGCTCACCAAAGCCCTAAAAGGCGATACTAAAACCCAAGGTAACTGGGGTGAGGTGGTGCTTGAGCGGATTCTGCAGCAGTCTGGTTTGCGCGAAGGGCATGAGTATGAAACGCAAAGCCATCATCGCGATGAAGATGGTAAGTCGTTTAAACCTGACGTTATCGTGCATTTACCGAACGAGAAAGACGTGGTGATTGACTCCAAGGTCTCTTTGGTCGCCTATGAGCGTTACTTTAATAGTGACGATGATCAGGCGCGTGAGGCTGCGTTGAGTGAGCATGTCAACTCGTTGCGGGCGCACATTAAAGGCTTATCGAAAAAGAATTATCAACAGCTTGAGAGTGTTCGAACCTTGGATTACGTGCTGTTGTTTATTCCTATTGAGCCGGCGTTCTTGCTCGCGGTGGATCGTGAGCCTGAGCTGATTCGACTCGCCTTGGACAGCAATATCATGTTGGTAAGTCCAACCAACTTATTGGTGGCGCTGCGCACGGTGAATAATATTTGGCAGTACGAGCATCAAAACCAAAACGCCCAGCGCATTGCCTCAGATGCGGCAAAACTCTATGACAAGTTCGTCGGCTTTATTGAAGACATGCAAAAAATCGGCAAGAGCTTGGATACAGTACGGAACCACTACGACGGGGCGATGAATAAACTCTCCAGCGGCCGAGGTAACCTCGTTGGCCGCGTGGAAAAGTTTAAAGAAATGGGGGTGCAAACCTCGAAAAAGCTCGACAGTAAATTACTGGGTGACGATAGCGAGGATTAACTCGCTATCGCATTGTCGTCAACACTGTCATCCACTAAGGTTCCCCACAAGTCATACTCATCAGCGTGCTCAATCTGCACGCGGACAAACTCACCTGGTTGCACGTTTTGCTCACCATTTAAGTAGACGAGGCCGTCGATTTCAGGGGCATCCGCGTAACTGCGGCCAATCGCACCTTCTTCATCCACTTCATCAATCAATACGGTCAGAATCTTGCCGATTTTTTGTTGTAAGCGTGCTGCACTAATCTCTTGTTGAACTTCCATAAAGCGCGCGTAACGCTCTTGCTTTACCTCTTCTGGCACAGGGTCAGGCAGTTCATTCGCTTTCGCGCCTTCGACATCTGAATAGGTGAAGCAGCCAACGCGGTCGAGTTGTGCTTCGCGCAAGAAGGTGAGCAATTCCTCGAACTCTTCTTCGGTTTCGCCCGGGAAGCCGACAATAAAGGTGCTACGGATGGTGAGCTCAGGACAAATTTTGCGCCAGTTTTGAATGCGCTCCAAGGTGCGCTCGGCCGAACCCGGACGTTTCATGAGGCGCAAAATGCGTTTATTGGCATGCTGCATCGGAATATCTAAATACGGCAACAATTTGCCTTCAGCCATCAACGGAATCACATCGTCGACGGATGGGTAAGGGTAGACGTAATGCAAACGCACCCAAATGCCGAGCTTGCCAAGTGCTTCGCACAGTTCAAGCATGCGGGTTTTTACTGGCTGACCATCCCAAAAACCCGTTTTATGCTTCACGTCGACACCGTAAGCGCTAGTGTCTTGTGAAATCACCAACAGCTCTTTAACGCCTGCGTTAGCAAGACGTTGGGCTTCCGCAAGAACATCGCCAATGGGGCGGCTGACAAGGTCACCGCGCATCGAAGGAATGATGCAAAAGGTACAGCGGTGGTTGCAACCTTCAGAAATTTTCAGATAAGCAAAGTGACGAGGGGTAAGTTTGACACCGGTTTCTGGCACCAAATTTTCAAACGGCGCTCGGGTTGGTTTCGGCACGTACTGATGCACGTGTCCCATCACCTCCTCATAGGCATGCGGGCCGGTAATGGCAAGTACGTTTGGATGAACTTCACGAATCTCGTCGTCTTTAGCACCGAGGCAACCGGTGACAATGACTTTGCCGTTTTCGTGAATCGCTTCGCCGATGGCATCGAGCGATTCTTGTACGGCGCTATCAATAAAGCCGCAGGTGTTCACGATCACCATATCGGCATTGTCGTAGGTGTTGACGATATCGTAACCTTCGGTGCGCAATTGCGTCAGAATACGCTCAGAATCGACCAGGTTTTTCGGACAGCCAAGGCTGACGAAGCCGATTGTGGGGGCGTTTGTGCCAGTTGTTTGTTCTGGCTGGAATTGTTCTACGGACATAAGGTGTCTACTGTGTAGTTAAAACATGTCCGAATATTTTAACTGAAAGCAAAGGGACGCGTCACAAAAAACCGCGTCGTTTCGCTGTGTTTTTAATCAAAAAGCTGCGTATAGCA
Organism: Pseudidiomarina sediminum DSM 21906; assembly: GCF_000423165.1. Taxonomy (GTDB): domain Bacteria; phylum Pseudomonadota; class Gammaproteobacteria; order Enterobacterales; family Alteromonadaceae; genus Pseudidiomarina; species Pseudidiomarina sediminum. The sequence goes on along the minus strand of NZ_AUHL01000005.1, from coordinate 237,110 downwards.
GAGTGAGCAAGAGCCCACCACACCAGCTAAATCACCCAGGCTAGTGCTCTGCAATTGCGGTTGCGGGGTGGGGCCCCAGTCATTTTGAAACATCGAGCCGTCGTCAATCTGGGCGACCAGCGCATCGTAGTATGCGATCGGTAGGCGGCCGCCGATAATGATGGCTTCAGGGTCAAACGCCCGTGCCAACACGTAGAGTGGATGGCGAAGCTGTGCAGCAGCGCGTTGCAGCCACTGTTGCACCGCTGGGGTCTCGGTGACGGGCAGGTGTTCCAATTGATGAAAGCTACTGATATCGATACCTTGGTGTTGCAATGTGGCAAGCAGATCCGAGCCTGAAGGTCGGGGTGCGTCGCGATCTGGGAACGGGGTTCCGAAGATACCGGCATTGCCGTGCGCGCCGCGATACAAGCGTTGGTTGATAATGATGCCACCACCAATCCCATAGCCGATGTTGATATAGATGAAGTGCTTTAAGGCTTTACCGCGGCCGTACATCGCTTCACCCCAACCCGCACAATTACTATCGTTCTCAATATAAACGGGGTAGTCGAGTTGTTGCTGAAAGGCGGCTTCGAGATTGACATTGGTTAACTGTGGGAAGTAGGTCGGTACGATGATCTTACGGTCATCGATAAAGTCACCCGGCACTGATACCCCAACCCCCACTAGGCGCTTGGCAGGAATACGTTTACGCGAGAGCGTAGCGCCGATAAAGGCATTCACGTGTGCGACGATAGCATTTACGTCGGCGTGCTCGATGGCAAAGGTTTGTTTGGCTTCAATGGTGCCAACGCCATTCATAAGTACCGTATCAACATGCTGTTCGGTAAAGTTTACCCCAAGGGTGTACATGCCTTTGGGGTGAATCGATAGTGCGCGCGCGGGTTGACCTCGTAAGCCTTGGTTCTTTGGGGTTTCAGTCAGTAAGCCTTTCTCGGTGAGTGATTTGACAATATTGGTTGCCTGCATTTTCGACACGCCCAATGCTGTCGCTATTTGTTGACGGGTTACCGCGCCATGGGAGTGCACTGCACGTAACACAAACTTTTCGCTTGTGTTGAGAGGAAATAGGCTCATAGGGTCAAGAAGTTAGCTTACAAATGATGCTAGGCATTATAGGCGCCTGGTGTTGGTTCAGCAATCAAATATTAAGTAAAGTAAATTATACTTTATAATAATTCTGTCATATTTCTGCCTTATAGTGTGGCCCACTCAAGGTTCCCCTGCGAGGGAATTTAATTTTGCAAATAACTGGGTCATCACTATGAAACTAAAAACTGCTTTGTTTGGCACCTTGCCGCTGTTTACTTTGGCCACCTTGCCTGCTGCGATTGCTGAAACGCTGACGCAAGATCAGGTTGCATCGGAGTCACAAGAAATTGAAGAGATTGTGGTTTCCGGAGTTCGTGGTTCACTGAATCGAGCACTCAGCGTAAAAATGGACGCTGTAGGTGTTACTGAAGCCATTTCCGCAGAAGATATTGCCGACTTCCCAGATCTGAATATTGGCGAGTCGTTGGCACGCATCGCCGGCGTGACTGTGAATCGCTCGGTAGGGGGTGAAGGCAATCAAGTGTCAGTGCGTGGTGGCCAAACTGACTGGACTAAAGTCACGGTGAACGGCTTGTCGGTGGCAACAGGTAATCAAGGGCGGGAGTTTGATTTTGATGTTTTTGCCTCTGAACTCTTTACTAACGCCAAGGTGTACAAATCGAATTCGGCAGACTTGACCGAAGGTGGACTGACCGCGACCATTGATCTAAAAACACCTCGAGCGTTTGATTATGACGAAGACAAACTGGCGTTCTCGGCCAGTGTTGCTGATGCTGAGAAAGGTGATAACGAGGTGAAGCCTCGTCTGGTGGGGATGTTCTCAAAGCAGTTCAGCGATAGCTTCGGCGCACTGGTATCGGTGTCTCATTCCAAAACGGCTGTGCGTGGTGATGTTTCTGAGGGCTGGGGGTGGAGTGGCTCCAATTCGGGGTTTGCGAATTACCTGTCCCAGTTCAATCAAGCGAATGCTCCAACAGTCATGATTAATGGTGAGGCGGTAAGTGATCTTGAGCAACTTAAGGGCATTGCCGCGAATACCATTACTCCTGAACTGCCGCGTTTAGGTCCGCAGTTGTTGGCACGCGATCGTACCGGTGTCACCGCTGCGTTGCAGTTGCGTCCGAGCGATAGTGTCGAACTGACTGCAGATGTGTTGTTTGCTGACTTTAGCCAAGATGAAATTCGCGCCACAATTGACGGTATCCCGGGCTTTAACATGGGACAAGAATGGACGTCGATGACGATTGAGAATGGCATTGCCGTGGCGGGTACCATCAACAACCAGTCGCAACGTTCGGAAACCTTGTCTCGCCAAGTCGACACCCAGCTAACTCACATCACACTCGGTGCGGAATGGTTTATGGATGAGACCTGGACCTCCAACCTAGTGTACGGAAACTCGCGTGCGCAAGAAGATGAACTTAGCCGTACATATTTGTGGGAACACCTAGGCACCTTTTCGTACGACTTTTCGGACAACCCTCACTACCCCAATTTACAGGGTGCAGATTGGCTTGATGCCAGTCAATTTAGTTCGCAGCAGCTGCGTTTTCGGCCGTTTCAGCGTGACGATGAAGAGCATTCGTTACGTGTCGATTTCACCGGTGACTATTACGGCGCCTTACAACGTTTGAAGTTTGGTATGCAATGGCGCGATCGCGTGAAAGGGCAAACGCGCTTGAAAGAACTGCGCCCTGCATTTTCTGCTGATTTCGCTGACTACGCCATTGCTGCCAGTGACCTGTTTGACAATTATCATGCCGACGCACCCTATCGCTCTGACTTCCTGCTGACCGATGTTGATAAAGCGAATGCCGAACTTCTGCCGGGTGACTTGAGCAGTAGTGACGTGGATAAACTGCAAACCTATGAAGTGGAAGAGCAGACCTATGGGATTTATTTTAAATCTGAGTTTGCCGTTGAGCTCGGCGAGCGCCCACTCTTCTTAGATTTCGGCGCACGTTATGTCAAAACAGATGTGACGTCGTCTGGCTTCCAGCAGTCAGGAGGGCAGCCAGAAGCGGTGGCTTTTGTTGCCGATTACAGCGATTGGCTACCAAGTTTTAATGCGAAATGGCAGCTGCACGACGATGTGATTGCGCGCATGAGTGCAAGTCGTACCATGACACGTCCTACCTTAGCGAATATCGCGCCATCAATTGCGATTAACCCGACGGTGTTATCAGCCTCTCGAGGGAACCCAGAACTGGACCCGTTCCGCGCCAATAATCTTGATCTTTCGTTGGAGTGGTATTTCGGCGATGAAGCTTTGCTCGCAGCGACGTATTACCACAAAGATATTGAATCTTTCATTGTCAGCGAAACTTTTAATGAGGTCGTTGAGTGCTCGGGTATCGTCAATGATCAAGGGCAAGACGTATGCGGCAGTATGTTCCAGGTGACCAAGCCGGTGAATGGGGAAAGTGGCACCCTACGTGGCATCGAGTTGCAGTACCAACAGCCCCTGTCGTTTTTGCCTGCTGCGTTCGATGGCATGGGCGTGCTGCTTAATGCCACCTTCTCGGAAAGTGAGCGCACCACCTATGCAGGCGTTAGCAAACCTCTGTCAGGCCAATCCGATGACCTGTTTAACGCGGTGGTGTATTACGAGAACTATGGGCTGAGTTTACGCGCGGCCTACAATTATCGCTCGGACTATACCACCGGGGGGCGGAATGGCTTCGATAACCTAACGGAAAGCTATGGCCAGCTCGATCTCTCCGCGAGTTATGCTTTGAATGACCAGTTTACGCTGTTCTTTGAGGGGCTGAACATGACAGGTGAAGACATCTACACCTATCAAGTGAAGACAACCAGTGATGGCACCGAGGATTATCAAAAAGTGTTGAATGACCGCTTTGTAGCGCAAGGACGAGTGGTGCAAGTTGGTATTCGCGGTAGTTTTTAATTTAACTTACGGGGCGCTAGGGCGCGCTCCGTATTACTTTTGGGATAAATCATGAAACAACTAATGTGTGCTTTTGTGGGCTTGGCGTGGTCGCTGACGAGTTGGGCGGCAACCCCGGTGGAGCGTATCTTACAGCATTGGCAATCGCCATCTTCAGACTATGTCATGGTAGTGGCGCATCGCGCTGCATTCATGGAAAACGGTCAGATTATTTTGCCGGAAAATTCGCTACCAGCAATTGCTTATGCGATTGCGCTGGGCGTAGATATGGTCGAGCTGGATATTCAAGCGACGAAAGATGGCCGCTTTGTGCTCATCCATGATGCGACCGTTGACCGCACGACCGATGGCTCAGGCGCGGTAAAGGATATGACTTTCGCGGAGTTACGCCAACTCCGCCTGATTGATGAAGTTACGGGTGAGCGTACGGAGTATCGTATTCCTTCACTCGAGGAAGTTTATGCGATGGTGAAAGATCAGATTATGGTCAACTTAGATCCTAAACTGAACATTAACCAGTTAACTGAAGCGTTAGAAATTGCTAAAGCCCAGGGGGTGGAACAGCAAATTATTCTTAAAGAGGTTGCGGATACGCCAGCGCAATTGACGGCGATTGAAACGCTGATGGCTGAATTGTCCTATCCGGTAGATTTTATGCCGATGCACTGGGATAAAAATGGTGCTTCGCTGCAGCAGTTGCGCAACAGCTTTGAGCGCATTCAACCGCAGGCTGCTGAAATGGTTGTTGGCTTACCGCAGCAGGCGAAGGTCGCCCGCACCCCCGATGGTGGCGTCTTGTTCTCACCCGCCGTGAAGCGCTTAGCAAAAGAGTATGATGTGCATCTGTGGGTCAACACGTTGTATGTTGACCCTTTGCTCGGTAAACCTGAATACTTGCAATGGAATGGTGGCCGACATGATGTGCTTGGCCTGAAATACCCCGACCAGGTGTTCGGTTTCTGGGCGGAGCAGGGCGCAACGATCATGCAAACTGATGAGCCTAAGTTTTTATTGGACTATCTCAAGCAACGCGGTCTACGTACTTTGGCACCTTAGTTGCGACGTAAAAAAGGGACGCCTTGGCGTCCCTTCGTTGTTGCTCGCGACCTTACTTGTCAGCAAAGACGTGATTCAAGTAGGCTGCGATGCGCACCCCACCTTGTTGTAAACGCTGTTTCATCAGTGGCGTGTACTCATAGACATATTGCCACGACAGATACGGATCTTCGTCTTGCGCTGGATAAACCGTTTCGCGGTACTCTGCGCTTTCGTCGATCCAGGTTTTGGCTTCTGCAGTGTTCCATTGCTGGTATTGCTCATTGGTAATCGCACGTTGTAACCAATGCGAGAACTCGCTGTACGAGAGCTTCTGGTGCTCAACCAGCTCTGAGTCCCACACCCGATGCAAGTTGCTGCGCTGACCGAAGAAGGTCACTTTGACATCATTACCACCTTTGTCGTCGCGTGCGGCAGAGCCCACATGCAGGGGCTGATGAAGATCGCCAATGATGTGCACGATAAAACGTAATGCCAACTGCTTGTCCGCTAAACTTGCCTCAGGATCTTGCAAGGTGGCGGTAAAGTCTTTAAGCGCACTTGCGCCATCACCTTGAGGAGGACAGTCATCAGCATGGTAGCCGCGCGCGTCGTCATGCACGGTAACATAATGAAAAGGGTTCGCCGTTTTTTGCCAGTACTCGTCCGGGTTCGAGCGCATTTCATCAGGGTAGGTCGACGCTTCGGCCAAAGATTCTGCGCCAAGAATAGCGCTAATCGCTTTGCGCGCGTCATCGGTCAGGTAGGTTTCGGCAATTTTACCGGTAATACGGTGACCAATCTTACCCCAGGCATGGGCATCGGTTGCGGTAAAAGCGGCACTACAAATAAGGCTGGCAGCGCCAATACTGGCGAGCGAGAACTTCAACGTTTTCATAGGGGGAACCTTTTACAACTGTGAACGGGCACCTAAACGTGCATGGTGAACCGATTATTCTACGGGTTCTGAATGGAAAGCCAACGATCTTTTGCCTGTTGAAAGGTTTGGTTATTTTGAATGGCTGGAATAACGTCGTTGAGGCGGTCAATAACGTGCTGACCCCAGTCGGTTTGCGGACAGCCGACAGCACCCTCGACGTAGTTTTGATGATTTTGTTTAATCGGTAAGAACACCAGATCGATGGGCAAAATTTCGCGGTGGTAGTTCATGACCATCGGGTAATCAATGACAAAATCAAGACGCTCTGCGTTGACCATGGCCAGCATATTCGCATTGGCACTAGGGCCAGTGATCTCGGTGTAGTGCGGAGTGTTGTGTAAAAAACGCTCCAGATACGGCTGTAATTCACCATAGCGGCGTCCTAAAGGTTGGCCGTAACGGTAGTTGCCGAGTTTTAACATTTCCACCAAGTCGACCGGATTGCCAAAATTCGCTGCTATGTCTTCTGCAACATCAGGACGGGTGATGATGCCGTGGGCCGGATATTTGAAAATGGTGTCGGAATAGATCACTGGAATAGGGGTGTCACCATTACGGATCATGCATGGAAAGCAGAGGTCTTCACCTTGTTGCATGAGTGCAGCAATGCGTCCTTGTGGATACCTGACGTGTTTTTGCGGTGTTTTGGGTAAGGCTTCGTTGAAGGCTTGCAACATGACATCACAAAGCCCTTCTTCATGCAGGTAGCCTTCAAGGATATGAAATGGAGGGGCATTGTTGACCCCCCATTGAATGGTTAATGGCGGCGCGGCGTGGCTACTCTGGCACAACAGTGCGGTAAGAGCAGTCATTACTAGTATCCATCTTCGCAAGCGCGCGACCTCGTTGTCATGGGAAGTGCGCTCAGTATAACGTGACTTAAACGGCCTCGCTAGCGGATATGATTGCTGCGCATGTGATCGACCCACATCGCCGTTGAGCCACATACAGCAATGGGGATCATTAACAGGTTAATGATTGGCACCGAGGCGAGGAAGGCGACCACCACACCAAAGGTAAGGCTCTTGCCTTGATGCTGGTACAGACTCTGCCGCATGTCACGGAAAGGAACTTTATGGTTATCAAAGGCATAGTCAGCGTATTGAATGGTCATCATCCAGCCGCCCCATAACAACCAAAGCACTTGTCCAATGACCGGTAGGAAGAGCAGTAATAAAAAGAAGCCTAAGCTGCGCGGTAAGAAATAGATAATTTTTTGAAATTCGCGGCCAAGGGTACGTGGAATATCTTTGATTAAGCCAGTAAGGCCTGTGTCTGGCGCCGGAATACCGGTCAGTCGCGCTTCGACCTTCTCTGCCAACAAACTGTTAAAAGGCGAAGCGATAATGTTCGCGACGCTGGTAAAGGTCATGGCAAAAAGTAGCAGTACGGCAACAATAATCAACGGCCAGAGGATGACCTCCAGCCAATACAGCCACGCCGGCAGCCAGGTCATAAAATCTGCCACCCAAAGCGTGGTATAGTGGAATACCGCAGCTATGGCGATACTAAATAATACGATGTTGATCAGGAGTGGGATGAGCGCGTAGCGGCGTACACCTTTTTGAAACGCAAGTTCAAAACCGCGGGCAACGTAACTAGCGCCAAAATCACTGGCTGAGGATGTGGTCATGGACGACTCCTGTCGAGAAAAAAAGCATTTGCTCAAGCTTAACGCAGTATACGCGGATATACTCGTCAACTAATCTTGAAAATGTTACAAAATCTAGCATTATGAACGGACAAGAATGATAACTAATTTTCGGACTCAATGCGCCTAAAACACATTAAACTCGCTGGCTTCAAATCTTTTGTTGATGCCACGAAAGTGCCTTTCCCTCACCAAATGACGTGTGTTGTTGGGCCGAACGGCTGTGGCAAATCGAATGTCATTGACGCGGTGCGTTGGGTGCTGGGTGAGAGTTCTGCGAAAAACCTCCGTGGCGATGCCATGACGGACGTTATTTTTAACGGTTCAGGCGCGCGGAAACCAGTCTCGCAGGCCAGCGTTGAATTGGTGTTTGATAACACCGATGGACGCATTCAGGGCGAATATGCCAGCTATGCTGAAATTTCTGTGAAACGCTTAGTAACCCGCGATGGCCGTTCGGATTACTTTCTCAACAGCAGCAAATGTCGCCGTCGGGATATTACGGACTTGTTTCTTGGCACCGGTCTTGGACCGCGTAGTTACGCCATTATCGAACAAGGCATGATTTCACGGCTGATTGAATCGAAACCCCAAGAGTTGCGAGTGTTTATCGAAGAAGCCGCGGGGATTTCAAAGTACAAAGAACGTCGCCGCGAAACTGAAAATCGGATGAAGCATACCCGTGATAACCTCGAGCGATTGAACGATGTCCGGGATGAGTTAGGCAGTCAACTCAATAAATTGCAACGCCAGGCGGCAGCGGCACGTCGGTATAAAGAACTTAAGCAACAAGAGCGGCAGTTTAAGGCGGAGTTGCAGGCGCTGCGTTGGCTCAATCATGAGCAGCAGGCGGAACGCTTACGGCAAACCTTGCGTGAACAAGAAACGGAATTGGAGCGCTGGCTCGCTGAACAACGTGGCAGTGAGCGTGGCACGGTGGAGTTGCGCGAACAAGCCGCTGAGGTCAAGCAACAGCTTGATGATGTACAGCAACGTTTTTACCAGCTGGGTAACGATATCACCGGCACCGAGCATCAGTTGCAAAGCAAGCGCGCGGAAATGCAGCAGCGCGAACAGCGGCAACAACAACTTGTGGCCGAGTTGCAACAACTGGCAGAGACGCTGGCGCGGGACCGTGCGCAAGAAGAAGAAGCCGCGCTGGCGCTGGAATTGTTGCAGCCCGAGCTAGAGCTGCTGGAAGCAAGTGCTGAAGAACATCAGCTTACTGCTCAGGCCCACGAAGAACAATGGCTGCAATGGCAAAATGATTACCAACAGTTTTTGACCGAGCAGCAACAGCAGCGCGAGGGTGAGCAACAACTTCGACTACAGCAAGAACGTGTCGCTGATCAGTTGCAACGGCAACAACAGCTGCAGCTGGAATTGCAGCAACAGCGACACGACCTCAATGCAGAGCAAGCACAGTTGCAACAGGGGCTCGATGCGCAAGCGTTAGACACCGAGCGTGAGGCGTTACAGCGACTCGACGCTGAACTGACGCAGCGACAACAGCACCTTAGCGCGTTACGCGAACAACGCCAAAGCATCGAGCAAGATTTAGCTGCGGCCGCGCAACAGCGACAGCAACTGCTCGGTCGGCAAAGTTCGCTGCAAACGCTGTTGCAGGCATCGCAGGCAAACTGGCCAGAGGCGTTAGAGCTATGGCTACAAGCGCAGCAGCTCACACATAAAGGGCAATTACGCGCGTTGTTGCAGGTTGACGAACGTTGGCGTTTTGCCACCGAGCAAGTTGTCACTAACTGGCTCGATGCTTTCGTCATTGACACAGTGCCGCCGCATTGGCCCACGGAGCTCGGCAGTCGGTTGGTGATTCTGCATGACACGCCCGCACCGGCTGGCAGTCTTGCCAGTCAGTTCAGCGGCCCTTTAGCATTTTGGCCGCTGGCGCAACACATTGCTGTGGTTGAAGATGCCGATGCGGTGCAGGAGGTATTGGCCACCCAACAGTGGCGCTATGCCTTAACGCCTGAGGGGCAGTTATGGTCTGCAGCCGGCTACCAAGCGACTCAGATCGCGGCCCAAGAAAGTCAGTTACTACAGCAGCAAGAGTTGCTTCAGGTTGAGCAAACTTTAGCTGACGTATCACAGCACTATAGCGCGCTTGAACAGCAACGGGAGCAGTTGACGACTGAGCGTGAGGAGCTCGAGAGTGTGCTTCAGCAGCTACGTGAGAAGCGGGCGGAACAGCAAGCTCAGCTCGCTACTGTTGAACAAAAGCAACGATGGTTCGAAGAGCAACAACAGCGGTTGCAGGTGAAGCTTGAACAGCTCAGCGTTCGTGACACTGACTGCAGTGAGCAGCAACAAGAGCTGCAGTTCCAGCACGAAGAGCTGGCGCTCCGCCTTTTGGAGTGGCAAGAGCAACAGCCTGAGTTAGATGAGCAACACTGGCAACGTAAGCGTGAAGCGCTTGCGGCCGAACGGGATAGTTTACGCACCAATGCACAACAGGCTCAGCAGCAATGGCAAGAGAAAACACTGCAGGTTGAGCAACTGAAAAGTCAGCTACAACATTTACAAACCTTGTGTCAGCGCGTGCAACAGCAACAGACTCAGACCCAAGAACAGTTACAGACTTTAGCCGATCCAGATGAAAGTAACGAAGCCATTGAACTGTTGGCCATGCAACTGGAAGAGTTGTTAGCGCAACGTGAAGTGCTTGATGAAGAACGTTTGCAGCACAGCAATGCATTGGCAGAGCTTGAGCAAAAATTGCATGACGTTAGTAGCGGGAATAAAGGTGTTGAAACGCAAATTGAAAAGGCGCGTCAGCTCATCCAAAGTACCCAAATGGAGTTGGCTGCAGTGCAGGAGCGTAGCCGTAATGTGCTTGCCGTGCTGGAAGAAATGCAACAGCCTTTGAAGCCTGTGCTCGAGCATTTACCTGAAGCTGCGGAAGAGAAAAAATGGCAGCAAGAGGTTGAGCGCTTACAAAGTGCCATTAGCCGTCTTGGCGCTATTAACCTTGCCGCCATTGAAGAGGCTGAAACGTTAGCAGAGCGTAAAGATTACCTCGATACCCAGCATGATGATTTAAGTTCTAGTTTGGAGACGTTGGAAACCGCCATACGCAAAATTGATCGGGAAACGCGACAGCGCTTCAAAACCACCTATGACGCGGTCAATAGCGGCTTACAAGAGTTGTTTCCAAAGGTGTTTGGTGGCGGCAGTGCGTATCTGGAACTTACCGAGGATGATTTACTCGAAACAGGTGTGGCCATCATGGCGCGACCACCAGGCAAGAAAAACAGTACAATTCACCTGTTATCGGGTGGTGAAAAAGCCTTAACCGCTTTATCATTGGTGTTTGCGATTTTTCGTTTGAATCCGGCACCCTTTTGTTTACTGGATGAAGTGGATGCGCCGCTAGACGATGCGAACGTAGGACGTTTTTGTCGTTTGGTCGAAGAAATGTCGCAAACTGTGCAATTTATTTATATAAGTCACAATAAGGTTGCCATGGAAATGGCCTCGCACCTTGCTGGCGTCACCATGCAAGAACCCGGCGTGTCGCGATTAGTTGCGGTCGATGTCGACGAGGCAGTGGCAATGACCGAAGCTTCTTAGGAACAAGAACACAGAACATCAATCATGGAAAGCCTGTAATGAGTACCATGCAAATCGTTTTTAGTATCATTGGCCTTGTCTTTATCGGTTTAATTATCGGTCATGGCATGTGGAATATTCGACGCAACGAGCGCCGCAAGTTGGAACTTGAGCTTGAATTGGAGCGCAAGCGGCAACGGGCACAAAGCGATCGTGCCGCCGGCTTTGATGATGATGGGATTGGTGAAGTTCGGGTGATTCAACGAGCTTCTGAACGTGTTGCGCAACAGCGTACCGCCGCCAAGGGGCAAGCGTCACAGCCAGCACCGAAAACGGCTGCAGCAACAGCAGCTACGCCAGTATCAGAGGCTCCAGCGGCAGCGCATGAAGCGCCTGAGCAGCAGAGCTTTGTCACTGAGCCGGAGCCGCAACAAGAGAGTATTCGTGCGGCACAAGACGATGACGGTCTTGAATTACCGTCGATGTCTGTGCCCGAAGATGAAGTGAAAGTTGCGCCAGAGAAGCCGACGAAGGCAGCACGTGTCAAACGTCCTCGAGAAGAAGATGAAGGTCCAGCGCCAACGCAGCAAAGCATGGATCTGCCGCTTGAACCAGATGAAGAGCCAGCTTTGTCACAGGCGCCAGATATGGTGATCGCGCTGCATGTTATGGGTGATATTCGAGGCCCAGTTTTGTTGCAGCAACTTACCGAGCTTGGCTTTAAATATGGTGAGTTCGATATCTTCCATCGCCATGTGGATACCGCTGGCACCGGCCCGGTCCTCTTCAGCTTGGCGAACATGTTTAATCCAGGCACCTTTGATATTGATGCGATGGAGCAGTTTCACACGAAAGGCTTAGCGCTATTCTTAGCACTTCCGATTAAAAGTAACTCAACGCAAGCGTTTACCATGATGCACAATGCCGCAGAGAAAATTGCCGCTGCGGTGGAAGGCGGGCAAGTACTCGATGAACACCGTAATCCGTTGACGCGTCAGGCGGTGCAGCATATTCATCAAAGCATTCGCGAGTATGAACGTAAGCGTTTGATTCGGCAATAAAAGAACCTACTATGACAGACCCTTCAGTGACCCAGCGCGTAGAGCAACTACGCGCTTTATTGACCCGTTATAACCGTGAATACTATGAACTTGATGCGCCGACGGTACCCGATGCCGAATACGATCGCTTGTTTCGCGAGTTACAAGCACTAGAGCAGCAACACCCTGAACTTTCTCATAGCCATTCACCTACGCAAAAAGTGGGGAGCGCCCCATTAGATGCGTTTACGCAAGTGCAACACGAAGCGCCGATGCTGTCGCTTGATAATGCCTTTAGTGACGAAGAGTTCAACGCCTTTAGTAAACGCGTCAATGAACGTTTGGATACAGCTGCTGCGGTAACCTATTGTTGCGAACCTAAATTAGATGGTGCTGCCGTTAGCCTCTTGTATGAAGATGGTAAGTTGGTGCGTGGCGCGACGCGCGGCGATGGTCAAGTAGGGGAAGATATTACCAGTAACGTGCGGACGATCCGCAACTTGCCACTGCAGTTGCAAGGTGATTATCCGGCGCGCTTAGAAGTGCGTGGTGAAGTTTTTATGCCGGTCAAAGCTTTTGCCGACTATAACGACAAAGCATTGGCCGCGGGCGAGAAGACTTTTGCCAACCCGCGTAATGCTGCGGCAGGTAGTTTGCGCCAGTTAGACTCTCGTATCACCGCTCAGCGGCCGCTGCACTTTTATGCTTACGGCATGGGCGTGGTAAGCGCTGAGCAAGTGTTGGCCGACTCGCATTACCAGCGTTTACAACAGTTGTCTGACTGGGGCCTACCGATCAGCGCTGAAGTGAAACAGGTGAGTGATGCCGAAGGTTGCAGTGCCTATTATCAAGATATTTTGCAACGGCGGGAGCAGCTGCGCTATGAAATTGACGGTGTGGTGTTCAAGGTAGATAACATTAAACAGCAACAAGACTTAGGTTTTGTATCACGTGCGCCGCGTTGGGCCATCGCCTGGAAGTTTCCGGCGCAAGAAGAAATGACCGTCCTCCATGGGGTCGATTTTCAAGTTGGCCGTACTGGGGCAATTACGCCTGTCGCACGTCTTGAACCCGTTGCTGTCGGTGGTGTGACTGTGGCTAATGCGACGTTGCACAATGCCGATGAAATTGCGCGTTTAGATGTACGTATTGGCGATACGGTGATCATTCGTCGTGCCGGCGATGTGATCCCACAGGTGGTCAGTGTGGTTATGGATCGCCGCCCAGCACACACCGAGGTCATCGTTTTTCCAGCGGAGTGCCCCGTTTGTGGCTCTCACGTTGAGCGTGCAGAAGGTGAAGCTGTGGCGCGCTGTACTGGCGGCCTCATTTGCGCCGCGCAGCGGAAGGAAGCGCTGAAGCATTTTGCCTCGCGTAAGGCGATGGATGTGGATGGCTTGGGTGATAAATTAATTGAGTTGCTGGTCGAGCGCGAATGGCTGAAGTCGCCGGCAGATTTGTTCCGTTTACATGCACGTGAACTAGCAATGCTGCCGCGTATGGGCGAAAAATCTGCGCAGAATGTTGTCGCGGCGATTGCTGCGAGTAAAACCACGACGCTTGCACGGTTTTTGTATGCGCTCGGTATTCGTGAAGTGGGCGAAGCTACCGCGGCGAATTTAGCTGCGCATTTCGCCAGCTTAGATGCGTTAATGGCTGCCTCGCAAGAGCAACTTGAAGAGGTTGCTGATGTGGGTAAAGTGGTTGCTAGCCATATTTACCAGTTCTTTCGCGAGCCGCATAACCAGACAATTATTGCTGAGTTGCTCGAGCTTGGTGTGCAGTGGCCAGCGGTTGAAGTCGTCGCTGAAGAAGCAGCGACGCTTGCTGGCAATACTTATGTGCTTACCGGTACGCTTACGACCATGACACGTGATGAAGCGAAGCAAGCGCTGCAAGCGCGTGGTGCGAAGGTGACAGGTAGCGTATCGGCAAAAACGACGGCAGTGGTTGCCGGCGATAGTGCCGGCTCAAAGCTGGCGAAAGCTGAGCAACTGGGCGTGCCAGTGCTCAGCGAAGATGATTTACACGCGTTACTAAAGTAAGACTAAGGGCACCTGATCGAAGATTAGGTGCCGCTTCCATCAATGCGGGTCACATCAACAATGAGTTTCAGTTGCTGACCTGGCTGCAGATAGCTTGAGCGCTTGATTTTGTTCCATTGCTCAATTTCGCGAATGGTGACATTGAAACGCTGGGCGATGCGGGCTAGCGAGTCGCCTGAACGCACGCGATAGCGAATGCTACGCGTCACGCCGGTCGATTTGGCTTGCTCACCCTCTAACCAGACCACCAAGGTCTGACCCAAACGCAACGGATCTGACGGCGCCATACCATTCCACTTGGCAAGTTCGCGCAGATTCACCTTATATTTCCGGCTGATGTCCCATAAAGTGTCGCCACTGACGATAGTGTGGTCGACCTTCTTACCTTGACGTTGGCGTTGCTGGGTCGCGTTCAAGCGCTGATCAGCAGCAAGCACGTAATCGGAAGCGTTCTGTGAAGCGGCCGGGATCAGTAGGTAATCGCCGGCGCGGATCAGATGACCACGAATCGAATTGGCTTGTTGAATCGCTTGCGCGGTCGTGTGGTAGCGCTTGGCAATCACACTTAAGCTTTCCCCTGACTTTACTTTGTGACGAGTCCAGCGGACGAGGTCTTTTGCCTCGGCTGATACCAACCAGTCTTTCAATTGCTGTGCGTTTTCATCAGGAAGTAATAAACGGTGCGGACCATCTGGATCGGTGGCCCAGCGATTATAACCTGAGTTGTAATGATGCAATTGCTCCAACGCCATGCCTGATTTTTCTGCAGCAAGCGCAAGATCAATTTGTGAATTGGTTTCGACCACGTGCAAATAAGGCATATTGTCGATCGGCAACCAACTGACTTGGTAGTCTTCGTAGTTTTCTAGCATATCGACAAGGGCGAGTAATTTAGGCACATAGGCACGGGTTTCACGCGGCAAGTCGAGCGACCAGAAGTCGGTAGGTTTACCTGCTTTTTGGTTGCGGCGAATCGCAGAGGAGACGCGTCCACCCCCTGAGTTATATGCGGCTAAAGCGTGCAGCCAGTTGTCAAAACGGCCATTAAGGTCGGTTAAATAATCGAGTGCGGCATGGGTCGAGGCATAAACATCACGACGTCCATCGTACCACCAGTTGATATCAAGGCCGTATTGGCGTGCGGTACCTGGAATAAATTGCCAGATCCCGGCGGCGCTGCCGTGTGAATAGGCGAAGGGATCAAACGCGCTCTCAACGATTGGCAAAAGCGCGAGCTCCAACGGTAGTTCACGGCGCTCAATTTCGTCGACGATCAAATGCATGAAAGGTGCAGCACGTTTAGCGATACGCTCCATGTAGGCTGGGTGCTTTAGATAAAAGTCGCGTTGCGCTTTGATGCGTGCATTCTCAGGGATTTCCATCGTCAATTGGCGACGGATACGTTGCCAAATATCACTTTCTTCTTGTGGCGGAATTTCTGCCACGACAACGGGTGGGGTCGGCGCAGAAGCGTCTGCTCCGGCACTACTAATAATGACGTCAGGCGTTTGTTTCGCAGTCTTCGCTGGCTGCTCGGATGCGTTACGCGGATGTTGCTCGGCGGCGGTTTGTTCTGGCGTCGATTGACAGGCAGCAAGAACAGACGCGCTAAGCGTAACCATGATCCATTTTTTCATGCAGTAATTCCTATGCTTTACTTGATGCTTCGCTACTTATCCCTAGCTCGCAATTGTTCACAGTGTAAAGTTTTAAAAGTTGTCTTTCCACTGTCTTAACTGCGCAAATTCTTGTGCATTGCGTGCATGCAAGAACGGGTTGATCGCCAATTCGTCCGCTAATGTGGTTGGCAACGAAGGTAAGCCGCGCGCGCGTAGCTCTGCGACCCGTTGCTGTGCATGCGCAATCGCTCGATTATCAGGCTCGGCAGCCGCAGCAAAAGCTAAATTCGTAGTGGTATATTCGTGGGTACAATAGACGCTGGTCTGTTCAGGAAGTTCTGCCAATTTACGTAAAGATGTAAAAAATTGTGGCGCAGTGCCTTCAAACATGCGGCCGCACCCAGCGCTGAACAGGGTATCGCCACAAAACAAACTGGCTGCCCCATAGTAACTGAGGTGATCCAGCGTGTGGCCCGGCGTGGCAATGACCTCAAAGCTCTGAGTTAACCCCACTGGGGTGACGCGGTCACCGTCATGAAGCGGATGCGTGATGGTTTTAATTGCTGGGTTGGCAGGGCCGTAGACAGGTACATGAAAGTGCTGCACTAACGGCGCGATGCCATCGGTATGATCCCAATGGTGGTGGGTGACCAAAATACTCGCCAGACCAACGTCCTGTTGCGCAAGCCAAGCAAGTACCGGTGCAGCATCACCCGGGTCAACAATGACTGCGGCTTGGTCAGGTGCTGGCTGAATGGCCCAAATGTAGTTATCATCAAATGCTCGTATTGGTGTCACGATCATAGTGTTAACATCCTAAATCAACTCATTTGGCACCAGTATACAGGTGAGGTAGGGCGATGTTAAAACCCGCGCGACGCGAAAATCACGTAAAGGCCCCCGAATCTTGGCAAGAAATTGCCCATGGCCTTTGGCTCAAGCAACAGGTAGAAGCTGCGTTGCGCCCTGCACTTGGGCGCGTGTTTGGTTATCATTTCGCAAAAAGTGGTGCGCTTGCAGCGGCCCTCGCAGTGCCCCAGTGCAAGGTTTCTCATCAATTCTCTGTAGCGCCATCAACGCAGGTTAAGGCTGATGTTTACGCTGAGGCCACGGCTTGGCCGTTCGCCGAACAAAGTCTTGATGCAATTTTATCTGTCATGGAGCTTGAATTTTCCAATGATCCCCACCAAATACTAAGAGAATTTAGCTATAGCTTAATTAATGATGGTACGCTAGTACTGGTGGGATTAAACCCGCTGGCAGCGCATCGCTGCCGCGCATTGTGGCCGGGACAACGAAAAAAGTACCCGTGGAATGCACGCTACTTTAGTTGTGCACGGGTGATGGATTGGTTGGCACTGCTTAATTTTGAGGTCTGTGCCCATCATTATCTAGCGCCAAGCATGTTGCAGCAGCGCTGGCTGTGGCTGGAGCAGGGCATGACCAAAGCGAGCCAATGGCTGCCGCAACTAGGAGCAGGGTATATGATCGTTGCCAAGAAACGTGCCTACCCATTGACCTTATTGCCGGAAAAAGTAGCGAAACGAAATTTACAACCAAAGTTACAGACAGTACCTGTGGCAAATCAGACACAAACGAAGGAGTTCTAATGTTATCAGCTCAAGAATTATGTGCGAAAGCCAAAGCGAACGTAAAAGAAATTGATGTGCATCAGTTACAGCAAGTGATTGCCGAAGGTGGCCGTGTTATTGATGTGCGCGAGCCGGGTGAGTACGCTGCAGGTCATATTCACCAAGCCGTGAACATGCCACGTGGCGTATTAGAAATGCAATTGCATCAGCATCCTGATGTCGCGGGTTATGAAGATGCCCTGCAACGCATTGCGCAACAGCCGTTGTACTTGATTTGCCGTTCAGGAGGACGTTCAGCGTTAGCGGCAGAGTCTTTGGAACGTATGGGGATTACCAATGTGTATTCCGTCGCTGGTGGTATGCAGGCGTGGGATGAAGCCAAGTATCCGCAAGTTAATGGCGAGTAGCGCAACGCGCTACTCAGGCTGGTAGCCAGTATCGTCATGGGTGGCGTGCTGGCTCGCCGCTTCACGCGCTAGCTCATCACAGCGTTCATTTTGCGGGTGTCCCGCGTGTCCTTTTACCCATTCCCACTGGACTTTGTGTCGGGCGCAGGCTTTATCTAAGGCTTGCCACAAATCTGCATTTTTTACTGGCTTCTTATTCGATGTGCGCCAACCGTTGCGTTTCCAATTGTGGATCCATTGCTGAATGCCCTGCTTGAGGTATTGGCTATCTGAGGTCAAGGTGATCTGACAGGGTTGATTGAGTGCCTCCAATGCAACCACCGCGGCAAGCATTTCCATACGATTGTTGGTGGTCAGACGAAAGCCTTTTGCCAGTTCTTTTTTGTGTTTGCCGTACTCGATCACAACGCCATAACCGCCAGGGCCTGGGTTCCCAAGACAAGAGCCATCTGTATAGATATGCACTTGCTTCATGATTGTGGCCATAAGGGTGCGTCAATGACACTTAAGCGCTGTTGATGCGCTTGCTCTTCTTCCGCCGTCGCTTTGACGACGCGCAACGCTGGTTTGTTCTGTACACGAGTCCAGTCCACCGCTTGGCCATTGTGCTGCGAGGTTTTCTTTTGCGTGGCCAGTTCAAGTTTGGTCTGGCCACCGGTCATCGCTAAGTAGACATCGGCCAGCAATTCGGCATCGAGGAGGGCGCCGTGAAAGGTTCGATTCGAGTTATCAATACCGTAGGCACGACACAGCGCGTCTAGGTTGTTCTTTTGCCCTGGTCGCATTTCACGCGCAAGTAATAAGGTATCAAGAACTTGACAGTAATCGCGGGTGACGCCGGTGCCATTGCGAAGCAGAGCAAACTCATGGTTCATAAAGCCAACGTCGAACGCAGCGTTATGGATGACCAACTCGCCACCACGAATAAATTCGAGAAAATCGTCAGCAATTTGCGAGAACACTGGCTTGTCTTGCAAAAACTCATTGGTAATGCCGTGGACTTCAATCGCTTCCTGCTCAACTACGCGTTGCGGATTGATATAAACATGAAAGGTATTGCCGGTGAGTTTGCGCCCGATCAACTCAACCGCACCAATTTCAATGATGCGATGGCCTTTGGCCGGGTCAAGACCGGTGGTTTCTGTATCAAGTACGATTTGTCGCATGTAGGACGGTCCTTGCTGACGCTCATGAGAAGCTACGCAGATTACCGTAACTGATAAAAAAAAGCGACGACGGCTTAAATTCCCGGACAAAACTTACAAAAAAAGAACGAACTGATGAATTTTCAGGCAAACGAAATAAATCTTCAAAAAAAAGGTTGACGAGACCCAGCAGCCCTCGTAATATTCGCTCCGCATTCGGGGGGACCTACCAAGGCAACCCAAATGCGAGGAAGTTGGAGCGGTAGTTCAGTTGGTTAGAATACCGGCCTGTCACGCCGGGGGTCGCGGGTTCGAGTCCCGTCCGCTCCGCCACTTTCCTCAACAGTATAGCCGCTGCGGAGCGGTAGTTCAGTTGGTTAGAATACCGGCCTGTCACGCCGGGGGTCGCGGGTTCGAGTCCCGTCCGCTCCGCCACTATATTGATAAGCTCAAGTTGATTCAACTTGGGCTTTTTTTGTTTTTATCCCTCCCTAAAATTACGTTATCGATTTTTATTGCGCGAAATTCAATTCTTCCTATATTATTTTGCGGATCAGCCAATGCTGCTGAGCGGTGCGAAAATCATCTTCATGTTTCGCCATAAACCTAACCTTTTTTATGGAGTTTTGCGCAATGAGTACGGTTTCGGCCTGCTTGACGTGTGGAGCTTGCTGCGCGTCTTATCGTGTTTCTTTCTATTGGGGTGAAGCGACGGGGGCTCCCAATGGTTACGTGCCTTCAGAATTGACGGAAAACTTTCACCCTCATTTGCTTTGCATGCAGGGCACCAATCAAGCTGAACCGCGCTGCGTTGCGCTGGAAGGCGAAATTGGCCAGCGGGTCGGATGTCGTATCTATGCGGATCGCCCGTCACCCTGTCGTGAGTTCGCGGCGGGGGATGAGGAAGCCAATCCTTATTGTGACAAAGCCCGGGCAAAATATGGTTTAGCCCCTTTAATTCCGGTCAAAAACGTGGCCTGATCCGTTCAATTGCAAGCTTTGCGCCACGAAAGCGCTTGAGTGACTTGTTACCAACGGTTACATTAATGGCCACTTCTTTTGCAGCCCTTTTCTGTTAAGGTGAAGGGCTAACATAATAAATCCATAGGGAGAACACCTCATGCGTAAGAGCCTGATCGCGGTTGCTATCGGTGCAGCACTTACTGTCGCTGCATGTTCAGATAAAGACGCCGCTCAATCACCAGCTACCACCGAAGTTCAAGCTGAGCAAACACAAACCGCAGCTGCGGCTGGCGAGTTTAACCAAAGCAATCCTTTCTACGCGGAAAGCACTTTGCCATTCCACGCGCCAGACTTCACTAAAATCAAGTTTGAGCACTACGAGCCAGCTATTTTGGCGGGTATGGAAGAGCACAGCAAAGAAATCGAAGCGATTGCGAGCAACCCAGAACCAGCAACTTTTGAAAACACCATTGTTGCGATGGAAAAGTCTGGCGCACTTTTGAGCCGCGTAGGCGCAGTATTCGGTAACGTTGCAGGTTCAGCAGGGAACGACGATACCCGTGCATTGCAAGTTACCATGGCGCCTAAATATGCTGCACATAGCGACAACATCAGCTTGAATGCTGATTTGTTTGCGCGTGTTAAAGCGGTATACGAGAATCGTGATCAGCACGAAGGCGAAGCGCTACGTTTGATCGAAGATACCTACAAAGGTTTCGTCCGTGCGGGTGCAGAGTTAAACGAAGACGAGAAAGCGCGTATTCGTGAAATTAACTCAGAACTCTCGTCATTGACGACAGAATTCCGTAACAACCTGATGACCTTGGTTGATGAAAACTTGGTTGTCGTAGACGACAAAGCTAAGCTTGCCGGCTTAAGCGAGTCACATATTGCTCAGCTCGCGAAAGCTGCAGAAGCGAAAGATATGGCAGGTAAATACGTGATTAGCGTCACGAACACCACCCGTCAGTCGATCTTAGCGTCACTTGAAAACCGTGAGTTGCGCGAGCAGATTTGGAAAGCCTCAGCATTGCGTGGTAGCGGTAACACCGCCACCGATAACCGTCCATTAGTGAAGCAAATGGCACAATTACGTGCTGAAAAAGCACAGTTGTTAGGTTATGACAACTGGGGTGCCTACGTGCTTGAGCAAAGCATGGCAGCAAAACCAGAAGCAGCACAACAAATGTTGCGTGACCTTGTGCCAGCGGTTGTTAGCAACGTTGAAGCTGAAATGGCTGAAATTGCAAAAGTTATTGAAGCTGAAGGCGGCGACTTTGAGGTTAAGCCTTGGGACTGGGCGTACTATGCAGAAAAAGTACGTGCTGAGAAATATGCGCTGGATTCAAACGAAGTAAAACAATACTTCGAGTTTAACCGTGCGGTTGAAGATGGTGTGTTCTATGCCATGAATCAGTTATTCGGTATCACGTTTGAAGAGCGCAACGATATCCCGACTTACGCGGATGACGTGGTCGTTTACGAAGTGAAAGACGTTGACGGTGAAAGCCTTGGTTTGTTCTACGGTGACTGGTTCAACCGTGATGGCAAGCGTGGTGGTGCATGGATGAGTTCATTCGTGTCGCAATCACAATTGTTGGATAACAAGCCGGTGATCTTGAATAACATGAACATCACCAAAGCACCTGACGGTGAACCTACGTTACTGAGCTTCGATGAAGTAAGCACCATGTTCCACGAAATGGGGCATGCTTTACACGGTATGTTCTCTGACGTGATGTACCCGTCGCTTGCTGGTACTTCAGTATCACGTGATTACGTTGAATTCCCGTCGACCTTCCAAGAAGACTGGACCTTGAACCCGAAAGTGATCGCGAACATGGCGAAGCACTACGAGACGGGTGAGCAGATCCCACAAGAATTGCTCGACAAAGTCATGGCAGCGAAAAACTTCAATATGGGTTATGACACCCTTGAGTACATCGCAGCGGCATTGTTGGATCTTGAATACCACACGTTGTCAGTTGAAGAAGCGGCCAGCATCGAAGATGTGAACACCTTCGAACAAGCAGCATTGACGCGCAACGGTGTTGCCGTTGAAGCGGTACCACCACGTTACCGTTCAAACTACTTCGCGCACGTGTTTGCTGGTGGTTACTCAGCAGGTTACTACGCCTACATGTGGTCAGAAGTGTTGGCTGCTGACGCGTTCAAATACGTGCAAGAGAACGGTGGTTTGACCTTGGAAAACGGTCAGGCATTCCGTGAAGCGATCCTGTCAAAAGGGAACAGTAAAGACCCAATGCAACAGTACATCGACTTCCGTGGTCAGAAGCCTACGGTTGACGCATTGCTTGAGCGTCGTGGCCTAACGACCCCTAAAATTGATTAAGACGTTTCTTAATTAAATGAAAAAGGCCGCAAGTTGAATGACTTGCGGTCTTTACGTTTTTTTTACAGTGGTGTTTTGATTCTGCTCAAAAGTTGTGCGATAACAGAACTGACATATTTGTTTTCAATATGTTAAGTGGTTAAATCAAACAATCTAGGGATAAGAATATGAACACACCATTTCGTTTATCTTTGTGTACGTTAGCGCTTGCCGCTATGTACGCGCCTCAAAGTTATGCTCAAGCACAAGACGAAGCGAACGCGTCGCAAGCTGATGAGCGTATCCAAGTCACTGGTTCACGTATCAACCGTACCGATCTTGAAGGTGCATCTCCGGTTGATGTGATCACGCGTGATGATATTGATGCTTCCGGCTTTTCTAATCTACAACAGTTGCTCGAGCGGATGCCTGCTGCGGGTGTAGGTACATTTTCGACCCGTGGCAATAGCCAAGACTCCACCGCCAATGGTGGCGCTGCAGTAAGTCTCCGTGGCTTTGGCGCTGATGCGACGCTGGTGCTGGTCAATGGTCGCCGCGTGAACGTCTCGGCCTTTGCCGAAGGCGTGGCAAACTCGTTTGTGGACATTAATACCATTCCAATGGCTGCGATTGAGCGCATTGATATTCTGAAAGACGGTGCGTCAGCAATTTATGGTTCCGATGCGGTTGCCGGTGTGGTGAACGTGATCCTCCGCGATGACTACGTGGGAACCGAATTAAATGTGGGCTACGGTGGTACGACTGGGCCAACTTATGATGAAACGACCATGAGTGCCGTGTGGGGTGCCGGTGATGATAAGAGCAACACTACGGTCATTCTTGATTACTTTAAAAACAGCACCATTATGGGCGGCGAGTTAGGTCGCAACGGTACTGCGAACCAGGCCCCTTATGGCGGTAATGATTTCCGCTCATCACGCGGTTACCCAGGCAACTTTATTCTTAATGGCCAAGTGGTGATTGACCCAGGTTGTCCGGCGGAAAACGCCTTAGGCTCAACCTGTGTCTACGATTACGGTCCACATGCGATGGCGTTACCGCCGGCGGAGCGATTAGGTGCATTAGTGCTAATGAATCGTCAGCTGAACAGTAGCATTGAAGGTTATATGGAGTTCTCTGCCCAACACAACACCTCAATGGCTGGTGGTGCGGCAACACCGCTTGATCTTGATGCTGGCCTTTATGTGCCCGCAGATCATCCGAACAACCCATTTGGTGAGCGTGTTGATATTAACCGTTATCGTACCGTTGATGCAGGAAACCGGGTGTGGAGCATTGAATCAGATACCTTCCGGTTGGTTGGTGGATTGCGTGGTATGGTCGGCATGTGGGACTGGGATGTTGCCGTGCAGAAAGCCCGTAGTCGCTCGATTCAAACTGGTGATAAGTCACAAGGTTGGGTACGTACCGACTTCTTACAAGAAGAGATTAATGCCGGTCGCTATAACCCATTTGGTGGCGTGACCAACCCACAAGAAGTGATTGACGCCATCACCACTACCTTAGTACGTCGCGGTGAATCTCACTTGACTGCAGTGGACGGTCATTTGTCGGGTGAGCTGTTTGAAATGCAAGGACGTCCGGTGATGATGGCCGCCGGTTTCGAGTATCGCGAAGAAGATGTGGAAGACGTGCCGGATGATCAATTCCAACGTGGTTTGATCTTTGGTACAGAGTCGGTTTCTGCTGCAGCGGAACGTGACCAATGGGCGGCATACGTGGAGTTTTTAGCGCCGATCACCGATAACTTGGAGCTAAGTGTTGCTGCGCGTCACGATGATTACAGTGACTTTGGCTCAACCACCAACCCACAAGTGAAACTGAGCTGGAAAGCTTCGGATACCCTGAGCTTCCGTGCTTCGTATGGTGAAGGCTTCCGGGCACCGTCGTTGGCGCAAATTGGTTTGGGACCATCGCAAGTGTCACAATTCTTCCTCGATAGCTATCGTTGTCCGGTGATCGATCCGAACAACTCAGCGTGTGCTGCGACGGACTACACCATTGTTTTTGAAGGGAACCCAAACCTGCAGCCGGAAACTTCGGAAAGCTGGAATATCGGTGCGGTGTGGCAGGTGACGCAAGACTGGGATATCAGTGCTGATGTCTGGTCGATCACCCAAGACAATAAAATTGATCGGAATGACTTTGAAGCGGTCTACGCGGCCGAGTGTAATGATCAAAACAGCACCGTCTGTGTGCGTTTAGCACCATTACCTGGTGAGACCTTAGGGCCATTGTCGGAGCTGCGTAACAGCTACATCAATATCAGCTCACAAGAAGCCAGTGGTCTCGACTTCTCGACCAATTACGGCATGTCGCTGCAAGATATGGGCAACTTGTCTTTGAAATTGGATTGGTCTTACATGACCAAGTTTGAGAAAAACGGTATTGATTACGCGGGTGAATACAATTATCCGCAGCACCGTTGGCAAGCTTCGGCGGATTGGTCACGTGACAACTGGGGCGCGACAGCTTCACTTACCTATATCGGTGAGTTTGAAGATTACCAAGCGCCACAGGATGTTGAGGCCAGTGAAGCGCGTACTGTTGACGCACAGACCTTGTTAGATTTGCAACTGCGCTACGATGTCTCGGCACAGATGCAATTGGTCATTGGTGGCACCAACGTGTTAGATGACGAGCCACCGTTTGCGATCGGTGATGGTGACGGTGACTTATACGGTTATGCGTCTTCTGTACATAATCCGCGCGGTGCTTTCCTCTACGGTAAAGTAAGTTACAAATTCTAACCCTGGAATGTTGTACCGAGTAAAGGTGGGCGTAGGCCCACCTTTTATCCTTGATGACGGTTCTGTCATAAACGCTATGAATAGTCAGATTTAACTTCTGCTGGCTGGTCTATAAAACCCTTTCTTGCTATAATTCGCGCCACTTTTACATCCTTTTTTGAACCTCCAAAGGAAACCACCATGGCGAATGATAGTTCAAAGATTATTTACACGGAAACCGATGAAGCACCTCGCTTAGCAACCTATTCGTTGCTGCCGATTATTCGTGCGTTCACGGACGCCGCTGGAGTGACCGTTGAAACCCGCGATATCTCTTTAGCAGGTCGTGTGATTGCTGTTTTTCCAGAGTTCTTGACTGAAGAGCAACGCATCAGTGACGCGCTTGCTGAGTTGGGCGAGTTGGCGAAAACGCCTGAAGCGAACATCATCAAGCTTCCAAACATCAGTGCCTCTATTCCGCAGTTGACTGCGTGTATCAAAGAGTTACAAAGCCAAGGTTACGCACTCCCTGATTACCCGTTTGAGCCAAAAACTGATGAAGAACGCGACATTAAAGCGCGTTATGACAAAGTTAAAGGTTCTGCAGTAAACCCAGTCTTACGTGAAGGTAACTCAGACCGTCGTGCGCCAGCATCAGTGAAAAACTATGCGAAGAAACACCCGCACCGCATGGGCGCGTGGAGCAAAGACTCAAAAACGCGTGTTGCCCACATGGACGATGGTGATTTCTACGGTAGCGAGCAATCAACCACTTTCGCGCAAGCGGATGAATTGAAGGTTGTTTTGAACACGCCAGCGGGTCAAACCGTTTTGAAAGAAGGCATTAAAGTGCTGGCCGGCGAAGTTGTCGATGCGGCACGTATGGATGTCGCGAAACTGCAAGAATTCTTCGCGCGCGAAACTGCGCAAGCGAAAGAAGAAGGTGTGTTGCTGTCACTGCACTTGAAAGCCACCATGATGAAGGTTTCAGACCCAATCATGTTCGGTCACGCTGTGAAGATTTTCTTCAAAGATGTGTTTGAAAAATACGCCGGCCAATTTGAAGCCTTGGGCGTTGATGCGACCAACGGTTTTGGTGATGTCTTAGCGAAAATCGCTGAGTTGCCAGCTGAGCAGCGCGAGCTTATCGAAGCAGACATCCAAAAAGTGTACGAGAGCCAGCCAGACTTGGCGATGGTGAACTCGCACAAAGGTATCACCAACTTGCACGTACCAAGTGATGTGATCATCGATGCTTCTATGCCTGCGATGATCCGTGACTCAGGTAAAATGTGGAACATCAACGATGAGCGTCAAGATACCTTGGCGATGATTCCTGATCGTTGTTATGCCGGTGTCTACCAAGAAACCATTAGCTTCTGTCGTGAAAATGGTGCTTTCGATCCAGCAACCATGGGTACTTGCCCGAACGTTGGTTTGATGGCGCAAAAAGCTGAAGAATATGGTTCACACGACAAAACCTTTGAAATTCCTGCGAACGGTACTGTAAAAGTACTGAACCAAGCCGGTGAAGAAGTGTTCTCGCACGACGTGCAGCAGGGCGATATCTGGCGTATGTGTCAGGTGAAAGACGCACCTATCCGTGACTGGGTGAAACTTGCTGTTTCGCGTTCACGCTTGAGTGGTATGCCAGCTATCTTCTGGTTGGACGCTAACCGTGCGCACGATGCACAGTTGATCAAGAAAGTTGAAGCTTACTTGCAAGATCACGACACTGCTGGGTTGGATATCCAAATTATGGCGCCGGTTGAAGCAACCCGTCATACCTTGCAACGCATGAAAGCTGGCCAAGATACGATTTCAGTAACAGGTAACGTGTTACGTGATTACCTCACTGACTTGTTCCCAATTCTTGAGTTGGGTACGTCAGCGAAGATGTTGTCAATCGTCCCATTGATGAACGGTGGTGGTTTGTTCGAAACAGGTGCAGGTGGTTCAGCGCCTAAGCACGTACAGCAGTTTGTCGAAGAAAACTACCTACGTTGGGATTCACTGGGTGAGTTCTTAGCTTTAGCTGCGTCGTTGGAGCACCTGGCACAGCGTACTGACAACGCGCGCGCGCAAATTCTTGCTGATGCGCTTGATCAAGCAACAGCTAAGTTCTTGGAAAATGACAAGTCACCAGCACGTAAGTTGGGTCAAATCGACAACCGTGGTAGCCATTTCTACTTGGGCATGTACTGGGCCGAAGCGTTGGCAGCGCAAACTGCAGATGCTGACCTTGCCGCACGTATGAGCAAACTTGCTGAGTTCTTAAACGCGAACGAAGACAAGATTGTTGATGAGTTGAATGGCGTTCAGGGCCAAGCCGTTGAAATCGGTGGTTACTACCAGCCAAACGGTGAACTCGTGTCTGCAGCAATGCGTCCTTCGGCGACATTGAACGAAGCACTCGCAAACCTGTAAGCACTAAGCTCTACAAACGCGATCAAAGCCGCATCACCTTAGTAGGTGGTGCGGCTTTTTCGTTGTGGTGCTTAGAAACGAAGCGACAGGCTTTCAACATGCTCCGGGGAGAGGGCATAGTGAAGACGTTGACGGCCGGCGTGTTTAGCTTGATACAGCAGGGTATCGGCTTGTTTAACGGCATTGCTTAAACGAGGGTCAGTCGTTGCCGATGTGACTAAGGCGCATCCGGCACTAATATGCACGGGCAAGTTGCCCGCGCTGGTGGCAAAGGGTGACTGTACGACCTTACGCAATACGCTTTGGACAACCTCAAGCAGGTTGTCACGATCGATCGCTTTGAACAACACTAAGAATTCCTCACCGCCCCAGCGCATGGCGTTGTCAGTGGCACGAATGCTATTGCGCAGTCGTTGCGCGAAGGCAATCAACACTTCGTCGCCAACGGCGTGGCCGTGCTGATCATTGATCATTTTAAAGTGGTCGATATCAATAATTAGTACCGCATAAGGAACGCTTTGTAGGCGAGGATCAGCACCCACCGTTGGGTCAGTCAGGGCGCGGCGGTTGTAGAGACCTGTCAACGGGTCGTGGAGGGATTGATGTTGTAACTCGCTGTTGGCTTGATTTAACAAGCCGTTCAATTGCCTTGTTTTACGATAGCCAAATGCCAAAAGGCCAAGAAAGAGTAGTGCGACGATAGCGGTGGCTTGTGTCCATTGCTGTTGTCGTTGCTGCGCAGCAAGCTCTTGTTCACGCAACTCCGCCTCTTGTTCGAGCAGCTTAATTTGGTAGTTTTTTTCAGTTGCTTGGTAGCGTAACTGGAGGTCTGCGAGTTGTTGGTCGCGCTGCTCGTCGGCAAGCTCCTGCGTCATTTTTAGCTGTTGCGCTAAGGTTGCGGCTTGCTGTTGGTAATCCCCCATTATCGCGTAGGCTTTCGCGATGTGCGTGAGCAGTAGCATACGTTCACGTTTTTGCGCCAGTTGATTAAAGGTTTCCGCAGCGCTTAGCATCGCGGCAATACCTTGTGCATGCTTACCTTCTAACACTTGGATATAGCCTAGATTAAATTCAGTGACTGAACGTTCCAGCGGACGTTCTAGTGCAGTTGCTAAAACGCGGCCACGTTCCAAGTACTCGGCGGCTGCGTTGAGGTCTTGCAGCAGTAATGCCGCAGCACCAGCGTTGTTATAGCCGAGCATTTCAACACGGCTATTGTTTGCCTCATGCGCGACTGCGGCGGTTTTCAAAAAAGCTTCGACGAGCGTAGCAGAGGGACCAAATTGATACTGTTGAGCGTAGGCATGCAGCAAATAGAGATCTGGCAGGTGTTGAGGCGAATCTTGTGCAATGGCCTGTTGAATGGCCTGAGCGGTAGTGGTTTGAGCATCCTGCCATTGGCCCAAATGGGCTTGAATACGTGCCAATAAAACATTTAATGACAACCGCCGCCGTGCTTGGCCTTGTGTTTGCGTTGCGGGAACTAACTCGCGTGCCGCAAGCAGATGCTCCAATGCTTCGGAATAGTTTCCTGTTTGCTGCAGTACTCGTGCGATAAGGTGTTGCATATGATATCGGACGCGAGCGCTGCTAGTGAGCGGGAGGCGCTGTTTCAACAGTTCTACTTGGGTCAGAGCTAAGGGCATTTGCTCCGTGGCCAAGTAGGTTTCTGCGAAGAGGGTTTCGACCTCACTCAGCGCATTACTACTCGTGTGTGTCTCGGCCAGAGTTTTCAATTCCTGTGCCAGCGCTAAGGCAGCAGAAGCTTGTTGCGAGCGCGCTAAGCGCATGACTTGATAGCCGTGTGCGCGAACGAAAGTATCGATTGGCGTGGAGCTATCGATATGGCGGAGCAGTTCATCTAACGCGGCGTGATCACTAGGTATTAGCTCGCCGTCGAGTAAGTTATCGAGCTGCTGTTCAATGTCGTTGTCGCGCTGCGGCGGGCTGCTGCTGAGCTGGGCAAGATGGGTGTGTTCTAAGCTCGAAAAGGTAACGCTTGGGGCTGCTACTGTTGAAGTACTGAGGCCAAGAATAGCAAGCCCTACCGATAGGAGTGAGAGTGAAGCTTGGGTGGCGCGTACAGTTTTCAACAGCATGATTATTCTTGTTTTTAGCGAATACAATTTCACCATACGCCGAAAGAAAAATACTGTCTAGCGGTTCTTAT
Source organism: Pseudidiomarina sediminum DSM 21906 (assembly GCF_000423165.1). GTDB lineage: Bacteria > Pseudomonadota > Gammaproteobacteria > Enterobacterales > Alteromonadaceae > Pseudidiomarina > Pseudidiomarina sediminum. The sequence goes on along the minus strand of NZ_AUHL01000005.1, from coordinate 207,463 downwards.
GCCGCTGCGTCACTGGCATCACGAAAAAACGCAACAATCTCCCCGAGGTAACGTTCAAACCCAACAAAGCCATGATCACCGTCACGCTCAATGGTTTGACGTGCATGTGGCAGAGCGTTCACGGCTTCGTTGTAATCCAATAGCTCATCACCGGTTTGCGCCAACAGCCAGCACTTGTCGGCGGTCAGCGGCGATGGATACTTAGGTTCAATCGATTCCAGCGTTTCAACATAGCTTTCACGCCATTCGTAAGGGCTATCATCGTAATAGTTTACCGCTTGACCCAGCGCCCGGCGCAACGAGGTTCCGGCGTGCATGGATGGGTTGATGAGCACTACAGGTAAATCATATTTTACCGCTAAGGTGTGGGCATAAAAGCCGCCAAGCGATGAGCCCATCAAACAAAGTGGTTGTGGTGCAATGATGGCGCTCAGTTGCTCAATGAGCTCTTCAAGGGTTTGTAGCGCGAGCGCTGGGATAACCGGCAGCGAAGGTGCTAGGAAGCGGATATCGTGCTGTTCACAGTAGCGGCGCATGGCTTGCGCTTTGCTACCAAAGCCATTGGAGCCAAACCCATGAATAAAGAGAATCACTGGTTGCATGTTACCGTCCTTACGGGGTTACTTGATCAGGTTGGATAATTGTTATTAAATGCCAGCAAAAAAGGAAATACTTATGAGTAAATTCATGCACCTGATTTATCTGGCAATTATAGCGCTACTTTCTGGGCTATTATGGCAAGCTTATCAACAAGATGATACTTATTCAGCGCTAGCGCCAACGGCAGTGATCGAGCAAGAGACACCGGTAACCGTGCCGTCAGACATCACTGCTGCGTCCGCAACGCCTACCGAGCCTAGGACAAGCGGTTCGATGGAGCCGGAAGAAGTAGAACGCGCGAGACCCCGAGAACAGCAGGAGTCTCCGACTACGCTCGCAGATTTGGACATCGACATGAAGGCATTTCACGCCAAGCAAACGCAGCGTTTAGAGGATTTACGCACGCGTGTTGATCGCGAAGGAATTGATCAGGATTGGCACTACCAAGTGAGTCAGGATGTTGCTGCGGTGTTCGCCGACCCAGACAATGACTTATCGCCAGACATGCTCAATGGCGTACGTTGCGGTACATCAGTGTGTGAGGTACTCATTTCGGATAAAATCACAGCACCTTTGGATACGTTGATTAAAGTGCAAAAATCCTTACGCCAGCGGCCATGGTTTACCTCCGACTATCAAACCCTGTTTCAAGCCGATGCACATGAGGGTAATCATACGATTTTTTTTGAACGCTTCACCGAGACCACGCCTTAGTCGATGTAAAAGCCGCGGTTGAACACGAAACAGGGCATGACATCAATCGCGGCATACGGCACAATAGAGCGCTAAGCTAACGACAAGAAACTGCTATTGCGCATGACGGAACACGCCTCGATGACAGCCCCACAATTTATTCATTTAAGGGTTCACAGTGACTTCTCGATGATTGATGGCCTTGCCAAGGTTGGGCCGATCTGTGAAGCCACTGCGAATGCTCAAATGCCTGCGTTTGCCTTAACCGATCAAATGAATATGTGTGGTTTGGTGCGCTTTTACCGCACGGCTCACGGCAAAGGATTAAAGCCGATTGTCGGTTGCGACCTATGGGTGTTGCCTGACGATTGGAACGACGATAGCCAAGAAACGCCGTTTCGGCTGACTGCGTTAGCCATGAACAACGAAGGCTATCAGCAATTAACACAGCTGATCAGTCGTGGTTATTTGGCGGGCCATCGTGCCGGTCGCCCATGCATCAACAAGGGTTGGTTGGCAGAGCATGCTGAAGGCTTGTTGCTGCTAAGTGGCGGTCGCGAAGGTGATATTGGTCGCAAGCTACTGCAAAACCGTAAAGCGGAGGCTGAGACGGAACTAGCCTTTTACCAACAGTATTTTCCGGATCGTTTTTACCTAGAACTGTTGCGTACGGGGCGTCCGCAAGAGGACGACTACTTGCATGCGGCGGTTGCTTTGGCGGCTGAGCAGGATGTGCCTGTCGTAGCCACCAACGAAGTGGTGTTCTTAAAACCTGAAGATTTCCAAGCCCACGAAGTACGGGTTGCCGTTGCCGATGGTTACACCTTAGATGACAAGCGTCGGCCGAAGAAATATAGCCGTGAACAATACTTGAAAACGCCCGAAGAGATGCTCGATCTCTTTGCCGATATTCCTGAAGCTATTGCCAACACCATTGAAATTGCGAAACGCTGCAACGTGACCATCACCCTTGATGAGTACGTGTTACCAGCGTTCCCAACCGGTGGTATGTCACCTGAAGACTTCTTGGTGAAAAAATCCGAAGAAGGCTTAGAAGAGCGTCTTGAAGCGCTGTTCCCAGATCCTGAAGAGCGTGCCAAACAACGTCCTGAGTATGACGAGCGGTTGAAAATTGAGCTCGATGTTATCAACCAAATGGGCTTTCCAGGTTACTTCTTGATCGTGATGGAGTTTATTCAATGGTCAAAAGATAACGGGATTCCAGTTGGGCCTGGACGAGGTTCGGGGGCAGGCTCATTGGTGGCCTATGCCCTGAAAATCACCGACCTTGACCCGTTAGAGCTCGATCTCCTTTTCGAACGTTTCTTGAACCCAGAACGGGTCTCAATGCCAGACTTTGATATCGATTTCTGTATGGAACGGCGGGACGAGGTCATCGACCACGTTGCCGAGCTCTATGGCCGTGAAGCGGTCTCACAGATCATTACTTTCGGTACGATGGCGGCGAAGGCATCCATTCGAGATGTCGGACGGGTACTGGGGCATCCATACGGTTTTGTCGATAAAATTACCAAGTTAGTGCCGGGCGACCCGGGCATGACGTTGGCGAAGGCGTTCGAGATTGAACCGCGCCTGAATGAAATGTACGACCAAGATGAAGACGTACGTGATCTTATTGATATGGCACGTATTCTTGAGGGCGTGACCCGTAACGCCGGGAAACACGCTGGTGGTGTTGTTATTGCACCAGATAAAATCACAGACTTTTCCCCTTTGTACTGCGATGAGGAAGGGAAACAGCCGGTCACCCAGTTTGATAAGAACGATGTTGAGTCCGCCGGTCTGGTTAAGTTTGACTTTTTAGGTCTGCGTACCCTGACCATTATTCAATGGGCGCTAGATATGGTGAACGCTAAACGAGCGCGCCAGAACGCAGCGCCGATTGCCATTGAAAAGATCCCACTGGATGATCCGCGTTGCTTCCAGCTGCTGAAAAAAGCCCAGACCACAGCGGTGTTCCAGCTGGAATCAAGCGGGATGAAACAGCTGATCAAAAAGCTGCTGCCGGATAGCTTCGAAGACATCATCGCATTGGTTGCTTTGTTCCGACCAGGTCCGCTGCAATCAGGCATGGTGGATAACTTTATCGACCGTAAGCACGGTCGTGAGCCTATTTCGTATCCAGATAAAGACTACCAACACGAATGGTTACAGCCAATTCTAGAGCCAACCTACGGGGTTATTTTGTACCAGGAGCAGGTCATGCAGATCGCTCAGGTACTGGCAGGCTATTCACTTGGCGGCGCTGACTTGTTGCGTCGTGCAATGGGTAAGAAAAAGCCAGAAGAGATGGCCAAACAGCGTGAGGTTTTCGCGGAAGGCGCGAAGAAGATGGGCATCGATCCTGACTTAGCGATGAAAATCTTCGACTTGGTAGAAAAGTTTGCCGGCTATGGTTTTAACAAATCACACTCGGCAGCCTACGCGTTGGTGTCGTATCAAACCTTGTGGATGAAGACCCATTATCCAGCCGAGTTTATGGCGGCGGTCATGTCAGCCGATATGGACAACACTGACAAGATTGTCACCTTGGTGGACGAGTGTGAGCAGATGGGGCTGAAACTGTTGCCACCAGATGTGAACGTCGGTCAATACAAATTCACCGTTGATGAGCAAGGTAACGTCGTCTACGGCATCGGTGCCATTAAAGGGGTAGGGGAAGGCCCGATTGAAGCCATTCTCAGTGCCCGACAAGAAGGCGGATCTTTCAAAGACCTGTTTGATTTCTGCTGTCGCGTTGACTTGAAGAAGTTGAATCGTCGTGTGCTCGAGCGTTTGATTCGGGCTGGCGCGATGGACTCGCTTGGACCGCATCGCGCCGCCTTAGTCGCGACCTTAGAAAAAGCCATGCGCCAAGCAGAGCAACATGCGCGCGCTGAGGCCATTGGCCAAACCGATTTATTCGGCGTTCTTGCACCAACCGATGATAGTGACGCACCGGCGGCAGAATTTGAGAATGTTGCGCCATGGCCAGAAGCGCGTTGGCTTGACGGCGAGCGGGAAACCCTTGGGCTATACTTAACTGGACATCCGATTAATCGCTATCGCTCGGAATTGCGCAATTATGTACCGGCGAACTTAGCCAACGTACGTCCGACGGGGCGTGAACAGATGACAAGTATCGCCGGACTCGTGATCGATTTACGCGTGATGGTGAACAAGAAAGGTGCTCGTTGGGCGATTGTGACTTTAGATGACAAAACAGCCCGCTTTGATGTACGCTTTTTCGCACAGGATTATGAAACCTATGAACATTTGCTGGCCAAAGACCAGATTTTGGTCATAAAAGGAGAGGTCAGCTTTGATGATTACTCTGGCGGCAATACAATGACCGCCAGAGAAGTGATGACGATCACTGGCATTCGCGAACAGTATGCCAAGGGATTACGGATCACGGTGCGCCCGGAACATTTGGAAGGCAAAGCCTTGCAACAGCTTTTGCAAACGCTGGAGCCGTACAAAGGAGGCGCCTGCCCGTTGGTATTTGACTATCATCGCACTGATGTCAAAGCCACCTATAATGCGGGTACCGAGTGGTTCGTGACCCCTGAAGATGAATTATTATACGAGCTGGAACAACAGCTTGGAGCGCAACACGTCACGCTAGAATTTTGATCCACTGCGGCAGGTGCTGGAGTGAATGGGAGTCCAAATGAATTTGCATTTTTTAGAGTTTGAAAAACCAATTGCTGAGCTGCAAGCGCAAATTGACGAGTTAAAAGCCGTCGGCGCGAAAGGCGACTTTGATATCTCGATTGAAGAAGAGATTGCCAAGTTGCAAGAGAAGCGCGAGCAATTGATTGAAAAAATCTTTGGTGACCTCGGTGCTTGGCAAGTCGCGCAAATGGCGCGTCATCCGCTACGCCCTTACACGCTTGATTATATTGAGCATATTTTCACCGATTTTGATGAGTTAGCAGGCGATCGTGCCTTTGCTGATGACCGCGCGATTGTTGGCGGTACTGCGCGTCTGGACGGGCAGCCGGTGATGATTATTGGCCACCAAAAAGGCCGTGAAACCAAAGAAAAGATTCGTCGTAACTTCGGCATGCCAAAACCTGAAGGTTACCGTAAAGCCTTGCGTTTGATGGAAATGGCTGAGCGTTTCAAAATGCCAATCATTACCTTCATTGACACCCCGGGTGCTTACCCAGGCATTGGTGCGGAAGAACGTGGTCAGTCTGAAGCCATTGCTCGCAACCTGAAAGTGATGGCGCGTTTGAATGTACCTATTGTGTGTACCGTCATTGGCGAAGGTGGTTCAGGTGGTGCTTTGGCGATTGGCGTCGGTGACCGCGTGAACATGTTACAGCACTCAACCTATTCAGTAATTTCACCAGAAGGTTGTGCCTCGATTTTGTGGAAGAGCGCAGAGAAAGCGTCGCTCGCAGCGGAAGCGATGGGTGTGACGGCGGACCGTAGTTTGGAACTCGGTCTTATTGATAACATCGTTCCTGAACCTTTAGGTGGTGCGCACCGTGATTATGAACAAATGGCGCAACGTTTGAAGCAACGCATTCAAAGCGATTTGGCAGACTTAAAAGGCCTTGATCGCACGGCATTGCTGGAACAACGTTATCAGAAGCTGATGTCGTTTGGTTATTGTTAACCTTCGATTGCCGTGCTTCCTAGCTATCGTGATCTCTATTCTGACTTCAACGCAGCGCTAACTCAGTTAGCGCTGCGTCCGCAACAGCAAATTGTCGCCTGCCTCGGTGGTGGCGCTGATTCGCAAACAATTCTCGACTTACTTGATCGCTGGCGCAGCGAACATCCTCAGTACCGCTATCTCGCCATTCATCTTGATCATCACTTTCATCCTGATTCTGAAGCTTGGGCAAGTGGCCTCGTGGCTGACTGTGCGCGGCGACAGTTTCCAATGCATTGTGAAACCTTGCCTGTGCCGCTTGGCGCGCGCGTGAGTAAAGAAGCTGCAGGGCGTGATGCGCGCTATCAACGCTTAAGTGAACTGGTGGAGCCTGGGGCGGTGATGTTGCTAGGGCAGCATCGCAACGATCAAATCGAAACCTTTTTACTGCAACTCAAACGTGGTGCCGGGCCAAAAGGTTTAGCTGCGATGGCGCAATGTATTACCGCAGACGCCGCTGAGCGCCCAGGCGAGCAGGTATGGCTGCGGCCTCTCATTGGGGTGAGTAAGGCCGAAATTTATGCCTATGCCCATCAGCACCAATTGTTTTGGATTGAAGATGATACCAACTATGACACCAGCATCGATCGTAACTTTCTACGGCACGAAATTGTGACGCGCTTAGAACAGCGCTGGCCACATTTTGGTGATGCGGTATTGCGTAGTGCACAGCTGTGTGCCGAGCAGCAGCAGGTGTTAGATGAATTGCTAGGCGCACAACTGGCACAATGGACCCGTAGTGACGGAGCCTTAGCCGTTGAGCCTGTAGCGAAGCAGTCGGTGGTCACCCAACGCGCCTTGTTGCGAGCCTGGTTGCAACAACAAGGTGCGCGCATGCCATCTTACGCTCAGTTAGAACAGCTGCGCGTGCAAATGCTCCATACCGGCAATGATCGTCAGCCCCAAGTCGCGTGGGGCAATCATTACGTTTCGCGTACCCGCGAACGCTTCTTACAACTGCACCAACGGGTTTAAGCAAGGAGTCACGATGACCACATCCGCCGTTTCAGCACCACTGAATCAGCGTCGTGCGATGGTTTTTGGCCTCATGGCTGTGGGGCTTTGGTCAACGGTCGCAACGGCGTTCAAAATCGCCTTAGGTTATTTATCCCCCTTACACTTGTTGTTTCTGGCGGCCTTGACCAGCACTACGGTGTTTGCAACGCTGTTGTTGTGGCAAGGGCGCGTGCGGGAAACCTTAGCCTTAGGCCGGCGGCGTTGGTTGTTTTATTTAGCACAAGGTGCGCTGAACCCCTTTACGTATTATTGGGTGTTGTTCGCCGCATACGACCAGTTGCCAGCGCAACAAGCGCAAGCCATTAACTATACTTGGGCGATTACCATGGCTTTATTGGCCGTGCCAATCCTAAAGCAACGCTTATCGGCCCGTGAATTTGTTGCCATGCTGATTGCTTACAGTGGGGTGGTGTTGATCGCGACCGGCGGGCAATGGAACTTTAGTGAAACCAACTGGCTCGGCATCGGCCTGGCGGTACTCAGCACCTTATTGTGGGCATTGTATTGGCTGATCAATACCAAAAACACCGATGCGCCGATTCCGGCCATGTTTTGGTGTTTCGCCTTCGGTTGTGGCTTGCTGGGGATTGCCGTTGCCCTTGACCCGCAAGCCTTACCTTGGGGGCAATGGCAGGCGCTGGCCGCGGCGGCATATGTCGGTTTGTTTGAGATGGGTATCACTTTTTTATTGTGGCTTACGGCAATGCGTACGGCGGAAAAAACCGCACAATTATCGATGCTGATTTTCTTGAGCCCCTTCATTAGTTTGTTACTTATTTACTTTATTTTGGGCGAAGTCATTCAACTGACCACCTTATTTGGACTAAGCTTGATCTGTCTTGGACTTTATTTGCAAAGGAAATCAACATGAATGGAACGTTTGCCGACGTATTACTCTTGCTCGCCATTGCCGTAGTGCTGGTGTGGGCATTTCGGCGGATCAAACTTCCAGCGATTCTAGCCTATCTGGTCGCCGGCATCGTTGCTGGGCCTGACGTGACGGCGTGGATTCAAGACCCGAACGATTATCATTTTATTGCCGAGCTCGGGGTGGTGTTGTTGCTGTTTTCGCTCGGCTTAGAGTTCTCTTTACCCAAAATGATTGCCATGCGGCGCTTGGTATTTGGTTTAGGTGCCGGTGAGGTTGTTATTTGTACCTTGTTGTTTGCGGGGCTCGCCTTCCTTTGGTTGGACGACTGGACAGCGGCGATGGTGATTGGGGGGACCTTGGCGTTAAGTTCAACCGCGGTGGTGATTAAGCAACTTGGTGAGTCTTCACAGCTCACCACACGCAAGGGGCAAGCGACGGTTGCGGTGCTGTTGTTCCAAGATATCGCCGTAGTGCCGATGTTGATTATCATTCCCTTGCTGGCAAGTAGCTCAACCGACGTCAGTATCTGGGAAAGCCTCGCGGTTGCCTTGGTTAAGGGCGCTGGGGTGGTTGTGGTGTTAATGGCCATTGGTAAGTGGGTATTGCCACATATTTTTCGAGAAATCGCGCGGTTACGTACCGACGAGCTTTTTGTGCTCGCAACGCTATTGGTGGCATTGGTTGCGGGCGGTTTAACGCATTTGTTTGGTTTGTCGATGGCGCTCGGTGCGTTTTTGGCCGGCATGATGCTCGGCGAAAGTAAATACAAGCATCAGTTGGAAGCTGATATTCGGCCGTTTCGCGATATCTTGATGGGCCTCTTCTTTATTACCGTAGGCATGCAACTCGATCTGCAAGTGTTCATGCACAACTTGCATTGGATTGTGTTGGCGGTACTCGGCATTGGGATTATCAAAATGCTGGTGGTGCGTACCTTGGCGGGTTATATGAAAGAGCGCGACGAAGACGCCTGGGGCGCAGGGCTAATGCTCTTCCAAATGGGGGAGTTTGGTTTCGTATTAGTGTCGCTGGCCTTGAGTTATTCGTTACTGTCCGCCGAAATTGCGTCAATGCTCGTCGGCGTCGGTGTGTTGGGAATGGCGGTTACGCCACTGGTGATTCAACGTTGCGCACAATTGGTACGGCCATTGTTACGCAAGGTTGCAGAGCCAAATGAGGCGGATCTCGGCCAGCCTGAACTTAGCGAGCCAAAGCAAGTGCTGGTATTAGGCTATGGTCGAGTCGGTCAAACGGTCAGTCGTTTCTTGACGCAAGAAGGCATTGACCACTTGGCGATTGACCATGACACACGTCGTGTGCAAGAAGCGATTGCCGGTGGTGACAAAGTGTATTACGGCGACGCGGCGCGGCGGGATATTTTAAAAGCGGTCCATGCTGAACAGGTTGAACTGATTATTATTAGTTTCGCCGAAGACTTGAAAGCACTTGAAGTGTTGAAGTCGATTCGAGAATTGAATGAACACGCTGAAATTATTGTACGTTCGCGTGATGACTTGCATCTGCAACAATTGATGGAGGCGGGTGCAACCCAAGTGGTGCCAGATACTCTAGAAGCGAGTCTAATGTTAGTGTCGCAAGTACTCAGTCGCTCGGGCATTCCGATCCGCCGGATCCTCTCGCGGCTTGATCAAGCACGGCGCTCGCATTATGGCGAGATGCATGGGTTTTATCCCGGTGAGACCACCGATATGGACCCAGAGAAAATTGATCGCTTGCAATTTTTACACGCGGTCCAGCTTTCTGATAGCGCCTATGCGTGCGGTAAAGAGTTAAAACGACTGGCGTTGGATGAGCTCGCAGTTACAGTGAAATCCGTCCGTCGCGGCGAAGAAGAGTTTACGGAAGTACGTGGTGATTTTGTCTTGCACCAAGATGATGTCGTAGTGCTGGCGGGCGGCCCCCGCGCGATTGAAGCAAGTGAAAGTTATCTATTGAATGGATAATGTTACATTTGTTACATCTCGCAACATAAACTGCTTTCTTGTTCGTCACTTATTCCCGCATACTATATGCTAGAAATTAACGAACTCATGGAAATCAATCGACAATGGCCTTTCCAAAACGCGCAGTTTTACCACCTACAATAATTATTCTCGCAATTATCCTTCTGTTTGTGCTGTCGTCGATGCGACCACAGCTTCCTAAACGCAGCATGGAGCGTCCCGCTGCCTTAGTCGAAGTGCAAGAAGTTGTGCCTGAGAACCTCAACCTCGCGGTACAGGGGCAAGGCAACGTGATGCCGAAGCACACCACCAGTCTCGTGACGCAAGTCAGTGGGCAAGTCATTGAGATTGCTCCCAACTTCAATAACGGTGGCTTTTTTAAAGAAGGTGAAGTGCTTCTGCGCATCGATCCAAGCGACTATGAAGTGGCGCTACAAAATGCGGCAGCGAACTTAGCGCAAGCGCAAGCAACCCTTGCCGAGGAAAGCGCGCGTGCGCGGGTCGCCAAAGAAGAGTGGGAGTCGTTGGAGCTTGGCGAGATTCCATCGCTAGGCTTGCGAGAACCGCAAGTTGCTAGTGCTGTTGCTGGTGTGAAATCTGCGGAAGCGGCCTACGCGAAAGCCAAACGTGACTTGGAACGCACTGAAGTTCGTGCGCCTTTTGACGGCTTGCTGCAAAACAAAAATGTCGATTTGGGGCAGTATGTCAATCTAGGTAGTCAGGTGGGCCAACTGCTCGGTACTAAAGTTGCCGAAATTCGTGTGCCGTTAAGTGACCGAGATTTGGCGTACCTAAATCTACCGGACTTCTCTCAAAATGATGCGTTTCCACAGGTTCAGTTGAGCTCAAACGTGGCAGGTCAAACCTATCATTGGCAAGGTCATTTGGTACGTAGTGAAGGTATTTTGGATAACAACAGTCGGGTGATCTACGGTGTGGTCGAAGTAGACGACCCGTACAACCGCCAAGGACAGACGCATCCGCAAGTGTTGCGCTTCGGTCGTTTTGTGCAATTGGATATTGAAGGTAAGTTTGTCGAAAACGTGGTGCGTATTCCGCGTTTTGCACTCACCATCGACGGTAACGTGTGGGTGGTTGACGACGAGCGTCGGTTACAACGTCGTAGCGTGAGCATTTTACGCCAAGAGGAAAATGATCTGGTGATCAGTGATGGTTTACAACGTGGCGACAAAGTGGTGTTAACGCAATTAAGTAATGCCTTACCGAGTATGAAGGTACGTTTACCTGGCGATCCTTTGCCACAGCAAATGGAAGGTTCTGGAGCCGCTGAATCGTCGGAAGATGAAACGGAAGTTGTGGTCAGTAGCGATACTGATGACGCTGGCGAATAAGGAGATTTTCCATGCAATCGTCAGAACCTCGTAATATCAAGCCACAAGAAAAAGGTCTTATCGCTTGGTGGGCCAACAACGCAGTGGCCGCCAACTTACTCATGGCGCTGATCATCATCACCGGTATTTTCATGGTGTCACAAGTCCGCAAACAGATGTTTCCGGAAATTGAATTCAATGTGATCAGTATCCAAGTCCCTTTCCCGGGTGCCGCGCCGCAAGAAGTGGAACAAGGCGTCCTGTTGCTGATCGAAGATGCTCTCGAAGACATTGACGGTGTCGAGCGCATGACCTCGACCGCACGTGAGGGCTTTGGCTCGGTCAGCATTGAAGTCGAAAATGGCTACGATGAACAAGTGGTCATGGACGAAGTGAAGATGCTCGTTGATGCGATTCCGAACTTTCCGCAACAAATTGAAAATCCCAATATTTATCGCATGCGTCCGCAGCGGAACGTGATCTGGATTAGTATTTTTGGGGACATGACCGAGCGCAATCAAAAAGAGTTGGCGAAAGCTGTACGTGATGATCTGCGGAGTATGGGCGGCATTACTAAAGTAGATGTGGTTGGTGCGCGTGATTACGAAATCTCTATCGAAATCTCTGAGCACGATCTGCAGCGCTATAACTTAAGCTTTCAACAAATCGTGAATGCTGTACGTGGCACCTCTTTAGATGTGGCTGGCGGTTCGATTCGCACGCCTAATGGCGACATTCTCTTACGTGCCAATAATCAAGCCTATTTCGGGGACGAGTTTGAAAGCATTGTTTTGATCAATAATCCTGACGGTACGCGGTTGACGCTGGGTGATATCGCGACGGTTAAAGATGAGTTTATTGAGCGTCGTCGCTTCACTGAGTTTGACGGTAAGCCTGCAACCTTCGTTAAAGTTGACTCGGTAGGCGATCAAAACGATCTCGCCGTTGCTGAAGCCGTGCGTAATTACGTTGAGCGCAAGCAAAAAGAGCTACCGCCAGAAGTGCAGATTGCCCATTGGGGAGACTCTTCTTACTACCTGCAAGGTCGTCTTGATTTAATGATCGATAACATGATTTACGGCGGCTTTTTGGTTTTCCTGATGTTATCGCTCTTCTTACAATTGCGGTTAGCATTTTGGGTCATGTTAGGCATTCCGATTTGTTTCTTGGGAACCATCGCGTTAATGCCACTGCCGATGTTTGATATCTCCATCAACATGATCAGTTTGTTTGGTTTTATTTTGGTGCTGGGGATCGTGGTCGATGATGCCATTGTCATAGGCGAGAGCGCCTACACTGAAATTGAAAACAACGGCAAGTCGATTGACAACGTGGTGCGTGGTGCGAAAAAAGTTGCCATACCAGCAACCTTTGGGGTGTTGACCACCATGGTGGCCTTTATTCCAATGCTGATGGTTGACGGCGGTATGGGCGCCATTTGGGAGTCCATTGCTTGGGTGGTGATCTTGTGTCTGGCGTTTTCTTTGGTCGAATCGAAGTTGATTTTGCCAGCCCACATCGCTCACATGAAATACAGTAAAGATGTGCATGCCAAGCCAAATGCTTTCCAGCGTGTGCGCAATAAAATTGCTGATAGCTTACGCGCCTTTGTAGAGCGCTTCTACCGTCCGTTCTTGGCGAAGTGTTTACATTATCGCTATACCACGCTAGCGAGCTTCTTAGGCATGTTTATTTTAATGTTCGGGCTTATTTCTGGCGGGGTGGTACGCTGGGTTTTCTTCCCGAATATTCCAAGCGACTTTGTCCAAACCAGCGTGCAAATGCAGCCCGGTTCATCTGAAGATGCAACCATTCGAGCCTTGCAAAGTATTAACCAAGCGTTGCTGCGAGTGGATGCCCAAGTGCAGGACGAAGAGGGCGCGGGAATCGTCAAGCATACCAACGTTTGGCTCGATAGTAACACCAGTGGCATGGTGATGGTTGAGCTTGAAAAAGGTGAAGACCGCAATATTGATGGCTTTAGCATTATCAATCGTTGGCGTATGGAAACGCCTGAAATTGCTGGCGTGAAATCGATTAATTTCCAAGGCAGTATTGCCGGTGGCGCTGGCTTTGATGTGGAGTTCCAGTTAGCCGGTGAAGACCTTGACGAGCTTGCCGCAGCAGCGCGTGAGCTCAAAGATGTGTTGACAGAATTTGATGGTGTGTTTGATGTTGAAGACACTTTTGGCGAAGGTAATGATGAAATCATTCTCGAAACCAAGCCATTAGCGACGGCAATGGGGATCACCTTAAGTGAGTTAGCCAACCAGGTACGTTACGCCTTCTATGGCGCGGAAGCACAACGGATTCAGCGTGGCGATGAAGAAGTGCGGATCATGGTGCGCTATCCGTACGACGAACGTCAGTCCATCGGTAATCTTGAAAGCATGAAGTTACGCTCAAGTGATGGCGCTTTGATTCCATTTACTGAGTTGGCCGAGATTCGACATGCGAAAGGCTATAACACGATTACGCGTAACGATGGTGAGCGTTCGGTGAACGTGCGCGCACGGGTCGACAAAGATAGTGTTGAACCCTTTGAAGTGGTGCAGCAAGTGCAGCGTGACTACATGCAGCCGATTTTAGATAAGTACCCAAGTGTGCAAGTTAAACTTGAGGGTGCTTCGCAAGATGAAGCGGAAGCGACCAGTTCGTTGGCGATTGGGTTTGTGTTGGCCTTGTTTGCGATTTATGCATTGATGGCCGTCCCGTTAAAGTCGTACAGTCAGCCGCTCATTATTATGTCAGTTATTCCATTTGGCATGATTGGTGCTGTCGTTGGTCACTGGATTCTAGGTATGCCGATCTCGGTGCTAAGCTTGTTCGGTATCATCGCGCTTGCTGGGGTCGTGGTGAACGACTCGCTGGTAATGGTGGATTACGTTAACCAATCCCGTCGTGAAGGGGTGCCATTGCGTAAGGCGGTTCAAGATGCTGGTTCTGCGCGTTTCCGAGCGATTATCTTGACCAGTTTGACGACCTTCTTCGGCCTATTACCTATAGTGCTTGAGAAGAGTTTGCAGGCAAAAATTGTGATCCCGATGGCGATTTCACTGGGCTTCGGTATTTTGTTTGCCACGGTCATTACCTTGTTACTCATCCCATGCTTGTATCTGATTTTGGATGACACGAAGCGTGGCGTGAAAACCATGTTGTCATGGTACGGATTGACGGAGAAACCGGCTCCGAAAAGTTAGCCTCGGACAATTCCGTCATATGATGGTAAACTAATGACCTTACAATGATTAATGAAGCAGCCTTGGACATTCAGGGCTGCTTTCTTCCACCGCTTCAGTCAGCGCAAGGTCGATAGCATGAGTCTCACTACACTCGATATCGTTACACTGGCATTCTTCGTAACGGTTTGGGTTTCATACACCCAGTTCGCTCGCATCCGAGCACGTACTACCTATAGTTTGTCCCATGTTTTACGTCAGCTCCGGATCGATTGGATGACGACGTTGACCCGTAAAGAACACCAAATTGCCGACGCTAGCTTACTGGGTAACCTTGAGCGTACGGTGACCTTTTTTGCCTCGTCAACGGTACTGGTGCTCGCCGGTGTGCTGACCTTATTGGCGTCGGCTGACAAAGTTGTGGATGTTTTACATTCCTTACCCTTTACCGCTGATACGGCACCCGAGAAAGTGCAGTTTAAATTGGCCGTACTGTCGCTGATTTTCGTGTTTGCCTTTTTCAAATTTACCTGGGCGATTCGCCAGTTTGGTTTTGTCTCGGTATTGATGGGCGCAGCGCCGCAGTATCGTAGTACTGAGTTCACTGATGAGCAGCGCGAAATTTTTGCCCGTCAGTCGGCTAAAGTATTGGACCAAGCGGGGCATGAGTACAACAACGGACTACGCTCGTATTACTTTGCACTGGCTTATTTGAGCTGGTTCTTACATCCTGCGTTGTTTGTGATCGCCACCATTTTGGTGGTTAGCGTATTGTACCGTCGCGAGTATCGTTCGCGCGTGTTGCGCGCCTTGTTAGCGACAAAAGGGCTGGAACCAGGACGAATTAATCAACAGGAGTCAGAGCGTGACGCACAATGATGTGGATGTTTTAACCTGGACCCTCAAAGGAGCGGCCGGTGAACCACTTGAGAATGACCAACAATTATTAAACCGACGTATTGCGTATGACGGCGGTGCGCTATTGTTTCAAGACTATGGCGTGATCAGCGTTGAGCCAGAGCAGCCTGGCGATAAAGATGTGGTGCTGTCGTGTGCTGTGCACGGTGATGAGACCGCACCAATTGAAATTGTTCGCGACATCATTCATGCCATCTTGCGTGGTGAGATTAAACCGGTGCAGCGAACCTTGTTTTTGATTGCCAACCCGGCTGCGATTAGCATTGGTAAACGCTTTGTGGATATGAACATGAACCGCTTATTTAGTGGTGCTCATGCCAATGGCGATACGCCTGAACACCATCGCGCGGCAAACCTCGAACACTATGTCAGCAGCTTTTATGCGAATGCGCCGGCGGGCGAACGTCGTCGTTTTCATTACGATTTGCATACTGCGATCCGTGATTCTCAGTATGAAAAGTTCGCAGTGTATCCGTTTACTCACGGCGCGCCGTACAAGAAAGAACAGTTTACCTTTTTGGCCGAGTGCGGGGTTGAGACCTTACTCTTGAATCAAGCGCCGACCACGACCTTCAGTTACTACAGTGCGCGCACCCACGGGGCCGATGCTTTTACCGTTGAGCTCGGAAAAGTACGTCCGTTTGGCGAAAATGACCGAAGCAAGTTCGCTGCTGCGGAACGTATGTTTACCGCCTTAATTTGCGAACGTGAGTTGCGCTTGCCGACGTTTGATCCGGCACGGACAAAAGTTTACGACGTCTACCGTACAATAAACCGTACAGTCGAGAATTTTACCCTGCATTTTCCTGATGATGTGGCGAATTTTACGGCATTTGCGAAAGGGGAATTATTGGCCACTGATGGCGATACCGAGTATCGCGTGAGTCAGGACGGCGAACGGATTATTTTCCCGAATGCTAAGGTAGCATTGGGACAGCGGGCACTTCTGACCGTTGTAGAATTACCTGTTGAGGGGTTACAACTGGTCTGATTTTTGTGCAAACCGACGCTCACTTATTTGCATGTCAGTTGACGTAAAGGTAAAGTGAGCGCAATTTTTCTTAGAACGAGAAAGTTATGGCACAGGACAAACAACATCAGCTTGATATTGTGACCGAACCGCAGTTTATTGACGGTTCTGCGTTGCAAATCCCCATGCTGCAAATCCTCAAAGAAGACGGCAGCGTTCAAAAAGGCGCAAGCGTTCCTGCAATCGATAAAGAACTTGCACTAAAGATGCATGACACCATGCAGTTCATTCGTATTTTGGATGAGCGTATGATTGCTGCGCAGCGTCAAGGACGGATCAGTTTCTATTTGTCATCACTCGGTGAAGAGGCTGCCAGCATTGGCTCTGCCGCTGCACTTGATGATGGTGACATGATCATGGGACAGTATCGTGAGCAGGGCGCCTTGGCGTTCCGTGGCTTCACTGTTGAGCAGTTCATGAATCAGTTGTTCTCGAACGAGCGTGATTTAGGTAAAGGTCGTCAGATGCCAGTGCACTATGGTTGCGCGGCGTTAAACTTCATGACCATTGCTTCGCCACTTGCGACCCAAATCCCACAAGCGACAGGATATGCCTACGGTCAGAAAATGGACCAAACCGGCAACTGTACCCTTTGCTACTTCGGTGAAGGTGCCGCTTCTGAGGGTGACTTCCACGCCGCCTTGAATATGGCCGCAGTGTATAAAGTTCCCGTTATTTTCTTCTGCCGTAACAACGGTTATGCCATTTCAACGCCATCTCAGGGTGAGCAATATGCCGGTGACGGTATTGCCCCACGTGGTGTGGCTTATGGCATGAAAACCATCCGTGTTGATGGCAATGACATTTTCGCAGTGTATCAAGCGACCCAATTGGCGCGTAAATTGGCTGTTGAAGAGAATGAGCCAGTATTGATTGAGGGCATGTCGTACCGTATGGCGGGCCACTCAACTTCTGATGATCCGACCGGGTATCGTACCCGTGAAGAGGAAGCTGCATGGCGCGCAAAAGATCCGTTGGCGCGCTTTGAAAGCTACCTGATGGCACAAAAGTGGCTTACCAAAGAAGCTGCTGAAGAGAATTACGCCGAGAAAAAAGCCGCAGTATTGGCTGCATTGAAAGATGCCGAGAAAGTACCGGTGCCACACATCGATGAATTAATTAAGGATGTGTACGATACCCCAACCAAGCAGTTGCAAGAGCAACTTGAAGAGCTTAAAGCGCATATTCGTAAGTACCCAGAGGCGTACCCGAAAACTGCGTCGCGCATGGACGGGGGAGAAAAATAATGGCGAAAATGAATTTATTGCAGGCCATCAACAGCGCGCTTGATTTGGCGATGGCAAAAAGCGACAAAGTATACAGCTTCGGTGAAGATACCGGCGCCTTTGGTGGCGTGTTCCGAGCGACTTCTGGGTTGACCGAAAAGTATGGTCGTCACCGTAACTTTAATACGCCGCTGGTCGAGCAAGGTATTCTTGGTTTTGCCAACGGTCTCGCGTCACAAGGCAGCTACGCCGTGGCGGAAATCCAGTTTGGTGACTACATCTTCCCAGCGTTTGACCAAATCGTAAACGAGTCGGCGAAGTTCCGTTACCGTTCAGGCAATGAGTTTAACGTGGGTGGGTTAACCATTCGTACACCATACGGTGGTGGTATTGCCGGTGGTCACTACCACTCGCAGTCACCAGAAGCCTACTTTGCTCATACGCCTGGCTTGAAGATTGTCATGCCACGTAACCCATACATGGCGAAAGGTTTGTTGCTCAGCGCGATTTTCGATCCGAACCCAGTGTTATTCATGGAGCCGAAGCGCTTGTATCGTGCCTCGACGGGCGAAGTGCCTGAAGGTGAATACACCTTAGAGTTAGGCAAAGCGGACGTGGTGCGTGAAGGTAAAGACCTGACCATCGTTGCTTGGGGTGCCCAAGTCGAGATGGCTGAGAAAGCTGCCGATATGGCCGCTGAGCAAGGCATTGATTGCGAAATTATCGACTTGGTGAGCTTACTACCGTGGGACTACGACACCGTTGCTGCCTCGGTGAAAAAGACCGGTCGTTTAGTCGTGACCCAAGAAGCGCCACTGACCAACGGCTTTGCCAGTGAAGTTGCTGCGACCATTCAAGACAAATGTTTCTTGTACCTTGAGTCGCCAATTGCGCGAGTGTGTGGTCTCGATACGCCGTACCCATTGAGTCACGAGAAAGAATACTTCGTTGACCACCTGAAAGTTTACGAAGCCATTAAAGCTTCGATGACCTATTAAGAGGGCCTAAGCGATGAGTAAAGATTTTATCTTACCCGATATCGGCGAAGGCATCGTCGAGTGTGAAATCGTCGAGTGGCTGGTCAAAGAGGGTGACAGCATTAAAGAAGATCAACCTGTGGTTGATGTGATGACCGATAAAGCTTTGGTGCAAATTCCGGCCAAAGAAGATGGTGTTGTTACGAAGCTTTATTATCAGCAAGGTGAAATTGCCCAAGTGCACGCGCCACTGTTTGCGATTCGTGCCGACGGGGACGATGTAAGTGCTGATGAGACTGCACCTGAACAACCTGCGGCAACGGCGCAACCGGCGGCGGTGGCAAGTGGGAGTAGTGTAACAGACTTTATCTTACCGGATATCGGTGAAGGTATTGTTGAGTGCGAAATCGTTGAGTGGCAGGTAAAAGAAGGCGATGTCATCGAAGAAGATCAACCTGTGGTTGATGTGATGACCGATAAAGCCTTGGTACAAATTCCCGCCAAAGAGCACGGTGTAGTTGAAAAGCTTTATTACAAACAAGGTGATATCGCCAAAGTACACGAACCTTTGTTTGCCGTTCGCGTAGAAGGCGGTAGTGACGCTCCAGCGGCCGCTAACGAAGCGCCAAAACCTGCCGTAGCAGAGGTCGCTACAGCAGCGCCTGCACAGGCTGAGACAGAGGTTCGTTCTGGCAAGGCGATTGCTAGCCCAGCAGTGCGCCGACGTGCGCGTGAGCTAAATATTGACTTGAGCCAAGTAACTGGTTCTGGTGCGAAAGGCCGCGTGATGAAAGAAGACGTTGAGCGCTTCGCCAAAGGCGATACGACTTCAGCAACTACTGCATCAGCCCCGCAAGCAGCGACGCCACAGACACAAGTAACGGGCGGAACACGGACAGAAGCGATTCGCGGCGTGAAAGCGGCGATGGCGAAAGCGATGGTCCAATCGGTCAGTACGATCCCGCACTTTACCTATGCCGATGAATTCGATCTGACGGCGGTAATGGCGCTGCAGAAGCAGCTGAAAGAGCGGTATAAAGACGAAGGTATTCGTATCACTATGATGCCGTTCTTTATCAAAGCGCTGTCGTTGGCATTGAAAGAGTTCCCAATCATGAACGCGCAAGTTAATGACGCGTGCACTGAGTTGACATACTTCGATGATCACAATATCGGTATGGCAGTGGATACCAAAATTGGGTTGCTGGTTCCGAATGTGAAGCAAGTACAAAACAAGAGCTTGATTGATGTCGCCAACGAAGTGACGCGTCTAACGCAAGCAGCGCGTGAAGGTCGCGTGGCGCAAGAAGATATGAAAGGCGGAACCATTTCAATCTCGAATATCGGGGTGATTGGTGGCACGGTAGCGACGCCGATTATTAACAAACCTGAAGCGGCAATTGTGGCATTGGGTAAAGTACAACAGTTACCGCGTTTTGATGCGCAAGGGAATGTGGTTGCGCGTAACATCATGACGGTAAGTTGGTCAGGTGACCATAGGATCATTGATGGCGGGACGATTGCGCGTTTTAACAAACGTTGGCAAGAATTCCTTGAAGATCCGACCTCAATGCTTGTGCATATGGTCTAACCAGTTAATAAATAGTGTAAAAACCGGCCAAAGGCCGGTTTTTTTGTGTTTAACGGTCTTGGTATTAGTGTAGACGCTATGTTATCTTTTTATTAACTTGTTAATAGGAGATAGTCGGTATGCGCCAGTTATTTGTAATAGGATTGGGCTTATGCGCATTACTTTTTAGTAACAGCGTGTATAGCGAGGAAGCCTCAGCAGCTCAACAGCGATTTCAGTCGAGCTATCAAGCTTATTTAACTGCGCGTCAAACGCCAACAACACCAACTGACGAGTTACAACAGGTGGCTCGCGAGGCTTGGCAGGCCGGACAAGATTATTTTGGCGAAAACGATATTAATACCGCGACCCTGTTAATGAATTATTTGTTGTCTTTAGCTCCCGAGACACTCCAACAAGAGCAGTATCAGCAACTTACCGCACAGATGATCACTGTGTTTCGCAGTGCTTATGGTGAGGATGCATATGAGGTCGTCGCGCCTTTACTCATTGGTGTTCGTTCCGTGGCAGGCAAGGACAGCGCGGCAACGAAGGGTTACGTACAAGAAGCTGAAACCATCCTCAATCAGTATGTAAATGAGCAACCCGAGCGTGTGATTGGCATGCGGGTACTCTTCGCCACAGAACTCCTCAACCATGGTCTTTCAGAGAAATCACGTTGGCAAAAGCTGTATCAGTTAAGCGCTGAGCGCTTGGGTGATACGCATTTGCACACCCTGACCGCGGCCTACAATATTGCGAGCCACGACGAGGCTGACAATAATCACACCAGTGCGATGTCGACCTTGCGCCGCATCGTTAATTTACCCGAGTCAGACGCGCCGGAAATGCTAAAGCTACGCATCGCAGCGCATACTAGCTTGGCGCGGATTCACAGCAAGCGTAAAGAAGACAAAGAGGCAGCGCTGCATGCACAGTCCGTCTCTCGGCTAAGTGTGAACTTAGGTGAGGCAAAGCATGAACCGACGGTGATTTATCGTACGAGCCCAAGCTATCCGACCGAAGAACTGCAAAACGATAAGGGTGGCGCAGTGCTCCTGAGCTTTGCTGTCAACGAAGACGGTGGCGTAAGTGATATCGAAGTTGTTGAGCAGACCAGCGAATACTTTGGTATCGCCGCGAAAGAAGCATTGGCAATGTGGCGTTATGCGCCAGGGTTTGTGAATGGAGAATTTGTTCGAGCTGATGGGCTGAAGGTCCAGCTTGATTTTTCTATTGAGAAGCAGAGTGGCAAGCGTCCAATTTTCTTCTAGCGTCATGAAGGTGTCGCTGCCCAAGGCAGCGACAACAAATTAGCGCTTGGCGACAATACGTCGTACTAAGCCCGGCCAGAAGCGCTGTAACAATGGCGCAAGCTTCGATAAGCCAGAACCCACGACCACTTCAGCTTTTTGCGCGGCAATAGCTTTGAGCGATTGACGCGCACATTCCTCCGCAGAAATACCTCCGGCATTATCAGGGTCTTCGTGACCTAAGGCTGAGCCATTCCCCGTCAGCGAGTTGTGCGCCACTTGAGTGTTGATAAAGCCCGGCAGAATAGAGGTTACGACAAGTTGATGCGTATGAGTTTCGGCGCGCAGCGCATCCATAAACCCAAGCACACCAAACTTAGCACCGTTATAACCACTGCGCAGTTTAGTGCCGACTTTGCCCGCTACCGATGACACGGTGACAATGTGTCCACTGCGACGTTCAAGCATACGCGGTAGCACCAATTTGGTGAGGGCGACTACGGCAAAGTAGTCGATTTCCATCAGTTGACGGTACACACTCAGATCGGTTTCAAGGATCAAGGAACGTTGTGAGACACCGGCATTATTGATGAGAATATCAATCACCTGATCGCCAAGTGCCTGTTGCGCTTCCGTAGCGGCTTGCTCTGGCTGACTTAGGTCGAGAGCGAGGACTCGGTGGCGTTCAGGGTGGGCGAGGCGCTGACGGACTTCCTCAAGCGCTTCGGCACGGCGTGACGTTAAAATCAGGTGGGCACCTGCCTCGGCAAGTTGCTCAGCCATGGCAAGACCGATGCCTGAAGAGGCACCGGTCAACCACACAGTTTTACCTGAGTAGTACTGCATAGCTTAGCCCGCTGGGTAAACGTAGTTGGCTTGAATACCCAATGGAATGCCGGCCATCCAATACAAGACGAAGAACGCCGACCAAATCACTAACAAGCTCACAGTAAACGGCAACATCAGTGCCACCAATGAACCGATACCTGTGCCTTTCACATAGCGCTGACAGTACAACACAACGAGTGGGAAGTACGGCAACAATGGCGTGATGATGTTACTGGTGGAATCACCGACACGGTACGCCGCTTGGGTTAAGTCAGGTGAATAACCCAGTTGCATCAGCATTGGCACGAAAATCGGTGAAATCAATGCCCATTTGGCTGAGGCTGAACCGACAAACAAGTTGATAAAGGCGACCAAAATGATGATGCCCACCATGGTCACGCCGCCAGAAAGTTCAAGTGAACTTAAGAAGGCTGCACCTTTAATCGACAACAAGATACCTAAGTTTGAGTCGCCGAAGGCTTTAATAAACAAGGCACAGAAGAACGCCATGACCATATAATAAGCCATGCCTTCCATCGACTTCGTCATGGCACCAATGACGTCTTGCGAGGTTTTAAAGGCTCCAGAAATATAACCATGGACAATACCTGGCAGGATAAACAGCAAGAAGATTAACGGTACAATCATCTTCATCAACGGTGCAGTGAATGAAGCGAGTTCACCAGATGCATCTGCCAGCGGCGTATTTTCAGCCGTAGCCGCAAAAAACAAAGCAACCAAGCCGAGTACCATAGTGATCACACCAGCGTAGAAAGCTTTGCGGTCACGTGGGGTGACATCATCAAGGGCTGGCATGTCTTCTTGGTCACCGTCAATTGGCGTTTTGCTCAAACGCGGCTCGATGACGCGGTCCGTTAAATACCAACCGACGAGAATGACGACAATGGAAGACGCCGCGGTAAAGAAGTAGTTGTTCAGTGGGTTGAGTTGCACCTGCGGATCAAGGATCTGCGCTGCGGTTTGGGTAAACCCTTGCAATAACGGGTCAATGGCTGATGGCACAAAGTTGGCACTAAAGCCCCCTGAAACACCGGCAAACGCCGCCGCAATACCCGCTAATGGATGACGGCCCGCAGCGTAGAAAATCACCCCACCGAGTGGAATGACTAACACGTAACCGGCATCAACTGCTGTGTGACTCACAATGGCGATAAGAATCAAGACCGGCGTAAGTAACAGCTTTGGCGTTACGTTGAGCATCAGTTTGATGGCTACGTTGATAAAGCCACTACGTTCGGCTACACCAACACCTAACATGGCAACCAAGACAACGCCTAACGGCGCAAAGCCCATAAAGGTGCCTACCATATTGGCGAGGAAGTCGGCCATTTCGGCGCCGCTTAATAAGTTGGTGATGCCAACATTTTCGCCAGTTAGCGGATGCACAGCATCGAATTGAACGCCAGATAATAAGAAGCTAGCGACCCATACGATGATGAGCAAGCCGAAGAACATAACGGCTGGATCAGGGAGTTTGTTACCCACCTTCTCGACTTTGTCGAGCATACGGTTGAGTAACGAGGAAGGTTCAGACATGAGATAACCCCTTTACTATTGTTATTATTTGTAAGACGCACGTATCATACCCCATCAGGATAGGAGAACAACAGAGCTACCATGATTTGTGGAACCGATGAAGCAGGGCGCGGCCCCATTGCCGGCCCAGTGGTCGCCGCAGCGGTGATTTTAGACCCGCAGCGACCCATTGAAGGGATCAATGATTCAAAAAAGTTGTCTGAAAAGAAACGTCAGGCACTAAGTGAAGAGATTAAAGCGAAAGCTTTGTATTGGGCGATTGCGCAGTGTGATGCTGACGAAATTGACGCCATTAATATTTTACAGGCTTCATTACTGGCGATGCAGCGTGCGGTGGAAGCCTTACCGATTGCTCCGGAAAAAGTCTTGGTTGACGGTAATAAACTACCGAAACTACAAGTGCCGGCAGAAGCCGTGGTTGGTGGCGATGCGCTGCATGCCTGTATTGGTGCAGCCTCGATTTTGGCCAAAGTAGAACGTGATCGACAAATGCTGGCATGGCATGAGCAGTATCCGGTGTACGATTTTGCCAAGCACAAGGCGTACCCAACGCCGGCGCATCTCGCCTTGATTCAAGAACATGGTGTGTGTCCCATTCACCGGCGCAGCTTTAAACCTGTGCGCCGGGTCTTGGGTGAAGACGTTTAAGCGCTGCACATCCGCAAAATGACTTGGCGCAACTGCTGTTGCGCTGGGGCAATTTCATCGAGACGAATAAATTCATCCGGTTGGTGCGCTTGGGCAATCGAGCCAGGCCCCATGACGATGGTTTGGCAGCCGAGGTCTTGTACAAAAGGGGCTTCGGTACAGTAGTTCGCGGGCGTTGCTGCGTTACCGGTTAACTCTTGCACCAAACTGACAATGGCGGCGTCAGGGTCACAGCGATAGCCCGGAATAGGTTCGTGCATGTGCTCAAGACAAATCGCGTTAGCAAATTGCTGTTTTAACGGACTGAGCTTCTCATCAAGTAAACCATAAAGCTCATCAATACTCATACCTGGTAGCGGACGCATATCGATGTGCATCTCACAGCAGGCACAAATGCGGTTGGCGGCATCGCCACCATTGATATTGCCGAAGTTGAGGGTTGGGTAGGGCACATCGAAGTGGTCATCGTGATAGCGCTGCTTGAACTCCTGCTGCAGTTCGCGCAAGTTGGTGATGACATCGTGCATGATCTCAATCGCATTCACGCCCGCCGCTGGGTTCGAGCTGTGGCCACTTTTCCCGGTAACGCGAATGCCTTCGGTCATATGACCTTTGTGCATGGTGACTGGGGTCATGGAGGTCGGTTCGCCAATAATGGCAAAGTCAGGGCGTAACCCTTCAAAAGCAGCTAATTCGCGAGCACCGGCCATAGTGGTCTCTTCATCAGCCGTGGCCAGTACATATACGGGCTTGCTCAATTTGTTTAAGTCGATATCACGTAATGCTTCAAGGACAAAGGCAAAAAAGCCTTTCATGTCGGCGCTACCGAGGCCATAGAGTTTGCCATCGGCTTCATGTAGTTGAAACGGATCTTTGGTCCAGCGGCCTTCGTCCCATGGCACCGTGTCGGTATGTCCAGCGAGTAATAAGCCACCACTGCCGTCGCTTTGCGCGGGCGTGTATTTCGCAAGCAAGTTGTATTTGCCTTGCTGGCGTGTCAGTTCATTGATGGTTACGTCAAAACCTAGTGTGGTCAGCCACCCGGCGAGTTTGTCGATGACCGCTTTGTTACTGGTATCCCAATGTGGGTCAAGACAAGAAACCGAAGGAATCGCGATAAGCTCGCGATAGAGGGTCAGAAAAGGGGGTAGCTGTGACATACTGTACTCCATTGAATGCACGGTAAGTCACAGCATACCTTATTTTATTAGAAGTGATAACTTGCTTCTAAACGAATACCGTCACCGAATTCGCTGTCTTGATAGCGTGCGCCAACAGCAAATTGTGGGTTGATGTAAAAACGCGTACCGAACTGATACTGAGTATCGTCGCCGGCGTCATTGTAGTCGACCCAACCAAGACCACCGTAGATCTCAAAACGGTCGATACGGGTACGTAAGTTACCCTCGACACCCCAGTACGAGGTATCAAAACCGCCAAAATCAACGTGACCTACACGACCCGAGAAATCGGCTAACACGGTATCGCTCAACCACAAGTGGCGGCCAAGTTTCACGCCGTAGGCATCGCGGTCATTACCTTGGAAGCCGTCATCGCCGTCACGGAAGTAACCGCCTACGAACCACGGTGAGTTGAACTGGTAGCTACCCTCGAGGATAAACCCATCATCGCCTTCGTCGTGATCCGCAATACCAGCGCTAATGAAGTTGTAAGCGCTATTTACTTCGGGCGCCTCAAACGGGGCATTGTTTTGCGTTTGCGCAAAGCTTGGGGTTACGACGGCCAAAGTACTGGCTACTGCAGTAAGGGTAAACACTTTACTAAACGTACTCATGATGAATTACCTCATGTAATGAATTCGTTCTATAGTGTGCTAAGCCTTTGGCAACTTGAAAAGACGGTTTACCGAAGTTTTACCTGCCTGTTTTTGCGGCTTTGCGTTGTGTTTAGGGGGCAAACTGCCTAACATAGACAACTGTTCTTAAACCCGTTCGAAAGGTCCCCGATGAAGTCGATTCCACACATTGATATGAGCCTCTATGACGCAGATTTTGAGGCATTTGCTAACTTGGTTGGTGAAGGTTATGAAAGCAATGGTTTCGTTGCCTTAACCCAGCATGGTGTTGACCAACAACTTATTGATGAAGCTTTGGATACCTGCCGCGAATTATTTGCTCTGCCGGAGCAAGTGAAAAAGCAGTATCACATTCCAGGTGGCGGTGGTGCGCGTGGGTATACACCGTTTGGAACCGAAATCGCCAAAGATGCAAAACATGTTGATTTAAAAGAGTTTTGGCATGTGGGGCGTGAAATTGAAGGCGAAGCGCCTTATCCGCAACTCACGCCGAACGTTTGGCCGCAAGAGTTGCCATCGTTTAAAGACAAAATTCTACAGCTGTACCGTTCACTCGACGCGCTAGGTTTACGCGTGTTGGAAGCTTTGGCGGTGTATTTGCAGCAGCCACGTGATTACTTTAACGATAAAGTGAACCTTGGTAACTCGATTTTGCGCCCATTGCACTACCCGCCGATCATTGATGAGGGCACGCCGTCAGTACGTGCCGGTGCACATGAAGATATTAATGTGTTGACCTTATTGGTCGGTTCGCGCGAGCCAGGTTTGGAAGTGTTGGCGAAAGATGGATCTTGGATCCCGGTGACCATTATTGAAGGCGCGATCATTTGTAATGTTGGTGATATGTTGCAGCGTTTGACCAATGGTGTCTTGCCATCAACCACTCACCGCGTGGTGAATCCGCCGGCGCCGTATAGTGCGAAGTCGCGTTATTCGATTCCGTTTTTCTTGCACTTCAACCCAGATGTGATGATTGAGCCGCTGGCTAGCTGTATCAGCGATGATAATCCAAAACGTTGGGAAGCAATTACTGCAGATGACTACTTGATGGAGCGTCTGCGTGAAATTGGATTGGTGAAATAATGCAACTGCGTCGTCTGTTTCGTGTCACCAGTAGTCTGGTAAGTATTGCTGTTCTTACCAGTTGTGCACAAAGCCCAGCACCCGAAGCGCCGTTTCAATTAACGGTGGCACACATTAATGATCATCACTCGAACTTGTTGCCGCACGAAAGTACGCAACTGCGCGTTGGTGGTGAGAGTTACACGGTTGAAACGGGTGGTTTTGCGCGTGTGGTGGCGCAAATTGATGCTATTCGTGGCGCCAACGAAAATGTGTTGGCGCTGCATGCCGGCGACGCCATTACTGGCACCTTGTTTTACAGTATTTTCAAAGGTGAAGCCGACGCTGCACTGATGAATCAGGTGTGCTTTGACGCTATGGCTTTGGGCAATCACGAGTTTGATAATGGTGACGCTGGCCTGAAGTTATTTTTAGATAGCTTGGCGCAAACCGATGACTGTCGTACTGAAGTGTTAGGCGCCAACGTGCAACCTGAAGTCGGGGTATCGCCACTAACGCCGAAGACCCGTTGGGATAGCTTTAAACCTTATACGATTTTTAGCCTCAATGGTGAGAAGGTCGGGGTGATTGGCCTTGATATTGCCGTCAAAACGAAAAACTCGTCGCAACCCGACGCCACGACCATGTTTGCCGACGAACTAAGCACGGCGCGTTATTATGTGGCAGAGTTGCAGCAGCAAGGCATCGAAAAGATTGGTTTGCTTACGCACATTCAATACAAAAATGATTTGCGCCTGGCTGAGCAATTGCCAGCGGTCGACTTTGTTATTGGCGGCGACTCGCACACCTTGCTTGGCAATTATGCTCAACAAGGCCTACCGACTGTAGGCCCGTATCCCATGCAAGTACAAAACTTGGATGGTACGCCGGTGTGTATTGCGCAAGCCTGGCAATACAGCCAAGTAGTGGGGGAGTTACAGATCACCTTCGCCGGCGACGCTGTTGCGCAGTGTGGTGGTCAGCCACACCTGTTAGTGAGTACCGATGCGCCACAAGCGGTGCAACAACAGCCGTTCATTACTGCGGTAGCGCCTGATGCCGAAGCCCAACGCGTCTTAGTGCAGTATCAAGACCGCCTTGAACATTTAACGCAAGCTGAAATTGCGACGGTTACCGAGCGTTTATGTATCGAGCGGATGGGGCCAGCGACGCAGCCGGAGTGTGGTATTGGACGGCAGTCCGACATTCATGCGGTGGTTGCGCAAGCGTTCCTTGCGAGTGCGCCGCAGGCTGACTTTGTGCTACAAAACGGCGGCGGTGTACGTACCGAAATTGCCGCTGGCAGCCTAACTGTCGCCGATGCCTATCAGTTGTTGCCGTTTGCGAACACCCTGGTCGAGGTTGCGATCACTGGAGCGCAAGTCAAAGAAGTGCTTGAACAAGCGGTGAGCTACGCGTTGTCGGACTCAGGTTCGGATGGTGCTTACCCGCACGGTGCTGGGATTCGTTTTGATGTTGATCTTAACGCTCCTGACGGAGAGCGCTTTAGCAATCTTGAAGTTCAAGGTGCAGAGGGCTGGCAGCCGCTGGTTGCGACCCAGCACTACACGATGATCACCAACAGTTTCTTGTCGAGTGGCGCCGATGGCTGGCGCCTTCTAGGTGAGTTGAACGCACAGGGGTTAGTGCAGGACACTTATGTGAACTATGCGCAGTCTTTCGTGGATTGGGCACGCAAAACGCAAATCATTGAACGACCGAGCGCGCATAGCACACAAAGCTATCGAGCGGTCGCAGAATGAGTCAGTATCAAGTATCGGACACAGCGCGTTTTGACTTAATGGTGGTGGTGTTGGCCCTGTTAACCATGTTTGGGCCACTCTCCATTGACATGTACCTCCCGGCATTCGGTGACATTGCCAGCAGCTATGGCACCGAAGCCAATCGCGTCGAACTTTCGTTAACCTCGTTCTTCTTTGGCCTTTTCATTGGTCAATTGCTCTATGGTACCGCTTCAGATAAATGGGGGCGAAAGCCGCCGTTGTATTTTGGTTTAACCATCTACATTTTGGCATCATTGGCCTGTGCTTATGCGCCAAACCTTGAAAGTTTGATCGTGCTGCGCTTCTTCCAAGCCATTGGCTCTTGTGCAGGGTTAGTTATCGCCCGCGCCATGGTACGCGATCTCTACAGTGCGCAAGCCTCAGCCCAAGTGTTCTCGTTTTTGATTTTGGTGATGGGCATCGCGCCTGTACTGGCCCCACTGGCTGGCGCTTATGTAACCCAAGCATTGGGTTGGCAAGCGATTTTTTTGATTGTGTCTGCGCTAGCCCTAGCTTGTATGGCCATTGTGCATGTGCGTCTGCCGGAAACCCGTGGCTTTAACGGTGCCGTGCAAATGCGGCGTAGTCTACCGATTTATTGGGACGTGTTAAAAGACCGTGGGTTTCTACGTTATTCGCTCTCTGGCGGTATCGCGCAAGCAGGTCTATTTGCTTACATTACGGGGTCGCCGGTGGTATTCATTGATCACTTTGGTCTTGATCCGACCCATTACAGTTGGCTGTTTGGTTTTAACGCCATCGGTATTATCGGCTTATCACAATTCAATGCGTGGTTGTTACGTCGCCGTGACGCCCGTAAGATCCTCAATGTTTCCTTGCCATTTTTGGCATTGGTCGCGCTTAGTGCGCTATTACTTGCTTGGCTAAATGCAGGTTTTTGGTGGGTGTTGATGGTGGTGTTTGTTTACATCAGTACCCTAGGCATGGTGTTTCCAAATGCCATGGCTGGCGCTTTGGCAGAGCAGCAAGAACGTGCTGGATCGGCGTCTGCGGTAACGGGAAGCTTACAGTTTCTGATTGCGGGGTTGATTTCTGCGTTGGTGAATAGTGTCGGCCATTTACATCCGCTTGGGATGTTGATGGTGATAGGCGGTTGTGGCCTTACTGCCACAATCGCCTACCGATTGTTACGCACACCTTAGTAGGACTAAGGTGTGTAGTAAGTTGGTGCGTTCGGGCCAACTGGCAAGTCTAAGCCGAACACCCAGAGGAAGAAGAACGCAGTCCAGCCGACAATAAAGACCATACTGTACGGCAACATTGTCGCAATCAGCGTGCCTAAACCAATATCTTTCTTATAGCGGGCCGCCACGGCCAAAATAATACCGAAGTAGCTCATCATTGGGGTGATGATATTGGTGACCGAGTCACCGATACGATAGGCCGCCTGAATAAGTTCTGGTGCGTACCCAATCAACATCAGCATAGGAACAAAAATCGGCGCGGTGATGGCCCACTGTGCTGACGCTGAACCGAGCATCAAGTTTACGAAAGCACACATCAAGATAAACAGAATAAACACCGCAGGGCCGGTTAAACCGACGTTTTGCAGGAACTCTGCACCTTTAATGGCGAAGATGCTACCGAAGTTGGTCCAGCCAAAGAAAGCAACGAATTGGGCGGCAAAGAACACCAACACAATGTACATGCCAAGGGTACTCATGGCGTCAGACATAGCGTCGATCACATCTTTGTCGGTGCGCATGACGCGGGTAATACGGCCGTAGACGTAACCTGGAATGGCAAAGGTGATAAAGATAAAGGTAACGATGCCTTTCAAGAACGGCGAACCTGCAACTTCACCAGTTTCAGGGTGACGCAAAATACCCCATTCTGGAACGACAGTAACCGCAAGCAGAGCCGCAAGCGCGAGGAAGCTCAACCCTGCACCGATAAGACCTTTTTTCTCAAGTGGTGAGAGTGATTCAATCTTTTGCTCTGACAAGTCGATACTGGCTTCTTTAGGATCGTATTTGCCCAGCTTAGGTTCCACGATAAAGGTGGTCACTAAGGTACCCATAGTGGCAATCAAGAAGGTTGACGCCATCATGAAGAACCAGTTCGCTTCAGCACCGACTTCGTACGCTGGATCAATCAAGTTAGCGGCTTTGCTGGTGATACCGGCCAACAATGGGTCTACGGTACCTAAGAACAAGTTGGCGCTATAACCAGCAGAGACGCCCGAGAAGGCAGCCGCAAGACCGGCCAGTGGGTGACGTCCAAGCGAGTGGAAAATCATCGCAGCAAGCGGCACAAGTACCACGTAACCAAGCTCAGAAGCAGTGTTGGATAGTACGCCTGCTAACACCACAGTGATGGTAACGAGGATCGGCGGTGCATTCATCACTAAGCCACGCATCGCGGCAGAGAGGAGTCCTGAGCGCTCAGCAATACCAACGCCCAATAAGGCAACCAATACGGTACCAAGTGGGGTAAAGCCCACGAAGTTGCTGACCAAGCCTGTGACAATGCGCTGTAAGCCCTCGGCGTTCAGCAGGCTGACGACTTCAATCATTTCACCGCCTGGACGCGGGTCAAGGGCGCTTAACCCAAAGTAGCTGGCGATACCACTGGCGACGATCACGCCAAGGGCAAATAAAGCGAACAGGGTGATGGGGTGAGGAAGTAGGTTTCCTAACCACTCGACAGTGTCGAGAAATCGAGTAAACGCTCCGCGTTTTTGTTGTTCTGAAGGCGAGGTGGCTTGCGTCATGCAATAAGGCTCCTATCGTCTTTACCAAAAATTAAGGCGGCGATTGTACACTAAAAACAGGTTGTACTCATGGCCTTTGCAAAGCAAGGGTTTTAATTTAGAATGTTCTTAATTAAAGCAAAGGAGCATCAGACCATGCTATTCACAACAACCCGCACCCTTATTGCTGGTATACTACTGAGCACAACACTTCCTTTTGTGACACTGCCAGCATGGGCACAAGACGATAGTGACACCGCACTCAAAACCCAATCGCGCGCGTTAGCGCAAGACTTGCAGCAACAACTATCGGGCAAACTCAAGGCGGCAATGCAGGCGCAGGGGCCGGTGCATGCCATTGAGGTGTGTCATTTAGAGGCGCCGCAAATTGCATCGCGCTTGAGTCGCGAGCAAGAGGTTACGGTGGGGCGTACGGCATTGCGGGTACGGAATCCGAACAATCAGCCGACCGTAGCACAAGCTGAAGTGATGAAGGCCATGGCTGCTGCACTTGCAGACGATGCCAGTGTGGTACCGGAACACGTCATTACCCAAGCGGATGGCTCGCAAGCCTACATGCGCGCTATCGTTATGCAACCTCAGTGCCTAGCTTGTCACGGCAGTAGTATTGCTGCCCCCGTGCAACAGGCGATTCAAGCGAAGTACCCAGAGGATCAAGCAACGGGTTTTGAAGTGGGCGATTTACGCGGCGCCTTCTTAATTGAGTGGCTCTCGAAGTAAGCCGTAAGCTTATGTAAGAAATAAATGAGGAACTAGAGCAGTATGGAACCTAAGGTAGAGAAGAAAACCCGTAAGTTACCGGCCAAGTATGCATCGAAAGTCATGCCATTACTGTTGTCGATTTTTATGACCTGTATTGTCTCTTTGGTGAGTACGCTCTTGGCGGTGGGTTTTACTACGGAGTTGTTGGGGTTATGGCCGCAAGCATGGTTGATGTCGTGGTTGGTCGCGTTCCCGACCTTGTTGATGGTGCTGCCGGTGGTGCAGCGTTTAACCCGCTTTATTGTTGAGCCTCATTAAGAGGCTCAACAGTGACCGCGCTAGAGGACCGACTGGGTAAGCACCACAGTGGCCATAACGATCAAGAAAATCGCAAAGCCTTTTTGTAATTTATCACGCGGCAAACGCGCACTGATCCAAGCCCCAGCAAAGCTTCCGACGATACCCGCAATGGTGACAATGGCGATGGTATGCCAGTCAAACTGCAAACCTTGCGCACTTAGCGCTGTATAGTACTTGGCAAAACCAACAAAGGACTTCAAGGCGATAATCATTAAACTGGTACCAATGGCCAAGTACATTGGCACGCCGCCAAGCAAGACCAGCGCCGGTACAATTAAGAAACCACCGCCAACGCCCACAAAACCGGTAATAGCCCCAACAATAAGACCATCAAGGGTAATGCGTAACATTTTGATATCACTAGGTTGTGTGTCTTGGTTACCTCGTTTGCGCCACATCATTACGGCGGCGATGATCATTAATACGACGAAGACCAACAATTGAATACGACTATCAACCGCGGTACCTGCCCAAGCACCACCGTAGGCGCCTAGCATACCAGGCAAGCCAAATAACCAAACATGGCGCCATGACACGAGACGTTTATGGGTAGCGAGCGCACCGCCAAATAAGCTAATGAGGGCTACAATTAAGAGCGAAGAGGCGATGGCCATATTGGCAGGCATGTTGGCAAGGTACAGCAGCACCGGGACGGTAAGAATCGACCCTCCTGAACCAAAGACCCCTAAACTGATCCCGATTAAGATCGCTCCTAGAATGGCTCCAATCATGATGTCGTCCTTTCGAAAAGTTATGAGCTAGAACAAAAACGCCTAGCAACGCATGCACATAGTAAAGGAATTTTGCGGCAAACTAACGCTTGAAGAAAGCGATAGCGGTTATCGACAAACTCGACTTGCAATAGTCTACCTTATTTCGTAATTTAGTTAAACACGAAATATGTCGCGCTATTGAAATGGAACTTGCGCGTTAAAGCGTTGCCAGAGTGGGTGAGCTTATTTGAGGCTCAGCATTTTTGGTACAGACATTCTAAGCAGTGAGTTAACCAAAGAGGAAAGTATTATGGGATTACGTATTGGTGATATCGCCCCGAACTTCGACATCGAAACAACTGCGGGCAAAATTAATTTTCACGATTGGGCGAAAGGCTCTTGGGTCTTTTTCTTCAGTCACCCAGCTGACTACACGCCGGTATGTACGACTGAAATGGGACGCACAGCACAACTTGCTGAAGAGTTCGCCAAGCGTGGCGTGAAGCCATTAGGTTTATCGACCGACACCGTTGAAGAGCACAATGGTTGGATCAACGATGTCAACGAGACGCAAAACACTCAGGTGAAATTTCCGATTGTTGCAGATGCTGACAAGAAAGTTGCTGAGCTTTATGAAATGATTCACCCAGGTGAAAGTGAAACTGCAGCAGTGCGCTCAGTCTTTATTATCGACCCGAATCACAAAATTCGTCTCACGATGACGTATCCAATGAGCGTGGGCCGTAACTTCACTGAGATCTTGCGTGTCATTGATGCACTGCAAACCGGTGATAAGCATGGCGTCGCATTGCCAGCAGATTGGGAACTTGGCGGTGATGTGATCATCCCACCATCAGTATCGATGGAAGACGCCGAGAAGAAATTCCCGCAAGGCTTTAAAACGGTGAAGCCATACTTGCGCTTTACCCAAGTAAAAGACTAATCGCTCTGACCAGAGCAATAAAAAGGGCCGCAAATGTGATGCGGCCCTTTTACTTTGTTGTGTAAGTTAAGCGGATAGCCGTTACGCGTTGTCTTGTTGCGCCAAAGCCCATTCACGTGCAGCTTTGCCTGCCATGAGGTCTTCGTGAGCGAAGTCATCGACATTGATGACGCGTAAGCGACCTTGTTCGGCGCGCTCAAGGAGTGCGACGTCATCATCACTAATGACACCCAACTCCTTACCTTTGGCTGCGACTTTATCCAAGAACATAAACGGCATGCGCTCGTTCGCGGCGCGCTGAATGCGGTCATGCAACGGTTCTGCTTCGATAATGTCACGTAAGGTTTGCTCGAGGTAGCCAAACTGACCTTCAGGGGCAAGGAACTGACCTTGACCTAAACGTGAACGGCTCGCACTTGGTTTGAGCAAGATTTTAGCGACTTTGCTATCAAGACGATCCGATGGACGTTTCACGAAACGACCGAACGGGTACATCAACACACGCATGGCTTTGCCGACAAAACCAAAGTTATCGAGCAACTCAAGTTGTGATTCTTGTAGCTTGTACAAGGTGTCTTGCATGGCCCAGTGCACTAACGGCAAGTCGTCATGCTGGCGACCTTCGTCGGCAAAACGTTTGAGCGTCGCGGAGCCAAGGTAGAGGTAACTCAACATGTCACCGAGACGCGCTGAGATGCGCTGCTTACGCTTCAACGAGCCACCAAGTACCCCCATCGCCACGTCAGAGAGAAGGGCAAGGTTGGCACTGAAACGGTTCATTTGCTGATAATAAATTTTAGTGCTGTCTTTCACTGGTGCTGAGCTCAAGCGATAACCGCCAACTCCGAGCGCAAGTGAACGGACGAAGTTGCTAGCACCAAAGCCAATGTGACCAAAGATGGCTTTATCAAAACGTTTCAGGCCTTCTTCGCTATGCTCTGCAGAGGCGAGCATCTCTTCGAGTACGTACGGATGGCAGCGAATGGCGCCCTGACCGTAGATCATCAAACTACGGGTAAGAATGTTCGCACCTTCTACGGTAATGGCAACAGGTACGCCCTGATAACCACGACCTAAGTAGTTGTTTGGACCTAAGCAGATGCCTTTACCACCGTGAATATCCATCGCATCGTCCATACAGGCGCGGAGTTTCTCGGTCATGTGGTATTTGGCGATGGCTGAGATGACTGATGGCTTCTCACCAAGATCGATACCTTTGGTTGAGAGGCTAGTCACGGCATCCATCAAATAGGCGTTACCACCAATCCGCGCCAAGGCTTCTTGCACGCCTTCCATTTTACCGACCGGCAGCTTGAACTGACGGCGAATGTAAGCGTAGGCTCCGGTGGCTAAGGCAATCGACTTCACGCCACCAGCACTGTTCGATGGCAAGGTGATCGCACGACCGACAGATAAACACTCAACCAGCATACGCCAGCCTTTACCGGCCATTTCCGCGCCACCAATAATGAAATCAAGCGGGACAAACACGTCTTCACCACGAATAGGACCGTTCTGGAACGGCACGTTCAATGGGAAATGACGACGGCCAATTTCAACGCCTTTCGTATCGCGTGGGATCAAGGCAGCAGTAATACCTAATGACTCTTTGTCACCGAGCAGGTGCTCTGGGTCATAAAGTTTAAACGCTAAACCAAGCACGGTCGCAACTGGTGCGAGGGTGATGTAGCGTTTGTTGAAGTTCAAACGGATACCGACAACTTCTTTGCCTTCCCATTCACCTTTACAGACCACACCGGTGTCTGGAATTGAACCGGCATCAGAACCCGCTTCTGGGCTGGTAAGGGCGAAACAGGGCACTTCTTTACCCACCGCCAAGCGCGGTAAGTAGTAATCTTTTTGCTCTTCAGTACCATAGTGTTGCAACAACTCGCCCGGACCTAACGAGTTTGGTACGCCGACCGTACTGGCCAAAATGGTGCTCACACCCGCAAGTTTTTGTAAAACGCGTGATTGCGCATAGGCCGAGAACTCTAGACCACCGTATTGCTTCTTGATGATCATGGCGAAGAATTTGTTGTCTTTCAGGTAGTTCCACACTTCTTCCGGCATGTCAGCCAGCTCGTGGGTCGCTTCCCAGTCATTCATCATTTTGCAGACTTCTTCGACCGGACCGTCTAAGAAGGCTTGCTCTTCAGCTGACAGTTCAGCTTTTTGAATGCTGTGAAGGTTTTTCCAGTCTGGCGCGCCGCGGAACAATTCGCTTTCCCACCAAGTGGTACCGGCGTCGATGGCGTCTTTTTCCGTTTCGGAAATTTCCGGCATCACTTTACGGTACATGCCCAGTAGTGACTTACTGAGTACGCCACGACGGAAGGCCGTGATGTTCAACGGCAACAACACCAACGCCAACAGTACCCACAGCACGATACCGACAACGTCCATTAAGCTACCAATAGCAAACATAGCTACCATACCAAGGCTCGCGACAAGCAACGAGGTGCGGTAATACAGTAAGCCGCCCAACACGAGGAGGGTGGCAATGATCCATAAGGCGACACTCATAATGAGACTCCGTAATTTGTTAGAGGTCAGACCAGTAAGTGTTCGAGATTAGCTAATTTACCTGTGCTTTTCAAGCCTCATAGCACTTTTTGAAGTCGTCGCGGTCTGATGCTTTAATAGAGCCTGAATTGCTCGTTACCCTCGTGAAGGAGAAGTTATGAAAGTAGTACGGCATTGGCTGGCGGTTCCACTGGTTGCGATGAGTATGACCGGGAGCAGTCTGGTATTCGCCGGTGAAGCTCTCGCGAGCGAAAAGGCGGCATCAGGTCAAGCAGCCCTGAACAATTACCATGCGATTTATGAAGTGCAGCGTGGTGGGTCCGACTATGGTGAAGCAATGCGCAAGCTTGAGAGCATTGGCGAGGGGCAGTACCGTTTACTGAACGAAACGCAGATCTCGTTTTTGTTCTTGTCTGACGTGCGTCGTTACGACAGTCGCTTTGCTTTTGCCAAAGGCCAGGTGGAACCGCTTGAGTTTCATTTCAAGCGCAGTGGTACTGGCCGGAATAAAGGCATTCATGTCAGCTTTGATAGTAAAACGAAGCAAGTAAAAGACGCTGAAGCCGATGTTGCTTTGCCGGTGAAGTGGCATGAAGCACTCATGGACGAAGCAAGTATGCTCGAGCAATTGCGTTACGATTTACAGCACAGTGAGGCAAAAGAGTTCAGCTACCACTTGGTGGACGATAAAGGTGAGTACGATAAGCAGAAGTTCGTGCGTGGCGAGGTGGAAACCTTTACGGTGCCTTATGGCGAAGTGAAAGGCTTGCGGGTGGAGCGAATTCGCGAAAACTCACGCCGAGAGACAACCTATTGGTTTGCGCCAGAAATGAATTATGTGTTGGTGAAGATGCAGCAACGCAAAGAGGGTGACGAGGTTGCCACCCTGTTGCTAGAGCAGCTCGATTAATCGGCTGCGTAACCTTGTGGGCCGAGCAGGGTGCCATCGAGTGTGGCGCCTTTCGCGGTTAATTTTAAGCGCTCAGAACAAAGCCATTGCACGACCAATGGGTAGATGCGGTGTTCTTGCGAATGGACCCGTTGCTGTAGATCGTCAGCACTGTCGTTCTCGAATACAGGTACCCGTGCTTGCAAAATCACCGGACCGCCATCCAATTCTTCCGTCACAAAGTGTACTGACACACCATGTTCAATATCGCCATTGTCCAACGCCCGTTGATGGGTGTTGATGCCACGGTATTTCGGTAACAGCGACGGATGAATATTAAGCATACGGCCGTGATAATGTTGGGTGAATTCTGCGGTCAAAATCCGCATAAAGCCAGCCAGCACCACCACATCAGGTTGATAACTATCAACCAATTGTTGCAGTTCAGCATCGTAAGCTTCACGGGTTTCAAAATCTTTGTGGGATAACACGGCGGTGGGAATATCAGCTGCGGCAGCTTTCTCAAGGCCAGCGACGCCGGCCTTGTTACTGATCACGGCAACCACGTTGCCTTCAATATGCTGTGCTTGGCAGGCCTCAACGATGGCCTGCATGTTTGTACCTGATCCACTAATTAGAACGACAATTCGCTTCATGCAATAATTTCTACCTGTGCTTCGTCATCTTGGCGGGCTGCAACTGAGCCGATCACCCAAGCATCTTCACCTTCTTCACGTAATAGTTCAACAATAGCGTCCGCTTCTGACTGGCGCACTGCCATGATCAAGCCAACACCACAGTTAAAGGTACGGAACATTTCTTTGGTGGTGACGTTGCCGTTGTGCTGTAACCAGTTAAAGATGGCAGGCCATTCCCAGCTACTGTCATTGATGACGGCTTTGGCGTCGTTGGGTAACACGCGTGGGATGTTTTCCCAGAAACCACCACCAGTAATGTGTGAAATCGCGTGCACGTGATAGTGCTCAAGCGCTTTCAGTACGGACTTCACGTAAATGCGTGTTGGTGCCATTAAATGCTCCGCTAATGGCTTACCGTCGAGCTCTTCATTGGCAACATCAGCGCCACTGACTTCGATGATCTTGCGGATCAGTGAGTAACCGTTTGAGTGTGGGCCACTTGAAGCAAGTGCGATCAAGGCATCACCAGGAGCAACTTTAGTACCGTCGATAATGTCTTCTTTTTCGACCACGCCCACACAGAAACCGGCAATATCGTAGTCGCCGTGCTCATACATGCCTGGCATTTCAGCGGTTTCACCACCGATAAGCGCACAGCCTGCTTGCACACAGCCTTCACCGATACCTGTAACCACGTCTGCGGCAACGTCAACGTCGAGTTTGCCAGTGGCGTAGTAGTCAAGGAAGAACAGTGGCTCGGCACCTTGGACGATTAAGTCGTTCACACACATGGCAACCAAGTCGATACCGACCGAGTCGTGTTTGCCAAGGTCAATCGCCAAGCGTAACTTGGTGCCGACACCGTCAGTACCTGACACCAATACCGGCTGCTTGTACTTGGTAGGAAGTTCACAGAGTGCGCCAAAACCACCGATGGAACCCATCACTTCGGGGCGTGCGGTGCGCTTGGTAACACCTTTAATACGGTCAACTAAGGCATTACCAGCATCAATATCAACGCCAGCGTCTTTGTAACTCAATGAGGTTTTTTGCTCACTCACGGGAACGATCCTTTCTTAAGTGCGAAAAAGTAGGTGCAAATTTTGCGCGCCAGTTTAACACTTTTCCTGTCAGACTGCGATACGCAAGGAACGCAAATTACGTCGGAAAATTTGCAACTTGGCAGGGCCACAAAGGTCATTTAAACTGTCTAAAATTTAACAGCTTCTCGCGTAAGTGCGTCAAAAGATTAGGGGATTGGATGGAGCGATATGCGAGAAACAGTGGCCGCCTGCTGGCCAAAGGGGTGATCCTGTTTGCACTGGTGTTAACCGCGTTAGTGGGCACCATCACCACCTCAGTTATTCGTGAATTTGAGCAAGAAAAACAGCGTGATATCGACGCTGGACTTGCTAGTTTAGGCGCAAAAATAACCTCTCGCGTCGACACCTACCGTATTTTTTCACATTTTGTTTATGTCGAGACCATTCACACCGAACCAGTTGTGGCGCTCTTGCGTCAAGCCAAAGACGCTGATACCGCAGCGCAACAGGCATTACGCGAACAGCTCTACCTAAAGCTACAACCGACCTTTGAACGTTTGCAGCAGCATGATTTTCGGCAACTGCATTTTCACCTGCCAAATGGCGAGAGCTTTTTGCGTTTTCACCGCCCCGATAAGTTCGGCGATTATTTATTTGATGTACGTGAAACCGTACGACGCGCAAGTACCGAGCGGCGTTTCATTGAAGGTTTTGAAGAGGGGCGTATTTTCAACGGCTATCGCTTCGTGTATCCGATTTTAGATGATGGCGAGCTGTTAGCCACCGTGGAAGTATCCATCTCAATGGCAACCTTGGTGCGGTCGCTGTTGGAGATTTATCACGACGCTGACTTGTACTTTATGATCCGCAAAGATGTGGTCCAAGAAAAGCTATTTGATGACGAACTCAGCAATTACTCCCAAAGCTTTATCGCCACAGACTACCTGTTTGACAATGAGGTGTATGGCGATGCCATGCCGCTGATCAAGTATCCGTATTTGCTGCATCAACATGCACACGTGCTTGATGCAATAGCACCGCAACTGGCGAGCGGTAGTAACTTTGGTCACTTTGCGACCCTTGAAGGCAAAACCTATCGCTTCTTGTTTTTTGCTATTACCAACCACCTTGACGAGCAAGTGGCGTATTTAGTGTCGGTGGAGCAGAGCAATAACCTCGATGTGATTTCCAATGCCTATACCGGCGTGATTGGCTTAATTGTGTTGGTGACCTTACTGGTGTTTTTGATCCTTGCGGTACAAGAACGCAACCGGCGGCGGTTAAAGCTACTGGCCGCAACGGATACCTTAACCAAGCTGAGCAATCGTAATCGCTTCATTCACGTGTTTTCACGCGAGAGCCAAAAGTGTCAACGCAACGATGAAAACCTCGTTGTGGCGATGATTGATATTGACCATTTCAAGCGTGTAAACGACACGTATGGCCACAACGTTGGCGATGAAGTGCTGCGCGAACTGAGTTTACTGATCCGCCGTCACCTTAAAGGTACCGATACTGTGGCACGCTGGGGCGGCGAAGAGTTTGTTTGTTTACTCCCTGAAACCAATGAGCCGCAAGGGCTACGGGTGGCGGATAAAATTCGTCGGCAAGTGGCCGCACATAAGTTCGAGGTGGTGGGGCGCATCACCATTAGTATCGGTGTGGCACAGTACCAGCGCGATGATCACAACATTGACGCAGTGATTGAGCGCGCTGACAAAGCCTTATACCGCGCCAAACAAACCGGACGGAATAAAGTGCTCGGCTGGCACGAGCTATAACAAGGACGAGGGAAATGAAACAGTTTGTGTTGGAGTTTTGGCGGTTTGGTCTAAAGCAAGCCAATGCCTGTCTTTTCGGTGGGTTCTTATTGGCAGTGATGATCATCACCCATTATTGGTACCCGTTGGAAAGCCTGCACCGCTATGATTTCATCTTCCTCGCGGCAATTGCTTTTCAGGTGTTGTTGCTGGTGTTCAAGCTAGAAACCTTGCGCGAAGCCCTTGTCATTATTGTGTTTCATGTGGTCGCAACGGTGATGGAGCTGTTTAAAACCTCCGATGCCATTGGTTCCTGGGTCTATCCCGAAGCCTATGTGTTTGGCATTGCCAATGTACCGCTATTTACCGGCTTTATGTACAGCGCTGTTGGTAGCTACATTGCTCGGGTGTGGCGCTTGTTTGACTTTCGCTATTCGTATTATCCACCGAAGTGGACCACGGTCGTGCTGGTAACCTTGGTGTACCTGAACTTCTTCACCCATCATTATATTTGGGATATCCGCTGGCTCCTGGTTGCTGCGACGGTGCTGATGTTTTATCGCACCACCATTTACTACCGCATTATTGAAAAGCATCGCCAGATGCCGCTGCTTCTGGGCTGGTTTTTGGTGGCGCTGTTTATTTGGTTTGCTGAGAACATTGCCACCTTTGCCAATATCTGGATTTATCCGAATCAACATGACGGTTGGGAAATGGTTCCTTGGGCGAAGCTTAGTTCGTGGTTCTTATTGATGCTACTGAGCTTTGTCTTGGTTAGTTTGGTGCGCACCATTCATTCTGATCGTCATCAGGAAAAGGAGACCAGCGATGCAGGCGAGCGTTAGTTACCTTACCCTTGGCGTGGCAGATGTCGCGCGGGCGCAGAGGTTTTATCATGAGGTATTGGGCTGGCCGAGCAAGGGCTTGGTCGGCGCGGGCAGTGACTACGGTGAGGTGGCGTTTTTCAAATTGGAAAATGGCATGACGCTGGCGCTTTGGCAACACGACAGCTTGGCGAAATTTACTGGCGTTGCATTAGCACCGGCAGCAATACCTAGCCTGATGTTGTCGCATAATGTACCGAGTGCCGCCGACGTCGATGCGCTGTATCAGGCATTGCCAACGTCTGCACAGGTGCGCGCGCCGCGAGCCTTGCCGTGGGGCGGCTATGGCGCGGTGTTCCAAGACCCCGACGGACATTTGTGGGAATTGGTGCATAACCCTGCAGCGTAATGGTGAAGGCTTGAAAACCTTAGGGGGCGTCACCATAGTATGGGTAAACCCAAAGGGATAAAGGATTAAACAATGACAAACGTAGCAGTACTTTTATCAGGTTCAGGTTTTATGGATGGTGCCGAAATTAACGAAGCGGTACTGACCTTGTTGCACGTGACCAAGCAAGGTGCGAGCTACCAGTGTTTTGCGCCCGATATCGCGCAAATGCACGTGGTGGATCACGCCAGTGGTGAAGCGACAGAAGAAAGCCGCAACGTCCTTACCGAGTCCGCACGAATTGCGCGCGGCGAAGTACAACCTCTGAGCGCACTCAATGTTGATGACTTTGATGCCTTGCTGTTGCCAGGTGGCTTTGGCGTAGCGAAGAACTTCTGCGATTTTGCGGTGAAAGGCGCAGATATGACCGCCAATGCTGACGTGGTTGCCATTGGCAAAGCCTTTGCTGCCGCTGGTAAACCGGCAGGCTACATCTGTATTGCGCCAGTGTTAACGCCGCATGTATATGGCGCGGGCGTGCATGGTACCTTAGGTACTGACGCTGATATGGCACAAGCGTTTGAAGCCATGGGCGGCACGCACGTGAACTGCAACGTGGACGATATTGTGGTGGATGAAGCACACCGTTTGGTGACCACACCTGCGTATATGTTGGCTGAGAACTTGGTGCAAGCCGAGCAGGGCATCAGCAAGTTAGTAGAAAAAGTAGTGAACTGGTCGGCGTAATAGACCGACGTTGGTTAAAAGACCACCGCTTGCGTACGGAACTTCTAGCGCTTTACAAGTGTCTTAGGTATAGTACGCAAGCTTTAACAAAACCCCTGGGGCTGATCTGGATTCGACGGAATACACGAAACCCAAGGTGCATGCCGAGGTGAGGCTGGCCTCGTAAAAAGCCTCAAACTAATAGTTGCAAACGACGACAACTACGCTTTAGCGGCTTAATAACCCGCTGAGTCCGACCCCTAGCGCTTTGTCTGTGAGACTAGGATCAGTCGGTTCACCCCAAAGCAGACTCGCGTGGAGGCTTCGCCCGTAGCCAAAGCGTTAAACTCAATCGGGATCGTCACCTTAAGTAGCCTGTCAGTCGGCGACTTGGTGATTAACTAAAAGACTGACTAAGCATGTAGGACCGAGGATGTAGGTATTACGGACGCGGGTTCAACTCCCGCCAGCTCCACCAATACCAGAGTCAGCGCATCGCGCGCTGGCTCTATCTTTCCAAGCAATAACAAGGCGTTGCAACTCTTTCGCCAAGTCGACGAAGTTCGCGCGAGTACCCTTGAATACCCCCTAAATAGCCAAAAAACACCCCCTTTACGTACGTCTCATGCCAACTTTTCGGTAGCACATTCGCTGCTCAATCGTGTTTTACGCGACTACGAACATTACGATGCGAACAAAGCCGCTGCGTTACTTGAAAACATAAAGTCATTCGCACAAATCGACGATCTCGACTTATTCGATCATTCAACGCATCGCGCATTTGCAAAACGCCAAGCGAACGAATGCCGTAGATACCGAAGCGATTATCCCCCATTTATGGCAGTCGGTAAGTGTCGCCAACTCTTTGCACATTATGAGTTAGGTGAGTTGCAGTTTACCGATTATGAAATACTGAAACGATTAAGCGACGAGCGATTTTGGCAGCGTCGGCTTCGACATAAAAGTAATGAGGCATTAGCTGAAACCGAGCGTGCTTTGCATCTCGTCAGTTCTCGTCGCGGTCTTTATTGTGGCGACAAAACTTTTGAGAATTTCGAAGAATCGCTACTCAAGAGCCAAGAGTTTCTTGAACGCACGCTACTAGTTAGCGCTGACGGTGAGAGCGTTAATTTAGCAGAGGTCAGTGAACATACCATTGCGAATCCAGATGTGTTATTCGCAGAATGGATGGTGCGTATTCGTGGATTCGAGCAAGTTGCGGACTATCAGGGGCATGTGGGTGTAATGATCACACTTAGTACACCGTCACGCATGCATCCTATCCTCAAGGCAAGCGGTAAACCTAATCCAAAATTCGATGGCACATCACCCAAACAGGCTAACGAGTACCTAAACCATGTATGGCAGCTTATTCGCGCTAAGTTCTCACGTTCTGAAATTGCTCCCTACGGCATGCGCGTTGCCGAACCGAATCATGATGGTACGCCGCACTGGCATATACTGCTTTTCGTTGAACCCGACAAGCTTAAACACCTAAAACGTATCGTGAAGCGCTATGCAATGCAGGATAGCCCCAATGAAAAAGGAGCAACCAAATATAGAACACACTTTGTTGATATAGACCGAGAACGCGGCTCCGCAGCTGGGTATCTGGCGAAGTACATTGCAAAAAACATTAACGGCATAAAGGGCGCGAGGGAGGGCGACGCGGGTAGGCGTTCAGCCGCGCGTCGCACCCGCGCTTGGGCGTCAGCACATGGTATTCGTAAG
Source organism: Pseudidiomarina sediminum DSM 21906 (assembly GCF_000423165.1). Lineage (GTDB taxonomy): Bacteria > Pseudomonadota > Gammaproteobacteria > Enterobacterales > Alteromonadaceae > Pseudidiomarina > Pseudidiomarina sediminum. Next base: position 162,493 of record NZ_AUHL01000005.1, on the reverse strand, counting down.
TTTGCACAAATAGGTGGGCCAAGTGTAACCGTTTGGAGAGAGTTGCGTAGACTCTCGCATAGCGTCAAAGATGAAACACTAGAAGAATTGCGTCTCGCGGCAGATTCGTCAAATTGGGCAGCATTTTGTATAGCTATGGGTGGTTTCGGTGGAACTTCGAAGCGAGATATTCATCCCGTCTACTCTTCATCTTCCATCGACGAGCAAGCGCATGAGTTAGCCAATTTGAACCAATATGGTGAGCCTCGCCGACCACGAGTAATTGGCTTACGAAACGCGTTGTTTGGCGTGCTTACGCGTTATAAGAAATGGTATTGGATGTCGAAATCACCACAACCCAGAGACGGAGTGGGCATGCTGTATTAGAGCGCTGATTTAGGAGTATCTTGCAAAGCAAGAGATTTCGCCCTGTCTGCAACATTGCGGATTCAGAAACACGAATGAGGCCTCATTCAATGAAGGGTTCAAATGATGGTTTTTATGAAGAAAAGAAGTCAAATGACCTCAAAAAAGCTCAAATGACAAATGCGAGTCAAAAAATGAAGCCAATCGGGTTTTAGGCTGAGCCGCTGAAGCGGTTCAGCCGACCGCAGGTCGGGTGAATTGCTGAAGTGGCCCTTGGACTTGTGTAAATAACTGTACGGTAAAAATAGGACAACCCCAAATGACACATCAAGTAGACCGAGATACCACCATATTCACGCATGATGAAGCGGTATCGCTCATTAATCATGCGGTACACCCAAACAACAATCACACGCATCAGATCAAAGATATTGGTGTCATCGTCGGGGTGTTAGATATGAATCATGAGGTAGAAGTGATTGTGAAATTTCAGTCATGCGTCAAGCAATTCACCAAACTCGAACTCTTTACAAAGTTTACGATAGAGTGTTGACAGATTGTTGAGGTTGGATTATGTTTGCTTCGAGACTGTCAGAAAACGACACATTGCAGACTCAAAGACATATTTGGAAAAATACACAGTGCCATGCAGGGGCAGCACCTAAAACTCGGTCCGATAGACTTAAACCGCTTGAACGATACGATAACCTAAACGGCCCCCATAGTCCTAAAACGCAAATCCTTTATTGTTTTTATACAATTCATTTTACTACCAATGGCAGTCTCACTCGCGATATGCGCTCGGCTATTTGCCGTGCTGCATTAGGACTAATCTGGCTATCAAAGATAGCCACGAGGCTATTGGTACTGCAAATGAATACTACTTCTACCAAATGGGTGAAGCTCGACAAATTCTGTGAGGAAACAGGCTTCACTCGTAAATCAGTTTACGCGCTGATCCGTAACGGCCGCTGGATGGTCGCTAAACATTTCACAATTCGCAATCGTCGCTACTTCATTAATATCGTGGAGTACGAACGCTGGGTTGAGAGGGGCTAACTATGAAAGCATCTCAATATCCTGGCATCAGTGTTGGCAAACACTCGATTCGCATGGAATTTATCTTCAAAGGTCGTCGCTGTCGTGAAACGGTGCGCGTCGAACCCACACCCGAGAACCTTAAACTCGTTAAACGCAAGCGTGATCGAGTTCAAATGAAGATTGATTTTGGTGAGTTCGACTACGCGAGTGAATTTCCAGAGAGTAAGCTGGCATTCGAATTTTCCGATAATAAAGCTGCACTTCTTACTATTGCTGAAATGTGCGAAGAATGGTTCAAGCAAAGTCACAAAAATTGGGCTTACAGTACGCTCAAAACGAACAGTGGCCGCATGGATAACCACATATTGCCAAACTTCGGGCATATTCGTGTTTGCGATTTTAAACCATCTCACTTTCGCGAGTGGCAGCGTAAAACCAAACTTAACCCCAAAACAGCTAACGAGGTACAAAGTCTACTAAGCCAAGCGTTTGATTATTTGCTTTATGATGACATCCTCATACGAAATCCTATGAAAAGTGTTAAGCGCCTAAAAACCGAACGCGAAGAAGTAGAGCCCTTTAACAACGATGAACGTGAGAGAATTTTAGCAGCATTGCCACAGGGGTACGTTCGAGACTTTTATGAATTTGCATTCTGGACAGGGTTGAGAACAGGAGAGCAAATCGGCTTGAGATGGGAAAACGTTGATATGGAACGTGGAGTGATTTTCATTCGTGAATCAATTGTAAAAGGGCGCAAGGCAGGTACGAAAACCGCAGGGAGTAACCGAACACATGAGCTTCACCCAAAAGCTTTGGGAGTTTTGAATAGGTTACGAGAATATACTGGGTACGTGTTCCGAGATCCTAAAACCCACAAACGTTGGGGGAATGATAGTATTCCGCGTGATCGATACTGGGTGCCCGCAGTGAGAATATCCGGCGTCGAATATAGAAAGCCGTATGCGTGTAGGCATACCTATGCGTCCTCACTTTTGTCTGTGGGGTGCAACCCGCTTTGGGTTGCTCAGCAACTTGGGCACAAAGATTGTGCGATGATTTGGAAAGTTTATGGTCGTTGGATTAGGAATTAAACTAACACTATGCTAAACAGTGTTAATCCTTATCGGATTTATCCCGCGCATAACATGGGTTACACTCATAAAAAAATAAATGGAGTTTTATCAAGTGTATAAACCTAGTAAGTCAGTTCTCATTACCGATTTAGACAATACTTTATATGACTGGTTTGAAATCTGGTACAGCTCGTTTAATGCGATGCTCGAACGTGTGGTCGAAATCTCCGGTATTTCAAAAGAGCAATTAATAAAAGAAATTCGTCCAGTACACAGAGAGCACGGCACTGCGGAATATGCGTTTGTACTCGAAAAACTACCGTCTTTACAAAAAAAATATGGCTCAAGACAAAGAATTAATGACGAACTGAGTGAGGCTATTCATGCTTACCGCAGTGAGAGGATGACCCATCTAAAGTTATATAAAGGTGTTTACGACACCTTGGCTGAACTTAAATCTCGACGAGTAAGGGTTATTGCTTATACTGAATCAAAGGAATGGTACACCAAGAACCGTCTCAAACGCCTAGGCCTAGATTATTTTATTGAAATATTATATTCACCCTCAGATCATAGTGTTCCGATTGAGGAAGAGCAACGAACCGAAATTACCTTTGATTTTATGAAATCAAAACATACGCCCGAAGGTGAATTAAAGCCAAATCCACGATTATTACTCGATATTATAAAAGAGATAGGCGCTACGCCCGAGGAATGCGTGTATGTGGGTGATAGTGAAATGAAAGACGTAGAAATGGCCCTCCAAGCAGGCGTTACAGCTGTTTTCGCGAAATATGGTACGGGCCACTTCGAAGGGGATGATAGAAGATATGAACTACTGCAAGCCGTTACTCATTGGACCGATGCAGATGTTGAGCGAGAGCAGGAAATCAAAAGGAATAGTAAGCATTTGAAGCCAGATTACACCATAGATCGGTTTGATCAGCTTTTGGAAATAATCAACTTTAGAAAAAAAAAAGCATGAACGATAAAGATATTCTCGAAAATCAGATCACAGTTTGGAAAGAGATTGTTGAGACTCAGCGCCATTTTAACGATGTTGCTATGAAAGTTCGGCATTTAGGCTTTATTCTTGTAGCTGCGTTGGTGGGCGCCGCAGGTTTGACTTTTCGCTCAGGGTATGAGATGACCCTAACAGATGCGGGTTTTAGTATACCAGTAGCTTCGGCATTATTGATGTTTGGTGCACTGTTTTGGGTTGTAATCTGGTTTCTAGACGTGAAATGGTATACGCCGTTTTTGCTGGGTAGCGTGAAGGCAGGCCTACTAGTCGAGTCTGAGATAAATAGAAGAATGACAGAGGTGCAACTTACGCAGCATATAAAAAAGGCGAGTGCCGATAGCTCGATATTGGGGATACAGCTATCTAGTTCGAGGCGTGCACCATTATTCCATACATTCATGTTTTTGTTGCTGTCAGGAATGTCGGTGCTCTTGGCCTGTTTCAACAATATTGAAACGGTTTCGGTAGATTTAACAAACGAAACTCAATGTACAGATAGTTGCGATGAGTCGCACAAGTAGTTTAACTGTTTAATAAAAAAGGGTTTACTATGGGTTCAACTCCCGCCAGCTCCACCACATTCAATAAAAAGCCGCTCAATGAGCGGCTTTTTTGTGCCTGCTCGTCAGTAAGATTACGCCGCGTCGCTCGCAGCTTCTGCTGTGGCGTCAGCTTTCTCGGCTTCAGGCTCGACTTTTGCCGCCGGCTTGGGAGCTTTTTTCTTGGCTGGCTTTTTCGCGCCGAGGGCGATCAGTACTTGCTCGCGTTCGCGGGCAAGGAAGAAGGCGAGGTCTTCTAATTTTTGTTCGTCGTTTACAGCTTCACTGCGTTCCAGTAACGGGAGGAGTTCATCGACCATATCCAGCATTTTGTCATGGGCGTCGGCTTCAGCTTTGCTGGTAAATGTCATTTTTTCCTCTCCGTTTCGAACTACAACGTATTGCGTCACAACTGCCATTATTTGTCCTCATGAGCATTCAGAATTAATACTGTATGTTTGTACAGTTAAGTAGTTATACAGTTTTATGAAATTGGCCGCAACCCCATTTTATCTCTAGGGTAATTCTGTTATGTTTCTAAAATGTTAATATCAATCAGATTCACTTTCGCTATGGATGGATGTAACTCACTATGAAACGGATACTTTTGGGTGTTTTTGCACTTTTGAATTTACCTGCGATTGCAGCGCCGGCAAAGCTCGAGATCGCCAGTGGCGTCTATGAGGGGGTTGAGCGTACAAGCTTTACTTACAACTTGCTGATGGTGTCAGAGAATGGTGAGGCTGCATTTATTAGTTCATCGCTGTCGAGCGGTTTTTTGCAAATGAAACGGCAAACAACCAAGCCCGCTCCGCTCAAGTGTGACGCACTTAAATGCACGGTAACGTTTGCTGACGCGCAACTGATCTTAGCGCCTGATCCTGGGAATGGATTGCGGGTGTTGGAATTGCATCACGATGCGTCAGAACAGCACCTGTTGACTGACTCGTATCACCTGCAACCAGTGCAGGATCTGCCTGCTGCGGACCGCTTTACGGCGCGTCACGCGGAGCTCTTGAGATCAACACAAGCGCACGATGCCGCAGAAACTCCGACACTGTACTTGGGAATTGTCGGTCATGCGGCAACGAGCAGTATCGTTGCGTTGTTGGAGTACCCTGATGGTCGCGTCGATGTTGAAAATTACAGTTTCGGCAAGTTGGTTGCTATCCCTCATGAAAAACAGTCCATGCCTGACACCAGTAATGGCATTATTCTAAAAGGTGCGCAGGGAATGATGAATTTACACCTGTATCAACAAGGGCCGCTATGGGTGGGACATGAGGCCGCAACCTTAACTTCTGGGTTGGTGATGGATATCAAACCTGCACGGTTTGTGCGCGTGCAACTGTCAAAATAACCGCACGTTGAAACAGAAGTTTGGTTAGGTGGCGTAGGACTAACGGGTTGCATTTCGAAGCATTCAAAGCGATTAATTATCGTTTGTGGTTGGCGTTAATCCTGACCCAATTTATTCCGTTAATCTATGCCACCACACGCGTTCATTTTTTGGGCGCGCTGCCAAGCGCCTCAGCTTTTACCATTGCCGCACAAGTGACCTGGTTAAACGTCGGCTATGAAGTTCTAAAAGAGGCGCTATTGGTGCCACTAGCTTTTATTCTTGGCAGCGTTATCAAACATACAGAGGAGTTTCGCGCCAGAGCGGGCGTTGCGCTGCTGGTGACTCTAATGAGCTACGCAGGGCTGACCTTCATTGTACTTGTGTTCGCGCCTGAATTCGTGCAAGCGGTCAAGCAACAAGAGGGGCTTTGGCTGCAGACTGCGCAGTATATTCGCTTGGAATCTATCGCGATTTTACTTTCGAGTGTTTATGCGTTTGTGTCGTTAGTGCTGCTTCTGAAAAATCGGCAAAGACATCTGTATTGGTTTCTGATTACGCAATCCTTGCTAACGATACTTTGTGACAGTTTTTTGGTGAGCCAACATGCTTACTCATTGCAGCTAGGCGTGATGGGTATCGCCGTGAGTAACCTCGTGGTTAATGGAGTACTTGCGCTCATCGCTCTCGTTTATCTATCGCGCTGCGGTATTGTGCTGCAAAGAAGTTATTCTGGTTGGATCAGTCATAACTGGTTGCGCGAGTGGTGGCTAATTGGTTGGAAGTCCGGTCTAGAGTCTTTCGTTAGAAATGCTGCCTTCGTGATCATGATATTGCAGCTCATCAACGAGGTTCGACAAGCCGGCAACTTTTGGGTCGCGAATCAGTTTATTTGGGGATGGTTGTTGCTGCCTGTGCTTGCGTTAGGACAGTTGATTAAGCGAGACACCGCGACCAGTAATGGACTTACGGAAGAGCGCCTGCGCAGTTACTTATGGCTGAGTCTCGGCATTGTTCTGATTTGGCTTGTGAGTGCATCGACTTGGGAGGGTTTTATTAGCAACGTTATGGGCGTGCAACCATCACTACCTGTGACGAATGTTGTTTGGTTAATGGTAGGCTTCTACGCGATATTTACCCTCAATAATGTGGTTGATAGTTATTTTTATGGGCTGGGACGAACGGACTTGATGTTGTACCAGTCGCTGATTGTGAACATTCTGTTCTACGGTAGCGCATTTATTCTCTACCAGTTTGGCGTTTTCGTTCCTACTTTGGAGCGCATTACGCTGATGTTTGGAATAGGTATGACGATCGATGCTCTGATCACCTGGACGCTCTACCTAGGTCTGCGCAGAAAAACGCTTTTGCAAACCATTTGATGGTCTTTTCCCACCGATGTTGTGACGAGTAACGCGCAACACTAGCTATCAAGCATCAGAGCCGGCAGTTCCTTGCATTACTGGGCACTTTTTCGGATAATATCCGGTATCGATTTAGTAAACGAACGCTTGATTTAAAGGGCATTAGCCCAGTGAATCACCGCCCTCTATCAATGTGGATTTTAGTCAATTGTCGACCACCCCAAGTAATGTAAAACTCATTCAAACCTGCTCCATTTGGCGCGCGCTTGAAGTTGTTGGCGATGCGCCAACTCTTTTGGTGATCCAAAGCTACTGGTTGGGTGCGCGTCGCTTTGATGAGTTTTGCCGCCAAACAGGCTTACTCAAGCCGGTCGTGAGTGATCGTTTAAAGCGTCTTATCAATAACGACTGTTTGACGCGGGTTGAATACAGCAGTCGACCGAAACGTTATGAATACCGGGCGACGGAGCGCTTTTTAGACTTTTTTCCTTTGGCGCTTGCTATGCTTTATTGGGAGCGCAAGTGGAGTATTAAACCTGGTAAACTCGAAGTGGTTCTTACGCACAAAAATTGTGGCAAAGTTACACAACCTTACCCAGCGTGCAATGCCTGTAAAGGTGAGATCAGCCCGCGTGATATGGCTTGGGAAAAAGGGCCAGGTGTAGGTCTAATGGAAGCCACCTACAGTGCGCGTCGGCGTAAGTCGACCAAGTCGAGTGGTAATACTGTCTTGCATGACGAAATTATTCAGATCATTGGTGACCGCTGGTCAATGTTGATCTTACGCTCTATTTTTACCGGAGTGAATCAATACCAAGAAATCCTTAAAGAAACGGCGATTGCAACCAATATCCTCGCCGGTCGACTGTCTGAATTGGTTGAAGAGGGCGTACTTACAACCAATCAGGTGCCGACGGATTCGCGGCGTATTGAATACAAACTGACACCGAAAGGTTTGGCGATTTATCCGATTATTGTGGCGTTATTAAAGTGGGGTGATAAGTGGTTGCCTTCGCCAGAAGGACCGCCCTTATTACTTACGCACACAACCTGCGGACAGCCTTTAGCCTTTGAGATGCTCTGCTCCGAATGTCAACAACCAGTGCAGCCGACAGAGGTCAGCTACACCCTGCAAATAAGTAAAAGTTCAGCCAAATAAAAACGCCCAATCAGTAATACTGGTTGGGCGTTTTAACTTTGGGGAGAACCTTGATTCTAAAACGAGTTGTCGAGTTGATGCCAGGTCGCAATCTGGTTTGGTTTCATCCAGCACGCATGGAATCCAGCGGGAATACGCTGCGGCAAGGTAATACGTGCAATCGGCCCTTGGCCAACATTTTGCGCATCAAAAATTTGCAGTTGTTGAATGCAAGTTTTGTCGTTCCAGCAGAAGGTAACCACATAACCATGGTCTTCACTTTGCGCGTTATCCGCAGGCGCAAACCATGGTTCACTGTACCAGCAATGGTCATGGTCATCTGACCAGGCGCCGCAGCTCTCACCTGTATCGGTGTTCATTTTGCGAATGCCGGTCCAACGTAGCGTATTGGGATGATGATCAACGAGATAAGCCCACTGAGTTTTACGCCCTGTCATAGCACTGTTGTACCCTGGGAACTCCACATTGTGTTCGTCGTTGAGACATTCTTCGTGGGTTTCACCTGTTTTCACGTTCATACGGTAGCGCCACAAGCGGGCGTCCATAGCAAGGGTCGCGATCATTTTTGCGGTGCGTTGTTCGTCGATACTACCGTCGTCGTGTTTTGCAGGCATATAACGGCACGCGACCATGACAATTTCATCGCCTTCTTCCCAAGCGTTGACAACGTGGTAGATGAAACAGGGAGAGAAATTGAACCATTGCACGCTGTCTGAGCTTCCCATGCGAGGGATCACGCCAAAGCGCATTGGTAACTGTGAATTAAAAATGATTTTATGACGACCTGCTTTCAACGCTGCAGTGTCATGGTACAACGGGACATCATGCAATATCGAGTAGTGCTCGGTAATCGCCATATCGTGCATTAAACGATCCCCCGGTAACTCTACCGGTACATGATGAATAAGTTGACCCTCTGGACTGACAACGCCGTAGCTCATATGTGGCTTTTGTGTATAGTAGTCGAAGTAGAGCAACTCACCGGTGACTTCATCCACTTTACAATGTGCCGACATTCCCTTGCCTAAGCCGCTAACGTATTCTGGAGCAGCTTTAATGGTATCGAGCGAGATAGGGTCAATAATGTGCGGAATACCAGCCAAGTACCAAGTCGCTACGGCATTTCCTGCAAAACCGATAATATCGGTGTTTGCAGCATCAGCCATAGGTTTATCGCTGCTGTCTTTGACCGACGTGGTGACACTCCAAAATAAGTCTTCACCGGCGGCTTTTTTCTTCTCTAAGTCAGCTGTTTGCACATATTTGTTGCGGTAGGTAAAGCGGCCATTGTGGAACAGGCCCGCATGAATCATGCCGTCGCCATCGAAGATATGGTACGACCCTTTAGGCGCAAACATTGGGTTCGGCCCATTGCGTAAATAGACCCCGTTAAGGTCTGTTGGAATGGAACCCTCAACCGGCAAGTCAGTAAGGACAAGTTCTTCTGCAACGGGCGCATATGCGCCCATTACGAAAGGCCCGTGTTTTTCACCAAAGGGCGCTTGGTTGTCAACAATAGTACTGCTCATAGCGTTCTCCTGGGAAACTGTGGTTAAAACCAGTAATAGTTAAAGGTGATTCCAAACGTCCGCGGTGGCGCATAGATTTCGCTGGCGCCACCTAGGTTGCCGTTAATGCTATGCACGGTATACAACTCGTCTTGGATATTTTTAGCCCATAAAGATAGATCCCAGTCACCGGCTTCTGGACTGTATTTGATTGAGGCGTCCATAAGTAAAACATCGTCTTGTAAGCCACGTGGGTCATTGGCTGTATCGATATAGTACTCGTCGGTATACGAGAAGTTCACAGCGAAATCGAGCCAGCCGTCGCTGCCAAATGGCATCGTGTAGGTCGGCGTTAACGACCAACTCGTACCGGGACTCCGTGGGGTTTCATTACCTTGGTGTTGACCATCAACAAACTCTCCGTCGAGCGCAGCGTAGGTACCAGTTAGTTTTAAGTTTTCAGTAACCAAAAGGGCGAAATCAGCTTCAAACCCGGAAACTTCAGCATTGGAGTTATCGGCCACAAGGGTCGTGCCATCAACGAGCGTGAAGGTTTGTAGGTCTTCGTAATCTAACTGGAAGTAGGTGACGTTCAAGCGTAAACGATTATCAAACCACTCGGTTTTGGCACCAATTTCATAGTTCGTTGAAGTTTCAGGCAGAATTGGTGTCGCCGCGATAATTGGGCTGCTTTGTTGTCCAGTAAACGAACCGCTTTTGAAACCCTCAGAGTAGGTAAAATAAAGCAAATGATTGTCCGTTAGGTTGTAATCAACGGTTGCGCGGTAGGTCGTATCTGACCATGACTCGCTAGCTTCCACACTGTAGCCTGGACCATTGAGTGGGATGCCCCCAATCGCAGTGTCGCGATTATTGACGGCAATGTTATCAATGCTCTTTTTGTCGTCGGTATAGCGGGCACCGAGGGTTAGCGCAAGATCATCCGTTGCATCCCAGGTGATTTGACCGAATGCGGCGGCACTTTCACTTGTGGCGTCTTGGAAGAAACTTACATCGCCCTCTGAAATAGCTGGCGGTAAAAGACCAGGAATAAAATAGGTTTGGAAGGTTTCATCACGCTCTATGTTTTCTTTGAAGAAAAATAAGCCAGCGACCCATTTCAAGGTATCTGTTTCAGCGTTTAAACGAAATTCTTGTGAGAGCTGATCAGCCTTTTGATCCGCTCCGTTGTTAATTTCATACAGCCCGGTTCCGCCATCTTGAATCATCAACATTGGCACCAGTGGTTGTAACCAAGAGGATTCACTTTCACGATAGGCAGAAATTGACGTGAAACGTGCCCAATCTAGTTGTGCTTCGACGCGCGCCTGCAAACCAAAGATCTCTTTACTGGTAGATTGCACAAGATTGCTATTGCTCTTACGAGGATCGTTGCCAATACTGGCGTTCGAGGCAAGCTGCGCATCAATAATGCTTTGCACTGGGAAAATCGGGTCAACGTCAAAGCGGGTGAGGTAGCGGTTGCTGCCATTGCCGGAGGTGTCGGTATAATCAAAACCGAGTAAGACTTCGACGTCTGAACTTGCTTCGATCAACAACTGTCCTCGAACACTTTTGGTATCTTCATCTTCCAACTCTTGGCCCGTTGTAACGTTTTCAGCAAAGCCACCGCGTTGGCGAATATTAGTGGTCAGTTTGCCAAACACGTTATCGGTGATAGCGCCATTCACGTAGCCACGTAGATTCCAGAGCTCCTCATTGCCAATGCTGACACCGAATTTTGCGTCGTAGTAGGCATGAGGTTTCTTAGTGAAGAGATTGATGGCGCCACCCGCTGAGTTGCGGCCGTATAAGGTGCCTTGTGGGCCGCGCAGAACCTCGATGCGTTCAAGGTCATAGAGATCCATCGACGCGCCACTTGGTCGGCCAATATAAACATCATCAATAAATACAGCGACAGCAGGATCAGAGCCGGCCGAATCGTTAGTGGTGCCGATACCGCGAATGTAGAGCTGTGGCTCTGAAATATTGAACGTATTGATTTTTAGGTTTGGCGTTTGCTGCGCAATGTTATCAATTGTGGTAATGCCACCTTCTTCAATCATTTCTTCATTGAATGCGGTAATGGACATTGGCGTCTCTTGTATCGACTCTGAGCGGCGCTCAGCCGTCACCATAATGACTTCCAGTGACTTTTTCTTTTCTTCGTCTGCCTCGGTAGCTTCTTGTGCGATGACCGAGTGATAAGGAGTGCTTAGAAACAATGCACAGACCATGCTTTTGTACAGCAGATTGTATTTCATGTGTGTTCCTTGCAGCTATTTCTTATGCTAGCTGTTCTGTGTTTATTCTTATTATTAGGTGGCAGTTGCCGTTTTAGAGCGTCCTTAGTCAAAGGGCGCTCAGCGCTATCTGCAAGTAGACAGCCTTAAACAACTTGCATAACAAAACCTTATTGTATGTAATTTATGCTGTCAATAGTTATTATTTACGTAGATTATGTATTTCATCACTTTTATAGTTGAACCTACGTTAAATAATTCCGCTGCGGCGCAGTTGGCGAATTTGTTCAGCGTTATATCCAATTTCTTCGAGCACCTCATCGGTATGTTCACCTAGACTGGGAGCACGTCGAAAGGGCGGCACACTTGTTCTTGAATAGCGTATAGGGTGTTCAGCGATAGGTGCTTCTGCAGTCATATCGGGGTACGTAAGCCATTGAAACATTCGCGCTTGCTGGATGTGTTCATGCGTCAGTACAGCGTCTGGCTTTAGCATTTCTCCACTTGGAATACCTGCATTCGCAAGGTCATCTAAGGCTTGTTGAGTGTCTCTCTCACGACACCAACGGGCCATACGCTGATTAATTTCATTGGCATGATCGCCACGCTTCTGGTCGGTATCAAAGCGTGGATTATCGAGCCACTCTCGCTCACCCATTAGATTGGCCCAGCGTTTGAATATTCCTGCCCCAACAACTTGTACGGTGATGTAGCCATCGCGTGTCTTAAAGGTATCCGTTGGAGCGTTGTACTGCCCTTGTGTGCCACTACCTTGCCGGTTGATGCCGATCAATGCCTGTTCCATTAGCGCCGCGTTGTTAAAGGTAAGTGCAGTACTCAGTAAGCTGCCCTCTACAACTTGTCCTTCGCCCGTTTGTTGGCGGTGCATGAGTGCCGCGAGCGTCCCGAATGCACTGAGTGAAGCGGTGCCAAAGTCACAATAAGGAGCGAATGACTTTGCCGGTTGATTGTTATCGCCACTTAAGTACATTGCCCCTGACATGGCTTGCGCAACAGTATCAAAGCCACCGCGAGCAGCATAAGGTCCGGTGGCACCAAATGCTGATCCGGTCGTAAGAATGATGTCAGCTTTGATGGCGCGTAAACTTTCATAATCTAACCCGAGCTTTTTTAACGCTGGCGTGGGGAGATTGGCTACCACTACATCTGCGCTAGCAACCAGCTTACGCACCACTTCACGCCCCTCGGTGCTGGTTGGATTCAAGGTAATACCGCGTTTATTTCTGCCGAGTTGTAAATAGTACGCGCCTTCACCCTGTGAAGTGACAGGAACGGTGTAACGGTCTTCGCCACCACTGGGTTTCTCGATCCGGATGACATCAGCACCTAAGTCAGCCAACAACGTAGCGCAAAAGGGGCCGGCGATGTACCGGCCAAAGTCGAGTACCCGAATACCTGCGAGTAACTTATGCATTGCTTGTACTCGCACTAACGCGTTGGTTGAAACGTTGGATCGCTTCGAGGTACTCTCGCTCTATATCAGCCACGATGGTGGCAACCGGTTCAATCGCGCGGGTTCTGCCAACGCCTTGTCCTGCAGCCCAAATGTCTTTCCAGCGTTTGGTTCCGCCAGCGCCGGAGTAGTCGCGTTGTACTGATTCACCTAAGTTCTCAGGGTCTAGACCTGCGCGTACAAGACTTGGTTTTAGCCATGAAGCTTTGGTACCAGTGATAGCGTCGGAAACCACAAGATCATCAGACGTCGCTTCCACCACCATGGCTTTGTAGTCGGGGAAGGCCATACTTTCTTCGGTTGGCAAAAAGCGCGTGCCCATATACACATAATCGGCACCTGCGGCGATAGCACCGGCCACGGCGGCACCATCTGAAATACCGCCACCGACCGCAATATAACCATCAAAAAACTCGCGCACCGCAGAGACGAAGGCGAATGGATTGAGTTGTCCTGTATGGCCACCAGCGCCGGCGCAAATACAGGCAAGGCCATCGACGCCTGCGGCAGCAGCCTTTTTCGCGAGTTTTAGATCGACAACATCGGCAAACACCATGCCACCATAGGATTTGACGGTTTCCATAACTGGCTTAGGGGAGCCTAACGCAGTAATGACTACTTTGGGTTTATACTTCGCAACCAGTTTGAGCTCTTCTTCTAAGCGTGGATAGGTCGAGTGCGTAATCAAGTTCATTACCCAAGGTGCATCGTTCTCGTTAAGCGCATCTGAAATTGTCGCCATCCACTGTTCCAGCTCTTCAATACTACGTGCGTTGGTTACTGGAAATGCCCCAGCAATGCCTGCTTTACACGCAGAAATGACCAATTCTGGACTAGATACCAAAAACATCGGCGCGCAAAAAATGGGTAACTTAAGTTGTAATGGATTGTTCTGCATAGCATAGCCTTTTGAATTATTATTTTTAGTTGGTTAATACGTGTCTACTCAGGGGCTTCAGAAGAGACACATTGATAACTGCTGGCAACCTTAGGGTCACTGTCCGGTATGAGTTGTGCGACCTTTGGATAGGCGCAAATAGGGCGTGAGCGTTCAATTGCTTCGCCATTACGTTGCGTAGCAATTACCGCATCAGGTGCTTGGTCCTGTTCAACCCATTGCTCGAGGACATGTAGCGGATCGAACTGATCCGGCGCTTCAGCAGGTCGCTCCCAGCAATGTCCCCAACCTGGCAGCATAAACAGTCGCGCGTTCTGTTGCAGTTGTTCGAGGTCACCGGTAGCAGCGATAGCTTGCTGGTAATAGTTAATCACGGGCTGTGGAATGATCAGCGGATCAGCCCAACCTTGGTAAATCATTAGTTTGGTGTCGTGTTGTTTAAGTGCACTCAAGTTAGGATTCACTGCGTCAGTGAGTGCTGGTAGGTTGGCATTAGCAATCCAATCCAACATCTGTTGTGTGCTGATCGCGGTCGCTGTTTCTTTACCAAGTAGTTCCATTGACAACAGCTGCCGATAACCTTGAGATGCGGCTGCACCCCATGCTGGTTGTTTACGTGAGCCAAAAATCCAAATGTCCGCGTAGTGTTCGGAACCGTATTCCATGGTCGCAGCTACGCGCGTTCCATCGCTAGTTTTGACGCCGTCGTAGAGTGTGTTCAACATCGTTGCTTGCGCGTTGCTTAAGCAATTTGTGTGATCCGCTTGGTCGGCCGGACAGCGCAAGCGATTAAAGTCAAATGAACAGCTGCGTGGGGCACTGATGACGCCGTCACGTTGGCCGTCTGTCGCATCGCAATGCTGCATAACGGCTTTTTTCACCCATTGTACTTCGCTTTTTTCGAGCCGCGGAGCATCTGCCGAGCCAGCGTGTTGCAATACCCAGTTTCCCCAAAGCCCTGCGGTTTCACTTAGGTTAAGAATAGGTCCACCGGCGGCAATGCCGTCAAACAAATCGGGATAGCGTTGGGCGGCGATCAACCCAAGTCGGCCACCGTTCGAGCAACCCGAGAAGTAGCTATAGTTCGGGGCTTGCTGATAGAGGTTGTCGACTAAGGCGAGACCAGCAGCATGCACTAAAGGGATCACTTTATGTGCCCAGATCTCTAGCGCTTCCGGATCATCATAGGCCCAGCTCACTTGCCAGCTTTTGGCTTGGTGTCCTGCATCATGACTAATGGCCGCATACCCGCGCTTCAAAGCTTCGTTAATGGTATTGGAATAGCCTGGTTTGTCCGGCAGAAGTTCACCGCAAAAACCACCGCAACCGGCCATCATAAAACGACCATTCCACTGAGCAGGTAAACGCATTTCAAAGCGAATCCGTTCGGAAATAGTGCCACGCACTTGGCAGTAGCGTGGCAACGTTTCGGTGGTTTGCCATTGCGGAGGCTGCTCGAATTGCACGTTGTTCGGTGGCGCAATGTTGCTACATTGAAGTAGGGTATCAGCATCAACTGAAGTAGCGGCAAGGCTGGTCGCAGTGGAGAGCAACCCTAAAGCTAAATATCCCATTGTGATTATCCTCGTGGTGATTCGTTTTCGAATGGGGTAATTCATTTGTTCAACACGGTGACCGCGGTAACACCTTCTTCCACGCCGAGAAAGCCACCACCATTTTCGGCTACTGCAAGCCGCGCATCGGCAACTTGTCTTCGGCCAGCTTCGCCGCGTAGTTGGGTAACCAATTCGTATAACTGCGCAATACCTGTTGCGCCAACTGGGTGTCCCTTGGCCAGCAGACCTCCTGATGGGTTCACTGGGGTACGACCTCCGATGGCAAAATCTCCCTTGCGTAGCTGAGCGCCAACGGTACCGGCGGCGCACAATTGGAGGTTCTCAATTTGCTGTAGAGTGGAAAAGGCTGTGGCGTCGTGAACTTCAATCAGGTCGATATCTGCTGGGTTCACGCCTGCATCGTTATAGGCTTGTATAGCTGCGCGTCGGCCAATATGATTTTCATAATCGTTTTTATCACGGCTTATAGTGCTTAACAGTGCGACCGTATTTAATTCAACGGCACGCGCTTTCCCCAATTGGCGGGCCATTTTTTCATTGCATATTATTAGCGCCGCCGAGCCATCGCTAACTGGTGCACACATGGCGCGCGTAAATGGAAATACGATCGGTTTATCAGCTAGTACCTGCGTCACAGTAAAAGGTGTACGGTACTGTGCTTTGCTGTTGTGGTGACCATGGCAATGAGTGTTAGCTGCGAGGCGCGCTAAATCTTCTACTTTTGTTCCAAAACGATTCATATGCACACGCGCTTGAGCGGCATACAAATCCATAAAGAGGCTTCGGTCCGGCCCAGGGGGAGTACCTCCTATTGAAGCGATGTAATCTAAAACACTTTGCCGATCGTGCACATCAGTTCCTCCCGCAAACGCCGCTGCGACCCGCTCGGGGCGGTCGGGATAGACCATTTTTTCGGTCCCTACGACCAACGCAAGATCAACCATTTGGGCGCGGATCGCTGTCATTGCTTGGTGTACAGCGGTGGCTCCTGAAGCACATGCGTTCTCAACGTTGATAATGGGAATACCTTCGATACCAGCAGCGCGCAGTGCAATTTGTCCGCGAATGGTGTTTTGTCCTTCAAGCATTTGCTGGCGTGTATTTGAGAACCATGCTGCTTGTATCGCTTGCGATTGCACGCCAGCATCATTGAGTGCAGCTGCCACCGATTGTCGCGTAAGCGTTTTAACCGATTCATCCAGATGCTTACCAAAACGCGTCATGCCAGCACCAACGATATAGATCTTTTCGCTCACGATGCAGCTCCAGTGGTGGGACGACGGTGTTGGACAATACGAAAGCGTGCACTGACAAATGCTAAGTCTGCCAAGCAGGCATTACCTGCAGGATTCAATCCCGTGACATGATAATCACTGTACGCAGCAGCGAAGTTGATCCACATTGGGCCGGTCAAGTTTAATGTGAGGTTGGCTCCAGCTTGCGCGTAAGCATCTAACCAACGATCGACGTAAGCATCGTCAGTAGCGTACATGTAGCAAGAGATGGTGCCTTTGGTTCGGGCTAGCTCGGTGGCTTCATACGCTGCCGCATCGGCATCTTCTGTAGCGACGATAAAGAGCACTGGACCGAAGCATTCTTGCGCGTACATTTCTTGATGTTCTGGTGTGGTCGCGATAACTAAAGGGCTGAGGGTGCGTGCGTTCGGGAAGTCGGGGTGCTGATATGGCGAAGCCTCGCGTAAAATGCGTAAACCTTTAGCTTGTGCTTGTTCGTGGGCGCTTGCAACAACGTTCAAACTCACTTGGCCTTGAATAGCTCCCATAATCGCTGCTGCCATTTTTGCGTTGCTGGCGATCGCTTCGATTTCATTAACGAGTGTTTGCGCGACCTCTTCGAAGCTCACCGTTCCAGTTCCCGTCGCTATACCATCTTTGGGTACATAGACCACTTGTGGACTGGTGCACATTTGCGCCGAGAACAAGCTGGTGCCGCGAGCTATAGCACGCATCGATTCTTGCAGGTTGTCGACCGAGGCAACCACAACGCTATTAACGCCCGCAGTTTCGGTAAACAGCAATTTATCTTTCACAGTCGACTCAAGGTAGCTGCCAAACCGAGGACTGCCAGTAAAATCGATGATTTGTACTGCCGGATTTTCGATATAGGTCATAGCGATGGGTTTGCTTGGCGTATCGACAGCTAAGGTGATGAGGTTTGCATCAAACCCAAATTTTTCTAGTACTTCACGACAGATCTCGACGGCAATAGCCATAGGCAAAATGGCATTGGGGTGCGGCTTGATAATGACTGGGTTGCCCGTCGCTAAACTGGCAAACATCGAAGGATAGGCATTCCATGTTGGAAACGAGGCACAACAAATGACTAAGCCAATACCGCGCGGGATAAGGTTGTAGGTTTTCGTCAATAAAACCTGCTCACCAGCGAAGTTACGCGAATAGGTTGCTGAAGCTGGTACATGGCGCATTGCTTCGGCGGCATAGGCAAGCGCTTCGAGACCGCGATCCAAAGCATTCGGACCAGAGCCACTGAAAGCTTGGGTGTAGCTCTGTCCAGCCACGTGCATGATGGCATGCGCCATTTCAAAATTGCGCGCATACAATTGCTCGGTCATTTCGACGCAGACTGCCAGACGTGTTTCTGCCGTGGTCTTGGCCCATTGGGGGGCAGCTGCTTTGGCAGCTGCAATGATAGCTTGCGGGTCACATGCTGGATAGGTAATGCCTAAAGGTTCTTGTGTGAACGGCGAGACTTCGCCTCCGACCCAGTCGTTGATACCGGGTAGTTTAAGATCAAAAGGCCGGTGGCAACGTGCCACAAACGCAGCCTTACCTGCTTTGGGTTTCTCTTCGCCGTGGAACTTTGATGACGGTGAGTCTTGAAAAGGACTCCAGTTATGACGCGTACGAATCGCCTCAATTGCGGCAGACAAGGTCGTTTGATGTTTATTGATGAGTTGCTTGAGTTGTTCTGACATTTTGATCACTCCATTCGTTCGACAATCATGGCGCTGCCGGTGCCTGAAGCGCCGGTAGCGACGACCAGTCCAAAGCGACCTTTGGCGACATCGAGAGTATCTAACAGGGTGGAAAGTAAAATGGCGCCAGAAGCTCCGAGAGGATGTCCTTTTGCGAGGTGTCCACCAGACACATTGACTTTGTCGAGGTTAGGTTGGTAGTCACGGATGAACTTCGCCATGGTGACCGCAAACGATTCCATGAACTCAATGCGATCCATGTCGGCAAGGGTTAATCCTGCTCGTTGCAAGGCCAGCTCCATGGCCGCAAAACCGGCGGTCAGTGATTGCTCAGGATCACCGCCAACATCAGCACTGGCGACAATCCGCGCTCGAGGTGGGGCGTCAATGGCATCGCGTTGTCCAATCAGTGCGAGTGCCGCGCCGTCACAAATTCCTGGCGCATGTGCAATGGTGTGACGGTGATCGATAGGGCGACCAAGCTGTTCGATATGTGCGGCCCCTAATTCCGCAAATGCAGGTTCGAGCGCAGCAAGTGAGGCAAGGTTACCGACCCGTAAGCATTCTTCGGCGTTATAACCATTGACGGCAATTCGTGACGCAACGAGAGCTGTTCCTTCCGCTGCTTGCGTACGTTGCTGCGATAGTAGTGCTAAATGATCAAGCTCTTGGCGCGTAATATTCAGGTCGTCGGCGAGTCGATCGGCGGCTAAGGCGACGAGCAGATAGCGAGTGCGCAAGGGCAGGGACGTATCACTGTAGTAACTTGCCTTGTCAGCCATAAAGCCGACGCGTGACATCATTTCAACGCCACCAGCTAAAACTGTTGTTGCTTGGTTGGCAGCGATGAGAGCTGCACCTTGATTAATGGCAGTTAAGCCGGAGGTACAAAAGTTATTAATTGAGAATGAGGCAGTTGCATCAGGTAGTTCCGAACGAAACTTCGAAACTAAAGCGATATTACTTCCTTGTGCGCCAATTTGACCGACACACCCTAAAATAAGTGCATCTGGTGGAGTCGCCGTCGGGACGCGTTGTTGTAGCGCCGTTACTAAGGTCGCAACCAGCTCATCCGGCTTCATTGCCGCCAGCGCACCTTCAGGTTTTCCTTTCCCACGCGGTGTCCGAACCGCATCAAATATGTATGTCATGGTGCTCCTCATTCATGTCGCTTTGCCAATTGGCAAAGTCATCATTGTGTTTGAAAAGCACTATCACACAGGAGGGTATGGTTAAGCAAGTCTTTTGCTTTTGGTTGTGTTTGTTGACTTTGTTGAATGAGCCGTTAGGTGTCCTTATCAACAAGCAATGAGAGTATGTTACGTATTTTTTCACGCATCCATAGGTTGGCTGGATCATCCGTCGTACTGCGATGCCAATACAGATTTATCGGCATAGGTTCGACTGTAAAAGGGAGTTCGCAATACCTTAGCCCTTTGGCTTGCGCAAATAAGCGTGGGACCGTTAGGAGCAACTGGGTTTGTTGCACCACCTTAGCGGCGACTTGATAGTTTTGAACGCGCATTTTGATGTGGCGTAAATGTCCAAGTGCTTGCAAGGCGATGTCCATTTGGCCTTTGCCGCCGCGGCGACTAGACACATGAATGTGTTCCTGTGTTAAGTAGTCTTCGAGTGACAGCGATTGGTTATTGAGGGGGTGGTGATCGCCGTAGGCAACCACGTAATTAAGTTTGCCAAGCGAACTCTGATGGAGTTCTTCAACGTTGTAACTGGCTGCGTCGACAAGGATATCTAAGGCACCCGACTTTAAATCTTCAGTCGCCTTTTTGCGATCAATGTAATAGCAGGTAAGGAGGGCGTTAGGAGCCTCCGTTTGTAGTGTTTTCATCAATTCGGTGAGCGTGAGGTATTCGGTCAGATCATTCATGCCAAGTTTAAAGGTTTTTTTCGACAACTGAGGTTGAAAGTCACCTGTGGTGCCGACGCTCTGTTGAAGTAAGGTTAGTGCTTGGCGCACGTCACCAATAATATTGTCGGCAACCGCAGTAGGTAACATTCCTTGCGGCGAGCGGACGAAAAGCGGGTCATTAAAGGTACGACGTAAACGTGCCAAAGCATTACTAATGGCTGGCTGAGTGAGGTTAAGTAGCGCCGCAACCTTAGAGATACTTTGCTCGCGATAAATGGCTTCAAAAACGATAAATAGATTGAGGTCGACGCGATCCAAGCGCATAGCAGAGCTCCAGTGTTATTAATTAAATGAATAACAAATCATTTTTAAAATAAATTTGAATGATTTTCTTATAGCACTATAGTCGACTCACCATCAACACAAAGGACTTATCTATGTTTGAGCAAAGTGATCATGCGAAGCAGTTACAGCGGCGTTTATGTGACTTTATGGATCAGCACATTTACCCAAATGAAGTGGTGTACCGCGAGCAGCTCCAGAATGCGAAGCATCGCTTTGCCACCTTGCCTTTGATGGCACAATTGCGAGAACAGGCCAAGCAAGAGGGGCTTTGGAACCTCTTTGTGCCTCCAAATCATGCGGAATACTCTCAACACGGAGGCTTGTCGTTCAGCGATTACGCGCCACTTGCAGAGGTCATGGGGCGGGTGATGTGGGCTGCGGAAGTATTTAATTGTAATGCGCCAGATACCGGCAATATGGAAGTGTTAATGAACTTTGCGACACCAGCTCAGAAGCAGCAATGGCTGGTACCTTTATTGAATGGCGAAATTCACTCTTCGTATGCAATGACCGAGCCGCAAGTTGCCTCGAGTGATGCCACGAATATTGAGTTGGCGATCACTAAAGACGGCGAACACTGGCTGTTGAATGGTCGCAAATGGTTTATCACCGGTGCGATGCACGACGATTGCCGTATTTTTATCGTCATGGGGAAATCAGCGCCAGAGCATGCTGATCGTCATTTACAACAAACGCAAATTTTAGTCCCTAAAGATACGCCTGGGGTCACCATCATTCGTCCTCTAACTACCTTCGGTTACGATGATGCACCGATTGGCCATGCTGAAGTGGTGTTCAATAATGTTCGTGTACCGTTGGAGAATGTATTACTTGGCGAGGGACGTGGTTTTGAAATTGCGCAAAGCCGCTTAGCGCCAGGGCGGATGCATCATTGTATGCGCTTGATAGGGGCCGGCCAGAGAGCATTGGAACTCGCGTGCCAACGCGCAACACAGCGAACCACTTTTGGTCGTCCGCTGGCGAAGCACCAATCGGTACGTGAAGATATTTCACGAATGTATGCAGAAATTGAAATGGCGCGTTTGCTGGTGTTAAAAACCTGCTGGAGTATCGACACGCGGGGTATTGAAGCGTCGCTTAAGTTAATTGCTGCGAGCAAGACGAGCGTGCCGCTGATGGTACAAAACATTATCGATCGGTGTATTCAACTTCATGGCGCAGGTGGTTTGACTGATGACTATTGTATGGCCGAAGCCTTTAACTATGCTCGCTACTGTCGCATCGCTGATGGTCCTGATCAAGTGCACCAGATGGCGCTGGGCAAGCGCGTAATTGAGCATTATCAGGCGGGATAAAAAGGAGTTGAGATGACAAGTGCGAACCATTTAGAACTCGATAATGCGCGTTTAGCGAGCTATTTAGAACAGCATATTGATGGCTTTAAAGGTCCCATTTCGAGTGAAAAGTTTGCTGATGGGCAATCGAATCCGACCTACTTAATTAAGTCCTCGAACGCGAGATATGTATTGCGCCGTCAGCCGCCTGGAGAGCTATTAAAATCAGCGCATGCGGTTGATCGCGAGTATCGGGTGATTTCAGCGTTAGGTAAAACAGCCGTACCTGTAGCCAAAACTTATCATTTATGCCTAGACGCTACGGTAATCGGTAACATTTTTTATGTGATGGAGTTTATCGATGCTCAAGTGTTTTGGGACCCGTCCTTAGCCACTCTTGATAATCATCAGCGTCGCGCGGTCTACCATGAAATGAACCGTGTTTTGGCAGCGTTGCATAGCGTTGATATCGACGCTGTTCAGTTGAGTGATTACGGTCGTCCGAGCAACTATTTTGAGCGTCAGGTGGCTCGTTGGACTCGACAGTATCGTGCCGCTGAAACTGAAGTTATTCCTGAGATGGAAGCGCTCATTGATTGGTTACCGCAAAATTTACCCGAAGATGACGGTCGGGTCGCGATTGCACACGGTGATTTTCGTTTAGATAACATGATGTTTGATAAAGAGAGTTTGCAGGTCGTTGCATTGTTGGATTGGGAACTTTCTACGTTAGGACACCCTTTTGCAGATTTAGCTTATCAATGTATGCAGCTACGAATGCCGCATGGTGGTCTGCTGTCTGGATTAGGTGGTTTGGATCGCGCGGCATTGGGCATTCCATCCGAGGAAGAATACGTGGCTGAGTATTGTCAGCGCATGAACATTTCGCATATTCCGCATTGGAATTATTATCTGGCCTTCAGTTTTTTTCGCTTAGCTTCGATACTACAAGGTGTAAAGAAACGCGCCATTGAGGGGAACTCGTCAAATAAGAATGCGCACCAAATGGGTGAGCAGATCAAACCCCTAGTGCAACTTGCAGTCAGCTTGTTAGATGAACCTCAACAATAAAAGGTATACGACCTATGACTATAAAAACTCCGCTCTTTAATGCGCAAGCGATGGCCGACAAAGTGGTCTTAGTAACTGGAGCGTCTAGCGGACTTGGAGCCCACTTTGCTAGGGTGTTGGCAGCGGCTGGAGCACGTGTGATCGTTGCTGCTCGTCGGGTACAGCGGTTAGAAGAGCTGGTGGCGCAAATTAATGAAGCAGGTGGTGAAGCGACGGCGGTTGCGCTTGATGTTGCTGATCATGAAAGTGTTGAGCGGGCAGTGAATGCGGCGCTGAGAATCTATGGTCCCATTGATTGTTTAGTGAATAATGCCGGCGTGGCAGCTTCTAAGCGTTTTACTGAGATTAATGAAGAAGACTGGCAGTTTGTGCTCGAGACCAATTTAACGGGAGCGTGGCGTGTGGCGCGGGCTGTCACGGCTCAGATGCTGGCGCACGGGGTTTCGGGGAGTATTGTCAACACCGCGTCGATTCTGGGGTTGCGGGTTGGTTTCGGAGCAAGCGCTTACGCAGTCTCTAAAGCTGGCGTGGTTCAGTTAACCAAAGCAATGGCGCTAGAGTTGGCGCGCAAAGGTATTCGCGTCAATGCGCTGTGTCCGGGGTATTTTGAGACTGAAATGAATCGTGATTATTTCGATACAGAAAAAGGTCAACAGTATATTCAGCAGACACCTGCGCAGCGTTTAGGAAATATGTCCGAGCTAGATGGTCCATTATTATTGTTATGCAGCGATGCGGGTTCGTTTATCAATGGTGTTGCGTTGCCTGTAGATGGTGGCCATATGATCAGTTCGTTGTAATATTATGTCCTGTGGAAGCAAAAAAAAAGTGCCACAATCGTGGCACTTTTTTTGTAGTTAGCGTCCAACAATAAAACTAGCGCAAGTGGTTGCACTCCCGCCCACATTGAAGGTTGCCATATTATCGACTTTACGTAGTTGGCTCGCGCCTGCTTGACCAGAAACTTGCTTAAAGCAATCTAACAACATGCGGATACCCGTTGCTCCGACTGGGTGACCGAGGCCAATCAGGCCACCACTTGGATTGATAGGGAAAGCCCCGTCTTTGGTGATATGCCCATCAGCGATAGCTTGCCAGCTCTTGCCTGGTGCAGTGAGACCCCAGTGATCAATCGCCATATATTCAGTAACGGTGAAACAGTCGTGGGTTTCTAAGCCATCGAGCTCAAAGACGGACTGCATACCAGCTCTGCGGAGCGTATCTTGTACCATTTGTTGAATATGCGGGAAGATCAGCGGGTGTTGTGCACTGAGGCGCAACTTCTCGGCGAACAATAACGGTGCTGAACGGTGACCCCAACCTTTAATATAAGGAATGTCGCGCAGCGACAAACCGTGTTTGACAGCGTACTCTTTTGCGATTTTTTCGTTCGCTAGAAATACACAGGCTGCGCCATCGGTGATTTGTCCGCAGTCTGATTTACGCAGCTTCCCCTCAATGATCGGGTTGTACGTGTCATTGGCAGTGAAGCTCTCCGGGGTAAATGACCACTGGCGTGATTGTGCATTTGGGTTTAAGCGTGCATTGTCGTAATTAATGCGAGCAATGGTGTTCAAACTTTCATAATCCATCCCATAGCGGCGGTCATATTCTTGCGCTAAAAGATCGAACATATGGGGCCAAGGATATGTACAGTTTTGTGCTTCTTCACCATACCAGGTCGCAGCCCCCAAATGTTCGGCACCCACTTGTCCGGGAACATTACGCATGAGCTCTAAACCAAGCACGCAGGCAAGACCGTAGTGACCGGCTTGCAGGTCCGACATCGCCGCGAGCAGAGCCATAGAGCCCGAAGCACAAGCCGCTTCATGACGCGATGTCGGCAGATTCGCTAATTCAGGATAAACGTGGCCGAAGTAGCCACCAAGTAAACCTTGGTGAGCAAAGAGTTCGCCGACAAAGTTGCCAACGTGACCCACTTCAATCTGAGCAGGTTCGATTCCTACTTGCGTGACGGCGTCGGTAAGAACCTCTTTAAAAATGTCAAATAACCCTAAACCTTCACGGGTCCAGTTGCGAGCGAAGTCGGTTTGGGTGCCGCCTAAAATATAGACTTTACTTTGTGGCTGCATGTTAAACGCTCACTTGTTCGACCAACTGATATCGAAGCACTTTACCCATCGCGTTGCGCGGTAAACGCTCAAAAATTTCGATGCGTTCTGGTAATTTAAACTTGGCAATACCAGCTTTATTCAGATGCGCACAGATATCCTCAAGGGAGGGAGGGGCAACATCTGCCTTGGGAACCACGCAAGCGCAAATACGTTCACCGAGACGCTCATCCGGATACGCGCATACAGCGACGTCTTGCAACGTCTCCATCGACTCAAGTAATAGATCGATCTCGACGGGTGATATTTTCATTCCCCCACGGTTGATAACATCTTTACAGCGACCAACGATCTTGTAGTAGTAGGCGGGGTCACCACAGATTTCAACTAAATCGCCAGTACGATAGAAGCCATCTTCGGTAAAGGCATCAGCGTTTACCGCTGGTTGTCCGGGGCGGGTAAAGTACGCATCAAAAATGGTTGGTCCAGCAATGAGGAGCTCGCCTTTATGACCGGCTTCAGTAATTTCTTCGCCTGTTGTCAGATCAACAACTTTGGTTTTTGTGAAGGTGTTGGCGTCGGTTTTCCAAGGCAAATGCTCATAGCCCAAACGAGGGAACATAAGGGCACGCTGCTCAGGGTCTGCTGCTGTTTCGACGTTAGAAAGCAGGCAAATACCTTCGTTAGAACCATAAAAGTTGGTGACTTCTTTGCCATATTTTTTAGAAAAAATCTCAATCATCCAAGGAGCCAGTGGAGCAGAACCGGAACCAACACGGCGTAGCGCACTGAAATCGAACTGGTTCCACATATCTTCCGATTTGGCGAGCAAATTGAGTAAGGTTGGTGGGGCGATGGTAAAGTTGATTTGTTCGTCTTGTAACTGTTGTAGATAGATATTTGGCTCTAGTGGATGATGTAAAAAGAGCGAACCGGCCATTAACACGCATGGAAAAAGGAAACCACCTACTGCCGCCATATTAACCAGTGGAAAGGGGTTTAAAAAGTTATCACCGGGCTGATAATCACAGGGACCAATTTCTGCTTTGACTGTGGCTAACCACATATTATGAGACCGAGGCACACCTTTTGGCGTGCCTGTTGTTCCTGATGTCCAACAAATAGTAATGATGCGGTTCGCATCATCGATAACATCAGCATGTTCAGCTCGGTAGTTGTTGAGCATTTCACAATGGACCGCATTATCGATGCTCAGCGGAATTGCTCCTGTTGGAGGTTCCTCTCCAAAGCAAAACACGGTGGCGCCATTGTTCAGCGCCTCAGTGGCTAAAGGCTGTCCTTTGAAATGGCTGGTGGTAATAAATAGTTTGCTGTCCAGCACAGTGGCAATAGTACTTAGCTCATGGCGAGCAAATTGTACTGGGATGGGTGAGAGAATTGCGCCTATTTTACTTGCAGCGTGGTAAGTTACGACAAGCTCAGTAATATTAGGTAGCTGCACAATTAGAATATCATCAGCGGTCACACCATTGCTGAGTAGTTGCTGGGCTAAGCGGTCGGAGGCTTGATCGAGTTCAACGTAGGTTAAGCGACGAGGAGTACTACCGGTAAGTTCCTCTCGGTTGGGCTGATCGGCAACAGCTATTTTATTTGGTGAACTGGCAACGGCTTTGGCCAAAAGTCCATGTAGGGTATCTGTACCCCACCAACCTTTACTGGTCATAGCCGCAATTCTTGTCTGGCTGGATGTTTTCATAGTTTGTTCTGCTTTTGTTCATGTAGTTATCGGGATTGTTGTTATAAAAAGTGCTTCCCGCATCGATAAACTTTCGTAATCGTTATTAATCCTATTAAATAGATGTTACATTTGCAATACTGTCACTGCTTATTTTTTAGACTTTATAAGTCTTTGATTTTAAATGTTTATATCTATTTTTGTTTGCTTTGTGTGGTGCTGTTATCATCTTTTAAATCTCAGATAGCTTTTTTAATCATACTTATATAAGGTGTTCTTTTTATGGGAGGGGGGAAAGTCATAATGAATCAACCAGATATGATGTTGCATTTGCCTGGAATGGAACGCCTCGCAGCTATTGAAGCAAGTTGCCAGCATTCGGGAATGGTTGAAAATCTTGGGCTCATTCTTGACTCGGCTGAACCCGGCAAAGTTACTTATCATTATCAGTTAAAGGCTCGACATGTGAACCATATTGGTTCGTTACATGGTGGCATTGCTGCTACGTTGGCCGATAGTGCTATGGCAGCCGCCGCGTTAACGACATTACCCCCTAACGAGTGGATCACGATGACTGATTTATCGATTAAGTTTATACGAGCGGTTTTTGCCCTTGATGAAACATTGACTATTGAAGGCCGAGTCGACCATGCTGGTAAACGGATGTTTGCCACCAATAGCGTTATTCTTAATAGTGAAGGGAAAATCGTCGCACGGGCGATGGCCAATGCGATTCGTTTGAAAAAGGATCGTTGTTAAACTAACTCAAAGATTATCCAGCGCGAGACTGCCGAGCAACTCTTGGAACTGTGGGTTTTCTCGCAATAGGTTACGGCCTGTTTCAATCAGCAAGTCGACTTCTTTCTCTGGCAACCCGAGGGTGGTCGGGATCAGGTTCAAACGGCGCTTGATTGGTGTCGAAGCCACCGCGTCGATTTGCACTTCAATGAAGTGGGTACGCACGGGACGCTGAGATGCTTTCGTTTCTTCACTCCAATCATCCAGGCGCTGTTTTAGCAGCTCGATCGAGGCTTCGTTGTATAAGTGAATTTGGGTGTCGGTTACAGCGTTGACGACTTGGGTCACGGACGGTGGCGCAGAGGTCGTGTCGATGGCGTCATTGGCTTTTACTGAAGCATCCACTGAGATAATCACAAAATGGCCTGGCACCGCAAAGTTATCGTCACCGTGCTTTAATTTCAGATAGTTAATCAGGCCTCCAGTGAGTTCAATCGGCTCACTGATCACGCGTAACCCTAAATTGTCAGACACACCACCGTCGACCAAATGGACGTATGGGCGCGCTTTTTTATTGGTGTACGACAAGGCGCCAAACGCCGAGGTTCTTAGGCCTTTGCGACCTTTTTCACTCTGCTTAGCAAGAAAATCGATGGCTTCCGAGACGTCACAGGTGTCGTAATTCTTTAGCACGACGGGGTCAAATACGATGGGCATGGCTGCTGAAGCCGCAACAGCGCGAGCGACCGGAAATGAGGAAATGTCCGAGCACAGCAAGTTAAAATAGTCCTGCACAAACGAAAAACGGGTGCCTTGCGATAAATCGGTCGCATTAATAGCGACGTAGGGTGGGCCGTTAGCAAACATATCCGCGAAGGTATGATCACCAAAGCCTGCTTGGGCATAAATACGCGTGGCATGGTCGGTGATGCCTAGGCTGGAGAACCAGCGAACAGGATTGAACAATGTCGCCAAAATTTCATCGCGTAAGTTGCGTGTTAAAAAATCCTTTTTGAAGTCGGAGAAAACTTGTTCACGGAACAATCCATAATAGGCCGCGGTGATGCTGCCACCAGATACTGATGAAATAAAGTCGACTTCATCAAGCAAGCGTACAGGTTTGCCGTCGACCGTGATCATGGTGTCGCGTAACTCCTCAAGCACGCCATAGGACAGCGCTGAAGCGCGTGTTCCGCCGCCCGAGAAGGCTAAGATGAGGGTCACTTCTTGCGGCTCAGGAATGGTCTCCGAAGCAAATAAAATACTCGGAATTTCATTTGTTACGGTACGGGTGATCGGCTCATTTTCAATTTGCCCAACGGTGCTGCACGCACTCGCAAAAATGGCGCCACAGGCAACAAGAAGTTGCTTCCAAAGGGTGTTTACGAAAGCAGGCTTAAAATGGCTCATTTACGATGACTCGCGCGGATTTTTTCACGCGCTTTTTCTTGCACAGAAAAGAGCAGGGCCGCAATTAAAAGTGGAATAAATAGGGTGCCGAGTAACGCTTGGAACGCCGCTAACAAGCGTAAGCTTTCAACCGGATGAAAGTCTCCGTAGCCAAGTGTGGTCCAAGTAACAATTGAAAAGTAAAGGGCATCTATCGGCTCGTGCGAGATTTCCCCGTAGTGCATCAATCCAGCGCGTTGGTAGAGCGCGGCGAAGGCAAAGAGGGTGACATAGATAGACAGTACCATTTTACTGAGCTGAAAACCGAAGTGTTCGTTGTTGACGTCGTTAAAGACGTTCCATAGCGACGTCACAAATACAGTTGAGATAAAGAACACAGTCACCCACAGATTGATTTCAATCTCTTCAATAAAGAGGAGCGCGGTATACACAATTGGCACAATGATGAAAATAATCACAGTCCAAATCATGTCGAGTGATTTCGCGAGTGTGCTTGGCATCTTGCTGAAGTCTCTTTCGATAACGAAGTTACCGACAGTTTAGCGAAATTCGCAGCGCGCTGTATACCCACTTCTATTTCGGAGGGCGTATAATGGCAGTCTCATTGAGTCTGAGGTGATGTGATGAAAAAACTACTACAGGTACATTTTGCTTTTCCGGGCCCGTTTGGCGCAGAGATGGCAGAGCAGTTGCAAGGTTTAGCGGCGTCCATCAATGAAGAGCCTGGTATGATTTGGAAAATCTGGACCGAGAACGCAGCGGCACAAGAGGCGGGTGGTATTTACTTATTCGAAGATGAGGCCAGTGCCGAGGCCTATTTAACGATGCACACCGCGCGTTTGCAACAGTTGGGTGTCACGCAGGTCCACGGCAAAATCTTTGACGTGAACGCTGAGCTTACGCAAATCAATCATGGGTCGATTGGTGAATAGCATTGATCAGGTAGCGGTGAATATGCTCGCCGTCAACCTGTATTGCTGAATCGAAGTGGCCGCCGCAGGCGCGTATCATCGCGTTTGAGGCGGCGTTATCACTATGGCAGTGAATATGTACCGGGTCGATGCCCCGTTGCTGCGCTTGTTGTAGCGTGCGCTGCAATAATTCAATGCCTAAACCTTTGCCGCGGTAGGATGGGCGAATGCCCAGACCAATATGGCCGCCACAATGAGCAATGGCATCATTTAAAACGTGGCGCAGGTTACTACAGCCAATAATTTCGTCACCCTCTATCAACCAAAAGGTGCTGCTCGGCACCCAACCTTCAGGCACCGCCGTACCATCGGCAAAGCCAGCAATACGTGCCAGCATGGCGTCAAAATCTGTGGCATCAAAATCTAGCGGAAACGGATAACGCTCTTCATCGCCGAGCTCGGCAATGTAAGCATGGTAACTTTGTGCGTAGGCGCGGGTGGGGCGGATGAGTTTTAGCATAGCCTGTACAATGAAATGAGAGTCTGCACACAACGTAGCAAATCCGGCGAAGTATCACCAAGCATTTTTCGTCGGTGATGAAGCAATGTTCGAGGTGGTGCGCAGTTGCTCAATATCACGTTTTGGTGGCGCGCCGAAGTGGCGACTGTATTCGCGGCTGAACTGCGAGGCACTTTCGTAGCCGACCTGAAATGCGGCTTGTGAGGCATCGAAGCCATCATTGAACATCAAGCGGCGAGCTTCAGTCAGGCGTAACCACTTTTGGTACTGTAATGGACTTTTCGCGGTCATTTGTTTGAACGAATGATGCAAACTTGAAGGGCTCAACTGCACATGTTTGGCCAAATCATCAATGGCTAACGGCTTGGCATAGTTGTGTTTTAACCAATCAATGGCGCGAGCGATACGTTGGCTCGAACTGCCAATGGTGGCCAGCTGCCACAAACGAGGTGCGACGTCACTCTGCAGCAGACGGTAATGGATTTCTCGCTGGATCAACGGTGCTAAAACGGCGGCATCTGCTGGTACGTCTAATAGCTTTAACAAACGTAAAAAAGGCTCTAATAAGTCATTGCTCAAGGTTCCGATATGGGTGCTTTCAGTCTGTCGATGTGTTGCCGGTGGAGTTAACTGATGGGTTGAAATAAGTTCAGTTAACAAAGCAATATCGAGACGCAGTGCCATCCCTAAACATGGCTGCTCAGGGCTGGCTTGCAGTACTTGGGAGCGGGCTGGAACGTCGAGTGACGAAAGGATAAACCGTTTGGCATCGTAGCTGTAGGTTTGCTCACCTATAAAGAGTTGTTTCTCACCTTGCGTGACGAGCACCATGCTCGGTGCGACGACGCAATCACAAGGTTCGGTGGTGTGTTCACGACGAAACAAACCAAATCCATCAATGGCGGTAACAACGTCCTCCATACCTTGGGTATGTCGGTCAAGCAAGCTGCTAATTGTCTCTCGATACTGCTGTACCATAGCTGGCGCGCCTTCGTGATTGTGTCGTACTAAGCTAATTGATTATTGACGACAGGCAAGGACGATTCAAGTCGTCCCACCTGCCGTACTTGACCTATCCTACACTTCTTGACGCGTTGGGCGGAATAGGATTTCGTTGATGTCGACGTCGTCCGGTTGGCTGATCGCAAAAGCGACTGCGCGCGCGAAAGAGTCAGCAGGAATCGCAACTTGATCGTAGAAAGCGTTGAAGCTGTCGCGCACTTGCGCATCGTTGATCGAATCATTGAGCTCAGTAGCTACGGCACCTGGCGAGATGATGGTGCTACGAATGTTCGATTCTGTCATTTCCATGCGCAGCCCTTCAGAGATGGCGCGTACCGCATGTTTGGTGGCACAGTATACGGTACCTGGCGGCAGTACTTTGTGTCCCGCAACCGAAGAGACGTTAATGATATGGCCGGACTTGCGTGCTTGCATGTGCGGCAACACTGCGGCGATACCATACAACACACCTTTAATGTTGACGTCGATTTGGCGATCCCAGTCTTCAACTGGAAGGCTGGCAAGAGGCGCTTGTGGCATGATACCTGCGTTGTTAAGCATCACATCCACGTGACCAAATGCATCCATTGCTACTTGCACTAAGGCTTCAACTTGTTGGCGAGCGGTGACATCGGTTTGCTGAGCAACAGCTTGCCCACCGTTGGCATTAAGTTCTTCAACGAGGGCGGTTAAGCGATCCAGGCGGCGTGCCCCAAGGACTAATTTGGCGCCTTCGGCACTTAACAAGCGTGCTGTAGCTTCGCCTAAGCCACTGCTGGCACCGGTAATAACGATGACTTTATCTTGAATGTTCTGGCTCATAATGAACTCCTATCGAATCTTAATTAATTGACGGTGTCCATTATTGTGAAAAATGACGAGGTTTTGGATACACAAAGCTGTTGAGTTGTTGCCTAATCCTGCAACGGTCAGGAAAAAGGAGAAGGCAACAACTGGGTGAAGATCTACAATTGAGCAGCGTATTTCTTCAAGTTTTCCGCGGCAAAGTCCCAATTGACGAGTTGCCAAAACGCGGCGAGGTAGTTCGGTCGCGCATTGCGGTAATCAATGTAATACGCATGTTCCCACACATCCACCGTAAGCAACGGGTAGTAGCTGCTTTGTGCGATAGGGGTGTCAGCATTGCTGGTGTCGATAATCGCGAGTTGACCCGCTTGATCAATCACCAACCAGGTCCAACCGGAACCGAAGTTCGCGATCGCTTGAGCACTGAACGCATCTTGGAAATTCTCGTAAGAACCCCATTTTTTGACGATCAGATCAAGTAGCGCGCCGCTTGGTTTTTGTCCGCCATTCGGGCTTAGGCAATGCCAGTAAAAGGTGTGGTTCCATACCTGCGCAGCGTTATTGAAAATACCGCCAGTTGCACTGGCGACAATTTCCTCTAACGATTGACTGGCATGGGCTGTGCCTTGCACCAGTTTATTGAGGTTCGTGACATAGGTTTGGTGATGCTTACCATAATGATAAGCAAGGGTTTCTGCAGAAATATGCGGTTCTAGCGCATCTTCTGCATAGGGCAGTGCGGGTAATACAAAGGTCATCGTAGACTCCTTTAGGGATGAAAAATAGTGCATCATTACGACATTTCTTGTGTGCGATGCACATCGGTTTCGAGGGATGAGTGCGGACGATGGTCCGCGGCGACAAAGGTGTAAATTGTTGGCAGGACAAATAAGGTAAAGAAGGTCCCAATCAACATGCCCATGACCACGACGACACCCAGAGCAAAGCGACTCTCTGCACCTGCGCCCGAGGCGAACATCAGTGGAATTAGGCCCGCAACCATGGCTGCAGTGGTCATCAATACCGGACGCATCCTTACTGCAGCTGAGCGTCGGATTGCGGCAACTTTGCTAAGGTTCTCTTCCGCTTGAATGTCGTTAGCGAAGGACACCATCAAAATGCCATGTTTCGAAATAAGTCCGATCAGCGTTACCAACCCAATCTGGGTGTAGATATTGAGCGTGGTATAGCCTAAATACAGCGGCACGAGTGCTCCGAAAATAGCTAAGGGAACGGTGACCAAAATCACTAATGGATCGCGGAAGCTATTGAATTGTGCGGCGAGGACAAGAAAAATCACTACCATGGCAAAGACAAAGGAGGTGAGCAGACGATTACCTTCTTCAACGTATTGGCGGCTGTTTGACATCCAGTCAACACTCATCCCTTGCGGGAGTTCTTGTTGTTGCAGAAAATCAACGGCTTGCCCCATGGTGACGCCAGGCATTAAAACTGCCGAGAGGGTAGCAGAGTTCATTTGATTGAACTGTGGCAAGCTGTTTGCTTGTTGACGTTGCTCGAAGTGAACGACGCTGCTAAGCGGGACGAGCTCACCGCTGTCAGTGCGCAGATAAAACTGTGCGAGGTCTTCGGGCGTTTGTCGGTACTGGGTTTTTGCTTGGGTGATGACATCGTAGGAACGATCAAACCAATTAAAACGGTCTTCGTAGTTTTCACCTACCAAGATGGCGAGGGTATCAGCAATTTGCGCCATGCTAATGCCAAGATCCGTGGCTTTATCGCGATCGATCTGCAAATGTGCAGCCGGACTATCGAATGCCAGATCACTATCGACAAAGGCAAACAAGCCACTACCCCAAGCTGCCCCTTTTAGTTGTTGCAGGGTGCTGTAGATATCCGCAAATGACGCCGACGAACGGAGCACCATCTGCACTGGCAAACCACCTGTGCTCGCCGGTAAAGGACTGTCTTGAAAGACGCTGGAGTAAACCCCAGTGACGCCAGCGAGTTTACCTGTGAGCTCCGCTTGAATGGCATCAGCTGAACGCTCGCGTTCGTCCCACTCATCCAAAATAATGCCGCCAAAGCCGATGTTTGAGCCCATATCGCCACCAATCGCAAACCAACTTCCTTGATATTCTGGAAAGGTGTGGAACAGGTCTTCAACGTGCTCACTATAACGTTGCGTATAGGCTTTGTCGGCATATTGCGGCGCTTTGGTTTGTACGAAGAGGTAGCCCATGTCTTCTTGCGGCGCGAGTTCACTACGAGCTCCTGAGAACAGCATGACAATGCCACCAAGTAGGGTGACGCCAAGCAGAATGACGGCAGCGCGATGGGCGAGCGTTTGGTCGAGCAAGCGCGTGTACCCCTTGGTTAAGCGTTGCATGACGTGCTCAAGTTTCTGCACGGTCTTCGACTCTGCTTGCTTGGCATTAAGCAGGCGACTGCTCATCATTGGTGACAAGGTTAATGCCACCACACCGGAGACGATGACCGAACCCGCTAAGGTAAAAGCAAACTCTTTGAAGAGGGCGCCGGTTAAGCCGCCCATCAGTCCGATCGGAGTGTAGACGGCGGCCAAGGTAATGGTCATGGCTATGACCGGACCAATAATTTCTCGGGTGCCAATTAGCGCAGCATCAATCGGCGTGCGTCCTTCTTCGATATGACGGTGAATATTTTCCACCACCACAATCGCATCATCAACGACGAGACCTATCGCAAGTACCATTGCGAGCAGCGTAAGTAGGTTTAACGAAAAGCCAAACGCTAGCATGAGTACCGCGGTGCCTAGCAACGACAGCGGAATGGTTACAATCGGAATAATGACGGCTCGAAAGGTGCCGAGAAACAGGAAAATCACCGCGATGACGATCAGTATTGCTTCGATTAAGGTCTTTTCAACCTCACTGATGGAAGCTTCAACGAAGTGAACCACGTCGAACTGACTAAAGACTTCAACGGTCGGTGGTGCCACCGCTTGAATATCCGGGATTAAGGCTTTCACGTCGGCGACGATGTCCAACGGATTACCATCAGGTGTCGGAGTGATTGAAATGGTAACCGATTGTCTGCCACCAGAAAGCGCTGCAGAATCGTAATTCTGACCGCCAAGCTCGATGGTGGCGATATCCTGCAATTTTACTTGGCTAGTGGCTGTTTCTTTGACAATGATCGTTTGAAACGCCTCAATCGAGCGTAGATCTGTTGCTGCAGTCAGGCTGAGCGCGGTATCACCAGCTTTCAGCTGTCCCGGCGCTGCTTGCACGTTGTTGGCCCGTAACGCTTGTACGACGTCCGTTGCGGTCAATTGCCGCGCGGCGAGTTGGTTGGGGTCTAACCAGATCCGCATGGCCAGTGGCGCACCGCCGTCAATACTGGCTGAGGCAACGCCGTTGACCGACGTAATGAGCGGTTGTGCAACGCGAGTAGCAAAATCTGCCAACTCCGAGGCCGTTAGTTGTTCACTGACAAAAGCCACATATTGAATTGCTGATGCGCCGTCGGTTTGTTTGGTGATCACCGGATCGGTCACACCGGCAGGCAGCCGGTATTTGATCGATTGTACTTTCGATAAAATCTCCGTCATCGCCCGATCAGCGTCGGCATTGAGCACCAATTTTGCCGAAATTTGGCTACGTCCTTGGGTCGAGTTGGAGGTCATGTACGCAATGCCACTTGCCGTTGCGATGGATTGCGCTATTGGCGTGGTGACAAAGCCTTGCATCATTTCCTGTGTCGCGCCAGGAAAGGCAGTGGTGATGGTGATGGTCGCACTTTCCATTTTTGGATATTGACGCACTTGCAGGTTCATGGCCGCACTTATACCGATCAATAAGATCAGAAGGCTGACGACGATGGCAAGGGTAGGACGCTGAATAAAACGATCAGTGAAGTGCATGTTGGAGCTCCTCTGGTTGTTGTTGTTCAACGACAGTTACCGGGGCGTTTGGTTGTAAACGGTTTTGCCCATCGACCACCACAACATCTCCAGCTTGTAAGCCGGCAGTGATAATGATTGCATTGCCAATACGTTGCCCTGTTTGTACAGGTTGAACGGCGATTGCGCCTTGTTGCAATGGTTGCTCACCTTTTACCACCACCACGCTGTTGCCTTGCGCGGAGGCCTGGACTGCACTGAGTGGTAACGCTAGTACGCGGTCAGCTTCAGGGCGTTGCATGATCGCATTGATGTAAAGTCCTGGACGCAAACGTCCATCACTATTGTCGACCTGTGCCTGCACGCGGACGGTTCGTGTAGCTGGGTTGATTTGCGGCTCAACTGCAGCAAGTGACGCGGTAAAATGCTCACCAGGGTAAGCGTCGGTGGTGAAGGTAATGGTTGCGGTCTCGGTGATTTGCCCAAGCGCTGCTTGCGGTAGGGCAAACTCGACGTAGAGTTGGGTAAGGTTCGTCAAGGTGGCGATGGGCGTACCTGAGGTTAGGTAGTCGCCAAGGTGCACCTGACGCAGACCTACTTTGCCACTGAAAGGGGCTTCAATGCGCTTCATGCGCAGTTGTGCTTGCACCGATTCTACTTGCGCTTGGGCGCGTTGATAAGCCGCTTCTCGTTGTCCTAAAACTTCTTCTGACTCTGCACCAGTAGGGGTGAGTTCTTGCACGCGTTGCAACTGTTGCTTGGCTAGCACTAGTGACGCTTCACTGTCGCGCAACTGGGCTTGTTCAATCGCGTCAAATAATTGTACTAAAGGTGCGCCAGCCTCGACCGTTTGGCCCGATTCAAAATGAATGGCAGTCACCCGACCTGCTGTTTCAGCGGTAAGTTCAACTTGTTGTTGTGCCGTCAGCTCACCAACCGCGGCGAATTGCTTGGGCAGTGATTGTGGCGTGACTTTTATCACCGTTACTGGCAGTGCTTGTTGTTGCCAGCCGCTAGGTTGACTTTGGTTCTGCATGCGCCAGTAATACAAACCGGAAAGTAACGCAGTGACAACCGCTAAGGTAATGATCAAACTGAGTAAAGCGGTTTGCCGCTTGCGCCGCTGGCTGTTGGGGGTAGTCATAGTGTCGATAACCTCATAAAAGTATGGCGATAGCGCTCATGAGGAAGACGACAAGCAGTGTCGGCAACCTCAGCAAGGCTCATCGCATTGAGCTTGAGAAATAGAACCGACGGGCATACTATTTCCTCAAGTATACTTGAGGTCAAGAGGTTTTTTATGGTGGCGGGAAAAGTGCTGACGGTCGGTGAAGTCGCTGAACGCAGTGGTGTGGCGGTATCGACCATCCATTATTACGAAGAAAAGAAACTGATTAAAAGTTGGCGGACAGCCAGCAACCAACGGCGCTACGATCGCAGCATTTTGCGGCGGATTGCTATTATTCGTATAGCCAAACAGGCCGGAATTTCATTAAAAGAAATCAAGTATCACCTTGATAGATTGCCGCAAGAAGCGATTAGTCGAGAAGACTGGCAACAGGTTAGTCAAGAATGGCATGAAATGCTTAATGAGCGTATTAAAAGTCTTACACAACTACGCGACAATTTGGGCGGCTGTATTGGCTGTGGTTGCTTATCTATGGCTGACTGTCCGTTGCGAAATCCGCGCGATGTGTTGGGGCAAGATGGACCTGGCGCACAAATCTTGATTCAAGCGAAACCAGATTAGCCAGCAAGCTATGTAAAGACAGGGTTAATTCTCAAGCTTTGCTTGAGGTTAGCCGCTGGACTCACTATCGTATGCGTTTTTTCATACTCTCGTTAAAAAATAGTAGGGGAAATATGTTACGGCGCCTTTCAGCAGTGGCGGCTTGCGTTCTCTTCGTGACTGCGTGTTCAGATTCTGGTCCGGCGACGACCTTGGAGTTTCATCCTGAAGATGGTGAAACGCGTCGCTATCAAACCCATGCCAACATGATGATCACTGTGCAACGGGGGTCGCGTGAACACACCGAAACCATGCGCAATATGATGCTGATGAATTATGAAATTAGCGATGACGGCGATGTGTATCGTATGCATATGCTGCCTGAATTCATGCGCATGAAGTACCCGCAAGGGCATTTTAGTAGTTTTGATGAACCTAGCAGCAGCCGTGACAAAGAGATGCGCGCCATGATGGACGCGGGCTTTAGTTTCGTCATCGATAAAGCGACCAACCAAACCCTCGAGTTTGAGGTGCATGAAAAGCCCGATGACTTTGAACGTCAAGGGGTGAACCCAATTCAGCAGATGCTGAACGATAAGCTTAGTCGTCCTGGTTTAGTGGACGATCTTCGTATTGCGGAAGGTGAGCACATTATCGTGCCAGGCGATGCTGAAATTCCTGATATTAAGGTAACGGTGAAAGCCTTCGATGCGGCGACAGTGACCTTAACGTTGCATGGTGAAAGTGCCGATGGCCGCGCTAGGATCTATGGCTACTCGATTGTGGAGCGCAATACGGGCTGGCCCGTACGACAAACCTTGATAGCCCATACCCCTTTACCAAAAGAAGTTGGTATGGATGGCACCATGCAAGTGGTGTTGTCGCTTTATCCAGAAGATTGGATGTACGGTCACGATCTGGCCTTTTTGAATGAACGTAACGCACTGCCATTAACGGATACCGATCTAACCTACGTGTATGACATTCCGCCGGCGGTGAGTGAGCAAGCGTTGTTGAATGACGTCGGTTCGGTCTCAAGTTATGACAATCGGCTGTTATTGAGCTATGCCCACCCGGGCGTTAGCTTTGAGGGGCTTGGACATATCAAAGTCAAAGATATTAAAGCCTTGAACGATGCTGATCAGCCGCTCGATGTCGACTTCCATACCAATGGTGCGTTCACGCATGTTGGTTTTTACAGTAATGATGCGGAAAGCTCGATTGAACTTTATCCATTGGGTTGGCGTGATACTTACACCAAACTGCAGGAGCTCGCTGGCTTTGAGGCACGCATTGAACATTACGCTGCTATTCACGAGGTGATGACCTTGCCGATTAAGGCGGAGGGCGCCACGTTAGAGCGCGAGGGAGCAACTGCAACCTTAACGCCGACAGACAATCCGCAGATTTTTAAGTTACGCCTCGAACCAACAGAGACAGCGTACTTCAACACGCAAGTGGGTGGTATTGAAGGTGGCGAGCTGGATTACAATCTTGATAGTGATGCGCCAGAGTGGGTCAACAAGGGGCAAAGCCGTTTGCTGGAGATTGCCAAGGTGGGCAGCTACAGCACCACCTTGACCTTGCTGTTCCCGGAGCAATTGCCGGATACGATTGAGCTTTTGTTTACTGAGTTTACCGATGAAAAGCTCGGTGAAAAAATCGTTCGTTTTTATGACGAAGAGGAGCTCTCGCAAAATACCTCAATGGCACCGATTGAAACTGAGACGTTATTTCTTGATGACGACAACTATGGCTCGCATGGCTCAGAGGACGCGCGTTTTGTCACCGCACCGCTGACTGACATTGCGCCGCTTGCATTGGCCAGTAACGAGCTTTTCGTGACGTTGACCCCAGAGCAAGCATTTTTATGCGACTTAAGTGAGAGTAGCGGGGCAATGGAGCAAGGCAGTCGTTTGGAAATGATTGAAAACAAGCAATTGCATAATGTGGGTTATTACAGTGCGACGAAAATGCCAACCCGAGCGGTCTTTCAACTGATGACCGAAGATGCCGTGCTGGTGCATTTTTACGGTCATCAAGTGACGGTCGAAATGCACTGTAAAGGCAGTCCGCAGTGGCAAGACGTCGCCATTGACTTAGGTGAGAAGACTTGGTTGGTCGATGTGGTGCAATTGTTTGGTGACGATTGGCAACAACAAGCCGAGCAGTTGCCAATGAGTGACTTCCTCCGTGAGTATCGTTTTCTTGATCAACGTGAGCGTGCGCTAGCGGTGTTACCAACAAGCAACCGCGAGCAGCCAGAAAGTTATTTTGATGCAACCCTTGGCGATTACCTTGATGACGAGGGGCAGTTACGGATTGGTGGACGTGTTGCCAGCGTGGAGCGCTTGATCGCGACCGGCGAGCCGGTGACGAAAAGCTGGCAGCATCAGTTTAGTGCCTTGCCGGACTTTAGCTTGATTGAGGGGGCTGCCCAATGAGCTTACATAGAACCGTATTACGCACAGTGATTGCCGCGGCGCTGCTAAGCAGTTCAGCGGCGGTCGCCCAAGAAACAAAGGTGCAACGTTATTACTTTGACAATGACCAAATACGCTCAGAAACGCCTTATGTGGACGGTAAGCGCCATGGTGAGATGAAACGTTGGACGCAAGACGGGGTTTTGGTTGAATTACAAACCTACGCGAACGATAAGTTTCATGGTCCGGTGAGACAGTATCACGATGATGGTACTTTGCGACTTGAGCGCACCTATGTGCACGGCACTTTGGTTGGCGAAAGCATTTGGTATGACAAAGAGGGTAACGTTGAGCTGTTTGAAGTTTACGATGCGGCGGGCGAGCGTGTGGTGCGACGTGAGTATCTCAGTGACGGCACCTTGGTGCGGTCGACGGAGCTTACCCAGAATGAACGCGGCTTAGTGACCGAGCGCAAGCACTTCAGTAGTGAGGGAGTGCTGCAGCAAAAAAGCTTGGAAGCGAACGATGAAGCATGGAAATTACATGAGTCGTACAACGCGGCGGGTGAGGTTATTGAACGTCGCGAATACCTCGAGCATGATTTGCATGGCCTTTATATTTCGCGTTACGGCGATGAAGTTGAGCGCGTGCGTTACGTAAAAGGCAAACGCGACGGTGACTATACGGCGACCAGCGCTGATGGCGAGGTGCTCGTGCAAGGCAAGTATGATCACGGCAAACGTGTTGGCAAATGGGTGAGCAGCCGTTCGTACTACGCCTATGAGGAATTCTACAACGCCGACGGGCAGCTACATGGCGTGCGCAAAGAGTTTAATGAGGACGGCGAACTGAAAGAGCTGGCGCATTATGAAAATGGCGAGTTGCACGGTCGTTACGAAGAATATATCGACGGTAAATTGGTCACCTTCGGTGATTATGTGAAGGGTGTACGCCAAGGACCATGGGAGTTTCGTAACAGTTACCCACCAGTATCGCGCGGTGACTATCGTGACGGCTATCAAGTAGGCGAGTGGCGCGCGTATTCGGAGCATGGTTATTTGCGCCTCATTGAGCGTTATAACGATGAAGGCCGTCTCCATGGTCTACGGGTTGAATTTGATCAAAGTGGTGCCTTGAGTGATATCGCGGTATATCGCAACGGTTCACGCCATGGTAAGTCGTGGTCGTATCTTGCTGGTAAGCCTTACCTCTTGACCGAATACGATCATGGCAAGCTGCTCAATGAGCGTTACGAAGAAGATTTTGATGTCAGTGAATTCCCGCCACCGGCGGAGCAACAAGGAGAGTAGTATGCAAGCGTTAACACGTGTTGCCGTCATGGTCGGCATGAGTGTTGCTGTAATGGCTTGTAGTCCAAGCACGGTAGAGCCGGAAAGT
The DNA here is from genome assembly GCF_000423165.1 of Pseudidiomarina sediminum DSM 21906. GTDB lineage: Bacteria > Pseudomonadota > Gammaproteobacteria > Enterobacterales > Alteromonadaceae > Pseudidiomarina > Pseudidiomarina sediminum. Next base: position 120,819 of record NZ_AUHL01000005.1, on the reverse strand, counting down.
CTTACTTATGTGGGCGGTAAGGCCTATCAGGCGAACGGCAAGCCCTACACCGGGAAAGTTGAGAAGTGGTACGGTGAAGATCATATTGCCGTGGTGGGGGAGTATGATGAAGGGGTTCCCGTCGGCACTCATAGCGAGTGGCACGAGAACCGTATTAAGCGTTCAGATACCATTTACGAAGGTGGCGTCATTAAGCACTATCGCGCCTACGATGATACCGGTTTGACTTTAGCTTATGTGAGCACCAAAGACGGCCGCTTGGATGGGAAAAACTACTGGCGTGAAACGAGCGATGACTACGAGATTTCCTACACCGAATTCACCGTCGAGGACGGCGCCTACGTCAGCCCGCATATCTATCGCTGGCGCAGTGAGAGTGATGGCTACTTAAACCTCTATTCGCATGAAACCACCTACACTGATGGCAAACCCACCTTGTTGGTGACCAAGCAAAGCCGTGAGGGCGCTGAGTTCAAAACCCGCACGACCTATCATTACGACGATGAGGTCATGGTTCGTTTGGTCAGTGAAGGGCATGAGCCGGGTGAGGAAGTGCGGCCTTATGCTGAAATTGTGCAAGCACCGCCAGAATTGAAGTTTGAGCGCCTCTACGGTGACCGCACCATGCGCTTTTTGCGCAGCTATAAAGTGCAAGCGACTTGGCGCCTCGATGCCGAACAGCGCGGCACCATTGTGACGGTCTTGCCTGAAAAAGTATCGGGTTTCGCTGACATTTTGTTTACGCCAGCTGGTGAAGTGCGTTACGACCGCTGTTACATCAACGACGACGCGTTCTTGTATTATGAGCCGTCTGAAGCGGACAACTGCAAAACCCATTACGGCGAGCTTGAGCAGCTGTTAACCACGCCAGAAATGACGTACTTCCTCGAACAAAACAACCTCACCTATTTAGGTGAGGTTGGAAACCAAAGGTGAGTTACCAATAGTGGCACGGGTGTACCGCACGTTGTGCTTGTCGAAGTCGTATTAGGGCCTCGGCAAGCTGCTGTTGATGTGCGATCGCCGTACGTTGAATAATGTCGTTCACCCAAACAGGTAGTTCGGGGGTGAGGCGGTAATAGGTCCATTTGCCACGTCGCTGCGATTGTATCAGATCGCATTTACGTAAATCAGCCAAATGACGGTGCAACTTCGCCTGCTCAATCTGCATTGCGGTGGTTAAATCACAGATACAACTTTCTTCAACTTGAGTAAGCAGCAACAGGCCGATGAGGCGATGGGTGTCTGAAAGACATTTAAATAGAATTTCTGGTCGCATAAACAACAACTTACATTAAGTTACTTCAGGTAAATTATCGAAAGCGAGATCCCCATGCAAGCATCTTTACTTGAAAAAAGTGTTACATTTTTTTAATGCCACACGCATCACGGCTAGTTCAGGTGACCGTTTGCCTCAATCGCCACCAATGTATATCGCAAAGGGTCACTAAAGTGCAGTTGCGCAAGCGCCTTTTGCAGCGCCGGAACGGCTGCGTCGGTGCAGATGATTTCGGCCGTAAGCATTCGCCGAGCGCCACTGATTTGCTCGGCGAGATCATAGCGTTCATGTGAACGGCTATAGCCTTCAATGGCATAGATGCTGAAACCGGAAATGCTGTCAACTTGCAGCAAGCAGTCCACCACATCCGCTTTCTGTGCTTGGCTAAAGTAGAGCTTCATGAGTTTAGTTGCCATGCGCTGTTCTCCGTTGCGTGAGCAAATACAATAAAGGCAGTAGCACTAGGGTCGCGAGGGTGGCGGTAATAAGTCCACCGATCACCACGATTGCTAATGGTTTTTGAATCTCAGAACCTGGGCCACTGGCGATAAGCAAGGGGACTAAGCCAAAGATCGCTGTTACCGCAGTAATCAGTACCGGACGTAGACGATCTGTGGCGCCTTGCAACACTAATTGTTCGGTAGTGGCAAAGTGAACCTTACTCTGTTCAAAATGACTGACCATGACAATGCCGTTAAGTATCGCAACGCCCATCAGTGCAATGAAACCGACCGAGGCGGGCACCGACATGTATTCACCGCTGAGCCAAAGTGAAATGGCGCCACCACTCAAGGCAAACGGAATGTTAGTTAAGACAATGGTGGTCAGTGGCATTGAGCCCATCGAAGTAAACAATAAAATCACGATAAGTAAGAGCGCGACAGGGATCACCATGAGCAAATTGGCACTGGCGCGCGCTTGGTTCTCAAACTCACCGCCGTACTCAACATAGTAACCCGAAGGTAAAGTCAGGCTGGTCGCAATCTGGACTTTTAGCGCTTCAACAAAACCGACCACGTCACGGTTCTCGACGTTGCTGGTGATAAGTGCATAGCGGTTAGCGTTTTCCCGTTCGATAATAGCAGCGCCATGATCATAGTGGATGGTCGCCAAGGCGCTTAGGGGCACAGCCTTGCCATCCGCGCCAAGGATGGTTTGGCGTTGTAGGTTTTCGATGGCATGGTAGGTGCCTTCGGGATGTTGCGCACCAAACACAATCGGTGTACGAATGCGGCCATCAATGGCTTCACTGACCGAGTAACCGGTCAGTTGGGCATGGAGAAACTGACTCAGTTCGGTTTTCGAAATACCGTAGTGCTGGAGTTTTTGTAGATCGGGCACAATGCTAACGAAGCGAGCTCCGGTGATCACACTGGCTTGCACGTCAACGGCGCCATCAATCGCGCTGGTTTGGGCAACAATGGCATCGGTTAATTGCGCTAAGGTTTCCATGTCATCGCCAAACACTTTAATCGACACTGCACCGGAACTTCCGGTAAGCATTTCAGAAATACGCATTTGAATCGGTTGGGTCACATTCACGTTGATGCCTGGGTAGTTGGCGATGACCTCGCGAATTGCTTGAATCAGTTCTTGTTTCGTCTCAAAGCGCCAACTTTCTTGCGGTTGCAGCTCCATAAATACGTCGGTTTCATTAAGCCCCATCGGATCAAGGCCGAGTTCATCTGAACCGGTACGCGCCACGATTTGCTTAATTTCTGGCAGCGTGCTGAGTAAGTCTTTCTCGATTTGGGCATCAATGGCGATGGATTCTTGCAATGAAATCGACGGCGACTTCTCCAACTGCACAATGATGTCGCCTTCATCCATGGTCGGCATAAAGGTTTTACCGACCAATAAGAAACTTACGACACTGAGGGCCGCGACACTGGCAAAGCCAATCATTACTGTTTTCTTTTGCTTCATTGCGCGCTCGAGAAGACTGCGGTAACCGCGCTGCATGCGTTCCAGCATGGTATTTGGGCGTTGGTTGGGGCGCATCAGCATTGAGGCCAACGCAGGAACGAGCGTGAGTGCCGTCACTAGCGCAGCAGTGATGGCGATGACAATGGTCGAGGCGACCGGTGAAAAAAGTTTACCTTCTAACCCGGTGAGACTTAACAGCGGTAAAAACACCAAAATAATGATGACAGTGCCACTGACCACGGAAGGTGCAACCGAAACGCTGGCGCGGTAAATTTTGTGCAGTAAGGGCAATTGTTTCGCGGAATTGAGTTCTGTCTCGATTTTCTCAGTGATGACCACCGCGGCGTCAACGATCATGCCAATGGCGATGACCAAACCACCAAGACTCATTAAGTTGGCGGAGATGCCGAGTAAGCGCAGACAAATGAAGGTGATTAAGGCTGCAATTGGAATGGCCAAGGACACCAACAATGATGCGCGTACGTTGCGTAAGAAGAATATCAGTACCGCGACCACCAGTACGATGGATTGTACGAGGGCGCTAGAAATAGCTTCGATAGCGGTATCAATCAGGCCCTTACGGTTGTAGAACACGTTGATCTCGGTACCTGCGGGTAGACTTGGCTGCAATTGCGCAATTTTATCGGTAACCGCAGCCACCACGGCGGCAGCGTTTGCGCCGCGTAAACCAACGACCAAGCCCTCGACGGCTTCTTCACCATCTTTGGTAATGGCGCCAAAACGTGGCAAATAGCTTAGTTGAACTTGGCCAAGTTGCTCGAGGCGGTACACTTGCCCGGCACTATTGCTGACAGGTATTGCCGCGAGATCGGCAAGGCTCGTGATCTGCCCGCTGACGCGCGCACTAAAGGCTTCGGTGCCTACCGTTAAGCGGCCTAAATTACCCATTTGATTAGCGTCGTCTAGCGCTTGTTCAAGGTCTGTCAAGGTCAGCTTGGCGCTACTTAAGCGCGCCATATCTGGCGTAAACTGAAAGGTTCTTACCTTGCCGCCTAAATTGGTGACATCAGCGACCCCAGCGACGGTGCGTAGCGCCGGCCGGATCAACCAATCGAGGAGGTGACGCTTTTCGGTCAGCGATAAATGAGGGTTTTCAACGCTGAACATGAACATTTCACTTAATGGGGTGCTCATTGGCGCCAAACCACCTTGCGTGCCTGCAGGCAAACTGTCGCGTACCGCGGCAAGCTTTTCAGCGACTTGCTGGCGCGCCCAGTAAATATCGGTGCCATCGACAAAGTCGAGCGTAATCGAGGCAATCCCATACTTCGTGGTTGAGCGCAGGATGGTTTGCTTGGGAATACCTAGCAGTTCCGTTTCAATGGGATGGGTCACTTGGCGTTCGACGCGTTCGGCCGACATGCCCGGTGCACGCAGCGTAAGGTTGACTTGCGTCGGTGAGATTTCAGGGAACGCATCGACCGGTAGTTCACGTAACGACTGCACCCCCGCGCCAATCAACAGCAGGAAGCTGATGAATACAAACAGCCGGTGTTTGAGTGAAAAGGTGATGATCTGTTTGATCATTAGTCTTGCTCCTCACTTTCTAATTGGCCCTTTAACGCTGCGACTGAGGCTGTGGCAATACGGCCTTGAATGCCGCTTGTTGCAGTCACAAAGTAGTGATTATCGGCAAGGCTCACGAGTGTGACCGGCACAACACGCAGCTGCTCACCATGCTGTTCAAACACTACGGTTTGCGCGTTGATAGTGGTGATCGCGCTTGCTGCAACGCGATAACTATTTGAGAGAGCCGTTAGCGGTTGTACGTTCAAGGTTTGTTGCAGGGGCCAGGCTGTGTTCTTTGGCACAGCGCTCCAGAGGGTGACTAAGCCATTGGTGCTGGCGTGATCACGAGCAAGAATAGGCAATTGCTGCTCCTCGAGTTGAATTGCCTCAATGGTCTCGGCGTCGTGTGCGGCAACCTGAATGGCGAGACGCAGCTGGCTTGTCGGCAAGAGACTACCTAGTTGTCCTGTTTGGTTACTGATACGCCAGATACCGGCGTTTGGTGCGAAGTAATGGGCCGTGTCATCGTTTACCTGCTGGTATTGTTGGCGTAACACCTCAAGCTCGTGCATGGTATCTGAAAGACGCAAGTACTCGGTGAGAAATTGCTGCCAATCATTTGCCGAAATAGCTTGTTGCGCATACAACTTGCGCTTGCTTTGATACTGGCGTTGCGCAACGCTGTATTGCTCGCTGAGCAACTGATAGCGATGAAAAAAGTGTTCGACGGCTGGGCCTTGCAGGGTCGCAACGTGCGTCTGTGCGGCAATACTCGTGCCGTCACTGACGTGCAATTGAATCGCCACATTTTCAAAAGGTTGTGGAATCTGCAGCGGCTGACCTGCGGCTGCACGTACTGTTGCCAATACCGGTGCCAAAGGAATCATTTGTACCGCCAGCGCTGGTTCGAGGTCGAGCGCGTAGTTGTCCACCGCTTGCAGCGGAACGCTAGTATTTTGTGCCACGGCACAAGGTACTGAAAGTACTGCTGCAGCGAAGGTGAAATAAAAAGGCGCTAAGGTACGGCGGATCATAGGGATACTCCTTGAGCTTGTTGCAATTGAGCATAGGCATACTGCACTTGTAATTCGATGGTGCGCGCCTCGTATTGATAAGTCAGCTGTTCAATCCAGCGGTCGATATACAACGCCGTATCAATGTGTTGCGCTTGACGCAGTTGTTCGAGGGCTGCCATTGCTGCGCTACTTAAGGCGGCGGCCTGACGCTGCGCAGTTAACTGCTGCTGCCAATGGGTGAGGTTACGTTGTGCTTCGGCTTGTGCTTGCGCCAGTTCGCGTTGACTTTGTTGTAACGCGGCGGTGAGGGCGCGCTGTTGCTGCTGTAACGCTTGGAGTTCGACGTTGCTTAAATAGTTTGTCGTTGCTAAAGGGATACTAAAGCCAAGCCCTACTTGTGCTTCGGAACCTGTGGGCGATTGAATGTGTTTATACCCCGCACTGACGGACCAAGCACTATCACTCGCAGCTGTTTGTTGGCTGGCAAGTAAACTCGCTTGCCATTGCAACTGGAGCGCCTGCAGTTGTGGGTGGGGCTGAGTTGTCACTGTGCGCGTTTCGGGCAGTTGATGGGGCCATTGGGATTGCCCCGTTAGTTGTTGCCAGAGGGTCAGCAGCTGTTGTTGCTCGGCTTGTTTGGCTTGCGCTAAGCTCTGTTGTTGTTGATAACGTTGCTGCACCACCAATAAGGCATAGCGAGAGAGCTCACCCGCATCGACCTGATGTTCGGTGATCTCGCTTAGTTGCTGTAAGTGCGCGGCGATACTCTGGTAGTACTCGTAATCGGTCTTGAGCAATTGGGCTTGCCAGTAGAGTTGGCGGAGTACCCCTGACACCTGCAGTGCTTGTTGCTGTTGTTGGAGCTGCTGCAGCGCAGTGCTAAGTTCGTTGGATGTTGCCAGCAACTGACGTTGGGCAGGCGAAAGAAAGCTTAATTGAAGTGTTAGTTCGGTTTCATCGCTTCCCCAATCTTCCTGACTTTGCCAACGCATTACTGACAATGATGGCGCGTTGGCAAGAACTGTTCTGGCGGTAAACGCCGCAGTTTGGTTAAGCGCAACCTGTGGTACTCGGGTGAGTGCTTCGGTCATCAAATCATCTGAGTGAGCGGTAGGGGCATTTTGTGCGGCGGCGGAACTCACCCCAAATGTAAGATTCAGGATAAAAAAAAGTGCGCTTGATTTGCAGGTGATATAAGACATCCGGAACTCCTTCGGTTAATATCACCACAAAGGCTAAGGTTGTTGCGCTAAAAGAGCATCGGACAGATGTCCTAAAGCGTAGGGCGAATCGAGGAATATATGACAATTGACCGACTGTTAATGGTGATTTTTCTGCTCATTGCGGCGGCGAACATTTCGGATGTCGTAGCGGACTACCATATGAATGTGCCACTGTGGCATTTGATTGTTGAAGCCACCACGGTGGTGATCGCCATCGCTGCGTTCACTGTGTTATGGCGACGGATAAGTCGCCGTAACGCCGAACTAAGTACCTTGAAAGAGGCGCTGCAACGGCATCAACAGCAGGCGGTACAACGCGAGCAAGAAGCGGCGCAAGCGCAGGCTGCGTTGCAGGACGAGCCAAACTCGTACCTTGCGATTCAAGAACGCTTCAAACAATGGCGCCTCTCTCCCAGTGAGCAGGAAGTTGCGGTGTTGTTGATTAAAGGGCTAACCTTGAATGAAATCGCGGAAGTACGTAACACCAAAGAGAAAACTGTGCGTCAGCAAGCCTCTTCGGTGTATTCAAAATCAGGACTAAGTGGTCGCAATAACCTGTCAGCTTGGCTGATAGATGCGCTGCTTGATTAGTTTTGTTAAACTACCCAGGCAATCATTTCTAGGAGTCGACGCCATCATGAACAACTAACACCTGTATCCAACCTTATTTATTTTTTGGAACCACAGGGTTAGTCGGCGTCGCTGTCTTTACTTTTTCTACTCGCAATGGCGCTGGGCTTGCCCCCTGATCTTCAGGAGGCGCGTTATGCTATCTGTTCAAGCGCAACAATTAAGCTATCGCTTTGCCGATGGCACTTCACTTTTTCATGAGCTCTCGTTTTCGTTTGACGTCACGCGGAGCGGACTTGTTGGCGACAATGGCGTAGGTAAGTCGATACTTGCAGCACTACTTGCCGAACAACGTCAGCCTTCCTCCGGTACTTTGACGGTTCCGGCGTCAGTGACCTTGGTGTCGCAAGAACAAACTTTTCGTCACACCACGACTGTTGCTGAGGTGCTCGGCGTTCAAGATGTGCTTGAAGCGCGACAACAAATTGCTGCGGGAAGTTGTGATGCCCGTTGGTTTGAGTGTATTGGTGAACAATGGACGCTGCCCGAACAACGTTTAGCCGCGCTACAGGCGATGGGACTGCACCTTAGTCTGCAAACCCGCTGGCAGCAGCTCAGTGGTGGGGAGCGGCAACGGATACTGTTATGGCAAGCGTTGACGCAGGTCGCGCCTGTTGCACCACAACTATTGATTTTAGATGAGCCAAGTAATCACCTTGACCAAGAGGGGAGAGCTTGGTTGTTGCGTCAGATGCGAGGTTATGCTGGCGCATTATTGGTGATCAGTCATGACCGCCAACTCTTGCGTCAGATGGAGCAGATCGTTGAATTATCGGCTTTAGGTGTGCGTTGTTATGGTGGTAACTATGACAGCTATCAAACCCAGAAAGCGCGTGAGACTGAAGCCGTGGCGCGACAGCTAAAAACTGTGCAACGGCAACAAAAGCAAGCGCAGTTACAAGCGCAAAAACGCTTAGAGCAAGCGCAACAACGCGCAGCGCAGGGCAACAAATCGCGACAGCGTAAGAGCCAGTCAAAAGTGTTGCTCGACGCACAAAAAGAACGTGCCACTGCGCAAGCTGGTAAACGTACGATTGTCGATCAGCAGCAATCACAACGTTTAGCGGAGCAAGCGCAACACTTGCGGGCCCAGCAGCACCTGTTGCGTCCACAGAGGTTAGATTTCGCACCGAGCAAGCGTCATAGTAAAGCGGTCATTGTTTGTCGTGAGATGGTTCTACCCTACGGCACTTCGCAAACGTTGAGTTTGTGCTTACATGGGAATGAGAAGCTTCATATTCAGGGCGCGAATGGGAGCGGCAAGTCCAGTTTCCTGAAAATTCTGGCGGGTCAGTTGTCTCCTGCAGCCGGTACTGTAGCGCTAAATGCGGAAACGTTCTATTTGGATCAGCATTTTTCCCTGCTCGATCCAAGTAAAACCGCCTTGCAACAGCTACACCAAGCTTGTTCAGGTTTCACTGCACAGGAGCTACGGACATTGCTTGCTGGCATCGGCTTACGTGGTGAAGAGGCGCATCGTTCGATTGCGCAATTGAGTGGCGGCGAGCGGATGAAGCTGGCGTTGTTGTTGATCAGTCGCCAATCGTCACAGCCCGTACTTCTTCTGGATGAACCTGATAACCATTTGGATCTCGCGAGCAAAATTCTATTTGCTCAGACACTGGCTCATTATCAGGGGCCAGTATTGCTAGTCAGTCACGATGAAAGCTTTGTTTGTGATGCTAAAATCGCGCAACGCTTACGGCTTGATGGCGCACGCGCGGGTGCGATTGAGTCGGTAGTTGCGGAAGTGGCTGAAGGCGATAATCAGTGAACCAATGATGGTAAGAATAATTTCACCTGTATGACCTAATAAGTCGTGGCCAATCAGTGCTGCGATCACCATAAAGCTCACGCCGACAGCGCCAGAGGCAAAGACTTTGGCGTTGCGGTGGTGGCGATAACCTACCACTAGCGCGAAGGCGCTCACGGGTACCACAAGTACCAACATCCACTGGTGAAACAAGTCGTCATTTAGCGCCATGATGCCCGCAAATGACGGCACCACAATAAACAGCAAAGGCAATAGTAGACAATGGAGCAGGCATAAAAAAGAGAGCCCGATCGCCGCCTTGTCACTTACTTGCTGAAATCGTGTCATCGCTATTCCTTGTTTCAAAAGCTGATCAAAAAAATTCAAATTCGCAGTTGCATTTCTCGCGTTGGTGTTGATATGTTATAACATAACAAAAGCAAGTCAAGCCAAATGATCATCTAACGGGAGATTTTGATGTACCAAGTAACGCGAATTGCAGCGGCTCTGAGTTTACTCTTCCCAACGAGTGTTCTCGCGCAATCGATTGAAGGCGTGGTGCAGGATAGCACTGGAAAGCCGATAGCGCACGCGAGTGTCAAAGTAAAAGGAACCGGCAGCGAAGCTGTCACTGACAAGGATGGTCGCTTCGTCTTACGCGACTTGACCGTAGGAGAGCGTGAATTACATATCTCGGCAACGGGTTATGCGCATTTGTTTCATGACGTGACTGTGGTTGATAAAACGGCGCAGCAAGTCACGCTTACCTTGAGTTACTCACCGATTGAAGTGATTGACGTTGTGGCTTCGCCGGTGCACATGTCGACCATGGAATCGGCTTCACCGGTGACGGTGTTAGCAGGTGACACGCTCCGTCGCCAACAAGCGTCGACGCTTGGCGATACGCTGGAAAAAGTGACTGGGGTGCACACCAATTTCCACGGTGGCGTAGCCAGTACGCCGATAATTCGTGGTTTAGGTGGCCCGCGCGTGATGATCGCGCAAAACGGTTTGGATGTTGGTGATGTCTCGCGGGTTGGACCCGATCACTCGGTGGCAACCGAAGCTTCGACCTCACAACAAATAGAAGTGCTGCGTGGCCCGGCAACCTTGTTCTATGGTAGCGGTGCTATCGGTGGTGTGGTGAATGTGGTCGACAGTCGCGTGCCGACGGACACGGTAACTCGTGGTGAGTGGTTGCTTGAAGGCAACTCTGCCGATGAACGCAAACTTGGCTCGTTCAATTTCACCACAGGCACTGACAATGTAGGTCTTTACTTAGATGGCTACTGGCGTGAAACCGATGATTATGAAGTGCCGGTTGCGCCTGACGTACACGAACCATTGTCGTCGGAGCGTACCGTTGCGAACACGGCAGAGGAGTCGAATGGTTTTACTATTGGTACGAGTTACTTATTTGACCGTGGTTACGTGGGTATTGCGGTCGAGCAATTTAATCGTGAATACGGCATTCCAGGGCATACACATGGTGGAGACGATGGCCACGATCATGCTGAAGAAGAGCAGGTTTACGCAGATTTAGACCAAACTCGTGTGCAAATTCTTAGTGAAATCAACGTTGATTCGCAATGGATCAGCACCATCAATGCGCGCGCAGCACTGACCGACTACGAACACGCCGAAATTGAAGCTGGCTTGGTCGGTACGACCTTTGAAAATGAGACGCAAGAACTCCGTCTCGATGTAATGCACCAACCATTCGCGGGGTGGAGTGGTGGCTTGAGCTTCCAATACAAAGCCAGTGATGTTACCGCGCAAGGGAGTGAAGCCTTTACGCCGCCGTCAGAAGCACGCACCTACGCGATGGCGTTAATGGAAGAAAAGCACTTGGGCGACTTTCTGGTGCAACTTGGTGGCCGGGTTGAGCGGGTCACCTTGGATGCTGACGCTGTTCTGTTACCACCGTTAGAGGTTCATTCGCATGACGCAGGCACGGCTCATAGCGCCCATGGGGATGGGGTGATTCGGGTCTTTGACGTGTCGCAAGAATTCACGCCTGTGAGTGTTTCGGCTGGTGTGGTTTGGGATTTTACCCCGGGCTACAACATTGGCTTGTCACTGTCACGTTCTGAGCGCGCGCCTTCGGCATCTGAGCTATTGTCGTTCGGCCCACATATCGGCACTGGCACCTACGAAGTAGGGGCGTTATTTGATGTGCATGAACATGATGGTCACTTCGACTTTGGTTTGACTGAACGCACTATTGATTTGGAAACCGCCAACAATATCGATTTGACCTTCCGCAAAACGCAGGGCGATGTTGGTTTTGTTTTCAATGCGTTCTATAACCAAGTCGATAACTACTACTACCAAGTCAACACTGGTTTATACGCAGAGGCGGGGCATGATCATGACCATGGGGATGCGCATGATCATGACCACGCAAGCGAGTTGCCAGTGTACTTGTTCCGCACCGACGATGTGGTATTGCATGGTTTTGAAGCCCAAGTGGCGTGGCAAGCAACCCGCGACGTTAAAGCGACCTTCTTCTCTGATTACGTGCGCGCACGATTACAAGATGGCGGTGATTTACCACGCACGCCACCACTGCGCTTCGGTACCCAGTTGAGCTATGAAGCCCAAGCTATCAGTGCTCACCTCGACGTTATTCGCTACCAAGAACAGGATAAGGTGGCGGCAACCGAAACGTCGACCGACGGTTACACCATGGTTGATGCCAGTGTCGCTTATAACTTCACCTTCTTGGACCAAAGCATGGCGGTGTATTTAAAAGGACAAAACCTGACCGACACCGAAGCACGCGTACATACCTCATTTTTGAAGGATATCGCACCGCGTGCAGGACGTAGTTTCGCAATTGGTTTACGTGGCTATTTCTAATTTATTGATCAATTAAAAGGACGTTTCAAAATGCAAAAGAAGTTCCCATTACAGTTGCTCGCCGCGGTGGTTGGTGCAGCCTTGCTGGCCGGTTGTGGTGATGCTGAAACCACTATTGTTGAACAAGATCCGATTGATGTTCCCGATGATGGCCATGACCACGGAGATGATGATCATGCAACAGGTGCCGGCCGTCTCGCGGTGTTGAGTGCTGGCGGTGACCAGGCGCTGGTATTTGACCTGCATGATGACAGCCTACTGGATAGCTTCAGTCTTAGCTATCCAGCCAGCGCCATTGCTGCGTCTCCGGGATTACGTTATGCGGTTTTGGTCAGTCGTAACGACGACCACGTAGGCTTTCTTGATGGCGGCGTGTGGCAAGAAGATCATGGTGATCATTTACACCCTTATGCTCAGGCTCCTGCGCTAAGTGACTATAGCCGTACCGCAACGCGCCCGACGCACACCGATGTTGGTGATGACCAACTGGCGATTTTTTACGATGGCAACGCTGAACTCGGACTGCCGGCAAGCGTCGAAGTCATTACCGACCATGACATTGCTAATGAAACGGCACATCCTGCCGCGATTCATTACAGCATGGCCATGCATGGCGTAGCGAAACCACGCGGCGAGTACGTACTTGCTACAGTACGCCGTGCTGACGCAGAAAGCACGTCAAACGCCAAGGTGTTACCAGATCAAGTCGGTGTGTATCACTTGCATGGCGACGACTACGAGCTTGATGTGGTATTGGACGAAGTATGCCCTGACTTGCATGGTGCAGCACAAAATCACGATAACGTGGTGTTTGGCTGTCGTGATGGTGTCTTGGTCGCCACTGAGACCGCAACAGGTTATAGCGCAAGTAAAATAAGTAACATTGCGGCCTTGAATGGCGCCCGCATCGGCACCATCTTTGGTAATGAAGAAAGTGCTTCTTTTATTGGCGTTGCAAATGGTGACGAGCAGGTGCATTTGGTAAGTATTGCGCCGCACGAAAATGCGATGAGCGCATTTGATTGGCAGCCTGCCGCGGGTCGCACGCCGGTTGCGTATAGCTTTGCCAATGATGGCAGTCAGTTTCTGGTATTGGACGACCATGCGGTTTTAACCGTGCTCAGCGCACACGCGCACGGTGACCATGTGCATTGGGAAGAGGCTGGCACGCTTCAGCTAAATGATGGTGATTTAGGTGCGATGCCAGAAGGCGGTAAGTTCGCGCTGACGGTTGCGCAAGATGGCCATTATGCTTACGTTGCCGACCCGATTGCCCAGCACGTGTTGAAAATTGATTTAGAGACGGTTGCAGTTGTTGGAGATATCGAACTGGAGACGGTACCTGCAGGTATCACATGGTTAGGTATCGCCGAAGATCATGATGATCACGCCCACTGATCCCTTACTTCCTTGGATTGTTGTGGATTTGCCCCAGCTTTTGCTGGGGCTTTTTTTTAACTAGCGTCGAAGCGGGTGGCTGCGAAGTGTTCTGCTAGATAGTCGATAAAGGCGCGGACCTTTGCCGGCTGCCGTTGATCAGCATGAAACAAGGCATGAATACCACCGAGTTGAAGGTTGGGCACGTTAAGTGTGATGGTCTCTAAGGTGCCGCGTTTTAGGGCATCAGCAACAATGAACAAAGGTTGATAGATGATACCGAGGTGTTGCTCGGCAGCGATCCGTAGCGCATCACCGTTGTTGGCTGAGAAACTACCGGTCACCGGTACACGGTGTTCGCCGTCACGGCCAAAGCGCCACATGCCTTGGTTTTGTGCGTCCGAGAGCGTGTAACTAAGACAATTGTGCTCGGCTAACTCAGTCAAGCTTTGCGGTTTGCCGTGTTGTTGCCAATAGGCTGGTGACGCACAGAGCACCACTGGACAGTCAGCCAATTTACGCGCGCGCAGACCACTGTCGCCAAGTACTCCCACACGAATGGTAACGTCCCAATTGCGTTGCGACAGGTCATGATGTGCATCACTGAGATTCAACGCAACGTCAAGGAGCGGGTAGCGTTGACTTAACGGCGCAATGAGTGGCGTGATGAATTGGGTGCCGAAGGACAGCGGTGCATTGACGTTGAGACGACCTTGTACATGTTGTTGGCGCGCTTGAATATCGGCTTCCAAGTCATCTAGTTCGCGTAAAATTTGTTGGCTACTTTGTAGATAGGTCTCGCCCAACTCCGTCAAACTTAAACGGCGGGTTGAACGCTCCAACAGTTTCGCACCTAAGCGTGCTTCAAGTGCGTTCATGTGTTTTGACGCCATCGCTGGCGACATCCCTAAGTGCCGCGCCGCCGCTGACAAGCTACCGCGGGCAGCGGCGGCATGAAAAACGCGTAGGGTGGTGACATGATCTAGCATTATTTAACACTCTAGGTAAAAGTTGTTTGTAAAAAATAGCTATTATCATACTGAAAGTAAAATATTATCCTGTTGGTATTTCATTGCAGTTGACGTGAGAGGTCGACATGAGTGTGACAACAGCGACTTACCAACAACCGGTTTGGTTTATCCCCCACGGCGCAGGTCCGTGCTTTTTTATGGACTGGCAACCGGCCGACACTTGGCTGCAGATGGCAGACTTTTTGGCCAAAGTGATCCCCTCGTTACCGCAGCGGCCACGCGCGATTGTCGTCATTTCAGCACATTGGCAAAGCGAGACATTTGCGGTAACAGGCGCGCCACAACCTGAACTTATTTATGATTACTATGGCTTTCCCGAGTCGACGTATAGGTTGACCTACCGAGCTGCAGGTGCACCTGACTTGGCTGCGGACATCGTTGCTTTATTACAGCAACAGCAATTGCCCACTAAGCTCGACCCTGAGCGTGGTTGGGATCATGGCGTGTTCATTCCGCTAAAAGTGATGCTGCCAGATGCATCGATTCCGGTTGTACAAGTGGCGATAGGTCAGGATAATAACGCCGCTGCGCATCTCGCGTTAGGCCGAGCGCTGGCGCCATTGCGTGCACAGGGAGTAATGGTGGTGGCCAGTGGCATGAGTTTTCATAACATGCCTGGCTATGGGGATGTCCGTTATACGGCGCCGTCGGTCGCCTTTGACGCTTGGTTAACGGCAACGCTGGAGCAACCCGAACCACAGCGTACGCAGGCATTATTGCAGTGGCAGCAGGCGCCTTACGCACAGGACTGTCATCCACCGGGTAAAGAAGAGCATTTCGTGCCTTTATTAGTCGCTGCCGGAGCGGCAGGGACTGATTTAGGAGCAAAAGTTTACAGCCAACAGGTGTTGAAAACCCAACTGTCGGCATTTCGATTTGGCAACCTTGAAAGTAATGGAGAATGACAATGTTGAATGATTCAACCGCTCGCTACGGCAGTGTATCTAAGTTTTTTCACTGGGTGATGGCCACCTTATTGGCGTGGCAGTTTCTGAAGTTTTTTGATCGCATCAGTGACGGTGAGCATTGGGTCGGTGAAAACCTGGTGCCTTACCATGTGAGTATTGGCACGGTATTACTGTTGCTGGTCGTGCTGCGTTTGGTGTGGTCAATTCGTCAAAGTAAGCAACGGCCTGAACCTGAAAATGCCTCACGCGTGTTGGTCAAAGCCGGTCATGGCTTGCTGTACCTGAGCATGTTGTTGATGCCAATTTCGGGCATTATGTATTTGGTCGGTAAGGGCTATGGCTTGAAGGTCTTCGGCATGCAGCTCATCGCCCGTGGTGAAGAGATGCAATGGATGGCTGACTTGGGCCACTACCACTCACCGATTGCGTGGGTCATGCTAGTGTTGGTTGCTGGGCATATTGTGATGGGCTTGGTGCATCACTTTATTAAGAAAGACAACACTTTAAAACGGATGTTGTAATCACGCTTGCTAAAAAAGCGCCGCTCAATTGAGCGGCGTTTTCGTTAGAAGGTGTAATTCACACCGAGGTTAATGGTACGGCCACGGACATTGTATTGCGTCATGTCGTAACCGTAGGCACCACCTGCTGGATCAAACGGCGGATCTTGATCGAGTAAGTTTTGCACGCCCAAGGTGACTTGGGTATTGGCTAGGCCGTGATACACCACCTGTGCACCGAGGTCCCAGAAGTGCTCGACTTTGGTATCAAGGCCTGGGTTACTGGCGCTGGTCGCTACTTTTTGTACGTAGCTGCTGGTGTAGTTGGCATTTAAACCCAGTTGCCAAACATCGCGCTGCCAGCGCACTTGGGTTTGACCTTTCCATTCAGGCAGGGCACCAAAAAGGTTATTGCCTGCGCCGTTGATGGCGTCTTGGCCAGCCACTAGAGCTTGTTTGTAATCGAGCAAGTGTGACCAAGTGCTTTGCACTTTCAACTGGCCTTCAGCAAGTTCACGCTGGTAGCTGAAGTCAATATCAAAACCTGTGGTGGTGCGGGTACCTTGGTTGCGGTATTGATTGGTAATGATTTGCAAACGACCGGCGGCGTCACGTTGAATGCGCTCGCCGTAAATGTCAGGGTTACTGACAATAAATTGCGCGTTGTCTGAGGCGATAATGCCATCTTGTTCAATTTGGAACAGATCTAACGCAATATTCACCTGATGTGTCGGTGACCAAATGATCCCGGCGTTCACGTGCGTTGAACGTTCAGCTTCAAGTTCCGAGTTACCACTTCGAATTTGGGTAAAACCGCGACGTACACCTGGTTCAATCGGATCAAACGGGTCGATGACCGAGCCATAGCTGATGGTGTTACTGTCGGCAATCTCTGGCAGTGAAGGCGCTCGAAAGCCTCGTGACCAAGCGGCACGAACCAGCCAGTCATCTGCGAGCAGGTAATGAAATGCAAGTTTTGGTGACCAAGCAGAACCAAAGTCATCATAACGATCGTAACGCGCTGCGGCACTAATGGTTCCGTCTTCGATAACTGGCAAATCAACCTCGACAAAGCCTGCGACGATATCGCGCTCACCTTTAATTAGGTTAATTGCCGGGCGTAACTCGGTGCCTGACAAGACCTCTGGTGAGGTGCCAGCGTCCATGGATTCGCGACGCCAGTCAGCACCGAAGGCGACGCTCAATGGACCGTGGGCCAGTTCGCTGACAATCGTACTCGCGTTAAAGTTTAATCCCTGCAGTTCATAGAAGCCCGGACGACGCGTGTTAATGCGCAGGGCATCGATAACGTCAGCGCTATTTTCACCGCCGAGGAAGTCATAGCTACCATCTGCCAGCACTTGTTCAAAGGTGTAGCGATTGACAAAGTTTTGCACGTATTCACGTTGGCGGCTTTGCGATTGCACGCCTTGGAATGACGCATTCCAATCGAGTCCTTCATAACGCACGCCCGCAACAACACGATAAAAGTCTTGTTTGTTGGCTTTCTCGCGAGCGCCAAGATCAAAGAAGGTGTAGTCAAACGGCAATGGCTCTGAGCCTGGGTTCGCCGGGTGGCCGACCGGGAATTCGACCGGAATGTTCACTAAGGTACCGGTGTCTTGATCGTAAGCGCGTAAGCCGGCGCCAATCGACAATGGGCTGCCAAAGATCAGGCTTGAACGGTTGTTGCTGTAAAGCAACTCACTGAAGCCTTGCCAGTCATCGGCAAGCTGTACTTTACCTTGAATCGAGAGTTGATGACGTTCCACTTTGGGTTGCAAAGTATTGTAGGCTTGGCCATTAAAGGCACAAATTTGTCCTTCAGCGCCGGGAGTGAAGTCGCTGCGGTCACGCAGTTCAGCTTCGCCAGGGCAGGTTTCGAATGGACGTGGGTTTTGCGGATCATCAAGATAGTTCCCGCCACGGGTTGACCAGCCAGTCAAACGACCGCCAGGTAAATGGCGAAAATCACCTGACTTGGTAAAGTCACGTTCACTTGCGTCCAAGCGCTCACGGGTAAGGTAGCTGTAGCTTAAGGTAAGTTGGTAACCTTCGTCGTAGACATCGCCGAAACCGGTAAGCAAGCTTGCGCCAAATTGATCTAAAGAACCTTGGGTGGCACCACCGTAGTTTGCTTTGACTGAGGTTTGTTGCACATTGTCTTGCAAAATAATGTTGACCACGCCAGCAATTGCATCCGAGCCATAGACCGATGAGGCGCCATCTTTAAGCACTTCAATACGTGCAATGGCACTTAATGGGAGGGCGTTCAAATCGACAAAAGTATCTTGGGTGCCAAGGGCAAAACCGTAGTTGGCCACGCGCTGCCCATTCACTAAAACGAGGGTGTTTTTCGGACTTAAGCCGCGTAAACCAACCGACGCCGAGCCTGCAGAGAAGCTGCTGGTGTATTGCTCATCAAAACTGTTACCAGTACTGACAGTAATCGAACGTAACACGTCGCTTAGGGTAACTTCTCCGGTTGCGGCAATGGCTTCGGCATCAATAATCTGTAGTGGCGTGGCATCTTCGTGTTGATTACGTTTAATAAACGAACCTGTCACCGTAATGCGTTCCGCTGCGTTAGGTGTTGACGTCTCTGCCATGGCAGGGGCGCTAAGAAGTCCACTGCTAAGTGCTGTAATAATGGCGGTGTGAAGGAAAGATGGGGACCACTGAGATTTCATTGAATGCCTCGCTAATGAATTTAAATGTTCTTGATTTTGGGTGTTTAGACGTCTATATGGCTGGATGGTATAGGTATCAAGGTTAGATGTAAAGTAATTAGTGCTGTTTTTTTGTAAAAGGCTGGTCATGGTGTTGTGTTTTATTGATTGGGTACTATATTACCTATATAGTTAATAAATGAACTGATATAGGTAATAATCTACTCATCATGAAACTTTCCCGAACGCTTTCAGACAAAGTAGTGATCGCTACGCTTTACGATCGTATTGAGAAACGACGTAAAACACTGGGCTGGACGCAGGCAGAAATTGCTGAACGTATTGGTATTACAGCCAAATCGTATCGCGCCATTAAAGATGGTGGTTGCCGCTTACAAACCTTCATTGCGTTGTTACGTCAGCTGGATCTCATCGAGCAGTTAGAAGTGCTGTTGCCTGAGCAGAGTGAAACGCCAATGCAGCGTTTACAGGGACAGGCCCGAAAAGGCGCGGCAACATCTTCCGCAAGTGAGCGCTTGGCACGGTTAAAAGCACGTCGTCAGCAGTACAAAACGAAATAAGAGGAGCCTATGGTTGCTAAGGTTTGCACCGTCGAGTTTGACGGTTTTAGAGTGGGTGCGTTAGCCCAAGCTGATGATAGTGTCGTGGTTGAGTTTGAATACGCTCCTGAATGGTTGGCGGAGGGATTTGCCATTGACCCGATACACTTGCCTTTGCAGGCAGGGGTGTTTCGCTTTCCTGAATTGGCCTATCCGACCTTTAAAGGCTTACCTGCGGTATTTGCGGACTCGTTACCTGATGACTTTGGTAATGCGTTGATTGATGCATGGCTGGCGCGTAAAGGCTTGGATGCTGAGCAGTTTACTGCGCTGGATCGACTGCTCTATACCGGTACACGTGGCATGGGAGCCTTGGAGTATCAGCCAGCACAACAGCTCAATAGCGAAACCTTGTTTGAGGTCGATTTGGCGGATTTGGTCAAGCTGGCGCAGAGCGTCCTTGATGAACGCACTGCGTTTGCAACGCAAACTACGGACGATGACGCTATGGTCAACCTGATCCAGGTCGGCACTTCAGCAGGTGGGGCGCGTCCAAAAGCGGTGATTGCCATTAATTCAGCACGTGATCATATTTTGTCGGGGCAGGTTGCTGCGCCCGCAGGCTACGAACACTATTTGTTGAAATTTGACGGGGTTGAGGAGCATCGTCATGGCGTGCAAACCTTCGGCGACCCAAAAGGTTTTGGCCTCATGGAGTATGTTTATTACCTTATGGCGAGCCAGTGCGGTATTGAAATGAACCCTTGTGAATTGTTGCGTGAAGGCGATCGGGCACATTTTATGACCAAGCGTTTTGACCGTGAGCACAACCAGAAGTATCACGTGATGACCTTGTGTGCCATGGCGCACGCAGACTATAAAAAACCAGGTCACTTCAGTTACGAGCAATTGTTTGCTGTGGCCCGCCAATTAGGCTTAACCCATCAGGAACAGCTGCAACTCTTTCGGCGGATGGTGTTTAACGTGGTCGCACGCAATCATGACGATCACACCAAAAATACGGCGTTTTATGTCGATGATAATTTCGAGTGGGCCTTAGCACCGGCTTATGACATGGCCTGGAGTTACAAGCCAAGCTCGGACTGGGTCGCGAAACATCAGTTAGCGCTGAATGGTAAGCGCGATGATTTTGAATTAGCGGATCTGTTGGCGATTGCTGAGCTCATTTCCAACTTCAGCCGCCGCGAAGCGATGCAAGTGATCCAAGATATCGTGGCAGTGGTGCGTACATGGCCGGAACTTGCGCAGCGTGAAGGTGTGCCGCAGGCACTCCTAGAAAGCGTCACCGCAAGCCATCGTTTGTACTTAATTTAACGTCGACAAAGGTCTGTTTGTTAGTAGAATTACTTACGACCAAAGTATTCTTCTTGAATCGCTTTTATGTAGTTTAAAGGGCTGCTACATTAAGTTTTTATATTCTGATACAAGGCCTACTGCGTGCAAACAACGACGGTTTCGAATGTGTTCCCCAACATGGTCAAACGGTTCTTGCCTTGGCACCATTGGATCGTCGTTATTTTATCGCTGCTGTTAACGCTCGGTGCATGGTTGATTGCATCGCAACAAGTTGAGAAACGCAATAAAGCACAGTTTGATTATCAAGCCGCACAACTGCTTGAACTGGTGCAAGAGCGTATGGTGCGTTATGAAGAAGCTCTCTGGGGCGGCGTTGCGGCCCTGCATATGTTGCCCCATGACGCAACGCGGGAAGATTGGCGTCTGTTCGCTGAGAGTCTGCAAATTGAAACGCGGTTTCCCGGGATCAACGGTATTGGCGTCATTCATTATGTGCCAGCTCAGGCATTTGAAACCTACTTAACCTGGCAGCGAGAAAGTTTGCCTGACTATCAGGTGTATCCCGCCCATCACGAAACAGACTATTGGCCGATTACTTACATTGAGCCACAACAGCTAAATCGACAGGCCGTCGGCTTGGACATGGCACATGAAGAAAACCGTTACCAAGCAGCACAGCGTGCTCGTGATACTGGCACCGCGAGTATTACCGGTCCTATTACGTTGGTGCAAGATGATATGCGTACGCCTGGATTTTTATTTTATGCACCTTGGTATGCACAGCGATTAGAGCAACCGACGCTTGCGCAACGTCGCTCAGAGTTTCGAGGCTTAGTTTACGCGCCTTTTATTATGCATAAGCTCATGGATGGGGTGTTGGAAAATGTCAATCGGCAGGTGCACTTTAGTATTCATGATGCGCAGCAATCGCTCTACAGCGAGCTTTCTGAGGCCTCTGTAGATTATGATGCGAACCCCATGTTTTCAGCCTCGTTTAGCGTACCATTTTACGGCCGCACCTGGGATTTTCAGGTGCAAACTACGGCCTTGTTTCGGCAACAAAACACCCATCATCAACCCCTTCTTATTCTACTCGGCGGGATCGTCATCGATCTGCTACTCATTATTATTTTTGTCCTCTTGAATCGTGCCAATCGTATCGCCGTCGCATATGCCAACGAGGTGACCCAAGACTTACGCCTACGGCAACAAGAGTTGGAGGAGGCGAACCGAGAATTGGATCAGTTTGCCTTTGTTGCCTCTCATGATTTAAAAGCGCCACTGCGCGGTATTCAGCGTCTGGCAGATTGGATTGAGGAAGACTTACACGGCAAGCTCGAGACGCAAACCGCTGACTATCTAAAGTTGTTACAAAGTCGCGTCGCGCGACTAGAAAATTTACTCGATGACTTGCTCATTTACTCACGCGTCGGACGCAAAGAAGGTGTTGTCGAATGCTTCTCGTTCACCAAACGTATTGAGGAAATTTTTGCCTTACTTGATCCGCCAAAGGGGTTTAAGCTTGAGTGTCATGATGTTATTGGTGAGATTAAGGTATTTACCACTCCATTTGAGTTGGTTTTTCGAAATTTAATTGCAAATGCAATCAAGCACCATGATCGCGCGCAAGGGGTCATCACGGTATATGGTGTCCGCGATGAAAAAGGCTACCGGTTTGAGGTTGCTGATGATGGGCCGGGCATTCCCGCAGAGCATCGCGACCGGGTATTTGAGTTATTTCATACACTGAAGCCTCGTGACGAAGTGGAAGGTAGCGGACTTGGCTTAGCAATTATTAAAAAGATACTTGATCAGTATGAGTGCGAGTACAGGCTGCAAGCGAATGGTGAACGTGGTGTGCGCTTCATTTTTCATTGGCCGCAGCAAGAGTAAAGAGAAGAGCAGACGCTTGAGGAACGAATGGATTTATTAATCATCGATGACGATATCGTGGATCGCATGGCTGCGGTTCGCACTTTAAAAGAAACCGGTCTGCAGCTACGTGAAGTGCGGCAAACTGCGTCCTCAGCAGAAGGAATAGCGCTCGCTTTAGCAGGTGATTACGATGCGATCTTGTTGGATTATCAACTACCTCCAAGCAACGGTATTGAGGTACTGCGCGAGCTAAGAGGGAGTAGCGATTTCTCGACCGCAATTGTTATGCTGAGCAATAGTCACGATGAAGAGCTCGCTTTACGATGCATTGAAGCAGGTGCGCAAGACTTTTTAATGAAGAGTGAGGTGACGGCCTCGCGATTGAAACGCGCGGTGTTGTTGGCGACCGAACGTCATCAATTGGAACGACAGATCAGAGATAACAACGAACAACTGCGACGCTTAACCGAGTGTGACAACCTTACTGGTCTCACCAACCGCTACTTTTTCGAAGAAGCGCTGAAAGATGCCTTGATTCATGCGGAGCGTGAGCAGCGTGAATTGGCATTAATTTTTATCGATATTGATCGGTTTAAGACGATTAATGATAGTTACGGGCATGATATCGGCGATGCGCTTTTGCGCGCAGTGTCTCGTCGATTAGAAGAGGTGGTCGGTAAAGATGACAAACTCTGTCGTATTGGTGGCGATGAATTTGCGATTTTAACCCATGCGTTGACAGACATTAATCAGGTGCGACTGTTGGTTGAAAATGTGAGTGACAGTCTTGCTGCGCCCCTTGATGTCGACGGCAAAAGTATCACCATCTCAACCAGTATTGGTGTGGCAACCTATCCAGATTGTGCTACGGATGCTACGGGCTTAATGCGTAGTGCAGATGTCGCGACCTATCGAGCGAAAACCTCGGGACGCAACCAAGTTCAGTATTACTCACATGATTTTCATCAACAAATGCAATATCGGCATCGCATCGAAAGTGATTTAAAAACAGCACTGGTGGAGCAGCAATTTAGTTTATATTATCAGCCGCAAGTCGATGCCAAGACCTATCGATTGGTTGGCATCGAAGCGTTGATACGCTGGCATCATCCGGAGTTAGGGATGATTCCACCCGATGAGTTTATCCCCATCGCCGAAGAATCTGACGTGATCAATCGGCTCGGGCGCTGGGTTTTAACAACGGCATGCCAACAGTTTAGTCAGTGGCTGCAGTTGCCTCACGCGTCAGAGTTAATCTTTTCGATTGCCGCAAATTTATCGGCGCGACAACTGAAAGATGCTGGTTTAGTTCAGCATTTGACGGAATGTATGCAGCGCTATCAGGTGCCCGCTGAACGTCTTGAGTTGGAGCTGACCGAAAGCTGTTTAGAGAGCAGTCTTGATGCTCTTGATATGTTGCAGCAACTCTCCGAAATTGGCGTCAATCTTGCGTTGGATGATTTTGGTACAGGTTATTCGTCGCTGTCCTATCTTAAGAAGTTTCCGTTTAATATTTTAAAAATTGATAAGTTGTTTGTACAGCATTCGGAAGAACATGAGCAAGCCAACTTATTGCATGCCATCTGCTCTTTTGCGCACTCATTAGGTTATGAAACCGTTGCCGAGGGCATCGAGACCGAAGCGCAACGCGATATGTGTTCGGCGCTCGGTATTAAACGCTTGCAAGGTTACTATTTTGCCCGCCCCATGCCAGCCGACGAGCTGCAAGCGCAGTGGTTGACGCACGGACGATAAATGAGAATAAGGTGCTAGGCGCATTGGCCTAGCACCATGTGCGCTAGTTGTGGTGTTGCAGTCGTCGCACCTGTCGCTTGGAGAACCAAGGGAAGAGGGTGGGCAACACCACCAAGGTTAAGAGTGTCGCTGAACCTAAACCGCCGACAATCACTGTGGCTAATGGACGTTGAATTTCTGCCCCAGAGCCACTGGCGAGCAGCATAGGGATGAGCCCTAATGCTGAAGTGATCGCCGTCATCAATACAGGTCGCAAACGTGACCAAGCGCCCGCGTGAATGGCTTGGTACAGTTCACTTCCGGCGCGCAGACGTTGGTTGATACTTTCAACTAAGACCACACCGTTAAGAACGGCAACCCCGAATAAGGTGATAAAGCCCACCGCGCTGGGAACCGATAAGTACTGACCGGAAACGAACAGCGCCACCACCCCGCCGATCACTGCCAAGGGTACATTGAGCAAGATCAGCAAGGCTTGTCCAGCAGAGCCAAAGGCAAAGTACAACAGCAACGCGATCAGTGCTAAGGCGATCGGAACGACCACTAACAGCCGTTGCTGGGCGCGTTGTTGGTTCTCGAATTGCCCCCCGATAGCAACGGAGTACCCGCTAGGAAGATCGACTTCAGTGGCAATGCTTTGGCGAATATCGGCAACCACACTGCCCATATCTCGGCCGCTCACATTGGCTTGAATCACCACCCGTCGTTGTACGTCATCACGACGAATTTGTGGTGGTCCTGAGGCAATCTTGACCTCCGCAACGTCTCCAAGGATCACCCAAGCCCCAGTAGGTGTTTGTAAGCGTAACGCTCGAATCTGTGCTGGGGTTCGCCGAAACGGCTCAGCGAGGCGCACGTAGATGTCATAGCGCTCGTTGCCATTGATGATTTGGCCAGCATCGGCACCACCTAACCCTTGACTTACAACCTGCATCACATCGCTAACATTGAGACCATAGCGCGATAACTGCTGGCGCTTCGGTTGCACTACCAACTGCGCTTCACCGGCAATTTGTTCCAACGCAACGGCAACTGTGCCCTCGACATTTCTTACCACAGCCTCAATTTCTCGACCTTTATTTTCGAGGACCGCCAAATCAGGGCCGAGTAATTTGATTGCCAGCTGTGATTTTACCCCTGAGAGCAATTCATCCACGCGGGTGGCAATGGGTTGCGAGAAATTAAAGAGCAAGCCAGGGAACTGCTCTAGCTTCAGCTCCATTGCCTGTTGTAACTCGGCCCGAGTGGTGGCGGTTTGCCATTGGGTCGGGGGCAGTAAACCAATGTAGATCTCAATATTACTAATGGGCTCTGGGTCACCACCGATCTCCGCTCGTCCGATGCGGCTTAAGGCATAGGTTGTTTCGGGAAACTCCAGAAGCATGGCCTCGAGTTGCGGCGCCACGTCTAAAGCCGTGGTTAAGTTTGAGGAGGGGGCCAAGGTTACCCGCAGGTTTAAGGTGCCTTCCTCAAGTTCAGGCGCAAACTCAGTGCCAAGCTGTGGCAGCAAGGTGAGGGTAAGCAGAAACAAGGCTGCGGCACCTGTGGCAACGGCTCTTGGACGACCAATAACGCGTTGCAGAAGGCGACGGTAGCCGTTTTCGAGCGGCTGCAATAACTTATTTTGCCGCGGGCGAATACCTTTGTGAAACAAGTAAGTTGCAAGCGCAGGTACGACCATTAACGCCACCACCACGGCAGAAACCATGGCAAGCATAATACTGATCGCCATAGGTTCGAACAGGCGCGCTTCAACGCCCTCAAAGCTAAACAAGGGGGTAAAGACCACTAAAATAATTAAGGTTGCAAAAAAGATCGGTCGAGCCACCTCATTGGCCGCAGCTTGAATGCGTAGGCGGTAACCGTGTGGCGCATCCTTCTGGCTGAGGTGCTTAAAGATCGCCTCAACCATGACCACCGAGCCGTCCACCAGCATACCTATCGCCACCGCGATACCGCCCAATGACATGAGGTTTGCTGACATGCCAAAGGTCGCCATAACCATTAAGGCAATCCCAATGGATACCGGAATGGAAAGGAGAACGAGGAAGGTCGCCCGCAGGTTCAAAAGAAAGAGTGCTAATACCACCACAATCAGGACAAAAGCGATAAGTAATGACGAGGTGACGGTACTCACTGCCTTTTCGATCAGGTCTGCTTGGTCGTAGTAGGGCGCAAAGGTCACCCCTTCTGGCAGGGCTTGTTGAATCATCGGCAAGCGTTGTTTAATGCCATCAATGGTTGCTTTCGTGTTGGCACCCATGCGCTTTAATACAATGCCGGAGACGACTTCACCGTGTTGCGCAATGCCATCGGGTGTTTTACTTGAGTACGACACCGCGCCCTGGCGAATCTCACTCCCCATGTTTATGGTGGCAACCTGTTCAAGGGTAACGGCAACGCCATCAATGGTTTTGACGGGAATTTGTCGCAGTTGCTCAAGCCCTTCATTGCCGCTTGCGAGCCAACCCGTACCACGGATCACCAGCTGCTCTTGACCGCGCGGCATATACCAGCCACCAACGTTGACATTATTGTTGTCGATGGCGGCAATAATGTCTTGTTGCGTCAGCTCATAGGCGAGCAGTTTGCCGGGATTAAGGTTGACCTGGTATTGCTTTACATGCCCGCCAAAAGAGAGCACGTCGGTAATGCCGTCAACGGGCATCAGCAACAGCTTTAGCACGTAGTCGTTGAGACTACGTAAGTCGGCACTGCTGTAACCGCTCTCAGGCTCGGCGATGAGCAGGTATTGATAGACCTGACCTAGGCCTGAGGTGTTGGGCCCCATCGCGGGGGTGCCCACGCCTTCGGGTACCAGTTCTTTTGCGCTTTGCAGACGCTCAAACACCAGTTGCCGGGCAAAGTAGATATCAATGTTGTCGGCGAATACCACGGTAATGCCTGACAGCCCAGTTTTGGAGATGGAGCGCACCTCTTTAACGCCGGGCAGCGCATACATCACCGACTCAATAGGGTAGGTGATGAGCTGCTCGACCTCACTTGCGGCAAGGCCGGGCGCTTCGGTGTTAATGGCAACCTGAACGTTGGTGACATCAGGAAAGGCATCAAGATTAAGGCGCGGTAGTAGCACCACTGAACCAAGCGTTAGGCCAAGTAATGCCAATATAATCAGCATGCGGAAGTTTAAGGCGAATAAAATGATACGTTGAAACATAATGCCTCCGCTTAATGGTTATGCGGATCAAATCCGCCTTTCGCCAATTGTGAACTGACGAAAAATGCGCCTTGATCAACATAACGGGTCCCCGCTGGCAGGCCTTCGATAACGCTCCATTCCCCGAGTTCACGTACCAGCTTCACCACCTGCGGGGTAAAGTGTTGCTCATCGGTGGTGGTAAATACGACCCATTGGCCTGCGGTGTCGCGCATCAATGCGGCTTGTTTGACGGCGAGCACCGGCGTTGCGCTAGTGACTTGAAAATACACATCGGCGAACAAGCCCGGATGGAGGCCATCGTCGCGATTCTCGACGGCTAAACGCACGGTGCGTGTGCGCGTTACCGGGTCGATGGTGTGTCCTTGCTGAATGACTGACGCGGGATAACGTTGCTGTTCGACCTGAATCGCTGCTACAGCACCGTACGGAACAGGTAACTCACTGGCTCCGGGCAGTCGTGCATGCACCCAGAGGGTTTCTTCTTGGGAAATTTCTAGCAAGGCAGAACCTGCCGCGAGATGTTGTCCCTGCTGAAAGTTGTCGCGCATCACCACACCACTAATACCAGCGTACAGCTGATAATTACCTAACACGCTATCGGCGTTGAGCTGTTGTAAATCACCCATCGCCATTCCATAGGCAAGTAGGGTGGCTTTATTGGCTTTATAATCACCAAGTGCTTGGTTGTAGCGTTTCTCACCGACGGTGGCTTTGCCCAGCGCTTGCACGCGCTGCCATTCGTCATTGGCGACTAAAAACGCGGCTTGGGCTTGCGCCATAGTAGCGCTGTAAAGCGAGACTAACGGCTGCCCCTTCTGAACATTATCGCCTAAGCTGACATGGCGCTGAGCGACAATAGAGTCGACCCGAGGACTGACTTGATAGCTGGCGAAATCGTTGGCCACTACTTCGCCAGGTGCATAGACCTCGTAAGTAATGGTTTGTGGCGTTAGCACCGCGGTGGTGATCGTGGCGCGTTCACGTTGTGCCGCCGTTAACTCCACTTGCGTTGTGGTTTCGTCATGGGCATGGTTGGCATCGAGGGCCGCGACCGGAAAAGTGCACAGCAATCCGGCTAAAGCAGTGAGCGTTATCAAATAGGTTTTCATCATGTTGTCCTTAGCGCTTGGTTGCGTTTGTCGGTCCGCGCAGTGCAGGCGGCGTGAGTCGTTCAGTAAGTTGGCCGGAGCTGTACTGCCAGTCTAAGATCGCTTGGCGTTGGGCGTGGTTTAGCTCAGCTCCAGCAAGTTGGCTTTCTAGCCACTGCTGCATGGCCGTCAAGTAATTACTGGTGGACAGCTCATTGGCGCGCCAGGCTTGCTCAATAAGCTCGCGCGAACGCTGCTGAGATGCGGCAGCAGTGGTTTGCCATTGCTGCCATTGACGTTGGACAAACTGCGCGCTGGTGAGCTGACTGGCGACGCGGTGGCGCCACTGTTGCTGCTCTGCGAGCAGCGCCTGTTCAGCGGCGTTGGCACTTTGTGTCGCCGCTTTGACGCTATCGCTAAAGTCATTGGTGAGCAGCAAAGGCACGCTCATGCTTAGGCCGAGTACTGTTTCATCCCCACTTTCACCTGCTTCGATGGCAAAGGTGGGGTTGACGCGCGTTTGGGTGCGTTGCCAATCGCTATCGCTGCGCAGTAACTGCCATTGCAAACGACTAACACTGAGTTGCGGGTGCTGCTGCCAGTGTTGCTCGCGCGCGAGCATTGACGGATTGAATGTGAAAAATACCTCGGGCAAACGCCACTTATCGAGTGTGGACTGCCCGAGTTGGCTGAGTAGCTCTGCTTGGGCGTATTGCAGTTGCTGAAAAGCCTGCGCAGTCACTTGGCGTTGTTGGTTGAGGTTGAGTAAGGTGAGCTGCAAATCAAGTTCACCAAGATCACCTGCTTTGAAGCGTTGTTCAGCAAGTTGCATGGCTTGCTGAATGAACGCTTGCTGCTGCGTGAGCAATTGATAGCGTTGCTGTGCCCGTTGCCAATCAAGCCCGCGGCTGAGCACCGAATGGGCATGTTGACTTACTGCGGTCAAATATTGGGCTTGTGCAAGCTGCTGCAGCAAGCTTGCTTGTTCGGCACGGACATCGTGCTGGGCCGACCAATCAAAGGTTTGCTGCACGCCAATACTGTAGTTCGTGTGTTGCCCCTCACGTTCAACGCTGGTGGAAAGTTCTGGGTTATAGAGCCCGCGTTGTTGTTGCTGGCTTTGCCACAACAGAGCTTCTGCCTGCTGTTGCGCGGCTTGCACCTTGGGATGTTGGTAGAGCTGTGCTTGCCAATCAGCAAGTGGTGCTGCGGCAAGAGTGGGTGTTACGCCAGTTAGGCCAGTGGCAAACAGGAGCGCACTGACGCTACGACGACAGTTTGAAAAAAACATGGTATTTCCTCAGTCAAAAATCTGCTTAAGGGCTCTCGCGCGGTCGCGAGAACGATGGAACTAAGCGAGAACTGAGGTAATGGGAGGTCGGTAGAGAGGGGCCACAGGGCGGGTTTTGTACTGTGGCGCATACACCACGACAGCGGACTGTAGGCTAAGCACTGCCGCGATATATTCGGCTTTGAGCGGATACAGATGTACTGAGCCATGACATTGGCAGCAATGCTGGCAGTCAAAGCCTGTCGGGTTCGACGATGTTGTACTCGGGGCATGATCGTTTGAGTGC
Organism: Pseudidiomarina sediminum DSM 21906; assembly: GCF_000423165.1. Classification (GTDB taxonomy): domain Bacteria; phylum Pseudomonadota; class Gammaproteobacteria; order Enterobacterales; family Alteromonadaceae; genus Pseudidiomarina; species Pseudidiomarina sediminum. The sequence continues at coordinate 90,762 of NZ_AUHL01000005.1, read as the reverse complement.
TGTGCTGAATGCACGTTGGCGGCATGCGCAGCGAGGTTCTCTTGATGCGACTGATGCACGTCGGCAACCGCTTGGCTCACTTGAGCCAATAGCGAAATAACCATAATTATCAGAAGGATAAGACGTCGCATAAGGTTGAAGATGAATCAATAATGCAGGCATGCTAGCAATTCTAAGGGTCAACGGCAAGCCGAAATCGTTTGCTGAAGAGAGGCTACTTCAACGTGCGCAGCCTCTCTTTTATTGGGGGCAATCAGTGGTTAGAGCTTCAGCTCCTGCGCGATCACGTCTTTCAACTGACCAGCTTTAACAAAGCCCGGAATCACCTGGTTGCCAATCATAATAGTTGGTGTGCCTCGGTAGCCAAGTGCGCGGAACGCTTCAACATTCTGCTGCACCACATCCTCACTGCTAGGTTGTGCCATGAGGTAATCTTGGGTCTTGGTTTTACGCGCAATTTGCTGCAATGACTTGGCAGTATGCATGCCTGATTTCGCCGTGAGCAACTCGTGTACCGACATGAAGTGCTCTGGCTTTTGCTGCCACAGATTAATGGCATACAACGCTGAACTTGTATCCAGACCACTTACTTTTTCTTGGCGAATTGGTACAAACACATTCACCACTTGTAAGTTTGGATAGTCTTCAAGCAATTCCGTCAACTCAGGGTCGAGCTTTTTGCAATAGGGGCAATTGTAGTCGGTAAAGACCACGATTTTGTGTTCGGCGTTTGGATCGCCGAGCACTGGGTGGGCAGGGTTATTGTACAACCAGTCATGGTGCGCAGTACGTGCTTCAAGTTGTGCTCGTTGCGCTTCAACATAGTTTTTTAAGCTCGCGTTGACGCTTTCGATGATTTGCGGGTGCTGTTTTAACAGCGTGTTAAGCTCTTGCAACGCTTGATCTTGCGTTGGAGTGAGTTGTTGCGCCTGTGCGACAGCAGTGCTGAGCGCCAGTGCGAGAAGGCTTAAAGTGAATGATTTCATCGGATTACTCCTTAGTTATGGACGAAGTGGTGGCGCTGGCTTGGGCGAGCGCGTCGAGTACTTCGGCATCAGTTAGAATGACAGGAAGAACGATCCCTTCGGGCGCATTAGGGCCATAGACTTTGTTGAAGGGAACGCCGTAGGTATTGTTTTGTTTTAAGTAGGTATCGATGGCATCCACGGGCACGGTCCAATCACCACGCACGCGTACCACCTGCTCTGCACCGAGCGCGTCGTACACTGGGTTTTGTAGCAAAACGCCGATTTTGTTGGCTTTACAGGTAATGCACCAATCCGCCGTCACATCGACAAAGACGGTATTTCCTTTGGCGACTTCAGCGTCGATATTGGTTTGCAAAAGATCGCGCCATTGATGGTCTTCAGGGAGCTTGGGAGCCCAACTGGAGAGATTGAAAAGCAACAGGACAATCAACAGCGCACCGCCTAAAAAGCTGCTACTTAGGGTGATTAGCACGCCTTTGCGACCAAACTGACGCCATACTGCGATCAACGAGAGGGCGAACAAGACCAACAGGGTGATGATCAGCGTCGTTGATGAAATGAAGCTTTGCATCAACGAAATCAGCCAGAGCATGGTGAGTAACATCAGCACGCCGAAAATCGGTTTTACCCACGCCAACCACGGTCCAGGTTTGGGCAGTAAACGCGCTAATCGCGGCCAAGCAGCGACAGCGAGCCAAGGTAACGCCATGCCTACCCCCAGTGCGGTAAACATCAGCAAAATGGTGCCCGGAGCGGCGGCCAAGGCAAAGGCGACGGCAGTACCAAGAAATGGCGCCGTACAAGGGGTGGCCAACAAGGTTGCCAGCATCCCTTGGACAAAGTGCCCACTGTAACTATGTTGGTCTCCCGTGGTGGCTGCCCAACTGCCCATTGCAGACGGTAGCTTGACCTCAAAGGCACCAAATAAGTTCAGGGCAAAGAGCCAAGTCACTAACACCATAAAGCCGATAAAGTAAGGGCTTTGGAATTGAATGCCCCAACCGATGCTTTGTCCTGACCAGCGCAAGAGTAAGAGTCCAATGGCGAGTAGCCAAAACGACACCAAAATCCCCATGGCCGAGGCAATAAATTGCCTACGTGTGACGCGCGCTGATTGGCCGTTGGCGCTGATCACGCCTTGTAGTTTTAGCCCCAAAACCGGTAACACACAGGGCATAATATTTAGAATTAGACCACCGAGTAAGGCCAGCACCAGCATCCATGCAAGGGAGGTCGAGCCATCGAGCAATGGGCTGGGTACAGGCCCTTCAACGGCGTTTAAGTTAACGGGATAGGCGGCGGCAAAATCGCCGTCGACCACCGTCACGGTAACGCTTTGGCCTGCTAGCTCCGGTAATTCCAGCCAATGACTCGCGGCAATTTGCGCACGTAATTCTCCATCTTCGACGGTGATTGCGGTGTTGTTAAAGACGACATCCTCAAGATCGTCCTGCTCACTGTGGAAAAACAGCTCAGGTGCTTGCCAAGCGCCATCGCGAACGAGCACAAGATCAAGCGTGGTCGACGCAGCGTGCCAATTGGCTTTAGTGACTTCGGCCAGAGGCAAGGCTTGCGGTACCTGTGCCATGGCTTGCTGAAACGCAAAACTCAGATCGGCATCAGGGGTTAAGGTGCTGGGATCGACCTTAAGATCGATAGGGTAGTCGGTCAAAACACAAATGTTGGTACATGACGACATCGTTAAGGTGCCTTTGAGGTGCACTTGCGTGGCATCGGTCGCGAGTTGCAACTGCAAAGGAAAGCTCAATGAGCCGGTATAACCGACAGTATCAATGCCCTGTATGGTGTACCGGGCAGGCTTTGGCCAAAACCAATCGATGGCCTCAATGCCGCTGGCATCAGACCAGTCCAATTGCGGTGGAATACCACCTTCACCGGGCGAGCGCCAATAGGTCTTCCAGCCGTCGGCTAATTCAACTTGCAATAAAGCGTTGGCAGTGGTGCCGTCGCGTTCACCCGTAAGGCTTAATTTTACCTGAACGGGTGGGTGATCAGGGTTACTCAACCACCCCGTCGTGACTGGCTCAGCCGCTAGTGTGATGGCGCTGAAAAGCAGCGTTATCGCAGCCAAGCAGCAACGCACACCTAGGTGCGTAAGTTGTTTCAATAACACAATGATTATCTCCTAAAATGAAACACAAAATACGGCAGTACAGCCGAGTGTCATTCTAGGAAGCGACAACAGAGTAAGTGGGGTCTTCGTTTGGGACGCCAGCGCCGCGCGACAGGATGCGCGGTGGCGCTACGCAAGCTTTCGATAATCAGGAAAAGCAAGAGCATGCCGACGCTGAGCAACACTGGCATATCGGCTTGCGTGACTTGCAGCAGGTGCTCGGTTTGATCGCAGGTTTGTGCGTCAATGCTTAGCAGTTTTCCAACATCGGCCACTACAGAGGTCGCGCCGGGATGCTGCGGACAGCCTTTCAGCACGCCAAAGTTTTGTCCCCAGCAGAGCGCGATCACCATCAACAGAAGTGCGGCAATGACACCTCCGTTACGACATTTTTGGCTCCACTGATGAAACATAAGGCTCTCTCTACAAAACGGCTGAGCTGATTCTGCCCCGAGGTTGGCGGGAAATCAAGTCAACGGCTATCACTATGCGTTGCTGAGCTCGAACGTTGCGGTTGACGACGTAAAAACAAAGCGACAATAGCGCTGGTTAACGCCCCCATAATGAGCGCACCGATGACCGATTGCACCATGTATGCATTGAGTGAGAAGTAGGCCTCGGCCTGCGCTTGTGTCATCAAGCCCTCAGAGACTGCAAAGGCAATCATATTGCTGAAAAAGTGTGGCGAAATAACGTAGTGGCTGAGCCATTGAATGACAGGTGAGAGCGCGGCAACGACTAAGGTGATTTTAATGCCACTCAGGAATCCATGGGACCAACGCAAGTAATGTCCAGGTTGTGCGCGGCGCACGTCACGCAGCGCCATGACATAGATAACCACAGCGAGAATGGCAAAAATATTGGTGACGTAGCGGTGATAGGCAATCAGCGGACCATGCAGACCAATCAGGCGCTCAAAGACGATCCAAAGCGTTAAAGCTACGACGAAAATAATACCCCATTTGAGTTCTTTCATTGACCTTTCCCTCAGTGGTGATGCTGGCCAGGAGAATCGAGGCGGCAGGCTTCTGATTTCAGTTCTAATTCAAGCGTAGTATGAAAAATTTCAAATGCCTTAATTTTTTCATTGATTGCCGTTTTGACCGCAAGGTAATGCGTGCTGGCAGCGAAATCTTCATCTAATTCAATATGTGCGGTGAGCACGTGAGACTCACCGTCAAGTGACCAAAGGTGCATGTGGTGCACATCGCGCACGTGTGCAACATCTTTGATGGCCTGCTCAATAGCGCTGTAAAGGGCCGGATTGGGGTTGGCCTGGCTAAACAGTTTTAGGGTCTCAATCAGGTTACGAACCACGTTGATTAAAATGAACAAGGTAAAGGCGATGGAGAGCAGCGGGTCGATGATTGGCCAGTCGACGAAGGTCATCACAATGGCACCAATCAAGACCGCGACCCAACCTAAAACATCCTCGAGTAAATGCCAGTTGAGAACCCGCTCATTGAGGGTTTTACCAGCCGCCAATTTAAACGCTGCGTAGCCATTCACCACCACACCAAGTATGGCTAAGTAAATCATACCTTCCGTATGGGGCATGACAGGGTCAATCAAGCGCGGTACAGCTTCCCATAGTACCCACATCGAGCCGCCGAGTAATACCAGCGCGTTAAAGAGGGCGCCGAGCAGACTAAAACGCTTATAGCCGTAGGTGAATTGTGTGTTGGCTTGCTTACGACCGAGCTTGTTGAGCACCCATGAGAGTCCTAAGGAGAGCGAATCCCCAAGGTCGTGCACGGCGTCGGCAATAATCGCGGTACTGTTGGTCAGAACGCCACCGATAAACTCAATCACGGTAAACACTAGATTGAGCCAGAAGGCTAAGCCAATGCGCTTCGATGACGCATCACCGTGATGATGGTGGTGATGCCCGTGATGGTGATGCCCCATAGTTTCGCTTTCCTCTGTGAATACGGCGGTGCCGACGCAAATATTGATCCCGATCAACGTTTCCACCACGCAGCTTAATACAATAGGCGCATCTTAACTAGGGAGTCTCATTATGAAAAAGTCATTGTTAGTTAGCAGTTTACTCTTGGTCGGCTTCGCGGCTCCAGCAGCAGCTGACATCTCAGTTAACGTCGGTGCCATTGGTGTTATGCCAAACGATAGCAGTGCATCATTACCGGTTATTGAAACTGTAGCGGGCTTGAATGCTGGCAGCACTGGCGTAACTGTCGACAACAACACTCAGTTAGGTATCACTTTTGACTATCAATTGGACCAAAACTGGAGCTTGGAATTAGTTGCGGCAACCCCGTTCAAGCACGACATCTACGGTTCAGGCGCGTTGGAAGGTTTGAAAATTGGTGAAACCAAGCACTTGCCACCAACCTTGTTAGCGCAATACCACTTTGATGTTGGTAACGACGCTATTGACCCATTTGTCGGCGTTGGTGTGAACTACACCACCTTCTTCGAAGAGAAAGTCAGTGCAGATTTAGCTGGTGTGTTAACTGATTTGTCTGTCATCACTGCCGATGACCACGTTGAATTGGCGTTATCGAACAGCTGGGGTTATGCGTTACAAGCAGGTGTGAACGTAGCGTTGAACGACAAGTGGGGCGTGCACTTCATGGTCAGCCGCATGGCGATTGATACTGTTGCTGACGTACGCATCAACGGCGCTACTGCTGAGTCTGTTGCCGTAGACATCGACCCAACTGTTGCCATGTTAGGTATTCGTTACAGCTTCTAATAAGGAGGCTTGCAATGGCCATCTTAAAAGAGTTTTTTAATGACCCTGTAATCTTCTTTTCTTTTACAGGTCTTGCGGTACTGCTAGGGATTGGCGGCTTCTACGTGTATTACTTTATGAGTAAAATTAACCACGAAGAGTGATCGTAAGTTTTTCAGCCCCCGTATTCTGCATGAGTGACGCGGAACACGGGGGCTGACTTTTATCTTACGAATTCGAAGCGTTGTCAGTCCTGTTCACTCGACGAGTAGCTGGACGCTAGCGCCATCACGTAAGTCCGCATCCGGATGATTCACCACCTGTTCACCAGCGCTAAGTCCGGCGCGGATTTGCCGATAAATACCACTTTGAAAGCCGACGTCGACGGTGCGTTGTTCGAGTACTTCGTCTTGCACTACAAACACCTGCCACGCGCCGTCTTGGCGAAATAATGCTGTGACCGGCACAGCGAGTGTCGCTTGGGCTTGCTCAACGACGACTGCAGCGGTGACACGGTAATCATGACCAAGCGCAGTGGTGGGTTGGTCAAGTTCAATGAAAATGCTTACCCGTTGTTCCTCAATGCCGAGCGCTGACACCTTGGTAAAGCCCGATGGGTTGACGCGGCGGACGGTGCCCGCTAACACATCTTCGCCACCCCATTGGGTGATTTCAGCAGGCATGCCTGGGCGTACTTTGACGGCGGCACTGCTTAGCAGATCGACTTGAATTTCAAGATCGTTAAGGTTGCCTAGCTCAACAATGGTTTCACCAGCGGTAACGACGCCTTCACAGCAGCGAAAGCGCTGCAACACTGTGCCTGAAACGGGGGCAGGGACTTGCAGAACTTGGTTTTCGTCTTGGCTACGGCTACCTTCTGCGACTTCGAGCACAAGGGTGGCATTGCTCACCTCTGCGCGTGCTACCGTGACTGCCGCTTGCGCAGAGCGCTCACTTGATTGAGCGCGGTATAACGCGGTTTGTGCGCGTTCAAGATCGAAGGTTGAAGCTAAGCCAGAGTTATGGAGACGTTCAATGCGTTGAAACTCGTTGTTCGCTAACTGCGTTTCACTGGCGCTGTTCTCAGCCAAAGCAATGGCCGCGTTGAGGCGTGCTTTCGCGGCATTGAGGGTTTGTTGCGCTTGCTCGCGGGTACGCATATCGAGCGCTGGAGTTGGCGAGGGCTCCACTTGAAACACTGTCTCGCCTTGTTGCACAGGATCGCCTGGCTCAAGGGTAACGCGCCTTAGGTAGCCTTGGATCGGAGAGGACACTTGATAGGTGTTGCGCAGGTGGGTGCGACCTTCGTCGCCCACGCGATAGGCGAGATCGCCCTGATAAACGCTAACCGTTGCTACCGTAGGGGGCTTTGGACGCAAGGTCAACGCTAAAGCAGCAAGAATAACGAGCAGGACCAACCAAGGCAGCAGTTTAGTGAGGCGTTGGCGAAAGCCGAGTTTTTCCATAACGGTTTACTCCGATTTTAAAGCGGCAATGAGGTCCAACCGACGCAGGCGGCGTACCATTAACATGACGGCTATCGTGGCGGCCGTCAACACTCCAAGCGCTGACCAACCAAACAGTTGTTGGCTGAGCACAAAGGGGATGCGAAACAGTTCACTACTGATCACATGACTCATGCCAAGGGCAAACAAAACGCCTAATCCCCAGCCGAGTGGCAGTGCCAACAGCACCAGAATGAACAGTTCACCGAATAAAATACGCGCGATTTCGGTGTGGCTGTAGCCGAGCACTCTGAGCGTGGCCAACTCACGTTCACGCTCGGCCAGCGCGATACGGGCGTTGTTGTAGACCATCGCGAAGGTCATCGAACCCGCGAGCACAAAGATAATGCTCATTGCAGTTAGCACTGTATCGTCCATGTAGGCGCGCAACTTCGCCTCGGCTTCGCGTACATGGGTATAGCCAGCAACTTGCGGCATCTCATTTAATGCCGTGTAGAGTGCGTCTTTGGCTTGGCTGTCGATGAGTAACCAAGCACCTGAGAGGCTCTCACTTTGGTACAACTGTTGGTTGAGCGTCGCGAGCGAGAGGTAGGCGCCGACCCCGATGGCTTCAGCAGAGGTAGCCACCACCTGCACATCAGTGCGTATCCGCCGTTCAGCAATAAACTCCACATCCAATAAGGTTCCCGCTGGACTGCCAAGGTAATTGGCTAGGTGCTCGGTCAAGACGATGCCTTGTTCGGGCATGCGTGCTAATCCGGCCAGCTGACGTAATTGGCTATCGGGTGAAAACGCCGTGACTGCGGTGCTGTAGGTTTGTGGGCCTTGGCGCAGGCGTACTGGGACGCTACGGAATCCCTCGACATAGTTAACACCGGGCAATGCGGCGAGGCTAGCCAAGGCTTGGCCATCGGTAATTTGGGTGAATTGGACAATAACGTCCATCTGCTGCTCAACGCGATAGTTGCGCTCGAGCATGGTGGTGATGGCATTGAACTGATAGCTGCCAAATAACAATAAGCCGCCGGAAATAGCGATACCAAACACCGTTAAGCCGCTGCGCAGTGGATGCCGGACGAGGTTCCGTAAGATAATACGCGCACCTTGGGTGAACCAAGGTGAGGCCAACAGATGGTTGATCCAGCTTTGATGAAAGTTGATGGGCGTTGCCGGCCGCATGGCTTGTGCCGGTGGCACTCGAATAGCTAAATAAATGGCGCGCCAGGTCCCTAAAAAGCCAGCGACCAAGGTCACTAACAGAGCGATTGCCATGGTGGTCCATTGAATACTGACTGTCAGCGTTACAAAATTGAAGTACAGGCTGTAGAGTTCAACCATGGCTGCGGCAAGCCAGCGACTCAGGATCGCCCCAAAAACGACGCCAAGAAAAATCACCACCACGGTGTAACCCAGATAATGGCCGAAAATGGCCTTTTGGCTATAGCCGAAGGCTTTTAAAATCGCGATGGTTTGCCGTTGGGTTTGGATCTGGCGTTGCATGAAGATATTGAACAAAAAAGCTGATGCACCTAAAAACAGTACCGGTAGAAAAATAGCATTGGTGCCGAGCTGTTTTAATTCCTCGCTCAGAAAGCGGTGGGAGGACTGTTCATCGCGATCAGCTGCGCCACGGCCACCATAGCGTTCGAACAAGGCGTCTAAACGAATTTTTAAAGCCTCTTGATCAGTGCCTGGCTGCAGTTGCAAGCTGATACTGTTAAAGGCGCCATCCATATCTAAGGCTGCTGCGAGCGCTTCTTCATGCAGCCAAAATACGCCGTAGCGCTGGTAATCTGGCATGATGTCCGCAGGACCAATCTGGTAGATAAATTCCGGGGAAATGGCAATACCGACAATCTCAAGCTCCGTACGACGGCCGTTCAAAATTGCCGTGACGCTGTCATACAGTTGTAGCTGATGTGCTTCAGCAAACGGCTTCGAAATGACCACTTGTTGTGGCGTTTGTGGATAATAGCCACTGCTGAAATGCAGTCGATTAAGCAACGGATCACGTTGACTCGGAATCGAGAGTAGCTGCGCTTGAATAGGATCGGTATAGCCGGGTAACTCAACGCGAGCGGCGCTACGGATGCGTGACTCGACGATGGCAACACCGGGTAATTCGAGCACTTGTTCGCTAAGGCTGCGTGGTGCGCGGGTTAATTCAACAAACAACTCGGCATAGTGGTAGTCTTGATAAAAGTGTTGTTGCGCCCGTGTCAGGCTTTGTTTGGCACTGGTCATCATTAACAGCACCATCACGCCAATACTGACCACTAAGGCTATCGCGATAAGCTGCGCACGGGCTTGCCAGACCTCACGCCCAAGCTTATGGAGCAGCGTGAGGTGATGGGTCACCAGTGGAGCTCCTGAGCCGAGCGTTTGCTGCTGTTGTAGTGCTGGTCGACAATTTGTCCGTCTGAAAGGCGAATAATTCGGTCAGCCATGTCACCTATGACCGCGTTATGGGTAATGATGGCGGTGGTGGTATTGAGCTCGTGATTAATGTCCTGGAGTACTTGTAGGACTATACCGCCGGTACTTGAGTCAAGCGCGCCTGTGGGCTCGTCACAAAGTAAGATGTCAGGGCGTTTGGCAATCGCACGCGCAATCGCCACGCGTTGCTGTTCGCCGCCGGACAGTTGTGCTGGAAAATGGTGCAAACGCTGACTCAGGCCGACCCGTTCAAGTGCTTCTTCGGGGCGCATGGGGTTGGCGGCGATGTCAGTCACCATGGCGACATTCTCGCGTGCGGTTAGACTTGGAATAAGATTATAAAATTGAAAAACAAAGCCGACATGGTCACGGCGATAACGGGTCAGCTGTTGGTCGTTTGCCTTATGTAAGGCGTGATCATGATAATACAGCTGGCCGGAAGAGGGAGTGTCTAGCCCGCCAATAATATTCAATAATGTTGACTTGCCTGAGCCAGAAGCACCCAGCAAAACCACCAACTCACCACTTTCAAGCTCGAGATCCACCCCTCGTAAGGCGTGGATCTCGACTTCACCCATCGGGTAGATTTTGCTGATGGCTTCGGCTTTAAGCATCGTTAGGCCACGAACTAATTGTATTGCGAGCCCAACATCACTGCGCTACCAACACCGAGAAGCGTGATAACAAAGACAATCGCAATACCAATAATCATCCACAACAATGTTGCGCGTGCCCAGTTTTGTTTTGACGGTGCGGTGCTACTTGAAAATGACCAGACCAATAATGCAATCAAGTTGACCAGAGGAATAAAGGTCAAGAATAATGTGAGCATCCAATCGCCAAGACTAACTGGCTCTGCGTTTCGATAGTTATGTTGTTCCATTTCAGGTTTCCTTTGTGAGTAAAGCGCGTTAACGTTGTGATAAGAACGTTAAAAAATAAAAGGATGGCTGATGCCTGTCAACTTAAACCCGGTAAAAACAATACGAATGTTTATTTTAGCGACAATGATCGTTGTGATTTCCGGCATCAATGAGGCAAACGCGATGGCGAATGATTATGTTATTTATATCACCCGGCATGCTGAAAAAGCACCTGAGGTGTCCAATCCACCGTTATCTGCGGAGGGCAGCCAGCGCGCGCAGATGTTGGCTCAACTCTTGTCAAAAGCTGGCATACAAGCCATCTACACCACGCCGTATCAACGCACTGAAGACACCGCAGCGCCGCTAGCGAAAATCCTTGAAATAGCACCTGAACACTATCGTGCTGGTGAGGGACAACAGTTGTTAGAAACAGTACGCCGTAACGCTCAGACGGTATTGATTGTGGGTCATAGCAATACCGTGCCGCAATTGGTGCGTGCACTAGGTGGTGAAACTGAAGATCTCACCGAACAAGACTACGGTGATCTTTATCAGTTGCACATGCGCGAGGGAACGCCTGAGTTGGTGCGATTAATGATCCCAACAGGTAGCGCGGTGAAGTTCTAAAAAATGATCTCGATTTGATCAATAAAAGTGAATTTTACACTGTTCAATTGCGCCGTTTTTTCGTAGCCTTTAGAACCTTTTTTCTGGCACGAGCGCGCAATGACCAATCTGCACGATTACAGTGAATTGATTGAAGTGATCCCTGATGCGGCCCTAGTGGTTGATCGGCAGGGTCGCATCGTGCTCTGTAATCGTTTGGCGAGTCAACTCTTTGGGTATGCTGCTGCTGAGCTCAAAGCACTTACGCTTGATGCATTACTCCCCGAAGAAGTCCGTGACAAGCATGCGCAGCACCTCGAACAGTTTTTTGCGCACCAGCAAGCGCGACCGATGGGGCAAGGCTTACATTTTAAAGGCGTGCGCAAAGACGGCTCGAGCTTTCATGTCGATATTATGCTGAGCCTGGTCAAGGTTGAGCAACAAGCCTATGCCATTGCGTTTATTCGTGATGCGACCCAAGCCAAATTACTCGAAGCACAGATTCGCCGCGAGCTGGCCCTTGAGCGCCGTCAGGCACATACTGATTACCTAACGGGCTTACCTAATCGCCGTGCCTTTCATACAAAGCTAGAGCAACAGCTTGAGTTGTTAAAGCGAGACGGCGAGCAATTTTGTGTGGCATTGATCGATATTGATGATTTCAAATGGGTCAATGATCAGCTCGGTCATGCTGAAGGGGATCGGGCGTTACAAATGCTTGCACGCGCGATTCGTGAGAGTTGCCGTGAGCAAGATTTTATCGCCCGCATCGGTGGCGATGAGTTTGTTAGCATCCATCCGCACGCTGCCTCAAGTGCTATCCAACATATTATGCAGCGGGTTCAACTCGCGGTGCAGCAGCTCGGTCAACAACAAGGCTGGCCGGTATCAGTCTCCATTGGTACCTGCTATTGCAGCCAGTGGCATAGTGATTACAGTGTCGAGCGTATTTTGCAAATCGCCGATGAGGCCATGTACGCTGGCAAGCTTGGCGGCAAAAATCAAATCAACGCTGCGCCTTTGACGACGTAAGATTGCTGACAAAGGTAACTAAAGCGCTTAACGGCATGGGCCGAGCGTATAGATAGCCTTGAACTTCTTCACAGCCAGCGCGCTTAAGGTAATGCGCTTGCTGTGGTGTTTCCACTCCTTCAGCAACCACACGCAAATTGAGCGCCTTCGCCATTGCTAAGATGGTTTTTACCAGCCGCGCATCTTGTGCACTTTGTGTGATGTCTTGAATAAAGCTTTGATCGATCTTTACTTCTTGGATCGGCAGTAGACGCAGCGTATTGATGGAGGAGTAACCGGTACCGAAATCATCAAGCGAGACTTGCACACCACGCTGGTGCAGTACGCTCAGGACATTCTTAACGCCTTCAAGATTTAACAGTGCCGAGGTCTCGGTTAGCTCTAATTCCACCACTGACCAGTGGCTTGGAAGTTTTGCGAAATTGTGTAAAAACCGCTGCGTGCTCTGACTATGATTAAAGTCCTCTGCGGAGACATTAAACGAAACCCTTGGGAAGTGGGTATAGAGAAGATCGGCTGCGAGTAACTCATCAATTGCGGTTTGCATAACAAAATCGGTAATGTCGCAAATAAGTCCATGTTGCTCAGCAAGCGGAATAAACACGTCGGGCGGAATCATGCCTTCTTCAGGATGATGCCAGCGCGCCAACACTTCGACCCCACTGAGTTGATGGTCTGACAGTCGAAATTGCGGTTGATACACCACACTAAGACGTTGATTATGCAGCGCAGCCTTTAGGTCAAACAATAGCTTGGTGCGTTTTGAAACGTGTTCGCCATACTCACTTTTGTACACACGTAAACGGTTTGCGCCCTGAGCTTTTGCTTCATCTAAAGCGGTCATTGCCGCTTCAATGAGGGTGCTGGTAGCGTTGGCATCCGAGGGAAAATGGGCAATACCAAAACAGGCGGTGAGGCTTGAGTCGGGTAGCTCCGCAATCGATAGTGTGCGCAGGAGTTGTTGTAGGTGTTGGGTCTGCGGTAGCACGTCATTGGGCCAGGTGAGCATGGGTAGGGCAATCGCAAACTCATCCCCATCAAGACGACTCAGTAGTACGCGTTGTTGATAATGATGGCGTAGCAAGTTGGCAACGCTTTGCAGATACCGATCGCCCACCGCCGTGCCAGCGTTAGTGTTCAGTTGCTTAAACCCATCGAGATTAAAGACGATAAGCGTTAGAGGGGCGCTGCTGTCCCGACAAAAGCGAAGCTCGGCGTCGAGCTCTTGTTCGAACATATGGCGATTCAATAAACCGGTTAAGCGATCACGCTCGGATAAATTACGTTGCCGTTCGAGGGCGCGTTTGGATAAGAAAAAGAGTAACGACGCGGTCACCAGAATAAACGCCCAGCCTTTATAGGTTTGCAGTTGTGTCAACAATGCAGAGTCCGCAGCGATTGCTAACAATAGCTGATCAGAAAAGCGGATCCAAAGCAGTCCAACAATAAAGTAGGCTAACGCAATAAGCGCCGCTGCGCGGCGAGGTGACATAAGTGACGTACTCCTTAACGTGTTAATACCACTAATTTTTATGTGGGATTAATTGACTCTAGCTAAGGAGTACTATTTTTACCAGCTTTTTTAATCGTTTAAGTAGGTTGCATGGAACTCAAGATGGTCCTCGATAAAGCTCGCGATAAAGTAGTAGCTGTGATCGTAGCCATCTTGTAAACGCAGTTGCGCCGCGAAGTGCCGAGCTTCAACAGTCTCTTTTAAGGTTGAAAAATTGAGTTGCTCGGCAAGGAAGTTGTCGGCACTACCTTGATCCACTAATAACGGTGGACATTTGTGTCCTTGCCGCATCAGTTCGACGGCATCGTAAGCGTGCCATTGCGCGCGATCATCGCCAAGATAGCCGCTGAACGCTTTGTGGCCCCAAGGGCAGGCACTCGGATGCGCAATCGGAGCAAAAGCTGAGACACTGCGGAACTGGTCGTGTTCTTTTAAGGCCATGATCAATGCACCATGACCACCCATCGAATGGCCGCTGATACTTAGCTTGCCGTTCAGAGGGAAGTGCGTGTGACAGAGGTCAAGCAGTTCTTTGGTGATGTAATCGTACATCTGGTAGTGCTGGGACCAAGGAGCTTGTGTGGCATTGACATAAAAACCTGCGCCTTTGCCAAAGTCATAGGCATCGTCATCTGCCACTTCATCGCCGCGAGGACTGGTATCTGGAATGATAAGTGCGATACCAAGTCGCGCTGCAACGCGTTGCGCGCCTGCTTTGCTGCTAAAGTTTTCGTCGCTACAGGTAAGCCCGGATAACCACACCACAGCTGGAACATGCTTGCCTTGCAGTGCTTTAGGCGGCAAGTAAAGGCTGAACTGCATCGTGCAGTTTAGGGTGTCCGAGAGGTGCTCATAACGTCGTTGTTCGCCGTCGAAGCAACGTACCGCATTCACTAATTTCACATTGCTCATAGTGCATTCCTGATTTAAAGGGAGAGGTAGGAGCATCATACACATTCTGAAAAATAACTGTCTATGATCGGCGTTATTTTGTCGCGTTTGGACAAAAAAAAGCCGCTCCGATGAGCGGCTTGATTGAAACGAAAAACACGCGATTATAACGGGTTACCGTTACTGTCGAGTTTGGTCACTGGACCGAGGTTCAGCGCACGTACGTCTTCTTCGATTTGGCTTAAGTCACCGATGATGACCCAAGTGAGCGCGTCAGGACGTAAGATATCGTCTGCTGAAGTACGCACTGTGTCGAGCTCGATGGCTTCAACGCGTTGACCGTAGGCTTCTAACCACTCCATGTCTTTGCCTTTCTCAAGGGTATCGACAATTGAGCGTAGCAACGCGCCTTTGGTTTCATAGGCACCTGGCAACTTCGCGGTTTTGTTGGCGATCACTTTTTCAAGTTCCGCTGCGCTGGCAGGGTTGTCACCAAGGTAGCCGTTCAGTTCTTTTAAGATCTCTTCGATCGACTCTTTGGTCTTGTCCGTCTGTACTGGCGCTGAAGCGAGCAATAAGCCTGCTTCATCAGCACCAACCCAACCGGTACGGGCACCGTACGACCAACCTTTGTCTTCACGTAAGTTCATGTTCAAGCGACTGGTGAAGCTACCACCTAAAATGGTGTTCATCACGTCGATGACTTCAGCGTTTTCAACGTTACCTGATGGTGCCAATTGACCTGCGATGATGGTCGATTGTGGCGTTCCTGGCTGGTCGATTAAGAACACACGGGCTTCGGTTTGCGGAGCTACGGCACTGAATTGCTTCTCTGGAGCTGCGCTTGCAGGTGCTTGCCAATCGGCAAAATACTGCTCAAGCAATGGCTTGATTTCAGCTTCAGTGGTTGCGCCAACGATGACCAAACGAGAAAGATCTGGACGTAACCAAGTCTCTGCGTGGTTGACCAAATCAGCACGCGTCAGTGATTGAATCGACGCTTCAGTACCTGAACCTGTGAAAGGTACGCTGTAGGCGTGGTTATCGCCAAAGATAAGCTGTGGCAGCACCCGGTATGCTTGCGCCGTCGGCTGTGCTTTTTCTTTTTTGATGTTCTCTAACCATAAGCCACGCTTGCGTTTAATCTCTTCGTCTGAGAACGCTGGGTTCATCAATACGTCAGCCATGATTTCCAAGCTTGGTGCCAAGTTGGTGACCAACGTATCCATGCTGATGCTTGAGCTATCGAGGCTAGCACCTGCAGAAAGGTTGGTACCCAAGGTTTCCAACTCTTTGCTCAAACTCAAGCTGTCACGTGAGGTGGTGCCTTCACGAAGCATGCTCATGGTGTAGCTTGCCGTACCGACTTTGCCACCGAAATCAGCAGCATAACCGCTATCGATAACTAAGCGCATTTGTACTGTAGGTACGTCATGACGCTCGGCTAGCGCAACTTCTAAGCCGTTGGAAAGAGTGAAGGTGTTGACTTCAGGTAAATCGAGTTGTGGCAACTCGCCCACTTCAGGCAAGGCTGAACGGTCTGCTTGTGCTTCAGCTGCTGCGTAATTTGGCTGTGGAACCACATCTAATACGAAGGCACCATCGGTTAACCAGCGCTTCGCAGCATTCTGAATATCTGCCGGTGTTGCTGCTTTTAAGGTTTCCATCGATTGCTCGTAGAAGCCAGGGTTGTTGTGGTACACCTGACCTGCGGCAAGGATATCTGATTTACCACCGAAGCCACCGATACGCTCAGCACCGCGGACAAAGCCAGCGATCGTACTGAATTTGGTCCGTGCTACTTCTTCAGCAGTCGGGCCTTCGGCGATGATTTTTGCTAATTCTTCATCAATGATGGCTTCGATGCGACGCATGTCCACGCCTGGTTTGGCGTCAGCAATCACAAAGAATTGCCCCGCGAGCACGCGCTCGTACTGGAAGCCTGAAACCATGCTGGCAATCTGCTCATCGTAAACTAAACGCTGATACAAGCGCGAGTTCTTACCACTGGCAAGAATGTCCACTAACATGCTCAGGTATTCTGAGTCGGCAGTGCCCATTTCAGCGGTGTTCCATAACTTGTAGATACGTGACGCAGGCACGTTGTCTTCCATAGTGGCACGCTTGGTGCCTTCACTTTTAGCAACCCAGCTTTGTAGTTTCTTCAATGGTTTGCCTGGGGCAATGTGGCCGAAGTAGTGCTGCATTTTTTCTTTCGCAGTAGCAACGTCGATGTCACCCGCAAGCACAACAACAGCGTTCGCCGCGCCGTAATAGTCGTTGAACCACTGATGCACGTCTTCTAATGACGCAGCATTCAAATCTTCGAGTGAACCGATAGTGGTCCACGAGTATGGGTGACCTTGCGGAAAGGTTTGCTCAGCAAGGAAGCCGAACACTCGGCCGTACGGCTGTGCTTCGCCTTGGCGTTTTTCGTTTTGAACGACGCCACGCTGTTCATCAAGTTTGTCTTGGGTCACAGCACCTAACAGGTGACCCATACGATCGGATTCCATCCAGAGCGCCATATCAAGCGCAGGGGTAGGCACGTTTTGGAAGTAGTTGGTACGGTCACTGTTGGTGGTACCGTTCATGTCGGTTGCACCAGCGCGCTCGAACGGACCGAAATACTCGTCATCGTAGTTTTCTGTACCGTTGAACATCAAGTGTTCAAACAAGTGGGCGAAACCGGTGATACCTGGGCGCTCGTCTTTTGAACCCACACCATACCAAACGTTTACAGCAACGATTGGAGCTTTACGGTCTTCATGGACCACTACGGTCAAACCGTTGTCGAGGGTAAAGCTTTCATAGCTGATTGCGACATCAGGGAGGTTTTGTTGTTGCACGACAGCTGCATTGTTGGCGCTGTTTTGCTGTGCGGTGGCTTGGCATCCGCCAAGTAGCACGGTGGCTACTGCCATCGCAGTAAAGGTTTTAGAGAATCGCATTTTTCTTTTCCATTGTTGTGGATTTAGCTCCCCGATGATAAAGCAGCAGGGAGATGTTGTAATCGTGTAATGATTAGAAAAGTGTAACAAGATTGGTCAATCGTTAACAATGCTTCCAATTAGGCGCTTAATCAAGGATAATTGCGCTTTGTTGTCGGGCAAAAAAAAGAATAGTGAGTGTGGGAAAAACAACGATTATAGCGATCGCTGGCGCTTCAGCCTCGGGTAAAAGCTTATTTGCATCTACCGTTTATCAAGAACTCGTCGCCGAAATCGGTGGGACGGGTATCGCCATTTTGAACGAAGATGCGTACTACCGCGACCAAAGTCATTTGACCTTTGAGCAGCGGCAGTTAACCAATTATGACCATCCTTCTGCGTTTGAACATGAACTCTTGGTGGAACACCTCGCGGCTTTAAGCAATGGGCACACCATTGAAATGCCACAGTACAGCTATAAAACGCACACTCGTATTCCTGAGACCATCAAAGTCCAACCTGGCAAAGTCATCATGGTCGAAGGTATTTTGCTCCTCAATGATCCCCATCTGCGCAAGTTGTTTGATATCTCCGTCTTTATGGACACCCCGCTAGATGTTTGTTTGTTGCGTCGGATGATTCGTGATGTGGAAGAACGCGGTCGTACGGTGCAGTCCGTTGCCGAGCAGTACGAAGAGACAGTACGCCCCGCGTTTTTTGAGTTTATTTTGCCATCCAAGCAGTTTGCTGACTTGGTGGTGACCCGCGGTGGTCAAAATGAGATCGCCATCGACCTGATAAAATCAAAAATTCGGCAGCTCCTCGCTGAATAACACTAACTAAAACGGTCTTTATATGAATAGTTTCCTCGGCATTGCCATTTTATTCGCTATTGCCATCTTGTTTTCGACCAATCGTAAGAGCATTAATTGGCGCACCGTCGGTGGTGCATTTGCCATTCAGCTGTTATTAGGCGCCTTCGTGCTCTATGTGCCTTTTGGGCAAGATGTGCTGTACTCCGTTGCGAATGGGGTGGCGACAGTTATCTCGTTCACCAATGCCGGTATCGAGTTTATGTTCGGTAACTTGGTGTCGAAAGAGCATGGCTTCATCTTTGCCATACAAGTGCTCAGTGTCATCGTCTTTTTCTCGTCCTTAATTTCGGTGCTGTATTACCTTGGCATTATGAAGTGGGTGATCCGCATCCTTGGCGGTGGCTTGCAGAAAATTATCGGCAGTAGCCGTCCGGAATCGATGTCAGCTGCGGCCAATATTTTCGTCGGACAGACTGAGGCACCGATGATGGTGCGCCCCTTTATTGCCAGTATGACGCGTTCAGAATTGTTCGCCGTTATGGTCGGTGGTATGTGTTCGGTGTCCGGCTCTGTTTTGGCCGGTTATGCAGGCGTAGGTGTTGAGCTGAAATACCTGATTGCAGCGAGCTTTATGGCGGCCCCAGCAGGTTTGTTGATGGCAAAAATTATCATGCCTGAGCTCGACAAACCGCGTGAAGATATTGATAACATTATCGAAGAAAGCAGCTCACAGAAAGCCGGTGATGTGCAGGTGGAAGACCGCTCAGTGAATGTCATTGATGCTGCGGCCGCTGGTGCGTCAAGTGGTGTGCAACTGGCGATTAATGTCGGTGCCATGTTGATTGCCTTTGTCGCGTTGATTGCGTTGGTCAATGGTATTTTCGGCTGGGTGGGTGGCTGGTTTGGCTATCCTGACCTGTCGTTACAGCAGTTGTTCGGTTATGTGTTCCAGCCGATTGCCTACGTACTGGGTGTGAGCTGGGACGAAGCGCAACTGGCGGGTAGTTTCATTGGCCAAAAACTGGTGATTAATGAGTTCGTTGCTTACTTAGATTTCGTCAACTACAAAGACCAATTGAGCATGCACAGCCAAGTCATCATTACCTTTGTGTTGTGTGGCTTTGCCAACTTCTCATCGATTGCAATTTTGCTCGGTGGCTTAGGTGGTATGGCGCCAAGCCGTCGCCACGATATCGCGCGTTTAGGGATGCGAGCCTTGTTGGCCGCAACCTTAGCGAACATGATGAGCGCGGCGATTGCAGGCTTCTTTTACAGCCTGACCTAAGCTTTATAAATAACTATAAAAAAAGCCCGCAGTGATTCACTAGCGGGCTTTTTTATTGTCTTAATGCCAGGCTTTAACGTTTACAGTGATTGCGGATCACGCCCTCTTGGGCGGTTGAGGCAATCAATACGCCGTCACGGTTAAAGAACTGACCACGCACTAAGCCGCGCGCACCACAGGCGACCGGACTATCGATGGCATATAAAATCCAATCATCAAGGCGGAAGTCTTTGTGGAACCACATAGAGTGATCGATGGTTGCCATTTGGATTTCTGGCTGCGCAAAGCTGGCGCCATGCGGTTGCAAGGCGGTCGGCAAAAAGTTGAAATCAGAGGCGTAGGCTAACAAGTATTTGTGGATACGCGGGTCGTCCGGCATGGCGCCATTCGCTTTAATCCAGACATAGCGTTTCGGCGCGTCTACCTCAGGCTTAAATGGGTTATTGGCGGTGACAAAACGCATTTCAATCGGCTTTTCAGAGGTGAATTTATTGCGTAGTGGTGCTGGAATTAACTCCGCATGTTCGCGGTAAATCTCTAAATCCGAAACCAAACCTTCTGGGCCTGGCACATCCGGCATTGGGTCTTGGTGCTCATAACCCGGCTCATCGATTTGGAATGAAGCGGTCATATAGAAAATGGGCTTGCCGTGTTGCACCGCTTGCACCCGACGAGTCGAGAAGCTTTTTCCGTCACGGACGTTCTCAACGTCATACACAATCGGCTTATGGGCATCACCAGGGCGTAAAAAGTAGGTATGCAGCGAATGTACCTTGCGGTCTTCCGGAAGGGTTTCTTTCGCCGCCGAAAGCGCTTGCCCGATCACCTGACCACCAAACACAGCACCAAACCCGAGATCCTGACTCTGGCCGCGATAGATGCCTTGTTCGATGGTTTCTAAGCGTAGTAAATCGAGTAAGTCCTGCAACACTTGGCTCATGATCCTTCCTTAAAATGTAAATAAGAACAGCATTATAAGCTGCTGGACGGCTAGCTCAATAGTTTCTCCGCGTAAATGCCGCGCAAAACCTCGCTGTCATAGAAGTACGGTTGATCTTTGCCACAGAGAATCCCATTATGAAAGAGGTAAGCAAAAAATGGCTTGCCTTACGAATCAGGGCTAAGCTGAATGAATCTATCGTTCGTGGAGAAGGAGAGTGCTATGTCGAGCCACGACAGCCTGAAGACCTTAAGTACGTTAGAATTAAATGGAAAAACTTATCACTATTACAGTTTGCCGAAAGCTGCTGAACAGCTGAAGCATATTGATGCTATCGACAAACTACCGACCTCAATGAAAGTGTTGCTGGAAAACCTGCTGCGCAACGAAGATGGCGACACCGTTAAAGCTGAAGATATCGAAGCCATTGCACACTGGTTGAAAGAGCGTAAGTCAACGCGGGAAATTCAATACCGTCCAGCACGCGTGCTGATGCAGGACTTTACCGGGGTACCGGCTATTGTCGATTTGGCGGCGATGCGTGATGCGGTTGCTAAAGCAGGTCAGGACCCAGAACAAATCAATCCTTTGTCTGCGGTCGACTTAGTGATTGACCACTCAGTGATGGTCGACAAATTTGCCTCACCGGAAGCCTTTAAAGAGAACGTGCGCATTGAAATGGAACGTAATTTCGAGCGCTATCAGTTTTTACGTTGGGGTAAAGGCGCGTTTGAAAATTTCCGCGTGGTGCCGCCCGGTACCGGAATCTGTCACCAAGTAAACTTGGAATATTTAGCGAAAGTTGCGTGGACCAAGCAACAGGGTGATAAAACCTATGTGATGCCTGACACCCTAGTGGGAACCGATTCACATACCACCATGATCAATGGCCTTGGTGTACTTGGTTGGGGCGTTGGGGGGATCGAAGCCGAAGCGGCAATGCTTGGCCAGCCGGTGTCGATGTTGATTCCTGAAGTGGTTGGCTTCCGTTTGACGGGCAAGCTTCCTGAAGGCGTGACCGCTACCGACTTGGTATTAACTGTGACGCAAATGCTACGTAAGCAAGGCGTTGTGGGTAAGTTTGTCGAATTTTACGGTCCAGGCTTGGATCATTTACCGCTCGCCGATCGCGCCACGATTGCCAATATGGCGCCAGAATATGGTGCTACCTGTGGTTTCTTCCCGGTGGATCAGGAAACCTTGCGTTACCTCGAGTTATCTGGCCGTGATCAAGACACCATTGATTTGGTCGAAGCCTACAGTAAAGCGCAGGGGATGTGGCGTGATTCAGCCAATGAGCCAGAGTTCACCGATGCTTTAGAGCTTGATTTAAGCACTGTCGAAGCGTCACTGGCGGGTCCGAAGCGCCCACAAGATCGGGTCGCAATGCCACAACTTGGCGCGAATTTTGATTTAATGCTCGAGCAGTCGGGGCAGGCTGGTGAGAAAGATAAGGCCGTGGCAGTGCCGGGCGAAGATTACAGTCTCTCGCACGGTGATGTCGTGATTGCGGCGATTACCTCTTGTACCAACACCTCGAACCCAAGCGTGCTGATGGCCGCTGGGTTGGTGGCGAAAAAAGCCGTTGAGAAAGGCTTGGATCGTAAACCTTGGGTGAAATCATCGCTGGCACCGGGCTCTAAAGTGGTAACCGATTACCTCGCCAAAGCCGGTTTTACCCCTTATCTCGATAAGCTTGGCTTTAACCTTGTCGGCTACGGCTGTACCACCTGTATTGGTAACTCCGGGCCATTGCCAGAAGAAATCAGCGCAGCCATTAATGAAGGTAATTTAACGGTATCGTCGGTATTATCAGGTAACCGTAACTTTGAAGGTCGCGTGCATCCTGAAGTGAAAGCCAACTGGCTGGCGTCACCCCCCTTAGTGGTGGCATATGCGCTGGCGGGTACGACGCGTATCGATTTGAGCAATGAGCCTTTGGGGAATGACCAAGACGGCAACCCAGTTTATCTCAAAGACATTTGGCCAAGCAGCCAAGAAATTGCTGAAGCGGTCAGCTTCGTCGACGGCGAAATGTTCCGTCGTGAGTACGCTGAAGTGTTTGATGGCGACGAAGAGTGGCAGAAAATTCCAGTGGGCGAGGGGAAAACCTACCAATGGAGCGATGATTCAACCTATGTGAAGAACCCGCCGTACTTCACTGAAATCGATCAGCCGCTAGCGCCGATTGGACCGATTGAGAATGCCCGTGTGTTAGCACTCTTTGCTGACTCGATCACGACCGACCATATTTCACCAGCGGGTTCAATCAAGGCAGATTCACCAGCAGGTGAATACTTGCAAGCCAATGGTGTGGCGGTAAAAGACTTCAACTCGTACGGTTCACGGCGTGGTAATCATGAAGTCATGATGCGCGGTACCTTTGCCAACATTCGCATTAAGAACCAAATGCTGGATGGTGTGGAAGGCGGTTATACGCGCCATGTCCCTTCAGGTGAGCAGTTGTCGATTTATGATGCGGCGATGAAGTATCAACAAGAAGGTACGCCGTTGGTGGTCTTTGCTGGCAAGGAGTATGGCACGGGTTCAAGCCGTGACTGGGCGGCAAAAGGCACCAACTTACTTGGCGTGAAAGCGGTCGTTGCCGAGAGTTTTGAGCGTATTCACCGCTCCAACCTTGTCGGTATGGGTGTGCTGCCGTTGCAGTTTGAGGACGGAGAGGGCGTGCAGGCACATGGCTTGACCGGTGATGAGCAAGTGACGATTAGCGGCCTTGATGAAAATCTTAGCCCTGGTCAGTTGTTGGACGTTACCGCAACCAAAGCAGATGGTACAAGCGTGAACTTCAAAGTGAAGTGTCGCATTGATACCAATAATGAACTGGCGTACTACAAAAACGGTGGTATTTTGCATTACGTCTTGCGTCAAATGCTTGCCGCTTAAGACCTGTCGAAAGGTTAAAAAAGCCAGTGGCCTAACGGGCACTGGCTTTTTTTTGTGTGCAATTGACGCTAAATCATTAGCGCGCGGCCGCCATCGACCTTGATAAACTCACCGGTAACAAATGGATTATCGCGCAAGAAACGTACGGCTTGCACCATAGGTTCAAGCCCTCCTTCAACGTGCAGTGGCGTTTCTGCCAGTACCTTTTGCCGATGCTCACCGTCATGCTCAGGCAAGAATAAAATTGGTCCCGGTTGAATGCCATTCACGCGCACTTGCGGCGCCAGTGCTTTGGCAAAGCCCTGCGTGAGGTTCGCGAGGCCCGCTTTGGCGGCGCAATAGGCGAGGTAGTCGGTAGACGGGCTTTCGGTATAGATGTCGGTGATATTAATCACACTGCCTTGACCACTCGCTTGTAACAAGGGCGTGAGCGCGGTGATCAATTGATAGGGCGCTTGCACATGTACTTGAAACACTGCGGCCAGTGCAGCAGGGTCAGCATCGACTGTTGCGTTGTTAAAAAAGCACGAAGCATTGTTGACCAGCAAATCAAGGCGCTTGGTGCAGCGTTGCACTTCGTCGATGAGGTTGGTAACGGCAGTGCTATCGGTTAAGTCTGCACGAATGCCGATGGCGCCTTGTTGCTCAAGCTCAACAATGCCAGCTTTCGAGGAATTGTAATGGGCGAGCACCAGGTAGCCTTCTGCCAGCAGCTGTTGCGCCAAGGCAAAACCAAAGCGGCGTCCAGCGCCAGTAATGAGTGCGACAGGTTGTTCCAAACTCATGACAACTCCTGGTCGGTGACAGCGGATAAACGACGACGTATATCATTGGCCATAGGGGTCAGGTAATCAGGGAGTTCTGGCCATGGTTCCTGCAGTATGTTCGCCAGAATATCAATGTCCATAGGCCGATCTTTTTGACTACTAAGCGGGTCACTGCGATCCCGCCCTAGTTGTTCCTCGATGCGGTTGAACTGTTGTTTTAAGGCGATAGCATCTAAATCTGTTGCGATGACAAAAAGGGCGTTTAAGAACTCATGATCAGTTTCTATGGCTACCGGCTGGGTATAATCCGCCAGTGAATAGGTTACTGTGCCTAAGGCATCGAGCTGCTGCCGCGCCAAAGCGAAGTTTTTTTCCGGAGCAAGGTTTGCTCCCATACTGCATAAAAACTGTTGCGCCATAGTCCTTCCTTTTAATTACGTTGTCTTAGCATACCTCGTTACGACAGACCTCGAAAGACGGATCCCTCAAGTTGCAATGAAATTGCTCGCTTGTTAGCCTAATTGACAAAGAGCTACGGGAAAGGACTGTGCCGATTCGTAACGGCTTGATTTATCACATTGCTCTGTTGTTCTTCATCACGCTGTTGGCGCGACCAACGGCTACCCATGCGTTAAGCTTGGCGCAAGCCAAGGCACCCGCTGCAGATTTGCCAACATCCTACGACCTTTCGATACGTCCATCACTTTCGCGTGAAGGCTATTTTGTGCTTCGGCTCGGGCAAGTACCGCAGCAGTCGCTAACGATAGAACAAAGTCGGCATGCAGACTTTCGCACTATCGAAGCCAGCTTTCCTTGGTTTGGCGATTTTCAGCAAATGACGTTAAGTGGTTTTGCCGATGGCCAGTACTACTTTCGCGTTAAGCCCACCGATGGCGTAACCAGCACCACTGCACGGCTAGAAGTCCGCCACTACCCGCAATGGCAAGCTTACAGTTTGTTTGCCCTTGGTTTAGTGCTGTTTAGCTGTTTGGTCACCTGCATCCTGGTGTTTAGTTATCGGAGTAGGAGAGGCGTATGAGTGCTGAACCAAGCTTTGCACTATCGCCGTCATTAGGCATTACCTTAGTGGTGGTGTTTGGCTTGGCATGGATTCTCTTCGGCTGGTATTTGGGACGTGCTAACAAGACCCATGAAGATTTCGCTTTAGCCGGCCGTAATGTTGGTTTCGCACTTGCGGCTGCCACAGCGATGGCGACCTGGGTCACCAGTAATACAACCTTGGTGGCACCACAGTTAACCTACCAGTTTGGCGTGTGGGGCATGGTGGGCTACTCGTTTGCTGCGTTCGGGTTAATGCTGTTTGCGCCATTAGCGGCGCGTATTAAACAATTGATGCCCAAAGGCTACACCTCTGGTGACTTCGTTCGCTTACGCTACGGACGCACGGCGTGGTGGGTCTTTATCGTGATTTCTGTGGTGTATGCCTTTGGCTGGTTGGTCAGTTTGGGCATGGCCGGTGGTATTTTGCTTGAAGCCCTCAGTGGTCTTGATTACCACATCGGTATGACTGCGATTCTGGTGATTTGTGTTGGTTATACCTTGTTTGGTGGCTTGCGTGCGGTTATCGCCACCGACTTTATTCAGGCGTTAATTATTATTGTCGGCGTGGCAGTGATCGCTTGGTTCCTCATCGATACCGTGAGCCTTGAGTTGATTCATAGCGAAGTCTCAGCGCATCACCCGCAGTTACTGGATCTACTCTTTCCGGCCGCTGTGATGTTTCTGTTTAACAATATTTTCTTTGGTCTGGGTGAGATTTTTCATTCCAACGTTTGGTGGTCGCGAGCGCTAGCCTTTAAAGGCAAGGTTGCATTTAAAGCTTACTTGCTAGGTGGGCTGCTGTGGTTGCCGATCCCGATTGTGACCGGATTTATTGCATTAGCCGCGCCGCAGTTAGGCATTTTTCCGCCGAGTGCAGACATGGTCGGCCCTATGGTGGCGGCTGAGGTACTTGGTAAAGCGGGTGCCGTGGTGGTGTTTATCGTGGTGTTTTCGGCTCTAGCCTCGAGTCTTGATTCGCTGCTTGCGGCCACCGCCGATTTAGTGACACGCGATCTCTATCACAAGAACCTTAACCCCGCAGCGCATGATGCTAAGTTATTGCGTGTGAATCGTTACAGTATTTTGGCGCTAGGGGTACTCACCTGGCTGTTTTGTTTACCGCAAATTGCCACCCTTGGTGCGCTCCTGAATTTCGCTGGCGCTTTTGTCGCCAGCACTATTTTCCCAATTGTGTTGGGGCTGTATCAGCGTCGCTTAACCGGTGGATACGCTGCTGTCGCTATGGCAGCGGGTACCATCATGGGACTGATCGGCTACTTTGCGATTGGCTTTTATGTTGCGGCACTGCTGTCATGTTTGGTGTCGGCCAGCATTTGCGCGCTGGGACTATTACGCAGCAACACTGCTTTTGATTGGCAACAATTACAGGAACAGGAGGGCGCGTCCAAATGAGTATTGGACTCACGGCATTCAGTACCTTGGTGGTGATCTGTTTAGTGGTGACCGCGTGTGCGCCTGTCATCCTCTTCGGTCTTTGGTTGAAAGACTTTTTTTCTAAACAATTATGGTAAAGCACTATGAACGTGAATGATGTCTCGTTTGAGCGCAAACGTCCCGATGTGTACGGCGATGCCCATCCCAAAGCACTGCTACGGGCAATTCAAGAAGATGGTGATTATCTGGTGAAATTAGCCAGCCAGCACATCGTTTCGGGTGATCAGTTTGATGCCAATACAATGAAGCAGCTGTTTCGCTTGGCGGCAAAGTTTGAGAGTAACCCGAAGCGTTACAGTTCACCGTTGCAAAACAAAATCCTGATCAGCGCTTTTTACGAGCCAAGCACCCGCACGCGGTTGTCGTTTGAAAGTGCTTGGCATCGTTTAGGCGGCGATATTATGTCGATCACCGACCGCTCCACCACTGGCATTGCTAAGGGGGAGTGTTTGGCCGATGTCGCGGAGATGTTCAACAACTATGGTGATTGTGTGGTGTTGCGTGACAATCATCAAGAATCCTTGTTTGAGATGATGGATGCGTTGCGTATTCCAATTATTAATGCTGGTAACGGCACCGATGAGCATCCGACCCAAGCATTGGCCGATATGTATGCCATTTTTAAATGGCGCCCCACGCTACTGCAGGAAGCCCAGAACGATAAGATTACGATTGGCGTGATTGGTGTGCCGAGCAAAATGCGCACAGTGCGGAGTTTTCTAAAATGTTTGTCGGTATTTCCGCAGGCCGTTAAAGAGCTCTGGATTATTCATGATAAAGCCAGTGAGAGTGAGCTATTTGACGCTGGCCAAAGGGAAGAGCTGGAAGCGCGCGGGGTGTGCATTCGCACCACGACTGAGCTCGATGCGGTACTACCTGAGCTTGATGTCGTCTACATCAATGCCATCTCGTGGGAGGGCGATAGCTTTAACACTTATGGTAGTGCGTTTGCGCTCAATGCCCAATCGCCGTTGAAAGAGGATGCGATTATTCTTCATCCCTTGGCGCGGGGCGATGAATTATCCACGGACCTCGATCACACGGCCCATAATTGGTATTTCAGCCAAGCGCGTGGCGCTGTATTTTTACGCATGGCCTTGCTGACCTGCATGGTGGAACGGGCTGAACGCGTGATGGACGTAGTATAAACACGTCGTCGCATAGAATCGCGTGTCATAGCGATGCGTAGGTGAAGGAAGTTAACTTAGCGAGGATTAAGCAAACATGTGTGGTATTGCAGGAATCTTTAATCAACGCGCGGCGCAACAACCGGACGCGCAGACACTGGTCAATATGGCCGCCATCATGCATCACCGAGGCCCTGATGGCTTTGGCTACCAGATCATTGATGACGCCGGCATAGGGTTTAGTCATGCACGCTTATCGATCATTGATTTGAACGAAGAACGTGCGCGCCAACCTTTTCGCTCGGACGATGGGCAGCTGTTGCTGGCCCACAATGGCGAGTTTTATGACTTTAAACGTATTCGCGCCGACTTAACGGCCCAAGGCGCGCGCTTTCGCACTAAAAGTGACTCAGAAATCGTTATGCATTTGTATCAACGGGGGGGATTAGCTGAAACCCTGCCACATCTGCGCGGTGAGTTTGCCTTTGCGCTCTACGATAAGGCGGAAGACAGTTTGTACTTGGTTCGTGATCGCTTCGGAATTAAGCCGTTGTATTACACTGAAACTGCTGATGGCGTGGTATTTGGTTCTGAATTAAAGGTGCTTTTTGCGCACCCAGCGGTACGACGTGAGTTTTCCAGCGAAGGGCTTTATCACCAGTTGATTCAAGTGATGGTGCCGGGTTCAACGGCCTTTGCCGGCGTGCATCAAGTGCCGCCTGGCCACGTCGTGAAGATCAGTCGCAGTAAGGAGACGTTGACCTTACACAGTGAGAAGTATTGGGACGTCGACTTTCCGTTAGAACATACGTATCCGGGCGATGATGTTGACGAACAACCTTATATTGATGGCGTACGGGAACACCTGCTGGAAGCAGTACAACACCGTCTAACGGCCGATGTACCAGTAGGCTGCTACCTCTCTGGCGGCATTGATTCGTGCGCGATCCTAGGCTTATCTGCCGCGGCAACACAAACCTCCGTGAAAGCCTTCACCATTGGTTTTGATTCTGACCAATATGATGAAACGCCGATCGCCAAAGAAATGGCGGAAGCGACGGGAGCCGACCACGAAATCATGCGTTTGAACGCGGATGATTTGTATGATCACTTTGTCAAAACCATTTGGCATACCGAGCGTACCATTTATAACACGCTTGGTGTCGCGAAATACCTGATGAGCCAACGGGTCCATGAGGTGGATTATAAAGTGGTATTGACGGGCGAAGGCTCCGATGAGCTGTTTGCCGGCTATCCCGCGTTTCGTAAAGACATGTTTTTGCATGGACTTGACCATTTACCCGAAAATGAGCGCAAAGAGTGGCAGGCGCTATTAGAGCAAAATAACAAACTCTTCAAAGGCGCGATGTTAGCGCGCGAGGAGTACGTGAGTCCGGCATTTAATGCCAAAATGGGCTTTACGCCGAGTTGTGTCCAGCCTTGGTTATCTTGTAGCTCTGTAGCCTTGCCATTGTTAGCTGAATCACATCGTGAGGCGGTGAAGGAGTATGACCCTGGCGCTGCGATTGCGGCCACTCTTGATGAGGACATGTTAGCAGGGCGTCATCCACTCGATCGGGCGCAATATGTGTGGATCAAAACCATGCTCGAGGGACAAATCTTAACCTGGGGCGGCGATCGTGTGGATATGGCCAATTCGATGGAAGCGCGGCCGGCATTTTTGGATCACCATTTGGCTGAGTATGCGTTCCAAATCCCGCCACACTTGCGGATCAAAGGGAACAAAGAAAAGTATGTGCTGCGTGAGGCCATGAAAGGCTTGTTGCCGGAAACCTTATACAAACGTGAGAAGTTCGCCTTTATGGCACCACCGGCCCATACCGACCCGAAAAAGTGGCAAGCGGTGGTGAAGCTTGCGGATCAGTACTTGTCGGCAGAAGCTGTTGCGGAAGCCGGCTTGCTGGACTTTGCCGAAGTGCAGCGAACCTTTGCCAAGCACGAATCGGACGAGGTGAGTTTAGATGAGAAGGTACAGCTTGATGCGGTGATTAATCACATGTTAGGCGTACAGATTTTGCACCATCACTTTGTCAAAACCGATGTACCTAAACTTGCTGCAACACGTGCCAACGAATTGGGTTGGCACGCGTCGTAGCAAAGAGGGTAGCAAGGTACGTGGTTACTCGACGATTTCTAACAACGCTTTGGCGATGTCGGTATTGTCGCGGTAGCCACGGAACATCTCTGCGTAAGGGCCTTTGGCCATAATCGGCACGTCAACCGCGGTGTGACCTGTGGTGGTCCAACCGGTACGCGTGGTTTCGCCGACAATCGCCGCTAAGGTCGCATGCACACGTTTTTGATAGCTGCGATCGCTCTCATCAGCTGCTTGCTCAAGGCTAACCAATTGCTGCCATTGCGCATCGGTGAGCGGCAGGTTTAAGAGCGGTTCAAGGTACTCACGCCAAGCGCTGTTAGGGCGCTCACTTAAGCCTTTGAGTAACACTTCAAATGAGTTCTGAATCGCCATCACACGGTCGGTATGCCATGCATATTCGCCGCCTTGACCAAGGGTCAAACCACCGGTTGAATGGTCAGCAGTGACCACGATCAGGGTATTTGGGTACTGAGCTTGGTAGTCTTTCGCTGCTTGTAAGGCTTGCGCAAAATCATGTACTTCGTGTACGGCACAAGCGATATCGTTGGCGTGACCACACCAGTCAATTTTCGAACCTTCAATCATCAACGCGAAAGGTTTACCTGACTGCTCTTGTGCATCGGTCAATAAACGCAGCGCATTACGCGTTAAGTGAGCTAACCGTGGCTGGTCGTCAATGGCAAAAGGAATCGAAACTGGCGCAAACAGACCGAGTACCGGCAATTGCTGCTGTGCGTCTAAGGCGTCGTAGTTGTCGACAATGTGCATGCCTTGCTCGCGCAGTTCAGGCAACCAGTTTTTGTCGTCACGGTTGAAGTAGCTCATGCCACCGCCAAGCAACACATCAAAACTCCAACGCTCACCAAATTTAGTGGTGGCAAATGAGTCGGCGATTTCGTTGTACATGCTACGCGATGGGTGATGGGTAAAGAACGAGGCAGGGGTGGCGTGGTTGACTTGTGAGGTTGATACCGCACCAGTGTGCCAGCCCGCTTCACGTGCTTTTTCCATTAAGGTTTGCTGTGGATGTTGATTCACATCAACACCGATCGCGCCATTGTAGCTTTTCACACCAGCGGCAAGGGCGGTCGCGCCCGCAGCGGAGTCGGTAACCCAAGTGTCGTCATCAGGGTAGGTGGTGGCCGCGCCCACTAACATTTCGTCAAACGGTGTCTCGATGACCGGTTGACCTAACTCACTCATGGCATAACGGTAGGCTGAGATGTATTCAAAACCCGTACCGTCACCAATCAAGAAGATGATATTCGGTGCGGTTGTTGCTTCAACGCTAACGTTTTCAGATGAAGAAGGCGACGTAGCGCATGCGCCGAGCACTAAGCTCATGCTGGCCACTAAAAGACTGCGACGTAGGAACACTGGCAGAACTCCTGTTTGGTTTACGACATAAAAGTTTACGGATGATACCACAGCAGATATGACAGGAGCATGACGAACCGACCAAGTGAAAATTTTTTACGATAAGTCCTTGAAAGTAGTTTTTATGCTCCCATCTATAAGGTGTCGGTGATGTCTCAGAGAGAGTCCCGATATAACTTAACATTGCTTCTTAAGGAGAATGAAACATGGCAACAATTGACTTATCCCCACTTTATCGTAGCAGCATCGGTTTTGATCGCATGGCACGTTTGCTTGACGCAGCAATGCGCTCTGAAGGCAACGGTGCGGGCGGCTACCCTCCGTACAACATCGAAGTGATTGGCGAAAATCGCTATGCCATTACCCTTGCGGTCGCTGGCTTTGCCGAAGACGAGCTGAGCATTGAGGTTGAAAATGGTGTGCTGAAGGTGCAAGGCCGCAAAGCGGATGAAACCGAAGAACGTCAGTACTTACACAAAGGCATTGGCTTCCGTAACTTTGAGCGCAAATTTAACCTTGCCGACCATGTTGAGGTTAAAGGTGCGAAGATGGAAAACGGTCTATTGACCATTGGTCTTGAAAAGATCATTCCAGAGGCGGCTAAGCCGAAGAAAATCAGTATTGGCAACTCGTTGAACTTACTCGAAAAGAGTGAAGCTTAACCACATCCCTAAACGATAACAGTGAGGGCAACATTAGTTGCCCTTACACGTTTGTTCGACTTCTTTCCAAACCACCGGCTCCCAATAATCTTGACTCACGCTGCTTAAGCGTTTGGTACGGTTAAACTTGGCCGCGATGTAATAGGTGGTATTGGGTTCCACGGTGATGCTTAACGCTTTGGCACTGACACCGCTGCGTGGACGGCGCACCCATGGATCATCGATGAGTTCATACACCTCAATCTCATGCTCGCCTGGACTTAGCTTGATAATAGGCTTACGTGGCGGCGCATTGTCACCATCAATACGGGCAAAATAGGCCGGATAAAGGTCACGGGTTTGCGGTGGGGTAATAAACACACTGACTTTACCGCACTGATCGGCGGCGGCTTTGTTTAATTGCTCCGAGCTAGTGTCGACTTCGAGTCGCCACCCTGGGATCACGGTGGCAAGTGCTTCCCCTGTTAGGGTGACCAATTGCCCCTCTCGTTGTACCTCGATTTCAAACGTGCTGCCGTGCTCAAGTGCTTCAAGGTAACTGACAATCTTCTTCAGGGAGTGTTGCGCGAGCGCGAGGTCGTCGACCTGAATCAGCTGATCGCCTACGGCTAAGCCCATGGCGTCGGCAATCGTCCCTTTGCTAATGGCCATGACTTCACCACTTGGGTGCACCACAGCGCCCCAGTTAAAATAACTACGGGCAGGCTCTTCCATCACGAAGGTATCTGTTCGGCCTTTGGCTTTAGCTGCTGCAACTGCGGCCGCACGCGCGTGTTCACGCGCTTCTTGCTCTTGGCCAAGCGCCATTGAAGAGAGGCTCGTCAACGCCAGTGAACCGATGATAATGGCGAAATGTGACAGCTTCATCATGAGGCATCCTCCTGTACTGTAAGAAGTTTCCGTTGTTGCCAAAGCGCATCAATGTGCGCTTGGTCGGCGTCATGTAAATAGGCCTGCTGAAGCTTTTGGTCTACATAATCAAGCGTATAGTTCCCTGCTAGCAGCATGGGTTGGGTAGCTTCCATTGCAGGATTAAGCGGTGCTGGGTTAGGTTGAATGACGACCAACCAAGCGGCAGCTGCGGCAACGGCTAACGAGGACAAGCCAAACCAGCCCCAAGGTTTTTTGTGAGTTGCCAGAGGCTGTGGCAGCGTGTCACTGAGCTGTTGCCAGCTTAACGGTTGTGTGACGGCTGTGTTTGCCTCAAGCTGCGCTTTAAGCTGTTGTTCTACGGGCGATAGCTGCTTGTCGTGTACTGGGTGCTGCTTCATGCCTGACTCCTCTCTCGTAACTTCTTTAAAGCGCGGTGGTAACGTTGTCGAATCGTTGCCGGTTGCTCGGCAAACATCTCAGCCAGCTCTTCGTGGCTATAGCCTTCGACCAAGTACAACCAAATCAATTGGTATTCATGCGGTTCGAGTTGCGCCATTAACTCTTCAATACTATCAAGTTGCTGCAACCAGTCGCTTTGACTCAGCCAGTCGCTCGCGTCCAACTCAAATGCTGGGTCATCCGCATCAACACTTTGGTGCTGTGGCTTGCGAAAATGTGACAAGGCCGTGTTAATGGTGAGTTGCTTTAACCAACCGCCGATGGCTTCAGGGTCACGTAACTGTTTGACCTTATTGAACACTTGGAGAAACACATCTTGAGTTAAATCACGTGCTAATTCTTGGTCACGACACATGCCTAGCAGTAAGCGTTGCACCGCCGACTGATAGGTTTCAAACAGCGCACGTTGACCATCGCGCCGGCCTTGTTGCGCGGCACGGATGGTTTCAGCTGGAAGCTTTTGTGCAAATCCGATGTTGGCCATGTGCGTCCTGTTGCAATCTGTTCTTCTCTAAGATGCAACAGACGCATGGCATGTGACAAGTCGAATGACGATTTAGAATAAAATATCGGCAATGATGGGATCATGATCCGAAGCACGATACGCATTCGGGGCGTACCAAATCGGTTGTTGCTCGGCAAACTGATACCCCAGTGCGGGTGGTTCATCGGCATTAATGAGCCAATGTTTTTGCAACAGCACGCGCCCGTGCAGGGCATCTGAAACCAGTAGATGGTCAAGGCTGCCCGCTTGTGCATCATACACATAAGAATAGCCTTGAGGTTCAAAGTGCTCGGCGCGATTATGATAGCCAGCTTCAGCAAAGACCCGTAGTGGGTCTTCTTTGGCATAGGCATTGAAATCACCCAGCACAACGTGAGCTGATGTTGCGGCTAACGCTGGTTGGGTTTGCAAAAAAGCAATCAGTTGCTCGGCGGAAGCGGTCCGCAGCGCATTCCAACAGCCTTGTCCATCACCTTGCGCGGCATTGGCATCAGTGGTATCGCGTGGGCAAGAGCCTTTCGATTTAAAATGATTTACCGCCACCACCAAGCTTTCTTCCGTGCCTTTAGGCTGAAAGCGTTGAATCAAGGGTTGCCGACTGCCATAAGCAAAGCTGTCGCTGGTAAGGGTAAAGGCTTCACCAATGGCGGCAACACGGTCACTACGGTAGAGCAAGCCGTTGGTGATCGCATCTGCACCTAAGGTTGGGCTGGCGACACGAATAAACTGCCAAGGCTTACCGGTTTGGCTGCTCAACTGTTGTACCAAACGGGTGATCGCGCTGCTTGCTGTATAACCATCGTTTTCCACTTCCATGACGCCAATAATATCGGCATCCAGTGCGCTTAAAGCGGCAATAATTTTGGCTTCTTGACGGGCAAACGCCGTGGCAGTTTTGGCGCCGCGTTGGGTTGGAAAGGTCAGCTGTTCGCCTTCACCATTGAAGTAATTCAGCACATTAAAGGTCGCGATACGTAGGCTTCGGGCATCGGCAAGACGGGTTGGCGGTGCTGGGCGCGGATTTGTATGTGCAAACTGCATGGGTTGGGTCGGCTGAATACGGTAACTACCGTTGTATTCGCTAAGGATCCCCTCGATCTGGCTGACCTTATCGCCTGTGCGCAGCGGATTATCAGCGCTCAAGGCCGGCGCAGGATAGGGCACCTGAGCCGGGTTCGGCGCTTGGTTATCATCAATCAACAAGCGCATTAAGGCATAGCTCGCTTTGCGTTCTTGTGCTGCTGGACCTGGCGTGACCACTTGTGTCGGGCTATAGAGGCGCTCCGGTGCGACATCAAAAGCACCGTGTCGGGCCAACAAATAGGTGCCGTTCACCGTTAAGGTTTGCGGCAGCCGCACCAAACGGCCTTCCAGCGCTTCAAACGCGGCGAGGTCGGTGACCGGTAGTGTTAACTCGGTCGGCTCTGGCACGACACCTTGGCCACAATGCTGCAGCGCGCTTATCGCGGTTAATTGCGTCAGCTGCTGAGCTTCGCTTACGGTGCCTGTCACGCTCACTCGATCGCCGACGGCAACGCTTGGGGTGCTGGCCTGCACAAATAAACCGGCGCTCCCCTCTGCATCAGTAATAAAGAACCCACCTAAGGCGGTTTCATCTTGCCAGCTGGCGCTGACCAGCGCATTGACGGTGACCTGTTGGCCGAGTCGTGGCGACTGCATGGCGTCGCCTTGAATGTCTTGCAAGGTGGCATTCGCCGTACCACATGCTGCGGTTGTCGCCGTAGTTTGCGGCGCTTGTTGACAACCTGTCAGTAGGACAGCAAAGCTGGTTAGGGCAAACAGCGCAGTTTTAATGGTCTTGTTTGAGTTGTTGTTGTGCATAAATTCCTACTTCGAGTACTTCGGCAGCATCAAGTTGTTCGGCATCCATCATTGCGGCAATGCGCTGCATTGAGGAGAGTAACTGCGATTGTTCCCAATCCGCTAACGATTGAAATTTTAAGATAAAGCTTTCTTGCAAGGGTTGCGGCGCGGCTTGCAACTGCTCACTACCTAAGGCGGTGAGCGATAACACCACGCGGCGGCGGTCCTCGGTACTGCGTTCACGGTGTAATAGGCCGCGATGCTCTAACCGATCGAGCACATTACTGACGGTCGCTGGACTTAAGGTGATGTTTTGCGCCACTTTGCTGGCCGTAATGCCGCTAGGCGCAGCAGCAACTTCACGCAAAATCAGCAATTGTGGAGCGGTCAAGCCCGTCACTTTATTGAGCTTTTTTGAATAGAGGTCGGTGGCTCGGATGACTTTGCGTAGTGCTAACAACAGTTCTTCGTATTTTTCCATAATCCTAACGTCCCTGTCGTTAGCACCTGTGGTGTTAGTAACGCCGCGCAGAGAGTCCTGTACGACGAATTTGTACCACAACGCCCAACTTAGGGTGGTCGAAATAGTGGGTTTCGTGACTAATGACACGGCGTAACTGTTCTAGCTTAAAGCTACGTAAGAACAGATTCGCGTCGTGCGGTGCCAAGGCCGTTTCCGCTTGGGTCGCTAGCGACGCAGGTTGCCAGTTTACCGCATGGGGTTCACGTAGCTCAAGGTCGCTGGCAATATGTAGGTAGTTGCCGACCAAATAGATTTGCAGCGTCCCATCGAGCTCCCAAACTGGGGTAGGTTGGTTTGGCCGCGTAACAGACGCCGGTGGTGGCGCTATTGGACGGTCATGGGCGCGGCCAGTAAAGTGCAGTTGGCCTTGTTGTTGGGCCGCCAACATTTGCTCGATACGATGCACTAAGGCTGCACTGGTAAAGCTATCGTCAGCGCTGGCGTCTTGATAGAGATAGCCTTCTGGCGAAAAGGTTTTGCCGTAGTTTTCGCCACCAAACAAGCGAATTTTATAGGCATCGTTTTGACTGAATACGGGTTGATACCAGCTTAAATGCAACAGCGGCGTTGCGGTACCAC
The DNA here is from genome assembly GCF_000423165.1 of Pseudidiomarina sediminum DSM 21906. Lineage (GTDB taxonomy): Bacteria > Pseudomonadota > Gammaproteobacteria > Enterobacterales > Alteromonadaceae > Pseudidiomarina > Pseudidiomarina sediminum. The sequence goes on along the minus strand of NZ_AUHL01000005.1, from coordinate 53,928 downwards.
GGCGTACCAATTGTTGCCGCATCTCAGCCAATTCGAGTTGCTCGGCAGGCGCTAAAAACGGCGCTGTAGCACTGCCAACCTCTTGTGCTTGACCATCGAATACAGTGCGCGGCAAACGGTCTTCTAGAGCTAGTGCTTGTTGTTGGCGTTGCTGGTTAAACGGCAATGCTGGGTCAAGCTCATAGGGCTTACGACAGAAAATGCTCGCAACACTAAAGTCAGGTCGTAGCGCCGGCGCCTCACATTCGGGAAGTTCAGCCACCACCGCAGTAAAATCAGTGGTCAGTTCAGGACTGATTAAATCGTACTGGAATTGCAGGTCGTTACGTGGACCTTGCCAAGGAAACTGCTCGTCGCTCGTGCCAGCATCGTTGTGCCGAAACACCAGCACTTCGACCTCGAACCAGCGCCATTGATCGATTGGTGGCGCTGCCTGTACAGGGGCGTAGCTAACGAGTGCAACCGCACCTAGCGCAGTTGCCATAAGTTGTTGTCCCGCGCGACGCCAGTTCCAACCTTGTACCATTGTGAATCCTTTTATCATTCCCCAAACGGCGCTTAGTGCGACGCTTGTTCAGCAAAATCATCCAACAGAGACTCTACCAGTTTCAAGCGTCCTTGAGTATCGTCTATTTTTGCAAGAATACGTAAACGTGTTGGTCCCTCGAGCTTGTAGCTTTGTGGGGCGCTTTGGATCAATTCAATTAAATAACCTGGATTGACCTTAGTGTCATCAGCAAATTCAAGACTGATCCCTTGTGGGCCACCGTCAATTTTACGAATCCCCAATTGCCCAGCACGATTCCGTAACGCAGTAACTTGAATGAGGTTTTTCGCAGCATCAGGCAACAGACCAAAACGGTCGATCATTTCCACTTGAATGGCGCGCAAGTCATCAGGGCTATTGGCACTGGCGATACGTTTATACATGGTCAGTCGCAAGGTAACATCGTGAATGTAGCTCTCTGGCAATAACGCAGGTACACGTAAATCGACGTCACTTTGCGCTTGTAGCAAGGTATCGAGCGCAGGTTCTTTACCGTCACGTAGCGCTTGCACAGCTTGTTCAAGCATTTCCATATAAAGGGTAAAACCGATCGACTCAATTTGCCCACTTTGTTCGTCACCGAGCAGCTCACCGGCACCGCGAATCTCAAGATCATGGGTGGCAAGCATAAAGCCTGCGCCGAGGTCTTCCAATTGGGCGATGGCTTCAAGGCGCTTCAGCGCATCTTTGGTCATGCGTTTGGGGTGTGGTGTCAGCAAATAGGCGTACGCTTGATGGTGTGAGCGACCAACCCGCCCACGTAGTTGATGCATTTGGGCAAGGCCTAAATGATCCGCACGATCCATAATGATGGTGTTGGCGCTTGGTACGTCGATACCGGTTTCAATAATGGTGGTACAAACCAACACATTGAAACGTTGGTGGTAGAAGTCTGACATGATGCGTTCAAGTTCACGCTCGCGCATTTGACCATGGGCGATGGTCACCCGTGCTTCGGGGACCAACTCGGCAATATCGCGCGCCGTTTTCTCAATGGTCTCAACGTTGTTGTGCAAGAAGTACACTTGGCCACCACGGAGAATTTCACGCAGTATAGCTTCACGAATGGTCGGCGCATCATACTCACGGACGAAGGTTTTGACTGCTAAACGCTTCGCCGGAGGGGTGGCAATAATCGATAAATCACGTACGCCATTCATGGCCATGTTTAAGGTACGCGGAATGGGTGTCGCGGTAAGCGTAAGAATATCGACATCGGCGCGTAAGCGCTTGATCGATTCCTTTTGGCGCACACCAAAGCGGTGCTCTTCGTCAACAATGAGCAAGCCAAGATCATGAAACTTAATACTGCTTTGCAACAGTTTATGTGTGCCAATAACAATATCGACCTTGCCCGCTGCCGCATCAGCCAGGATAGCTTGCGTTTGCTTCGGCGTTTTAAAGCGCGACAGCACTTCAATCCGGATCGGCCAGTCGGCAAAACGATCCTTGAAGTTTTCAAAATGCTGCTGGGCCAGCAGCGTGGTCGGCACCAAGACCGCCACTTGTTTGTTGTCATTAACCGCAACAAAAGCGGCACGCATGGCCACTTCGGTTTTACCAAAACCAACATCACCACAGACCAAGCGGTCCATGGCACGTTCTGACGTCATATCATCAATGACAGCGGCAATCGCTTGTTGTTGATCGTCGGTCTCTTCAAACGGGAAACTATTGGCAAAGCGTTGGTAGTCGTCGGCTGCAAGCGTATAGCTATAGCCAGGCTTGGCTTCACGGCGGGCGTACACGTCGAGCAATTCTGCGGCGACATCACGAATTTTCTCCGCCGCTTTGCGCTTGGCACGTTCCCAACTGTCACTGCCGAGTTTGTGCAGCGGCGCGTGGCTTTCCTCACCACCACTGTAGCGTGACAGCACGTGCAACGCGGCCACGGGCACGTACAACTTGCTGTCATTGGCGTACGCAATAGTGACAAACTCGGTCGTCATGCCGCCTGCTTCAAGAGTTTGCAGCCCTTGGTAGCGACCCACACCGTGGTCAATGTGGACCACGGGTTGGCCGATCCGCAGCTCGGCGAGGTTGCGAATCATTTGATCGCCACTGACCGTTGCTTTTTGATCACGGCGGCGGCGTTGAATAATGCGGTTCCCAAGCAGCTCTGTTTCGGTAATTACCGCTAACTTGGCGTCTTCAAGAATAAATGAGTTAATCACCGGAGCGACCACCAGGGCGGTGGTGGCATTACTTTCTAGCATGGCGTTAAGATGACTGAGCTCGGTCAGATCAAGCTTTAACGGCGCGAGCAGTTCGCGTAGTGACTCGCGTCGGCCCGCTGACTCAGCAACGAAGACCACACGATAGTCCGCAGCAGTGAGCGCTTTTAAGCGCTGGCGCAGAGCTTGTAAGGGGTCTTTGAGTTGATGATTGACCGCGACCTCGCCAATGCTGGTGGTGGCGAAGTCTTTGCGTCCCGGTTGCGGTTTATCATCGGGGACAAAAGCGCGGATGCGTGGCAGTTGTTTAAACTGACGATGCACCTCATCAACACTCAAAAAGAGTTCTTGCGGCGTTAGCAGCGGCCGCAGTCGGTCGTGGCGACGTTGTTCATAACGCTGCACGATATCATGCCAAAGGTGGTCGAGACTGCCTTGTAAATCGCCAAAGGTGACCAATAGGGCGTCTTCGGGTAAATAGTCGAACAAGCTCGAGGTCGCATCGAAAAACAGTGGTAAGTAATATTCAATGCCGCCGGGGAATTGTCGCTGCGAGACCTGGTAATACACCGAATCCTTCTCGTTTGACGCTTCAAAGACCTCGCGATAGCGGCCGCGAAAGCCCTCAATTGCTGTTGGCGTAGTTGGAAACTCGCGCGCTGGCAGTAAGTTGATGGCGTCGATGGCTTGCGCAGAGAGCTGAGTGTCGGGATCGAAGGTGCGAATGGAGTCGACTTCGTCGTCGAAAAAATCAATCCGAAACGGCGTGTTGCTGCCCATCGGGAACAAGTCGAGAATCGAACCTCGGGCACAGAACTCACCGTGCTCCATGACTTGTTCAACGTGCCGGTAACCCGCGCGTTCCAAACGCTGGCGCAAGCGGTGGCTATCGAGTTGTTGGCCGGTTGTGAGTTGCAACGCTTGGCCGCTGACATAGTCCGTTGGGGCGATGCGCTGCAATAAGGTGTTGAGCGAAACAATCAATGCCCCTTGTTGCATGCTGGGTAGTTTTGCCAACACGCTTAAACGCTCTGAAATAATATCCTGATGCGGTGAAAAGCTGTCATAAGGTAAGGTTTCCCAGTCTGGAAAGACCACCACTTCGTCACCGCGCTGGCTTAAGTAGCGAACTTCTTGCTCTAAGCGATGCGCTTGTGGCGCGTCGGGCGTTACAATGAGCAGCGGTCGATCATGCTGGTCGATCAGTTTCGCTAGAGCCAAGGCGACGCTGCTACCAGCGAGTCCTTGCCAGGTGATGTCTGTACGTGCCGAAGGTGGTCGGGGTGGGGTTAGGATCGCTGCCTTACTCATGAGTCCTGCTTCGTTAACTTCTCAAGTGCATGAAAGTATACCTGAAACTGCTACTTGGATCAGTGCTGAGATTTCTTTATGCTTGCAGCGCACGATCCACATTCACGAGCGAGCGTTCATGTACCAACCCTTTACACTGTTTTTGGCACTCCGCTATGGCCGCGCCCGGCATGGTCAGGGCTTTACGCGCTTTATTCAGCGCGTATCTCTCGTCGGTATTGTGTTGGGCGTTGCAGCGTTAATTATTGTTGGATCAGTAATGAACGGTTTTGAAAATGAGCTGAAACAGCGCATTTTATCGGTGGTGCCGCAACTTGAGATCCGCCATGAGCAAGGTAAAGGTGTAGAGAACTGGCAGCAACTTGCTGCGCAATTGCCTGAGGTGACTGGACAACAAGCGGTGGTGGCCGAGGTGAGCTCTGCTGGGGTGTTGCAGAGTGCGGGGAAACTCCAAGCGGTGAACGTTCAGGGCATCTTTCCTGAACAGGCGCACAGCGAAGTACAGTTGGCACCTTTACAAGAACACTTACGCGCCGGACAAATTGATTTACGTGCGGGTGATTTCCATGTGGTGTTGGGCGCGAGCTTAGCCCAGCAACTTGATGTTTGGCCCGGTCAACAGTTGCGTTTAATTGCCGCCGGTGGGGGCATCTACACCCCGTTGGGGTTGTTGCCAGCACAGCGGCTGGTGACAGTGCGTGCGGTGGTGCAATTGCAATCCGAAGCGGATCAACACTTGGTGGTGATGCACGGCAGCGATCTCGCACGTATTTTGCGGATGGCGCCACAGCAAGTTTCTGGGTTACGCTACTACTTTAATGACCCTTTTCAAGCTTTACCGGCGGTTGCACCGCTCCAAGCAGCAGTAGCTGAGCCCTTGGTGGTTGAGAGTTGGCGCCAACAGTTTGGCCACCTGTTTGATGCGGTACGCATGGAAAAGCATATGATCAATTTAATGCTGAGCCTGATTGTTGCTGTGGCAGCGTTTAATATTGTGTCGTCCTTGATGATGGTGGTGCAGGATAAACGTGCCGATGTGGCGATATTGCAAACCATGGGGTTGAGTGCTGCCCGAGTGCGCCGGGTTGTCGTGCTGCAGGGACTTGCCACGGGCGTTTTAGGAAGCTGTTTGGGGCTTGCTTTAGGATTATTGATAAGTTTCTTTGTGAACCCGATTATGACCACCCTAGGTGTCGATTTGAGCTTCGCCGGACCGCAGGGGCTACCGGTGCTGATTGAACCGCTGCAAGTGGCGGTGATCGTGTTGGTGGCCTTAGCACTGACGTTTTTGGCAACCCTTTTTCCTGCCTGGCAAGCCAGCCGTATGCTGCCAGCTCATGCTTTAAGATACGAGTAATTGATGATGACGAAGGAACTCTTAACCTGCGAAAACGTAAGCAAAAGCTACCGTGATGGACATCATGATCTTGAAGTCTTGCAAGGCATTCAGTTTAGTTTACAAGAGGGCGAGCTGGTGGCGATTGTCGGCAGTTCCGGTTCGGGCAAAAGTACCTTGCTGCATTGTATGGGTGGCCTCGACAAACCTACCTCTGGCCGTATTTTGTTTCGTGGTCAAGCCATCGACCGCTTATCGTCACGGGCCTTGGCTGACTGGCGCAATCAGGAATTAGGTTTTATCTATCAGTTTCACCATTTGTTGCCTGAATTCACAGCCTTGGAAAATATTGCCATGCCGCTATTGATTCAAGGGCAAAGTGCGCGCCAGGCGCAACAGCGGGCGCAGCAGCTGTTGGAGCGCGTTGGCCTTGCGCAGCGTGGGCAACATCGTCCGGCAGAGTTATCCGGTGGTGAACGCCAGCGGGTGGCGATTGCGCGTGCCTTGGCGAATGCACCGGCGTTAGTGTTGGCGGATGAGCCTACCGGCAACCTTGATGACGAGACCGCTCAACAGGTGCTCGAACTTATGCTGGAGTTGAATCGCGAGTTACAGACCTGTTTTGTTATCGTCACCCATGATCAGCAGTTAGCCGCGCGGCTGCCGACACAAGTTCAGTTGCATCATGGTAAATTGGTGAGTGCCAAGCAGGCAGGGCGCACATGATGGCGCGCTGGCAGTTAGCATGGAGCTTAGCACGGCGTTTTCGCGGGCGGCGCCAACGCAGTCGTTTTTTGTCGTTTATCACGGTCTCGTCGACCTTCGGGATTGCGCTGGGTTGTATGGTGTTCATTGCGGGGCTGAGCGTTATGAATGGTTTTTCAAACGTCTTGGAAACCCGTTTTTTGCAGTTGATCCCGCATGTCGAATTTCGCGCTGTTGAGGGCGCGTTAAAGTACCCGGAAACCATCTATGCAGCAGCAGAGCAACATCCTTTAGTGACCCAAGCGCGCCCGGTGATCCGAACCCAAGCCTTGGTCCAACAAGGGCGTGAGTTTGTCGGCGTTGAGGTGACGGGGATTGACCCAACACGTGGACACAATGTCGCTGACTTAACCTCGGCCACTGCTTGGCAGCAATTAGTGCAGCCGAATACCATCTTATTGGGTGCCGGTTTGGCACAAAAGCTCAAGCTTGGGGCTGGCGATAGCATGACCCTTGTGGTTGCTGCGGAGCAAGGCTTTCAAGCGCCGAAACGATTGCAAGTCACGGTAGCCGGCGTCTTTACCTTTGGCGGGCAAGTCGATCATCAAATGGCATACGTGAATCTCGACACCGCGCGCACCATGACCGGCCTAACCGAAGGTGTGAGCATTATTGAGCTAAGTGTTGCCGATGTGTTTGCTGCTGAGCAAGTCGCCAATGAAATAGGCTATCAAATTAAAGATTTTGTCTATCTTGAGCATTGGATGCGCACTCAAGGTCACTTGTATCGGGATATTCAAATGGTGCGGGTGGTGATGTATTTAGCATTGATCCTAGTGTTGGCTGTGGCGTGTTTTAACATCGTTTCGACGCTCATGATGACCGTACAGGAAAAACAACGTCATATTGGCGTATTGCGGACCATGGGATTACGCACCGCTGAGGTGGTTAAGGTGTTCGTCTTGCAAGGGATCCAAAACGGTTTGTGGGGCGTGCTCTTCGGTTGCCTTGCTGGGGTTGTGGTTAGCTTGAATTTACCCCATGTGTTTAGCTGGATTGAGCAATGGTCCGGTGAAAGTTTGCTGTCGAGCGATGTGTACTTTATTGACCGCATTCCGGTGTTGTTGCAATGGCGTGATGTGCTCATTGTGGCGACGGTAGCTTTGTTGATGAGCCTGCTTGCCACACTTTACCCGGCGTGGAAAGCCTCGCGCGTTGAAGTGGTCAAGGCTATTTCCGCTTAAGTCGATGGGCGCGTGCGCGCCAAGCCGATACGACGGACTGGCGCCACAATAAGCGCACCACAAAGTAGCTGATAAAGCTCGCGATGGTGCCAAGCACTAAACACCCCAGTAAAAAAGCTGGGCCAATAGTGGTGATGCTGTCACCGAGCCATTGCCACGACAATTCAAAATGAAAGGGTTGAGACGGTGCGCCAATCATCCAGGTGCCAGCCATATAGCAAAGATAGAAGAGCGGTGGCATGGTGATAGGGTTTGAGACCCAGACGAGCGCAATCGAAAGTGGCAGGTTGACGCGAAAAGGAATGGCGGCAGCGGCTGCCAGTAACATTTGAAAAGGCACCGGGATAAAGGCGCAAAACAATCCAATCGCAAAGGCACCGGACGCCGAGCGACGGTTGAGATGCCAAAGGTTGGCATCATGCAGCAACTTTCCGAACACCTTTAAGCTGCGACTGTTTTTGATCGCTTCATGATCAGGCATGATGCGCTGAAAAAACTTTCTCGGCATGCTTTGTAAACTCGTTACTTAGTACAGGTACAACGTCCATGGATAGGTGGTTGTGCGTTTTTCTGGCCGGGTATGGCCTTAGTTTTGCTTTTCATCATGTGGCTAGCTTATCACAGCTGGTCATATTTGCCTTGCTTGCTGTGGTTTGCGTTGCCCTTAGCACCCGCACTCACCTACGCACTGCGCTACTTGGAGCCCTATTGTGCGGTATCCTATGGGGTGCTGGCAACGCTTATTTCGCCTTTACAACGCAAGTTCGACCAGAGACGCAGGCAGCGGACGTTGAAATCACCTTGACCCTCACGACCGTGGTGAGCCGAGCCAATGGTGCGTGGCGCATCACGGGCAAGATACACCGCGATCCGTCGCAGCCTGAGTTACCAGCGCAGGTTCGCTTACATTGGTATGACCCCCATGCGATAGCGCCGCAACGGATGCCTTTACAAGGTGAACAATGGCGCTTTGTAGTACGTTTGCGTCCGCCGCAAGGCACCCGGAATCAGGGCAGTGGAGCGTACCACCGTTATCTGCTGAGTGCGGGGATTGACGCTATTGGCACCATTCGTTCTGGGCACTTCGTTGCTGGGCAAGCATCGTTACGTCAACATTTTGTGACGCAGTTGCAACGTGCCACCATCAATCACCCGTTGGCGGGGGTCGCGCAAGCGCTGGTCGTCGGCGAACGACAGCAACTCAGTGCCAGCCAATGGCAGGTGGTACAACGTACCGGGCTAGCGCATTTGTTGGCGATTTCGGGCATGCACCTTACCTTAGTCGTTGGGTTTATGCTGGCAGTAGGCTGGTCGCTAGCCGTTCTTAGTGTGCGGCAGCGTTCACGCCGAGAACGCCATAATGTGTGGCGTTGGCTACCTTGGCTTATGTTGCCCGTTGCCTTGCTCTATGCTTGGCTGGCGGGGTTCGCCATTGCCACGGTCAGAGCCCTAGTGATGTTGCTGGTGATTGGCCTACATAAACAGTTGGGCTGGCGCGTGAGTCCGATGCGGGTGTTGCTACGGGCAGTGGTGGTGGTGGTTTGTCTTGATCCATTTGCGCCTTTGAGTTTGGGCTTCTGGCTATCGGTGGGAGCGGTCGCGACCATCTTGCTGATGCACTGGCGCTGGCGTCGTTATCATGGCAAATGGGCGCTTCTACGGGAGTGGTGGCGCTTTGAGTGGTTGATGGCGTTGCTATTTGTGCCGGTCATGGCGGCTGCTTTTGGTGGGGTACCCACGGCTGCCGCCTTAACGAATTTAGTGGTGGTGCCCTTGATTAGTTTTTGGGTATTGCCTGGGTGCTTACTGGCCTTTGCTGCGGCATCGCTTGGAGGCTTGGCGGTTGCTGAGCTGCTGTTTGATGTGGCACTGTCGCCACTGACCTTGCTCTGGCCACTGTTGAGTTGGCTTGCCGAGCTGCCGTGGCAGTGGTTGCCTGCGGAGGATTTGCCATCTTGGCCGTGGTTAGCGGTGTTGGTGGGCATGTTTCTCGCGCCGGTACGCCATTTCTGGCGGGCTGTCGGCGCCGCAGTGGTGGTGCTGAGTTACCTTGTGCACAGTGCCGTACCGCCGCGCGCGCAGTTGCTGTTTCATGTGCTTGATGTGGAGCAGGGTGCTGCGTTAGTGGTCGAACGCCAAGGTCATGCTTTATTGATTGATACTGGCGTTGCCTGGGAGCAGGGGCGTGGTATGGCCGACCGTGTGATCATCCCGTTTTTGCAAGCACGGCGGCTGCAGCCAGAGGTCGCATTTGTGACACATACCGACCGTGATCATCAAGGCGGCGTTGCGAGCTTACAGCGTGCTTATCCGCACGTACGTTGGTGGGGCGGTGAAACCGGCGCGCCTTGTTTGGCGGGACAATACGGTTATTGGCGTGGGGTCTCGTGGCAGGTGTTGCATCCACGTGATGCGCAAGCGCGGGGGAACCGCAGTAACAATCATTCCTGTGTGATATTGATACGTTATGGGCAGTTCCAAGTGCTGGTTACCGGTGATATTGAAACGGCGGCCGAACGACGTTTATTGGCAGAGCTAGCGCCGGTAGCTGCGACCGTTTTAGTGGTACCCCATCATGGCAGTAAAAGCTCCTCTGAGGGCTATTTCATACGCCACGTGCAACCCTCTTTGGCCGTTCTGATGCGTGGGCGTCATAACAGCTACCGGCACCCGCACCCTGACGTGACTGCACGCTACCAAAAGCTGCGTATTCCGCTGCTCGATACCGCGCAAGGCGGGCAAATCAGTATCGCTACTGATGGGCGACAATGGCATGCAGCGCAACCTTTCGCTGCCGAAAACGGCTTTTGGTTCGATGCTGATCCGTACAAAAAATAATCGAAAATCGTCGAAACTAGCCAGTGTGTGATGAAAACGGTTAGAATGAGCCCACGATTGACTACCAAAAGTTGTTGCATGAGTGCAGAAACCGTAAAACAAAAAACGCTCCGTCGCCTGTTGGGGTACATCAAACCTTATCGTGCGGCATTCCTTTTTTCGATTTTTGGGATGCTTGGCTTTGCGGCGGTCGATACTTTTTTTATCTCGCAAATCAAAACCCTCATCGATAGCGGGTTTACCGGAAGCGACCCCAGTATTCTCATGTACGGCGCTTTATTTGTTCCGCTGATTTTTATCTTGCGCGGGCTGTTCAACTTTATCTCGACCTATTTCCTTAATTGGGTTGGCTTTCGTGTGGTGACCACCCTACGCCAAGAATTGTTTGATCAAATGATGCATTTGCCGGTGGCCTATCATGATCGCCACTCGACCGGTGAACTGCTGTCGCGTATTACCTACACCACCCAGCAAGTTGCTGACGCCAGTAGTCGGGCTCTTTTGGTACTGGTTAAAGAAGGTGCCTTTGTTGCGGGGCTATTGGGTTTAATGTTCTATCACAGTTGGCAGTTGTCACTGGTGTTTTTAATCGTTGGTCCATTGATCGCAAAAATTGTGTCGGTGGTGTCCAAGCGTTTTCGGAAAGTATCGACCCGTTTGCAAGATGCGATGGGCGATGTCACCACCACCGCGGAGCAAATGCTAAATGGCCACAAAGTTGTGGTGATGTACGAAGGACAAAAACGCGAATCAAAACGCTTTGATACCGTGAATAATGTCACCCGTAACCAAAACATGAAGCTGATCACGGCACAAAGTCTCAGTACTTCAGTGATTCAGTTAATTGCTTCATTTAGTTTATCGATGGTGCTGTTATTGGCGAGCTTCCCGGACATGCTGGAAGAGCTTTCAGCTGGGGCATTTACTGCACTTTTGACCTCCATGATTATGTTACTGCGACCGTTGAAACAACTGACCACAGTGAATAGCGATTTCCAACGAGGAATTGCAGCGGGCCAAGCCATTTTCAAAATTTTGGATGAAGTGCCAGAAAAAGATACTGGTACCAAGCAAATCGAGCGCGCTGAGGGTGACATTCGTTTTAACCATGTCTCGTTTACTTATGATGAGACAGAAACGCCGGCACTTGCTGATGTGAGCTTCCATGTCGCGCCGGGTAAAACACTTGCTTTAGTAGGGCGCTCGGGTAGTGGTAAGTCGACCATTTCAAACTTATTGTCGCGCTTTTATACCCCGCAGGACGGTACCATCGAGCTTGATGGGACTGATATCTACGATTACCAACTGAAAGCGTTACGCCGTCAGTTTGCGTTAGTGTCACAACATGTCACTTTGTTTAACGATACCATTGCCAACAATATTGCCTATGGTGCGCACGGTGAAGTGAGCCCAGAGCGCATTCGTGAAGTGGCGGAAAGCGCCTATGTGACAGAGTTCACGGACAATATGCCACAAGGTTTAGAGACCATGGTTGGTGAAAATGGCGTGATGCTCTCAGGTGGTCAGCGTCAACGTATCGCGATTGCGCGCGCCTTGTTGCGTGATGCGCCGATTTTGATTTTGGACGAAGCCACCTCGGCGCTCGATACGGAATCAGAGCGTCATATTCAAAGCGCATTAAAGACCTTGCAGCAAGATCGCACCTCGATTGTCATCGCCCATCGTTTATCTACCATTGAAAACGCTGATGAAATTCTGGTGTTGGAAGATGGTGCAGTGATCGAACGCGGCAACCACCAGCAATTGTTAGAGCACAAAGGTGCGTATTATCAGTTGTACAGCCTACAGTTCGGTGGCGAGGCGAGCTAATGTCCATCACGAAGGCGTGGTATCGTAAAACGGTCGTGCCTTGGCTTTGGTTGTTTTTACCTTTCCACGCTCTGTTTGTGGCGGTGTCGACGTGGCGCCGCCGCCGTTTCCTTTCTCATCCGCCAACGCCTTTGTCCGTTCCGGTGATTGTGGTGGGCAACATTAGTGTTGGTGGTACCGGTAAAACCCCTGTGACGTTGGCCTTAATCGAACGGCTCCAAGCGCTTGGACATCAACCTGCGGTCATTTCTCGCGGTTATGGTGGCAAAGGACCATTCCCGTTAAGTGTGACAGCAGCCACCTCTGCACAGAGCTGTGGTGACGAGCCATTGCTTTTAGCGCAGCGCAGCAGCGTACCGTTGGTGGTGGCACCGGATCGCAATGCCGCGGCCGCAGAAGTGTTACGCATTGCCCCAAACACCACTGTGATTATTAGCGACGATGGCCTACAACATTATGCCTTGGCGCGGCAATTCGAGATTGCGGTGGTCGATGCTACGCGCAGTGTTGGGAACGGTTGGCGCTTGCCGATTGGGCCCTTACGTGAGCCCGTAAAGCGGCTTGCCAGTGTCGATGCGGTGGTGGTCAATGGTGCACCGACACCGGCGGAACTTCATGGGCTTAGTCATGTCTATGCGATGCAGTTGCAACCCCAAGGCTGGCGTCGTGTCAGTGATGACGCGCCATGCGCAGCTTTGCCGAATGGTCGCACTGTTGCGATAGCAGGTATTGGTCACCCCGAGCGTTTTTTTGCTACCGTGAGTCAGCTTGAATCGCGTGACTTTGACACCCAAGCGTTTGCCGATCATTATGCCTATAGCGCGCAAGATGCGGATGCGCTGGGTACTTATGAGGTGGTGTTAATGACCGAAAAAGATGCGATGAAGTGGCGTGGCTTAGCTGCCGCAAGTAAGGCCTATTATTTGCCGGTAACGGCGCAGTTGCCGGCTGCCTTAATTGCGCAGATTGCTGACCAATTAAAGCCGAGCGACGCCGATGAGTGAACGTTACCAATGTGATCCGCGCACTTTAGCTTTGCTTGCTTGTCCGCTATGTAAGGGGCGCTTGGTCTGGCATGCCAGTACACAAGAATTGATTTGTCGTGGCGACCGGTTAGCGTTTCCGGTACGCGAAGGATGTCCTTATTTAGACTACAGTGCGGCGCGCGAGCTTAGCACTGAAGAATTGGAGCGATTGCCAACATGAGTTTCACAGTAATTATTCCAGCCCGTTACGCGTCAAGCCGTTTACCCGGCAAACCCTTAGCAATGATTGGGCAGAAGTCGATGATTCAACGTGTGTATGAACGTGCTATGGCAGCTGGCGCCGCAGAAGTGATTGTCGCCACCGACGACCAACGTATTGTCGACGCCGTTGAAGCTTTTGGTGGGCGTGCGATGATGACAGCGCAGCATCATCAATCCGGCACTGAACGTATTGCTGAGGTGATTGACTATTTAGCGATGGCAGATGATCAAGTGGTGGTTAACGTACAAGGTGATGAACCTTTTATTCCGCCGGAAATCATTCGTCAGGTGGCAGATAACCTGATGAATCAACGGGCTGCACAAATGGCCACCTTGGCGGTACCGATTGAACATGTGGAAGAAGTACTCAATCCGAATGCGGTAAAAGTCGTAACCGACGCCAATGGTTACGCCTTGTACTTTTCGCGTGCAGCCATTCCCTATGAGCGCGATGCGCTACCTGCAGAACGGTTAGGGGCGTTGGCAAACTATAAACGTCATATTGGTATTTATGCCTATCGCGCCGGCTTTATTTGGCGTTACGTGGACTGGGAACCTAGCCCACTGGAGGCCATTGAATCGTTAGAGCAACTGCGCGTGCTGTGGTATGGCGAGCGTATTCACGTGGCTGAAGCTATTGTGAATCCGCCGGCTGGCATTGATACGCCAGCCGACTTGGAACGCGCTAATCAGCTATTAAGCGACTAACATTGGCGCTGGCGCGACGTTTAAGTGCGTGCCAGCGCTCCCGCCACCAGAGCAAGCGCACGTAGACGTAAGGCACCAAGAACAGACTGGTGAGCGTCGATAGCACCAAACCACCAATAATCGCAATCGCCATCGGCGCGTAGGGCGGGCCATCACCGCCGATTTGGGTACTGCCAAAGGCGAGCGGAATAAGACCTAGCACAGTGGTTGCCACGGTCATCAAGATGGGGCGTAGGCGACTCACGCTGCCTTCAATCACAGCATCGTGCAGACTTTCACCTTGTTGCAGCAACTGGTTAATCCGATCGACCAAGACAATGCCGTTATTCACCACAATCCCCATTAGGATCAAAATGCCGATCATCGCCATAATCGACATGGATTGACCGGTCAGCATTAGCGCCCAGAATACGCCGACAATCGAGAACAGTAGTGACGTAATTACCGCGGTTGGCAGCAATACCGATTCGAACAACGCGGCCATCACGATATAGATCAGGGCGACGGCAAGTAAGGTGTTGATTAACATTACGTTCTCAGCTTCTTGTTGGCGTTGAAAACTGCCATCTAAACTCCAGGTGTAGCCGTCTGGAAACGTCATGTTGCTGAGTGTCTGGGTAATCGCATCACGGGCATCGTTTAAGGCAAGGTCATCGGCAAGGTTACCTTGCACCGATAGACTGGTGCGGCGGTCAAGGCGATGGATTTCACCGAGACGTGGCTGCTTTTCAAAACGTGCGACCGCGTTGAGCGGGATCACCCGACCGTCAATTTGCATGATGGGTAACGCTTGTAACTTCTCTAGCGAGTGCTCATAGTCGCGATGCAAGGCAACGCGCATGGGAATTTCGCCGTTTGGATCACCACGAAACGAGCGTAAACGTTGACCTCGAAGTGCCGTCGCCACTTGTTGGGCAACGTCAGCAGTACTGAGACCTAAGCGATGCACACGCTCGCGATCAATATGCACCAGATACTCATACTGGCCACCTTCGACTTCTGACCGGACATCGCTGATGCCCTCAATGGCGTTGAGCTTGGGCGCGATGTCTTCAGCCAGTTGTTGCAACAAGGTGGTGGATTGACCATTCAGCGTTACGGTAATTCCCGGGCCACCATTACCCCAGCCGAATTGCGGTTCGCTGCGTAACATTGGCGGAAACTTCTCACGCATGTTCGCCATTAAGGTACTCATCTTGATGGGCCGATCTGGCTGCAACAATACCGTTGAGATGGCGTAACCTGGAGTGTAGTAGGTGTACACCGCGTCAATGTAAAAGGCTTCTTGATTGCGGTAAAGAAAGTCTTCAAACACCGCAACTTCAGCTTCAACTTCATCCAAACTGTAGTTTTGGTGCAGGTTGTAATTGATAAACAAGCGATCATTAAAACCTTGTCCATCTTGGTCACCACTGACGGCGCCCATCGGCACCACAATACTGGCCAGTAGGGCAATTGCAAAGACTCCAGTCCAACGCGGATGACGCCATGACCATTCCAACAGGCGACGATAACGTGAAGGTTGCGAGGTTTGCTTTTTCTTGCTGACCAGTGCGTTGCTCAAGCGGGTCGCCAAGAGCGGGATCAAGGTTTGTGCCACTACCAACGAGGCTAACAGCGACAAGCAAATGGCCACGGCGGTATGCTCAAGAAAAATGGTAATGTCGATTTTCTTACCAAAAATATTCGGCAAAAACACAATGGCGGTGGTTAAGGTGCCGGCAATGACCGCCATAGACACGTTGCCAACACCTCGTAAAGTGGCTTGTTCTGCACTGTAGCCGTGTTCGCGTTCGTACTGAATACTTTCGGTAATCACCACGGCATTATCGACCAGCATGCCAACCGCCAACATTAAGCCCATCAGCGACAAAACATTGAGCGAATAGCCGAGGAAGTACATGCCGCCAAGCGCAATACAGATGGCGACCGGCACCGAGAATACCACCACCAAAGTGGTCACAATATTGCGTAAAAACAGGTACAGCACAATAAACGATAGTAAGGCACCAATTAGACCTGCAGTGATCAAATCGCTAAGCGAGGTGGTCACGCCTTTCGCGGTGTCATCCATGATGTAAAGGTTAATGCCGTTAAACTGCGGATCGTTACGCACCTCGTCGATCACCTTCTTCACCCGCGCCGAAACTTCCACCAAGTTGGCGCTGGACTCTTTGAAGACATCCAGACCAATGGCATAGGTTTGGTCGAGGTGGCGGCCATCACTACGTTTAGGCATTTCACGGCTGACCTCGGCAATATCGCCGAGTTTCAAACGAGCGGTGATCGGCAGGTTCTTCACCTCTTGCAGGTCGCGAAATTCACCGACAGGGTTGACCAAAATGCGCTGCTGTGGTGCTTCCAGATAACCTGCCGTTAGCGAGAAATTGGCTTGCTGCAAACGGGCATTGACCATGGCTGCGCTAAGGTTATGCTGAACCAGTTTTTCGCTATCGAGCCGTATTACAATTTGTTGTTTTTCAACACCATAAAGATTGACCTGCGACACGCCTTGTACGCGCTCAATGGGGCGGCGCAGACTCCGATCGAGCAGGTCATAGGCATTGCTTAAATCACGCTGGCTCGAGATCCGTAATTGGAATACCGGCATGTCTTCGGTGTTGAATTGCATTACTTGCACGCGTTCCATATCGGCGGGCAACAAATGCAGGATGCTATCGACCTTTTCGCGCGCCTCAATACCCTTACTGCCGATATTTTGGCCCCAATCAAACTGCAACGAGATGCGAGCACCATCACTGTTCGAGAACGAGTGCATGCGCTTGACGTTACTCATGGTCGCCAAGGCCTCCTCCAAAGGCCGGGTGATCAAACGCTCAACCTCCTGTGGCGTAGAGTTGGGGTAGGGCGCGGAAATCATTACCTCAGGGATTTCGATGCCCGGGAATTTTTCCAATGGCAATAGGCGAGAACTTAATACGCCAAGCAATAGCATCGACAAAAACAGCATACAGGTGGTAACGGGGCGGCGTAGCGCCCAACGTGCCAAGGTCGCACCTAGTTCAGCGGCGTTCATGACAAGCTCTCCTGTACGGTTTTCACCTGCTTACGGTCGACCAATAGGTACAAGCATGGAATAAAGAACAAGGTGAGCACGGTTGAGAACAACAGACCACAGATAACGCTGATTGCCATAGGGGCGCGGACTTCGGCACCTTCCCCAAGGCCGATGGCCAGCGGCAAAAGGCCTAAAACCGTGGTGAACATGGTCATCAAAATCGGACGCAAACGCTGTTGCGCGGCCAAGTAAACGGCTTGATAGCGGTCCTGACCTTGCTGGCGCAGCTGATTGATGCGATCAACTAAGACGATGGCATTATTCACCACAATCCCCGCTAGCATAATAAGACCAATAAACACGATCACACTCAGTTCAGTCCCAAGCAGGTATAAGCCGAGTACTGAGCCTGCACCGGCCAGTGGCACTGTGAACAAAATAAAGAACGGGTGCAATAACGACTCGAATTGTGACGCCATGATCAAATAGACCAAGAACACCGCCAACACTAAGGCAAACTGCAACGAGCGGAATGACTGCTGCATTTCTTCGTTCTGGCCGGCAACATTAGCTTTTAAGGTTAACGGCAGCGGCGTTGCAGCTAAGAGTGCTTGTGCATCAGCAACCGCTGCGCCTAAGTCACCGTACGCCAAGTTGGTCTGAATGACGGCTGTGCGCTGCTGATTGATACGGGTAATTTCGCTTGGCCCCATAACTTGTTTAATCTCAGCAACGGCTTGCAATGAGATTTCACGCGTTGAGCCCGGATTAATCACCAACTGCTGCAAGTCACGTAGTGAATCGCGATCGCTGTATTGACTGCGGACGAGAATATCAATCTTACGGTCATCAAGGCTAAATTGCGTGGCGACTTTACCGCCGATTTTGGTTGCCAGTAGATCGGCAACTTCGGCACTGGTTAAGCCGTATTGTGCAAGGCGAGCGTGATCAAAGTAAATCGCGATTTCTGGCTGGCCTTCGGTCATATTGCTGCGAATGTCGGTAAAGCGATCATTTTCGCTAAGCTTTTGGCTCAGCGTACGTGCCGCCTGTTGCAGTAATTCAAGGTTATAGCCGGTGATTTCAATGGCCATAGGGCTACTGAAACTAAACAGCTCCGGTCGGCCAAACTTCACTTTGATGCCAGGTAATTGCTTAGCATAGTTGCGTAGGTGCTGTTGCACGCGCTCTTCGGCCAAGACATCGTCTGCGTTGTGCATCACCACATTCAAACGGCCCCATTGGTTGCCATTTTGACCTGGCGCTGCATTCAATAGACTGCCGGTACCAGCGATGCTGTAGGAGCGGTCGATCAGGGCGTTGAGTTCAGGCGCGTTAGTTAACTGCTGCGCCATTTGCGTTAACACCTGATCCGTTTCTTGAATGGTGGCACCAGGTGGCAACTCAACCTCAACATAAAACTCGCCCTGCGCCATACTCGGCAATAAGCTTACCGGTAACTGTGGCAACAACGCGTAGCAGGCTGCCGCAATTGCCAGTATGCCAAAGAGCGTCACATGTGCCGCCTTTAGCGCTGTCGCCAGTAGCTTTTGATAGGTCGTTGCAAGCAGTTGATACAGCGCATTAAAACCCATAAGTAGGGGCCGTACCAAAAAGCTCAAAGCCTTAGCAAGCGCACGCCAAATGGTGATGATGACACTCAGGAGCGCTAACGGAATCCAACGGAACACTAGCAACACCGGGGTCATGATCCAGAAGCGCCAACCTTGCCGTTTTGTCGCCGCTGGAAAGTGCTGGCGATCGGTAATGGCGGCATCGGCGCTGCGTTGCTTGGCTGAGAGCATTGGGATCAAGGTGAGTGCGACAAACAACGATGCAAGCAACGAAAAGGTCACTGTCAGTGCTTGGTCAGCAAATAATTGACCAGCGAGGCCCTCGACAAACACCAATGGGAAAAACACCGCCATGGTGGTTAGGGTTGACGCGATAATCGCGGCGGTCACTTCACTGGTGCCTTGTTCCGCAGCAGTTGCTGCATCGCTGGTTTCGCGATGACGGGCAATGTTTTCCAGCACCACGATAGCGTTATCGACCAACATCCCCACGGCGAGTGCGATACCGCCGAGTGACATCATGTTGAGCGAGACATGATAACCGTGCATCAAGTTAAACGTCGCGATAATCGAAATAGGAATCGCCAAAGAGATAATAATGGTTGGCCATAACCGCTGTAAGAACAGGTAGATGATGACCATCGCCAGTAAGCCACCGAGAATGGCGGCATCACGCACTTCTGCAATCGCCGCCTCAATGAACACCGCTTGGTCCGCCAAGGTACGTACTTGGTAGCTATCTGGAATCAGCTTATGTTGTTGCAATGACGCTAAATGTGCCTGAATGGCCTTGGATACTTGCACGGTGTTGGCGTCACCCTCTTTGTAGAGTGACACCTCAACTGCCTCGCTACCGGCGATACGGCTGATAGAATCGCGCTCTTTGTAACTATTCACCACTTCAGCAACATCGCGCAAAAAGATGGGGCGGTCATTGCGGGTGGCAATATAGATGCCGCGAATACTGTCCAAATCAGTAAACTGATTGACGGTGCGAACCAAATATTCAGCCCGTTGGGCTTCGAGTCGACCACCGGAGAGGTTAATGTTCTCATCGCGTAGGCGTTGCATGATCAACTGCATGGGAATTTGCAGTTGGGTGGCTTGTTGCTCGTTGACGAGAACTTGAATTTCATCTTCTAAACCGCCGCCTAAGCGCACTGATGCAACGCCTTCAATGCTTTCAAGATGACGTTTTAGTTCTTCCTCGGCATAGGTACGTAATCGCTTCAGATCACCAATCGTGGGGGCGGTGGTGTCGGCGAATCCCAAGGTAAGGCGGTAAATAGGATCTTCCGCCGGGTTAAAACGCAACAGTGTTGGTTTTTCAAGATCTAAGGGTATTTGCACTAAGTCCATTTTCTCGCGCACGTCTAAGCTGGCTCGGTCCATATCCGAGCCCCACGCAAACTCCAACAGCACATCACTTTGGCCTGCGCGTGAGATAGATTCGATATGTCGCACGCCTTGTACCGTGCCTAATACTTCTTCCAAAGGTTTGCTGACCAGTTGCTCGACCTCACTGGGCGCACCGCCGGGGTAGTCGGTGCGCACCGTAAGCGTTGGATACGAAAGGTCAGGTAATAAGGTGACCGGGATGCGGCCAAGTGCGACAAAACCAAACAGCACTATGGCTAAGGTAAACATCGCGATGGTTACAGGGCGTCGTACTGCCAGTCGGGCTAGGCTCATGAGTTGTTCTCGCTATTGATAACGTCAACTAGGGCGGCATCTTTAAGATTTGCTTGACCGTTTACAACCAGCTGCTGGCCAACCTCTAAGCCGTTTAAGATTTCAACGTGGGTTTCATCTTCAAAGCCCAAGGCAACATCAATCTTGTGCGCCACGCCTTGCGCATCTATAACGAATACCGAATGTTGATTATCGAGACTTTGTAACGCATAGCGTGGCACAGTCACGGTGTTGTCACGGGTTGCATAGTGGAGATCCACATGGGCAAACATCCCGGCTTTCAGTGCTTGCTCAGGGTTATCGACACTGAGCACCACTTTGAAGGTACCTGATTGAGTATCGACGACAGGACTAATACGCTCGACTGTCGCTTGCAACGTCTGGTTCGGTAGGGCGCTGACGCTTAAGACAGCGGTTTGTCCGACCTTGATAAACTGCAATTCACGCTCAGGGAGATAAACGTTACCTTGCAGTCGATCAAGGGCGACAATGTGGAAGAGCTTTTCGGCTTGGTATTGTCCAATCATGTTACCTGTTTTGGCATAACGAGTGGCAATGTATCCAGCAATCGGCGCCCGAATTTCGGTTTCCGTCAGGTTTAACTTCGCCATGTCATAACGCGCTTGCAATAAATCGACTTGATAACGCAGCTTGTCGTAGGCGTCAGCACTAATCATATTGCGCTCAGCCATGTCTTTCATGCGATGTAATTCTTGCTTGGCGCTGTTGAGTTCAGCTTCGGTCTGTGCGAGTTGGATGCGGTATTCATCATCACGTAGGTTGGCAAGCAGTTGTCCTTGCTCAACATAGTCGCCTTCTTCGACATGGATTTTTTCGACAATGCCATTGGCTTTGCTGATGATATCGGTTTCGTCGCGTGCTTCTAGCGTAGCTGTGGTCTTGAAACTTGAGGTGATACTGCCTTGCGCAACCAGTTCGGTCGCTACAGGAATTCTCACCTCTACCGTGGTCTCGGGTTCGGCATTATTAGATGCGCCGGCTTGACTGCAACCGTTTAGCAACAGACTTGAAGTCAGAATTAACGCAGACAAGCCGGCAAAGCTTTTGTTTGAGATAGCGGAAAGGTGTTTCATGGTAGACCCCGTTGTTCTTTGTCATTAATTATGGCGTTCGCACACTTCGTTACGTTGGTAACTTAGGACGATGCCTTTACTTGAAAAGTTTATGCAGGGAGCATGCCAACTTTGTGCTTAAGCGTTTTAAAAACTCGCAAAGCCGCGTGGTATAAGGAATGAAGTGTTGGAAGATTGTTTGAAAATAATTGTCGAGGTGATCAAAAAAGCACGCCGAAGCGTGCTTTTTAACGAAATAGTGGTGAAATTCGCAATTAGCCTTTAAGTGGCGTGAAATCGCGTTTCGCTTCACCAGTATACAATTGACGTGGACGACCGATTTTTTGGTTCGCTTCACCCATCATTTCATGCCAGTGTGAAATCCAGCCGACGGTACGCGACAAGGCAAAGATAACAGTGAACATGTTGGTTGGGATGCCAATGGCTTTCAAGATAATGCCTGAGTAGAAGTCTACGTTAGGGTAGAGTTTCTTCTCAACGAAGTATGGGTCTTCAAGAGCGATGCGCTCAAGTTCCATGGCAACGTCAAGCAGCGGATCTTGAATATTCAATTCTTTCAAAACTTCGTGTGCACTTTCACGCATTACCGTGGCACGTGGGTCGAAGTTTTTGTAAACACGGTGACCGAAGCCCATCAAACGGAACGGATCGTTCTTGTCTTTCGCACGCTCAATGTACTCTGGAATGTTGTCCACAGAACCGATTTGGCTCAACATGCGCAAGCAAGCTTCGTTGGCACCGCCGTGTGCAGGTCCCCAAAGTGACGCAACACCCGCTGCAATACATGCATAAGGGTTCGCGCCTGAAGAACCGGCCAAACGCACGGTTGAGGTTGAAGCGTTTTGCTCGTGGTCTGCGTGCAAGGTGAAGATGCGGTCCATCGCTTTAGCGATGACAGGGTTCACTTTGTAGTCTTCAGCTGGCACTGAGAACATCATGTTTAAGAAGTTCTCTGAGTAAGAAAGGTCGTTTTTCGGATAAACGAAAGGCTGACCAATGCTGAATTTGTACGCCATAGCCGCAATAGTTGGCATTTTCGCGATCAAGCGATAAGCGCTACGCAGACGTTGTTTTTCGTCATGAATATCTAAATCGTCGTGGTAGAACGATGATAAAGCACCGGTAACCGCACAAAGCATCGCCATTGGGTGAGCGTCGCGACGGAAGCCGTTAAAGAAATTGTGTAGACCTTGATGCACCATCGTATGCTTGGTGATAGTGCTGTTAAACGCGTCGTACTGTTCTTGTGTTGGTGCTTCACCGTGAAGCAGCATGTAGCACACTTCCAGATAGTCCGCTTGGGTCGCAAGCTGATCAATAGGGTATCCGCGGTGCAGAAGAATGCCTTGCTCACCATCGATGTAGGTGATCTTCGATTCACAAGAACCTGTTGCTAAAAAGCCAGGGTCAAAGGTGAAAAAACCGTGTTTTCCAAGTGTACGCACGTCAATTACATCATAGCCGGCTGTACCAGATAACACTGGTAATTCAATGGATTGGCCGTCAATCTGCAGGGTGGCTTTACGATCAGCCATAAGGAAATCTCCTTGTTCTAATCTGCTTCATCACTAAAAAAGAGCGCTAGAATTTACTTGATCTTAACCGCTCATGTCAATTCAAACGGGTGTTTAATTGTCCCGAGAGAAGGACGCTTTTGTCAAGCAAAGCTGTCATTGTTACGCAGCAATATGTCATTTAGATGACAAGTGCGCTCTTCAACGTTTGGGGGTGTTTTATACGTGGAATTGATCGGACTGGGTATACGACTAAGGTAGGGTTGTCTTTTCAATGTAAGTAAAGTCTGTTGATCTAAAGCGAAAAAAAACACGTTTTTCTAGGAAAGTCGGCGCTAGAGAATTGTAATTCCGTGCTATGGCTTATATACTTTGGCGGCGATCTAACAGGGTCCTCTTTACTGAGGATGTTTGAAGTTCCGAGCATGTTTTCAATGCTTTTCTGAAAGGCACAACAATCGTGAAAAAACAAAGACCTGTAAATTTAGAACTTACAAGTATTAGCTTTCCAGCAACCGCTATCAGTTCAATTCTTCATCGTATCTCGGGCGTTATTATGCTCGTGGCGTTGGGAATGCTGATTTGGGCGCTAGCAACATCTCTGCAATCGGCCGAGGGCTTTGCAATGGTGCATGATCTATTCACCAGCTTCATTGCTAAGTTTATCGCCTGGGGCATCTTAACCGCACTTGGTTACCACGTACTGGCTGGCGTTCGCCACATGTGCATGGACATGGGCTACTTTGAAGAGCTCAATTCTGGCCGTGTAAGCGCCAAAGCAGTATTCGTGCTGGCTATCCTTCTTTCTGTATTAGCAGGGGTGTGGTTATGGTAAAAGTAGCTTCGACATTTGGCCGTAGCGGCACGCATGATTTCATTCTGCTACGCGCTTCAGCAATCATTATGGCGTTGTACGCCATCTTTATGGTGAGCTTTTTGGTTTCCGCAGAAACCTTGAACTATGCCGTGTGGACCAACTTATTCGGTCACTTAGGTATGAAAGTCTTCACTATGTTGGCGTTAACTGCAGTACTTATCCACGGTTGGATCGGTATCTGGCAGGTACTGACAGACTACGTCAAAACGACTGGCTTACGAGCTTTCATTCAATTCGTAGTAAGTGTTGCACTTATCGGTTACTGGCTTGCTGGTTTACTGGTCGTGTGGCCTGTGGAGGGTGTGTAAGTGAGCGTACAAACACTCGAATTTGATGCTGTAGTTATTGGTGCTGGCGGCGCGGGTATGCGCGCAGCATTACAAATTTCTCAATCAGGCATGACCTGTGCCTTGATGTCTAAAGTATTCCCAACCCGTTCACACACGGTATCAGCGCAGGGCGGTATTACCGTAGCGCTTGGGAACGCCCACGAAGATAACTGGGAATGGCACATGTTCGATACCGTTAAAGGTTCGGACTACATTGGTGACCAAGACGCTATTGAGTACATGTGTAAGACTGGCCCAGAAGCCATTCTTGAATTGGAAAACATGGGTCTCCCATTCTCTCGTTTCGACAACGGTAAAGTCTACCAGCGCCCATTCGGCGGTCAGTCGAAAGCTTTTGGTGGCGAGCAAGCTGCACGTACAGCGGCAGCAGCGGACCGTACCGGTCACGCACTTTTACACTTGCTCTATCAGCAAAACGTGAAGAACAAAACCACCGTTTTTTCTGAGTGGTATGCACTCGATTTGGTGAAGAACCAAGACGGCGCAGTGGTAGGTGTGACCACATTAAATATTGAAACTGGTGAAGTTTTCTACGTGAAAGCGAAAGCCGTTATCTTGGCAACAGGTGGTGCGGGTCGTATTTTCGCATCAACCACCAACGCCCACATCAACACTGGTGACGGTGTTGGTATGGCTCTGCGTGCTGGTGTACCGGTGCAAGATATGGAAATGTGGCAGTTCCACCCAACCGGTATTGCTGGTGCGGGTACCTTGGTAACTGAAGGTTGCCGTGGTGAAGGCGGTTACTTGTTGAACAAAGATGGTGAGCGCTTCATGGAGCGTTATGCACCAAACGCAAAAGACTTAGCGTCACGTGACGTTGTTGCACGTTCAATGATGACTGAAATCCGTGAAGGTCGTGGTTGCGATGGTCCATTAGGTCCGCACCTGAAATTGAAACTTGATCACCTGGGCCGTGACGTTCTCGAAAGCCGTCTACCAGGTGTTTGTGACTTGGCCAAGACGTTTGCTCACGTTGACCCTGCAGAAGAGCCAATTCCAGTTATTCCAACCTGTCACTACATGATGGGTGGTATTCCAACGGACGTGAATGGTCAGGCTCTGCAAATCGATGCTAACGGCAACGCAACACCTATCCAAGGTCTGTTTGCTTGTGGTGAGATTGCTTGTGTATCGGTCCACGGCGCAAACCGTTTGGGCGGTAACTCATTGCTTGACTTGGTGGTGTTCGGTCGTGCGACCGGTCTGCACTTGGGTGAATCACTGGCGGCGAACACTGAAGCTCGTGAAGCAAGCCAAGACGACGTTGATGCAGCACTTGCACGTACCCAGCGTTGGGAAAACACCCAGCAAGGCGAAGACCCAGTACAAATCAAGAAAGATTTGCAGAACTGCATGCAGTTGAACTTCTCGGTATTCCGTGAAGGCGAATCAATGAAAGAAGGTTTGGCTGAGTTGAAAGAAATTCGCGAGCGTTTGAAGTCTGCACGTTTGGACGATACCAGTGCCGAATTCAACACCCAGCGCATCGAGTGTCTTGAACTGGACAACTTGATGGAAACCGCTTACTCAACTGCAGTTGCAGCAAACTTCCGTACTGAAAGCCGTGGCGCGCATAGCCGTGCTGACTTCCCTGAGCGTGACGATGAGAACTGGTTGGTTCACAGTGTCTATCGCCCAGAAACAGAAGATATGGTGAAACGTGAAGTGAATATGCAGCCGAAGCTGCGTGAAGCATTCCCGCCAAAAGCGCGAACTTACTAAGGTTAGGTGACAACGATGAAGAAGTTGAGTGTTTCCGTTTATCGTTACAACCCGGATGTTGATAACGCACCTTATATGAAGGACTACACCCTTGAAGTGGGTGAAAATCAAGACATGATGGTGCTGGACTTGCTGTTGAAATTGAAAGAGCAAGATCCAACATTAGCATTCCGTCGTTCATGCCGTGAAGGCGTGTGTGGTTCAGATGGTCTGAACATGAATGGTAAAAACGGTTTGGCGTGTATCACGCCATTATCGGCGCTGAAAGGCAATAAGATTGTCATTCGCCCGTTACCAGGCTTACCAGTGATTCGTGATTTGATCGTTGATATGAGCCAGTTCTATCAGCAGTACGAAAAGATCAAGCCGTACCTGATTAACGACGATAAAACACCTCCAGCGCGCGAGCGCTTACAATCGCCAGAAGAGCGGGCGAAATTGGATGGCTTGTACGAGTGTATTTTGTGTGCATGTTGTTCAACCTCGTGCCCATCATTCTGGTGGAACCCTGATAAGTTCATTGGTCCTGCAGGTTTGTTGCACGCCTATCGTTTCTTGATCGATAGCCGTGACACGGCGACTGAGCAGCGCCTTGACGACTTAGATGACGCGTTCAGCGTATTCCGTTGTCACGGAATCATGAACTGTGTCAATGTCTGCCCGAAAGGATTGAATCCTACAAAGGCTATTGGACACATCAAATCCATGCTATTGAATCGCGCGATTTAACTAAGTCGCGTTGATTTTGCTATAGTATTGGCCGAGCTGTATCGAAATAGCCATCCAGCTTGGATGGCTATTTTTTTATAAAAGTGAGTGTGAAGGAACAGCGATGCAAGACGGTGTAATGCAAGCCTGGCTAGAATCTTCCCACCTGGCCGGTGGTAACATGGCTTATGTCGAGGAGCTATTTGAAGTTTATCTCGACGATCCTACTGCTGTTGGTGACGAGTGGCGTAAGGTTTTTGACCAGTTGCCACGTGAGGGCAGCGGCCACGACACCAAACACAGTGAAATTCGTGAGCAATTCCGTGCGTTAGCGAAGAACAAGCTGAAGCAATCAGGAACTGTGGTTGCGGGTGCGCCTGATCAAAAACAAGTGCGCGTGTTGCAGCTTATCAATGCCTATCGCTTCCGCGGTCATCAGCACGCCAGTCTTGACCCGCTTGATTTGTGGAAGCAAGCGCAAGTTCCAGACTTGTCACTTGAGCATCACGAACTCTCCAAAGACGATTACGACAAAGAGTTTAATGTTGGATCACTAGCTGTCGGTCAAGAGACCATGAAGCTTGGTGAAATTCATCAGTTGCTCGAACAGATTTATTGCGGCTCGATTGGTGCAGAATACATGCACATCGTGTCGACCGAAGAGAAACGTTGGATTCAACAACGCTTGGAAGGTGTGCGTGGACGTCCAGAGTTCGACAGCGCACAGCAAAAGAAAATTCTTAAAGAATTGGTTGCCGCGGATGGCCTTGAGAAATACCTAGGTTCAAAATTCCCGGGCGCGAAGCGTTTCTCATTGGAAGGTGGTGATAGCCTTATTCCAATGTTGAAGGCGTTGATTAGCCGTGCCGGTGAGCAGGGTACTAAAGAAGCCGTTATCGGTATGGCGCACCGTGGTCGTTTGAACGTGTTAGTGAACGTGCTAGGTAAGAAACCATCAGACTTGTTCGATGAGTTCGCTGGTAAGCACGCGAATAACAAAGGTTCAGGTGACGTAAAGTACCACATGGGCTTCTCATCTGACTTTGACACCCCAGGCGGCGACGTGCATTTAGCCTTGGCCTTTAACCCGTCGCACTTAGAAATCGTTAACCCAGTCGTCATGGGTTCGGTGCGTGCGCGGATGGATCGCTTGGGCGACAAAGAGGGTTCAAAAGTGTTGCCAATCACCATTCACGGTGACTCAGCAATCGCCGGTCAAGGGATCGTGCAAGAAACCTTCAACATGTCACAAACCCGTGCGTTCCAGTGTGGTGGTTCAATCCGTATCGTGGTGAACAACCAAGTTGGTTTCACCACCTCAAAACGTGAAGACACTCGCTCTACGCAATACTGTACTGACATTGCGAAAATGGTGCAGGCGCCAATTTTCCACGTTAATGCTGACG
The DNA here is from genome assembly GCF_000423165.1 of Pseudidiomarina sediminum DSM 21906. Taxonomy (GTDB): domain Bacteria; phylum Pseudomonadota; class Gammaproteobacteria; order Enterobacterales; family Alteromonadaceae; genus Pseudidiomarina; species Pseudidiomarina sediminum. The sequence continues at coordinate 26,029 of NZ_AUHL01000005.1, read as the reverse complement.
ACCCAGAAGCGGTTGTGTTTGTGACGCAACTTGCGATCGACTTCCGTAACACCTTTAAGCGTGACGTAATGATCGATTTGGTCTGCTACCGTCGTCATGGCCACAACGAAGCTGACGAGCCAAGCGCTACGCAGCCGTTGATGTACGCCAAAGTGAAGAAGCATCCAGTTGCACGTAGCTTGTACGCGTCACGTTTGGCGAATGCCGGCGTGATTGGTAGTGATGAAGAAGAAAGCTTTGTCAGCAACTACCGTGACTTGCTCGATAAGGGCGAAATCGTTGTTGAAGAATGGCGTGAAATGCGCGCCCACTCAAGCGATTGGTCGAAGTACATCGGCAACGAGTGGGACGTCGACTACGACGCAAAAATTAGTAAAACCCAGTTACAAGAACTGGGCGTGAAAATGAGCACAGTGCCAGAAGGGCATAAGTTGCATTCACGTGTGCAAAAAGTGTATGACGAGCGCCTAAAAATGGCGAACGGCGAGAAGCTGGCGGACTGGGGCTTTGCAGAAACCTTGGCCTACGCGTCTTTGGTTGATGAAGGCATTCACATTCGCCTGACCGGTCAAGATAGTGGCCGTGGTACCTTCTTCCATCGTCATGCGGTGTTACATAACCAAAAAGACGCCACCACCTACATGCCGTTGAATAATATTCGTGAAGGCCAAGGCCCGATCGAAATTTATGACTCGGTATTGTCGGAAGCGGCAGTGGTCGCGTTTGAATACGGTTATGCTACGGCAGAACCCAATTCGTTGGTGATGTGGGAAGCCCAGTTCGGTGACTTCGTCAACGGTGCACAGGTAGTGATTGACCAATTCTTAAGCTCAGGTGAACAGAAGTGGGGCCGCTTGTGTGGCTTGACCATGCTGTTGCCACACGGCTACGAAGGTCAAGGCCCTGAGCATAGTTCGGCGCGTCTTGAACGTTTCTTGCAGTTGTCTGCAGACCACAACTGGTCGGTCTGTGTGCCAACAACGCCAGCACAGGTATTCCACATGTTACGCCGTCAGCAGTTACGTCCTGTACGTCGCCCGCTGATTGTCATGACACCAAAATCGTTGTTACGTCATCCGTTAGCGGTATCTAGCTTGGATGAAATGACCGATGGCGTATTCCAGAATGCGATTGGGGAAATCGATTCTTTAGACGCGAAGAAAGTAAAACGCGTGGTATTCTGCTCAGGCAAAGTTTACTACGATTTGTTGAAAGAGCGCCGTGAGCGCGAAAGCAACGACGTTGCGATTATTCGTATCGAACAATTGTACCCGTTCCCTGCCGAAGAAGTGGCTGAGATCTTGAAAGCATACAAGCATGTCAAAGACTTCGTTTGGTGCCAGGAAGAACCGCAGAACCAAGGTGCTTGGTATAGTAGCCAGCATCATTTCTGGGCGGCAATTCCTAAGGGTGCAAACTTAACGTATGCAGGACGTGAAGCCTCTGCGGCACCAGCGGTAGGTTATCTGTCTGAGCACAACCAGCAGCAGCAAAAATTAGTCGATGACGCGCTAACCATTAAATAGGTGATAATTGACCATGGCTATTGATATTAAAGTTCCACAACTCCCTGAATCTGTTGCAGATGCGACAGTCGCTACCTGGCACGTCAAGCCAGGAGACAAAGTGTCACGCGATCAAAATCTGGTCGATATCGAAACCGACAAAGTGGTGCTCGAAGTTGTTGCACCTGAAGACGGCGTTATTGGCGAGATTATTGCTGAAGAAGGTACCACTGTTGGTGCTGACGAAGTGATTGGTAAGCTTGAGAAAGGCGATGGCGCGGCAGCAAAAACTGACGCTAAAGCGGACAGCAAAGCTGACGACAAACCAGCTGCAAAAGCAGCAAGTGGCAGCGGTGAAAAACTGCAGGTGAAAGTACCACAGCTTCCTGAGTCTGTGGCGGACGCTACCATTGCAACGTGGCACGTGAAAGCTGGTGAAGCGGTAACGCGCGACCAAAACCTTGTCGATATCGAAACAGACAAAGTGGTCCTTGAAGTCGTCGCTCCGGCTGACGGCGTGCTTGCTGAAATCAAGCAAGACGAAGGCGCAACTGTTGCTGCTGACGATGTGATCGGTATTGTTGAAGCCGGCGCTGCAGCGGCTGCGAGCTCAGCTCCAGCACAAGAAAGTGCCGCTGCTGACGATGACGGCGATAGCGAAGTTGCAGGCCCAGCGGTACGTCGTTTACTGGCTGAGCACGGCTTAAAAGTTGCTGATGTGAAAGGCACTGGTAAAGGCGGTCGCGTCACTAAAGAAGACGTTGAGAAGCACGTGAAAGGCGGCGCGAAAGCGGCTGCTCCAGCGGCGCAAGCAACTTCTGCTGCAGCACCAGCTGCCGGTGATCGTGATCAGAAGCGCGTACCTATGACGCGTCTGCGTAAGACTATCGCGAAGCGTTTGTTAGAAGCGAAAAACGCAACCGCAATGTTGACCACGTTCAACGAAGTCAACATGAAGCCAATCATGGACTTGCGTAAGAAATACAAAGACGTATTTGAAGAACGTCATGACACCCGTTTAGGTTTCATGGGCTTCTATGTGAAAGCTGTGACCGAAGCGTTGAAGCGTTTCCCTGAAGTAAATGCGTCAATTGACGGTGACGATATCGTTTACCACAACTACTTTGATATCAGCATTGCTGTGTCAACGCCACGTGGCTTGGTAACACCAGTGCTACGCGACACTGACAAAATGAGCATTGCCGATGTTGAAAACGGTATTCGCGAGCTTGCGCTTAAAGGCCGTGACGGTAAATTGACCTTGGACGATATGCAAGGTGGTAACTTCACCATCACTAACGGTGGCGTGTTCGGTTCATTGTTATCAACACCTATCTTGAACCCACCACAAAGCGCTATCTTGGGGATGCACAAAATCCAAGATCGCCCAATGGCGGTCGACGGTAAGGTTGAAATTTTACCGATGATGTACTTAGCATTGTCATATGACCACCGTATTATCGACGGTAAAGAGTCAGTTGGCTTCTTGGTAACCATTAAAGAGTTGCTCGAAGATCCACAACGCTTACTGTTGGACATCTAAGGATGTGCAAGCCGCGTGAGGTAAACTGGTCAGATTTACTTCATGCGGCTGTTTTTTTTCCGCACAAGACTGTAAACTACGTGCGACATTTCGGGGAAGCAGCATAAGGCTGCTTTTGTTGTTCAAAAGATTCGGAAGATTATCATGAACTTGCATGAGTATCAGGCCAAACAACTCTTTAAAGAGTTTGGTTTGCCAGTATCTGAAGGCTTCGCAGTTGACACTGCAGACGAAGCTGTTGAAGCTGCCAAAAAAATCGGCGGCGATCGTTGGGTTGTTAAAGCACAAGTTCACGCTGGTGGCCGTGGTAAAGCGGGCGGTGTAAAACTTGTTTCTAGCCATGACGAAGTACACGCCTTTGCCAGCAACTGGTTAGGTAAAAACTTAGTTACTTATCAAACAGATGCGAACGGTCAGCCTGTTGCCAAAATCTTGGTTGAAAGCTTGACTGACATCGCTTCTGAGCTTTATCTCGGTGCCGTTGTTGACCGCGCAACACGTAAAATCGTGTTCATGGCGTCAACTGAAGGTGGTGTTGAGATCGAGAAAGTTGCTGAAGAAACGCCTGAGAAAATTTTGAAAGCAATCATCGACCCAACGGTTGGTGCACAGCCTTACCAAGGTCGTGAATTAGGCTTCAAACTTGGCTTGAACCCTGATCAAGTGAAGCAGTTCACGAAAATCTTCCTTGGCCTTGCGAAAATGTTCGAACAGTACGACTTCGCATTGCTTGAAATTAACCCATTGGTGATCACCGAGCAAGGCAACCTGCACTGCTTGGACGGTAAGATCAACATCGACAGCAACGCGCTGTATCGTCAACCAAAAATCCGTGAAATGCACGATCCTTCGCAAGAAGACGAGCGTGAAGCACAAGCAGCTCAGTGGGAACTGAACTACGTTGCACTCGACGGTAACATCGGTTGTATGGTGAACGGTGCTGGCCTTGCAATGGGTACTATGGACATCGTTAAGCTTGCTGGCGGCCAGCCTGCAAACTTCTTGGATGTTGGTGGCGGCGCGACCAAAGAGCGCGTGACCGAAGCATTCAAAATCATCCTGTCTGATGACGCAGTACAAGCCGTGTTGGTAAACATCTTCGGCGGTATCGTACGTTGTGACATGATTGCTGAAGGCATCATGGGCGCAGTTGAAGAAGTTGGCGTTAAAGTACCTGTAGTGGTTCGCCTTGAAGGTAACAACGCTGAACTAGGTCGTCAAAAATTAGCAGAAAGTGGCCTGAACATCATTGCAGCAGAAAGCTTGTCTGACGCTGCTGATAAAGTGGTTGCTGCGGCAGGAGGTCAATAATGTCTGTTTTGATCAATAAAGATACCAAAGTGATCTGCCAGGGTTTCACTGGTGGCCAAGGTACATTCCACTCTGAGCAAGCGATTGCTTACGGCACGCAAATGGTTGGCGGTGTAACGCCAGGTAAAGGTGGTCAAACACACCTTGGCTTGCCTGTATTTAACACTGTTGCTGAAGCAGTAGAAGCAACAGGTGCAACTGCATCTGTCATCTACGTACCAGCACCTTTCTGTAAAGACTCAATCATCGAAGCTGCAGACGCAGGCATCGAGTTGATCGTATGTATCACTGAAGGTATCCCTACCTTAGATATGCTTTACGTGAAAGAATATTTGACGCACAAAGGCGTGCGTATGATCGGTCCAAACTGCCCAGGTGTTATTACTCCTGACGAGTGTAAGATCGGCATCATGCCAGGCCACATCCACAAGAAAGGTAAAGTGGGTATCGTGTCACGTTCAGGTACCTTGACCTATGAAGCGGTCAAGCAAACCACTGACGAAGGTTTCGGCCAGTCAACCTGTGTTGGTATCGGTGGTGACCCAATTCCTGGTTCTAACTTCATCGACATTCTCGAAATGTTCGAAAAAGATCCAGAAACCGAAGCTATCGTTATGATCGGTGAAATCGGTGGTACTGCAGAAGAAGAAGCTGCTGAGTACATCAAGGACAACGTGACCAAGCCAGTTGTATCATACATCGCTGGTGTTACTGCTCCTCCGGGCAAGCGTATGGGTCACGCGGGCGCAATCATTTCTGGTGGTAAAGGTACTGCAGACGAGAAGTTTGCTGCCCTTGAAGCCGCTGGCGTGAAAACCGTTCGTAGCCTTGCTGACATCGGTAAAGCATTACGCGAAAAAACGGGCTGGTAAGCGCGTTTGAGATGACTTAGGTCATCACGCAGAAAACAAAAGCACTGGTCTTCGGATCGGTGCTTTTTTGTTCTTATTAACATAAAACATACATAGTGCGTTGATAACCGTCGTGTATTTACAATTGTCGGAATTACGCTAATCTCAAGAGTGGTTGCTTTTTAACCTTTTCAACAGCTCATGAGATAACTTCAATGAAAAAGTGGATTTTGCTTGCGATACTCGCATTGGCAGCATGGAATTATAGCTTGAATCAAGAAGCTGAAGAGCGTGGCGAAGAGCGCGGTTTAGTGAAAGAAATCGTGCAGGGCGTGCGCGGTGCAGTCTACAAACGCGATCCACGATTTCGCTGCGATGGACGGCGTTACTGCAACGAAATGCGTTCGCGTGACGAAGCCATGTTTTTTCTCACCCATTGCCCAGAAACGCAACTCGACGATGATAACGATGGTCAGCCGTGTGAGCTTGATTTTCCACCCCCGAATAATCCGTAACACTTCCTGCTAGCGATACCTTTGTGTAACACGTATGCTAAAACCTTCTAGCAAGAGGTGATGTATGCATAAAAAGCCAATTTTGGTGGTGTTATTGGGGGTCGCGGTAGGGCTTTGGTTCGTGGCCCAGTGGTTGCATGGCAATCGTTCAGCCATGGTCACCGTCGAAATGACCCGCACCGAACAACAGCAGTGGTTGTTAGAGTACACCTTCGCGAAACCGGTGCAGCAGGCGACTTTTATTCGCAACCCCGATAGCAGCCGGCAACAACGCTGGCAACCGCTGGAGGCGGGCTTTTATATTGGCCGTGACGCTGAGCAACGGGAATTCATTGCGCGCGCAGACGGACAGCCGTTTCAAAGTGTGGCATTTCAATTAACCCCTACCTATGTCAGCTTGCGGAAGGACTACGCACCCTTTATGCCTTTTAGCGATGGCGGAGTAGCGTGGTTTACTGGCCGTTTTAAAATTTGCCCAGAGCATTGCCAAAGTGCCATGCAATTTGTCTACACCTTTACCATGCGCGCGCCCGAAGATGTGCATATTCTTATTCCTGAGCAACAGGGCATGGGCGCACTGAGTTGGCAAGAAACCAGTGCGACTGACGGGAGTCTGGTTTACGTAGGGCCGCAACAGGGCAATAGCGAGGGCGTACGTGGGGTGACGACTTTGCTTGACCCGCAACTTCCGACGAGCTTACAGCAGGGCTTGGCAACCGAAACTCCGGCCTTACTTAACTTTTTCAATGCACGGCTGCCGAGTTTAACCTATACGCCGATGGTGCTTGCCTCGTATAGCACGACCGATGACGGCCGCTACGGTTATCAAGGCGGCGTCGTTAACCAACAAATGACCTTACATTGGTATGGAGCGGTGCTATCGGAGCGCTTACGGGGCGCGTATTTTGTTGAAGATACCTTGTGGTTTGTGGCACATGAATTTGCACATTTGTATCAAGCTGGGCAGTTTAGTCAGGATCAAGCGTGGATCCACGAGGGGGCGGCAGAGTTTATGGCGGCACGTTATTTGCAACAGTCGCCGCTGACCGCCGACTACACCGAGTTACGCTTCCAACAAGCGCGGCAAGACTGTGCTGAAGAACACGACCCGATTGCCGTCCATTATGCCTGTGGCTTGGTGTGGTCTGAGCGTATTGATGCTGAGATCCGCAAGCGACACGAGAGTGGCTTATTCTTTTTGTGGTATATGTACATTGATGCGTTGCAACAGGAGACCTCTGCGCAACCTGATTATACTGAGCTGTACTACAAGTTAATGGGCGAGGTGACGAGTGAAGCCTTTGCTACGGAGCTTGAAGAAACCATCAGCGCTCGTTACCGAGCGCTGCAATAAATGAAATTGGCTTAAGCGAGACGAGCAATCGTCTCTTGCGCCTTCTCAAGCGCTTGTTGACGTGGTTCATCGCCGAGGTTTACACCCTCAGCACGCACCACGGTTACATCGGTGATGCCAACAAAAGCTAAGGCTTGGCGCAAGTAGCTTTCTTGATGATCCATTGCTGCGGCGTCACCTTCGCTGTAGATACCACCGCGACCTGAAGCAATATAAACCTTTTTACCGGTTAATAAGCCTTGTGGACCTTGCTCGGTATACTTAAAGGTAACCCCCGCCTTGAGAATCCGATCCAACCAAGCTTTTAACTGAGTCGGGATCGTAAAGTTGTACATTGGTGCGCCAATGACCAGTACGTCTGCGGCGAACACTTCGTCTAAGAGCGTTTGGGTGAGCGGGTTGTGCTCTGCTAATAAGGCTTCGGCGTCCAAATGGGGTACTGGCTCAGTGACCAAATCACGGTACACCACCTCGGTGGCCTCATCGGCAAAACGTGCAACAATTTGCTGGCTGAGCTGACGGCTGACCGACTGCTCAATGAAAATACCGGAATCGATATGTAAAACCTTCATAGTTACTCCAAATTTCTGATATGCGCTGTGTGTTATCAATGCGGTTAGTATACCGAGTTCCAAAAATGGTGGTAGATCGCTATTATGGAAACAATCGTTCCATAATTGGAACGAATCAAGGAGTGGACGATGAGCTTACCTGATTTAACCAACTACCTTATTTTCGCGCGCGTGGTGGCGGCTGGCAGCATTAGTGCGGGTGCTCGCGAACTCGGGATGCCGAAATCGACGGTGAGTCGTCGGCTGACCGAATTGGAAGAAGAGCAGGGCATTCGTTTGGTGCACCGTTCAACGCGCGGCTTGAAACTTACCGACGTCGGCCAGGCCTTTTTAATCCACTGTGAAGCCTTGGTGAGCGCGGCGGAAGCGGCGCAACAAGTGACCCAGCGGGTGCGCGAAACACCACGTGGTACTGTGCATGTCGCGTCACCTTATGCGCTCAGTCAGAGCTTATTAACCGAATTGCTGCCCCCCTTTATGCACGATTATCCAGAAGTGAATGTTGAGCTGACGGTGACTAACCGCCCGGTGAATCTCATTGACGAGGGCATCGATATCGCCTTACGGGTACGTTCATCCATCGACGATTCTTCGCTGATTGCTAGGCCCTTGGCCGATTCGCCACTGACAATATATGCGGCGCCGAGTTTATTGCAACAACGCGGCGTACCGAAACACCCATTGGATCTGATGGACATGCCCCAGTTATCGTTACATTACACCAGTGGACGCTATGCGTATCAGTTAACGGCCGACGATGGCGAGCGCTTAACCGTGAGCTTTACCCCGCGCCTGATTACTGACGATATGATTGTGTTACGTGAAGCGGCCATGCAAGGCTTGGGGCTGGTCGCTTTGCCGAATTATTTATGTGCCGAAGCCCTGCAAACAGGACAATTACAACGGGTGTTACCCCATTGGCACTTACCGATGGGCATCATGCACTTAGTGTATCCACACCGCCGGGGCTTGTTACCCGCCGTACGGGTGTTGATTGATTATTTAGTGGCGCATGTTCCTGCGGTTTCGCAACGTTCGCTGGTGATGGAGTGAACAGTTGATAAGCGCCCGAAGGCTCTCTACAATCAAATCAACTTATCGTTAAAAAGAGTATCGAGATCATGGACTTCCAACCCAGTGAAAGAACCCTCGCGTACCGGCAGCGGCTGATCGCTTTTATGCAAGCGCATATCGAGCCCATTGAAGCGAATTACCACAAAGAAAACCGCCGCTTAAACCCCGATGGACAATGGACGCACTGGGACGTCTCACCGGTGGTGGCGGAGCTTAAAGAGCGCGCGAAAGCGGAAGGGTTGTGGAATCTCTTTTTACCCGATGCAAAGCTTGGGGCGGGACTCAGTACCTTGGAGTATGCACCCTTGGCTGAAGTGATGGGGCACAGTTTGTTGGCGCCTGAAGTCTTTAACTGTAATGCGCCTGATACCGGGAATATGGAAGTTTTGTATCACTTCGGCAGTGCCGCGCAACAAGAGCGTTACTTGACGCCATTGTTAGCTGGTGACATTCGTTCGGTGTTTTGTATGACGGAGCCGGATGTGGCGTCATCAGATGCGACCAATATGCAAACCACGATTGTTGCCGATGGCGATGAGGTAGTGATTAACGGGCGTAAATGGTGGTCCACCGGCATTGGTCACCCACAGGCTGAATTCGCAATTGTGATGGGCTTAACCGATCCAGATGCGGCAAAACATCAGCGCCACTCGATGGTGTTGGTGCCGTTAAGCACTACGGGCGTTACCATTGAGCGGATGTTACCGGCGTTTGGCGAGTACGATGCACCTTATGGCCATGGTGAAGTACGTTTTGACCAGGTGCGGGTGCCAAAAGCGAACGTGATTGGTGATTTAGGTGCGGGCTTTAAAATTGCCCAAGGACGCTTAGGCCCAGGCCGTATTCACCACTGCATGCGCGCCATTGGCGCGGCAGAAAAAGCATTGCAGTTATTTATGCAGCGAGGGCAAGAGCGTATCGCCTTTGGCAAACCTTTATTGCAACTTGGTGGCAACCTTGAACGGGTTGCTGACATGCGGATTGCGATTGATCAAGCGCGTCTGCTGACGTTCTACGCGGCGTGGAAAATTGACCAAGTTGGGGCGATGAACGCTTTGGCAGAGATTTCTGCCATCAAGGTGGTGGCCCCAAATGTGCTGCAGCAGGTGGTGGACGAAACCATTCAGCTGTATGGCGGTGCAGGAATGAGTCATGACGTGCCACTGACGCAATTGTTTGCCGTGGCACGGGCGCTGCGTATTGCCGATGGTCCTGATGCCGTGCATCGCAATACAATTGCGAAAGTCGAATTAGCGAAATATCGAGGCGCTTGAGATGACGGCAGACGCTAAGGGAGTTGATCAAGCGCGTGCGGTACGCAAGGGTGAAGAACTTCCCGTTGCTAAACTACAGGCTTATTTAAAACAGCACTTCCCGGAGTTAGAGGGCGATGTCGCGGTGACGCAATACAGTGGCGGCGCCTCGAATTGGACCTATCGCTTGCAGTTTGCCAATGCCGATTGGATCTTACGACGTCCACCGGCGGGCACAAAAGCCAAGTCAGCGCATGATATGGGGCGTGAATACCGCTTGCAAAAAGCGCTTGCGCCGGTCTATCCCTATGTTCCAAAAATGCTGCATTACACCGACGATGCCAGCATTATTGGCGATGAATTCTATCTGATGGAACGCATTGCTGGCATTATTCCGCGCCAGTCGATGCCACGAGAATTGACACTAACGACCACGCAAACACGCCAGCTGTGTGAGCATGCGTTAGACAGCTTGATTGCACTGCACCGTATCGATATTGAGCAACATCACTTGACTGAACTGGGCAAAGGCAAAGGTTACACCGAGCGCCAAGTGCTTGGGTGGAACAAGCGTTATCGCCAAGCCAAGACGTGGAATGTGCCCAAGAGTGAAGGCATCATGCGCTGGCTCGAGCAGCATATGCCGAAACACGAACGCCTGTGCATGACCCACAATGATTTTCGCTTTGATAACCTGGTCTTGGACGTGAACGACCCGACCCGAATTATTGGTGTGTTGGATTGGGAATTGGCCACCATTGGCAACCCACTGATGGATTTAGGCAATAGCCTGGCCTATTGGATTCAGGCCGATGATGATGCGATTGCCCGTTCAACCCGACGCCAACCGACGCATTTACCGGGCATGATGACGCGCCAAGAAGTGATCAACTATTACTGCCAAAAAATGGATGTTGAGGTCAAAGACTTTACCTTTTACGAAGTCTTTGGCTTGTTCCGATTAAGCGTTATTGCTCAGCAAATTTACTACCGTTACCATCATAAACAGACCCGCAACCCGGCGTTCAAGCATTTCTGGTTTTTGGTCAATTACCTGCATTGGCGCTGTCGCCGTTGTATCAAAAAAGGGAGTTAACATGCCACATAACACGCGTAAAACGATTCTTATAACAGGCGCGAGTTCAGGACTAGGCGAAGGTATGGCGCGAGAGTTTGCCGCCAAGGGGCGTAATTTGGCGCTCTGCGCACGACGAACCGAGCGTCTGGAACAATTAAAAACCGAGTTGGAGCAGTTGTACCCCAAATGTCGTATTAGCATCAAAGCCTTAGATGTGAATGATCATGAAGCGGTGTTTCACGTATTTCAGGAATTTCGTCGTGAGTTCGGTTGTCTTGACCGTGTGATCGTGAATGCCGGCATGGGCAAAGGCGCTTCATTGGGCACCGGCTATTTTCACGCCAATGTGCAAACCGCGCAAACCAACTTTGTGGCAGCCCTAGCGCAATGTGAGGCGGCACTTGAAATTTTTCGTGATCAAAACCAAGGCCATCTGGTGACCATTAGTTCGATCAGTGCGTTGCGTGGGATGCCGCGAGCGATGACCGTCTATGCTGCCACCAAAGCAGGGTTGCTGGCCCTGACAGAGGGGATTCGTGCCGATCTGATTCGCTCCGAGTCACCGATTAAGGTCAGCTGCATTTTACCGGGGTACATCCGCTCAGAAATTAACGAAAAGGTGAAAAAGACGCCGTTTATGATTGATACTCAAACGGGCTGTCGTTTGTTGGTGAAAGCAATCGAGAAAGAGCCGGTAACTGCCTACGTACCACGTTGGCCTTGGGCAGTTATCGGCTTTCTGATGAAGCGTTTACCGCTTAAATGGGTGATGAAGCTCGGTTAATCTGTCGCACAATTGGCAACCCGTTCGGTGGCAATACTGATGGTACGCGCACCTGTATCAGGCAGTTCATACACCACCGAACTGGTGGCGAGACTTAACCCGCCACGTGAACCTTGATGGTAAATCGTCAAGCGTTGTTGCGTGGTAAGGTCTTCCAACGCGAGGCGTAAGCAACCTTCCTCAAGAGGGACGGTGAGTAAACGTTGCCATTCATCTTCAACGCGTTTCTCCAGCCACACCTCGTGCCCCTTCCAGTTGGCATTGTCGCCACGTTGGCATTGGTAGAGGTACAACTGGGCAGCTTGATCGTCTGTCATCAGGGTTTGCAGCGCATGACAATTGGCGCTTTTCGGCAGTTCGGGTTGATACACCGTAAGTTGATAGACCAACACGGCAATAAAGAGCACTGCCAGGGTGATCCCTGCGGCGACAAACCATAAGCCTAAGCGGCGGAGCATGGCCTTGCAGCCTTGCATAAATGTTGCCATTAATCGTTTCCTTCTAAACCACTGTAGGGAAGCTCAGGGGCAAATAGACGCTCGCCTTGATAGCCGCTGACGGTACCAAAGCGCGGATGGCCAGCGTTCCACTCCTGTTGCGCACGGCGGATAGCGGCGGCATCGCTACTGACGAAATTCCACCACATATGAACCGGCTGGGCGAAGGCTTCGCCACCAATGACGAGCGCGACGGTATCCGCCGCAAGCTCAATGGTCACGCGCTTTCGGTCACTACCAAAGTAAATCAGCTCGTGTGGTTGAACGGTTTTATCAAGCGTGTCAACACGGCCACTGACCACATAGATGCCATACTCGTGCTCAGGATTGAGTTTCAGTTCTGTCACCGCCACGCGCGGGGTGGTTAATTGCATGGCAAAAATGGGGTGGAACTGAATAGCTGGTGACTGGTGACGCCGTTCGTCGTCGGCGTACTCGCCCAACAGGAGAGTGGCGCGACAGTCACCGAGACTAAATTGCGGTAATTTTTTGTAGTGATCGAAGCGCGCCGTTGTTGCTTCATCGGCTTCTGGCAAGGCGGCCCAGAGCTGCAGGCCATGGAGAGGGTCATCGAGTTGTGCATCGGCCACTTCGGCGTGGGCGATGCCATTGCCAGCAGTCATTAAATTGAGTTCACCCGCGCGCAAGGCTTGCTGATAGCCTAAACTATCTTGGTGAAACAATTGTCCTGATAGCAACCATGTAATGGTTTGTAAGCCGATATGGGGATGTGGCGGCACGCGAAAATTTTGATAGTCATGGGGTGCAACAGGGCCAAAATGGTCGAGAAAGCACCAAGGGCCAATCATACGTAATTGTCGCTGCGGCAGGCTGCGGAAGATTCCCAGCTTAGGTGTTAGTTGGCGTGGTAACGCAGGCAGCACAAAACTGTCACGGCGTAAATGCTCCGAACCACAGGTTACCGGTTGGTGTTCAGCATCTTGCGTTGTACGGGTCATGGTAAGACTCCTTAGCCAAGAGAGATAAGAGCAGTATGCCAGTGTCATTGCCGAAGGTCGATATTCGACCTCAGTCGACTTCCTTCTTTTCGTAAGATTGGTTAAGGTGAAACAAAGCACAAGGAGCATTTTATGATTTACGCACTGATTCTGATTGTGATTGGTTTTGCGGTCGTATTAAGTGGTGTTTGGGAGCAAAATTTGGTGACCATCGTTCTTGGTCTCTTTATTGAAATCGTGGGCTGGGTGGGCTTTTGGATCACTTGGCGTGCCGCGAAAAAACAAGGAAATATGCATAACAATGATAAAAACTAGCATAGCAAAACGGATTGGCGCCTTAGCACTGATTGTTGCAGGTTTACTCTCTGCAGTTCTCGGACCTGCCGGTGAAAACACCGCCAGTTGGCGCTGGTTAGGGCTCTTTTTGTTGCTTCTTGGCGTGTATTTTTTATTAGGACAACGCGCCTCAAGTGAACAGCGTGCAGAAGCTGCACAACAGCATGCCACCACACCCCCGCTGAAATGGTATCAATCGCCGATTTTGTGGGTGCCGATTGTCGGCGCTATTGTATTTTTGGTTGCGCTTGCGCTGCAGTCGTAACGAGGAGGGCGTATGTCGTTAACCCAGCGTTTGGTGATTTTAGCAGGGCTTGTTGGACTGTTGTTTTTCAATGCCAGTGAAGCCCAGCTTTGGGCTGCCACAGTTGACTATCAATTAAGTTGGTATCGCTTAGGCGTACCGTTGGCGTGGGGTGTGGTTTTAGGCGCACTCTTGCAGTTACTTGGCGTGCAGCAACTGACCAAGTGGTTGGAGCCGCTGACCTTTATTAGCGCCTCATTGACGACCTTAGGGTTAACCGGAGCGGCGGCGGTGTATGTTGCCCATCAACAAACCGCCTTGCTTTTGCCGCCGTTCATGGTGGCCGCTATCGGCGTCGGTTTGTATCTATTTGTCTACAGTTACGCGCGCTTCGCTGCCGCGCAACGCAATAAAAAAGAGTCTTAGTTAATGCTGTTAAATTGTGATTTAGGTGAAGGTTTTGGCGTTTGGAAAATGGGTGATGACAGTGCGGTCATGCCGTTGATTGACCAAGCCAATATCGCCTGCGGTTTTCACGCCGGAGATTTTGCCACGATGCAAAACTCGGTGCGTTTGGCCAAAGCGCACGGAGTGATGATAGGGGCACACCCAAGTTACCCTGATTTGTATGGGTTTGGTCGTCGTGACATGCACTTTAGTGCGGATGAGCTACGGGCCCAATTGCTCTACCAAATTGGTGCATTGGATGCCATCTGTCATGCCGAGCAAGTACCACTGGCCTATGTGAAGCCGCATGGTGCCTTGTACAACGCGATGCAGCGTGACGATGAACTGTTCACTGTAGTGGTTCGCACCTTGGCTGAACTTAACCGCGGCCGCCCGCAACCGTTAAAACTAATGACGTTGGCAAAAATGCAACGGGGTGAAGTGATGGAAATCGCCGCCCAGTACGATGTCGATTTACTGTTCGAGGCCTTTGCCGATCGTCGCTATGAGAGTAGTGGACAATTACGCTCACGTCAGTTTGAAGGTGCTGTGCTTGAGACCCCCGAACAAATTGTTGCCCAAGCCTTAGCGTTTGCGCGCGGAGAGAGCATTTCTAGTTATGATGGTGGCGCTATTTTGCTTCCTGCCGATACGCTTTGTGTCCATGGTGATAATCCGCAAGCGCTGGCGGCGGTGAAGGCGATCCGCGCCGAGTTATCATGAGTACCTGGCAATTTCAAAGTGCCGCTGCGGATGCGCTGATGATCCACCTTGAGCCCCGCATTGAGCTGACCATTAATGCGCGGGTGCAACAGCTCGCGCGAAGCTTACCTGTAAAGTTTCCGTGGCTGCTTGAAGTGGTGCCGAGCTATCATAGCCTGTTGCTCTATTATGATGTGCTGCAATGTGATGAGAAACAGGTTCGGGAACAACTCAAACCTGTGGTTGATGCTCTTTTGCAAGAACCTTTAAGCATGGTCTCGCAAGGGAAGCTGCACACCATTGAAGTCTGTTATGACCCTGAACTTGGTGCCGATTTGCATCGTATTGCCGCAGATTTTAGCGGGGGTATCGATGACGTGATTCGATTGCATACTGAGCCGACCTATCACGTTTATGCACTTGGGTTTGCGCCGGGGTTTGCTTATATGGGCGATGTGGTGGAGGCGCTTCGTCGTGAGCGTCATGCCACGCCACGGCAACGGGTGCCACGCGGCAGTGTGGCGATTGCGGGGCAGCAAACCGCGCTGTATCCGCAAACCTCGCCCGGTGGTTGGCAATTGTTAGGCCGAGCATGTCGGTGGCCGCAGTTGCACGCCGGGGATCAAGTGCGCTTTGTCTCCATTGATCGCGCACGCTACACAGAGCAATGCAAGGATGCCACCAATGACTAAGGTGAGCGAGGTACTCAGAGTTACCCAGCCGGGTTTGCTGGCCACGTTGCAAGACTTTGGTCGTTATGGTTATCAGGCGCTGGGGATAACCCACGGCGGGCCGATGGACGAGCGTGCGTTTTTATGGGCCAATCGCTTGCTTGGTAATACGTATGATTGCGCGCAAATTGAGATCACCCTCGGCCACTTCAAAGCAACCTTTACGCGTGATTGCCTGTTTGTGGTGACCGGTGCTGATTTTCCATTGACCTTAGCTGGGCAACCCATCAAAGCATGGCGGGTGAGCCAAGCGCGGGCCGGAGATGAATTAACCATCGCCAGCCATGGCAAGGCATTGCGTTGCTATCTGGCCGTAGCGGGTGGGTTTAGCGCAACGCCGGTGTATGGCAGTGTGGCGACCGTTCTTCGTGACCGTCTTGGCGGCCTGCGAGGTGAGGGGGCGCCGCTGATAGCAGGTGATCGCCTGTCCGCACCGGAGCTTATGGCGCAAACGCTAGAAAGCCGACGGCCAAGCAGCCGTTTAAACTTTGCTGTGCCGCAAGAGCCCGAATTGGCGGTAGTTGCCAGTGGTCAATGGGCGCAATTCGCGCGCACGACGCGGGAGCAGTTTGTGCAACAAAGCTATCAGGTGAGTGCGCGGCAAGACCGTATGGGCATTCGGCTTGAGGGTGAGCAGGCGTTGACCGACGTGCCACGGCAGATGATTTCAGAGCCGCTCCCGCTCGGGGCCATTCAAGTGCCTGCCGATGGTCAGCCAATTGTGATGATGAATGACCACCAAACCTTGGGTGGTTATCCTAAAATTGCCACGCTGACGTGGCTCTCGCGAAGTTTGCTGGCGCAGCTGCCGGCAGGGCGAAGGGTACGTTTTCGATGGCAAACATTAGCCGAAGCGCAACGTGAATTACGTCAGGCTTATCGGTTTTTCTCGGTGGTGCGCAAACCGTCGCGCTAGAGTGCGTGGCAAGCCTTGCGCACAGGCGCATAACCTGCGATCATAAACGCCATTTTGGCCCCTGCCCAACGGTCGGCAGCGCGCGCCTTATTTTCATCAAAGTTTGGAGAAGTAACGTCCATGGCAGCAGACGCGCCTCGCAGTAACTTTATTCGTCACATCATCGACAAGGACCTTGCCAGTGGCAAGCATAGCTCGGTGCACACGCGGTTCCCACCTGAGCCGAATGGCTTTTTGCATATCGGTCACGCGAAATCGATCGTGTTGAACTTCGGTATTGCAGAAGACTACCAGGGTACCTGTAACTTGCGTTTTGACGACACCAACCCATTGAAAGAAAAAGTCGACTACGTAAACTCTATTCAAGAAGACGTACGCTGGTTGGGCTATCAATGGCAGGGCGAGCCGCGTTATTCGTCAAACTATTTCGATCAACTACACGCCTATGCGGTGGAGTTAATTGAAAAAGGTTTGGCCTATGTCGACTTCTCTAGTCAGGACGAAATGCGTGAAATGCGCGGCACCTTGAAAGAGCCAGGCACCAATAGTCCGTACCGTGACACCCCAGTTGCAGAGAACTTGCAGCATTTTGCCGATATGACGGCGGGCAAGTTTGAAGAGGGTAAAGCAGCACTGCGTGCGAAAATCGATATGAGTTCGCCATTCATGTGTATGCGTGATCCGGTGATTTACCGTGTCCGTTTTGCTCATCATCACCAAACCGGTGATAAGTGGTGCGTCTACCCAATGTACGATTTTACGCACTGTATTTCGGATGCTTTGGAAGGCATTACCCATTCGTTGTGTACCTTAGAATTCCAAGACAACCGTCGGTTGTACGACTGGGTGCTGGATAATATCAGCATCGACTGCCATCCGCAGCAAATCGAGTTCTCACGCTTGAACTTGCAATACACAGTGATGAGCAAGCGCAAGCTGAACGAATTGGTTGAAGAAGGTAAGGTGAGTGGGTGGAATGACCCACGGATGCCGACCATTGCGGGTATGCGTCGTCGTGGGTATACGCCAAGTTCAGTGCGTGAGTTCTGCCACCGCATTGGCGTGACCAAGATGGACAACCAAGTTGAAATGAGCATGCTGGAAGCTTGTCTTCGTGACGAGCTTAACCATGGCGCACCGCGCGCAATGGCGGTGATCGATCCAGTGCGTTTAGTGATTGAGAACTACCCAGAAGGCGAAGTGGAACAGTTACAAGCGCCGAATCACCCAAGTGATGAAAGCATGGGTAGCCGGGAAGTACCCTTTGCGCGTGAAATTTACATCGAGCGCGAAGATTTCCGTGAGTCAGCCAATAAAAAGTACAAGCGCTTAGTACTTGAGAAAGAAGTGCGGTTACGTAACGCTTATGTGATTAAAGCTGAGCGGGTGGAAAAAGATGCTGAAGGCAACATCACCACGATTTTCTGTAGCTATGACCCAGACACCCTAGGCAAAGACCCGGCGGATGGCCGTAAGGTTAAAGGCGTGATTCATTGGGTTGCGGCAGCACATGCCAAACCAGCAGAATTCCGTTTGTACGATCGTTTGTTTCAAGTACCGAACCCAGCTGCAGAAGAAGACTTCTTCAGTACCTTGAACCCAGATTCGTTGCGGGTACAGCATGGCTTTGTTGAGCCAAGCATGGCCACAGCAGAAGCTGAGAAGCCGTATCAGTTTGAACGCATTGGTTACTTTTGTGCTGACAACCAAGACAGCACACCTGAACATCTAGTGTTTAACCAAACCGTTGGTTTGCGTGATACGTGGAACGACGAAGCTTAAGCTTCGCCGTTCTCTTGTTGCGACCGGATACGGACATTAGTTGAGGGTCGCAAGTTCAATGCGGGCGGCAGCGCCAAACAAGGCGCTGGCGTCACCTTCAATCGCCCCAGTCGGGGTAATGGTCGGCCATAAGCCTGGCAAACTTTCCAACACTTCTTTGACCTCATCGATCGCGGCTTGATTTGCCTCAATTTGTGCTGCCGTTAGATTGGCAAAACGTGCTTTGGCAATGGTCGTAAAGCCATAGGCATCTTGGAATTCGTGCACGTTGACCACTTTGCCTTGCTGGATGCCAAGGTCATATTCTTCCGCAGCAGTCAATAACATGCTGCTTAAGCTCAATAGCACAGCTTTGACCGAGTGCTCGCTAATGCGCTCGCTGGCGCTAATTGCAGCTAAGAGCTGGTCGTAGGCAGCATTGACGGCGGCCGCCCCTTGATCATCAGTTACCGCGTCGGCAAGTTGCTGTAATTCATCGGCAAAGCCTGCGACGTTACGGGCGGTAAAGGCCGGAACAAGGGCGCTGTAGAGTTCATCTTTTGGATGCTTCATGTGGGTTTTTGCCATGGCAAGATGGCCTTCATCATACAGCTGCTTGCCAACGTATAAATGGCCTCGAATAAGACCGAGTTGCGCCAAGTACGCGGCATCATTGGTACGTAAATCAAGTTGGCCCGAACCTTCGCCTTCGCCTTCACCACCGCCTTGGCCGGCGAGCGGAGCAACAAAGTTCATGGTGGTCGCGGTCATAGCGTGATCAAAGGTTTGTGGCTGGGCTACGGCAGAGGTGGTACTGGTGGTTAACACCGCAGCACCAACGGCGAGCCAGATTTTGCGTTTCTCATGCATAAGGTTGATCCTGTCGTGCGAATGAAGGGCTAAGATTGCGTACAATCAGCGTGTTTTGTATACTGCGTATAATTTCATAAATGAGATTCATTCTCAATAGTGGTGCTTATGATCCTACACATCCAGCAAGTCATTGATGCCGGCACACTGTCAGTGATTCGTGACAAACTTCAGCAACAAGTGTTTGCCAATGGTCTTGAAACGGCGGGCTGGGCGGCTGAAAAAGTGAAACAAAATCAGCAGTTACGGGCTCCACATCCCATTATTGAGTTGCTGCAACAGCGTCTTATGGCGCATCCGTTGGTAAAAGCCGCGGCGCAACCTGCACAATGGGTGAATGTGATGGTCAACCGTTACGACACCGGTCAGCATTATGGCACCCATATGGATGACGCTCTGATGGGCGGTGTACGTACTGATCTTTCGTTTACGCTTGGCTTAAGTGCTGCGGACAGTTATCAAGGTGGGGCATTGGTGATCGAAGATAGCTCTGGTGAGCGCAGCTGGCGCCTCGAACAAGGTGACGTTTTGTTATACCCGACGCAATTCCTGCATCGCGTTGAAGCGGTCACCGAAGGTACGCGCTTTGCGTTAGTGGGCTGGATTGAAAGTATGTTGCGAGAGCCGCAGCAGCGCGAAATGTGCTTCGATTTGCACCAAGCGATGCAAGCCGAGTTCCAACAACACGGCAAAACCGCACAATATGACCTACTCAGCAAAACCTATCAGAACTTGCTCCGACGCTGGGCGAAGCGTTAGTTGCGCTCGCCACGATACGCACTTACCAGACAAACACCCGCGGTATCAGCCATAACGCGGTCACACTGTAAGCCACCAGTACCAAGACGCCAATCCGCGCGAAGTCCTTAAAACGATAATTCCCCGCATTCATCACCATCAGATTCGTTTGACGGCCATAAGGGCTAATAAAGCTTGCTGAAGCGCCAAAAGTAACGGCCATTACAAAGGGCATAATACTAACGCCCAAACTTTCCGCAATTCCTACCGCTATCGGAAATACAATCGCTGCCGCTGCGTTGTTGGTGACGACTTCGGTGATCATCCAAGTCATCACAAATACGCCAATCATTGCGGCCATTGGCGTTACGTTATTGTCGGTTACTCTGTCCAGCAACCACAAGAACGCATTGGTAACATCGTTAGCTAAACCAGAGCTTACAAAAACACTAGCAATGCACAGCGCTGAGCCAATGATTAACCAGATATCCACCGGTAAGCGACGGCGAATGTCGGCTGGCGACAGTACTTTAGTGGATAAAATGATTGCTAAATAGGTTAAAAGACCTGTAAACAGGGTGAAATGACCTAATGCGGTGCCGAGGACGACTCCGGCGAACCCCAATAGCGTGATTGCCTCTTGTTTGCCTGTCAGCGTATGACTCAAACGCTGACTTTCGAGGAGGAAAAAGTTTTGTTCAAGGTTATGGTGCCGATAAAAGTCTTCACTGGTGGCCAGCACTAAGCGATCTCCCGCGCGGATTTTGACTTGTCCAAGCTTACCTGATAGCCGTTCTCCACCTCGACCTATGGCAACTACGGCGGCATCGAACAAGCCACGAAAGTTAGCTCCTTTCAGCGTACGGCCGACTAGAGTGGATGTGGGGCTCACGATAACTTCCGCAAGACTGTTATGCAAAAGGCCATTATTGGGTGTCGCCTCTTCGTTATCGTTGAGGGCTGCTTGAGCGAACATACTCACGCCCGGTAGTTGGCTGATCAGTTGTGCCTGCTTGACGTCTCCACAAAACACCAAGCCGTCGTTCGCTAACAACACCGTGTCTGGTTGTACCGGCGTAATGAGCTGTTTTTGACCTTCGGCTGTTCTTCTTACCACTTCGGTTAGGAATAAACCGTCGAGCGCGCGTAAGCCGGCTTGCTGTACAGTTTTCCCGACTAATGGCGAGTCGTCATTGATTTTGGCATCCAAGAAGTAGTCTTGGCTGATCGTTTGCTCGCCGCCGCCTTTGGGGAGTAGGTAAGCTGCGACACAAACTGTCGCACCAGCCACCGCCAGCACACCTAAACCTATCGGTAGAAAATCGAAAAAGCCAAAGCCTGGGTGACCGGTTTCCATCAAAAAGCTATTGACGACAAGGTTGGTAGAGGTACCAATAAGCGTTAATACGCCACCTAAGATAGCGAAATAACCCAGCGGTATCAGTAAACGCTGCGCCGGGTGTTCGCGGTTTTTGCGTACACTCTGCATAAGTGCAGCGACGACCGCGGTGTTATTCAAAAAGGCTGAAGTGACACTCACCCAGCCCATCATTTTTAAAAGCGTGATGAACTGGCTTTTGTGGAGCAGCTTGCGGCTGACCCATTGCAGCGTGCGCGTGCGCTCTAGCGCCATTGAGCCCATGAGCAATAACATCAACGTCACGAGCGATTCATTGGCGTAATGATGAAGGAGTTCTTGGCTGGTAATCAGTGCTGGTAGGTAAAGCGCACCGGCTGCTGCGACAAAAAGTGTCGCAGGTCGAAACCTGGAGGCAATCAGCCCTGCGAAAAGTGTCACAATGATCATTCCTACATAGAGTTGAGCCATGGGCACTCTTTGGTTTCGTGTTGTTCGATTAGCGGTGATAGGCGACTTATTGGAAGTACCCGTTCATTTTTATATCTGCAATGTTACGCGTCAATTTGGGCGGGAAAGTAACAAACTCCGGTGTTTTAAGCAATGAATTTACAACAAAAGTGTTTTTGATTGGTTGTTTTATCGTTACCTTTTTACCATAAAAGGTGTCGGGAAATCTCAGGCCTTACCAAACCGTGGTGAACAAGTTACAGTGGAAACACTTGATGGTGATAGGGCTAGAGTGGACTTTGTAACGACTAAAGGTGGGCAGCCAAACCTTGTTGAGGTGAAAACAGGGAATGCTTCACTTTCTAAAGGTCAGCAAGCAGTTAAAGATGCAATTGGTAGAGGAGAACCGGTCATACCTCGGGGAGCTAATGCGGAGAAAGCTGGCTTACCTGTAGGTGAAAAGGTTGCGTGTTCGTTTGAAGAGAAAAGGTGTTAGGTGATGTCCGGTAAATTAATACCTATGGGAAAATTACTAAGCGATACATGTATTTCTCTTTTTAAAGAAATAGGTTTTAAAAAGAAGAAAGAAGGTATTTTTTATAAACAATATGGTGATGATCTGTATCTGAGAATCGGATTTAACGAATCAGACAAGTCAGCTAATTCACTTGTGATAAACCCAATGTTTGGTGTCGGTTGGAGGAAGTTAGAGTCATTTTTGACTGAGTGCAATAAGGGAAAATACTCTCCATACTTGTATGCTAGTTTTTCATCTAATATTGGAGGATTTGATGATAATAATGATGTCGTTAAATTTACCTTTGAGAGGGATAACATCATCGAAGATGCACAGTCGTTTCAGGAGTATTTGAATTTTATATCTCTTAAAACAGAAGAGCGTTTTGCCAGTCATTCTGATTTATTAGACGGGCTTCTGAGGTATACCTATGTAAGGCAGCAACAAGAAAAATTAGCCTGTTATCATTTCTTACTTGGTGATAAATCAAAGGCTCTTAATATTCTTGACAAAGAGAGGGAACGCTTGAGTTCAGCTCACCCCGTTATGCAAGAAGAGTTTGAAATGTTTGCTAATGAGTTTAAGTCTAAAGTAACCAGTTGATTCTTGTTAATAATTAATGAACAAAGCCCACACCCGTGGGCTTTGTTGCTTCTGGGGTTAGGCAGCCAACTCGTTTGGTAAGGCCTGATGTAACTACTCCGTAAAATAATACAGCCTACTCGTAGAATTTCTTTTAAACTAAAACAAAGGAGTTTTACGGTGAGCAAACGCATGACAGAAAGCCAGATTGTGGCGATTTTAAAAGAAGCCGAAGCCGGTATGCCGGTGAAAGAGCTCTGCCGTAAGTACGGTATCGGTAATTCAACATTTTATAAATGGCGTGAAAAATACGGTGGTATGGAAGCGTCTGACGTTCGCCGCTTAAAAGAGCTTGAAGAAGAAAACCGCCGGCTTAAGCAGATGTATGCTGAGCTGAGCCTCAAATCACAGATGCAAGAAGACATTATAAAAAAGCTCTAGCACCTGTGGCAGAACGAAAAATATGGGCACGCGAGTTGCAGGTGCAGTATAAGGCAAGCATTGTAAAGTGCTGTGCTGTGCTGTGCTGTGCTGTGCTGTGCTGTGGTTGGCATCAGCCGAACCGCTTACTATTACGAGTTGAAGCTGACCGATGATGATTAAATCATTGATGTTTTGAATGCTTTAGTCGAAAGACATCATCGGTGGGGCTTCCCGAAGTGTTTCAAACGCCTTCGTAAGCTAGGCCACCGCTAGAACCACAAGCGTATTTATCGCGTTTATACTGAGCTGAAAGTGAACATGCGGCGCAAAGGTAAAAAGCGGCTACGCAATCGCAATCCAGAGCCGCTATCTGTTCCAAATGCACTGGGTAAGTCCTAGTCGATGGACTTTATGAGCGATAGCCTGCACAACAAAGTTAGGTTTCGTACATTTAACGTGATTGATGATTTTAATCGCGAAGTATTAGGTATTGATATTGCGACCAGCATGCCGTCATTGCGCGTTGTACGGTATCTTGACCAACTTGCTGAATGGCACGGCTACTCTGAAAAAATTCGGGTTGATAACGGCAGCGAATTTACCTCGGAAGTATTCGTGAACTGGGCAAAAGCGCATAGCATTATAATTGATTACATCAAGCCCGGCTGTCCATACCAGAACGCTTACATTGAACGGTTTAACCGAACTTATCGTGACGATGTACTCGATTGCTACATCTTCAACAACCTGAACGAAGTGAAGCA
Source organism: Pseudidiomarina sediminum DSM 21906 (assembly GCF_000423165.1). Taxonomy (GTDB): domain Bacteria; phylum Pseudomonadota; class Gammaproteobacteria; order Enterobacterales; family Alteromonadaceae; genus Pseudidiomarina; species Pseudidiomarina sediminum. The sequence continues at coordinate 1,895 of NZ_AUHL01000005.1, read as the reverse complement.
AATAACCGAAGACTGGATTGAGCTATATAACAATGAACAACCGCACGATTCACTCAATGACATGACACCGTTTGAGTACCGAAATGCGGCATAAATATTCTACGAGATGACTGTGTTATAAATGGGGTATTTACACAGCCTAAGACAACAAAGCCCGCTAGTGCGGGCTTTAATCACTTAAACTAATGCTTCGCTAATTAACTCGCTAAATTCATTAGTATCAACTCTGCCTAATTTATTTTCCATTTCCTTAAAAACATCTTCGGCCTTTAACAGCTCCAACTTCAGCAACCTTTTTATTTCGAAAGCGTCATTTGACGTAAGTATCTGTTGGTATGACTCAGTTGAAAACAACAGATCAAATGACAAATACCCCTCATAAGATGAATCACCCAGCAAGGGGTTTTTCAAGGTAAATTTTTTCTTGTACCTAGGCTTTTGAGGTTTTACAAACTCTTCATATTCATCCAAAACCTCTTGAATAATCAATTTGATACCAATGTATTCAAGTCCTAAAACTGTCTTGGACAGCTCAGCTCTCTGCTCAATTGCATTTGTCAGCTCCTTAATAACACCCAATTTAGGCCTGATATTTGTATCTATTTCATAAGCAAATAATAATTTCATCGTCTAATTTTATTTCCCGGCGGTAGTGTTCCAGTTTTTGCTAAGTGAGTGTAAATTTTTAACTTTTCTGCTAGTAGCACTTGGCGTTGTGTGCCCCGATATTGTGGTTCTAGTGAAAGCCTTCGACCAGCCAATCCACCATTTAATCGTGCTTCTGAATATCTAGTAGCGGGTTTCGTTGTTTGACCATACTTCCAAACATCCCCTTCATTTAACCACATAACACCACTTGAACAGTTATAACAAATATAATCACCACTTTCTTCCGCTATTAAAGCATACTGAATACCGTTTGGCCCATTAGGTTTGGTTCTGATATTAGCTAGATCATTCTCAAGACGAGCATAATCTTCTTTAGAGAGTTCAGGCTCTAAATCAAGTGCAGTATTATGGAGAATATTTTCCTCAATGATTGGTTGCGCTAAAGCCTCCATTTGCTCATCAGTAGCAGTAGAGGTTGGAGCTAAAGCCATACCAATTACGCCGCCTTTTTTGAGGGATTTCAGCACTGCCTGAGCAACACCTTTCACCGTTTCACCTACAGAGCTTCCCCCTTGCTGGGTTTGCGGTGAAGTAGTACTGGTTTGCTTAGGAGAACCAATGTCCATCGTGGCCACCTTCCCACCACTGAATGTCGCTGAAAACGATTGTGTAGCCCCATTAGAGTAAGTTGCAGTTCCACTGGCACCTGTTACAACTTCTCGTTTTATCCTTGATCCAGTAACAGCGACCTTTTCAGTCTGTTCCGTGTACTCAACCTTTTCTAACTCAGGTTCTTCTGGTGAATAACCTGTTGGATCAATACCGGACAGCGGATTGTTCATGATGTAGGAATAAGGATTAATCCCCTGTGAACCCTCATGAACAAACGGGTCCACCGACATAAACCGCCCAAGGTTATAATCATACACCCGCCCGTTCATATGAATTAGCTCTAGCTCATCCAAGTGAAGATGGTCCGTAAAACCACGTCGCGTGAGAGCTATGTTCTCGATCCCACCAAACGCCATAACGTTCGCTAGACGAGGGCGATAGCCCGGCTCCATCTGCTGCCCTCCCATTGTCCGCGGTTTACCAAATGCATCATAATGCCGTCGGCCAACAACCTGTCCTTGATCGTCACTAAACGTGAGAGCACTTCCTAAGCGGTCCTTATGAAGATAACTTATTCGGTACCCACTCTCCTGACTAAAACTAATAATTGCAAAATCATCTAAATAAACTTTCCAACTACCACTGACGGTCTCTTCGTACACTTTATCAATTTC
>NZ_KE383983.1:792375-1455439 GCF_000423165.1 Pseudidiomarina sediminum DSM 21906 | reverse complement strand
TGTTGATAATAAAGTCCAGCCCAATAGGATTGATGGACACTTTTAGCAGCCCATTCAACAAAGCTTTGTCTGACAAATTTCGAGCATTGCCAACGCCAATGAACCCAACTTTTTTTACCACTTCTTTCTGTTACGGGAGAGAGCCCGGCAAAATTTTGCAGCTGTTGTGCAGTGCTGAAGCGCTCTCTATCGTCACCGATAGCAGCAAGGAGTCGGGGCGCCAAACAAGGGCCAGTTCCTGGTAAAGAGCTAAAAATAGCTGCATCCGGCATTTGTTCAAACAACGTGCGGATTTCTGAATCGTAAGTTCGGATATTGTCGATGGTAACTTTCAATTGCTTAATGACTGACTGGACAAAGCGTTTGTGAGCTTGAATTACTGCTTCATCATGCGTGAGAGGTACAGCTGCCGCGATAGCTTCAAGGCGCTTTTCTGTAAGCGAAACCGCGTTGCCTCCGCGACTTTTAAAGAACTCCCGTATCGTGTTTTCACGAGAGCGTTTGAGTTCTTGTAGTGACGGCCAACGCAGGAGAAAGTCACAAAACAAATCACTGTCTCTGTGAGAGAACCATTCCAGCGGTTGAGAATAATATTGCTTTAAAGCGTTTATTAATCGATTAACAAATCGCCGCTTATCCTCAACAAGCAAACGACGCTGCTCTACAAGATGAGACAGTACTCTCACTTCGTTATTGCTGGGTTTGAGAGGTTTTACTTTAGATGGATATTTCAACATTAAGTCTAAAGCTATTTCCGCGTCGGTAGGGTCATCTTTTGCGCCGCTAGGAGCAAAAGCTTGTCTATAGCGGGCGAGTGACAACGCATGAATTGGGAACACGGTTATAAACGGATATTTCTGAAGTAGATAAACAATCGGACCTCGTGTCAGTTCAACAGCTACGGCGATATTGCCACCAACCTCACTATGAAGCTCGTTTAACCAGCACTCCAGAAGCTCCGGAGTATTCTTAATCACCTCGAACCTACGCTTTCCGTTTGCACCAACTTGAACGCAAACATCGTGCTTTTGATTAGCCCAATCCTGGCCTATGAATGCAGAGAATTTAGCTGTTTGATCGACCATGACGTCCCCCTAACTTTAAGTTAGCTATGTATCTTTACTCTGCGAAATAAATATAGACAGTCGTGTAAAGCGAGCCCTGAGTATTCGTTGTAGAGTAAAGGTGCTTGCTGCTTCGAAGGAAAAGCGGAGATCATTAAAATGATGCTGGCACATTAGTCGTAAACAGCAAGCACATACCTGAACACTATTGAGTACAAGTGACCAAGGTCGAATGACTATATTTGGCACAAAACGGCCATAAAAGTGCGCAAATAGACGAGGTGGCTCACGAGACAAGAGAGAGTCATGCGCTGCGTTTGAATGTTGATTTTTTGGCGCGCTGGAGCAATGATAACTGGATAAAGGTGCTGGAACTTCGAACGGGAATCTTTGGAGAAGTGGTGCGTCCGAGTAGACTCGAACTACCGACCCCCACCATGTCAAGGTGGTGCTCTAACCAACTGAGCTACGGACGCACATCTTGATTGCTGCGTTCGCGATATGCGAACGGGCGCTATATTAGTCATTCCACTTCGATGGTGCAAGTGCTTTTTGCGGTTTCGCTGCTCGATTGCCGAAGAATCGAGCAGCAAGGGTGGAAAGCTTAGTCGCGCAGGAGGTGTTTAAGCACTTTTCCGTTCGCGTTATGCGGTAATTCCTCCATAAATGCGTAGTGGCGCGGGCGTTTATAATCGGCCAAGCGTTCCTCAACATGTTGTTTTAACGCATCTTCTGCGAGCTCTTCGCGGAGCACCACGTAGGCTTTCACTGACTCGCCCCATTGTTCATGCGGCACCCCAATCACTGCGGCTTCGAGCACGGCTGGATGGCTGGCGAGGGCATCTTCGACTTCGCGTGGGTAGACGTTCACGCCGCCGCTAATTATCAAATCTTTGATGCGGTCTTTCACCCAAATGTAGCCGTCCTCGTCGCGAATTCCGATATCGCCGGTGCGCACCCAACCGTCGTCGGTGAAGCTCTCGGCCGTGGCAACGGCGTTGCGCCAGTATTCGCGCATCAGACCTTCGCCACCGATATGGATCTCACCAGCTTCATTTACGCCAGCTTCTTCGCCGGCGTCATTGATGATGCGAATTTCGGTAAAGGCCGCGGCACGGCGTCCAACGGAACCCGCTTTGTCTGCATGCTCATCGGGTAACAACAAGCTACCGGTAGGACCCGCTTCGGTCAGGCCGTAAACGCAATAGAACTGGGTGCTGCCAAAGGCGTCTTGCACGCGACGGGCGTGATCACCGGCCAGCGGACCACCGCCATAAATCCAGTGGGTCATGCTACTGAGGTCCGTGGTTTGCACGTTAGGGTGTTGCGCGGTGAGTAAGTAGGCTACCGGGGCACCGAAAAAGTGCGTGGTCTGTTCTGTGGCGACCAGCTTGAGCAGTAGCTCTGGGGTAAAGGTTGGCGCGACCACATGTGTACTGCCCATTAAGGTGCCGCCAATCAACGACAAGTTCAATGGTGCCGAGTGGGTAAAGGGCATTAATGAGAGCAAGCGGCTCTCGGGTTTAAACTGCATTTCACTGGCGAACATCATGCCGACAAACAGCAAGGCTTTGTGGTCGAATAACACGCCTTTGGGGCGACCGGTGGTGCCCGAGGTGTAGAGTAGGGTTGCCGCTTGGTCCTGAGCGTGACGACCTAACGCGGCAAAGCTACGGCCTTGGCTGTGGCTTTCGGCATAGGTCGGCATGTCGTTGATCACCAGCGCGGGTAGCTGCAGTTGGGCTGCTGCACTTAGCGCCTGGGCGCTGGTAAGGTCACAGGTGAGCAAGCGCTTGGCATCGGCGTCGCTAAAGATATAGTGCAGCTCGTTGGCGGTGAGTTTCACGTTTACCGGTACTGCGATGGCGCCGAGGCGTTGAATGGCAAACAGCGCCACAATAAAGCTGTAGTTGTTGGGTAATACTAAGCAGACGCGGTCGCCAGCATGGATCTGGTGATCATGGGCAAGGTGCTCAGCAAATTGCTGTACGTGCTGGTCGAGTTGACGCCACGTAATGCGCAGTGCGCCGTCAACCACAGCTTCATGGTCGGGATACTTGCGGGCGTTACGGGCGACGTAAGCTGGAATAATCATCGAATGTCCTTATAGTGCGCGCGCCAAAATGGCGTGCGTGTCAATAGAGTTAGGCAAACAGCCGTAGTTGGCGCAGGTGGTTGCTTGCAGGCGTGCTGCACAAAACGCGTCGGCGACCGGGTGCGGGGCGAACTGCAGCAACAGCGCCGCCTGTAGCGCCAACGCCATTTGGTCGGCAAACGCGCGCGCATGGTACTGCCAATCGCTTTGTGGGGTTTGCTGTAACTGCGCCTTTAGCTGCTGCACAAAACGGTCAAATCGTGCGTCGGTGCCGGCGGCCCGTTGTAATTCAGCAAAGTAAGCTTCGAGCACGCGCGGCTCTTTGGCGACTGCACGAATAATATCGAGACACTGCACATTGCCACTGCCTTCCCAAATCGCGTTCACCGGCGACTCGCGGAACAAACGCGGCATAATGGTGGTTTCCATTACGCCCATACCGCCAATCACTTCCATGGCTTCGTAGGCGTGTTGCGGGGTGCGTTTGCAGATCCAATATTTACCGATAGGGGTGGCAATACGGGCCAGTAGACGTTCGTGTTCTTGGTCCTGCTGGTCCATGGCGCGCGCCATACGCATGGTTAGGGTAAGCGCGGCTTCGCTTTCTAGTGCTAAGTCGGCAAGCAGGTTTTGCATCAAGGGTTGGTCCGCCAGCTTGGCGCCAAAGGCGTGACGGTGGCGGGCATGGTGTATGGCTTGCACGGTGGCTTGGCGCATGCCTGACGAGGAACCAATCATGCAGTCGTAACGGGTCATGGCAACCATTTCGATAATGGTACGAACCCCGCGACCTTCCTCGCCAACCAGCCAACCAAGTGCGCCGCGCAATTCGCATTCGCTGGAAGCGTTGGCAACATTCCCCATTTTGTTTTTCAGTTGCTGGATCTGTAACGGGTTTTTACTGCCGTCGGGACGCCAGCGTGGCACTAGAAAGCAGGACAAGCCAGCGTCCGTTTGAGCGAGCACCAGAAAAGCATCGCACATCGGCGCTGACACAAACCACTTGTGTCCTACCAGCTCATACGCCTGACCTAAACCGTCGTGCCCGATCGGGTAGGCGCGGGTGCTGTTGCTTCGCACGTCGGAGCCACCTTGTTTTTCCGTCATCGCCATGCCAATGGTGAGGCCGTGCTTCATGCTGTCGGGAACATTGCGTGGGTCATAGCTGCTGGCCATGATCTTCGGCGCGAACTGCGCGAATAATTCCGGTTGGTGCTGCAGCGCTGGAATGGCGGCGAAGGTCATCGTAATGGGGCAACCGTGGGCGGCTTCAACTTGCGTGTGTAGGTAATATTTGGCGGCGCGCGCGACATGGGCACCGGCTTTCGGCTCGGCCCATGGGCTGGCATGCAAGCCTTCGGTAATGGCGATGTCCATCAGTTGATGGTAGCTCGGGTGAAAATCGATCTGATCGACACGCTGACCAAAACGATCGTGGGTCACCAGTTGTGGTTTGTTGGCGTTGGCGGCAAAACCCAGTGCAATACGGTCAGCGCGACCACATTCCGCCCCAAAGCGAGTGATATCCTGCGCTGCCCATGCAGCACCTTCGCGTTGTACGGCGTCCTGTAATGCTTGGTCGGCAGCATAAAGGTTGTAGTTCTCCAAGGCCGGAGGTTGGTTTTCAACCTGATGGGTTTGCGCAAAGAAGCGGTCGGGATGGCTCATGATGAACTCCTTGTCATTGAATAAGGCTTGGCGGTAATGGCTTGCAGACAAAACTGGATGCTATGGGCGATCGCTTGCTCTGGAGCAGCACTGCTGTGTTGCGCTAAAGGACCGATCAGCGCTTCGGCGATGGCTCCCACCAATGCCCGTGAACTGAGGTTGCTATCTTGCTCTGGCAAGCTGCCAGCTGCTATTCCATCCGCGATGGCTTGGGCGAAGAGTCCCGCATAACGTTCGCGGTAATGGAGGCGAGCGGCGACAACCTCAGGTGCGACCGGTTCGGCAATCAAAGCCCAGGCTGTGGTGGGAGCTTTGAGGGCACGCGTCGCAAAAGTCGTTAGCGCATTGGCAATCGCCTCGGGAATGTTTTGTTGGGATTCCTGTAACTGTTGCTGAACTTGCGCAACTTCTATCTCGGTGGCGTACTCAAATACCGCCGTGCAAAGCTCTTCCTTTGACGGAAAATAACGGTAAAGAGTACCTGTTGCCACGCCGCTTTGGCGTGCCAATTGCGCCATTTGGAGGCCATTGAAACCACCTTCACTGACCAGCGTAAGGGCGGTGGTAACAATGGTTTCGCGGGTGGCTTGTTTACGTTCACGGACCCGATCTGTTTCGCGATAGGCCATAGCCGATTCATCCTGATATCTGAAAATGAAATGCGTATGGCTAAGAAGTGAATCATGATTCACTTCTTCGATCAACGATTATTTTTGCAGCTATTTTGCGGAGGTAGTGCGTTGCAAAGTGGTGATGGCTTGGCTAATGCCGTCGAGGGTCATGGGGTACATGCGGCCGGCCATAAGTTCGTGCACCATATCGATGGAGTGGTGCCATTGCCAGTGTTCTTGCGGTTGCGGATTAAGCCAAGCTGCTTGGGAAAAGTGATTCAGCAAGCGCTGCATCCAGATGGCGCCTGCTTCTTCGTTCCAATGCTCGACACTGCCGCCCGGGTAGGCAATTTCGTAGGGACCCATAGTGGCATCGCCGACAAAGATCAGTTTGTAATCGCGGCCATACTTATTGATAAGTTCGCGGGTCGGGAGCTTTTCGCTAAAACGTCGTTCGTTGGCCTGCCATACGTGCTCGTACACGCAATTATGAAAGTAGTAAAACTCGAGGTGTTTAAACTCGTTGCGGGCGGCGCCAAACAACTGTTGGCACTCGTAAATGTAGTCATCCATTGAGCCGCCAACGTCAAACAACATCAGTACTTTCACGGCGTTGTGACGTTCTGCTTGCCATTTGAGATCAAGCAAACCAGCCTTTTGTGAGGTGGCGCGAATGGTGGCATCGAGATCCAATTCTTCGGCACTGCCGGTGCGGGCGAATTTACGCAGTTTACGCAGCGCCAATTGCATACTGCGGTTATTCAGTTCGCTGTCGCTATCAAGGTCGCGAAACTCGCGTTTGTCCCACACTTTAACTGCGCGGCGCGCGTTACTACCGTCTTGGCCAATACGAATGCCTTCCGGATGGTAGCCGTAAGCACCAAAGGGCGAGCTACCGCCGGTGCCAATCCACTTATTCCCACCCGCATGGCGCTCTTGCTGTTCTTGCAGGCGTTCCTTGAAGGCTTTCAGGAGTTCATCAAGACCACCAAGGGATTGTAGCTTGGCTTTGTCTTCGTCGCTGAGCTGACGCTGCAAGGAGCGGCGTAACCAATCTTCGGGAATCGCATCGGCTAAATCCACTTGTTCAACGCCTTCAAAATACTCGGCAAAGGCGCGATCAAAGCGGTCAAATTGGCTTTCGTCTTTCACTAACGTCAGGCGCGCCAAATGGTAAAACGCCTCAACGTCAGCAAACACCACCTGCCGCTCGAGCGCGGCAAGTAAGTCCATCAATTCGGTGATACTGGTTTTTAAGCCATGTTTACGCAGGCAAAAGAAAAACGCGATCAGCATTAACTGCCTCGGCGACGCGACATAAAGGCAAGTTTCTCAACCAGTTGCACGTCTTGCTCGTTTTTCAATAGAGCGCCGAACATCGGCATCAGGCCGTCACTCTCTTTCAATTGTTGTGGGCTAATGCTCTCAACTAAGAGCAATTTGAGCCAGTCAATTAACTCCGAGGTTGACGGTTTTTTCTTAAGGTTCGGGAGTTTGCGCACGTCGAAAAACACTTCCAACGCGGTTTGCAGCAGCTCCTTTTGAATGTCAGGGAAGTGCACCCGCACAATCGCACTTAGGGTATCTGCGTCAGGGAAGTTTATGTAGTGGAAAAAACAACGACGCAAAAACGCATCGGGCAGCTCTTTCTCATTGTTTGACGTGATGATCACGATAGGGCGCTGCTTGGCACTGATTTGCTCACCGGTTTCGTAAACGTGAAACTCCATCTGGTCGAGTTCATGCAGCAGGTCGTTCGGGAACTCAATGTCGGCTTTGTCGATTTCGTCAATCAACAACACCGGACGCTCAGCAGCGGTAAAGGCTTGCCAAAGTTTGCCCGGCTTAATGTAATTGCTGATGTCATGCACTTTATCGCTACCGAGCTGGCTGTCACGCAGGCGCGACACTGCATCGTACTCATACAAGCCTTGTTGCGCCTTAGTGGTCGATTTGATTTGCCAACGCAGTAGCGGTACACCGAGGCTTGCCGCCAGTTCTTCGGCAAGTTTCGTTTTACCGGTACCAGGCTCGCCTTTAATCAATAGCGGCTTCTCAAGCGTGACGGCGGCATTCACTGCCAGCGCCAGTTCATCCGCAACGATATAACTCGATGTACTGCTAAATTGCATAAAAATCCTTATTTTTTAACGATTTTGGCGGTAGTTTCGAGGTACAGCTTACCTTGTTTCTTGACCGTATCGTAGTCCAAGCTTTCAGAGGCAAGGTGCACTTCTTCCAACACGTCTTGCAAGGTATCAACTTCGTCGTCTAGTTTCTGCAAGGCGTTTTCGAGGGTGTAACTCAATTGATGAATGGTCGCCATGTCGCTTGGCGTCAGTTCATCTTTAGCCATAATTTCAGCCATTTTGGCATTGTAATTCGCTAAGTTAAATAGGGCTTGTTCTAGGGTTTTTGACGGCTGCCCAGAAAAATGCTGATAGCGGTCGTCGTCAGCAAAACTACTAAAAGAGGCAAGAGCAAGACTTGCGCTAGCAAGGACAAGAGAAACTTTAGCAATCATCTTCGTTACCTTCTGTTTTTGTTAATGAGAATTATTCGCAACAATGATACTCAATTTTTCGGTTGAGGCCAAGCGCTACCGATTTAGGCGCCGGGTTGGTAGCCGCAGGCCGTAAAAAACTGTTGCCAAGGCTGCACGTGCGCTCGGCTTAAGTGTTTTACATCCGCGGCTAATGACCTCAATTGCGCCACATAGTTCTGATAGCCCGGATGCACAATCAGCTGCTGCAGTTGTGCAAGTTGCTCGGCAGCGCGTTCACCTTGGGCAACGCTGATGGCAAGTTGCGCTTGTGCACTTTGGATAAAATACTTCAAAAAGACCGTGTGCAATACCTCTGCGCGCGCGGGACGGCCTTTGCTAAAACAGCCAGCATCGTCGGCAATGTTTGCGACCACGGGGGTAAGCTGTTGCAGGTAGTGTTTTTGCTCCCAGAGGGTTCGCCAGAGCTCAGGAAGGTAAGCACTTTGATGCAGCCTTTGCAGCGCTTGCTCGAGTCGTTCGATGGGCAAAGGCGCACTGTCAGGCTCTTGCGCAACAAAATAAACAACGGTCTCAAGGGCGGCCATTGCGCTGGCGAAACGGTCTTCGTCTAAATTCGCAAGCGAGCGATCGCTAAAATGCAGGGCATGGCGTAGGGCAGGATCGACCCCGAGTGCCTGTTGCCGTTGTTTGCTTAGCGTTGCGCGCTTCGCTTGATAGGCCTGTTGCAACCGCGCTGCAAGTGCTTGGTCGCTGGCCGCGAGTTGCTGTTGGCAAGCTGCTAGCGCATGGGTTAGGGCACGATCATGATGGTAACGTGTCAGACCTGATTGGAGTCGGCCTAAGGCGCTATTGCGTTGGGCAACAAGTTGCCCAAGTGGGCAGGCTTCGATCCGCCAAGCATCGAGCAACGACAAACTCACGCGTGGAATGTCTTGGTCGAGTTCGCGCGGTGCCGGTAGCGTGGGAACCATGACCGGTTGATAGTTTAGCGGCGTTTTGCCAAGGGTATTGGCGACGCGTGTTTGGTACTCAGCAAGGGGGTCAAGTGCTGCGGGAACCTCAGAACATGCCTGAATAAGCACGACGACAGAAGCATAGCCAAGTGCTCGCAGAGCATTTACAATACGACGTCGAACCCATTGTTGAGGAAGTTGTGTCATCATGTTTACCGGTATCGTCCAAACGCAAGCCGAAGTGATTGCCATTGAGCAACGTGAACAGTTTCGCCAGTTAACCCTAAAGGTCGCCCCAGAATTTCTGCAGCGCCTCGAAATTGGCGCCAGTATTGCTATTAACGGATGTTGTCTGACTGTGGTTCAATTTACCACAACCACGGTGACTTTTGATGTTATTGATGAAACGCTGCGCCTCACCAATTTAGGTATGTTAACGCAGGGCAGTCAGGTGAATCTTGAGCGCTCACTTAAAGTCGGCGATGAGATTGGTGGGCATCATGTCTCGGGGCATATTCACTGTACTGGCACCATCGAAACCATTACCTCAACAGCGGATAACACCGCGATGTGGATTGCTTTTCCAGAGGCTTTTACGCCCTATGTCTTCAGTAAAGGATTTATCAGCGTGAACGGGGCAAGTTTGACGGTAGGGCAAGTGCATGAACAGCAGTTTTCGTTGCACCTGATCCCAGAAACCTTACGTTTGACGAACTTGTCGAATGCGCAGCCGGGTGATGCCGTGAATCTTGAGTTTGATCAGCAAACCATGACCATTGTTGAAACGGTCGAACGGGTATTGGCGTCGCGCGCTCAGTAAAAATTTTCGTCGTCACTGCGGATTTTCACGACAATCTTATCGCGTACCGCGTCAATCGAAAGCTCAAGGTGAATGTCATGGCCACAGGCTGGGCATTCATCTTGGTAATCTTGCTCACCTTGTGACGCGTCAATGCTCAAATGAATATGATGCCCGCAGTGCGGACATTCCACCCCAGCGTCATGTAATTTATCGGCATTCATAAGCACCTCTTTATCAATGCATCCATAGTATCAGTATGGATCATTCTGGCGTTTGTGCATGGCCTTTAGCGCGAAAATAACAATGTAATGTCGACCACGGCAATGATTGCGCCGTAAAGGGCTGTGCGGTATAGTTGCGGCTTCGTTGAATCACAAGTGACACGTTGGTAGGTGTCACCACTGTTAAAGGAACAAAAAAGCATGCCTGTAGTAACGCTCCCTGATGGAAGTCAACGCGCTTTCGATAATCCCGTCTCTATTCTAGAAGTTGCTCAAGATATCGGTCCTGGTCTCGCTAAAGCCACTGTTGCTGGCAAAATTAATGGTGAGTTGGTCGATGCCTGTGAATTGATCACCGAAGATGCGACGGTACATATTATTACCCCGAAAGATGATGACGGAATGCATATTATTCGTCACTCTTGCGCACACTTACTTGGGCATGCGTTAAAGCAATTGTTCCCGCAAGCAAAAATGGCCATTGGCCCAGTGATCGACAACGGTTTTTATTACGACGTTGATATCGACAAAGCGCTCACGCAAGACGACTTAGATGCCCTTGAAAAGCGCATGAAAGAGCTTGCCAAGACTGAGTATAACGTGGTGAAAAAGAAAGTAAGCTGGCAAGAAGCCCGTGAAACTTTCGTTGCGCGCCATGAACCGTACAAAGTTGAGATCCTCGATGACGATATCGCGCAAGATGATCGCCCAGGCTTGTATCATCACGAAGAATACATCGACATGTGTCGTGGTCCACACGTACCGAACATGCGCTTTTGTCAGCATTTCAAAGTGATGAAGGTTGCGGGTGCGTACTGGCGTGGTAACTCAGACAACAAAATGTTGCAACGTATCTACGGCACTGCGTGGGCAGACAAGAAACAATTGAAAGCTTACTTGCAGCGTTTGGAAGAGGCAGAAAAGCGTGACCACCGTAAAATCGGTAAAGCGCAAGACTTGTTCCACTGGCAAGAAGAAGCGCCAGGTATGGTGTTCTGGCACCACAATGGCTGGACGATTTTCCAAGAGCTTGAGCAATTTATTCGTGAAAAGTTACGCAACTATCACTATCAAGAAGTGAAAGGTCCGCTGATGATGGATCGCGTGTTGTGGGAAAAATCGGGACACTGGGAGAAATTCTCAGAACTCATGTTCACCACCTCATCGGAAAGTCGTGAGTATGCGGTGAAGCCGATGAACTGTCCGGGCCACGTGCAAATCTTTAACCAAGGTTTAAAATCGTACCGTGATTTGCCATTGCGTATGGCTGAATTCGGTTGCTGTCACCGTAATGAACCTTCTGGTGCGTTGCATGGTTTGATGCGCGTTCGTGGTTTTACCCAAGACGATGCTCACATTTTCTGTACGCCTGAGCAGGTGCAAGAAGAAGTTAGCGGCTGTATCAAGATGGTCTACGAAACTTACAAAACCTTTGGTTTTGAAGACATCGTGGTAAAACTATCGACCCGCCCAGAAAAACGTTTGGGTGATGATGCAACTTGGGATCACGCAGAACAAGCCTTGGCCGATGCCTTAAAAAATAATGGTATCGATTTTGAATACTTGCCAGGCGAGGGCGCATTCTATGGTCCGAAAATTGAGTTTACCCTGCATGACTGTTTAGGTCGTGCGTGGCAGTGTGGTACGGTGCAGCTTGACTTCGCCTTACCAGGTCGCCTAGGTGCAACCTATGTTGGCGAAGATAACGAACGTCATACGCCAGTTATGATTCACCGTGCGATTCTAGGTTCACTAGAACGTTTCATGGGAATTTTGATTGAAGAATACGCTGGTTATTTCCCACTTTGGTTGGCGCCAACCCAAGTTGTGGTGATGAATATTACCGATAATCAGGCCGATTACGTCAAAAATACGGTAAATGAACTGAATAAACTTGGAATTCGTGCCACTGCCGACTTGAGAAATGAGAAGATAGGCTTTAAAATCCGCGAGCACACTTTAAAACGTGTTCCATATATGTTGGTTGTTGGTGATAAAGAAATCGAGAACCACGCGGTTGCGGTACGTACACGTCGCGGCGAAGACCAAGGGGTAAAAGCCCTTGACCAGTTTATCGCTGAGTTACAAGACGAAGTGCGGGCACGCAAAATTAGTTAATTGATTGGAGGAATGACCCATTAAAGGCGGAAAAAGAACTCAGAAAGCTGCAGATAAAAATCGGATCAACGAAGACATTCGCGTCAAAGAAGTACGCTTAATTGGTGTTGAAGGTGATCAGATTGGTGTCGTAGGTATTCAAGAAGCTCTTGGTATGGCCGAAGAGGCCGGTGTTGATCTGGTGGAAATTAGTCCTAACGCAGAACCACCAGTGTGTCGTCTGATGGATTATGGCAAGTTCCTCTACGAGAAAGCTAAGAACGCGAAAGAGCAAAAGAAAAATCAGAAACAAATTCAGGTGAAGGAAGTTAAATTCCGCCCTGGTACAGATGAAGGCGATTATCAGGTAAAACTGCGCAACCTGAGTCGCTTTTTAGAGGGAGGTGACAAAACTAAAGTCACCGTTCGTTTCCGTGGCCGTGAAATGGCGCACCAAGAGCTTGGGATCGAATTGCTAAGTCGCATCCGCGATGATTTGCAAGAGATTTCAACTGTTGAGTCGTTCCCAAGACGGGCTGAGGGTCGCCAGATGATTATGGTTCTGGCCCCTGCTAAGAAGTAACTGTGGTTTTCAAGTAGGCCAACGCGATTGGTCTCACCCTGTTACACTTGTTACTAACAATGCGGAGTAGTTTTCATGCCGAAAATGAAATCGAAAAAGGGCGCGTCAAAGCGCTTCAAAAAAACCGCTTCAGGCGGCTTTAAGTGTAAGCAATCTCATTTGCGTCACATCCTGACCAAAAAGAGTTCAAAGCGGAAGCGTCACCTACGTGCTAAGAGCATGGTGCACGAAGCCGATGTTGGCTTAGTTCAGCGTATGTTACCGTTCGCGTAAGGAAAGGAGATAGCAAATGGCACGAGTAAAACGTGGTGTGATCGCGCGTGCGCGTCACAAGAAAGTCCTGAAGCAGGCGAAAGGTTATTATGGTGCTCGTTCACGTGTTTATCGCGTAGCGAAGCAAGCGGTTATCAAAGCGGGTCAATATGCTTACCGTGACCGCCGTCAGAAGAAACGTCAATTCCGTCAATTGTGGATTGTGCGTATCAATGCTGCGGCACGTCAAAACGGTTTGTCATACAGCCGCTTTATCAACGGCTTGAAAAAAGCATCGGTAGAAATCGATCGTAAAATCTTGGCTGACATCGCAGTTCACGACCAAAATGGTTTTGCTGCGTTGGTAGAGAAAGCGAAAAGCGCTCTGTAAGCCACGAAGAAAGTCGAAAAAGGGAGCTTCTTAGCTCCCTTTTTTTATGGTTTTTCGGTATGATAGCTGCCTAATTATGTATCTATGCATCACCGAGGAACGTCATGGAATTGAATGACATTGTTGCGAAGGCCGAAGCTGCCGTCGCTGCTGCCACGACACCACAAGAACTCGACGCAGTTCGTGTGGAATACATGGGCAAAAAAGGGTTGCTGACCGAGCAACTCAAAGGTTTAGGAAAACTTTCTGCGGAAGAGCGTCCTGCTGCAGGACAAGCCATCAACGTTGCTAAACAGCAAGTGCAACAAGCGATCAACGCGCGTAACGAAGCGTTGAAGCAAGCACAGTTGGCGGAAAAGCTTGCTGCTGAGCGTATTGATGTGACCTTGCCAGGTCGTCAGGCGCAGGTAGGCGGATTCCATCCTGTGACGCAAACCATTCAGCGTATCCAGAACTTTTTCGGTGATTTAGGCTTTCGCGTGGTTGAAGGGCCTGAAGTTGAAGATGACTTCCACAACTTTGACGCCTTGAATATTCCTGCGAACCATCCAGCGCGCGCCGATCACGACACCTTCTATTTTACGCCGAAAACCATGTTACGGACGCAAACGTCCGGCGTGCAGATCCGTACCATGGAACACGAGCAACCGCCGTTGCGGATCATTTCGCCAGGACGTGTGTACCGTAACGATTACGATCAAACGCATACACCAATGTTCCATCAGGTGGAAGGTTTGATGGTCGACACTGATGTCAGCTTCACCCAGCTGAAAGGTATTTTGGAAGACTTCTTGGTGAACTTCTTTGAAGAGTCACTTGAAGTACGTTTCCGTCCGTCGTACTTCCCGTTTACAGAGCCTTCAGCAGAAGTCGACGTGCGTCGTAAAGACGGCCAATGGCTGGAAATCTTAGGTTGTGGCATGGTGCACCCGAAAGTTCTTGAGTCGGTAGGTATTGATAGTGAGAAGTACACCGGTTTTGCTTTCGGTATGGGCGTTGAGCGTTTAACGATGCTCCGCTATGGCGTCAATGACCTGCGTGCGTTCTTCGAGAATGACGTACGTTTCTTGAAACAGTTTAATTAAGTCGGGTGCAGCGATGAAATTTAGTGAAAAGTGGTTACGTAGCTGGGTTAACCCCGCCCTTGATCAAGTTGGTTTAGCTGAACAGCTAAGCATGGCTGGTTTAGAAGTTGACGATGTTACACCAGTCGCCGAGAGCTTTACCCAAGTTGTTATTGGTGAAGTAGTGAAGTGCTGGCAGCATCCAGATGCAGACAAGCTGCAAGTGACCGAAGTGAATGTCGGTGCTGATGAGCCAACCACCATTGTATGTGGTGCGCCAAACTGTCGCCAAGGCTTAAAAGTTGCGGTAGCGACTGTCGGTGCGGTGTTACCTGGCGACTTTAAAATTAAAAAAGCGAAACTGCGCGGACAACCTTCGCACGGAATGCTTTGTTCGAGCTCAGAGCTAGGTTTGAATGATGATCATGACGGCATTATTGAGTTGCCGGCTGATGCACCTATTGGCATGGATTATCGCGAGTACCTGGATTTAGACGACGCGACCTTTGATGTTGATTTAACCGCCAACCGTGCGGACTGCCTTGGCGTGCGTGGTATTGCCCGTGAAGTTGGGGTGTTAAACCGCTTGCCGGTGAATGAACCTGAAGTTGCCGCGGTCGCAGTAAGTCATGACGAGACACGTGCGATTGAGTTACAAGCACCAGCGGCGTGCCCACGTTATCTTGGGCGTGTGGTACGTAACGTGAACGTGAAAGCGCAATCACCACTTTGGCTGACCGAGCGTCTACGTCGCAGTGGTGTGCGTAGCATTGACCCTGTGGTCGATGTGACCAACTATGTATTGCTTGAGTTAGGTCATCCAATGCATGCGTTTGACCATGACAAATTGTCCGGCGCAGTGCAGGTACGTATGGCCAAAGACGGCGAGACGCTGACGTTGTTAGACGGTAAGGAAGTGACCTTACAAGACGACGTACTAGTGATTGCTGATGCGCAACAAGCGCTTGCGTTAGCTGGTATTTTTGGTGGTGAGCACAGCGGTGTTACCACTGACAGTCAAAACATTTTCTTAGAAAGTGCGTTCTTCAGCCCCGCAGCGATTGCCGGTCGTGCACGCCGTTTTGGTCTGCACACCGATGCCTCGCATCGCTATGAGCGCGGCGTTGATCCTGAGTTGCAACGTACTGCCATGGAACGTGCGACGCAGCTTATTCTGGCTATTTGTGGTGGTGAAGCTGGCCCTATCGTTGAAGCCAAAGATGATAGTCAATTGCCGCAGCCGCAACAGGTGGTTTTGCGTCAAGCGCGTCTTGCGAAAGTGTTAGGTATTTCGATTGCCGATGATGATGTCACTGATATTTTGCAACGCCTTGGTTTTACCGTGACCTTTGACGGCGCAAGCTGGGATGTCACAGTACCGACCTTCCGCTTTGACATCAGTATTGAAGAAGATTTGATTGAAGAAGTGGCGCGTGTGTACGGTTACCACCGTATTCAAGCGAGCGCTCCAGCCGCACAGCTGCGGATGGTACAACGTCAGGAAGCGACGTTACCAAGTCAACGTTTTAAAGCTTTGTTGGTGGATCGCGGTTATCAAGAAGCGATTACCTACAGCTTCGTTGATCCTAAACATCAAGCAATGCTCTTTGATGAGGCGGCTGCGTTAACGTTGCCGCACCCAATTAGTGTTGAAATGTCATCGATGCGCGTCAGCTTGTGGCCAGGTTTGCTTGGTGCAGTCGCACACAACCAAAAACGTCAACAACAAAGCTTGGCGTTCTGTGAAACTGGGTTACGTTTCTTACCGAATGAAACAGCGGAAAACGGTGTTGCACAAGAACCTATGATTGCAGGGGTACGTGCGGGTAAAGTGGTGCCTGAGCATTGGTCTGATGAAGATCGTGCGGTCGATTTTTACGATCTGAAAGGTGACGTGGAAGCGTTATTAGCCTTGACCGGTGAAGCCGAGCGTTACACGTTCGTGGCCGATGCACACCCGGCATTACACCCAGGTCAATCGGCAGGTATTTTTAAAGATGGCCGTTGCGTAGGGCACCTTGGTGCGATTCACCCACAGTTTGAGAAAAAATTGGGTTTATCTGGACGTACCTTCGTGTTTGAACTGCAACTTGCCGCCGTACAAGAACGTCGTTTGCCAGAAGCGCAACCGGTTTCGAAGTACCCATCGATTCGTCGCGATTTAGCCATTGTGGTGCCAACCCAGCTTGCCGCAGGTGAGATCCTCAAGGCTATTGAAAATATTGGCGTAAATCATTTGGTTGGCCTAAACTTATTTGACGTTTATGAAGGGACAGGAGTGGCGGACGGATACCGTAGTCTTGCCTTATCGCTAACACTACAACATCCAGAGCGCACTCTTGAAGATCAAGAAATCAACACCGCGGTTGAAAAGGTCGTTGATATGCTGACTAACGAATTTGGGGCAACCCTTAGGGAGTAAGCTATGGCGCTGACCAAGGCCGATATGGCGGAACATTTGTTTGAGAAGTTTGGCATCAATAAACGTGATGCCAAACAGTTGGTTGAAAACTTCTTTGAAGAAATTCGCCGCACCTTAGAGCAAGGCGAGGAAGTGAAACTCTCTGGTTTTGGAAACTTTGAGTTGCGCACTAAGAATCAACGCCCTGGACGTAACCCGAAAACCGGTGAAGACATTCCGATTTCGGCGCGTCGCGTTGTGACCTTTCGCCCAGGTCAAAAACTCAAACAACGTGTAAGTACCGCTAAGCCTGTCGATGAGTAACCTTAATCGGTTATGCTGCCGTAACGACAAAAAAAGAGCCACGTTTTAGTGGCTCTTTTTTGTTGTGCGAGAGGATAGCAGACAGGCGCTTATTTGAAGAACAAGCTGCTGAACGGGTTTAGGAGTCGGCTCAAACCCGAGGTGAACTGAAGCGGTGCATCAAGCGCTGAGATAATGAGGCAGTCATGATCTCGCGTTTGTGGCGTATGTTTCACACTGTCATCAAGCAACATGAAATCACCATCGCGATAATCGCTGGTTTCATCGTTGAATACCCCATTTAAGACTAAGGTTGCTTCACGGCCTTTGTGGGTATGCTCTGGCACCTTGGTGTGCTTGTCCATGTATAACAAGGTCAACACGTCGTCACCACCAACCTGAATTGGGGCGCGCCAGAGTTGTCCGAACATTTTCTGCCAATCACCAATGTGCTGTTGCGTGCGACCAAGGGTGGGGGGCAACTTGAAACGCTGACCTTCCAAAGAAATCTCGTACGACGGCAGGCTCGGACGGGGAGTTGAGCCAGCTTGCGGTGGTTGCGCCATGATTTGTTCAAGCATGTCTAAGTCTGCAGAAGACGTTTCAATCTGCGGTATCGAAGCGAAGAGCACCTTATTGGCTAGTTCGGTTTCGATGTCACGTACATGCTCTTGGCACACCGGACACATGTCCACGTGCGCACCAACCATCATCAACATCGCTGGCGTTAAATCGCCAGTAACGTAGTTGACCAAATGCTGTTCTGTTGGGTGGAATTTAATCATCGCTAATCATCAACTCTTTCAATTTCTGTAAGGCTAGGCGGGTTCTCGATTTGATGGTGCCAAGGGGCACATCAAATGCATCCGCAACCTCTTGTTGAGAACGTCCCTCAATATAAATTGCTCGAATAACATCGCGTTGTGCAGGGGGCAGCTGTTCACAGTAAAGTGCCAACTGTTGCATTAAGACGGTGTCATCCAAGGTTGCTTCATCGTCAGTGACAAAGCTCGCGTCGTCGAGAACAGGCCACAAATCATCAGCACTTAAATCATGTTGGCGGTGCTTGTTCTTACGTAAAAAATCAAAGCGAATGTTACGGGCGATGGTAAAAATCCAAGTCGCCGCCGAGCCTTTTTCAGCATTAAACAAATGCGCTTTGTTCCATACATTTGTCATGGTTTCTTGCACTAAGTCTGACGCGGTTTGATCGTTACCAAATTGGCGCGTGGCATAGGCTTTTAACCGAGGTGCAAAAAATCGAAAGAGTTCGCTGAAAGCTTGACGAGACTGCTCGCTCGCGACCAAAGCTAAAAGCTTGGCTGCGTGCTCTGCGTCATCACACTGGGCAGAGGACATGGGGTTCCGTTTTCTAGTTTCAATCACAGCCTGCATAATAGTACCTGCTGGTCGATGCCTCAAGTTGTTCCATGGTTTCATTCAATCTTTGTTACGTGAGTTCCAGTCAAGTGGATCACTGCGACTGCTCACTGGCTTGCACCAACTCGGATAAATAATGCAGCGCAGGGGTACATGTATCAGTTTGTAGCAACTGCTGTTTTACCTCTGCGTCAATCGGTAAAATCTCAAGCCAACGCAGACAGACCCAGTCGGCGTGCGCAAACCCGCTATCGTCAGTCGACATACCGAGTTCAGGATACTCTTGGTATACGTGGCGCAGGCCGTCGACAAGGTGTTGATGCTCGGGGCTAAGGGCTGCTCTCGGCCAATGCTCAATAGGTACGACCGTACCGCGCCGCAAGCCATCGTCGTCGGTGGTAATGGTATGAAGCTGACACGCTTGCACGCCTTGGACCGTGATCCCAAGTAAACCATCATCACGTTGTTCAAAATCAACAATATTGGCGAGCGTCGCGAGCGGGTGAATGTGCGTGTTGTGGGCTACCTCGCCTTTGTTGTTGAGCATCGCCATGGCGATAAGGCCGCTCGGCTCTTGACCACAAGCCTCGCGTACCATCCGCAAATAGCGGGGTTCGAATATTTTCAAACGCATGCTGCCGCCCGGCAAAACATGACCGGAAAGCGGGAAAAGTGGCACATTGTGCAGTTTCTGAGCCATTGCACGGACCCCTTGTAATGAGCTTCTTGAGTTACTTGTTGATTGTGGTTACGTTTAAGACAGTAGTTCAGATCCCTGTGAATGAACTTTTTTAACGTATTCGCGTAATGCATCAGCAGCAACCTAATAATGAGGAAGAGAATGGTAGCCATTAAAGTTGGAATTAGTGCATGTTTGTTGGGTGAGCAGGTGCGCTATGATGGTGGACACAAACGCTCAGCCTTTTGCACGGATGAGCTTGGGCGGCATGTCGAGTTCGTGCAATTGTGCCCAGAGGTGGGGATCGGAATGCCGGTACCACGCCCAACCATTCGCTTAGAAAAGCATGCGAATGGCACTCGCGCTGTGGTGCCAAAAACCGGTGAGGATGTGACCGACCGCTTGATTGCCTTTGCGGAACGCGCAACACCGCACATCGAAACGATTAGCGGTTACGTTCTTTGCGCCAAGTCGCCGAGTTGCGGTATGGAGCGTGTAAAGCTTTATGATTTAGAAACCGGGCATGCACGTAAGGAGGCGTCGGGCATTTTTGCCGCGCAACTGCAGCAACGTTATCCCGCACTTCCCTTGGAAGAAGATGGTCGCTTAAATGATCCCCTGTTGCGTGAAAACTTTGTCATGCGCGTATTTGTTTATGCTGCTTGGCAAACGCTCCCACAACCGCTGACTAAGGCCGCGCTGCTGCAGTTCCATACCAGCCTTAAGCTGTTGCTATTAGCCCATAATCAACAGCTGTATCGTGATTTAGGGCGCTGGGTTGCTGACCAGCAGGAGATGACCGATGACTTCACGCGTGGCTACATCGAGAAGGTTATGCAAGCACTGGCTGAGCCTGCGACGCGCGCGAATCACACCAATGTGTTACAGCACATTCAAGGCTACTTCTCTGAACAGCTGAGCGCAGCGCAAAAAGCCGAGCTGACGGACAGCATTTTGGCCTATCGTGCCGGTCATGAACCGTTGTTGGTGCCGTTAACGCTATTACGACACTACTTACGAGAGTTCCCCAACGACTATCTTGCAGGTCAGCGGTACCTCAATCCTTATCCGAAAGACTTAAAGTTGAGGTACGGTATCTAATGGCGAAGATGATTTGGTTTCGGAATGATTTACGTCTGCATGATAACCCTGCAGTACAGCACGTGTTGCAGCAGGTTGATGCAAATGAAAAGGTGCACGCCGTTTACCTATACAGCAGCAAGCAATGGCAACGCCATGACTGGGCGCCAATTAAGGTGGATCTGCTGTGGCGACATCTCGAAACACTGCAACGCGACGCCGCCGCGTGGGGGATTGCGCTGCAGCTGGTGGCCATTGACGACTGGCAAGAAGCACCTAAGGTCATACGGCAGCTATGTGCGCAACACGAGATCAGTGAAGTGGTTTGGAATGTTGAGTATCCGCTTGATGAGCAGCGTCGCGATCGCGCAGTGCAAAGCTGGCTAAACGAGCATGACATCGCGGTGCAAAGCTTTCACGGCTTAGTGATTGTGCCGCCGGTGTTGCGTACCCAAGCGGGGGATTATTATAAAAAGTTCACCCCATACTACCGGTCGTGGTTGGCACATATCGCCGCAACCGGGCTTGCCCAGCCGTACCCAAAGCCATCTCGAGCCGCGGTTGAATGCCCAGAATTCCCCCAAACGCTGGACTATGAACGTCGTGACAGCAGTGCTTATGTGGTGGGTGAGGAGGCGTGCTATCAACAGTTGCTCCGCTTTGTCGAGCAACAGGTGGATCGTTATCAGGATGAACGAGATTTGCCTGCACTTGATAGTACCTCGAAGCTATCACCGTATTTTGAGCTTGGCATCCTGTCGCCAGTAACGGCCGCGCGCCAATTGCAACAACGTAACCCTAATTTTCCACAAGGTCTGAACGAAGGCGCGCAAACGTGGCTGAGTGAACTCGCGTGGCGTGAGTTTTATCAACACCTGATGCTGTTTGAACCGCGCTTGAGTTACGGCAAAGCTTTTCAACCTCACACTGATCAATTCGAGTGGCGCAACGATGAAGCGCAATTTGCCGCATGGTGCGAGGGACGTACCGGTTATCCGATTGTCGATGCCGGGATGCGACAGCTGCGTGATGAGGGCTGGATGCACAACCGAGTAAGGATGATCGTGGCGAACTTTTTGGTGAAAGACCTTCATATTGATTGGCGCTGGGGCGAAGCCTTTTTTATGCGCCATCTGATTGACGGAAGTTTTCCTGCCAATAACGGTGGTTGGCAATGGAGCGCTTCAACCGGTACCGACGCTGTACCTTACTTCCGTGTATTTAATCCAACTTCGCAAAGTAAGAAAGTTGATCCGGATGGCAGCTACATTCGTACTTATGTCAAAGAGTTAAGCGAATGCCCAGTAAAGAAAATCCATGAACCTGGTGATTGGGTGCGCGTGATGCAAGTCGATTATCCTCAACCTATTGTGGATCACAGCAAGGCTCGGGAAGATTTTTTACGTAAGTTCAAAGCGCTGTAGCGATGGATTAAATTGGAGGACATAGGATGCGTGATGACAAGGCTTCAAGTTCGGCCAATAACGCTATCATCGAGCGGTTGCGCCGTTTTTACGACAATTTCGACGATGGTGCGATGGCACAACTAGGTGAGCTTTATCACGCCGACGTGACCTTTATTGACCCCGTGCATCAAGTGCAGGGCCTGCAAGCGCTACAAGACTATTTCCGCCACACCATGCAGGGCGTTGACAAGTGTCAGTTTGATTTTAGCATCGAAGCACAACAGGGGCGGCATGCGTTTGTGCAATGGGACATGCGTTTGCAACACCCGAAGCTGGCTGGCGGTCACGAGATTGTGGTGCCAGGCGTGAGTCATCTGGAGTTCGATGATGACAAGATCATCCTGCAACGTGACTACTATGACATGGGCGCGATGGTCTACGAGCATGTGCCGGTGATGCGCTTTTTAACCCGTAAAGTAAAACAACGCTTGGTGCCTGCATGAATATTCTTATTACTGGCGCAACGTCGGGGATTGGTCAGCAGCTCGCTCGGGATTATGCGGCTGCGGGCCACCATGTGGTTGCTTGTGGGCGCAATGAACAGGCTTTGGCGACCTTGCACAACGAATATCCAGAACACATCGCTGGGCAACCCCTAGATATTGCAGACGCTGATGCGACCCAGCGTGCGCTCTCCACCTACACCAATATTGATCTAGTTATCCTTGCTGCGGGGGTATGTGAGTACCTTGATGTCGAGCACTTCGATGCCGCGCTGTTTCAGCGGGTGTTTGATGTGAATGTGATCGGGACCATGCGTTGCGTCGAAGCGTTACTGCCGCAACTGAGCAAGGGCAGCACCTTGGTCTTGGTTGGTAGTACCGCACGATTACTGCCGTTTACTCGCGCTGAAGCCTATGGCGCTTCAAAAGCTGCGGTGCATTACATCGCCGCCAGTTTGCGTATCGACTTAGCCAAGCGGGGGATTGAGGTGCTGCATGTTTCCCCGGGTTTCGTTGAAACCCCGATGACGGCACAAAATGATTTTGAAATGCCCATGCAAGTGTCAGTGGAGACCGCATCGAAAGCGATTCGACGTGGTATTGCAAAAGGCACTTTTGATATTACCTTCCCACGGCTGTTTGGCCTCATTTTGAAATTTGCGTCACGTCTGCCACAACGTTGGCAGCAAGCGTTTTCGCGACGCTTAAGTTAACCTTTACAGAAGGAAGTTGTATGAAGATCGCTATCGTTGGTAGTGGTATTGCAGGGATGACCTGTGCGCATTTACTTGATGACAAGCATGAGGTACACCTGTTTGAAGCCAATGATTATCTTGGTGGCCACACTCACACAGTGGAGGTTGAGGTAGCGGGGCAAAGTTACGCGATCGATACTGGTTTTATTGTTCTCAATGACCGTACTTATCCGAATTTTCGAGCACTGATGAAGAAAGTTGGGGTGCGCTGGCGTGATACTGAGATGAGTTTCAGTGTCCGCGATCCTGTCTCTGGCTTAGAGTACAACGGGCACTCGTTAAACACTTTATTCGCGCAACGGAAGAACCTGTTGCGGCCGTCGTTTTACCGCTTGCTAAACGGCATTGTGGCGTTCAACAAGCGCGCTAAGCAAGCCCATGCGAGTGCGCATTTAAATGGTCAAACACTGGGTGAATTTTTGGCGGTACAAGAGCTTCCTCAGGCTGTGGCTGATTACTATTTACTGCCCATGGTCGCGGCGATTTGGTCGGCGAGCATTGAGGACGCAGCCAAATTCCCGCTGGAATTTTTCTTACGTTTTTTCGAAAACCATGGCTTATTAAATATTGCCGACCGGCCACAATGGGCGACCATCGAAGGCGGTTCTTCAGCCTATATTGCGCCATTGATTGGCCACTTGGGTGAGCGTGTCCACCTCAATAGTGCGATTCGGCAGGTGCATCGTCAGTACCCAGGGCGTCAAGCCGCGGTCACCTTAGAGTTCGCCGATGGGCGCTTGGAAGATTTTGATGAGGTAATTTTAGCCTGCCATAGTGACCAAGCGTTAGCTTTGCTAGCTACGCCGAGCGCCGCAGAGCAACAGGTTTTAGGAGCAATCCCGTACCAAGATAACGAAGTGGTACTGCATACCGATATTCGACTTTTACCACGTGAACGCCGCGCGTGGGCGAGCTGGAACTATCTGCTACATAGCGGTGCTGACGCGCAACAACGTCCGAGTTCAGTCACCTACAACATGAATATTTTGCAAGGAATTGAAGCGCCTGAGACCTTCTGTGTGACCTTGAACAACACCGACGCCATTCAGCCGGAACGCATTTTACGAAAATTCACTTACGCGCATCCTGTGTACAGCGTGGCTTCAATGCACGCACGGGAGCGTCGTGAAGAGATCTGTGGCGTGGGGCATACCCACTTTTGTGGCGCTTATTGGTATAACGGTTTCCACGAGGATGGCGTGCGTAGTGCCATCGATGTCGTGCGTCGCCTCGGCGTGGAGTGGCACCTTGCGTAGCGCTATTTTGCGAGGGCGGGTTTACCATCGGCGCTTGCGGCCGACGCAGCACGCCTTTGATTACGCTACCTCGCAATGGTGGTTCGCACTTGATGAGCTGGAACAGTTGCATCAGCAAAGTCGTTTGCTCTCAACCCGGGGGTTTGCACCGCTTTGGTTCCGCCGTGCCGATTACCTACCCGGTAGTGAGGGGGCTTTAGCCGACGCTGTGCTGGAGAAAATGAGTGCATTGGCCGGCGAGTCTTTGTCTGGAAGGGTCTTTTTTCTCGGTAACCTACGCACCTTTGGGCTTTATTTCAGCCCCATCAACTGCTATTTCTTGGCGCCCGCGGAGGATGGCGACTACAGTCATATGCTCGCAGAAGTAAGTAATACACCGTGGAATGAACGGCACTATTACCTGGTCGATTTAAAGGCGCCGCTGGAGCACGATAAAGCCTTTCATGTGTCGCCCTTTAACCCCATCGATATGCGGTACCGTTGGCAGATTAAAGCACCCCAAGCAACACCGGCACACAACAGTATGATTCAGCTCAGTGCTGAGAAAGAGCAGCGCCATTTTATCGCCACGTTACGGTTGCAGCGACAAGAATTGAACCGACCAGCCATTTGGCGCGTATTACTTAGGTATCCAATCAACACCATAACAACGGTTGGCGCAATTTATTGGCAGGCCTTACGCTTATGGCTGAAGCGCACGCCAATTTACGACCACCCAAATAAAAACCATTAACTTCGGAATCAAGATGAATACAGAATCAGCAGTGATGACGATGCAACAGGCAAGCACGACCGAGCGATGGGCGCGAAAGGCCGTATTACGCTTGCTTGCCGAGCTTAAACAAGGTTTCGTGGTATTAAAAGAACAAGGCCAATTGATCGGAACTTTCGGTAACGAGCATAGTGATTTACGCGCGGAGATTAACGTGTTGAAACCGTCGTTTTATCGTCGGTTATTGCTCGGGGGCAGTATTGCTGCCGGTGAAACCTTCGTTGATGAAGCGTGGGAAACCCCTGATTTAACGCAGGTGATTCGTCTGTTTGCCCGTAACCTGCCGGCCTTAGATGCGTTTGAAGCGCGTTTTAGTTGGATCTTGTTGCCGTGGCAGAAGTTTCAGCACTGGCGCCGTCGCAATCATAAACAACAAGCGAAAGAAAACATTTCTGCCCATTACGATTTGGGTAACGACCTCTATCAAGCGTTTTTAGACCCAGCCATGCAGTACTCGAGCGCGGTCTATCCTGAGCCTGGCGCGGATTTAGCGACCGCACAGCAACACAAGTTAAAGCGCTTGTGCGACAGTCTAGAGCTTAGCCCCGACGATCATTTGCTCGAAATCGGCACCGGCTGGGGCGGGCTTGCTTGTTATGCCGCCAAGCATTACGGCTGTAAAGTCACCACCACCACCATTTCGGACGAGCAATATCGCTATGCTAAAGCCAAAGTTTTGAGCGAAGGGCTTGCGGAGCAAGTGACGGTGCTCAAACAAGACTATCGTGATTTGGAAGGTCAGTACGATAAATTAGTGTCCGTGGAAATGATTGAAGCGGTAGGGCGACAGTTTATGCCGACCTACTTCAAAACCTGCAGTCGGCTGTTAAAGCCCGGAGGCAAGTTTGCGCTACAAGCCATTACCATTGCCGACCAACGCATGAAGAGCTATGCCCGTTCGGTCGACTTTATTCAGCAACATATTTTTCCAGGTGGCTTTTTGCCCTCGCTGACTATGATGACCGAAATGTTTACTCGCCATACGTCGATGGTGGTGCGTAATGTCAGTGATATCGGTCTTGACTACGCGCAAACGCTCGCCGATTGGCGGACCAAGTTTAATGCTGCGCATGAAGGACTGAAATCACACGGCTATGATGCGCAGTTTGGGCGCTTGTGGAATTTCTATCTATGTTATTGCGAAGGCGGCTTCCGTGAGCGTAGCGTATCCGCAGTGCAGCTCGTGGCCACGAAATCTTAGGCGCTTGGATGCTACAGCGACTTATCACGAGCCCACAGATACGCCGACTCACCGGACTGTTTTGGTTTGATTTAGTGTGGTTTGTCGCTGTTGTCGGTCGCGAGCCTTGGCTCGCGCTCGGCTTCTCAGTCGCGTTAGTGCAAGTGCTGTTCAGCGTGCGTAGCCCACAGTTTCGTTGGCAGCACTACACAGTCTTACTGGGGTTAGGCCTGGCGCTGGAAGCTGTGGTGGTCGCCAGCGGCACCCTTGTGTTTGATGGTGCGGGGCTGTTGCCGTGGTGGTTGATTGCGCTTTGGTGTGGTTTCCCGGCAATGGCGATCACCACCTTGGATTGGCTCGCTGGGCGGTATTGGTTGGCTGCACTTATCGGCATAGCGTTTGGGCCCTTAACCTACGCCGCTGGTGTACGACTGGGTGCTGCCGAGTTGTTGACCGAGGAGTGGCGAATGTGGCTGCTATACGGTGTTTTATGGGCGCTCTATATGGTTTTTTTTGCAGGCTTAATGCAGCGTAAAAGGAGAGTGAAACATGCTTAAATCGCTCGTTGTAACAAGCGCTCTGGTGCTTTCAGGCGTAGCTCAGGCCTGTATCCCTGAGCCTATCGAACCTTTGCAGCAAGTCGGTCAAACAAGGCTCAGCGTGTGGTTTTGGGATGTTTATGATGCTGCTTTATATACTGATAGCGGTAATTATGAAACCTATGAACAACGGGCGCTGAAATTGAATTACCTACGCAAAATAAGTGCTGATGATTTGGTCGATACCACCGCCGACGAGTGGCAAAAGCTTGAGATTGAACTGACCGAGGAGCACCAGCAATGGTTGGTTCAATTACGCACCATGTGGCCAGATGTGAGCAATGGCGATTGTTTGATGCTGGTCGAAGATGATGCTGGCGCAAGTGTTTTTTATAACAATCAAGGCGAGCTAGGCCGCATTCCATCGGCGCAGTTTACGGAAGACTTTTTAGCCATTTGGTTAAGTCCGAAATCACGTTTTCGTGAGGAGCGTGACGAGCTTGTAGGAGATGCTTCATGAAATTTTTAAAAAGATTCGTTTGGGTGCCAGTGTTGTTGGTGCTAGCGAGTTGTTCCACCAATCTTGAGAGTTATAAAGCCCAACAGCCCCATCTCAAACTCGAAGAGTTCTTCAACGGTGAGCTCGAAGCCTACGGTATCGTACAAGACTACAGTGACGAAGTGGTGCAACGTTTTAGCGCCGACATCGTGGGTAGCTGGGAAGGCAACGAGGGTGTTTTGGATGAAACGTTCTATTATGCTGACGGTTCAACGCAAAAGCGGGTCTGGCAGTTAACCAAAACCGGGCCTGATCGTTACGAAGGGCGTGCTAGTGATGTTGAGGGCGTTGCCGAAGGTGAGGTGGCCGGTAATGTGCTGAATTGGACTTACGTGCTGACTATTGAGTTAGACGGCGAACCTTTCTCGGTGAAACTCGATGATTGGCTGTATCTCGTTGACGAGGACAATATGATCAATCGGACAACCATGTACAAGTACGGTCTCCCGGTAGGGGAAATAACCCTGTATATAGGCAAAAAGTAACCGCAGAAGTATTGCTCCAGCATAAAAAAAGCAGCTCGATGAGCTGCTTTTTGCGTTCAAGGTAGGTGCTAATGTGCTTAGCTGCCACGTGGCAGACGTGACGAGGTCGCGCCTTGCTCGAGTTTTTGGCGCCACAGTTCACGGGCGGTAAGACCACCACTCGAAGCTTTTTTGCTTGCAGCTTTTTTCTTCGCTGGCTGTTTCGCTTCAGCTTTTTTAGGTGCCGCTTTTTTCTCTGCTTTCGCAGCCGGAGCAGCAGGCGCTCCACCAGCAAGAGCTTCAGCTTCTTCCGCAAGTTGTGCTAAGCGGATATTTTTGCCACCATCAACACTATACCAACCGCTTTTTGCTTCGATGGTTGGCTTTTTACCGTGAGCCTTTTCGTAAGCTGCGGTAAAATCAGCGATGACTTGGTCTTTATCAAGTTTGCTCATGGATAAATCCTTTGCATTCTGGGTAAAAGTTCTACAGTTTTATACCGTTTTTTGCACACTATGTCTAATTTTTGGCGCAATTGTTAAAAAAGAGAGGGAATTGCAGTGGAAAGGAAGCAATTGGAAGGTTATTTGGCCGACGTTTTAGCACTTGAGCGTATTCAGGATTATTGCCCGAATGGCTTACAGGTGGAAGGTCGTGACAGCATTCGCCGTATCGTTACCGGCGTGACCGCCTGCCAAGCCTTGGTTGACCAAGCCATTGCGTTGCAAGCCGATGCCTTATTGGTTCACCATGGCTATTTTTGGAAAGGCGAAGCGCAAGCGATTAAAGGTATGAAAAAACGTCGTTTGCAGGCGCTGTTGGCACATGACCTGAATTTGTTTGCTTTTCATCTCCCTCTCGATGTCCACGCGACCCTTGGTAATAACGCACAGCTGGCGCAGCTAATGGGCTGGCCACAACCCCAAGCGCTCATGGATTGCGCGCCAGAAGGCGTGGTGATGTACAGTGATTTGA
Organism: Pseudidiomarina sediminum DSM 21906; assembly: GCF_000423165.1. GTDB lineage: Bacteria > Pseudomonadota > Gammaproteobacteria > Enterobacterales > Alteromonadaceae > Pseudidiomarina > Pseudidiomarina sediminum. The sequence goes on along the minus strand of NZ_KE383983.1, from coordinate 1,426,880 downwards.
CCACGCCGATGGGGGCGGACGAGCTTGGGCAACTATTAGAGCAACAATTGCAACGTCCGCTTGTCTGCAGCATTCCCACAGCCCAGCCGATCAAGCGAGTGGCATGGTGTACTGGCGGTGGCCAGAGTTTTATTGATGCCGCTGCGGCCGCAGGTTGTGATGCCTTTATTACCGGCGAGGTCTCAGAGCCTACGGTACACAGCGCCCGTGAGCAAAACATCGCATTTTTTGCCGCGGGACATCACGCCACCGAACGCTATGGTATCAAGGCGCTCGGCGAGCACCTCGCTGAGACCTTCAACCTTGAACATCACTTTATTGATATCGACAGTCCCGCATGAGCAAGAAAGCTAACGACCAGAGTTTTGAAGGGATCACGCAGAAATTTGCGAAGAATATTTACGCGACGCCCAAAGGTCAGTTGCGGCTGGCTGTGTTGGAGCGTGATTTGGCGCCGCTTTTTCAACGCGCGACACCGCTTCGTGTACTTGATGTCGGCGGTGGCATTGGTCAATTCTCTGAAGCCTTTGCTAAGCAAGGACACAACATTGTCCATACTGATATTTCCGCAGAAATGGTAACGACGGCCCAGCGGCGACATCAACAGCACGATCTTGCTGAACAGTACAGTTACCATGTGGCAAGCTTACAGCAATTGCCTGAGCTATTGCGCGGACAGACGTTTGATGTCGTGCTGTGCCATGCGGTGTTGGAATGGTTGGCGCAGCCGGAGCAGGCGATCGCGGTGTTGAAAAGCTTGCTGGCGGCAAAGGGTACTTTGTCACTGATGTTCTATAATCGCGACGCTAAAATTATGGCCAATATGGTGTTTGGTAATTTTGATTATGTCGAGGCTGAACTGGTGGTGAAAAAGCGCGTACGCATGAGCCCGCAGCAGCCGATCGCACCCGCCGCCATGGAGCAATGGCTCGCGGCCGCACAATTGGCTGTGCTGCAGCGGACAGGAGTACGCTGTTTCCATGACTACTTGCGTGATCGCGATGCCGCCAGCGAGCGCTTTGAGCAGTTGTTACGGCTGGAGATGAAGTACAACCAACAAGCACCTTTTGCAGCTTTGGGGCGCTATCAACATTGGCAAATTGTGCATGCAGATTAATGCAGTTCTTATTTATGTAAAGTCGTGCTCGCGCCGTGCCTTACGCTATGCGCACGCCTATCAAGCCTATTGGCAGCAACAATTGCCAAGCGCTGCGATAACACTGCTTGCAAGCTCGCCATGTCGCTACACCGATATCGGTCAGTTACGGGCATGGGTCGCGCAACAGGGGATACCTGCAGCAGCAGAATGCCTCGTCATTGGTGGTGATGGTAGTGTCAATATTGCCGCCCAAGCCTTGGCACATAGTGGCATACCGATGAGTGTTGTACCCTCGGGAACCGGTAATGATTTTACCTCAGCATTAGGCTTAAAGCGTTGGCGTTGGCGCATGTCGGCTGACACCAAAGTTACCGCGCGGGCCATTGGGCAAGTGCAAGGGCACTACTTTGTGAATCATGCCGGCGCCGGCCTGAGCGTTGCCTTGCAACAGTTGCAGTCACAGTTCAGTAAAACCTGGTTACGTCGCTACAGTTACACGCTCGCGTTGCTGCGTTATTTGTGGCGGCGACCAAGTAAGCGTTGCGCAGTTACTGACGCGCAGCAACGCGTGTGGGAGTTTCAGGTCGCCGCGGTAAATACCACCATAGGCGGTGGCATTACCGTGTATCCAACGGCGTTGAGCGCACAGCAACTGGGCATTATTGAAGTACCTAAAGTAGCGCGTTGGCGACAAGTCAACGCGCTGTGGTGGATTTTGCGTAAGCGCCCGCAACAAAGTGCCTTACTGCATTGTTATGAAACCACCCATTATCAACTTGGCGACAGCCACAATACCATTGAAATCGACGGCGATCCGTTAGCAGTAGAAGGTCCGCTCACCGTAACGTTAGTTCCTAACGCCTTGCTGGTGCGCTTGCCCGAGGGTGCTGTCCTTAATCAACAGAACTTGGGAGAAAAGCAATGACAAAGTGTGCATTTATTGGACTTGGCGTAATGGGCTACCCGATGGCGGGCCACTTGCAACGACAAGGCTATGCAACCACGGTCTACAACCGTACAGCTGCAAAGGCCGTGCAGTGGGTCGACCAATATGGTGGTAACGCTGCAAAAACGCCACGTGAGGCTGTTGCCGGTGCTGATGTGGTGATGGTCTGCGTGGGTAATGATGATGATGTTCGTAGCGTATTCTACGGTGACGACGGGTTGCTCGCGAGTTTGGCTGAGAATACCGTTGTGATTGACCATACCACGGCTTCCGCCGAGTTAGCGCGTGAGTTATCTGAGCAAGTGCACCAGCGCGTTGCGTTGTTCCTCGATGCGCCTGTTTCTGGCGGGCAGCAGGGCGCGGAAAACGGCGTATTAACCGCTATGATTGGTGGTGACGAAAAAGCCTTTAATGACGTACAGCCGGTACTTGCGAGTTACTGTAAGACGCAGGAGTTTATGGGGCCTGCGGGGCATGGTCAATTGGCAAAAATGGTCAATCAAATTTGTATCGCTGGTGTCGTACAAGGGTTGGCGGAAGGTTTACAGCTCGCGCGCAAAGTTGGTCTTGATGCCGACACCCTAATTCGCGCGATCAGCCAAGGTGCAGCGGGTTCTTGGCAGATGCAAAATCGTTACCAAAGCATGTGGGATAATCATTATGACCACGGCTTTGCCGTGGACTGGATGCGCAAAGATCTCAAAATTGCCTTACAAGAAGGTGAGCGCAATGGTTTAAGCATGCCGTTAACGGCATTGGTCGATCAGTTCTATGCGGAAGTTCAGCAGATGGGCGGTGCGCGTTGGGACACCTCAAGCTTGTTAGCGCGTTTAGAGCGCAATACCTAAGCGCCTACGGAAAGCTAGCTATAAAAAACCCCGCAAGCGCGGGGTTTTTTGATGCATGACGTAAATGCTTAACGAATACCTTTACGACGTAGAGCAGAGGTACTGAAGTCGCTGCGCTCTGGCTCGATATCGAAGTTCATGTATTCTGACTCTTCGTTCGCAAGGCCTAACATGATGTAACGACCTGAGTTCAAGTCATACAATGCTTCTGCTGCCATCCACGGCGTGTCGTGGTAGTAGAACTGTGAATTGTAGGCTTCAGCTACACGCCATAACTCACCACGGCTATCGTAATGATCGATGACTGTCGCTGTCCAAGTATCTTCGTCGAAGTACATGTGACGCGTTTGATAGATATGACGCTCACCGTCTTTCAAGGTTGCTTTCACTTCCCAAACGCGGTGTTTCTCATAACGAACCAAGTCTTGATCCATGTGGCCTGGGTTAATGATGTCTTCATAGGTCAAGCTTGGGTCCATCAACTTAAAGTTGTTGTATGGAATATACATTTCACGCTTGCCGACCAACTCCCAGTTGTACTTGTTTGGCGCGCCGTTGAACATATCAAGACCGTCAGAGGTACGCAGGCCATCAGAAGCAGTACCTGGGCCGTCATAAGCAACGTTTGGTGCACGACGCACACGGCGCTGACCAGCGTTGTACAACCACGCACGGCGACCTTCTTTTACTTGGTTAATGGTATCGTGAACCAAAAGTACGGTACCGGTTTGACGTGCTGGTGCGAGAACTTCTTGCATGAAGTAGAACAAGATGTTGTCGTCCGCTTCTTCACGACCGCTCTTCAAGTATTCAGGGAAGACCAAAGATTCGCGCAAAAGTACTGGTACGAAGTTACCATCTTCAAGTACCGGGAACTGGTTCACCAAACGCTCAACCGCACCACCACGGTAACGGGTAATGTGGTTCCAAATGACTTCTAAGCCGTTTGCTGGAATAGGGAACGGCACGTGACGGTCAAAGTTTTCAAGACCGTTACCACCGGCAGCAAGCTCGGTATTGACTGCGTTTTTCTTGGCGACGTCGTAGACTTCTTGCGGGTATGCCGCAGTACGGTGCGTCGGGTAGATGTTCATCTTATAGTCAGGATACTTATTGAACATCGCAATTTGGCCCGGCGATAACATGGCTTTGTGCTCATCGAGGTTATCGTGGGTAATGGTAAAGAGAATTTGCTCATCAGCAAAAGGGTCTGCAGGACGCGCAGGAATTTCACCTTCAGCGTCGACACTGTAGCCACCGGTCCAGGCCGGAATTGAACCGTCGGCATTACCTGCCATTTCTGCACCGATAGGGGTGAGGTCGTTGCCTAAGCGCGCCGCCTCTTCCGGGGTTACTTTTGCCATTACGCTGGCTGACACCACTGATAGTGCGAAAACCCCAGCTTTCAGCATCAATTTATTCATGGTTGCTTGTCCTTGTTTGTTCTTAATATTTAGCTCACGCTACAACAAAAAATAATAAACCGAAATACCCAGCTAATACTAGCGTTTACTTGCGTCTCACGGTAAGGTATGAGCTGGTTTGACCTGTCTAAATTGATCCATAGCATGTACGGCTTACGATAATTTTGCAACAGTAAACATAACAATTCTAAGACATACAATACGCACGAGGGTTCCATGGTAAGAGCTACGGTCTGTGCAAGTGCTGCGTTGCTGCTGAGCTTAAGCGCAACGGCACAAGACGCGCAGGTAAAGGACTATGACGTTATCTATGCACCGGCGATGACGGCGCCAAAGGCGACGCAAGCGGTGTTGACCGATATCGCAGCCACCGAAGAGCGCTGGGTCGCAGTAGGTGATTACGGTGTGATAGTCACACGCGAAAAGGCCAGCCAAGAATGGCAACAAGCAGAGGTTCCGACCAGTGTTTTTTTAACCAGCGTAGATTTCGCAACGACGAACATCGGCTGGGCAGTGGGACACCATGGTGTCGTACTTAACACCACTGATGGCGGTTTAACCTGGACCCGCCAACTGGATGGCTTTGGCTATATTGACTTACAAGTCGCCTATTACGAAGAAAAGGTTGCGACACTTGAAGCGCAACTTGACGCACTGACCGAAGATGACGATGCTGCGACCGAAGACGATCTTACCTTTGCTTTAGATGACGCCTTGTTCCAACTTGATAACGCGAACTTTGCGAAAGAAGAGGGCCCGACCAAACCTTTCCTAGATGTTGTTGCCCTGAGTGCCGATGAAGTGTTTGTCAGTGGTGCCTATGGCGCGTTGCTGTATAGCAATGATGGTGGTGCCAGTTGGACCATTCGCGATCAAGCGATTGAGAACCCTGACGGTTATCACTTAAACGCCTTTGAAGCGGCGGGGGATACGCTTTATTTAACCGGTGAGGCGGGTCAGTTGTTCCGCAGCCTTGACCGCGGTGCAAGCTGGGAAACACTCGATTCTCCTTATTATGGCTCGTTGTTCGACGTACATGTCGATGCCGAGCAGCGTTTATGGCTGGTTGGATTACGTGGCAATATTTTTGTCAGTGATGACCAAGGCGCATCCTTTAGTGCAATCTCCCTCGGTGATGCGGTAAATATTAACAGCGTCATTAACGCCCCGACGGGTGGCGTTTATCTTGCCGGCAATGCGGGTGTGGTTGCCTTTATTGATGCCGCAGGACAATTACACAAAGACAGTCACCCAAGTGGTGCGGCCGTGTCAGCCATCGCCGTTACCGACGCAGGCGAGTTAATTTTGGTGGGGCAGCGCGGCGTATTGAGTCTAGCGCAGCCACAGTCAGGGCAGAAGGGTGAGCAATAAGATGTCGCAACAGATTCCTCAAACGATGGATAAAGGCGTTTTTCTGGAGCGCTTGATCTTTAAATTCCGCCCATTTTGGGTGTTGTTATTCGTAATCGTCACTGGTTTCTTAGCTTGGCAGGCTAGCCAAGTACGCCCAGAAGCCAGCTTGGCGAAAATGATCCCAACCAATCACGAGTTCATTCAAAACTATTTTGACTACCGCGATGATCTTGCCAGTTTAGGTAACGTGGTGCGGATTGCCGTTGAGAATACCGAAGGCTCTATTTTTACCGCTGAGTTTCAAAAGACCTTACAAGAAATTACCGATGAGGTGCATGCGATTCCTGGCGTTGACCGTGCGCGTTTGAAGAGTATTTGGACGCCTAACGTCCGTTGGAGTGAAGTGACTGAAGAAGGCTTCGTTGGCGGTCCGGTGATCCCTGACAGCTGGGATGCCTCACAAGCCTCGTTAGACCAGTTACGTGCCAACGTTTTACGTTCTGGTGAAGTGGGCAACTTGGTGGCCAACAACTTCCAATCAGCACTGATTTATGTGCCTTTGATTGAGACCAACCCGGAAACCGGCGCGGCGCTCGATTACAAGAGCTTCTCAGAAGAGCTCGAAACACGCATTCGGGATAAGTATCAATCCGACACGGTGAAAGTCCACATTACTGGCTTTGCCAAAGTCATCGGTGACTTGATTGATGGCGCAATGCAGGTCGGTACCTTCTTCTTACTTGCGATTATCATTACCTTGGTGATGTTGTTTGCGTACAGCCGTTGCTGGCGCAGTTCGTTTGCCGTGCTGTTGTGCTCGATTATCGCGGTGGTGTGGCAGTTAGGTATCATCAACTTGATTGGTAGCGGCATTAACCCTTACTCGATGCTGGTACCTTTCTTAGTCTTTGCCATTGGCGTCAGCCACGGTGTGCAAATCATTAATGCGATGAGCGCGAATCGGGTCGAAGGGCACGACAAAGTCATGTCAGCCCGTTTAGCGTTCCGAGCTTTGTATGTTGCAGGTCTAACTGCGCTGATTTCCGATGCCATCGGTTTTACCACCTTGATGGTTATTGATATTGCCGTGATTCAAGATTTAGCGATTGCTGCCAGTATTGGTGTTGCTGTTGTGGTTTTAACCAACCTCGGTTTGCTGCCAATTTTAATGTCTTATACGGGCATTTCTGAGCGCGGCCGTAAGTACAGTGAGAAGGTTCGCAATCAAGACCATCCAGTACTGACCATGTTTGAGCGCTTCTCAGAGCCGAAGTGGGCATATAGTGCATTGGTCGTTGCTTTGGTTGGTCTGTCGTGGGGCTTGTGGCAAGGTCAGAACATGAAGATTGGTGACCTCGATGCAGGCGCACCAGAGTTACGCCCTGACAGCCGTTACAACCTTGATAACAAATTTATCGTTGATAACTACAGCTCAAGCACCGATATTTTTGTGGTGATGGCAGCGACGGAACCCTCGCAGTGTATTGCTTATGACAACCTCGAGGTGATGGATCGCTTTAGCTGGCATATGCAAAACACTCCGGGTGTTCAAGACGTCAAATCTGTGGTCTACGTCGCGAAGATGGGCGGCTACGGTTTGAATGAAGGTAACCTCAAATGGTTTAGCTTAAACCGTAACCAATACGTATTGAATGCCAATACCAACCGTACACCGCCGGGGCTTATTAACCCTGACTGTTCGATGGCGCCGATCATTATTTACTTGAATGATCACAAAGCTGAAACCTTGAAAACAGTGGTGAATGCGGTCGATAGCTTTAACGCTGAGTTCCAACAAGAAGGGCTTGATTTGCTGATGGCTGCGGGGAACTCAGGTATTGAGGCGGCGACCAACTCGGTGATTGAGAAAGCCCAATACAAAATGTTGCTGTGGGTTTATGGCGTGGTGATTGTGTTGGTGTTTATCACCTTCCGTAGTCTCCGCACTGTTGCCTGTATTGTGCTGCCGCTAGCGCTCACCACGATTATGAGTCAGGGCTTGATGGCCATGCTAGGTATTGGTGTGAAAGTGGCCACCTTACCTGTAATTGCATTGGGTGTTGGTATCGGGGTGGATTACGGTATCTATATCTACGCCAAGATCAAAGAAGGTCTGGACCGTGGTATGCACTTAAACGAGTGCTACAAGTACGCGCTGGATAACACAGGTAAAGCGGTTGGCTTCACCGGCCTTACGTTGGCCATCGGTGTGGCAACCTGGATCTTCTCGCCGATTAAGTTCCAAGCGGATATGGGGATTTTGCTGACCTTTATGTTCCTTTGGAACATGTTAGGTGCCTTGATCTTAATTCCAGCCTTAGCGCGTATGTTTGCGCGCTTTGGTAAGCGTATCCACTAAGCGTTTATGCAGTGATTAGGTGTCGGCAAGAATAAAGTCGGCACCTACATCTGCAATCACCATGGTCGGCGCGTTGGTATTGCCGCTTACGACCGACGGCATAATGGATGCATCAACCACCCGCAAGCCGCTCACTCCTCGCACACGCAAGCGCGCATCAACCACAGCATCATTGTCATTTCCCATCCGACAAGTTGAGGTAGGGTGGTAAATCAACCCGCACTGCTGACGTAATTGCTGCAGTAACGCTTCATCATCGAGGTGTATACCTGGCAACACTTCACCGCCATTGTGTCGCGCTAACGCTGGCTGCTGCATGATGTGACGGATTTGACGTACACCTGACAACAACGCCTGTTGGTCGCTGGTATGGCTCAAAAAGTCATAAGTGAAGCCCGGTTTATCGCGTACATCGGCGCTATGGAGATACAGGCGGCCACGCGCTTCTGGGCGCAACAGGCACACATGACAGGCAAACCCATGTGAGAACGCCGGACGTAAATCGTAACCGCTATCATTAAAACGGGTGGGTACAAAATGCAGCTGCAGATCGGGTGTCTCGATATCAGGTGCACTGCGTAAAAAGCCACCTGCTTCTGCCACCGGGTGTGCAAAGGCACCGCTCCGCTGGCGCCAATAACGCCAACCTTCCAGACCGAGCTGGAGCCAACGACTGGGATGCAAGCTCAGCCCATCTTTTTGCCGATTATGGTGGTGGACCATCACATCAACATGTTCTTGTAAATTAGCGCCCACGGCATCGCGTTCGACGATGGTGGTGATGCCATGTCGGTTGAGCTCGTGGCGAGGACCAATCCCCGACAACATTAGTAACTGCGGGGAGTGGAACGCGCCGGCACTTAAAATAACCTCGCGACTAGCTGCGATAAATTCTTGCTGCTGACCGCGCTGCACCATCACGCCGACCGCGTGCTGTTGTTCGATGCGAACTTTAGCGACGGCGGCATGAGTGATGACATGCAGGTTTGGGCGCGCGAGCGCAGGCTCAAGAAACGCACGGCGGGTGCCAAAGCGTTCACCGTTGTGAATGGTAAACTGGAAGGCGCCGACACCATAAAGGTCAGCACCATTAAAATCGTCGTTATGCGGGTAACCCGCCTCAATTGCGGCGTTAATAAACTGGCGTGTCACCTCATAGTAGGGCGATACATCAGACACTTTTAAGGGACCTTCGGCACCATGAAAGGCGTCACTACCGCGGCTATTGCTTTCAAGTTTACGGAAGCGCGGAAGTATATTCGACCAGCTCCAGTCGGCATGACTTAAACTGGCCCAGTGCTCATAATCACTGGCGGCGCCGCGGGTGTAAATCATCGCATTGATGGCGCTACTGCCACCAAGGCCGCGCCCACGGGGCGTGTAGAGACCTTTGCCGTGATTGAATTGTTGATCTTCACTGCGCAAACGCCAATTGTGGCGCGGGTGGTGCATGAGACCGGCGACACCACCAGGCATCGTAATTAACGGTGAGCGGCCGTTGCCACCAGCCTCAAGTAATGCCACCTGAAAACGACCGCAACGCGACAGCCGCTCAGCCAAGACGCATCCAGCACTGCCGCCGCCAACGATGATGTAATCATATAAGGTTGGCAGCGACATGGTTAGAGGCTCTGTACGTAGCGGAACAAATCGTTGAGCAAGCGTTGCGCGCGTTCATTGTCGGCGTGTTCACTCGCACATTGCTCAAGTTCTTGCATAAAGCTTTCGGCGGACAGTGCGCGCGGCAATGGCTCAAGGAGGCGTTGTTGGCAAAAGTCACGCCAGCGGTGTAACTCGGCGTCGGTGAGCGTGGCGGGGTAGTTGCGCGCTCGGTAACGAAACAGCATTTCAGGAATGCGAACGTCACTGACATTAAGTTCAAGGCCGGCAAGCTGCTCAGGTGCGGTGGCGCGGATAATCGCCATCGCCGAGCGATCTTGATCGCTAAAGAAAGGGCCTGAATAAAGCTGTAATTCAGGGTCTTGCGTTGCGTCGTCAGCGGCAAAGCTATTGCTTGCAACACTCTGTAGCAGGCGTTCCCGCAACTCAGGTTGTTGGGCCAGCCATTGCGCACGTTCGAGTAAGGTTGCCAGAGGCAGTTCCCAACGCTGTTGCACTTGCGTCGTGATGACCGATTTCGGGGCAAGGAACGGGCAGCGGTTTAACATCAACTGTTGCGCGCCATAAAGGTTCCAGCCATTGGCTTCGCGTTGTTCGCGTTTGGCGAAACGGCGCTCGATGAGTTGCTCCACCGACAGATCCATCAGTTCACGTGGGTCTTCACGTAAATTCCAATAGATCACGGCGTTAGGGTTATCGTCGTTGTAGCCAAGCGGCATAATCATCGAGAGATAACCGTTGTCGACCCCATAAAACCCCGCAATATGCGCCAAGGGCGTAAAGTTGATCAAATCAATCAGCGGCTTTAGGGCTTGTTTACGGCGCATGTTAAAGGCGTAATCAAACAGTTTCGGTTGCGCTTGTTTCAGTAATTTCGCCATCGCAATGGTGGCATAGACGTCGGCCATGGCATCGTGGGCTTGGCCGTGGTCAATGCCGTTGGCTTTGGTGAGTAATTCCAGACGCATACTGATGCGGCCATCATCACCTTCGGGCCACTGAATGCCTTCTGGACGTAAGGCGTAGCATGCGCGTACCACATCAATCAAATCCCAACGGGAATTGTTCTGTTGCCAGGTGTGCGCATAAGGATCAATAAAGTTGCGGTAGAACAAGTGGCGCGTTACTTCGTCATCAAAAGAGACCGAGTTGTAACCGATAATGGTGGTCTGTGGCTGACTGAATTGTTGTTCAATTTTGTCGGCAAAGGCCGCTTCGTTCATGCCTTGTTTGAGTGCATGCTGTGGCGTGATACCCGTGACCAATACCGCACGTGGATGCGGCAGGAAATCAGGCGTCGGTTGGCTGTAGATGGTTAATGGGCGACCCACAGGCTCAAAATCGAGGGTAGTACGTAAACCAGCGAATTGCGCCGGACGGTCCACTTGTGGCGAGGCGCCCCAAGTTTCATAGTCGTGCCAGTAAAAGGTTTCTTGCTTCTTTTGTTGTGCGTTATTGTCTGAGTATGGCTGCATGTCTTCTTATACCGCGCGGCTTTAGCTGTGTCTCGCTGGGTCGCTAGTTGTTTATTTTGTCGGTGGTTTTCGTTATAAGTAACGTTCTATTTGCTACAGGCGTGCTACAAAATCACGATGGGTTCGTACCCACTTCTTTCCTTAAAATTAGCTCGAGATGAGGCTACACGATTGTCTGTAGTGCTGCAAGAAGAGGGAGTGGACAGTCTACGTATTAAAAGAGAGGGTGAAAAACAGCCCGACAGTCATGTCGGGCTGTTTATTACGGTCCTAAAACAACCTAATTCAGGTTAGGGCGCTTCACTAGCCGTAAGGGCGTGTTTGTAGCCAGTCAACAGCCAAGCTTCATCAATAAACGTATAGGTCCATGTTCTAGTTCCATCAGATCTAGTCTGAGTTACTGATTGCGTATCATCTTCACCTGAGCATCCTTTCTTCTTAGTTATTACTGTATAAGGTTCATCAAGGATAAATGTGTTCGCACTAATCGCCTCGGACAAGGCATCAAGCATGTCTGGGCTGAGCGTGGGAGAGTTTTCGTCCTTAATCACTTCAGTTGTGCAAACGGTTTTTGCTGAACTCGTCCCAGAAGAGAAAATCGATAAAACGACAAAGAGTGAGACATAAGTGCTTACTTTGAAAATCTCTGACGTCTTCGAACGTACGTGATGGCTTGTCGTCGACAATGCAAGATTATGAATATAGTTACGCATCTTATAAATTCCTTTTATAAATTATCAAGAAGTTAAACCCTGATAATGCAAAGGTTAAAACCAATCTATTCATGCGTTAATAAAATGTCAAATCAATGGGTTGTGTAATGAATGGTTTGACCCTCGTAAGGTCTTCAACATGCTGAAAGCTATCGTTCTTGTGGTACCTATTCTTCTCGGCGTAGCTTTACTCCCGTTGATCGGAAGCGGGTTGCGTCATTCATGGGAATCGGTTTAGATAAAGCGAAATTCGAACAACATTGAATGAGGAAGGTTGTCATGCGTTTATTGCAAAGTTTGTTAGCCGCTGGCGTGAGCTTGGCGCTAAGTCAGGGAGTTGCCTCTGCTGAAGAGCAAGAGAAAGTCTTTGCCATCGCCATTCATGGTGGTGCGGGCACCATTAACAAAGCAAGTCTTACGGACGAGCAGGAGGCCGCCTACAAAGCGAAGCTCAGCGAAGCGATCAGCGCTGGACACAGTATTCTGGCGGCCGGTGGTAGCAGTATGGATGCGGTGGTTGCGGCTGTGCAGGTATTGGAAGATTCACCATTATTTAATGCCGGTCGTGGTGCCGTTTACACCTATGACGGTGAACATGAGCTTGATGCTTCTATCATGAACGGTGCAACCGGTGAAGCTGGTGCGGTGGCTGGCGTTAAAACCGTGAAGAGTCCGATTGAACTCGCGCGTAGCGTGATGGAAAACTCGGTGCATGTCATGTTAAGCGGAGAAGGCGCCGAAGCTTTTGCGGCTGAACAGCAACTGGCGTTGGTGGAAAATAGCTACTTCAACACCGAACGCCGCTACCAACAGCTACAAACCGCCAAGGAAAAGCTTGGCAAGGCAGATAAGCAGGCTTATGTCGAGCTCGACAACAAATACAAGTATGGCACTGTGGGCGCGGTTGCACTTGATCAAGAGGGCAACCTTGCGGCGGCAACCTCAACTGGTGGCATGACGGCGAAACGTTATGGTCGGGTGGGTGACTCGCCAATTATCGGCGCGGGCACGTGGGCTGACAATGCCAGTTGTGCGGTATCGGCGACAGGTCACGGTGAGTATTTTATTCGTTACCATGTAGCGGCTGATATTTGTAGCCGGGTGAAATACTTAGGTGAAAGCGTACAAGAAGCCGGTGATACGGTCATTCATGATGTGCTATTGCCAAAAGGCGGAACTGGCGGCGTGATCATTGTGGATGGCAAGGGCAACGTGCACATGCCGTTTAATACCGAAGGTATGTACCGCGCCAGTCAGGTCGGTAACGGTGAAATTAACGTTGCGATTTATCAGGATGAACTATACTGAAATCAGGTACTAGCAGCCAAATGAGGTGACCCCATGCAATCGATGAAAGTGAGTGTTTTCATGAACCGTCGGCCAGTGGTGTTCACTGAGCAGTTGCCTGTCGAAGCAGCCGTTGAACGGCTGCTGCAATCGCGTCAGCGCGGCGGTCCAGTGGTCGATGCCGCGCAACGTGTGATTGGCTTCTTATCGGAACAAGACTGTTTGGCGGCAATGTTACGTGGCACCTATCATAACGAAATGTCGGCCACGGTAGGTGATTGTATGTATCACGGCGACGTGCTCACAGTATTTGCCGATGACTCGATTGCCGATGTGGCGCAGCGAATGGATGCCAACAAACCGAAAGTCTACCCCGTGCTTGATGATGAAACCAAACAACTGGTCGGCGTGATCACTCGTACTGACGTGTTGGCTGCCATTGACAGCTTCTTTCAAGATTCCTACCGTCAGCGTTAACATACAGCCAGCACGCTGTTAAACTAACGCCTTTCAGATGTTTAAGTCAGGATAGGGCGTGCATTCTACCATCCAATTTCCAAGTGATTTACCGGTCGTTCAGGCCAAAGAAGAGATCCAAAAAGCCATTCGTGAGCACCAAGTGGTGATTGTCGCGGGTGAGACGGGGTCTGGTAAAACCACCCAGTTACCCAAAATGTTGCTTGAACTAGGCTATGGCCGAGCGGAAGAAGGCACCCTGATTGGCCATACGCAACCTCGACGTCTTGCTGCGCGTAGCGTTGCGCAGAGGATTGCCGAAGAATTGCAGACGCCACTTGGCGAAACCGTCGGCTATAAAGTACGTTTCCAAGATCAAACCGCGCCCACCACCGCCATTAAATTGGTCACCGATGGCATGTTGCTGGCGGAGCTGCAGAATGATCGCTTGCTCAAGCAATATGATGCCTTGATTATTGATGAAGCCCATGAGCGCAGCTTAAACATCGATTTCTTACTCGGTGTGTTGGCGAAGATTTTGCCTAAGCGACCTGATTTAAAGCTCATTATTACCTCGGCGACCATTGAAACCGAACGTTTCGCCAAGCACTTTAATAACGCGCCCATTTTGTCTGTCAGCGGCCGGACGTATCCAGTGGAAGTGCGTTACCGTCCACTGGAAGGCGATGATGACAGCGGTGACGTGGTGCAAGGGGTGTGTGAAGCGGTGACCGAGCTGTACCGTGAAGCCAGCGGTGACATCTTAGTGTTTGCTTCAGGTGAACGTGAAATTCGCGATTTCGCGGAAGCGTTAGGTGATCTTGATTTACCCAACACCGAATTGTTGCCGTTGTTTGCACGCTTGTCCTCGGCGGAACAAAACCGTGTGTTTCAGCCGCATGGCATGCGTCGTATCGTGATTGCGACCAACGTTGCCGAAACCTCATTGACGGTGCCGGGCATTCGCTACGTGATTGATCCGGGCACGGCGCGGATCAGCCGTTACAGTTATCGCACCAAAGTGCAGCGTTTGCCGATTGAAAAAGTCTCGCAAGCCAGCGCAAACCAGCGCATGGGGCGTTGTGGTCGGGTCGCTCCTGGTATCTGTATTCGTTTGTACAGCGAAGAAGACTTCTTACAACGTCCGGAGTACACCGAACCGGAGATTTTACGGACCAATTTAGCGGCAGTTATTCTGCAAATGACAGCGGCCAAGCTTGGTGACATTCGCAAATTTCCTTTTATTGACCGTCCTGACGAGCGCTTCATTAAAGACGGCATGAGCTTGTTGCAGGAACTACACGCCCTGAAACTCGGTCGCAGCCGTCGTCGTAATGCGCCGCAAGGCCCACAACTCACGGCCGTGGGGCGCCAGTTGGCCAGTTTGCCGATTGACCCGCGTCTCGCTCGGATGGTGTTGGCCGCAAATGAGTTTGGTTGTATGCAAGAGGTGATGGTCATCACTGCGGCGTTAAGTATTCAAGACCCACGTGAACGCCCGCAGCAAGCGAAACAAAAAGCGGACGAATTGCACCAGCGTTTTCACGATAAAGACTCCGACTTTATGAGTTATTTGAAGCTCTGGGAGTACTTGCGGGAAAAACAACGCGAGTTATCGAAATCACAATTTAGAAAACAACTGAAAAGTGAATTATTGCACTTTATGCGGGTGCGCGAATGGCAGGATGTTTACAGCCAAATTCGGCAAACCGTGCGCGGCTTAGGGTTTCGCATCAATCAAGAGCCTGCCAATTATGAGGCAGTGCATCGCGCGTTATTGACGGGCTTACTCTCCCATCTAGGCACTAAGGAAGAAGGGCATGAGTTCCTTGGTGCGCGTAATCGTAAGTTTTATGTGTTCCCGGGTTCTGGTTTATTTAAAAAGCCACCGAAATGGGTGATGGCAGCGGAGTTGGTTGAAACCAGCCGCTTGTTTGCGCGAGTGAATGCCAAGATTGAACCTGAATGGGTCGAACCTGCTGCCCAGCACTTGGTAAAACGGAACTACTTTGAGCCACATTTCGCGAAGAAGTCTGGCTCGGTCGTCGCCGATGAGCAAGTGACCTTATATGGGCTGATTATCGTCCCTAGACGCCGCGTACAGTATGGGCCAGTGGATCCTGTTTCTGCCCGAGAGATTTTTATTCGCGAAGGCTTGGTGAATGCGCAGCTGACACGCAAACTGCCTTTTATCGCGCACAACCAAGCGTTGATCAGCAGTATTCGTGAGTTGGAAGATAAATCGCGCCGCCGTGATATTTTGGTCGATGATGAGGCGCTGTTTCAAGCTTACGATGCCCATATTCCTGAGGGGATTTACAATCAGCAGTTGCTGGCGGGATGGTGGCATAAAGCGGCGAAGCAGCAACCGCGCTTGTTGTATTTTGAACGTGATGACTTGATGGCACAAAGCGCGGAACACGTCACTGCTGCCGATTATCCTGACACCTGGCAACAGGGCGACTTGCGCTTGCCACTTAGTTACCAATTTGAACCCGGTACCGAAGCGGATGGCGTGAGTGTGCATGTGCCGCTCACGCTCGTGAACCAGCTCAGTGCCGAGGGCTTTGATTGGCAAGTGCCAGCATTGCGTGAAGCACTTGTGGTGCAGTGGATTAAGTCGTTGCCGAAAACCTTACGTCGCCATTTTGTGCCTGCACCTAACTATGCGCAGGCCTTTTTACAGGACAATGGCGCGACGGAAGCCTTGCAACGACCGTTACTCGAAGCTTTGACGGACAAGTTACGACGCATGTCGGGGGTGACTGTGCCTGCTGAGGCATGGGATGCCACGCAAATCAGCACGCATTTGCAGATGCGTTTTGTGATTGAAGATGACAAAGGCAAGGTCGTGGCGCAAGGGCGTGACTTAACCGCGCTGCAGCAGCAACTGCAAGGGCGTGTGCAACACGCATTGCGGCAAGCGGTAGCACAACAACCTAAGGCAAAAGTCGCCGATGATTGGGCGTTTGGGCGTTTGCCAGAAATGCGTGAGCGGCAGCAACGAGGCTATGCAGTAAAAGCGTATCCGGCGCTTGAAGTCGTTAGCGAAGGTGTTCGTGAGACGTTATTCGATAACCCCCAGCAGGCCGCGTTAGCGCACCATCGCGCCGTACGTAAATTGCTGCGCGCGCAGTTGCCGTCACCGGTTCGGTATTTACAGCAAAGCTTGTCGAACAAGGCCAAGTTAGCGCTGTATTACAATCCTTGGGGTAAAGTCGATGCGTTGATTAACGACTGTATTGAGGCAGCGCTCGATGAACTTATTGGTGCCCAGCCAATTCGCGATGAAGCCTCTTTTCGTGCCCTTGCCGAGCTTGCTCGTGGCGAACTCAACGAAAGGGTGACTGCAATTGCGCAACAGGTCGAACCCTGCTTGATGCTCACTCAAGCGATTCGTAAACAGTTGAAGGGCTCGGTGCCGTTGGATCAGATCAAAGCGCACGCCGATATTAAAGCGCAGCTCGATGCTTTGGTGTACCCGGGCTTTGTCAGTGATTGTGGGGCAGAGCGATTAAGCGATATTGGGCGTTATCTGAAAGCTATTGAGCGTCGGTTAGAGAAGCTCCCGGTCGACCCTAATCGTGATCGTTTACATATGCTGACTATGGAAAAGTTGCAGCAGGCCTATCAGCAGGTGTTAACTAAGCAACCGCACAATCAGCCTGTAGCGGAAGAGGTGAAAGCGATTCGTTGGATGTTAGAAGAGTTACGGGTGAGCTTTTTTGCGCAGCAATTAGGAACCCGCTATCCGATTTCCGAAAAGCGGGTTCAACAAGCCTTAAGCAGCGTAAAGACCTAAGTTCTCGCGTGCGTAAGCTTCAAATTCGGTACAACCACCAATGTGTCGCTCATCGATAAAGATTTGCGGCACGGTTTGTACTGGTGCGCCGACGGTTTTTTCTAAGTCCGCTTTGCTTATACCTTCTTCATGCATATCGATGTAACGGTATTCAAAATCATCACGATCTTCGCTAAGTTTTTTGGCAATTTGTTCAGCGCGAACACAGAAAGGGCAGCCAGGGCGGCCAAAAATAACTGTAAACATGCGTACTCCCACATTTGAATGATGCATAACAACGGCGTCTATTTTGCCTGAATCAGGTGCATTTCGCTATGGTTGTTGTTCTATTGGGCGAATCGAAAAAATCGATTAGTGATCAATCTCAAGGTCTGAGGCTGGTACACAACAGCAGGCGAGACAGTCACCTGGACGAACGATGGCGAGCGGTTCATTGATGTAATCGATATCGCCGCTTTTAACTTGCGTACGACAGGCCCCGCAAAAACCATCGCGACAATGATAGCGTGTTTCGATACCCGCACGCTCCATAGCTTCAAGAAGAGAGCCGTCGGATGGATCAACGGTCAGCTCGTGCTGACCGTTGACGCGGACTTTAAAGGTTTTGCTCATCAGGTTTACAGCTCGAAGTCTCCCAAATCAGAGGCACTTACGGCGCTGTCGATTTGACCGACAAGGTAAGAACTGATTTCGGCTTCTTGTGGGGCGACCTGAACGTTGTCAGAGACAAGGTATTTGTTCATCCACGGGAGTGGGTTGCTGCGTTGTTTGAACGGAGCGTCAAAACCAATGGCTTCCATCCGCATGTTGGCGATGTACTCGACATACTGGCACAGGATCTCTTCGTTCAAACCAATCATTGAACCATGACGGAATAGGTAGTGTGCCCATTCTTTTTCTTGCTCAACCGCTTTCATAAAGATCGCCAGCGCTTCGTCACGTAATTCTTCGGCAATTTCTTTCATTTCAGGATCGTCTTTGCCGTATTGCCATAAGTTAAGAATGTTCTGTGTCGATACCAAATGGAGGTTTTCGTCACGGGCAATCAAACGAATGATCTTAGAGTTACCTTCCATCAAATCGCGCTCGGCAAAGGCGAAGGTGCAGGCAAAACTAACGTAGAAACGAATCGCTTCAAGTGCGTTCACCGAGTTAATGCACAAGAACAGCTTCTTCTTCAATTCCCGCATGCTGACATGGTGGACTTCGCCGTGCACTTCAATATCACCTTCACCGTGGGTTTGCCACAACTGGGTGAAGAAGATGAGGTCATCGTAATAGCGCGAAATGTCTTCTGCACGCTTTTGGATCTCTTTGTTGATCACAATGTCTTCAAACACATCGCTTGGGTCGGTAAAGAGGTTACGCAAAATGTGCGTGTACGAACGTGAATGAATGGTTTCAAAAAACGACCAGGTTTCAATCCAGGTTTCTAACTCTGGAATCGACACGATTGGCAGTAGGGCGATGTTTGGGCTACGACCTTGAACAGAATCAAGCAAGGTTTGATACTTCAAGTTGGAAATGAAAATGTGCTTTTCACTGTCCGTTAAGCCTTGAAAATCAACACGGTCACGGCTTACATCAACTTCTTCTGGACGCCAGAAGAAGCTGATTTGTTTCTCGATAAGCTTTTCGAAAATGCTGTGCTTTTGCTGATCGTAACGCGCCACGTTCACCGAGTTACCAAAGAACATAGGTTCGTTAAGCGGGTTGATCTGATTCTTGTTAAAGGTTGAATAACTCATTTGTTCACGCCTTCCAATTAGATTTTACATGCGCCGCCGGCACAATCGTCGTCTTCTTCGACAACTGCCACGGTCGCTTGACTGTTCTCTTCTTCACGCTGCTTCGCTTCGACTTTGTCACGTAAGTCGACTTGATTGTCCGAAGCACCATCACGCGTGTTGTGGTAATACAAGGTCTTCACGCCCAACTTGTATGCGTAGAGTAAGTCTTGCAGCAATTGCTTCATCGAGACTTTGCCGCCTTCGAACTTGCTTGGGTCATAGTTGGTGTTGGCAGAAATCGTTTGGTCAACAAACTTCTGCATAATGCCGACCAATTCCAAATAACCTTTGTTGTTTGGCAACGTCCATAATAATTCGTAGGCGTCTTTTAGCGTTTCGTACTCCGGCACGACTTGTTTGGTGACACCGTCTT
Source organism: Pseudidiomarina sediminum DSM 21906 (assembly GCF_000423165.1). Classification (GTDB taxonomy): domain Bacteria; phylum Pseudomonadota; class Gammaproteobacteria; order Enterobacterales; family Alteromonadaceae; genus Pseudidiomarina; species Pseudidiomarina sediminum. Next base: position 1,407,335 of record NZ_KE383983.1, on the reverse strand, counting down.
TCGACGCTTTAATACTGATATGGCCGCGCGGTGGTTCAATACCATTGGTTGCGTTAGAGATCTGCGACGAGGTCTCTGACGGCATCAAGGCTGAGAGCGTTGAGTTACGCATACCATACTGTTGAATGTCTTTACGTAGTTGATCCCAGTCCAGTTGCAGCGGTTCGTTGCAAACAGCGTCCAAGTCTTTCTTGTACGTATCAATCGGCATCAGACCTTGCGCATAGGTCGTCTCATTAAACTTCGGACAAGCGCCGAGCTCTTTTGCTAAGTTCATTGAAGCTTTCATCAGATAGTACTGGATGGCTTCAAAAGTGCGATGCACAAGACCATTGGCTGAACCGTCTGAGTAACGGACACCGTTTTTCGCTAGGTAATAGGCGAAGTTGATCACGCCAATCCCTAACGTACGACGGCCCATGGTGGCGTTGTAGGCAGCCGGAACTGGGTACTCTTGGTAATCGAGCAAGCTATCAAGGGCACGTACGGCCAATTCAGCCATTTCTTCAAGTTCATCCAGTGAGTTGATGGCACCTAGGTTAAACGCCGACAACGTACAAAGGGCGATTTCGCCTTCTTCGTCGTTGACGTGCTTCAGTGGCTTGGTTGGCAAGGCAATTTCCAAGCACAGGTTACTCTGGCGGATCGGTGCGACCTTCGCATCAAACGGGCTGTGCGTGTTGCAGTGGTCAACGTTTTGCAAATAAATACGACCGGTACTGGCACGCTCTTGCATGAACAGACTAAACAGCTCAATGGCTTTAATACGCTTCTTACGAATCGATTCGTCGTTTTCGTATTGTACGTACAAACGCTCAAACTCAGCTTGGTCGGCGAAAAACGCGTCGTATAAACCGGGTACGTCCGATGGGCTAAATAAGGTAATGAAGTCATCTTTGACTAAGCGCTGATACATCAGACGGTTAAACTGCACACCGTAGTCAAGGTGACGCACACGGTTTTCTTCAACGCCGCGGTTGTTCTTTAATACCAACAGGCTCTCAACCTCGAGGTGCCATAATGGGTAGAAAAGGGTGGCTGCACCACCACGTACACCGCCTTGCGAACAGCTTTTCACTGCTGTTTGGAAGTATTTGTAGAACGGAATACAACCTGTGTGGAAGGCTTCTCCGCCACGAATTGGGCTACCAAGTGCACGAATACGACCGGCGTTAATACCGATACCGGCACGTTGCGAGACATATTTGACGATGGCGCTTGCTGTTGCGTTGATCGAATCGAGGCTGTCGCCAGCTTCAATCAAGACACATGAGCTAAATTGACGCGTTGGGGTACGTACGCCAGCCATAATTGGCGTTGGCAATGAAATTTTGAACTGTGACGCGGCATCGTAAAAACGTTTCACGTAATCAAGGCGCGTATCTTTTGGATAGTTGGCAAACAAACAGGCTGCCACCAAAATATAAAGGAACTGAGCGCTCTCGAAAATTTCGCCCGTAACGCGGTTCTGAACGAGGTACTTGCCTTCAAGTTGCTTCACGGCAGCGTAAGAGAAGTTCAAGTCGCGGCCGTGATCGATGAAGTTGTTCATCAATTCAAACTCGGCAGCGTCGTAATCATTAAGTAGGTGCTTATCGTAACGACCACTGTTGACCATGGTTTTGACATGGTCATAAAGGTGGGGTGGTTCAAACTCACCGTAGGCCAGTTTGCGCAGATGGAAAACAGCTAAGCGGGCAGCTAAGTATTGGTAATCGGGTGCATCTTCAGAGATTAAGTCTGCTGCAGCTTTGATGATGGTTTCGTGGATGTCTTCGGTTTTGATGCCGTCATAAAATTGAATTCGTGAGCGAATTTCAACTTCGGAGACAGAAACATTTTCAAGACCTTCGGAAGCCCAACTGATGACACGATGAATTTTATCGAGATCAAGAGGTTCACGTTCACCACTGCGTTTAGTTACGAAAAGCTGTTGATTCATGCGGCGCACCCACCAAGTTTGTCGTTATGATTTTATGTTGGTACCACAAGATATAGGTGTAAAGCAGGTTTCTGTGTGAATATTACACAATATCTTGGGGTGAAAGATTAGTTGTATGCTAGCACTTATTAGCGGTTGATCAAGATTGAAAAACGTAAATAGTTATGCCTTTCGGCGAGGGGATTTTTGCAGCTCCTTGAAAAGGCTTGTCGTTCTTGCACTTGAGGAATTTCAAGCCTAAAAAAAATAAATTTTTGCGACATCTTGATGACGCAAAAGTCGCCAACGCTGTGATGAACAAATGCGCAGAAAACCCCAATATCTAGTGGTTGTAAAAGAAAGCTTCCACTAAATAGCCCTTAACGAAGTAACTGCAGCAAATCGTTTGGGGCACGTAAAATCCAGTCAGCTCCCCAGGTTTCGAGCGCTGCGTTTGGTGCGCAATATCCGTAGCTTGCAAGCGCTGTGCGCATGCCCGCTGTGCGGCCAGCGATGATGTCGGTTTCGGCGTCACCCACATACCAACAGTTTTCAGCCGCGATGCCGAGTTGATCGGCGGCCAACAGCAGCGGCTCCGGATGCGGTTTAGCAACCGCTAGGATATCGCCCGCAACCCGTACGCTGATGTGATGGAGTTCGGGGAAATACGGTACCAATTGCTCGGTCAAAGCCCCTGGCTTATTGGTGACAATAGCGGTAGGTATTTCGGCCTGTTGCAAATGCGCGAGCACCTCGGTGATGCCTTGGTAATAGCAAGTATGTACCGCGATAGCCTGCTGATAAGCGGTTAAAAAAGCTTGTCGTAATTGCTGACGACGGGCGGCATCGGTGTCGCCAAAAGCATAGTCAAGCAGACTGCGGGAACCGTGGGTAGCTTGTAAACGCGCGGTGACAAGATCTAATGCGGGTCGACCTTCAGCGTGCAGCACGGTGTTCAGTGCTGCACACAAATCGGGCGCGGTATCCAACAAGGTGCCGTCGAGATCAAATAAGACGGCGCTGGGGCGTCGGTCAGGCGCTGCTAATGTCATGCCGCAGCCGACTCAGGCCGCTTCAGGGCAACAAGGTAATTGACGTCGACATTACTATCATCAAGATAGAAGCCACGCCACGGCGTATAATGGATGCCGGTCATCGCAGTCGCCTGTAAGCCAACCTTGTCGGTCATCGCTAACAGTTCAGCTGGTTGAATAAATTTCGCATGTTCATGTGTGCCTTTTGGCACCCATTTCAACACGTACTCCGCGGCAACAATGCCAAGGAGCCACGATTTAACGTTCCGATTCAGTGTTGAAAACACTAAGGTGCCACCCGGCTTTACTAATTGAGCCGCCGCAGCAACAATCTTTTCTGGCTCAGGAACATGTTCAAGCATTTCTAAACAGGTAACTAAATCAAATTGGCCAGCGTGTTCTGCCGCGAAGGTCTCTGCAGCTATACATTGATAGTCCACCTTGACCTGACTTTCCAAGGCATGCAGCTTGGCCACTTGCAAGGATTGCTCAGCAAGGTCGATACCCGTGACCCTAGCCCCGGCTTTCGCCAGCGTCTCTGCAACCAAACCGCCACCACAGCCGATATCGACCACGCGTTTACCAAACACACCGTCGCACTGGCGTTGGATAAAATCGACCCGCAACGGGTTAATTTGGTGCAATGGCTTAAATTCACCCTCAGGATCCCACCAACGTGAGGCAAGGGCGCTAAACTTTTCAATTTCTTTAGGATCAACGTTGTCAGTTTGCTGCATAGTACTTCTGCTTCGTGGAAAAACTAGGTACAGTGTACTGAAGCTACCGACGTAAAAAAAGCATAAGCCTGCTTGGTTCGGGAAAAAGGATGCGAGGGCGCGCCGCTAAGGGTATAATGGCGGGCCTTGAAAATTATAAAAAGACAGAGTCGTTTAGGGATATAACTATGAGTGATCTCGCCAGAGAAGTCGTTCCGGTCAATATCGAAGATGAACTGAAAAGTTCGTACCTCGACTATGCAATGAGCGTCATTGTCGGCCGAGCGCTACCGGATGTGCGCGATGGTTTGAAGCCGGTGCATCGCCGGGTGTTGTTCGCAATGAACGAATTGCGCAACGATTTTAATAAGCCTTATAAAAAGTCAGCACGTATCGTTGGTGACGTCATCGGTAAGTATCACCCGCATGGTGACAGTGCTGTGTACGATACCATCGTCCGTATGGCGCAGCCGTTCTCGTTGCGTTACATGCTGGTTGATGGTCAAGGTAACTTCGGTTCTGTTGATGGCGACTCCGCTGCAGCAATGCGTTATACCGAAATTCGGATGGCGAAAATTGCTAGCGAATTGCTTTCCGACCTTGATAAAGAAACCGTTGATTTTGTACCGAACTACGACGGTACCGAACATATTCCTGATGTGTTGCCAACCCGAGTACCGAACCTTTTGGTGAACGGTTCTTCAGGGATTGCCGTTGGTATGGCGACCAACATTCCGCCGCACAACTTGACCGAAGTGGTCAATGGCTGTTTGGCGATGATCGATCAACCTGACATTACTGTCGATGAGTTGATGGAATACATTCCTGGCCCTGACTTCCCAACTGCTGCGACCATTTCGGGGCGTGCCGGTATTGTGGAAGCTTATAAAACGGGCCGTGGCCGTATTCATTTACGTGCTAAAGCTGAAATTGAAACCGATAGCAATGGTCGTGAAACGATTATTGTGAACGAAATCCCTTATCAGGTGAACAAAGCGAAGCTGATTGAAAAAATCGCTGAGCTGGTGAAAGAAAAACGCTTGGAAGGCATCAGTGGCTTACGCGACGAGTCAGATAAAGACGGTATGCGTATCGTTATCGAGCTGAAACGTGGTGAAGTCGGTGAAGTGGTGCTGAATCATTTGTATGCCAACACGCAAATGCAAGTGGTGTTCGGTATCAACATGGTCGCCCTTGATAAGAATCAGCCGCGCTTGTTTAACCTGCGCGATATGCTCGATTGCTTTATCTTGCACCGTCGCGAAGTGGTGACACGTCGCTCGGTCTATGAATTGCGTAAAGCACGTGAGCGCGCGCACATCCTTGAAGGTCTTGCGATTGCCTTGGCCAACATTGATGATGTGATTGAACTGATTCGTCGCTCGCAAACCGCAGCAGAAGCAAAAGCTGCATTGATCAGCCGCGCTTGGGTGCTAGGTGATGTTGCGACCATGCTTGAACGTGCTGGCGTTGACGCTGCACGTCCGGATCATCTTGATCCGCAATACGGCATCCGTGACGGTCAGTACTATTTGACCGAAGAACAAGCGCAAGCGATTCTCGATTTACGCTTACACAAATTGACTGGGCTTGAGCACGAGAAGATCCTCGATGAATACAAAGCCTTGCTCGCGCAAATTGAAGAACTCTTGCATATTCTCAACAGCTCAGAACGCTTGATGGAAGTTATCCGTGAAGAGCTTGAGAAAATCAAAGCCGATTATGGTGACGAACGCCGTACCGATATTACTGCGGCAGCCCATGACATCTCGATGGAAGACCTCATCAACGAAGAAGATGTTGTGTTGACGCTGTCACACCATGGTTACGTGAAGTACCAGCCGTTGACGGAGTACGAAGCGCAGCGCCGTGGTGGTAAGGGTAAAGCCGCGACGAAGATGAAAGATGAAGACTTCATTGAGCGTCTTTGGGTGGCGAACACCCACGATACCATCCTTTGTTTCTCGACCCGCGGTCGTATTTATTGGATGAAGGTGTATCAGTTGCCATTGGCGAGTCGCGCGGCGCGCGGTCGTCCAATCGTTAACTTATTGCCGCTTGAGGCTGACGAGCGCATTACCGCGATCTTGCCGACCCGTGACTACCCTGAAGATAAGTTCATCTTGATGGCCACCCGTAACGGTACTGTGAAGAAGACTCCTATGGTCGATTACTCACGTCCACGTAACGGCGGTATCATTGCCTTGAACTTGAATGACGGCGATGAATTGATCGGCGTGGCGATGACCTCGGCAGGTGACGAAGTGATGCTGTTCTCTGACGCCGGTAAAGTGGTGCGCTTCAGTGAAGAGCAAGTACGCTCAATGGGCCGTACTGCGACGGGTGTACGTGGTATTCGTCTGGAAGAAGGGCAAAAAGTGGTGTCGCTGATCGTCCCGCAAACCATTGAAGACGAGATGCCAGCGATTCTTACGGTTACCGAAAATGGCTATGGTAAACGTACGCCAATCACGGATTACCCAGCCAAGAGCCGGGCAACCAAAGGTGTGGTCTCCATTAAAGTGAGTGAGCGTAACGGTGCTGTGGTTGGCGCGATGGAAGTGTTGGATAACAACCAAATCATGCTGATCAGTAACAAAGGTACCTTGGTGCGCACCCGCGTGAATGAGGTCTCAACCGTAGGTCGTAACACCCAAGGTGTCCGTCTGATTCGTACTGCTGATGACGAGCAAGTGGTCGGCCTGCAGCGGATCGACGAAATCGACGAAGACGAATTACCTGAAGAAATGCTAGAAGCTGATGTCGAAAATGTCACTGACGAAGACACAGCAACCCCAACTGACGATAGCGAGGAGTAATAGAAGCTCATGACAACCCCGTTTAATTTCTCTGCAGGTCCAGCGATGTTACCGCGCGCGGTTCTGGAACGCGCTCAAGAAGAGTTACGAAGTTGGCGGGGTTCGGGAATATCGGTGATGGAAATCAGTCACCGTGACCCAGCCTTTATGGCTATGGCCGCCAAAGCGGAACAAGATTTGCGCGATCTCATGACAATTCCTGAGAACTACCAAGTGTTGTTTATGCATGGCGGTGGTCGTGGGCAATTTTCTGCAGTCCCGCAGAATATTGCAGGCCCAGATGCCACAGTCGATTACCTTAACTGTGGTATTTGGTCTGACTTTGCGATTCGTGAAGCACAAAAATATGTTGCCAAGGTTAATGTTGTTGGTGGTGTGGTGGATACTGAGCAAGGGCGTGCGATTGCAGCGCCTGAGCAGTGGCAGGTTAGCGAGAATGCCGCTTACTTCCATTATTGTCCGAACGAAACCGTAGACGGCATTGCCTTGCATACTATTCCTGATCATCTCAGCGCACCTTTGGTGGCTGATATGTCGTCATCCATCTTGTCAGAGCCATTAACGGTCGAGAAATTTGGCGTCATTTACGCTGGAGCGCAGAAGAACATTGGTCCATCGGGTTTCGCCATTGCTATTGTCCGTGATGACCTGCTTGGTCATGCGCAACAAAATACCTCAACCATTATGGATTACACCGTACAGGCGCAAGACCGGTCAATGTACAACACGCCGAACACGTGGGCGTGGTACTTGTCGGGTTTGGTGTTTGAGTGGCTAAAAGAGCAAGGTGGCGTGGAAGCGATTGGGGCGATTAACCAGTTGAAAGCCGACACTTTGTATCAGTATATTGACAGCTCAAGCTTCTACAGCAACCCGGTGCATCCTGACTTTCGTTCAAAAATGAACGTACCATTCCTGTTGGCCGATCCGGCACGTGATGGTGATTTCTTGAAGCAAGCTGAACAGCAAGGTCTGTTAGGCTTAAAAGGACACCGTTTTGTCGGCGGTATGCGTGCCAGTATCTACAACGCGATGCCATTGGCAGGTGTCGAGGCGCTGGTCGCATTCATGCGTGAGTTTGAACAAAAACATAGCTAAAACAAACTCATTAATTTACTGAACAACAGTTGAAAGAACTTAATTATGACCCAGTTTGATGCAAAGCAACTCGCCAATGTTGGCGTGCGAAACTTATCGCCTTATCAGGCAGGCAAACCTATTGAAGAGCTCGAACGCGAGCTAGGAATTCGTGACATTGTGAAACTTGCCTCTAACGAAAACCCCTTAGGTATCAGCCCGTTGGTGAAAGCTGCGTTACAAGATACCTTGGCCGGTTTGGCCCGTTATCCTGATGCAAACGGTTTTTATTTAAAGTCGAAACTGGCGAAAAAGTTTGCCGTCGATACGGCCCAGATTACGTTGGGCAACGGTTCAAATGATGTGTTGGAATTATTGGCGCGAACCTTTGTTAACGATCAACATGAAGTCATTTTTGCGCAACACGCGTTTGTTGTTTATCCACTAGTCACGCAAGCAATTGGTGCGAAAGGTATCGCGGTACCGGCAAAAGACTATGGCCATGATTTGCCGGCGATGTTAGCCGCAATTACGCCGAAAACGCGCATGATCTTCATTGCTAACCCGAACAATCCAACGGGTACTTTCTTGACCAGTGAAGCCTTGCATGACTTCATTCGTCAGGTGCCGGCAAATGTGTTGGTAGTATTGGATGAAGCCTACTACGAGTATGTTCCAGAAGCGGAACGCGCGCCGTCGTTAGAGTGGATTGCCAGCTTCCCGAACTTGGTGGTGAGTCGTACCTTTTCAAAAGCCTATGGCTTAGCTGGATTACGCGCTGGTTATATGGTGTCGCATCCAGACGTAGCTGATTTAATGAATCGTGCCCGTCAGCCATTTAACATGAACAGCTTGAGTTTGAAGGCCGCCGAAGTCGCCCTCGACGATGATGACTATTTGCATAAGTCGATCGCGGTCAATGCGGCGGGAATGCAACAGTTGGTTGATTTCTGTGAGCGTCAGGGGCTGAATTACATTCCATCTTACGGTAACTTTCTCACCATCGAGGTGGGCGAAAAGGCCGGTGAGCTATACCAGCAATTGCTGCAAGAAGGCGTCATCGTTCGTCCTGTAGCGGGTTACGAGCTGCCACGTCATTTGCGGGTCAGTATTGGCCTACCTGAAGAGAATGAAACCTTCATTCGCGCGTTAACCAAGTTGTTAGGATAACCTTTTCGTGCTGGACACCATTACCTTACAAGGCCTCTCGCAATGCCGTGGAGAGGTCGATTTACCTGGGTCAAAAAGTATCGCTAATCGTGCGCTCTTAATGGCAGCCTTGTGTGCCTCTGGAACGGTCACTGAGTTACGTCATATGCTGCGCAGCGATGATACCGAGCGTATGTTAGAAGCGCTTGCGGCGCTTGGCGTGGGTGTTACAGAGGTGACCCCGACAACATTGCGTGTGCAAGGTTGTGGTGGGCAGTGGCCAGCGCAACCGGAACAACTGTACTTGGGCAATGCCGGGACCGCCATGCGCCCCCTTACCGCGGTATTGGCAGCAACCCAGACGTCACCCGTGGTCCTCACCGGTGACGCACGGATGCAAGAACGCCCGATTGCGGACTTGGTCGATGCGTTACGTGAAGGTGGCGCGCAGATCAGCTATCAAAATAACGCTGGTTATCCGCCACTTCAGCTTAGCGGTGCCATGAAAGGTGGGACTGTTCATGTCAATGGCAGCGCGTCCAGCCAATACATTTCAGCCTTATTGATGGCGTTGCCACTGCTACCTGAGCCATCAACGCTTATTTTGACCGGTACCGTGGTGTCTTGGCCGTATATCGAGCTCACGCTCGCGATGTTGCGCGATTTTGGCATTGTCATTGAACAGGTCGGTGCGCAGCAATTTCAAATTGCCGGCAAGCAAGAGTATCGCTCACCTGAGCAGTACTGGATTGAAGGTGATGCGAGTGCGGCAAGCTATTGGTTGGCTGCTGGCGTATTAGGTGGTGGACCTTTGACTATTCATGGTATTGGCAAAAAGAGTATTCAAGGTGATATTCAATTCATCGATTACCTTCGTCAAATGGGTGGTGAGGTAGCGTTGCATGATGAATACGCTGTGGTTAGTGGCGGTAAATTACGGGCGATTGATGTTGATCTCAATGCCATTCCAGATGCAGCCATGACCTTTGCAACCTTGGCCTTATTCGCTGAGGGAACCACCTGCATTCGTAATGTTGCCAACTGGCGCATCAAAGAAACCGACCGGTTACATGCCATGGCGACCGAGCTGGCGAAAACCGGCGCAACCGTGGAAGAGGGCGACGATTACCTTTGTGTGACGCCGCCCGCGCGTCTGCAGCCTAGCCAAATTGCGACCTATGATGACCACCGCATGGCCATGTGTTTTTCGCTGTTAGGCTTTTCCGAGGCCGGTGTTACCATTGCAGATCCTGCCTGCAGTGCGAAGACCTATCCGCTTTATTTTCAAGAGTTTCAGCGGCTCTGTCGCTGATTCGTCACTAAGGCTTCCTCAAAGCTTCATCCAATAAAGATGCAATTTTTTCACAAACCCGTATAATTGCGGCGCTTTTATATTGCTAGAGGATGCTATGAGCGATTCGATACCAGTTATTACGATAGACGGTCCGGGTGGGGCAGGCAAAGGCACAGTAAGCCGCATTTTAGCGGAAAATCTGGGCTGGCACTTGCTTGACAGTGGTGCTATCTATCGAGTTCTTGCACTGGCCGCGCTGCATCACGATTTTGCGCCGGATGACGAAGAAAGCCTTGTCGCCTTAGCCGGCAGTTTAGATGTGAAATTTGAAGTCGAGAATGAACGTGAGCTTACCCACATCATTCTTGAAGGTGAAGATGTGACGCTTGCGATTCGGACTGAGGAAGTCGGTGGCATGGCGTCGAAAATAGCTGCATTACCACGGGTTCGTGAAGCTTTGTTACGCCGTCAACGCGCGTTTCGTGAGCTGCCAGGTCTGATTGCAGATGGTCGTGACATGGGGACCGTCGTGTTCCCAAATGCTGCCGCGAAAATCTTTCTTACCGCGAGCGCTGAAGAACGCGCGGAGCGCCGCTACAAACAATTGCTAGAGAAAGGTTTTACTGCTAAAATCGACCAATTAATCGCCGAAATACGTGAGCGCGATGAACGCGATGCAAATCGCGCCGTGGCGCCAATGCGAGCAGCTGATGATGCGCTGTATGTTGACTCAACAACGTTGAGCATCGATGAAGTGGTCGATACCATTTTACGCTTCGCGCATGAGAAGCTAACTAATACTGAGAAAGCAACCTCGTAAATTAACGTTGCTAACTTAGGGATCTGCAGCAAGGAATGCCAGCAGATGAATTTTAACAACCCCATCTCACTGGATTGTTTGGTGGATGTACTTAACTGAAGTAGTTAACTCATATGTCAGAAAATTTTGCACAGCTGTTTGAAGAAAGCCTCAAAGAGGTTGAAACTCGCCCAGGTTCTATCGTTAAAGGTACTGTTGTAGCGATCAATCGCGACGTAGTTCTTGTCGATGCAGGCCTGAAATCTGAAAGTGCTATTCCTGTTGAACAATTCCGTAACTCAGACGGTGAAGTTGACGTAAACATCGGCGACCAAGTTGATGTAGCGTTAGACGCTGTTGAAGATGGTTTCGGTGAGACTTTGTTGTCGCGTGAGAAAGCGAAGCGTCACGAAGCATGGTTGCAACTTGAGAAAGCCTACGAAGATCAAGAAACTGTTACCGGTATCATCAGCGGTAAAGTTAAAGGCGGTTTCACAGTTGATTTAGGTGGCGTACGTGCGTTCTTGCCAGGTTCTTTGGTAGACGTTCGTCCAGTTCGTGAAACGACTCACCTAGAAAACAAAGATTTAGAGTTCAAAGTAATCAAGCTTGACCAGAAGCGTAACAACGTTGTTGTTTCTCGTCGTGCTGTTATCGAAACTGAAAACAGTGCAGAGCGCGAAGAGTTGCTTGAAAGCTTGCAAGAAGGCCAAGAAGTTAAGGGTATCGTTAAGAACCTTACAGACTACGGTGCGTTCGTTGACTTGGGCGGCGTAGACGGCTTGTTGCACATCACTGATATGGCTTGGAAACGCGTTAAGCACCCAAGCGAAGTTGTCAATGTTGGCGACGAAATCAACGTGAAAGTATTGAAGTTTGACCGTGAGCGCACGCGCGTATCACTTGGCCTGAAGCAGTTGGGCGAAGATCCATGGTCAGATATCGCTGCACGCTACCCAGAAGGTCACCGTCTTGAAGGTCGCGTAACCAACTTGACTGACTACGGCTGCTTCGTTGAAATCGAAGAAGGCGTTGAAGGTTTGGTTCACGTATCTGAAATGGACTGGACCAACAAGAACGTTCACCCATCTAAAGTTGTTAACTTGGATGACGTTGTTGAAGTTATGGTTCTTGAGATCGACGAAGAACGTCGCCGTATCTCACTTGGCCTGAAACAGTGCAAGCCTAACCCTTGGGAAGAGTTCGCGAAGAACTTCAACAAAGGTGAAAAAGTTAGCGGTAAGATCAAGTCAATCACTGACTTCGGTATCTTCATCGGTCTTGACGGCGGCATCGACGGTCTTGTTCACTTGTCAGACATCAGCTGGAACGCTCCAGGTGAAGAAGCTGTACGTGAATTCAAGAAAGGCGAAGAAGTTACCGCTGTGGTCCTTCAAGTTGACGCAGAGCGTGAGCGTATCTCTCTAGGTATCAAGCAACTAGAAGAAGACCCGTTCAACAATTATCTGGCAGCCAACAAAAAAGGTGCTATCGTTACAGGTAAGATCATCGAAGTTGATGCTAAAGGCGCTAAAGTCGAATTAGCAGACAGCGTTGAAGGTTACATCCGTGTAGCTGACATCTCACGTGACCGTATCGAAGATGCGACCACTGAGTTGAAAGTTGGTGACGACGTTGAAGCACGCTTTATGGGTGTTGACCGTAAGAACCGTACTTTGAGCCTGTCAATCAAAGCGAAAGACGAAGCGGAAGAGAAAGAAGCTCTCGAGTCTGTGAACAAGCAGCAAGACGAAGGCGACTTCACTAACGCTATGGCTGAAGCTTTCAAAGCAGCGAAAAGCGACGACTAAGAACCCATGCGCGATTAGCATTGACGCACTAAAAGAGGAAACTTTAGATGACAAAATCGGAGCTGATTCAACAGTTAACGAAATTGTATCCCGAGCTTTCTCCGCGTCAGGTTGAAGATGCGGTGAAAGAGATTATCGAACAGATGGCACAGCAACTTGCTGGTGGCGATCGCATCGAAATTCGAGGATTCGGTAGTTTTTCACTGCATTATCGCGCACCGCGGACAGGGCGTAATCCGAAAACCGGCGCCAAGGTTGAACTTGAAGGCAAATATGTCCCTCACTTTAAACCTGGAAAAGAGCTACGGGAACGCGTAGACAACGTTGGTTAATCGGTCGCTATTTTCGCGTCGAGTTCAGCAAAACGGCATGCTATAGTATGGCATGCCGTTTTTTTATAGGTCGGTTTTAACGCTTCGTTTTGGGATACGTCATGTTACGATTTCTCTTTATTGGCTTACCGTTACTCGTTTTATTTCTACTTGCGGTGGGCTTAGGTGCACTCAATAAGCAAGCCATTCCGTTCGATTTTATGTTCGGTACGGTGCAGTTACCCGTTGCGGTACTGGCCGGCCTGTTTGTCGGGTTTGGCTTCTTGGTAGGCTTAGCGAGCATGTTTGCGAAACAGGTCGCGCTGCGCAACGAGAACAGAAAATTACGTAAACAACTGGTCGCGCGAGATAACGCCGATGCTTGAGTTGTTATTCCTGCTACTTCCGGTCGCCGCCGCCTACGGTTGGTTTATGGGGCGGAACAGCGTACGTAATGAAGAACGTCGCGAGCAGGAAGAATTCTCTAAGCAATATGTCACCGGGTTAAATCTACTTCTCTCGGATCAACCTGATAAAGCAGTCGATTTATTTATCGAGCTGCTTGATGTCGACTCCGATACCCTTGAGACGCACTGGACGCTGGGCAAACTTTTTCGCCGGCGCGGTGAAGTTGATCGGGCCATCAAAATTCACCAGAACCTTACTTCACGTCCAAATATTACGGAGACCCAACGTCGCCATGCGATGTTTGAGTTAGGCTTAGACTATTTAGCCGCCGGTATTTTTGATCGCGCCGAGGAAATGCTGCTGGCGATGCAGAATGACAAAGCGTTCGCCGCGCAATGCCAGCGTCACTTGCTGGAACTCTACGAATCGACCCACGAATGGGATAAAGCCATTAAAGTTGCGTTGAAACTCGCGCGCAACGATGCCAGCGCTGAGCCTTTAGTCGCACAACTGTACTGTGAGCTGGCCAGTAAGCAAGACGATCCTAAGCTGGCCGAGAAGTACTATCAGAAAGCCCGCAAGCATGACCCCGATAGCGCCAGAGCGGCGTTGTCATTGGGCCGAATGTGGTACGAGCAAGGTGAAATCAGTAAAGCCCAGCGGATCTTAATGAGCATTTTGGATGCTGATCCTGCCTTTATTTCGGAAGCCTTACCCGTGTTACAGGCGTGTTTCCGCAGTGAAAATGACGAGGCAGGCTTTGTTCGTTTTTTACATCAATGCGTGCGTGATGCGAACTCGACCACTGCTGCAATCTTATTATCTGAAGCTATCGCTAGTAATAGCAGCATTGAGGAAGCAGAGCAGTTTATGCAATCGGCTTTACTACGCAATCCGACCATGAAAGGCTTCCATCAACTAATGGACTTTCATATTCGCGCGGCTGATGTGGGTAAAGCACGGAACAGTTTAGAAGTGTTGCAAAAATTAGTGCAACAGCAGATGCAGCAACGTCCCAAGTACCGTTGTCGTCATTGTGGGTTCTCTGGCAGTACCTTGTACTGGCATTGTCCTTCGTGTCGCGCTTGGGGTGAGATTAAACCAATCACCGGATTAGATGGAGATTAAATGAGTACCTCGTCGAGAATTTTTGTCGCGCTGGATTACGCCGATGCTAAACAAGCCTTAGCTTTGGTGGATCAACTGAATCCACAACTCTGTGGTCTCAAAGTGGGGAAAGAACTTTTTACCGCCGCAGGCCCAGAGTTTGTAAAGGAACTCGTCGCACGCGATTTTGATGTATTTCTCGATTTGAAGTTTCACGATATTCCGAACACTGTTGCGAAGGCAGTGAAGGCTGCGGCTGAACTTGGCGTATGGATGGTGAATGTGCACGCAGTTGGTGGTCGCCGTATGTTGGAAGCTGCCAAGGCTGCGCTTGCGGACTACCCGAAGCCGCCGTTATTGATTGCAGTGACGGTATTGACCAGTATGACAGATGACGATCTCCATGAGACTGGCATTGAGGTTAATGCGGCGGAACAAGTGTTACGTTTGGCAGATTTAGCAAAGCAAGCAGGGTTAGATGGCGTGGTTTGTTCGGCGCAAGAGGCGAACATGTTACAACAGGCTTGCGGACAGGATTTTGTTTTGGTGACCCCAGGCATTCGTCCACAAGGGAGCGACCAAGGTGACCAACGTCGCGTTATGACCCCAGAGCAAGCAGCACAGCAGGGCATTCAAGTGTTAGTGATTGGGCGCCCAATTACCCAAGCAGAACAGCCTGCTGCGGCGTTAAAAGCAATACACGTATCTCTCACAGCCTAATCCGCGTTTGTAAGTGGCAGTCCAGTCTCGGGCTGCCTAAGCTACTTCTACTGCATAAGCAGTTTGAATCTGAAGGAGCTTATTATGTTATGGAAAACCACTTTAATGGCCTTGTGCGTCGGTGTTGGTATGAGCAATGCTGCCTACGCGGGGCCCATTTCACCTGAGGGCGCAATGGTGGTAGCAAGCACCACCCAAGCGCAAGCAAGCAAAGTAAACCTGAACAAAGCATCGGCCGCGGAGCTCGCGCAAGCATTGACTGGCGTTGGCCAGCGCCGTGCTGAAGCTATTGTCGCGTTGCGCGAACAGCTCGGCGGCTTTACTGAGCTCAATCAACTCATGCAAATCAAAGGGATTGGGCCGCGCTTGTTAGAGCTCAATAAGCAACGTATGGAGTTATAGTTGCTACGATAACTGCTACTTTAGTTGGGCAAGTTTTGCTAGATGGCGTTCGTGGAGCCACCAGGCAAGGACGCCCGCAAGGATGCCGGCACCATGCAACTGCCATGTATCACGATCTTGCCCAACCTCTAACGCAGTTGGCCACCAACCGAGGAGTTCAAACAGCAGCTTACCGATGATGGCGAACAGAATAAATGCCACGAGTTGACGTTGCTTCGGATGCTTTGCAGCGCCCATTTCGAGTAACAAGCACATGACCAACAAGCCATGGTTAAGTCCAGAGAGTCCGACAAAGCGTCCTTCATACCCTAATGCCAACAGTAGTAGCGAACTGCCCAAACCAATTACGATAAGCGCATTTAAATAGCTTCTCACCGAAAAGTAGCGGGCAAACAGCACGCAGATCAGCGCAAAACTAACGACGTTGAGCACCCAATGCATTGTTGAGAGATGTAAAAAGTGTGCTGTAAACAGCCGCCACGGCGCCTCCCAAATCACCTCAGCATGGTAGTCATACTGCGCCATGAGCGCGGGAGCCTCGAGGGCAATGTAATAGTACAGCCAAATGACAATGGCGCAGATTAATAGACTAACAAGGGTTACTTGATGGCGTTCCGTCATGGTTTTTCAATCACTTTCATGCGTTGTGGTAAAGCAATAAGCGTTCTATGATAGGAGGCTCTCTTGACTCTGTAAACAGGAACTTAAAGGCGAAAAACAACTATGAAACGTAACGCATTGGCAGTTTTACTGTTCACTTCATTTGTTATTACGGGCTGCGGAAACGATGTTTCTGAACCCGCCGAGCGCGATAAGCGCGAGCCAGAAGCCGCAACAGGGGTCGTTGCCAAGCAAGCGGTTGTTAGCGAAAACTATATGGTTGCCGCTGCAACACCACAAGCATCTGCCGCTGGACAGGCATTGCTTGCAGAAGGGGCGAATGCAATTGACGCTGCAGTTGCCGTACAAACCATGTTGACGCTCACTGAGCCACAATCGTCGGGGATTGGCGGTGGTGCCTTTATCTTGTACTGGGATAACAAAGCGAAGCAGTTGTACACCATCGATGCCCGCGAAAAAGCACCGGCCAGTGCTGGACCTGATTTGTTCCTTGATGAAAATGGTCAGCCACCTGAGAACTTTTGGGATGCTGTGGTTGGGGGACGCTCGGTCGGAGCACCTGGCGTATTAAAAGGCCTAGAGCTTGCGCACCAACGTTGGGGTAAAAAGTCTTGGGAAAGCCTGTTTACCAGTACCATTAACGCAGCAGAGCAGGGCTTTGAAGTCTCACCGCGTTTGCAGTTGTTGCTAGAGATGGAGCTTAATCCTGGGTTAACCAAACTTGAACCGGGTAAATCTTATTTCTATCCGAATGGTCAAGCCTTGCAGGCGGGAACCTTAAAGAAAAACCCAGAACTTGCGTGGGCGTTACGTCAGGTCGCAACACAAGGTACCGAAGCATTCTATCGTGGGCCGATTGCTGAAAAGATTGTCGAGGCGGTCAATACCAGTCAACAGTCACCGGGGTTATTGACCTTAGAAGATATGGCGAACTATGAGGCTGTGGTACGTGAACCTGTATGTAGCGCGTATCGCGCTTATCAAGTTTGCGGTATGGGGCCGCCAAGTTCTGGTGGTTTAACCGTATTGCAGATTTTAGGTATTTTGGAAAACTATCCGGTCGCCGATTGGCAGCCGAATAGCGTTACGACGGCACATCATTTTAGCCAAGCATCACGCTTAGCTTTTGCGGATCGGAATCGTTATATCGCCGATAGCGACTTTGTGAATGTACCTGTCACGCGTTTGCTGGATAAAAGTTACCTTGCGCAACGTTCGCGCTTGATTGGTAACCGTGACTTAAAAGAAGCGCTCCCTGGCACGTTCGCGAACTTTGTTTATGCCGATGACCAATCACCTGAGTTTCCGAACACCAGTCATATCTCGATTGTCGATGCTGAAGGGAATGCGGTCTCAATGACGACCAGTATTGAGATGGGCTTTGGCTCAGCGGTAATGGCCAGCGGCTTTTTGCTGAACAACCAGCTCACCGACTTTTCGTTGGTGCCTGAAGTCGACGGCGTGCCTGTGGCAAACCGCGTGCAGGGCAGTAAGCGCCCGCGTAGCTCAATGTCTCCAACCATGGTGTTTGACACCGAGGGTGACGATTTGATCCATGTGATCGGTTCGCCAGGTGGTGCACGCATTATCAACTATGTCGCACAAACCCTGTTGGGCGTGTTGGATTGGGATCTCAATATGCAAGAAGCAATTGATTTGCCGCATCTGACCAACCTGAACAATTACACAGCGCTTGAGAAAGGTACCGAAATGGCAGAGTTGCTTGAGGCGCTGAAGAAGAAAGGCCACGACGCGCGCGTGACCGATCTCAACAGTGGTCTGCATGGTATTACGATCAAAGAGAACGGCCAGCTCATTGGTGGTGCCGATCCTCGTCGTGAAGGCGTGGTATTAGGTGAGCGTCCTTAATCAGGGCGTTTCACCTGCGGAATATAGTCCGCATAACCTTCGGTTGCCATGTCTTCGAGTGGAATGAAGCGCAAGGCCGCCGAATTGATACAAAACCGGCGCCCATCGGGTGCCGGTCCATCATTAAAAACATGCCCAAGATGAGAGTCGGCATAACGACTTCTGACTTCGGTGCGCACCATCAGCCACGAACGATCGGTATGGTTGGTGATATTCTCTTCCGCGAGCGGCTTGGTAAAACTCGGCCAGCCACAGCTCGAATCAAACTTGTCTGCCGATGAAAACAATGGTTCGCCGCTAACAATGTCGACATATAACCCTGGCCGTTGTTCATCCCAATAACGGTTTTCAAACGGTCGCTCGGTAGCGTCCTCTTGGGTCACGGCGTACTGTTCCTCGGTAAGACGCTGTCGTAAAGTTGCTGCGTCAGGCTTTTGATAAGGCGCGTTACTCATACTACTTTCCTGCTTCTGATAGCACATCAACGTTCTAAGTTTCTCTTTGTACGGGAACGCTGTCAACGCCGGTTCAAGGTCTGTTGTAATTGCGCCATAAAGGTTGTGATGTGTGTGGCGTTGCGGCCTAGATCTGAGCTGCCAGCGCGTGCACTGCCGCGCATATCAATACGAATACGATCGGTCTGGTCGTCAAGCGGGTACATTTGAATCACCAGATCGTCAGTAAAGCCAAACCACACAGTGGTTGCAGTGACCTCAATACGGCCATTTGGCAAGTCGCTTTGGACCAACTGCCAACCTAGGTCGTTAATGACGATAAGGGCAGCTTCAAAGGTTCTTAGGAAGGGGTGTTCAATTACTAACGGCTGCACATTGGGGTAGTATTTGCGCTGCAACTGACGAAAGTCCTGCGGATAATTGTCTGCCGCTGGGCGGTCGTTCCGCAGCGGTTGTAATACCGAAAATTCAGGAGGGTGGTTCAGGTTGGTGGTGACTTCAAACAAATCCGGCGCTTGCGCAGTTTGTTGAAGTTGCTGAATCGCTACGGTAAAACTTGCTACGCTGAGCCCTGCGGCGCAAATCAATAGTGCTAAGTGTAACCCTTGTGGTCGGCGCCAGATGATCCAAAGTGCGATGGCCAGTACCACGGCCCCGCCAAAATATGCGATCCAAGTTAACCATGACATGGCGGTGGTTAGAGCCATCCATTGCCAACGATAAAGTGGACCAGCGATCAAGACCAAAAAGCCCACTAAAACGCTAACTGCCACCAGAAAAGAGCCTAGTCGATAAAACATAGGGCACCCCGGTGAGTCTGTTAAAAGCTACGGAATTACTTTAGTCCAAGCACCGAAAAACGCTAGTTTCAATGAAAAAAAAGCGGCACATCGGCCGCTTTCAATTAAGCTTGTTTTGGCTTGTTATTGGCGTAGGGCGGCCATCCCATGGTTTGGCCTGCCAACAGATGCAAGTGAATGTGGTAAACCGATTGACCACCATCGGCGTTGCAGTTCATCACCACACGGTAGCCATCTTCGGCAAAGCCGTGTTCGGCGGCAATCTTACGCGCCACCACGAATAGGTGCCCAACCAGTTCACGGTCGTCTTCCTTGATGTCGTTGATGGTCGCAATCTGCTGTTTCGGAATGATCAGAACGTGCAGCGGCGCCTGCGGTTGAATGTCTTTGAAGGCCAAGCTGAGCTCGTCTTCATAGACAATTTCTGCGGGAATTTCGCGATTGATGATCTTATCGAAAATGGTTTCACTACTCATACAGCACCTCATCCTTAATAACGCTCGATTGGGTCATACTAGACAACTCACCCGCGCAGTACCAGACCTTTTAAGTACAGCGATTCAGGGAAGTTGGTACGAACCGGGTGATCGGCACCTTGAAACAAACGTTCAATGATGTGTAACGGACGCTTGGCATCAAGCGCTGCGTCAGCGACAACTTTCTGGAACAACTCAGTACTCAACAAACCTGAACAGGAGAAGGTCAGTAAGGTGCCACCCGGGCGCAATAATTTACAGGCCATCATGTTGATGTCTTTATAGCCGCGACAGGCACTGACTAAGTTGGCTTTACTATCGACGAATTTAGGTGGATCAAGAACGATCGTATCGAAGCGCTCACCGCTGTGATGGAAATCACGCAAAGCTTGGAACACATCCTCTTGACGATTGTTCAGTTGCGCGGCGTCAAAGTGATTGCGAGTATGATTTGCAGCAGCTTGCGCTAACGCAGGGGCGGATACATCGAGATTGACCACCTCAGTAGCACCTGCGGCGGCGGCGAACAAACCAAAACCACCGGTATAGCTGAAGGCGTTCAGAACGCGTTTACCGGCGCTGTAGCGGCCGACGGCTGCGCGACTGTCACGCTGGTCAAGGTAGTAGCCTGTCTTATGTCCATTGACCAGATCAACGCCGAGTGAAAGCTCGTTTTCTGTGATCCAGAGGGTCGTGGGGGGCGCGCTGCCGTCAGCGCTATAAAGCACGCCAGTGGTGAGCGGCAGACCTTCCTTTTTGCGCACGTCAACATCGGAACGTTCATAAATATTGCAATCAGGGAACAGGCTACGGAGTGCGGCAACAATCGCCTCGCGCCAGCGCTCAGCGCCTGCGCTTAACAGCTGACAAACCAACCAGTTGTCGTACTTATCAATGGTCACGCCCGGCAGCTCATCCGCTTCTGCGGCAACTAAACGCCACGCATTGCTGTTGATCGCAAGTCCCTGACGAAGTTCGTAAGCCGCCGCGATACGACGGGCAAAGAAGGCGGCATCAATGCTGTCACCTTGATGAAAGCTCCACACACGTGCGCGAATTTGCGATTGTGGTGACCAAGCGGCGTAGCCAAGCCAGTCGCCTTCGGCGCTGTGAATGCTGACGGTGTCACCGCTATTGGGGTTGCCTTTTACTTTGGCAATAGCACCGCTAAACACCCAAGGGTGTAAGCGGCGCAACGATTTACATTTCTGTGGTTTTAAGTGGACAGTTGCAGTCATAAATTACATGACTCGCTGGCCTGGCTTAGCGCCTTCGTGTGGGTTCAAGATAAAGATCTCTTTACCGCCAGGGCCAGCTGCCAGCACCATGCCTTCTGACATACCAAAGCGCATTTTTCGCGGTGCAAGGTTCGCTACCATCACCGTTAGTTGGCCAATCAACTCGGCCGGGTCATAAGCTGACTTAATGCCAGAGAACACTTGACGGGTCTCACCACCGAGATCAAGCGTAAGCTTCAACAGTTTTTCAGCCCCTTCAACGTGCTCGGCGTTGGCAATTAAAGCAACGCGTAAATCGACTTTAGCGAAATCATCAAAGTTGATTTCAGCTGCAATAGGATCGTTTTCTAATTCTCCATTTGAGGTGCTTGGTGCGCTGGCTTGTGCATTCGCTGCTTTTGAATCTTCAATCACTTTTTCAACTTGCTCCATTTCGATACGTTGCAATAAAGCTTTAAATGGGGTGATGGCATGGTTGGTCAACAACTGATCATGACTGTCCCAGGTAAAATCTTCTTGCAAGAACTCCTGCACTCGTTTGGCCAGCTCTGGCACCACAGGTGTAAGGTAAATCATCAACAAGCGGAACAAGTTGATGCCGATAGAGCAAATCTCGTGCACACGAGCAGCATTGGCTGGGTCTTTGATTAATTGCCACGGTTCTTGTTCGGCAATGTAGAAGTTCGCCTTATCGGCAAGCGCCATAATGTCGCGCGTCGCGCGGGCAAACTCACGCTTTTCATACGCGTCAGCGATGCTGTCACCGGCAGCTTGGAATTCATCTAACAAGCTGGTGTCAGTAAATTCACTGCAGAGCTTACCGTCAAACTTTTTCTGGATAAAACCTGCACAACGGCTGGCGATATTCACCACTTTGCCGACCAAGTCACTGTTCACGCGTTGGGCAAAGTCGGTCAAGTTTAGATCGAGGTCGTCAATACGCGACGTCAGCTTAGCGGCGAAGTAGTAACGTAGATAATCTGGGTCAAGGTGATCCAAGTAGGTACGCGCCATAATGAAAGTACCTTTGGACTTTGACATCTTGGTACCGTTTACGGTGATAAAGCCGTGCGCCCAAACGTTGGTCGGTTGACGGAAGTCGGCTCCAGCAAGCATGGCTGGCCAGAACAAGCTGTGGAAGTAAATGATGTCTTTCCCAATGAAATGATATAGCTCAGCATTACTGTCTTTTTGCCAGTAACTGTCGAAATCAGCTTTGCCTGTGGTTTCGCAATAATGCTTAAAGCTGCCCATGTAGCCAATCGGCGCATCAAGCCACACATAGAAGTATTTGCCCGGTGCATCAGGAATTTCAAAGCCGAAATAAGGTGCGTCACGACTGATGTCCCAGCGTTGCAAGCCGGCTTCGAACCACTCGTTAAGTTTATTGGCCATCTCGTCTTGTAGCGACCCTGAGCGCGTCCAGGCCTTGAGCATGTCAGCAAAGGCCGGCAGGTCAAAAAAGTAATGCTCTGAGTCACGTAGTTCAGGGGTGGCACCAGACACTGCTGAAGTAGGGTTCTTTAACTCAGTTGGGGCGTAGGTAGCACCGCAAACATCACAGTTGTCACCGTACTGATCGTGCGCACCACATTTTGGACAATCGCCTTTAACAAAGCGGTCCGGCAAAAACATTTCTTTGCTTGGATCATAAAGCTGTGAAATGGTTTTGGTCTTAATATGGCCTGCATCGCGCAAGCGCGTGTAAATCAATTCGGCCAGCTCACGATTTTCTGGGCTATGGGTCGAATAGTAATGGTCAAAGGCAACGTGAAAATCAGCAAAATCCGCTTGGTGCGCTTGATTCATCTCGGCAATCATTTGCTCAGGTTCAATACCTAATTGTTGAGCTTTAAGCATGATTGGCGTGCCGTGCGCATCATCGGCACACACGTAGTGACATTCGTGGCCACGCATCTTCTGAAAACGTACCCAAATATCGGCCTGAATATAACCTAACATATGGCCAATATGGATAGGGCCATTTGCATACGGAAGCGCATTCGTAACGAGGATTTTACGCGGTGCTGTTGTCATGTATTTCGTCCGTTAACCTACAAATTTGTGAAAGCCTGAAGTGTACCCCAAACAGCACTGGCAATCCACCTAGAGTCACCGTATTATGCGGGTTTTAACGCCATCAAGGAGTGTTGTATGGTCGCGCAAGAATTACAGCAACGACTGAACGAATTCCGCTTGCCAAGTTGGTCGCAGCCAGTCCCCGAAACATGGTGGACTATCGACGGGCAAGACATCACCTTAACCTTACCCTTTGCGGCAACCGCCCATGTATTTTCGACCTTGCAGCAAGAACCTTGTTGGCGTGGCTATCACTTTCATTTGCGCTGTAACGTGCAAAAGCTGCCTAACTCACAACCCGAACTGCCATTGATCTATGGCAATGTCATTGTGGTTTCCTCAGGCAAGGGCGGCGTTGGGAAATCATCCGTCGCTGTGCAATTGGCATTGGCATTGGCGGCAAGTGGCGCTAAGGTTGGCTTACTTGATGCCGATATCTATGGCCCATCGCTTCCTACCATGCTTGGCGGCGCCGATGAAAAACTCGCGATCAACGCACAAAACAAGATGGAACCGCATTTGCGCCACGGCGTTTATGTCAGTTCGTTGGGGTATTTAGCCGACAGTAAAGACGCGGCGATTTGGCGCGGACCTATGGCGAGCGCGGCGTTGCAACAACTGTTGCGCGACACCAAATGGCCACGCCTTGATTACCTTGTCGTCGATATGCCGCCGGGCACTGGTGACATTCAACTGACGTTGGCACAGAAAGTGCCGGTCACCGGCGCTGTGGTGGTGACCACGCCCCAGAACGTTGCCCTTGCTGATGCGCAAAAGGGGATTGCGATGTTTCGTAAGGTTGGGATTCCATTGACTGGTTTAGTGGAAAATATGAGTTATTTTCGCTGTCCGTCGTGCGGTCATGAAGAGCATGTCTTTGGCTGTGAGGGGGGCGCTCGTGTTGCGCAAGAGTATGCTGTGCCGTTATTGGCACAATTGCCATTGGCCACGCCAGTGCGTGAGAGTCTAGACGCTGGACTACCTTTGCTTGCGCGTGAGCCAGAGCACCCGTTGAATCGACCCATTTATGAAATGGCGACAGCAATCGCTGGTCAGCTCTATCTTCAAGCCCAAAAACAGGTATAGTGAACGCAATCTAGTTAGTGGAGAACCCCATGCGATTAACCGATGCGCAGATTGAAGCCCATTTAGATGCGGGCATCATTGCCATTGAACCACGTCCAATCAGCGCCGATATTAGTGGTGTGACCGTGGATATTCACCTTGGTAATGAGTTTCGTGTGCTACAAGATCACGCGGCGCCGTTTATTGATATTAGCGGCCCACGGGAAGACATCGACCGTGCCATTCAGCAGGTCATGAGCGATCCGATTCAATTGACCGAAGAACAAGCCTTTTTTATTCATCCGGGCGAATTTGCCTTGGCGGTGACCCATGAAAGCGTGACCTTACCTGATGATATGGTGGGGTGGCTCGATGGTCGTTCATCGTTAGCACGACTGGGCCTCATGGTGCATGTAACTGCGCACCGCATTGATCCGGGTTGGTCGGGGCAGGTGGTCTTGGAATTCTTTAACAGCGGTAAGCTGCCGTTAGCGTTGCGACCTTTAATGAAAATTGGAGCTTTGAGCTTTGAAAAGTTAGAGGAGCCTTGCGCGCGTCCTTACAGCAAGCGCAAAGACGCGAAATACAAAGACCAGCGTGGCGCTGTCGCCTCTCGGATAAGCGCTGACACCGACGAAAACTAAACGGGCAGTGGTAGCGCCATGGCTTGTCTTAGCTATTGGCGACTACCGAAAGCCTTAATGATCCAATAATCAAAACTCACAAAACGTCCGGCACCTGTGGTCATCAAAATGAGGAGCATGACAAAATAGGTGGCAGCGAACTCAATACCATTTTTTAAAATTGTTACAGGGCCTGCCTCAGTGAGCCATGCATAGTTACCATGTTCCCGCAGGATGTCACGGATCACTTCTTTACGCGTTGCGGCCTCGGCAATCAGATCGGTGCGCCATTCCCATGGCACTGTCAGCGTCGCTTCCGGCAGTGCATGCCAGCCATATTGCCAGTGTGCCGTCGCCGCAGCCACAACCATAGTGACCATTAATGGAATAGCCATCCAACGTAATGCCAAGCCTAGCAATAACGCGATACCACCAATGAACTCGGTTGCTCCAGCTAGCACAGCCATCGCAAAAGGTGCAGGTAGACCTAAGTAGTCACCAAAATAGCTTGCCGTTGCTTCAAGGGCTGTCAGTTTGTGCCAACCCGCCAAAATGAAAATGGGGGCGAGATAAAGGCGGACGGCTAAAGGACCAAGAAAATCGAATTTGCGCAGCTGCGCGCTTATGGAAGCTCGTGAGATGAACATAAGTGCTCCTTATGATTCGGTTCCAAGAGGCACTACAAGCATAGTCGCAAGATGATAATTCGCAAAAAAAGCCCCCGCACATGGCGAGGGCTCTGCTGGGCTTAACGTAAGGGGCTGGCGTGTGAGGCGCCGCCAAAAATGGCATTTAGTAAGGTAATATTCAGACCATCTAAGTAGGCCCGATAGGTTGGCTCCTGCGTAAAGCTAATCACCATGCCACGCCCATGAGGTTGCCACATTAAATAAGGCTTATGGGCGAGTTGTTGTTGGTTCTCCTCCCACAAGTAGCCACTGACGAGCAGTTCATCAGCGCTTGGGTAGTACATGAGATTACGCCCGTTATTAATGGTTAACGGGCGATAGATCTGATTGCCTACCGTAAGGCTGTTGACCGTTTTCGGCACGCCTGCAGTGAGCCAATGTTCTTGATCGACCTGCAACTGCGTGAGTACGCCAGAGGTCCAATAGGGATCGGCCTCAGCACCATTAATGTAGTTGTGCAGGTGCGTTTGAGTGGGCAACAGCATGCCTTCAACACGCGGTTGCTGATGCACAGCCACCTTGTTGTCTTGAACTTCTGTCTCCAGCGCGCTGGCGAGTATCTTGGCATCGACCGCCCATTGGGTTGCATTACCAAGGGTGATCAAAACCCCGCCACGTTCCACCCATTGGCGCAGGTTGTTTTGCGCAGTGTCACCGAGGACATGCTGCAAAGAACCGTAACTGGCAGGCAGGATCAGCACCTGATAATGACTGAGATCGGCGCGCTGGAGTTTATCAGCGCGTAGGGCGGTAACCGGATAGTTAAATTGCTGTTCGATCACGAAACGGGTATGCCCGGCATTAAGGCTGCTGAAAGGCTCATCCCAAGCTAAGGCAATACGCGGAGCATGTACTTTTTGCACGTTACCAGAGCCAAAGTTTGGACCGTCGATCACCCAACTGCTATCGGTGCCATATAAGATCGCACCCGTTTGTACGGCGAGTTCGGAGAGCTTCAGATGCAGCGCCTCAGGGTTCTCTGCGCGCGTGAAAATAAGGCTACCGGCAGGATAACGATCGCCATTTTTTAATGTGAAAGGCAGATCACTTTGTTTAACCTGCAAACCTGCCCGCAAAGCAGCGGTTAAGAGGCGACCGCTATTCATGTCACCCCATTTTGCTAAAAAGGCCACCTTGGCTTCGGGATGGTGGAGTTCACCAGGTGATATCAAGCGTTCATCAACGGTCGATAACGCCACTTTCGGTAGACGTTTACAGCGCTGCTGCTCAAGATTGAACATCAAGGCCAAAGACCAAGCTGTGACATCATAAATTTGATCAGGCAAATTGTTGTCGCGGCGCCGTTCTTGCTCAGCCAGAAAGTCTTCGGCCATCGCAATATCATCATCGAGTAAGGTGCGGATCATATAATGCGCAGGCTGTGCGGTATCGATCACATAGCTGCCCGCGCTTAGCTCAGTGCCACAGGCTTCAACGGCTGCATCGGTTTGTTGCACCTTGATGCCATGACGGGTTAATAAACCCGCGAGACGGCGCGTGGCTGCCGCGTCTTGGGCTTGGTCGATGACAATGAAACGCTCGGCGCTAGCACGGCCGTCGGCAATGCCTTGTTTCCGATAGTTCCAAAAGTCGCCAAGTAAGCGTTGACGCTCCACACTGGCGGTTTCGATGGTTGCGAGTGAGGCAACAAAATGACGCTGCACACCATCACCGTAAGTCAAAATAGTGCCGTCTTTTGTACGAAATTTATGGCCTCGTGCTGACGCCATTTCATACGTCATCGCTAAGGTGCCGTGATAAAGCGGCCAGCTTGCACCATAGCCTGGATAGAAGGCGTCAAAGATTTCGCGGGTGAAGTAATCAAAGCCGTGCGCGTCAAACCACTTACCGTTATTTTCACCAATGGTCCACAGCGCGTCACGTTGGCTTTTGGCGATAAGTGGGTTATAGGGGCGGGCTTCGGGAGTGAAGTAATAGCTTTGGTCGCCATACATTTCGTGCAAATCGACAAAAATCAGCGGCATATGCTCTAACAACGCATCGACTTGCCCAGCCACTTCCGGTTGGGTTAACGCAATCCAGTCGCGGTTTAAGTCAAATAGGTAATGATTGCTACGACCACTCGGCCAAGGTTCGTTATGTTCGGCTGCTAAGCGATCGGCACTGTGCTCAAGTCCTGCGGTCATATAGTAACGACTGACAAAACGACTACGGCCATCGGGGTTTTGTACCGGGTCGATATGCACCACTGTGTTTGCCAGCCAATTGCGGGCCTGATCGTCTTGCGCCGCGAGAAGGTGCCAAGCGGTTAATACTGCAGCTTCAGGAGATGATATTTCGTTACCGTGTACGCCATAAGAGAGCCAAATACTACTGGGTAGCTGTTCTATCAGCTGTTTCGCTTCGGTCTCGGAGGTTTGCTCAGGGTGCGCAAGGGCTTGCATACCTTGGGTGATGGTCGCTAGGTTCGCCATGTTTTCAGCGCTGGAGAGGGTGACATAATAGAGCGGGCGACCTTCCCAGGTTTTGCCGTAGTAGCTAAGTTTGACTTGATCGGGATAGTGTTCTGCGAGGGCTTTAAAGTAATCATGAATCGCTTCGGGCGATGAGATGCGACTACCCATTGGATAGC
This sequence comes from Pseudidiomarina sediminum DSM 21906, assembly GCF_000423165.1. Lineage (GTDB taxonomy): Bacteria > Pseudomonadota > Gammaproteobacteria > Enterobacterales > Alteromonadaceae > Pseudidiomarina > Pseudidiomarina sediminum. The sequence continues at coordinate 1,379,259 of NZ_KE383983.1, read as the reverse complement.
CCGCGGTGGCATTAAGCGTTGGCGCGCTAGTATCGTAGGTAACCGACAAGCCTAGTTCGTTCGCATGGGAGACCATACTTGCGCCCGCGAGCGCGAGTGCAGCGAGTAGATACGAAGGTTTCATGGTGGCAGATCCTCATTGTTCTTATTGTTTGCCTCCGCGTAATTGACGCAGGGCATTGTTCAAGGCGTGCTGCAGACTTTGTTGATCGTGCCGCTGGGGTGAATAAGCGTCGGCTTGAATACTATTCACGTGCGGTATCTCGAGATGCGCATCAGCGTGATTGGTGATGACAAAATCAATGATTGGGGTACCGACCTGTGTTGTTAACCATGCCAAGCGCTGGCTTAACGTCAATTGTCCTGCAGGACTTTGCTCTGGGAGTAGATTATCAATAAAGATCACTGGTGCAGAGCTTCTCGCGATAGTCTCGACAATTCCATCGACCAATAACGGCGGCATGATAGAGGTGAGGAAGCTACCGGGACCAATAATAATCAAATCGCTACGGCGCAACTGCCGCAATGCTTCGGGCGTCGCACTGACGCTGGTCGACAAGCGCAAATGCGCTGGCATCTGATGCATTTGATCGACGAGCAATTCGCCAAAACACTCAAAGCCATCCTGTGTTTCTGCCACCAAATCAACCGGAGCCTCCGACATTGGCAACAAGCGGGTGTCAACGTTCAATAAACGGCTGAGCAGGGCGATGCCATCAATGGGGCGAGCGCTTAGCTCATCTAAGGTATGCAGCAACAAGTTGCCAAAGTTGTGTCCATTTAAGCTGGAGTCTTGTTGAAAGCGGTAATTCAAGACATCACGTGCCAAGGGTTGCTCGACCAGTTGTGACAAGCAGTTACGAATGTCGCCCCAAGCGATGGTTTGGTGAGAACGACGTAATAGACCGCTGGCGCCACCATTGTCGGTGGTTGCGACAATGCCTACTAAACGGCGTTGTAAAAATTTTAAACTTGCTAACACACGACCCAAACCGTGGCCACCGCCGATAGCAGTGACACAGTTGAGCTGTTCAATAAGACAGTGGGGCGCTGTCGCTTGCGTAGAGGGTTGGGCCATGCCACCTCGTTCCTGTTAAAACGCGCGAAAAGTAATAAACACATTACTTTATGACAATTGGGTGCATATTAGCAATTTATACCTGCACTTTACGACGGTTGAAGTTCCTACTGCATTGTAAATAGCGTGCAAAAGTGCTGAGAAATCGCTGTGAATTGGCTTAGCTTTTATAGCTTACCGTGAAAGTTTCACGCTGTAACGTAAATGCAATGTAAATTTATCGCCACTACTTGAATTGATGACATGGGTTCGGTATAAGTGGCAATATATATCAAGGGGTATAATCATATGTTAAATAAAGGTTTATTTCGTGGTTTGGCTGTTAGTGGTGTTACGCTCGCGTTAGTCGCTTGCGGCGGCTCTTCAGAAGATGCAACACAAAATGAGACGGCACGATTTAGTCTTGCGTTTAGCGATGCCCCGGTCGACAACGCTGATGAGGTTATGATTTGCTTCAAAGGCGTTGAAATGGTCGGTAATGGCGTGGGTAAACAGACCTTTATTATCGGTGACGCGATGAACACCTTGGCTGAAAATGATGTCTGTAAAAACCCTGCCGGTGAGACCATTCCTAACACCTATGGTATGGATTTATTGAGTTACACCGGCTCTGATGCACTGAACGTGCTTGATGGTGTAACGGTGCCAGCGGGAACATACGGTCAATTGCGCTTAATCATGACCGAAGGCTCTTATGTCAAAGTGGGCGATGAAAAACTACCGCTGCGGGTACCGTCAAATCAGTTGAAATTTGATGGTGTCACGCTCGACCTACAAGGCAATGTGGCCTACACCGTTGAGTTCGATTTGCGACAGGCATTGGTCGACCCCGTCGGACAAGATGGTTATTTCTTGAAGCCGCGCGGTGTGCGTTTGGTCGACAACATGTCTGTTGGACACATTGAAGGTAGCCTTGCGGAAGCCTTGTTGATTACAAATTCCTGCACGGTCGCGCCAAGCGATCTGTCAGAACCAGTAGCTGTGGTCTACTTCTATGAAGGAAGTAATTTAGAAGAGGCCACCCTAGCCGATGTAGGTGGGGCAGAGGAACATTCACCGTATACCGTTGCAGCGGTTTACTATGATGGTGCCTCTGCCTACACCTTCTCTGCTAGTTACGTTGCGGAGAGTGATTACTCTGTAGCGTGGACCTGTCAGACGGATGACGATCCTGAGGCAGATGACGATCTAACATTTAATGGATTACTAAATGTTAGCGTTGATGGGGATGAGGCGGTGACGACTGTCGATATCTCCGGATAAACGCGCTAACCCCCTAGTTAGTGCATGTTTATCACATTGTTCTCCAATTTAAAGCCCCGCAAGGGGCTTTTTTGGCTTTTTTTTCTGTCCCAATCAGGCCATACTGAGCGTCATTTGCTAGCAAATAGGGTAACGTTTCGTGACCGTACGCACTTCGCTCAAATTTAGTTTAGCTCTTTTCGCTTTATCTTTACCGACAGCTTCTTTCGCACAGCAATGCACCACGGAGCCGGATGGGCAGTGTTCCTACACCGTGGCTCAGTTGTGTTTGGCGGACTCAGCGGCGACGCCGCTCACCCTTGAAGTTGCTGATACCTTTGGTAAACGTGCTCGTGGTTTAATGTATCGCACCGAGTTGGCAGATCATCATGGCATGTGGTTTGTTTATGATGAGCAACGCCCCGGCTACTCGGGCTTTTGGATGCACAACACCAAAATTGCGCTCGACATTGCCTACCTTGATGCGCAAATGAAAGTGGTGAAGCAATTCACCATGCAGCCGTGTACCAGCGTGAATCCGCGCAACTGCCCAACTTACAATCCCGGTGTAGCTTACTATAGTGCCGTAGAAATGCCCGCGGGCTATTTTAAACAACATGGTATTACGCTGGGCACCCAGTTCAAACAATGTAATAACGAGGAGACCCCCTAATGAAAAAACTTTCGGTACTTGCCGCAAGCATGCTGGTGGTTGCATGTTCGCCAGCAAGTGAACCTGAATCAACTGCAGCGCCGCATGTCGACGTTGACCCTTATAGTTTCAATGAGAACTACCGAGACTATTTGCAAACCTTAAGTTCAGATGAATTTGAAGGGCGCGCACCGGCCAGTAAAGGCGAACAGTTGACGGTCGAATATGTGGAAGAGAAATTCCGCAGCTGGGGGCTCAAGTCGTTTAATCCAGAGGGTACTGATTATCAGCAACAAGTACCGCTGGTTAAAATGACGCCGTATAGCGTATCGAACTTTAGCTTTAGTAACAGCGACCTGAGTGAGTTTGTTTATAAGCAAGACATGATGGCCTGGTCACCGCGCGTGCAAGAAGAGGTAAACCTTGAAGCAAGCGAGTTAGTCTTTGCGGGCTACGGTATTGTCGCTCCAGAATTTGGTTGGAATGACTACGAAGGGCTTGATGTCGAAGGTAAAACCGTGGTGGTCTTGGTGAATGACCCGGGCTACGACTCAGGTGATCCGGAAGTCTTCAACGGTAAAGCAATGACGTATTACGGTCGTTGGACCTACAAATTTGAAGAAGCCTCGCGTCAGGGCGCCGCTGGTGTCTTGGTGATTCATGACACCGGTCCTGCGGGTTATGGTTGGGGCGTTGTTGCCGGTGGCTCTCCGGTACGCTTTGATTTAGCGCGCGAAAATAAAAACATGGATCGTACGCAAATTGAAGGTTGGATCAGCAGTGATGCGGCAGACAAACTCTTTGCGCGCGTAGGTTCATCGTACCAAGCGATGCGTGAGCAAGCACAACAACCTGACTTCAAAGCGGTGCCGCTTGAAACCGCAATGTCAGTTAACGTGAAAACCGATTTCGAGTACCTTAACTCACCGAACTTGATTGCTTATATTGAAGGCAGCAAAGCGCCGGAAGAACATGTTATCTATATGGCGCACTGGGATCACTTAGGCATGAATCCAATTGCTTCTGACGACCCGATTTATAACGGTGCGCAAGACAACGCTACAGGTACTGCAGGCGTGTTGGCATTAGCTGAGTTCTTCGCCAGCCAACCGCAGCCAGAGCGCTCCATTGTATTTGTGTTGGTTACTGCCGAAGAGCGTGGCTTACTCGGTTCTCAATGGTATGCGAACAACCCATTGTTACCGCTTGGTAAAGCTGTTGCAGGCATTAACATGGACGTGTTGAACGTTTATGGCCCAATGCAGGACATGGTTGTGGTAGGTCACGGAAACTCTGAGCTTGAAGAGTACCTTACTAAATACGTTGAACAACAAGATCGCTATGTTGCTCCTGAACCAACGCCTGAAGCCGGTTCATTCTATCGTTCAGATCACTTTAACTTGGCTAAGAAAGGTGTACCTATGTTGTATGCCAAAGGTGGCGTCGATCACTTTGAAAAGGGTAAAGCCTATGGTCAGCAACAGCGTGCGCAGTACGTACAAGTTGCCTATCACAAGCCAGCGGATGAGTTTGATCCAAGCTGGGACTTGCGTGGTGTGCAGCAAGACTTGTGGTTGTTTTACTGGGTCGGTAATGAGCTAGCGAACTCTAGCGATTGGCCAAACTGGTACAACGGCAACGAGTTCCGTGGCATTCGCGATGAGAGTGCTGCAGAACGTCAGTAATTGACGTGTGATTTGCGAAAAGGCGGTAACTGCGGTTACCGCCTTTTTTGTCACTAACAAATCCTAAGAGGATAGGGGTGTTGCTTTCATTTGCTGAATGGTTTGGCGTGGTCGCGCTGATCACTAATTTTATTGCTTATCGTCAACCCACCGCGGATCGCTACCGGGTGGTTTCGGCACTCGCTTTGGGCGCGCTGTCGGTACACTTTTTTATGTTAGATGCCATTGCAGGTGGGGTCGTCACCGCCATGGCAGTATTACGTAACTTTATCGCCTTACGTTGGCAGGGCCCGGTGGTGTTGTGGGGCTTTGTGCTGCTCAATGTTTTGTGTTTAGTGGTGGAATGGTTGTTTCCTATTGCTGCCTTGCAATGGGGCGCAACGGGGCTAGAAGTCGTGTTCTCTGAACAGCCCAGTCATTGGGCCATTTGGGTTGCCTATAGCTCGTCGATTATTTTCACTGTGGGCTCAATCAAACTGAATGACCCGAGCCGCATTCGGCGGTGGTTTTTATTGGCTGAAGTCTTAGGTTTGAGTTACGCCATTTTAGTCGGGAGTATTTCTGGAACCATCTTCAATATTGTTAATCTAAGTAGCATCATTCTTAAATTGTTACAGGATCGCCGCGCGCAGCGCTTGTAATTTCACGATTTGACCTCAATATTCCTAAGAGGTCATCGACAATAATGTAGGACACTATGCTTATATACATTCGCCAATGGCAGGAAAAAATCAAACCGCAAGCTGGCGCAAACCCGTTCATGATCGTCTTGAGCTGGCTTCTGTTCGGATTGTTTTTAGTGGTCGCGCTAGGATTGGGGCTGATCTTTTTGTTAGTCGGTTGGATTTTATTATTGCCTGTGTTATGGCGTAAACGTCGTCAAATTAAACAAATGTGGCAATTCAACAAAGCCGCACAACAAGCGCAGCGTGACGCCAAACAGCGTTACCAGCAGCAGCGTCAGCAAGCGAGCGATCGTGCTGACGACTCCGTTATTGATGCTGAATACACCGTCAAAAACGACGATACCTCGCGTTAATGCTTCAACGTCTTAGGATGACGTTTATAACGTCGTCCTAAGCGTTTACACCCGCCGACCAAAACATCACTCAACAGCGCAAACGCCAGTGCTACTAACGCCCCTGTGGCCAACGCAGTTTGCGTCAGCGGCACATTAAAACTGTACTGTTCGAGCGTGCCTTGCAATAACTCTTCATCATGTTGCCAAACTAACGCCCAAAGTTGCGCCGGGTAACTTTGTTGCTGTAATTGTTGTTGGCGCTCGAATGCGGTAATGCGTTGGACGAGTTTACGAATAATCGCTGCTTCGTCGCGAAAGGCGGGCTCGTTACTGTTTTCATGGGCTGCGATTAAAGCGTCAAGCTCACCCTCGAAATACCGATCGGCAATCACTTGATAGTCGTCATAGTAAACTTTGGCTTCGGCATACTGCGCTGCGAGCCGCTGTTGGTATTGGGTCAAAAGGTTAGGGGCTTGGATGCCCAATAAGAGTGCACACGCGGTAAGGGTAAGAACAAAGTAACGGTAAATCATGAGAAAGGTTACCTCCCGGGACGAGAGGTAACCTTAGCATGGGCAAGTTTAGTCTTCTAGACGCTGCTTCGGTGGGAAGGTGCGTCGCACGATGTAGAACAACAATGGTACGAAGAATACGGCCAATAAGGTACCGCCAACCATACCACCAATAACACCGGTACCGATGGCTTGACGACTGACCGCACCAGCACCTGTCGAGAGCGCTAATGGTAAGACACCAAAGGTGAATGCCAAAGAGGTCATCAAGATTGGGCGCAGACGTAGACGTACTGCTTCCAAGGTCGCTTGCAACAGTTCTTTACCTTGGGCTTGTAAATCTTTGGCAAATTCCACAATCAAGATGGCGTTCCGCGCTGAAACCCCCACGGTGGTCAACAGACCTACTTGGAAGTAAACATCGTTTTCAAGGCCACGCATGGTTGCGGCAATCACCGCACCGAAGATACCAAGGGGTACCACTAACATGACCGAGAACGGAATCGACCAGCTCTCATACAACGCCGATAGACACAAGAACACGATTAACAGTGAAAGGGCATAGAGCATCGGTGCTTGGTCGCCGGATACTTTTTCTTCTAGCGAGATACCCGTCCACTCGTAACCAATACCTGTTGGTAGTTGCGCGATGAGTTCTTCCATGGCCAGCATGGCGTCACCTGATGAGTAGCCTGGTGCTGCCTCACCTTGTAAGTTCATCGCTGGAACACCGTTGTAACGCTCAAGACGTTGTGGACCGAAGTCCCAACCGGTGGTAGCAAAGGCTGAGAATGGCACCATCTCACCAACGTTGTTCCGCACGTACCATTGACCAAGGTCTTCTGGTTTCATCCGTGCTTCAGCAACACCTTGTACGTATACGCGCTTGACCCGACCACGGTCGATAAAGTCGTTCACGTAGGTGGAGCCAAAGGCCGAACTTAAGGTGCCGTTGATGGCATCAATCGACAAGCCGAGCGCTTTGGCTTTTTGGAAGTCGACGTCAATTCGGAATTGCGACGTATCTTCCAGACCATTTGGACGAACACCAACCAAACGCTCGTCTTGGGCTGCCATGCCCAACAACTGGTTACGAGCGTTGAGGAGGGCGTCATGGCCTAAACCTGCGCGGTCTTGTAGGTATAAGTTAAAACCACTCGCTGTACCTAGTTCAGGAATTGACGGGAGGTTAAAGGCAAACACCATAGCTTCACGTAGCGTACTCAAATAGCCCATCGCACGACCAATAATGGCATCGATTTGCAACTCTGGCGTGGTACGTTCTTCCCAATCGGTCATACGTACGAAGGCTAAGCCTGAGTTCTGGCCTTGACCGCTGAAACTAAAGCCAACTACCGTGAAGATCGAGCGGATGCCGTCAGCTTCATCAAGGAAGTAGTCTTCAATTTTCTTCATGGTCTCCAGCGATTGCTCTTGCGTAGCCCCTGCAGGTAGCTGCATTTGCGTTAGGAAGACACCACGGTCTTCGTTTGGAATAAACGAGCTCGGCATACGCGCAAATAAGAAACCAAGTACAACCACCAAACCAAGGTAAATCAAGACGAAGCGCACGCTGCGCTTAATGATGCTTTGTACCGAGTCGGTGTAACGCGCCGTCAGGCGGTTGAGGCCGCGGTTAAAGGCACCTAAAGGACCTTTTTTCGGAGCATTGTGGTCAATCGGCTTCAAGATGGTCGCACAGAGCGCCGGGCTGAAGATAATCGCCACCAATACTGACAGTGCCATCGCTGAGATGATAGTGATCGAGAACTGACGGTAAACCGCACCCGTGGAGCCACCGAAGAAGGCCATCGGCACGAATACCGCAGCCATGACCAAACCGATAGCAACGAGGGCGCCGGTGATCTGGGTCATTGATTTGATGGTTGCTTGACGTGGCGATAAACCTTCTTCGCTCATCAAACGCTCAACGTTCTCAACAACAACGATCGCATCGTCCACCAACAAGCCGATGGCGAGGACCAAACCAAACATGGTCAGGGTGTTGATACTAAACCCGAACACCGACATGATGCCAAAGGTACCCAGCAATACGACCGGAATCGCAAGCGCTGGAATAACGGTGGCACGTAGGTTCTGCAAGAACAAGAACATCAATAAGAAGACCAACACAACCGCTTCAAACAAGATCTTGACCACTTCAGTGATCGAGATCTCGACGAATGGGGTGGTGTCGTATGGAATGACCAGTTCAACCCCTTCTGGGAAGTACTGCTCGAGTTCGGCGACAGTCTCTTTTACGGCCGCAGCGGTATCCAACGCGTTCGCACCGGTCGCCAAGGTAATGGCTAGGCCTGACGCTGCTTGACGATTGTAACGACCGACAGTGGCATAGTTCTCACCGCCCAACTCAACGTGGGCAACGTCAGCGATGGTGACAGAAGAGCCGTCTTGGTTCACTTTCAAAAGGATGTCTTCAAACTCATCAATCGTTTCCAAACGGGTTTGGGCGATAATTGACGAGGTTAAACGTTGTCCTTCAAGTGCTGGGGTACCCCCAATTTGACCTGCGGCCACTTGGTTGTTTTGCTCACGTAACGCCAGTACAACGTCTTGCGTGGTCAGGTTATAACGCGTCAGTTTTTGCGGGTCTAACCAAATGCGCATGGCATAAGGTGAACCGAACTGACGCACGTTGCCCACACCAGGTGTACGTGCGATCGGGTCTTTCAAGTTACTGGCAATGTAGTCACCCAAGTCAATCTGGTTCACTTCTGGGTTGCTGGAGATCAAACCAATAACCATTAAGAACGAGTTGTTGGCTTTCGCAACGACCAAGCCTTGATCCTGCACAGCTTGTGGCAGTAACGGCACCACTAATTGCAGTTTGTTTTGCACTTGCACCTGAGCAATATCCGGGTCAGTGCCAGAGGCAAAGGTCAGGGTGATACTGGCATTACCCGCTGAATCACTGGTCGAAGAAAAGTACTGTAAGTTATCGATACCATTAAGGTTTTGCTCGATAACTTGGGTAACGTTCTGTTCCAATGTTTCGGCGGTTGCACCTGGGTAGGTTGCATTAATTTGAACGGTAGGTGGTGCAATTTCCGGGTACTGCTCAACCGGCAGTTGCGTTACCGCAAGACCACCCGCAAGCATAATGATAATTGCAATCACCCATGAAAAAATGGGACGATCGATGAAAAATTTTGCCATAGTTTTACTTCACTTCTTCCGTTTTCACTGGCATTCCAGGTCGAACTTTCTGCAACCCTTCGACAATTACTTGGTCACCGGCGTTAAGCCCTGAGCGCACGATCCAGTCGCTACCTGAGGTGCCGCTGACTTCGATGTAACGGGTTTCGACTTGGCCTTCTTTGTTAACCACCAGCGCCATCGCGCGACCGCGTGGGTCACGACTGACGCCTGCTTGTGGCGCAAGAAGGGCATTGGTCAAGGTACCTGTGGCAACTTCAGCGTTAACGTACATGCCCGGCAAAATGTTGCGATCCGCATTTTCAAACTGGGCGCGCAGGGTAATAGCGCTCGTGCTTGGTTGTACGGTGACCTCGTTGAACAGTAACTTGCCTTCTGCGAGTACCTGCTGTGAGCCGTTGGCGTAAAGTTTTACCGCTGCGTGGTTATTCTCGTCAGTAACGATATGACCTTGTGCAATCGCTTGTTGCAGTTTCAAGTAGTCTTCGCTGCTTTGTTGAATGTCGACATAAATCGGGTCAAGCTGATGAATGGTGGTCATCGCCTGGGCTTGGCCAACGCTCACTAAAGCACCTTCGGTAAGCAACGAGCGACCAATACGGCCACTGATCGGTGCTTCTACTTTGGTGTATTCTAGGTTCAAGCGCGCCCGCTGTTGCTCAGCTTGAGCAACTTTTAACGCCGCTTCAGCTTGCAAATAAGACGCTTCCGCTTCATCGTATTCTTGTTGGCTGATGGCGTTGTCGGTCAACAGTTCTTTGAAACGATTAAACCGGGCACCGGTCGATTTCACGCTTGCTTTTGCTTGCGCGACCGCAGCTTCGGTCGCAGCTAACGCTGCTTCGTACGTGGCTGGGTCAATTTGATACAAAGGTTCGCCAGCTTTTACTTCGCTGCCTTCGGTAAAAAACTGTTGTTGCAAGATGCCACTTACTTGCGGGCGAACTTCAGCGGTACGAAATGCTGTTGCCCGGCCTGGCAAGTTGACTTGTAAGTCGACTTCGCGTGGCGTAAGGGTGACCACACCAACGGTCATTTGCTGCTGCATTTGTGCTTGCTGCGGGCCTTGAGCTTGCTCACCTTCACTGCAACCAGCGACGAAGAGCGCGCCAGTTAGGACAGCGACTGCGATCGGTGATAGGGTACGTTGACGCATGAATAACTACCTCATAATTATATTGTTTAGCATTGCGTGCTAGTGACATTATTTTTCTTCAACGCGATTATACATACATACATGAATGTTTGTAAGCGCGTAGAGTCAATTTCTTGGGACTACGTTTGGTAATTGGTAACAGATTATGTCGAAACCTTTTAAGTTAAGTTTCATTGTTGGGCTCGTTGTGTTGGGTCTGGGCATTCTAGCCATACAAGTTTGGCATAGTTCAAACGATAAGCTTAGCTCAAGTGCGCGAAATGCGCTGTATACCGAGTTACTTGAGATGTCTGGACAACTCAACCGAGATCTACCGCGTCTGCTTGATCGCAACACGCGTTTTGAACGCGCCGAAGCCGCTAATTACGGCATGCGCTTCTATTATAGTTTGATTAAAATTGACCGTTACAGCCACGATATTGAAGACATCCAAGCGCAAATTGAACCGCAGATGCTTGCGGCTTATTGCCAAGGCGATGCCTTAGCTTTTTATCGTGAAGAAGCCGATTTTGTGGAATTTCAGTACCTTGATCAAAGCGGTCAAAAATTGTTTCGTTTGCGCTATACCGCAGAGGCATGTGCGCCAGCATCAATGTAGGAGATTAACATGACAGCTTTAAGACGTTCAGGCATTGCCATTGGCGTAGGTTTTGTCGTTACCGCATTCGCGCCAGCACAAGCAAATGACCAACACTTGCACGACATTGCGAAAGCTGTTTCTGCTGAACGCATTGAGCGTGATATTACCCAGTTGGTCAATTTCGGCACCCGACATACTTTGTCCGAAACAGCTTCGGAAACACGGGGCATTGGTGCGGCACGACGTTGGATAAAAGCCGAGTTTGAGCGTATCTCAGAGGATTGCGGTGGCTGTTTGGAGGTTTATTTTCAAAGTGACGTCATTGCAGACGAGCCACGCATTCCCGACGCAACAGAAGTGGTCAGTGTTATTGCGGTACAACGCGGCACGATTGATCCAAGCCGTTATGTGATTATGTCTGGCGATATCGATTCACGGGTTTCGGATGTCATGGACGCTACTGCAGATGCGCCCGGTGCCAATGACAACGCATCTGGTGTGGCGGGAACGCTCGAGGCTGCGCGGGTGCTCAGTCAGTATCAGTTCGCGGGGACCATTGTTTACGCTGCGTTAGCCGGTGAAGAGCAGGGGCTCTTCGGGGGTAAAATTATGGCCGCGCAGGCGCAACGGGACGGATGGCGTATTAAAGCGGTATTGAACAACGATATGATCGGCAATGTCGAAGGTATTAATGGCGTTATCGATAATACGTCCGCCCGTATTTTTGCCGAAGGCACGCGGATGACGGAAACCGAAGATGAGGCGCGACGCCGTCGTTTTACTGGAGGCGAAGTGGACTCGCCGAGTCGCAACTTAGCGCGCTACATTGACACTATGGCCGATCGTTATATTCCGAACCTCGACACTATGGTGGTGTACCGGTTAGATCGTTTTGGTCGTGGCGGCCACCATCGGCCGTTTAATGACTTGGGGTACCCGGGCGTGCGGATCATGGAAACCAACGAGAACTACCATCGCCAGCACCAAGACCTTCGCGAAGAGAATGGGATCACTTATGGTGATACGCTTGATGGTGTTGATTTCGACTACGCCGCCAAACTTACCGCACTCAACGCTGTAAGTTTAGCGGCAATGTCCTGGGCTCCGAGCCCTCCGGCTGGGGTCAGTATCGAGGGCGCCGTTCGTCCAAGTACAACGTTACGTTGGCAAGCCGCAAGCGCCGCGGAACAAGCGCATGTGGCAGGCTATAAAATTTATTGGCGGCACACCGACGCGCCGAATTGGGAATACAGTCGCGAGGTGGGTAAGGTAACAGAGTACACCCTTGAAAACATTGTGATTGATAACTATTTCTTCGGTGTGGCCAGTGTCAGCCACGATGGTATGGAGAGTCCAGTGGTCTTTCCTGGAGCTGCGGGTGCGTTTGGCGAATGACAACAGAAGTAAAAAGTAATAATGCGAAGGCCAACCGTTGGCTGGAACGCATTCTAGCGTCTAACCACGTGCTGTGGATGATTTTCGTATTGTCGATGCTCGAGTCGATAATTATCCCAGTGCCGTTGGAGCTGGTGTTGATCCCCTTACTTATTCACGAGCGCAAGCGCTGGTTCGCGATCGCTACAGCAACCTTAGCGGGCTGCTTAGTGGGTGCAACCATTGGCTACAGCGTCGGGATGTTCTTATTCGATACCGCGGGACAGTGGGTCTTGGCCTTCTTTGGGTATGAACAAGCCTTTGAGAACTTCCAGCAGGAGTTTAGTGAAAATGGCTTCATTACCTTGTTGTTGGTTGGCATTACCCCGATTCCGTTTCAAGTGGGCATGTTAACCGCGGGCAGCACAGATTATCCCTACGTGCTGTTTATGCTAGCCTCGTTGATCGCCCGTGGCATTCGCTATTACGGTTTAGCCTTGCTGGTCAATTGGCTTGGCGAGCGCATTTTGCATTGGTGGGAAAATTACCAAACCCGACTTGGCATTGGTGCGTTGCTTGCCGGTATCGCAATCTTCCTCTTGGTGGTGCTGGTTTAGCACCACTTTGCCTGTTGTAACGCTGTCGCCAAGCGTTGTAACCCTGCCAAGCCTTGTAAGTCCGTCTCGAACAAGGGCAAAAATGTTTTCGGTAACGCCGCAAACAACGTTTTGATTTGCTGTTGATACTGCTCTTCTTGCTGCCGCCGTTGTTGCAGGAACACGCCATCGGCATGCGCCGGCAGGTTGCGGTTGATAATTAACGCTGCGATAGGCAGTTTCGCCTGTTGCAGCTGTGTCACAGCGCGTTCGGTTTCTAACATCGACAGTTTCTCTGGGGTGAGCACAAAAGCAATCGCAGTTTGCTTGCTATCCTTAATCCGTTCGCGCGCCCGTTGGAACAACTGTTGGCGTTGTCGTAAGCGCGCGGCAATCTGTTGCTGGCGTTCACTCAGATCTTGGGTGCCATGCTGTTGGGGCTCGGCGAGTGGGTGCCGCGGGCTGTGTTGACGGGAGGCACTTAGATGATCCACCACTCCCTGCAATCGTGTCGCGCTTTCGCTGTGCTTTAATAACCCCTGGGTCCATGCTGCCATGGCTTCGGGTAGGATCAGCAAACGTAAGGTATGGCCGGTCGGTGCGGTATCAAAGATCACATGGTCATAGCCTGCGTGTTGAAAGTTGTCGAGCCAGGTTGCCATGGCTTCAAGTAGGGCGGCTTCTTGGGTTCCAGGTGATTGTGCCGACAATTTGAGTTGACGCTCAATCTGTGGGTACATCGATGGCTTGGTTAAATCTTTCATCGCCGCAAGCACCTCACTAATGTGAGCTTCAACTTGTTGCTCGGGGTCCAATTCCATCGCATCTAAGTTTGTTGCTATGGCGGTTGGGGATGCGCCGATCGGCTGGGCAAAGGCATCAGCTAGACTATGGGCCGGATCGGTGGAGATAAGTAACACCCGCCGACCGGCTTGACTGAGAATAAGCGCAAGAGCGCTACTGACCGAGGTTTTGCCAACACCGCCTTTACCGCCGAGGAACAGGATCGGCGGCAGATCGTTAGGCCAAGAAAATGTCATTAACAGCACCTAAACTCGTCAAAGGGGGAATGCTCCATGCCCATCCGCAGATGCCAGTCATGGAATTGCTCCAATAATAGCGGCTGCAACTCAAGCGTGTAGTAACTTGCGGGGTTTGGTATGCCCATGAGTTCGCTATACACATAGAGCATAAACAGATCGTCTTGCTCCCGCTTGGCGCGTGCCACCGCCGCGCGGTAGGGCGCATTGTAATAGTGGTTGGCGAGCTCACTAGCGTTCGCCAGCCATGCACGAATGGCTTTTATTTTCACGGTTGTTGCTCCTTTCTGGCGCGGTTTAAAGCGCCCGCGGCCTCAAGGGCAATCCAAATCGCGGCAATAAGCACTAATAGATCTAAACTGAAGAGGAACCAATCACTGGCATCATAGAAGCCTTTGAGTTGGATCAGTAAGGCAAAAATGGTCATCACCAAGAGGAAAATCAACGGCAGTAAGGTGACATACATAGGCCGTTTTAAGCGTACCAGCATCACGGTGATCACCAACAAAGTTAACCCTGCGAGCAATTGGTTGGTGGTGCCAAAGAGCGGCCAAATGGCTAAGCCGCCGGAACCGTCCGCGCCACCGGCACCAAAGGCAAGAATCAAACAGGAGGCAACGGCGAGGAGGGTGGCCGGTGCGGCTTTTTCCATCCACTTGATGTTATAAATCGCGCCCCATTCTTGGAAAATGTAACGTTGTAGCCGTAGCCCGGTATCCATAGTGGTGCCGGCGAACAGAACGGCCATCACGGTGAGCAAGGTCTCGGAGATCTCGACATCAAGGCTTAAACCTTCTTGCAAAATACGCGCGCCACCGCTGACAAATGCCGACACCCCACCTTGGCCAAAGCTATGGTATACCGCCTGCCAATCGGCCAAGGTTGCGAAACCCGCCGTTACAGCGATAATCGTAGCCAAGGACAATGAGCCTTCACCCAGAGCACCAAAATAGCCGACAAAGCGTGCATCGGTCTCTTTGTCCAATTGCTTCGAGGTCGTGCCTGATGCGACTAAGCCGTGAAAGCCTGAAATCGCACCACAGGCGATGGTGACAAACAACAAGGGCACGATGGATGGCGTGCCTTCCGGGGTAGCGGTGTTAAAGGCTGGCGCCACCAGCTCGGGACCACTGAGCAGAACCGCACCGTAGAGTAAAAATAGGCCAATAAAGAGTTGCAAACCGTTGATATAATCCCGCGGTTGCAACAGCATCCAGACGGGCAGTAATGAGGCAATAGCTGCGTAAAGGAACAGAATCAGGATCCAGGTGGCATTATCAGAAACACCCATTACGGTTTCGGGTAGGCTCAGCGGCACTTCTGGTCCGGCGATGATTAGGGCATACAAGGCGATCACGCCGATCACAGAGACGGTGCCGAGGTTTAACCATTTACGGAAGATAAACTGGCCAATAATTAAAGCGACGAATATCGCTCCCCATACCGGTACTACTGAGCTTGGGAAGTTAATCAACAACCCGGAAATAGCAGTAGCAAACACCGCGTTCACCATCAATAACACCAAAAAGATGACGATCATGAAGAGCGATTGCGAGCGTTTGCCGACCACATCGCCGGTTAAGGCGCCAATCGAGCGCGCGCGGTTGCGGTTTGACGCCCAAATCGCCCCAGCATCGTGCACGCCAGCGAAAAAGATGGTTCCCAGCACCACCCATAAAAAAGCAGGTACCCAGCCCCAAATAACGGCAATGGCAGGGCCGATAATAGGTGCGGCACCGGCGACCGAGGTAAAATGGTGTCCCCAGAGCACATATTTATTGGTGGGCACAAAGTCCACCCCATCTTCAAATTCATGGGCTGGGGTTCGAAAGTTTGGATCGAGTTTATAGATTTTTTCCGCCACAAACTTTGAGTAGAACAGGTACCCCAGCAGCATGCCGCCTAAGCCCAAGAGCATCAGTAAAATAGCGTTCATAAAACACCTTTTTTGTATATGATGAGATGGAATTTCAATTTCGAGGCCTATACTACGGCATCTCACTACTGCACAAACATTCGACAAAAGTATAGCTTGTAAGGGGCATTATGTTTCGTTGGTTTGAAAATCGTTTAAACGCCTTTCCTGAGCCCTGTTACGAGCAGCCGCCACGGAAGTTCCTCGCCTTTTGTTTGTATTACACGCGTGGCGCTTGGCCCTATATCGCGCTGACGGGACTGCTTATGACCGGCATCGCGTTAACAGAAGTGTGGCTGTTTAGCTTTATTGGCAATATTGTTGACTGGTTGACCGAGCAATCGCGCGAAACCTTTCTTGCCGATCAACAGTTATGGCTTATCGGTATGGGCGTTGTGGTGCTCTTAGTGTTGCCACTGTTAGTGGTGGGGCATTCGCTGGTGACCTATCAAACCTTGCTGGGGAATTACCCCATGCGTATTCGTTGGCTGGTTCACAACTATTTGCTACGCCAGTCGCTGACCTTTTATCAAGATGAATTTGCCGGTCGCATCGCGACAAAAATGATGCAAACCGCGTTAGCGGTGCGTGAGTGTGTGATTAAGTTGGTGGATGTCATCAACTACGTCAGTGTGTATTTCATTGGTACCTTGATCATCGTTGCCGCGGCTGACTGGCGCTTAATGCTGCCATTGTTAGGTTGGTTGGCCTGTTACTTGGTGCTGTTGCGCTATTTTGTGCCGCGTTTAGGCAAGGTCGCAGCCCAGCAAGCCGACGCCCGTTCAGTGATGACCGGGCGTATTGTCGATAGCTATACCAATATCCAAACGGTAAAGCTGTTCTCGCACGCCCAACGCGAAAGTGCCTATGCCAAAGAAGGAATGAGCAACTTTTTAGGCACAGTGCACAAACAAATGCGGTTAGTGACGAAACTTTACGTGTGTTTGTATGCGCTCAACTCATTGTTGTTGTTTAGTACCGCGGCGTTGGCGATATCCTTGTGGTTAGATGAGCTGTTATCTGTTGGCGCCATTGCTGTGGCTTTGAGTTTAGTGATGCGGTTGTGGGGCATGAGCCAATGGATCATGTGGGAAGTGTCGGCGCTGTTTGAAAACATCGGTACCGTGCAAGACGGCATCCAAAGTATCTCCGTGCCGCAAGTGATTCAAGACGCTCCTGACGCCGAGCCGCTGGCGTGTTCTGCTGGCGCGGTAACCTTTGATCATGTGGACTTTCATTACTCCGATGACAAACCAGTGTTGCGTGATTTACATCTCGCCATTGAGGCCGGGGAAAAGATTGGTGTGGTTGGGCGCTCTGGCGCGGGTAAGTCAACTTTAGTCAATTTGCTGCTGCGCTTTTACGATGTCACCAGTGGCAGTATTCGCATTGACGGACAAGCCATCGACCAAGTGACACAAGACAGTTTACGGCAACATATTGGTATGGTCACACAAGACACTTCGCTGTTGCATCGGTCGGTGCGTGACAACATCGCTTATGGTCGTCCCGATGCCAGTGACGCCATGATTGAGGCTGCAGCGGCACGGGCTGAGGCGACCGACTTTATTGCCGATCTTGAGGACAGTCAGGGCCGTCGTGGTTATGACGCGCATGTGGGCGAGCGTGGGGTGAAACTGTCGGGCGGACAGCGGCAACGTATCGCCATAGCGCGGGTGATGTTAAAAGACGCACCTATTCTTATTCTCGATGAGGCCACCTCGGCCTTGGACTCGGAAGTGGAAGCCGCGATTCAAGAGAACCTTTACCGTTTGATGGAAGGTAAAACGGTGATTGCCATTGCCCACCGCTTGTCGACCATCGCCGCCATGGACCGCTTAGTGGTGATGGATGAGGGCCGTATTATCGAGCAGGGCACCCATCAAGAGTTGTTAGCCAACAATGGGCTATACGCCAGCCTTTGGCAGCGCCAATCGGGTGGCTTTATCGCCGAATAATGGCAAAGTGAAAAATAAATGGAATAAACCCAAGGGCTCATACGTTTTATAACTACCCTATGGCGAAGCAGCTACCATTGTTTGTTCGGCAGGTGCAACTACACGAAGATTGACGGAATGCAAAAACGGCATCAACAACGCTTTCAACAACTACAGCCCCATCTTGCTGGCGCACAGGTGCTTGCGGAATCCTATTTTCGTTGTCAACAGCGTGCCGCTGATGTGCTGCAAGATAGTTTAGAGGCAGCGCTGACCACGGAGCAGTTTCCCAGCGCTGAACATTGTCGCGCGTGGTTGTTCCAAGTGGTGCGCAATCGTTGTATCGACAGCCTGCGTAAGCAACGCAAGTTAAGCAACGATGATAGCTTTGATTTTACTTCAGCAACGGCGGAATCAACGGCCACCGAAGAAGGGTACAGCGAAGTGCATCAGGCGTTGGCCGCATTGCCATTTGAGCAGCGCGATATTCTCGTGTTACGCGAGTTCAGTGATTGCAGTTACGCTGCGATCGCAGACATTTTAGGGGTGGCTGAAGGTACCGTGATGTCCCGCTTACACCGGGCGCGTCTGGCACTTTCAAAAGAACTTCAACGACGTATGGGAGAGTCTCAATGAGTGACGATACCTATGACCCGAACTGCGAAGCGATCGCTCCGCTCATTAGTGGGGCATTAGATAATGAGCTCACACAACAGCAACACCAGCAATTGCATCTGCATTTGGCGGCGTGTGCAAAGTGCAGCAAAGTGTATCAAGAGTTGAGCGCGTTACGCGGCACCTTAAAGGCTGATTTCACGCACCGTCAACAGCAACAGCTGGTGACAGAATCGAGCGGCGCGCAACGGGTGAATCTTATCGCTTGGTGGGTATTGCTGATCTGTGGCCTCATTTTAGCCGTGGCTGGTGTCGTGAGCTTTTGGTTCGGCTCCGACAGTCCTGTGTGGCTGAAGGTAGTGATGAGTCTGGTTGGCTTTAGCTTGCTGGCGCTCTTTTTAAACGTGCTTAAACAACGGTTGCAACACGCAAAATCAGACCCTTACACTAAGGTAAAACTATGAAACATATTCCAGTATTAACGACAGAAACCGTCGCTGGCGCGACCATCAGTGCAGATTTAGGACTGGTGCGTGGGAATACCATTCGCGCGCGGCATTTAGGACGTGATATTTTGGCCGGATTTCGTAACGTGGTGGGCGGTGAAATTACTGATTACACCAAACTGATGGCCGAAAGCCGTGAGCAAGCGTTAGATCGTATGGTTGCCGAAGCGCGTATGCTCGATGCCGATGCGATTGTTGGGGTACGTTTTACCACCTCAATGTTGGCACAAGGCGCAGCAGAGTTGTTGGTGTATGGCACTGCGGTAAAACTCGCCAAGGCCGACGAACTCGACTAAACTCATTCATCGGCGTCGCGCTACAGGCCTCGTGGCGCCGGTGGCTTTGGTTTGAAAGGGGGAGAGATTACATGCGTAAATTGCTGATCCTAGCTATTTTTGCGGCAGCGCTTTACCACTATTACTACGGTTTTGGCTCACATTTGTTGCCCGACGTCGATCTTGGCAATGTTGCCGGTGATCTGAAACGCAACGCGAAAAATAAAAAAGATCCAACCGAGCTCTCCTTCAAATGTCCGCATGGCTATTATGTTGCCGTGGCGCCCGACTTACAGTCGGCCACGTGTGCACAGCGCACGCAGTTGTAATGGGCCGTAAGGGGCGTAAACGTCTTTACCTTGCCGCCACCCTCCAGTATCGTTACCAAGATCTCGTTAAGGTAAGGGTAGGATTACGTTGAAATTATCTCATTTTGATCGGTTTTGGCTGGCGGAGCATCAACGGCAGCGTGACGTTGCGCAGGTGCATCCGACCGATCTGGATCAGCCCCTTAATGCAGAACACTCCCTTGAACAACAGGTGTTGCAGCGCGCTGAGCGGTGCGCCATACAACGTAATGAACTTACCTATGTGCAGCGTTGGCATCAGTCGCGGCGGCTCTTGACTCTAGTGTTAGGTGTGCTGGCTTCATTGTTGGGCATCGGCACAACCCAAGCCTTACTCAGCCAAGCACAACCCATTTCGCTATTGTTTGCGGTGGGGGTGCTGGTACTACCGAACCTCATGATGCTTTTGCTGTGGGCGCTGTTTGCGCTGCGGCGCAGCAAACCACGCGGTATTACCGCCTTTGGTCTGCAACTGATGTATTGGCTCCAACGTCAACCTGAACAAGCCGCGCTTGCGGCCTCATGGGTCGAGCATTGCCAACGCCAGCGTTTGTTAACGCCATTGATGGCCATCGTCACCCACGGCTTTTGGTTGGTGATTGCCACCTTCAGCGCGGCCACCTTAGTGCTGTATTTAAGCTTTAACGACTATGCCTTTCGGTGGGCCACAACCATTCTAGAGCAACCGCAGCTGATGCAATGGGCGCAGCTCATCGGTTGGCTGCCTGAAGTGTTATTCGGTGTTGCTGTGCCGGAGCAAGGTGGTACCACCTCGACCGCTGATTTCTCTGCCATTGCTGGCCGTTGGTTAACCCTCTGTGTTTTAACCTATGCACTGTTGCCGCGCATGCTCTGTTTGCTTGGCGCCATGTTGGTTTGGGCGTATCGATTGACGCAACTAGGGTTAGATTTGTCTGAGCCCGGTTATTATCGCGTCAGCCAAGCGTTACAAGCGCAGCAACGTGGCGCGCAAGTGGTGGATGCCGACGCCGGCGATGCGGCGGAGCAGTTGGTGTTTCATTATGCGCGTCACGGCGAGGGCGAGCTTATTGCCAGCCTTGATTATGAGGCGGACCCAAGCTGGAACGCAGCGGTGAGCTATTGGGGCGTGGTGGCGAGTTATACGCAAAAACAAGCACTCCTAAAGCAGCTACAGGCACAGCCCGTGGCTCACTTAACCTTACGGGTCGCCAGCAGTTTGACCCCAGATCGCAGTAGCATGCGCTACTTGGCCTCGTTGGCGCCGTATACGCAAGCTCTTAAGGTAGTACTGATCGATGCCGCAGGGGATACCTATCGGGCCCAATGGCAGCAACTGTTACAGCGCTATGAGGTGAACTATGACTGAGCAAACGAGTGCGATCGTGCAGTTGGCCGTGGTTGGCCATACCAATGCTGGTAAAACCTCGTTGTTACGCACCTTACTCTATACCCGCGAATTCGGTGAAGTGGCTACCCGACCGAGCACCACGCGCTCGGTGGTTGCGCAGGGTGTTTGGGTGGAAGGGCGCCAATTATTCAGCTTTTATGACACGCCAGGGCTGGAGTCAGGCTCGGAGTTATTTGCCGAACTAGAACAGCAGCAAGAACAGTATCGCCATGACGGACCGGCACAAATTCGTGCCTTCCTGCAAAGCCCTGCGGCCGATGCCTATTATGCACAAGAAGCCAAGGTATTACGGCAGTTGTTGCAGTCAGATGCAGCGTTTTATGTGATTGACAGTCGCGATCCAGTATTGCCGAAATATCAAGATGAGTTGCATATACTTGCACGTTGCGGGCGGCCGTTATTACCTGTATTAAATTTTACCGCGAGCGCCAATAACCGCGTTGAAGAATGGCGCAGCGCCTTAGCTAAGCTCGGCTTGCACGTGGTGGTGGCGTTTGATTCCGTAGCACCACCTGAAGGTGGCGAGCGTTATTTGTTGCAAAGTTTGGCAACGGTTTTGCCAAGTGCCGAACGCGAAATTCAACAGCTCATATCCCAACGCGAACAGGAACGCCAGCAACGCGTGGCGCAAAGCCTAACGGTGATCGCAGAATTACTGATGGATGTCGCTGCGCAGCATGCCAGCATCGCGTCGGATGCCAGTGAGGCGCAACAGTGTCGTGCTGTGGAGACCTTCCAGCAACAGATCCGCGCACGAGAGCAACACGCAACCCATGCAATTTTGGCACGCTTTGCATTTTTGCCGGAAGACGCTTTGTTCGATCACCTTGATGCCGCTGCTGGGCGCTGGCAAGACGATTTGTTTGACCAAGCCACGTTAAAAGCTTGGGGCAAAGACACTGGATTTGGTGTTGGTGCAGGCGCTGCAGCCGGCGCTGGCGTCGACGTACTGGTTGGGGGCTTAAGTCTTGGCCTTGGCACCGCACTGGGCGCCGCTGCCGGAGGCTTGTACCAAAGTTGGCGGCACTTAGGCCGTAAACTACAAGAACGCATTCAAGGTCAGCGCGTGTTACACATCGATGCGGTGGCGCTGGTGACCATCGCCGCCCGCCAGCTGTACTTAGTGCAGCAGCTAAGCCAACGTGGCCATGCGGCCACCACCGCGGTGAACATCAGCGAACAACACCGCTTTAGTAAAGCCCAAGCGCAACAGCTTGAGAAACACCTACAGCCGTTGCTGACGCGCGCACCCGACCCAGATCGCAACGCCATCCGCCGCGATCTAGAGCACCTGCTCACACAATTGCTCGCAGCGCCTGCGTAGCGCAGCACTATTCAAGTTTGCTGTGCAGTGTTTTCACGCAGGATGTGTTGTTTTTAATTTAAGGCAATTATCCTTCGAAGGATTCGGCCAAAAAAATAACTTATAGGTTAGTGGGGGAGATATTTAATAAAGGCCTGAGTTAATGAGCTCTCCATTTATTTTTAATATAGTCGTGGATCATCGATAAGAAGCACGCATCGATTAAGGCTATAACTCCATACAAAAAGAAAACAGCGCCTGATGAGTCAAATGTATCAATGTCGTAAATTAGCCACAGTATAGGGAATCCAATTAGAACACCGGCGCCGACACGGATTATAGTTAGAGTCGAGTTTCCAACCTCTTCAAAAATAGCGCAAGCGCCTGATACGAACTTTCTTTGGTTGTCTTTTTTAAAATATATATAATGGTTTAAAAATTTGGCTATAAAAAAAATTGAAGACAATATAACAGCATGAATCATTGAAAAATCTTGGGCTAAAAGCATGCTTACGATTGTGTTCAGTTGGTCAATTCCACCTAACCAATACGCAGTGAATAAGGGTAGAAATCCTACCATAAAAACAACAATCAACTCTTTAATAATCGTTGATAACATATACAAACCTTTTCCAATTGCAGCTGTGTAAACTTATAATAGCGACAAATGTTATTGTATTTTTATACTATGTTTAATGTCTAATAAAATATTTATATCCTTGTTAATTAATCCCTCTGTCTCTATGTTGTAATGTCAGAATTGAATGGGGGTTACCTTATAAGATCCATTCAACATAAACATTTGGTTGACGCGATAACTAGAGCGTAGAGGACTTACCAACCGCTAGGTCAGTGCATTGGAATTAATATGAGTTGACTAGATTAGGCAAGATAGATATTTATGGACGTAATCGTACTAGTGCTGGGTAAATTGTTAATTGTCGGGGCTCATTCGAGCCTAACACAGTCCGGTACCATAAGCAGGATGTGCGTCCAGAATATGACTTGCATTGTTGGTTTTTCTGCCCATCTGGCGGTTTTATTATTGACCTGATTTTAGTCCTCCAGACATTAAAATTAAAACTGATTCAATGATCTTTTTATTCCTGGGGGGCTAGGTATAGCTTGCTTAGCAATTAGAGAACTTGTATATCTCAGTGTTATCAGCTCAAGCTGCTTATGACTGGATACTTGTGTATTTTGTAGCCGAAATTAGAGTGCAAAATTCATTCAAAACAGGTTCAGTCAATCCTTTCATGGACTTCGCAAGCGATCTCGTTCTTTCTTAAGACGTTTGCGAAAGCTCTGGCGTAGGCGCGTTTAGGTTCTAGAGATTGTAAGTCCCAAGTAACGTCATCGCTTGGAACGGGATCTGCATCCACTCTCCAACCTCCCTTGTAACTCTTAACTCCAATATGTTTATCTTTCAGCCACTTAGCAAATCCTTTTCGTATATCTGGAATAGTGACCCATGCAAAGCCACATACGCCCTCAAAAATAGTAGAGTGACCGCAGAGTCTCATTGGTACTGGGACGCACTCAAGAGCTGCTTCCTCACCTGCTTTATGAGCCTGATTATAAATATACTCCCACCTTTCCTTACCTATAAGGTATGGAGGGCATATATGCTGGGGAGGAGACCGATAATCTGACTGTTTCTCGCTTTTTTCTGGATACGCGGTAATGAATCGTGCTGAACCGTCTGGATTCATTTGCCAAACTGAACGAATTATTACTGTTTTACCATTGCGTCCAGTTATCTGACTAAAGACAGTATGTTTTATACCGTAACCACTTAATTCAACGCTAACAATTAACCCATGCTTTAAGGATGAACTAATCTGGTCAGCAAGATATTGCCAGTCGTTTGATTCTATACCTAATATTTCGATAAAGAATTTTGCCTTTGGACCTCCTTCTTCGTGCTCTAGATTTAGGAGGTAGCGCGTAAACTTGGCGTTATCCCAGACGAATTGCTTCGCGCTTGTAATCGAGGTATCAAATGAAATAATTGCATTAGGGTTATTCTTAGCGAATTCTAGCAGGGCATGTGCCAGCTTTTGATTATGAGTAAGCTGACTTTTGCCTTTGATTCTATTAACGCTCAGCACTCCTCTATATGAGGTTTTTGTTGGTTGTAAAGGCTGAGGAGACAGTTTATCAAAGAGCAAATCGTTTATTATATTCACCGTAATTTTTGAGGGAAGTTTGTCCCGAAGAAGTGAAGCTGAGTCACTTTCAAGAGCATAAACTCGGGCGCTCTGTACGAACACTCCGCCAACAAGGTCAAAAAGCCTTATTTGTAAGGGGTTGCCAGTATCTATTGTGGCCGCACCAATATAAGGAGCAAATGATTGAAGCTTTGAGTCAATCGTCTTGGCTGCTTGAGGAGAGATAGTAGGCAGAACAATAGTCCAAACTCGCTTGAAGCCCAAAATATAAGGAAAAGTTAAAGTGTTTAGTGTGTTCCACTCTCCCGAGAATGAATCGCTTAAATCGCACAGTATCAGCTGATGAAGTTCGTCGTTTCCTGAGTAAGTTTGAGAGACTCCACCTTTACTTGATGGGTCGGTTGACACACTTGATATTTGATAAGCCAAAGAGTGAGGTAGAAGGTCGCCTCTTAGAACATGGGTATTAGCATTGGAGTCAGCTTCAATTAACGAATTGATTACTTTTGAAGTGCACGGCGGCCCATAAAAGCAATCTAGCTCTGAGTGCTCAGCGTCGAAAAAGAAAGCGTAGCCTTTGTCCAAGAGTCAACTCCATAGCATCATGTAAGAGGGTTAAATTAAACATGATTATTCACTTTATGCAACGGAGCACGTAATACCGTTTGAGCCGATACTAACGGGTGGGGTAGTCTGAGAGAGTTTCAATTAGCCTAACAGCAATACAACCAATAAGTTACAGAACTAAATAGTTCGTTAAGAAATCGAAACGTCAGTTATAAGGCTTCATCACGATAAGTCGATTGTAACCTGCACCCCACAGGGGGCTACGGGATTGTTCTGCATTGAGAACCCCACAGGTTTTTTGACTAGAAGAACTTGGACTTGTCCGTGTTTTCTTGCTTAGCGTGATCTAGCTCCATCTCAATATCAGCGTTTACCTTATCGCGATTGATGATAGCTTCATGATGGCTGTGAGTGTGCAGCGTGTACTGTATGTACGCTGAGTTGTACTTGTCTAGGGGGGCGCCTGCAGAGCCACAAGCCAGATGATTGACGCTTAAGGTGCTTCTTATCCATTCTTCTACTAATGCTCAATTTAGATGCGTACGAGGCTCGTAGTGACCTGAAAGGTGACCCTACGGTGCTCTACTAGCTGTTTAGAATGGACGCATTTTTAATGCTTAAAGGCTTGTAAGTCAATAGTGGAGAGGGTTGAGAGAATTGGTCGGCGTGACTGGATTTGAACCAGCGACCCCTGACACCCCATGACAGTGCGCTACCAAGCTGCGCTACACGCCGACCGAGGGCGTTATATTACTGCTTTTGATGAATTAAACAAGCATTGGGGCAGGATTGCCCCGTTAACTGCTGAATTATTCGTCAGATTTTTTGTTAAAGCGCTGCAGGTGCTTCAAACCATCGACCAAGACCGGGGTGGCTGGCGAGCTACTTGGACGCTCAGCGAAGGTCGTGTTGTCAAAACTCTGCATATGGCCATCGGTACCTATCACCGTCGTGTTGTCGCGGTCATAAACCACCAAGGTACGATTGAAGCTGGTCATGATCGGGAAGTGCCGTTCATGTGCTTGCAGCATGTTTTTACCGGTCGCGAAGGCTTGCACACCATCGGAACAGTTCATGTAGTACGACACCACCGTCGGCATTAGGTCGGTAAGTAAAATAAGCTCTTGTTCGGCAAGCTTCATCGCGCTGCTGGAATACAGCGGTACCTGCATTTTGCTCACGGCATAGCTTTCAATGCCGGCGCCGAGGGTATGGCTGGGCGTTAACGCGGTGATGAGCACACGCTTGTGACTTGCGAGTGCGGCCGTGATTTCGGCGCGTAATGCTTCGTCTAAGCTGGTGCTTAAGCGTACTGAGATGGTATCGCGGTAGGCAATCTCAGCTTGTTGCTGTAAGTATTCAGGTAAGGCAAAAGCTGCAAAGTCACCTTCAAGTTGCACTTGAATCTGATAATCATTGAGTTGCTGCCAGAAAGTCGGTAGGCGCTGCTCTTTAAAGATTTGATTAGCGTAAATATCGGCGAGGCCATACAGCACTTCAAACGCACCACCCAGTGGTGAGAGTTGTCCAACCACAGGAGTTTGCGACAAGTTCAGCTGTGGGAATTCACGGGCAATCTGTTGTTGTTGGGCATCGGTAAGCTGATTAAAGACCACCACCAGGGTGTCGTCGGTGTGCGGCTGTCGCGCACACATCAGCGGACGCGGTGGATAGTTTAGGTTCACCTGTGCGGCTTCTTTTAACAAGCGATCGGTCGCCTGCAGGCGCTCTTCAACCAGCCAGCCTTGTTTGCTCATTAGCGTACGGGCGGTGGTTGGGTAACTGACTGGGAATAAGTCATCTTGCTTGGTAATGGGGGCATAAAACACCGCATCGGCCCAAATATGCAAGCTGTGACTGGTCAGGAAGCACAGCACAAATACCGCCGCGGCTGAGGGCCCCCAACGCTTTTCGCGCAGGGTATCGAGGCGTTTCCAGACCACGTTGGCAACGCCAAGCTCGAGCACCAGCAAGACCACAAAAATACCGAGTAAACCGAGCAATAATAAGAAGCTTGCGCCGGTAAAGTTCGATTCAGCATCGAGTGCGAGCTGTGAAAGTGAATAGGTATTAAAGTGGTATCCGTATTGGCGGAAAAACAACGCGTCGGCGACAAGTGCAACCAAACCAAAGGCGGCGACCAGGGTGGCAATGCCCTTTAAGATTTTGGAAAAGGGCACAATCAAGCAAAACGGGAAAATAAGCAGGATAAAGACAACAAAGGGCAAAAAGGCAAAGTGCCCCAGCCAGCTGATCAGCATGTAAAAGCCGCCCAAAAACGAGGCGGGCGTTTCAGCTGCTTCGATGTACAACGTACCGATGGCTAGCGCGAGCAGGATATTAAAGAAGGTAAACCAATGGCCCCAACTGATCAGTCGCGCTATTTTGTCGCGGCGCTGTTTACGTTGTCTCATAAATTGCCTTAATTTGCCGATTTCTTCATCGATTGTAGCAGTACTTTACCAAATTGTTCAGCTACTTGCTGCGCTTGGGCAGGACTGTAATGTTCCGACAAGATATGAGTGACCGCATTGCCAAGGGTCATTAGCGCTAAATCAACCGGAACTTCGGCGGTGATAAGGGTGTCAAGAACGTCGTTAAGGAGTTGCTCCTGACGGGCTGCATCATATTTTGACACTATGGGCATTGAAAATTTTCCTTACATGGTAGAATGGCGGCAATCTTATCACAGGCGCTCTCAATTGCAGTAGGAAAGGATACGAATCGCATCATGCAAGCAGATATTCAGCACAGTATTATTCATCAGTTCTACACCAACGACGGCCAAGTGGGATTGCGGGTTGCACCTGATACGCTGGCCATTAGCGACGAAGTGAATGCGCTTTTGGCGGAGTTGACCGAGGTGTACCAGGCGAAGCCGAGCAAAGGTTACGCGCGCTTTTTGCGTGAAGATGACGAACATGAGGCAACCCTTGCCAGTAACTTTCCTGAGTTACTGGAACAGTGGCATCGTCAGCAGCTGCCGTTTGTCGAATTTTCTCAAGAAAGCGCAAAGTTACTGCACCAACAATTGCAGCACTACGGCATTCTTGAGGCCGGGTTCTTGGTCGTTTCGAGCTACCGTGAACGGGGGCAAGATTTCTTGGTAGTGGCGTTTTTGCCAAGCCAAGATGGCGTCACCATTGCGCCTGATTTAAGTGTGGACCGTTCGTCACAGCTGGCCATCAGTAAAGTGCAGTTGGCGGCATCGATCAATTTGACGGAATGGCATGAAGAGCCGGAGTCGACAACCTATATCTCGTTCATTAAAGGCCGTGCAGGGCGAAAAGTATCGGATTTCTTTTTGGACTTTTTGGGTTGCGCGGAAGGTTTGAACCCGAAGAAGCAATCACAGCAATTGATTGAAAGCGTGACGCGTTACGCCCAAGAAGAAAACCTTGAGAGTGAGCAAGCACGGCAATTACGGAAATCGGTGTACGACATTTGCGACAATCAATGGCAACAAGGTGAGCCGGTGCGGGTTCAGGATTTGTCTGAGCAACTTCGTGAGTCAGTACCTGTAGAGCGCAGTTTTGCTGACTTTAACCAAGCACAAGCCGAGCGGGCCTTGATCGAAGAGTTTCCAACCGACCGTACCACCTTGCGTAAGCTGGTGAAATTCCAGGGCCAAGGCGGTGGGTTGAGCGTGGCCTTTGATCAAGACTTACTTGGTGAGCGCGTGCAGTACGACCCTGATACAGATACCTTGACGGTGCGTGGTACGCCACCGAACTTACGGGATCAGCTTCGTCGGTATTTTGGTATAGATAGTTAAGGGTATCGATAGTTAAGTGATCGGTAACAAAAAACGCCAGTTCGATGAACTGGCGTTTTGTTGTCAGCCTATGGTCGCTGCTTATTTTGGAACTGGAGTAATATTCGTGGCGTGGAGACCTTTAGGGCCTTCTTCTAGCTCGAATTCAACATCCTGTCCGGCTTTTAGGGTACGATAACCTTCCATTTCAATCGTTGAGTAGTGTGCGAAGATATCACCTTCACGGTCTTCTGCTTCAATAAACCCAAAACCTTTAGAGTTGTTGAACCATTTCACTTTACCGGTTGCCATACTTCTACTTCCTTTAATTCTGCAGTTACTATTTATTTATTGTTAGAATGGTGCTTGCCTCTTTAAACGGGCAATTGTTAACACCATGTTTTACTCTAGGTGAGTTCTGTTCAGTGTCAAGCCTAATTTTGATTATTTAATGAACGGGTGCAGGGTAAAAAGGGTTTAAATTCTTTGTGCAGTAAGCGAAATCACGTTTTTCTGACTATATATAGGTAAGTAGTAGTTATGAGTGACATGAACCAGCAACACCATGAGGCGGTACGCGATCGCCAAACTGACCGCGAAAAGCTACAGCCGCCACCGACGTATAAAGTCATTCTGAATAATGACGATTACACGCCAATGGACTTTGTTGTGGAAGTTCTCATCAAGTTTTTTCGGATGGATCAAGAGCGAGCCACCGATACAATGCTCGCCATTCATTACAAAGGTCGAGCTGTATGCGGGGTCTATTCTGCAGAAATTGCAGAAACAAAAGTCATGCAGGTGAACCAGTATGCCCGCGAACATGAGCATCCTCTGTTATGCTCTATGGAGAAAGCATAGTGTGGCATTGGGGTCGGATCGTAGTTGAGGAGTACGTATGCTAAATAAAGCGCTAGAAATCACCTTGAATGATGCGTTTCGTATTGCACGTGACCATCGCCATGAATTAATGACGGTTGAACATCTGTTACTCGCTCTACTGGATAATCCCGAAGCCTCGAAAGCCTTGCATGCTTGTGGTCTTGAATTTACCAAGTTGAAGCAAGAGTTGTTGGCCTACATTGAGCGCAGTACACCGAGTTTCGATACCGAGACCGCAGAAAGTGAAACCCAGCCGACGTTGGGCTTTCAGCGCGTGTTGCAACGTGCCGTTTTTCACGTGCAATCGTCAGGCAACAGCGAAGTTACCGGTGCCAATGTGTTGGTAGCGATTTTTAGCGAACAAGAATCGCACGCTGTGTACCTGCTCAACAAGCATGACATTACGCGCCTTGATGTGGTGCATTACTTGTCGCACGGCTTATCGAAAATTGATGATCCTATTATTCCGCCAGACCAAGACGACAGCGAGGTCAGCGACGAGGGTCAAGACGAGCAGCAAAGTTACCTCAAACGCTTCTGTACTAATCTGAATGCACGCGCACGTGATGGAAAGATTGATCCGCTGATTGGCCGTGATCTCGAGCTTGAGCGCTGTATTCAAGTGTTGTGTCGACGTCGCAAGAATAATCCGCTGTTAGTGGGTGAGGCCGGCGTTGGTAAAACCGCGATTGCTGAGGGACTTGCCTACCGCATCGTCAATGACGACGTTCCCGAGGTGATGCGCGATGCAGTGATTTATTCACTCGACATGGGTGGTTTGCTGGCCGGCACCAAATATCGTGGTGACTTTGAAAAGCGTTTCAAGCAACTGCTGAAAGAGTTGACCAAACAGCCTGAAGCGGTGCTTTTTATTGATGAAATTCATACCATTGTCGGGGCCGGTGCGGCCAGTGGTGGTGTGTTGGATGCTTCGAACTTGCTGAAACCATTGCTCAGTAGTGGCGAGCTAAAATGTATTGGCTCCACCACCTACAACGAATACAAAACCATTTTTGAGAAAGACCGCGCCTTGGTGCGTCGGTTCCAGAAGATCGATATTAATGAACCTTCGGTGGACGATACCACGAAAATTTTGATGGGCTTGAAAGACCGTTATGAGGCCCATCATGGTATTCGTTACACGCAACCCGCCATTCGTGCAGCAGCAGAGCTTTCTGCGCGCTATATCAATGAACGGCACTTGCCGGACAAAGCCATTGATGTGATGGACGAAGCGGGCGCTAGCCAGCAATTGTTAGCCCCATCCAAGCGCAAGAAGACAGTCAATGTGACTGATATTGAACAGATTATTGCCAAAATTGCGCGTGTACCTGAACAGAGCGTCTCGCGCTCTGATCAACAAACCTTGAAGCAGCTGGACCGCAACTTGAAGTTGGTAGTGTTTGGTCAAGATCAAGCCATTGAACAATTGACCGCGGCCATTCGTTTGTCGCGCGCAGGTCTTGGTGCGGAGAATAAGCCGGTCGGTTCGTTCTTGTTGGCAGGGCCAACGGGCGTAGGTAAAACCGAAGTAACGCAACAGCTGGCAAAAGTTCTCGGTATTGAGTTTTTACGCTTTGATATGTCCGAGTACATGGAGCGCCATGCGGTGAGTCGTTTAATTGGTGCACCACCAGGCTATGTTGGCTACGAACAAGGGGGCTTGCTGACCGATGCGGTGATCAAGCATCCGCATGCTGTGGTGTTACTCGATGAAATTGAAAAGGCGCATAGTGACTTATTCAATATCTTGTTGCAGGTGATGGATTACGGCATGTTGACCGATAACAATGGTCGCAAAGCTGACTTCCGTAATGTCATTTTAGTGATGACCACCAACGCTGGAGTACAAGAAACGGTGCGTCAATCGATTGGCTTTAAGCAGCAAGACCATGCTACCGACGCCATGTTAGAAATTAACAAGACCTTCAGTCCAGAGTTCCGTAACCGTCTTGATAGCATCGTCTGGTTCAATAACCTGAGTCCTGAGGTCATTGAGCAGGTGGTTGATAAGTTCATCACTGAATTGCAGGCGCAACTTGATCGCAAACATGTCAGCTTGGCGTTGGACGACCAAGCGCGTGCATGGTTAGCGCAGCAGGGCTATGACAAAGCAATGGGCGCGCGGCCAATGGCGCGTGTCATTCAAGAACACTTGAAAAAGCCGCTGGCGAACGAATTGCTCTTT
Source organism: Pseudidiomarina sediminum DSM 21906 (assembly GCF_000423165.1). Classification (GTDB taxonomy): domain Bacteria; phylum Pseudomonadota; class Gammaproteobacteria; order Enterobacterales; family Alteromonadaceae; genus Pseudidiomarina; species Pseudidiomarina sediminum. Next base: position 1,347,296 of record NZ_KE383983.1, on the reverse strand, counting down.
GGTAAGCTAACGCAAGGCGGTGACGTACGTGTCACTGTCAGTGATGATGCTTTGAAACTGCAGATTAAAGAACGTGAAGCCCGTAGTTCAACTACGGGCTAAACGGCAGCGCAGCCATTAACGTGCGCGGAAGACAATACGGCCTTTGGTTAGGTCATAAGGCGTCAATTGCACGGTCACGGTGTCGCCGGTCAGAATGCGGATGTAGTGTTTACGCATTTTTCCTGAGATATGCGCGGTCACCACGTGGCCGTTTTCTAATTCTACGCGGAACATAGTGTTAGGAAGGGTATCAAGTACCGTTCCTTGCATTTCAATACTGTCTTCTTTTGCCATCCAAATCCTCGGTTTTATCTCAAAATAATAACGTCAAGCGTTGTGTGCTCACCGAGCTGTCAGCGAACGCCTGAAAAAAGTGGTCAGAATTCTAGCTGTTTTCGTCGTTAATTGCCACTCGATTTGTTGATAAGCAGCGGGATTGCCAGAATTCCTTAGGGATTGTTCCGCCGTTTTGCTGTTGCCGCTGCAAAAAATGCAAAAATTGCGGGCGCGGCAAGGTCATCATGCCAAGGCGTTCCAAGTGTGGGTTCGGTACTTGTGCGTCGAGCAATTGTCCGCCAGCGGCAAAGAAGTGTTCGGCAAAGACTAAAAAGGCTAATTTTGAGGCGTTGGTACGGGTATGGAACATACTCTCACCACAAAATACTTGGCCCATGCCAATGCCATACATGCCGCCAACTAAGGTCGTGTCGTCCCAGACTTCTATCGAATGAGCATAGCCTAATCGATGCAGCTCAGCATAGGCCTGCGCCATGGCCGGGGTGATCCAAGTACCCTCGCCATGACTGTGAACCTCAGCGCATTTGGCAATCACTTGTGCAAAGTCGTGATTCAGAGTCACGGTGAGTTGCGTCTGCCGTCGAAACCGCCGCATCGAGCGACTTTCATGTAAGCTTTGCGGGGTGAATACCGCGCGTGGATCTGGGCTCCACCAAAGAATGGGGTCACCCTCGGCAAACCAAGGGAAAATACCGTTTCGATAGGCGTTTAGCAGGCGTTCAGGGCGTAAATCACCGCCGACCGCGAGCAGTCCATTGGGTTCTTTAAGCGCAAGCTCAGGAGGCGGGAAGCGCACATCCTGAGCCTGCAAACGAATGACCATTAGGCTTTGGTTAAGCCATCAAGGTAGCGTTCAGCATCAAGTGCTGCCATACAGCCAGTGCCGGCTGAGGTAATGGCTTGGCGATAGGTATGGTCCATAACATCGCCGGCGGCGAAAACGCCAGGCACGCTGGTCGCTGTAGCATTGCCTTGCAGACCTGACTGGACACGAATATAACCGTCATGCATGTCTAACTGACCGTCGAAGATGCCGGTATTAGGCTGGTGACCAATGGCAATGAAACAACCCATTACTTCCAGCTCGTTCAAGCTACCGTCTTGGGTATCTTTCAAACGTACGCCAGTCACACCCATCTGATCACCTAAAACTTCATCCAGAGTTTTGTTGAGGTGCAGGGTCACATTGCCGTTTTCAGCTTTATCCATTAAACGGTCAACCAAGATCTTCTCGGCGCGGAATTCTTCACGACGGTGAATCACATGTACTTCGCTGGCGATGTTTGCCAAGTACAAGGCTTCTTCGACAGCGGTGTTACCACCACCAACCACACATACTTTTTGGTTGCGGTAGAAAAAGCCGTCACAGGTCGCACAAGCAGACACACCTTTGCCCATGAAGGCTTGTTCAGAGTCTAAGCCGAGATATTTGGCTGACGCACCGGTTGAGATAATGACCGCATCGGCGGTGAATTCATGGCTGTCGCCGTAGAGGCGGAAAGGGCGTTGGGTAAAATCGACCTTATTGATGTGATCAAAGACGATTTCAGTATTAAATTTCTCAGCGTGTTGCTGCATGCGAACCATTAAATCAGGGCCGGTTAAACCTTCAGCATCGCCAGGCCAGTTTTCAACATCGGTGGTGGTGGTCAACTGGCCACCTTGTTGCATGCCCGTCACCAAGACCGGGTTAAGGTTGGCACGTGCAGCATAAACCGCAGCAGTATAGCCAGCAGGTCCTGAGCCTAGGATAAGTAAGCGGCAATGTTTGGCTTCAGCCATAATCGTTGTACTCCGTTCTTATAAAGTTAGTCGCAACATGTTTTTGTTATGGGGATCGATTGTAGGTTTTCCAATGGCCGCAAACAAGAGACCCGCAAACTTTGTGCGGGTCTCGATAAGGGCGTGCTGTAAAGATTGCTTTAGCTGCGAATTGCTTCCAGCGGATCTTGGTAATCCAAACCAAGCTTCTCGCCAAGGTCATCATGTACTGCTTTGTAAGTAATCTTACCTTTGTGCATGTTCAAACCGTTGCGCAAGTGCTCGTTGTTTTCCATCGCTTTTAGGCCGTGGTTCGCGAGCGCGATACCGAATGGCAAGGTTGCGTTGTTCAATGCGATGGTAGAAGTACGGGCAACACCACCTGGCATGTTCGCAACACAGTAATGCACGATGTCATCGATCACATAGGTCGGATCTTGGTGCGTGGTCGCACGTGAGGTTTCAAAACAGCCACCTTGGTCGATTGCTACGTCAACCACGACAGAACCAGGTTTCATGTTCTTCAAGTTTTCACGTGATAACAATTTCGGCGCTGCAGCGCCTGGGATCAATACCGCGCCGACCACAACGTCAGCTTCGCGTGAGAATTTGTCGACCGCATCAACAGTAGAGTAAACGGTTTTCACACGACCAGCGAAGATATCGTCGAGTTGACGTAAACGTGGCAATGAACGATCCAAAATAGTGACCTCAGCGCCAAGACCAACAGCCATTTTCGCTGCTTGTGTACCGACGTTACCGCCACCGATGATAAGTACTTTACCTGGCTCAACACCTGGTACACCACCAAGCAATACGCCACTACCGCCATTGGCTTTTTCCAGGTTGTGCGCACCGGCTTGAATTGACATACGACCAGCAACTTCACTCATCGGTGCTAATAGTGGCAAACCGCCATTACGGTCTGTCACTGTCTCATACGCGATCGCGCTCACGCCTGCTTTCGCTAACAGCTCTGTTTGCGTTGGATCTGGCGCAAGGTGCAAATAGGTGTAAAGGATTTGGCCTTCACGTAACTGGACGCACTCATTAGGCTGTGGTTCTTTTACCTTAATGATCATGTCTGCTTTGGCAAAAATCTCTGCCGGATCAGCAACGATGGTAGCACCCGCGAGTTCATAGTCTTCGTTGGTAAAACCAATGGCAGCACCGCCATCATGTTCGACCATCACCGAATGGCCATGCGCAACATACTCACGTACAGAGCCTGGGGTTAGGCCGATACGATACTCGTGGTTTTTAATTTCTTTAGGTACACCAATTAGCATGGATTACGTCCCGTTGTTGTTGTTCAGTGAAACATTCATTTTAAGGCGCCAATTATAGGCGAAATCATTATCGTGTTTCGTACTTTTTTTATGCGTGTTTACCGCATATACTACGGTTAATGCTTTATAATTTGGTGAAATCATATGTTTAATGCCGAAGAGCCCGTACATATCACTATCGATAGAATCGACCGAAAGATCTTGCGCTTATTGCAAGATGAAGGGCGCTTGAGCAATGTTGCCTTAGCGCAGCGGGTAGGGCTTAGTCCATCGGCCTGTAACGAGCGCGTGCGTAAGCTTGAGCACGAAGGTGTGATTGAAAGTTATCATGCGCGTATTAACCCAAGTAAGTTGGGTGCCAACTTGATGGTCTTCGTCGAAATCACCTTAACGCGGACGTCGTCAGACTCCTTCGCTGAGTTTAGTGAAGCGGTGCGTAAAACTCCGGAAATTCTCGAGTGCCACTTGGTGGCCGGCGACTTTGATTTTCTGATTAAAGCACGGGTGCCCGACATGCCGTCCTATCGGAAGTTGCTCGGCGAAACCTTGTTGACCATGCCTGGGGTGAATGAGTCACGCACCTATGTGGTGATGGAAGAAGTGAAAAACGCCAATAAAGTACTGATAAAAGGTTAGCAAAGACCTCGCAAAACAGCTGAATCTATTGCGCTGACGCGCTACACTAGCTGCAGCATTATAAGAAATAGGTAGACAGGGACACGACATGACCAGTAGCAGCATGCAACGACACTCACGACAGGGGAACGAACTATGAGCGGTGCGCAACGCGTTCTCGAAGTCGGCTTGATTCTATGCGGCGCTTTTGCCATTTTCCTTTTCTTGGCGCTGGTAAGCTTTAATCCAGCAGACCCAAGCTGGTCGCAAACCGGCTATCAAGGTTCCATCGAAAATGCCGCAGGCGCGATTGGGGCTTGGTTTGCCGATGCCTTATTGTTTGCCTTCGGTTTTGTCGCTTATGCCATTCCGTTTGGACTCGCAGGGCTTGGCTATGTCATGTTTCGTCAGCCTCATCGCCTGCTTGAGCTAGATTACTTGGCGCTTGGATTGCGCCTCATCGGTCTTATTCTAACTTTGGTCGGGGCGTCTGCGTTGGCGTCGCTGAACTTCTCGGCGTTGTATTCGTTTTCCGCTGGCGGTGTGGTCGGTGATGTGATCAGTAGTTCATTGCTACCGTACTTCAATTTGATCGGCACCACCTTGTTACTGCTAACGTTTTTGTGTACGGGTTTAACGCTAGTTACCGGTATTTCGTGGGTTTGGTTGGCAGATAAGCTGGGCGAAGTCACCATTCAAGGCACCCAGTGGCTGTATGAGCGGGTGTTACGCTTTGTACGGCAAGAACGGCCTGATGGCAAAACTGCACCAGAAACTGCTGTGGCAAGCGCCAGCGAACGCCGTAAAAAACGCCGCAAATTAAAGGTGTTCCCAAGTAAGGACGAACAAGAGCCTGAGGTTGATTTGGACTTGGCTATTAGTGCCGATGATGAACCCGTGGAGCCAGATCTCGGCGTTTTTGCTGAGGTTGAAAGCCGCGATGCGCAGGCGCGCGTCGAGCCTATCTTGTCAGACGACATGCCTGAGCCTGCGCATGAACCTGAAGTTGCCAAGCCTGCCGCACCAGTTGCTTCGGCAACACCTGTAGCTGAGGTACAGGGCCAGGACAGCGACAACAGCGCTATTGATGAAACGCCAGCTGCCCCGATTGACCCGTTGCCATCGATTGCCTTGTTGGATAAGCCGGCGCAAACTGGCAACCCTTTGACCCCTGCAGAACTTGAGCAGATCAGCCAAACCGTTGAGGCGGTGTTGCAAGACTTCGGCGTTGAAGTGAAAGTTGCCAACGTGCAGCCGGGGCCGGTCATCACGCGCTTTGAGCTTGACCTCGCGCCAGGGGTGAAAGTCTCCAAAATTTCGAACCTCGATAAAGATATTGCACGTTCGCTCTCGGCCACCTCAGTCCGGGTCGTGGAAGTTATTCCGGGTAAATCCTACGTGGGTCTAGAGTTACCGAACAAGAGCCGTGAAACCGTGTTCTTTAGCGAAGTGATCAGTTGCGATGCGTTCCAACAAAGTCCTGCGCCGACCACTATGGTGCTGGGTAAAGGTATTTCTGGTCAACCTGTGATCGTTGATTTAGCGAAGATGCCACACTTGCTGGTTGCCGGTACCACTGGTTCAGGGAAATCGGTCGGGGTGAACGTGATGATCCTGAGCTTGCTGTATAAGAGCACGCCAGAAGAAGTTCGCTTGATCATGATTGACCCGAAAATGTTGGAACTGTCCGTGTACGAAGGCATTCCACACTTGTTGACTGAAGTCGTAACCGACATGAAAGATGCCGCCAATGCATTACGTTGGTGTGTTGGTGAGATGGAACGCCGATACAAGCTGATGTCGGCCTTAGGGGTGCGGAACCTTAAAGGTTATAACGCCAAAGTGAGTGACGCGGCGGAGCAGGGTGAACCTTTGCGTGACCCACTGTGGAAACCGGGCGACTCGATGGACGAGATGCCGCCAGTGCTGGAAACCTTACCGAATATTGTGGTGGTCATTGATGAGTTTGCCGACATGATGATGATTGTCGGTAAAAAAGTTGAAGAGTTGATTGCGCGTATTGCGCAAAAAGCGCGTGCTGCGGGAATTCATTTGATTTTGGCAACACAGCGTCCGTCAGTAGATGTGATCACCGGCTTAATTAAAGCCAACATTCCGACCCGAATTGCCTTCCAAGTCCAGTCAAAAATTGACTCACGGACGATTTTGGATCAACCCGGCGCAGATCAGCTCTTAGGCCAAGGTGATATGTTGTACTTACCTCCAGGCAGCGGTGTGCCGACGCGGGTTCATGGTGCTTTTGTGGACGATCATGAAGTGCATGCCGTGGTCGCCGATTGGAAGAAGCGTGGCAAACCGAATTACTTGGATGAAATTTTGAATGGTGACCCGACAGAAGATACCTTACTGCCGGGCGAAACCCTTGAAGGTGACGACGCCGAGAGTGATCCGCTCTATGATGAGGCGGTTGCCTTTGTTACTGAGACCCAGCGCGTTTCAGTATCGAGCGTGCAGCGTAAATTCAGAATTGGTTACAATCGCGCGGCGCGTATCGTGGAACAAATGGAAATGAGCGGTGTCGTTAGTAGTGCAGCGAGCAATGGTCAACGTGACGTGCTTGCGCCACGACCTCCGCGAGATTAAGGAATTTAGTATGAAAGCAATGTTGTTGTCCGGGGTATGTCTAGCAACCGGTATGTTCGCTTCAGCGAGCGCAATGGCTGCGACTACGCCATCAGCGAAACAGGCATTACAAGAACAGTTGGCGCCTATCAGCACCTTACAAGCGCGCTTTGAGCAGCAAGTGGTGGGCGCTGATGGTGAGGTGATTCAAACTCTCGAAGGTGAACTTGCGATGGCGCGGCCAAACAAGTTTTACTGGCAAAGTGAGGCGCCTGATGAACTGACCTTGGTGGCCGATGGGGTTGCGGTGTATTACTTTGATGCCTTTGTCGAACAAGTGACGATTTCGGATCAGCACTCTGCGGCGGGGCAAAGCCCATTTTTACTCTTGCTCGACGCTGAAGCTACTGCGTGGGCCGATTATGAGGTTAGCCAAGACGGGCAAAGTTATACCTTGGCGCCCACCGCGAATGCGGCGCAACAACAGCAGCTGACGCTAACCTTTGGGGCGGAACAAGGCCAGCTTGAGTCAGTCGTCCTGACCGATGGTCAAGGCCAACAAACGCAGATCCAGTTGGCTGAGGTGGCAATGAACTTAGCGCTGCCGTACACCACATTTAGCTATCAAATTCCTGCTGATGCCATGGTGGATGATCAGCGGGCCGAACCACAACTGTAGGTTAACGTGCAAACGCAAAGCTTCGATTTCGCACCTGATTTTCGTCCATTGGCCGCTCGTATGCGGCCTTTGACGTTAGAGGACTACTGGGGACAAGAACATTTGCTAGGTCCGGGCAAGCCGCTGCGTGAAGCCATTTTGGCCGGCCAGCTGCATTCAATGATCCTGTGGGGGCCGCCAGGAACCGGCAAAACCACCTTGGCAGAGATTATTGCCCAGTCCGGTGCTGCGGCATTAGAACGCATTAGCGCGGTGACCTCTGGCGTCAAAGAAATCCGCGCCGCCATCGCGCAAGCCAAAGAAAATCAGCAGCAGGGACGTCGTACCTTGTTGTTTGTTGATGAAGTGCATCGCTTTAATAAAAGCCAACAAGATGCCTTCTTACCCCATATTGAAGATGGCACCGTGATCTTTATTGGTGCGACTACGGAAAACCCCGCCTTTGAACTGAATGGCGCGTTGTTGTCCCGTGCCCGTGTTTACCGTTTACAGGCGCTCGACGATGCGGTGATTCGCCAGCTCCTCGAAAAAGCGATGGCCGATAGCGAGCGCGGGTTAGGGGAACGTCAGTTGAGGTTTGCGGAGGACGCGCTTGAGTATTTGGTTTACGCGGCCGGTGGCGATGCCCGGCGTGCCCTGAATTACCTTGAGATTAGCACCGATGCGATTGCCGACGGGAGTGAACTGACGCGTGATACCGTGGTGGCAGCTATCGGCGGTAAACATGCCGGATATGATAAGCAGGGCGATGTTTATTACGATTTACTGTCAGCGCTGCATAAGTCGGTGCGCGGCTCGTCGCCAGATGGTGCGCTGTATTGGTACGCGCGCATCTTGCATGGCGGCGGGGATGCGTTAATTGTGGCCCGGCGGCTCTTGGCGATTGCCTCTGAAGACATTGGCAATGCTGATCCACGCGCCTTACAACTGGCGTTGAATGCGTGGGATACCTTTCATCGCGTGGGCCCTGCAGAGGGCGAGCGGGCGATCGCGCAAGCGCTGGTCTATTGTGCCTTAGCGGCCAAGAGTAACTCTGTCTATCAAGCCTTTAATGCGGCTAAAAAGTTGGCTGCCGATTACCCTGATGCGCCAGTGCCGCATCATCTTCGCAACGCTCCAACGCAAGTGCACAAGCAAGAAGGTTTTGGCGCTGATTACCGTTACGCCCATGATTATCCGCATGCGGTGGTTGCCGGTGAGCGTTACCTGCCAAGCCAGTTAAGTGCTGTGCAATTGTATCAGCCCAGTGACCGAGGTCTTGAAAAGCAACTGCGCGCCAAGCTTGAGTGGCTGCAGCAGCAAGACGCGAGCAGCGACTGGCAACGAGGTGACGATGCTGATTAACTTCTTGTGGGTTGCCTTAGGTGGCGCTTTGGGAGCAATGGCGCGTTACGCGATGGTGCTTGGCGCGGCAGCAATGTTCGGGAAAACATTTCCTTTCGGCACACTAATCGTTAACATAGTAGGGTCTTTTTTGTTGGCGTTAGTTTTCCTAGGTCAGCAGCAAGGCTCGGTGAATGAAACAACCTGGCTTTTGCTCGGTGTCGGTGTATTAGGTGCATTTACCACCTTTTCGACCTTTTCACTTGAGGTGGTCTTGCTGGTACAAACAGGGGAATTGTTCAAAGCCATCGCTTACGCCAGTTTAAACGTTATTTGCTGTATCGCCGCAGTTGCACTCGCACTGGGGCTGAAATCTTATTTTTTATCGATGTGGAATTAGCATGTTAGACGCCAAGTTATTTCGTAATGAAGTCGCAGAAACCGCAGCTCGTTTAGCCGAGACGCGTGATTTTCAACTGGATGTTGCACAGTTAGAGCAGTTAGAACAACGCCGTAAAGAACTGCAAGTGCGTACCGAGTCGTTGCAGGCCGAACGTAATTCCCGCTCTAAAGCCATCGGTAAGGCCAAGGCGCAAGGCGAAGATATTCAGCCGTTGCTTGCTGCGGTAGACGATTTGGGTAACCAGTTAGAACAAGCCAAAGTTGAGTTGCATGAGGTACAAGAAGAACTGCACGCGATTATTTCGGGCGTGCCGAACTTGCCTGATGCAAGCGTACCTTTAGGTAAAGATGAAGACGACAACCAAGAGATCAGTCGTTGGGGCGAACCACATCAGTTTGACTTTACCCCAGCTGATCATGTGGATGTTGCTCATAAGCTTGCCAACGGTATGGATTTTGAAAAAGGTGCCAAGCTCGCCGGCGCGCGCTTTGTCGTGCTGCAAGGTGCAATCGCTCAGTTACATCGTGCGTTAGCGCAGTTCATGTTGAACTTGCACGTGAACGAGCATCACTACACTGAAGCTTACGTGCCTTACTTGGTCAATCACGATACTTTGTATGGCACGGGTCAGTTACCGAAGTTTGGCGAAGACTTATTTCACGTACAAGGCGCAACTGAGAAGCAGGTGCCTTTATCGTTGATCCCAACCGCAGAAGTGCCACTGACGAACTTGTGGCGCGATGAGATTGCCGATGAAGCACAATTGCCGTTGCAATACGCGGCGCACACACCGTGTTTCCGTAGTGAAGCGGGTTCGCACGGACGTGACACGCGCGGCCTGATCCGTCAGCATCAATTCGATAAAGTCGAGTTAGTGTGGTTGGTGAAGCCTGAACAGTCGATGGAAACCCTTGAAACCCTTACTCAGCATGCTGAGCGTGTCTTGCAGTTATTGGAATTGCCGTATCGAAAAGTATTGTTGTGTACTGGTGACATGGGCTTTGGCGCATGTAAAACCTATGACCTTGAAGTTTGGTTGCCGTCACAAGATACCTATCGTGAAATCAGTTCATGCTCGAATATGTGGGACTTCCAAGCGCGTCGTATGCAAGCGCGCTTCCGCCGTAAAGGAGAGAAGAAGCCTGAATTACTGCATACCTTGAATGGTTCAGGTGTTGCGGTTGGTCGTGCCTTGGTAGCGGTGCTGGAGAACTATCAGCAAGCCGATGGCTCGCTGAAGATCCCAACGGTACTGCAGCCTTATATGGGCGGTAAAACCGAAATTAAATGCATTTAGCCGGTTTCGGTAAGCCGGCAATCCGCGTGGCCTGTTTAGCAGGCCCTTTAGGGAACAGTCGATAGAGATATCGGCTGTTTGCTTTATCTGCGCCAAGGCGCTGCCCAATCGCTTTCACCAGTACCCGCATGGCTGGACTGGTATCAAACTCTTGATAGAAATCACGTACAAAGTGCACCACTTCCCAGTGCGCTTCAGTTAACTCGATACCTTCCAACGCAGCAATGTATACCGCAAGCTCAGGGCTCCAAGCATCGAAGTCGGCAAGGTATTCGTGTTTATCAGTGGCGTACTGACGACCATTCAATTCAAACATAGCTTACGACTGACCTAAAAAAGTTACGGGGCCTGAGGCCAAGGTTAACTCCACCCAACTACTGTCACTCAGCTGCATTACATAGGCGGGCAGTGACGCCGAGGTATGCAAGGCTAACTCGGTTTGCAAGACGTAGCATGGGTAGTCGAGTTCGGCAAACGTATCGGGGTTTGCTAGCATGGCTGACAAAGCGTGCTCACTGACGATCAGCACTACCTCTTGTTGGCTTGCTGTCGCAGCCAACAACGCTTGATCAGCGTGACTTAAAGGCCAGTTTCGGAGCGTAATTAAGGCGCGTTTAATGGTGTGGTCCTGCATGGCGTTAAAACCTCATCACTTTATCGCTAAGCGCGAGACGGGCGGCGATATCAGCGTAGGTGAGTGGGTGATAATCACCAATCCAATCGTCAGCATTACCGGTTTCAGCCGTTAATGGATCGCTTGCAAGTAGGGGGGCCGGGCAATCATACAGCTCAAGAAGACCGTAGCGCTTTTGCAGCGAACGGTTATGGCGCACGACGTCTTTGCTGACGCGCCAATGATCAAGCGCATCACCAAGCAACACCAGTTGTGGATTAAGCTCCAAGGTCGCAAGTGCCAATAGCATGTCCTGACCGTGCCAACTCGATGGGTGTTCAGGCGCATGGGTTTGTACAATATAAATGGTCATTAGAATTGCATGATCTTGTCAGCACGTGCCGCAGCGCTACTAAACTCGGTAAGTCCACCGAGGGTGTAATGGGCTGCCAGTGCGTCTGGGCTAAGTTGATAGTCTTGTTCAACCACGGTCGCGCACAACACCAGCTCAAAGCCATGCTGTGTTGCTAATTGTTGCCATGCTTGGGTTACCCCATGAGGATCAGCAACAGTGCGTTGCCCATGCAGCACGCCAGCTTGGTAGAAAAAGACTTGGGAGATTGAGTGGCCTAATGTAAGCGCAGCCTGCGCGTAGTGATACGCTAACAGGCTGCGTGTTTCGGCCGGTGCGCTATGCACCGAAAGTACGAGCGTCGTCACGGCTATTAATCGTCGCCAGAAAACGCCATCAGCAAGTTCAACAGGCTGACAAAGATGTTGTAGATAGAAACGTACAACGTCACTGTTGCCAAGATGTAGTTGCGTTCACCGCCATGGATGATCGCACTGGTCTGCATCAGGATAGCGCCTGCTGAGAACAGGATAAACAAACCAGATAGTGCTAGACCTAACGCCGGCATGTTGAAGAACAAGTTGGCGATAAAGAGGGCGATAAGGACAACAAAGCCTGCCATCATCATGCCACCTAAGAAGGACATATCTTTCTTAGTGGTCAGTACATAAGCTGATAAAGCAAAGAAAATCAGAGCAGTACCGCCAAGGGCAGTCATGATGATTTCGTTACCTTGCGGACCGATGGCACTGATCATGCCAAGGATAGGACCCAAGGTGTAGCCCATGAAACCAGTTAACGCGAACACAGACACAAGGCCCATGGCACTGTTAGCGGTTTTATGTGTTAAGAACAATAAGCCGTAAAAGCCGACAAGGGTAATAATGAACCCAGGGTGCGGTAAGCCCATGCTGGCGGCCAAAAAGGCGGTGAAGGCACTAAAGGCCAGAGTTAAGCCGAGCAACATATAAGTGTTGCGCAATACTTTGTTGGTCTGTAGTACCGATTCGCTCGATTGCGACGTCGACACGTGAACTTGATGGTTCATTTATTTCTCCGTTGTTAAACAAACACCCTCAGTGTATCCCAAAAATGGGGGTAAGTAGCAATGCTTTCAAGGCTTTTTTAGTGCTATTTGTATAAAATGACAGCAAACGGACCAAGAGATTCAAATTTTTACTTTACAAGCGCATTTAGGGTCTTTATCATTCGCTTCGTCTTGAGGCACACAGCCACAGACAACGGAGAGATGGCAGAGTTCGGCTGAATGCACCTGACTTGAAATCAGGCGTGGGTTCACACCCACCGGGGGTTCGAATCCCTCTCTCTCCGCCACATTTCAAGAAAACCCGCTCCTTGTGAGCGGGTTTTTTTATGCCCTTTACTTCTGGTCGTACCTCCTTATACTGCTTTAATGATCTTATGAGGTACCATCATGCAACCTATTGATACAATTCTAGATTCCATCACACCAGACGCCGTACAAACCATCCTATTACCGACCGGATGGGGGCAGGGACGTGCCCTTTTTGGCGGGCTAACCGCGGCAATTGCTTGGCGCCACGCCGTCGCAGGCGCTGCCGCAGGGCAACAACTAAGAGCCCTGACAGTGTCGTTCGTCGGTCCTGTATTAGCTGGCGAAGCCGTGCTTGAGCGCCGTGTGTTGCGAACTGGTAAAAACGTGACGCAAATTGCCGTTGAGATTCAACAGCAGGGTGAAGTGGTGCTTGCCGCCCTGGTAACCTATGGCCGTGCGCGTGATTCGGTGATTCGTATTACGGATACACCTGAACCACCAAGCGCACCGCCTGCTGAAGGTTTGTCGTTTCCTGAGGTTGCTGGCTTGCCAGAGTTCACCACTGCTTTCGACTACCGCGTTACCCAAGGTGGGTTACCGTTTAGCGGCGTAAAAAGTCGTGAATTCGGTGGCTATATGCGCTATCGCAGCCTTGATGCTGCTATTGATGAAGGCACTTTATTAGGTATGGTTGATGCTTGGCCTCCCGCATTATTGCCGCATTTAACCGAATTGGCACCCGCGAGCTCGTTAACCTGGACCATCGAGTTCCCCGCGCATTTGCCGAACTTTTCGACCCATGATTGGTGGCATTATGTGGCGACCATTGATTACGCTGCCGATGGTTACGGTCACACGCATGCGCATATTTGGGATCCAAGTGGACAATTGGTGGCGATAAGTCGGCAAACGGTCACAGTGTTTGCTTAGTTGGTTTTGATAGTTTGCACGCTCTTTTTGGTTTTATTGATGGGTGTTGCGGTTCATTTGATGGGTGATATGTAAGAAAATTTACGATTTCTTTACATTTTGTTACGTGAATGATTGCCTTTTGCGCAAAAAATAGTCATATGTTGATGTGTACTTAAATGGGTTAAGTACAGCACGACATTACCCCCCCACAGGGATAAGGATATTCATATGACAGAGTTCATCGTGGCAGTCCCATCCGAACTCGTTAGCCAAGGAATGCTAACGATTTTGGCGCAGCAACCCCATTACAAGGTTGCCGCAGTTGTTTTTAATCAGCAGCAATTACGCGATGCTGCGCAAGCGTCACCGTACGCAACCGTGATTCTCGGAAGCCAGTTGTGTGGCGACGGAACCATTGAAATTTGGCGCCGTTTACAGCGTCGTTTTGCCGATTTGCAAGTATTGTTATGGGCGACGCGCTTTCAAGATGTGCTCGATTTTCAATGTAATCTCGAGCGGGTTGAAGGCTATTTGTTGGCAGCTTCGCAGCGCGCCGAGTTCCTTTCTGCCTGTCAGAGCTTGAGTCGTGGTCGCATGTACGTTGCGGCGAGCGTGGCAGAGTATCTCGCCCGTAATCCCGCCCGACAACAACAAATGGATCTACTGGCCAAACTGAGTAAGCGTGAAGTACAAGTGGCGCAAATGATCGCACAAGGGCGTCGGGTTGCGGTCATCGCAAGCTTATTAAATATCAGTACCAAAACAGTAAATACCTTTCGCTATCGGATTTTTGATAAACTAGGCCTCAGCGGTGATGTGGCGTTGACCCATCTTGCCATTCAAACCGGTTTAATTGACTTATCAGCAGAGGCGACGGTAGTAGAGCACGATGACACAAGCGAAGGAGTCCTTTGATCCAAAACAGTTTCTCAGTAACCTGACTCATCAACCGGGTGTGTACCGGATGTACGATGAGTCAGGTGACATTATCTACGTAGGCAAAGCAAAAGATTTACGTAAACGTGTCGGTAGCTACTTCCGCGCCCAAGTAGATAGTCCCAAAACGCAAACCTTAGTAAAACAGATCGCCGCCATTGATGTTACGGTGACCAACACCGAGGCCGAAGCGCTGATCCTCGAGAACAACTTTATTAAAAAGTATCGTCCGCGCTACAACGTGCTATTGCGTGACGATAAATCGTATCCCTATTTACTGGTTAGTGACCATCGCCATCCACGGTTAGCCTTTCATCGTGGCACGCGTCGTGAAAAGGGGAAGTATTACGGACCCTTTCCAAACGGCGTGGCCGTGCGCAACAGTCTGCGGTTACTGCAAAAGCTCTTCCCGGTGCGTCAATGTGATGACACCTATTACCGAGCGCGTAGCCGTCCGTGTCTGCAATATCAGTTGAAACGCTGTTTAGCGCCGTGCGTTGAAGGCTACTGTAGCGATGAGGAATACAGCGAGCAGGTCGACCTTGCCAAAGCTTTTTTAGAAGGGAAAAACCAGCAGGTCATTGATCAGCTGGTGGTGCGCATGGAAGGAGCTAGCGCTGAGCTTGAGTTTGAACGGGCAGCGCGCTTTCGCGATCAAATCGCCGCCTTACGGCAAGTGCAAGAACGTAATGCAGTGACAGGTAACCAACAGTCGTTAGACGTGATCGGCTTTGCGCGTCAGGGTGGTGTCGCCGCGGTGCATATGTTGTTTATCCGTGAAGGCGCAGTGCAGGGCAGTCGGAGCTACTTTCCTAAGGTGCCAGCGAACACTGACGATAATGCGATCTTGCTTGCCTTTATGTTGCAATTCTACTTGAACGATCAAGTTGAACGCCAGTTGCCGCGAGAGATCATCTTGCCAGAACAAAATGGTGCCAAGTTACTTGACCCAGAACATGAGCTGCAAGTGCTTGAACAAGCGTTGGCACAAACCCTAAGAATGACCCACAACGTCCGTGGTGAACGCCGTCAGTATCAAGTTCTAGCTCAAAAAAATGCGCTGAACGCGTTAGATAGCAAGCTTCATCAAGCTAGCACCATGACGCTGCGACTGCAGGCGCTGGAACAGGTGTTGGATCTCGGTCAATCGATTACCCGTATGGAGTGTTTCGACATTAGCCACACCATGGGACAAGAAACCGTGGCGTCATGTGTCGTCTTTGATCGGCAAGGCCCGAAAAAAAGTGACTACCGACGCTATAATATTTCGGGAATTACGCCAGGCGATGATTACGCGGCCATGGCCCAAGCGCTACAACGGCGTTTTGATCCCTTGAAGCACAACACCGCCGACGATGTTCCGATGCCAGATATTTTGTTTATAGATGGCGGCAAAGGGCAACTCTCCCAAGCCGAAGCCTATTTTGCCGATTGGCAAGGGCAGGCGGGTCCCGCTGCGCCTTTATTGATCGGGGTTGCAAAAGGGGAGTCGCGCAAGCCAGGCTTAGAGACGCTTATCTTGGCGGGGAGTCACAGTACCATTCCGCTTAACGCCGATGCACCGGCACTGCACTTAGTGCAACACATCCGTGATGAGTCGCATCGGTTTGCAATTACGGGGCACCGGCAACGACGGGCTAAAGTGCGCCGCACCTCTCGATTAGAGGATATTCCGGGCGTTGGCGCGAAGCGCCGACAGCGCTTATTGCAAAATCTAGGTGGATTACAACAGGTGAAACAGGCTAGTATTGAGCAACTTGCAGGAGTGCCTGGCATCAGCCGCGAACTTGCTGAAACCATCTACCACGCCTTTCGTGATGAATAAAAGGAATAATAAGTCGTATGTGGAATATTCCCAACCTGCTGACAAGTTTTCGGATTTTACTGATTCCTGTATTTCTCGGTATCTACTATTTACCGTGGAGCGAGGCCAACTTTTGGGCCGCCTTTATTTTTGCTTTAGCGGCGATCACCGATGGTCTTGATGGCTATGTGGCACGTCGTTTTAACCAATTCACTCCGTTCGGGGCATTTTTAGATCCCGTGGCTGATAAAGTTATGGTTGCGGCGTCCTTGATTGTGGTGGTTGAGAATTACGCGGTGTGGTGGATCAGTATTCCGGCGTTAGCGATTGTCAGTCGAGAGTTAGTTGTTTCAGCGTTGCGTGAGTGGATGGCACAAATTGGTAAGCACGATCAAGTGAAGGTGTCGAATCTCGGTAAAATTAAGACAACAGCGCAAATGGTGGCCATCGGCAGTTTAATTTGGGAAGCCAATACCTTTGTAATCGTTGTTGCAACCATCTTGTTATACGTCGCTTTTGTGTTATCACTGTGGTCGATGTGGGAATATTTGCGCGCTGCTTGGTCAGATTTAAGCCAAGTGGATTAAAAATAAGCAAACGAACAGCTTAGAGGCAAAAAATCGTTGACCTCGGCGAAATAGCCAGTAGAATGCGTCGGCACTGGATGCGGGAATAGCTCAGCTGGTAGAGCACAACCTTGCCAAGGTTGGGGTCGCGAGTTCGAATCTCGTTTCCCGCTCCAAACTTCAACTTCGAATACCTTTCTTGATGCGGGAATAGCTCAGCTGGTAGAGCACAACCTTGCCAAGGTTGGGGTCGCGAGTTCGAATCTCGTTTCCCGCTCCAAATTCCGACGGCGGGATGGCAGAATGGCTATGCAGCGGATTGCAAATCCGTGGATCTCGGTTCGACTCCGGGTCCCGCCTCCATCGGAGTCTCTGGTACTACATATACAATGTGCCCGGGTGGTGAAATTGGTAGACACAAGGGATTTAAAATCCCTCGCTGGTAACAGCGTGCCGGTTCAAGTCCGGCCCCGGGCACCATCTCTTTTTGTTGCATAGGCAGATCCATGTTGACAGAACACTTGCAAAGTATTCATGCCGACTGGACTCACGCACTGCAAACTTTTCCAGAAACGATTCGTAGCAATGTTGGTGAGCAGGTTCAACTGCATCGCGAACAGCTTGCTGCAAGCTTCTATGAAGCCATGTTGGCGAATACTGAAGCTGCGCGTTATCTGGATAACAAAAGCGTTAAGCAGCGCTTGTCAGGTTCGCTTCAGCGTTGGATGGTTGACCTGTTTCAACTGGAAACTTCGCCTGAACACATCAAAAAGCAAATTCAGCAACAGGTCGAAATCGGCGTGATTCATGCGCGTATCGATATCCCTGTACATTTGGTTTTGCGTGGCGGTCGTATCCTGAAAATCAGTTTTAACGACTGTACCGACTTATCAGAAGACGCGTATCGGTTTTTCCGTACCTTGTTAGACCTCTCCCTAGAGGTTCTGGCCATTGCGTACCATAAAAACGCCGAGCGCAATACCCGTACCGAAGAAGCGTATCGACTGTTTTCGATCTCACAAGATGTCGGTCGTGAAAAAGAAGCCCAGCGCG
Organism: Pseudidiomarina sediminum DSM 21906; assembly: GCF_000423165.1. Taxonomy (GTDB): domain Bacteria; phylum Pseudomonadota; class Gammaproteobacteria; order Enterobacterales; family Alteromonadaceae; genus Pseudidiomarina; species Pseudidiomarina sediminum. The sequence continues at coordinate 1,329,474 of NZ_KE383983.1, read as the reverse complement.
CCGCGCTGCTCAATTGGGAAAACCATATTCTCTTTAGTCAGGCGACCGGTGATACGTCAGCGGAATCGATGCGCTTAGCGCAGTCCGAATTTGGATTATGGTTCCGCCATAAAGGCTTGCATGCTTTTGAAGGAGCACCTGAGTGCAATCAAATCTTGGCCGAAATCGATCGCCTCGATAGCAGCATTCTGCCACTGATGACCGATAGCAGTGCTGACAAGATTAATGTTATTCACGATATTCGAGCGGCCTTGAAAACCATTTCTTTTTGCTTGGAAAGCTTATTTAAGCGTAGCGAAGAGCTGGAAACCGGTAAGGATGTTCTGACGCGCTTGTTAAACCGTAAGTTTTTACCTGCGGTAATGAGCAAACAATTGACCTTGGCGCGCACTCGCAATGAGCGTTATGGTCTTTTGGTCATCGATATTGATCACTTTAAAGACGTGAACGATACCTATGGTCACGACAATGGTGACTATATATTACAGCAAGTAGCGGTAGTGCTGAGCAATTCGACACGTAGTGGGGACTATTGCTTCCGACTCGGTGGCGAAGAGTTCATGGTCGTGGTGGTTGATGTGAATCAACAGCAAGTGTTAGCCGTGGCTAATAAGCTTCGTGAAACCATTGCTAAAGAGCGTTTTAAGCTAACCAGCGGCAAAGAGTCCTTGCATCTGACCACCAGTATTGGGGTCAGCGTTTACAGCGGTCATCCAGATTACACCTATGATATGAAACACGCAGACCAAGCGCTTTATCAAGCCAAGCAGCAAGGTCGAAATTGCGTGGTCTTGTGGGACGAAACTGCAGACTAAGACGTTGTTAGCCTGCAGTTCGAGCACTTACTGGCGTAATTGTGCGGGTAATATAACCTCATTTACGCGCCCATTCTCTTTATAAACCACGCCTTCTTTCATCACAAAGTCGACGCGCTGCAGCAGGTTGATGTATTTTAAGACATCGCCACGAACGGCGATGATATCGGCGACTTTACCTTCGGTGATCGAGCCATACTGGTCTTCCACGCCCATCATTACTGCCGGCCAATAGGTCGCAGCACGAATGGTTTCCATCGGCGAGAAGCCCATTTCATCAACCCACACCGCCATTTCATGCCAAGTGGTTTGACAATGAAATTTCATCGGAATGCCCACATCAGTGCCCACCAGCATGACCACGCCAGTTTCGCGTAGCTGCTCGATTTTACGTTTCAGGGTTGGCTGACGCAGAGGTACGAGCTGTTTGTAACTGAGCTGCCCCGGCGCAGCCAAAGAAGCTTGAATATCAGCAATGGTGTCGTCTTTAAGGCCGCGATGCCAACAGCTATCATCTAAGTACTCGTGATTTTTGATCGCTTCTTCATAGGTATAAAGGCCTTCAACAGTAGGGGTCCAAAACAGTAAGCCATCAAAGATACCCGTTGCCGTACGTTCACGTAGGGCCGCGAGGACATCTTCAGGGTAACCCGGTGCTGTCGTGAGACCTGTATGTTCAAAGTTATCGACACCCACCTCAACGCCAATACGGATTTCATTCGGCTTGTGGGCATGCGCAACCACTTTCAAGTTACGTTTATGGGCGTGTTGGACAATCGTTTCAACCAATTCTCGCGGCATATCGTCATGGTCGATGAGCTTAACGATATCCATCCCAGCGTCGGCAAGTTGATCAATACGTTTGATTGCTTCAGCTTTGCTCTGGACAGCCCAGCGATAACTACTTTGCCAGTCGTCCACCTGCCATTGAATAAAAGGGCCAGACGCATAAAGGTGCGGGCCGGGTAGGCTACCATCGGCAAGTTGTTGTTTCATCGCAATCGTATCGTCCAGCGGGGCACCTAAGTCACGGACACTAGTCACGCCAGCGAGTAGCAGCTGTACCAGTGCTGCGGGCATGATTTCGCTGACGAAGCGGTCACGGTAATTGGCTTGCCAATGTGGATAGTTCGCGTGTCCGGTCAGTTGCAGGTGGGCGTGATTTTCCCATAAACCTGGCAACACATCGTGGCCTTCGGTTGAAATAACGCGATAACCTTCAGGCACCTCTAAGGTGTCTACTTGCCCCACGGACTCGACTTTACCGTCATTGATGAGCACCACACTATTCTTGAGCGGTAAACTCGCTGTGCCGTCGATCAGACGGCCGCCAACGAGGGCAATTTTTTCAGCTGCGGCACTACAGGAATGCAGCAATGCAAACGCGGAGAGAAGACCAATGGTGAGGTGTTTCATGGGATAACCTTATTGTGTGTTTTAATTGTTTTGATTATTTTCTAAACAGCTTCTAGCAAGTTACTGTTCGCGCTCAGGCTTTGCAATGCTGGGGAGCTTAGTTTCCGCCCAATTAGCGTAAATTTAAGGTCGCCGCCCTTGAGTTTTGTTGGTTCCGCTACCATAGTCATGAGTAGAGTAGGTACAGGTAGGTAAAGCAGCATGCTGGCGAGGTTGTTCCTAGCATTTTTAATGGTGAATAGTATTGGCGCGGAACAACGTGCCGATCGGTTTGCCTGTGCTGCTGATCAACAAGATCACGCCCAGTTACAAAGTTGGGTGGTCGAAACCGTCGCGCAAGATAGCTTAGCGGATACACTCGATACCGACGACGGTCACGTCGCTACTGTGGCCGAAAGCACGCCTTGGCTTGCCCATGCAAACAGTCCTGAGGTGACACCTCGCTGCACCTACTGTAGTTACCAACAACCGCAAGCACGCGCACCGCCAGCTAGTTCTAACGCTTAAATTGATTCATTTTAATTTCAATAATTACGTTAGAAGAGGGCCTTATTATGGCTGGATTTCACGCTTTGCAATGGCATCATGCGACCACCGCTGATGCGACGTTAGAACCATCACAACCCATCGAACAGCTTTCCTGGCACGCTCCCGCTGAGTTGGTGATGGAGTCCTTTCACGATCATGTGACCTTGTTTCCTGAGTCCACACGGCTGCCGGAAGCTGAGCAGCGTTTTGAACGCACCGATACACGTTATGCCGGTGTGTTGAACGCCAATCAGCAGTTATCTGGCATGTTGTTGGCGCGGGAACTGCACAGCCGTCAAAGTGGTGCGTTAAGTACGGCGTTGCAAGTGCCTTGGAGTCAGGTTGAAGTGAAACACCTGATGGAACCTATTGAGCGTTTGCCTGTACTCGACCGTGGCCAATTACGGCAGGCAAAAATTGGCGATATTGCTGCAACAATGCAAGCAGCAGGCAAGAACTTCGTGGTGATTGAAGCCAATGGCGCTATTGTTGGCTTTATCTCTTCGCTGCGCATTTTGGCAGCAACCGGAGAATCGGTGCGTTTATACCCTAAAGCGACCACTTTTGTTGAGGTGTTTACCGCTTTGAAGCACCCGGAAATCACCGATAGCTAAGCTTGTTGATTCCCCAGCAGCACGTTACATTAATCTAAACAAAGAGGTGGAGTTAAAAAAATGGTCGACAACGCATGGATGAATAGTTCGACGCTATTGGTCGTTGCACAATGGCTGCTGGGCTTGTTTGTACTGGTTTTAGTGGCGGTGCTGATAAGCATTGTCGTGATGTATGTGGTTGATAAGACCCAAACCAAACATACGATTCGCCGTAACTTCCCGGTTATCGGGCGGTTTCGGTATATGTTTGAAGATTTAGGCGAGTTTTTCCGGCAATATTTCTTCGCTATGGATCGCGAAGAAATGCCGTTTAACCGGGCGCAGCGTAGTTGGGTTTACCGCGCAGCTAAAAATGCCGATCGTAACCTTGCGTTCGGTTCAACGCGCGATCTGACGGTCAACGGCACGATTATTTTTGCCAATGCGCCTTATCCACGCCAGTCGGAAGAAAAAACCCAACCGGCACCGGTTGAAATTGGTCCTTATTGTGCGCATCCGTACGCACCCGCATCGTTCTTTCATATTTCCGGCATGAGCTATGGTGCGCTATCTCCCGTAGCGGTGCGGGCGTTATCGAAAGGAGCCAAATTAGCAGGGTGTTGGCTCAACACCGGTGAAGGAGGCTTAAGCCCTTATCACTTAGAAGGTGGTGGCGATTTGGTGTTTCAGATCGGTACCGCAAAATATGGTGTGCGTAACGAGGATGGCAGCTTAAACGAGCAACGCTTAAAAGAGTTGAGCGAAATGGAACAAATTAAGATGTTCGAGCTCAAGCTAAGCCAAGGTGCTAAACCGGGTAAAGGCGGTATTCTACCGGGGGTTAAAGTTAACAAAGAAATTGCGCAAATTCGCGGTATTGCCGAAGGGCAAGATTCGATTAGTCCAAACCGTCACCCAGAAATAAAATCTGATGCCGAGTTACTTGATTTCATTGCTCGGATTCGTGGTATTACCGATAAGCCGGTCGGGATTAAATTCGTTATGGGTGATCCAGCTTGGATTGATGAATTTATTGAGGCTATTAAGCAACGCGGGGAAGCCGCCGCGCCAGATTTTATTACCCTTGATAGTGCCGATGGTGGTACGGGTTCTGCACCACAAGCCTTAATGGACTACGTTGGTCTTAAACTCTCTGAAAGTTTACCTATTTTAGTCGACAAGCTTATCGCTGCCGGGTTGAAAGAACGGATTCGGGTGATTGTCTCAGGTAAGATGATTTCGCCTGCTGACGTTGCTTGGGCGCTTGCGGTAGGGGCTGACTTTATTGTTTCCGCGCGAGGTTTCTTGTTCTCGTTAGGCTGTATTCAAGCAATGCAGTGCAATAAAAATACCTGTCCGACAGGTATCACGACCCATCAGAAGTCGTTGCAAAAAGGGCTAGACCCACAAGTGAAGGCGGTGCGTGTCGCCAACTATCACAAGTTTTTAGAGTACGGGGTCAATATTGTCGCGCACTCATGTGGCGTATCCGATCCGCGTCAGCTTAACCGCCGTCATGCCCGGGTAATTACCCATACCGGCGATAGCATTAGTTTGGCTGAGCGTTATCCACCGCAAGCACCACGGGTTTAAACGTGGTGCAGACTTTGTTGAATGCGGTTTTGTAACCACTTGGTAAAGGCTACGACTGCGACGGGGTGACGGGTGCGTTGTTTTAATACACAATGCACCTCATGTTTGCTCGGTGCACAAAGCAGGGCTGAGCGATGCAACGGCTCCAGTTGTGGGTGTTGCAAATACAAACTATCCACCACGCCATGTCCATCGAGACTGCGCAACAGCTCTAACCCTATGGTATTTTTCGCAAAGGGTTGCACCACTGCCGCGTGCAATTGAGTGCTGTGGTGTTTGGTTAACACCTGCCAAGCATCGCTAGCGGGGGCAACAAAATAAGGCGCCGTGTCGGCAGTTTGCGCGGAACTCGAAACCACCTGATACGTAGGACGGTACAGAGGCTCATGTTGTAGGTTGCGATCTTTAATCCGCCCATGCAGCACGGCAAGGTCAATACTGCCATGTTGAATCGCTTGTGCGGTATCACTTAGCAGTGTTTCCTCAGTGCCATCGGCATAGGTATCGAGCTGTAACCGAATGTGTGGGTAAATCGCGTTAAAGTCTGCTAACCGGCTTGCCAACCACCAGCGTAACAGGCTGTCGGCGACAACCACGCGTAAGGTGGTGACTTGCTCGTCACCACAGTCGCGCGCTTGTTGCACACTTTGCTCGATTTGCTGAAATAATTGCAGTAGTTTAGCGGCCAGTACTTCACCGGCAGGGGTAAGCGCATGTACGCGATTATCGCGGCGAAACAGGGGAGCACCAAGTTGTTCTTCCAGCGTCTGAATATGACGCGTAATTGCCGATTGTGATAAGTCCAGCTGCTGCGCTGCTTGTTTAAATGAGGCCGCGTTAGCTGCCACAGCAAATACCCGTAGCGCGTTGAGAGAGTAATTTTTAAGTAACACAGTCAACCCCGAATCGTTTGCGAAATAATTAATTTGTATTGCATAAATTTAAAGATAAGAGAAGCAATAAGCAATGTATTTACAGGAATTTCTTGAAATTGCCATTCTGCATTTTTTGGCCGTAGCCTCGCCAGGCCCAGACTTTGCGGTCACTGCCCGTTATAGCTTAGCCTATGGTCGACGGATTGGCCGTTGGGTGGCTTTAGGTATTGGCACAGGTATTCTGATCCACGTTGCTTATTCGTTACTCGGTGTCACTTTAGTCATTCATCGGTATCAGTGGGTGTATGCGAGTTTGTTACTTATTGGCGCTCTCTACTTGGGCTGGATCGGCTGGCAGGCGATTCAATCTAAGCCAAACACCGCACAGCCAAGTTCGGCCCATGCAGCAGGACAACTCACAGCGGCGAAAGCCTTTCGTGTTGGCTTTTTAACCAATGGTTTAAATGTTAAAGCAACGCTGTTTTTTATGGCGTTATTTACCGCTGTAATCCATCCTGAAACGCCAACCTTAGTGAAGGCGGGCTATGGCCTCTATATGGCACTGGCCACCGCGCTCTGGTTTAGCATCCTGGCAACCTTGCTGACGCTTCCACGCTTTTATCAGCAGATTTGGCGCTATGGCCATTGGTTAGACCGCGTGATGGGAGCGCTGTTGCTGTTGCTTTGTGGCAAGCTCATCTATGACTGGTGGCATGTAATTCAAGTTCTCGTTAGCGCCTGATAGTGCTATCATAACGACCTATTTTTTTATTGGCTTTTGAGTGTCCTATGCAGTTATTCGTAAACGATCTTACCGTCATCGACTTTTCTTACGTGTGCCCAGAGCGGGGCATTGTTGGTGAAAGCTGGATCGTGGACATTATTCTTGATGGTAGCTTGAACGAACAGTCGATGGTGCTTGATTTTGGCCAAGTCAAAAAACAAATCAAACGCATTATCGATGATGCCGTCGATCATAAACTCGCTATTCCAGCCGAGCATCCTTATACGCACGTCACCCACAGTGATGACCAAAATAGTCATTGGGTTGACTTTATGCGGCCGAACCATCGCTCAATTCACTTATTTTGCCCGGCGGAAGCCTTTGCGTACATTGATGCTGATCGGGTGACTAAGGCGAGTGTTATTGCCTACCTGCGTGGCATTATTAAGCGCGAGTTACCGGGCAATGTGGCAGGTTTACAGCTGACATTACGCGAAGAAGTGATTGACGGCGCGTATTATCATTACACCCATGGCTTAAAAAAACACGATGGCAACTGTCAACGCATTGCCCATGGCCATCGCTCGCGCTTACAAATTTTTGTCGATGACACCCGTCAGCCTGAACTTGAAGCTTTATGGGCGGAGCGCTGGCAAGATATTTATCTGGGCTCCACTGAAGATCGTTGTGAGCCAACGGCCTTACAGCGTTCAGTCGCAGCGCAACAACTCACGTCAAGCACGCACGTTGCCTATGCCTACGAAGCGGATCAAGGCCGCTTTGAACTGTTGGTGCCGACGCAGGAAAACTACTGTATTGCGACAGATTCCACTGTCGAGTGTATTGCGGAGTACTTAGCAGCACAGGTTCGCTCGGAACAGAATCCAGCAGGCAAAATTCGTGTGTTAGCGTACGAAGGCGTGGGTAAGGGAGCAATCATGTATGCGTAAAACAATGTTAGCACTGTCACTGCTCCTCGGTTGTACTCGTGCAGTGGCAAGCGAAGGAATTGAGTTAATTGGCGCACCAACTTCAGGTGGGCTGATGATTGGCAAGACCGAAGTCGGAGCAACCGTGCGTTTGAATGACAAAACGTTGACGGTTTCAGAAGCCGGTTATGTGGTCTTCGGGTTCGCACGTGACGCCGCAACTAGCCAGCAGTTAACGGTGACCTTACCGGATGGGCGCGTACACCAACAGCAGCTCACCTTGGCCGATCGCAGCTACAAAATTGACCGTATCGAAGGTGTGCCACAGCGTACCGTGACACCTGATCCGAAACAAATGGAACGCGCCGCGCGCGAAGCCAAAGCGGTGCGCGCAGCACGATCGCAACACAGTCAACGCACTGACTTCCTAACACCTGTTATCGCTCCCGCCAAAGGGCGTATCAGCGGTGTTTATGGGAGTCAGCGGGTTTATAACGGTAAGCCTGGTAATCCTCACTATGGCCAAGACATTGCAGCACCTACGGGCACACCCGTGGCAGTGGTTTGGCCGGGCGAAGTGGTGTTTGCCGATAGCGATTTGTTTTACTCAGGTGGTACTGTCATTGTTGAACATGGTCTTGGCTTAACCACCACCTACATTCATTTAAACAGTGTCGATGTAAAGGTCGGGGAGCGTCTTGAGCAAGGACATCGGATTGGCACCGTGGGAGCGACCGGACGTGCGACGGGACCACATCTGGATTGGCGGGTAAATTGGGGCGATGTCCGCTTAGACCCCGCCCTCGTATTAGAGCATTTCGATAGCATAAGCTTCAGCGATTAAAGCTGAAGCCAGCCCTGCGCGCGCGTCGGGTCAGTAACCTTAAGTAAGAAGTTACTGGCCTTGGGTGCCTGCCAAACTAAGGTTGTGACAAACAACTCGTCACGACGAAAGGCATGAACAGTCACCGTGTCGCCATGACGATACCGTTGCATCAGTTCGCGGAAATTATCACCGGTGATCTGCAAGTGGTCGAAGGCAATGATGCGATCTTGCGCGCTTAACCCCGCCAGTTGAGCGGCTTCATCGGCAAATACCACCTGCAATTCCAAACCATTGGCGTTGCCTTTAAAACGGGCGCCCAAACTGACAGGTAAGGGCTGTTGTGCGGCTCGACCGCCATAGCTATTGTCATCTTGTGCTGCGGCACGTGTGACCTCAACACCAAAATCATGCAGCAACTCCGTCACCGGCAAGGGTTCGGTACTGTCGATTGCACGTGAAATAAAGGCATGCAGGTTCACCTTATAGGTTGCTTGTAGAAAGTCAGCAAAGCTGGTCTCTGTGGTGCCCTCTAAGGTTTTGCCGTAGCGTTGCCAAAAGGCTGACATGACTGTTCCTAAATTTTGTGCCGCGCGGGTTTGGCTGCGGATCAGCAAATCAAGGCACAGTGCAATCAGCGCCCCCTTAGCGTAATAACTTACGATGGCATTCGGGGCATTTTCATCTTGCTTGTAAAATCGCGTCCAAGCATGAAAACTTGAATCAGCAACGGTTTGACGTTCGCCGCCAACACCACGTTGTACCCGGGCGAGGGTATCGCCAATGCGGGCTAAATAGGTGTCGGCATCGATTAAACCAGCCGCGTGCAGCACATAATCGTCAAAATAAGAGGTGACACCTTCGTAAAACCATAGCTGTCGCGTGTACTGTTCTCGGTCAAGTTGATAGGGCAGAAACTCTTTCGGTTTTAGGGTTTTGATGTTCCAGCTGTGAAAATATTCGTGACTGCATAAACTCAAGAAGGTTTGGTAATCTTTCGACGTTGCCAGTTCAACACCCGCATGCGGTAAGTCACGGCGACTGCACATAAGCGCGGTAGAATTACGATGCTCTAAGCCGCCAAAACCTTGGCCGACAACCATGGTCAGGAACAGATATTGGTCAAAAGGTGCCTGCTTATCAAACAGCTCGATTTGATATTCACAGAGGGTCGCCAAATCACCACAAATACGCTCGGCGTCAATCGCGCAACGCCCGGCAGTAACTAACGCATGTTTGCGCCCGCCAGCAATAAATTCATGAATGCCAAGCTTGCCGAGTAAAAAGGGGTAATCCAATAAAGCGTCATAATTTTCTGCACGAAAACGTCCGGCACCAAAGGTCTCGCCGTGTAAACGAGGCATCCCGGTGGCGACGTGCCAATCGGCCAACTGCTCAGGTAACTGAAGGGTTAAATCAATGCAGTGGTGTTCATAGCCTTGTACGGCAAGGCATAAGCTACTGTTATTGAAAAAGCCCCAAAACTGGTCCAAATAAGCACTGCGCACCGATAAGTCAAAGGCATAGACCAAGTAGTTGATGGTAATTGGATGGGCACTCGCTGCAATCTGCCAGCTTTGTTTGTCGATGGCCTTGACCGTTAATGCTTGGCCATTGGCTTCCGCGCGTAAATCGAGAATATTGCGGGCGAAATCACGGATCATATAACTGCCGGGGATCCATGCCGGTAAAGTTAAGGTCAAAGCTTCCGCATGGCGCGGTGTTACCTGCAAGGTTACTGCAAATTGGTGACCATGGGGATCAAGTGGGGTAATTGCGTAATGCACCAAAATACCTCGTTAACGAAGAGCGATGCGGTAAATCCTAGCATGCGCAAGAGGCGCTATGTAGTCTTTTCAATGCGACAAATGAACCGACAGCAGCAGTTGGACAAGGTATAATCGAGGCGTGTTTGTATGAATTAGGTTGGCAGAATGATAACTCTTGGACGCTGGAAAACCCTGCTGGATGACCGCAACCGCTTTTTCTGGGTGTTGCAAGCCGCAGGATGGTCAGGTTACGCGCTGGTGCATTATATCGGCTCGTTAATGCATGAGATGCGATCCATCTACATTCTGATTATTTTGCTCGGTGCTTATGCGGGCTTTCTGCTGACCGTACCTTTGCGTTATTTATACCGCCGTATTTGGGATCAGCCACCTTGGCTTCTCGTTAGCGTGGTGCTCAGTGCTGCTTATCTCAGCGCAAGCGTATGGGCGGTGATTGATAATGCCACTTATTGGGAAATTTATAAGTTTGGCTTTCGTCCAGATAACGAGTGGTTTTACTTTAAGAACGCCTTGGCGAAGTTTTACATTATGTTGAGTTGGAGCGGCTTGTACTTTGGGATCAAGTACTACCAAATGCTCCAAGACGAAAAGCAAAAAGCGTTGATGGCAACCTCGATGGCGCATCAGGCGCAACTTAAAATGCTGCGTTACCAACTGAATCCACACTTTTTGTTTAATACGCTGAATGCGATTTCGACGCTGATCCTGATTAAAGAGAATGATCTTGCCAATAAAATGATGGATAAGCTTAGCTTGTTTCTACGCTTTTCGTTGGATAACGAGCCGATTAAAAAAATTCCACTGGCGCGTGAGATCGACGCGTTGATGTTGTACTTGGATATTGAGAAAGTGCGTTTTGATGAACGTTTGCAGGTCAATATTTCAGTGTCCGATGAAGCCCAGCAAGCGCTGGTGCCGAGTTTGTTTTTGCAGCCGTTGATTGAAAACTCGATCAAGTACGCCATTGCAAAGCTCGAAGAGGGCGGTGAAATTAGTATCTCGGCACAACGGGAAGGTGAAGAATTGGTGGTGGTCATCGCCGATAATGGCCCAGGCTGCAAAAAACCTGTCGAAAACTTAATTGAAACTGGCGGCGTTGGCCTAAGCAATACAAGAGATCGTTTACAGGCCTTGTATGGTAAGCGGTACTCATTTACATTAGCAGAGAATGAACCGCATGGTATGCGCGTTGAATTACGTATTCCTTTCGAACAGGTTGACGCTTGATGAGTAATAAAATTCGTACTTTGATTGTAGACGATGAATCGCTCGCGCGCCGAGGGCTTGCGGTACGGCTACAGGAGTTCCCACAAGTAGAGTTACTGGATGAATGTGCGAACGCGCGCCAAGCGTTAGAGAAAATCACCAGTTTGAATCCAGATCTTATCTTTCTAGATATTCAAATGCCTGGCATGAATGGTTTTGAGTTATTGCGTGAAGTGAAGCAGCAAGGCACAAAGCTGCCGGTCGTCGTGTTTGTTACTGCGTACGATCACTATGCTATCAAAGCCTTTGATGTACGTGCGATTGACTATTTGCTTAAGCCTGTAGATCACGAGCGACTGGCGCAAACCTTAGCTCGCGTTGAAAAAAATCTTGCTCAACGTGAACGAGATCAGCAACAGCAACGTATGCTAAATCTACTGGCCGATGCCACGGGAGAAGATTGCGAAGCCATTTTGCGCCGCCTTGCGGATGACAAAGAGATGGGATCGACGCGGTATCCTGAGCATATTGCCATTAAAGAGAGTGGTGAAATCACGCGGGTCGCGATCAATTCGATTGAATGGATTGATGCGGCGGGTGACTACATGTGTATTCACGCCAGTGACGAAACACATATTTTGCGCCGTACCATGAAAGAGCTGGAAGATGAGTTGAATCCAAATCGCTTTCAACGCATTCACCGCTCGGCCATCGTCAACCTGGATCAGATTGAGAAGCTCTGTAGTCGGCAAAACGGTGAGTACCACATCATTTTGAAAAACGGTAAAGAATTGAAAGTCAGTCGCAGCTACAAAGAGCGTATTAAAAAGCTCATTCTTACCACCTAGCGCGAGTGACATCAGCAGGAGGCAACGATGCAACAACGCAGATGGTTTATCGCGCTACTGACGTTACTCACGATCACCGGTTGTTCGACCTCGTTCTCCTATCGCTTTGCGGATACTTATCTTGAATGGCAACTTGCCAAATATGTGGATCTCTCGGGACAACTCGAAGATGAGGTGTCCGCAAGTATTGATGCGCTACATCAATGGCATGGACAAACGCAAATGCCACGCTATCGCGATTTTTTGGACCGTCTCATTGCAGAGATTGAGAAACCGGAACTTAGCCGCGAAGACCTTTATGTGTACAGCTTTCAAGTGTTTGATTTTTGGCATTCGCTACGCATGCAAATTGAACCTCTCGCACAAGCCTACCTACCAAGACTGTCGCTTGAGCAGCAGGCGATGCTTATCGAGCGGCTCAATGAGCGCCTTGAAGAAAAGCGCGAAGAAAATAAAGAAGCATTGGCGGACCCAGAAGCCCAGTTGGATGAACTCTACGACGCTGCTGAAGAGTGGTTGGGAGCGCTTACCGCGGAGCAGCGAGCATTGTTAAAAGACGCCTATAACGCGGCAGAGCAGGATGATAGTGCCTGGATTGCTTACCAGCAACGCTGGCTGACGGTGTTTACCGAAACCTTGCTGCGACCAAATGCCGCAGATTTCGAAGCCAACGTACAAATGCTCATGACCTCGCCAGAACAACTGCAAAGCGACGCTCTGACACAGCAGCGTGAAGCCAATCGTGAGCGTACCATTAGCTTACTGGTTGCATTACACCAACAACTAACACCTAAGCAAAAGCGGCACTTGCAGCGTAAGCTGCAAGATTACCGAGATACGGTTGCCGCAATTGCGGAAGATTACGTTATTTAACTTCAATAATCTTACAGGTATTGGTCGAGCCGACTGTTTCCATGACGTCACCATGGGTGAGGATAACTAAGTCACCTGGTACCACATGGCCGCGCATTTTGATTTCATGAATTGCATCATAAACCAAGCTCTCTGGTTTACTCCGCGTTGAGTCAAAGGCAATCGGGTAGACGCCGCGATACAATGCGCAACGGTTCCGACTGTCAGGGTGACGCGAAAGCGAAAAAATCGGCAAGAAGGTATGAATACGTGACATCAATTTCGCCGTCGAACCTGACTCAGTTAACGCGAGAATCGCTTTAACCCCGGCCAAATGGGTGGCTGCGTACATTGCCGTAATCGCCGTAGCTTCTTGCGTTGAGGTAAAGGTTTCTTCTAAATCACCTTTATCTAAACGCGCCGTTGGATGTGTTTCAGCACCAAGACAGATTTCCGCCATGGCTTTCACCGTTGCAACAGGGAACTTACCAGCCGCAGTTTCTGCAGAAAGCATGACTGCATCGGTGCCGTCGAGCACGGCGTTCGCGACATCCATCACCTCTGCACGGGTTGGCATTGGATTTTCAATCATCGACTCCATCATTTGGGTCGCTGTGATCACCACTTTATTCAACTGACGTGCGCGTTCGATGATGCGTTTTTGCTTACCGACCAATTGTGCGTCGCCAATTTCGACGCCGAGGTCACCACGGGCAACCATGACAGCTTCAGAGGCGCGGATAATGTCATCAAGTGCCGCGTCACTGGCGACCGCTTCGGCGCGTTCAATTTTGGCACATAACATACCAGTACCATTGGCCGCACGTAATAAGCGACGTGCTTCATGCATGTCTGAACCTGAACGAGGGAAGGAAACGGCGAGATAATCCACGCCAATTTCAGCAGCAAGTTGGATATCGCTATGGTCTTTACTCGTTAATGCTGAAGCGGATAGACCGCCACCAAGCCGGTTAATACCTTTATTATTGGACAGTTTACCGCCAACTAATACGGTCGTTACCACACGCGCACCTTCAACTTTGTCGACGCGTAAGCGCAGGCGCCCATCATCTAAGAGCAAGACATCGCCTGGTTTTACATCTTGCGGCAATTCTTTGTAGTCGATACCTACGGTTTGGCCGTTACCTGCGTCATTGGCAAGTTCACCATCAAGGACAAAAGCATCGCCTTCATCGAGGGTGACTGCACCATGCGCAAACTTGGCAATACGAATCTTCGGACCTTGCAAGTCGCCAAGAATGGCAACGTGCGTACCGAGCTGTTTACAAATGTCACGAACCATAGCCGCACGCTCGCGGTGGTCGTCGGGCTTTCCATGGGAAAAGTTCAATCGTACAACGTTCGCACCCGCTTTAATAAGTGCTTCTAAGGTAGCACGGTTATCGGTAGCAGGACCTAAAGTAGTAACGATTTTGGTACGGCGTAACATGCAAGACTCCTCGGCGGCGCTAAGCCTGACTATGCAGATGAATCGTAAAGAGTTAGAGAAGTGTAAAATTATACCATGCTCACCAACGGGATACAGTGCTTCTGGCAACTATCGACGTATTTAAGTACAATGGCGCCCACTTTTTTGGTTCTTTTCTTTTTCACCGTAACGCAAAGGTAATAATCGCATGAGTGACCAACAGCAGGATTTGACCTTACAAAGCTGGCAGGAGCGCCAGGAATACGCCGAAATGATGCAGCCATTGATTGGCCGTTTGTATCGTAACTACGGCGTGGAGATTTTGGTCTACGGCCGTTCACTGTTGAATGTTGATACCATCAACATCATTAAAGCCCATCGCTTGATCCGTCGCCACGAAGGCGTAAAACTTCGTTTGCGCGAGAGCTTCCCGTTTATCGAAGCGTTAAGCAAAATGCGGTTGGCACCAGCCCGCGTTGATTTGGGTAAATTGGCCTTCAATTACTTGCAAAACGACGCAGGTAAGGGCGTATCTGTTGAAGACTACCTGCACGCAGAGCTCGGCGATATCATCGATAAAGCCGACGAGATTCCAGCACAAGACGTTGTACTTTACGGTTTCGGTCGTATTGGTCGCTTGCTGGCTCGGTTATTGATCGAGCGCAACGGTAGCAATAATAAAATGCGCTTACGCGCGATCGTGGTTCGCGGAGGCCGTGACGGTGACCTTGAAAAGCGTGCAAGCTTGTTGCGTCGTGATTCAGTTCATGGCCCATTCAATGGCTCGATTACCGTTGACCATGAAAACAGTGCAATTAAAGCGAACGGTACCAGCATCAAAGTGATCTACTCTAACGGTCCAGACCAAGTCGATTACACTGAGTACGGCATCAACGATGCTATTGTTATTGATAACACCGGTATCTGGAAAGACGAAGCTGGCCTTGGTTTGCACTTGAAAGCTAAAGGCGTGAAGAAAGTCTTGTTAACTGCGCCATCAAAAGGCGACATCAAGAACATCGTTTATGGCGTAAACCATGACATGATTCAGCCGGAAGATTTGATTGTCAGTGCGGCAAGCTGCACAACAAACGCGATTACACCGGTATTAAAAGTGATGAATGACCATTATGGTATTCGTAACGGTCACGTTGAAACCGTACATTCGTACACCAACGATCAAAACTTGATCGACAACTACCACTCGGCAGAACGTCGTGGTCGTTCAGCGCCACTCAACATGGTGTTGACTTCAACAGGTGCTGCGAAAGCGGTTGCTAAGGCGCTACCAGAGCTGTCAGGTAAATTGACCGGTAACGCGATTCGTGTTCCTACACCGAACGTGTCGATGGCCATTATGAACCTGAACCTTGGTAAAGAGACCAACAAAGACGAGTTGAACAGTTTCTTGCGTGATCAAGCGCTTCATTCAGATTTGCAGGCGCAAATTGATTACACCGCATCAACTGAAATTGTTTCGACCGACTTAGTCGGCTCACGTTACGCTGGCGTGGTTGATTCGCAAGCAACCATCGTTGATGGTGATCGTGCAGTGCTTTATGTCTGGTATGACAATGAGTTTGGCTACAGTTGCCAAGTGATTCGCGTGGCTGAGCAAATGGCTGGCCAGCAATTGATGAACTTGCCAAAGTAACCCGTCTCTCCAACAACAAAAGCGCCAATCGGCGCTTTTGTTTTTAACTACAGGAAGTTTTTATATGTTTATTACTGCAAACTTTGATAGCGGTAACATTGAAGTGATTAACGCAGAAAGCGAAGATGCCATTGAGCTGCAAATTCGTCGGGACAACCAATCTGATTTTTATCAGTGGTTCCACTTTAAACTGTACGGTGAAATTGGCACTGAGCATGTGATGCACATTACCAATGCCAGCACGTCAGCATACCCGGATGGTTGGAAAGACTATTCAGCAGTCGCTTCGTATGACCGCGAGACCTGGTTCCGCGTACCTTGTGAGTATGACGGTAAGACTTTTACCATTCGTCACACCCTAGAGCAAGAAAGCGTTTATTTCGCTTACTTCGCACCTTATTCGTATGAGCGTCATCAAGATTTGATCCACTGGGCCCAGCAATCAAGCTTGGTTGAGCACGTGTTACTTGGTCAAACCCTTGATGGCCGTGACATGAACTTGCTTGTTATCGGCGAGCCGGATGACAGCAAACAGAAAATTTGGGTTACCG
Source organism: Pseudidiomarina sediminum DSM 21906 (assembly GCF_000423165.1). Classification (GTDB taxonomy): domain Bacteria; phylum Pseudomonadota; class Gammaproteobacteria; order Enterobacterales; family Alteromonadaceae; genus Pseudidiomarina; species Pseudidiomarina sediminum. The sequence continues at coordinate 1,312,848 of NZ_KE383983.1, read as the reverse complement.
CACGGCAACACCCAGGCGAGAGCATGGCTGAGTGGTTCGTTGAAGGCATGTTAGGTCGGTTGCTTGACGACGCAGATGGTGCTGCACGTAAATTATTGCAAAACAATGTGTTCTACGTGGTGCCGAACATGAACCCGGACGGTAGTGTACGTGGTCATTTGCGCACTAACGCGGTAGGTACCAACTTAAACCGTGAGTGGGCTGCGCCGTCGCTTGAGAAGAGCCCTGAAGTCTATTATGTACTCAATGCGATGCAAGAAACCGGCGTTGATTTGTATTTAGATATTCACGGCGACGAAAATCTGCCGTATAACTTTGTAGCAGGCTGTGAAGGCGTGCCGTGCTATGACGAACGTCACGAGCGCTTGGCAACACAGTTTAAAGAAACCTTGTTGGCCATTACGCCTGAATTCCAAGTGGAGCAGGGTTACGAAGTGGATGCCAAAGGCGAAGCGAACCTCACGGTTGCCAGTAATGCCGTGGCAGAACGTTTTGACTGCTTGAGTTTTACCTTAGAAATGCCGTTTAAAGATAATGCGAACTTACCAGATGAAGATTTTGGTTGGTCAGCAAACCGTAGTGCCCAGCTTGGCGCAGACGTGCTTAGTGCCGTTTACGCTGTAGCAAATAACTTGCGCGATTAATTCGCGCAAGTTAGCTTAGAACAACAACAGAATTACAATAAATAACAATAACAAGTTCACAAGGGGGACACCTTGGAAGCCATTAATAACTTCTTGCTGCTGCTCGATACCTATCTCGGGTCAGCAGCGTACTTTCCATATATTCTGCTTGGCGTAGGTATTTTCTTTACGCTTTATCTCGGTTTTCCACAAATACGTTACTTCAAGCATGCCTGGAAAGTCGTCACAGGGAAGTTCGATAAAAAGGATGCGCAGGGTGACACCACGCATTTCCAAGCATTATCAACCGCACTTTCAGGGACGGTAGGCACAGGTAACATCGGTGGTGTTGCGTTGGCGATCTTCTTAGGTGGCCCGGCAGCGTTATTTTGGATGTGGGTTACCGCATTCCTCGGGATGACCACGAAGTTTGTGGAAGTAACCTTATCGCATAAATACCGGGTCAAAACTGAAGACGGCACCATGGCCGGCGGACCTATGTATTACATGGATCGCCGTTTGAACATGAAGTGGTTGGCAGTTATTTTTGCTATCGCCACCATCGTCAGCTCGTTTGGTACCGGTAACATGCCACAAATCAACAACATTGCGCAAAGCATGGAAATGAGCTTTGGCATTGACCCGATGTTGACCGGTGGTATTTTGGCGATTTTATTGGCGATGGTCATCATCGGCGGTATCAAGCGGATTGCTGCCGTGACCTCTAAAATCGTACCTATCATGGGCTTGCTCTATGTTATTGGTGCGTTGAGCGTTATCTTTTACAACCTTGATCAAATTGGTCCGTCATTTGCGGCCATTTTCACTGATGCCTTTAGTGGCTCGGCAGCGACCGGCGGCTTCTTGGGTGCAACCTTTGCTTACGCGTTTAACCGTGGGGTTAACCGTGGTTTGTTCTCAAACGAAGCTGGTCAAGGTTCAGCCCCTATCGCGCACGCCGCGGCTAAAGCCGACGAGCCCGTTTCAGAAGGTTTGGTATCGATCTTGGAGCCTTTCATCGATACCATCATTGTCTGTACCTTAACCGGCTTAGTGATCCTTTCGTCAGGGGTGTGGAGCGAGAAGCATGAAAATACGTTTTCACGTACCGACCTTGAAGTGATTGCAGGGAAATACGATGACACCAATGAAACTGATCGTACTGCGCTATACCATTACTTAAACAACACCGATGAAAATACAGTAGAGAAATTCAACGGTACGATTCAAGTTCGAGATGGTCAGCCAGTATCCAATGGTTACACCATGTTGCATGCGCGTTCAGTCGCGGAAAATGTGCGTTTCATTGTCGCTGGCGAAGATCCTTATACAGGCACCTTACGGATCGAAAATGGGCGCTTGATCAAAGAAGACATTGTGATTGTTGGTGAGAGTTTGGTGCACTCCGCTGCATTGACTTCTATCGCCTTTAGCAACGGCTTCTTGGGTAGCTACGGGGAGTACATTGTACCACTGAGTTTGATGTTGTTTGCTTTCTCGACCGCGATTGCTTGGTCGTACTACGGTGACCGCGCGGTGGTGTACCTGTTTGGTCAAAAAGGTGTGATGCCGTACCGTATTATCTACGTTGCTGGTTTCTTCGTCGCTTCCTTTGCCGATACAACGTTGGTGTGGACCTTGTCCTATGTCACCATAGTACTGATGACCTTGCCTAACTTACTCGGTATTTTCTTGCTACGACGTGAGATGAAAGATACTGTGAAAGCCTATTGGCAAGACTTTGATGCGGAGCAGGCGCAGAAAAACAAAGATTAAACTAACGTTTTTCAAACCTCTGTTAAGAACCCACGTCATCGCGTGGGTTCTTTCGTTTCAGGGCTACAGAAACGCTTGAAATTGGCGCTGAAACCCTTATATTGCTTAGTTTGATGGAGTTAACACGAGGCACTCATGGCACTGATTCAATGCCCCTCATGTAATAAACGTATTTCGAGCAAAGCGGCCAGTTGTCCGCATTGCGATTACACGCTCGCAGGACGCTCGCAAGATGATCTTGAACGCGAACAAGAGCGCGCACGTCAGCGCAAGAAAGAAACGCTGTTAAGCCAATCGCTGTTGGCCTTACTCGCCAGTATTACTGCCTTTGCCTACAGTGTGTGGGTGCAACCGCATCCGGACTCATGGCAAGCTCAGGTAAGTTATGCGGTGATGGGCGGCGGTGTGTTGTGGTTTTTGATTAACCGCGTTCGGTTAATCATGGTGAAACGAGGCCGTTAATGCAGTTTGACGATTTACTTGCCAGTATTACTCCAGAAACCTTTGCACGTTTAGTAACAGCGGTAGAAATTGGGCGCTGGCCGGACGGTGTTGCCCTTAGCGAGGAGCAACGGGCGAACACCATTCAGCTGGTCATGGCGTATCAAGCAAAATACTGCCCATCGGATGAGCCTTTCCGAATTGGTGCGGACGGTTTATTGGTGACCCGCAGTAAAAGCGCGATGCGTGCTGATTTAGCACGAGATGAACAAACCATCGCAAGTTTTCCTTTATCTGATCAAGAGTCTTAATGCATGCACAGCACTGATTATGAACTTTTGCTGGCTCAAGCAGAAGCGATCACCGCCGGTGAAACCGATCTGATTGCCAACCTAAGTAATTTATCTGCCTTAGTTTATGACACTTTAGCTGATGTTAATTGGGTTGGCTTTTACCTCACCAAAGCCCCTGAAACACTAGTCTTGGGGCCTTTCCAAGGCAAGGTCGCATGTTTGCGTATTGCTTTTGGTAAAGGGGTTTGTGGTACCGCTGCAGCGACCCGAACGACGCAGCACGTTATGGATGTGCATGCGTTCCCAGGTCATATCGCTTGCGACAGCGCGTCCAATGCCGAAGTCGTGGTGCCGTTGGTGGTGAACGACCAAGTCGTCGGCGTGTTTGACCTTGATAGTCCAACCGTTGGTCGTTTTACTGAGCAGGATGCCGAAGGCTTAAGTAAACTGGGACGCTTCATCGAAACCTTGGATTGGGCGTGAGCGGAAACCATGTATACCGATTTTGACATCTACGCCTATTTGGTGAGCCATCACGATATGGTATTTTTCGACGACGAGGCCGATGTCGCCGTCGATCAAATGAACGAATTACTACATTACATTCACCAATTCAGTGAAGAAGATGATAGTCTTGGGGTTTTAGAAGAAGTAGTACGCCGTACGCTTTTCGACTGGATCGAAAATTCCGATTTACTCGGACTCGATAGTGACGAAATGCAGGCATACATAATGGAGCAACTAGCTGACGCCCGTCAGCAGGACAGCGATGATGATGAGTGAAGTTAAAAAATTGAGTAACAACAAAGAAGTATTAGCCTATTTAGCGGAAAAATTTCCGGCGTGCTTTTCACTCAATGGGGATGCCAAACCCTTACAAGTTGGTATTTTTGAAGAACTTGCCAAGCGTCTTGCCGACGATGAAGCCGTAAGTAAAACCCGTTTGCGTACTGCGTTGCGTCATTACACCAATTCTTGGCGCTATCTGCGGGCAATGAAAGCAGGTGGCCAGCGTATTGATTTAGACGGCAATGAAGTTGGTGCGGTGGAAGAAGAACACCAGCAGCATGCCGCTGAAGCACTGGCGAAGTCAAAAGCCGAAGTTGCTGAGCGTAAGAAGCAAGCTGAAAAAGCTGCGCGTCCAGAAGCTGCAAAGCCAAGCAAAACACCGGCAAAGAAAAAGGTCAATGTACCTAAGCGCCGTCCTGCGGCGAAAAAGCCTGCAGCACCAAAACTCGAAGCCATTGATGAGTCACAGCTGCACGTTGGCCAAAACGTACAGGTTAAAGCTGGAAAACAGCCAGTGGCTGGACAAATTGTCGAAAAGGATCGTAATGATGTCGTGGTGCAACTTCACAATGGCCTGACGGTCAAAGTGAAAGCAGACGCCATTTTTATAGCAAAGCAGGAGTAGTTGCATGCCAGCTCAAACGATGAAGAAGCTCAGTCTCGCTATCGCACTGCAATTCAGTGTGGTAGGGGGAGCCTTGGCATTACCTCCGGTGCATACCCTCGAAGAGTTACCGGAGTTAAAGCAAGAAGACCAACATAGCGCCGTCAGTCAACGCGTGACGACGTACTTTACCCGATACCACTTTAAAAATATGGAATTGGATAATGCGCTGTCCGAGCAAATTCTTGATCGTTATCTAGAGCTGATGGACTACAACAAGATGTTCTTGTTGCAAGAAGACATCGAACAAGCAGCTGAGTACAAACATCTGTTTGACGACATGATTCATTCCGGCAAATTGGCTTCGGCCTATGCGCTGTTTGAAAAAGGTATCCAACGCAGTTATGAGCGTTATGCGTACGCGTTGAGTTTACTTGATGAAGAAAAACCCTTTGATTTTACCGTTGCCGGCGACCGCTATCACTATGATCGTGAAGACGCGCAGTGGCCAACCAGCACTGCCGAATTAGACGAATTGTGGCGGCAACGGGTGAAGTACGATGCCCTTAACCTCACTATGGCTGGTAAAGAATGGCCAGAAGTGGTCGAAACTTTGGGCAAGCGCTATAACGGCGCGATTAAGCGTTTAACCCAAACCAACAGCGAAGACGTGTTTCAGACCTTGATGAACGCCTTTGCCCGTAGCGTTGAAGCACATACCAGTTACCTCTCACCGAGTAACTCAGAGCGCTTTGAGCAGAACATGAACCTTTCCCTTGAGGGGATTGGTGCAGTGCTCCAAGCCGACTATGATTACACGGTGATTCGTAGCCTTGTGCCAGGTGGCCCGGCCGATAAGAGCGGTGAAATTGCACCCGATGATCGCGTTGTGGCGGTTGCTCAAGGTGAAGACGCCGATGCAGAGTTTGTTGATGTGATCGGCTGGCGGTTAGATGAAGTGGTCGATCTCATTAAAGGTCCGAAAGGCTCAACCGTACAACTGCAAGTGCTGAAAGCGAATCAAGCGGCAGGCGCGAAGCCAAGCACGGTTAAGATTGTCCGTGATGAGGTCAAGCTTGAAGATCGTGCGGCTAAGGTTGACGTGAAAACCATGGAAGAGGGGCCCTACAAAGGTCGCACTATCGGGGTGATCACGGTGCCAAGCTTCTATCACAATGTTAGCGAAGACGTGAAAAAGCTTATTGACGAAGCGACCGCAGCGAATGCTGAAGGCATTGTCATGGACTTGCGTACGAACGGTGGTGGTAGTTTACAAGAAGCGATTCGTTTAACCGGCTTGTTTATTGATTCAGGACCTGTGGTGCAGGTCGCGGATGGTAGTGGACGGCGTGAGGTCAACGGTGATCGTGATGATGAGACCTACTATGGTGGCCCACTGACGGTGATGGTCGATCGCTACAGCGCCTCAGCTTCAGAAATTTTTGCCGCAGCTTTACAAGATTATCAACGCGCGTTGATTGTGGGTGAGAACACCTATGGCAAAGGTACCGTGCAGCAACACCGCGGCCTACAACGTCGCTTCGACTTCTTTGAGGAACCTCTCGGTAGTGTGCAATACACCATTGCTAAGTTCTATCGCATTAATGGCGGTAGTACACAAATGCGTGGCGTGGTGCCAGACATTGTTTTTCCAAGCGTCACAGATACCGAAGAGTTTGGTGAAAGTAGCCTCGAGAACGCGTTACCTTGGGATAAATTAGATAGCGCAAGCTATACGCCTGTGGATGTTGTCGCGGACGAACGCATTCAACAGCTGCAGCAAGTTAGTCAGCAGCATGTGGCGAGCAACCCTGAGTTTGCCTACGTCATTGAGGACGCTGAAACCTATCGCAAAGAGAAAGCGAAAAAGTGGGTGAGCTTAGTTTTAGCTGAGCGTGAAGCGGAACAGCAGGAAAATGAACAGAAGAGTCTTGCGCGTTTGAATGAGCGTCTCACCCGCGCCGGACTTGAACCGGTCGAGAGTTTGGACGATGCGCCGAAAGATTTTGAAGTGCCGGATCCTTACCTCGATGAGACCTTAGTACTAAGCTTTGAGTTGATTGATACGATGAAGATTGCAATGCAATAATCATCGAAACGCAGCTTCATTAAAAGCCGCCCCAGGCGGCTTTTTTGTGGCACCGTAAGTGTAAAAATAATAAGAGCTACGGAACAACAAGTTATGACAACTCCAAAAATCATCGCCAGTCGCTGGTCAAGTCGTATGGCCTTTATTCTGGCTTCGACAGCGGCCGCCGTCGGCCTCGGCAACATCTGGAAGTTTCCTTACATTACCGGCGAGAACGGTGGTGGCGCCTTTGTCTTGGTGTATTTGCTATGTATTGCCGTCATTGGTATTCCGATTATGATGGCCGAGATCATTATTGGTCGCCGTGGACGTCATAGCCCCGGTATTGCTGCACGTGAGGTAGCCGTGGAGTCAGGCCGCAGCAGTGCATGGCAAATCACGGGTTGGGTTGGCATGGCGACAGGTTTCTTGGTGCTGAGTTTCTATGCGGTGATTGCCGGCTGGGCAGCAGCTTATGTTTTTGAAGCGGCAAGTGGCACCTTTCAAAATCAAGATGTCGCCGCCATCAAAGGTGTGTTCGGTAGTTTTGTCAGTTCAGCGGAACGTTTAACCTTCTGGCATGCCTTGGTGCTGGTCGGCGTTGCCCTAGTGGTTGGTAAAGGCTTGAAAGATGGGCTTGAGCGTGCAGTACGCTGGATGCTGCCAATCATGGTCGCGTTGCTCGTTGTTATCGCTATTTATGCTGCTTCGATTGGTGATTTTGCTGCCGCGTTTAATTTTATGTTTGCGCCGAATTTTGCAGACCTGACGATTAACGGCGTACTCTTGGCTTTAGGCCATGCATTTTTTTCGCTGGGACTCGCCTCAGGCGTTGTGATCATGTACGGCGCTTATTTACCTCGCGAGACCTCTGTGGTGCAAACCACCTTGTGGGTCGCGTTAGCTGATACCGGTGTGGCTTTGTTAGCCGGCTTTGCGATTTTCCCGATTGTATTTGGCAGTGCCTTAGCACCAGAAGCAGGACCTGGGTTGATTTTCCAAACCTTGCCAGTGGCCTTTAGCTCGATGCCGGGTGGGGTATGGATTGGTACGTTATTCTTTGTCATGCTCGTTATTGCTGCATTCACCTCTGCGATTGCGATGATCGAATCTGCAGTAGCCTTCTTAGAAGAAAAATTTGAGTGGGGCCGTTGGCGCGCTACCTTTACCGCAGTTGCTACGCTATGGCTGCTCGGACAGGTCACTATTTACTCTTTTGCCGGAGCCGCTTGGACGAAGTTAGATTGGCAAGTGCCAGGCAAGAGCTTAGGCAATTGGTTTGATGTCATTGATTACGCCACGGGCTCTTTGTTGTTGCCGTTGGGAGGCTTACTGCTTGCCGTCTTTAGCGGCTGGGTAATGACACGTTCGGCCAGTCAGGATGAATTGGCCACACGACCAGGGCTGTTCCGCTTGTGGTTGTTCTTAGTACGTTGGCTTGCACCTGTGATTATCATTTTGATTTTCTTGCAGCTTATCGGTGTTATTCAGTTTTAATAATAACTAGAAAATTTGAGATTTTATTATGCGAAACTCGTCACTTTCTGCCTTTAAAGAGCCGACGCTCTGGCAAGCAGCACTGCCGCTGGTCGTGCTCATCATCGCCCTCGGAACTTCGGTCTATTTGTTTGGCGAAGACTCTTCCTATGGTCCGAACCAAATCGCCCTGTGGTGTGCAAGTGGCGTCGCGTTATTGATTGGCTTCGCCAACAATTACCGTTGGGATGATATCGAAGAGGGGATTAAAGAGGGCATTTCGGTCGCCCTGGGTGCATTGTTGATTATTCTTGCGGTGGGCTCGCTGATCGGTACCTGGTTATTGTCAGGTACCGTGCCGACCATGATTTACTATGGTTTAGATCTGCTTAATCCAAGTTGGTTTTATGCTGCTTCAACCATTATTTGCGGCATCATCGCGCTTGCTATTGGTAGTTCATGGACCACGGCCGCGACCATCGGTGTGGCTTTGATGGGCGTCGCGTCTGGTATGGGCTTATCGCCGGCAATCACCGCTGGTGCGGTAGTCTCAGGTGCCTATTTTGGTGACAAAATGTCGCCGCTATCAGACACCACCAACCTAGCGCCGGCTGTTGCAGGTAGTGAGCTGTTCGCGCATATTCGCTACATGGTGTACACCGCGGGTCCAGCCTTTATCGTGTCGATTATCGTGTTCGCTATCTTAGGCTTGAATACCGATGCCGAAGCCAGTGTCTTGCAATTAGAGCGCATGCAGCTCGAGCTTACCAATGCCTATAACATCGGCTGGGAAATGTTGGTGCCATTAGTCATTCTATTGGTGTTAGCAGCAACCCGTAAACCGGCGCTGCCGACAGTATTTTTCGGCGCTTTGCTTGGTGGTGTGTGGGCCGTATTTTTTCAGTCCGAGCTCATCACCGAGCTAGCCAGTGGCGACAGCTCCGCGATTGCTACCTTAAAAGTAGTTTGGTTAGCACTGTCGGACGGTATTACCGTTGAAACTGGCAGCGAGCAACTTGATTCACTGTTAAGTGGCGGTGGTATGTCGAGCATGCTGAACACCGTTTGGTTGATTTTAAGCGCCATGACATTCGGTGCAGTGGTCGAAAAAATCGGTCTGTTACAACGTTTAATTACCGGCCTGTTGAGCTTTGCGAAGTCCACCGGAAGCCTCATCACCAGTACCTTGTTTACCTGCTTCGGTGCCAACATTCTTACTGCCGACCAGTACATGTCAATTGTTTTGCCGGGCCGTATGTTCCGTGAAGAATATGAAGAGCGCGGCCTCGACCCGCGGGTGTTATCACGTAGCCTAGAAGATAGCGCAACCTTAACCTCAGCGCTCATTCCATGGAACACCTGTGGTGCCTTCATGATGGGTACGCTTGCCATTAGTCCATTTGAATATGCGCCGTTTGCGATCTTCAACTGGTTAACACCACTGATTGCCATTTTCTACGGCTATACCGGTATCCGCATTCTCCGTCGTGAGCCGGAACCCGTTTCTCCAACAACCCAATCGTAGAGTTGTCTGTTATGTCTAAGCAAGTCCAATACCGGAGCGCCTATCGCGCTCCGGTTTTTACTATTGATACCGTCGATTTACACCTCAAACTTGATGAGCAAGCCACCGAAGTGACTGCCACCTTAACGGTCCGTCGTTTAGCTGAAGGGCCGCTAGTGCTCGATGGTGAACAGCTGGAGTTGGTGAGTGTGCAGGTCAATGGTGTTGTTTTGAGCCCAGCAGACTATCAGTTGAGTGAACGTCAGTTGCAGCTCAATAACTGTCCAGATGTTGCTGAAGTGGTGATCGTCAACCGTATCAACCCAAGCGCCAATAGTGCACTCGAAGGCTTGTATAAATCGGGTGGGGCATTTTGCACGCAATGCGAAGCCGAAGGTTTCCGTCGAATTACCTATTATCTCGACCGCCCTGATGTACTGGCCGTGTTTACCACGACCATTGAAGCCGATGCCCGTTACACCTCGCTGTTGAGTAACGGTAACCTGGAAGCTGAAGGTGCACTAGACAACGGTCGTCATTTTGCCAAATGGCATGACCCACACCCGAAACCGGCCTATTTATTTGCCTTGGTCGCGGGTGATTTCGACCGACTGGAGGATCATTTCACCACCATGGAAGGTCGCGAAGTGTTGCTTGAGTTGTTTGTCGACAAAGGCAATCTTAGCCGTGCCCATTATGCTATGGGCGCCTTAAAGCGCGCCATGAAATGGGATGAAGAGCGCTTCGGTTTAGCCTACGATCTTGATCGCTATATGATTGTTGCTGTTGACTTTTTTAACATGGGAGCGATGGAGAATAAGGGCTTAAACATCTTCAACTCAAAATATGTTTTAGCCGACCAGCAAAGCGCTACCGACTGGGATTTTATCCATGTTGAGTCGGTCATCGGCCATGAATATTTCCATAACTGGACCGGCAACCGTATCACCTGCCGTGATTGGTTTCAGTTAAGTTTAAAAGAGGGCTTAACGGTGTTCCGCGATCAGGAGTTTAGCGCTGATTTAGGCTCCCGTGCCGTCCATCGTATTGATGCCATTCGGGTGATGCGTAGTCATCAATTTAGTGAAGATGCAAGCCCTATGGCGCATCCGATCCGACCTGATAAAGTTGTTGAAATGAATAACTTTTATACGGTCACAGTGTACAACAAAGGGGCTGAAGTGATTCGCATGTTGCACACCTTGTTGGGTGAGCAGGGGTTTCAAGCCGGCATGCAACTTTATCGCCAACGCCACGATGGTCAAGCGGTGACCTGCGAAGACTTTGTGGTGGCAATGGAAGATGCTAATCAACGTGATCTTACACAGTTTCGCCGTTGGTATAGCCAAGCCGGCACCCCAGAAGTTCGCATTGAGGAACAGTATGATGCTGAACGTCAGGTCTTAAAGCTCAAACTAACACAACAGGTGCCACCGACACCTGAGCAACCCGATAAAGAAGCAATGGTGCTGCCATTGCTCCTCAGCGCTTATAGCGAAACTGGGCAACCTATGACACTCGCCCATGCGGCCATTCAACCGCATGCGGACAGTGGTAGCGCGCTACTTGAATTGACCACGTCTGAGCTAACCCTTGAAATTGAAGGCGTGCGCGAGCGTCCTGTAGTGGCCTGGTTGGAAAACTTCAGTGCACCGGTGAAATTATACCGTACCACCGATGTGCATGATTATGCGGTGCTCCTAGGCCACGCAGCGCAAGAGGTGACGCGTTGGGAGGCTGCACAGCAAATCTACCTCAGTGCACTGCAAACCGCGGTTAAAACAGAACAGGAGGTCACCCTCCCAGAGGTTGCGATCAAAGCGCTGCGACAAGCCTTAGCTGCGCCTTTGGATAATGCGCTCAAAGCACTTATTTTCACCCCACCGAGTGCCGAAGAACTGGCCGAGTATTACCCGGACGCCATTCCATTGGCGGCGATTGAACGCGCAGTGAAGAGCTTGGCAAGCTGCCTAGCGGAAGCTTTACGTGATGATTTTTCGACAGAATTCACAAAACTAGCGCCGGCAGAGGAGGATCTGAGCGGAACAGCGATGGCAGCCCGAGCGCTACAGCAACGCTGCCTCTATTATCTTACGTTAGCCGCTCCGACTCAGTACACGGCGGTCCTGCGCGAACGTGTGCTTACGGCGCAGAATATGACCGTTCAGCAACACGCTTTGGAAACCGCTGTCCACCTTGAAGTACCAGAGGCAAAGGAGCTGTTAGAAGCGTTCGCGCAGCAATGGCAAGCAACGCCATTGGCATTGGACAAGTGGTTTGCCATTCAAGCAACCAGCGTCACTGATCACACGGTGGCGGAGGTCGAACGACTAGCCCAACACGCTTGGTTTGACTTAGGCTACCCGAACCGGGTGTACGCCTTGGTGGCGAGTTTCTGTCGCAACAGCTTACGTTTTCATCAAGCCGATGGGGCGGGGTACCGTTTCGTGCTCACGATCATTAAGCAACTCAACACGGTAAACCCACAAGTTGCGGCACGCTTAGTGACCCCATTTTTGCAGTGGCGTCGCTACGATGCCAAACGACAACAGCTACTCCGGGATTGTTTAGTAGAGTTACGAGGAATTGAGAAGTTGGCGCCTGATTTAGAAGAAAAAATCAGTCATGCGTTGGACCTCTGATCCTAACTTTTACAATAAACATGCAAAAACCTGTCATAAACATGTTCAGGCCACGTTTTTCGTGGTCTGAACACTGATTTTTACATGTAATAATCATTGAATAGCCAAGCTAAATGTCCGACAATAACCGTTGGCATAAAAATTTGTGGCACAAGCCCTGTTATGTTCAACCTCAAAATGGTTAAGGATACTTAGCATGAACTCCGTTGGCGACAGCCAGACACCCGTCATATTGCAAAAAGTGGCCGCGCTCATTCAGCAACGCGCAACCGACCGCGCAGATGTCATTGAAGACTTTGCATTCCGCATGTTCCGTAACGTAGCTCCTGATGAACTCGCACAGCGTAATGATAGTGATCTTTACGGTGCCATCATGGGTCTATGGCATAGTTTCAATGAGTACCAACCCGGCGAAAAAGCACTGATTAAAGTGTATAACCCAGATGTCGCCAGTCACGGTTGGGAATCACCGCACACCATCATTGAAATTATTCAAAGTGACATGCCGTTTATGGTCGACTCGATCCGGATGGCGTTATCACGCTTAGGGATCAATGCGCACTTGCTACTGCATTTGCCGTTAAGTCACGAGCGTGACGCGGAGCAACGCATTACCCAATTACTGAAAGCGGGTACCCGCGGTGACAACGAGGTTGATACTGTCTTCCTCATTGAGGTTGATCGCCAAACCAGTAAAGATGCTATCGCGCAGTTGAAACGCGAAATGGCATCAGTGATGGATGACGTCACCTATTCGGTACAAGATTGGCAAGCCATGCGCGAGCGTATGCAAACCATCGCTGCAGAATTAAGCGATATTAACTATCCTGGTGATGCCAAAGACCTGCAAGAAGCACAGCGCTTCTTAGAATGGTTGGCACAAGATAACTTTACCTTGATGGGCTATCGCCGCTACGACTTGAAAACCGTTGAAGGCGATCATGTGATCCGCCAACAAATCGATTCAAGTCTTGGTTTGATGCGTAAATCAGCCACCAACAAAGAACGTCTCGTGTCGTCATTGCCAGAAGCAGCGCGCGACATGACCTTCGACAATAGTTTATTGCTGGTCACCAAAACCAACTCGAAGTCACGGGTCCATCGCCCAGCATATTGTGACTATATCGGCGTAAAACGCTTCGATAGTGAGGGTAACGTGATCGGTGAAGACCGCTTCATTGGTCTTTATTCAAGTAACTTTTACAACAACAGTGCACGCGATGTGCCATTGGTCGGTGAAAAGATCCGCCGTGTGATGGAACGTTCAGGCTTTGCGCCGAACTCCCACGCTGCTAAAGCTTTGTTGAACATTCTGGAAACCTATCCACGTGATGAAGTGGTACAGGCCCATGAAGAAGACTTGCTTGAAGTCGGTATTGGCGTCTTGCAAATGCAAGAACGCGACATGACGCGCGTCTTCGTGCGCCGTGACATTTTCGGTCGTTTTGCCTCATGCATGGTGTACGTACCTAAAGAGCGTTACAACACCTTATTGCGTCAAAAGACGCAAGCCATTTTAGCGACCACATTGAACAGCAAATACGACGTGGAATTCACCACGTATTTCTCAGAATCATCACTCGCCCGCACCCATTACACTGTGCGCATAGGTGACCATGTACAGGACATCGATGTGAAAGAATTGGAACAAAATCTTATTGAAGCTGCGCGTACTTGGGAAGACAACTTCGAACGTATCCTTCGCAGTACTTTTGGTGAATCTAAAGCCAACGCTTTAAATAAGAAATATGCCAACGCGTTCCCGCGTGCATACAAGGAAGAAGTATTACCATCAGTCGCTCTTGCTGACATTCAGCAGTTAGAGGCGTTAGACAACGATCACAAATTAGGCATGTTGTTCTATCGTTCGCGCGAAGAAAATGCACAAAGTAAACATGTGCGTTTGAAGCTATTCCATAAAGACGAGCCAATCCACTTGTCTGACGTGCTCCCGATGTTAGAAAACTTCGGTTTACGTATTATTGGTGAGAGCCCGTACCACATTAAAGCCACCAATGGCGATATCTATTGGGTGCTTGATTTCCATATGTTGCATAGCAATGCGACCTTGGATCTTGAAGCCAGCCGTGACGTTTTCCAAGATGCGTTTGCCAAGGTCTGGGCTGGCCACTACGAAGATGACGGCTTTAACCGTTTGGTCTTAGCCGGTGACTTGACCGGTCGCCAAGTGGTTATTTTACGTATGTTTGCGAAATACATGCGTCAAATCGGTACCACCTTTAGCCAAAGCTATATTGAAAGTACCTTTGCCAAGTACCCAACCATCGCAACCTTGATCGTTAAGCTGTTCCACAGCAAGTTTGAGCCAGGTGTGAAGAGCCGTTCGAAGAAAATCGAAGCGCTTGAAACCAAGATCACCGGTGAATTGGATAACGTCGCGAACCTCGATGACGACCGTATTATTCGTCGTTACGTTGAGCTTATTGCTGCTGCGCAGCGCACCAACTTCTTCCAGAAAAACGCGGAAGGCAATGATAAGCCGTATATTTCGGTCAAATTCATGCCTGAGCTGGTGCCAGAAATGCCGTTGCCATTACCGAAGTACGAAATCTTTGTGTATTCACCACGCGTTGAAGGTGTTCACTTGCGCGGCGGTAAAGTTGCACGAGGTGGTTTGCGTTGGTCAGACCGTCGCGAAGACTTCCGTACCGAAGTGTTAGGCTTGGTCAAAGCACAGCAGGTGAAGAACACTGTGATTGTACCTGTGGGTGCAAAAGGTGGTTTCTTCTGTAAAGAATTACCAGAAGATCGTGAAGCCTTCTTTGAAGAAGGTAAAGAGTGTTACCGCACCTTTATTCGTGCGTTGTTGGATATCACCGACAACATCATTGAAGGGGAAGTGGTACCGCCAATCGACGTGGTACGTCATGATGAAGATGACACTTATTTAGTTGTGGCAGCCGATAAAGGAACCGCAACCTTCTCCGATATCGCTAACGGTATCTCAGCAGAATACAACTTCTGGTTAGGCGACGCCTTTGCATCTGGTGGTTCTGTTGGTTATGACCATAAGAAGATGGGGATTACTGCGCGCGGTGCATGGGAATCTGTGAAACGCCACTTCCGTGAAATCGGAGTGGACTGCCAAAACGAAGATTTCACTGCAGTCGGTATCGGTGATATGGCGGGCGACGTCTTCGGTAACGGTATGTTGCGTTCAGAGCACACCCGTTTGGTTGCAGCCTTTAACCATATGCACATCTTCATCGACCCTAATCCTGTCGATCCAAAACGCAATTACGCAGAACGTGAGCGTTTGTTTAAATTGCCGCGTTCATCGTGGACGGACTACGATGCCAGCTTGATTTCTGAAGGTGGTGGCGTCTTCCCACGTAGTGCGAAAGCAATTGAACTGACACCAGAAATGAAAAAATTGTTTGGCACGCAGAAGAAGTCTATGGCGCCAAACGATATGATCCGTGCCATTTTGACCTTGCCGGTTGACTTGGTTTGGAACGGTGGTATCGGTACTTATGTGAAGTCGAGCCAAGAAAGCGACAGCGATGTGGGCGACCGCGCAAACGATGCTGTACGTGTGAACGGTAAAGACTTGCGCACCAAGATTGTCGGCGAGGGTGGTAACTTAGGCTTCACCCAATTAGGTCGTATCGAATATGCCCGCAACGGCGGTCGTATCAATACGGATGCGATTGATAACGTGGGCGGTGTTGATTGTTCAGATACCGAAGTTAACATCAAGATCTTGTTGAACAGCGTCGTTGCACAAGGCGAGTTGACGCGCAAACAACGTGATCAGTTGTTGTACGATATGACTGACGAAGTGACACAAATCGTCTTGAAAGACTGTCACCGTCAATCACAGTCCATCTCAGTCACAGCCATTCGCGGCGCAGATCAAGTGAAAGAGCTGCAACGCTTCATTCACCACCTTGAGCGTGAAGGCCAGTTAAATCGCGCGCTAGAATTCTTGCCAGATGATGACGAGTTGGCAGAACGTCAAGCCAGCGGTAAAGGCTTTACTCGCCCAGAGTTAGCGGTGATCACTGCGTATGGCAAGATGGTGTTGAAGGACATGTTGACGGACGATGCTGTTATGGCTGACCCGTTCCATGCACGTTCGTTGATCAACGCATTCCCACAGCCGTTGCAAGAACCTTATGCAGAAGCGATGCAAGCGCACCCATTGCGTGCACAAATCATCGCCACGCGTTTGGCAAACAACATTGTAAACGACATGGGTCCTAACTTCGTGTTCCGTAAAATGGACGCGACAGGCGCAACTGCAGCTGAAGTAGCTTCAGCTTACGTGGTCGCGCGTGAATGCTTCAATTTACGCGGTTTAATGGAGCAAATTGAAGAAGGGAATAACAAGATCCCTGCGGATATTCAAAACCAAATGTTGTTCCAATTGCGCCGTGTAGTGCGTCGTTCAACCCGTTGGTTCTTGCGTCACCGCCGTCCAGAGTTGAATACCATTCAGGAACATTTGGACTTCTATCAAGCGAGCTTCGACGACCTGCGTAAGAATTTGTTGAACTACTTGGTTGATAGCGAGCGTGCCGATCTTGAAAAAGAAATCGAGCGCTTTAAGCAAGCGGGCGTACCAGCGAAGTTAGCGCATCAAGTGGCGATTTTGTCGACCTTGTTCTCAGCGTTGGATATCGCAGATATCGTTCACGATACCGAGCGAAAAGTCGGTCAAGTAGCGATGGCGTACTTCCACCTTGGTGCCAAGGTCTCACTGCATTGGTTCTTGGATCAAATCAACACGCAACCGGTGGATAACCACTGGCAGGCATTGGCTCGTGCAGCTTTCCGTGAAGAGTTGGATTGGCAGCAACGTTCATTGACCGTGAGCATGTTGAAAGGCGCTGAAAGCAAAGCCAGTGGCGATGCTATCTTGGCAGCCTGGTTGGAAGAGAACGACGTTTATGTCGAGCGTTGGTTGCACATGTTGTCAGACTTCCGTACCACGAAGAGCCATGAGTTCGCTAAGTTCTCTGTCGCCTTGCGTGAGTTGATGTTGCTTAGTCAGAACACAGCGGTGAACGGATGAGTCTCTACGGTTTAGCACGCGCTTGGTTGTTTCGACTCGATCCAGAGCAAGCGCACGATCGTTCAATGGGTATGCTAAAGAAGTATGCCCATACACCATTAGCGATGGTCTGGCGTCGAAAAGTAGCAGCTAAACCAGTGAAAGTGATGGGGTTAGATTTTCCTAACCCCATTGGTCTTGCCGCGGGGCTGGATAAAAATGGCGAGTGTGTCGATGCTTTTGCACAAATGGGCTTTGGCTTCATTGAAGTTGGCACTGTCACGCCCAAACCACAACCTGGCAACCCGAAACCCCGGTTATTCCGCATTCCTGAAAAACAAGCAATTATTAATCGCATGGGATTCAATAACCATGGTGTTGATTACTTGCTTGAACAAATTCAGCAAGCGCGTTACCAAGGTATTCTTGGTATCAATATCGGCAAGAACAAAGATACGCCTGAAGAGAATGCTGTCGATGACTATGTGCACTGCATGCGCAAAGTGTACCCACATGCGCACTACATTACAGTAAATATCTCGTCGCCAAACACGCCGGGATTAAGGGCGTTTCAACATGGCGAAGCCTTAGATAAGTTACTCGCTAGTTTGAAAAAAGAACAGGCAGCTCTGACGACGAAACATGCCCGTTATGTTCCTTTGGCAGTAAAGATAGCACCTGATCTTACCGACGAAGAATTGACCGCGATGGCACAAGCCTTCTTAAAACATGAGATTGATGCCGTTATCGCGACCAATACGACCTTGAGTCGTGACGCTGTTGCCGGCTTACCGTTTGCTGATGAAGCAGGGGGCTTAAGTGGTAAAGTGTTATTTGATAGCAGTACCCGTGTGGTACGACAGCTCGCAGCCATCTTTAATGACCGTATTCCGATCATTGCCGTTGGCGGGGTGGACTCGTATGCTGCGGCGCGCGCTAAACTCGCTGCCGGAGCAAGCTTGGTGCAAGTTTACACCGGTTTTATTTACCAAGGACCCGATTTGATTGCTGATATCGTCAATCGCTTGTAATTTGTTCAGTTCTTGGCTATTTTAATGCGCAGATAATAACGATAACGAAGGGAATTACCGTGCACGCATCACAGCATTGGCGATGGGTTTATGACCCTGAAGCAGACCAGCTCCTGGTGGAACTCGATCACGGGTTGGTGCACAAATGTCCCTACAAATCGTCGCGTTTAATCCCTTTGAATCCTATGCATGCGGCCTTCAGTATGGAAGACGCCGCCTGTTTTCAAGAGTTTTACGATATCCTGAGCACCTATGAGCTGTGGGACCCAATGTTGCTAACCCAAGCAGCGCTAAATCGTACCATTCTTGCCCATTTCGGGCGGCCACAGATGCCACAAAGTTGGTATTTTCAAAGCTGCTCTGAAACACCCAATTATCCCCTTGATGTAGGTGCTCTCGTTGAGCTGAATTCCGGCATCGAAACCGGTGTTTTCGTGATCATGGCTATTGATGACGAATTCGCAGAATGCATGTTGATCTCAAGCTCAATGACCCTTTCTGATGTGAAGGTCATGCAGCAATTTGACTCTGTTAAAGTGCTTATTAACCGCTTACAAGCGAGTCACTATCTGCAACTTCACCTCGATGATGACCACTTACGTCACGCCTAACCAATAGGTTGTGTATGTTACAACGTTTCAATTTACTGATGATCGCCACCTGTGGTGGTCTTGCTGTTGCGAGTTGCGGATCGCCTATGTCTGAATCTACCGCTTTAACCACTACGTTACGTATTATGGAAACCAGCGATGTGCATGGCCAGCTGTTGAGCTATGACTACTTCGCGAAAGCACCGAAACACGGCCAAGGCCTCGCGGCGACGGCCGCGCTCATCGCGCAAGCGCGCACCGAACAACCACTCAATATCTTGGTAGAAAACGGCGATTTAATTCAAGGTTCTGCGTTAGCAGACTACGCTGTCGCGGATTTTCCTGTCGCTCAGCAAACACATCCAATCATCGCCATGCTTAACGCGCTTGAGTACGATGTCGCGAATCTAGGCAACCACGAATTCAATTTTGGGCTTGAATACCTTGCCCAAACCTACCGTGACGCGAATTTCCCCGTGTTGAGTAGCAATGTACGTAGCACGGCTGCGACGCCAGTGGCACTTACCGAACGCTTGACGGACATCGCTTGGCTAGAACGCAGCGTGGCTCATCCGCAGCAACCCAACCAAAGCATTCCACTGCGGATCGCGGTCGTTGGCGTGTTGCCACCGCAAATTATGCAATGGGACCACCATCATTTACATGACAAAATTGCCGTCGACGATATGCTAAGCGCCGCAACCGCTGCGGTACAACGCGCGCAGCAACAGGGGGCAGATCTGATTGTTCTAGCCGCGCACACCGGCATGCCGCAAGATACCAGCAAGCCAGAAGATGATGAACAAACCGGTTGGCTGCTTGCAGGAATCAAAGGCGTTGATGCGTTGCTATTAGGGCATCAGCATAAAGTTTTTCCTGGCACTGACGTTTATGATCTATTACCAGAAGTGGATACCGAACGTGGCACCGTTCGCGGCGTACCAACGGTGCAACCTGGGGTATATGGAAGTCACCTTGGTGTCATTGATTTGCAATTACAGTATCAGGACGGCGCTTGGCAAGTGCGTGAGCACAAGGTTGCCACACGCGCTGTGATTGAAACTACCGCAGCAGTTCCCGAACTTGAAGCGCTGGTGGCGCCTGCACACGAAGCAACGCTAGCCTTTATGGAGCGTCCTATTGGCCGCACACAACAACCACTTAGCTACCAGACCGCACGTTGGCAAGCCAGTGGCGCGGTCCAGTTCGTTCAACGGGCGCAATTATGGCAAGCGCAGCAACTGCTTGCTGCGGCAGGGCTTGAGCCGCTCCCGGTATTAAGTGCTGCAGCACCATTTGATGCTGCCTTTAGCGCAGACGATAGCGCGACGGCCGTCGCCGCTGGCACTGTCACCCGTGGCGCGCTGGGTGACCTGTATCGCTACCCGAACACCTTAGACGTTGTGAAAGTGACTGGCGCGCAATTGAAAGCTTGGTTAGAGCAAAGTGCGAAAGGCTTTGTCCAGCATGAACAGGGGACCGACGATTGCTGGGCAGTGGTGAACCCGAACTTCCCACATTACAATTTTGACAGTATTTTGGGACTGAATTATCACATTGATATTCGTTTACCTGAGGGCGAGCGCGTGCAGGCCTTAACCTATCAAGGCCAACCTGTGACGGATGCACAAGCATTTTACGTTGCAACCAATAATTACCGTGCCAACGGTGGGGGCGATTTTCCAGGCTTAGATGGATCACAAACGGTACTGCGCGGTGCAGATACGTTAGGGGATATCTTATTGCGTTATATGGATGCGTTACCAGAGAAAACGTATGAAGAAAAACTAGAAAAACATTGGCAAGTGATTGGTTGCGGGGGCAGGATTTGAACCTACGACCTTCGGGTTATGAGCCCGACGAGCTACCAGACTGCTCCACCCCGCGTCCGATGAAGGGCATACTACCAAGCTTTTCGAAGAACGCAACAGACAAGGGTGTCAACTGCTGATTATTTCAGCAGATCGTGATCAACTGCTGGTTTTTACAGCAGTTCAAACAATACAGCGCGCTGTGCATAACGTATAATAGCGCGCTATAAACATGCGTTTTTATCAACAGGATCAACCAAACTTATGACCGCAACCCTGCAACTCTTTGCCACCTGTGCCAAAGGACTTGAGCCGTTACTTTTTGACGAGCTACAGCAACTTGGCCTCGATACCGTGCAACAAACCGTCGCCGGCTGTCGTTTTAGTGCCGATTTGCAAGGCGCTTATCGGGTTTGTCTATGGAGTCGTTTAGCCAGCCGTGTTTTGCTGCAATTAGGACAATGTGAAGTAGGGCGCGATCTACAACGCGTTACCGCAGCGATTGCGCAAACGCCTTGGCAAAAACACTTCGATGTCGAACAAACATTTGTGGTGAGCTTCACCGGCCAAAACCAGCAAATACGCCACACCCAATTTGGTGCGCAACTGGTGAAAGATGGGGTGGTCGATCATTTCCGTGACGCCGGACTTGGGCGCCCGAGTGTGGATCGCAACGACCCGAATGTGCGCATTCATGCGCATCTGCATCGTGAACAACTGACGTGGTATTACGATTTAAGTGGTGAGGCCTTGCACCGTCGTGGCTACCGCCTTGAGCAGGGCGCGGCACCTGTGCGTGAAACCTTAGCTGCGGCCATTGCCTTACGCGCCGGTGTTAATGGTGCCACCGACGTACTCATGGACCCATTTTGTGGTTCGGGAACCTTGCTGCTTGAAGCGGCGATGATTGTGTTAGACCACGCACCAGGGCTGCGCCGCCAACAGTGGGGGTTTGATGCCTGGTTGTTGCACGATGCAGAAGTTTGGCAGCAATTGGTTGACGAAGCACAACAACGTTTTGCCACCGCGCAAGCGTCGTCAGCGTTACAACTCATCGGTTCTGACAATGACGCACGTTTGGTTGCCATTGCGGATCAGAACGCTGCGCGTTTGGGTCTTACCGAGCGTTGCCAGTGGCAGTGCCTTGACGCGACGAAAGTCACACCACCCGAGCTTGAGGAAGGACAACAACCATTACTGTTGTGTAACCCGCCTTACGGTGAGCGCCTCGGTGAAGAGGTTGAGACCTTGCTTTTATATCGCCGTTTTGGTGCACAATTGCGCCAGCACTTTCAGCAATGGCAGGTGGCGATTTTAGCCGGTGATGAAAGCTTGTTGAAGCGCTTAAAATTGCGTAGTCACAAACGCTATAAGCTCTATAATGGCGCGTTAGACGTTATTTTGGCGCTTTATGATTTGCATAAAGAGCAAGTTGAGTTTACTCAAGAGCAATCAAGCGATCTTGCGAACCGGCTTAAGAAAAATTATCAAAAACTTGAAAAATGGGCGGCAAAAGAAGGCGTTAGCGCATGGCGCCTGTATGATGCAGATCTGCCTGAGTATAACGCTGCGGTAGATGTTTACAATGAACATCTCGTTATTCAGGAATATGCGGCCCCCAAAGACGTACCTGAAGCAGTCGCCAAGGAACGCTTATGGTATTTACTCGATACTTTGGCCGAAACCTTGCCATTTGATGCGGCTAATATGCATTTAAAAGTACGTCAGAAGCAGGCGGGCAAGCAACAATACCAGCGCAAAGAACTCCGTGAAATTACCAGCGTCGTGCACGAATACGGCGTCCAGTTTAAGGTGAATCTTAGTGATTACCTTGATACGGGGTTGTTCCTCGATCATCGTTGGGCGCGCCGCGAACTCGGTAAACTAAGCGCGGGAAAAAGCGTGCTCAACCTTTTTGCCTATACCTGCAGTGCCTCGGTACATGCGGCACTGGCCGGCGCGCGAGATGTTACGTCAGTCGACCTTTCAAAAACTTATTTGAAGTGGGGCGAAGATAATTTCCGTCTCAATGGCATTCCGTTACGACCTCATGCCTTTGTCCAAGCCGACTGCTTGCAATGGTTGCAACAACAGCGGCCACAGCAGCGCTATGACGTGATCTTCCTTGACCCTCCAACCTTCTCGAACTCGAAGCGTATGCTCGATGTACTGGATGTGCAGCGTGATCATGTGCAGTTACTGAAGCTGGCGGCACGACTGTTGAAAGATGATGGTGTGATTTTATTCTCCAACAACAAGCGCAAGTTTAAGTTGGACGAAGAGGGCTTACATGAAGCGTACTTACGCGCGGAAGATTGGACCCAACGCTCCATTAGTACTGACTTTAGCCGCCATAAAGGCATTCACCACCTGTTTAAGGTCACCCTCGCAGATGGCTGATTTTTATTTACTAAGTAAACCCAATTGCGGGCTGTGCGATGAAGCCTTGGCATTGCTGCATCGGCTCGATTTAGAGCAGCCGATGCGCCTGCATTGGGTTGATATTAGTCAACAACCTGAATTATGGGACGAGTATGCGTTGCTCATCCCCGTGTTAGTGCGCGCCAAAGATGACGCTGAGCTGCGCTGGCCCTTTGGGGAACAACTGATGGAATTTGTGACAGCATGACGGTTTTACGTGTACAACAAGCGCAATTGGCGTTCGGTCGCGAGCCGATTTTGGATCATGTGGATCTCGTGATCGAAGCCGGTGAACGCCTGTGTTTAGTCGGTCGTAATGGCGCGGGTAAATCAACCTTACTTAAAGCGATTGCAGGTGATATCCAACTCGATGACGGTGTCATTCAAACGGTTGGTGACACCGTGGTGGCGCGCTTGCCGCAAGATCCACCTCCGAATCTTGAGCAAAGCGTTTATGACTATGTTGCTGAAGCTTTAGCCGGTACTGGTGATGTCTTAAAGAAGTACCATGATGTTTCGCTGCAGTTAACAGCGGCACCGGATGATGGTGCGTTACTGGCACAGTTAGCCAGTTTACAGACACAACTTGAAGCCGTTGACGGTTGGCAATTGCAAACCCGTATCGAGCAAACGTTAACCCGCTTGGGACTGGAAGAGAACACCTCGATGGCAACCTTGTCGGGGGGCTGGTTGCGACGGGTCGCGTTAGCACGTGCGCTGGTGGTTGACCCAGACTTATTGTTGCTTGATGAGCCCACCAACCACCTTGATATCGACATGGTGCGTTGGCTTGAATCGATCTTGTTGGAATTCCGCGGTGCGGTGTTGTTTATCAGCCACGATCGGATGTTCATTCGGCATTTGGCGACCCGCATTATTGATCTTGATCGCGGTCAGTTAGCTTCGTTTCCAGGTGACTACGATAGCTACTTGGTGAAAAAACAAGAGCTTCTCGAGATTGAAGCGAATCAAAACGCCGAGTTCGATAAGAAGCTCGCGCAAGAGGAAACCTGGATCCGCCAAGGCATTAAAGCCCGTCGTACCCGCAACGAAGGCCGCGTGCGGGCATTGCAAGCACTGCGCAAGGAGCGTCAACAACGGCGTGAACAGCAAGGCTCGGCGCGTCTCGCGGTGCAAGAGTCGGGGCGCTCAGGTAAGCTGGTATTTGAAGGCGAACAGGTGTCACTGAGCTTTGCCGAGAAACCTATTCTTGATGACTTTAATTTGACCCTTCAGCGGGGCGATAAGATTGCACTCGTAGGGCCTAACGGTTGTGGCAAAAGTACCTTGATCCGCATCTTGTTAGGACAACAAGCTGTCGATAGCGGCAAGGTAAAGCTCGGTACCAACCTCGAAGTGGCGTATTTTGATCAGCACCGTGCCAAATTAGATCCGGAAAAGTCTGTCGCTGATAACGTCGGCGATGGCAAACAAGATGTCACATTTAATGGGCGTACCCGTCATATTCTAAGTTACTTACAAGATTTCTTGTTTGCACCGCAACAAGCACGTACACCGGTGCATGCATTATCCGGAGGGGAGCGTAACCGGGCACTGCTTGCCAAGCTGTTTCTACAGCCAAGTAATTTGTTGGTGCTGGATGAACCGACCAACGATCTTGATATCGATACCTTGGAGCTGTTAGAGCAAATCGTTACTGACTATCAAGGTACGGTCATTTTAGTAAGTCACGATAGGGAATTCGTGAACAACACGGCAACCAGCATTTTGTTATTTGAAGGTGAAGGGAAGGTCACAGAAATAGTCGGTGACTTTAACGATGTTGAGCATTATTTGTCGCAACAAAAATCAGTGGGAACTAAACCTAGCCCGAAGCAGTCAGAAAAGCCGGTGAATAAGGGTTCAGTCCAACCTAAGAAAAAGTTATCCTACAAGCTTCAACGTGAACTTGATATGCTTCCGGAGCACATTGAAGCATTAGAGACTGAGCAAGAAGAGCTTCAAGCTCAAGTGAGTGATCCCGCGTTTTATAACCGGCCTCATTCTGAAACGGGGCCCGTTTTAGAGCGCTTGTCAGCTATTGAGAACGATCTCATGGTGGCGTTAGAGCGCTGGGATGAGCTCGAAAATTTACAACAAGAGAGCAGTTAAGAATCGTATGAAACATTTTAATTTAGGGGTGCTGGGGGTTGCGATTGCTTCAGCCATGCTCAGCAACACTGCACAAGCAGATGCTTACTCTTTTCAAAAAGTTGAAACACCAGATAGCGTTTTACATTTGTATCCCGCAGCCTTGAACGATAACCGCCACAGCATCGCCTTAGGGCAGTTCCCGTTAGATTTGCAAATCGATCTCACACAACTCTCAGATGCTACGTTGTACGGGATTGGTATTGACCCAGAAGATGAAGACTTAGATCTCACCACATACGAGCTAAGCGACGGTCAGTACAAGACCTTAGTCAATAACTTGCGAGACGCCCGCGCCACGCAAACCAGTAACCCTCGTTTGAGCTACTACTATGCTGGCTTTTACAACGGCCAACAGGTCGACTTTGAGGCCTTTTTTGAAGACCCGAATGCGACCTTGCCACAACAAACTGGGTCAACGGATCATTTCTACTATGGCTTAAACAACAACGACGTTCGCGTCGGCTGGGGTACCGCGCCATATCGCTTTATCGAATACACCTACACCGTAGGTGAGGGCGAGGACGAGAAAGAACTTACCACAACCTTTAGTGAGCGTGACTTTACACGTCAAGCCATTTGGACTGACGGGGTAACCACCCGTACCTATGAAGCGCCAGAGCAGTCTTATTTAGGTGGTGAATCCGTGATGATGGATATCAACGACCATAACGTCGCGGTAGGTTATGTCAGTACTGGACTAAGCCCTCAAGCTGTTGAGTTTGCGGAGAGCTGTCAGACATCAGTGGACGAAGGCACAGCAACGCGCCCAGTAAATATTTGTATGTGGCAACGCTGGCACAACTTGTCCAACGCTGTGGCAACCAACTTGCAGGATTACTACAGTCGTTTGACCATTGGTACTAACCAATCCATTTACGACATGCGGGCTATCGTGTGGCAATTAGATGGCAGTGGTAACGTAATTTCTTCACAGCAGTACGAGCCACTGATGGAGCGTAGCCAAGTTGAAGATCAAGAAGACAGTGCTGATTTCTCAACCTACGCCTATGCGGTGAACAACAATGGCATCGCGGTAGGCCAAAGCTGGACCTACTACGAAGGCGAGCCAGCCCCAAGCC
This sequence comes from Pseudidiomarina sediminum DSM 21906, assembly GCF_000423165.1. GTDB lineage: Bacteria > Pseudomonadota > Gammaproteobacteria > Enterobacterales > Alteromonadaceae > Pseudidiomarina > Pseudidiomarina sediminum. The sequence goes on along the minus strand of NZ_KE383983.1, from coordinate 1,286,529 downwards.
GCCGTATCAAAATGCCAGTGGTATTTATTGACGGTGAAACTCGTGCTATTACCGATAGCAATGAGTACTACTGGGGCTCTGCGACCGACATCAATGACAATAACCAAGTGGTTGGTTTCTTGATCAAACGTATTCAAGGGGTGCAGCGTTACGTTGGCTTCATGTACGACATCGATACCGATACCTTTAATGAATTACCTGGTTTCTTTGTCGGCTCAAGTACGATCCCAACGGCCATCAACAATGCCGGTGAAATTGTCGGTACCGCAGAAATTGAACCAACGCTATCGAATCAACGCCGTCGTGTTGGCTTCTTCTATGCCAGCGCTGAGACTGACGCCAACTTCATTAATCTAAATGACGCTGTCGGCTGTGAAGCTGGGGTATTCATTGCTACCGCTGACGGTATCAACAATAACAGTGAAATTGTTGCGACAAACGTGCAGCCGATTGAGCGCACTGACACCGATGGTACCGTCTACACCGAACAAGTAGGGCAAATGATCGTACTTGATCCTACCGGTGGTGAAATCTCGAACTGTTCTGAAGAAGAAACTCGCGTTGAACGCCAAGGTGCGTCGACCGGTATTGTCGGTATGCTCGGTATGTTCCTGATTGGTGGGCTTATTACACTTCGTCGCCGCTTTAAGGTTTAGTCGAAGAACTTGTTCTAAGTAAAGAACCTCTTAAAATCTAACGCTTTTTCAGTGAGTTAACGACGAAACTGGAAAAGCGTTTTTTTTATCTATTGAACTCCTCGTTAGAACTGTTATCTATTATTACAAGAGTGAAATATTTCGCTCTTACCAAGTTTAGGAACTGTATAACTGGACGAGGATGTGAATGATGAAAAGACAGAAACGCGATCGCCTAGAACGGGCACACGCACAAGGTTTTAAAGCAGGTGTATCAGGTCGTTCAAAAGAACTATGTCCGTATCAAAATCAGGAAATTCGTTCCCAGTGGTTAGGCGGTTGGCGCGACGCGCAAGAAGCGCGAAGTGTAGGATTATATCGTTAATCTGTCCAACACAACCAAGAAGATTAAAAAAGCCCGTGTCATGCACGGGCTTTTATTTTTCAATCGGATCTTTTGTCGAAACCTGGCATTTAGAAGGTTGACGTGTCCGTGAAGAGTCCAACTTTCAAATCTTTCGCGGTATAGATGGTGCGACCATCCACTTCAACACGACCGTCTGCCATGCCCATAAATAATTTGCGTTTAATGACGCGCTTCATATCAATATGGTAGGTGACTTTTTTCGCGGTTGGTAAAATCTGACCGGTGAATTTCACTTCACCCACACCTAGTGCACGACCACGGCCAGGGCCGCCAAGCCATGCTAAGAAGAAGCCAGTTAATTGCCACATCGCATCCAAACCGAGGCAACCAGGCATTACCGGATCGCCTTTAAAGTGACAGCCGAAAAACCATAAATCTGGATTGATATCGAGCTCTGCGTGAATGTAGCCTTTGCCGTATTCACCGCCTTCGTCGCTGATGGTGACAATACGATCCATCATTAACATATTAGGGGCAGGGAGCTGGCTATTACCAGGGCCAAACATTTCGCCTTCTGAACATGCCAAAAGGTCTTCGCGAGTAAAGCTTGATTGGGTCATAAATACCTTGTCCGTTAAGTGCGTGATCATGCAATACGCAGATCGCGTTTTTAAGCGCCGTTAGCTTAGCGAACACTTGTACGCTAAACAAGTCCGACAAGTCAGCTTTACCAGATGCGACGGTACCAAGGTAGTTCAGGTTCACAGTGTTGTAATTCAGCCAAACGCTTTTCAATTCGAGCGTACAGCTGTTGTTGATTCTCACCGGTTAATAATGCCAGAGCTTCAGCAACATCATCGATGGCATGTACATGGTACTTACCCTCAGCAACGGCTTGCATTACATCTTGCCCCAAATTCAGCTGGTTGGCGTTTGCAGCAGGAATAATGACACCTTGCTGGCCATTCAAACCACGTGCTTGGCACAAATGGAAGTGACCTTCAATTTTTTCATTAACCGCCCCAATCGCTTGTACCCGACCAAATTGGTCTACCGCACCAGTGATGGCCAACCCTTGTGCAGCGGGCGCTTCGGCAAGCGCTGACAGCAAGCAACAGAGTTCGGCAAGAGAAGCACTATCGCCATCCACTTCAAAGTAGGACTGCTCAAAGACAATGGTCGCTGAAAGACGCATTTCGTCATTGCGAGCAAACACATTGGCGATGTAGGCCGACAAAATCATCACCCCCTTGGTATGGATGCTACCACTGAGTTCAGATTTGCGATCAATATCGATAATATCGCCATCGCCGTAATGCACGGTCGCAGTAATACGCGTCGGTTCACCAAACTCGCTGCCGCCAATAGTGACCACCGTAAGACCATTCACTTGACCAATAACATCACCTTCAGTTGCAATATAAACTTGCCCCTCAAGTACCTGGCGGCGACTGAGTTCAGAGATGTAGCCGTCGCGCTGCTGACGTTGCTGCAAAACTTGTGCAACTGCGTCATGGTCGATTTCCTGCAATCCTTTTGCCTGCGCCGCAGCACCGGCTTCGCGCAACAACTGCATTAACGCAATGGTATCGAGGGATAATTCCGTCTGATAATCACTCAAGCGTGACGACTCTTTTAAAATCAGTGCAATCGCACTTGCTGCAACAGGCAGTGTTGCAGCCTCACGCTCAACATAAGCAAGATAATTAAAGTAGGGCGCTAATGGCTCATGACTGAGCGGGTAATGTGCCGAAAAGTCTGCCAAATAAGGGAAGAGATTATCGAAGTCACGATCAAGCTCACGCAATTGGCCATAAATACCACGATCACCGAGCAACAGTACTTTTAAATGAATGGGTACCGGCTCCGGTTGATAATACGCGGCGATATTGGCCGTTTCACCGGGTTGTGGCCAATGAAACAAACTGGTACGTAAGACATACTTCAATTTGCGCCATAAGCCCGGCTGACTCAACAATTCTTCCGCATCAATGGCCAACACACCACCGTTCGCTTTTAACAGTGCACCGGGTTGAATCAAGTGCAGTTCAGAGCTGATGGTACCAGCGACCGATTGTAAACGGATACTCCCAAACAAGCTGGCATCGGTGACCCGATCGCACAAGACAAAATCATTGGTTTGCTGGTCAGACTCGACAATCACTGTCGCCAGTTCAGTGCCAGGTAAATCATCGAAGGTCTTGTCTTGCACCTTAGCAAGGTAACGAGCAAAGCGCTCACTCGGGAAGTGCTCGCGCATTTCCTCGGCCCGTGCCGCGCGTTGCTCAGCAGGTGCTTCAAATAGCTCCATCAAGTCACGTAACGCATCACGAGCGCTACCGGCCGGGACATTGACACATAGCGGCTCACTGGCTGAGTCTGGATTGGCCAGATAAAGCCAGTCAAAGCGCTCAAAGTGAACCCATTGATGACGCTCTTGCAACGCTCGCAAAACATCGACCACACGTAAGCCCGGCGTGGTAACCATATAGCCATGGGCATAACGACCACCAATACGCATGGTTTGCTCAATCGCCGCGAGCGCACGTTGTTGACCCACCAAAGGGTCCGCGTGGGGTTGAGCAGGGCGCTGTTGCGCCCATGCTTCGATTGGTGGTTGTAGATGTTCAGCGGTAACGCGCATAGAGTTCCTTCTTATTTAATTTTGGGCAACAGCTTCAACAGTGTAGCCACTTTCTTTCAATAGGTTGATCATACCAGCTTTCCCGCCTAAGTGACCTGCACCAACTGCGATAAATTCACTGCCTGGCGCTTGCAATTGCTGGTCAAGCTTTTGTTGCCAATCATAGTTGCGATTGTCGAGCATCAAGGCTTTATACTCGCTGTAAGCTTCGTATTCAGAGAATAGGTTATACAGCCCCTCAACATCCGCAGCCAAATAGGCGTCAAGCATGCGCTTTAAGTCTTTTTTAGCTTGCTCAGGTTGCTCCAGTGACTCAATCAGCCAACTAACTTGCTCGTCATGAGGGATCTGCTCGAACACACCCATTTGGAAATCGACTGTCTCGAGACCATCCAGTTGCTTTTCTTGTGCCATGGCTTGCTGTACGAAATAACCTTCGTAGGAAACCTGTTGCGCACAACCCATTTGGCTCGACATCACCATAGTAGAGATGATGAAAGGGCGTAAATTATCGACCGCTTGTAAATTCGCACCAATATTACTGGTTAAGAAGTTATCCAACAACGTTTGCTGGTCGTCATCAAGATAGCTTGAGATCTTTTCGCCGCCAGGGCTGAGCACCTTAGATTGCATGCTTTGCATTACCGCAGGGTCATCCATGTCGAGCTCAAGCACAATACGATCCGCTTCGTTGAACGCTGCAGTGGTAGCGTCGTCAACTTTAAAGTCTGACTGACAGATAATATGAATGGTACCGAACAAGTACGAAGGTTCTTCCATACCGTTACCCGATACTTTGTAGAGCATTGAAGCATTTGCAGTGCCAAGACCAAGTGATACAGCGAGTGCTGCTGCAGAGAGTTGTTTCAACATTTTTAGCATTCCTTAAGTTTAAAAACACATTTTGCGAATGCGCTTAGCGTATCGCTGATGTTGCAAAAATGCTACCAAGTTCTAACGGCGATAGCGTTCATGACATGGACAAAATGCCACATCCAAACCAACGATAATCCCAACGTAACGTCGATCGTCGAGGGAAGAACAGCGATGCCGCGATCATCCTTATTTTCACCTATTTTATAATTGCGCATAATATATATTATGTTAAATATGATATGTATAAGTGGTAGTTGCCTAAGTGGGTGTTCACATAATTAGGCGCTTCTACGTGAAATTATGTGGGTAATCCCCCTGCGAATGAATGTTTTTTCACGTAGCGTACGATTTTCAACTAGGCGACACTTTGCCAAGCGTCATGCGCAAAAAGTTACAATTTAGATGGGTGCTTTACTTATGGGATGCCAACGTGACGTGAATTTTGAGTGAGATGTTTGGCCAGTGATCATCGACAACCTTGGGTGGCTGTCGATGAAGTTTACGCTGCTTAGGTTGGATTTCTTTTTACGTGGTTACCGCGATATAAATTGCCACGTCGTTTTCACTTAGATAATGTTCAACATCTGTCATGTAGCTACGTTGATGTGGACAGTCGACATTATTGAAGTAATCCCATACCTCGCCCCAAAGTCGGATCACAGCATCAGGCATTGTCCCACTAGCCGAGAATTTAAGGTAATGACCGGCTGGTATTTCAAATGACTCAAGCGCTGGCGTTACCTTTGGGTTCAGTGGACTTGCGCACGCGACAACATCAAAAGCGCCATTGTGATCTGAAGCATAGTTGGTATACAAGCCATAAACATTCGAACTTTCAGTTAGTTTGGTTGCCAGTTCAGTGGAAAATTGCTGCCAAAGCGTGCCAATTTTAGCGGTGCTAGGCTCAAATTCTGCAGCATTTGTGGTGCGAATGGATTGTCCTTGAACAGGAATCGTCGGCAGGGTCGTTAGAATCATTAGGTGCTCGCTGTGTAGTTAAAGCCCCTACTTTCAGCATCTTAGAGGAAGGAAACGCCAAGGGGCAAAAGGATTACCTGATGATAACCGATTTTCCCCTTGGCACATAAGCTTTTACTGTGCTTCGGCTTGCTCCATTTCACGCTCAAGACGCTGGGTTTCATCAGCGCGAGGTTTAGTGAAACGCGCCAAGGCTAGATAGATGACCGGCGTTAGGTATAAAGTGAAGACAACGGCAAACGCAAGACCGCCAAAGACAACCCAGCCAATGGCATTTCGGGCTTCTGCACCAGCGCCAACAGAAAGGATTAATGGCAAGGCGCCTAACAGTGTCGAAACCAAGGTCATCATGATTGGACGCAGACGGATAATTGCAGCGTGCTCAACCGCATCCCTTACAGACTGGCCCTTGTCGCGGAGTTGGTCTGCAAATTCAACAAGTAAGATTGAGTTTTTAGCAATCAAACCTATGAGCATTACCAACCCAATTTGCGAGAATATGTTGATTGAAGTCCCCGTAATGAACAAGGCGAAGAAGGCTGCAGCGATGCCAAAGGGTACTGTCGCCATCACCACTACTGCGCTGTTCACACTTTCAAATTGCGCCGCTAAAACGAGTAACACAATTAAGAACGCCAAAGCGTAGGTTAACATGACTTCGCGTTCGGTCTCTTCATATGCTTCAGCTTCACCAAGCAACACCATGCCGATCGACTCCGGAAGCGTGTCATTGGCGATGGTGCGTAGTTGCTCAACCGCTTGTTCAATCGGAATGCTGGTCGGCATTTGCATATCGATGGTAATCGCCCGACGTTGCGCACGACGGCCAAGATCTGCAGCAACCCCCTCTTCGCTAATGGTCGCTACACTTGATAGCGGTACCAAGCCACCATCATCAGTGCCAACATAGAGATTGGTTAAATCCATGGGTGAGGTGATAAGACTGCGATTGGCCTGCAACATAATAGGTACCGCTTGGTCACCAATGTTCAAATCCACCAAGTCGTCGCCATTAATCGCCACCCTTAACGTGGTCGAGATATCACTCAGTGACACCCCAAGATCGGACGCCCGGCGCCGATCAATGTTCACTCGCAGTTGTGGCTGCGTGGGCTGGTAACCGATGCGTGGATAGCCCACCTCTGGCATGGCTTCTTGCAACGCAGCACTGAATTTTTGCGCCGCATCATAGATATCGCGATACTCGTCACCGGTGAGCGCAACTTCCAAACCGCCACCTTGACCACGCAAGTTCAAACTATTCGAACCAAAGGCGCGCGCTGGTGCGCCAGGGATACGTGACAACGGCCCGCGTATTTCATCGATGATTTCTTGTTGCGAGCGATCACGCGCTTCCCAATCGGACAGTCGAACGGTAATAAAAACTAGGTTAGGGTCCCACTGACCGACACGGGTATTAATACTCTCGACCGCCCCGCCATTCACATAAGGTAGAAGAATTTCTTCCATTCGTTGGGCTTGACGATCCATAAAGTTGAGGCCAACACCGTCAGGTCCACGGGCAAAAATACGAATTAAGCCGCGATCTTCTGAAGGCATGAGCTCATTATCAACGTTGCTGTAGAAATACACCGCACTGCCGGCAACCGCTGTACAGGCGATGAAAACTACCAACGCGTGATTCAAGACCCAGTGCAACGAACGTTTGTAGCCATTGCTGAAACGCTGACCAATGCGCGATAAGGCATTTTCTTTTGGCGCTTTTAGCGGTAAGCGCGCTGTTAACGCCGGTACCAACGACAAAGCCACAAACGAAGAAATAATCACTGCCGCAGCAAGCACGCCACCAAACTCGCGGAACAAGCGCCCCGCCGTTGAAGGTAAGAAGGCAATAGGTACAAACACAGCGACAAGGACAGCGGTGGTCGCCACCACGGCAAAGAACACTTCACGGGTGCCGATCACTGCTGCGGCGCGCGCGCCATAGCCGAGACTACGGCGACGTTGAATATTCTCTGAGACAACAATGGCATCATCAACAATCAAGCCGGTCGCAAGCACCAACGCCAACAGGGTTAAAATATTGATAGAGAAGCCCATCAACCAAATCACTGCGATCGCACCGATCAAGGCGACGGGAATGGATGCTGCTGGAATGATTGTAGCTCGCCCTGACCCAATAAATAGCCAAAGCGTGGCGACAACCAAGGCAATGGTTAATGCTAACGAGGTAATGACTTCTTCGACGGAGCTACGAATGAACTCGGCGTCATCACTAGTAATACGAATGGTCAGCTCAGGATACTGCTTCTTAATCCGTTCCACCAATCGTAAAACTTCGTCAGAAATCTCTATGGTATTTGAACGGGCTTGACGGATAACGCCGAGACCAAGAACTTGCTGACCATCAAGGCGTGTAATACTGCCCGCGTCAGCCGGACCAAAGTAAACGGTCGCGACATCACCGACGCGCGTGGTACCTCGAATAATGATATCTTCGACATCTTTAGTGGTCACTGAGCTGGCATCAGCGCGAACAATCAATTGTTGATCGGTCGACTTTAAGCTACCCGCAGGTACATCAAAAGGGGCTTGCCTTAGCGCGGCAGCTACTTCCGACACGGTCAGTTGATAACTCGATAAACGCAGCGGTTCAATGACAACCCGCATCACCCGGCGACGATCGCCGGTAAGGCGCACATCGGCGACCCCCGGAATATTTAAAAAGTTTGGCGCCAAATCAGTTTCGACCCGTTCAGTTAATGCAGGCAAATCAAGGGTCTCACTTGAAATTGCCAGCGATACCACCGACTCGGCGTCATTATCGGCTTTAATCACCGCAACGTTTTCAACTTGTTCAGGTAAGCGCCGCTGCACCCGACTGACCGATTCTCGGGTTTCATTCGCAGCATTATCAAGATCAACACCCGGTAAAAACTCAATCACAATCCGCGAGCTACCTTCTTCACTCGATGCTCGAATCGACTTCACCCCACTGACCCGCGCTGCAGCACCTTCAAGCTGACTAGTCACTTCGGTATCTACGGTTTCAGGTGCTGCTCCTGGATAACTTGCGGTTACGGACACAATGGGACGATCAACATCGGGCAGTTCGCGGACTTCAACACCTTGAATGGCGGCAAAGCCAGCAATGATGATCAGTAAATTAAGAACGACAATCAGGATCGGTCGTCGGATCGAGAGTGAGGGTAAATCGTTGAGTTGCGGCGCCCACTTCATGGTTGTTCCGCTCCCTGCACTGTTGCTTCATTGAGGCGCTCAACCGTTTGTCCAAGGCGTAATGTTTGCACGCCTTCAATGATCAGTTCATCGCCAAGTTGTAAAGCACCGTCAACCAATAGACGGCCGGGTAGACGCTGCATAATACTGACATCAATGCGCTGTGCTTTATCCTCTTTCACCACCCAAACGTAAGCACCTTCAGGCCCCCACATCAACGCAGCTTCGGGAATGACCGGATAGCTATCTCCTGATTGTGTTAGCGCGACGCGAAAGCTCATGCCCGGCCGGTAGCGATCGTCTTGGTTGTCGATCAACGCGCGGATCCTTAAGGTTCTACCTTGGGGGTCAACGCGTGAGCCAACTTCAGCGACTTCAGCTTCAATACGTTGTTCCGAACGTAACCACGAGTAGGCATTTAAACGCGCGCCTTGTTGCAGCATTTCTGCCGCTTGTTCAGGGGCATTGAAATCAAGGTAAAGCTGTTCGCGTTGATCCAGAGTGGTAACTATGGTTTGTGGGGTAATACGGTCGCCTTCTTCGACATCAGTAATTCCTACCACGCCCGCAAATGGCGCGATGATTTGTCGATCATCGACTTCAGTTTGTGCCTCGGCGACCGTCACTTTCAACAAGTCTCGGGCAATCACAGCTTCATCCAGCTGACTTTGCGGGATCGCGCCTTGCGCCCTACTTTGTTCGAGACGCTTAACCGTGCGCTCGGCATCTTGTAATTGTAATTTGGCTCGCTGCAACGCCGTTTGTTGGCGGCGATCGTCCAGCTGTACCAGTAGCGCGCCGGCATCAACATGATCACCTGGACTAAAAAAGACCTCGGTCACTTTATCGCCCACGGCAGGATAAAGGTTTACTGATTTTAGTGCTTCAGCGTAGGCAACTGCTTCAACTTGCTGTTGTTTACGCTCAAACCCCAAGGGTTGTGTGACGACTAAGGTCGCTTGCTCGCGATTCCCCCACTGTTGTGCATGTACCGGCAGACTCAAACTGGTCGCGCCGATAGCAACACTAAGTGCCACCGCAGCGAACTTGACAGAAAACTTCATTCAATAAAATCCTTGTTGATGCACGACCAGCGAATACTGGACAGTGTCGTTGTAGGCGCATTCTTATCATTGCACTTTATTATGTAGTTATATTTCAGCAAATCTGATCACAAAAGACCGCACATCTTCGATGAACGGTCTTTTAGATACGCCAGTTTGAACGCGTGTTTAACGTGATTTAGCGGTATTTAACACTTCGGTGAGTCCGGCGACCGCACTACCGATGTCCGCCAGTTGTGCTGGCAAAATTAAGGTGTTCGTTTCTTTCGCCAATTTACCGAACTCGCCGACATACTGTTCAGCAACACGCAAGCTTACTGCATCTTTACCGCCTGGCTCTTGAATCGCCGCAGCAATCTTACGTAAGCCTTCTGAGGTGGCCTGAGCAATCAATTCGATTTCTTGCGCACGACCTTCAGCTTCGTTGATCTGCTTTTGCTTTTCCGCTTCAGACAAGTTGATGACTTCTTGTTTATGACCTTCTGAAACATTGATCATCGATTGGCGTTCACCTTCCGATTTCGCAATGGCAGCACGACGTTCACGTTCAGCGCGCATTTGTTGCTCAAGCGCGTCTTTGATGCTCATCGGCAATTCAATATCAGAGATCTCATAACGCAACACTTTAATGCCCCAAGGTGCTGCAGCTTCGTCCAGGGCTTGAACCACGACTTCGTTGATGCGCGCTCGCTCTTCAAAGGTTTTATCGAGATCCGTTTGACCGATCACTGAACGCATGGTGGTTTGTGCCAACTGTGATGCGGCATAGCGATAGTTATTGATACCGTAACTGGCCTTATGCGCATCAACCACTTGAATGTAAAGCACACCGTTAATGCCCACTTGAATGTTGTCTTTGGTCACACAAGCTTGACGCTCAACATCAATCACTTCTTCTTTTAAGGTATGTTGATACGCGACCTTATCGATAAATGGGATAAGAATATGAAAGCCAGATTCGAGGGTGCGGCTGTAGCGGCCGAGACGTTCCACGACAAAATTGGTTCGTTGCGGCACAATCCGCGCGGTTTTGAAAATAACAATAATGACCGCTAGCGCGAACCCTATCGCTAAGACGGTACCTACATCAAATGGCAACATGTGTGAATACTCCTGAATTTACGTTGTTATTATTGCTGCGGCCGTTGTTGTGCGACCGTCAGTTGAATCCCTTCATTGGCGATAACCCAAGCGGTATCTCCCGCTTTCAGGTCGTCTTCAGAGAAAGCGTCCCATTGCACACCATTGAGCACCACACGACCGGCGCCATGGTTAAAGTCTCGAATCACCTTAACGCGAGCGCCAATGTCGCGTTGAAAGTTCGGTTTTGACTCATCTTCATTTGCGGTATAGCCCATAAACCAGCGCTTAAAACGGCCTCTCGCTAGGATTAACAGAGCCAAGCTAACCACACCAAAAACCGCAAACTGAGTTGCACTTTGCTCAATTAAACCCCAGTGAAGTAACAGCCCAGTTACAATGGCGCCAATGCCCAGAAATACTGCGATAACGCTGGTAAGTAAGAGTTCTGATAACACCAAAGCTACGCCAACGATGATCCAGATCAATGCGACGGTCATGGCCTCTCCTTCGTTGAATAATGTATCTGCCACAGTTGTTAACACACTGTTAGCGACACTATAGCATGACTTCAACCACTAAGATCACAGCAAATTGTTTCAATTTGCTGCGCTGGTAAATAGATAAGAGACACTTTGCGGCACTGTCGCCAACTCATGCCGTAACGGCACCGTTAACCGCCACTCCATTTTCGGATCGGTACAAGCACCGAGATACAACGTCGCCTGCCATTCGGTCGGACTGAGCTGCTGCCACATCAACGGAATTGTCCCCATATACATCGACACCCCTTCGACTTGACTAAGTTCTGGCGTGACGTTTTCTGGCACCTCTAAACGCAGCGTCAAAGCTTGTTCGATGGGCACTGGCTGCTGGGGTAACCACAAAAAAATCTTTTGTTGATGTAGATCAATTTTTGTTAACGGTAGTGGTTGCGTTGATTCTGAGCTGCAAGCGATACTATGCAGCGTCAACAAGAGAAGGAGAAAACCCCTTTTCAACTTAGAAAAATTGATGGATATATGAGCAAATGTATTGTGTTGTTTCATGGCTTGGTTAATTTTTCTTCGAGTTGGCACGACGCTTTAGGTTTTAGTACTTTATCACCTGTATTTTTATGGCTATTCGTCATACACTACAGGGGTTTGTCAAAGTATCCGACAAGCGGTCATCATTGTCACGTTACTCTGCTTTTTAACAGAGCATCAACGCGGAAATAAAAAATGAGTCAAACAAATCCACAACAAATCGAATACAACCTCAAGGTCGTCCGACAGTTTACTGTCATGACCATTGTTTGGGGAATCATCGGTATGGCTCTCGGGGTATGGATTGCCGCTCAGCTAATTTGGCCTGAGCTCAATTTCGACACTCCTTGGCTTACCTATTCACGCTTACGTCCATTACACACCAACGCGGTAATTTTTGCGTTTGGTACCTCTGCGCTAATGGGAACGTCGTTCTATATCGTTCAGAAAACCTGCCGTACCAAGCTGTTTTCTGACAAGTTAGCGTCGTTTGTATTTTGGTCATGGCAAACCATCATCGTTCTTGCTGTTATTACCCTGCCTATGGGTTTGACCAGCTCAAAAGAATACGCCGAACTTGAGTGGCCAATCGACATTCTTATTGCTTTGTCGTGGATCGCTTACGTTATCGTGTTCTTTGGAACGCTTGTTAAACGTAACACCTCGCACATTTATGTTGCGAACTGGTTCTACGGTGCGTTTATCATTGTTATCGCGGTCTTGCACATCGTGAACAGCATGGCCATGCCAGTGTCGTTCACCAAGTCGTACAGTGTCTACGCAGGTGCTGTCGATGCGATGGTGCAATGGTGGTACGGTCATAACGCTGTAGGTTTCCTACTTACCGCTGGCTTCTTGGGCATGATGTACTACTTCGTACCTAAGCAAGCAGAGCGTCCGGTTTACTCATACCGCTTGTCAGTAGTGCACTTCTGGGCTCTGATCGGTCTTTATATCTGGGCTGGTCCTCACCACTTGCACTATACCGCTCTACCTGACTGGACTCAGTCATTAGGTATGGTGATGTCAGTGATTCTATTCGTTCCTTCTTGGGGCGGTATGATCAACGGTATCATGACCTTGTCAGGTGCGTGGCATAAACTCAAAACCGACCCTATCTTACGCTTCTTGATCGTGTCACTGTCGTTCTACGGCATGTCAACGTTCGAAGGCCCGATGATGTCGATCAAGTCAGTTAACGCCTTGTCGCACTACACTGACTGGACGATCGGCCACGTTCACTCTGGTGCGCTTGGTTGGGTTGCGATGATCACTATCGGTGCAATGTACTACTTGATTCCACGTCTTTGGGGTCAAACACAAATACACAGCGTGCGTTGGATCAATATCCACTTCTGGCTGCACACTATCGGTGTTGTTCTTTACATCGTGGCACTGTGGATCTCTGGTGTAATGCAAGGTCTTATGTGGCGTGCAGTGAACGCAGACGACGGTACCCTCACCTACAGCTTCGTAGAAAGCGTATCTGAGTCGTATCCTTTCTGGTTCATCCGTTTTGTCGGTGGCTTATTCATCGTTGCAGGTATGATCCTGATGGCAGTGAACGCGTACCGTACTATTAAAGCGGGTAAACCTACTACTGAAACCATCGATGTCGCGCCTCGTGAAGCGGCAGCGCAATCAGCTTAAGGAGTCTTAGTATGAAAAACATTAAGCACGATTGGGTTGAGAAACGCGTTGGTTGGTTGGCTATTTTCGCTACCCTCGCAATCTCGATTGGTGGTTTGGTAGAAATTACGCCATTGTTATTCCAGAAACAAACCAACGTTCCTGTGGAAGGACTAACGCCTTATACAGCATTGGAATTGGAAGGTCGTGACATCTATATCCGTGAAGGTTGTAACAACTGTCACAGTCAGATGATTCGTCCATTCCGTGCTGAAACCGAACGTTATGGTCACTACTCACTGGCCGGCGAGCACGTTTGGGAACGTCCATTCTTATGGGGTTCTAAGCGTACTGGTCCTGACCTTGCCCGTGTTGGCGGTCGTTACAGTGACGAGTGGCACTACGTTCACTTGATGGATCCACGTGTTGTTGTTCCTGAATCAAACATGCCTGCATTCCCATGGTTAGCGGAAAATACGCTTGATGGTGAATACACTGCGAAGAAGATGGAAGTCTTCCGTCAATTCGGTGTGCCTTACACTGATGAAGACATCGCGGGTGCGCAGGCTGCAGTTGTTGGTAAGACTGAAATGGAAGCATTGATTGCTTACCTACAGTCGCTAGGAACGGCGTTACAACAACAGGCAAACTAGTCATGGATTACATCACCTGGCGTAGTTTATACACAGTTTTAGTTTTCGTATTGTTCATTTGCATTGGTTTGTGGGCATACAGCAAAGGGCGTAAAAAGCGCTTTGATGAGGCCGCCAACTCTATCTTCGAAGAAGATGAGCAACGCAACAACAAGCAAGGCAATACTAAACAGGAGTCGAAGAACAATGAGTAGCTTCTGGAGTGCATGGATTATTGTCCTAACCCTTGCGTTCTTAGTCTTTATCATATGGCTATTACGCTGGAATATGACCAACTTTACCGGAATTAAAGAAGGCGAACTCATGGATCATGAGTACGACGGTATCGTTGAGATTAACAACCCATTACCACGCTGGTGGATGATTCTCTTCTGGGTCACCATTGTGTGGGGTTTCATTTACTTGGCATTATTCCCAGGTTTAGGAAACTTTAAAGGCTTACTTGGCTGGAGTAGTTCTAACCAAGAGGTCTTATCAATCGCAGAATCAAAAGCGGCGACTGAAGCGAATCGTGAAGCTGGACTTATCGTTCAGTATGACCGTGAAGTCAAAGCTGCTGACGATGAGTTCGGTCCATTGTTTGCTGCCCTTTCACAACGCCCTATCGAAGAGCTTGCGAAAGATCCAGAAGCAACGGAGATTGGCCAACGCTTGTTCTTGCAGAACTGTGCACAATGTCACGGTTCAAACGCAATGGGCGGTAAAGGCTTCCCGAACTTAACCGATAGCGACTGGCTCTATGGTGGTTCACCTGAGCATATCAAGAAAACCTTGCTTGACGGTCGTAACGGTGTGATGACACCTTTTGGTAACCAGTTTAACGATCAGCAGATCTCTGAGCTTGCGACTTACGTGTTAAGCTTGAGCGGTCGTAAAGTAGACCCTGAACTCGCTGCAGCAGGTCAAAAGAACTTTGCAGTATGTTCAGCGTGTCACGGAGCTGATGGTAAAGGTAATCAGCAATTGGGCGCACCTAACCTAACCGATAACATCTGGTTATATGGTGGTTCACAAGAAACGATTGAAGAGACCATTCGTAATGGCCGAAATGGCGTTATGCCAGCGTGGAAAGATATCCTCGGAGAGGATAAAATCCATGTCATTAGTGCCTACGTCTACGGGCTTTCAAACGACTAAAATGAAAACCCCGCTTAGGCGGGGTTTTTCTTAGCAAGCGTAAACCTGAGGAGTGTTGTAATGGAGAAGCCGTGGTATAAGCAGTTTTGGCCTTGGTTCTTAATGTGTATTCCGTTCTCGGTCATTATTGCGATGGTGATTACCTTAAGCATTGCCTCGCGCTATAGCGATAACGCTATGGTGGTTGACGACTATTATAAAAAAGGTCGTGGCATTAACGCTGAAGTCGAAAAAGTGAAAGAAGCCCAAGCGCGTGATATTAGCTTGAGTTTGCGTCACGATGCCAAGCAACTGGTGTTGCGTTTCACCTCTGGTCAGCCAAGCCAACTCACCGCCCTAAATGTGAGTTTTCATCACACCACCATCGCCGAGCGTGACTTTAATCTCGTGCTCACCGCTGATGGTAATCAGGAGTTTCGTGGTGAACTCCCAGCGGTCGTGAATGCACATGATGGCAAATGGACCATTACCATCACGCCATTTGATAAGAGCTGGCGTTTGAGCCAACAAGTGCAGCTACCAAGCAAAGAAGAAATTACCTTAAAACCGCTAACGTACGGCGTTTAATCGATGACAAATGTGCTACCGCAACCCCCTGCGGGACATTGCTTTCATTGCTTGCAACCCCTCCCCGATGATGGCGGCTATCAGGTAAAAGTGGCTGAGCAGCAACGTGACGTGTGCTGTTATGGCTGTCAAGCGGTTGCACAAACCATTGATCAACAAGGGTTGCTGCATTTCTATCAGTACCGAGATACCAGTAACCCATTACAAATTCCTCTGCTTCCAGAAGAACTTAAACAGTTGGAAGCTTATGACCAAGACGACTTACAAGCCCAATTTACCCAGCTTGAAGCCAACGGCCTGCGCACCACAACCTTATCGATCGAAGGTATGACCTGCGCGGCCTGTGCTTGGTTGATTGAACAGCAATTAATGCAATTGCAAGGTGTGCATCAAGCACGCGTGAATGCCACAACTGAGCGCGTCACAATCACCTGGCAACCAAAACAGGTGAAGCTGAGTCAGTTACTCAGCCAAATAGCCGGACTCGGCTACCGTGCCTTGCCGTTTCAAGCAGCGACACAAGAACAAGATTTCAAACGACGTCGGCGCTACTTCGTCCGTCGGATTGGCATTGCCGGGCTTGCGACCATGCAAGTAATGATGATCGCCGTGGCACTATATTTTGGGGTCGTCGATGAAGTCGACGGCAATATGCGGCAATTTTTCTGGTGGATCAGTCTCCTTTTTGCCACCCCGGTGCTACTGTACAGCGCCCAACCCTTTTATTTATCCGCGCTGCGCAGTATCCAAGCACGACAACTTAATATGGACGTGCCCGTGAGTCTCGCACTGCTCAGTGCCTATGGTGCAAGCGTCTACGCGACCGTGATCAATGAAGGCGAAGTCTATTTCGAATCGGTCAGTATGTTCACCTTCTTCTTGTTGGCTGGGCGTTATTTTGAATTACTCGCCAAGCAACGCGCCATTGCAACAGCCGCTAACCTCGTCAAGTTGTTGCCAGCCACGGCCGAGCGTGAAACTGCAGACGGCAGCTTGGAAAGTGTCGCCGTGAATCAACTTAGCGCCGGGGACATTGTGCGGGTGTTGCCTGGGCAAACCTTACCAGCAGATGGCGTTCTATTGAGCCAAGAAGCTGATGTGAATGAAAGTATGCTGACTGGCGAAAGTGTGCCTGTGGTGCATCGCCAAGGCGATACCGTGCTCGCTGGCACACTCAATCAAAGTCAGCCGCTACGACTACAAGTAGCAGCGACCCAACAAAGCACGGTGATGGCAAAAATCGCCGCGTTACAGGACCAAGCTCTCGCAAATAAACCTAAACTTGCCGAGCGCGCGGAACGTTTAGCCAATCAGTTCGTGAAACAGTTACTACTACTGGCCGCGGCAACCTTTCTGATTTGGTCCTTTATTGATCCCGCAGAAGCATTTTGGGTAACGCTGGCGGTGCTTGTGGCCACCTGCCCATGTGCCTTAGCGCTGGCAGCACCGACAGCGGTGACTGGTGTCATTCACCAGCTCAATCGCAATGGCATTATTTTACGTAATACCGATACCATTGAGGCGCTGCGTGATGTGAAAACTATCGTGGTTGATAAAACCGGCACCCTTACCAGCGGTCAGTTCGCGTTACACCAGCGCGAGTATCCGAGCCAACAACCGGTGCTTGCGGATGCCCTTGCCTATGCGCTTGAATTACATTCAGAGCATCCACTCGCGCTGCCGTTTAAAAGCCTTCAACCTGAACAGCACGTGCAACTCTCGCAGGTGGTGGTCGACCTCGGTGAAGGCATCCGTGGACAATGGCACGCCAATGATGGCACCCAGCAAGAAATTCGTATGGGCGCGCCGCGCTATCTTGCCCATTGGCACCCAGAGTTAAGCGCGCAAACCTCAGCCAATGTCATCTTAGCGACCGAGCATGAGGTACTTGCCTACTATCATGTCGTAGATCAATTGCGAGACGATGCCGCCTCAACGGTCAAGACGCTCCAGCAGCAGGGCTTTGAAGTGGTCATGCTCACCGGTGATAAACAGAGCAACGCCCGCAAGGTCGCAGAACAGCTTGGTATCACTAAGGTGGTTGCTGAATGCTTGCCGCAGGACAAGCTTGCTTATGTCAAACAACAGCAGCAACAGGGTCCAGTGTTGATGATCGGTGATGGTATCAACGATGGACCGGTGTTAGCGCAAGCCGATGTCTCAATGACCTTCGGTCAAGCTGCCGATCTCGCGCGCCAAGCCGCAGATGTGGTGGCGATGCGCAACGATCTTAGTGCGGTGTTAGCCTTACTTGACGCCACCAAGAAAAGTCGTCGCGTGTTACGACAAAACATTAGTTGGGCACTGCTGTATAATATTGGCATTATCCCAGTTGCGGTGATGGGCTGGGTCACACCTTATATTGCTGCGATTGGGATGTCGCTCAGTTCGTTATTAGTCTTAGCGAACTCGTTGCGCCTGAATCGTCAGCCAAAACGCTAACAAGCAGAGGTAAGTGTGGAAAGTTTATACCTGCTCATTCCTATCGCGATTGTATTTGTGATTATCGCCGTTGTAATTTTCTTTTGGGCGGTACGCAGCGACCAATTCGAAGATCTCGAGCGCCAAGGCATGAACATCCTCTTAGACGAGGACAAACCTAAGCGCGATAAAGACGACGATGGAGCTTGATTTATTCGCCGCCCTACTCATGGGACTGGCCGGTGCGGGCCATTGTCTCGTCATGTGTGGTGGTCTTGCCGGAGCAATGGGCGGTAATGGCCAGCAACGCGCACCATTGAGCGTGCTGTTCAGCTACAATCTGGGCCGACTTGCATCCTACAGTCTTGCTGGTGCTCTGGTCGGCGCCCTCAGTCAAGCCGCATTCGGGCAGTTTGCACCTGCCCTGCTTGCCCTGCGCTTTTTGGCCGCTTTCTTTTTAATTGCATTTGGCTGTTACCTCGGCCAATGGTGGCTCGGCTTACAACGCTTAGAAGCCTTAGGCCGACCGCTGTGGCAAAAACTGGCACCTACTGCTGCAACCTTGCGGCAACAACAATCACTCCCCGCCCGTTTCTTTGCTGGTGTCCTTTGGGGCTGGCTACCCTGTGGTTTAGTGTACAGCGCCTTAAGTTGGGCTGCGTTAAGCGCTACGCCAGCGAGCGGTGCGCTCTACATGCTCGCGTTTGGTCTTGGTACATTACCAGCCATGCTCGCCATTGGCTGGTTCAGTGGCGCTGTGCAAAGCATTCTACGTGGCCAAGGTTTTCGCCAAGCCATGGGCGCTCTGATGATCGTCTATGGGCTTTGGGTCGCCGTTATTGCGCTGCGTCAAGCTTTAGCGATGAGTTAGTTGGCTTCCCTGTCGAATTCTGACTAAACTAGGGATCAATCGTGATAGCCCGTTATGAGGTGTAAGATGTCTTGTGTAAACAATATTTTAGTCGTTCTCGACGCTGACAAACAACAGCAGAAAGCGCTCAACCGCGCCATGCATTTAGCACGCATCAGCCAAGCGTCCATCACCTTGTTGCTGTCCATTTACGATTTTTCTTATGAAATGACCACGATGCTTGCTGCGGAAGAGCGCGATGCGATGCGAGATAGTTTGATCAATGATCGCAAAGCTTGGATCCAAGACCTGTTAGAAGACTACAACACGCGCGATCTTGATATTTCGATGAAGGTAGTCTGGCACCATCGCCCTTATGAGGCCATTATTGAAACAGCGCTGGCTGGTGAACACGACATTATTGTCAAGGCCACTCACCCTCATGAAGGTCTCGCGCACATTTTATTTACGCCTACCGACTGGCATTTACTGCGTAAAGCGCCCTGCTTAGTGTTATTGGTTAAAGAACACCAATGGCCTGAGCACGGTAAAGTCCTTGCTGCAATCCATACCACCGGAGAGCATGAGCATCACGACAGCCTCAATGCCCGTATTACTGAAGCGGCCCAGCGCTTCGCCAATTGCCTGCACAGCGAAGTGCACTTGGTCAACGCCTACCCCGGCGCACCGGTGACGATTGCTGCAGAAATCCCTGAATTTGATACCGCCAATTATCGTGAAGTGATTGCCGATAATCACAAGGTCGCTCTTGCCGAGCATGCGGAACGTTTTGCAATACCGGCAGCGCAGCAACATGTGCGCGAAGGCTTACCAGAGCAAATCATTCCACAACTTGCTGAAGAACTTGATGCTGAGTTGGTCGTGTTAGGCACGATTGGTCGCACCGGCTTTAGCGCCGCGCTCCTTGGCAACACAGCAGAGCATGTGATTGAGCAAATCAATTGTGATTTGCTGGCGGTAAAACCTGCGAGCTTTGAGAGTCCGGTTAAGTTATAATTCGCCTTTTCAGTACAGCAACCATTTAAACTGTTTAGGTGTAATGACGGTAATGAGTGATACGGCAAGTCTCGAGCAAACAAAGAAGCAACGCTATAACTTGAATAAGTTAGAAAAACGCATCCGCCGCTATGTCGGTCGCGCCATCGAAGATTTCAACATGATCGAGGATGGCGACAAGATTATGGTGTGCTTGTCTGGTGGTAAAGACAGTTACACCTTGTTGTCGATGTTACGGCAGTTGCAGCGGATTGCGCCAATTCGGTTCGAGCTCGTTGCCGTCAACTTAGATCAAAAACAGCCTGGCTTCCCTGAACATGTATTGCCGGAATACCTCAGTGCAGAAGGGGTCGACTTCAAAATAGTTGAAGAAGATACCTATAGCATTGTGAAAGAAAAGATCCCGGCAGGCAAAACCACTTGCTCGCTCTGTTCGCGCCTACGTCGTGGTATCTTGTACCGCGTTGCCAAAGAACTTGGCGCAACCAAAATCGCGCTCGGTCATCACCGTGACGATATGCTCGAAACCTTGATGCTGAATATGTTTTATGGCGGCAAAATGAAGTCAATGCCGGCTAAACTGGTCAGTGATAACGGTGAACACGTGGTTATTCGTCCGCTCGCGTATGTCCGTGAAAAAGACATTGTGACGTATGCGGCACAGCAGAACTACCCCATTATTCCGTGCAACCTCTGTGGTTCCCAAGAAAACCTGCAACGTCAGGCGATTAAAGAAATGTTGCGGCAATGGGATCGCCAGTTCCCTGGTCGTATTGAAAGTATGTTCACGGCCATGCAGAACGTCGTGCCTTCGCACCTCGCTGATCCTGAACTCTATGCGTTTAAAACAATTAAAGCAGATGGACAGGAAAATGCTGAAGGTGACACTGCCTTTGATCACAGTGTCCCAACAGATTTTTTAAACTACCAAGATCCGGACGAAACCACCGGCGCAGAAAGCGCCAATGGCGTTATTCAGGTGCGGAATTTGAGCTAGCCGGAAAGTCCGGTTCAGCGACGGGGCCCTCGTGCAAGCGAGGGTCTTCACGCAAGGCATCGAGAATCAACGGGCGATTAACCCGAATCATTGCATTCAACTCTTCAATATAAGCTTCACCACGCTCTGAGTAAGCGGCCAGCCCTGGCGTTAAATCTAGTGCACGAATATCGCGCCCTTTTTGCCGTTGTTGCTCACGTAGTTGACGCAGTTCCACATACGCAGGATGGGTATTCAAGTTGCGTAAATAGCTACGAATGGACGCGTTCACCGATGGAAAGCGTTGCACTTCATGAGTGGCTTGTTCACCTCGTGATTCTGGCACTAGGCCACAACCATCGGTAAAACACCATTGGCCAAACAAGTTCAGTGCTTGTAGCGCAAAACGTGAGGTTCCCCAGCCAGATTCATTCGCAGCCTGCACTAATACTAAGGTTTCTGGTACCACATCAACGCGACGCAACAATAGCTCAAATGCAGTTTCTGCGTTGTTCCGGTAATCGAATTCAACGCGATACTCCTTGGCAATGTTAGCCAACCACTGCACCTGTTGCGGCGTCAGCGAGGTCGGATTAAAGCGCCACTTAGTGTACAAGGTCTGCACCCCCTGACGCTGCTCTTCAATGTAGGCATTCTCGGCGGCAACGAGCGGTGCGAGAAAGCTAAAAAATGCCTGTTTTTTATCCGCCGTCCCGCCGTAAACAGAGAAATCTGGCAGTTGGCGAATTTCCAACTGCGGCGCACGCTTTTCCACCAACGCCACGTCTTGGTATAACCGATGTGGGTTCGCCAAATTAAAATACTGCGGCGCAATAGCGGCCGCAGCGATCGTTAACAATGCAAACATAAAGAATAACGCTCGTAACATGAAGTCCTCTTATTCAGTGGACGACTCAGACTCTAATTGTTCAGTGGCTGAGTCAGCTTGTGGTTCAAGCTGTTCTACTCCAACCAGGCGGTTGTAGATCACGCCAATTACGTTGAAGCTCATCGGAATGGTAAAAAGCAAACCTAACAATAACGGCAAGGCACTGATAAATACGATCACCGATAAAATGAGATAAATACCAAGGATCGGCAGCATACGACTGTTGGTCATCAAGAACGATGCGGTAATCGCGCGTGATACTTTCATGCTGCGTTCTAACACCAACGGGGCTGCCAACAGGAAAGAAAATTGGATATAGATTGCGACTAACACCAACAGCGCCACAAAGGTGCCACCAATATCGAAAAGTAACCCCAAAATAACCGCAGCGATCACCACAACAGTGGTTGAAATTACGCTAATGGCGATGATCTGTGGTGCGCACTGAAACGCACGCCCAAACGCGTTGAGCTTGGCTTTACCATCGCGCGCATTTTGCAATGCCATCACGGTAAGCACCGCCGTAAAAGGCGCTAACACGATAATCCCCAGAATATTTTGGGCAGCAAAGTTACCCATATGATTCTGTAGCTCCATCTCATCGACCGGGAAGAGTGCCTGCCCAAGCGTGCTGACAATAACATTCACAATCATCAGTACCACCAAACCAAGCAACATCATCGGCAAAGCGCGCAAGGTAATGTCCCAACTGCGTTGCAATACATCCCCTACCCGTAACGGCACTTGACCATTAATTGCTGCCTCAAGATTATCCGTCAAGGTCGCTGACTTCTGCGCGTCTTGTGGTTTAGAGTCCTGCATGATGTCTTTTTCCTATATACTAAGTGTTTCGTGCCAATCATTGGCGCATCAAAAACGTTATTCTAACATTATTCAGTGAAGCAACGACAACTTATGCGCGCAAAACGTCCAACAAAACCTCGCTCACGCCGCCCCCAAACAAGCTCTCGGCCGCGTCCAGCCAATCCGAAACTGGTGCTATTTAATAAGCCCTATGGTGTACTTACACAGTTCTCTGGTGCTGAGGACGAGCAAACGCTCAAACCTTACGTGCCGTTTAACGACGTTTACCCGGCGGGCCGCCTCGATAAAGATAGCGAGGGGTTGTTGCTGTTGACCAACGACGGTGACTTGCAGCACAAAATCAGTCATCCCAAGCATAAACTGCCAAAAACCTATTGGGTGCAAGTTGAAGGTATTCCCGATGCCGCGGCATTGAAAGTGCTCCAACAAGGCGTAGAGCTCAATGACGGCATGACCTTGCCAGCCGAGGCCATGTTAATGGACCCACCGCAGGGACTTTGGCCACGCCAGCCCCCTATTCGTGAGCGCCAGTCGGTTCCTGATCAATGGCTCTGCTTAGTCATTAAAGAAGGTCGAAACCGACAGGTGCGCCGCATGACGGCTGCGGTAGGTCATCCTACGTTACGGCTGATCCGTGCCGCTATTGGTCCATGGCGCTTAGCAGGTTTGCAGCCCGGTCAGTGGCGCGAAGTGCCCCCAGTGTGGTAGAATCCGCGCGAAATTTTTAGCATGAAGGTCGTTATGTCAAACGCAGATAAAAAAGTCATCGTTGGTATGTCAGGCGGAGTCGATTCATCGGTTTCTGCTTACCTCTTATTACAGCAAGGTTATCAGGTCGAAGGCCTGTTTATGAAGAACTGGGAAGAGGACGATACCGATGAATACTGCGCGGCGGCAACCGACTTAGCAGACGCAGAAGCGGTTTGTGAGAAGCTCGGTATTGTCTTGCACACGGTGAATTTTGCGGCGGAATACTGGGACAACGTGTTCGAGTACTTCCTGGAAGAATATCGCGCTGGACGCACCCCGAATCCAGACATCATGTGCAACAAAGAGATCAAGTTCAAAGCCTTTTTAGAGTTTGCCGCTGAAGCGCTCGGCGCTGACTTTATTGCCACCGGTCACTATGTCCGACGCCGTGAACATGAAGGCAAATATCAACTGTTGCGTGGGTTGGACAGCAACAAAGATCAAAGCTATTTCCTCTACACGTTGTCGCACGAGCACGTCGCACAAACCCTGTTCCCGGTGGGTGAGCTGGAAAAACCAGAGGTGCGCCGCATCGCGGAAGCACAAGACCTCGTGACCGCTGACAAAAAGGACTCGACGGGCATTTGTTTTATTGGTGAACGCAAGTTCAAAGACTTCTTGCAAACCTACCTCCCCGCGCGTCCTGGTGCCATTGAGTCCGTTGAAGGTGAGGTGTTAGGACAACACGAAGGCTTGATGTACCACACACTAGGACAACGCAAAGGCCTGCATATCGGTGGCCTTGCCAATGCTGGCGACGATCCTTGGTACGTGGTCGATAAAGACGTGGCGCGCAATGTCCTCGTGGTTGTGCAAGGTAAAGATCACCCGCGCCTCTACTCGAAAGGATTAATTGCCGGTCAGTTACATTGGGTCGATCGCGTTGGTCCACAGCAGCCGATGCAATGCGCGGTAAAAACCCGTTATCGCCAAGCCGATATCGCCTGTACCTTGACCCCGCTCGAAGATGGCAATGTGCGGGTCGAATTTGCGGAACCTGTGGCTGCCGTAACCCCTGGTCAATCCGCCGTTTTTTACCAAGACGAGGTTTGCCTCGGTGGTGGGATTATCGAAGCACGTCTCAGCGATCATGAGGTATTGCTGTGAATCCTTGGCAACAACGTGTCATCGCACTCGCCGCCATTGCGCAGTCCATCGCCGCGGTAAAGCAATTGGCGTTGCGCGGACAGGTCGGTAACGAGGTACAGCGTGATGCACTCCTCAACAGTGTGCTCGACCAAACACCGAGTGACGTGGCTTCGATCTACGGCGGCATTGGAAACCTGCAGTTAGGCTTGCAGGTGTTGCTGGCACAAATTGGTACCACCAAAGACAAAGATGTTGATATCACGCGCTACATTATTGCGACGCTCGCCCTCGCCCGACGCTTAGAGCGTAAACCTGAATCATTGCAAGCGCTGGGCCAACGTATCCAGCAATTGGCGCGTCAACAAAACGACTTTCATTTTGACCAAGATACGATTATTACCGGGATGGCCGGTGCCTATAGCGACTTCATTTCGCCACTAAGCCAACCAATCCGCATTCACGGTAAGCCGACGTTACTGCAACAAAAACCTGTCCAGGATCAAATCCGTGCTTTGTTACTTGCGGCCGTTCGCAGCGCTATCCTGTGGCGCCAAGTGGGTGGTCAACGTCGCCAATTTATTTTCTCGCGTCGCCGTATGGTGACCACCTGTCACGATTTATTACGCACTTTAAGCTCACAATCGGAGTCTTCAGCATGACCAATTTATCTGCGCTTACCGCACTTTCTCCCGTCGATGGCCGTTACGGCTCAAAAGCCGCTGCATTACGTCCAATGTTCAGCGAGTTCGGTTTGATCCGTCAACGTGTTACTGTCGAAGTGCGTTGGTTACAACAACTTTCAAAAGTGACTGAAATTGCTGAGGTTCCTGAGTTTTCATCGGACGCGAATGCGTTTTTAGATGCGTTAGTCGCAAACTTCAGCGAAGCAGATGCCGAACGCGTGAAAGCGATCGAAGCGACCACCAATCATGATGTGAAAGCAGTAGAATACTTCTTAAAAGAAGCTGTTGCTAAACATGCTGAACTTCACGCGGTGAGCGAATTTATTCACTTTGCCTGTACCTCTGAAGACATCAACAACTTGTCGCACGCACTCATGTTGCGTGAAGCACTCGAGCAGGTCATGTTGCCAACCATGCAACAGCTGAGCGACGCCATTAAAGGCTTGGCCATTGAGCACAAAACCGTACCGATGATGGCCCGTACCCACGGACAACCTGCAACGCCAACCACCTTGGGCAAAGAGATGGCCAACGTTTACGTGCGTCTTGAACGCCAGTTGCAACAGCTGCAAGCCGTGCCACTATTGGGCAAAATTAACGGTGCAGTCGGCAACTATAACGCGCATTTATCGGCCTACCCTGATGTCAATTGGCATGCTGTGGCTGAACAATTCGTCACCAGCCTTGGACTGACATGGAATGCCTACACCACGCAAATCGAACCGCACGATTACATTGCCGAATTATTTGATGCCGTAGCACGCTTTAACACCATCGTGATTGATTTCAACCGCGACGTTTGGGGTTACATTGCGCTCAATCACTTCAAGCAACGTACCATCGCTGGTGAAGTAGGCTCATCTACCATGCCGCACAAAGTCAACCCGATCGATTTTGAAAACTCAGAAGGCAACCTCGGTTTGGCCAATGCAGTCATGCAACACTTGGCGAGCAAGTTGCCGGTCAGTCGTTGGCAGCGTGATCTTACCGACTCAACGGTATTGCGTAACCTTGGGGTTGGCTTCGCCTACGCCTTGATTGCGTATCAAGCAACCTTGAAAGGTATCAGTAAACTCGAAGTCAATAATGACAACTTGCTCCGTGAATTGGACCAGAATTGGGAGCTGCTCGCTGAGCCAATTCAAACCGTGATGCGTCGCTACGGCATCGAGAAACCGTATGAAAAACTCAAAGAACTGACCCGTGGTAAGCGCGTAAACCAAGCAGCCTTGGCTGACTTTATCGACGGCCTAGCGTTACCTGAAACGGTCAAAGCTGAATTGAAACTGTTAACTCCGGCGTCGTACATTGGTCGGGCCATTCAATTCGTTGACAAGCTGGATGCCTAATGCAATTACACCTCGATACGGCACAGTTTTTACGTGACTATTGGCAACAAAAGCCGCTCCTAATTCGGGGCGGTTTTGCTGAGTTTGCCGATCTTATTGCGCCAGAATTGTTAGCTGGACTCGCCATGGAAGAAGGTGTCGATGCTAGGGTCATTCAACACCAAAACGACCAATGGCAGGTCGAGCATGGCCCGTTTGAAGATTACAGCCGCTTCGGTGAAGAAGGCTGGACCTTACTGGTACAAGCCGTAAACGAGTGGTTCCCAGACGTCCAAGACCTGTTGAGCGCTTTTAGCTTTATTCCAGACTGGCGAGTTGACGATGTGATGGTCAGTTTTGCCACCGAACACGGCGGTGTGGGTGCGCATTTAGATCAATACGATGTGTTTATTATTCAAGGTGGCGGGCGTCGTCATTGGCGCGTTGGAGCAGCCCAACCGAACGCCGAAGAATACTGCCCTCATCCTGATCTTAAGCAACTGAAACATGCAGAGTTTGACGCTGTTATCGATACGGTACTCGAAGCTGGCGATATTCTCTATATTCCAGCAGGTTGTCCGCATCACGGTGTCGCGCTTGAACCAAGCGTAAACTATTCGGTCGGGTTTCGCGCACCGAATACGGCAGAATGGTTGGCACAACTGGCCGATCAACTCCTTGCCACCGACACAACGTTCGCCCGTTACCGTGATCCAAGTTTAAGCACCGATAAGCCCTCTTATCTCGTTGATAATGCGCAGCTTCAGCAATTGCAACAGCTCCTAGTGACGCAACTACAACAGCCGGAAACCTTGCAAGCCTTAGTGCAAGTAATGTCGCAATCCAAACGGCCATTACCGCAAAGTGACACGGCCCTGAGTAGTACCGAGCTTTTAAGCTATGCGGCAACGGACATGATGATTGGTCGTACCCCGGGCGCACGGGTACTCACGAACGACGCCGGTCAGGTCTTCGCCAACGGTGAGCTACTGGAAGGGTTACATGCGACTGAAGCGGCAGTACAAGCGCTGTTAACGCTTAAAGACGAATGCGCGCTAGCGGAATGCAGCACCTTGCTCAATGATACAAAGGTCCGTGACTGTTTGTGTGAGCTCATTCAGCAAGGTGTGTTTTATCTCGTGCAAGACACCGATGAGGCAACAGCTTAGCTGTTGCCCTCTTCTGGTTGAGAATGCCAGAGGTTTTCCTGATCAGATACCGCGTACAGGTTTTCCGCACGGTTCACTAAGTAATTTGCATATTTTTGTTTCTCAACGTCGGTCGCAGTGCTTGGATCGTTGATGATCGCTTGGGCTTTCAACTGCCACTGTAGCGAAAAGTGACGTAATGCGCCACGCGCGTCTTTAGCAACTTGCGCACCGGCAACATCTGTCGGAACGTCGCCATTGACCAACCAAAGCTGCTTTTTGTCACGGGTGCTAAACTTCCAAATGGCCACGTGCGGGATCAAATAACGCGACTCTTTCGTCAACACTTGGTCGCTGATGATGCCGTTTTCTGCAAGGTATTTATTCGCAGCTTGAAACTGCGTACGTACCCAAGTGCTTACTTCTTCTTGGGTCATTTGTGGCTGTTGTGCTTCGGCCATAATTAAATGCTTCCTTTAATTAACTTCTTTATTTTTCTACCTCCTCATACTACCTCGAAAGGCGTTTTCGGCAAAGTCCGAAATCCTGTAAACTTTGCTTGCTAAAGTTAACGTTAACGTAAACGTTTTATTTTTCGCTGTGACTAGCGCAGGTAAAAGTAAAATGATAATGTGCGCCCACTTTTGGGATGAACGAGGAAACATCACTCATGTCTCTATTTGAGCATCAAGAGTTCGACCAACACGAACAAGTCGTCTTTTGTCATGATAAAGAAACCGGCTTAAAAGCCATCATCGCGATTCATGACACTACTTTAGGTCCATCACTCGGTGGCACGCGCATGTGGAACTATGCTTCCTCTGCCGAAGCCTTAACCGACGTATTGCGCCTTTCACGTGGTATGACCTACAAAAGCGCCCTCGCCGGCTTACCTTTAGGTGGCGGTAAAGCGGTCATCATTGGTGATGCAAAAACCATGAAATCACCAGAAATGTTCCGTGCCTATGGTCGCTTTGTCGAGTCATTAAGTGGTCGTTATATCACTGCTGAAGACGTCAACATTCGTACCAGTGATATCGCCATTATTGCCGAAGAAACCAGCCACGTTGCCGGTACTGAAGGCAAAGCTGGTGACCCTTCGCCACATACAGCACTTGGTACCTACCTTGGCTTGAAAGCTGCGGCAAAACACAAGTTCGGTAGCGATGACCTGAATGGTCTGCGTATCGCAGTCCAAGGCTTAGGTGCGGTTGGCTACGACTTCGCGGCCTACTGTGCGAAAGAAGGTGCGCAGCTATTTGTCACCGATATCAACGAAGAAGCATGTCAGCGCGCTGCCAGCGAGTTGAATGCAACTGTGGTTGGTTTGGATGAGATTTACGGTCTTGATGTTGATGTTTATGCGCCTTGTGCATTAGGTGCTACCGTCAATGACGAAACCCTCAAGCAAATTAAAGCGAAAGTGATCGCTGGTAGTGCGAACAACCAGTTGGCAACCCCTGCACATGACCAAAAAGTAATGGACATGGGTATTCTGTACGCACCTGATTATGTGATCAACGCCGGTGGCGTGATCCACGTGTGTAGCGAAGCAGCGAACATGAGCTTGGAAGAAACTGAAAAGCGTGTTCGTGATATCTACAATACCTTGGATACCATCTTCACCCGTTCGACTGCAGAAAAACGCCCAACCGGCGAAATTGCGGATGAACTCGCCCGTGAAGTGATTGCCAAAGCAAAAGCTGCCAAGGCATAAAAAAACCAGCGCCTAGGCGCTGGTCAATTGTTTTGCGAGAAGCTGCAGTGGGTGTTGCACCTGTTGCGGCTTTTCTTTTTGCTGCGGCTGCAAACGTTTCACCTGACAACGACACGAGAAACCGGTGACCAATGGCTGCGCACTTGCCTGCATCGGTTGTTGCCAGCTCATCGCGTAAAGTTTGGTACTGGTCGCGAGGTGCTCACGCTCATGGCCGTAGGTTCCTGCCATACCACAACAACCTGTCGCCACCGGCTTCACAGCAATCGCTGCACGATCAAAGATCTGCTGCCAAAGATTGGCGCTGGTCGGTACTGCGGTTTGCTCGGTACAGTGCAAAAACAGGTCACTCGCCGGCGTTTCACCAGCGCCCTGCATCTCCGGGAAATGCTGCAACTGGGTTGCTAACCACTCTTGCGGCAAGGCCACGTTAAATTGCACAGGAAGGTCCGAAAAATCTTTGTATTCATCACGCATGCAAAGCACTGTCGCTGCATCTACACCAACCATGGGCAGCTCAAGCGCCGCGACTTGGTTCAAACGAGCCGTAACCTGCGTCGCTAACTTACGAAAACGCGCTAAGAAGCCTTTGACATGCAATGCTTTACCATTACCGATAAACTGCAACAAGTAAGGCTGATAACCGAGCTGGCTAATCACCTGCCCGAGCGCTTCGACAACGTCCGCTTGATAAAAACTGGTAAAAGGGTCCTGCACAATCACCACTGCTTTTTCACGCGCGGCGGCGCTCAATTGCTGTAGCTCAGCGACCGTAACCTGCGGCCACTGCCGTTGTTGCCAGCGCTGTTGCAGGCTTGGCACTGAGAGTTTTGGGGTATCCACATAGCCCAAGCCTTTCGCCATCAGCCACTGACTGATTGGATTATGGGTCAGAGCATTGCTAACGCGTGGAAAGCGCGCCATCAACGGGGTTAGTTGTTCGACGTTGGCAACCAGGTAGTCCCGTTGCGGACGACGGTATAACGAGTAATACCACTGCAAAAATTTTGCCCGAAATGAAGGTACATCGACTTTTACTGGACACTGATTCGCACAGGCTTTACACGCTAAACAGGCATCCATCGAATCTTTCACTTGGTGATTAAAATCACGTGAATGACGCTGACGGACTTCCATAAACGGATTAAATCGCCCCTCTTTCGGCGCTTGGCTGACATCGAGACCGACGTCACTATTTAAGCGCAGCCATTCACGGATCAGGGTCGCTCTGCCCTTTGGTGAAAAGCGTCGATCACCAGTGGCTTTATACGACGGACACATCGGCGAGGCGGTATCATAATTAAAGCACAAGCCGTTACCGTTACAGTTCATCGCCTCAGCATAGTGTTCGCGTACCTGCACTGGGATTTGGCGATCGAAGTAACCACGCTTGCGGGCATCAACGGAGACCAAAGTTGCATTAGGGTGACCATATGGCGTCGCGAGTTTGCCCGGATTTAAGCGGTTCTCCGGATCAAAGGCAGCCTTGATCTTTTGTAGTTCAGTGTAGAGTTCCGCGCCAAAGAAGGTCGGCGCATATTCAGAGCGGTAACCTTTCCCATGCTCGCCCCACATTAAGCCACCGTATTTCGCCGTCAATGCAGCCACTTGATCGCTGATGGTACGCAACAGTTGCTCATCAGCTTCGTCTTTCATATCCAGTGCCGGACGCACGTGTAACACACCCGCATCAACGTGACCAAACATACCGTACTTCAAGTGATGCTGGTCGAGTAACTGACGGAACTCAACAATAAAGTCCGCCAACGCCTCCGGTGGTACCGCAGTATCTTCGGCAAACGCAATCGGCTTGCGTTCACCTTTGACGGCTCCCAACAAACCGACGGATTTTTTGCGCATGGCATAGATGGTTTGGATGCTTGTGGCGTCGCGACAAACTTTATAGCCCACCACCCCGTGCGCGCCGTCTGCGGCTTCAAGCTCAGCAAGCAAAGGCGCCAGTTTGGCTTCTAAGGTATCGGCATCGACAGCGGTGTATTCCACCATGTTGATGCCATCCATCGGTTGCCCAGCTTGGCCTTCAGAAAGGTGCTCCCGCACTTGATGCCATATGATGTCGTTGCGTGCCAAATCAAGCACTGTGCTATCAATGGTCTCGACCGAGGTTGCCTGAGCCTTCACCAATACCGGTGCGTGCCGTAACGCTGCATCAAAATCACGGTACGAGATGTTGACCAGCACTTTATGGCGTGGGATTTCGGTTAAGTTAAGCTTGGCTTCGGTAATAAACGCCAAGGTCCCTTCTGAACCTGCCAATAAACGTGACAGATCGAGCGTCTCGAGCACAGGATCGTAACAGTGTTTAAGATCATAGCCGGTTAAAAAACGATTCAGCGGCGGAAACTTAGCTTCGATCGCTTGCCGGTGAGTCACACAGGTCGCTAAGGCTTGCCGATAGAGCGCCGCTTCGAGGCTCTCGCCACGCGCTCTTTGCTCAGCTTCCGCCAACGGCATGGGACCCGTTTCAATCATCTCACCGTTAATCAGCACAGCCTGTAGGGCTAAAATATGATCGCTGGTTTTGCCATACACCAGAGAACCTTGGCCAGAGGCGTCGGTATTAATCATACCGCCAATGGTCGCGCGATTACTGGTGGAAAGATCTGGGGCAAAAAACCACCCATCAGGGCGCACAGCGTCATTCAAAGCATCTTTCACAACACCGGTTTGACAGCGCACCCACCCTTCTTCAGGGGCAATCTCGAGCACTTGCCGAAAATAACGGCTTAAATCAACAATAATGCCCTGACTTAAACTCTGGCCATTAGTGCCAGTGCCGCCACCGCGAGGACTAAAGGTTAATTCTTGGTACTCTTGCTCTTGACCCAGCTGCAAGGCCAATTGTAAATCCGCGCTATGGCGTGGATAAATCACAAGTTGTGGTAACTGTTGATACACACTGTTATCGGTCGCTGCAATCAAGCGACCGGCATAACAATCTTCGATATCTCCGGCGAACCCTGCCACGGATAACGCATAACTATAACGTCGATACATCGGCTCAGGAGGTGGATAAGCACTACGATCCGACAATACCTGTACAGCTTGGTTCGCCAAGAGAGATCTCCTTAATTAGTTACCTTGGGTATGTTTTGCGAGGTACAACCAGGTATCGACCACGGTATCAGGGTTTAATGATACGGAGTCGATGCCCTGTTCCACCAGCCACTGCGCGAAGTCGGCATGATCGGATGGCCCCTGACCACAGATCCCGACGTACTTGCCTTTCCTCTTCGCGGTCTGAATCGCCATCGCTAATAAAGCCTTCACCGCCTCGTCACGCTCATCAAACAGATGTGCAATGACACCTGAATCACGATCGAGGCCAAGGGTCAGCTGGGTTAAGTCATTAGAGCCAATGGAGAAGCCATCGAAAATATCTAGGAATTGATCGGCTAACAGCGCATTGGATGGCAATTCACACATCATGATCACGCGTAAGCCATTTTCGCCGCGTACAAGCCCTTGCTCGGCCAGCAACTCAATAACCTTGCGACCTTCTTCAAGCGTACGTACAAATGGGATCATCACTTCAACGTTGGTGAGGCCCATATCGTCGCGCACGCGCTTGATAGCTTCACATTCCATGGCAAAACAGTCGCGGAACTCTTCTGAGATGTAACGCGACGCACCGCGGAAGCCCAACATTGGGTTCTCTTCATGCGGTTCATACTGGCGCCCACCAAGCAAGTTGGCATATTCGTTCGATTTAAAGTCCGACATGCGCACAATCACACGCTCTGGCGAGAACGCTGCGGCAAGCGTCGCCACACCTTCAGTAAGTTTGCTGACGTAGTATTCACGTGGTGACGCATAGCCGGCCATAAAGTCCTTAATCTGCGCTTGCAACTCTGGCGTTTGCTGATCGAAATTCAACAAGGCTTTTGGATGCACACCGATCATCCGGTTGATCACAAACTCTACCCGCGCCAGACCAACACCGGCGTGAGGTAGACCAGCGAAATCAAAGGCACGATCTGGGTTACCGACGTTCATCATCACTTTCAACGGCAAGTTTGGCATATCGCCAATGTCCGAACGGGTCACGTCAAAATCAAGTTCGCCATCGTAAATGTAACCCGTATCACCTTCTGCGCATGACACTGTTACAGCTTGCCCAGCATGAATCCGATCCGTGGCATCACCACAACCCACGACCGCTGGAATACCCAATTCACGGGCGATGATCGCTGCGTGACAGGTACGGCCACCACGATTCGTAACAATCGCTGCGGCACGCTTCATGATCGGTTCCCAATCAGGGTCAGTCATATCGGTGACCAACACATCACCAGGTTGTACTTGATCCATTTCTGAAATGTCGCTGAGTACGCGTGCCACGCCTTTACCGATGCGCTGACCAATGGCACGGCCACTGGCAACCACGTCACTCTTTTGCGACAGTTTAAAGCGTTCAACCACTTGGCTATTCGCGTTCGACTGTACGGTTTCAGGGCGCGCTTGGACAATGTAAAGCTTGCCATCGATACCGTCTTTGGCCCACTCGATATCCATCGGACGGCCGTAGTGCTGCTCAATGATCACCGCTTGACGTGCTAAGGCTTCAATTTCGCTGTCGGTAATCGAGAACTGTTTGGCTTGGGCATCATCAATCTCAACGATGTCAGTTTGTTTACCATGCGCGACATCGTCAGAGTAAATCATTTGAATTTTCTTGCTGCCGAGGTTGCGCCGCAACACTGCAGGACGCCCCGCTTTAAGGGTTGGTTTGTGCACGTAAAACTCGTCAGGGTTAACTGCCCCCTGCACCACCATTTCACCTAAACCATAGCTAGAGGTAATAAACACCACATCGCTAAAGCCAGACTCGGTATCAATGCTGAACATTACCCCTGATGAGGCAATATCGCTGCGTACCATGCGTTGAATCCCTGCCGACAGGGCAACACCACGATGGTCATAGCCTTGGTGAACACGGTAAGAAATCGCGCGATCGTTAAACAAAGAGGCAAAGACGTGCTTGATGGCTTCCATGATTTGGTCAATGCCACGCACGTTCAAAAAGGTTTCTTGCTGCCCTGCAAAAGAGGCATCAGGCATATCTTCTGCCGTCGCTGAACTACGCACAGCGAAGCTGACTTCGTCATTGCCGCCACTTAAGGTTTGATAAGCATCACGAATGGCTTGATCAAGTTCCGGTTGAAACGGTGTATCGAGGATCCACTGGCGAATGTTGCTGCCAGCTTCTGCAAGTGCTTTCACATCGTCGGTATCGAGCGTGTCGAGCACTTGGTGAATACGTTCGTTCACCCCTGATTGGTCGAGGAATGCATTGAAGGCTTCGGCAGTGGTCGCAAAGCCATTTGGAACTTCAACACCAACACCAGCTAAGTTGCTGATCATTTCTCCGAGCGAGGCGTTTTTACCCCCCACACGTCCTACATCATTCATGCCTAGTTGATCATACCAAAGTACGTAATCAGTTACGTTGTGTTGCACGGCAATTTCCTCATCGTTGGGGCTTAAGGCGATGGCACATCATTTTACACATCTGCACAGGAAAGGTTAACATCCATCAAGCATTTCTAGTACGAGAACCCATTCATGCGAACTATTTTCTATATTTCAGATGGTACCGCGTTGACCGCAGAAGCTTTTGGTCGTGCGATGTTATCGATGTTTCCACTAAAAGTTGAACACAAAACACTGGCCTTTGTTGATTCCGTTAGCAAAGCTGAACAAGCCGTTACCAAAATCAACGCAGCTTATGCTGCCAGTGGTGAGCGCCCGGTTATCTTCCACACCTTCGTGAGCTTAGACATTAAACGGGTGATCACCGCATCGCAAGGGAGTTGTTATGATTTTCTTGAAGATTTTGTCGATCCTCTAAGTCAAGAGCTTGGTATTGATGCCCAACCGAAGACCCACCGTACGCACGGTATTCAAGAAAATGGTGTACGTGACAGCTATGATTCGCGCATTGAGGCCGTCAACTACGCGCTGGCCAATGACGATGGCAGTAATATCTCCGACTACGATGAGGCCGATATCATTATGTTGGGCGTGTCACGTACCGGAAAAACCCCAGTCAGCCTTTATTTAGCGCTGCAATACGGGATTAAGGCTGCCAACTATCCGTTGACCGAAGACGACAATATGGAAAACCTGCAGTTACCGAAGTCGCTGAAACTACAACGCCATAAGCTATTTGGCTTGACCTTAGAAGCGCAACGTCTGCACGAAATTCGCAGTAAACGTCGGGAAGGTTCGCGCTATGCATCGTTGCAACAATGCCGGTTTGAATTGCAAGAAGTGGAGAAAATGTACCGTCGCGAAGCGATCCCTTTCTTAGACTCGACCCGCTTCTCGGTAGAAGAAATTGCCGCTAAGATCCTCGCGGAGACGAATCTTGAGCGGCATCATTACTAACGGCCTAAGACCTTGAGCTTAGTCCTTTTGAGCATCGGCTTGCGCAGCGCGCGCGTCGGTGCTCTCAAAGATTTTGTCCGCAGATGCAGCAACAAAACCTGTGTAGAGTTGGTTTGGCGCCATTTCATAACGCTTCGCGAACTCGTAAAAACAACTTGGGATCACCTTTTCCATATCGCTAAAACGCACGGTAGTGTGATCAGCCATGGTTGATGATTGCTCCAAGAACACCTCAGGTGAACCTTTGATTTCGCCACCTGAAGTGTTCAAACGAAAACCTGCAGTTTTCAATGTTTGATTCACTTGCTCTAACGATTCAAAGTCAGGCAACTCGTTCACGTTGACGGTGAAGTGGTTCGCACGGAAACCGAAGGCAGCCATCCAAGCGGCATATTCGCTTTCTTCCAACAAACGTTCGTAGTCGCTGCTGCTGATCTGCCAATGCGTACCTGAGTACATAAACTCTGGCTGCTGCACGGCGTTCGCGTCAATTTGCGCAACCAACTGCTTTACAATCGCTTGCAACTCGTCCGAGAACTCTTCGACCAGCAATTCGCTGATAAAGATTTTCGGCAAGTTCGGATTGCTGTGCTCAAAATGCTTCGCAACCAAGCGCTTAGCTTCAAATTTATAATCGCCGCATGCCTTGTAACCCATGTTTTCAAAATGCTTGGCAAGGGTTTCTAAACGCACAGGGCTTTGGTTAAAGGTACGAAACGCCACGTGATCGTTAATGATATCGCGGCCCTGACCTAAGACTTGGTGCACTTTCGCCGCAGACGGCGTAAGTGCGATGTAATCATTCCAAAGGTTATCGAAAAACTGCTCAACCTGTTGTGACATATACTACTTAAACCTCGAAAATGTCGGTTAACCGCGGCCTTGACGAGCCTCACGGAGAGAGTCAGCCACCAAGAAGGCAAGTTCCAAAACTTGGTCGGCATTCAAACGCGGATCACACTGGGTGCGATAGCGTTGAGTCAAATCTTGCTCACTAATTTGATAGGCACCACCGGTGCACTCCGTCACGTCTTCACCGGTCATTTCCAAATGCACGCCACCTGGGTGGGTACCTTCAGCTTGATGGACCGCGAAGAACTGCCGTAGCTCCTGATGAATGGCGTCAAAGTTACGGGTTTTCAAGCCATTTTCAGCTTTCACCGTGTTGCCATGCATAGGATCACTTGACCACACCACATCACGCCCTTCGGCTTGCACACGACGCACCAGCGCCGGTAATGCTTTACCTAAGTTATCTGCGCCCATACGGGTGATAAAGGTCATGCGGCCTGGTTCGTTATTCGGGTTCAAAGCATCAAGCAAACGAATCACATCATCAGGCGTTGTGGTCGGACCTATTTTAACACCAATCGGGTTATGAATGCCACGCATGAACTCTACATGAGCGTGGTCCAGTTGACGGGTGCGTTCGCCAATCCAAATCATGTGTGCAGAGCAATCGTACGGCAGCCCCGTCAAGGTATCTGTACGCGTTAGAGCTTCTTCGTAAGGCAGCAATAAAGCTTCATGCGACGTAAAGAGTTGCGTCTCATGGAGCGCTGAGTTGGTTTCTGAGTTAATCCCGACCACTTCCATAAATTGCAGTGCAGACTGGATCTGCTCAGCAACTTCTAAATATTTCTCTTTCAATGGGTTGGCGGCAACGAAACTCATGTTCCACTTGTGAACTTTATGCAAGTCTGCCAAACCACCTTGGGCAAAGGCACGCAACAAGTTTAAGGTCGCTGCGGAATGATGGTACGCCTGCAGCATCCGCTGTGCGTCGGGCACACGCGCGGCAGCAGTAAACTCAGGGCCATTAATAATATCACCACGGTAGCTCGGTAATGCAATGCCATCGATGGTTTCTAAGTCACTTGAACGTGGCTTCGCGTATTGTCCGGCCATGCGTGCGACTTTGGTCACAGGGCATGAGCCTGCGAAGGTCAACACAATTGCCATTTGCAAAATAACTTTAAAGGTATCGCGGATCTTTGGCGCGTTAAAGTCAGCAAAGGTTTCAGCGCAATCGCCGCCTTGCAGCAAAAAGCCATGGCCTTGGCTGACGCGACCGAGTTGACTACGGAGTGCACGAATTTCCTCAGCAAAGACCAACGGTGGAAACATCTTGAGTTGATGCTCAACCGTTTTCAATTGCTCGGTATCAGGGTAAGTCGGTTGTTGTTGGATTGGCTTCTCGCGCCAACTTCGCGCACTCCAGTGGGTCATAAATATCCTTACAGCTACTGCGTCATATTATCGGTTCATTTGTTCAAGTGCCGCGATGCGTTTTGCCAGCGGCGGGTGGCTCATAAATAGTTCACTCTGCTTGCGCTTACTTTGAATACCAAAGGCGGCCATGCTGCCATCGAGTTGTGACTCGTGGGCATTTTGTAAGCGACGTAACGCCGCAATCATTTTTTGCGGGCCGACAAGTTGTGCCGAACCATAGTCCGCACGGTATTCACGCTGGCGAGAGAACCACATAACGATAATACTGGCAAGAATGCCAAACACAACCTCTAAAATCATCACAATTGCAAAATAAGCGATCCCCCCTAACCCACGGCCATCTTGGGAGTTACTGCGGGTGGCATTATCGATCACGCTGGCAATGACACGGGCAAAGAAAATCACAAAGGTGTTCACCACGCCTTGGATCAAGGTTAAGGTCACCATATCGCCGTTCGCAATGTGGCTTATTTCGTGCGCCAACACGGCTTCGACTTCCGCTTCATTCATATGCCGCATAAGCCCAGTACTGACTGCGACCAGCGAGCTTTTCTTACTCGCTCCAGTGGCAAAGGCGTTCGGCTCTGGTGAGTCATAAATAGCGACTTCTGGCATTGGAATGCCCGCTTGCTTCGCTTGTCGCTGCACCGTTGCTAATAACCATTGCTCTGTGGCATTGCGCGGGGTGGTAATGGTTTGCGCACCCACACTGCGTTTCGCCATCCATTTGGACAGTGCCAATGAAATAAAGGAACCACCAAAACCAAACAGTGCTGCAAAGACCAATAATCCCGAGTAGCTTGACGGGTCAACCCCAAGCGCCGGAAGCACCAAACTCATTACGACACTTAACACCAATAAAATGGCTAAGTTGGTTGCGAGAAACAATACAATGCGCTGCATGATGAAACATCCTCATAGTAATAACATCATCAACTGCTAGATATGGGGCGCTGAAGGCGGCAATTCAATCGCACCTGAGCGGCTTTTTTGTTAGGATTTTCCACCTACAGGAGAAGCAGGCCCTCGGCCTGTGCAAGTTTTCGACGGAGACCACATCGTATGACGCGCAAATTATTGCTCTGCTCAAGCTCAAAAGCTGGTGACAGTGCTTACCTTGAACCCGTATTACCTCATCTACAGCAACGCATTGCAGCACCTGCACGGTTGTTGTTTATTCCTTTCGCTGGGGTTGGCATGAGCTATGACGCCTACACCGCCAAAGTCGCTGAGATACTCGAACCCGCGGGCTATCAAGTTGAAGGTGTCCACCAAACCAACGATGCCGCCAGCGCAATCGCAACTGCCGATGCAATTCTCGTCGGCGGTGGTAATACCTTTCACCTATTGGCAGAACTCCAACGCCAACAGCTCATCAAACCACTGCAAGATGCCGTCGCCGCGGGTGTTTGCTATATCGGTTGGAGTGCCGGCTCAAATATCGCGGGCTTAACCATTCGCACCACCAATGACATGCCAATTATCGAGCCTGAGTCATTTAACGCGCTGGCGTTGGTGCCCTTCCAGCTCAACCCCCATTACACCGATTATCAACCACCAGGGTTTCACGGTGAAACGCGCGATCAACGTTTGGCTGAGTTTATGGCGATTGCGCCCAATACGCCTATTCTAGCGATTCGCGAAGGTACTGCACTGTGGGTGGAAGACGATCAGATGCAATTATTAGGCGCTAGCGAAGGTGTGGTGTTTCAAGCTGGCGATAAAACGCCTTTGCCTTGTAATAGCGACATTAGCGTTTGGCTGTCAGGGAAGTAATCCACCGCACTGGTACTTGCAGCTTGGTTTGATGCAGTCGCCAGATAAGGTAGGTTTGCCAACAGCGGTACCGGCAGGTGCCGCTGTAACCAAGCAAGATTCTCCTCAGCATGCTGCATTGGCGTCTCACTGACTTGATTTGCGACCCAACCGACCACTTCTACAGCTTGCCGTTGCAATTCTGCGTAGGTCAGCAATGCATGGTTTAAACATCCCAATTTCATGCCTACCACCAACACCACCTTAGCGTTCAAGGCCAGCGCCAGATCTGCCAAGCTTTCCTGTTGATTCAACGGCACCAACCAACCGCCCGCACCCTCAACCAGAAAGAGATCATGCGGATAGCTGCGCTGCAGTTGTTGTGCGGCAGACGCTAGATGCGAGACGGTTAACACTTGCTGTTGGGTTGCGGCAGCAATATGAGGCGCTATCGGTGCTTCAAAACAGACTGGATTGACGGCTTCGTAGGGAACACTTGGGACCGACATCGCAGACTGCAGTTGCACCGCATCCTCGTTTCGTAACCCCGCCTTAGTTTGTACTGCGCCAGCGGCAACCGGCTTCATAGCTAACGTCGCCACACCACCTTGTGCCAAGCGCTCTAACAGCGCACAGCTGACAAAGGTCTTGCCAACTTCGGTATCTGTTCCTGTTACAAAAACGCAAGACATATTGCTTTTACCTCAAGCTATTTACGGCCAAATGCGAGCCCGATTTGCCATTTTAATTCAAGTAATCCATCGCTATTGCGATGCTTTTCTAGCGCTTCTCGCACCCGCGCTAAGCGCTCGCGTGAATAACACCCCTGCTCCGGCCGCACGGTATAATTGGCACCGACACCTTTAAGCTCTCGCAGCATTTGCTCCAAACTCGTGAAGTATTGGGTAAAGGTCTGCTGCTGCCATTGCAGCCCCGGAGCTGCTTTTGCGGACCAATCCTGATAATCGCTTAATTCCGGCCAACGATTGTGATGGACAACCTCATCAACCGCAGCAAAACACGCGGTTAAAGGTTGTAACGAACCGGCCAATACCGTCGAGGTGGCCCATTGGCCACCGGGCGCCAGCACTCGCCACCATTCAGCGAGCAATTTCTCGGGATGGTTCGCCCACTGCATTGCTAAGTTGCTATACACACAGTCCACGCTCTGAGGTGCCAGCGGCAAGGCTTCCATATCGGCCAATAAAAACTGCGCATGCGGATAGCTTTGTTGCGCCTGGGCCAACATTTGTGGTGCTAAATCGAGACCTAAATACTGCTCGGCAAGATGCTGCAACTGCGGAAAGTGATGCCCAGGTCCACAGCCAATATCAAGCAAGGTTTGGACCTGCCCGGCTAACTGGCTATACAACACATTGGCAACCTCACGTTGCAAGCGATCATGGTCGGTATAACGCGCAGCTGCACGGCCAAATTGCTGCGCCACACGGGCTTTATCGTAATTAGGTAATGCGAACTGACTCATAGGCTCTCCTGCCAGGCACGCGCTAAAGCATTCACCAAAGCAGCAATGTCTTGCCGTTGATGCATGGCAGTCAAGGTGATTCTCAGCCGCGCCATGCCATCCGGCACCGTCGGTGGACGAATCGCGCTACACCAGCAACCTTGCTGGCGCAATTCGTCACTCAACTGCAGGGCGTGAGCGTCCTCACCAACAATCAAGGTTTGAATGGCCTGCTCGCCACCGCGTACGGGTAACCCCAGTTGTCGACACAGACTGCGAAATAACGCCACGTTTTCCGATAAGCGCTGGCGTAACTGGTGTCCTTCAGCACTGACGATAACCTTGACTGCCGCGCTAATTGCCGCGGCTTGTGCCGGTGGCATGGCGGTCGAATAAATATACTCAGGACAAAAGTTGATCAGAAACTCAGCAAGGTTGGCATCGGTCGCAATGGCACCGCCAGCAACCCCACAAGCTTTGCCAAAGGCTAAACTCAGTATGCCGACGTCACGTTGTTCAAACTGCTCGGCAATACTCAAGCCATGCGCCCCCATAACCCCAAAGCCATGCGCATCATCGATCATTGCATCCAGCTGAGGGTGTTGGTCGAGCATGTGCTGCAAGCCATTGGTGTCAAGCGCGTCCCCATCCATACTAAACACCGATTCGGTCACCAGTAACTGCGGCGCCTCGGTTTGCGTAATCGCATCGGCACAAAGATGGAACTTTTGATGGGCAAAACGCCGCCAGCGAATATTCCGTTGCTGGGCGCCTTGTAATAGTGAGGCATGGGCTAATCGATCCAGCCACAATTGCCGATAAAATTTCCCAACAGTGGCAAGCACACCGTGATTTGCCGCAAACGCTGAACTAAACAACACAACTTTCTCGCGGCCAAGCAATTCTGCTAACTGTGCCGCTAAGTAGTGATGCGCGTCGGTGTACCCGGTGACTAACGGCGAACCGCGACTGCCGGTTAGGCGCGCCTGTTGAAATGCGCCAAGTACCTGCGCGTGATGACTCAAGCCAAGGTAGTCATTGCTCGAAAAATTAAGGTAGTGCCGCGTACCGTCATGTACTTCACGTGCCGAGACCGGCTGCAAGACTTGTAAACTACGTTGGCGCTGCTGCTGTTCGCGGAGTGCAAGCGCCTCAGCCATTACCTGTTCAACCGCTGGATGGGTCACACGCTTCGTTCCTAGTTCGCTTCGTAGTAACGCACGGGGTGCTCTTGCTCATAAAGCGCATCTTCAATCACCGCTTCATGCACCTCATCACTGTAGCCATCTTGCTGCAATGGCGCGATGCCTAAGCGCTCAAATAACAGCTGATCTTTGTTGGCCTCAGGGTTTGGCGTGGTCAATAGTCGCTCACCGTAGAAGATTGAATTCGCTCCCGCCATAAAGCAGAGTGCTTGTAATTCGTCGTTCATGGTTTCGCGCCCCGCGCTCAGACGCACAAAAGATTGCGGCATGAGAATACGCGCAACGGCGATACTACGGACAAACTCGAAAGGGTCGAGATCATCAAGTTCAGCAAAAGGTGTGCCCTTCACTTTCACCAGCATGTTGACCGGTACACTTTCTGGATGCTTCGGCAAATTCGCGAGTTGCTGCAAGAGACCCGCACGATCACGGCGACTCTCGCCCATCCCAACGATGCCCCCGGCGCAAACCTTCATGCCGGCATCACGCACATTGCTTAAGGTTTGCAAACGGTCATGATAGGTACGGGTACTGATGATCTCACCATAGAACTCCGGCGAGGTATCAAGGTTATGATTGTAGTAATCAAGCCCCGCTTGTTTGAGCACTTGCGCTTGCTCAGCACTTAACATGCCAAGCGTCATGCAGGTTTCTAGACCAAGTTTTTTCACGCCTTCAATCATCGCAATCACATAGGGCATATCGCGATCTTTTGGGTTACGCCACGCGGCGCCCATACAAAACCGACTGGCCCCCTGCTGTTTGGCCGCTTCCGCTTCTTCTAAGACTTTCTCAACGGCCAGCAGTCGCTCACGATCAACATCCGTACGATAATGCGCACTTTGCGGACAATATTTGCAGTCTTCAGGGCAAGCACCGGTCTTAATCGACAGTAAAGTGCTGACTTGGACCTTGTTCGGGTCAAAGTGCTGGCGATGAATGGTCTGCGCTTGAAACAGTAAATCGTTAAACGGCAGCGCGAACAGCGCTTCAATTTCTTCACGTTGCCAATCATGGCGGAGAGTAGTTGTGGTCATACGAGCGTCATTAGTGAAACAGTGAATGAATTATGCTCGAAGAGGATACCTTGATCCGTTACACTGTCAACTTTTGAAACAGACAAAACCTTACAGTTGATTATATTTTATGCAGCCGAACGATCTTGCCTTTGACCAACACCATATTTGGCACCCTTACACATCATTGCAGCAGCCCTTGCCGGTGTATCCTGTCGCCGCAGCTGAAGGCTGTGAAATTATCCTCACCGATGGCACTCGGCTGGTCGATGGTATGGCCTCTTGGTGGGCCGCGGTACATGGTTACAACCACCCAGCGCTGAATCAAGCCATTGCTGAACAAACGCAAGCCATGAGTCATGTCATGTTTGGCGGTTTGACCCATCAGCCGGCGGTCGATCTTTGTCGTCGGCTGGTACAGCTCAGCCCTGCTGCGCTACAACACGTGTTTTTATGTGACTCCGGCTCAGTTGCAGTTGAAGTCGCAATTAAGATGGCCGTGCAGTATTGGTTTGCGCGCGCCCAACCGCAAAAAAATCGCATGGCAACCGTTCACGGCGGTTATCACGGCGATACCTTTGCCGCAATGTCAGTCTGTGATCCGGTTAACGGCATGCACAATTTATTTCGTGGTAGCTTACGTGAGCAACTATTCGCGCCAATCCCCGACCTCACGCCGACGGATCATTGGCATGACGACGCCCTAGCCCCCTTACAACGGCTCTTGGAGAAGCATCATCATGAGCTCGCCGGGCTTATCCTTGAGCCAATCGTCCAGGGCGCTGGTGGAATGCGTTTTTATCATCCACAGTACCTTAAGCAGGCCGCCGCCCTCTGCCGACAGTACGACGTGCTGTTGATTG
This sequence comes from Pseudidiomarina sediminum DSM 21906, assembly GCF_000423165.1. Classification (GTDB taxonomy): domain Bacteria; phylum Pseudomonadota; class Gammaproteobacteria; order Enterobacterales; family Alteromonadaceae; genus Pseudidiomarina; species Pseudidiomarina sediminum. The sequence continues at coordinate 1,242,030 of NZ_KE383983.1, read as the reverse complement.
CCGATGAAATTGCGACCGGCTTTGGCCGCACCGGCCGCTGGTTCGCTTGTGATCACGCCGAGGTCACGCCAGATATCATGTGTCTTGGCAAAGCTCTCACCGGCGGCTACATGACCCAAGCGGCGGTTCTGGCGACCACTGAGGTTGCCCACACAATTAGCCAAGGGCCTGCGGGCGGTACCTTTATGCACGGCCCAACCTTCATGGGGAATCCGCTAGCCTGTGCCGTCGCCAATGCCAGTATTGCGTTGCTTGAGCAGGGCCATTGGCAAACCCAAGTCGCTGCGATTGCCCAGCAACTGGAACATGAACTGCGTCCGCTCGCCGCGTTGCCAAGCGTTGCCGACGTCCGTTGTTTTGGTGCTATTGGTGTGGTCGAGATGCATGCGCCCGTTGATGTAGCGCAAGCACAGCGCGCCTTTGTAGAGGCTGGCGTTTGGATTCGTCCGTTCGGAAAGTTGGTGTATTTAATGCCTCCCTACGTGATCAGCTCTGCCCAACTGAGTAAATTGACCGCAGCGATCGCCAATCTGGCACGGCAGCAGTGATTTTCGCTTGAGTCTTGAGCAAAGCAAGGTAACATAGACGCTCTTTTTTGATTGGTTTTTACACGGAGTTTTAAGACGTATGTCCTTCGCAACAGTTGTCGATGTTTTAGCGGGTAAAATCGCTGTTGGTGAGCAAGCCACAGTCCGCGGGTGGGTGCGCACGCGCCGAGACTCAAAGGCGGGTATTTCGTTCATCAATATTCATGACGGTTCATGCTTTGATGCAATTCAAGCCGTGGTGCCTAATGAGCTCGATAATTACACTAGCGAAGTTCTTAAGCTGACCACAGGCGCAAGCGTTGCCATTACCGGTACTGTTGCGCAATCCGCAGGTAAAGGCCAAGCGTTCGAATTACAAGCGACCAAGGTCGACGTCTACGGTTTCGTTGAAGACCCAGATACCTATCCCATGTCGCCCAAGCCACATTCGATGGAGTATTTACGTGAATACGCGCATCTGCGCCCTCGCACCAACGTTACCGGTGCTGTGATGCGCGTGCGCAACTGCCTTGCCCAAGCCATTCACCGCTTTTTCCACGAGCGTGGTTACATGTGGGTAGCGACACCTATTATCACCGCCTCTGATGCAGAAGGTGCCGGTGAAATGTTCCGTGTCTCAACCTTGGACTTAATGAACTTGCCACATACCGAGCAAGGCGACGTCGACTTTAGCAAAGACTTCTTTGGCAAGGAATCATTCCTTACGGTTTCCGGTCAGCTCAACGGCGAGACCTACGCCTGTGCCTTATCTAAAATCTATACCTTTGGCCCAACCTTCCGTGCTGAAAACTCAAACACCAGCCGCCATTTAGCGGAATTCTGGATGGTTGAGCCTGAAGTGGCGTTTGCGGATTTGGAAACCATCGCAGATTTGGCCGAAGACATGCTGAAATATTGTATCAATGCGGTACTTGAGGAACGCGCAGATGATATGGCGTTCTTCCAGCAACGCATCGACAAGAATGTACTCGACCGCCTCCAACAAGTGGTAAGTAACGACTTCGTGCATATGGATTACAGCGAAGCTATCGAGATCCTGCAAAACTGTGGCAAGAAATTTGAATACCCTGTTGAGTGGGGTACCGACTTACAGTCAGAGCACGAGCGTTACCTTGCTGAAGAGCATGTCGGCGCACCAATTGTCATGAAGAACTACCCGAAAGACATTAAAGCCTTCTACATGCGTCAAAACGACGATGGCAAAACTGTCGCGGCAATGGATGTACTTGCGCCTGGTATCGGTGAAATCATCGGTGGTAGTGCCCGTGAAGAACGCTTAGATATCCTCGATAGTCGTATGGCAGAAATGGGACTTCCGGTGGATCACTATGGCTGGTACCGCGACTTACGTCGTTACGGTACCGTACCGCATGCTGGTTTCGGACTAGGCTTTGAACGTCTGGTCACCTACGTGACCGGGATGACCAATATCCGTGATGTCATCCCGTTCCCGCGTGCACCTAAAACACTCGAGTTTTAAGCGCCGACTTTAGCCGTTGCTGAATTTTTCGGCAATGGCTTTTTCCGGTTTAATTGGTGTCGGTACCGCAGGCGTGCCGACATACAAGAAACCGACCACTGCATCCATTTCTGCCCCACCTAAACCAGCTAGAACCCGCGCATCCTCAGCAAACCAACCGGTCCGCCAAATCGCACCTAAGCCTTGTGCGAACGCTGCTTGCTGCATCAACAAAGTCGCACATGCTGTGGTTGCAAACTGCTCGTCACGCGGCACTTTGTCATGCGGGGTATACTGCATCAAGCAGGCGATCACCATCGGCGCCCGCAGCGGTAATTGCCGCGCTTGCAGACACTGCTCATCGGTTTTTCCTGCGTTTACCGCAGCCTGATAAAAGAGCTCACCAAGGCGTGCACGGGCGTCCCCTTGATAGACCACAAACCGATACGGCATTAACGCCGCATGATCAGGCGCGCGCCCTGCGGCACGTTGCATGAGCTCAAATTGCGGCGCAGTTGGGCCGGGCTCCACCAAGCGCGGCATTGACGAGCGCGTGGTTAACAATTGAATGGCGTCCATAGCTTTCCTTAACATCAGGTTAGACGAAGAGAATTATAAGCTTATCAAAGGATCATGCTCTGTTACATTGTCGCTCTGGTTTATTCCATGAATGTTGAGTATTCTTCATCATTAACTTTAGACAAAACTAATCAAGGACGCTGATCACATGAGTGGAATCGCGAACGTATTCAAAAAGTTATTCGGGCTTATCAACGGCATACGAAAGCTTATTCTGAATATTATTTTCTTCTTTTTACTGATCGTCTTCATCGCCCTCATGGCCGCAGATGAAGAGATCATCGTCGTTCCTGAAAATGCGGCACTCGTGGTGCAGCTCGACGGAACTCTGGTTGAAGAAGAGACTTGGGTCGATCCTATGGATCGCTTTATCAATGATGCCTTTGGCTCTTCAAGCGTTGCGCCAGAGACCTTGCTTAGCGAGGTTATCGAGAGCATTGAAAAAGCGGCAAACGATGACCGCATTAGCGCAATCTACCTTGATTTGTCTGGCTTTGCTGGCGGTGGCATGAATAAGATGCAACGCGTCGGTGAAGCGCTACTGGCATTCCGCGAGACGGGCAAGCCGGTCTACAGCTATGGTGATTATTTCTCGCAAGCCCAATACTTCATTGCTGCGTACGGCGATGCGATTTATTTAAACCCATTGGGTGGCATGATGTTTGAAGGTATGGGTGGCTATCGTCTGTACTTCAAAGATTTGCTCGAAAAACTGAAAGTGAGTACCCATGTGTTTAAAGTCGGTGCGTACAAATCAGCAGTTGAACCTTATACCCGCAACGACATGTCCACTGAGGCACGTGAAGCTGGCCAAGAGCTTTATGATGCGCTCTGGCAAGATTATCTCACTACCTTAAGTAGCCAACGTAGCATTGCTCCCGGCGTCCTGAGTGGCAGCATCAGCGACTTTGAAGCCTTATTGGCAGAAAGCAACGACGATCTAGCGCAAATGGCGTTAAATACAGGCTTGGTCGATGAGTTAATGACGCGCGAAGCGTTTCGCACCCAGATGATCAATCTCACTGGCCTTGATGATGATGAGCGCAGCTGGCGCTCAATTGGACATCATGCCTATCTTAAAGCGCCTGACTTGCACTTTGACCGCGAGCAACACGCAGAGCCAGAAGCGCAAATTGCCATTGTGGTTGCCCGTGGCATGATTGTCGATGGCTATCAGAAACAAGGCATGATCGGTGGTGACAGCACTGCTGAATTGCTCCGTCGCGCCCGTTTAGACGAAAACACTAAAGCTGTGGTACTGCGCATTGATAGCCCAGGTGGTAGCGGCTTTGCTTCAGAAGTGATCCGCCAGGAAGTGCTCGAGCTGCAAGCTGCTGGCATTCCAGTGATTGCCTCAATGTCTTCGGTCGCTGCATCTGGTGGTTATTGGATTGCCGCCAGTGCCGATCAAATCTGGGCCACGCCAACGACGATTACCGGCTCGATTGGGGTGTTTGGTTTGTTCTTTACCATTGAAGACGCCCTCGCCCATGTTGGTATTTACAGCGATGGTTATCACACCACTGAAATGCCGATCTTGGACATGACGCGCCCGTTACCTGACGAAGCGAAGTTTGTCCTGCAGAAGACCACCGAGAAGTTTTACCGTGACTTCGTTGCTATGGTCGCAGAGAACCGGGACATGAGCTACGACGAAGTTCATGCCGTTGCCCAAGGCCGTGTGTGGACCGGTGCAAAAGCGCAAGAACTTGGCCTCGTTGATGAACTTGGTGATTTAGAACAGGCGATCGCAGCAGCAGCAACCCTTGCGGGTGTTGATGACTACGCTGTCGTTACGGTGACACCAGAGCTTAACGCGCGTGAACAGTTCCTTGCTGAATTCTTCGGTCAAGCAGAAGTTTACTTGCCTGCGCCGACGACTACACGTACCATCGACCCGGTGAAACAACAATTGATGGGCGTGTGGAGCGAAGTTGAAATGTTGTCACAGTTCAATGACCCACAAGGACTTTACCTATTGTGTGAACTTTGCCCACAACCCTAAAGCATAACCATAGGTTTGGGCATGAGTGATCCACGCAAACGTATCTACGTCGCCTATACTGGCGGCACCATAGGCATGCAAAAATCGGCGCAGGGTTACATCCCTGCGCCAGGTTTTCTGACCGAATGTGTCAATAAAATGCCGGAGTTTTTCCGCAGTGAAATGCCGCATTTTGACATTCATGAATACCAACCACTGATGGATTCGTCAGATATGGCGCCAGACGATTGGCAACATATCGCCGACGATATTCAGCGCCATTATGATGCCTATGACGGTTTCGTGATCTTGCATGGCACGGATACCATGGCGTATACCGCTTCAGCACTATCCTTTATGTTTGAGAATTTGGGCAAACCGGTCATTATCACCGGCTCGCAAATTCCGCTTTCGGAGCTCCGCTCTGACGGCCAAACCAACCTGTTAAATGCCCTCTATATTGCGGCGAACTATCCCATCCATGAAGTGGGATTGTTCTTTAACAACAAGCTGTACCGTGGTAACCGTGCCACCAAAGCTGATGCCAATGGCTTTAATGCCTTTGATTCACCGAACTTCCGCCCCTTGCTCGAAGCTGGCATTCAAATCAGTTTGAAAGCCGGTAGCGTTAAGCCACTTGGTGATGAACCTTTACAGGTCGCACGGGTCAGTCCGCAAGCCATCGGCGTTATCACCCTTTATCCTGGCATCGCGCCAGTACTTTTTGATCAATTGTTACGACAACCCGTACGCGCGCTGATCATGCAAAGTTATGGGGTCGGTAATGCGCCGCAAACCCCCGAACTGCTTGACAGTTTGGCGCGCGGTGTTGCCGCTGGCGTGACTGTGTTAAATTGTACGCAGTGTTTCAAAGGCAAAGTGAACATGGGTGGCTATGCCACCGGCAACGCACTGGCTGAAGTCGGGGTCATCAGTGGCTACGACATGACCATTGAAGCAGCTCTAACGAAATTACATTATTTATTGGCGCAAAACCTGTCACAAGCAGAGTTAGAGCGTCAGTTGCAGCTTGATTTACGCGGCGAACTCTCGCCATAAAGACGCCTCGCGTCACGACATAACAACGATAAGAACGAACATTATGGCTTCATCTTCTCCTGCTTTTTCCTCGCGCATCGGTTTTATTCTAGCCGCTGCTGGTTCAGCCGTGGGTGTCGGCAACATTTGGGGGTTTCCTACCCAAGCCGCTAGTAATGGCGGTGGCGCGTTTTTGTTGGTTTATTTAGTCATGATTGGCTTACTCGCTTACCCAATGCTGGTCGCCGAATTAACCATCGGCCGCATGCGCCAACAAAACCCAGTCGAAGCACTACGCGCACTAAGCGATAAGCCCTTTTGGCGCGGCTTTGGCGCGCTCACAGGCATTATCGGCCTGATAGTGTTGTCGTTTATTTTAAGTTTTTACGCCATCGTTTCAGGCTGGCTCTTGGCCTTTATGTTTGCACCTATCGCAGAATTATTAGGTTACCCAGAGGCCGCACAATGGCTTACGGGCTTTAGCGTAGAACGTAACCTCATCATGATGGCATTGTTTATGCTGCTGACCATTCACGTGGTTCGTAGTGGTGTCACCGATGGGATTGAGCGCTGGTCAACCCGGCTGATGCCGCTGTTGTTTGTGTTGTTGATTGCCATGGTCATTTACATTTTGACGTTGCCGGGTGCGACCGATGGCCTGAAAATGTATTTAACCCCAGACTTTGAGCGCGTGCTCGATCCAAACCTGATTATTCGGGCTATGGGGCAAGCCTTCTTCTCTCTATCGATTGGCGCAGCATGTATGATGACCTACGGCGCTTACCTGTCGAAAAAAGAGCACTTACCTAAAACCGCTGGTTGGGTTGCCGGACTCGATACCTCAGTGGCCTTCTTAGCAGGTCTGTTAATTTTACCTGCGATGTTCGCCGCCCAGGAACTTGGCGTGGTGATTTACGACGCGAATGGCGCCCTGCTCTCGTCCGATACCTTAGTGTTTGCCGTGTTACCAGCCATGTTTGAATCGATGGGCAGCGCAGGCTTGTGGGTCGCTTTTGCCTTCTTCGCGCTCATGGTCATTGCGGCAATCACCTCGTCAATTTCCATGCTTGAAGCACCAGTGAACGCGTTACGTGAAGAAAGTGGCCAGCCACGCTCACAAATGGCATGGTTGGTGGGCCTCACCATTATGGCCATTTCAGGGCTGATTATTTATAACTTTGATGCCTTGTTTGGCTTAGTGATCACCGTCACTACCGTCTATATGCAGCCGCTCCTCGGCTTGACCTTCGGTGTAATGCTTACCTGGATTTTGCGCCAACACCTGCTGCTTAAAGCCTTGCAAGAAGGTGCTCCAGACATCGCTAAGAGCTGGTTCTGGAAAATCTGGCCTTGGTACGTGAAATTTATTTGCCCAGTTTTAATTTTATTGGTGATTTGGCAAGGCTAAGCTCCAAAAAAAAGGGCTCGGGACTAATCGCTCAGTCCCGAGCCTAGGGGAATGGCTCAAGGGATTGAGCCGTGCGCTAACTCGATAAATTTCGAAGGTAACTGTCAGTGTAGTCAACAAAAAAATTTTTGCTAAATTTTTTTATCGGCTTTGCTCAGTTTTACAAACTTACCGGTTCAATGCGCGAAAATAAGCGGAAAAAGTTTGCCGTTGTCACCCGCGCAACCTCTTCCAACGTCACCCCTTTGATATCCGCCACACACTTGGCTACATCGACCACATAGGCCGGTTGGTTTTGCTTCCCACGATGAGGAACTGGTGCCAACCAAGGACTATCGGTTTCAATCAAGATTTTATCCAAAGGTAGCTTTTTTACTACGTCTCGTAGCTCGGCGGCATTACGAAAGCTGGCAATCCCTGAAATCGAAATAAAGAAATCCAAATCATCAATGGCATGTTTCGCCATCTCATACGACTCGGTAAAGCAATGTAAAACGCCCCCACAGCGCTCTGCTTGCCCTTCACGCAACATCGCAAGGGTATCATCACGCGCATCACGGGTATGAATGATTAATGGCTTAGCGAGCGTATTGGCGAGCTCAATATGATAGGCAAAACTTTCCTGCTGGACCGCTTTGCTATCTGGATCATAGAAATAGTCCAAACCGGTTTCGCCAATAGCAACCACCTCGTCCGCTGCGGCAAAGTCGCGAAGTTGTTGCTGTTGTAGCGGGTGTTTGCCGACATAGAGAGGATGTACACCACAACTAATGGCCACCTCAGGATATGGCGCGACCAAGTCACGCATGGCAGGAAATTCTTCTAAGGTCACACTGATACACAACATTTGCTGAACGCGTTGCTGTTTTGCATTGGTGATAACCTGTTGTAACGAACCAGAAAAGTCATCAAGTTTTAGACGATCAAGATGACAATGGGAATCAATAAACACAGCGACTCCTTAACGTTGTGTTGAAGCTTACATCGTTGCGGTCGGAGCGGTTGACTCTCCTAGATGCCCCAGCAACGTTTCAATGCGATTACGCAGGTGAGACTTATCGTCAATAAATTGCACCCCCACGCCGCGTTGGTCGGCACGCCCCGGTCGTAATGGCGCGAGCCACACAACTTTACCGGCGATCAAGGTTTCTTCATCATCGCCGGGAAGCTGCATAAGCAGGGTTATTTCATCGCCGATCGCATAAGGATCATCGGTTGCGACAAACAGTGCGCCACCTTTAATAAATGGCATATACAGACGGCGTAACTGTTCTTCTGATTTTAAGTGAATTCGTTTTGCAGCCATAGCTAGCGCCACCTCATCCAAAGTCCATGTAACAGGAGCGGCCCATTTAAACCACTTTGTTCAGCCGTTTGTTGTCGTATAGCATAACATAAATGCGCCCATTCGCTTAAGGCACTTACACCAACCGCATGGCGTGTCAGCCAATGCTGATGTGCACTTTGCTGCTGCGGCAGACGCAGCTGTTCTTGTGCAACCCCTTGTTGTACGCGCACCAACTCTTGCAGCCATTGCTCGGTGGCATCAAGCCAAGCCAACCAATCGGTTTTACTCGGTTGTGGGAACGCCGCTTCGGTGGTCATACAGGTGCTGAGTTCCGCCAGATAGTCTCGCGGAAAGTTACCGTCTTTCAGCCACTCTAACAACGCCAACGGGCGCTGAAAGTAGCGCTGACATTGCCGTTGTTCATCAGCCGTTAACATCCGTTGTAACCGTTGCGCAAGCCAGTGTTCGACCTCGCTCAAGGTCGGTGCCTGCAAGCGCTGCAACTGCATTCGACTACGTAAGGTCGGTAATAAGCGCTCCGTGCGCTCGGGCGTAACAATAAAGTACGTCGCGGTGGTCGGCTCTTCAAGGGTTTTTAACAACGCATTAGCAGCGGTGACCGAGAGCTTTTCTGCATCTTTGAGCCATACCACTTTGGCACCGGCTTGGTTCGGTGTGTGCTGCAGCTTGGCCAGTAACTCGCGTACTTGATCCACACTGATCACCCGCCCATCATCACTGCCAAGCTCATAATAATCAGGATGGTTGCCCGCACGATGCAACAAACAACTTTTGCACTTACCACAGGCGCGCTTCTCGCCCGCAGTACACAACAACAAACGCAACCATTCTTCCACCAGCGCCTGAGTGCCAAGGTCAGGTTGCCAAGGTAAGCAGTGTGCGTGGGCTAAGGTGCCCTGCTGGTGATCGTGGGCAATCGACTGCCACAGCGGGCGCAACCAGGGTAAACTCACGCGCCACCTCGCACTGAGCTAAATAAGGCATGCTCCATTGCGTTAATCATGGCTTGATGCACTGCAGCCATGGATTGATCGGCGTCGACCACAACAATCTGGCGCTCTTGTGCAGCAATCGCCAGATAGCGCTCACGGGTGCGCTGGAAAAACGCCAGCGCTTCTTGTTCAATGCGATCTAACTCGCCTCGCTCACGCGCACGCTGCAAGCCAATCTCAGGATCGATATCAAGTAATAAAGTTAAATCTGGATTAAAATCACCCAGCACCAACTGTTTCAAGGTTTGTAGCTTGTCATCACCTAACTGACGTCCACCGCCCTGATAGGCCCGCGATGACAAGTCATGACGATCGGCAATGACCCACTTGCCAGCGGCAAGTGCCGGACGGATCACGTTCGCCACCAACTGAGCGCGACTGGCATACATCAGCAATAATTCGGTTTCCGCCGTCACTTGTTCATGCCAAGACTGTTTGACAATATCGCGCAGCGCTTCAGCCATCGGCGTCCCGCCCGGCTCACGCACAGTTAAGGTAGGAATACTTTTCGCTTGTAAATGGCTGACCAAACTTGCAATTGCTGAACTCTTGCCAGCCCCTTCCAAGCCCTCAACAACAATAAACTTTCCTTGCATACCTTAGTGGTTTCCTCGTTGGTAACGATCAACAGCGCGGTTATGCTCTGCTAAGGTTTCTGAAAAAACATGGCCGCCACTGCCATCCGCCACAAAATAATAATAGCCTGAAACCTCAGGCTGCGCCGCTGCTAAAAGACTCGCGTAACTCGGCATCGCGATCGGTGTCGGTGGCAAACCATCAATACGATAGGTATTGTACGCGGTTTTCTCGCGTAAGTGTTGCCGGGTTAGGTTGCCATCAAAATTCTCAACACCGTAAATCGTGGTCGGGTCCGACTGCAAACGCATACCAATCTGTAAGCGATTCACGAACACTGAACTCACTAAGCCGCGTTCGCTATTGCCGCCGGTCTCCTTTTCGATAATCGAAGCCATGATTAACAGCTGATACGGTGTTTCGTAAGGCAGCCCAGGCAACCGTTGCTCCCACGCTTGTTGCAGACGTTGCTGCTGCAGCGCAAAGGCCTGTTCTAACAACGTGAGCACCGAGGTACCGGCATAAAACTTGTAGGTATCGGGTGCCAACAGTCCTTCAAAGCTGGTGTACTCTTCACTGCCTGTGACGCGCCGCACTAACGCCACATCATCTTCAACGTCACGGCTATCAAGATAGTCATGTTGGTGCAGTAAACTTGCCCACTGAGACCAGGTTTGTCCTTCCACCAAGGTTATCGCGAATTGATACTGCTCACCTTGACGCAACTGCTGCCAAAACTGGGCAAGGGTTTGTCCTGAATGAAGTTGATACACCCCCGCTTGCAAGGCGACGGGGCGATCCCAAATGCGGCTGCTCCAATAATAGAGTTTCGGCGCATGACGTAAGCGCCCTTCTGCGGCGAGTTGATTGATAATAGCACCGGCACTTGCACCCCGTGCAATCGTCACCAAGTGGGTATCGTTTGCTGGCACCAGCAATGGACGATGGACCAGTTGGTAGCTCCATCCTGCAATAACGACGACACCAAGCGTGGCTGCCACCACACTACTGATCAACAGCTTTCGAATTGTTCCCACCAATCTTCGACAGTCCCTGGTAAATGAGGTTTAGGGAGTCTATAGTCGCCGATTTGCGCCACTGGACGCAAGCCTAACACGCTGTTTGAAAGAAACATTTGCTCGATTGAACAGAGCTGTTGCAGCGTTAACTGCGCTTCTTCAATCACCATGTTAGGCGGATCTTGCAGAAGTACCTGACGTACCACGCCAGCTATGCCTGCGCTTGAGAGTTCAGGGGTGTACCAGCGACCACTGATACAATAAAAAACATTACTCGAAATGGCTTCGATAACATATCCCTGTTGATCCGTTACCAGCAACTCATCACGCTGGCGCTGCGCGCGTTCCTGCGCTAACAACACTTGCTCTAAACGATTCAGGGTCTTCAGTCCTGCCAGTTGCGGGGAGTTTGCTAAGCGTAGCTCCGCGATAGCAACGGTTAAGGCGTTCTTTGCTATAACTGGCAAAGGTGCTGTCGTGGCATACCACTGAGGGGTTGCGGCCGTTGCTGCGGCATAACCACGGCCGCCAAAACCGCGTGTGAAAATCAGTTTTACCACGCAATCCGGTTGTTCCGTTGCGATAGTCTCAAGACAGGCCAACAACTCAGTTTCGCTCGGCAAAGCAATAGCTAGGCGCTGACTGGCTTGGCATAAGCGTTGGTAATGCTGCGGCCAAAATCGTGGACGCCCATGGCGTAGCGTAAGTGTGGTGAAATGGCCGTCGCCAAACTGGAGACCGCGATCAAGTTCGCGTTGGGAGGAAGGTGTACCGTTGATCCACATAGAAAAAAGGCGGAATTTTCATTCCGCCTTTTCGTCAAACTAGCTTAGTCGTTTGCGTGATTGGTCACGTAATCGATAGCTGCTTGAACAGTTTTGATTTTCTCTGCTTCTTCATCTGGAATTTCAGTTTCGAACTCTTCTTCAAGAGCCATAACCAATTCAACAGTGTCAAGAGAATCAGCGCCGAGGTCGTTTTCGAAAGAAGCTTCTGGCTTCACTTCTTCTTCTTTAACGCCCAACTGTTCAATGATGATTTTCTTTACGCGTTCTTCAATAGTACTCATTTTTAAAATATCCCTTCATTTAGGTATCGAGTTCAAAATTGCGCTTAGTGTAGTGAATGCGGCATCAATAATAAAGGAAAATATCCCTAAATACCGAGAGGTCATACCCCTTCACCCAATAAACGCTTACACCATAGCCAGACCGCCATTCACATGGATTGTCTCACCAGTAATATAAGCTGCACCAGGAGAGGCCAAAAAGACCACAGCTGCTGCAATTTCTTCAGGTTGCCCTAAACGTGCTGCTGGAATATTGGCAAAAATCGCTTGTTTTTGCTCTTCCGTCAAGGCTTTTGTCATATCGGTATCAATAAAGCCAGGCGCAACGCTGTTGACCGTAATACCACGTCCGGCAACTTCTTGTGCTAAGGCTTTACTGAAGCCTAACAAGCCAGCTTTCGCCGCACAGTAGTTGGTTTGTCCTGGGTTGCCTGTGGTACCTACTACCGACGCGATGTTGATAATACGTCCATGACGACGCTTCATCATGCCCCGAAGTACGGCTTTACTCAAGCGGTAAACCGACTTTAAGTTGGTATCCAGTACTGCGTCCCAATCTTCATCTTTGAGGCGCATCAGCAAGTTATCTTTGGTGATGCCTGCATTGTTGACCAAAATATCCAACTGGCCGTAGTTTTCGTCAATGGCTTTAAGCACTTCGGCAACGCTATCCGCGCTGGTAACATCCAACTGACGCCCTTCGCCGTGCTCACCTAAATAAGCAGAAATTGCCGCGGCACCGCTTTCGCTGGTCGCAGTACCAATTACTTTAACGCCTTGCGCGGCGAGCTGCTCAGCGATGGCTTTGCCAATTCCGCGACTTGCACCTGTGACCAGTGCGACCTGTCCTTGCATTGTTGCTGTCATGATTGAACCTTTGCTTGAATGCTCTCAACGGTATTGATCGCATCGCTCTGCAATGCTTTATCAATCCGTTTGGTTAATCCAGATAAAACTTTACCTGGGCCAATTTCGTAAATTTCGGTAACACCTTGCTCAGCGAGGAACTGAACACTCTCGGTCCAGCGCACCGGTGAGTACAACTGACGCACCAGCGCATCGCGAATTGCGTCGCTGTCACGCTCAACTTTTACATCAACATTGTTCACGACCGGAATATTCGGGGTGCACAAGCTAATCTTACCTAGCTCAACAGCCAACTGTTCCGCAGCCGGTTGCATCAGTGCACAGTGTGACGGAACACTCACAGGTAAAGGCAAGGCCCGTTTCGCCCCTGCTTCTTTACAAGCTTCGCCCGCACGAGCGACCGCATCAGCATGACCCGCGATGACCACTTGACCTGGCGAATTGTAGTTTACCGCACTGACAATTTGATCGCCGGCTGCTGCGGCACAGGCTTCTTCAACACGCGCGTCATCAAGACCGATGATCGCAGCCATAGCACCGACACCTGCCGGCACGGCTTGTTGCATTAACTCGCCACGCTTGGCAACGAGCGCAACCGCGTCAGAGAACGCCATAGCACCACTGCACACCAAGGCAGAATATTCACCTAAACTGTGCCCTGCCATCCATTCAGGTGCAGGCACACCTTGTGCTTCAAGGACTCGATACAACGCGACACTTGCCGCTAACAATGCTGGCTGGGTACGTTGTGTTTCATTCAACTGCTCGGTTGGGCCATCTTGCACTAACTGCCATAGGTCATAGCCCAACACTTCGCTGGCTTCAGCAAATGTTTCAGCAACAACTGGATATTCGGCCGCAACATCCGCCAACATTCCAACCGTTTGGGACCCTTGTCCTGGGAAAACGTATGCACGCATCGTCCCTTCCTTCTACTTGTGTTTAATAAGTTACCAGTGCTGAACCCCAGGCGAACCCGCCGCCAAAGGCTTCAAGCAATAAATTTTGACCACGCTGAATGCGGCCATCACGGACCGCAACATCAAGCGCAATAGGTACGGACGCCGCTGATGTGTTACCAGTGTCTGCCAAGGTCGTGATCACTTGGTTCATCGGCATCTTCAGCTTTTTCGCAGTCGCTTTAATAATGCGCAAATTTGCTTGATGCGGTACCAACCAATCGAGATCTTCGGCGCTTAAGCCGTTCGCTGTCAAGGTTTCCGCCACTAATTCGCTCAATTTACTCACCGCAACCTTGAACACTTCGTTGCCTTTCATGTACATCCAAGCTTCACTAAGCGCGTCCAACTGGGCATCGCCGTGACGTTTAGGATGGTTCGCCCCGAGTAAATCAGCAAACTCACCGGCACTATGGAGATGGGTCGAAATAATCCCCGGTTGCTCACTCGCTTGCACAACTACAGCTCCGGCGCCATCGCCGAATAACACGATCGTATTACGGTCTTCAGGGTGACACAGACGCGACAGTACATCGGTACCGATCACCAACACATTCCGATAGGTGCCACTACGAATATACTGATCCGCAACGCTAAGCGCGAAAATAAACCCAGAACACGCCGCAGCAACGTCAAATGCCGGAATATTCTGTTCTGTTAAGGCCGCTTGGATTTCGCAAGCGACACTCGGAAATGCGCGATCACCTGAGGTGGTCGCGACCACAATAAGATCAAGATCATCAACGGCAAGCTGTGCCGCTGCCAACGCTTGTCGTGCCGCAGCCACACCCATGGTCACTGCGTTCTCGCCATCGCCGGCAATATGCCGTTGATGGATACCTGTACGCTCAACAATCCAGTCGTGACTCGTGTCCACGCGTTGTTCAAGCATAGCATTGGTTAAGCACTGCTCGGGTAGGTAATGCCCGGTGCCTCCGATTCTTGCAAACATGAAAACCTTTTTTAGTCTTGTTCTAAGAGCACTGATTCCACCCGATCACGAATGCGTGCCGGTAGGTCCTGTTGCGTCTCTTCCACAGCTTGCTGAATCGCACTAAAGAAGGCGTCCGTATTGGCGTCACCGTGGCTTTTTATGACTACGCCACGCAATCCTATCAAACTTGCCCCGTTGTAGTGGTCGGGCTTCAGCCAGTCCCAAGAACGTTGCAATCTATGATAAAAAAGTTTAACAAACCAACGAGTTAACCAATGTGCGTTGATGTTAGAACGGATATTTGAAAGGAGTAAATCAGCTAAGCCCTCACAACTTTTAAGGGCAATATTACCGACGAAGCCGTCACAAACGATGACATCGGCTTTGTCCGCGAACAAATCATCGCCTTCAATAAAGCCAATATAGTTCAATAATTGCGACTGCTGAAAGAGTTGTGCGGTCGACTTCACCACATCGTTGCCTTTGATGTCTTCCTCACCCATATTGAGTAGCGCAATGCGTGGGCGTTCGATACCCAAGACTTCACGTGCCGCGACAGCACCCATTACCCCAAACTGGAACAAGGTGTCCGAGTCGCAGACTGGGTTGGCGCCCAAGTCGAGCACAAACGCAGATTTACCTGATGCTTGCGGGATCGCTGACATTAACGCAGGACGAAGCACACCGGGTAAGGTTTTTAACGCAAAATAAGCTTTGGTCATTAAAGCGCCGGTATTGCCCGCGCTGACGCACGCAGCAGCTTCATCATTAGCGACCAAATCAAGGGCAACGCGCATCGAAGAATCCGGCTTAGCACGCAGAGAGTAGCCAGGCTTGTCGGTCATTTCGACCGTTTGGCTCGCATGTTTTACGGTGACTCTTGGATGATTGGAAAGCTTTTTAGCTGCCAGTAACTCTGCCAACTCGGCGTCGTCACCAACAACAATAAAGTGATGTTGTGGGAATTGTTCTAGTGCTCGTGCAAGAGCCTCTATAACAATAGAGGGGCCATTATCGCCCCCCATTGCATCAAGTGCCAGTGTCAGTGCGGCCATCGCCTCACTTCCAATTTCTGGATTACTTGTTAATTACTTTACGGCCTTTATAAAAACCGTCAGCTGTTACATGGTGACGACGATGCGTTTCACCAGAGGTAGAGTCAACCGACAGTGTAGGGCCGCTCAGTGCATCGTGAGAACGACGCATGTCGCGCTTAGAACGACTTTTACGATTCTGTTGTACAGCCATTTACGCTATCTCCTAAGTTTATTTACGCTTTAATTCTTGCAACACTGCGAAAGGATTATCCTTTTCGCTTGGGGTATCATCAATTTCACCCCATTGCATTGCGTTACTATCTACCCGACATTCGCGCTCATCATGTTTGACCACAACAGGCATTGCCAATATCAGCTCATCTTCTACTAATCGATGCAGATGGATCTCACCGAGCTCATCCAATTCGATAGGCTCGTAATCACTCGGCATATCGGTGGCCGTTTGCCGTTTGGTCACAGGCGCATAAACAAAGTTACTTGCCAAAGCTAAGTCCATAGGGTCACCACAGCGCTCGCAAGCGACAGTGACCTTGACCTCAGCACGCCCTGCCACATGTTTAATCCGTTGTGCATCTTCAGCGAAGTTAAGCTCAACGTCAACATCTGCACATGGCGCGACCAAAAGCTCTTGTAAACGGGTAAGCGTGTTACCTGGGACTTGTCCTAGGTAGCTTAATTGTTTACCGGCACTTTTGACCGGATCGACCGAAATTGGGATACGAACCTTCTGCATAGGGCGCGAATGTTAAAGGATTCGGCCACTGAAAACAAGTGGTTTTAAGCTTTTTATCATGGTGCTGTACGCTTATTCGCCAACAGTGGATTGATGCCCCACTCACGCAACATTGCTAACAAGCGAATTAAGGGTAAACCAATCAAGCTATTCGGATCATCGCCACGCATGGCACTGAACAAACTAATGCCCAGCCCTTCGCTCTTAAAACTGCCGGCACAATTCAACGGCTGCTCTAAAGCGACATAACCAGCTATCTCGTCATCTGACAATTGTCGAAAGCGCACTTCAAAAGGCTCCACGCACGACTGTAAACGTTGCTCAGCACTATCGTAGACCGCCAAGCCCGTATAAAAGGTAACTGTTTGCCCCTGCGCTGCACGTAATTGAGCAATGGCATTGGCTGCGGTTCCAGGTTTCCCCAAGATTGCTCCGTTTACTACCGCCACTTGATCTGAACCGATCAGCACATGCTCGGGATAGTGCTCTTGCAACGCTTTGGCTTTGGCTATCGCCAAGCGCTCCACCAAATGTTGCGCAGATTCATCAGGCAAAGGAGCTTCATCAACTTCAGGTGCCGCGCAAGCAAATTGCGGCAGCACTTTCTCAAGTAACATTTTACGGTACGGCGACGTTGAGGCTAACACGATAGATGTCATCGGAGCTCCTTAGCTAACTTGGTACAACGCAGCGCTCAGTGGTGCGTTGTGCTAAAAATTGGGGGAAATCATGCCAACTGTGCAGCACGGGGTGCTGCTGATAATGGCTGTGGCTAGTCAGTTCAAGCGCACCAAAACTCACAGCTAAAGCATCTACGTTTGCAGCGCGTGCCATCGCTAAATCATGATCGGAATCGCCAATCATTAACGTCTGCTGCGGCGTAACGCCGGTCGCCTGCATAATTTCATGTAACATCTGTGGATTCGGTTTCGAGGCGCTTTCATCCGCGCAGCGCGTCGCCACAAAGACCTCATGCAATTGACTTTCGGTCATGACCCGATCGAGGCCTCGTCGTGCTTTACCTGTCGCTACGGCAAGTAAGTACCCTTGCCCACGTAAATCGTCGAGTAACTCGGGCACACCGTCAAACAAGGGCGTCGGGGTGGTATCAAGAGTGACATACTGATCACGATACACGTCTAAAAATTTTGCATAGGTCGGTGCCGCGAGCTGACCGAACAAACGTTCTATGGCCGGTGCCAAGCTCAAACCAATAATACCCTTGACCGCGTCAGTCGCGGGCACTGGCAATGCCAACTGGCGCGCTGTCGCTTGCATTGAAGAGACAATACGCCCAATTGAATCCATGAGCGTACCGTCCCAGTCAAAGACGATGAGTTGATACGGCTGCTGCATTTCTTAACCTTTGGCTTGCTGAGCTCGCAACTTTTTCAAGGTGTCCGCGAGCATGTCATCAAGAGGCGCCTCGACAGTGATCGCTTCACCACTTTGCGGGTGGCTAAAGCGCAACCGATGGGCGTGCAAAAATAAACGATTGAGACCTAGCTCTTGCATGAGTTGATCAAAGACCGGATCACCATACTTAGGATCACACGCAATTGGATGGCCCGCATGCAAGGCATGCACACGAATTTGGTGCGTACGTCCGGTAATTGGTGACGCTTCCACTAGCGTCGCATGCGTAAAGCGCTGCTGAATACTGAACCGTGTTTCTGACGGTTTACCTTCGGCATCAACCCGCACCACCCGCTCACCTGACTTTAAGGTGTTCTTCTGTAGTGGCGCTGCGACTTGCTTCACATGCGACTGCCATTGTCCACGCACTAACGCCAAATAGCGTTTATCCATGGTCTTATTGCGCAATTGCTCGTGCAACGACCGCAGTGCTGAACGGCGTTTCGAGACTAAAATACAACCGCTGGTTTCACGATCAAGGCGATGCACCAATTCTAAATGTTTAGCATCAGGACGCAGTGCGCGTAGGCTTTCAATCAAGCCAAACTGCAACCCTGAACCGCCGTGAACCGCAAGACCGGCTGGTTTATTCAGCACCATTAACACGTCATCTTCATAAAGAATCTGTGAGGTTAAGGCTTGCACACGTTCAAGGTTGGCCGATGGTAACGGATTTTTTTCCGCGACCCGCACCGGCGGTATGCGCACCTCATCGCCACCTTTAAGGCGATAATCGGGCTTCACCCGTTTTTTATTCACGCGCACTTCACCCTTGCGCAAAATTCGGTACACCAATGATTTAGGTACACCCTTTAGTTGCGCTAAGAGGAAATTATCAATGCGTTGCTCGGCGTAATCCGCATCTACGGTTACCCAGCGTACTTGTTGTGGTTGTGTCTCGTTCATGCGGCGTAGTTTAACATTTTCATTTTGCCGAAACCGCATTTTTCTTGCTTTATTTTAGCTTGTGCTAAGGTGATGTTTCGTGGAATAATGTCGTGTCCGGAAAAAGCCGCCCGAGATATGAAAGAAGCGGTTCGCAAGCCTAATTATAAGGCAAAAGATGCGAGAGTTACGTCATGAATAACACGTTGTGGATGGGTATCCGGCATGTTTCATCAGCCGCTTTTCCACCTCAACATACGCCCCGTATGCATGGTTATAACAGCGACGTTGTGCGAGATGTTGAGAGCATGGACTTTAAACCCGACCACGCATTGTCAATGCAATTATGCGACAACACGGTACGACCTCAAGCTTATTTCGGCTTGGTAACCAATTGCGTACCTCACGTTGGTGAAGCTATTCACGCAACGGGAGGTGTCATCACACGCTGAGATAGCGCGATGGCAGTCTAAAATTCAATCTCGAAATAGCGATGGCATGGTAGCCTTCGTACTGTGTTGTGGCACTTAAAGTAAGAGTCACAACTATGAAAAGAATGCTGATCAACGCAACCCAGCAAGAAGAGCTGCGCGTTGCTTTGGTGGACGGACAGCGATTATATGATTTAGATATCGAAAGTCCGGGCCACGAACAGAAGAAAGCAAACATCTATAAGGGTAAAATTACCCGTATCGAACCAAGTCTTGAAGCGGCGTTTGTCGATTATGGCGCAGAACGTCACGGCTTCCTTCCTCTTAAAGAAATCGCGAAAACCTACTTCCCTGACGGCTACACCTTCTCTGGTCGCCCAAACATTAAAGATGTGGTGAAAGAAGGCCAAGAAGTTATCGTGCAAATCGATAAAGAAGAGCGTGGCCAAAAAGGCGCTGCCCTCACCACCTTTATTTCGCTTGCCGGTAGTTATTTGGTGTTAATGCCAAACAACCCACGTGCGGGTGGTATTTCGCGCCGCATTGAAGGTGATGAACGTACTGATCTGAAAAATGCGATGAGCAATTTGCAACTGCCTGATGGCATGGGCTTGATCGTCCGTACCGCAGGGGTTGGCAAATCAGCGGAAGAACTCGAGTGGGACTTAAATGTCTTGGTTCATCACTGGCAAGCCATCGAAAAAGCGTCGAGTGAACGCCCTGCGCCATTCTTGATTCACCAAGAAAGCAACGTCGTGTTCCGTGCCATTCGTGATTACTTACGCCGTGATATCGGTGAAGTCCTGATCGATAACGCAAAAGTCTTCGAGCAAGTCCGTGACCATGTGTCCTTGATCCGCCCTGACTTCGTAAATCGCGTGAAGACCTATCAGGGTGACGTTCCGCTATTTAACCACTACCAAATTGAAAGTCAGATTGAATCAGCGTTCCAACGCGAAGTGCGCTTGCCTTCGGGCGGCTCGATTGTCATCGACCCAACTGAAGCATTGACCTCGATTGATATCAACTCTGCGCGAGCCACCAAAGGTGGAGATATCGAAGAAACAGCGTTCCAGACCAACTTGGAAGCCGCTGAAGAAATCGCTCGTCAATTGCGCTTGCGTGACGTCGGTGGTTTGGTCGTTATCGACTTTATCGATATGGGGCCAACCAAACACCAGCGCGAAGTTGAAAATCGCCTACGTGATAACCTCAAACAAGACCGTGCGCGTATTCAAGTTGCGCGTATCTCTCGGTTCGGTTTGTTAGAGATGTCACGCCAGCGTTTGCGCCCTTCACTTGGCGAGTCTGCCAACCACGTGTGTCCGCGTTGTGATGGTCACGGTACCATCCGCTCGGCCGAATCTCTGGCACTGTCGATTCTCCGTTTGATCGAAGAAGAAGCGTTAAAAGACAACACCATTCAAGTACAAGCACAAGTGCCTGTTACTGTTGCGACCTACTTATTGAATGAGAAACGTAAAGCGATTAGCGACGTTGAAAAACGTCACAACGTGTCGGCCTTGGTGATCCCAAACCCGCACCTTGAAACGCCACATTTCGATGTAAAACGTTTGCGTAGCGATGAAGTCGAAGACGCCAACAGCTTTACCTTAATTGACAAGCCAGACACCACAGCAACCGAAGTTGTGCTGAATAAAGATAAGCCAAGCTTTGAAGAGCCTGCGCTTAAAGGCTTGCAAGCACCAAAGACTCCTGCACCGACGCCATCAGCACCTGCTGCTGAGCAGAAGTCTGGACCGTCGTTGGTACAACGTATTCTGAAAGCTTTAAAAGGCTTATTTGGTAACAACGAAGCCGAAGAGAAAAAGAACGAGCAGCAACAACAGGCGCAGCGTCGTTCAAATAACCAGCGTCGTGGTGGCCGTAACCAACGTGGTAATAACAACCGTCGTCGCGGTAACCAGCGTCAGCGTCCACGTGACGAACAACGTAATAACGACGACAAAGCAGCTCCGGCGAAAGCGCAAACGCAAGAGTCAGGCAAACCACAAGAGACCAAGAACGAACGTGGTCAACGTCGTGGTGGTCGTGGTCGCAACCGTCAGCAAGGCAACAATGACGCCAACAAGACCGAGCAAGCACAAGCCACGCCTGCGAAGTCGAACGAGCAGCAAGAAGCGAAAGCTCCAGCGACGCCGAAGCCACGTCGTCAGCGTCGCAAGCTCGATAAGTCAGTACGTGTCGCGACCGGTGATACCACTGCAGCAGATAACGCTGTAGCGGCTACTGCAACCAGCACAGACAGCCAAACTCAAGTGACCCAGCAAGCAGCGCCGAAAGCGGCCCCTGCCCCAGCTAAGTCAACTGAGCAAAAGGCCAAAGAAAGTGTTACTGAAACGACTGAAACCGCCGAAACAGCAGCTAGCACAGCAGATAACGCTGCAGCGCAAACTGAAGCGCCAGTAAGCCCTGAGGTTAAAGCAGCTAGTGAGCAAGACGAAAAACGTGAAGGTCGTAACCGTTCGCGTCGTAGTCCTCGTCACCAGCGCGCCGCAGGCCAACGTCGTAAAGAAGAAAAAGCTGCTGAACAAGAGCAAACTGAAGCAGCAGAGCCTGCGCAGGTCGAGTTAACACTCGAACAGCCAGAGCTGTCAGCTGAAGTGAAAGCTGAACCTGAAGTGGCAGCTGAGCCTGAAGCAAAAGCTGAACCTGAAGTGGCAGCTGAGCCTGAAGCAAAAGCTGAGCCTGAAGTGGCAGCTGAACCTGAAGTAGCAGCTGAGCCTGAAGTGGCAGCTGAGCCTGAAGTAGCAGCTGAACCTGAAGTGCAAGCTGAGCCTGAAGTAGCAGCAGCTGAACCTGAAGTAAAAGCTGAGCCAGTAGCAGCGCAAAAAGCTTCGCGCAAAGGCATCGTGGTCACGGCGCCGATGACCAAAGCGAGCTCGCAGCCACGCACTGCCGATTACAGCCCACTCAATGTTGCAAATGATGATGCACGTGCGCAAGTTGCGAAGGCTTCGCGCTTTGCCACCCTCAGCCAAGCAACATCAGTAGTACGTTCTGATACCGTAAAATGTAGCCCGCGTTAATCGCGCGGGTTTTTACGCAGCAACACTCAGCTGTCCCCAATGAAAAAGCCAAGTCAAATGACTTGGCTTTTTTTTGTTTGGCATTTCGCGAGACGCTGTTATTTCAGGTTCGTTTCAAACAGCTTGTAGATGCGGCGGTATTCATCCAACCAACTCGATGGCTGACGGAAGCCATGCGGTTCCACTGGGAAAATAGCCGTTTCAAAATCTTCTTTCTCGTGTTCAATCAAACGCTGTACCAGACGCACACTGTCTTGGAAAAAGACGTTGTCATCGACCATTGGTGAATTGATCAACAACGCATCCTCAAGGCCTTCTGTGAAGTAGATCGGCGAGCTACGACGGTAGGCAATCGGGTCGTCATCCGGTAAGTTCAAGATGTTCGAGGTGTAACCGGTATTGTAATGTGCCCAATCCGAAACCGGACGTAAGGCAGCACCCGCTTTAAATAAACCAGGCTCTTTAAACAATGCCATAAAGGTTAAGAAGCCACCGTAAGAACCACCGTAAGTCCCCATACGCTCGGTATCTACATTAGTGTTAGCTCCTGCCCACTTCACCACATCCATTAAGTCTTCAACTTCTGGCGTCCCCATTTGACGGTAAATCGCGGTCCGCCAATCACGACCGTAGCCTTTTGAACCACGGTAATCGAGATCGAAGACCACGTAACCTTGTTGGTTTAAGAAGGTATGGAACATGAATTCACGCTGATAGTTCGACCACCCTGCGTGGGCATTTTGCAAATAGCCGGCGCCATGGATAAAGACCACTGCGGGATACTGCTCAGCGCGCTCCGCATCATAATCTTCAGGGTAATAAACGCGGGTATAAATAGGGTCGTCCACGTGACTTGAAGGAACAGCAATCACTTCAGGCACGGTCCAGTCGAAACTTTGGAAGGCTTCCGTTACAGTCGAGGTCAAGCGCTCAGCACGCGCATCGGACGACAGTGCTTGACGGTAGAGTTCATTCGGTTGCAAGGCATTTGAATAGGTAAACAGCAGCTCTTCACCTGTTGGACTCACTTCAAAACCACTCACCATGCCATCAAGGTTGGTCAGTTGCTCCATAGCAGTGCCGTCAAAACTAACACGGTAGATTTCATACACACCAGGGTGTTTCGCGTTGGCGGTGAAGTAAAGTTGTTTTCCGTCCGCACTAAGGGTCGGATTTTCGGTAACAAATTTACCCTGGGTAAGCTGTACTTGCTTACCACCTAAACGTTTATGGTAGAGATGTGCGTAGCCATCCTCTTCACTTTGGAACCAGATCGCTTGCTCGTGACCTGGGACAAAATCAAATTCGTTATGGGTATAGTTAATCCACGCTTCGTCGTGCAAGCGATGCTGATTGACCAGTTGCTTACCAGCAAAATCGACGGACGCAATCCAACGATCTTTGTTGTCCCAAGCTTCCAGCATCACCACAGCATTGTTACCGCTATCCGACCAACGGATCGCACCTTCACGCCAGCCCCAATCCTGCATCAAGGTAATTGGCCGCGGTGCCGCTTTGCTCTCATACGTTTTGCCTTCGGCGGCATGGTTTTCGGCTTTCACCTCCGCCAATACATCTTCATCCCAACCCGGCAAAGTGTTGTAGGTAACCGTGCTTTGCTCACCTGTGGTTAAATCAAGCAACACCACTTGGTGACTTACCGGTTTGGCATCGGCAACCCGACGACGTACCTTCTCAGCCGCCACGCGACCGTCTTCCGCCACGTAATTTGGCATGATATCGCCATCATCACGCCAGCTTTGTGGATCGGTAATCGCGACAATCATTTTGTCACCGGCAGGAGAAAGGCTCGCCGCGACAATTTGTTTGTTATTGCCCAGATAAAAAGCTTCTGGCGCTAACGAGCTATTCGCCGCCGACAACTGCGCTTTATAATCGGCACGTTCTTGGCGATTACGCCGCTCGCTTTGTACGAATTCAATCAAGTCGACCTGTTCACGCGCGACAAAATCTTTAGGAGTACTTACCGCTTCCGGTTTAGCGCGAGTTTCCAATGCTGCAATTTGCTCAGTGCGTCCACTTTCGGTGTCGACCGCGAAGAAATCGTTACCTTGGCGATAAGCCAAACGGCCATCGGTCAAAAACACCAATTGTGACTGACGCGCTTCATCACGGGTAAGTTGCATGACGCTGTTTTGTTGCAAATCACGTACAAAAATATTGCCTTCAAAGGTGTACGCCAACTTGCTGCGATCAGCATTATAAATACCATCGTTGTAGGCATAGTTGTGCAGCTTTTCTAATGGAATTTTGTGTGCATCATCTTTGTCGAGTGGTAAATGAAACCAATCACTGACCACGCTACCGGCACGTTTTTGTTGATACAACACGCCACTACCATCCGCCATCCAATACGCCGAATTCGGTGAACGTGCCACCCAATCTTGATCCGCCATAATTTGTTCAATGGTCAATGCGCCAGCAGTGGCTTGAGCATTCTCAGCCACATCCAATTGCAACACTTGCGCCGGTGCATTGGTTGCCGTTTGTGCCGCTGAGGGAGTATCCGTGGCAGCGCACGAGGCAGCAACAAAGGCCGCCAATAAAGAAACGGTAAATTTAGTTTTCATTCTTCTAGTTTCCTTTAGTAGAGATGGCTTCATTAAAGCAAAATGCCCAGCAACTTTCGAGCTGGGCATTGTCACCATGCGATGAAGTTCAAAGAACTTGCGGTTAGGACTCCGCATCGGCTTGTTTTGCCGGGTGGGCTGCGGCAACCCACGGCAGTTCTAACAGACGCTCATACACCGCCATCATTATTGGATACGCACTTAAGTCGATACCAAACCGCTGGGCACTGTAGACTTGCGGCACAAGGCACACATCTGCCATCGAGAAGGTATCACCGACGCAGTATAGCCCAGCAATCTCTTCCAGATTTTTTTCAAACGCAGTAAAACTCTCTTTAAACCAATGATCCAACCACGCTTGCTTTTGTGCATCACTCACCTCAAGCACTTCTTTCAGGTATTTTTGCACGCGCAAGTTAATTAAGGGTTGCAGCTCACTCGCCAAATCGAGCGCTAATGCCCGGGCGGCACTGCGTAGGCGTGGCGTTGCGGGCAACAAACTAGGCTCGGGATACTTTTCTTCCAAGTAATCCACGATCGCCAACGATTGATGCAAGATGATCTGGCCATCCACCAAGGTGGGTACCAAACCATTCGGGTTCAGTTGTCGATAGGCCTGCTGGTGTTGCTGACCGCCGTCCTTGAGCAAATGCACAGGAATTGCGTTGTAATCCAATTGCTTAAAGTTTAGGGCGATACGGGCCCGATAACTGGCGCTTGAGCGCCAGTAGCCGTAAAGTTCCATAAGAAGCTCCGCAACTAAGAAAGATTATTCAGGCGTATACTGTACGACTTTTTGGTCGATACTGCCAAAAATGCTCTCACCTTTTGCGTCCTGCATCTCAATTTTGATGGTGTCACCGAACTGCATAAAGCCGGTACTTGGTTTGCCGTCACGAATAGTTTCGATCATCCGAACTTCTGCAATACAGCTATAGCCCACCCCACCTTCGGCAATAGCACTTCCGTGATCAGTGCCCTGCTTATTGGAGACCGTACCCGAACCGATAATTGCACCGGCACCTAAATGACGCGTTTTCGCTGCATGTGCAACCAACTGGGCAAAATCAAAGGTCATATCTTCACCGGCGTTCGGCTTACCAAATGGCGCGCCGTTGTAGTAACTCAATAACGGCAAATGAACTTTGTTAGCCTGCCAAGCATCGCCCAGCTCATCTGGGGTGACTGCGACCGGTGAAAACGCCGACGACGGTTTTGACTGGAAGAAGCCAAAGCCTTTGCCGAGTTCGTTTGGAATCAAACCGCGTAAGGATACATCGTTCACTAACATCAACAAACGGATGTACTGGCCAGCCTCTTCTGCGGCGACTCCCATAGGAACATCGTCAGTAATAACCGCAATCTCACCCTCAAAATCAATACCCCAAGCCGTGTCAGCCATCTCAATGCTGTCTTTTGGCCCAAGGAAGTCGTCTGAACCACCTTGGTACATCAAAGGGTCGGTCCAAAAGCTTGGTGGCATTTCTGCGTTACGTGCTTTGCGCACCAGCTCCACATGATTCACATAGGCACTGCCATCGGCCCATTGGTAGGCGCGTGGCAGAGGTGACTCACACAAGCTCTCATCAAAGGCAACGGCATCGTCGATTTCGCCGTTATTGAGCGCCGCGTAGGCTGTTTCTAATTCAGGTGCAATCCCGTCCCAATCATCAAGCACTTCTTGCAGGGTTTCAGCCAGTGCTGGCACCGCCACTGCTTTGCTCAAATCGCGGCTGACCAACATCAACTGGCCGTCGCGGGTTCCATTTCGATAGGTTGCAAATTTCATCGTTTATTTAGCCTTTTCGTCTGTGGTTCGCCAGCTGTAAACATACTCAGTGTTTTCCACCTCAGCACATACTTCCCCCATGCTCAAGGCATGGCGTGTGTCGAGCATGACAGCGACTTCATCAGTGAATTTTTTGCGGTGTTCCAACCCCGCCTGAAACGCTTTTGGATGCGGTCCGTGGGTAAACCCAGCAGGATGGAAGGTTACCATACCCTTATCGATGTTATCACGACTAAAGAAGTCACCTTCGTGGTAGAACAACACTTCATCGTAATCATCATTGTTATGATAAAACGGCACTTTAAGTGCGCCTGGATCTGATTCAATCGGCCGCGGGACAAAGGTACAGACCACAAAGCCATCCGCCACAAAAGTGGTATGCGCCGACGGCGGCAAATGGTAGCGATGGCTCATTAACGGCCGAATATCGCGCCAGTTGATCCGCATCGGTGCTAAGTCACCATGCCAACCGATCGCATCCAGCGGATTAAATGGATAAGTGATGACCGAGATCGAATCATGCCGCTTCACCTGCACCTGCCAGCTCTCTTCGCTGTACTGGGCCTTGAAGGCATCATCAATATCAGGCGTATCCAAACACGCCGGATCAAAAATCGCGTGATTGCCTACCAGACCTTTCTCAGGCAATTGGTAAGCACTGTCCGTGGCTTCGATCATCAACAGTTGCATCGGCTCAAGCGGTTCGAGTCGCCATGAGGTTGACCGCGGTACGACAAAATAATCGCCCTTCTCCAACGTCAAATGACCGTAGTCACAGAAGATCTCGCCGCGGCCTTCGTGCACAAACAGTAAATCGTCGCCATCGGCATTACGCACCAAAAATGGCATGTTTTCGGCACAATGCCAAAGACGAAACTTACACTGTTTATTGTGCAGCAACAGCGGCACTTGCCACGGTGATGCCGTGGCAAGGTTGTTTAGTTTGTTGAAATCAAAATTGCGTGGACGTAGCTCACCTTCCCACTGCGTCCAACCCGTCGGGGCATGACGATGGTGAAAATGCGTTGCAGGGCCGAAAAAACCACTGCGCCCAGCTTCGCGTTCATAAATCGCCTGCTCCGGAAAGTCAGCATGCGCTTGCTTCGAGCTCACACCGACCTGTTTCGGAAAACTGGCCCATTTACGCATCGCTTAATACTCCACGTCGGATTTGATCTTCTTCAATCGATTCAAATAAGGCTTTGAAGTTCCCTTCACC
The DNA here is from genome assembly GCF_000423165.1 of Pseudidiomarina sediminum DSM 21906. Taxonomy (GTDB): domain Bacteria; phylum Pseudomonadota; class Gammaproteobacteria; order Enterobacterales; family Alteromonadaceae; genus Pseudidiomarina; species Pseudidiomarina sediminum. Next base: position 1,214,117 of record NZ_KE383983.1, on the reverse strand, counting down.
AAAACCTTCATTACCTTTACGCTGAATAATCTCGAAGAATACTGGACCAATGACGGTCTGGGTAAAGATTTGCAATAAGATGCCATCTTTCATTGGCGCGCCGTCGATCAAGATTTGCAGCTCACGTAACTCATCAACGTTCTCGCTGTGTCCTTCGACACGCTCGTCGATTTTCGCATAGTAGGTGTCTGGAGTTGGCATGAAGTCCATGCCGATCGCACGTAAATCGCGTACCGTTTTGTAGATATCATCTGAGGTTAAGGCGATATGCTGGATACCTTCACCGTTGTACTCGCGCAAGTATTCTTCGATTTGTGACTTATCGTCGTGTGATTCGTTGATTGGAATCCGGATCTTGCCACATGGTGCAGTCATTGCACGGCTCAACAAACCGGTGAGCTTGCCTTCGATATCGAAATAACGGATTTCACGGAAGTTACCAATGCGCTCGTAGAAGCCCGCCCAGGTGTCCATGTTGCCACGGAAAACGTTATGGGTAAGGTGGTCAACTTCATACAAACCGGCAGCGTGCTCTTTCATTTTCGCTTCCCAATCGTCGTAGAAGTCGAAGTCTTGCCCATAAACGCCGGTGCCTTCGTAGTTATCAATGAAATACAACACACTCTCACCAATACCATACACCGCAGGGAAGTCAGCTTCATTGGCAGCGACCGAACGCTGGAACGGCTTGGCACCGTTGGCAACCGCATGCTCAAAGGCGTGCTTCGCATCTTTTACGCGCCACGCCATACCGCATACACTCGGACCGTGCTCTTTTGCAAAGGCTTCAGCCTGACCGCCCGCCTCGGCATTCACCAAGAAGTTGATGTCGTTCTGCTTATAAAGCCACACCGGTTTGGTTTTATGCTTCGCGACTTCGGTGAAGCCAAGCTTCACAAACAAATCTTTCAATGCTGCCACGCCTTCGGCATCGGCAGCGGTGTACTCAACGAACTCAAAGCCGTTGGTTTCTAGTGGGTTATAGTTGATATCTGTCATTCTGTTATCCTCGTTGCTCTGGGTGCGGCGCGTACGAGCTGTCGCGCGCGATTGTTTTTTTCGTGCCCTAAGTTCTACTACGGGACTTCGACAAGCGCCAGCAACGAGGGTGAAACCAGCGCAGGTAAAACCCGTGATGGTTTTTGTAAATAAAAAGGTACAGGTGCACTTAAGGCAGGAAAGCGCGAATGCAGTGTACCGAAACACGTACATTCACGCTTATTTTCGTAAACATTTATTTACGACGTGGTTTTTCCGGCAGTTTTACGGCGTTGCTTACCAATCCCGTAATCACGTAATTTATTCGCCACCGCGGTGTGGGATAACCCCAGTTTTTTCGCCAGTTGCCGGGTACTTGGATAACTCGGATAAAGCCGGCGTAGAATGGTCGCTTCAAACTTCTTCACGGCCTCATCCAGACTACCACCTTCAAGATCTACCGCGAGATTCTCTTGTAACCCATCAGCATCAGGCAGATAGAGGTCATCAACATCTAACCGATCACCTTCCAGCATTGAGATGGAACGGAACAAGACATTCTCAAGTTGTCGCACGTTACCCGGCCACTGATAGCGTTGCAGCATGTCACGACACTCCGGCGTCAATAGCACCAGACTGCGCCCCAAGCGTTGGCAGCTTTGCAAGGTAAAATGATCCGCCAATAATGGAATGTCCGTCTTGCGCTCGCGTAGTGGTGGTAAGTGCAGGCTCAAGACGTTTAACCGATAGAATAGGTCTTCGCGGAAGGTTCCAGCTTCGACCCGCTCAAGCAAGTCATCGCGTGCCGAGCAAATCACGCGGACATCCACGGCCACTTCTGCTTCTTCACCAATACGACGGAATTTGCCGTCTTGAATAAAGCGAAGCAATTTCGCTTGCAGGCCATTCGACATTTCGCCGACGGCATCGAGCAACACGGTGCCACCGTTCGCTTGTTCAAAAATGCCCTTCTTCGCCTCGGTATGCGGTCCAAGGCTACCTTTGCCATGACCGAACAACTCACTTTCCGCCACATTATCAGGCAAGGCCGCACAATTCACCGCCAAGAAGGGCTGTTCGGCGCGCTGACTGGCCTGATGGCAAGCCCGCGCCAGCAACTCTTTGCCGACCCCAGTTTCACCCTGAATCAGTAAAGGTACATTCAGTTCAGCCATTCGCCGAGCTTCTTTCAGTAACTTTTTCATGCTGGCATGTTCGCCGAGCAACTGCTGAAACGCGTCATGCTGCCCGGTACGTTGCCATTGCTGACTCAAGGGTTGTGGTTTGCAGGTCAACACCGCACCAGCAAAGCTGCTGCTGTCGTTATCGTCGGCCACCCAAATCGGCATCAGCTCGGCAAAATACTTCCCGCCATTCACCGTCACTTGATTGGTGTGTGGCTCGAGCGGTTGGCGTTCCAACCAGCGATTCACATTGAAGCCACTCAACCATTGGCTTAACGGCGTTCCGGCCAGCGGTTGGCGTGTATCCGAAAGGAGCAGTACCGCAGCGTCGTTGGCGATATCAATGGTGCCTTTTGCATCCACTGAGAGGACCGGATCTGGAAGCTTATTGAGCAACAAACTGAACTCAAAGTGCTCGCGCTCAGAGGGCATAAAGGCCACAGTTTTAACGTCTTTTACGTTAGGAATACGACGGATTTCTGGCATTAAATGCTGAAAATCCTGAAATGCGAGTTCAGGAAAGTTTAGAAATATCTTGCCTTTCGGATCGACTTCAATCCCCCGAAGATCAATCTCACGGTCACGCAAGATTTGTAGTACGTCTTGGCATAAGCCCAAACGATCATCACAAGTAATTTCGAGACGCATGGCCACAGGGTACCCAGCTAGAAAAATGTAAAGATTAGTATACACGAAAGCGCTTCAACCCGTCAGCAGGAAGAAGCGCTTTTTTTAGATAAAATGACGGTGTTAAGCGTCAGCTAGTACCGCATCCGTACGTGCCGCCATAATAAAGTCATTTTTATGCAAACCGTTAATCGCGTGCGTCCACCAAGTTACGGTAACTTTGCCCCACTCGGTGGTCAGCGTAGGATGATGGAATTCTGCTTCGGCGATTTCACCGACGCGATTGGTAAACGCTAGAGCTTGTTTGAAGTTTTTAAATTTAAACTCGCGTTCCAATTGCATCACGCCGTCACGTGCCACTGGCACCCAGTCAGGAATTTCACGCATCAGCTCTGCAAGTTCAGCGTCCGATACTTTCGGCGCATCCGCGTTACAGGCTTCACAAGTTTGTTGTTTTAATTCAGACATAACGACTCCAAGTCAATTCAAAAGGTAATTTATGCGGCATCTTTAGGTGGGAATTTAGGTTCAAACAACCCTAATTCCATGGCTTCATGCACCAAGGCCATAATGTCGAGATTGGCGATATCGTAGAGCTCGTCCGTACTCCCTAAGGTGTAGTAAATCGGCTGCATAATATCGATACGGTATGGGGTACGCAACGCATCCAAAGGGTTCAATGGTTTGCGCTCAGGTTTCTCACTCTCCATGGCGTAGTCGGTTTCTCCTGGCGACGATAAAATACCGCCACCGTAAATCCGTAACCCCTGCTCGGTCTGCAGTAAGCCGAACTCGACCGTAAACCAATACAGCCGCGCAAGGTACACCCGCTCTTTCGGCGTCGCCTTCAGCCCTAACTTACCGTATTGATGGGTGAAGTGCGCGAACGCCGGGTTGGTTAGCAACGGGCAGTGGCCAAAAATCTCATGAAAGATATCGGGTTCTTGCAGATAATCAAACTCTTCGCGGGTACGAATAAAGGTTGCCACCGGAAACTCTTTGTTCGCCAGTAAGCGAAAAAACTCATCAAAAGGGATCAGTGCCGGTACTTGCGCCACTTTCCAGCCCGTGGTCGCTTCCAGCACCTCATTAACTTCATGTAACTGTGGAATACGGTCTAAGGGTAAATTCAACAGTTCTAAACCATGCATGTATTCATCACAGGCTTTGCCCGGAATATGTCGTAACTGGCGCGCCACCAAATCATGCCAAACGGCGTTCTCTTCGGCGCTCCAAGCAATGATCCCATGTTCATCAGGTTGACGTGAAACGTATTGGCTTTGTTTACCCATAAGTAACAGCTTCTCCCTGTTGTTCTGTGGTTGTAAAGGATACTGCTGTCGCCAGCGCCTGCGCGAGGTCCGCGATAATATCGTCCACCGCCTCCAAACCGACCGAAATACGGATCAGCGTATCGGTAATCCCAGCTTTGGCACGCGCTTCTGGCGTGTACGGTGAATGCGTCATGGACGCTGGATGCTGGATCAGCGTTTCCGCATCTCCCAGACTCACAGCAATGGTAATTAATTCGAGATGATCGAGCATGGCACGCGCCGTGGCGCTGTCGCCGTTCAGTTCAAACGCAATAATGGCACCACTGCCATGCATTTGCGTGCCCATCAAGCGTTGTGCCGGATGCTCTGCGAAACCAGGAAAGTACACCTCACGAACGAGCGCATGATTCCGCAGAAACTCCGCTACTGTTGCGGCATTTTCACAATGGCGTTGCATCCGTACATCAAGCGTTTTCAGACCACGCAGAATCAACCACGCATCATGCGGGCTCATGGTCGCGCCCATGTCTTTAAGGGTGGTCATTTTGATCAGTTCAATGTCTTCTTGGCCACCGCAGATAAGACCCGCGACCACGTCACCATGACCATTTAGGTACTTGGTGGCGCTATGGATCACTAAGTCAGCGCCCTGCTCTCGTGGGCGCTGCAATAACGGTGTCATAAAGGTATTGTCGACAATTACCCGTGCTTGTTGGGCATGTGCAATGGTCACAATAGCAGCGATATCGATAACACGTAGATGTGGGTTCGCCGGCGTTTCCACAAACACCATTTTGGTGTTTGGACGCATCGCTTGGGCGACAGTTTTAGGGTCGGTCATATCGACAAAGTCGACCTCGATACCGAACTTAGCAAACAGGTGGGTGAACAGTGCAAAGCTACAACCATAAATGGTTTCGCCTGCAATCACATGGTCGCCCTGTTGCAAGAATGCCAGCATTGCAGCAGATACCGCGCCCATGCCCGTCGCACAAGCGGCGCCTGCGGGATAGCCTTCAAGCGCGGCAACGCGCTGCTCGAGTTCACTCGTCGTGGGGTTCCCCAAACGCGAATAGATGTAACCACTCTCTTCACCAGCAAAACGTGCTGAACCCTGCGCCGTGTGCGTAAACGAAAACGTCGCAGTTTGATAAAGCGGTGCAACCAAAGCGCCATGTTCATCACGTTGCTTACCACCGTGAATCGTCATGGTTGCTGGCTGCCATTGCGATTTGGAATTATTGTTGTTGCGCATTGGCAGTATGTCCTCCTGTTGTCGACAATACAGAGAGTGCATGCTGCCTTTGCGCAACGCAACTTGTCAGGCTGACGAAGTTGCGGATGGGGTGTAACGCAAATTTGCCACTTTGCGTTAGAACAAGCTTGGTTAAAGGTTCTTCAATTCGCGGTCAACTTGATACGCGTTAGAGGTTACGTATTTTTCCATCGCGCGCAGTCGATCTTCCAACTCACGAAAGTCATCATCAATTTCATGAAAGGCTTTACGTGGTGGCTCACCCGCTTGATAAATCTTGGTTTTCAAACCCACAGGCTTGTGCTCTTTGGCATCTTTAGTATGCGGCTTTTCATCTACAATCATCCATGCCGCAATATAAAGGATCAGTACGAAGCCATGACCGAAGATAACGGCTGTCACCAGAATAATCCTTACCAGCCATGACTCAATGTTAAAGTAGTTCGCGATCCCTGCGCACACCCCTGCAATTTTTGCGTTTTCTTTATCGCGCAATAACTGCTTACGTGGTTTGCTCTCTTGATCGTAACTCATTTGCGATCCCTCCAGTTCGGCGCATCAGCATCCAAAATGGCTTCTAAGGTTTTGATGCGTTCGCGCATTTGCTCGGCTTGCTGACCCAGTTGCTGTAAGTTCTGCAACTCTTCAGTCGATAGCCCCTGACTGATTTTGCGTTTACTGCGGTAATGCATAATGACCCAAATCGGCGCCACAAAGATCATAAACAAAATCAGTGGTACAGCGATCATTGGTACAAGTATGTCTGCCATGGTTAAGGTCCCCTACGTCCCGTGGCGCGCTGGTGACACCCGCAGCTGCGGGTGTTGCCCACCGCAAAATGAATTACTCTGCTTTTTCTTGTTTTTGTTGTTGAACGCGCGCTTTTAACGCTTCCAGTTCATCATTAATCTTATCTTCAGTTTCAAGTTCAGCAAACTCGTCACGCAAGGTTTTCTTGCCCATGTCATAGGCTTCAACCTGCGACTCTAAGTCATCGATTTTGCTCTCGTAACGTTCAAAACGTTGCATCGCATCATCAATTTTGCCGCTGTCGATACGCTTTTTCACTTCTAAACGACTACTTGCCGCGCGTTGACGCATGACAATCGTTTTTTGACGTGCTTTGGCATCTGCCAGCTTCTCTTGCAATTGACCCACTTCTTCATTCAAACGATTCAAGTGCTCGTTGATGCGCTCAATGTCGGTTTGCAAACTTGCTACAGCGTCGTTGGCTTTACCTTTCTCAACTAAGGCCAAGCGTGCCAGGTCATCACGGTCTTTGCTCAGGGCCAGCTCTGCTTTGCTTTCCCATTCTGCAACGTCGCGCTCATAACGTGCCATTTGACGCTCAGTGTCTTTCTTCTCAGCAATTAAGCGCGCTGAGGTTGAACGAACTTCAACTAACGTGTCTTCCATTTCTTGAATAATCAAACGCACCATTTTCTCTGGATCTTCTGCTTTATCCAGTAATGCGTTGATGTTCGAATTTACGATATCAGTAAAACGTGAAAAGATACCCATGTTCGTGTCCTCATCTTGTGATTCGAAACTGTTACTTTACGGTCCCAATAGTTAATGCAGAGACCGTGCCAACTTTTAAATCAAAACACAAACAACTGATATTAAAGCGTTTTAATGAGTTCTTACAAGAAATGATTTTTTAGTTTGACCCGTTTAGGTTATCAAATACACTAATTATTAGTTAATTTAACCACCTTGCGTATTACAACAATAAAAAGGGGTACCCCATGCGTCGCTCTCGCGAAGCGGATAACCTGATCGGCGAAGCCAATAGCTTTCTTGCCGTCCTTGAGCAAGTCTCACAAATTGCGCCGTTAAACAAACCTGTCCTCATCATCGGTGAACGCGGCACTGGTAAAGAACTTATTGCGGCGCGGCTCCACTTTCTCTCGCAACGTTGGCAGCAAAACTACGTCAAACTTAATTGTGCCGCGTTAAGCGAAAGCCTCCTCGAGAGTGAACTCTTCGGCCATGAGGCTGGCGCTTTTACCGGCGCACAAAAACGCCACGAGGGCCGTTTTGAGCGGGCTGACCAGGGCACACTCTTTCTCGATGAGTTGGCCAATACCTCAGCACTGGTACAAGAGAAGATCCTACGCGTGATTGAATACGGTGAATTTGAGCGCGTTGGTGGCAGTCGTACGGTCACCACGGATGTGCGACTTATTGCTGCCACCAACGAAGATTTACCCGCGCTCGCCGAACAAGGCGAGTTTCGCGCCGACCTGCTCGACCGCCTCGCTTTTGATGTCATTACCCTACCGCCACTACGTGAACGCCAAGAAGACATTTTGCTCCTTGCCGAACACTTTGCCATCCAAATGGCCCGCGAATTGAATTATGAGCTGTTTAGCGGCTTTACTGACCACGCCAAGCAAACGCTGCTCGAGTACACTTGGCCGGGGAACATTCGCGAACTGAAAAACGTGGTGGAGCGCTCGGTGTATCGCCTCGGTAGCGGTGAACTTCCGTTACATGAGGTCATTATTGACCCGTTCGCCAGTCCTTGGCGCCCCTTGCCTGCGGCACACCGTAACAACGGCGCAGCGGCGCCGGTACAAACAGCCACAGCAGCTGATGCAGAGCCCGCTGTTGCACCTACAACGGCACAAAGTGGACTGGATTTTGATGCCGGCGCCATCGATTTTAAAGAAACCATGGCAAATTATGAGACAGAAGTTTTACAACAGGCGCTGCGCCATGCACAATTCAACCAAAAGAAAACGGCGGAATTACTGGGCTTAACTTACCACCAGCTCCGTGGTTACCTAAAAAAGTACGCTTTATTGGATGGATCGGCACCCTAAATGAATGTTTTGCGCGTCGGATTATTACTCCCTTGCCTTGGCGTTGTCGCTTGTAGCCCTGCCACTGAGAACGTAGCGCCGTTACAAGAGGGGATCGTCTATTGTTCCGAAGGCAACCCTGAGAGCTTTAACCCACAATTGGGCACCTCAGGCACCACCATTGATGCCAGTGCTGCCCAGCTCTATGACCGATTGCTTGACTATGACGACGATCAACAGCAATTCGTGCCGGCACTTGCAACCGCTTGGCAAGCTTACGATCAAGGTACCCGTTACCGTTTTACCTTACGTGACGACGTCGCCTTTCATCATACCGCTTGGTTTGAGCCGACCCGCGCCATGACTGCCGACGATGTCGTCTTCAGCTTCGCCCGTTGGTTAAAACCCCACCACCCTTATCACCCAGTGAACGGTGGCAACTATCCGTTTTTTACCGCCAGCGGCCTGAACCATTTAATTGAAGACGTACGCGCCGTTGATGCGCACACGGTTGAATTTGTGCTTAGTCAAAGTGACAGCTCATTTTTAGCCAACCTTGCGACTGATTTTGCGGTGATCTTATCTGCCGAATACGGTGCTCAACTGCTGGAGCAAGGCACGCCGCAGCAGATTGACACGCGTCCAATAGGTACCGGCCCCTTTGTCTTTGAAGAGTTTCGCAAAGACGTCATGATCCGCTACAGTCGGCATGAACAGTATTGGCGCGAAGCACCGAAGATCAAACAATTGGTCTACTCCATTACCCCGAACGCCAATAAACGTATGTTAAAAATGCTAACGGGTGAGTGTGATGTCATCCCCTATCCACTGGTTGAAGAACTGGCGCTGTTGGATAAAGGTGATGAAATCAACGTGTCGAGCACGGTCAACCCCAATATCGCGTTTTGGGCCTTTAATACCGAACGTCCTCCGTTTAATGACCCGCTCGTGCGCCGCGCACTGGCCTATGCCGTCAATCGCGCAGCGATAATTCAAACCGTTTACAACGGCAATGCGCGCTTAGCAACCGGCATCTTGCCTGAAACATCCTGGGCCTATAGTCCTGTCGATTTAACCTACGGTTATGACCCTGCCCGTGCCAAAGCGCTGCTTGCTGAGGCAGGCTATGAAGATGGCTTCAGCTTCGATATCTGGGCCATGCCAGTGCAACGGGCTTACAATCCGAATGCGCAAAAAATGGCTGAACTGATCCAAGCCGATCTGGCGCAAGTTGGCATTCGTGCCAATATTGTTACTTACGAATGGAACGCCTTTCGTCGTCGCCTGGCACGCGATGAGCACGATAGCGTCCTCATTGGCTGGATTGCCGATAACGCCGACCCAGACAACTTTTTCCGGCCGTTATTAAGCTGCAATGCCCTCAACGTTGGTACCAACCGTGCCAATTGGTGCCAACCTGAGTTTGACGCCTTACTCAGTGAAGCCTTGGCTGAAAATAGTTTAGATGTGCGCAAACGCCTGTATCATGAGATCGAGAACTGGGTCTATCGCGACGTTCCTTTAGTACCTATCGCCAACTCAATGCGCTTTCAGGCGTATCGCAGCGACATTCGCGGTGTTGAGGTACCCGCTTATGGTGGCGTGAGTTTCCGCCAAAGCTATCGCGTGGTCGAGGAGCAACAATGATCCGTTACAGTTTCCGTCGACTCGCGCTGTTAGTCGTCACCCTCTGGTTGCTAACCGTATTCTTATTTGCCCTGAACTACTTTTTTCCGGGTGACCCGCTGACCAATATGAGCGGCGTCCGTGCGAGTAATCCTGAGGCCTATCAGCAACAAGTCGTGGCGCGCAATTTCGATCAGTCGATCGTGATGCAGTATGTGTCTTTTTTGGGGCACTTCACGCGCGGCGACTGGGGCCAATCCCTCACCACCCAACGTGACGTTTTCGCCGATCTCATGCCACTGTTAGGGGCCACGCTAGAGCTCAGCTTATTAGCTATGATTCTCGCCATGGTCCTTGGGGCGCCCTTGGGATTATATGCCGCAGGACAACAACGAGGCGCCATGGATCGCGTGGTCATGGGGATTAGTTTAAGTGCCTACTCCATTCCAGTCTTTTGGCTCGCTCAGCTCTTCATTTTGTTGTTTGCGGTTAAACTCGGTTGGACCCCCATCTCCGGCCAGTTGAACCCATTATTTAATATTGATGTTCGCACTGGCGCAATCCTGATTGACATTTTGTTAAGTGATACCCCTTACAAAAAAGCCGCCATCGCCGACGCCATTAACCATCTCTGGCTACCCGTCATTGTGCTGGCAATCATGCCTGCAACCATGCTCCTACGCGTGATGCGCAACAGTATGTTAGAGGTATTACAACAAAACTATATTCGCGCAGCGCGCGCACGAGGCCTCTCAGAATCACGCATTCTTTGGCTCCATGCCTTACCCAATGCGATGCAACCTGTGGTCCGTCAGCTCGGCTTAATGTTCAGTATTTTAATGAGCAACATTATCGTGCTTGAAGTCATCTTCAACTGGCCCGGAATGGGGAGTTGGTTGGTGAAAAGTATTTATGAACGCGACTACCCAGTCATGCAAGGTGGCCTCTTTACCATCGCCGCCCTCATTCTGCTGGTCAACGTGTTGGTCGAACTTTTCCATGCGTGGCGCTATCCGCAAGTGCGCAAGGAGCTGTATGCAGAACACTAAAATTTACTTTCAGCAACGCGAACCTTCGCCACTGCGGCAAATTGCCTTGCATATGAATGCCAATCCGTTTGCGGTCGCCGCAGCGTACTTTTTGGCGTTTGCAATGTTGATGATGCTGTTATCGCCACTGATCACGCCATTCAACCCTGATGAACAGTTTGCGAATGCCATTTTGCAACCGCCAAGCTGGCACGAGAGCGGTGAGATTCGCTTTCTTTTTGGTACTGATGATTTAGGTCGCGACCTCCTCTCACGTATCATTGCCGGATCGGTGTACAGCCTTGGCTATCCGCTGATTGCGGTATTTTTTGCTGCCGTTATTGGTATCAGCATTGGTGCTTGGGCCGGAATGTCCCGCGGTGTCCAGTCGTCTACGCTGAACCATTTATTGGATGTGATTTTGTCCATTCCATCGTTATTATTGGCGTTGGTGATTATCGCGATTCTTGGTCCTTCACTGCTCAACGTAATGTTTGCGATCACCCTGGTGTTGATCCCGCAGTTCATTCACTCAGTACATAATGCTATCTACGATGAGCGCCACAAAGAGTATGTCACCGCCTCACGGCTCAACGGTGTCAATCGCTGGTACATGCTAACACGGGTGATTTTCCCCAATATTACCAGTGCCGTAGTGATGCAAACGACCTTTGCATTATCTACCGCGATCCTTGATATCGCGGCGCTGGGCTTCTTAGGTCTCGGGGTACAGGCCCCCGCCCCAGAATGGGGCACTATGTTGGCGCGTAGCCTTGATCAGGTCTATGTTTCGCCATGGATGATGGTGTTACCCGGATTAGCACTATTTTTAACGATTTTATCGATCAATATCCTTGGTGACAGCGTCCGAGCCGCCATTGCAGAACGGGTACGTAACGCATGAGTGCTATTCTCGATATTCGCAACCTATCGATTGAATTGGAAACCGACAACGGTTTGGTTCGCGTACTGGATCGCTTCAACCTCCAGTTGTCAGAAGGTGAAATTCACACCTTAGTTGGCGAGTCAGGCTCAGGCAAAAGCTTGCTCGCCAAAGCTATTTTAGGCTTTATTAATCCACGCTGGAAAATTACCGCCGATCGTTTGTGGTGGCGGCATTACGATTTGCTCTCACTTAGCCCAGCGCAACGCCGGTTGGTCACTGGACGCGACATGGCGATGATTTTCCAAGATCCAGGTTCGCATCTTGATCCCAACGAAAAAGTTGGCGCACAACTGCAAGAGAGTATTCCCTCTGGCGCGCTCAAAGGCATTTACTTAAAACGCCGCGCAGACCGCAAAACCCGCGCAGAGCGTTTGTTACACCGGGTCGGCATTAAAGACACGGACGATGTCATGGAGCGGTATCCACATGAGCTTTCGGAAGGTTTAGCGCAGAAAATCAGCATTGCCATGGCGATTGCCCATAACCCCAAACTACTGATTGCTGATGAACCTACCACCGCCATGGAGCCCAGCACCCGAGCCCAGATCTATCGCTTATTAGCCAAGCTTAGTGCCAGCCAAGGCATGTCCATACTGATGGTGACGCAAGACCTCACCGCCGTAGTGCCGGAAAGCCAGCGCATGAGTATGATTTATTGCGGGCAATTGATGGAAACCGGGCCAACGCAACAGCTTATGGCCGAGCCTTATCACCCGTACACCGATGCCATGCTCAGCATGAGTTTATTCAATCAGGATTTGCCCCCGAAAACGCGCCTACCCACCTTAAAAGGGGCGATACCGACGCTGCAACACATGCCGATTGGCTGTCGCCTTGGGCCACGCTGCCCCTATGCACGACGTGCATGTATTCATCAACCGCCGCTCGAAAAACGACAGCAGCAACAATTTGCGTGTCACTATCCATTACGGGATGACCCTGATCATGAGTAAACTTTTAGAAGTACGCGGGATCAGCAAATACTACGTGCATAAAGATGGCTGGCTACCAGGCAAACGGGTGTGCGCATTAGAACCTACCAGTTTCACCTTAGGCCGTGGCGAGACGCTGTCGATTATGGGGGAAACCGGGTCAGGTAAATCCACCATCGCAAAAATTATCGCCGGCGCCGAACGCCCTTCGCAAGGTGAGATTTTTATCAACGGTCAGTCCCTCAACCTTATGAGCGACCAGCAACGTTGCCGTCACGTACGGATGATTTTCCAAGACAGTCTGCGTTCGCTAAACCCACAAACCACCGTCGGCAAGCAGTTGTGTGAGCCTTTAATCTTTAATACCGAGCTGACGCCGCGACAACAGAAAGAGCGTGTTCACAACACCTTACGCAAAGTGGGCTTACTACCTGATCACTATGATTTTTACCCACACATGCTCTCCAGTGGACAACAACAGCGGGTGTGTATCGCGCGAGCGATCGTGCTTGAGCCACAAATCATTGTGGCCGACGAAGCTTTCGCCGCACTCGATCCATCAATTAGAGCTCAAATCATTAACCTCATGCTCGATTTGCAACAAGATATGGGTATTTCATTCATATTCGTCTCACATTCGACGGAGATCGTGAAACACGTCTCTGACAAGATCTTGATAATGCATCGTGGTAAAATGATTGAGTTTGGAACCACACAGGCACTCATACAACAATCAGAGGAGCCGCTCACCCGAGCCCTGCTTTGCTCTGACTACAACTACAAAGTGCCATTAAACTCAACAACGAAGGAGTAACGCTTTGGAAACAGGTACGCTTATTTCGCTAGCGCTCTATTTCATTGCAATGTTAGGGATTGGTCTGTACGCCTTTAAAAAGTCCACAGACGATGTTTCAGGTTACATGCTTGGGGGGCGCCAATTAGGCCCTGGTGTCACCGCGCTATCGGCCGGTGCATCCGACATGAGTGGCTGGATGCTCATGGGCTTGCCTGGCGCAATCTATGTATCAGGTGTATCACAGTTATGGATTGCCGTCGGCTTAGTGATTGGCGCTTACCTTAACTACCTGATTGTGGCGCCACGGTTGCGGATGTATACCGAGGTCGCCAACGATGCGATTACGATTCCTGATTATTTCGCCAACCGCTTTAACGATAAAGCGCGCTTGCTGCGACTCTTCTCATCAATCGTCATTATTGTCTTCTTTACCCTTTACACTTCAGCAAGCTTGGTTGCGGGCGGCAAATTGTTTGCCAGTTCAGCCTTCGGTTTAGAGTACAGCTTGGGCCTTTGGGTCACGGCTGGCGTGGTCTGTGCTTACACCTTATTCGGCGGGTTTCTAGCGGTCAGCATGACGGACTTCGTACAAGGCTGCATTATGTTCCTTGCCCTGGTGCTGGTACCTATTGTCGCGATTTTCGATTTAGGCGGTGTTACGGCCGTCACCGATCAAGTACGCGCCATTAATCCAGACTTCTTGGCCTTCTTCCGCGACGCTAAAATTGCCGATCCCATGCTGAATCAACTCTCAGTGCTTGGCATTATTTCGCTGTTGGCGTGGGGCTTAGGCTACTTTGGTCAGCCACATATTATCGTGCGTTTTATGGCGATCCGCTCGGTGCGTGACATTCCAAAAGCACGTCGCATTGGTATTACCTGGATGACCGTTTCAATCATCGGTGCCATGGTCACAGGCTTTGTCGGTATCGCTTACGTGGCGGAAACCAAGATGACGCTGAAGGATTCTGAGACGATTTTCATTATCTTCTCACAATTCTTATTCCACCCACTGATTGCTGGCTTCTTATTGGCGGCTATCCTTGCAGCGATCATGAGTACCATTTCGTCACAACTACTGGTGACCTCAAGCTCACTTACCGAAGATTTCTACAAAGCCTTCTTACATCGTGACGCCAGCGACAAAGAATTAGTGCTGGTTGGCCGTATCTCGGTACTCTTAGTATCTTTGGTTGCCATTTACCTTGCTTGGGACCCAGAAAACACCATTCTAGGTCTTGTTGCCAACGCTTGGGCAGGCTTTGGTGCGGCCTTTGGTCCGGTCATCATTCTTAGCTTGTTCTGGAAACGTATGAACCGTCACGGCGCGCTGGCCGGCATGCTCATTGGTGCAGCAACCGTATTGTTCTGGATTTATGTACCTGTGATCGACGGTGAAGCCCTGAGTGAACATGTGTATGAAATCATTCCAGGCTTTATCTTATCGGCCCTCGCAGTTGTTGTGGTGAGTCTGATGACCAAAGCTCCGGATGCGGATCTACAAGCGACCTTCGATAAAATGGAAGCACAGCTCGAACACTAAACTGCTCGCAATGTGTTACCCACAAAAAAGCCGCTCAATGAGCGGCTTTTTTATCTCTCACAATACTTAAACGCCACGGCGCTCAGCATAAAGCTCAAGCTCGCTAAGAATATAATCTTTCATTCGCATGGTCGTCTCGTAGCCTAAATCAATTGCCTCGTTGCCCCGTTCAAACTCCAGCAAACCAATATGCCCAAGTTTGGGTTGGATCAAGATATCAGGTGGGTCACCGGCAATACGTGCCTTGGTAATCCGCTCCTGCATAATATCAATGGACCCCGCCATCACGCCGAACATTCCCGGCGCTTTGTGGGTCGGCCCACTGAATTTCCCCACCACGTTATCCCAGTACTGACCACTGGTACTTAAAAAGCTCTTGAAGAAACCTTCATTCTCAGGCTGTTCTTGCGTAGCGTCTTGCGTCATTAAATCAGAAGGTTCATCACGCTCACCGGTATCGACTGCGGTGGTACACGACTTCGGCACACCTTGAATATCAGCTTGTGGCTCAGGCTGCGGAGGAATATGCTTGCCGCGTGCCTGAATCGCTGCAGCATTCAATTGTGAGTTAAGGTGTACGGCAATAACAAAATCTGCACCTAAAGCACGACACAGCGACACCGGCACCGGATTCACCAAGCCACCATCCACCAACCAACGACCATTATGATCAGTCGGCGCCAGTAAACCAGGCATCGCGCACGATGAGCGCGCTGCAGAGAAGATATCGCCTTTACGTAGCCATACCTCACGACCGGTATAAAGGTCGGTTGCCACAGCACCGTAAATAATGTCTAAGTCTTCGATGGCAACAGCACCGAAACGCTCACGCGCATGACTAAAGACTTTTTCACCTTGTACCAAACCACCGTGACTAAAGCCGAAATCTAGCAAGTTGAACACTTGCCAGCGCCCCATATCACGTACCCACTCTTCCAGTTCTTCGAGACGGCCAGAAGCAAAACCGGCCCCCACAAGGGAGCCGATTGATGTGCCTGCAACCATATTGACTTCGATACCCATCTCACGAAGCGCTTTAATCACGCCAATGTGAGACCAGCCTCGTGCTGCACCTGAACCAAGTGCGAGAGCAACTTTCACATAACTCATCGCTGTTTGAATCCTTTGGTTAAATCAAATCATCTTCCGTTACTTCGCCACTGTCTGCAGCTTTTGACGGCTTCTCAGTTTCTTTGACTGGCTTAGCTAACAATTGCTCACGAATGCGGGTTTCGATATCTTCCGCAATAGCTTTGTTCTCAATCAAGAACTTCATTGCATTTGCTTTACCTTGGCCAATTTTGTCGCCATTGTAGCTATACCAAGCACCAGCTTTATCTACGATTTTTTGTTTCACGCCTAAGTCAATCAGCTCGCCTTCTTTTGAGATACCCGCACCATACATGATTTGGAACTCAGCTTGCTTAAATGGTGGCGCAACCTTGTTCTTGACGACTTTAACACGTGTTTCGTTACCGACCACTTCGTCACCTTCTTTGACTGCACCGGTACGGCGAATATCAAGACGGACTGACGAATAGAATTTTAGTGCGTTACCACCGGTGGTGGTTTCAGGGTTACCAAACATCACACCAATTTTCATTCGGATCTGGTTAATGAAGATACATAAGCTATTTGACTTTTTGATGTTCGCAGTCAATTTACGTAGTGCTTGAGACATTAAACGTGCTTGCAAGCCGACGTGGCTATCGCCCATTTCACCTTCGATTTCAGCTTTTGGTGTCAAGGCTGCAACGGAGTCAACAATCACCACATCAACCGCAGCAGAACGGACCAACATGTCACAAATTTCTAAAGCCTGCTCCCCCGTGTCCGGCTGTGACACGAGTAAGTCATCAACGTTCACACCGAGCTTGGCCGCATAGACAGGATCAAGCGCATGTTCAGCGTCAACGAAGGCACAGGTCTTGCCCTTTTTTTGCGCTTCCGCAATCACTTGCAAGGTCAGCGTGGTTTTACCACTCGACTCTGGACCGTAAATTTCAACGACACGGCCAAAAGGTAAACCGCCAATACCCAAGGCAATATCGAGCGTTAGTGAGCCAGTTGAGACAGACTCAATATCCATGGTTTGGTTGTCGCCCAAACGCATGATCGAACCTTTACCAAACTGACGTTCAATTTGACCTAACGCCGCGTCGAGTGCTTTTTGTTTATCGTTGCTCATGCTAATGTCCATTTCGTTAAAAGCGATGAAATCAGTATACTGTACTTTTATACAGTATCAAGTAATTTTTTTGAAACTCCGTAAAGCTTCACTAATCGTGGCCTCTCGAACCGCAGCGCGGTCGCCGTCAAACTGACAGGCCCAACTGCACTGCCCGTCTGGCCACGCCAATCCAAACCAGACTAAGCCAACAGGTTTTGTCGCGCTACCACCATCAGGACCCGCAATGCCGGTAACGGCAACCGCCATGTCACAGTTTGCCTGCTGTCGTGCCCCTGTCGCCATCGCAAGCGCCGTTTCTGCCGAAACGGCACCGTGCGTGATTAGCGTTTGCTCGGGCACGCCAAGACTGTGCATTTTCAACGCATTGCTATAGGTGATGAAACCACCTTCAAACCACGCCGAACTTCCGGCAATGGCACTTAAAGCATAGCCGATACCACCAGCAGTGCAGGATTCCGCCGTCGCGATACGCCATTCGCGTTGCCGTAACCACTGGCCGATTTCTAATGCCAGTTCATTGTGAGTTTGTGATACCATTTTAGTCCTTCAAGCTTAATCAATGACGCGATAACGGATAATAACAGGCATGTCGAAAGCCACAACAGCTACTCTTGATTTTTCAGCCCACACGCCCATGATGCAACAATACTTACGCATCAAAGCGGAGCATGCGGACACGCTTTTATTCTATCGTATGGGAGACTTTTACGAACTCTTTTACGATGACGCCAAACGTGCTGCCGAACTGCTCGATATCTCGCTCACCCAACGCGGGGCGAGCAACGGCAATCCGATCCCAATGGCCGGGGTGCCCTATCACGCCGCCGAAAATTATCTCGCGCGCTTGTTACAGCTCGGTGAATCGGTCGCCATCTGTGAACAAGTCGGCGACCCTGCAACCAGCAAAGGACCGGTCGAGCGGAAAGTCATTCGCGTATTAACGCCAGGTACCGTAACTGATGAAGCACTGCTGTCTGAAGCCACTGAGAATCTACTCGTAGCGGTCGTCGCCGAACAGGAGCGTTTCGGCTTAGCTAGTCTCGATCTTGCCAGCGGCCGCTTTTTAGTCGCGCAATGTAACGACGAAGCAAGCTTGCAAGCGGAATTACAACGCTTGCAACCTGCCGAATTACTCTATCCGGATACCTTGTCGTGGCAAAAGAACTGGTATGACACTAAGGTGATTCGTAGCCGGCCGGACTGGGAGTTCGCCAGCGATAGCGCTGCAGCGCTGCTTTGTCGCCAGTTTGATGTGCAACACCTCGACGGTTTTGGCGTTCAGCACTTGCCGCTCGCTCTCGGCGCTGCCGGCGCTATTTTGAACTACGTAAAGCTGACGCAGCGCTCTGCCTTACCGCACATTCAAAGCATTCGTGCCGAGCAAAGCGATGACGCAGTGCAAATGGACGCGGCAACGCAGCGTAACCTTGAGTTGGTACGCTCGCTCAGCGGTGCTGCAACGTCATTGTTTGAAACCATTAATCATACTGCGACCGCCATGGGTGGCCGTCTACTGCGTCGTTGGCTGCAACGGCCGGTACGCGCAAAAGCCGTGCTAGAGCAACGTTACAATGCCGTCGATGCCCTACAGCAAGAAGATCTCCCAACGCTGAAAAAGCTACTGCGCGCGATTGGTGATGTCGAACGTATTTTATCGCGTATTGCCCTGCGCAGTGCCCGTCCACGCGACTTAACGCGCCTACGCAGCGCCTTACAAGCCCTACCTGAAGTGCGCCAGCAATTAGCGCAGCAGGATGATTTGCAGGTTTGGCTTGAACATTTGATTGAGCGTCCGGCACTCCGCAGCTTGCTTGAGCAGGCCTTAGTGGAGACGCCGCCGATGCTGATCCGCGACGGCGGTGTGATCGCCGATGGCTTTGATCCTGAACTCGATGAGCAACGTCAGCTGGCCGACGGCGCCACCGACTTTCTTCGACAAATTGAAACCCGTGAACGGGAGCGTACGGGTATCCAAACACTAAAGATCGGCTACAACAAAGTCCACGGCTATTATCTTGAAGCCAGCCGCGCTGCAGCGGCAGCGATCCCAGCCGATTATCAACGACGTCAAACCCTAAAAAATGCTGAGCGCTACATTATTCCGGAGCTCAAAACGTACGAAGATAAGGTGCTACAAGCCCAGTCCCGCGCGTTGGCACGTGAAAAATGGCTCTACGACGCCCTGCTGAACGAAGTGGCGGAGCATTTAACCGAGCTACAGCGGATGGCGCAAGCCGTTGCAGAGCTTGATGTGCTGCATAGCTTTGCCTGCCAAGCCATGGCACAGCACTATTGCCGCCCACAACTTAGTGACCAACTCGGCATCCATTTGCAACAAGCACGGCACCCGGTCATTGAGGCGCAATTAGACGTGCCGTTTATTGCCAATG
This sequence comes from Pseudidiomarina sediminum DSM 21906, assembly GCF_000423165.1. Taxonomy (GTDB): domain Bacteria; phylum Pseudomonadota; class Gammaproteobacteria; order Enterobacterales; family Alteromonadaceae; genus Pseudidiomarina; species Pseudidiomarina sediminum. Next base: position 1,194,540 of record NZ_KE383983.1, on the reverse strand, counting down.
ATGTGCAGATGACGCCTGAACAACGCATGTTGTTGATCACAGGCCCCAACATGGGCGGTAAATCGACCTACATGCGGCAAACGGCATTGCTTGCGGTATTAGCGCACTGTGGCAGCTTTGTTCCAGCAGCGACGGCGACCTTCGGTCCATTGGATCGTATTTTTACCCGCATTGGTGCCTCTGACGATCTAGCCTCAGGACGCTCAACCTTCATGGTAGAGATGACCGAAGCGGCGACCATTTTGCACAATGCGACACCGCAAAGCTTGGTGTTAATGGATGAAATCGGTCGTGGCACCTCAACCTACGATGGTCTTGCCCTAGCTTGGGCCTGTGCGGAAGCCTTATTACAACGTAATCGCGCCTTAACACTTTTTGCCACCCACTATTTTGAGTTAACGCAGAGCATTGGCAACCAGGAAGGCTGTTGTAATGTGCACGTGGAAGCAAGTGAGCATGACGAGCGCATTGTGTTTGAGCATCGGGTGGCGCAAGGTGCGGCGAACCGCAGTTTTGGCGTACAAGTGGCGCAGCTTGCTGGACTACCGCGTCCGGTCTTACAACGGGCAAAGCAGGTGTTACAGGAACTCGAGGCGCAACCGCAACGTCAACTGGAATTACCGACGGAGCAACCTGCTGTCGAAGTGGTTACCGCTGCGCATCCGCTCTTAGATGAACTGGGTCAGTTGAACCTCAACGGGATGACACCGCTTGAAGCATTGCAGTGGCTGTCGCGCTGGCAACAGCAACTGCAGCAGGACTAGCTTACTCGCCTTGAAATAAAGCGTCCAAACTTAATCCTTGTTGACGCAGCATGTCGCGTAAGCGGCGTAATGCTTCAACTTGGATTTGTCGGACGCGTTCACGCGTAAGGCCTATTTCTCGCCCGACGTCTTCTAAGGTTGCAGGCTCATAACCCATCAAGCCAAACCGTCGCGCTAAGACTTCTCGCTGTTTCGAGTTCAAACTCGCTAGCCATTCGACGATATGCTGTTTCAGATCATCACTTTGCATGACGCCTTCAGGGCCATAATCGTTCTCGTCGGTGAGCAAGTCGACCAGCGCTTTGTCATTGTCACCACCAAGCGGTGTATCTACCGAGGCGATCCGTTCATTCAAACGTAGCATGCGGCTGACATCCGCAACGGACACATCCAACTTGGCTGCGATATCCTCTGCTGTCGGCTCATGATCGAGTTGTTGCGCCAGCTCACGAGAGGCGCGAAGATAACTATTAAGTTCTTTGACGACGTGAATAGGTAAACGGATGGTGCGCGTTTGGTTCATAATCGCACGTTCAATGGTTTGGCGGATCCACCACGTGGCATAAGTTGAGAAGCGAAAGCCGCGCTCGGGGTCAAACTTTTCAACGGCGCGGATCAAGCCGAGGTTTCCCTCTTCGACCAAATCCAGTAAGGCAAGACCTCGATTGGTATAGCGTCTGGCAATCTTAACCACCAGTCGCAGGTTGCTTTCGATCATCCGGCAGCGTGCTGCATCATCGCCTTTAAGGGCTAATCGAGCGAAATGGACTTCTTCTTCAGCCGTAAGCAAAGGTGAGAAGCCAATCTCACTTAAATACAGCTGCGTGGCATCCATCTTCTTTTGATAGTTGGCACGATTGGCAATGATTTCTTCAAAAGCATTGTCATCGTCTTTGCTATCCGTTGTTTCGGATGCTTCGTCTTCCGTCATTAACGCTTCTTCAGCATCAATGTCGTCAATTTGCTCTTCCCGACTCATTGTGACCCCCGTGGTAAATAATGCCGAGGGTTGACTGACTTGCCACGAAAACGCACTTCAAAATGCAACTTAATGCGTTCCGCATCAGTGTTACCCATCTCGGCAATTGCATCTCCTGCGCTGACCCATTGTTGTTCTTCAACTAACAATTTGTCGTTGTGGGCGTACGCAGTTATATAATCATCGTTGTGTTTCAGGATAATTAAATTGCCATACCCTTTTAATGCATTACCCGCATAAACAACCTTCCCTGCTGCTGCTGCAATCACTTTATCGCCCTTCGTACCCTCGAAGTCGATCCCTTTCGGGCCTGCAGCAGTCGTTGTAAATTCACGAATCACACGGTTTCTTGTCGGCCAACGCCAAGCAATCGCGTTACTACTAGGGAAGGTCTCCTCTTTCACTTGCGGTCGTCTTACCGGCGTCGGTACAGTAACCTTTTGTTTACGTTGATTCTCAACATACTCTTTATTGTCACGGGGATCAACGGTAATAGGCGACGCTACGACTTCACGCGTACCAGTCGGTTGTTTTTTTGCTTCACGAAGTTGCAATTTTTGACCAGGATAAATGGTATATGGCTCAGAGAGCTTGTTGTAGCGCGCCAAACGACGGATATCGACATTGGCACGAAATGCGATGGAATAAAGGGTGTCGCCCTTTTGCACGACATAATGACTGCCGCTGAGACTATTCGCCTCAAAATCATGGATGGTGGGCCCACGGTACACTTTTTCAACCGGCGCAGGCGCTTGACGCTGGGCGCAACCGGCCAACGTCAGCACAACGAGCGTAAAGGTTAAAACAAGTCTAGCGCGTCCATACATAAGCGATTCCAGCAAGAATAACTGTTGCCCAACCAATTCTATCCACGTAAGTGCGTAACTTAACTGCCATCTTCGGGCCACCGGTACGCAATAACCAAGCGACCAAATAGAAACGTAGACCGCGACTGATCAGCGAACCTAACACGAAGGGTAGGAACATGACTTGGAGCATACCACCCGTCACGGTAAACAATTTATAGGGCAACGGAGAAAAGCCAGCGATAAAAATGATCCAAAAGCCATAGTCCTGAAACCACTGGGTCATGGTTGCCAGTTTATCTTGGTAACCTGCCCATTCAATCAACGGCACCACCAAAGGTTCAAACGCGAAATAGCCCAGCCAATACCCCGCAATGCCGCCTAACACCGAGGCCATGGTCGTTAAAAACGCAAAAAACCACGCCCGCTGGGGTTGCGTCATTGCCATAGGTGCCAACATCACATCTGGCGGGATCGGAAAAATTACCGACTCCGAAAAACTCAATGCGGCAAGAATCGATGGCGCACGTCGGTGCTGTGACCATTGCAATACTTTGTCATACAGCGGACTAAATAACTTCATGCAAGACTTCCTGGTACCAAAGGGACGAATTTCACGTCACCCAAGCGCTTGTGTTCAAAATCATCACCAAATCGGCGAATCACCACCAACCGTTGTTTCACTGTGCCGACTGGGATCAGCATCACCCCACCATCAGCCAGTTGTTCCATTAAGGCATGCGGAATATCACTGGCCGCCGCGGTAACGATAATGCCATCAAAGGGCGCTTTACTTTGCCATCCTTGCCAGCCATCACCATGGCGCATACTGATATTGTGCAAATCAAGTTTCTTCAACCGACGTTTCGCCTGGTATTGCAATTCAGCGATCCGTTCCACCGAAAACACTTTCTCGACCAATTGCGCCAATATCGCGGTTTGATAACCACTGCCAGTGCCAATTTCTAACACATTGTGACAATGGTGCTGCATCAACAGTTGTGTCATTGATGCTACCATCAATGGTTGTGAAATCGTTTGGCCTTTACCAATTGGTAACGCAGTATTTTCATAGGCTTTGTGCGCCAACGATTCGGGCATAAACAAATGCCGCGGTGTGGTGGCGATCACCTCAAGAACCGCCTCATTGGTAATGCCCTGCTGACGCAGTAAGGTGACCAAGCGCTTGGCCATACCCTGATAGTTTTGAATCATGATGGATTTATTCTTATTGTTCGTTCAACCAATTCGCTAAGGTATCTTGATGTACTTTGGCTGTCATATCCAGACTAATCGGTGTGATCGATACATAACCTTCACGCACCGCATGAAAATCAGTATCTTCAGCATCGTCCTGATGACCACCGACTGGCCCGTACCAATAGATTTTTTTACCAAAGGGGTCGGTCGCTTCAACCATTGTTTCAGCGCGATGACGACGCCCAAGACGCGTTACTTTAACCCCCTTAAGGTCTTCATACGGCATTGCTGGCACGTTAATGTTCAAGATGGTCGCCAGACGTAACGGCGTCTCAGCCATTTTATTAACGATATCAGCGACGACCCGAGCGGCGGTCTCATAATAATCGTGCGAGCGTCCGCCCATTGACACAGCAATTGCCGGCAAGCCCATAAAGCGCCCTTCCATTGCCGCCGCAACCGTGCCTGAATACATCACGTCATCCCCCATATTCGGGCAATCATTGATGCCAGAGACGACCAGGTCAACATCGTCAGCTAACGGCGAGTTGGTCCCTAAGTGCACACAGTCTGTTGGTGTGCCATTCACTGAATAAAAGCCATTCTCGAGTTGCTGAACACGCAAAGGATTGTGCAGGGTTAACGAGTTACTCGCACCGCTACAGTTCCGATCCGGTGCAATCACGCGCACCTTTGCGATTTCTTTCAACGCCTCGTGCAGTGCAGCAATTCCCGGTGCATGAACACCATCATCATTGCTCACCAATAGCTTCATCATAATGCTTCACCTTATTTCGTTAGAGGTTGGATTAATTCGCGTAATACACTGGTAGCAAAGCTACCCCGTGGCAAGCGAAAGCTTAGCTCGACGGTTGTGGCATCGACTTCATGCCACGCGGTATCTTGTGGTAACAGCAGCAAGGCGCGCCGTGCTAAATCGACGCGCTGGCGCTGCAGCCCAGCCAATAGCTCGGCCTCTTGCTGCAATTGCTCGTATTCAAACGGACTCAGATGATCCTGCCAAGGCTCACGCCACGAGCCGGCTAGCGGCGCTGATAGTTGCACGTCGCCTGATGCGAAGCGCTGCGCTAAAGCGTCATCGAGCGCTTCAACACGGAAAAACGAGCGTGTACCTTGCAATAACAAAAAGTCGTCCACTTCAGGTTGTAACCGTTGTGCCGCTATACGAGCGCTAACAATCTGGTTAAACAACGCGCTACGCACACTTGAAAGTAACAAGCCTTGCTGTTGACGGCTCCAACGTTTGACCTGTTTACGACTCAGCTCACCAGTTAACCAAGCGCGCGCCTTGGTGAGGTTTTGTCCGTCATGGCCGAAGCGCTGCTCACCAAAGTAGTTGGGAACACCCTGTTCAATAATTTGCTGCCAGCGCTGGTGCAACGCAGCCACGTCATTGACATCACGTAAGCGCAAGCGAAACGCATTGCCTTGGTGGTAACCGAGCTTCAATTTTTTACTACGCAGCAGCGCTCGCTCGACGCGAAACTCTGGATGCTTAAGGTCATGCCATGCCAGCAATTGCTGACCGGGCAATTGCACCGAAAACCACTGCCAGGTTTCAGCGTGGCGGTCTTTCAAGCCGGCATAGCTTACCTGACGTTCATCAACCCCGGCAAACTCAGCCAACTGCCGCGCAACGAAGGTCGTATTGGCACCGCTTTTGGCGACCCAAAGCCACTGGTGCTCCCCTGCACCTTCATCTTCAACGTCCAGCTGCTCAACCACCTGGAAGTCATTATTGGTTGCCCGAAACTGTGCATTTACTTGAGGTGCACCGTGCAAATAGGCAAGCGTGGTTAGGCCATCAGACATCGCTCACCGCCTTCATCAACACTACGCTGTGGCAAGCAATACCTTCTTTTCGACCAACAAAGCCGAGCTTCTCCGTGGTGGTTGCCTTCACATTGACGGCATCTACAGGGGCATTGAATAAACCGGCAATACGCTCACGCATTGCCTCGATATAACTTGCTAACCGCGGTGCTTGTGCCACCACGGTGACGTCAAGATTGCCCAGGGTATAACCTTTCTCTCCGACCATACGGATCACCTGCACCAAAAGTTCTGCACTGTCGGCTCCGGCATATGCGGCATCGGTATCCGGAAAGTGGCGGCCGATATCGCCTAAGGCCAATGCGCCGAGCACGGCATCGGTTACTGCGTGCAGCACCACATCACCATCAGAGTGTGCCAGTAAACCTTGTTCATGCGGAACTTCAACGCCGCCTAACCACAACGGGCCTTCACCGCCAAATTTATGCACGTCATAGCCATGACCAATGCGCATGCCTTCTCCTTACGCTTGCTGATGCGATTGCATTAAGATGAGTTGCGCCAGTGCTTCATCACCGGGCAAGGTAATTTTTAAATTGGTGCGCCGCCCCACCACCAGCTTTGGCGCTTGGCCAAGCGCTTCAAATACCGAGGCTTCGTCGGTCAATGCGGGATGTTCGACACCAAGTTGTGCGAAGCCTGCCAACAAAGCCTCACTAGGAAACACCTGTGGCGTCAGGGCTTGCCAAAGTTGCTCACGCGCGACGGTGCCGGCAATGCGGTCCTCGGGCGTAGCGCGCTTTAAGGTATCCGCAACCGGCAGCGCGAGAATGGCGCCTACGTCATCGCTTAGCGCCACATCAAGCACCTCGGTTAATTCGCCAGCGCTTAAGCACGGCCGCGCTGCGTCATGCACTGCGACCCAGGCAAAGCCATCGGCGTGCGCCTTAGCGACACCCGCCGCAACCGATGCTGCGCGCGTCGCACCGCCATGCAGTCCTGTCATCGGTACCGAGATTTGGCATTCGAGTTCAGAAAAATAGGGATCATCAGGGTGAAGCGCAACATACACATGCGCCACCCGCGGGTCCTGTGTTACTGCCGCTAGGGTCCATTGCAACACCGTTTGATGACCTAATTGTAGGTATTGTTTAGGAACAGCAGATTGCATCCGGCGTCCTACTCCAGCCGCCGGAACGACCACAGCAACCTGATTAATTTTCGTCATAGTTTTTGGATTTGGTAGCGATTAAACGGAAAAACGTCTCGTCTTCTTTGATAAGACCCAGTTCGTTGCGCGCCCGCTCTTCAAGAGCGACTTCACCTTCGCGAAGATCAGTAATGTCAGCCATCAACACTTGATTACGTTGCCGTAACTTTTGGTTGGACTGTTCTTGTCTGGCGACATCTTCTTGCAGATGCCAGTACTCTGGTAAGCTATTTTTGCCCAGCCATAAACGGTATTGCAATACCACCAATAGCACTAGCAAAAAGAGTTTTAACAAACGCATCGCTTCACTCGCATGGTATGATTCCCTAAGTATACCTTTCTTTCGCGACGAACCAAGTCATTACGTGGATCACTATGGAATATTACCTTATCGCATTGATTATGCTAACGGGAGCCTTTTTACAAGGAATTACCGGTTTTGGTTCGGGTTTATTAGCCGTCCCTTTATTGAGTTTACTGCTACCGCTGCCCGTATTAACGCCCTTAGTTTCCATCGTCAACGTTTTTATGGCTGGTTATCTGTGCTGGCTGTTGCGCCACTATCTCCACGTACGGCGGTGGCACAGTTTACTCGTCGCTGGCATGCTCGGTTCGCTGCTTGGTAATCAACTGTTACATTGGGTTCCCGTAGCAACGCTCCAGTTAGGTATGGCGCTCCTGGTCATTGGGCTAGGTGTGTTGTTTTGGTTTGGCGTGCAATGGCAGCTGAAAGCAACCCGTCCGTTGCAGGTCGGAGTCGGCCTATTAGCCGGTATCAGCAACGGCGCCCTCACCCTAGGTGGACCACCGGTGGTGTTGTTCTTGACCGCTTCACGATTGCATCAGACCGAGTTTCGAGCCACCTTAGCGGTGTTTTTTCTCGCTATCGGATTAACCAACGTGGTGTCATTTGCCAGTCAAGGCAGCTACCAGAATCTCGATATTACCCTGATTGCGGCGTTACTCGCTGGTGCGATCGCCGGGGCTTACTTAGGGCATCGTGTGAGTGGCAAGTTATCAGAGCAAGTGTTTCGTAAACTGGCCTTGCTGTTGATCATCAGTTCTGGGGTAGTGGCGTTACTAACCCGCTAGTCGATTCCAGTCGATCGCTGCGGCAAGCAATAACTCACGTAACGATAACGTACGCGGATCGATGCGCCCTTTGTGGGACCATTGATGCCCACTTACGGCCGCCTGCATCAGCTGTTTCTCAGGCTTCGCCAGAACAAGATGCGTGCCATCGGCTTCGCAACTTTCGCCATTAAAATCAAACCAACCTGACGCATTGCAATGTACCCGTTGTTGTACCGGATCAATACGGTCAATGGAATCAAGACGAACTTGTTGTAAATGCGGATCAAGGTTCAGCACCGGCACCGAAAGCCCCAACGGGACGTTGCCGCTTTGCAACCACTGGTGTAGCTTTTGCGCGCGGGTTGCTGTGCTTTTAAGCTGGCGCTTTTGGGCTGCCTGCCAACTAGCGTTTTGCACGTCAAGTTCACAGGGGGAGTCGCTTGCCAGCATATCGCGGGCAGCTTTTTGAATGTAGTAACTCAGACTTTTTAAGCGACGCTGCAAGCCTTTGGCTGACGCGACGTCTTGTTGCGCTAGCACCGCTAACTCGCGCTCGTAGAGCGCCGTGCACAATTCAGGGAAAGCAGCCGGGTGATGACCCGGCTGTGGTGTTTCTACGACTTCAAAGATGTCGCGTTGCGCGTTCACAAGTGTGCTACCCGAACTTAATTCGCTGCGCGTACTTCCGCACGACCGCGATACGGTGCTTGTTCATTCAATTCTTGCTCGATTCGCAACAATTGATTGTACTTCGCCACGCGATCCGAGCGACACAGTGAACCGGTTTTGATTTGACCGGCAGCAGTACCGACCGCTAAGTCTGCGATGGTCGCGTCTTCAGTTTCACCTGAACGGTGTGAAATCACCGCGGTGAAGCCTGCTTCCGCTGCCATGCGAATCGCTGCGAGCGTTTCAGTCAAGCTACCGATTTGATTGAACTTGATCAAAATCGAGTTACCGATGTGTTCATCAATACCACGCTTTAAGATCTTGGTATTGGTAACAAACAAGTCATCACCCACCAACTGCACCTTGTCACCAAGACGCTCAGTTAAGATCTTCCAACCGTCCCAGTCACTTTCGTCCAAGCCATCTTCAATCGAAATGATTGGGTAACGCTCACACAAACCAGCGAGGTACTCAGCAAACTCAGCGGCAGTAAATGATTTACCTTCGCCCGACAAGTGGTACTTGCCATCACGGTAGAATTCAGATGCTGCGCAATCTAATGCTAAGGTGATGTCGTCACCCATGCGGTAGCCCGCTTTCTCAACGGCTTCAACGATGACAGCCAAAGCTTCTTCGTTCGAGCTTAAGTTCGGTGCAAAGCCGCCCTCGTCGCCAACAGCAGTACTAAGACCACGGTCTTGCAATACTTTTTTCAACGCATGAAAGACTTCAGCACCCATGCGCAAACCTTCGTGGAAGTTTGCTGCACCTACTGGCTGAATCATGAACTCTTGGATATCAACGTTGTTATCCGCGTGCTCACCACCGTTCAGAATGTTCATCATCGGTAACGGCATGCTGTAGGTGTTCGCAGTACCATTGAGTTGCGCAATGTGCGCATACAAAGGTACACCAGCGCTCGCAGCAGCTGCTTTTGCAGTCGCCAACGACACCGCCAAAATAGCGTTCGCGCCCAAGGTTGCCTTATTTTCAGTAGCATCCAAATCAAGCATGATTTGGTCAACGTTTGCTTGGTCCGCAGCATCCACGCCTTGTAATTTCGGAGCAATACGTTCGTTCACGTTTGCCACCGCTTGCAAAACGCCTTTACCTAAATAACGCGCTTTATCGCCGTCACGTAACTCGAGCGCTTCACGCGAGCCCGTTGAAGCGCCACTTGGCGCAGCAGCACGACCCCAATGGCCATCGCTTAAATGCACATCTACTTCAACGGTTGGGTTTCCACGTGAATCCATGATTTCACGAGCGACAATAGATTGAATAGTTGCCATGTTAAAGCCTTACTCCTGTTGTACGACCGTTAGCCGCGACGTTGCTTTTGATAAATACCAGCGGCTTCAATAAAGCCACGGAACAGCGGATGTCCATCACGCGGTGTTGAGCTGAATTCCGGGTGGAACTGCGCAGCAACAAACCACGGGTGCTCTGGGATCTCAATAATCTCAACCAAGCGATTATCATGCGACCAGCCAGAAACTTTCAAGCCCGCAGCTTCGAGCTTTTCAATGTAAGTGCCGTTGACTTCGTAACGGTGACGGTGACGCTCTTGCACCACATCACTACCGTACAGTGAACGGGCAATAGTGCCTTCAACCAGGTTACACGGCTGCGCGCCAAGACGCATGGTGCCACCAAGGTCAGATTGCTGATCGCGTAACTCTTTTTGCCCTTTAGCGTCCATCCACTCGGTGATCAAACCAACCACAGGGTGTTTTGCATCAGGATCAAACTCGGTGCTGTTCGCACCTTCAAGCTTGGCAACGTGGCGGGCGTATTCAATCAAAGCAATTTGCATACCTAAGCAAATGCCCAAGTATGGAATTTTCTGCTCACGTGCGTATTGTGCCGCCATGATCTTGCCTTGAATACCACGCTCACCGAAGCCGCCAGGTACAATAATGGCATCCACGTCAGCCAATTTGGCAACGCCTTTGCTTTCCACATCTTGTGCATCAATATAACGAATCGTCACCGCCAAACGGTTCTTCAACCCCGCGTGCGCCAAAGCTTCGTTTACTGATTTATAAGCATCAGGAAGTTCGATGTATTTACCGACAAAACCAATGGTGACTTCGCCACTTGGATTCGACTCTTGATACAGCACTTGTTCCCATTCCGACAAGTCAGCTTCCGGACGATCCAAACGGAACCGGTTCACAACTAACTCATCTAGCCCTTGCGACTTCAATACCGCAGGGATTTTGTAAATACTATCGACGTCTTTAAGGCCAATGACCGCGCGCTCTTCAACGTTGGTAAACAACGCAATCTTGCCACGCTCATTCGCAGGTAAGGCACGATCCGAACGGCACACTAGAATGTCTGGCTGAATACCAATCGAACGTAATTCTTTCACTGAGTGCTGCGTAGGCTTGGTTTTTACTTCGCCCGCAGCGCCAAGGAATGGCACTAAGGTCAAGTGCATGAACATCGTACGATCACGCCCAACTTCAGTGGCCAATTGACGAATGGCTTCAAGGAAAGGTTGTGACTCGATGTCACCTACGGTACCGCCAATTTCGATGATGGCAATATCGTAGCCTTCACCACCAGCGACAATACGACGTTTGATTTCGTTGGTGATGTGCGGAATAACTTGGATGGTTGCGCCAAGAAACTCACCACGACGTTCGCGACGAATAATATCTTCGTACACACGTCCGGCAGTGAAGTTGTTTTTCTTGGTCATCCGGGTGCGGATGAAACGCTCATAGTGACCTAGGTCAAGATCCGTTTCTGCACCGTCTTCGGTAACGAACACCTCACCATGTTGGGTTGGGCTCATGGTGCCCGGGTCAACGTTGATATAAGGGTCGAGTTTTAAAATCGTGACTTGTAAGCCACGTGCTTCGAGAATTGCCGCCAATGAAGCTGCAGCAATACCTTTACCCAGCGAAGATACTACACCGCCGGTGACGAAAATATAATTAGTTGTCATGCGAAACCTAAGTCGTCAGGTGAAATGGGAATTGCTTCAAGACGGGAAAATAGTATACCGTAAGGACCCTATTCCGACAATTTAAATTTCGCTCTTTTGCGTGTGTTTAACGCGTTGCCATTGTTCCTCAAGGGCTTCAAGAGATAAAGCTTCAGCACGCAGACCTTGTTCTGCTAAATTTTGTTCAATCGCCTGAAAGCGCTGTTTAAATTTCACATTGGTGCGACGTAAGGCATGTTCCGGATTCACATGCGCATGGCGCGCTAAGTTCACCACGGCGAAAAGCACATCACCTATTTCCGCCTCTAACCCATCGTGATCGACCTCCGCGGCGGCGAGCTCTTCTTCAACTTCGGCGATTTCTTCGCGTATTTTATCCAGTACTGGAGTGATCTCATGCCAATCGAAGCCAACCGTGGCGGCACGCTTTTGTAGCTTCTGCGCCATCAAAATAGCCGGCAAATTATCGGCAATCCCTTCAAATACTGAATCTTGCTGACCTTTCTCAGCGCGCTCTTGCTGTTTGATCGCTTCCCACTGCGCTTTGATTTCGCTATCGGTTTGCGCCTGTTGGTCACCAAACACATGTGGGTGACGACGGATCAGTTTGTCCGCGGTTTGTTGCGCGACTGCATCTAAGTCAAACTGCCCTTGTTCAGCGGTCAACTGGGTATAAAACACCACTTGAAACAACAAGTCGCCGAGCTCGTCTTTGATCGCGGCCAGGTCACCTTCGGTAATCGCCGCGGCCACTTCATAAGCTTCTTCAATGGTGTATGGGATCAAGCTGACTAAGGTTTGCTTAAGATCCCATGGGCAGCCCCCGTTGGGATCACGCAAGCGACGCATCACCTCAACTAACGCTGCCATACCAGGAAACTGTGCGGCGTTTTGCCACGCTGGATTAGACCCCACTTCGCTCAACTTTATGTACTCCTTTCACTTGCAACAACCGTGACACCAAACGTTGTAAAGTGGTTTGCCCGTCCACCACAACCCCCAATGAGATCCGCGCTTGTTGGCTCACAGGGTCTTGTTTGGAATCGAGTTGCGCCACACTGGTTTTCTCATTCGCCAAAATAGAGGTGATGTCGTGCAACAAACCGTTGCGATCATCCGCATCAATCACTAAGTCAGCGCGATAGCGGCCTTGTTCAGCACGGCTCCAGTGCACCTGCAAGCCACGTTCTGGATAGGTTTCCAATAAATGTTTAAGTTGTTCGCAATCACGGTGGTGTACCGATACGCCACGGCCTTGGGTCACAAAGCCCATGATCGGCTCACCCGGGATCGGCTGACAACACTTGGCAAACTGCACCAATAAATTACCAATCCCCTGCACACTTACATCGCCCTGCTTACTGCTTTTCGGTTGGCGTTGTCGCTGCAACCGCTCGAGGCGTTCAGAGGTCGCGTCTGGGGTTGGCTTGAGCTGGTTCACGACTTGATTCAACCGCACATCACCCGCGCCGATTGCCGCTAACAAATCATCTAAGGTATTGAAATTAAAACGCTCGAGTACCGTCGCAGCTTGACTCAACGGAATCGCTAGCTTTTGTAACTCTGCTTCTAACAGCTCACGACCGGCTTTCAAATGCTTGTCGCGATCGAGTTTTTTAAAGTAGGTAACGACCTTGCTTCGTGCCCGTGAGGTACGTAAATAACCTAGCGCAGGGTTCAACCAATCACGCCGCGGCTTCGAGGTTTTCTGGGTTAGTATCTCAACCCGTTCACCATTGCGTAAGCTATAGGTGAAAGGAACGATATGGCCATCGACTTTGGCACCGACACAACGGTGCCCCACTTGGGAGTGAATGTAATAGGCAAAATCTAGTGGCGTTGCACCGTGCGGCAAGTCAACCACTTCACCTTTTGGCGTGAATACGTAAACCCGGTCTTCAAACACCTGAGAACGAATCTCAGCGACCAACTCGTCGTTCTCGGCCATATCTTCATGCCAAGCCAACAACTTCCGTAACCACGCAATTTTTTCTTCAAAACCACCGCTTTTACCGGCATTACCCTCTTTGTACAGCCAGTGGGCAGCGACACCAAGCTCGGCGTCATCGTGCATCGCTTGGGTGCGAATTTGTATTTCGACATGCTTGTCTTCAGGACCGATCACCACCGTGTGAATGGACTGGTAACCATTGGCTTTAGGGGTTGCGATATAGTCATCAAACTCCGACTGAATATGACGCCATTCGCTGTGCACGACACCAAGCGCGGCGTAGCAATCTTTCAGCGAATCGGTGATCACACGTACCGCACGAATATCATACAACTGCTCAAAATCGAGATGCTTCTTCTGCATCTTGCGCCAAATCGAATAAATGTGTTTTGGCCGTCCATAAACGTTCGCACTCACGCCCTGCAACTGCAGTTGCTCCGTTAAGTGCTGCACAAAACTTTCAATATAGTTTTCGCGATCGACGCGGCGTTCTAGCAATTGCTTGGCGATGGCTTTGTAGGTTTGTGGGTGTAAATAGCGAAATGCGAGGTCTTCTAGCTCCCATTTCAGTTGCCCAATGCCCAAGCGGTTGGCCAAGGGTGCGTAGATGTCCTGACACTCTTTCGCCACCAAAACCCGGGTTTCTTCATCAGCGTTTTTCACTTCTCGCAAACGACAGATGCGCTCGGCCAACTTAATCAGCACCGCACGTACGTCCGCCACCATCGACAGCAACATACGCCGGACATTATCAATTTGTTCTACGTTGGGTTTGCCATGCTGGAAGCTTTGCAGTTCGCTAATCATCTGCATCTGCTGCACGGCATCAAGCAGTTCGGCAAGCCGCTCGCCATGATTTTCGGCAATGAACTCGCGACTCAGTTTGTGCGCCTGATAGGCAGGACTGTAGAGCGCGGCCAACAGTGATTCGTCATCAAGATTGAGCGCGGCCAGAATTTCTACCATTTCGCGGCCTTTGAGCACCAGCTCAGGGGCGTCGCTAAGGCCGTCGCGTAAACCTTGTTCACGTTCCGCCAAATGCGCTTTAACTTCAGCGCTCATCACATGCTGTAACCAGTCTCCGTTGTGTTCCGGTTTATCAACATGGGTACTGCGCACATAAACCACCGCTATGCCTCCCGTTCAAACCACGTCAAACACTCAATGTGATGGGTTTGCGGGAACATGTCAATGACTTGCGCCTGTTTTAATACATAGCCGTGTGCAGCCAACACTGCGGCGTCACGCGCTAAGGTATCTGGCGCACACGACACATAAACCACACGCTGCGGCTGTAACTTCACCACTTCCGTAATGGCATGTGCAGCTCCGGCGCGGGCCGGATCGAGTAACACTTTGCTGTAACCTGTTTGAGCCCAAGCATAGTCCTGCCAGGGTTGTTCTAAGTCAGCATGGTATCCCCGCACACTGACGTTCTGCGCTTGCGCATTTTGTTGCAAGCGCTCCACCATTGAGGCGACACCTTCAATGGCCGTAACCTGTGCCCCTTGGCGCGCCATCGGCAGGGTAAAATTACCGCTACCGGCGTACAGCTCAAGCACCTGCTCGCCCGGGGTTAGCGCGAGCCACTCAAGAGCTTGCGCAACCATCATCGGGTTTAAGGCTCCATGCGCCTGTAAGAAATCGCCCGGCTGAAAGGCCAAACTGACATCGGCACTTTGATAATGCGGAACCACCGCCGTTTCACCTTCCGCTAACAAAGGTTGTGGTGCCTGCGTACCGCAGTGTAACCACACCTGCAGTTGCTGTTGTTGCGCAAAATTGAGAAGTTGCTGCACATCATCAGCGCTCGGCCATTGACCTAACCGCAGTACCACAATGCGTTGTTCCGTTTGCAACAGCTCCACGTGCCCAAGCTCACGCACCAAATCAAGCTGCGGCAGCAACGTACGCAGCGGCGCCAACAGCTCGGTAAGTGTGGTGCTAGCGACCAGACAATCGTCAACGGCCACAATGCGCTTACTTTGCGCTTCGCGTAAGCCGAGGGTGAAGCGTTGTCGCTTGCTGTCCCAATGACAGGCTAAGCGTAAACGACGACGGTAGCGCCAGGCATCAGCAGTTAAAGGCGCAAGCCATTGTTGCGGCGCAAGCTGTGCGAACTTTTGGAGTAACTCGTGGACGACACGTTGTTTATGCTCACGTTGTGCTTCGAGTGCATAGTGCTGCATGTCGCAGCCACCGCAACGCTCATAATAGGGGCACGCGGGCGTTTGCCGCGTTGGCGCAGGCGTGGTCACCGCGAGCAATTGGGCGTCGTATTTGCCCTGCAAACGCATGCGGATCACTTCATCGGGCAGCGCTCCAGCAACGAAACGAACACCTTTTGGGGTGCGCACCACGCCCCGGCCTTGATGGTCCAAGCCAACCACCCTTTGCTCGGCCAATTCCACCGCAGCCTTCGGCGTGTGCTTTTGCGGACGATAAAAGCGTGCCATATTAGCCGTGCTGTAAGGCGTTCGCGCGCGCCGTCACCATGATGGCTTTCATATCGCGAACCGCTTGCTCAAGCCCAACCAACACCGCTCGCGCAATAATGGCATGACCAATGTTCAACTCAACCAGTTCCGGCAAGGCCGCAACCGATGCGGTGTTGTGATAATGCAAGCCATGTCCGGCGTTCACTTGAATGCCCGCTGCTTGGGCGTACTTGGCCGCATCATGCAATAACAACAAGCTACGTTGCTGTTCTGCAGCATCGGTTTGTTCCGCATAATGACCCGTATGCAATTCAATTAAGCCCGCGCCGGTCGCAATCGCCGCATCAATTTGCCGCTTGTCGGCATCAATAAATAGCGAGGTTTGAATACCCGCATCGGCAAGACGCGCCACTGCGTCGGTAATTTTTTCTTGTTGCCCCGCAACATCAAGGCCACCTTCAGTGGTGAGTTCTTCACGCTTTTCAGGTACCAAGCAGCAATAGGTCGGACGGGTTCGACACGCGATCGCCAACATTTCGTCGGTCACCGCCATCTCGAGGTTCATCCGGGTTTGAATGGTTTCGGCCAACAAGGCAACGTCACGGTCAGTAATGTGACGACGGTCTTCACGCAAGTGAATGGTAATACCATCAGCGCCGGCCTGTTCGGCAATCGCTGCGGCAGCAACTGGATCGGGATACGCCACACCGCGAGCATTACGCAAGGTTGCGACATGGTCAATGTTGACCCCAAGAAGAATAGGTTGACCTAAAGGAGCATGATGCATTAGTGATTCCTTTTCAGTTGCGAAAACAGTTCTCGACTACGCAAAGGCTGATCGCCGAGATACGGCATCAGCGCATGGCGCATGATGTGCTTCATCGCTTGTAATAAGCTGGGTTCGGATAAATCAAACGCGGCTAAACGTTGCAGGGTTGCGCCAGAGTAGCTGTTGCGCTGCGCTTCAGCAACCCGCCAAAAGCCGTGTTCAGCGACAAACTGATAGTGCCCATCGGCGGCAATAGCGTCGTCGTTGCTGTCGCTGCACCAATCGAACCCATGGCCAAGGTGGCACAACAAGCGCCACTCAAATTCACGCAGCACAGGTTCAATGGCCTCGCCGTGGCCAAGCCGTTCAAGCGTTGCTTGGTAATCGTCAAATAAACCATCGACAGGTTGGTATTGCGAGGTTAACCGCTGCACCAACTCATTGACATAAAAGCCGCTGTAGAGCCCTGTCCCCGTTAAGGGATAGCTCGCTTGGGCAAGCTCAGCATGGCGCAGGGTTTGTAATTCATGACGCCCCTGACTCGTTACGAGTAGCGCCGTAAAAGGTTGTAAAATCGCCCGCCAAGGGCTTTTGGGGCGTCGGGCGCCTTTGGCGACAACCCGGTAACGCCCCTGCTGTTGGGTGAAAAGTTCAACAAGCAAACTGGAATCTTGAAACGGCCAACGATGCAAAACAAAAGCCGGTTCCACGGTGATCAGTCCTCGTTGTAACCTAAGCTACGCAGCGCACGTTCATCGTCCGCCCAACCGCTTTTCACTTTCACCCAAAGTTGCAAATGCACTTTACCGCCGATCCATTTTTCAATGTCACGACGCGCTTCACTACCGATGGTTTTCAGCTTTTGTCCACCGGCACCAATCACCATCCGCTTTTGCCCTTCACGCTCGACCAAAATCAACGCGTTGATATGGGTGGTACCTGAAGGTGCGGTTTGGTAACGTTCAATTTCAACAGTGGTGCTGTACGGCAACTCGTCGCCAGTAAAGCGCATCAATTTTTCCCGCACAATTTCCGCGGTCATAAACCGCATTGAGCGGTCGGTCACATAATCTTCCGGGAAATGGTGCGTGCCCGGCTTCGCATAGCTATGTACCAATGCCCGTAAACCATCGACTTGCGCGCCTGTTTTTGCCGACAACGGAATAATTTCAGCAAAATCATGACGCTCTGCAAGCTTTTGAATGATTGGCAGCAATTCGTTTTTGTCTTTAATCTGGTCAACTTTATTGACCACAAGAATGACCGGACGTGCGCTCTTTTGTAGCTTCGACAACACCAATTCGTCATCGGCGGTCCAACGGTCGGCTTCGACCACAAACAGCACCACTTCAACGCCGCTCAGCGAGCTCGAAGCCGCACGGTTCATCAGGCGATTAATGGCCTTCTTTTCATCTTGGTGCAAACCCGGCGTGTCCACATAAACAATCTGCGTGTCGCCCTCAGTTTCAATACCGAGAATACGATGGCGCGTGGTTTGTGGCTTACTTGAGGTAATACTAATTTTCTGGCCTAAAATACGGTTCAATAACGTCGATTTTCCAACGTTTGGGCGTCCAACGATCGCCACAAACGCCGAGGCAGAATTCATTTCAGCTGGGCTTTCCATCGGCCTATAACTCCTGACCATTTACGTGTTCAAGGGTCAGCTGCGCGGCTTGCTGTTCAGCTTTGCGGCGGCTGGTCCCCGAGCCTAAGACTGGCTCTGCTAATAATTCAGTACTGCAACTCACGGTAAAACGTTGATTGTGTGCTTGACCTTGAATGGTCACCACATCGTACACCGGCAACTGCAGTTGTCGTGCCTGTAAATACTCTTGTAAGCGGGTTTTAGGGTCTTTGTGCCCAGCACCCGGCTGAATAGTTTTCAGTTGCTCATCAAACCAACGCAACACAACGTCACGGCAGTTGGCTAAGTCACTTTCCAGATACATCGCACCTAACAAGGCTTCGACCGCATCGGCAAGAATCGACTCACGACGATGCCCACCACTTTTCAATTCGCCAGGCCCCAGCAACAAGTGCTTGCCAAGGTTAAAACGTTGCGCAATTTTTGCCAAATTGCGACCGCATACTAGTGTGGCCCGCATGCGGCTTAAATCCCCTTCATCAATCTTTGGGAATTTCTCAAACAGCGCTTCACTAACAATAATGCCAAGTACCGAATCGCCTAAAAATTCAAGACGCTCGTTATGTTGGGCACCAGCACTACGATGGGTGAGCGCCTGTTGGAGGCGATCACGGTTGGTAAAAGTATAGCCAAAGGCTTTCTCTAATTCTCGTACAGGTGGCTTGGGTAAGCTCACAACTATTCCACTCCTCCGAGACGTTCCCAACGGATACCTGTTGGTACCCACTGCGGCAACCAGCTCGATGCGCTACGATCCATTTCAAAACTCATCCAAATAAAGACCGCGCGACCGACCAGGTTTTCCTCCGGTACAAAGCCCCAAAAACGGCTGTCTTCAGAATTATCGCGGTTATCTCCCATGACGAAATACTGCCCTTCTGGCACGATCCATTCGTCGCGAGCCGTTCCTTGCTGTTTAAAGTAGAAACGGTCGCTACCACCAAGGGTTGGATCAACCAAGGTGCTGTGTTTCGTTTCGCCAAGGTATTCGTCGTACTGTTCAAGCGGCGTTGATTTATTAAAGTAAATCGCGTCAGAACGCACTAAGGTACGTTCAATCACACGAGGTGCTGGGCAATCATTCCCCGCAGCATCACACGCCGGTTGGATGTATAAGGTTTTATTCCGATAAATAATCCGATCACCAGGCAAGCCAACCACACGTTTGATGTAGTCGTATTGCGGATCAGGTGGGAATTTAAATACCGCAACTTCACCACGTTCAGGTCGGTCAATTTCGAGCAACTCGCTGCGCCAAATGGGATCGCGCAAGCTATAGCTGAATTTCTCAACCAAGATAAAGTCACCTTCCAACAAGGTCGGCATCATTGACGCTGACGGAATACGAAAAGGCTCGTAAACAAACGAACGTAGCAACAAAATAACGAACAAGATCGGAAACACCGACTGCGCAAATTCAGCAATGCCGCTTTGCGGTGCAATACGCTGGCCGTCTTCCTCTGTCAATTCCTGTTGCAGGCGTTTTTCTTCGTCAGCGATACGCTGTTGACGCTTCGGCTTAAGCACTTGCGCGTCGAACAACCAAATCAAACCGAAGACGATTGTTACAATCGTCAGTAACATTGCGTAAAAGTTTGCCATGTTCTACCTTGTCGTCTTATTTCCCTACCTTCAGCACCGCCAAGAAGGCTTCTTGCGGTACCTCAACGTTCCCTAACTGCTTCATCCGCTTCTTACCTTCTTTCTGCTTCTGCAACAGTTTCTTCTTCCGGCTCACGTCACCGCCGTAACATTTTGCGGTTACGTTTTTACGCAACTGCTTCACGGTAGAACGGGCAATAACATGGTTGCCAATAGTGGCCTGAATAGCGATGTCGAACATTTGACGTGGAATCAATTCACGCATCTTATCGACCAACTCACGGCCACGCCCTTGCGCGTTATCACGGTGCGTAATCATTGCCAAAGCATCGACACGCTCACCGTTAATAAGTACGTCAACACGCACCATGTCAGCTTCTTGGAAGCGTTTGAACTGATAGTCCAATGACGCATAACCACGCGACGTTGATTTCAAGCGGTCAAAGAAATCCATCACCACTTCAGCCATCGGCAGTTCGTAGGTCACCGCTACTTGTTTACCGTGGTACGCCATTTTGGTTTGCAAGCCACGTTTATCAACACACAAGGTGATGACGTTACCGAGGTAGTCTTGCGGTACCAAAATATTTGCTTCAACAATCGGCTCATAAATGGTTTCGATGTCATTTACCGGCGGTAAGTTCGACGGGTTGTCGACATTTAGCGTGCGGCCATCGGTGGTTTCAACTTTATACACTACGGTCGGCGCAGTGGTGATAAGGTCGATATCATACTCACGCTCAAGACGTTCTTGAATGATTTCCATGTGCAACATGCCCAAAAAACCACAACGGAAACCAAAGCCCAACGCGGTTGAGTTCTCTGGCTCGTAGAACAATGAGGCATCGTTCAACGACAATTTACCCAAGGCATCACGGAAGGCTTCATAGTCGTCCGAGGAAATCGGGAACATACCCGCATAAACCTGTGGTTTGACGCGTTGGAAACCAGGTAACGGCGCATCCGCTTCAGCTTTGTGAAGGGTTAAGGTATCCCCCACTGGCGCCCCGAGAATGTCTTTAATGCCGGCAATCACGTAGCCTACTTCGCCGCAACGCAAAATACCGGTTTCGGTTTGCTTCGGAGAGAAAAAGCCGACTTTATCGATTTGGTGGACTTGTCCCGTCGACATCACTTTCATTTTGTCGCCCGAGCGTAAGGTACCGTTTTTCACCCGTACCAACGACACAACACCTTGATAATTATCGAACCAAGAGTCGATGATCAAGGCTTGCACCGGCGCGTCTGGATCGCCCTGCGGTGGTGGGATCTGCTTGACGATGCGCTCAAGCACGTCGTGAATACCAATTCCGGTTTTGGCAGAACACTGCACCGCATCAACGGCTTCGATACCGACGATATCTTCAATCTCTTCCGCCACACGCATAGGATCAGCCTGTGGCAAGTCAATTTTGTTCAGTACTGGGACGACTTCGAGGTCCATCTCAATCGCCGTATAGCAGTTCGCCAAGGTCTGAGCTTCTACACCTTGCGCTGCGTCAACCACTAAGAGTGCCCCTTCACAACCGGCCAAACTGCGCGAGACTTCATAAGAGAAGTCAACGTGTCCCGGCGTGTCGATGAAGTTTAACTGATAGGTTTCACCATCTTCAGCGGTGTAGTGCAAGGTGACACTCTGCGCTTTGATGGTAATGCCACGCTCACGCTCTAGATCCATTGAATCTAGTACCTGCGCCGCCATTTCGCGGTCGGTCAAGCCGCCGCAATGCTGGATCAATCGGTCCGACAAGGTCGATTTACCGTGATCAATGTGTGCAATAATCGAAAAGTTTCGAATATTCGCTTGCTTAAACGCCTTCTCTGGCATTCATGCCCCCGCAACTGCTAAATGAATAACGTGAATAACCGCTGATCATACTGATAATACGGCTCAGAACAAAGGACTTTCGGGCGATTTCAGAGTAATTGTTGCACTTTCAAGAACTGACTCACTTGGATATCGCGACGCTTGAACCACTGTTTCAAGGCCCAAAATGAACCAATAAACGCCGTAAACGCCGCAATAATGGTCACGCCTTCACTGAAACCCAACAGGCTTTGACTCAGTACCGCCATGACGAACAAGGCGATCAATGGCACGCCATAGATCAGTAACGAGGCTTGTGTAAGCATTTGTTCAGGGAGTAGCAATTCGACCTGCTCGCCAACGCTGAACTCGCCCGCAGGACGGTTCACACGAAAGGTCGCGCGACGATCAGAAAAGGCTTTTGAAATCACCCCTGCACCACAGGTGTTCTGTTGTGCACAACTGCCGCAGCCGGTTTTCAGCTCGGTGCTCACCTCGAGGTAATCGTCTGCAATGGTTTGAATGGTTGCCAATTCACGAATCATAGGGTTACTGCTCCGGCGCTGCCGCCGCCATATTTTCCGCGATCCGTTGAAGGGTCGCCACCGGCAGTTTGCCCACTACGGTAATGGCATGGTTTTGCAATGAGGTATTGTAAATCGACTCCGGCCCTTGCAAACCAAGCTCAGGCAAGGATTGTGCTTCGCGCTCGGTAACGTACACCGAGACTTCCGTCAAGCCATCGCTAAATAAGAAATAATCGGTCGGCAACCGCGTTGCGGCTAAATTCCGATGGGTTTGCCGTAGCAATTTGAAGCCGCTCGGTAGCCACTGTGGCTGAATGCTAAATTGCAGCGGCTGACGTTGGCGTAACTCATGTAAACGCGGTGGACGCGGAATACCACGCAAGTCGCTTAAACTGATCGGCATGCTCTCGCGCTCTTGGAAGGTGGTCAGTTGCAACTGCTCTAACACTTCACCTTGCGGCGTCATCATCTGCATTTTTAACAGCATGCCCGATTCACTATCGATCCACAGCCCATAGTGATAACGGTCGTTGTCGCTACTAAGAATACGCAAGTAATGGGTTTCGCGGCCGGTCACCCGTACGCCCCGCCCGGCCGCACGCACTTGATAATGCGGTTGCAAGGCAGCGAAGTTTTGGTAGAAGGCTGCGGGCAACAAGCCATAAGTGACATCACTACGTAAGGTGTAGGAGTCATCGGTTGGCTGAAAATAGTACGAGGTATCTTCGCCTAAACGCACAATGCGGGTGTCTGGGCCATTGAGCATAACAATCAACTCGGCTTCGAGGCCATCGCTATAGGTACCGTGCAACCAAGTCATAGGTTCAAGACGCGTACCTGAACTGCGCACTAACGTGGCTTCAAAATTCAGTTCACGCAATGCGCGTGCCATCTCATTGAAGCCCTGCTCAGCAAGTGTAGATGCCGGAGCGGTTGCGCTATTGGAAGCTTGAGATTGTGCGTAGACGGGAGAAAAGGCTGTCATCACTAGCAGCCCGCTGAGCAGGCTGCCACTGACAAACTTAGTTACCATTCGAGACGCGTTGTGGCGTTTCGTCTGAAAGTGTTTCTGATTCGCTTTGAATTTGCTCATCTAACTGCTGTGCCTGCAAAGAAAGCTGAAGTTGCTGGTTATGGTCAAGTAAATAGAACTGCAATAACCGACGTTGTTGCGCAAGCTCTGCTTGGGTAGGCTCGCTGCTTTGTAAAACCGTATTGTAGCTAACTGGGCTGCGTCCGCCAATTGGCGTGGTCGCAAAGGCCGGTTCAACGCTTTGCTCTGGATCAATAGGCTGCGTTTGTTGCACCGTCAATACCGCGACCAAGGCGACACTGGCAGCAATCGCAACACTACCAGCTGGGCGCAACCAACGTTGTAAACGCTGCTTCCCAAAGCGCCCCTGCACGACTTGCGTTGGCGCACTTTCTTGCGCAACTTGTGCCGCTACCGCCGCGCTAATATCTAGAGGTTGTTGTGCGCTCGCTTCATTTTTCATGATGCGGCCCATCAATGCGTACCGTCCCCACGCTTGCTGCGCATCGGTGTCGCTTAACAAAGTATCAATATGCTGCGCTTGCTCACGCGCATCATGCACGGCGTCATCGAGCAATGCTGATACTTGTTCATAGCTACGGTCTGTCATAAAGTTTCCTCAGTTAATTAGCGCTCTAAGAGTGGTCTTAGTTGCGCATCAATCGCTTCTCGGGCTCGGAAAATGCGTGAACGTACTGTACCAATTGGACAGTCCATTTCAATGGCAATCTCTTCATAACCCAGCCCTTCAATTTCTCGTAAGGTGATGGCACGGCGTAAATCATCTGGCAACGCCTCTATTGTGTTCATCACTACATCGCGAATCTCATCGGTGAGTAGCAAGCTCTCCGGTGACGCTCCGTCGCGTAACGCCCCTGCTCCCTCTAAGTAATCGGCTTCACCAGCATCGACATCGGTCGCAGGTGGTTTGCGTCCTTGCGCAACCAAATAATTCTTCGCAGTGTTCACTGCAATGCGATAAAGCCATGTATAGAAGGCACTATCGCCACGAAAACTTCCTATCGCTCGATAGGCTTTTACAAACGCTTCTTGCGCAACATCAGGCACATCGGCCGCCTGTTTAACGTAACGTGAAATCAGGCTCATTACTTTGTGCTGATATTTTTGCACCAACAAGTTAAAGGCTTGCTGGTCGCCCTGTTGCACACGCAACACGAGCGCTTTATCAGTTTCTTGTTCGCTCATCTGAGCCTGTTCTCCTCAACCCAAACCTTGTACTGCGAACCAGGCCCAACCATTCCAGTTTTTCACACTGCAAAGTCTGACCAAGCCTTTCGCAAAAAGTTCGCAAAAAATTTCTAAAAGAGTAAAATCGCGCTATTCCATTGGCAAAACAGCGCGTTGCGCTCTACGAGTAGTCTTTACTTTATGGAACACGTCATTGATTATCAATGCGATGTGCTCATTATCGGCAGCGGTGCTGCTGGTTTAACACTCGCTTTACATCTTGCCGACGCAGCCAAGGTCATGGTGCTCTCAAAAGGCCCCTTGACGGAAGGCTCAACCTATTATGCTCAAGGCGGCATTGCCGCTGTCTTTGATGAGAATGATAGCATTGAAAGCCACATTCAAGATACCTTGGTGGCTGGGGCTGGCCTGTGCGACCCTGAAGCTGTTGCCTTTACCACCTCAAATGCGAAGAAAAGTTTACAGTGGTTGATTGAAATGGGCGTGGGCTTTGATCGCGTTGACGCTGCCAATGGTGAGAGCAAATTCCATCTCAACCAAGAAGGTGGTCATAGCCATCGCCGCATTTTACATGCCGCAGATGCGACCGGCAAAGCCGTGCAAACCACCTTGGTTGAACAAGTGCGTCAGCACCCAAACATTCAGGTATTGGAACGCTATAACGCCGTTGACCTTATTACCTCGCGCCACACCCAGCAGCCCCAACGCGTTTACGGCGCCTACATTTGGAACCGTGCCGCGGAACGCGTCGAAACGGTCGCAGCGAAATTCGTGGCCTTGGCCACCGGTGGTGCCAGTAAAGTGTATCAGTACACTTCAAACCCCGATGTTGCCAGCGGTGACGGCATTGCCATGGCTTGGCGTGCAGGATGTCGCGTTGCCAACATGGAATTCAATCAGTTTCATCCGACCTGCTTGT
This sequence comes from Pseudidiomarina sediminum DSM 21906, assembly GCF_000423165.1. Classification (GTDB taxonomy): domain Bacteria; phylum Pseudomonadota; class Gammaproteobacteria; order Enterobacterales; family Alteromonadaceae; genus Pseudidiomarina; species Pseudidiomarina sediminum. Next base: position 1,169,182 of record NZ_KE383983.1, on the reverse strand, counting down.
TCCACCCTAACGCGCAATCCTTCTTGCTCACCGAAGCGCTGCGTGGTGAAGGCGCCTATTTGAAACGGCCTGATGGTAGCCGCTTTATGCCGGACTTCCACGAAGCGGCCGAGCTCGCGCCACGCGATGTAGTAGCCCGTGCCATTGACTATGAAATGAAGCGCCTTGGCGCCGATTGCATGTATTTGGATATCTCGCACAAACCCGCCGAGTTTATTCGCGAGCACTTCCCGACCATTTATGAGAAGTGCTTGGGGTTAGGCATTGATATTACTCAGCAACCGATGCCTGTGGTGCCTGCGGCGCATTACACCTGTGGTGGCGTAATGACCAACCTGGCCGCGCAAACGGATATTCCCCATTTGTATGCGATCGGCGAAGTCGCCTACACCGGCTTACACGGCGCCAACCGCATGGCCAGTAACTCATTGTTGGAGTGTCTCGTATTCGCGCAAGCGGCAGCCGCAGATATTTGCGAGGGTTTAGCCGATGCTGAGTTCAACTTTGACTTGCCACGCTGGGATGAAAGTAAAGTCACGAATTCAGACGAAGAAGTGATCATCCAGCACAACTGGCACGAGCTGCGCCTGTTTATGTGGGACTACGTGGGTATTGTGCGCACCACCAAGCGCTTAGAACGGGCCTTGCGTCGCATTGAGTTGTTACAGCAAGAGATCAACGAGTACTACAGCCACTTCCGCGTCAGCAACAACCTGCTGGAGTTACGTAACTTGGTACAAGTGGCGGAACTGATCGTGCGCTCGGCCATGCAGCGGAAAGAAAGCCGTGGCCTGCATTACACGCTCGACTACCCAGAGCTGGCCGAAAACCCGTTACCGACGTTGCTGTCGCCAAACTAAAGCCATGCGCCGACAACGCGCAAAGCTCAAACCATCCGTCCAAGCATGACAACACAGCCACCATCGCGGTGGCTGTGGTTGGCCGTTCCCTTCCACCCGTCGAAAATAAATCGCCACCCACCAAGGGGTGATAAAAATCCAGTGTGGGGCACCTAACACGGTTGCGTGATAATGGTCTAAACGACGTAAGGTGAAGTGTTCAGGCTCGATGGCCCAAACGGAAGCGGCGATCGGCAGCCAACGCCAAGGCGACTGACTGCACAACCACATCTTAAACTTTAACGCGGCTTAAGATGAACTCGACCATGCCTCGGAGCTCTTCGTCTTCACAAGGCTGATGGCCCATAAACCAGGCAAATAAATCAGGGTCATCGCAAGTCAACAAGCGACGGAACACGTCTTGTTGCTGTTCATCTAAATCATCGTACGCCTCTTCAACAAACGGCGCGAATAATACGTCAAGCTCCAGCATGCCGCGACGACAAGCCCAACGAAGGCGGTTTTTATTCCGCAATGAATCGGCATTTTGCTGCAATTTTTCCATAAGTTCTTACAACGTCTCTTGTATAATGAAAAACAGTCCCCACCTATCGAACATAGATGCGAAACAACGAGGTTTACCGTGTTGACGACAGAGTTTACCAAAGCTACACCAGAATACGTAACTGTTTCCCTCACCGATCATGGTGTCTTACAGGTGAGTGGCCCTGACGCCATCAGCTTTTTACAAGGCCAATTGACCTGTGACTTAAAACAATTACGCGATGATTCATGGCGTTACGGTGCCTACTGCGACGCAAAAGGTAAAACACTCGGAACGTTCTGGTTGTTCGGGAGCGGTGAATGCGTACAACTGGTTGCGTCGCAACCTGCACTTGAAGCAATCAAAGCGCAATTACAGAAATACGGCATCTTTAACAAAATTGAAATTAGCGATGTGACCGACCAGTACCAATTGTTCGGCGTATTTGGCTCGGCGGCCCCTGCCCGCTTGGCAGAATTATTGGGCGCACCTCTGGCGGAAGCCGAACAGGCAGCTGTCAGCCGCACCGAACAGGCCACCATACTGAGCCTGGGCGCACATCCTGATCAATACTTATGCCTCAACCGAGGTGAAGCTTTTCCTACCAACTCTGCTGAAAGCTTATGGCAAGCACTTGAAATCGAGCGTGGCCGACCGGCCCTGTTTTCAGGTACAATAGCGGAGTTTGTGCCCCAAATGCTGAATGTACAAGCCCTCGGCGGCATCAGCTTTAACAAGGGGTGTTATATCGGCCAAGAGACGGTTGCCCGAATGAAATATTTGGGTAAGCAAAAGCGTGCACTTTATCGCCTACGTGGACACGGTCAATTAGTGTCAGCAGGAGCAACTGTTGAACAACAATTGGGTGAAAACTGGCGTCGTGCAGGTACGGTAATTAATGCAGTGAGCCGTGCTGAACAAACGCTGGATGTGTTAGCGGTATTGCCGAGTGATCTCGACAATGACGTACGTTTACGCATCAAAGATGATGACGTGAGTCTCTTGGAAATTTACCCACTGCCTTATACATTGGACGAATCATGACTCAAACCATTAGCCAAGATAAAGTTGTCGGCATTCACTACACCGTGAAAACCGCTGAAGGCCAATTGCTTGATCAATCACAAGAAGGTCAACCGCTACAATTCATCTTTGGTCGCGGCATGTTGATTAAAGGCCTTGAAAATGCGTTAGCTGGCAAAGCTACTGGCGACAAATTCAATGCTGACATCGCACCTGAAGATGCTTACGGCGAGCGCCATGACGGCCTCATCCAAACCGTACCGCGCAACTTGTTCGGCGACAACCCAGTTGAGCCAGGCATGCAGTTCCGCGCAAGCACCGACCACGGTGAGCAATCAGTGATCATCGTTGAAGTGAGCGACGACGAAGTCACCGTTGACGGTAACCACCCATTAGCAGGTAAAGCATTAAGCTTCGACGTTGAAGTTGTTGAAGTACGTGACGCTGACCAAAGCGAACTTGACCACGGTCACGTTCACGCCGACGGCAACCACAACCACGACTAAGTCGCCCGACTTACTCAGCTTTAAACGTAAAAACGCACCTTCGGGTGCGTTTTTTTGTGGGTCAAGTATACACGCTCAGCACTTCGTATAACTTTTGTTGTTGACTACTTGCTATCTATTAGGAATATTACTATTTGGATACATATTTAACTCTAGCTTAACACTGCAAGTTAACTCATTGAATCATAAACCGAAACCAATCAACTAAAGAGAACTTAAATTGAAATTTCTAAATTATCTTTTTGACTCAAAACATATAGATTCTTGGTTTAGGTGGTTAAGCTGGGTATCTCTAACAGCAGCTGTTACATATGCTTGGTGGAAGACTGATAACCATTTCATTTTACCCTTTGTTTTAATAAGTATTGTGTATACTTGGATATCGTTGCATAAAGGCTTTGGTGTGTTCCTGAAACCACTTTTCATAAATTTTCTAGAGGATAGCGAATTCGCAAATATTCTTAGTCTCATAGTTGCTGGAACCTTCACTATTTATGCAATCGTCGCCTTAACGTCTCTACTTGATGGACTACTCAAAGCATCACTCTGAATTTTTTAGAAACCTATATGTAAACTCGTATCTAGGAAGCAATGACAGGCCCCCATTATTAGAACCACTCGAGGAATGAATTGAGCTGTTCAATTTTCAATGGATGCCACGAACTGCAAGGGTGGCAGGTTATTTAAAGCCCGGTGAGGTCGACTCTTGTTATAGTCATCGCGCCAAGCTTCGATTTTTAATTTAGCATCGGTTAGCGATTCGAACCAGTGACAGTTAAGGCACTCATCGCGAAAACTGCCGTTCAGTGACTCGATGTAGGCATTATCTGTTGGCTTACCAGGACGAGAGAACACTAGCGTCACCTTGTAGGTCGGTCATTTGTCCTGCAAACCCGCAAATTCTCTGCCATTATCCCAATGAATGCGGTTTGTTGTGACATCCATATCGGGGTGGATCTTGTATAACTCTTAATAAGTCGTTTCATCGGAAAAGCCCGTAAACTCAACGTAACTGTAGGTCCACTTCGGGCACCAAGCCGATACTTGCTAATGAGCGAAGACTGGACGTTAGAGTCTTACCTTACTTAATCGCTCACCCTGCTCATCTTTATTCGTAAGCGTTTTGGCCTGCGAATTTGAAGCCGCGTATTTATCTCTGCGTTAATGAGCAATTTGTTATTGTGTTGTTTATTTAATTCGTTTATTGTCAATAACATATAAAGGTTGAATATTACGTTCCGATTAAAGCCTAATTGAGCATACTTAATATGCTCTCTATTATTCAGAGCTTTTCAAGGTGAAACTATGTTTGCCTCAGGCAATTTTAAGATACGCAACTATTATTCAACAGGTAGCAAAGCAAGCACGAAATATATATAAAAATAAGATTTTCGAGAGGTAAACATGAGAAAAATGGGTGAATCTCAGGTTATTGATTTCTTTTCTGGATACTTAAGAGATTCTTTTCATAGTAATTCTGAAGCAGACATTAGTTACGTAATTGGGAACTTTTCAGGAATCCAAGATAAAATATTTTCTGATTTTTTTGCCAGTACGGATTCACACAACGTGCTAATCGAGTTTAAAGAAAAGAAAATGGAGTATAAACGCGAAAAGGAGAAACCTCTTAGGGAAAACCTTTGCTTTACCTTAAATGAAAAGGTATCTAAGTTGTCAAGGCAATGCCATTTTATTGGGTGGGACAAAGGCCTAAAAACTACTCAAATTGAGTTTAATTCATATATAGATTTGGTTTGCAGACTTTGGGATCGAAACGCTCACCTAATTATTCCAAGCGATCATGATCACGAAGTTTTTGTAAACAATTTCACTAGGGGCAACGTTGGTGTAGACCATGCTTCCTTCCTGCGCTACATAGAACACCTAAATACCGTCGCAGGGGGCGACGCTAACGGGAAGGATGTCCCTTTCCGTTCGATTCTGTATAGCAGGAACGATCGTGGTCGCTTGGTGGGCACAAAGTTTGAAAACCTCGGTGAGCTTAATCAGCTTCGAAACTATCGACTAAGACCGTCTCGACCTTCGGCTAGAGGTCCATCTGGTTCATCAGGCCCGAGCTTCTAGATTAATCTAACAATCACAGCCACCGCGACGCCTACTAAGTTTCGCCTGCACCTTGATTTCGAAGCCGCGCGTGCTGTTGGCGTTAACTTTAGCTTCTGCCACTATCCTGAACGTCAATAAAGAGCGAGGAGCAGACTTTGATTCTTTACAGCATTCAATTTAAAACAAGCCCATGTTTTCGGCTTGTTTTTCGATGAGCAACATATCAGCTACAAACGCAGGTGTTATGCAATTAATAAAAAGGAGCATTGATGGCAATCTTTGAGCTATTCTCAAAAAGACAAAAAGCATTGAGAGGTGACGTTCCGGATGTTTATGTTTACGATACCCTGCCACACGCTTTGAAAGTACAAATTATTCATATTTGGACAGATGTGCTTGGAAATAATGATAACTATTATGACCAATATGGTTGTGGGCCTAACGTCCGATCTGCTTATGAATTTATAGTTGATACTCTATGTAGAGAGTATGGGATGTTTCAACTTCCAACGGCAGAAAAACATCGGGAGAGAATGTATCTGAATGAGTTGGCAAATTACCTTTTACAAGTTGATGATGTTGAAAAGCAACTAGATATAGTCGAGTTGAGCTTTCGTTATATCGATCGTTGCACACGAGACTACGATTATTTAAGAAAGCAGAATGCTTCTGAAAACGTGGATGCAGCAGTTAGTGAATTAAATGCAAGGTTCAAGGAACATGGTATAGGTTTTCAGTTTGTTGAAGGCGAAATAATTAAAATGGATTCAGAGCTCCTTCACTCTGAAGCAGTTAAACCGGCACTACGATTGCTCAATCAAAAAAACTATCACGGTGCCCAACAGGAATATTTGAGCGCTTACGAGCATTATCGCAATGGTAAAAATAAAGAAGCTCTCAATGACTGTCTCAAATCCTTTGAAAGCACAATGAAAGCTATTTGCGATAAACGAAACTGGTCGTATCAAAAAAATGCAACGTCAAGAGCGCTAATTCAGATTTGTTTTGAGAATAACCTTGTGCCGTCATTCTGGCAACAACAGTTAGGTGCACTACGTAGCATGCTTGAGAGCAGTATTCCAACTGGGCGAAATAAGTTAAGCGGTCACGGCCAAGGAGCAAGCCCAACGACTGTGCCAGATTATCTTGTAGCATATATGCTACACATGACGGCTTCTACATTGGTTTTTCTAACAACTGCGGAGAAGAATCTTGTATAACAAAACGCTTATACGGAGAATTCACTCGCTTGCTCCCCTAACTCTTCGTGGACTGCGGCGTTATAGTCTGCTAAGAACGAATAACAAACAGGCGGATAAGCTCGTTTTTGAAAAGAAATGTGATTGCAACTTTGCTAATTTAGCATTTTATGCATAATTTCAGATATCCTGAGAAAATCGGGTTCGACGGACGGTAGAATCATTGTAATCCCCCCGGAAAATCAGAGCAGTTATGAGTAGAAAGTTCCGTTAAACTAAAACAATTTAAAAACGAGACTACTAAGTGTCTAGTGAACTAGTGGCGACTCAATAAGACCTCCTATGACGGCGATAAGTGTTCATTAAATAAAAGCGCCATATCAACGCAATCGTTTATCAAAACCATCGCGATGCGACCGAAAAAGAGGTTACTCATCGCGGCGACAGGCCGCGGCCGCTGCGGTTGTCAAGCCAGCGCAGAAACACTGGTTGGCGTACGTTAATGTCGACATCGGCGGGAAACATTGCAACGATGTTACGCACTGTAGTATCGAGCAGGTAACGGGCGGTGAAGATGGATTCTATCTTGCCGTCGTGGAACTCGAGGTTCATGGTTAAGAAGCGGCTGTCGGCACGTGGCGTCCAGATGTCGACGCGTTTAAGCTTTTCCAAAGGAAAGCTTTTCCCTTTAAAACAAATCTTGTTGTCAGCTAACGCAAACTCGATTGTTTGAGGCGCCAAGAGATGCTTCACGATCGACCCTAGACCGATGATCACACACAATATACCCACAGCACCTAGCGTGCTTACTCTACGATCCGGAACACTGCCCTCGTACGCATAGATAAACATGCCAATCGAGATGCACGCGAGCGCGAAATACAAAAGCGGCTCGGCAATTAGACGGTAACGAAATTTTTGTCCGGTAATCAGCATGACAGGAGTAACTTATGTTTGATGAATAACAGCCAAGATACTAGCAATTGTACACACCAATGTAAAAATAATGTTGTATTACAGTGTGCGCAATTATTACTGTCACACCGCTTCCGTCGGCGGCGGGAATTGTCTAATCTTAAGCCTAAGATCACCTTACTGAGAGACCTTATGAGCGACAGCCACGACAGCTTTCCTTTTTCCGCTGCGACCCTACTTGCGCAGGCCCATGGCGCCATCGATCCTGCCACCGATGCGGTGGTACCGCCAATTCATGTGGCCACCACTTATTTGCGTGGTGCGGACAATAGCTATCCAAGCGGGCGCGTGTATTCACGTGCTGACAATCCAACCTACTTACCTGCTGAGCAGGTGCTCAAAGCGCTAGAACAGGGTGAAGATGCTCTCCTCTTCGCTTCGGGCATGGCCGCAGCTTGTACGGTGTTTCAAGCGCTTGCGCCGGGCGACCGGGTGATTGCTCCCACGGTAATGTATTGGGCGCTGCGCAATTGGTTGCAACAGTTTGCCGCGCAATGGGGTCTTGAACTCACCTTTGTCGATACCAGTGATGTGAATCAGGTCAAGGCAGCGCTTGCGCAGGGACCGACACGCTTGGTCTGGTTGGAAACGCCGGGCAATCCGCTTTGGACCGTGAGTGATATTGCCGAAATCAGCCAGCTTGCCAAACAGCATGGCGCTTTGGTGGCAGTGGACTCGACCTGTGCTACACCTCTGCTTACACAACCGCTGAAACTCGGGGCCGATATTGTCATGCACTCGGCCACCAAGTACCTCAACGGTCACTCCGATGTGATCTCCGGGGCATTAGTTACCGCCAAGAACGATGCCTTTTGGCAGCAGATCCGCACCCTCCGTGGTCAACTGGGTGCAGTACCAAGTCCGCACGACGCGGCGCAGCTGTTACGGGGCATGCGCACCATGCACCTACGGGTGCGCGAGGCGTGCAACAATGCGCTATATATCGCCGACCGCTTGCAACGGCATCGCGCCGTAAAACAAGTGCTGTATCCGGGCTTGCCAGATGACAGCGGTCACGCGGTGGCGAAGAAGCAAATGCATGGCGGCTTTGGTGGTATGTTGTCCGTACGTTTTCGTGGCGGCGCTAAGGTTGCCATTCATGTGGCCGCCAACACCAAGTTATGGAAGCGTGCGACCTCTTTAGGTGGTGTGGAAAGTTTGATTGAGCATCGCGCCAGTATTGAAGGCGAAGGCACGCCCTGCCCCGATGACTTGTTGCGTTTGTCGTGCGGGATCGAGCAGCGCGACGAACTTTTGGCAGACTTGCTGCAAGCCCTCGAGAGCGCTCCAGCCTAATCAACCCAAATGTTTCGTATAAACAAAAACCGCGACACAAGGTCGCGGTTTTCAAGCTAGCTACGGCTACCAAAGCTTAGTCTTTGCGTGGACGCATGTGTGGGAACAACAGCACGTCACGAATCGATGGTGAGTCGGTCAACAGCATCACCAAACGGTCGATACCGATACCTTCACCCGCTGTTGGCGGCAAGCCGTGCTCCAACGCAGTGATGTAGTCTTCATCGAAGAACATGGCTTCGTCATCACCCGCTTCTTTTTGCGAAACCTGATGTAAGAACCGCTCGGCTTGATCTTCCGCGTCATTCAGCTCTGAGAAGCCATTCGCCAACTCGCGGCCACCGACGAAGAATTCAAAACGATCCGTTACAAACGGGTCGTCGTCGTTACGACGCGCCAACGGCGATACTTCTGCTGGGTAGGCAGTGATAAAGGTCGGCTGCATTAAACGATGCTCAGCAACTTCTTCGAAGATCTCGATTTGGACTTTACCCAAGCCCCAGTTCGACTTCACGTGAATGCCCAAGCGCTCCGCCAATGCGGTTGCTGCTTCAAGGGTACTCAACTGCTCAGCAGTGGCTTCTGGGAGGTATTTCAAAATTGCTTCGTTCACCGTCATCCGAGTGAATGGCTGGCTGAAGTCGTACTCAACGCCTTCGCTAGTGAACTGCGATGAACCTAAAATTTCTTCGGTCATGCCGCGCAGCATGTCTTCGGTAAGATCCATCAAATCACGGTAATCGGCATACCCCCAGTAGAACTCAAGCATGGTGAATTCTGGGTTATGACGGGTCGATAGCCCTTCGTTACGGAAGTTACGATTGATTTCAAACACCTTCTCGAAACCACCGACCACCAAGCGCTTCAAATAAAGTTCTGGGGCAATACGCAAGAACAATTCCATATCCAAGGCATTGTGATGGGTCACGAACGGACGCGCCGCAGCACCACCAGGAATGGTTTGCATCATTGGCGTTTCGACTTCCAAGAACTGCTTATCGTTCAGGTAACGACGGATGTAATCCACGACTTTCGAGCGCACAATAAAAGTACGACGTGAATCATCGTTGGCAATCAAGTCAAGGTAGCGCTGACGATAACGGGTTTCTTGGTCTGACAAACCGTGAAACTTATCCGGCAGCGGACGCAAGGCTTTGGTCAACAAACGAATGTCATCCACTTGTACGCTCAATTCGCCAGTACCGGTAATGAACAAGGTACCAGTGGCGCCAACGATGTCACCTAAATCCCACTTTTTGAATTCTTCGTTGTAGAAGCCTTCGACCAAGTTATCCCGCGCCACGTACAGCTGAATGGCACCTGACATGTCTTTGATGGTGGCGAAACTTGCTTTACCCATGATCCGTCGTGTCATCATACGGCCCGCAACAGATACCCGTACACCTTTGCTCGCTAAGGTTTCTTTATCCACGTTGTCGTATTCAGCGTGCAGCTCTTCGGCAAGGTGTTCGCGACGAAAATCGTTCGGGAACGCTACACCGCGCTCACGCAAAGCTTTTAACTTTGCTTTACGCTGAGCAATTTGTTCATTTACATCAACAACTTCGGTGCTTTGCGTTTTATCTGTCATGGTCTCTTTCCTATCTGTACAACTGCTGTGATTAAAGTCTTATAAGCCCGACTTTAAGCTCGCCTCAATAAATGGATCAAGCGCGCCATCTAACACGGCTTGGGTGTTACGATTTTCTACGCCAGTACGTAAATCTTTAATACGCGCGTCATCAAGCACGTACGAGCGGATCTGACTGCCCCAGCCAATATCCGACTTGGTGTCTTCTAGCGCTTGTTTTTCTGCGAGCTGCTTTTGCAACTCCATTTCGTATAATTTTGCCCGCAACTGCTTCATCGCCGCATCACGGTTTTTATGCTGCGAACGGTCGCTTTGACACTGCACCACAATCCCTGAAGGTTCGTGGGTAATACGGATCGCCGAGTCGGTACGGTTAACGTGCTGACCACCGGCACCAGAGGCACGGTAAGTATCGACACGTAAATCAGCCGGATTGATCTCAATTTCAATCGAGTCATCAATCTCAGGGTAGACGAATACCGATGCAAACGAGGTATGACGACGGTTGCCCGAGTCAAACGGTGACTTCCGTACCAGGCGATGTACGCCAGTTTCGGTGCGCAACCAGCCGTAAGCGTACTCACCTTGCACCCGCACGGTGGCAGACTTAATGCCGGCGACTTCACCTTCAGACAATTCGGTAATTTCAACTTTGAAATCGTGGCTTTCAGCCCAGCGCAGATACATCCGCAACAAAATGTTTGACCAGTCTTGCGCTTCGGTTCCGCCTGAACCTGCTTGAATATCCAAGTAGCAGTCTGAGGCATCTTGTTCACCAGAGAACATCCGACGGAATTCTAAGGTGGCCAATTGCTGTTCCAACTGCTCCAGCTCGGCAACCGCTTCGTTGTAGGTGTCTTCGTCTTCGGCTTCAACGGCCAAGTCGACCAAACCTTCAACGTCTTCAAGACCTTGCGCCAAGGTATTCAAGGTTTCCACCACCTGTTCTAGGCTGGCACGCTCTTTCCCCAACGCCTGCGCGCGCTCTTGGTTTTCCCATATCGTTGGGTCTTCCAATTCGCGCGTAACTTCTTCTAATCGTTCTACTTTTTCAGCATAGTCAAAGATACCCCCGAAGCGCTTCACTGCGCTGACGCATCTCTTTTATCGCAACATAGGTAGCATTTGTTTCGAACATATAAACTCTTCACCGGTTCAAGGTTGAATGCAAAGGGCGGCATTTTACCGTAAAGGCGCTAAATGCTCCACCAACAACTGCACATTGGTGCGTCCGCGGAAGTGATTCAGTTGCACTTTATACACCAACTCGGCGCGCCGCACTTCGAGGTCAGGCCAACGTTGGGTATCGACGTTAAAAGCAATGGCATCGAGCATCACGCCATCGTTACTGCGCAACACCAGCTTTAAGTGCTTTTCACCGACAATGCGCTGCTGCACAACCTCAAACACATCGTCAAACAATGGCTCAGGAAAACCTTGGCCCCACGGGCCGAGTTGCTCTAGTTGTTGCACGAACGGCACCGAGAAACAGGAGGCATCGAGCCCGCCGTCGGTCCAAATCTCACGCTCTAACGCTTGCGCATCGAGCCATTGCTCGGCAACCGCTGTTGCCGCCGCACGAAAGTCATCAAGATGTTCAGGTGCCAACGACAAACCTGCAGCCATAGCATGACCGCCAAACCGCGCAATCAACTGCGGATGCAGGGTATGCACCCGTTCTAGCAAGTCGCGCATGTGTAAACCCGGAATCGAACGTGCCGAGCCTTTCAATAACCCATCATCGCCAATGGCAAAGGTAATGGTCGGCCGATGATACTGCTCTTTAATACGCCCGGCGACAATGCCCACCACGCCCTGGTGCCAATCGTCTTGATACAACACCAATAGCGGCGGTAAGGTGCTCGCATCCAACTGTAACTCAGCCATATAGGCCACTGCGCTCTCGCGCATTTCGTTTTCGATTTCACGCCGCTGCTGATTCAGGCCATTCAATTGCTCAGCGTATTCTAGGGCGGTTTCCACCTCGTCAGCCAGCAGACATTCAATGCCTAATGCCATATCGTCCAAGCGCCCCGCCGCATTAATGCGCGGCGCTAAGGCAAAGCCTAAATCGGCCGCTTGCAACTGCTGCGCTTGGCGTTGCGTCACGCTTAACAAAGCCTGAATACCTGGCCGGCAATAGCCCTTACGAATGCGTTGCAGGCCCTGCTGTACCAACACTCGGTTGGTCGCTTCTAACTTCACCACGTCGGCTACTGTACCTAGCGCAACCAAATCCAACCATTGCGCTAAATTCACCTGCGCCGCTGGATGGTGCTGTTCACGCGCCAAGGCGCGTACCGCCAACAACACGTAAAAGGCCACGCCCACGCCAGCAATAGATTTACACGGGAACTGACAAGCCGGTTGATTCGGATTTACCAGCGCAAACGCTGGTGGTAATTGGGCGCCAGCAAGGTGGTGATCGGTGATGATCACGTCAATGCCCGCGGCATTCGCGGCGGCCACACCCTCGTGGCACGACACCCCACTATCGACGGTGATCAACAGGTCAGTGCCGCGCTCGGCGGCATAACTCACTAAGTTTGGCGATAAGCCATAACCGTCGGTAAACCGATTCGGCACACAATAATGCACCTTGCGCGCGCCCATCGCTTGCAATACCGACACCATTAACGCCGTTGAGGTCGCGCCATCAGCGTCAAAGTCACCACAAATGCAAATGGACTGGCCCTGTGTGATCGCTTGAAAAATACGTGCGGCAGCTTTTTCACAATCATGCAATTGCTTAAAGTGCGGCAACTGCTTTAAGGTCAAATCAAGCTGCTCACTCGCTGCAACACCACGGCGCGCCAAAACCTGCCGCAAAATCCACGGCAGTTGTTGGGGCAAACCTTCGCAATCGACGTCGGGACGACGTCGAATGGTTAAATCATCTGTGCTCATTACCGCTTATTGGCTTTGTTTGATGGTATTCAATAAACGATCCGCTGGTACCAAGCCTGGGATCAACTCACCTGAAGGTAACACCATTGCCGGAGTACCACGCACGCCGAACTTGTTCCCTAAAGCGAAATGGGCATCGACAGGATCGTCACAACGCGCGGCAGGTAAACGCTTGTCACTCTTCGCAGCTGTTAACGCCGCTTTAGGATCGTCTGAGCACCAGACAGTCTTCAATTGTTCGTACGAACTACCCTGCAAACCGGTACGCGGCCATGCTAGGTAATGAATACTGATGCCTTTGTCGAGATAGCTTTGCAGATCGTTATGCAATTGACGGCAATAGCCACAGGTTGGATCGGTAAACACCGTCACCACATATTTTTCGTCTTCGGCCTGATAAACGATGGCTTCACCGTCAATGGCAGCAACGTCTTTTTGACGCATTTGACGAATCGCGTTTTCACTTAAATTAACCGGCTGCGCACCAGTGATGTCGTAAATACGACCACCAATTAACATTTTGCCGCCGTCAGCCACATAAATCAGGCCCTGATCGGTGATCACTTGATACACCCCTTCAATGGCCGACGCTTCGACGGTTTCCACAGTGAAACCCATCTTTTGCAAGTAGCTGTCATCAAAGCCTTCTGGCGCAGCTGATAATTTCGCCTCACCTTGTGGGCTGCACGCCAGTAAACCTAAGATACTGGCTGCAATCGCTAACTGTTTCATAAGATTCCTAATTTTGCTTCATCGAATTATCTTAAAAGTGCCTTGAGTGTAACGCGAAATGCGCCCCTCTGCAGCAGATTTAGGCACGTGGGTGATGCTGTGCGTGTAATTGCTGTAAACGCTCCCGCGCCACATGGGTGTAGATTTGCGTGGTGGATAAATCACTATGGCCGAGCAGCATTTGTAGCACCCGTAAATCGGCGCCATGATTCAGCAAATGCGTGGCAAACGCATGCCGTAAGGTATGCGGTGACAAATGGGAACGTATATCAGCGACCTTGGCATAATATTTAATACGATACCAAAAGGCTTGGCGTGACAAAGGGCCACCGCGGCGGGTGATAAAAACATAGTCACTTTGTGCTTCGCTTAGCAACGGCCGCGCTTCGTTCTCGTAGCGAAGGAGCCATTCCAGCGCCGTTTCACCCAGCGGCACCAAACGCTCTTTGTTGCCCTTACCCACCACGCGCACCAGCTCCTGCTGCAACGAGATCTGCTCGTGGGTCAACAGCGTTAATTCGCTAACCCGCAAGCCGGTCGCATAAAGCAGTTCCAACATGGCACGATCACGTAGTTGCACCGGATCGCTCTCATCGGGCGCGTTCAACAAGGCTTCGACTTCCACTTCGGCCAAACTATGGGGAATGGCTTGGGTTTGTTTCGGTTGATGTAAGCGCTCAGTGGGGTTACTCGCGCACAAACGCTCCGTTACGGCATAGGTATAAAATTTTTTCAGCGCACTGACCGCCCGCGCCGTGCTACGTGGCGATAAACCTTGCTGGCGACGCCAAAGCAAATAGTCTTCAATTTGCTCGGGATACACCGCCAATAAATTGACCTCGCCTGACTCGACACTGAGTAAATAACTTAAAAACTTTTTCAGATCGGTGCCGTAGGCGCTACTGGTGTGCTTGCTCACGCCTTGTTTTAACCACAGGCGCTCAAGAAAGGTGGCGATAATTTCAGCATTCATTGATGACAAAGTAAACGACCTGCAGCTGTTGGGGTGAAATTCAATCTGCATTTATCATAGCGGGGTTTACAGGGCGGCTCAATCTGCTATGATGCCGCCTCTTCCGTGGAGGGGTTCCCGAGTGGCCAAAGGGATCAGACTGTAAATCTGACGGCTCAGCCTTCGCAGGTTCGAATCCTGCCCCCTCCACCATTTTCTTCAGCGTTTAGTCTTTGCTTGGCCACGCCAACACCAACTTCCCTTTCGTATGATTTTCTTGCATTTGCGTCAATGCGTCTGTTAACGCATCAATGCTGTGTACCTGATCCAAATGGACCTGACATTTGCCGCGCGCCAGCAACGGCCACACGTTTTGTTCCAACGCACGCATGATCCGCCCTTTTACCGCCAGCGGCTGGTTGCGCAAGGTACTGCCTTGAATGCGTAAACGCTTCATTAATAAACGGCCGCCGTCAATTTCGGCTTTGCGCCCGCCCATCAAACCTAACACCACAATACGCCCATCTTGATTGGCAACGATCTGATCTTGGCCCAAGTAGTCGCCAGCCACAGGATCGATAATCACATCAGCACCGCCCCACGCTTTTACCGCATCGACAAAGCTGCCTTGACGACGGTTCCAACCGGCATCGGCACCTTGCGCGATGCAATAGGCAAGTTTGTCGTCGTCACCGACCGTCACAAACACCGGGTTGCCCGCGTTCACTGCCAGTTGAGTTGCTGCGAGTGCGACACTGCTTGCGCCGGCGTGCAATAACAAACGTTCGTCTGGCTGAATGGCAGCAACGTCATATAAATTGAACCACGCTGTAGCGTAGGCCTCACAAATCGCCGCGCCTTCGGCAAGACTCATGCCAGTTGGCAATACTGCCACCTGCTGCTCGCTGACTAACACATGGTCGGCATAGCCACCGCCGCTCAATAGGGCACAGACCTCATCGCCGACGCGCAAGCGGCTCACGGTAGGACCAACCGCAATCACAGTCCCGCTCACTTCCAACCCAAGCACTTCAGAGGCTCCCGGCGGTGGTGGGTAATGCCCAGCCAATTGCGCTAAGTCGGCGCGGTTTACGCCGCTGTAGGCCACCTGAATGATGACCTCATCATGGCTTGGCTTAGGTAATGAAAATTCATGACGCTTTGGCGCGCCCTCGTGGGCAAGATAACCTACAGCTGTAACCGTCATATAAACTCCCTATGTCGCGGTAAACCGACCCGCTTGATAGTCACGGATCGCTTGTTCAATTTCAGCATGGCTGTTCATCACGAAAGGTCCATATTGCACTATGGGCTCACCTATCGGTTGTGCAGCGAGCAGCAGCATGCCAGCCTGCGCCTCAGAACGCAATGTCAGATCGGCATCGGCCGCTAAGCGCACCAACTCACCGCGTTGCAACAGCTGGTCATTGAGCCAAACCTCGCCCTGATACACATACCCCAGCCGAGTTTGTGGGGTTGGTCCACGCTGTTGCCATTGCCCTGCTGTGGCAAACTGCACATCAAGCATCTGAAAGTGCTGTTCGGGCTGCTGCACCGGTCCGGTGACCACCTCGCCATCAAAGGTTTCTGTTCCGGCAATAACCCGTACGGTCACCGCGTCACCGTGCCATTGCGGAATGGTTTCGGCGCGATGATCGGCCCACTGTGCCGCTGACAGTTTGTCTTTCGCCGGTAGGTTTAACCACAACTGAAAGCCCCACATTAGACCTTCTTCTTGCTTGGGCATTTCGGCGTGAATAATGCCCCGCGCCGCTTTCATCCACTGCACGCCGCCGGCTTCAACCACACCGGTATTGCCGACCGAGTCTTGGTGTTCCATCCGACCGGCCAACATATAGGTGAGTGTGACAAAGCCCCGATGCGGGTGCGGTGGAAACCCGGCAATATAGTCGTTCGGATCATCCGAACGAAACTCATCCAGCATTAAAAATGGATCTTGATGACGCAAACTGGGTTGATTCACGATCCGCGTGAGCTTTACACCAGCACCGTCTTGTGCCGGTATACCACGATGTCGCGTTAAAATAGCATTCATAGCTTCACCTCACCGCGTTGATGCGGCGCTAGAAAATCAAGCTTCGGGCCACAGGGCACTATTTGGGTTGGGTTAATCATGGTGTGGCTCGCGTAGTAATGCGTTTTGATATGCGCCATATTAACCGTTTCGGCCACCCCCTCCACTTGGTACAAGCACTTCACATAATCCCACAGCGCTGGATAATCGACAATGCGCTGCCGGTTGGTTTTAAAGTGACTGTAGTACACTGCGTCGAAGCGTACCAAGGTGGTAAACAAGCGCCAATCGGCTTCAGTCACGCTATCGCCAACTAAAAAGCGCTGCTGTTGTAACCGTTGCTCAAGCTTGTCTAAGCTGGCAAACAAAGCCTCGTAGGCTTCTTCATAGGCGTCTTGCTCGGTGGCAAAACCACACTTATACACGCCATTATTGACGTTGTGATACACCTCGTCGTTAATTGCATCAATCGCCGCTCGCTGGTCTTCGGGATAGAAATCCAGGGTATTCCCTGTCAGTTCGTTAAACGCCGAATTGAACATGCGAATGATCTCCGCAGACTCATTGCTAACCATGGTTTGCTGCTGCTTGTCCCACAATACGGGTACCGTCACCCGCCCGCTATAGTTCGGATCTGCCCGCAAATACAATTGATACAAGAAATCGTGCTGATACAAAGGATCAGCTAAGGCATCCGCACCAAATTCCCAGCCATTTTCGAGCATCAAAGGTTCCACCGCGGACACGCTGATGTATTGCTCAAGGCCTTTCAGTTTGCGGAAAATCAAGGTGCGATGCGCCCACGGGCAGGCATACGAAACGTACAAATGGTAACGACCGCTTTCCGCCGGAAATTCAGCGTCGGCAGCAGAATTGATCCAGTTTCTGAACTGCGCTTCGCTGCGTTTGAAATGTCCTTTATTGGCTTTGGTATCGTACCACTTGTCTTGCCATTGACCCTTCACTAAAAGTCCCATACCAGACCCTCCATTAGAAAGAATAGAGTTCTAGTATACGCATGAAGAAATAGAATGATGAGTGCGAAATAGTGGAGCTACCCTTCGATTAAATCGAAAGATAAGCACGAGCACACCTTCCTTGGCATGCCCGTGAACAAACTAGCGTTGAATGCGATCGGCATAATCCGTAAACACTGCATCCACCTTCACTTGCTCAAATAGCACCTGCTGCAGCTCAGCGAAGCTCATGCCCTCTGGCGCATTATCAAAGTTCACAGTGTAAGGATGAATCAACAAGCCCTGCTGCTTGGCTTGCTTGGCAAACGCGCTCACTTCTTGCGTACGCGGATCGTACAGTTGACGATGCCACGGACCGACACCTTGTGCCACCTTAGCAATCTCGGCTAAACCTTCGGCGGTTTGTAACCAAGCATAATCACTCTCAGGATTCCCCCAGCTAGCTTCACCAAGCAGCTGCACTAATCCCGTTTTTAAGCCAACCTCATTGCGCAACCGCTGCACTTCGCTAAAGTCAAAGCACTGCACCATGATCTTGGCATCACTATGATTAAGGCCGTAGCCTTCTAATGCCGTAACTAACAAGCGACTGATATCTTTACCTTCGCGGCGATGCCAGGCTGGCTGCTTTACTTCTGGATAAAAGCCGATAGCCCGATCGCGGCCAGCGTTCAACTGTTGGATCAGCGCCACTTGCTCGGCAAACGTACTGATACGGAACATGCCAGCACGTTCATCGTTACTGAGTTGCACTTGGCGCGTTTGCTCGCCCTGTCGTGCATTCACGCGTAATTGCTTTAACTCAGCAAGGGTAAAATCTACCGCGTAAAAGCGGCCATCCGCACGCTTACGCTCTGGGAATTTACTGGCAACATCGGTCACTTTGTCCAAGTAAATATCATGCAGTACCACCAAGTGATCGTCCTTACTGACCACGAGATCTTGCTCGATGTAATCGACCTCCATGCCGTGCGCAAGGATCACAGCTTCCAGCGTGTGCTCAGGCAAATAGCCTGAAGCACCGCGATGGGCAATCACTTCGTGGGCCTGCACTACATGGATACTGCCTAGCAGCGCAACAAGCGCCGCTGCCATCATTGATTTTTTCATCATTGCTCCTGTCGTACACTTCTAGTGCGCCCCCAATCCAACTCATTGGCTTGGGGGCGTACGTTAGCTTAGAAGGTGTAGGTCATATTTACCGTGAAAAAACGTCCCGTTTCAACATAACCACCGTTACGGTCATCCGAGAGATACTGCTCGTTCCCGTAATAGGTCCAGAAGTTATGGCTATCGAGTAAGTTCTCAACGGCAGCACCAATCTTCAAGTCGTCGTTAATGTTGTAGCTTACCGACAAATCAAGACTGCTTACCGAGTGCATCCACAAATCAGGATCCGTGCTGTTCGGACGGTACAAACGCTTACCTGTGTAGCTGTACGTCAACGCTGCAAACAAATCATAGTTGCGGTAATTCACTTCAGCGGTGTACATCAGTTCAGGTGCTTGGGTTAACCAGCTTTCCCGCTTGTCTTCACCGCTACCAACGTCAGTAGAAGTTTTTTGACGGGTGATGTTACCGTACACACCGAGACCAGAAAGTGCACCTGGCAGGCTGCTGAAGGTGTATTGACCATCAAGTTCAATACCGTAAACCTTACCGCTGGCCGAGTTATCCAAACGCGTAATGGCAACGCCATCTTCACCGACCTCAGTGACTTCAGACACACCATCAAGCACTGGGCTGTTGGTTTGGCCGGTCGCTTGGATCACGTTCTGTAAGTCTTTGTAGTACACAGAAACGCTGAAGAAATCGCCTTGGTTCGAGATGAACTCAGCGTTGGCGTCAAAGTTCCACGCTTCGACAGGGCTTAAGTTCGGGTTACCCACAGTGATGGCAACCACTTCGTTTTTGTCATTACGACTGACTTTGCTTGGCCCAAGCAACAAGTCGAATGACGGACGGCTGTAACTCTTACGTACCGACGCACGATAGACGGTGTTGTCATCTGGGCGGTAGTTGGCAATTAAGCTCGGCATCCACTGGTCATAGCTACGGCTGGTTTCTTCAAACGCCAAACTACTCTCATCGCCAAGTTGCTGTTCTTGCGTGTACACGGCATCAAAAGAGTTGTCTTCGTAGCGCAAACCTGGATAAAGCTTCCAGCCACCGAGCTCCATCTCCGCCATAACATAGGCGCCCAAACGGCTTTCTTGGCCGTCAACGTAACCACCCCAAACACGCGGGCTTAAAATACCATCGCTATCACGCAACGCCCGTAACTCTTCGATGATCGGCGCAACGATACCGTAGTATTGTGCTTCAATCATACCCGTGTCAGGAATGAAGAATGGCATTTGCGCAGGGCCACCCATAAAGTCGTCAATAAAGGTGCCTTCGAATTCAGCTAAGCTCAAACCTTGTTGACCAATCGGTTGACCGTCACGTGAGTAGGCTAAGTAGTCGCCACCAAGCATGTAGGCACGGTCATCACCGCCTAAGTCAACGCTGTTCGACAAACGATCGGCATCTTCATACATCACACCGAATTTCACCGCTTTTAGAGCATCGCCGTCGAGCTGCCAGTTAAAGTTGGTGCCGTACTGAAGTTTTTGCTCTTCACTTTCTTCATAACCACCGGTGATGTACCACTGCTTTGGATTATTCAAATCATTAGCAAAAGCTTGCTGGCCCGGCGTTAACACCAGACGTGGGTTATTTGGGTCAAGCGCATTGATGATCAACTGCTCCGTTGCCGGACCTGTCCCATCGGCAGTACCGTTGTAGGTTGGCGAGTAAAACGCCGTTTGAATGCGCAATGGATAGTCTTGCTGACCGTCTGAGTAAGCTGCGTAGTAATCCATCGTCAACGCGTCATTGATGATGCTTTCGCCGCCAATTTTCACCGTCAACAAGCTCTGATCGCTGTGCTCTGTACGGTGGTACGCACCTGAGCGCATGCCCCACAGACTAAGGTTGCCGAAATCATCATACACAGTACCTGAGCTGGTGCCGTCAATCGGGTTCACCTGACCTAAGCCACCGTCTAATTCGGCACGTAAACTGGCCTGATCCATCCAGCTTTTCAGCGCATACTCGCCATAGGTTGAACGCAGGTATAACTTATGCGCGTCACCTTGATAATCGAAGCTTAAGGTCGCACCTTGACGCTCGATATTGTTGCGCAAGAAGTTCCATTGCACACCATTACGCGGTGCCAAGTTGGTCATGTCATCACGCTTAGGTACATCAGCATCGCCAAGGTTGTTTTGTTTCAACCAGCTTTGCTGCAATGCCGTTGACTCACCTAAGGTATTCTTTTCTGAGTAGTACAGGTTGCCGTACACGCCAAAACGACCAAAGGTTTTCGCCATTTCACCTTGGATAGCGAAGCCATCATCGTCTTGACCACGCTCATTAGCGCGACCAGCAAGGGTGCCTTGCGTACGTACGCGGAGCACTTCACCACCGAAGTCTTCCGCTGTCGGGGTACGGAAATCGATAATACCGGCAATATTATCACCGTCGTATTGCGCCGATGGCGCTTTATCGACCGCAACACTGGCAATCGAGAATGGCGAGAATAAGTTCAATGATACAGCGCGGGTGGTGGCATCAGTTTGCGCCACCCGTACACCATTCATGGTGAACGCGTTAAATGAGTTATCCAAACCACGAATCGACAAATACTGTGCTTCCCCGGTGCCCGCTTGGTTGCGGCTCTGGTCGGCGCTGGCCGCAAGACCTGGCAAGCGACCAAGAATATTCGCCAAGTTTTCTTGTGGCATATTCAGCATGGTTTCAACAGACATGGTGGTCATGACACTCGCCGACTCAAACTGCTCGGCCATCGCTTTATTCGACTGGGTTAGCTGACCTGTGGTGACGACTTCTTCAATGGCTGCATTGTTTTGCTGCTCATCCACTTCTTGGTCGGTGTTGGTCGCCGCGGTGTCCTGTGCCATCGCATTTAACGAAAACAAGGAGGCCAATACCGTCGCGAGGTAGGTCTTCTTCGTTACTAGGTTCAAGGTAAACATCCTTCTGTTGAAACAGTTTTAACTATGTGAGGGGCCTCAAAGGCGGCGGTACGTTAACGAAGAGATGTGACAGAAAAAAACAATCCTGATGACAACCGTGAACTTTTCATCAGGTCGGATGAGATGATGTGCCTTTAACGTTTGATATATATAAAAGATGTTGATTTATAACACTTTTATTTCTTAAGGATGTCAGATTCTTTAAGTAAGGATGGCAGTTCGGTGGCATTTTTGCGACACCACCGGCAGGGACTTCCCTACCCGTGGTAACTTAAGCCTTGGTGGCAAGCTCGAGCGCGACCTTGGCGCTCACGCTATCAGCGTCACGCTGTAATTGTTGGTGAACTTCCGTAAACCTGTCGATTAGATTGCCCCCAGCAGCAGCCTCTAACTGTTGCTCAAGCGCCTGTACTAACTGTTCAGGCGTCACCTCTGCTTGTACTAATTCAGGCACTAAGGCTTCATCAGCAAGTAAGTTCGGCAAACTAAAGAACTTGGCTTTAAACAAGCGCTTAATAAGATGGTAGCTTAACCAGTTGAAACGATAGGCAACCACCATCGGCCGTTTGATCAACATCGCTTCTAAGGTAACAGTGCCTGAGGTTAACAACAAGCCGTCGGCTGCCGCCATGGCCGTGCGTGACTGACCGTCGATAAACTGTAGGGCTAAATCAGGGGCAATCTGCTGTTGTAGCTCGCGAAATTGTGTCGCACGTGCCGTAGAAATCATTGGGCTAATAAAGCGGGTGTGCGGATGGCGTTCGACAAATCGCTGTGCCGCTTGCAAAAACACTGGTCCTAAGCGTTCAATCTCACCGGAACGACTGCCCGGTAACAATGCTATCAGCTGTTCTTTGGCCGCGACATCAAGCTGCAACTGTTGCCGCGCTACGGCTTTATCCCAGTGCAATGGGATGCTATCGGCGAGCGGATGTCCAACAAAGGTTGCGGGCAAGTGATGCTGGTCGTAGAAGGCTTTTTCAAACGGCAACAAGCACAACACGTGATCAACACTGGCTTTAATGCCCTTGATCCGCCCTTGACGCCACGCCCACACACTCGGGCTAACGTAGTGCATGGTGGCAATACCTTGCGCTTTTAAACGTTTGGCGACGGGTAAGTTAAAATCTGGCGCATCAATACCAACAAAAACGTCAGGGCGCTCCGCAAGTAAGGTGGTGACGATATGCTTACGGTGGCGCAGTAAAGTCGGTAAGCGCCCGACCACTTCAGCAATCCCCATCACTGCCAAGTCGTCCATGGGTACGAGGCTGGTTAAGCCCTCAGCGGTCATCAACGGACCACCGACACCAATAAAACGCACATCAGGATGTTGGGCACGGAGTGCGCGCATCATACCAGCGCCAAGCAGATCGCCGGAGTGTTCTCCGGCGAGCACCGCAATGGTTAAAAGGGATGTTATCGACATAGCTATTAGCGAATAATGCCGCGCGAACTGTTTTGCACGAACGCAATCAAGCTTTCGAGCTCTGACGCATTCCAGCTTTGCATTTCCGCAACGGCCTCATCAATGGTTAAGCCCTTACGGTAAAGGGTCTTAAACGCACGCTTAATTGTCATGACCTGTTCTTTGCTATAACCACGACGTTTTAAGCCTTCACTATTGATGGTACGCGGCACAGCATTATGCCCTTGCGCCATAATGTATGGCGGCACATCTTGCACCACGACGGAATTAACCGCAGTAAAGGCATGCTCACCGATATGACAAAACTGATGCACGCCGGTAAAACCACCAAGAATAGCCCAATCGCCAACATGGACATGCCCGGCTAAGGTCGTGTTGTTGGCAAGAATAATGTGATTGCCGACCATGCAGTCATGGGCAACATGCACGTAGGCCATTAACAGGTTGTCGTTACCAATTTTGGTAAGACTTTGATCTTGAATGGTACCGCGATGAATGGTGACACACTCACGAATGACATTGTTGTCACCAATTTCGAGACGCGTCGGCTCACCGTTGTATTTCTTATCTTGGCAATCCTCGCCAATCGACGAAAATTGGAAAATCTTATTGCCTTGACCTAGTACCGTCGGCCCTTTAATCACCACGTGCGGACCAATCCAACAATTATCACCAATCACGACATCAGGCCCGACAATGCTGTAAGGCCCAATCTCAACGTTCTTGCCAATAACGGCAGTACTGTCAATTATCGCTGTAGGATGAATCACTTAGCTTACTCTTCTTGCGCAAATAATGTCCGCACTACAGGCCAATTCGCCGTCAACTTCAGCGCGTCCTTTGAACACCCAAATACCACGACGTTCTTTCTCGAACGTCACGTGTAAGTTCAACTGGTCGCCGGGCAACACTTGACGCTTGAAGCGCGCGTTATCAATACCTGCGAATAAGTATAAGTCATTTTCACCGGGCTTGCTTTCGGTGATCTTAAAGCCCAACAAGCCGGCAGCTTGCGCCAGTGCTTCAAGAATCAACACGCCTGGGAAAATAGGATTGCCCGGAAAGTGACCATTGAATAAGTCTTCATTCACGCTGATGTTTTTTACCGCATGAATGCATTTTGCTTCGGTATCACAACCGACCACTTTATCCACCAACAAGAACGGATAACGATGCGGTAATAACCGCATAATTTCATGAATATTAAAACCAGTGTCAGCTGCTGACAAAATAAATTCTCCGTTTCAAACTCAATCAGCGAGTTTCTTTTCAATTTTCTTCACGCGTTGGAACAATTCATCCAACTGCCGATAACGTGCGCCGTTGCGGCGCCATTCACGGTGCGGTGCAGCCGGAATACCTGACGCATACACGCCCGGTTCACTGATGGCTTTAATGACCATCGAGAAACCGCTAATTTGCACGTCATCACAAATTTCAATATGGCCATTGATGGCCGTTGCGCCGCCAATCAAGCAACGTTTACCGATGCGACAGCTGCCTGCCAACACGGTACAACCTGCAATGGCAGTATCTTCGTCAATAAACACGTTGTGCGCAATTTGACATTGATTGTCAATAATACAACCACTGGAAATAATGGTGTCATCTAAGGCGCCGCGATCAACTGTGGTGCTTGCGCCAATTTCAACGCGGTCATGAATTACGACACGACCAAGTTGGGGTATTTTAACCCATTTTCCGTTCTCATTGGCCCAACCAAAGCCATCAGCACCAATCACAGCGCCACTATGCACCAAACAGTCGGTACCAATCTGACAGGCGTGATAAATCACCACATGCTGCCAAAGCTTGGTATTTGCACCAATTTTCACGTTGGGACCGATATAGCAACCCGCACCAATCTGTACGTTGTCGCCAATTTCAGCACCCGCTTCAATGATCGTTAATGGACCCACTGCGACATTCTCACCAAGCGTTACGCCCTCGGCAATCTGTGCATTGCTCGCGATGCCAGTAGCGGCCCGCGGAGTGGTATCCAATTGTTGTGCAACTTTGGCGAATCCGGCATAAGGATTACGCGTTACTAACGCTGACAGACCGGCTGGCAGTTCAACGTTCGGCGCGACAATCACCGCACTGGCCTGAGTTGCTTCGAGTTGTGAGCGGTATTTTTCGTTCGCTAAAAATGCAATTTGCCCCGACGTAGCCGAGGCAAGTGTTGCAACACCGGTGATAGCTTGTTGGCTATCACCGATAATTTCGGCGTCAATAACTTCCGCCAACTGCTGCAAAGTTAAGGACTGCATCAGACTTAGTTTCCGCTAGACATCTTCGCGACGACTTCGTCAGTCAAATCCAAACCATCGGCAGCGAACAATACTGACTGGCCGCTTACGACTAAGTCGAAGCCCTGCTCACGTGCAACGGCTTGTGCTTCACGCGCGATTTCCATCATCAACTTGTTACGCTCTTCGTTTTGACGACGGTCGCTGTCTTCGCGCAACGCTTTGTACTTCAATTGACGCTGGGTTTCGAGCATTTCGATTTCACGGCTCAACTCAAGACGCTCGCTTGGTGACATGATTTGCGCGTCACGCTCAGCTTTTTCTTGCAGCGCTTGTAATTCGCTGGTCATTTTGTCCAAGTTATCGAACTGACCTTTGAACTCTTCTTGCAAACGCGTTGAGATTTCTTGCGCTTGTGGCAACTGCTGGAAAATGTTCTGCAAGCTAACTACGCCAATTTTTTGTTGCGCTTCTGCTGCGTTGGCAAATACCGCACTAGCAAGAACGGCTGCTGCTAAAGTTGTTTTAGTTAATGCTTTCACTGCAATACTCCTGTTATTCGAAAATAGTCTCGGTAAAAACGTTCGATTAGAACGTGGTACCAAAGTTAAAGGTAAAGGTCTGGGTACGGTCGCCTTCGTATTCTTTAATTGGCTTACCGAACGCAAAGGTCAATGGTCCCATTGGCGACAGCCACTGCACAGCGACACCGGCCGAAGCGCGGTATAAGTCTGGCGAGCTAAAGTCGTCCAAACGGTATGCCTGATTCCCTACCTGTTGTAATTCACGATACACATCATACTGGAACTCTGTATCCCAGACGCTACCAATATCAAAATAGAAGCTGGTGCGGACCGTGTTTTTGTTTTCTTCACTAATCAATGGGGTCGGTACAATTAACTCGATACCACCTGAGTACATTGCGTTACCACCCACTGAATACTGACTCACCGCTACGGTATCAGCCCCTGGACCGACAGGCAAATCGCCTGGCACACCACCAAACCCAGGTGGTCCCACGATGCTTTCAGGATAGCGGTAAATGGCACGTGGCCCTACCGTGTTTGCTTCAAAACCACGTAAATCTTGGTTCCCACCAATACGGAAGTTCTCGTAGAACGGGAACAAGTAGTCGTTGCCGTTATCATCACTACCGTAACCGTTACCATAACCGACGCGTAGGCGACTTAAGAGCACGAAGCTGTGATCTTTGGTCAGTGGTAAATAGTGTTTAAAGTCATAATTCAAACGGAAATAACGAATATCACTGCCCGGTACCGTTACTTCAGCTGAGATACGGTTTGAGGTACCTGCTGTTGGGAAGGTACCACGGTTGAGGGTGATACGGTTCCAACCGGCCTCAAGCGACAACATATCAAAGGATACGCCCGAGTTCGGATCTTGCTCGTCCAAATACGGCTGATAGAAACGTTTCACCTGCTCGTAACCTTCTACGTTGGTTACTTCTTCGCGACGCGCCATAGCACCGAAGCTTAAGCTACTGATTTCATTCACCGGGAAGCTGATAGTACCGCCAACACCGACACGCTTGGTGTTATAGCGAATAAGGTTTTCTTGACGCCCGGCATCAAACTCGCTCATGAACACCTGACCTGATAAGTTCACCCCATCTTTGGTGAAGTAACGGTCCATGTACGACAAGCTGATGCTGCGGTTAAAGCGGTTGGTATTGATGTTCAAGGCAGCACGGTTACCCGTACCTAAGAAGTTATCTTGTGAAACACCCACACCGATTTGTAGTTTCGAGTAATCGCCGTAACCAAACATGAAGTTGAACGAGCCTGATGGCTGCTCTTTCACGAGATATTCAATATCGACCAAATCATCGCGACCATTCACACGCGTGGTTGAGGTTTCAACCGTTTCGAAGAAGCCTAAACGCTCCAAACGCACCTTGCCCGAATTGACCATGTTGTCATTCAATGGCGCCCCTTCAAATTGACGCATTTCACGACGCAAGACTTCATCTTCCGTGACCGCGTTACCACGGAACTTGATCCGGTTCACGTAAACCCGTTTGCCCGGGTTCACTGAGAACACCAGGTCAACTTCGTTGGTCGCTTCGTCAATTTCAGGAATTGCGCGCACTTCTGGGTAGGCATAGCCGTAACGGCCATAAACCTTAGCAACAATTTCTTCTAAATAGGTAATTTGTGCCGCGCTATATTGGGTGCCCGCTTCAATATCAGTGAGTCGTTCAATGACTTCGCGCTGACCACGTAAGTCACCAATCACGCGCGTTTCACGGACTTTGAAGATTTCGCCTTCATCAATATGAATCGACACATACACACCTGAACGGTCAGGCGTCATGCTCACTTGCACAGAACTGATGCGGAAGGTGAGATAACCACGGTCTTTGTAGAACGACTCAAGCGTTTCTAAGTCACCGCTGAGCTGCTGCTTCTGATAGGTACGCGAACCGAGGAAGTTCCACCACGGCAGTTTGTCACGTAATTCGAAGTTAGCGAGTAACTCTTCGTCAGAGAAGACCGTGTTACCAACGATGTTGATCTGTTGGATTTCGGCCGACTCACCTTCATCGAAGTCTAACTCGAGACGTACGCGGTTACGCGGCAAGCGCGTGATGCCGACTTCGACTTTTGCGTTGTATTTACCAATCGAGTGGTAAAAGTCTTCAAGGCCAGTCTCGATGCTCGAGATGGTGGTCAAATCAAGTGGTTCGCCTTCAACGATGCCTTGATCCGTCAAACTCTGCGTCAACTGCTCATCTTTGATGTCTTTGTTGCCATCAAACTCGATGCCACTAATGGTCGGCCGCTCAGTCACTTCAAAGACTAAGGTATCGCCATCGCGACGCACCACAATATTATTGAAGTGGGTTGAGGAGTACAGCGAGCGAATCGACGCTTGAATGCTTTCACTATCGACTTCATCACCTACGCGGATCGGAATGTAAGTAAGAGCGGCACCCAACGCAACACGTTGCAACCCTCGAACGCGAATATCTTCTACGACAAATTCGTCAGCACTGTAGGCTGGCATGGCAGCACCCGCGATCAGGGCACTTAAAAATAGCTTTTTCAACGTCATTCTGTGCTACTTATTTGTTTATTGTAAATTTATTCTCACTTCAGTAATCGCAATACATCATTGCTGATTGCAATCACCATCAGTGCAAAAATCAGTGCGCCACCGATACGATAGCAAATCTCCTGCACCCGCTCTGAAACTGGTTTTTTGCGCACACCCTCAATCGCGAGGAAGAGCAAATGACCACCATCAAGCATCGGCAATGGTAACAAATTAATGATACCGAGATTAACACTGATTAGCGCGAGAAATCCCAAAAAGTAAACCAATCCATAGCTCGCTGAAACGCCTGCTCCTTCAGCGATAGCAACCGGGCCACTCAAATTCGTTACCGAAACGGTTCCGGTTAATAGTTTGCCAATCATTTTAACGCTAAGAACCATCAGGTTCCACGTGCGTTCGGCACCTTGTACGAAGCCATCGACAATACCGTATTGTTGGACAAAACGATAGTCCTCCGGATACGCTTCGCGACGCGGTTCAACCCCAAGGTAACCATAACTGGTGTCGTTATACGTGCGCTCCCCTAAGGTGACGCTCAAGGTCAGCTCCTGACCATCGCGTAACACCGTAAGCGGCACTGTCGCACCAGGGTTCGCCATAATTGCGTCTCTGATTGGAGACCAATCTTGGTAGAGAGTTCCGTCCAAGGCGAGAATTTTATCCTTTACTTGCACACCCGCTTGCGCCGCTGGCGAACCTTCCTCGACATAACTGATATCCGTATAAATCTCAGGTTGGAAAGGCTGCATGCCCAAACTGACAAAGGTTGGCTGCTGTTCATCGTTATTCAAACGCCATTCACGAATGTCTAAATTCAGTGTGCGTTGGCGTTGCTGTGCGTCAAGTACGCTAATGCTAACCTCGGCGTCGCCTAAGGCTCCGGCGAACGCTAAATTCACTTGCTGCCAGTCCGCCGTGGCTTGCCCATTCACCGCTTGAATTTCTGCGGGCAACTGCCAATCGGCTTGCGCAGCAATCGAGCCTTCGGCAACACTGCCAACCACAGGCTTCACCGAGGCAACACCAATCATCAGCATCCACCACAACACCACAATCGCCAGCAAGAAGTTGGCCACAGGCCCCGCGGCAATAATCGCTGCCCGTTGCCAAATCGATTTGCCATTGAAGCTTAGATGGCGCTGACTCGCAGGCACCTCATCCACGCGTTCGTCGAGCATTCGCACGTAACCACCCAGTGGGATACGGCTGATTTGATAGACAGTGCCATCACGCCCTTCGCGCTGCCAAATCGCTTTGCCAAAGCCCACCGAAAAGGTCAGTACTTTCACGCCACACTTGCGCGCCACCCAAAAGTGACCAAACTCATGAAAGGTCACCAACACGCCAAGCGTGACAATAAACGCACCTAATGACCAAATAATGTCTAACATGCTACACCTTGTTGAATCGCTGCCTCAGCATTCTTACGGGCTTCTGCATCGAGTGCAAGAATGGCATCAATATCAGCTAAGGCGGCATCTTGATATCGCGGCGCCAACTGTGCCACCACTGTCTGACAAAGCTCTGCAATGGCGGTAAAGCCGATATCATGCGCAAGAAAATGTGCGACCGCGACTTCATTCGCGGCATTCAGCGCCGTGGTTGCCCACTGCCCTAACCAACAGCATTCCATCGCTAACGCCAAACACGGGTAACGCGCCGCATCAGCAGCGGCAAATGTCAGTTGATTCAGCTGCATAAAGTCTAATGGCGCAACGCCACTTTGTATCCGCTCGGGATAGCTCAAGCAATGCGCAATTGGCGTGCGCATATCCGGTTGGCCCATTTGCGCCAAGACCGAACCATCGTCAAAACTCACCATAGAATGAATAACGCTTTGCGGATGGAGGACCACTTCAATTTGCTCCGCACTGCAGTTAAACAACCAGCGTGCTTCAATGTACTCCAAGCCCTTGTTCATCATGGTTGCGGAATCGACGGAAATTTTTTGTCCCATATCCCAATTCGGGTGGGCACAGGCGGCTGCTGGCGTTTGTTGTGCAAGCTCGCTAAGCGGTAACTCGCGAAAAGGACCACCGGAACCGGTGAGCAAAATTTTGTGCACGCCGGCGGCTTTTAAATCGCAGTAGCCGAGCTGCTGTTGCACATCATTAGGCAGGCATTGAAAAATAGCATTGTGCTCGCTATCCACCGGCAAAATCTGTGCGCCACTGGCGCGCGCCGCATCAATAAAGAGTTGCCCAGACATCACCAAAGCTTCTTTATTGGCAAGTAACACGCGTTTTCCTGCATGAACAGCTGCCAAAGTCGGTACTAAGCCGGCGCCGCCAACAATGGCTGCCATGACGGTGTCACTCGCCCCATTCCCAGCAACTTCGGCAAGGGCCTCACGGCCCGCCAATACCTGCGTGCGCAACGTCGATAACTCTGCGCGTAACGCTTGGGCCGCTTGCTCGTCAGCCATCACGGCGAACTGCGGTTGAAACTCTTCACATAACTCGCGCATTTGTGCGACATTCCGGTGTGCAGTTAACGCAACGACATCGAACGCTTGAGGGTGTGCGCGGACAATGGCCAGCGTGCTGAGACCAATTGAGCCGGTCGCTCCTAGAATACATAACTTCCGTGGCATCATAGCAACAACCACAAGTAAGCCAGCGTAAATACTGGCAAGGCAGCGGTAAGACTATCAATACGATCTAACAACCCACCGTGTCCGGGTAACAACGAGCCACTATCTTTGACCCCGGCACAGCGCTTGAACATACTCTCGGTCAAGTCACCAAAGACCGACACGACCACCGTCAACAACCCGGTGAAGTAAAAGCCACTGTATTGCTCTGCAGGAACTTGCACCCACTGTGCCACCACCATCATCACCACGAATGCCAAGGCAATGCCACCGCATAAGCCTTCCATGGTTTTGCCTGGACTGACCGCAGGCATCAGTTTATTGCGACCGTAACGTACGCCAGCGAAATAAGCACCAACATCCGCCGCCCACACTAAGAGCAAGATGAAAAGTAACACAAAGCCGCCAAAGAGCGGTTCATTCGCGTAGTCGAGCGAGCGTACCGCAAACATCCCTGCCGCTGCAGGAATCAAGGTAAGATAGCCAAATACGCCAGCGATCGAGCGGGTGCGAGCCCAAAGGCGCCGACTATTGGGGTAATTGAGGACCAAAATAATAGCGATGGCCCACCAGATCGCACCTGAGACCAAGATCCAAAAATAGATTGGGTTGAGTTGTTTATCTTGCCAAATTTCAGTCAGCGGTAAACACCATTGCAGTGCTACTAAAGCAGCGCCGACAGAGGCCGTGTACAAAGCTTTACTCAACGGACGACGCAGTCCCATAATCGGAGACCACTCCCACGCAGCGCCAAGCATCACGACGGTAATGGCCACAGCAAACCACTCAAGCGCAAGGCCAAACACACAATAAAGCGCGAGGGGTAGTAGAATAAGTGCCGTTATAAGTCGTTGTTTTAACACGCTTACTCCCCAGAAGTAATATCGGTATTGAGGATCGCCTGTTGCACTTGTGCACTGGTCAAGCCAAAACGGCGTTCCCGGCAACTAAAGTCAGCGATCGCCTGCGCAAAAGCCGCAGCATCAAAATCTGGCCAAAGCACATCGGTAAAATAGTATTCTGCATAGGCCAGTTGCCACAACAAAAAGTTACTAATGCGATGCTCACCACCGGTGCGGATCAACAAATCCGGGACCGGTTGGTCCGTTAAAGTTAACTGTTCAGCCAGCATAGATTCAGTAATATCGTCAGCCTTAAGCTTACCCTCTTCTACGGCTTGCGCCAACTGCTTTGCAGCTTGGGTAATGTCCCAGCGGCCACCATAATTGGCAGCAATATTAAGGGTTAAGGCAGTATTGTCAGCCGTCATTGCTTCAGCTTCGTGAATACGTTGCTGTAACTTTTCGGAAAAACCTGAGGTGTCGCCAATAATGCGCAACCGGACGTTGTGCTTATGCAGCTTTTTCACTTCGCGCTTCAACACCGTAAAGAACAGTTCCATCAATACCGAGACTTCCTGTTCCGGGCGCTTCCAGTTTTCGCTGCTAAAGGCAAACAAGGTTAGCGATTGAATGCCTTTTTTGCGGGCAAAGGTCACCGCTTCGCGGACAGCTTGTGCTCCGGCCTTATGACCAAAGGTACGATGCTTACCACGTAACTGAGCCCAGCGGCCGTTACCGTCCATAATAATGGCGACATGCTGGGGTAGACGAATCTGTTCGAAAGTTAGGTTATCCATCACGACTACCGTAAATAAAAACGCCGTGCGAGTGTACCCTAACACGGCGCTTAGAACCAAAAAGATCCTGTTTGCTTAGACTTCCATCAAGTCTTTTTCTTTGTCAGCCAAAATCTGGTCGATTTTCGCGACATAGGTATCGGTCAATTTTTGGATTTCTTCTGTACCGCGACGTTCATCATCTTCGGTAATTTCTTTTTCTTTCAGCAATTCTTTCAAATCGCTGTTCGCGTCACGACGGATGTTACGTACTGCAACACGACCTTGTTCAGCTTCGGCGCGCACAACTTTAACTAAATCGCGACGACGCTCTTCCGTCAATGGCGGCATAGGAATACGGATCACGGTGCCTGCCGCAGCTGGGTTTAAGCCCAAGTCTGAGGTCAAAATGGCTTTTTCGACCGCTTGGCTTGATGACTTATCAAATACGGTCAAAGCTAGGGTACGTGAATCTTCAACGGTAATGTTTGCCAACTGCTTCAATGGCGTGTCCACGCCATAGTAGTTCACCATTACCGTATCAAGAATACTTGGGTGCGCACGTCCGGTACGGACTTTGGCGACTTGATTGCGCAACGCTTCAACAGATTTCTCCATGCGTTGCTTAGCATCTTCTTTAATTTCGTTAATCACTGTGCTTTCCCTTATGAATGCTTCAATTACAATTTTTCGATCTGCTCTTCATTGGCAATCAGTGTGCCCTCTTCAGCGCCCATGATCACCGCGCGTAATGCGCCTGGTTTGTTCATGTTAAAGACGCGAATCGGCATTTGATGGTCTCGTGCCAAGGTAAATGCGGCCAGATCCATCACTTTCAATTGTTGCTGCAGGACTTCATTATAACTGATTTGCGGGTAGAGTTGTGCATTTGGATCTTTGCTTGGGTCAGCATTATAAACGCCATCCACTTTGGTGCCTTTCAACACCAGCTCAGCTTCGATCTCAATACCACGTAAACAGGCCGCTGAATCTGTGGTAAAGAACGGGTTGCCCGTCCCCGCACAGAAAATAACCACGCGTCCTGATTTCAATAAACTAATTGCGTCGGCCCAATTGTAGCTGTCACAAACACCGTTAAGCTCAATCGCTGACATTAAGCGCGCATTCACAAATGCGCGGTGCAACGCGTCACGCATTGCCAAACCATTCATTACGGTCGCCAACATGCCCATATGGTCACCCACCACACGGTTCATGCCCGCTTTTGCTAACCCTTCACCACGGAAAAGGTTGCCGCCACCGATCACCAGGCCTACTTGCACGCCAAGTTCAACGAGCTCTTTTATTTCGTGGGCCATACGGTCCAGCACTTTTGCATCAATACCAAAAGGCTCATCGCCCATTAATGCTTCACCACTAAGTTTCAATAAAATGCGCCGATAGGCTGGTTTGGTCGTCATTGCGGTCATTTCGGGTGCTCCTGTGCAGCGTGAACGGTAAAACAAAAACACGTAGTCTCACTCTACGCGAAAAAAAACCGCATCCCAACCGAACGGGATGCGGTTTTTCAAGCTTTAACTGTGCGTCGTCGAAAGCGACATGGCATTAAGCCTTTTTCGCAGCAGCCATTTGAGCTTGTACTTCAGCAGCGAAATCTTCAGATTTCTTCTCGATACCTTCACCTACTTCGAAACGTACGAAAGTAAGTACATCAGCGTTCTTCTGCTTCAGCAAATCACCAACAGTGATTGAAGGGTCTTTCACGAACGGTTGACCAGTCAAGCTGATCTCGCCAGTGAATTTACGCATACGGCCTTCAACCATCTTCTCAGCGATTTCTTGTGGTTTACCACTTTGCATTGCGATATCAAGCTGGATACGACGCTCTTGCTCAACAACTTCAGCAGCAACGTCTTCAGGCTTAACATATTGCGGCTGGCTTGCAGCAACGTGCATTGCTAAGTCTTTAGCAAGTTCGCTGTCGCCACCAGTGATCGCAACCAATACACCGATACGAGCACCGTGAACGTATGCTTCAACCAAGTCACCACCTTCAACAGTGATCACGCGGCGAACGTTCATGTTCTCACCGATTTTCGCAACAAGTGTTTCGCGAACTTCTTCAACGGTACCACCGTCGATAGCAGTTGCTTTCAACTTCTCAACGTCAGTTTCTTTGTTAGCGAATGCTGCTTCGATAACTTTGCCGCCAAATGACAAGAAGTTCTCGTCACGTGCAACGAAGTCAGTTTCACAGTTCAATTCAACCAAAGTACCTACGTTGCCTTCAGTTTTCGTCAAGATCACGCCTTCTGCTGCCACGCGACCAGCTTTCTTAGCTGCTTTCGCTTGACCGCTCTTACGCATGTTCTCAATCGCTGCATCGATGTCACCATTGGTTTCTTGCAAAGCTTTTTTGCAATCCATCATGCCAGCGCCAGTGCGCTCGCGCAGTTCTTTAACCAGAGCTGCTGTAATAGCCATCTATCTCGTCCTCTTGGTGGGTGTCTTATTCAGTTTCTTCCGCTTCAACGAAGTCGTCAGCTTTACCTTCGGTTACCGCGCCACGAGCGTCGTTAACTGAAGTTGCTGCAGCGTTCAAGTACAACTGTACTGCACGGATCGCATCGTCGTTACCAGGAATAACGTAATCAACGCCATCTGGGTTAGAGTTAGTATCAACTACCGCGATAACTGGAATACCAAGGTTGTTAGCTTCTTTAATAGCGATGTGCTCGTGATCAGCGTCGATAACGAACAATACGTCTGGCAAGCCAGCCATATCCTTGATACCACCTAAGCTTTTCTCAAGCTTTTCCATTTCACGGGTGTTCACCAAAGCTTCTTTCTTAGTCAGCTTCTCGAACGTGCCGTCTTGGCTCATGGTTTCAAGTTCTTTCAAACGCTTGATTGATTGACGTACGGTTTTCCAGTTCGTCAACATACCGCCCAACCAACGATGGTTTACGTAAAACTGGTTGCAGTTTGCTGCTGCTTCTTTTACCGACTCAGCTGCTGCACGCTTAGTGCCCACAAACAAGATTTTACCTTTGTTTGAAGCAACGTGTTGCAAGAAGTTCAACGCGTCGTTGAACATCGGTACAGTTTTTTCCAAGTTGATGATATGGATTTTATTGCGAGCACCGAAAATAAAAGGCTTCATTTTCGGGTTCCAGAAACGGGTTTGGTGGCCGAAGTGCACACCAGCTTGAAGCATATCACGCATTGATACGTTAGCCATAATTCTCTTTCCTTTTAAGGGGTTATGCCTCCATACATCCCATAGTTCGACCCGCAACTTACGCCTTGGGCACCCCGACCTATGTGTCGATGTATGTGTGTGGTTTAATAAATTTAAGTTTAGAGCAATCGAAATTGCGGGCGCTTTATATCATGAAAACCCTTGTCTGCGCAAGTTTAATTGGCGGTTCGCGACTTCCCCCGAGGTCCTGCAAATGCTACTATGAGCGGCATTGCAATCGCACCTGATGCGACCCTTCAGTAGCACATAGGACAAGGCATGAGTATTACCATTAAAACACCCGAAGAAATCGAAAAAATGCGCGCTGCTGGCAAGCTTGCCGCTGACGTTCTAGAAATGATTGAACCGCACATCAAAGCGGGTGTAACCACTGACGAAATCAACCAAATTTGTCATGACTATATTGTCGCCCATAACGCTGTACCGGCACCGTTGAATTACCACGGTTTCCCTAAGTCAGTCTGTACCTCATTGAATCATGTGGTATGCCACGGCATTCCAAATGAAAAGCCATTAAAAGAAGGCGACATCCTGAACCTCGACGTGACGGTTAAACTCGATGGCTATCACGGTGACACGTCGAAAATGTTCGTGGTAGGTAAACCAAGTATTCTTGCGGAACGATTGATTCGCGTCACCCAAGAAAGCCTATACATGGCAATTAAAATGGTTCGTCCTGGCCTACACATTGGTGATTTCGCAGCTGTTATCCAAAAACATGCAGAATCACACGGCTACTCGATCGTACGTGAATATTGCGGCCACGGTATCGGCGCGATTTTCCACGAAGAACCACAGATTTTACACTACGGCACTCCTGGCACAGGTGACGTGCTCGAAGCTGGCATGTGTTTCACCATCGAGCCGATGGTCAACGCCGGCAAACGTCATACCAAATTAATGCGTGACGGTTGGACGGTACTGACTAAAGACCGCAGCCTCAGTGCACAATGGGAACACACTCTCCTCGTCACCGAGAATGGCGTCGAAGTACTGACGTTACGTAGCGACGAAGATTTGCCACGTATCATCGAACATCCTGCAGGCGCTTAATGAGCGCCTCGGTATCAGGCATTACTTGGCCCAGTCCACTGACCATTGCGACTGGGCGAGCATGTTTAGAGCGTTATCAGCATTGGTCCGCGGAAGCTTTTGTCACCGCTGACATTGAAAGTCTGTTACGTGATCGTTCGGTAATGATTGATGCCCTATTGCAACAGCTGTGGCAACACTTTGAACTGACCGAACAGCCACTGACGTTAATTGCCGTTGGAGGTTTTGGTCGGGGCACCTTGCACCCCCACTCCGACATTGATTTACTGTTCTTGCATCAAGGTCCGCTCAGTGCGCAGGCCAGTGCTGCCATCACACAGTACATCCAGTTTTTGTGGGACCTTCACCTTGATGTTGGTCACAGCGTGCGGACGCTTGATGATTGCGTACGCGAAGCGCAAGCCGACGTCAGTGTCGCCACCAGCTTACTCGAGCAACGCTACATTTGCGGCTGCGCCGATCTTGAGCGCGACTTTCGACAATTCCTGCACAGTGACTTCCCTTGGAGCAGCAGCGAGTTCTACGAAGCCAAGCAAGCCGAGCAAGATCAGCGTCACACGCACTACCACAGCACCTCATATAACCTAGAGCCGAATATTAAAAGTAGCCCCGGAGGGCTGCGTGATATTCAGACCATAGGCTGGATTGCTAAGCGCCACTTTCATACGCAAAGCGACGAAAGTCTGGTGCAGTACAACTTTATTACCGCGGCGGAATTGCTTGAGCTTAGAGATTACCAAGAGTTTCTCTGGCGGATTCGCTTCGCGTTACATCTTGAGGCCAATAAGAAAGAAGATCGACTGCTGTTTGATTATCAACCTGCAGTGGCTGCGCGCATGGGCTACAACGAAACCGGTAAAGCCGCGGTTGAAGCCATGATGAAAGACTACTTTAATGCGGTCGTGGGCGTGAACGAGCTCAACGACATGCTGTTGCAATTCTTCGCGCAAACCATTTTAAGTAACGCCAACGAGCTGGAAAGCTACGCCATTGATGCGAATTTCAAAGTACTGGGCAAAAGTATCGCCGCTCAGCACGACGACGTGTTCGCGCAGCCGGCAACCTTGTTGCGCTTTTTTATTGCAATCGCCAACCATCCCGAAGTGCGTTATGTTCGCGCACACACAATTCGCCTGCTCCGGAACGCTCGTCGTGAACTCACCCATCCACTGAGTGATGATCCTGAGTGTCGACAGCTGTTCCTGCAATTGCTACGTCATCCGAACGGCTGTGGCCTTGCGTTTGAGCGCATGCATCGCCACAAAATTTTGGCGCACTATTTACCGCAATGGGCGCAAATTGTCGGACAAATGCAATTTGACCTTTTCCACGCCTATACCGTCGATGAGCATACCTTCCGTTTAGTACGGAACTTATACAGCTACAATGACCCTGCACTAGCCGATGACTTTCCACTGTGCGCTGAGATTATGGCGGACATGGAAAAGCCAGAGTTATTGTATTTAGCCGGTATTTTTCACGATATCGCCAAAGGTCGTGGCGGCGACCATTCTGAACTCGGCGAGCATGATGCGCGTAATTTCGGGTTGCAACACCAACTGTCTGAGGCAGACACCGACCTTATTGCTTGGTTGGTACGCCACCATTTAATTATGTCGGTGACGGCGCAAAAACGTGATATTCACGATCCTGAAGTAATCGCAACGTTCGCGGAAACGGTAGCGACAGTTGAGCGACTCGAATACCTGTACTGTCTTACCGTGGCCGATATTCGCGCCACCAACAGCAGCCTTTGGAATAATTGGAAAGCCGCCTTATTAGAGAATCTGTATAGCGCAACGCGAGCGGCACTTGAAGAGCAGCAACCGTCCGCCCAACGGCAAGTGCGCCAACGCATCACTGAACATAAGTCACATGCAATGGCGTTACTCCTCAGTGCTGGTTATACCGTCCAACGGATCCAAGAACTCTGGTCACGCTTCACCGCGGACTACTTTCTCCGCCACCAGCCGGAACAGATCGCTTGGCACTCGCAACATATTCTCAGCGTTACCGATGATGACGTGCTGCCACTTATTCTGATTGGTGACGAAAACCGCCAAGGCACCACAGAGCTCTTTATTTACCATCTTGAACATGAGCATTTGTTTGCTGAAGTTGCCGCAGTGCTCGATAATCAGAACCTGAGTATTCATGATGCGCAAATCCTCGCCACCCGCGATGGCTTCGTGATGGATACCTTTGTGGTATTGCAAGATGACGGTCAACCGCTGACCGAGCCACGGCGTATTGAAAGCCTCAAGCAAGACTTACACGACGTGTTACGAGGACGTCGTCCGGCACCAAGCGGTCAACGTCGCTTGCCACGACGCTTGCGCAGCTTTAAAGTCCCGACGGCGGTTACTTTTGTACCCTCGAAGAAAAGTCATCGCACGGCATTTGAATTAACCGCGTTGGACCGCCCAGGCCTCATCGCGCAAATTGCGCGGGTGCTCCAACGCCTTGAATTGAATATTCTTGCCGCCAAAATCACCACTGTTGGTGAGCAAGCCGAAGATTTATTTATTATTGCCACGGAAGACAATACCGCTCTGGATGATGAGCAAAAGGCGCAGCTGCGCCGCCAATTGATAACGACTCTTGACGATGTTTGACCCATTTAGGGTTTTAGCCAAAGGAAATTTTCATGACTGAATTGCAAGCCCGCATTGAGAGCGCTTTTGAACAGCGCGCGAACTTGACTCCTGAAACCATTAGCGCCCAACTCCGTGACGACCTGAACGCCACGCTTGCAGGAATTGACGCTGGTGAACTGCGCGTTGCAGAAAAGATTGACGGTCAATGGCAGGTGCATCAATGGCTGAAGAAAGCCGTCTTGTTATCGTTCCGTGCCAACGACAACGTCGTGATGGAAGGTGGTGAAACGCGCTTTTTCGACAAAGTAGCCAGTAAATTTGCCGACTACGACAATGCCCGCTTCCAAGCGGAAGGCATGCGTGTAGTGCCGCCGGCGATGGTGCGTAAAGGCGCTTACATCGGTCGCAACGTCGTGTTGATGCCATCGTACGTAAATATTGGTGCGTTCGTTGACGACGGTACTATGGTCGACACTTGGGCTACCGTAGGCTCTTGTGCTCAAATTGGTAAAAATGTGCACTTATCTGGCGGCGTCGGTATTGGCGGTGTACTTGAGCCACTCCAAGCGAACCCTACCATCATTGAAGACAACTGCTTTATTGGTGCGCGTTCAGAGATCGTCGAAGGTGTGATTGTGGAAGAAGGCGCAGTGATTTCTATGGGCGTTTACATCAGCCAAAGCACCCGTATTTACGATCGCGAAACCGGTGAAATTCACTTCGGCCGGGTGCCAGCAGGTGCGGTTGTCGTACCTGGTGCCCTCCCAAGTAAAGACGGCACGCACAGTTTGTACGCAGCGATTATCGTGAAGAAAGTCGATGCCCAAACACGCGCGAAAGTAGGCGTGAACGAACTTTTACGTAACGTCGAGTAAGTCTTCGCAAGGAACGCGCGCCTTACGCAAAGGCGCGCAATAACGGTTCTGGAATTGGCAATTGTACTTCCACACGCTGTCCGCTATGCGGGTGCTGAAACGCCAAATAGGTGGCCGCAAGCAATAACCGCTGGCAGTCAAAATGTTCCCGGAAAAAGCGGTTATGGCGGCCATCGCCATGATGGCTGTCACCAATAATCGGGTGCCGCAAATGGGACATGTGGCGACGCAACTGGTGCTTACGCCCCGTCACTGGCCGCAATTCCATCAATGAATAACGACTGGTTGGATGGCGCTTTCCGACCGCGTAAGGCAACTCAATTTGTTGCAAACAGCGATAATGGGTTTGCGCCGGTTGCGCTTCTTTATCTTGATTGGCTTGTTTATCCGCAATTTTGTCGAGTTCTTCACGCAACGGGTAATCTAAAAATCCGTCACCTAAATAGCCTCTTACCACCGCATGGTAGCGTTTCTCAACCTGTCGCTCAGTGAACGCTGTGGTCAGTGCCCGTGCGGTATCAGCATCTTTGGCAAACAGCAACACCCCAGAGGTGGGCCGATCTAAACGGTGGGCTGGGAACACATGTTGACCAATTTGGTCGCGCAGCATTTGCAGCGCAAACTCCTTGGCATCTTTGGCAAGCCAACTACGATGGACTAACAAGCCGCTCGGCTTATCAATCGCGATTAAGCTGTCATCCTCATAGAGGACGCTTAACTCAGACATCGTCAGCCAGTGGATCAGCACCACTGAGCAAGATATCAAACTCACGTAAGCTGGCGATCAAGGCTTCGTGATTCTCCAATTCTTTGCGGTAAACATGGGCCGCCATTGGGCTCACGGCGATGTTCTGCGGCAACGGGTGTTCACCATCAATCACATCCCACATGCGCGGCAACATGATAAATTGCAACCATTGATGAAAATCGAGCTTGTCGATGGCAAAGGGTTCGCGACTTTGCAGTTCATGTGGCGCTGGGCATTCGGTCTGCCACAGGCCTAAACAATGCAATTCAGCTTCGATGCGTTCAAGTAAACGTGCAGCACGTTGTCGTTGGTCCATTACTACCTCCACGACGAGAAAATCGTTATAATGGCGCACATCTTTCAGCAAAATGACCTTTGATGCAAGTTTAATGAGCATTTCTACTCTTTCAGAATTACTTCATGAAGGCCAAAGTGCCTTTCTGTGTTACGACCTTGGTCGCCGTGTGCAGCCGATCAGCACCAATGTTTTCCAAGCCGTCGAACAGCAACGCACGCCCTACCCTTACCCGGTGCAAGGTCACGCCTGCTTCGCGTTGGTATTTTGGCCGCAATTGGCCACCTCTGAACAGGACCCTTATCTGTGGTTTTTAAAGTTTCCGCTGGATGAGCGCGGCTTACTAGAAGCCAGTCACGTCCAACAGTTTATTACCTCGGTGATTACCTTGCTGGGGCAACAAGTGACGCATGCGCTCACGCCAGAGCAAGAACAACAGATACAGCAATCGCCTTATCTCTTTACTCCGATTGAGGCAAAACGTGCCGCCTTGCACGCGCAACTGGCACAAGTGTGGCAACGGCCTGCTTCGGTACACTACGAATTAGCACTCACCGCCTTGCAGCAACCGGAGCACTGGCAGCAGGTCGGTGTGCAAGGTCTACATGATGTCGCAGCTCGCTTAGCTGAACAAACACAGGTCTGTGACGCTATCGCCACGCAATTTCTGACGTATCCGCAGCCGCTGCGCCAAGCGTTGGCCGCAGCCCTTGAGCATCAGCAGCTACCGCCTGGGTTAGCGCAGTCCCTCGGACGGCAACTACAACAGTGCGATGCTGACGCCGCCCGTGTCGATCTGCTTCGCAGCGTCGCAGGTGGTATCGACAACGCCGAGGTCGTCGCCGGGATCCAACATATACTACAACAGCCAAGCCAAGATGAAGTGATTGTGTGTACCGCACGGCTTTGGGATGCCTTTGATCCAGTGCGCCAACATGCGGTGCCATTGCAGCAGCTACTTGACGCTATGGCTCAATTACCGGCAGATTATTTTGCTGGCTTACTCAGCGATCTGTTGCGGTTACCTATGCTGCGTCCGCACCTGCTGAGCACCTTGCAACGCGACGACTTGCCACAGCAGATCAAAGCCGCATGGCAACACTTTACAGGAGTCGCTACGCATGCTCAGTGATGCCATTTTACTGATTGGGGTGTGCTTTGTTGCCATGCTGTTTTGGCAGGGCCGCCGCCAAGCTGAGTTGGCGCGTTTTCACGCCAAACGTTATTGCGAACAACATCAATTGCAGTTGCTCGATATCGCTTGGCTCAATGGTCGTCCACGTCGTATGGGTGGTCATTGGGGCTGGTTCAGCCGCTACCAATTTGCCTTTAGTAGCGACCGAGAACACCGCTATGAAGGTGAAATCCATATGCTGAACTTGCGCTTACAGCATATCGAAACACCGGTCTATCGCTTACCAGACTGAGTCCGTTTTCCCGTCAGTGTACGCTGCCAAAATTCGGCGTACATGACCCAGTCGCCTAACAAGGAATACCAAGGGTGTTTGAAGGTGGCTGGCTTGTTGTGTTCAAAAAAGAAATGCCCCACCCAAGCAAAGCCGTAACCCAGCACGGGTACGGCCAGCAACCACCACCATTGCTGGGTGATCAGCACCGCCACCAAGACCACCAACACCAGGCTACTTCCGATATAATGCAAGCCACGACAGGTCGGGTTGCTGTGCTCTTTTAAGTAATAGGGATAAAACTCTTTAAACGATGCGAACTGCTTAGCCATTCGCCACCTCTGCTGACTGCGCTTGGGCAGGATAAAACAAGAGTTCACCGTTGACAGAGCCGATGGTGAGTTCCTGCACTCGTCGATAACCATGCTGCAAAAACAGTTGCTTATGATGTGGTTGGGTAATGAGCACGGCGATACCTTGCGAGTTAGGTGCATCGGTTAAGGCTTGTTGCGCAGCCCGCACCAGCATATCCCCCCAACCTTGTTGCTGATATTGCGGACCTACCGCAATAAAGGCGAGCATATGATAATTTTCCAGGCCCAATTCTGCTGCAATAAGCGCTTGAATGCGTTCTTCTTTCTCCACCAACTGCTTGGTGCTGACATAACCGGCCGTAAGCAGCATTTTTAAGCGCCAGTGCCAATACCGTCCCGGCCCGAAGCTTTTGCCTGGTTCAGTAAGGCAGACCACCCCCAAGAGCGTATCGCCGCTGAACAAGCCAATCATCGGTTGTTCAGCTTCCCAAAACGCATTGAGTTCTTCACGAATCGCGGCGCGTAAGCGCTTCTCATAATCAGGTTTATCCGCCTGAAACAGCGACATCAATAACGCATCGTCATGGTATGCAAGATAAAGCAGTGATGCCGCTAATTTAAGTTCCGCAGAGACCAAATAACGTAATTCGCCTTGTAGCGTCGGTTCGGTAGCTTGTGTTGTTGTCATTAGTGTACCTTTGAGGTCTGTAGTAATGATTACAAACTAGCCGATTGCTGGTTAATTATCTAGCACTCTTGGCGTGGATTTTTGTAGAAACTCGGTCAGGTTGCTTGCCAACTGCTCGTGCTGGGAGCATCCAACAAACTCTAAGCCAACGGCACCCGTGTCATTATCAAGCGTGATCAGCAGATCATCGGAGGTTTCCGCGAGCCCAAGAAACAAGGTGATCGGTTGTTTTAAACGACGCTTCATCAACACGTGCCCCGCTTGATTTGCGAGCATTCGTTCAGCATCTTCATCGCCGTGCATATGCAACAACCACAATGGATGACCGTCCCAGTCCACCGCTAAATCAGCACTGAACCAACGCGAAAAATAGCTGACAAAGTCCTCATGAAAGGGCGCCTCAAGCGCATTCATTAAATCGGTGAAGTCGAGCGCTTGTTGCTGCCGCACGGGTTGCCAACGCACGCTGTCATCGTCACGTACCGCACCAACATAGATAGGGGCTTGCCAGTCGCCATTGGCCTCGGTCACCAGTGGCACTTCAGCGGCAGTGTAGGCGGCAAGGTAACGGTCGATAAGGTCATCGAGAGCGGTAGTGATCGTCATGGTATCCTCTTTCGTACAAAACGGTTGAACAGCGGCATCGTGCTGGCATCTCGCGAAGTGTGGCGGTATGATGTACGACTGGCTGAAATTTAGAGAAGTGTAACAAGGTAATCCCAAGCAATGAAGCAATCTCCTGCTGATCATCCCCTCGCCCACCTAGAATTAGGTCAAGCGACCGAGTATCCCGAACATTACGACGCCAATTTGTTAAAACCTGTCCCGCGCCAGCTGAATCGTACTCCGATTGGTATTGCTTCAGGCCAGCAATTGCCGTTTCACGGTGACGATTATTGGACCGGATATGAATTGTCTTGGTTATTGCCCAACGGGTTACCACAAGTGGCGATCGGGTACTTTAAAGTACCTGCGAGCAGCCCTAACTTGATCGAATCGAAATCGTTCAAGTT
Source organism: Pseudidiomarina sediminum DSM 21906 (assembly GCF_000423165.1). GTDB lineage: Bacteria > Pseudomonadota > Gammaproteobacteria > Enterobacterales > Alteromonadaceae > Pseudidiomarina > Pseudidiomarina sediminum. Next base: position 1,124,320 of record NZ_KE383983.1, on the reverse strand, counting down.
ATATCTCAACAGTTTTAACGCCAGCCAATGGCCATCATGGCAAGCGGTGGTACAAACGCTTGAGACAGACCTATCTGCTTGTGCAGGTGGACCTGTGCGTGTGCAATTGCAGCCTGTCGACCATGTCAACGCCCATCAAGTTGGCCAATTTAGCGGGCACAGTATTGACGCCACAGATGTTGCCATCAGTACCTATGACTACGCGCCTGAATTGCTTCAGCACGCAGGTCATGAGCGTGTCACGGAAGTGTTGTACAGTGATTTATTAAAGTCGAACTGCTTAATCACCAATCAACCGGATTGGGGTTCGGTGTACATTCACTACCAAGGACGAGCCATCGACCGGGCAGCACTGCTGCGCTATATTGTCTCGTTCAGAAATCACAACGAGTTTCATGAACAGTGCGTGGAACGCATCTTCATGGATCTCACCCAGCGCCTCGACATCGACAAGTTGTCGGTCTATGCGCGCTACACACGACGCGGCGGGCTTGATATCAACCCGTTTCGCTCGAACTTTGAGGCGGCCCCGGAACTGACAAGATTAAGCCGCCAGTAGGTATAAGAAGAGAAAAGAAAGAAGGAACTCGAATGAAAATAACTATTTCACCTCGCGGTAGCATGAGTTTGCTGTCGCAATTGGAAATTGACCGATTACAAGCCTCAAGTGACGAACAGCTCTATCGCCTTTTCCGTAACTGCTGCCTCGCGGTATTGAATGCGGGCAGTACCACTGATAGCAGTGAAGAAATTTTTAATAAATACGACGATTTTGACGTAAACGTGATCAAATGTGAGCGTGGCGTTCAACTTGAACTGATTAACCCACCAGCCGAAGCTTTTGTTGACGGTAAACTCATTGCCGGTATGCAAGAGTTGGTCGAAGCCGTATTGCGCGATATTTTGTTTACTGGTGAGCGTTATAACGCGCAAACCCTGGAAACCGCTGATACGCATACACTTACCCACGTTGTCTTCGATATTTTGCGTAACGCCCAAGTGGTGCAGCCGAATCTCGATCCGAATATCGTGGTCTGTTGGGGTGGTCACTCAATTAACGAAATTGAATACAAGTACACCAAAGAGGTTGGCTATCATTTAGGTCTGCGTGCTCTGAATATTTGTACCGGTTGTGGTCCTGGCGCAATGAAAGGCCCGATGAAAGGCGCAACCATTGGTCATGCCAAACAACGTATTCCTGATGGCCGCTATTTAGGTTTCACTGAACCAGGCATCATTGCTGCTGAGCCACCGAACCCTATCGTCAATGAACTGGTGATCTTGCCAGATATTGAAAAACGTTTGGAAGCCTTCGTTCGTTGTGCCCATGGTATCGTGATCTTCCCAGGTGGTGCGGGTACAGCTGAAGAGCTGCTTTACCTGCTAGGTATTTTGATGCACCCAGCGAACGAGCGCCAAGTGTTCCCAATCGTGTTGACCGGTCCAGCAAGCAGCAAAGGTTACTTCGAGGCCATTGATGACTTTATTGTGGCGACCCTCGGTGAAGAAGCCTGCAAGCTGTATGAGATTATCATTGACGATCCTGTCACTGTGGCGCGCAGAATGTGTGAAGGCACTCTCGCGGTCAAAGAGTACCGTCGCGCAACTGGCGACTCGTACTGCTTCAACTGGACCTTACACATTGATGAGCCGTTCCAACGTCCGTTCGTGCCAAATCACGACAACGTTAAGAACCTCAACTTACATCGTGAACAAGAACCGCAACTCTTGGCCGCTGACCTCCGTCGTGCGTTCTCCGCAATCGTTGCCGGTAACGTGAAAGATGAAGGTATCCGTGCCATTCGTGCCAACGGCGTGTTCGAAATTCATGGTGAACGTGAGATGATGCGGAAACTCGACGTGTTATTGCAGGCGTTCGTCGAACAAGGGCGAATGAAATTGCCGGGTTCGGTTTATCATCCATGTTACCGTGTGATCACTGACTAAAGCTGTCGTCAGTTGCGAGCTAGATAGAGCAAAAGTAAGAGGCGTTGTTATGTCAAAAATGGCGAAAATTGTCATCATTGGGTTTCTCATTTACCTAGGGCTAACAGCGCTTATCTTAGCAACCTATCAAGCAGATCCGGACAACATGAGTTGGCAGGAAAGGGAAACCTTTAACCTGAAGCAAATAGGTCGTTTCGACCTGGGCTTGCTAAAAGATGATGTGATTCGTCTGTTGGGGTCGCCCGATATTAGCGAAGCCAAAGCAACTGCAGATGGTGAAGAGGTGTTGGTGCTGTTTTATCGCACCCATCATGTGAAGTCTGACGGCATCACCACCCGTGATGAATGCACGCCATTGTTATTTAAGAACGGCTCCCTGATTGCATGGGGAGCCGATGCTTACGAAGATTACCAAAACTTTTAGCGTATTCCGCCGGCGTTAGAGCCAGCGGATGTGTACGGTAATCTCTTCGCGGTCGTGATAAAGCTGCTTAGCTTGTAGCTCAAAGCGTCCACGCCCCTGCTCCATCAGCGTTTGCTTGATGTGCTCAAGGTACTCCGACACCGCTGCATAACGGCGCTTCATTGGTAACTTGAGATTGAAGATCGCTTCTTTGCAGTCCTCAGTCAATAACCAATCGGTCATCAACTCACCCACTCGTGCAGGTTTCTCGACCATATCGCAAACCAACCAAGTGACGTTCTTTTTCTTTGGACGGTACTTAAAGCCGTCTTCTTGAATGTGTTTCACTTGCCCAGTTTCCATCAGCGATTCCGCCATCGGGCCATTGTCGACCGCTTGCACCATCATGCCACGGCGCACCAATTGATAAGTCCAACCGCCTGGCGCAGCGCCTAGATCAACTGCATTCATACCTGAGGTAGCACGTTCTTCACGTTCATGTTCAGGAACAAACACTTGAAAGGCTTCGTCGAGCTTCAAGGTTGAGCGACTTGGCGCGTCACTTGGCATGCGCAAGCGTGGAATGCCCATCAACCAAGGTGACTGATTAAAGCTAAAGGAAAAACCCAAAATCACCGTCTGACTCGACAGGAAAAACGCGTGCAATGTAGGGCGACGATCGCTCTCTTTCGCGGTCATCCAGCCAGCCTGACGAAGGCCCTGCCGTAAGGGCACGGTAAACTTTCGGCAAAACTTCGACAGCTCTTTGCCCTCGTTGGTATCTGGCGTTTCCACTCGCAAGGCTCCAGCTGGTTTAATACTGGCAAACGCTTCGGTGACCTGTTCATCCAGCAACGCCATTTGAATCGCTGAGACGCGATCTTGCGCAGGTAAATCATTGATTTCGGCCAAAATCGTAATAAATTGACGGGTAAAAATAAGGTCTGACAGCGCCAACTTTTTCGCTAAATGCTCAGATTCTTCAACCGCACAACGGTACACCACGTAGCCTTGTTGAGGTTTCGTCTGGCAGTAGCCAAAACTCCCCAACACCGCGGTTTTTTCCTGCAATTCAGCAGCACAGTCGTTCTCAAAGCCCGGACGACAATAGGCGATAATTCCACTCATACTCTTTCACTTTACCTTGCTTGCTGCGTGGTGGCGCGCTGGTGTTCTACCGTGCGTCATCAATAAAGGCAACCACGCGATCAATCGCTTGTTGCCAAAGGGTGCGGCGTTCCAAACCACTCCGCTTGGTTGGCTCAAAACTATGGTCGCCATGCGCCAACCAATGCACGGTGAGGTTTTCAGGCAGATCATAACTTGCCACTTCAGGCGGCTTGCCAAACCCATCACGCTCACCTTGAATAATCAGGTTTTGCTGACAATGGTTCGGCAAATCGTGCAATCGTAACTTGTCCGGTTTACCCAGCGGGTGAAACGGAAAACCAAGGCCAATCGCACCTCGCGCCCCTGCCGCATCCGCCACCCGAAATGCAACCCGTGCACCCATTGACTTGCCCATCAAAAACAATGGCTTACCATCATCAAACTGTGAAATCACAGTTTGCAGAGAGTGTTCAAGTTGCGGCATTGGATTGGGTGGACGACGCACGCCAGTATCCATAAATTTTTGCCAATAAGGAAAATTAAAGCGCACCACATCGATATCATGCAAGGCCAAACCTAAGGCCATAAACTGCATAAAATCACTTTGTAACCCTGCACCTGCACCATGAGCAAAAATGATCCGAACCGCACCATCAGGGTTATCGCGTTGCACCGCAACACGCTGACCATTACTCATACGCGTCTTCTTCCTCTTCGACAACTTTCAGTAACCAATTCCGAAAGGTGGCGATTTTACCGATTTCTGACTGAGAGTCACGGCAAACCAGATAAAAAGACTTACGCCGTGGTAAAACCTCAGGAAAGATTTGCACTAAGTGCCCGGCGTCAATCTCCGGCTTGACCAACACATTATTTGCTAACGCGATGCCTTGACCATGCACCGCCGCTTTGAGTGCTAGATTCGAGTGACTAAAAATAGGTCCGTTATCGCCTTTGTTTTTGTCAATACCGACCAACTTAAACCAGTCTTTCCAAGCATTGCGGGTTTCGTCATGTAACAAGGTATGGTTCAGTAAATCTTTCGGTTCAGTGAGCGGTTTCGCGCCATTCAACAATAAGGGCGAGCACACCGGCAGAAGGTATTCGTTATGGAGCTTATAGGCTTTCAAGCCTGGCCACTTGCCCGCGCCATAATAGATCGCGACATCGACATCATCGGTTAACGAGCCATCAACCTCATCGACGGCGCGAATCCGCACATCGATTTCAGGGTAAGCTTCACGGAAGCGACTCAAGCGTGGCACAAACCACAAAATAGCAAAGCTCGGCGGTAAACTGATGGTCAATGAACCGCGTTCCGAAGCACTTTTCACGCGCTCGGTAGCTTGCAGCATGTGGTCGAAGATTTCTTTCAGTTCGAGGTAGTACGTTTGCCCTTCAGGCGTCAGGAGCAGTGAACGATTACGGCGGATAAATAGTTTTACCCCCAAAAAATCCTCAAGGCTTTTGACTTGGTGACTGACCGCTGCTTGGGTCACATAAAGCTCATCCGCAGCGCGGGTAAAGCTCAAGTGCCGAGCAGCAGCTTCAAACGCCTTTAATGCATTTAATGGGGGTAATTTTCGCATGTCGTTCCAGTTAGAGTCGGACGCCTCCGTCTATTTCTACCACACGACCACTAAAGAAGTCATTCTCAATAATATAACGCGCACTGTGTGCAATCTCATCAGGCTGGCCCCAACGACGCAGTGGCACCATGCTCAACGCCCGCTCAATGGCTTCTGGCTTCATGGTTGCCGTCATTGGTGTTTCGATAAAGCCCGGCGCAATTGCACCACAGCGAATACCGAAGCGACCCAATTCACGGGCCCAAGTGACCGTCATAGCAACCACACCAGCTTTGGTTGCCGCATAGTTGGTTTGGCCAATATTACCTGCTCGAGCCACACTTGAGATATTAATGATCACGCCACCGTTACCGGCTTTCGCCATATGACCTGCCGCTTCACGACCACACAAGAAGGTGCCGCTCAAGTTCACATCCAACACAGACTGGAACTGCTGTAATGGCATTTTGTGCGTTAACTCGCCGTCTTTGCATTTGATCAGCATACCGTCGCGTAAAATACCGGCGTTATTGATCAACACGTTAATTGCGCCAAAATCGGCAACAATACGCTCAAACACAGCTTCAACGGCAGCTTCGTCAGTGACATTCGCAGCGTAGCCTTGCACCTGACGTGCACCTTTGTCGCGACAGATCGTCGTCGCTTCGTCTAGGGTCTCTTGATTCATATCAATCAAGGCAATGGCGGCGCCTGCGGCGGCAAAGTGCTCCGCCATCGCACGGCCGAGCCCTTGTGCACCACCGGTAATTACGATGGTACTTGTTGCTAGTTCCATGGTTCTCTCCTACTTCTTCTGTTGCGGAGTAACATACTTGAAAATACTGGAAAAGTCTTCTCGACCGTGACCTAATTGTGCCCAACTACGGTACAAATTCAAGGTTAACGAGCCCATAGGGGTACTCGCACCACTGCGTAACGCCGCTTGTTGTGCCAAACCTAGATCTTTCGCCATCAAATCAACCATGAAGCCGCCATCGTAGCCGTTACTGGCTGGCACATTTTCCATCACCCCTGGGCACGGATTGTAAACTTCGAGGGTCCAGTTTCGTCCTGAACTTTGCAGCATAATCTCTGACAGCACCTTCGGGTCGAGCCCATGCGCGATACCTAATTGCAAAGCTTCTGACGTACCAGCCATCAGCACCGATAACAGCATGTTGTTGCAGATTTTAGCGACTTGGCCAGCACCAACGTCACCGGCACGAAAGACGTTTTTACCCATCGCCGAGAGTACGTCTCGGGCTTGTTCGACAGCATCGGCGGCACCGCCACAAATAAAGGTCAAGGTGCCCGCTTTCGCGCCACCCACACCACCTGACACCGGTGCGTCAATAAAACGAATGTTGTGCTCAGCGAGTGTACTACCGAGCTTACGCGCAGTTTCTGCACTAATGGTGCTGCAATCAATCACTAAGGTAGCGCTGGACAGTTGCGACTGTAATCCCTTGTCACCGAGGTAGACCCCTTCCACATGGTGATCTGCCGGTAGCATCGAAATCACATAATCCGCACCATCAGCAACGTCAACTAAGTGTTCCGCAGTGCCACATCCCGCCTCTCGCGCTTGCGCAAGCGCCGTTTCTGACAAGTCAAACACGGTCACTTGGTGACCTGCAGTAACAAGGTTGGCCGCCATTGGCCCACCCATGTTACCTAGTCCAATAAATCCAATTTTTGCCATGGTTGCTTCCTCTGTTGTTCTGTCGTTTTATTCGTCGTGTTAGAGATCAGCTAACGGATGTTCTCCCGCCGACCACGGCGAGGTAAAAAAGGCATCCACATCTTCGGCGGCAACATCGGCAACCGAGGCGTGCTGCCATTTAGGTTGTTTGTCTTTATCAATCAGTAAGGCGCGAATCCCTTCAGCAAAATCACCTCGGGCAGCGCATTGTGCCGACAAGGTGGTTTCCAAACGGAAGCAATCTGCCAACGACAAATCTTTACCCACGTGCAATTGATTCCAGACAATATGCGCGGTCATTGGACAGCCGCGCGCTAGCGTTTTCGCGGCGCGGCCGAGCCATTTATCTTCGGTTTCGAGCCCCGTAATGGCGTTCACCACCGTGGTCACTTCGTCGCCGTCGGTCAAGCTTTGGATCAACGCATGATTGGGCTCAACTTGTGCGGCCGGACGCAGTTTGCTGTCCCGGTCGCCTTGCGCGTTAAGCACATCGGAAACTTTTTCGCGGTTAAGACTGGCGGTGTCACCCCAGGTCACTGCGCTGAGGGCATCGAGCACCTCTTGCTTAGCGCTGCTGGCAACAAAATGATCCGCAAGTTTTAGAAACAGTGCGTCGCTGGCATTCATATGTGCGCCGGTGAGCCCTAGAAACAAACCGCAGCCTTTAGGCATCTGATTGAGAAAGTGTGTAGCGCCAACATCAGGGTATAATCCAATGGTAATTTCTGGCATCGCCAACAACGACCGCTCCGTTACGATCCGATGGCTACCGCCGTTCATTAAGCCCATACCGCCGCCCATCACAATCCCATCGCCCCAAACAATAAAAGGTTTAGGGAAGGTATGAATGGCGTAATCAAGGCGATATTCCTGCCCGAAAAACTCAGCCACATCGTCAACCAACTCACCCGGCTGTTCACGCATTGCGTTGTACATGGCAACGATGTCGCCACCGGCACAAAATGCTTTTTCACCTGCGCCCTCAAGCCAAACGCAGGCAATGCCATCGTCCTCTGCCCACGCTTTAAGCTGAGGCAACAACAACTGAATCATCGGCAAACTTAATGCGTTCAATGATTTTTCTGAGTTTAAGCGGGCAATACCGATACGCTTATCGCCACCGGCGGCACGCTCTTCAAACTGAACCACTGTCATCATCACTCCTTGTGTACTGTTGTGGGGGCTTAAGCGCCATTAAAGAATGGCGCGCTCCACGTCAGCGAGCAAACGGCGACCAATGATCACACGCATGATTTCATTAGTGCCTTCGAGAATTTGATGGACCCGCACATCACGCACATGGCGCTCTAACGGATACTCTTTGATGTAACCGTAACCACCGTGAATTTGTAGCGCTTCGTTACAGACTTGGAAGCCAACGTCCGTCGCAAAGCGTTTTGCCATGGCACAGTAGGTCGTTTTGTCAGCATCGTTATTGTCGACTTTGAACGCCGCCAAACGCACCATCTGACGTGCTGCCACCAACTCGGTTGCCATATCTGCGAGTTTGAATTGCAAGGCTTGGAATTGACCAAGCTCTTTGCCGAACTGTTTACGTTCAAGCATGTAGTTGCGCGCAGTGTCGAGCGCAGCCTGCGCGGTACCGACAGAACACACAGCGATATTGATACGACCGCCATCAAGACCCATCATGGCAAATTTGAAGCCTTCGCCTTCCTCACCTAACAGGTTTTCCGCCGGAATACGAACGTCTTCAAAGCTCACCAAACGCGTTGGCTGTGCGTTCCAGCCCATCTTGTCTTCTTTTTTGCCGTAACTAATTCCTGCCGCATCGGCCGGCACGACAAAGGCCGAAATGCCCTTCGGGCCAGCTTCGCCGGTACGCGCCATTACCACCAAGACATCGGTGCTACCTGCGCCCGAGATGAACATTTTCGAGCCATTCAAAATATAGCTATCACCGTCTTTCTTCGCGGTGGTACGCAAACTTGCTGCGTCAGAACCTGAGCCAGGCTCGGTCAAGCAATACGAACCGAGCTTTTCACCGGTGACCAGTTCAGGCACCCATTGCTCAATGACGCTAGGCTTGGCAAACGAGCCGATCATCCAGCTCACCATGTTATGAATGGTCATCATCGCGGTGGTCGCGGTGCAGCCCATCGCTAACTGTTCAAAGATCAATGCGGCGTCCAAGCGGCTCATGCCAAAGCCGCCCGCTTCTTCTGGGGTGTACATGCCCATGAAGCCCATTTCACCGGCTTTGCGTAACACCTCTACCGGAAAGTGGGCGGTTTCGTCCCACTCCGCAGCAAAAGGCGCAAGTTCTTTTTCAGCAAAAGCTTTGGCGGTATCGACAAAGGCTTGTTGATCGTCGGTTAAATTAAAATCCATGGCTCACCTCTTACTTCAAATGGATGGTCATATTGGGGCCGCTCGCGTCAGCGATATCGCTTTCAAACCAACGCGCCGTAATGGTTTTGGTCTCACTGTAGAAACGCACCGCTTGCTTACCATAGGCGTGTAAGTCACCGAAGAACGAGCCTTTCCAACCGGTGAACGAGAAGAATGGCAATGGCACCGGAATTGGAATGTTAATGCCAACCTGACCCACTTCAATTTCGTGTTGGTATTTACGCGCTGCAGCACCGCTGGCGGTAAACAACGACGTGCCGTTCCCGTATGGGTTGGCGTTTACCAACTCAATCGCTTCTTCCAGGGTATCGGTCGTCGTGGTGCAAAGCACTGGACCAAAAATTTCGTTTTTGTAGATTTCCATGTCGGTGGTCACATCGCTAAACATCGTCGGACCAACCCAGTTACCGTTCGGGAAGCCTTCGACCTGGCAATCACGACCATCGACCATCAAGGTTGCGCCTTCTGCCTGACCTTGCGCGATCATGCTTTCCACCCGCTGTTTCGCTTGTGGGCTAATCAATGGCCCATACGCAGCGTCTTTATTGTCCCACGCACCCGGACGTACTTTCTTCAATTCGGCCGCGACTTCAGGGATCCACTCTTTCGCCGCACCAACAAATACTGCAACCGAAATAGCCATACAACGCTGACCAGCAGCACCAACAGAAGCGCCGACCAAGTTGCTGATCACTTGGCTCTTATTCGCGTCAGGCATGATGACACAGTGGTTTTTCGCGCCAGCAAAGGCTTGTACGCGCTTCATATTCTCAGTACCACGACGGTAGATGTATTGACCAACAGGTACCGAACCAACAAATGAAATCGCCTTCACAGCCGGTTCATCAAGAATAAAGTCAACTTGCTCTTTGGCACCGTGAATCACTTGCAGCACCCCTTTCGGTGCGCCAGCTTGTTCAAACAGCTCTACCAAACGTGTTGGCGTCAGTGGATCTTGCTCCGACGGCTTCAAGATGAAGGTGTTGCCGCAAGCAATGGCTAATGGGAACATCCACAATGGGATCATGGCCGGGAAGTTAAATGGCGTAATCCCCGCGCAAACACCTAAAGGTTGCGTGTAACTGTACGTGTCGATACCACGGGCAACGTTCTCAACCGTTTCCCCCATCAGTAAAGATGGGATATTGGCAGCATGCTCAACCACCTCGATACCACGCCACACATCACCTTTGGCATCATCAAAAGTTTTACCGGTTTCGCTGGCAAGAATTTCAGCAATTTCATCGTGGTGCTCTTTCAATAAGGCTTGATAGCGCATCATCACTCGCGCCCGCTCTGAAACCGGTGTTTCTTTCCAGGTTAAGAAGGCTTTCTTAGCGCTGGCAACAGCTGCGGCCATTTCGTCTTGCGTCGCACAAGGGGCTTGGGCGATCACTTCTTGGGTCGCTGGGTTGGTCACATCAATCCACTGCTGTGATTTCGATTGGACGAATTCACCATCAATATAAAGGGGTACTCGCGTAGTCATTAGAAATTACCTCGTTGTTCTCATCTAAGCTCTGACGTTATGTTGGCACGTATTTAAGCACCTAACGCATCGCTTTAACATTGACGTTCTTGCCTCTATAATGGACAAAATTGTTATTTTGAACCGATTCTATGAGCCAACCATCAAGCTGGCCACTGCCTGCTGGCAGCTCGCGTGTCGTCTTACCGCTAGAGCTCACCAGCATGCTGGCCCAACATCCATTAAGCCAACACTTGTATCCATTAGCGTATGGACACTATTTAACTGCGAAAGGTCATCGCGCTAGTCGCGCAAAACCTACCGATCAACTAATTATTTTTTGTCACAGCGGGCGCGGTAGCTACCGGGTGACCACGCCAGCAGGCAAGGTGCAAGGCACACTCGGCGCTGGCCAGTTGTTGCTACTTCCGGCTGGGGCTGCACACACCTATGAAGCGGACAGTAAACAACCGTGGAGCATTTATTGGGCCCACTATGATGGTAAACTTGCCAGCCAAAGCATGGATTTCCTTGCGGTTTCAGAACAAAGTTTCGTGCTCAATTTACCGCACTGGCAAGAGCTCCTGCCTCCCGTCACTGAGCTGCTCAACTTACAACATCAACGCTGGCAACAGCAGCGCGCTCTTCTTGCTGCCACGCTATTACAGCATCTTCTCGCTCAAGTCCTGCAATTGGCGAATCAAACCCAGTATCACCAAGACTTCGATCTGCTTGCGCTAGAACGCTTCATGCAAGACAATAGCCACCGCGATCTTGACCTGAGTGACTTGGCCGCGGTGGCCGGTTTATCGCGCTTTCACTTTGCCAAAAAATTTAAAGCGGTCACCGGCACATCACCGATGCGCTATTTCAGTGAGCTAAAAATACGTTTGGCGTGCCAGCGCTTAGATAACAGTACTGCCAGCATCCGTGCGATTGCACAAGAACTCGGGTTTGAAGACCCTTACTATTTCTCACGCCTGTTTAAAAAAGTGATGGGCGTCGCGCCAAGTAATTATCGCGACAGCCATCAACGTCGACGCTAGGAGCACATTGCATGTGGATTTTATGGGCCGTAACCCTATTTTGGGCAGCCAGTTTTTCACTGATTGGCGAGTTTCTCGCCGGCCGTGTTGACGGCTACGTTGCCGTTTTTATCCGCATGGCGCTGGCTTTAGCGTTGTTCTTGCCGCTGTGGCGACCGGCCCGTTTACCTCTACTCAAGCAGCTCGCTTTGGTCGGCATCGGTGCCATTCAAATCGGTATTATGTACTTATTTCTCTACCATGCCTTTTTGTACTTGAGCGTGGCAGAGGTTTTATTGTTCACTATTTTTACGCCGCTGTACGTGACCCTGGTCGACGAAGTCCTGTTTCAACGTAAAGCTGTGCATCCACGCTGGTGGTTGGCGGCCGCACTCGCCGTCATCGGCGCCGCCGTGATCCGCTTTGACCAGCTCAGTGATGATTTCATCACTGGCTTTTTACTTATTCAGGCGGCCAACCTCTGCTTTGCTGCCGGCCAAGTGTTTTATAAACGCTTACCTTTGGGCTCGAGCCGCCAACAACTGCATGTCTTTGCCCTGTTCTTTATTGGCGCCACCCTCAGTGCTGGTCTGGCGATGCTGGCCTTTGCAAATTTCGACAAACTGCCAACCACCACACTGCAATGGGGCATTTTGGTGTGGCTGGGACTGGGCGCATCAGGCGTTGGCTATCTGGCTTGGAACCTTGCCAGTAAAAAGGTCAACACCGCCCAACTCGCCACCATGAACAATATGTTGATCCCTGCAGGCTTAGTCGTGAACTTCGCCTTCTGGGGTAACCACGTCGATTGGCTCCGCCTAGCTATCGGCGCTGCTATTTTAGCCAGCGCCGTCGTTGTGGCCTCGAAACGAGGCCGCTAAGCAATCCGCGATGGCTTAAACCAGTTCCACGGCAACCGCCACGGCTTCACCACCACCGATACACAGTGAGGTCACGCCGCGTTGCTTGCCATGACGACGCAAGGCATGCAGCAAGGTCACCAGCAAGCGCGCACCGCTCGCACCGATTGGGTGACCTAATGCACAAGCACCACCGTGCACGTTCACTTTGTCATGGGCAATGTCCATTTCTTGCATGGCCAACATCGTCACCATGGCGAAAGCTTCGTTGATTTCCCACAAATCAACATCGTCTTTTTGCCAACCCACTCGCTCCAGCAGCTTGGTCATCGCCCCAATCGGCGCCACGGTAAATTCTGCGGGCGCTTGGGAATGGGTTGCATGCCCCACCACACGTGCAAGCGGCTGTAAGCCACGCGCTTTGGCGTCACTTTCACGCATCAACACTAAGGCGGCAGCACCGTCTGAAATAGAGCTTGAGTTCGCAGCGGTAATGGTCCCGTCTTTGGCAAACGCTGGACGTAAGCCAGGAATTTTCTCCGGCATCGCCTTACCCGGCTGCTCGTCAATGCTTACCGTCACATCACCTTTACGGGTGCTGTAGGTCACCTCGACGATTTCATCGACAAAGGCACCTTCGGTAATGGCGTTTTGCGCACGCGTCAGTGACTCAATCGCGAAGGCATCCATTGCTTCACGACCTAACTTGTAATCATCCGCAGTACTTTGCGCATAACACCCCATGGCTTTACCTTCGTAGGCGTCTTCCAGGCCATCAAGCATCATATGGTCATAAATAGCATCATGGCCCATACGGAAACCGCCACGCGCTTTCTTCAGCAGATAAGGCGCGTTAGTCATGCTTTCCATACCACCGGCAACCACCACATCGGCGGAGCCAACGTGTAACAAATCGTGCGCAAACATCACCGCTTTCAAGCCTGAGCCACAGACCTTATTAATGGTGGTCGCGCCAGCACTACGTGGTAAGCCAGCGTGCAAGGTCGCTTGCCGCGCAGGCGCTTGACCGAGCCCCGCTGGCAACACATTACCCATAATGACTTCATTCACATCTTCGGCACGCAAACCACTGGCAGCTACCGCTGCTTTAATGGCGGTAGCCCCTAAATTCGGTGCATCAACTGCGCTAAGGCTTCCTTGAAAGCCTCCCATCGGCGTACGTTTCGCCGCAACAATGACGACTGCATCAGACATAATATCTCTCTTACCTTTACGTTAACGTCAACTTGATTTAAGCTTACCGTCCAAACCAGACACAATGCAAGTAAAAATGAACGATAGCACCACCTACAGTATTGGCGAACTCGCCCGCGAATTTGATATTACCACGCGTAGTATTCGGTTTTATGAAGACCAAGGTTTGTTAACCCCGCAACGTCAGGGCCAAACCCGTCTATATACCAACAAACACCGCGTCCGTTTAAAGCTTATTTTGCGCGGCAAACGGCTTGGCTTTTCGTTGTCTGAAACCAAACGTTTGTTCGACCTGTACGATGTCGAAAATAGCAGCATTCGTCAATTAGATACCATCTTGGAGTTGATTGAAGAGAAGCGCGCCTCGCTGCATCAACAACTCGAAGATATCAAAGTTTTATTAGTTGAATTGGGGAACCTCGAAGATCGTTGTCGCGACGAGCTTACCGAGCTGCAACACACCTCCCCTAACCAAGAAATGACACCGGAGTAGTTATGATTAGTCAGTTCAGCCAGTTAAATTTCGGCCTCGGCGAAACCGCCAACATGATCCGTGAAACCGTCAATGCCTTCGCGCGTGACGAAATTGCCCCTCGCGCAGCAGCCATCGACGAAGCGAATGAGTTTCCTGCCGACTTATGGCAGAAATTTGGTGAACTAGGACTGCTCGGCATGACCGTGCCGGAGGCATACGGTGGCTCTGGTTTAGGGTACCTTGAGCATGTTATTGCGATGGAAGAAATCAGCCGTGCGTCAGCATCGGTCGGCTTAAGCTATGGTGCTCACTCCAATTTGTGTGTGAATCAAATTGCGCGCAATGGCAATGAAGCACAAAAACAAAAATACCTGCCAAAACTCTGCTCGGGCGAGCATGTCGGCGCCTTAGCAATGAGCGAACCTAACGCCGGTTCTGATGTGGTCAGCATGAAACTGCGCGCTGAATTGCAAGGCGACCATTACGTGCTAAACGGCAACAAAATGTGGATCACCAATGGTCCCGATGCCGATGTGCTAGTGGTGTATGCGAAAACCAATCCAGAAAAAAATTCACGCGGCATTACCGCCTTTATTATTGAAAAAGACTTCCCTGGATTCCGTACTGCACAAAAACTCGACAAACTCGGTATGCGTGGTTCAAACACTTGTGAGCTGGTGTTTGAAGATTGCAAAGTGCCGGCCGAGAATATTCTCGGCCAGCTCGACGGCGGCGTCGAAGTGTTAATGAGCGGCCTTGACTACGAACGCGCCGTGCTTGCCGCAGGTCCACTTGGCATTATGCAAGCCTGCCTTGACGTGGTGGTGCCGTATCTGCACGATCGTAAGCAGTTCGGTCAGAGCATTGGCCAGTTCCAATTGGTGCAAGGTAAAGTCGCCGATATGTACACCCGCACCAACGCTGCGCGCGCCTATGTTTACGCCGTTGCGCAAAGCTGTGACCGTGGTGAAACAACCCGTAAAGACGCGGCCGGTGCGATTTTGTATGCCGCCGAACTAGCCACTCAGTTGGCGCTAGACGCCATTCAGTTACTCGGTGGTAACGGCTACATTAATGAGTACCCCACGGGACGTTTGCTGCGTGACGCCAAATTGTATGAAATTGGTGCCGGAACTTCTGAAATTCGCCGTATGCTGATCGGTCGTGAACTGTTCAGCGAATCCGCCTAAACAGGAGCCTAATCGTGACGGTTCTCAACAGCACAGTGAATACCAAAGACGCCACTTATCTTGCCAACGCAAAAGCAATGCAAGCGGTGGTCGATGAACTTTATCAA
Organism: Pseudidiomarina sediminum DSM 21906; assembly: GCF_000423165.1. Classification (GTDB taxonomy): domain Bacteria; phylum Pseudomonadota; class Gammaproteobacteria; order Enterobacterales; family Alteromonadaceae; genus Pseudidiomarina; species Pseudidiomarina sediminum. Next base: position 1,108,877 of record NZ_KE383983.1, on the reverse strand, counting down.
GACGTCGAAACCATTAAGCAAGGCGGTGGTGCCAAGTACCAAGAGCGCCACCTCGCGCGCGGTAAATTACTCGCTCGGCAACGGATCGAGAAGCTCCTCGACAGTGGTTCGCCGTTTCTTGAAATCGGCCAATTCGCCGCCTGGGAATGCTACAGCGACAATGTGCCTGCAGCGGGTGTGGTCGCAGGTATAGGTCAGGTTGAAGGCGTGCAATGCATGATTGTCGCCAACGATGCGACCGTCAAAGGTGGCACCTACTACCCGTTGACGGTGAAAAAACATTTACGTGCACAAGAAATTGCCGAACGTTGTCACTTGCCCTGTATCTACTTGGTCGACTCGGGTGGTGCGTTCTTGCCACGGCAAGACGAAGTGTTCCCGGATCGTGACCATTTTGGACGTATCTTCTTTAACCAAGCCAATATGTCGGCCAAAGGCATTCCACAAATTGCAGTGGTGATGGGCCTTTGTACCGCAGGCGGCGCTTATGTGCCGGCAATGGCTGATGAAAGCATTATCGTGAAAGAGCAAGGCACCATTTTCTTAGCCGGACCGCCTTTGGTGAAAGCGGCCACGGGCGAAGAAGTGAGCGCTGAAGAACTCGGTGGTGCTGATGTGCACACGCGCGTGTCTGGCGTTGCCGACCATTTCGCCATGAATGATGAACACGCCCTCGCCCTTGCCCGCCGCTCTGTCGCGCGGTTAAATTATCAGGGCGCACAAGCGGCAACCCCAGAGCCGGTCAAACCACCACGTTACGATGCCGAAGAGTTGTATGGCATTGTCGGTACTGATTTACGCAAACCTTATGACGTGCGTGAAGTCATTGCGCGGGTGGTCGACGATTCTGACTTTGATGAATTCAAACAAAACTACGGCAACACCCTCGTCACCGGGTTTGCCCGCATTCATGGCTACCCGGTAGGTATTGTTGCGAACAACGGCATTTTGTTCTCTGAATCGGCACAAAAAGGTGCACATTTCATTGAGCTATGCGCGCAGCGTAAAATTCCATTGGTGTTCTTACAAAACATTACCGGCTTTATGGTCGGCAAAAAATACGAAGCTGAAGGCATTGCCAAACACGGTGCCAAAATGGTGACCGCAGTCAGTTGTGCCCAAGTACCTAAGTTTACTGTGCTTATCGGCGGTAGTTACGGTGCTGGCAACTACGGCATGTGTGGTCGTGCGTACGACCCGACCTTAATGTTCATGTGGCCAAATGCACGCATCTCGGTCATGGGTGGCGAGCAAGCCGCAGGCGTGATGGCGCAAGTCACCAAAGACAACCTCGCTCGCAAAGGCGAGACGATGTCGGCAGAAGACGAGCAAAAGCTAAAACAGCCAATCATTGAGCAGTACGAACAGCAAGGGCATCCTTACTATGCCTCAGCGCGCCTGTGGGACGATGGCATTATCGATCCGGCACAAACGCGTACCGTGTTAGGACTTAGCCTAGCAGCCGCCAACAATGCACCTATTGCGGACACCAAGTTTGGTGTCTTCCGCATGTAAGGAGGCTCTATGTCGTATCGTTATATTACCCTTACCATCGCGCAACAGGTGGCAACCTTGACGTTGAATCGTCCTGAAGTGCACAACGCCTTTGACGATGTCATGATTGCCGAACTGTTGGATGCCTTGGCGCAAGTCGAGCGTGATGACAGCGCCCGTGTACTGGTACTGCGCTCGAAGGGGCGCAACTTTTCAGCAGGGGCAGATCTCGGTTGGATGCGTTCGATGGCTGAGAAGAATTATGATGAGAATATTGCCGACGCTGGTGAGCTCGCGCAGCTCATGGCGCAGCTCGACACGCTCAGCAAACCCACCATCGCAGTAGTGCAAGGTGCGGCCTTCGGCGGGGCTGTTGGTCTCGCCGCCTGTAGCGATATTGTTATCGCCGAGCCCGGCGCGAGTTTTTGTTTAAGCGAAGTCAAAATTGGCCTCATTCCAGCCGTCATTAGCCCCTACGTGATGCGCGCCATTGGTGCCCGTCAATCACGTCGTTACATGCTCACCGCCGAGCGCTTCGATGCCGAACAAGCGCAAGCAATGGGGTTGGTACACAGCATTAGTAGCGATACAGACAGCTGCTTAGAGGATTTTCTGGCGGCGTTTCACGCCAACAGCCCTGCTGCCGTGAGCGCTTGTAAGGAACTCATTGCTGCCGTGGAACAACAACCTGATGTGCACGCGCAACAACAGCTTACCATTGAGCGTATCGCTCACATCCGCGTCTCGGCGGAAGGCCAAGAAGGCCTGTCCGCATTTCTTGAGAAACGCCGTCCGCATTGGATTAAGGACTCGCAATGATCAACAAATTGCTAATTGCCAACCGTGGCGAGATTGCTTGCCGCATCATCCGTACCGCACAAGCCATGGGGATCAGTACCGTAGCTGTTTACTCCGATGCTGATGCCAATGCCCAGCATGTACAACACGCGGACGAAAGTATTCATATTGGTCCCGCTGCCAGCGCTGACAGCTACTTGGTGGTTGAGAAAATTATCGCGGCGGCAAAAACGACTGGCGCTGATGCCATTCACCCTGGCTATGGTTTTTTATCTGAAAACGAAACTTTTGCTGACGCATGTGCCGCAAATAACCTGATTTTTGTCGGCCCACCGACCAGCGCCATTGCCGCGATGGGCTCAAAAAGCGCCGCGAAAGCCATCATGAGTGACGCCAAGGTGCCTTTAGTGCCCGGCTACCATGGTGAAGCGCAAGATCGTGAACTGCTTGCCGCTGAAGCCAATGCGATCGGTTACCCCGTCCTGCTGAAAGCAGCCTACGGTGGTGGCGGCAAAGGCATGCGTGTGGTCGAACAGAGCAACGACTTTAACGACGCCTTGGCCTCAGCGAAACGCGAAGCAAAAGCTGCTTTTGGCAACGATAAAATGTTGGTGGAAAAGTACATCACCCGCCCCCGTCATGTTGAAATTCAAGTGTTTTGCGATAGTCACGGCAATGCTGTTTATCTAGCTGAGCGTGATTGCTCGGTCCAGCGTCGCCACCAAAAGGTGATTGAAGAAGCTCCGGCCCCAATGCTCAGTGAAAGCACACGCCAAGCCATGGGAGAAGCTGCCATTCGCGCCGCCCAAGCCATTGATTATGTTGGTGCAGGTACCGTCGAGTTCTTACTGGATACCGACAACAGCTTCTACTTTATGGAAATGAACACGCGCCTGCAGGTCGAGCACCCAGTTACCGAGATGGTGACCGGCCAAGATTTGGTGGAATGGCAACTGCGTGTTGCCAGTGGCGAAGTACTGCCACTCACGCAAGACCAAATTCAGTTGCGCGGCCATGCCTTTGAAGCACGGATTTACGCGGAAGACCCTGATCATGATTTCTTGCCAAGCACCGGCGTACTGCACCACTTACGTACCCCAGCGACCGACGCCCATGTACGTATTGATAGCGGTGTCATTGAAGGTGACGAAGTTAGTACGTTCTATGATCCAATGATCGCCAAGCTGGTGGTGTGGGGCGAAGACCGCACCATCGCCCTGCGCCGATTGTTGCGCGCTCTTGATGATTATCGTATTGCTGGCGTGCGCACCAACATCGATTTCTTGCGCAAAATTGGCCGTCATCAAGACTTTCAGCAGGCAGAACTGACGACCCGTTTTATCGAAACCCACGAAGCGGCTCTGTTTGCCACCTTAAGCGACGCTGAGATCAATGATTACGCCGTACTGGCATGTTTAGCAGAGAACTTGATTGAGCAGCCAAACAGCACCTCGGTGTGGCAACACGCGCGCAACTTCCGCCTCAACCAGCCCGCCTGTTTCAGTTTGCAGTTGCAGCATGGCGAGCGTGAGCTGACGGTTGCCCTAACCCGCCGCGGCAACGCTTGGCAAAGTAACTTTGACGACAGCCGTTGGCACGCCAGCCTCGACGGCGATCGCCTCACAGTGTCCCGAAACGGCCATCAGTTCAGTGTCTATGTGATGGCCACTGCACATGACATCACCGTTATGTCGGAGCAGGCAAGCGTGCGTTTTGCGCGCCACTTAGTGGCCGATACCTTAAGCCAAACCGCCACTGAAGGCAGTATGGCAGCACCGATGAACGGCACTATTGTCGAGGTATTGGTGGCTGCCGGTGACACGGTTGAAGCAGATCAAGCCTTGGTTATCATGGAAGCGATGAAGATGGAATACACCATTCGCGCCGCTCATGCGGGTACTGTTGAGCAAGTATTCTACGCCGCCGGCGACTTAGTCAGTGATGGTGCCGAACTACTCACCTTGCAAGCAGACGAGGCAAACGCATGAGCAACGCGATCAAGTTAGTTGAAGTCGGTCCACGTGACGGCTTGCAAAATGAGCAAGCCGTACCCACGGCGGCTAAGATTCAGTTGGTGAATGATCTCGCAGAAGCTGGCGTAAACTACATTGAAACCGGCGCCTTTGTGAGTCCTAAGTGGGTGCCACAAATGGCTGACAGCGGTGAGGTATTCGCTGGCATCGCGCGTCACCCCGGCGTGACCTATGCCGCACTCACACCAAACCTTAAAGGTTTTGAAGCAGCATTGGCGGCAGAGGCTAACGAAGTCGCGATCTTTGGTGCCGCCTCAGAAGCTTTTAGCCAAAAAAACATCAACTGCTCCATCGCTGCAAGCCTTGAACGCTTTGCCCCAGTGATTGAAGCTGCGCGCGCGGCGAACCTGCCCGTACGCGGTTATGTCAGTTGTGTCCTAGGGTGTCCTTACGAGGGCGAGATTGCCCCTGAACAGGTCGCTTGGGTGGCCGAAAAACTCTATCAAATGGGTTGTTACGAGATCTCGTTAGGCGATACCATCGGGGTCGGCACCCCAAGCAAAGCACAACGCATGCTTGAGGCAGTTGCCAGCCAGGTGCCGATGCAGCACCTCGCCTTGCACTTTCACAATACCTACGGTCAAGCACTAGCGAATATCGCCAGCTGCCTGCCCATGGGGGTACGGACCATTGATAGCGCTGTGGCAGGCCTTGGCGGCTGCCCTTACGCGAAAGGAGCAAGCGGCAACGTAGCCAGTGAAGATGTGGTCTACATGCTTGATGGAATGGGCTACACTACCGGCATCGACTTAGCGCGTCTGATCGACGCTGGTGCGGCCATTTGTCGTACCCTCGGACACGCACCACGTTCTAACGTGGCCAATGCGGAATTGGCAAAACAGCAGCACGCTTAAGCGCAGGAGCCCAAGAATGACAACAACACAACTGTGGCAACCCTCAGCAGAACAAATTCAACAAGCGCGCATGAGCGACTTCTTACAGCGCGTCAACCAGCAGTTCGGGTTGGGGCTGGCGAATTACCACGACTTGCATCAATGGTCGGTGCAGCATAGTGCCGATTTCTGGCGTTACTTATGGGACTATTTCGACGTCATCGGAGTACCTGGCAATACCGTCGTTACCGATGCCGACAAACTTCCTGGAGCGCAGTGGTTTCCTGAGGCGACGCTGAACTTCGCCGAGAACTTATTACGCTACAACGACAACCACACAGCGCTGATTTTCCGCGGTGAAAATGGTGCTCGACAAGCCATCAGTTATCAGGAATTGCACCGCCAAGTCGCCCTCGTTGCCGCGCACTTGCGAGCGCTTGGAGTTGGCAAAGGTGATCGTGTTGCCGCAATGATGCCGAATTGTTGTGAGACCATTGTGGCGATGCTGGCCACCACTTCACTTGGGGCGATTTGGTCGTCGTGTTCGCCTGATTTTGGTGTCCAAGGTGTGCTCGATCGGTTCGGTCAAATTAGTCCAAAAGTATTTTTAACCGTCGATGGGTATTACTACAACGGCAAGACCCTCGCTATCAGTGAAAAAACCAATGCCATTCGGGCAGAACTGACGTCGCTGGAGCATACCTTGCTGGTGAACTTTGCCGACACAGGTGCGGTACTTCCGACGCAAAGCAGTTGGTGGCACGAGGTGATTTCAGACCATCACCCTACCCCAGCGCTCACTTTTACACCGATGGCCTTTAACGATCCGCTCTACATCATGTTTAGCTCGGGTACCACTGGGGTGCCCAAGTGTATTGTCCATGGCGTTGGCGGCACCTTGTTGCAACACCTCAAAGAACACGGTCTACATACCGACATCGACCGCGATGATGTGCTGTTCTATTTTACCACCTGCGGTTGGATGATGTGGAACTGGCTGGTCTCGGGACTGGCACAAGGCACGACCTTGGTATTGTTTGACGGCTCACCGTTTTATCCAGCGCCTGACATTTTGTGGGACATCGCTGACGAAGAACAGATTTCGGTCTTTGGTACCAGTGCTAAGTACCTTTCAGCACTGGAGAAAGCTGATAGTAAACCGGCTCAAAGTCATCAACTTAAAGCGTTACGCGCCATTTTAACCACCGGCTCAGTACTTGCGCCTGAAAGCTTTGACTACGTGTACCGTGAGATTAAATCCGATCTTTGTTTGTCGTCGATTTCGGGCGGTACGGATATTGTGTCGTGTTTTGCTCTCGGCTGCCCCATTTTGCCGGTGTATCGCGGTGAGTTGCAGTGCCGAGGCCTTGGTCTTGACGTGCAAGTTTTCAATGCACAAGGCGAAGCTGTGCTACGCGAAAAAGGTGAGCTAGTCTGCCGCAATAGTTTCCCTTGCATGCCGCTAGGCTTTTGGCACGATGACGATGGCGAGCGGTACTTCCAAGCCTACTTCGCGCGCTTCGACAACATCTGGGCCCATGGTGACTATGCCGAGCTGACCGAGCATGACGGTGTCATCATCTATGGTCGCTCCGATGCCGTGCTTAACCCCGGTGGGGTCCGCATTGGTACCGCCGAGATTTACCGGCAAGTGGAAAAAGTTGATGCGGTACTGGAAAGCATCGCGGTCGGCCAACGTTGGCAAGACGATGAGCGTGTCGTGCTGTTTGTCCGCTTACGTGACGGACTTGTGTTGGATGATGAGCTGCAACAACAGATTCGTCGTACCATTCGCGCCAATGCCACGCCACGTCATGTGCCAGCGGTCATTGCGCAGGTGACGGACATTCCGCGCACCATCAGTGGCAAAATAGTAGAACTGGCGGTACGTCAGATGATCCACGGTGAAACCGTGAAAAACACCGACGCACTGGCCAACCCTGAAGCCTTGTCACAATTCGCCAACCGACCGGAGCTTGAGGTTTAAGTATGGATACACGGCGCTGGCGCTTACTGCGGAGATTACTGGTTATTGCGGTCGTGGGGGTATTGCTCACCATCGTTTCCACCCGCTTTATTCTCAGCGCCGAGGAAGCCACCATTCGTGAACGTCTTAGCGAAGATACACGGCAATTGGAACACCAGTTCCGGCAAATGATGTTGAACTACGCCTTTGCCGCCGAGTGGAGCGCGAGAAACCTTGAACGTGACCCATCAGCAACGCTCGATAGTCTTGATGAAGAAGCAACCACGTTGTTTTTATACTATCCGTCGTTACGCCGATTGTTAGTGCTTGACGACAACTTTCGCACCCTTGAACAACGCAATAATCGCCGTGCTGACGAGCTTGCGGAGCAACTCTTTACGGAAACCTTGATCGCGACGAAACTGCGCACCTATCCAGATCTACCGCATGCCTTAAGCGCGCCGGCGGAGCTGTTTTCACATTCTGAAGTCGATATCGTCTTTGGCGTTAACTTCACCGCCCAAGAACGCGTCAGTCATCTCATCTTCGTAATTGACGTGTATCGATTGCTTGATGCACTCGTGCGCAGTGAATTGGCCGAAGGCTATCAAGTTGAGATTACCATGCCAGATAGCGACACTGCGATTTACCGTTTTGCCGGCAATGATGAACTCCGCCAAGAATGGGGCTCCAAACAGCCACTAAAATTTGCATCGAACCAATGGCAAATCGAGTTATGGCCAACGCGTGAGCGTCTTGAACAAATGTACTCAGTGAGCTCTGAATTGGTCTTCTTCGGCGGCCTTTTGCTTACCCTTGGCGGCCTCTTTTTAGGCTGGCGTTCAGACAATTTGCACCGGCGCCTTCTCAGTGCAAAACAGCAGGTGAAGGATGCCGAGCAACAGTTACAAAAAATGCACGCCACGGAAGCGCAGTTGGTATTTCTCTCCGATCATGATGCGCTTACTGAGCTGCCAAACCGCAATGGTCTGGTACATTACCTTACCGAACAGTTACCTAAAGCCGCCGAACGCCATCAACAACTGACCCTCATCATTCTCAGTATTGATGCCTTTCGCGAGCTCAACCATGCGCTCGGCCACCCCATCGGGGATGAAATTGTCAAACGCATCGCCATGCGGATCCGCAAACAGCTCCCGAACCATAGTTATTTGGCCCGCACCTCAATCGACACCTTTGCCGTGGTCTATCATCATCACGATGAACCTCTCACCACCGCAGAGCAACTGGCGCACCAACTACTTGAGGCAATTAGTCCCCAGCTGTTTATCGAGCAACATGAAATTTATTGCTCCGCTTCAGTCGGCATTGTCAGCGCCGGTGACGCGTCCTACGATATTGATGGCTTATTGCATAATGCGGATACCGCGCTCTATCGCGCCAAGCAACAGGGCTTTTTTGGCATCGAGCGCTACCACGCCGGGCAGCAATATGAACTGCGCCAACGCAAAGAAAAACTGCTCGCCTTACGTGAAGCTTTAGAGCAACAGCAGCTAGAACTGCACTATCAACCCATCGTCCATTTGCGTGACCACAGTGCGCAAGCGGTGGAAGGTCTGTTGCGCTGGCGCATCCAACCGAATGAATTTGTGCAACCCGATGCGTTTTTAGGGCTAATGGAACAAACTGGGCTGATTTTTTCACTCACTGAATTCATTATTAAAACAGCCTGCCAACAACTCAAAACCTTGCAGGAGCAATTGCAACGACCACTGTTGCTTGGCATTAACTTGTCCCTACGACAACTAACCATGCCGGAGATCGCCGAGCTGTTATCGCAGCACCTGAAACGTGCTCAGCTCGCGCCCGAACACTTACAAATTGAAGTGGATGAGCAGGTCTACCTGCAACTATGTGGCAGTCATCAACGTACGGTGGCGGATTTAAAGAAATCCTCGTTACGCCTGTGTGTTACGGTCTCTAGTGTCAGCAGTGAACTGCTGCGGGCGATGCGCAACTGCCCTCCTCAAGCCTTTAAGATTGCACCTGAATTACTCGCTGATGTCCCCGAACAAGCCGTGCAAAAAGAACTGGTTGAAAGTATTATTCGACTGGCGCACCACAGTAATGTGCAAGTGATTGGCGTGGCCGTTGAGAACCAGCAACAAGTCGACTTTTTGAAACAACGCAACTGTGTGCTAGCGCAAGGACGTTTTTTAGCACCTGTGTTACCCCCAGAACAACTCGGCGAGCAACTCGCTCAGCCGTTTGCAGATCGCAGCTAAGCACTGCATCGCTATAAAGGAGTCCAATATGCAACGCGAAAGCATGGAATTTGATGTCGTTATCGTTGGCGCAGGCCCTGCAGGCCTCTCAAGTGCCATTAAACTCGCCCAATTGGCGCAAGCACAAGAACAAGAGCTGATGATCTGTGTGGTCGAGAAAGGCTCTGAAGTCGGTGCCCATATTCTCTCCGGTGCGGTCTTTGAACCGCGTGCACTGAACGAACTTTTTCCCGACTGGAAAGAGCGCGGCGCACCACTGAAAACGGCGGTGACTGACGATCATATTTTCTACTTTAACGATGCCACCTCGGCCCGTCGGCTGCCTAACTTCATGGTGCCAAAAACCTTGCATAACCAAGGCAACTACATTGCCAGTATGGGGAATCTGTGCCGTTGGCTCGCGGAGCAAGCGGAAAGCCTAGGTGTTGAGATCTTCCCTGGTTTCCCTGCCGCGGATGTCATCATTGAAGACGGTAAAGTCGCCGGGATCATTACCGGTGACATGGGTGTTGGCGCCAACGGCGAGCCTAAAGATAGTTTTGAGCCAGGTATGGAGCTACGCGCAAAATACACCGTCTTTGCCGAAGGCTGCCGAGGCCATTTAGGCAAGCGTCTGCAAGCCGAGTTTAATCTTAATGATGAACGCTCGCCGCAACACTACGGCATTGGCTTTAAAGAGATTTGGGATATTCCTGCTGAACATCATCAAGAAGGCCTCGTGGTACACAGCGCGGGCTGGCCATTGAATGATAACGCCACCGGCGGTGGCTACTTGTACCACGCTGAAGACGGACAGGTTTACGTGGGCTTAATTGTCGATCTGAACTATGCCAACCCTTATGTGAACCCGTTCCAAGAATTTCAGCGTTTTAAAACGCATCCAGAGATTGCAAAAGTGTTGCAACACGGCAAGCGTGTCACCTATGGCGCACGTGCTATCGCCAAAGGCGGTTTGTACTCACTGCCGAAAATGACTTTCCCGGGCGGTGTGTTAGCAGGCTGTAATGCTGGCACCTTAAACGTGGCCAAAATCAAAGGGAACCATGCTGCGATGAAATCTGGCATCTTGGCCGCAGAAACCATTTTTGAGGCGATAAAGGCCGGTGAAAGCCACTCTGACCTAATTCAGTTTGACGAGCATTTCAAAGCATCTTGGCTCTATGATGAATTATATCGGTCACGTAATTTCGGACCAGCAATTCATAAATTCGGCACTTGGTTTGGCGGCGCATATAATACGCTGGATCAGAATTGGTTTGGCGGTAAATTACCTTTCACCATTAAAGATAATAAAGCTGATTACGCCTGCACAAATAAAGCATCAAATTATGCAACAATTAATTATCCTAAACCGGATAATAAATTAACATTTGATCGTTTATCTTCCGTGTATTTATCAAATACAAATCACGAAGAAGATCAGCCATGTCATTTAAAATTAAAAGACGCTGCTATCCCGTTAACGGTGAATCTGCCTGAATACGCAGAGCCCGCGCAGCGCTACTGCCCTGCCGGTGTTTATGAAGTGGTTGAAGAGAACGGTGAGAACGTTTTCAAAATTAACTCGCAAAACTGTATTCACTGTAAAACCTGCGATATTAAAGATCCAAGTCAGAATATCACTTGGGTCACACCTGAAGGAACAGGTGGTCCAAATTACCCGAATATGTAAAAAACTTTTCTCAATTCCTAATTAGGATGTAAGATAAAGCCGACGACAAATTAATATTGTCGCCGGCTTTTATTTTAGCTTTAATTCAAATACCCCTTCCTTAAACAATTAGGAACTATATATGAGTGAATTTCTAGATATCCTCACGCACGGACGCCGTCTCAAAGCTGCGGTAAAGGATTTATCTATCGATGAATTAAAAGAAGTTGAACAAAAATTGGCAAAAGTGATTGCGGACCGCGAAGAAGAAGAAGCGGAATTGCGCCAATTAGAAGCTGAGAAAAAACGTAAAATTGAAGAATTCCGTCAAGCCATGGCAGAAGCTGGAATTGATGCTGAAGAATTGTTAGATGGTAGCGTCGTAAGTCAGGACAAACCGAAACGCAAACGCGCACCAAAGCCACCTAAGTATGCTATTGAAAGCAACGGTGAACGTATTACCTGGACCGGCCAAGGGCGTATGCCAAATGCGTTGAAACACGCAATCGAAAACGGCACGCCATTAACTGCGTTTTTGATCAAGTAAAGAAAAAAGGCGACGCACTGAACCTGCGCCGCCTTTTCTTTGGTTAGTAATGCGGTTATTTGATACGTACGGTGATATCACCAATGCCGGTATCAATATTAATGCGCGCATCACCTTTACCCTTCGCGCGACTTGAAGCACTGATAAATGCCCGGTCATTTGAGTTTTCTTCCGCGCCTGACACATGGGTGTCGCCAATACCGACGTCTGTCTTCACTGAATCGACATCGCCATAGACCTCAAGGTCAATATCACCAATACCGAGATTGATATCCATATCGCTGGCATACACATCTCCAGCAATTTGGCCGACGCCTAAATCAACATTCAACTCAGCAATACGTGGTACCCGAATCACCCATTGCAACGTTACTCCGTCTTGCTCGGGAACAGTTAACACTAATCGATCGCCATCCTGTTCGGCATTTAACTCCACCGCTTCAAGGTTGGCTTTACCAAACCACTTCTTTTCGCTTGGCTTGGCGATCATTTCTACTTCAATGCTATCGTCTGAGCTGCGTTCAAAGGTCACCGAACCCACGCCAAACTCTAATTTGAATGCTGTGTCATCATTGACACTATAGGTCGCATTGAACTCACGTTCACCAGCATTAGCGGTGCTGGCAAAAGGCACACTCATTGCCGTTACTGAGGCAATTAACATTAAAGCTGAAACCCAAACCGATTGTTGGCGTGTCATGGGAACTACTCCTTTCGTTGTTCATTATTCGTTAGTTGTTCTTTGTGATTCGTTGTGTCTTATGACGCTGCAAGTGTTGATAAGGTTGACAACGATGTTTTTAATCTTCTTTAAACCTTATGCAGGAGCCATGCCAACTTTTACAAAGCCATATAAATCAATACGTTATATAAAAACATACTGAGCAAGGATGTTGCTAACGTTGGTAAAATTCACAAAATTATGTTGAAATTCACCAATCTCACCTCAACTCGAATAGCGCTTCTGACCATGCAACATGTGATCCAAGCTATAGGAACGATTCACTCGCCCTACCCGCAGAAATTTGCCATTCCCCGACAACCGGGACTGGTCACCGCGGCCACCGCGCAGATTGAGCTCACTGGCGCTTATGGCCACCCAGATACGACGCGTGGACTGCAGGGCTTTAGCCATATTTGGGTCAGCTTCTTATTTCACCAGAACTTGGCGCAAGGTTGGCAAGCCTTGGTACGTCCGCCGCGCTTGGGCGGCAATGAAAAGGTTGGCGTGTTCGCCAGTCGTTCGACCTTTCGTCCCAATGGCATCGGTTTATCGGTAGTGAAACTCTTAAGTATTGAACAAGGTAACGGTGGTACCCTGCTCCACGTGCAAGGCGGTGACTGGGTCGATGGCACCCCGGTGCTGGATATTAAGCCCTATCTACCTTACGTCGATGCAGTACCCGATGCGTTGGGCGGCTATGCAAACAGTGCGCCTGACGCAGCCATGACCGTGCATTTCAGCGCCCAAGCGCAGCAGCAACTGATGCACTTGGGTGAGCAATACCCGCAACTCGCACTGTTGATTGAACAAGTTTTACAGCAAGACCCTCGTCCGGCATACCACAAAGCCAAAAGCAGTGATAAAGTCTACGGCATGCAACTGTTCGATTTAAATATTCAATGGCAGGTGCGTGATCACGAAAATCACGTGGTAAACATCAGTAAAGGCTTTTGACCAAGCCGCGCTACTGATAGAATTCCGCTTAATCAACGCATTTCGCATCAACATGGCATAAGGAATTTTGGAAACCATGCGTACCAGTCACTATTTGTTGGGCACATTGAAAGAAACCCCTGCTGACGCAGAAGTTATTAGTCATCAACTCATGCTGCGCGCTGGGATGATCCGTAAAGTCGCTTCAGGTCTCTATACGTGGACGCCCAGTGGCTTGCGCGTGCTGCGTAAGGTTGAGGCCGTGGTGCGTGAAGAGATGGAACGCGCAGGCTCGCTTGAAGTGTTAATGCCGATGGTACAACCGGCAGATCTTTGGGAAGAATCAGGTCGCTGGGAAGATTACGGCCCTGAACTTCTACGTTTGAAAGATCGCCATCAACGTGACTTTGTCCTCGGTCCAACCCACGAAGAAGTTATCTCAGAATTGGTACGTAAAGAAGTCAGCAGCTATAAGCAGTTACCGCTGAACTTGTTCCAAATCCAAACCAAATTCCGCGACGAAATTCGTCCGCGTTTTGGGGTCATGCGTGCGCGTGAGTTCATCATGAAAGATGCTTACTCATTCCACCTCGACCAAGCAAGCTTGCAAGAAAGCTACGATAGCATGCATGCCGCCTACTGCCGTATTTTCGAGCGCTTGGGTCTAGATTACCGTCCTGTTATTGCTGATACCGGCTCGATCGGTGGTAGCTCGTCACATGAATTCCATGTGCTAGCATCTTCTGGTGAAGATGATATCGCCTTCTCGGACAGCTCAGACTACGCAGCTAACGTTGAAATGGCAGAAGCAGTGGCGCCGGCGGGTGAACGCCCAACAGCAACGGCCGCGATGGAAAAAGTTGCCACCCCGAATGCGAAAACCATCGACGCTTTAGTGGAACAGTTTGGTCTTGAGATTACCCAAACGGTCAAAACCTTGATCGTGCACGGTGCTGAAGAAGGTAAATTGGTCGCACTGATGGTCCGTGGCGATCACACCTTGAACGAAATTAAAGCGGCAAAACTTCCACAAGTGGCAAGCCCACTTGAATTCGCTAGTGACGAAGCTATTCGAGCTGCGGTAGGCGCTGGTCCAGGCTCACTTGGTCCAGTTAACTTGCCAATGGACATCATTGTCGATCGCAGTGTTGCGGTGATGGCAGACTTTGGTGCTGGTGCCAACGAAGATGGCTTCCACTTCTTCAACATCAATTGGGAACGTGACGTTGCCCTGCCAGAAGTTGCCGATTTACGTAACGTTGTCGAAGGCGATCCTAGCCCATGTGGCCAAGGTAGCTTACTGATCAAACGTGGCATCGAAGTCGGTCACATCTTCCAGCTCGGTAAAAAGTACTCTGACGCGATGAAGGTTGGCGTACTAACCGACAGCGGGAAACACGAAACCTTAATGATGGGTTGTTACGGTATTGGTGTGTCGCGTATCGTCGCAGCTGCTGTTGAGCAAAACCACGATCAATACGGCATTACTTGGCCAGACGCCCTCGCCCCGTTCCAAGTGGCCATTGTGCCAATGAACATGCACAAATCTGCGCGTGTACAAGAAGTTGCTGAACAACTTTATGCGGAGCTTAAAGCCGCTGGCATTGATGTGTTATTTGACGACCGTAAAGAGCGCCCAGGCGTGATGTTTGCCGATATGGAATTGGTCGGTATTCCGCATCAAATCGTCATCGGTGAGCGTAACCTCGATGAACAAGCGGTTGAATACAAACACCGTAAGTCTGGCGACAAAACTAAAATCGCCATCAGCGACGTTGTTGCCACAGTGCAAAAAGCACTCGCCTAACCGCTACCCCAACGAAAAAGCCGAGCACAAGCTCGGCTTTTTTAACTGCGCTGCGGACCAAAACAGTCTGGATACTTTGCAGCAACGCTGTGAATTCTTTTTTGTATACCCTCGACACCGCTCAGCAACCCAATATTTATGAAGGCCAACAAAGCAATATTATTACTTCCCTTCAATAACTGCTCATAAAGCTGCTCAGGTACACTAAGTTGCGTCCAAACCACACTCTGATGACCTGAGTGCACAAACGAGTTAAGGAATGACCACGAACTCCCTTTAAACTCACGCAAACTGACCATAAGATGCGCTAAATGGGGAGACTCGTCTAATTGCTCTAACATCTTGCTTAACATGGGTAATTTGCTACTTGACGAGTCCATTAAAGTTTCAAGAGGCGGTGAAAGTTTCTTTACCTGATCATCCGTCGCAACATGGAACGCCCACACACTGCGTACGATACTTTCAAATTGCGCGCGTAAAAGTACAGCTCCTGCAACAAAATGCTTTTGCTGAGCCAGCACAAAAATCGATTGATTCAATTGCAGTACGTTGTACGAGAGGGCTAAACTTACATCAATCCTCTTTGAAGATTGATGATTAAGTCCCTCAATGACATCGTACAGCTCTGAGAATAATTGCTGAACACGCGTCACTTCCATCATGAACTCTCTTCACTCGGGTTAAACCTCTAGCGCACGCGCCGTAAGGTGCCAAACTCGCTTGCAAACGTACTGTTGTTGACTCGCGTAAAACGAACCGAGTGGCCTTCCGCAATACCACTCTCATACGTAACGTAGATATCGTTCCCATCATGCCGATACGAAACGTTACTGATAATTCCCATCGATTCTTCCGTAGTTTCAGTGTAAATGACAGTCATCGGTATCAGTCCTCCCTCAAGGCGCCACTTCCCTTCAAGAGGGCCTGGTCCCGAGGGACTACATGCAGAAAGACCAAACATCATCGACACCAAAATGAAGACATAAAAAGGTTTCACACAGCTCTCCTTGTTCGTCATTAAAGTCGGTTTCTTCATCATCAAATAGCGCATATCTCATCCCTTTCAGGATACTAAAATACAACTTACATACTTAATCACAACAAAAATATAAAGCAACAAAAAAGCCGGGACACAGCCCGGCTTCTCAAGAACTAAGTGACTCGTGCGGAATTAGTTATCTTGTCCGGCGAGTGGTTCTACGTAGTGCAAGTGCATGTCCCATGGGAAATGAATCCAGGTTTCCTGCTCGAGATCAGCGACGTAATCGTTGACCAGATCCATACCGGCCGGCTTGGCATAGACCGTAATGAATTTTGCTTTTGGCAAACGTTGACGCAAAAACTTCAAGGTATTGCCGGTGTCGACCAAGTCATCAATAACTAAGAAGCCTTCACCGTCGTCGGTACAGTGCACGTCTTTTAAAAGTGTCACCTTGTCACGCTGGCTGTCGTGATCATAGGAGCTGACACAGACGCTTTCGACCAAACGAATGTTGAGCTCGCGCGCGACAATGGCCGCAGGCACTAAACCGCCGCGACTTACCGCAATAATGCCCTGCCACTGTTCGGCCGGCAATTGGCGCCGGGCGAGCTCTTTTGTTGCACGATGCAGTTCTTCCCAAGAAACGAAAAATTCGCGATTTGTATGCCATCCCATGATGTCTTACCCCAACCAAATAAATTTAGCGACAAAGAGCGCGGCCAGAATGACCACACTCCAATTCAATTCGTGATAGCGCCCACCAAGAGCTTTGATCATCACAAAGCTAATAAAGCCGAGCGCAATGCCGTCAGCAATCGAGTACGTTAGCGGTGTCATCAACAACACCACAGCGACCGGCGCAGCTTCGGTAATATCGTCCCAGTTCACTGATTTTAACGTGAACAACATTAACACCGAAACATAAATAATCGCTCCAGCGGTAGCATAGTTCGGCACCATTTTTGCCAGTGGCGCGAAAAATATCGCTAAGACAAATAACAGTCCAACCACCACCGCAGTGAGGCCAGTTTTACCACCAGAAGCAACACCCGAGGCGGATTCGATATAGCTGGTCGTGGTCGAAGTACCCAACATCGACCCTGCCACCGAAGCTGTTGAGTCCGCCATCAAAGCGCGCTCAAGACGTGGTAACTTGCCATTTTTATCAGTGATCCCTGCGCGCTGAGCCACCGCCATCAAAGTGCCTGAGGTATCAAACAAATCAACAAACAAGAATGCAAAAATAACGCTCAACATGGCCACATTAAACGCACCAGCGATGTCGAGTTGCATAAAGGTCGGCGCTAGACTTGGCGGTGCAGAGACAATGCCGGTGTAGGCAACATCGCCAAACAGCCAACCAAGGAAGGTGATAAATAAAATACTGAGTAGCGCCGCCCCTTGGATCTGACGCGCCACCAAGCCAATGATCAAAAAGAAACCTAGGCTTGCCAGCACCACCGACAAACTCGTCATGTCACCCAAAGTAACAAGGGTTTGATCATGCCCAACAATAATACCGGCGTTTTGTAAGCCAATCAGCGCTAAGAACGCACCAATACCGGCGGCGATTGCAAGGCGTAAGGTTGGCGGTATGGAATTAATAATCCACGCGCGCACCTTAAAGGCTGATAAAACAAAGAAAATAATGCCAGAAAAGAACACTGCGCCCAAGGCTACTTGCCATGTATAACCCATGCCAATCACCACGCTATGGGTAAACATAGCATTCAAGCCCATCCCTGGCGCTAAGGCGACCGGATAGTTTGCCCAGACGCCCATAATTAAACAGCCGATACCAGCTGCTAAACAGGTCGCCACAAACACCGCACCGTAATCCATTCCGGTCAGGGCGAGAATTGATGGGTTGATGAAAATAATGTAGGCCATGGTCAGGAACGTTGTTGCCCCGCCAATCACCTCAGCTTTTACCGAGCTTCCTTGCGCTTTGATTTTAAAAAGCTTTTCTAAAAAGGTATCAAAGCCACTCACCAGTTGTGTGCTCCAGCTGCAAAAAAGTGGCGGTAGTTTACCTGAACAAGGGGCGATTTGCATAAATTTACCGCGTAAAACTATGGTAGAATCGTTGTGAAAAAATCACGTCACAATGAAGGAGATAGCATGCCACGCGCGATTTACATTGATGCGAAAGGTAATCAGTTTGAAGCCGATATTCCAGTAGGACAAAACCTGATGGAAGGTGCCGTGGACAACATGATCGATGGTATTCTTGGTGAGTGTGGTGGCGTTATGGCTTGCGCGACCTGCCATGTTTATGTGGCGAAAGAGTGGCAAGATAAACTCCCACCCGCGAGCGAACGCGAAGATGACATGATTGATATGGCGATTGAGCCAGAAGAGAACAGTCGTTTAAGCTGCCAAATTGAGATGACTGAAGAACTCGACGGCATTACCGTCTACTTACCGCGTTCGCAATTCTAACCGCTCGACAACGTCGATGCGTTACGGCGCATCGACCTGCACAAAGACTTCATCATGATAGCCCGTAGTGACCCGCATGAGTCCACATAAGCTATCATCCACCATCGGATCACCACTATCGACCAGCAGCGGCTTGCCTTCGAGATGTTGTAGTTTACGTTTGGTGGCGATGACCTGAATATTTTGCTTACCTAAGTGCGCTAACAGCCGACTACTCAACTGTTGGTTCCCTCGACCAAAAATATGTCCTTGTCCGCCTATTACCGTCACGATCAAATGCGCTGCTTGGCCTTCATCGATCACCCACTGTTCAAGCTGTCGGGCGGTAACATCAGCGGCCACAAGTTCACCATTTTTAACTACGTCAACGCCAAGTAAGGTATTCGGCAACCCCAGCTCGTCCATCACCGCCGCAACGGTTGAGCCTGAGCCCATGATGTACAGCACATCGTCTTCCATGCGCTCGACCACATCAGCCGCAATGTCCGCCAACACCATTTCATCGCTTTCACGGCCGCCCATTTTTACCGCTTGCACAAACCGCAATTCTTCCGGCACTAGCATTTCACCGTAACGTTTGGCGCGCACAGTACCCTGCCGAAAGGCAACCTCATCGATGTCCATTACATCGGCATGCGTCACCGTTGCAAGTTCGCCGCGGACCAATTGCGCGACCACTTTACCTGCCGCGCGAGGGCTAACCGCGTACACCCCCGAGTGGATCTTTACCCCAGCGGGCACGCCCAAAACTGGTTGATCTTCGGCAACCACCGCGTAGACATCGCGCGCGGTCCCATCGCCCCCGGCGAACAATACGAGGTCAACCTGATGTTGCTCGCACAGGCATTGCACCAAAGCTTGGGTATCGGCGGCGGTCGAAATACTATGCTGATGATAGACCACCTCACAGTCGAGTCCTGCCAGTTCACAACTTTGTGCGCCAAGACCAGCGCTACCAGTGTAAATCGTCAGTTGATCGGCAACTTCCCGTAACTCTTGCAACGCGTACGCAGCACGTTGCGGCGCTTTTGCTTCTGCCCCGAGCTGTTGCGCCAAGGCCGCTGTTTCAGCACCATCACTGCCCTTTAAGGCGACACTGCCGCCTAGACCGGCGAGTGGATTGACCACTAAACCTAAACGAAAGGTACTCATGCTGCTCCTCGTAACTGTTCAGCCTGCGGCCAAGGTTGCTGATAATAGTTGGCAAGCGCTCGCGCAAAACGTTCGGCCCGCGCTGGGACGCCTTCGCGCAGATAGCATTGCAATTGCGCACGCACCTTAGCCGTGAAGGCCGCGCGATCCACTGCAACACCATTGAGATTATCGACACTCACCTGAAACGGCACGCCAGCACACAATGAAAACAACCATTCCAATGCTTGGGGCTTCACTTCTACCTGTTCAAATTGAGCTTGTTGCTGGGCATTACGGCCATCGGGTTCGTACCAATAGCCATAATCCTCGAGCAATCGGCGCTGCTCACCGGCAATGCACCAATGCGCAATTTCATGCAAGGCTGAGGCGAAGAAGCCATGGGCAAAAATAATTTGGTGATCGCCATCGGCGTTGCTGGCAGGACGGTACAACGGCTCATCGTCACCCGCCACAAGACGGGTGCGATAGCGTGCATAAAAACATTCAGAAAAAAGTTTGATCAGGGGTTGGTACGACATAACACCTAAAGTTTTTGCGCCCGTTGGCGCAACCAATGATCCACAATCACTAGGGCTGCCATAGCTTCGACAATGGGCACGCCGCGAATGCCGACGCAAGGGTCGTGACGGCCACGGGTAATGACCGTTTGCGGTTGCCCGTGCACATCAATGGTCTGGCCCGGTAAAGTAATACTGGAAGTCGGTTTAAACGCGACTTCAGCGGTGACGGTTTGACCGCTACTGATGCCACCCAGTACGCCACCAGCATGGTTGCTGGTAAAGCCCTCTGGTGTCAGCGCGTCACGATGCTCACTACCTTTTTGTGCGGCGACGGCAAAACCATCACCAATACTCACAGCTTTGACTGCATTAATGCTCATTAACGCTTTGGCTAAATCTGCGTCAAAACGATCAAACACCGGCTCACCTAAACCAACCGGCACGCCCTCGACCTCCAGACGCACCCGTGCGCCCACCGAATCGCCCTCTTTGAGCAAGTTTTTCAAATACTCACTGGCTTGTTCGGCAACACTCGCATCGGGCATAAAGAGCGCGTTTTCTCGCGCTTGCGCCCAGTCAAAACTTGCCATGCTAGCCTCAGTTTGATGGGGACCGATTTGCACCACACCGGCCTTAAACGCTACGCCAAGCTGCTCCTGTAAAAGCTTTTTAGCAATGGCGCCAGCCGCCACCCGCATCGCAGTTTCGCGTGCCGACGAACGACCGCCGCCACGATAGTCACGAATGCCATATTTATGATGATAGGTATAATCTGCATGGCCAGGACGGAACAAATCTTTGATATCCGAATAATCTTTGCTGCGCTGGTCGGTGTTTTCAATCAACAAGCCAATCGGCGTTCCTGTGGTTACGCCTTCGAAAACCCCGGATAGAATCTTCACCTGATCGGGTTCACGACGGGC
Source organism: Pseudidiomarina sediminum DSM 21906 (assembly GCF_000423165.1). Classification (GTDB taxonomy): domain Bacteria; phylum Pseudomonadota; class Gammaproteobacteria; order Enterobacterales; family Alteromonadaceae; genus Pseudidiomarina; species Pseudidiomarina sediminum. Next base: position 1,087,843 of record NZ_KE383983.1, on the reverse strand, counting down.
GGTGGTATAGCGGCTCTGGCCCGGTTTGCGACGATCGAGTTCGATCTGTAAGTCTGCTTCGGTTAGTTTGAGCCCTGCCGGGCAACCATCCACAATGGCGCCTAAGGCTGCACCGTGACTTTCACCAAAAGTGGTAACGCGAAACAATTCTCCAAAGCTATTGCCGGGCATGAGGGTTCCTAAAATTTATCGTGATACTCAACCAATTCTTGTCGGGTCATCAAAAAGACACCGTCGCCACCGCGTTCAAACGACAGCCAAGTAAATGGTACATCGGGGTACAAGTGCATCATATGTACCATTGAGTTGCCCACTTCACAAATCAAAATACCATTCTCGGTCAAATGCTCAGGCGCTTCGCGCAAAATTGTGCGGACTAAATCCAAGCCATCGTCGCCAGCCGCAAGACCAAGTTCAGGTTCATGATGAAACTCAGCCGGTAAATCTGCCATGTCTTCGGCATCAACATAAGGTGGGTTGGTGACGATAAGATCGTACTTTTGGCCTTTCACTGCGCTGTACAAATCTGATTGAATTGGAAACACACGATGCTCGAGTTGGTGTGCCGCAATGTTCTCTTCGGCAACTTCTAAAGCGTCGCTGGAAATATCCAACGCATCGACTTCGGCATCCTCAAACGCGTAGGCACAAGCAATCGCAATACAGGCACTGCCCGTACACAAATCGAGAATATGCTTCGGGGCAGCAACTAACCAAGGCTGAAACTCGCTCTCGATCAATTCAGCAATCGGTGAACGCGGCACTAATACGCGTTCATCAACCTTAAACGGCAAGCCCGCAAACCAAGCTTGGCCGGTCAAATAGGCGGCAGGTTTACGTTCACTGATGCGCTGCTCAAGCAACGCAAGAAAGTTTTCGCGTTCGCCGCTGGTTAAGCGCGCACCACGAAAGTCAGCCAGTTGCAGCACATCAAGATGCAACACGTGCGCCAACAGTACTTGGGTCTCGGTATCGGCATTATCAGTACCGTGGCCAAAAAACACCTCGGCATTGTGTAATTGACTCACACCCCAACGCCAATAATCTTCAATCGTTTTCAATTCTTTTAGCACTGAACTCATGTTCGTTCTCCACAAAAGTGCGTTCGCTTATTGGGGCGGTTCGGCTACGGCCATGCGTTCAAAGTGCCCCTGCCAGTCTTCTGGCTGCAGGGTAAGCTCAGCAATGCCTGCCGTAGGAAACATTATCGGGGTAGCGGCTTTGTCTAACGCTGCGACTAAAAAGCTAACAAATGGCATGTGCGACACAATGGCGACCTGTTTCACCTGAGAGCCTAAATGTTGCAACTCAGCGAACAACCAATCCGCAAACTGCTCGGCATTCCCCTCTGGGGTAATGTCGGTACACACTTGCTCATGCTTGGTCTGTACCACGCTAGTTAGCACCGAGGCTGTTTGTCGCGCACGTACCAAAGGACTGACCAAGAGTAAGTCGAGCGCTGGGTGCGCTTGCGCATTCAGGTAGTGCGCCAACCACTGCGCGTTGACCATCACTTCCTGTTCACCGAAGGGGGTCAACGGACGAATTGCATCCCCTTGCAAAGCCTGTGCTGGCATCGCTTCGCCGTGGCGAATCACATAAAGCTTAACCTGCTGTTTCAAGACTCACCTGCTGTTTCATCATCATCGCTGCGACGGCGGCGACCACCCGTTACTGGATCGGCACGACCATCGTCTTTGGCGCGTTCGGCCCGCTTCCGACGAATGGCTTTCGGATCGGCAATTAACGGCCGATAAATTTCAATGCGATCACCGTCACGTGGCACATGATCAAGTTTGACCGCTTTGCTCCATATGCCAACTTTCTGTTCGCTTAAGTCGATTTCCGGGAAGTAACGCACAATATTGGATTGGGCGATACATGCTTCCACCGTTAACCCTTCGCGCACCCGTAACGGAATAATCTGCTGTTTATCCGGCGTGGCATAGGCCACTTCAATCTGAATGTGCTGCTGACTTTGTGGACTCATACGGAAGTTCCATAAACGCTTTCAGCGCGTTTGACAAAGGCATCGACCATGCGACTTTGTAGCTCGTTAAAAATATTACCAAAGGCCAAACCTAATAAGCGATTGGCAAATTCGAATTCAAGCTGTAAGACAATTTTACAGGCATTTTCATCCAAACGATGAAAGGTCCAGCCACCACGTAAATAGCGGAAGGGTCCATCAACCAGTTCCATCCCAATGCGCCCTGGCGGCTCGAGGGTATTACGCGTGGTAAACGACTTGCCTACGCCAGCCTTGCTGATATCCAAGCGTGCTACTTTGCTGGTTTCGGTTTGCTCGATCACCTGCGCAGCGCGACAGCCCGGCACAAACTCCGGGTAGCTATCGATATCATTGACGAGCGCGTACATTTGTTCGTCGCTGAAAGGTACCAGCGCACTTCGTTCAATGCTTGGCATTCAATTTCCTTGCCTTACTTGAAAATTTCCGCATGATACCTCACTTTCAAACGCTGATCATCCATTGTCAACTTTGGCTGATAAACAAATTTTCTTTTGATTTTTGATGCGTATAATAGCCGCCATGAGCAAAAATAAGTCCAAAGTAAATTCCAACACCATCGCGCTGAACAAAAAAGCGCGTCACGAGTATTTTCTCGAAGATAAATTCGAGGCCGGTATCGCCCTGCAAGGCTGGGAAGTGAAAAGTATTCGCGCTGGCAAAGTCAATATTGCCGATACCTACGTGATCATTAAAGATGGTGAAGCCTATCTATTAGGTGCCCAAATTCAGCCGCTGCTGTCAGCGTCATCGCACGTTGTGTGTGATGCAGAGCGGACCCGTAAACTGTTATTGAAAAAGCGTGAGCTGGACAAATTGATTGGCGCCAGTGAGCGTGAAGGCTACGCCATTGTTGCAACCGCCATGTATTGGAAGCGCCATTTGGTGAAGCTAGAAATCTACCTTGGTAAAGGTAAAAAATCGCACGATAAACGTGACACCATTAAAGAGCGTGATTGGCAGCGCCAAAAATCGCGCATTATGAAACATAGCGTACGCTAGGTAACACGCGGCGAAAGCGGCAAAAAAGGGTTGACAACTTTAACCGCTTTCCGTTAGCTTAAAAATACACGAACAAGAGAAGATTTCGACAATGATCAATAACGTACAAATTCTTAAAAGCGTACAGTGGTGGTGGCATTTCCCGAGCTAGCGGGCGATGCATCTGTGCGTATTCGATACGTTATTTGATGAAAACCCGCTGATGGCGGGTTTTTTTGTGCCCGCCGGTCTGCAACCAAAAATGGCTTAGAAAACCGGGGTAACAACGTGCAATTTGAACAACAACCAGGCTATTACCACTCGCTGCACATGCAGCTTCCATACAGCGAAGCGACGCAGCAATTGTTTGCCAGTCTTTGCGGTGACAAACCACATACACTGCTGCTCGACTCGGCTGAAATTCAGTCGCGGCAGCACATGAAAAGCTTGATCATGACACAAGCTGCATTACAACTGACCTGTCAGGGCCAACGCGTCGTCATTAACGCGCTTACTGCCAACGGTGCCCAGCTGTTACCATTTTTAGCGTCACGCCTGCAGGCACTGGCTAGCATCAGCGCAACACCGACGCAACTAACCTGCGACTTTACGCCAACCGATACCACCTGCCTCGATGAAGCGAATCGGCTGCGCCAAGTCAGTACCGAACATCCATTACGCCTGATCCAACAGCAGTTGCAACTGCTAGATGATAGCCGACAACATGACTTTGCCTTGTTTATTGGTGGCGTGTTTGGCTACGACTACCTGACCAGTATGGAGGCTTTGCCTGAGGTACCTTGTGGCGACAACAGCTGCCCTGACTATCAGTTCTACCTTGCCGAAACTCTGGTGATTGTTGACCATCAAAACCGTACTACCGAATTACTTGCGACCTTGCTCAGCGGCCCCGACTCAGAACACTACTACCCGCAACTGGCCAAACAAATGGGTGAAATTGCCGCTCACTGCCAACTACCAGCCTTGGCTCCGGCCACGCAGCAAGTGTCAAACCCGGTTCCAGCAGTTCTGGCTCAACCCGAGCGCGACACCTACGCGCAATGGATTACCGCGCTCAAAGAACACATTGCCGATGGCGATATTTTTCAAGTGGTGCCATCACGCCAATTTAGTTTGGCCTGCCCGGATAGTTTTGCGGCTTATCAACAACTCAAAGCAGCGAATCCGTCGCCGTATATGTTTTACCTGCAAACCGATGACTTTGTTCTGTTCGGTGCCTCTCCAGAGTCGGCACTGAAATACACCGCCAGCAGTAATCAAGTTGAACTATATCCGATTGCTGGCACGCGTCCCCGCGGCAAGAATGCTGATGGCACGCTCAATCGCGACCTTGATAGTCGCTTAGAGCTGGAACTGCGTTGTGACCAAAAAGAACTTTCTGAACACCTCATGCTGGTCGATTTAGCACGGAACGATCTTGCCCGTATTGCAGTTCCAGGCAGCCGCTATGTGGCCGACTTACTGCAAGTCGACCGCTACTCGCACGTGATGCACTTGGTCTCCCGAGTGGTCGCGCAATTAGCGCCTGACCTTGACGCACTGCATGCCTACCGTGCATGTATGAACATGGGTACCTTGGTTGGCGCACCCAAAGTAAGTGCTGCGCGGCTCATTCGGCAATTCGAGCAACAACGTCGTGGCAGTTACGGGGGCGCGGTAGGCTATCTCAATAGTGCCGGTGATATGGATACCTGCATTGTCATTCGTGCCGCCTTCGTGCGCGATGGTATCGCGCATGTGCAAGCCGGGGCCGGCATCGTTGCTGACTCTCAAGCCGATGCTGAAATCGCTGAAACCGAAAACAAAGCGCAGGCGGTGATTAGCGCCATTCAAGCCACATTCTCAGACGCGGAGGCAAAGTAATGGCTGCACCACGCATTATTCTTATCGATAATATTGATTCGTTTAGCTACAACTTAGTGGATGAACTTAGCCAACTTGGCTACCCGCTGTTGGTGTATCGCAACACGGTTACTTTGGCGGCCCTGCGAGCTGAACTTGAAAGCTATCAAGGCCCGCAATTACTTTGTCTCTCGCCTGGCCCAGGCCACCCGCGCGACGCTGGCCAGCTAATGGCAATCATCGCATACGCCCGAGGCCGTTACCCCATGCTAGGAATTTGTTTAGGTATGCAAGCGCTGTTAGAAGCCAACGGTGCCACCGTGAAGCGTTGCGGCGAAACCCTACACGGTAAAGCCTCTGCCATTCGCTGTGTGGAGCATAGCGTTTTCGATGCCCTGCCCAACCCTTTGACCGTCGCACGATACCACAGCTTAGCGGGCTACGAGTTACCACAAACCATTGAAGTACTTGCCGACGTCGATGCGGCAGGCGCACGCATTCCAATGGCCTGCTATTTTGCCGACGATCAGGCGATCGGCTACCAATTTCATCCGGAATCCATTTTGACTGGACGCGGTACTCAGTTGCTGCAACAAACCCTCTCTTTCTTATTTGCACAGGAGTCGTTCTATGGAAACAATTAAACAACTACTCGCTGGCGAAACCTTATCGATGGCAGCGACCGAGCGACTGTTCGATCGTTTAGTTAAAGGTGAACTCAACGAAATTCAAATTACCGCGCTCCTAACAAGCATGAAAATGCGTGGTGAAACGCCGCCGGAAATGGCTGGGGCAGCCCTCGCCTTGCGCCGCGCTGCCAAGACCTTTCAACGCCCAGACCGCGTGGTCGTAGACAGTTGCGGTACCGGTGGCGATGGCAGTAACACCATTAATATCTCGACCACCGCAGCGCTAGTAGCGGCCAGTATGGGGCTCACAGTTGCTAAGCATGGCAATCGCAGCGTGTCGTCGCGCTCAGGCTCGGCAGACGTGTTAGAAAGCCTCGGCTTGTCCGTTACCCAGGACCCAGCCGTTGCAGCCAAGCAATTAGACGCGCTTAATTTTTGCTTTTTATTTGCACCGCACTATCATCCTGGCATTCGTTACGCCATGCCGGTACGGCAAACACTGAAAACCCGAACGTTGTTCAACTTACTTGGGCCTTTGGTGAATCCGGCGCGGCCGAACATTCAGGTGCTGGGCGTCTATGACCCAGCGTGGGTCAAGCCACTGGCGCAAACCTTGCAATTGCTCGGTTGTGAGCGCGCGATGGTACTACATGGCTCTGGTTTAGATGAATTTGCCTTACACGGACCGACCCAAGTGGTCGAGTTGCGTGACGCTACCTTGCATGAGTACCAGTTGACGCCCGAAGACTTTGGGGTACAACATGCCGAGATCAGTGAACTGCGCGGCGGTGATGCCGACTTTAATGCCCATGCATTGATTCAAGTGCTTAAAGGCAAAGCGCCACGCGCCCACCAACAGGCCGTGGCGATGAGCACCGCCGGCTTATTGTACCTAACCGGACGTTTCGCGACACTCAAGGAGGCGACCAGCGCCGTTTTAGAACATCTCGCCAGCGGACAGGCGTATACCCATCTACAGCAACTTCAGGAGTTTAATCGTGGCTGTTAGTAGTACTCTTATGACCATCGTCGCCAAGCGCCGTGAGCGCATCGCTGAATTGGCGCAGCAGTATGACGTCGACACGCTCGCGGCAACGCTTACCCCAAGCACCCGTAGTTTAGCCAAGGCGCTATCGGCGCCAGCAAGTGGCTTTATTCTCGAGTGTAAAAAAGCATCGCCTTCAAAAGGCTTGATTCGCGATGACTTTCATCCCGTTAACATTGCCAAGACCTACAGCCGCTATGCTGCGGCGATCTCAGTCTTAACTGAACCAGACTACTTTCAAGGCGACTTTGCCTACTTAAGCGCAGTTAGTGCCAGCGTCTCGATACCAGTCTTGTGTAAAGACTTTATCGTTGACCCCTTGCAAGTCCTGCTCGCACGCCATTACGGTGCCGATGCTATCTTGCTGATGTTGTCCGTGCTCGACGATGCGACTTACCAAGAGCTCGTGCAATTAGCGGCACGTTATCAGCTTGACGTTTTGACCGAAGTCAGTACCCCTGACGAAATGCAACGCGCTGCCGCCCTCGGCGCCAAGATTATTGGTATCAACAACCGTAACTTGCATGACCTCAGTATTGATATTACCCGCAGTCGCACCCTCAGCCAACAGGCCCCCAAAGGCGCGTTGTTGGTGGCGGAATCAGGTTACAGTGACCATGCGACCGTGCGCGCAACCGCGCCTTATGTTGACGGTTTCCTGGTCGGCAGTGCACTCACCAGTCAGCCGTGTATTGATCAGGCCTGTCGCGAGCTCATTTACGGCCAGCATAAAGTTTGTGGGCTGACCCGTCCCAGCGATGCCATGGTCGTACGTGCCAGTGGTGCAGCCTATGGCGGCTTGATTTTCGTACCACAATCACCGCGTGCGGTCACTCTGGCACAAGCCGCAGCGCTTATCGCCTGTGAGCCGGAACTGGCGTTTGTCGGCGTCTTTGCCGACAGCCCTTTGCAGTACGTTGTTGATACCGCCACCGAGTTAGATCTGCATGCAGTACAACTGCATGGCCATGAAGATATCGATTACATCGCACAACTGCGCCAGCAACTGCCGCGCGGTATTGAGATCTGGCAAGCCTGCGCTGTCGAGGCCCCTTTGCAACTCCCGGACAGCCGTTGCGACCGCTATTTGCTCGATCATGGTGCAGGCGGCACTGGACAAGCATTCGACTGGCAGTTACTCGACCAACTCAGCGCGCACCAACGCCAGCAATGTATTCTTGCCGGCGGCTTAGGACTCGAAAACCTCGCCGGCGCACAAGCGACCGGCCTAACGCGTTTCGACTTTAACTCGCAGCTAGAGCACAGCAAAGGCGTGAAAGACGCGGGTAAAATTATTCAGCTTTTTCAACACATTCGACACTATGGGAAGCACACATCATGAGTCAATCTGCAGCCTATTTTGGTGATTTCGGCGGACAATTTGTCCCTGAAATCCTCCTCCCAGCGCTTGACCAACTCGAGCAAGCGTTCAATGACGCACAGGCCGATCCTGCCTTTCAGGCTGAATTCGCCGACCTGTTAAAAAATTACCTTGGCCGCCCAACGCCGGTCTCCTTGTGTCGCAACTTACCCGTGGACAGCCCTAATGGCTGTAAGATTTATCTCAAACGTGAAGATCTCCTTCATGGTGGTGCGCACAAAACCAATCAGGTATTAGGTCAAGCGTTACTGGCAAAGCGTATGGGGAAACGTCGTATTATCGCCGAGACCGGTGCCGGCCAGCATGGCACGGCAACAGCCTTGGCCTGCGCATTGTTGGATCTTGATTGCACCATTTACATGGGCAAAAAAGACGTTGAGCGACAACAACCCAACGTGTTTCGCATGGAACTTATGGGCGCGAAAGTGGTAGCTGTCGATACCGGTAGTGGCACCTTAAAAGATGCCGTCAACGAAGCCCTACGGGACTGGACCGCAAGCTATCAATGCACCCACTATTTGCTCGGTACCGCAGCCGGCCCACACCCCTTTCCAACCATCGTTCGCGAATTTCACCGGATGATTGGTGCCGAAGCCAAACGTCAGATGATTGAGCAAGCAGGCCGCTTACCCGATGAAGTGATTGCTTGTGTTGGCGGCGGCTCCAACGCGATCGGCATTTTTGCAGAATTTATTGACGAGCCTGACGTTGCTTTGGTCGGGGTTGAACCGGCAGGTAAAGGCCTCAACAGCCACGAACACGGCGCGACACTTGCCGCTGGCAAACCGGGTATTTTACATGGCTGTAAATCCTATTTGATGCAAACCAGCGAAGGTCAAATTGAAGAAAGTTACTCGGTTTCGGCTGGGCTCGATTACCCAGGCGTTGGTCCGCAACATGCGCATTTAAAAAGTATTGGTCGCGCGAGTTATGCCTCCGTCACTGACGAGGAAGCGCTCGCTGCCTTTAAACTCTTGGCAGAAAAAGAAGGCATTATTCCTGCGTTAGAGTCCGCACATGCCTTGGCTTATGCTTTTAAGCGCGCGCAACAAGCCGACGCTCCAGAAATTCTATTGGTGAACCTTTCTGGGCGTGGCGACAAAGATATTGATCATGTACGTCGTATTTTCCAACAACAGGAGCAGCAATCATGAGCCGTTATGCCGCGATGTTTGAACGTTTAGATGCCGCTGATCAAGGTGCTTTTGTCCCTTTTATTACCCTTGGCGACCCGGATTACGATACTAGCTTAGCCATCATTGATGCCCTCGTTGCAGGCGGTGCTGATGCGCTCGAACTTGGCTTCCCATTTTCTGATCCTGTCGCCGATGGCCCAACCATTCAGCGTGCCGCCATTCGTGCACTCGAACATGGTATGACGATTGCGAAGTGCTTCACCTTATTAACAGAGGTGCGCAAGCGCTACCCAGATTTACCGATCGGTTTATTGGTCTACGCTAACTTAGTGATTGGTGGTGATGATAATGCTGATAATGGGTTTTATCGTCGCTGCGCTGCTGCGGGCGTCGACTCGGTATTGATTGCCGATGTGCCGACACGCGAAAGTGCGCCCTTTATTGCAGCGGCCAAACAACACGGCATCGCGCCAATCTTCATTGCGCCGCCCGATGCTGATAACACGCGTTTACAAGAGGTCGCGGCACTGAGTGAAGGCTATGTGTACTTACTCAGTCGCGCGGGTGTTACCGGTGCTGAAACCGGTATGCAAACGCCTGCAAGCGCAGTCATTGAGGCCCTACAACAGGCGCAGAGTGCTCCGCCGTTGTTAGGTTTTGGCATTGCCAAGCCGGAACATGTGCAAGCGGCTATTGGGGCAGGTGCCGCTGGTGCCATCAGTGGCTCGGCGGTGGTCAATATTATTGCCGAGCACCAGCACGACCGTCAGGCGCTCGTTACCGCGTTGCAAGACTTTGTTAGTCAGATGAAGGCGGCAACAAACAATCGCGCAGCGCTGCGTCAGCAGTCGGATAGTTAAAGGTAAAACCCGCATCTTGTAACCGCGCTGGCACCACTCGCTGGCCGGTTAACAAGACCTGCGCCATTTCACCTAATGCCAGCTTCAAAACCCACGCAGGTACGCGCATAAAGTGCGACTTGCGGAGAGTTTTTGCGATGCTTCGACTGAATACTTCCTGCGTGACAGGTTCAGGGGCGGTGGCGTTATACACACCCTCACAGCTCTCCTGCTCGAGCAAAAAGGTTAACGCCCGCACCATATCCTCAAGATGAATCCACGAAAAATACTGCTCGCCGCTCCCAAGTGGGCCACCTAAACCGAGCAAATACGGCGGCAACATTTTCTGTAAGGCACTGCCCTCTTTTGCCAATACCACGCCCGTCCGTACAATGCAGACGCGCGTACGCTCAGATGCCGCAGCCCGTGCCCGGTGCTCCCATTCAGCACAAAGTTGCTGAGCAAAATCATCCGGATAATTGACCTGCGTATTTTCGGTCATTTCGGTGGCATCCTGAGCGCCGTAATAGCCAATTGCCGAACCACTGATCAGCACCTTGGGTGGTGTTTCACAGTTCTGAATCGCCTCAGCCAACGCTGAGGTGATGTTCCAACGGCTTTGCTGCAAACGGTGCTTTTGTTGCGCACTCCAGCGTTTCCCTGCAATACTCTCACCTTGCAAGTTGATCACCGCTAGGTAATCTTCGAGTGACGGCAATTCAGGCACACACAGCACTCCGGCCCCGAAGCGTCGCTCCGCCTGTTGCGGTTGACGTGTCGTCACGGTGATCGCATAACGATCACGCAACGCCATAATTAAGGCGCTGCCGATTAACCCTGTGCCACCGGTGATCAAAATTTTCTGTTGTTGTGTCATGTTCTGCCTCACTTCATCCTGTCCCTGTCAGCCAGCTCAGTTTGCCTATTTGCAGGTAGTCGTTGCGCGACTTTTCTGGCAAACTCTGTTCATCATAGTCTTTGTCGTTAATGGAAGCCAACCATGCTGCTGTTTCTTGAATACTTGCCGTTAGCATTATTTTTTCTGTTTTATTTAATGGGCGACATCTTTCTTGCCACAGGTGTACTTATGCTAGGTACCGTGCTTCAGATCACAGCGCTGAAGTTTATGAAAGAAATTGTCACACCGCGGCACTGGATCATTCTTTGGGTAGTTCTGATTTTCGGTACCATCACCCTGCTGTTGCACGACGAATGGTTTATCAAACTCAAAGTGAGCGTCATTTACGTCGCTATCGCCGCTTTCTTGTTGGGTGGACTATGGTGGAAGAAACGCAGCCCTCTGCAAGCCTTTCTTGGCGAGGAAATTAACCTACCCGATTTCGCTTGGCGTCGACTGACCTATGTTTGGGTCGCTTTCGCAATTGCGGTGGCCTTGGTTAACCTCTATATCGCGGAATACTGGTCGCTGGACGCTTGGGTGAACTTCAAAGTCTTTGGCATTATTGGTGCAACCCTAGTGCTCTCGATTTTTACCGGCGCCTATATGTTCAAACACCACACCGATCGTGACAAAGATGCCGAAGAACTTGAGTAATGCCTTTCAACTGACGACCGCTCCGGGACGTCAGATTAGCGTGCATCACTATCCTGCTGAGCACGCTCAGAAAGTTGTCATTATGGCGCCGGCGATGGCGGTCCCACACAGCTATTACCGCGCTTACTGCGAATGGTTAGCAGCACAGGGCTACCACGTACTCGGCTTCGACTATTACGGCATAGGGGCAAGCGGTAACGGCACCACCAAGCAACGCAATAGTAGTATCACTGAGTGGGCTCACCATGATGCACAAGCGGTACTTAATCACGCATTAGACAACTACCCAGATTTACCTACAGTGTGGTTTGCCCATAGTATCGGCGGTCAAATTTTCGGCTTGCTCGAGCGCCATCAGGAAGTGGAACGGATGATCACCATCGCGACCGGGACTGGGTTTTGGCGCGACACGCAACCCAAATTAAAGTACAGCTCCTGGTTACTATGGCGCGGTATTGTGCCTTGGCTTGTGCCTCTGGCCGGTTATTTTCCTGGACAACGCTTAGGAATGATTGGCGACGTGCCGAAAAGCGCGATGCTGCAGTGGCGACGCTGGTGTTTGCATCCCGATTATGTGGTCGGTGCCGAACACGCCTACCAACGTTACGCAGCAGTACGCACGCCCATTATCAGCTTATCGTTCAGTGATGATGAACTACTGACAGCGCGCAATATTCAGGCCATGCACGACTTTTACAAAAATGCGCCACAGCAGCGTATTGAAGTGCGTCCCGAACAGTTTCAGTTAGAGCAATTGGGGCATTTTGGCATCTTTCGTCCGCATGCTGAACAGCTCTGGCGCGAACTCTTCGCGCCACAATTGCAGACCGCACTGCCCCAATAACACTCGAGGTGAGCCGCCCCTTACGCGAGGCGGCGGATCAACTGTGCGGTATTCCGTCGAATCAAACGCGTACAAGCAAGACGTCCCATGCTGCCAACCACCAAGGCCCCAGCTAAAGGCCCCACCAACCAGAAGCGCCAATGCAAGGTCGCCTCTAATTCAAAGACTTGCGTTTGTAAGATCCATAGCGACAACTCCATTGCCAAAGTAGCAATGACGCCACTAATCGCGCCTAGAATGACAAATTCGTAGGTTACGCTACGTCGTAGGAGTTTTGCCGGCGCACCAAGAGTACGCAGTATCACCAGCTCTTTTTCACGTTCCTCTAGCGAGGCTTGAACTTGCGCGAGTAAGACTAAAATACCCGCCAGAATCACCAACACCAACACAAACAAAATCGCTAAACTGACCTGTGCTATCACCTCACGTAACTGATCGATAATGGCATCGAGATCGATCAGCGACACTTGCGGAAACGGCCGAAACAGTTCATAAAGTTCGCTTTTACGTTCCTGCGGTAAGTTAAAGCTCGAGATATAGGTCGCGGGGAATTCAGAAAGCGTTGCCGTATTAAAGATCATAAAGAAATTCGGCTGCATCGAACTCCAATTCACTTCACGAATGCTAGTCACGGGTACAGTAAAGACCTCACCACCGATATTAAAGGTCAGCTCATCGCCCAGCGTTAGCCGCAGACGCTCTGCCACGCCACTTTCAATGGAGACTTGTGGCTTGGGATCTTCCTCCCACCATTGGCCCGCACTAATGGTGTTGTTCGGTGGCAAGGTATCGCGCCAGGTTAATGACAATTCACGGCCAAAACCTTCCCGCTGCTCACTCTGTGGCGCTTGCTCCGACTCACGCTCTTCCTTGGTCACTTCATCGACCACAGGCACAGCATTGACCGCTGTCATCCGCCCCGGCACCACCGGATACATATCGTTGGCTTCAATATCGCGTTCGGCGAAGCGCTGTTGTAACGCAGGCACATCACTTTGCGCGACATTCACCAAGAAATAGTTTGGCGCATCATCAGGCAACTGGCGTTGCCAGTCTTCGAGCAAGTCATAGCGCAACGCCAATACCAACAACAACAGCATAATTGCCGTGGAAAAGCTCAGCATTTGTACGCTGTTCGCTTGCGCGCGACGTTGCAAGCCGGCCATGGCAAGACGCCACGCACTGCCCGCTTGCATCCCAGCTTGACGACTGGCCTTGATGAACACGCGGCTAATCAACAGCAGGACTGCCGCCGCCACCGCGCCGCCAACAAAGAGCGCTGTCGCTAATAAGCCTTGACCGCTGTAGAGCCATAGCAGCGCATAGATAGTGCCGCCAGAGGCCAACCAATGCAGCCAACGCCAACGTTCAGCACCGCCCAATTGTCGATTAAGCACCCGTAACGGCGGTACATCAATCAACCGCAATAGCGGGTACAAGGTGAACATCACCGCACACAGCAAGCCAGTACCGGCAGCAAGCCCAACGCCGCGCAGGGAGCCCTCAGGCAAAGTTACCCCGAGGTGGTTGCCAACCCAAGCAATAACGACGGCTTGGAGCAGCCAGCCCAACAGCAAGCCAATGCCAATGCTCAAGCTGGTTAACAACAGTAAATGTAAGATGAATATTTTCTGAATCTTACGACGCTCAGCGCCCAACGTTTTGAGGATAGCCACGACATCGTAGTTCCGCTGACAGTAGCGTTGCGCCGCAACAGCGACCGCCGTAGCCGCGAGTACCACCCCAAGCAAACTTGCCAACAGCATAAAGCGTTCAGCCCGCTGTAAACTGCGGGCCAGTGGCGAATCACCATCTTCAACACTGCGCCAATTGTGCGTGTCTTCGTTTAACTGAGGCGTCAACCAGGCTTCATAATCGGCCAGGTCATCGCTCGCGCCGGCATAAAGAATGTTGTAGCGTACGCGGCTACCGGGTTGAATCAAACCGGTCCCCTGTAGCTCGCTGTAGTTAATCAATACATTAGGACTGTCGGTGAAGACCGAGAAGCCGACATCAGGCTCATAGGTCAGCACCCGGGTTATCTCAAAGCGGCTGTCCCCCACCTCGATGGTGTCCCCCACCTGCAACCCTAGCTCTTGAAACAGCGCCGCCGCTACCCAAGCTTCGCCTGCAGCAGGAATACCCTGCGCCACACGTTCATCGCCATAAGGCTGATCAGCAATCAACAACTCACCGCGTAACGGATAGCCAGCTGACACGGCTTTGACATCGACCAACGCCAGTTGCTCATTGGCAAACGCCATCGAGTTAAACACCACACGTTGCGCGGTTTGCAGCTCACTCGCTTGCGCTTTGTCGAGCCATTCTTGAGGCACATCACGACGTGAGCTTAACACCCGATCGGCGGCAAGAAACTCAGCGCTTCGGGCGGTTAAACCGCCCTGTAGGCGTTCGGTAAATAGCGCCAAGGATAAAACCGCAGTCACCGACAGCACAATGGCCGCCGCCATTATGGTCAGTTCACCACGACGTAGTTCTTGCTTGAGTAATCGCCACGAAATACTAGCCCACATCGCCAGTCACCTCGGTCAGTTGCCCACCGTCCATGCGGAACACCCGTTGGCAGCGCTTTGCCAGTGCATTGTCATGCGTCACCATCACTAAGGTGGTACCCGAGGCTTGATTCATCTCAAACAACAAATCTTCGATTTTGCCGCCCGTCGCGGCATCGAGATTCCCCGTCGGCTCATCCGCAAACAAAATTTTGGGTGTGCCGACAAAGGCACGTGCAATAGCAACCCGCTGCTGCTCACCACCGGATAACTGGTTTGGGTAATGCTGCACCCGCTCTTGCAAGCCCACTTTTGTTAGCAGTTCACGCGCCTGCTGTTCGGCAGCCTTGTTGCCCGCAAGTTCGGCGGGCAACATCACGTTTTCCAACGCCGTAAGGCTTGGTACCAATAAGAACGATTGAAAGATGAAGCCGACTTTGTCCGCACGAACTTTCGCCCGCTGTTCTTCATCCAAATCACCTAAATTTACGTTATCTATGGAAACATCTCCGCTACTGGCAAGGTCTAAACCTGCAAGTAAACCCAGTAAGGTCGATTTCCCAGAACCGGAAGCGCCGACAATGGCTACGGTTTCACCGGCGGTAATTTGTAAGTCAGTGGGGTGTAAAATGTGTAAAATACCCTCACTAGTTTCAACATTTTTCGTTAATTGAGTGGTTTGAATCAGCATCTATGAAAAATTTCCTTATCAAATTCGCATGGCTTTTTATCGTCGTTGTTCTTATACGTCCAGCCTATGCAAATGTCTCACTGGTCGTATTAGGTGACAGTTTAAGTGCCGGTTACGGCATGTCAGCCAAAGAGTCATGGGTAGGCATCCTACAGCAACGCTGGCAGGAGACCCACCCTTCCGTCACCCTAATTAATGCCAGCATCAGCGGCGACACCACCCAAGGCGCATTAAACCGTCTCGATGGTGTGCTTCGTTCGCACGCACCAGATGCGGTATTTATTGAGCTTGGTGGTAATGATGGTCTACGTGGTTTCACGCCAACGACGATCAGTTCTAATTTGTTACAAATCATCAATCGCTTGCAAGACGATAGTATCAAAGTTGCGGTGAGTCAGATAAGAATTCCGCCCAACTACGGCCGTCGCTACAGCGACATGTTCTCGGCTATCTTTCCAGAGATTACTGAAGAAACGGATACTTTATTGATCCCCTTCTTCATGGAACAGATCGCGACTCAGCCGGAATTAATGCAAAACGACGGTATTCATCCGAATCGTGAAGCGCAGGAAAAAATTGCAGATATTATGGAGCCGCATTTGTTGCAGCTGATTGGCAAACTAAACAATAGAACTAGAGAACGTAAAAACTAACCTTTACGATCAATGCGTATTTGATGACATATTACTTTTTCAAGTTACACTTACGGAAAACGGAACTAACTGCATTGACCTCATGAGATCAGTAACGATATCAACAAGTATCATCTTGCTCATTCCAGCATGCTTTCTTATAGATAATGTAATACTGCGAAAAGTACGACCTACATTTATATTTTTTGTTTTAATAACAGGTTCGCCCATATTTTCCTCAAACCGCTCCTTAAGAATTGAAAGAACCTGTTTCAACTCTTCTTCAGAGGCAGAACCGCTATCAATTTCTACGTTGTAAAAATCCGTCATAAATTGCTCGCCGCCTATCTAACTAATTAAACACCAACTTTATAATTGGGACAGTATATTTTATGTACCCTTAATTCTGACGAAAGTGTTTCATGACCTTGTAAGTTAACGACGCATTTGAGACGTCTATAACCTCAAACATCGCGCCTTTGAACCCTATAAGCTTATCGTCTTTAATGTCAAATGAGACGGATTGAGTAAATGCAGGCCTAGCAAGACCACCGATATACTCACGGTACTCAAAATTCACCAAAGTTCCAGCTCTTCCTGTAAAGATAAACTCTTGCCGAAAATCACCGCGCTCCGTGGTTTCTATGTCAGTAAAACTATATGTTGGTACGAAAGGCAAAAGTTCTAATGCAGTAGAATAATTATCAATAAACAAGCCGTGTTGCATATCTGGGTTATTTGGCACAAATATCCCGCCGTCAACAAAAATGTCAGTATTAGATGCTGAAACTTTCTGTCTAACTTTGTTATCCGCTCCGAAAAAACGACCGGTGCGATTTTGACCAACTAATGGCAATACACTTGGTGATATTTCGTAAGAATTTACGAATCCATTATACGTTCCGTCGAACTTCACGGCCTCCTTTAACTCTATTGCTGGTCTCACTGTTACATCAAAACTTTCTAATACGGGGTCTCCCGGAGAGATTGAAGATACCTTACTAATAGCGGGATTATTCTGTTGTTGATTACTCGTCAAATATTGAGAATTTCTATCAATAACGATTTTTTCTCCCGTAGATGCACAGCCAACAAGGAGCAGGGCCCCCAAATAAACGAGATAGTTTTTCATAAAAAGCCTCATACCCAGCATTTAAAAATAGTTTTCACAGAGCGTTAATTAAATGTCAGGCTACAAAATCGCTAAAGTAATACTTATTGTCAAGGGGAAAGGTGCGAGTCAAAATTATATCTGAGGTTGAAGTCATACTTTAAGAGATAGTCCGCCAAGCGGATACGAATAAATCATAAGCCGCGCAATACGTAACTGGTTTACGAACAACTTTTACATAGATGTAAGATGCCGATAAAAAGGCAAAGAAAATATCAAAAGATGGCGTCCCCTAGGGGATTCGAACCCCTGTTACCGCCGTGAAAGGGCGGTGTCCTAGGCCTCTAGACGAAGGGGACCCTGGACTGGTTGTCATTCACTCGACGAGCGAACAACTTTTAATGCAGATTTGTATGCTTTGTTTTGGCTCTGGCTCTACGCTAAACAAGCAGCAAGCAACCAACAACATGCAACAAAAGATATGGCGTCCCCTAGGGGATTCGAACCCCTGTTACCGCCGTGAAAGGGCGGTGTCCTAGGCCTCTAGACGAAGGGGACCCCGGACAATGCTGTGAAATGAAGTGGCGTCCCCTAGGGGATTCGAACCCCTGTTACCGCCGTGAAAGGGCGGTGTCCTAGGCCTCTAGACGAAGGGGACGCATTCTTTTCACTACTATCAGACACTTTGGTGGAGCTAAGCGGGATCGAACCGCTGACCTCCTGCGTGCAAGGCAGGCGCTCTCCCAGCTGAGCTATAGCCCCAAGTGCTTCAGTGCCCTGACAGCGGGGCGAATTCTATGGTAATTCGTTGCTAACCGTCAACCCTTTTTTTCAGCAAAATGTTTTGTTTGCCGAAAAATAAGACAGGTTGCACAAAAGGTCGTCAATTTTAACCTTTTTTGCTACAACAACCGCTTACAAAGCGTACCTGATTGCGCCCGCGCTCTTTAGCATCATAAAGCTGTCGATCGGCAAGCTCAAGTCGCGCGCTAAGATTTGTTGGATCATTTTGTGCAAACCACGCCCCTCCGCCACTGATGGTGACTTGCATGGTCGCGTCATCAATAGCAAAGGTTTGCGCCGCAACCGCACAACGAATACGTTCAGCGACCGCTTCTGCCTGTTTTGGCGTGACATCGGTCAGTACCACTAAAAACTCTTCGCCACCATAACGTCCAACGCGATCATTCGGACGCACCGATTGCTGAATTTGCAAGGCGACGGTGCGCAAAACTAAATCACCATGTAAATGGCCGTAGGTATCGTTCACTTTCTTGAAGAAGTCGATATCAAACATCAATACAGCAGTATCATGTTGCACGTCGCTTTGCAGTTGTTGCTGTAAAAACTCCATGATGGCGCCACGATTCAACACGCCCGTTAACGCATCGCGCGACGCTTTATCCTGCAATTGTTCATTAGCTGCCAGCAACCGCTGATTTAAGTCGACAATATGTTGGTACAGTCGACTTTTTTCAATCAAGTGCGCCACCTGCGAGGCAATATAAAGAAAAACCTCTTGGTGTAAGTGCTGGTAAGTCCCCTTCTCGCGACTCGAGAAAAATAAGAATCCGACCGGCTTGCCATCCGCTAACAATGGACAGGTGAGACTCGAACGAATGCCCTCATTAACAATACGTTGGGTCGACTCCGAGTTGGGGTGTTCCGCAAGATAGGCTTCAAGATCATTCAAAATACGCGGTTTTCCGCTGGCCACAATGTCCGCCAAGCTCGAGCCTGCTAACGGCGCACTATAACCTGGGGTAATTTCGGGCTGATTGTCGTAGGTAAACTTCGCCCAATAGGCAGTTACAGTCTGCTGATCACTGTCAATCAGCGCACAACCAATACGATCGTAGGGGATCACATCACGAAAGAACGTGTAGATACGCGCCAAAATATCATCCAGCAACACGGCGCGATTCAGTTCCGTACTGATTTTTAACAGCTGCAATAACTCATCAAAGCGCGCATTTAACCAAAGCCCTAGTTGCTCTAGTTCTACACCGAGATCATCCAACGCTTCAGCAACCTCGACACTATCTCTTACATCATCAGTCTGACGTAACGTCTCGAGTTGTTCTTGCAGTCCTTCGGTAAATGAATGACGGCGTACATCCACGAGCCCCGCCGACGAACTTCCTTGGTCCTTTGACGACATTCCCTACTCCACATGCGTAAAGCGACGATGCTGCCGTTGCGGCAGCATCCAATTATTCCCCGAAATGATAGATCCGTTCTAACGACTCTCGGTCACGTACCGTTACTTCCATGTCACGCACTAAACCATCCTCAAGACTGTATACCCAACCGTGAATCGCTAACGGTTGGCCGCGATCCCAAGCATTTTGGATAATGGTGGTCTTTGCTAGGTTACGTACCTGTTCAATCACATTCAACTCGCACAGACGATCAATCCGCGCTTTGTCGTCCAACGCTTCAAGTTCATCATGATTCTCACGATAAATATCTTTGATTGGATACAGCCAATGATCCACCAAGCCATGTGAGCAATTTTCGGTTGCTGCACGCACACCACCACAACCGTAGTGTCCGACGACCAAAATATGCTTCACTTTCAACGCATCAACGGCATATTGCACGACTGACAAACAATTGAAGTCGGTTTGAATCACTTGATTTGCCACATTGCGATGCACAAACAGCTCACCAGGCGCCATATCCACCACTTGGTTTGCAGGAACACGGCTATCGGAGCAGCCAATCCACAAGTATTCCGGGTTTTGTTGTGCCACAAGATCCGCGAAAAATTGCGGATCTTGTTCAACTTGGCGCTGTGCCCATTCTTTGTTGTTCGCGATCAGTTGACGAACTTTTGCCATAGCAGCTTTCCTATTGTTGTGCTTGTTCGCGTTCCATAATATAGGAAATAGCTCGGGCGATACGTCCTACCACTTGCTCTTGCTCGATAAGTTCAAGCGTCACGTCAAGTGAAGGCGAGTTACCAGAACCCGTAACCGCGACCCGTAATGGCATACCTACTTTACCCATGCCCACGTCAAGATCAGCCGCAGCGGCTTGAATCGCGCCTTGAATCGCTTCGGCATGCCACTCGGTTAATGAGGCCAGACGATCTTGCACCACTTCCAACGCTTCCCGGGCCACTGGGCGTAAATGCTTTTTCGCCGCAGCTTCGTCAAACGCTTCATATTCTTCATAGAAATAACGCGCCGAGCTTGCCATTTCTTTTAAGGTTTTCACGCGGTCAGCCAATAAAGGAATGATTTTCTCAAGCGCAGGGCCTTTGCTCACGTCAATGGCTTGGTCAGTAAAGTGCCACTGCAAGTAGCTCGCCACTTCTGCCACCGGCAGTGATTTCATATAGTGCTGGTTCAGCCAGTTTAACTTTTCAGTGTTGAAGGCTGACGCTGCTTTATTGACGTCATCTAATTTAAACAGCTGCACCATTTCATCGACGCTGAAGATTTCCTGATCGCCATGCGACCAACCCAAACGTACTAAATAGTTCAGGACTGCTTGTGGTAAATAGCCGTCATCACGGTACTGCATTACGCTCACCGCACCATGACGCTTCGACAGTTTCTTACCATCGTCGCCGAGAATCATCGCAACGTGCGCATATTCAGGTACTGGCGCACCTAAGGCTTGCAAGATATTAATCTGGCGCGGCGTGTTGTTAATATGATCTTCACCACGCACCACATGGGTAATGCCCATCTCCCAGTCGTCAATCACGACACAGAAGTTATAGGTAGGCGTACCGTCACTACGGGCAATAATCAAATCATCCAATTCGGTATTGGCAAACTCAATGGGGCCACGAATATGGTCATTGAATTTCACTGAACCTTCTTGCGGGTTGCGAAAACGAATCACATAACGGTCGCCACTCGCATTTGGGTTATCACGGCAGTGGCCGTCATAGCGCGGCTTTTCACCATTCGCCATTTGTTCTTCACGCATTTGCTCAAGACGCTCGGTCGAGCAATAGCATTTGTAAGCTTTATCTTCGGCAAGCAACTGGTCAATGTACTGCTGATAGCGGTCAAAGCGTTTGGTTTGGTAAAAAGGACCCTCGTCCCAGTTCAATCCTAACCATTCCATGCCTTCTAAAATGGCATCAATGGCCGGCTGCGTTGAACGCTCACGATCCGTATCTTCAATTCGCAACACAAATTTTCCACCGGCTGCTTTCGCAACCAACCATGAATAAAGTGCTGTACGCGCACCTCCAACGTGGAGGTAACCGGTTGGGCTAGGGGCAAAACGAGTGACTACCGTCATAATAGTTGCATTCTCCGCATCATTCGGGTTATTTTGCACGTAGTTTATCAATAACCAACGGTCCTCGCACCATTGGTTTTGGCCTGAATTGAACGATTCACCAGCGATTCGGTGAAAAAGACAGCAGTCAGTTCAATTGCCTAAGATTTTCTGTTGACAGTATTGTGAAGGGCCCTATAATACGCCCCGCAACGCAGAGAAATGGATGGTTAGCTCAGTTGGGAGAGCACCGCCCTTACAAGGCGGGGGTCACTGGTTCGAGCCCAGTACCATCCACCACTCTACATTATCTCTGCAGACCGACCCTGGATGGTTAGCTCAGTTGGGAGAGCACCGCCCTTACAAGGCGGGGGTCACTGGTTCGAGCCCAGTACCATCCACCACTTCTTTTGTTACTCGCTGCTTGTTCCTTGCTGCTTGTCAAAACCAAAACCAAAGTCCAAACCAACGTATTGGTTGTCTTTTTGTTTTTTCAAACAACAAGCAACAAACAACCAGCAACGCCTTTTAACCAGCTACGAGCTGGAAGAAACGCTTCAAATGCCGCGAATACAACAACAACCACAGCACCACCAACCAACTAAACAACAGTAATGCCTTCACAAAAGCGAAATGTGGCCAGTTCGACGCAATAATGCTGCCCAGTAAAACGCCATCGGCCAGCCAACTTAACCACAGCAGTAACGGCGCCACCTTGGCAACCCGAGCTACCCAACTTGGAATTTCCTCACGAATTTGGGTAAGCATCACCAATACCAAGAGCGCCGGCGCTCCTACAGCAAGCGCTAGCACGAATTGCTCGGTATTGGCGTAAAAAAACTGCAGCATGCGGCTGCGATCTTCGACAAAGGTTAACGAAATCACCCACGCCGCATAGCCCCGTAAGAACAACAGTAAGATAAAGAACAATGCGAGCGGCGTACGTACGACACCTTCAGCCGTAAGATAGCGCTCGTCACCAGGTTGTAATTGCATACCCTACCCTAGTAATTTCAGGCGTTCACGGAGTTTGGCAACGTCATCACGAAGTTGCGCTGCCTTCTCAAACTCGAGGTCCTGTGCCGCTTGGTACATCTGCTTCTCGGTTTTCTCAAGAACTTTCATAATGGCGACAGGATCATTGAGATCCACGTTGTATTTGGCTTCCGCTTCGGCCACAGCTTTACGTGCTTCATACGAAGAGCGCCGTTGACGTGCACCACCGAGATCCATGACATCGGTAACGCGCTTTTTCAATCCTTGCGGGGTAATGCCATGCGCTTCGTTATGGGCAATCTGCTTCGCCCGACGGCGTTCAGTTTCATCCATCGCCCGCTGCATCGAACCGGTGATCTTATCCGCGTACAAAATGGCTTTACCATTCACGTTCCGCGCCGCGCGACCTATGGTCTGAATTAAGGAACGGTCTGAACGTAAGAAGCCTTCTTTGTCGGCATCGAGAATTGCCACCAAGCCGACTTCTGGCATATCCAAGCCTTCACGCAACAAGTTAATGCCGACCAGTACATCAAATTCGCCTAAACGTAAGTCGCGAATAATTTCCATCCGCTCCACCGTATCGATATCCGAGTGCAAGTAACGTACTTTAATGCCGTGTTCATCAAGGTAATCACTCAGATCTTCGGCCATTTTCTTGGTCAAAGTGGTGGCCAACACACGCTCATTTTGCGCGACACGGGCATGCACTTCCGACATTAAATCATCGACCTGCGTCGCCACCGGCCGTATTTCAATCACAGGATCGATCAAGCCCGTCGGTCGCACGACTTGCTCCACCACTTCGCCCGAAGATTTTTCTAACTCATATTTACCCGGTGTTGCCGACACATAAATGGTTTGCGGCGCAATGGCCTCAAACTCATCAAATTTAAGGGGGCGGTTGTCCAATGCCGAAGGCAAACGAAAACCATAATTCACCAAGTTTTCTTTCCGCGACCGATCGCCTTTATACATGGCGCCGACTTGCGAGACCGTCACGTGCGACTCATCAATGATTAATAAGGCATCGTCCGGTAAGTAATCCAATAAGGTTGGTGGTGGCTCGCCCGGTGCACGCCCTGACAAATAACGCGAGTAGTTCTCGATACCTGAGCAGTAGCCCAGTTCCAACATCATCTCGATATCGTACTGGGTGCGCTGACTAATGCGTTGTTCTTCAATCAGTTTGTTGGCATCCAACAACTGTTGCTTACGCTCTTTAAGCTCGTCTTTAATGTGTTCGACAGCTTTAAGTAGCGTTTCGCGCGGCGTCACGTAGTGGGTTTTCGGGTAGATGGTCGCACGCGCCACATCCGCTTGGGTAATTTGCCCCGTCAGCGGCTCAAAAAAACTGATGCGATCAATTTCATCATCAAAGAGTTCAACGCGTACCGCCATTTCATCCGACTCCGCAGGGAAGATATCAATCACTTCACCGCGAACACGGTAGGTTCCCCGCTCGAAGGCGGCATCATTACGTTTGTACTGAAGTTGTGCCAAACGACGCAACACATCCCGCTGGTCAATAATGTCACCGCGGCGTAGATGCAACATCATTTGCATATAAGATTCCGGATCACCCAAACCGTAAATACAGGAGACCGAAGCAACCAGCACGACGTCGCGACGCTCCATTAACGCCTTGGTGGCCGACAAGCGCATTTGCTCGATATGATCGTTAATCGAAGCATCCTTCTCAATAAAGGTATCCGTGGTCGGCACATAGGCTTCGGGTTGGTAATAGTCATAGTACGACACAAAATACTCGACCGCGTTATTCGGAAAGAACTCTTTCATTTCGCCGTACAGCTGCGCGGCCAGGGTTTTATTATGGGCAAGAATCAGTGTGGGCCGTTGCACCTTGTTGATCACATTGGCCATGGTAAAGGTTTTCCCTGAGCCAGTTACCCCCAACAAGGTTTGATGTGCCAGACCGGCCTCAAGGTTATCCACCAATTGCTCAATTGCTTTCGGTTGATCGCCGGCAGGTTGGTAGTCCGACACTAACTCAAATGCACGCGCCATCAGGCGACCTCCTCTTGCCACTCTTTCGCTAAATGCTGCTTAAACCAACGCCATGCAATCCACGCGGTGATACCGTTGGCGATAACCCCACCGATAAACAAACCAGGAATATCAGCAAGCAGCGCACCAAGATAACTTAGCGGCACAAACATCACGAACAACCGTACCACACTCAACCACAGCGCTGACATTGGCGCATGCATGGCGTTAAAGCTGGAATTGGTCAAAATGATAATGCCTTGGACCCCATAGCCCAACGGCATGATATAGATAAACAAACGGATCAACCAAGCGACCTCAGGATCGTCAGTGAAGACCGTTGCCACCCATGGCGCTACGAGTACCAAGACGATATAGATCGCAAATTGAATCATTAAAATAGCTCGCGTTGCAGTCAGATAGGCATCTTGCACGCGTTGATACTTCATCGCCCCAAGGTTTTGGCTGATCAAGGGCGGTAAACTCATCGACAAGGCTAAGATAATCACACTCGCCAGCGACTCGATACGCGAGCCCACGCCAAAGGCGGCGACGGCAGGCGCACCATAGCCAGCAATAATTGCAGTCATCACCGCCATTGCGATGGGCGTCAGCATATTCGCGCCTGCCGCAGGAATACCAATATTCAGCAACTCTTTCGCAGAACGCAGTGGATGTGCATTGGCTGGTATTTTGAAACGAATCAAACCTTTGTACCACAAGTACCAAAGCACTAAGACAGTACCAATGGCCCAACTGATCAAACTCGCCAGAGCGGCACCTTTGACCCCCATGGCAGGAATAGGACCGATACCGAAGATCAAAATGGGATCAAAAATCGCGTTTAATAAGCCACCTGAAGCCATGATTAGTGATGGCGTACGGGTATCGCCGGCGGCGCGTAACACGGCATTACCGACCATTGGCATAACCAACAAGGTAGCGCCAGCAAACCATACATACATATAGTCATGCACTAACGGCATTAAGCGTGGTTGGGCGCGTAGCAAGCTGAAAATGGGGTCCATTAAGACAAAACCGATCAGCGACAGCACCGCCACCAACAAGGCTGACACGGCCAGCGCAACGACACCGTCAAAACGCGCTTCGTCTTCTTTACCAGCACCGCGTTTGCGCGCCAGCACCGCTGAAGTACCGATTCCTAAGCCAATGGCAAGACTCACCACACTAAAGGTGACCGGAAAGGTAAAACTCACGGCAGCGAGCGGATCGGTGCCCAGTAAGCCTACAAAAAAAGTATCGACGACGTTGAAACTGATCAGCGTTAGCACCCCAATCACTACCGGCCAAGTCATTTGCCAGAGCGTTGTGGGAATAGGATCGTTAACAAGTGATTTTGCCGATACAGCTGAGGCCATGATAATTCCTACGTTTGTACACAAATCGGTGCCACTTTCGATACTAAAGTAAGTACCGTTCAAGGCGGCAATAGTTATGAATGCTTCTGCGGCTTGCGAGCGAGCGCTCTAGTGTATCGGAATTCTGAAATTGAAGCCACGAAAGCACATTATTTTGCGCTTAGATCCTACAAGGATCGTGGACAATAATCCTTGAGGATCATATAGTACGCCTCATCTTGTTACCCTTAGGCTTCAATCAGATCCACAGGAAAATGCCGTGAACTATCCATTGTCCGATCGTGTTAATGCCATCCAACCCTCTCCTACCCTTGCTGTCTCACAAAAAGCAGCCGAATTACGTGCCGCTGGTCATGATGTGATCGGGCTGGGTGTTGGCGAGCCGGATTTTGATACTCCTGAATTCATCAAAACTGCAGCGAAAGCTGCGATTGATGCAGGCTACACCAAATACACTGCTGTTGATGGTATTGTGCCATTGAAACAAGCAGTGATTAACAAGTTTAAGCGTGACAATCAATTGGAGTATGCTCTGAACGAGATCTTGATCTCGGCTGGCGGCAAACACAGCATTTTCAATTTGCTTAGCGCGTGGTTGAACCCAGGCGATGAAGTAGTGATCCCTGCACCTTATTGGGTGTCTTATCCTGACATGGCCAAGTTAGTGGGTGCAGAGCCGAAGTTTATTCAAGCAGGTATCGATCAGCGTTATAAGATCACCCCAGCACAATTGGCCGAAGCCATTACACCTAAGACCCGCTTGTTATTCTTGAACAGCCCTTCGAACCCTACGGGTACGGCGTATAGCCTTGAAGAGTTGAAGGCCCTTGCCGAAGTATTGCGTGCGCATCCGCAAGTGTTGATTGCTACCGACGATATGTACGAGCATATTTTGTGGGCAGATTTCCCGTTTGCCAACATCGCAATGGCTGCGCCTGATCTTCGGGATCGTATCGTGGTGCTCTCAGGTGTTTCGAAAGCCTATTCAATGACGGGCTGGCGTATTGGTTATGCCGCGGGTCCTGCACCTTTGATTGCAGCAATGAAAAAAATGCAATCACAAAGTACCTCAAACCCAGCCAGCATTAGCCAATATGCTGCGCTAGCGGCACTTGAAGGTGACCAAAGCTGCATTACCGACATGGTCAAAGCCTTTAAACAGCGTCACGACTACTTGGTTGACGCGCTGAACCAAATTCCAGGCATGCGCTGCATTGCTGGTGATGGCACTTTCTATACCTTTGCCAACATTGAAGAAATGATGGCAAGCAAAGGTTTCGCTACCGATGTCGAATGGTGTGAAGCCGTGCTTGGTGAAGTCAAAGTTGCACTTGTGCCAGGCTCTGCCTTTGGTGCACCGGGTCATTGTCGCTTCTCATTTGCGACCAGCCTCGACACCCTTAAAGAAGCCGTTGCCCGTATCGCCAAATTTGCCAGCAACTAATCGTTGCCAAAACGTTCAGCGATTGATCTTACAACAACCACCCAGAAACATTTGTTTTTGGGTGGTTGTCAAGTCAAATTTTAAGCGAATGAGCGAAGAAATACACAAGTAACGGTCATTTGTAATGCAGTTTTAAGATTTCGTAAAATAAATTCATCTCATATCAACGATTTATTGTAACCGATTGATTTTAATGAAGAAATAAATTAACTGTTACTTTTTAATCAACCCCAAAATCGCGCGCTACCTACCGCCATTTAAGGCTTCTCACAGTTCTACCCACAAGGTTATCCACAGAATTTGTGAATAAGATCGGCAACCCCAACAACCACGCGAGTTTGCCCTCACTGTGGATAACCACAGAGGTATTTTGGCTATGCTTTTCGTCATAGTTCTGTCACCGTTCCATGCTTGACAAAACTTATTTTGCGTCGCTTGCACATAAAACGCGCAAACAAGCTTTTTAGCTATTGACAGGTGCTGCGCGCATCATTAACATTCGCATCCGTTGTTTGATGAGTTCCCCAGTAGCTCAGTTGGTTAGAGCGGTGGACTGTTAATCCATGTGTCGTTGGTTCGAATCCAACCTGGGGAGCCAACTCATCACAACAACATGCTTCAAAGCGATTCCCCAGTAGCTCAGTTGGTTAGAGCGGTGGACTGTTAATCCATGTGTCGTTGGTTCGAATCCAACCTGGGGAGCCACTTCTTAGCGGAGACTCATCCGCGCTGTAAACGCAAATCACTCCGTAATAAATCTTTGTAATCTGCGACATCCGCTTGACGCCACAGCCGTCGACCTAATTCACTTATGTTTTCAGTTGCGCCAGCCGCTAACCACGCTGCCAGTTCCTCGGCTACATTAGGCCAAAAACATTGATGCCGTTCGCCCTTTGCGAACCATGCTTGTAAACCCTCTTCAGAAAGCTCTGTAAGCTGCGTAGCTAGCCCTAACTCTGCTAGACAACGGGCATTAGCCAGTTGCTCAAATTGTCCCGCAAGCGGCCGTACCAGCAGTTTTTTGCCATATGCCAGAGCTTCACACGCCGTTTCAAAGCCCGCATTACTGATCACCCCTTCTGCGCGAACAAAATGTTCGGCAAACTTCGTTCGCGACGGCGGGTAATAATCGATGCCAGCCAAGGTCTGACGTTTCGCAT
The DNA here is from genome assembly GCF_000423165.1 of Pseudidiomarina sediminum DSM 21906. GTDB lineage: Bacteria > Pseudomonadota > Gammaproteobacteria > Enterobacterales > Alteromonadaceae > Pseudidiomarina > Pseudidiomarina sediminum. Next base: position 1,059,363 of record NZ_KE383983.1, on the reverse strand, counting down.
CTGGGTGAAACACACTAAAGCGGTAGTGCGGAAACTTCACCAATAAGCGGTGCACACTAATCAACGACTCAAACGGCAGGTAAACCAAGAAATGATCTTTTTCAGCTTGTTGCGCTGTGGTGCGATGATGCACGATTGGCGGCAGTACATGTTGGCCGTCTGCAATCCAGTGCATGCCGACAACATCGGTCACCGGTGCGAACCAACGGATCATCTGTTGGTACATCCACGGCAAACGCAACGATTGGGTATGGTGATAAAAGGCGTATTGGCGCCCCATCCCTATACAACGTACCTTTTGTCGCCGAGCCGCCCACGCCACCACTGGCTCATAGTCGGTCACGACCAAATCGTAGCTGCTAAGATCAAGCGCTTTCACATCGCGCCAAAATTGTTTCCACTGGTTTTGTCGTAAGGTTGCTCCCAAATCAATGCGGCCGTTTCGCACCGCAAATGATAAGCCTTGACGCCATTGCCATTGTGGAAACGATTCCATATCAAAAAAATGTTCTGGCGCGCGACCAGAAATCAAGTAATCCACCTCAACGTCGTGTTGCATTAAGGCTTCGGACAACGCGCTGCAGCGACTCAAATGGCCGTTCCCTGTACCTTGAACACCAAGTAAAATGCGCATCGGCAACTCCTTTTCTTAAGCGTTACGAACTAACTAAACTGAGCGTCAAACGCGCCAGAGCACTACCTAGCAGTGCGCCAGCAACGATATCTCCGGGATAGTGCACGCCAAGTAGTAAGCGTGACAGTCCAACCACTGTCGCCCAAACAAACCAAAGTGCAGCTAAACTAGGAAAGTAAAAGCTGGCTAACCCAGCAAAAAGAAATGCGGCCGTGGTATGGCCGGATGGAAAACTAAATTGATCGTGTGCTTTGATCACTGCGGTGATCGACAACGTATGGTATGGTCGAGGGCGCTTTAACACGCGCTTAATGGCGATAAACAGCGGCACTTCAATAGCGAAGCCCAGCGCCAGTGCAGCAAACAAAGGGCGCCCCTGTTCTGGAGCTAAGCCGTACAAAAGTGCCGCCATCGCTGCGTAGCAATAGCCGTCGCCCGAGCGTGAGATCCAACGGATCCAGCCTTGTTTGTGGAAACTTTGTGAGCGCTGCGAACACCAACAAAACCATTGCTGATCATAGCGGCTTAAGGTGGCTAACCAACGCACCATAACAGGCTCCTCTGTTCCTGTAGTGGTGCTTAAGTTACGAGAGCCAAGTGGCGGTTTTGCTACAACTTGATGAAGATTCCATGACAAAGTGGATTAACACTACATTATGTCGGTTGTTTCAAAGCGCCAAACATTCGATAATACACATGATTTATTAGCGATTCTGGATGATTCTCATGGGTGAGTATCTACTGTTGTTAGTTGCAACGGTATTGGTCAACAATTTCGTGTTAGTGAAGTTTCTTGGTTTGTGTCCCTTTATGGGGGTTTCCAACAAACTGGAAACCGCGATCGGCATGTCTGCCGCCACAACCTTCGTGCTAACCTTGGCATCGGTCTGCAGTTATTTGGTAAACCATTACCTGCTGCAGCCACTTGGCCTTATGGCGTTGCAAACACTGAGCTTTATTTTGGTGATCGCCGTGGTGGTGCAATTCACCGAAATGGTGGTGCATAAAACCAGCCCAACACTTTACCGCTTGCTCGGTATTTTCTTACCGTTGATCACCACCAACTGTGCGGTCTTGGGTGTCGCCCTGCTGAACATCAACGAACAACACAACTTTATCGAGTCCATTATTTATGGCTTTGGCGCGGCGCTTGGCTTTTCGTTAGTGCTGATCCTTTTTTCTGCCCTGCGTGAGCGCTTGGCAGCAGCCGATGTACCGGTCCCGTTTAAAGGGGCTGCGGTAGGTATGATCACGGCCGGCTTAATGTCATTGGCCTTTATGGGCTTCACAGGATTGGTGAGTGTCTCATGAGTTTAATTACCGCACTTATTGCCATTGGTGTACTTGCCTTAGTATTTGGCTTGGTTTTAGGCTTCGCAGCGGTACGCTTTAAAGTCGAAAGTGATCCTATTGTCGATCAGATTGATGCGATTTTGCCGCAGACCCAATGTGGCCAATGCGGTTATCCAGGCTGCCGCCCCTATGCCGAAGCCATTGCCAACGGCGATGAAATCAATAAATGCCCACCCGGTGGTGAGAGCACCATCAAAGCCCTCGCCGATTTGATGGGCGTGGAGGCGAAACCTTTAGATGCCGCGCACGGCGAAGAAGACGTCAAAAAGGTCGCGGTGATCCGCGAGGACGAGTGCATTGGCTGCACCAAGTGTATCCAAGCCTGTCCGGTTGACGCTATTTTAGGTGCCGCCAAACAAATGCACACCGTGATTGCCCATGAGTGCACCGGCTGTGACCTTTGTGTCGAGCCCTGCCCCGTCGATTGTATCGATATGGTTCCGGTACCGACGCGCCCAGAAAACTGGCAATGGGATCTTGAACAGATTCCAGTGCAAATTGTGGAGGCAACGTCGTAATGTCGACCGCAGCAAATTCAAAAGCAATCGAAGCTGGACAGATTTGGGACTTCCCTGGCGGTATCCATCCACCGCAGCGCAAAGAACTGTCCAACCAAACACCTATTGCGAAGCTTCCGCTCGCCAATACCTACGTCGTGCCCGTAAAGCAGCACGCTGGTGCACCCGCTGAGCTTTGCGTCAGCGTGGGTGAACAGGTGCTACGGGGGCAACCGCTTACCCGTGCGGGGGTGAGCTTGGGATTACCGGTGCATGCCCCGACCTCGGGCACAGTCACTTCGATTGGCCCTGGCCGGATTGCCCACCCGTCAGGAATGACCGATGTGGTGGTGCGTATTGAAGCCGATGGCAACGACACGCCTGCACCACCTCAGCCTTTGCCAGATTATCGTCAAGCCGCACGTGCGGACGTGTTAGAGCGACTGCGTAATGCTGGGATTGCAGGGCTTGGTGGCGCTGGCTTCCCCACCGCCCAAAAACTGGCACTGCAGCGACCGATCGATTATTTGATCATTAACGGTATTGAGTGTGAACCCTACATTAGTGCCGATGATCGTTTGATGCGCGAACATGCTGCGACCATTTTAGATGGTGCTGCCATTTTGATGCACTTGGCCGATGCCAAAAAAGCCCTGATTGCTATTGAAGATAATAAGCCCGAAGCCATTGCCGCAATGAAAGCGGAGCTGACGGATTATCCGAACATGAGTTTGCGCATCGTCCCGACAAAGTATCCCTCAGGTGGTGAGAAGCAGTTGATTCAACTGCTTACCGGTCGCCAAGTACCGAGCAAAGGCTTACCTATTGATATCGGCCTGTTAATGCAAAACGTCGGTACTGCCTACGCCGTTAGCCGCGCCATTCGCCAAGGTGAGCCGCTGATCGAACGGGTCGTTACGGTAACCGGTGAAGCCGTGGAAAAGCCCGGCAATTATTGGGTTCGCCTCGGGACGCCGGTCGGCGAAGTGCTGCACTACACCGGGTTTCAACAAAGCGATCCGGCCCAACGCATTATTATGGGTGGCCCAATGATGGGCTTTACCCTGCCGGATACCGACGTCCCGGTGGTGAAAATTACCAACTGTTTGTTGTTGCCAAGCGTGCAAGAATTGGCGCCGGCGCAACACGAAATGAACTGTATTCGTTGTGGCGCCTGTGCCGATGTCTGTCCCGCACAACTGCTGCCACAACAATTGCAATGGCTCGCCAAAGCCAAAGATTACGACGGGCTTGAAGGGCAAAACCTGTTTGACTGCATCGAGTGCGGCGCCTGCGCCTATGTGTGCCCAAGTGAAATTCCACTGGTGCATTATTACCGCAAAGCGAAAGCGGAAATTCGCACCTTAGCGCGTGAGAAAGCCAAAGCAGAAGTTGCGCGCGAACGCTTCGAGGCACGTCAAGTACGTCTTGAACGCGAGAAGGAAGAGCGTTTGGAGCGTCACCGCAAAGCCGCTGAGGCACGTAAGAAAGCGCAAGCTGAGCAAGTCAAAGCTGGTGGTGATAATCCACAAGATGCTGTCCAAGCCGCTATCGCCCGCGCCAAAGCCCGTAAGGCCGCTCAGCAAAAAGCAGCGGCCGAGCAACCGTCATCGCACGAGGATAACAACGAATGACCTTTAAACTCGCGGCCTCTCCTCACAGCCACCAACGCCGTACCACGCAACAAGTGATGCGTTGGGTTTACGTGGCACTTATTCCAGGCTTGCTAACGCTGATGTATTTCTTTGGTTGGGGGGTGCTGTGGCAACTGGCCTTAGCCGTTAGCACGGCTTTTGTCGTAGAAGCACTTAGCATGCGGTTGCGCGGTCGTACCATTCAATCAGCGTGGCAAGACCATACCGCCTTGGTTACCGCCATTTTACTGGCGATTAGTATTCCGAGTTTAGCGCCTTGGTGGTTGATCGTGATTGGTACCGCCTTTGCTATTGGCGTGGTAAAACACGTGTACGGCGGCGTTGGGCAAAATATCTTTAACCCTGCGATGGCCGGTTATGTGGTGCTCCTTATTAGTTTCCCGGTACAAATGACCAGTTGGCCACTGCCGACGCAAATCAGTCAGTTTGAGCTGAGCTTTATGGATGCCGCTTCAGTCATTTTCACCGGTTTCACACCCGCTGGCTATGATCTTGAACAGTTGCGCATGGGCGCCGATGGCTTGACCATGGCTACGCCATTGGACAGCCTACGCACCGCCTTGAACCATCAACTCACCATTGGTGAAGCACTGCAACAACCAATTTTTGGCACACTTGCTGGCCTTGGTTGGCAGTGGGTCAACCTCGCGTTTTTACTCGGTGGCGTGGTACTCATTAAACAACGCATTATCAGCTGGCACATTCCAACCGGTATGTTGCTTGGCTTAGCAGTGCCAGCGGCGCTGGCGTGGTTGTTTGCCCCGGATCAAAGTGTGTCACCGCTCATGCACTTGTTAAGTGGTGCTACCATGTTGGGTGCGTTCTTCATTGCCACCGACCCAGTGACCGCGGCCACCTCGAATCGCGGACGCTTGTACTTTGGTCTGTTAGTGGGCTTCTTGGTGTTCGTTATTCGCACCTGGGGTGGCTACCCTGACGCCGTGGCCTTTGCCGTGCTCTTGGCAAATATGACGGTGCCGATTATTGATAAATACACGCAACCCGTTGCCTATGGTCATGGAGGTCGCTCATGATTGCCAAAAGCATGCAGCGCAATGGTTTGATTCTGGCCGGTTTTGCCGTGGTGGCGACCTTATTAGTAATGCTCACCGCTAAGCTTACCGCCGAGCCTATTGCCCGTGAACAACAACGTGAATTGCTGCAAGTACTCAATCAATTGTTGCCCGCCGAAGTTCACGACAACGACTTGTACGCCAGTTGCCGTTTGGTCGAGCACTCTGCCCTTGCCAAGCAGCCAACACCGCTGTATTTAGCCACGCGTGACGGCAAACCCACCGCAGCAGCGGTTGAAGTGATCGCCCCGAATGGCTACTCAGGTGCAATTCGCTTATTGGTCGCCATCAACTGGGACGGTACCGTGGCTGGTGTGCGCACCCTCGAGCACAAAGAAACGCCGGGCCTTGGTGACAAAATTGAAATCCGTAAAAGCGCTTGGATCACCAGCTTTGATGGCATGACCGTGAACGGCAACGATGACAACCGTTGGGCGGTAAAACGGGACGGTGGCGTATTTGACTCCTTTACCGGTGCGACCATCACACCGCGCGCGGTGGTGCAAGCTACCGCCCGAGCGGTGCAAACCTTTCAAGCCGAACGTGACAACTGGGCTGCCCTGCCCGCGAATTGTGGAGGTGCCGAAGCATGAGTTATCGTGACATCACATGGCAAGGGCTATGGGAGAACAACCCGGCATTAGTGCAGCTATTAGGCTTATGTCCATTGCTGGCGGTAACCGCTACCGTCACCAACGCCCTTGGTTTAGGTTTGGCCACCTTATTGGTATTAATAGGTTCAAACATTACCGTGTCGTTGGTACGTGATTTCGTGCCCAAAGAAATTCGCATTCCGGTGTTTGTAATGGTGATTGCGACCTACGTTACCGTCATCCAGTTGTTGATGAATGCGTACGTTTACGGCCTTTATCAATCGCTGGGTATTTTTATTCCTCTGATTGTCACCAACTGCGCCATTATTGGCCGTGCCGAAGCCTTTGCCTCAAAAAATCCGTGGCAACGTGCCGCTTTTGACGGGTTGATGATGGGCTTAGGCTTTACCTTGGTGCTGTTAGTGCTCGGTGCGATTCGAGAAGTGATTGGCAACGGTACCTTATTTGATGGCGCGAACCTGTTATTAGGTGATTGGGCGGCAGCCCTGCGCATTGAGCTCTTTAGCGTGGATTACCCCTTGCTGCTGGCGATTCTACCACCGGGTGCCTTTATCGCCATGGGCTTTATTATTGCCTTGAAAAACATTATCGATCAACGGCGTGCCGAACGAGCGAGCAAGCCGGTAAAAGAAGTGACGCGCGCCCGCGTAACCTCACAATAACGACAACGATTGAGACCGATGAATAAACAAAAACGTGTTGAGATTTTAGAGCGTTTACGCGCCAACAACCCAAACCCCACGACAGAGCTCGAGTATTCCTCGAGCTTTGAGCTATTAATTGCAGTGTTACTGTCAGCGCAAGCTACCGACGTTGGCGTGAACAAAGCGACCCGTAAGCTCTTCCCGGTTGCCAATACGCCACAAGCCATCTTAGATCTTGGCCTTGAGGGCGTGAAGGAGTACATCAAAACCATCGGCTTATTCAATTCTAAAGCCGAAAATATGATGAAAACCTGTGCTATTTTGGTCAACGAGCATCATGGCGAGGTACCAGAAAACCGCGAAGCGCTCGAAGCTTTGCCGGGCGTGGGGCGCAAAACTGCGAATGTGGTGCTCAACACTGCCTTTGGTTGGCCCACGATCGCCGTCGACACCCATATTTTTCGGGTATCGAATCGCACCAAGTTTGCCCCAGGTAAAACCGTGCGCGCGGTAGAAGATCGCTTAGAAAAAGTGATCCCCGCCGAATTTAAAGTGGACGCCCATCACTGGTTTATCCTGCATGGGCGCTACACCTGCATTGCGCGTAAACCGCGCTGCGGCAGTTGTATTATTGAAGACTTGTGTGAATTTAAAGAAAAAACCTCAGACGATTAAGGAGTAGTCTATGCGCATGTTACATACCATGCTTCGTGTTGGTGATTTGGACCGTTCGATCAAGTTCTATACCGAATTAATGGGCATGAAGTTACTCCGTCAAGCGGACAACGAAGAATACAAATACACCCTCGCTTTTGTCGGCTATGGTGACGAAAAAGACCATACCGTACTTGAGTTAACCTACAACTGGGGTCAAAGCGAGTATGACATGGGCAACGCCTACGGCCACATCGCTATTGGTGTCGATGACATCTACGCCTTGTGTGAAAAGCTTGAAGCCCAAGGTGCGGACGTTTACCGTAAGCCTGGTCCAGTGAAAGGCGGCAAAACCGTGATCGCCTTCGTTCGTGACCCTGATGGCTACGCCATTGAACTGATTGAACGCAGTGACGACGACGATCTATGAGTGAGCAAGACGTGAGTCTCATGAAGCAACGTTTTCGCGGCTATTTGCCGGTGGTCATTGATGTTGAAACCGCCGGCTTTAACGCGAAAACCGATGCGCTACTGGAAGTGGCGGCAGTGACCCTTGCTTTTGACGAGCAAGGGTGGCTGCATCCCGATCAAACCTTTCACTACCATGTCGAGCCCTTCGAAGGAGCCAACCTTGAACCCGCGGCATTAGAGTTTAATGGCATTGACCCGAATTCGCCGTTACGCGGCGCAGTACCAGAAGGTGAAGCGCTGAAAGAGATCTTCAAGCCTATCCGTAAAGCGCAAAAAGATGCGGGCTGCCAACGTTCCATTCTGGTCGGTCACAATGCCACCTTTGATCACGGCTTTGTGATGGCCGCCGCAGAACGTGCCAACTTGAAACGCAACCCATTTCATCCATTTGTTACCTTTGATACCGCAGCACTAGCGGCGTTAACGCTGGGGCAAACGGTGCTGATCAAAGCCTGCCAAGAAGCTGGCATCGCGTTTGATAGTCGCCAAGCGCACTCTGCGCTGTACGATACCGAACGTACCGCAGAGCTGTTTTGCTGGATGGTCAATCGCTACAAAAATCTCGGTGGCTGGCCACTGGTCAAATAACTCCGACACCGACACCAACAAGAACAAGGAACGCAGCATGCAAACGATGGATCTAAGCCCCGCGGAATACCGCTCAAAAGTCCCGCCACTGTTGGCAGTGATCATCATTGCCACCATGGTATGGTCGTTTATCAATCCAGCGGATAGTGCCGTTTGGTGGGCTGAAATGCTCCCGATAATGATGATTTTTGCTGGGCTGGCGTTGACCTATCGAACCTTTCGCTTTAGCACCGTCAGCTATGTGTTAATGAGCGTGCTGCTCATCATGCATACCATCGGCGCGCACTACACTTTTGCCAATGTTCCTTTTGATTGGTTTACCGAGCTTGGCAACTTCGAGCGCAATCACTATGACCGGATCGCGCACTTTACCGTGGGCTTTTATGCGTATCCTGCCGCCGAGTGGTTGGTACGAAAACAGTGGGCTCGACCGGTAACCGCGATGTTCTTCGGCTTATTCTTCATTATGGCCGTTGCGGCCGCGTATGAAATCATTGAATGGCAATTTGCCGTCATTGAGGGCGGTGATGCTGGCATTGAGTTCTTAGGCTCGCAAGGCGATGTCTGGGACGCACAAAAAGACATGCTGGCCGATACCCTTGGCGCGCTTGCTGCACTGATCGGTTTTGCGTTCTCACGCTGGCGCAAAGGTTAGTGAAGCAACTTCATTCGTGTCAACGGAATCATTGCTAATAACACTGCAAAAAGAGGCAAAAAGGTCATTGCCTCTTTGATGCCAAACGCCGTCCATTCACTGTCGAGGCCTTGATAACCGGTCAGCGCTAGAATCGCACCAACCAAGGCCGCAGAAATGCCCGCGCAAATCTTCATGAGCGGCACAATAATGCCGAAGGTGAAGGCTTCATGACGGCGGCCAAATAGCTGCTCATTGATATCAATGGCGTCAGGCAACAACGACCAGATGATCACATTGATGCCAGCGAAGGCGAATCCGGCAATGAAAAAGGCCAGTGCCGAAGCAATAAAAGACACAGGTGCAAACAACAAGGTTAAGCTGGCCCCAGTAAACACCATCAACGCCAACTTGACCGTATGATATTTGCCAAAGCACTTCGCCGTACGCAACCAACACGGTAACGACAGCAACTGCCCAAGGGTGTATGCCGCCACCAAATAGGTGCTCTGCTCTGCCCCGCCAAGGTACTCTTTGCTATAGAACACGGCGAAACGCGGCATAATAGTGACAAACAATGACACTAAGATGACGAACAACGACAACCACATCAGATAACGGTTCTGCAGGAGTTCTAGGAACGACGCGCCCATGCTGCTGCTGCGGCGGCTGCTGACCATCTGTAACTGACCACGACGACCAATCGCCGCCACACAGCTGTACATCACCAATAAATACGCCACACCAACCATCACCGAGAACATCACAAAAGGTTCGGCGGTGGTTTCTTGCCGCAACACTGGCGCTGCCAACCATAACAACAACAAGGTACCGACCGAACTAAAGAAAAACCGATAAGCTGACAACACAGTGCGTTCATGACCATCGCTGGTGAGGTTTGCCAATAAAGAGTTGTGAGCAATATCGATAAAGGTGTAACCAATCCGAAACAACAGCCCAGCGACCAACACGGCTGCAATTGTGTGCGTCGGGAACAGTACCGGTAAGGCAAAAATGCCGCTAAAAGCCAACGCACAAAAGGGAATGGAGCAGGCTAAGATACGTCGATAACTTTTAAAAAAGTGACTGTAACGATCCACCAAGAAGCCAGCCAAAGGGTCCGACAGACCATCCCACACCAAGGTCAGAAAAATCAGACCTCCAGCCAAAGCCGGTGGCAAACCCAGAATATCGGTTAAGTAATACAAGTAGAACAGCTCGACAGTGTTCCATTGCAGTGACTTCCCCATATTGCCCGACGAATAGCCGATGCGGAGGGTTTGCGGTAGCGGGTATGCGCCCGAGGTTGCCATGCGCTGCGCCATAACTGCGCCATAGGTTGGTAGAAATGCGCGTCATAGTGCATGACAATCACCGCAAAGAAAAGTGACGTTTTTAAGACACTAACTTTAATCGAGAGCTTCAATTTCCTCGTACAATGCCACTAAGTGTTGCCGCTGCTGTGTCAAAAAACGCGTTTTTTCTGGCGATAAATAGCCACTTGCCACCAGTGTGTCCAATTGAAAGAGATAGCGTGTCAGACTTTGCAACATACTCGTCCGCATTCTCGGTAGCAACGCTGCATCGTTATATTTTTCAGGCCAAGTATTCAGGGCATTCGTCACGCTAATGTCCACTCGCTCATACAGGGTGTTGGTGATGGCGTCATTGAGCTGTCCCCTCCCTTGTCCAAGCAAGTGCTGATAGACTTGCTGATTACCGCTAAGCATCGCACGTTCAAACAACAGTTGATAATGCTCAGGACCAAAACCGCCTTGCTCCAAGAGTACATCCAGAGCTTCAGGATCTGCTAGGTTTCCAGCGGCGCTAATCCATATTTGGTTCGTGAAGGCAAAGCTGCCATGGTCAAAAAATGCTTGTATTTGTTCGGCGCTAATCGACCGATCGAGCACCAAGGCTGCAAACAACGGGCTATACGGCATTGCACCATTCTGCGGCCCTTCTTTCAGCGACGCATTCACACGAATAATGCCAGCATCGAGTAACGCCAACAGTAATTTCGCAACTGGAATTCCGTCCGCTTGAACCGACTGTTTTGCCACCTGAGTTAGCAATTCTTGAGGTAATAAGTTTTCGTATGCGGTTAAATCCAAGGCAACCGGTTGTTGGTCATCCAACGCTGGAGCAGGCTCAGAAAAGTGACGCAGTTGTACCGGGGTTTGCGTCAAGTTATCTGCCGCAGACGACGCCTCTGACTGTTCTGCCTTGGGCTTCAACATTACCGCCCCGGTACTCCAGAGAAAACCGACGGCTCCGACCAAGACGATACCAACAACTACGGTCAATGAACGTTGCGAAATCATTTTTTTCTTCCTTAAAAACAATAACAAATAAGAATAATTCTCATTAAGATAAATGTCAAAGCAATCCATACGACGTCCTTCGCTAAGAGGTGATACACTGCTAGTCCTCATTCTTATTGTCGTGCGGACGGAGTCATGATTTCACGTTTACCGAACTGGGTTGAAACGGGCGCTTTTGTGCTTGCGCTCATTGCTGGCTACGTGAATGCCATTGGCTTTTTGAGTTTTGAGCACCAGTCGGTATCGCACGTTTCAGGTACCGCCACTTTGATTGGCGTAGGTTTGTTGTCGAGTTCAATGGCACAACTATTGCACTTGGTCGGGGTGTTGGTGGCGTTTTTCTTCGGTGCAGCCATTGCAGGCGTATTGGTACACGGCGCTACGCTCAAGCTGGGACGGCATTACGATACCGCTCTTGTTATCGAAGCTCTGTTATTGCTCGGCGCCATGGTGTTACTGAGCGAGGGTTCATCATACGGGCATTTCCTAGCATCTGCGGCATGTGGCCTACAAAACGCCCTCGCCACCACCTACAGCGGTGCTATTGTGCGTACCACCCATGTGACCGGGATCTTCACCGATCTCGGTTTAATGCTCGGTGCGGCCTTGCGCAAACAGCCCTTTGATCATCGCAAAGCCAAACTCTTTTTAATCATTGTCTGTGGTTTTATTTTCGGCGGCACTGCTGGTACCTACGCCTACACGCAATGGCTCTACACCGCGTTAGTCCTTCCCAGCGGCGCGTGCTTGCTCTTAGCAGCGCTCTACCACGGCTATCGCCGTCGCCGCCGCGAAGATTTGCAAGTGGAATAATTGATGTTTACAGGAACAAACATGCGTAACAACAACTCGCTATTACTCGTCGCAGCCACAAGCGCGCTGCTTGCCGCCGTCGCCCATCTTATTTGCATTGTTTGGGGGCCTGATGGCTATCGCTTCTTCGGGGCTGGTGAACAAATGGCGCGCCTCGCCGAACAAGGACATTGGTATCCAGTGACCATCACCCTTGTCATCGTTGGCGTGCTTATTGTGTTCGCGCTCTATGCACTCTCTGGCGCCGGCATCATCCGTCGCCTGCCCCTGCTCCGCTTCGCTCTTGTGGGGATTAGTCTGGTCTTTTTAGCGCGTGCCCTTGGCTTTGTTGCCATCATGCCAATGTTTCCTGAGAACAGCCTTACCTTCTGGCTTGTTTCGTCTGGCATCTGTTTCATTATTGGCGCGAGTTTCGCCTGCGGCACCTATCAACGCTGGCGCGCACTTAGTAAAGGATAAAACCTACGATAGCGCAGCGATAAGTGCGCCCTGCCCGACTCGCACTTCCAAAACGTACGATCGACTGTTCACCCAAAGTGGAATGGCAGGTCTGTGCCAAGGGCGGACGCTAACTGTGTTATAAATGGGGTATTTACACAGCTACCTCTGGTAAAAATAACGCCGCTACAACCTACGGGCAAAGTGCAGCCTGTATTGGATTACAATGGCAGGAGGCGCAGCGTAGAACGCAAAAAGCCACCCGAAGGTGGCTTTTCTTGGAACTTCTTTTAGCAGCGAGCCGTTTCCGACAAACACCTCAGTTTTAGCTGCTTCCACTAAGGCTATATCTCTTACTAGGTGAGCTTGCGCTCTCAGTCTGAGATTATAACACAAAGCCTCGCTCCTGCAACAATGCTATTTTGTATATTCTTCAAGCATCTCCCAAAGCTCGGCATTCTTCGCGTTGAGACACTTTATTCTATTGTTTTTAATGGTTATTTCACCATTAAGTGCGTCTATCTGTTCATCCTTAGATTCGATAGAGCGAAGGATGTTATCACCACCAACTGCCGTAAAAACAGCTTTCTTTATGTTTACAACGTCATCATTTGAAAGTTTTTTTTCGACTCGATAGTCGTATTGTCGTCTACCTTCATCCGTATTGAACCTAACAGGGAATAGTCTATGGCCCGATACATATGATATGGCAGCAGTTTTTGCAAAACACCTAGGGTTGTTAAAAGTGACCAAATCCGGTGGCAAGCTGGTTATTCCCACGACGGTCCGATGATCTTTGGCCTTATTCCCTTTACTTATAGGGACTACCAATGCAGGATCTTCTTTGTTTGACAAGACAACCACCAGCCTTCGCTTAACCATTTCATATGGAAGCTTGCTGTTGAAGTTTGAAATGGTTGTGGACGGTTGATTTCCAAGGGAGATATCTTGTGAGAAATAACCGAAGTCGCACTCTAAAAGTCGCCCACGAACCAGCTTACTGCCATTCGAGCTATGCTTTTCTGAAATCGATTTTGGAAGGTATTGTAACGGCGAAAGTGTTATTTCACATTCAATAGTCGCATTCTGAGTATCCTGTATCGTATCAATTTTTTCTACTTTCCAGTTTTTGATTTCGCTAGAAGTGAACTCTTTTCGAATAAAAATATTCTGATCAACTGGGTCATGCGGCAATTCGCGAACGGCGATATCAGATGAAGCTTCCTCACCTAGAATAACAGTAGGCTCTTCCGCGTTTAAAAAAGTCACCTTGATAATAGTCATATTTCCCTTGAAATCATTACCATACGACACTTTCCAGACTGGACTTGTAATGCCGCATTAAGCGGCTTGTCCGCTGAAATGCTTTGTTAACCATTGGAGCTATCTGGGTTAATAGGATGAAGAGTAATATCTTCAAAATTTTCAAAGTCACCTTCCCACCCTTCTTCCCCGGGGATTTTATGAATCATTTTCCAATATTGAACTTTAGACCACTCAATCTCATTGACTCTACCTATGATACTTTGAAAGCTTTTGGATTTGCGCTTAATTAAGTAGCAATCTAAGTTATTTCTCTCGTAGTCCATACCACGAAGCTTACATGCACATACCAGAAGATCAACTAATACGCTCAAGGAAGCATTCGCACTTTCAAATGAGGGTTCAGTCCCTCTATGAATAAATTTGTTGCGTTCGTCGCGGACTGAACTGAGATTATCGTATGTTTTATCCGAGATTATATCTTTCTGAAAAAGTAGTTCTGATTTGTGTGCTGCTGTCCATTGTTGCGATGCTAAAAACTTACTTCTTTTGTGGATATGCTCATTCTTGGACTCTGCAACCACCACGAAATGCCATATGTGATCTAGAAGCTGCTCAATAGATATCCATGAGTGAGTTAGCGACTCTTTAGTTTGCCTATTAATGTAATTAGTAAAACCTGTAACCAACAACGAAGGTGACAGGTTCTCAATAGACTTTAGTATTCTAGCCCCATATAGATAAGCAGACTCAATCTCTGAAGCCAATATCGTCGGAGGGTCTAAAAGCTTTATTCTATCGTTACTGCCAGCATTCTTATTTCCTAACTCTTGATGTAACAAACCATTCCGACCGAAACTCTGGACATGCCGAAAATACCCGACTTCTGTCATTTCTCCTCGAGACAAATCCTGTTGCTCTACACTCTCGATGTAAACGCCACCTAAAAGTATTGACGCAAAGATTCTATTATATTCACTTAGCGTTGCTTCAAGAGAAGAGTACTCTCTAATCGCAGGTAAGATGAAACTTCCATCATAAGCCACACATAGTGGAAAAGGCTTTGCGATTTCAGCGTCAAAAAACTTTGATGTTCTGTGGAGCTTAACGTAGTCATAGCTATTGCTGTTAATTTGCTGAATAGTGCACATCCACGCGTCACTTTCATCATCCCTCAAGATCAATCGAAAAGGGCTGGGATTAGCTATGTAAATTGGAACGGTTACGCTCATAATACCTTCTGGTTAATGCCGCCATAAACAGTACGAGCTTTCGAGCGTCCTGCGACCAACGGCAGCGAATTTAATGGTTTTGTTAGAAATAGGTATATTCATCAGCTAGTAATTCTAAACCAGTCTCTAAGTGCCAATTCAAGCCTAAGAACTTCATCCTCTGCCAATGGAGAACAATGTGCAATTGGATTTCTTAATGAGTTAAGAGCCGACATCACTTTCTCCATGGCTTTTAGATCGTTAAACACCACTCCACCAAACAAGCTCCAGTTAGCTTTTATTATCTCACCAAGTTCTCCAAATGTAGTGTAATCAATAGGATCTGAAGACCGCGGTGTTACCGCAGATTCCTTCTCTCTTTTAATGCTTTTTTTAACATTTATCTTTACGGTCTCGGGAACGAGATTTTCCCACCACTCTTGATCTTCCGTACCTTCAAATACATCTACAATTAGCTGTCGAATCGACTTTTCCAGGCAATAAAATACTTCGTAATGTTTCGCCATCCCATGAGCCTCTATCCGCAATGCGGCATCAAATTGGGGATAATAAGCATCTTCTATTTGGCTTGTTTTATCAGTTCCACGACCTAAATTTATCTGATACTTTTTCTCAATTAGGTCAAGATCAGCCTCTAAGAGCATATTGGTCATGGCGAAGCTTTTAATGGCTGCTGCACGGTTCACAAACTACTCCTGGATGAGATGTTGTTTAAGACTTTTAAAAATAGCATTAAACACTTCAATATCTGTAGTAGCAGGTAAGTTTAAGTTAATCGTATACGACAAATTAATTCCTTCACCACTACTATTGCTTGGCTGCTGGCTATGTATTTGCGGCAAAGTATATGCTGGCGTAGGAGTTGCAGCTTCTTCCAACGCCGCAATCTCCTCTTCTGAATCAGAGTCAAAATCCGCAATCTTCCTTAACGCTTGAAAGGTCGAAAGTGTCTTGCTGACAACTGTTGAGTTTTGCTCGGCACCTGTTGCTTCTACGATTAGCCCTTTAAGGGTCGTTTGGTTTGTTTCATATACATATTCATTCATCTCAAACAGCTCTTCGTATAACTCACGCATGGCAGCAGCGATTGCATTTCCTGATTTAGCTGGGTTTCGAAATTCTTTGTATCTCTCTGTTGGAGTGCCGTCGGTAGCTACAAATCCCATTTTTTTGATAAATGGAATGATAGACCTCGGAGTTCCACCCTTCATAAGGAGTTTCTCAGCCACAAAATCTTGTGAAAACTTTTCTGGAACTGAGGCTGTCTTGATTTTATCAAGCATCGTCATCAACGTTGCAGTACGTTGTGCGTATGGAAGATTTGCCACAATTTTTCTCCTTATTCTAGCAAAGCACTCATGATTTATAACATTTTATTACTAAGCACGCCCCATGTTTCCAACACACCGTGCCTGCACGATAACAAACAAAGCGTGCATACGTGTTAACGTTTGCGAATGTCATGTTAGGCTTCGTTATAGCGTCTTTTTGTTTATTAATGCGCACAAACAAGAAGCACGACGCAGTTAAAACCGAGCATGAATTTAGTATGGATTGGCAAAATATGAGAAAGGCTCGTCCGTGAGGATACTGCCTAAGCGGGTTCATTAATCGCCACTGCTTCGCTTGCCATAACTCCTTCGACGCGCGTTTTTTATACTTTGGTTAACTTACTGGATGGTTTTAGGAATGGCAAGCTCATAAGAAGATGCAGCAGTAGGCCAGATGCGGGTTAGTAGTTCCGTGTAAGGGATTGTTCGGCTGCTCGCAATTCATAGCTAAATTAGGTCGTTAGGGTCGAAGATGGTTGAATGCATAACGTCGTGCTCTGGGGCAAATTGGAGCGCAGCGTAGGTTTGCCCCTAGCAGCACTTTATTAAATGCTCTTTTGCTTTCGCATTGCATCTTTCAGCTGCTCTATTGTTGGTGGCTTATTTGACCGATGTAGCATGGCATGACAATTTGGACAAATTGGAACCAAGTCTTTCTCGGGGTTAACCTGATACGTATTGTCTATGGTGTGTAGCGGTATTAGGTGATGAACATGTATAAACCCGATACCTATCTCACCATAAATCTTTTCAAAATTCATGGTGCATACGAAACAATTTAAACCATGTATTTCAATCGCTTTATTTCGTGCTTTACGATCTCGTTCGTAGGAATTAACAGTTATTTGCTTTATAGCCCCTTCGACGAAATTTCCGGGATTTGAAATTTCCTCAGGGTAACGAAATTCCGATTGCTCTTGACCAAGAAAACGCAAATACGCTCTTAGTGCTGTGCCACAGTTGTTCTTATAACGCTCAGCTAAGTTTGTCTCTGAAAGGCGAGCTAGTATTTCTCTAACTTGACGATCAGAAGCTACCGTAGATCTGTTTAGATTGATATCAAGATGCCTTGAAACTGCTTCCAGGTATCGACCGTAGCTATACGCACTGTTATTTTGCAAGCCACCTTGGACCAAGAACTCTATATATTCGAATTCACTTTCGACCATGGCTCTGATTCCGATGGTTATTTAACGCTGAATTTATGAATCGCCACTAATTCACTAAGCTTTCACTAGCTTCGTTTGGGAGGTTCGCTTCGTATACATAACACAGTACTTAAAAGGTAAGGTACGTCACACCATTAATTTATTCCACCGTCCGCTGTTCGCGCAAAGCAGACATTTAATATCTAAGACCGTCTTCAAATAACCAGTACACTCAGCTCCTCGACCGGAGCATTGCGCCCAAGAATGAACGCCAATGTATGCGCACTTATAGCCTTAATTACAAACTCTAAATGTGTAGGAGGAAAGCCCTCCTTGCTCAAAGGTGTAGGTTCCGCAGCCACTGGTGGTAGGGAAAGACCAACCTGAACCCGATAAAGCTGGTACGCCGTCGCCCACAGAGCCAGCGGCGTCACTGGTACTAGGAGTTAAAACTTGGTTATTTACCGCATCTTCGAATGCCTGCTTTACACACGCATTATCAATTGACAGGGAGCCAACGCCGTCGCCACCTCGCAAATTTTTTAATTGATAGCCAGCAACTCGTGACTCTTCCAAAAGAGTAAAGCGCATCACCGGAAGCAGTTCCGCATCAAAGGCAAGAATGTCGACGTAGTAAGCTAAGAAGTCTTTCCTCCAACTAGATCGCTCTGACTCGTCAAAAGTAACGATGTAAACTGGAGTTGTTATGTCGCCATCTACTGCAGTAGAACTACTTAGTCCGCCGAAACTTAAGGTATAGCTGTTGTTAATTTTAACCGGATTAAAATTCAGCTGATTATTTGTACTGAGAAGCTGTTTTCCAATAGCAATTGAAGCTTCAGTTTTAATGGCATCCAAAGTGTTGGGATCTGTAAGTACTTTCAATGCCGTATTTTCTGGGCAAATGCCACCAGAGCCTGACGAAGTATTCGCACTCACTGTGCTCATATGCGCCTTGTTTAAGAGTTGATTGAAGTCGGTCGACGCTTCTTCTATCGCGCTGTTTGAATCTTTGACAAACTCCATCAATAAGCTGAAAGATTCTTCGCGGGTGGCCGAGAGCGGAATTCTCTCAACGTGAACCTCCCATGGATAACTGCGCTCGTGAAATACCTTGTATTGATACGCCTGTCCTGAACCATAATCAACAAAGGTAACGACCTTGCTTTCAGACTGGCACACCCTATCGGCGCCAGGTTTTTCTGAGCACTGTAAACTGTTCGCTTGTGATTTTGCGAAAGATTCTGCCGCTGACTCAGTACTGCAATCCTGACAAACTATTGCCGTTTCAGAAAAAGCAGCACTGGAAAAGAACAACGTAAACAGAGCAATGAACTTGGTTTGCATAACTTCCCTTTAAACCTTTGAACAACTGAAGGTGGTCAAGCCAACTATCATCTCGAATCATGCTGCGGATGCAGCAACAAGCGTTATGCACCTTCTTCGTCGTCGAAGATGTCCTCAATGCGTAATTGAAACACCCGAGCGGCTTTAAAGGCCAAAGGTAAACTCGGATCGAATTTACCTGTTTCAATCGCATTGATGGTTTGGCGACTCACGTCTAAGGCTAAGGCAAGGTCAGCTTGCGTCCAGTTGCGCTCTGCACGTAAGACTTTTAAACGATTCTTCATTGGTACTTCCTAAATCCAATGAAAATACTCACCATGTAACTGATCCCCATCACAAAAAGGATATTGGCTGGATTCGGTGTCTCGCTTAATAATCTTACCGCTTCCAGTAAACCGTATAGGGCACCAAACACCATACTCACGCCCAATGAAATCGCCATCGCATTGAAATGAATCCGCCGCTGCAACTCATCACAACCGTCCAAATGACGCTTGTTGGCTAGGATCATTTTGTAGCCGAAAAACAGATTTACTGCGATTGCGATAAGCGTATAGGTTTCCGCAAAATCCCACAAAAACTTAGGGCCGAATGCGACCAGCGCCAATGACAAAACCCAGCCCGAGGTCCAAATAAAAAGGCTGCGGGTGGTACGCTTATTGCGCTCTGCTAACGTTGTTTCTGTACTCATCATACTCTCCTCACACAAAGTAAAGCTTACTTGACTTTGTGTAAGGTTAGTTTGTCACCGGTTTCATGTCAAGCACACTTGACATAAACAACTACGCTTTAGTAACGACACCCACCGAGGCAACAACATCGCTACCACTGCACTGGGTCTTAGCGACTAATCTCGGCATTGCGCAACGGCCGCTGCCATCGTCTATGCAATACTCAAATCGGGTCTGCAGCTTGATTGGGGTCTCCAATGTCCCCACCGGCAAGCTTTGCCAATCCCACTTTGGAATGACTTTTTCGGCCGCAGCGCCAAAGTCATAATGGCTCGCGCTGACCACTTTAATCTCGGAAATTTGGTGATCTTGCGAAACCACGTATTCAACCGTGGCACAGCCTTCTCCGAAGACCTTTGCTTGTTGCCGTGGATAACGTGGCGGAAAACGATTTAACGCCGCCAGTGGCGAATTCTCGGCGGTCGCGTTGGTCACCTGCACATCAATTGGAGGCTGTACTCTGTCCTTATTGGTTGCGCCACAACCAACGAGAAAGATGCCCATTGAAATAGCCACTAACAGTTTCATAAACCTTCCTTGTACGAATTGAACGTCCGAACAGGACTGACGTTAAGAAATAAAAACACAACCAAACATAACAAATGTTTTATCAATGTTAAACCTCTAACATTGCAAAGGTACTTTTAACATGCGAAATGTCTTACACTGTCGCCATCAAATATCTCAGCTAAAAAGAAGACATGCGCAGTATCAATCCTTCAGCGAAAACGCTTCGTTCCTTGCTCGTCATCTCAGCATTTACCTTGCTCCCCTCTGTTGCATTGCTGTTTTCGAGCACAACCTTGGCCGAGACCGTGAAAATGACGGCCAGCAACATCTGTCACGACAGTTCGAGCTCCTATTACGCTCGGACGAAAAATTTTACCCCTTACCCGTCGCTTAAAGCATGCCTCGCCGCGGGCGGGAAACTACCGAAAGGACAGCAGCACAGCGACACTTCGTCAGCCAGTGACTATTCAAGAAATGCTTTTACGCATTGGGTGGATGATGACGGCGACTGTTTAAATACCCGTCATGAATTGCTCCAAAAGCTATCGACGGGGACGATTACCCTGTCAGACGACGGTTGCCGTGTGCTTCGTGGACGCTGGAACGACCCGTACTCAGGTGACATTCTCTACGACAGCACAAACATCGACGTTGATCACTTGGTACCGCTAGCTTGGGCGTGGGAGCACGGTGCACAAGCCTGGACAGCGCAACAGCGCCGCCAGTTTGCCAATGACGAACGTAACTTGTTTGCGGTCACTGCCTCACTCAACCGCAGTAAAGGTGCACAAGGCCCTGAATCATGGCTGCCACCCAACACGCAGTTCCATTGCCAATACGTTACGCGGTATCTAAGGGTAATGCTTGTCTATCCGTTTGAAGCGAGCGCGCGCGACAGTATCCGGGCGCTGCAGCAGCGTATTTGTAACTAACTAAATAGGTTACAAACAAAAAAGGGACGCTAACCTAGCGTCCCTTTTCTTTGGATAAGACTGTTACTGCGGCTTTCGCCCAGCCGGCTTCGGCTTGCTCCGGCGTTTCTGCCCACCCGCAGGCTTATGCCCCTCACCAGACTTCTGACCGCCGCGCTTCGCGCCTGCGGCAGGCTTGTTGTCACCACCACGACTTTTGCGTGGCTGACGCGCTGGCTTCTTCGGAACTGGGGTGCGCCCGTTCAGTTCAACTTCAGGAAAGCCTTCAAGCTGACACCGCTCAATAGGTTGACCGATCAACTTCTCAATCGCTTTCAACAACTTAAACTCTTCGTCCATCACCAAAGAAATGGCATGCCCGACTTGTCCTGCACGACCGGTTCGGCCAATACGGTGAACATAATCTTCCGCGACTTGCGGTAGATCGTAGTTGATCACGTAAGGAAGCTTCTCTATATCAATCCCACGCGCGGCAATATCTGTTGCCACCAGCACTTGCACCTGGCCCGATTTAAAGTCTGCTAACGCTTTGGTACGCGCACCTTGGCTTTTGTTGCCGTGAATGGCTGCAGCTAAAAAGCCATCGCCATCCAGCTGTTTCACCAAACGATTCGCGCCATGCTTGGTTTTCGAGAACACAATCACTTGCGGCAAATTCAAGTTGCGTAGCAATTGCATCAACATGCGCGGCTTGTCGTTCTTGTTGGCCGCGTAAAGGGTCTGCTCAATACGCTCTGCCGTGGTATTTGGCGGTGCGACCGAGATCTCAACCGGGTTATTAACCAAGGTTTTGGCAAGGCTACGGATCTCATCTGAGAAGGTCGCCGAGAACATCAAGGTTTGTCGCTTAGCTGGCAATAACTTAATGATTTTGCGGATGTCATGGATAAAGCCCATATCGAGCATGCGATCGGCTTCATCCAGCACTAACATTTCTAGGTTCGGGAAACGCACGGCATTTTGCTGATACAAGTCCAACAAACGCCCTGGCGTTGCCACTAAAATATCCACGCCTTTGCGCAGCTTCATCATCTGCGGATTGATTTTTACGCCACCAAACACCACCGCGTAGTTCATTGGTAAGCCTGAGCCGTAGGTCATGACGCTGTCACCCACCTGCGCTGCCAGCTCACGTGTCGGTGTCAAAATAAGCACACGTGCGGTATTGGATTTCGCCCGCTCGCCATCTTTGAGCATTTCTAAAATCGGCAAGGTAAAGCCCGCAGTTTTACCTGTGCCTGTTTGTGCTGCGGCCATCACGTCATTGCCCGCCAGTACGGCAGGAATTGCTTGGGCTTGAATAGGAGTAGGTTCGGTATACCCTTGGCGGGTCAAAGCGGCGAGAATGTCAGGACAAAGTCCGAGTTCAGCAAAAGTCATGTAGTAATAAGCAACTCTTTAAGAATAAGGACGCCCATTCTACCTTATTGCAGCGCTCACCGCAGTTTATTTCATAACACTAGAACTTCGACGACTTCAGTAGCGGATAAAACTAGGTATTAAAACGCTTTTCAGGTCTAGCTAGAAACCAACCCTCTAAAGAGTTACATTAAAAAAACAATATACACACAAAGAGAGAGTGATCATGAAGCGTTCGCTGTTAACTCTAACTGTTTCACTAGCATTAATTTCTTGTGCTTCTGTTGATTACACAAAAATAGATAATAGAATTCCGGCAAATGTGATTCTCACTCAAGGTGATCACAAAAACATCAAATACATAGATAGCATCAACTATCGACACAACATAGAGTATTCACCTTCCTTAAGTGCTAAATGCTTGATTCTGCATGTTGATAATCACGGTATAACGTTAAAAGATTCCTCCAACACTTTTGTTGGTCCTTACACTGGAC
This sequence comes from Pseudidiomarina sediminum DSM 21906, assembly GCF_000423165.1. Lineage (GTDB taxonomy): Bacteria > Pseudomonadota > Gammaproteobacteria > Enterobacterales > Alteromonadaceae > Pseudidiomarina > Pseudidiomarina sediminum. The sequence continues at coordinate 1,036,621 of NZ_KE383983.1, read as the reverse complement.
GTTTGTATTCAATAGATTCATCTACAGATATTCAGGGAGATAGCGTATTACTTTTTAATGATGAACATGCCACAATTGGTCAAGGGTTAGTAAAGGGTAGCTTTGTTTTTGGCATCGCCACAATTGAAAAAATATACCGATTCAAACTTATCCTCGAGCCAATCGACGGGCAAACAGTTCTAAGCTATAGCAATATTCAAGCAGCACAAGTTGATACTGGTTATTCCCCCAATAGCGGTTTCGTAAAAGTCGGAGCGTGGCCGGAAGCCCAGCCGATGTTACTTGTCAACCTCATTAATGCAAAAACGGAAGCTTTGAAGAAATGCTTGAGCAGCTCGGAATAAGAGTATCGATAATTAATATTCAGGCACATATAAAATCAAAATTCGGCCCCCTAAAAGCATAAGGAACAACATGAGTCGTGCACCAACCAAAGATTTCAAAAAATGGGCGCTCGGTTTCGGCGGTGCCGATGGAGGTGATCTCGGTTTCTCCCACCGCCCCTCTCGTTGGGTGTGTGGTATCGAATGGGGGGGCGGACACACCGTTGCTGACTTAAGAGAGGCTCTTCGCTCTGATGTCACGCATCCACCTAAAGGCTACTGTAATACTGAATATAATCTCAAGTTTCATTACAACAGACAAAAAATGAAGCTTTTTAGTGCAATAAACGGTGGTATCGTCCATGATTTTAGGTCGTTTGCCACCAATGAAAAGCCGTTTACTTCCGGAGCTACAGGCTACTTTAAAACAAATCTTTATCCAATCAGCTTTCGCAATACGAGTGCTTCACTTTGGAAAAACGAATTTGGTGTTCTCACGGGCTTTGATACTAAAAGAGACTACGCACAATGGTGTGAGGAAAATAGATTTAACATGCTGCGGCAGCTCTCACAAAAGCATCGACCGGAGCTAATTGTTTGTGCCGGGAAAACATACGTAGATAAATTTAAAAAAGCTTTCTGTGAACCTGAGGATAACTTTACCGCCGAAGAAATCGAACAACGTACTCTTTATTGGTTACGTAACAAAGATGGAACTTTGGTCATAGTTATTCCATTTATGTCTGGACGCTGGGGACTCGTTCGCAATATCGCAATACAAGCTTTTGGTGAACGTATTGGAGAGCTTCTAGCTAACTAACTCACCTAAAACAAAATGGTAGAAGTAACATGAACGAACACGACCAATACATGCAAGATTTTTTTGAAATATTCGGTGCTGTTGAGCGCTGGGGACCTGGTAGTGAAGCCGACACCTTGCACGCGTTAGGTTTGTTACCCACACCACCGCAACACTTATTGGAACTTGGCTGTGGCAAAGGCGTCGCTACCCTCACTTTGGCGCGTGCCACACAAGCGCAGATCACCGCCGTTGATAATGAACCCTCAGCGCTTGCCAAGCTTACTGAGAGTGTGCAACAACACGACCTTGCCAAACGCATTCTCGCGCTAGACATGGATATGCAGGCGCTAAACTTGGCCGATGCCTCATTCGACACCCTTTGGTGCGAAGCATCTATTTATGTGATGGGGGTGACCCAAGCACTGACGGCGTGGCGACGCTTGCTCAAACCTGAAGGCTATCTCGTGTTCAACGATTTGGTTTGGCTTACCGATGAGCCTAGCCAAGCAGCGGTGGCATTTTGGCAACAGAATTACCCCGACATGGCGCCCTTGGCAACCCGCCTCGCGCAAGTTGAGCAAGCAGGCTATCAAGTCATAGCTACCTTTCCTCTTAGTGAGCAAGGTTGGCACGATTATTACGCGCCGTTAAAAGCACGCAGCGCAGAACTTGCGGCCACCCGTCCAAGTTCACAGGCGGTCAAAGACATTGCAAAAGAAATCACAATCTACGAACGCCACTTAGGTGAATTCGGCTACCAGTTCTTCATCCTGCGTCGCAAAGATTAACTGTTTTCAAAGATAAAAATGAAGCCGCGTGAGCGCGGCTTCATTGGGCTCTCTTAATAAGCGCCAGCGCTGTAAATCAGCTCATAGCTGTGGCTGTAAATCTCTAAGATATTGCCGAACGGGTCTTCCATATAAATCATTCGATACGGCTTTTCGCCGGGATAGTAATAACGCGGTTTTTCCATCCGCTTTTTCCCGCCTGCGGCAACAATACGCTCGGCAAGTTCTTCCACGTTGGGATCTTGCACACAAAAATGGAAAATGCCGGTTTTCCAATATTCAAAATTATTGTCTGGGTTCTCTTGCTGCTCGAACTGGAACAATTCAACGCCAATCCGATCGCCAGTGGCTAAATGAGCAATACGAAACCGTTGCCAACCCGCGCCAAACACATCAGTGCACATTTCTCCAATGGCGCTATCGTCTTCAACAATTTCGGTCGGCTCCATGATCAAGTACCACCCTAACACTTGGGTGTAAAACGCAACGGCTTGTTCTAAATCGGGTACTGAAATACCGATATGGGAAAAATTACGTGGGTAAACAGCTGACATAGCAAATTCCTCTTACTGAACGAATGTGCGCTAGCCTAACCGCCACCTTTGATTATTAAAAATAATGATTTATTATTTAATCAATCATTATTTATAATAAACGAGCTTCAAGATGATCAACACGCTTTGGTTACGGACCTTTTGTACACTGGCGGAAATTAAACACTTTACTCGTACCGCGGAAGCGTTACACATGACTCAATCAGGAGTCAGCCAGCATATTCAGAAGCTAGAGGAGCAACTCGAAACACAGCTGTTACAACGGGAGCGCCCAAAATTTACCCTGACTGAAGCCGGGCAGCGCTTGTACCACGAGGGCCAGCGCATCCTTACATCTCTGAGTAATTTAAATTACCTTGTCACTGATGATCCAAGTGATGCTGGCTGCATCCGCATGCTGTCACCGGGCAGCGTAGGTTTACGACTCTATCCGCAACTACTCGCGCTACAACAGCAGTATCCGAAGCTTCATTTAGACTACCGCTTTGCGCCGAACAGCGCTATCGAACAAGCCTTGACTGATGCGCATGCAGAGCTGGCCCTGATGTCGGCCAAACCCCGTCTTGCTGAGATTCATTATGAAGCAATTGCCAGCGAAGCGCTGTTGCTTGTGACGCCGGCCGCAATCACAACGCCAACTTGGCAGACGCTGCTCGACTTAGGCTTTATTGATCACCCCGATGGGCAACATTACGCGGATGCGCTACTCAGCGCGAACTATCCAGAGTTTCAGCACAGCGCGCAATTTAGAAAAAATGGCTTTTCCAATCAAATTGCCTTACTGCTTCAACCGGTGAGCATGGGATTGGGCTTTACTGTTCTACCGGCCTATGCTGTCAGCGCTTTTTCAGAACCTTGCCGTATTCGCGCGCACCATCTTGCGAATCCGATCGAGCAACAACTCTACCTTTGCTCACACCAACAAAAAGTACTCCCCAATCGCTATCACACCGTCATTACCCGCATCAAACAGGCACTGTACGACACTAGCCCCTAGAAGAACTAACATAACAACTCATACTTAAGGTGCAGTCTGCGGCGACTGAGTTTTCGGCTGGATGCGTTGGAACAACCAGCCGATACCAACAAGGCACAAGCCTAAACCGATAAAGGATAAGGCACGCAGCAGCCCTTCAAGGTTGGCCATATCAATACCAAAGGCTTTCAAAATGACCAGCGCCAGCCCAATGAAACCGGCATTAAGTAGCGGTTTATGGGCCCAGCGTTGGCCAAGGAATATGGTCACGGTTGACAGCACCAGCCAGACGATGGAGTAGGTATAAAGTTCGGCTTGTGCCATAGGACTCGACCAAAGTAACGCTCCTTCGTTAAACAGGTTGCGAATTTGGGCGTTCACAAACAAGAAACCAAAGAGTGCTATCACTGCATAAATAAAGCGATGCATGGTCACGGCGAGCAACTTCAAGCGGATCAACGCGTACAGCACCACGCACGGTAACAACCACTGAATGATGGTCCAATTCAATAGCCCCGCCCCTACCTCTTGCGAAGTAAGAAATGGGTTTCGGAACAGACTCACATCAAGCTGCAATACGCCCGCGCCGATGAACAGCAACACGCCGGCAATTTCGTACAACTTGCGTAGCGATTGGGTCAAACGCATCCGCCACAGATACACTCCGGCTAGAATCAGCCAGTTGAGCGATAGCAACACGCTTTCGTGATACGACAAGTGATCAAAATGCGGATAGTCACCGGTCAGTAAATAACTGGTTTCAGTGGTCACCAGTAGCGCCACCACATGGATCATAACGCCGGTAAACCAAGCCTGCAGCGACTGCGACGGATTATGTTTAATGGCAAACCAAAGCATCGCCAGTACCAGTGGATACACTACCAGCGTCCAATGCACGCCAAGCAGCAGCTCGTCGGCATAGCTCGGCAACCAAGGCGCAAAGGTTAGGCGCGTGACCACCAGCAACAGCGCCACTTTGTAAATCCAATCGGGAATGCGCACCTCATAGGTGCGGCTAAGGTAGCTCATCGACGCAACTTGCGCAGCAAGCGCCAAAGTTAAAACGCTCTCTGACAGTAACATGGTCAAACAGAGCGTGACCATGGCATTACTCAGCACCAAATAAGCAACTTGGCGCTGGTTCAACCTGGTTTTTATGGCGGCATAGGCAGCGATTGCGGCAATGATAAGCACCTCGAACGCCCATAATGGGTACAAGAATTGTGCCGCCGCTGACGCTGATGTGGCATAGCTCACACCGTACAAACTCAATGGCGTAACGACTAACAGCAGCAAATAAGCAGGACGGTCTTGAAAGCGCTTAAGCATCAACACGCTAAAGCCCATCATTACCACAACAGCGACTTGTACTAACAAATACTTCCCTTCAAACGGGAACAGAATGTCGTTGTAGTCGAATGACCGCCGCATGAGGTGGATCACAAACAGCACAAAGGCCAACACTAAAAATGGCCAGCTATCAAAGGCGCTATGGCGATACGCCACGGCCATCGCTACTGCGGCCAACACAAGACAGGTATAGGCTACACGCATTTCGCCGGCGGTAATGACCAAAGCAAGCGCGACCAAGAGTAAGGTCAGAACTACCACAACTTGCTCTTTACGTGGCATCAGGAGTTGTTTTAGCGGTAAGGCTGAGGTCATTTGTTGGTTGAGTTTCCAACCCAGCACGCCAGCAAACACGTACAAGTAGAGTGTCACTAGCGCGAACAGCAAAATGCTCAAGAAATAGTCTTCGTTACCGAATGCAACCGCCGCCATGAACCATAAAAAATGACCACTAAAACTCAGCCACCAGAGCCATTTTTGTTTTACATAGTCCGCAACCCAAATAGCCGAAAGCGACACAAAGCCCACGTATAACAGCAGTGCCATTACATTGGTAGAGTTGGTCTCTGCAAGGACGGGTACCAGATAGGCACCGATAATACCTATGCCCGCCAAGACAGGTCCAAAACGCAGCGCCAAAGAGATTGCCGACAAGGCAATCACCGCCAATACGAAGAACGCTACGTGTACGTCAATAAACTGATAATAGTCAAAAGCGACGAGGGTCATGGCGAAACAGGTGACGATCCCGCCACTGGCAAGCGCAGCAGAAATATAGGGCGTTTGCACGTTGAGCTTAGCTTTAAAGCGGTGCACGACTTCTGCCCCAGCGACTAAAGCCACACCGAATAAGGCGCCTAAAGTGACGCGTATCACAGGTGACAACAACCCTGCCTCGATGGCGTAATTCGCTAACAAGATGCCACCAATAGCTAGCACTAGTGCGCCAAGCCAGAACAGTCCATTACCTTTTAACAAGCGCTCAAAATTGAAGGTGAAACGGTCGGTATTTGCCGGCGTTGCGGGTTGCTTGGCCTGCAATTGTGTCCAAGGATCATTCGACGCGGATGGCGCAGTTTTTTCCGTTGCTGGGCTCGCAATTATTGCATCTTGAGGCGTTTCGGGTTGCAGATCGGGCTGCTGTACCTGCGGATCATCCTCCTTCTTGTCTGCTGCGCCGTCCAACTGATGGATCAGCTTTTCTAGCTGACCACGCTGCCGATGAAACGCCACCTCCAAACGATTGAATTTCTCCATCAGCTCGCGCAAACGCCGGCGGTCCTTCAACGCAACAATAACGCCCCAGAGTAAAAATACATTCAACAAAAATAAGATGGCTTCCATACCTTGGGCCCTATTCCAAATCACTAATACCGCCGTAAGTGGTTAGTGTGCGTTAAAAAGAAACGCCCCGCAAGGTAATCAAAATGTTAACTGAAAAACCTAAGTAAATACTGAGCAAGTACTGTCGCGTTACAAACATTGCTTCGCTAGACTCTTTCGATTTAGGGCAATCGGCGAGATTTAAGCAAACATGATAAAAAACCTTTTTGGCCTGACCTTGGCACTGCTCGTACTCAGTGGTTGCTCGAGTCTGCCATCGGATAACCCGAGCGAACTTGTCGGTTACAAACAGTCCGGCAAGGCGTCCTTCTACGCCATGAAGTATCAATCACGCACCACCGCCAATGGTGAACGTTTTGACCAAGGAAAACTTACTGCCGCTCACCGTGAACTGCCCTTCGGCACGAAAGTAAAAGTCACGAACCCTGAAAACGGTAAAAGTGTCGTGGTGCGCATTAATGACCGTGGCCCCTTCATCCGTGGGCGTATCATTGATCTCTCGCGCACCGGTTTCAGCGCCATTGGTAACCTCAATGACGGCGTCATTCCCGTCACAATTGAAGTTGTCAATTAAGGTTAACTTTATGTAACATAAGCCTCATTATTTAACTCTTAAAATGACGGCTTATGATTTACATCGAACTTTTTTTATCGCGGCCTGTGTGATCTTGACCGTTGTTGGATATCGCAAACGACTCTAACGTCATGAACTCTACAACCTTCACTAAGCTCATGCGGCACTATCAATTTCAAAGTGCCGCGGAAATTGTTCTGAGCGCAGACCGCTTCCAGTTTATCGACACACAACCATTGTCAGGTTGTGGTTTTGTTTACCTCTGGGTGGAAGTTGGTAGCGATGATTTCACCATTGTCTATGTTGGCAAAGCAGGCAATACGCTCAAACAACGTTATCGCGAACATCGCAATGGCTTGCATGGTGGCAGTGGCTCCGGGCGTAAAAATGCCGCCTTATTTAAAGCCGGAATGGCAAACGGCAAACGTTATTTCGTTTATGCCCGTAAATCGCCAGAAGTCATACTGCACGACCAATGTGTTCCATCTGAAGTGCTTGAGGAGCTCGCCTTCATGCAAAAATTTAAAGGCGCGCTCTGGAACCGTACGTAGTTGATCAGCCCTTCACGATACCACGACATTTAGGGTACGCAGTACATCCCCAAAACTGTTGCCCTGCCTTATTGCCGCGCTTTGTTGAGTTAGTGTAGGAAGTCAACTAACCTGAGTTTAGGTTTATCAACCGTTGAGAACGCCATGCCAAACCACGAAAAACTAAATTATGTCGAGTTTTCCGCCTATGACTTAGCAGCGACCAAAGCCTTTTTTACGGCTGTCTTCGATTGGCAGTTTGTGGATTATGGAGAGGACTACACCGCCTTTGCAAATCAAGGGCTTGATGGTGGCTTTTATCGCGGTGAACAGTGCAGCCAAACGGCGACCGGTGGCGCGCTTTTAGTGTTTTATAGCGCCGATATTGACGCTACATATCACAAGATAGAGGCACATGGCGGTAAAATCACGCAGCCTATTTTTGAGTTTCCGGGAGGCTGTCGCTTCCATTTTCTGGAACCAAGCGGAAATGAGTTTGCTGTTTGGTCTGAAGCACGCGCTGCTCATGCTCAATAAGCCAACGCTTGCGCTCTAAACCGCCACCATACCCGGTTAGCTGACCATTTTTACCAATCACGCGGTGGCATGGGATGATAATCGCGACGCGATTCATTCCATTGGCACCCGCCACCGCGCGCACAGCTTTAGGGTTACCCAAGGCTTCAGCTTGCTGTTGATAGCTTCGTAATTCAGCAAAAGGGATCTCCTGCAACACCTGCCATACCCGTTGTTGAAACGCTGTACCAGGCGTATCAAGCGGCACTTCAAAATCTGTGCGCTGACCCGCAAAATACTCCGCAAGCTCGCGCTTGGCTTGCGTAATCCAACGGTTCTCAGCCACAATAATCGGCGCTTGTAGACGGCGTTGGAGATCTTCAAATTCAGTTTCCAGCATGCGCCGGTCGACAAACTCCAACAAGCATAGCCCCTCATCCGTTGCAGCAAGAAACATGGGGCCGAGCGGCGTTGTGATTCGGCTCAGGCGGATCACTTGCGTCGACGAATGTTGCTGTGGCGTTTTACCAAGGCACTTTTTATAGGTATAGGCAAAACCACTTAGCGAGTCATAGCCATTATCTAATGCGGTATCTGTCATCGTTTTACCATGTTGTAGTTCTTCAAAGGCAGTATTGATACGTAGCATGCGCTGGTAGGCTTGAAAGGTCATGCCATAGTTCGCGTTAAACCATCGGCGAATTTTTTCGGGTGCTATGCCCTGTTCGCGTAAGAAAGTATCCGATACTTTGGCTTTGGGGGTTTGCCGCACCAACGCTAACGCCTGTAATACTTCCGTGGGCGGTTCATGTGCATGTTCTGTCGGACGACAGACTTTACAAGGCCGATAGCCTGCAGCAAGCACATCTCTCACCTCAGTAAAAAATTCAATATTTTCGAACTTAGGTTTACGCGCACGACAGGTCGCAATGCAAAACACCGAGGTGGTTTTGACACCGACAAAAAAACTACCCACATAGCTTACATCGCGCTCGAGGAGCGCTTGGTAGAAACGTTGTTGTACTGCAATATCGGTGATCCGCATAGCTACCTCTTAGTGCATGACGCAAACAATCTTCACTGATGTCCTAAGCGTACGCAAAACCCAAGCGATGCAGCAACCGAAAATTGAACAAGTATTTTGGGAGTTATCCATTATGTTTCCATTTTTATTACTAAGGGAAACTAGGACAACCCAAAAAAATAGTGCTTCCTATCTATAGTTAGCGAACCTGCTTCGATTTAATATCGACAACTTTATCGCCAGAAAAATACACAGTCACGTAGTACTTACCACCAATATCACCACGCGTGACATACGACCATGTTTCAGAGCTACGACCACCACGTCTATACCCCGTGTTCACGCCGACCGATTCGGTATTCCGCATATCTGGCCGACCGATTTTATCCATCACTTCTATTTTGCTCATACCGCAACGAACAAGATCACCACCTTTCACCCGAAATGAACATCCATATGCTGCCGACGACAGCATCAAAGCGCTCAATGCAACGACCCACACACTTGTTTTCATTACTGCAACCCATGTTAATAAAATGTATCAATTGCGTGTAGGATAACGCTTATGACCCGAGTGCACAATGCACTTTAACGCGGTTGTCGCTTGGCATAACCAAAAGCTCCGAGGGTAAGCGCAAGGTATAACCCTAGAATAAAGAGGAGCTGCTCGGGTTGATGCTTCCACTCATAGTAAAGAATCAGTAGCGTTCCAACGAGCAGCCCCGCCACCGCCAACAACGTCAACGCAAGCGAGGACTGCGTTTGTTTATGAATCCGCAAATTAGCGTAGGCCATCAATAGCGACACCAATAAAAAGGTCACACTACCAAACTCTAAAATCACCTCTAAGCTACCTAATAAAATCAAACCAAACGCTGCCAAAGTCATCGCGATGATGGCGTAAATGGGAGTATGTTCGACCCGTTGCGCCAATAGCTTCGGAAGATAGCCATCGGCCGCGATCACCGCCATTTGTCGCGAGGCTCCGAACACGGTGCCACTGATCGCGCTGCTCGTTGCTAATAAAGCTCCGGCAATCACCAACTCCGACCCCCAATGTCCCAAAACGTTGCCGGCGCCGGCTGCAAGCGCGTATTCTTTGTTCGCAATGATGTCGGCAAATGGAATTGCAACTATCGCGCCAATCGCAATCACCACATAAATAAGCACTGCAAGAAAAATAGCCGAGTACACCGCTTTAGGAATGTTGGTCTCAGGCGTTGCCATTTCATTCACGGCATTGATCACCAACTGAAACCCTTCATACGCCACAAAAGTGAGCGAGGCGACCATTAGCACGGTAAATAAACTTACATTTTGCTGCTCATGCAATAATGTTGGCAGCGTGGTTGAACTGTTATTGATCAGCACGAAGGAAATCACTACCAGAATCACCAACTTGGTATACACCATCAGGTCTTCCAGTTTGCCCATACCCTTAACGCTCCAAATATTGATTAGCATAAAGAGCAAAAGTATTCCCCCTGCAACCAGCTTGCGCATCCAGTCACTATCGGCCAACGCAAAACCACTAAGTGCATAGGACGCAAAGGTATAGGCGTACAGCGCCATGGTGCTGATGTAGCCAAAAATCACCCACCAACCAATCAGCGAGGCGGCAAACGGCGACCTAGGAAAGGTTCGTTTAAAAAAGGAATAGGTTGCGCCCTCATCTTTATAATAAACCCCGAGCTTGATGTACGAGTAAGCCGCTAATGCTGCAAGTAGACCGCCAAAGATAATCACTAGCGGGGTGTATGCCCCTACCAGCGCCACTGAGATGCCGAGGATAGTGAAGATACCGCCGCCGACCATGCCGCCAAGCGCGATTGCAATTAACTCGGGTACGCCTAAGCTTTTGCCACGCGGTCGATGTGCTGCGGGAAAGTGTTTTCGGAAGTGCATCGCTTGACCCTTTTCTGCCGTGAGCTACCTTTTTATATGATGTATCATAGTGGCATTCAACTCTTTGGAGGGATTCACAGCATGACACGGACCTCTTTGTTCACCTGCGCCTTGCTTAGTTTAGGCCTACTCACGCTACCTGGCTGTCAAAGCACTTCTGCACCCCAAAGCTCTAACGTCGCCCCAACGCAAGTTGAGTTGGCGCCACTGCCTCCGCTTGCCGAGGCCATTTGGGCGCCACAGCAAAACGCGGTCAGTGTGCCGTTCACCTTACTCAACAACCACATCTTGTTGGATGTTACGGTCAATGGTGGTGCCCCTTTAACCTTTTTGCTCGACTCCGGCGCCAGTACCTCTTTTATTGCCGAGACCATTAACACCCAGTGGATGCCATTGACATCCGGTGATCCGGTCCACCTTTCAGGGGTCGGTGATGGCGCCAAAGCTTTGGCCTACTGGTTACCTAATACCCGCTTAGGCATTGGTGATTTGCAGCTGAATGAGGTTACTGCCATTTACTTACCGCTTACCGCACAACCCTTTGCTTCGCGAGCAACCAGTTATTTTGACGGCATTCTCGGAGCCGATGCGTTTAACTGCTGTTTGGTGGAAATCGACTATGATGCAATGCAACTCACCTTTCATCAGAACACTGCGGACCAGCGTCAGCATTTCAGCAACGGCAACTGGCAACAGCTTCCGTTAGATGTCGTACGCAATGCGCCCTATCTGACCACCACAGTGACCACCACAGCTGGCAACAAACCAGCACGCCTGTTACTCGATACAGGTTCAAATGCCACCATGAGTCTGCATGGGTCGCAATACCCGCGGCCAAGCGCCAGCTACCAACGCTCGATCACCGGCGTCAATGGCGATAGCCAACGCGCCCTGGGACTTTTACCACAAGTGCAACTCGGTGAGACGACGTTACAGCAGGTTCCGACCTACTATGCCAGTCACGGCAAAGCCGCAGCACCAAATGTCGATGGTAGTCTTGGCAACCAAGTGCTACGAAAATTCAATCAAGTCTATGACTTCAGTGGCGGCAACCTCTGGTTGCAGCCGAATCAGAACGCTACGCATCCACTCCGGGCCGACCGTTCTGGCATTCAATTATTGCCACACCCGCGCGGTGCTTATGTGCTGAATATCGATCCAGCCACTCAGGCTCAAGGCTTTAGTCTGCGCCGTGGCGATGTATTGACGCGCATCAATGGCAAGCACATCAAACCTAGCAACTTTGATAGCCTTCGCGCATTGTTCCGTTCCGAGCAGCACGAGCGACTGCAAATCTGTTGGCAACGCGCCCACGCCCGCCATTGTGCCGACTTAAAGCTCGAACCTAAGCTGACGCCATAAACAAAAAAAGCCGCTCAATGAGCGGCTTTTTGCTAACTTTGACGGCAGCTTACAGCTTGTCAGAGTTCTTAGAAAGGTAATCAGCAACGCCTTTCGCGTCAGCTTTCATACCTTCGTCACCTTCTTTCCAGCCCGCAGGACATACGTCGCCGTGCTCTTGGTGGAAATTCAATGCGTCAACCAAACGAATCATTTCGTCGATGTTACGACCTAATGGTAAGTCGTTCACGATCTGGTGACGTACAGTGCCTTCTTCGTCGATCAAGAATGATGCACGGAACGCAACGCCAGCTTCTGGGTGCTCAACGTCGTAAGACTTACAAATGGTGTGCTTCACGTCAGCAACCAATGGATATTTCACTTCACCGATACCGCCGTCTTTAACGTCGGTGTTACGCCATGCGTTGTGCGTGAATTGTGAGTCGATAGAAACACCAATCACTTCTACGCCGCGCTTTTGGAACTCAGCCAAGCGGTGATCGAAAGCGATCAACTCAGATGGGCACACGAAAGTGAAGTCGAGCGGATAGAAGAAAACAACCGCTTTCTTACCTTTGATATGCGCGTGCAAGTTAAAATCTTCAACAATCTCGCCAGAACCTAATACTGCTGCTGCAGTGAAATTAGGAGCTTTACGGCCTACTAATACACCCATGTTAACTCTCCATTCATTGTGTTTAGAGTGAAAGAAAAAACTTAGTCTTCTGAAGGTTCAGGATGACGCTCTGCCACTTCGTTAATTAATTCTTGCAGTTCGCCCTTTTGGAACATCTCGATAATGATGTCACAACCACCAATCAACTCACCTTCAACCCACAATTGCGGGAAGGTCGGCCAATCAGCGTAGTTTGGCAATTCTGCACGAATATCAGGATTCTGTAGAATATCAACGTACGCAAAAGCTTGGCCACAGCTCATTAAGGCTTGAGCAGCTTGCGCAGAGAAACCACAACTCGGTAGCTTCGGTGAACCTTTCATGTACAACAGAACCGGGTTATCGCTGATCTGTTGTTTGATTTTGTCTACAGTTTCCATGCTGTTATCCTCACATCGACATAAGCGTTAATGGCCGTGGAGTTTAACACATCCGCGAACGCAAATGCAGTACACTAGACCACCAAAACACTTTGCGCTTGGTAATAAAAATAGTTGCCGATTACCCTTGAAATCAGCATTTCTGTCTCAACTTTAAGATATTGAGTCTGCAAGAATCGTTTTCAATGGTAAAATGACAACGATTTCAAAAAATTCACCCATAACGAGGAATGGAGAGTCGAAATGGCATTTGAACTACCAGCATTACCTTATGAAAAGAATGCACTAGAGCCACACATTTCTGCTGAAACAATTGAGTATCACTATGGCAAGCACCACGCGACCTACGTGACCAAATTGAATGATGCTGTGAAAGGCACCGATATGGAAAACAAATCGCTTGAAGAGATCATCAAAACCTCTTCTGGCGGTGTCTTTAACAACGCTGCGCAAGTATGGAACCACACGTTCTACTGGCACTGCTTGAGCCCAAATGGTGGCGGTGAACCTACCGGCGCTTTGGCTGATGCAATCAACGCTGCGTTCGGTTCTTTCGATAAATTCAAAGAAGAATTTAACGCGCAAGCAGCTGGCAACTTCGGTTCTGGCTGGACTTGGTTAGTGAAAAAAGCTGACGGTTCAGTTGCAATCGTGAACACCAGCAACGCTGAAACCCCATTAACTGACGAATCAGTAACGCCAATCTTGACCGTTGACGTTTGGGAGCACGCGTACTACATCGATTACCGCAATGCTCGTCCTAACTACTTGGGCGCATTCTGGAACTTGGTGAACTGGGACTTCGTAGCGAAAAACTTCGCTTAAGTTTGCAGTAAACAACAAAAAGCCGACGCATGCGTCGGCTTTTTTGTGTCTGGTAAACACACAGACTAGAAGTACAAGGTCTCGACCACTTGACCTTCAATCTTCATTTCACACTTGTCGCCAGTGCTCTTTTTCGCTGACTGAATCACGCCAGCTACTGCGCCAAATACGCCACCTTGGTTGCCCAATACTGAACCGAAATAACAATGGCTTGAAATATCCGTTTCTTGATACTTGGCATTCAAGTTTTGCGTCGGCGTGTATGGAGGGAATTTACCCTTCATGATCGCGTCGCCATTTACGGTCAATTGCAATTCATTGCGTTTCTTATCGTACTGACCACCAAAAACGAAGGTTTTACCTTCATGCACAATGGTTTTCTCTTGTGCTTGAATCGGTGGTGTTGAACCACAACCAGCTAATACTGAAGACGCGACAACGACCGCCGCAACTGATGCTTTTTTTAACATAACGTCTATTTCCATATATGTACTTAGGGGGAAGGTGCGTTAAATTACGGGAATTAGTGCCTTTTTTCAACATTCGTTAATGTAAAATCAACGAATATTCATAGCGTTGATACAAAAAAGCCCCTCGTGTGAGGGGCTTTTTGAAATACTGTTAAGTGCATTACTCAACCAGGTTTGCAGGGATGTCGCCACGCAATCCATGCCAAATACGACCTGAGGCATAACCGTAGTCACGAACCAGCAACACAGCCTTGTCCGCTTTCTCTTTATCCGCAACAGCGCTGAGATCAGCATAATATTTTCGCGCCAATTCGCGTGCATCCGGCTGTGAGAAATAGAAGGTACCAATACGTGAATACAAGCCTTTAAAGCCGTTCAACACCAAGACGTAAATAGGATTGCCCGAAGCCATCGCTAAATCGTGGTTCAAACGGTAATCGAACTCGCTAAACACTTCGGCTTTATCTTCCAGCTCACGGGCTTGCGCAAGCAACTCTTTCACACGCTCAGGGGCGTTACGTACCGCTGCACGTATATAAATAGCACTGATGTTAGTGCGGGCCGAGAGGAGCTGATCAACCAACTCAGGCATGCCATCCTCATCCAGACGCGCTAGCGTTTCGAGAATGTTTAAGCCCGACGTCTCCCAGAAGTTATTCACCCGTGTTGGTTTGCCATGCTGAATCGTAAGCCAGCCGTCACGCGCAAGACGCTGCAAGACTTCACGTAACGTTGTACGCGTTACACCAATCAGTTCTGACAATTCGCGTTCAGCTGGCAAAATTGTGCCAGGCGCAAAATGTCCGTTCCAAATGGACTTCACAATATATTCTTCTGCAAAGCCCGCTGGGCTTTGTGCCTTGATGATCATGAACTGGCCTATGTTGTTACGTCGTAAACCCACCGCAGGTTACGTATTCATTATTATTAATCGACCGCTGATTTTACCAGCCTTTGTAATGGTCGGACAAGTTTTGTCGCACTTGCATTTCAGAAATGATTCGACTTCTTATCGCAGCTTGGTTATTTTTGTCTGCACTTTTTCGACGCAGCTACAACAATAAGAGATAAACCTTATGCGCTACCTCGCTGAACTACCCGAACGCCGCGGAGCATGGTTGCTCCTTGCCCTTACCGCATTCGGGCTATTTTTTGTCGCGCTCTATATGCAGTACCAAATGGAGCTCAAACCTTGTGTAAAGTGTATTTATCAACGTGTTGCCATTTTAGGCATCGGACTTGCCGCCTTAGTTCCGTTACTGGCACCAAAGATCGCTTTGGCCCGCCTGCTCGGTTTTGCCGGCTGGTTAACAGCAGCGATTTGGGGGCTCTTTATTGCCAATGAGCACGTTAGCACACAGCAATCCGCCAACGCCTTCTTCGCGGTGTGTGACGCTTTTCCAAACTTCCCAGACTGGATGCCACTACACGACTGGTTTCCTAGCTTATTCAATGCGACAGGCATGTGTGGCGATATCAGTTGGGAATTTGCTGGGTTAAGTATGCCGCAGTGGATGCAGATCATTTTTGCCAGCTATGGTGTGGTTGGTGTCGTCGTCCTAGTGTTACGCTTGCTCCTCGTTCGTCGTATTTAATCGGCTTAATCGACGTCCTTTAACGGCCAGGTCACAATACGTAATTCGAGGTCCTCATGGACCTCGTTTTCGTTTATCACCCGCTGCGCAGCGCTCATGCCCGCTGCCTGCATAGGTTCACGACTGCCGTTATGCCGCAATGGGTGCCAACTGGGCAAGTCGCGCCCTTCCGCCAAGCGGCGATACGCGCACGACGGCGGCATATAACTTAGTTCATGCACGTTCGCCGGCGTGATCACCACACAATCGGGCACAAACTGTTTACGATTGGCGTAGTTCGAACACAAGCCAGTGCTACCATCCAATAACGCACAGGTCACGTCAGTGTAGTGCAAGGTTTCCGTCACATCGTCTTCATCGATAAGCTTATGTAGGCAACACTTCCCACACCCATCGCACAGTGACTCCCATTCCTCATGGGTCATCTCCGTGAAGTCTTTGCGCTGCCAAAACCCTAACTCAGTCATGCCCGGTTACCTTGGCCTGCCATTGATAGGACGCTTCCCCCAGTTGCCACTCACAACACAACTGCTCACCGACCTGCAATGGCCCGACACCCGCAGGTGTTCCCGTCAACACAACATCGCCCGGCTCCAGCGTAAACACTTGGCTAATTTCAGCGATAAGGGCCGCTATCGGCGTCAACATCTGGCGTCCATCGCCCTGCTGCCGCAGCACCCCGTCACAACTCAGCTGAAAACGGCTCTGTTGCACCTCATCAAGGGTTGTCACGGTAACCCATGGCGCCAATACACACGCCCCGTCAAAGGCTTTGGCGCGCTCCCACGGGTACCCTTGTTGTTTAAGCTGGCTTTGTACGTCACGCAGGGTCAAGTCGAGTGCTAAGGTCGCCTGCGCCACTGCCGCCGCCGCGGTTGTAGCATCAACGCGTTGCAAACGGCGATTCACCTGCACGGCTATTTCTAGTTCGTGATGACATTCGCCCCACTGGGTCGGAATAATAACCTCAGGAAAATAGGCAAGACTGCTGGCGGGCTTAATGAACAGCAAGGGTTCACTGGGAATGGGGTTATTCAATTCAGCTGCGTGCGCCGCATAATTGCGACCCACGCAGACAATTTTAGAAGGACGCGGCATCATTGACGTGGAAATCGGATCCGGTCAGATAAATAACCGACCGCCGCAACAAAGTAGTGGGAACGGTTCCAACGCATCAAAGCGTCATAGTTCGCGTACGCAAGATAGACACGACCGTTTTTGTCATCGGGGATAACTACTGACGCTTGAATATCATCGCGTTGTGGCAACGCACTACCGTCCATCCGACGCACACCTAACGCCTGCCATTCGGCGAGAGTCTTCTTAGTTTTCAAACTTGCTAAAGATTCATCAAAGCCTTCAGGTAGTTGTACTTGGCGGCCCCAGGTCACATCGTCTTTCCAGCCCGCGTTTTTCAAGTAATTCGCTGCCGAAGCAAAAACATCGCCCATTGAGTTCCAAATATCTTTCCGGCCATCACCGTCATAATCAACTGCATACGCCATAAATGAACTTGGCATAAACTGCGTTTGACCCATGGCACCGGCCCACGAACCTTTCATTTGTGCCACATCAATGTGGCCTTCCTGAATGATGGTGAGCGCTTGCCACAATTGATCTTTGAAGAACTCTTCGCGGCGGCCTTCATAGGCCATGGTGGTTAATGCTGACACCACATCAAAACCGCCCGTGTACGAACCGAAGTTGGTTTCAATACCCCATAACGCGACAATGAAACGTGGCTGCACACCGTATTTTGCACCAACTTCTTCGAGCAAGTCTTTGTGTTCATTGTACTTTTCGACAGCTTGTTTGGCTTTCCATTCCGGTACTGCGCGTGGCAAATAGGTATCGAGGGTTAATTTAAACTCCGGCTGGTTTTTATCAGCTTTAACCGAACGCTGGTAAAACTTTGCTTCCGCAAAGGCTTGCTCAAGGGTCGCTTCGGTATAGCCCTTCTCCAGCGCTTCTGCTTTAATCGCCTTTACGTAGTCAGCAAAGCCTGCTTCATCAGCGGCATAGGTCGTATTTGGCGCCAAGTAGAGCGCCCCTAAACTCAGTACCATTGCGGCGAATTTCTTCATTTTGCCAACTCCTTTTTTAACAAATTTTCCGGCGGTGGTGGTATCTGTAAGTAGAAACCTGGATCGTCCAAATGTTCCTGCAATTCTGCCACACTTAGTTGCGCCAACTTGCGCTCAGGTGTCAGTGCAAAGGTCATCACAGGGATCGGACGACCAAAGCTAGTGGCGAGTACTTCAGGAAGAATGGAGAAGTCGGCAGGATGTGCCATATACAAATAGGTGTCCGCTCGTTTCGGACTACGAAAAACTGCACACAACATAGCTAACCTACTTCTTTACGATGGCTTCAATAGTGTTTTTCAGCTTAGCGCCTCGCCAGCTTGCGAACAAGTCAGGCAGCGGTAATTGGGCTTGCGCATGCGGTGGAATTTGCCAGCACCAGTGCAGGACGTCATTGATTTGACGACGTGAGGCGACCATAGCGACTGGAATCGCTAATTCATCAGCCAGCTCCTGCGCGCACTTTTTCACTGCATTAAATGCGACTTTATAGCCGGGCATGTCGGTTAAACGTTGCAAAGGTACCTCTAACGGCCCCTGCTCCTGACCACGCTGAATCGCGGCCAACATCGCGTCGCCAGCGTAACGCACCGTCACCGATGACAATTCTTTAATACCGTGCAGTTGCCCTTTGCTCTTCGGCATCCGTCGCGCAATTTCCAACAGCACATGTTCTTTAGCGACAAATCCTAGCGGGATATCAGCCGTACGAGCACGCTCGTAGCGCCATGCAAGTAACTCTCGCAACACGCTTAACTGTTCAGGATTGCACTGCCAAGCATTGCCAAAATGCAAAAACAACCACTCCGGCGGAATCGTCTGTGCACGTTTTTCCGCTTGCCATGCACTTTCTGCGAGGATCAGATCAAGCTTCCCGCTTTGCTCGGCCTGTGCCAGCAAGCGTGGATAAATTTGGTTCAGATAAAATACATCGGCAGCCGCATAATCAAGCTGCTCCTGGTCTAACGGACGTTTCATCCAATCCGTGCGCGACTGCGATTTATCAATCTCAACTTCTAGCTGCTGCTGCACTAAGGCGGCGTACCCCATGGCCTCACCCTCGCCGAGCATCGCAGCAGCTATTTGCGTGTCAAAAATGGCCGTCGGCAAACAGCCCATGTGTTGGTGTAAGATTTCGTAATCTTCACCACCGGCATGAATCACTAAGGTTTTATCATGATCCGCAAATACATCCCAAAGCGGCTGTAGGGGGTCGCCCTGAGTTTTATCACTCAACGCGACAGGGTCAATCAACACCGTGGCATCTCCGGCTTGTACTTGCACCAAACCGAGTTTGGCAAAGTAAGTACGGGTGCGGACAAATTCTGTATCTACGGCAAGAAACGAGGCTTGGCGGGCTTGCTCACAAAACTGAGCAAGCGCCTGAGCGTCGGTAATCATTTGGTATGGGATCACTTAGTACTACCTGATTTAGCTTCTTCTTCATCACGTAATTCGCGACGTAAAATTTTACCCACGTTTGATTTTGGTAATTCATCACGGAATTCGACAAATTTCGGCACTTTATAGCCGGTCATATTTTCTCGCGCAAACCCAATCAATTCACGCTCAGTCAATGACTTGTCCTTACGCACAATAAAGACTTTCACGGCTTCACCCGATGAATCGTGCGGTACGCCAATCGCAGCAGCTTCCAGCACTTTCGGATGGTCAACCATTACATCTTCAATTTCATTCGGATAAACATTAAAGCCTGACACCAAAATCATGTCTTTCTTACGATCAACGATCTTAAAGAAGCCGTTCTCGTCCATTAAACCGATATCACCGGTTAAGAACCAGTCGTCTTGCATTACCTTGGCGGTTTCATCAGGACGGTTTAAATAGCCCAACATAACTTGTGGGCCTCGCACTTGCAGTTCGCCGACTTCACCTTGTGGCACTTCTTCGCCACTGTCAGGATCAACAATACGTACTTCAGTCGAAGGTAGCGGTACACCAATGGTGCCGTTGTAATGTTCAATATCGGTTGGGTTTACGGTAACCACTGGCGAGCACTCGGTCAGGCCATAACCTTCAAGCAAGCGTGACTTGGTCACACGCTCCCAATGCTCCGCCACAGAGCGTTGTACGGCCATGCCACCACCCAATGCAATTTTCAGATTGGAGAAATCAAGATCTTTAAAGCCATCGGTATTGAGCAAACCATTGAACAAGGTATTGACGCCACAAATAATCGAAAATGGATACTTGCCAAGTTCTTTTACAAAGCCAGGCATATCGCGTGGGTTGGTGATCAGAATATTCTTACCACCATGCTTCATAAAGGTTAAGCAGTTCGCTGTCAGCGCAAAGATATGATACAGCGGGAGCGCGGTGATAATGGTCTCTTCACCATCATTGACCAGCGGTGCGACGATGGCAGAAACTTGTTCCAAGTTCGCCACCATATTGCGATGCGACAACATGGCACCTTTGGCAAGACCGGTGGTTCCGCCAGTGTACTGCAGAAATGCGAGATCATCGCCGGTAAGTTCGGGACGTTGATAGGTGCTGGCATCGCCTTGACTGACGACATCACGAAAACGTTTCGCCGTTGGTAAACGATAACTCGGCACCATACGCTTCACATGGCGCACCACAGCGTTCACCAACCAGCGCTTCGGCGCAGGTAGCAAGTCGCCAATAGCGGTCAAAATAATATGCGGAACATCAATATCTTTGACAACTTTTTCAAGCGTGTGCGCAAAATTTTCGAGGATCACAATACCTTTCACTTGGGCATCGCTGAGCTGGTGTTTTAACTCACGCGGGGTATACAGCGGGTTAACATTCACCACCACCATGCCGGCGCGCAAAATACCAAACAACGCCACTGGATACTGTAATAAGTTTGGCATCATTACGGCGATGGCATCGCCTTTTTTAAGACCTTGTTGCTGCAAATAGGCAGCAAATTTTTTCGAGGCTTGGTCCAACTCATTGAAGGACATCTCGTGATCCATATTCACATAGGCAATACGGTCACCGTAAGTTTCGACACTGTGCTCGAGAATGTCGACCAATGAGGCAAAATGATTTGGGTCAATCGTTTCTGGGACCCCTGCTGGATAGCGTTGTAACCAAATTTTATTCACGCGTAGATGCTCCTGGCTCATTTTAGTTTTCGCTAATCATCGCACATCCGACCTGTTTACACTAGCCGTTTTCGGTCGCCAATAGCGCACAAAACTGGCGCCACGCCGCATCTGGAGACTCCATATGGGCATGATGACCACCGGCGATATCCATCACTTGTAACTGCGGTACAGCAGTTCGCCAAGTGCTCAGCGCTTGCTCGAGGCGTTGACGATGACCTTGACTGCCAATAAGTAGTGTATAAGGACAACGAATGGCCTGTAAAATCGTCGCGATTTGCTGCGGACTCATGCGCATCACCGAGCGACAACGTAGCTGGCCATCGGCACGGAAACGGAAGTCATTCGGGGCGAGTTGTTCGATGCCACGCTCCACCAGTAATGCTGCAATGGCAGTTGAAAAATCGCCGGCTTGCTCGCGCGCCAGCACCGCACTGTTGAGATCCGTATAATGAGGTCGACGTTTGCCTTGCTGCCGCAAACGGCTGCGAAACCCTTGCCGAATATCGTCTAACACCGCGCTTTCTGGGCTGGTTAATAAGCCAAAAGCCTCAATCGCAAGTAACCTTTCGATCCGCTCTGGCTCAATGCCCGCCCAAAGGTTAGCCACAAACCCACCCATCGAGTGGGCCAGCACACTCACCTTGGACCATTGCTGCTGTTCACACAATTGCACCATGTCATAAACGTAGTCCAAAAATGGGTAGTAATTGCCCGTTGGCCGGTGATCAGAATGACCATGCCCCGCCCAATCCAGCGCCACCAATTGATGGGTCGACTGCAATTCGGAATCGATAAAATGCTGGGCGATAGGTAAAAAGCTGTGGGCGTTATCAAGCCAACCGTGTAAGGCGAGGATCACCTGCCCTTGCGGATTTCCCCACCGCAGGCCTGCCAACGCGCCCCAGTTCAACTGAAACGAAACAGGCTCAGCAACTTGCTGAGCCTGTAGGTAGCTATGCGATGTCATTTAATTGTCTTTCGCTGGTGCCGGCTTGGTTTGCACGGGTACTGGGTAGTACACACGGTAGCCCGGAGAATACCAATAATGACGGTACCAAAGCGAGCTGTAATCCACTTCAGCACGACGCTCATCGATTTCTTTCCACAAGTACTTACCAGTAACATTCAAGGTCGGGAACAGGTACGTGTACTCATCAATTTTGTCTTCTACCGGTGCGCCGATGATCCCTGTGAAGGTAACACTACGCCCTTTTTTGTACACCATTGGGTCGATGAAACCATCCAAGTAGGCACGGAAGCGACCGTCGCTGGTGTCAGAAAGCACCGGGCGTCCATAGGAGTTAAGGTCGTAATTCACCACTTCGATTAACGTGCCTTGCTCACTGTTACGCACCTCGGCAATGACCCCGCCCCAACGCGCAGTTTGCCCTTCAACTTGGTCGGCATTCTGTAACGCCGTGGAATACTTCACCAATGGTGTGTTTTCGGCAACGGCAAGTTCATCTGGTACGGCCGAACAAGCACTCAAGGTTAACGCCACAATCGTGGTAAGCCAATACTTCATCATACTCTGTACTCCTTGATTTACGCCGACGAACGCTATTCACGACCCGGCAGTTTTTGCCATGTAACTTCATTGCGAACATAAAGCGGCTCAAGTTGCTCCGCAGCAACCGGCGTCACTTTAGCAGCGAGGGTTAGCATATCTTCAGCAAGTGGTAAGGTGACGTCTGCAGAAATTTGCACCAGACCCTGTGGATCAAGCTGTTCCGCATACGCCTGCCAACCAGTGCCAACGCCAACCACAGCATCTGCGTGTGGCCACCACGGCTGTTGCGTGAGGTCTTTTAGCGCTGCCATCTGAGGTTCTGTTACCGTTTGTACGCTGCCATCTTGGACGACAAAACCAGCCACATAGACCTCATTCATACGCGCATCTATAGCACTGACAACAGTTTTTGCATTAAGTTTACGCACTGCTTGCTGTGCTAACGCCGCTAATGTAGAGACGGGATAGACCGGCAAAGTGTGACTGAAAGCTAACCCTTGGCAAATCGCCACACCAATGCGCACACCGGTAAAACTTCCTGGACCATAGCCGCAAACGATGCCATCGACATCTGCAAGACTAAGTTTAGCCTCTGCCAGCACTTCTTCCACAAAGCCGAGCACGCGCTGCGAGTGCTCACGCGGCGTGATGGCGGCACGCTGGTACGTTACCTCGCCCACTTGTAAGGCAACAGAACATTGCTCGGTAGCAGTATCAATGGCTAACAATACAGCGGTCATGCAGAGGTATCTCCAGTTAATTCATTCAAAAAGTCTAAGGCTTGCTGCAAATCTCGGGTGCGCCGTAACGGCGGCAAACTGGCGAGAAACTGCTGGCCATAAGGTTTACTGACAAGGCGTTGATCGCAAACAATCAGCACACCTTTATCATGACGGTCGCGGATCAGACGACCTGCCCCTTGTTTTAAGGCGATGACCGCCGGTGGTAATTGTACCTGAGTGAAAGCTTCCGCTCCACGCATCCGACAATCTTCGATACGCGCCTGCAACAGCGGATCATCTGGCGCCGCAAATGGCAGCTTATCAATAATCACGCAGGTCAACGCTGAGCCACGCACATCCACGCCTTCCCAAAATGATGAGGTACCCAGCAATACTCCATTCCCGGCATGAATAAAATCACGTAACAGTTCACGTTTGTTCATGCTGCCTTGAATAAATAGCGGACGATTCGTTAAGGCTTCCAGCTGTCTCGCAACCAATTGCAACATACGATGACTAGTGAACAATAAGAAGGTGCCACCGTTACGATTTGCATCCAATACTTTGGTGGCAATCTGCACCAGCTCTGGCAACATTTCGCGCTGCTGCGGTTGCGGTAAGAAGCGCGGCACACACAACAGACCTTGCTTGGCAAACTCAAACGGACTTGGTAAACATAAGGTTTGCGCATCATCTAACCCCAGCAAACGGGTAAAATGACCAAAATCTTCCCCAATGGCCAAGGTCGCGGAAGTAAACACCCAAGCCGCATCGGAATCACGCACGTAACGGCCAAATTTATCGGCAACTTGGAGCGGCGTCTGGTGCAACACCACATGCCGTGGTGTGGTTTCATACCAGAAACTATATCCGGTGCGCTGGGTATCCTGCAGCAGATTCCAGATATGGATGAATTGCACGCAACGCTCGTACAAGGTGTCGAGGTCTTGGCTACGCCCGAGCGCGGTTTTCGCAACATCGCGAAAAAACGTCAAACTCTCGGTAAGTTGTTGCGCCGCCTCTTGCACGCTTTCGGCTTCAGCAAACTGTCGCCAGTTGCCGCGCTGCGGATCAATAGGAAACGCCAAACGCCAGTCACGTAAACTGCCGATGAGTTTATCTGCAGCTTTATCGAGCTGGCGTAAGTCTTTTAGTTCAGTTAGGTAAATGGCTTTGGCATCGTGCGCCATTTCGGTCAACTGGCGACTACCCAACGCCTCACCAAAATATTGGCTGGCAATGTCAGGTAATTGGTGCGCCTCATCAAACACCAAAGCATCAGCGTGTGGGATAAGCTCCCCAAAGCCCACATCTTTAAGTGCCATATCAGCGAAAAACAAATGATGGTTCACCACCACAATATCCGCTTCAAGCGCCCGCTTACGCGCCAGCACTAGGTGACATTTTTCATAATCTGGACAGTCACGACCTAAACAGTTGTCCACCGTGCTAGTTACGTGAGGCAGCACCTCAGCATCTTCCGGGAGCGAGCTTAAACCGCCAACATCGCCGTCTTCAGTGTGGATGGACCAGCGCTTCACTTCGACCAGCTGCTTCTGTACCAGCTTGGTGAACTCCGTCGCTTGTGCTTGGCTTTGGGCTAAACGATGCAAGCACAAATAGTTACTGCGCCCTTTGAGCAAGCTCACTTGTTTTTCTGGGGCAATAGCATCGCGCAGCGCCGGTAAGTCACGGTGAAAGAGCTGTTCTTGTAAGGCTTTTGTACCCGTGGAAATCATCGCATGTCCCGACCCTTTCAAGATCGGAACTAGGTAGGCATAGGTTTTGCCCGTACCAGTTTCGGCTTCGACAACGAGCTGCTGCTTTTTCTTTAGCGTGGTGGCGATTGCCGTTGCCATTTCGGTTTGCGCTGGACGCGGCGAAAATCCGGGCAAGGCATCAGCAAGTACGCTATCAGGTTGAAAGTAATCAGCAATTCGAGTCATCGGCTACGTAATGATTGAGGCGAGGCAATGGCCGCTAGATTAGCGTATTCATGCTCGAATAGCCACGGTTGATTCAACGCCGAACGCCACCACTAAAACTATACAACTTGCCATACAACAAATCTAGAAGCGAACAAAATTAAGGCTTGAAATGCTATTTCTCAAGAAATACAATCGTTATCACATTATCCAAAAGGAACAATCATGCGTTATACAACTTGGCACCATCATCACTCAAATAAGAACTGTTAGCCGCGTTGCATACGCAGAGGGCTAGCACGTGAGTGGTTGCCTTCATCACTACTAAACCCCGAAGGGCAACCTGTCGGGGTTTTTTTATAGGAGTTTAGCATTATGGTCGCAGCGACCCAGAATCAACGTTTAACTATTGCGGTACAAAAGTCAGGACGCCTCAGTGAGCAATCGATTAAGTTGCTCAAGGCTTGTGGAATTAAATTCAACTTGCACGAAGCGCGCTTACTGGCGCATAGCCAAAACCAACCGATTGATTTGCTGCGCGTGCGCGACGACGACATTCCTGGCTTAGTGATGGACGGCGTGGTTGATCTTGGCTTTGTTGGCGAAAACGTCCTCGAAGAAACACGCCTTGAGCGTGTTGCTACCGGCATTAATGCTGACTACAAAGCCTTGCGCCCGTTAGAGTTCGGTCAATGCCGCCTGTCGATAGCCGTACCAAAAGAAGACAGCTACCAGTGCTTAACTGACCTCAATGGCAAGCGTATTGCCACCACCTATCCGTATTTATTGCAAAACTATTTGAAGCAACAAGGTATTCAAGCTAGTACTGCGGTTCTTACCGGTAGTGTTGAAGTCGCGCCGCGCGCTGGCTTAGCTGATGCCATCTGTGATCTGGTTTCAACCGGGGCCACCCTCGAAGCCAATGGCTTACAAGAAAAAGACGTCATTTTTACCAGCCAAGCGCAATTGATTCAGCGTCCTGAAGCACTTTCACCTGCCAAGCAAGCCTTGGTGGACCAACTGCTTCCTCGCTTAGATGGTGTCCAGCTGGCAAAAGAGAGCAAATACATCATGTTGCACGCGCCTAAAGCCGCACTGCAGCAAGTCGCTACCCTACTCCCAGGTGCCGAGGACCCGACCATTTTGCCGCTCAGTCACAACGAACAAATGGTTGCCGTACACGCAGTCAGCACCGAAACCTTGTTTTGGGAAACTATGGAAGAGCTCAAGGCCATCGGCTGTAGCTCAATCCTCGTGCTCCCTATTGAAAAGATGATGGGGTAACGCAAATGCCAGTACCCGCCCTTGATTTACAACAACGAACCTTTAACTGGTCGCAATTGACCACGGCAGAGCAAATGGCGCTATTGCAACGCCCAGCTCAGGTCGTACAAAACGATGTGCAAGCTATCGTCGCTGACATTCTTACCAAGGTGCGCCAGCAAGGTGATGCTGCGGTACTCGCTTACACGCGGCAGTTTGATTGTCCGCAGCTGGATGACTTGCGCTACGACAGTACCGCCATTGCCGCACGCGTTGCCACCTTGGATGACACCAGCAAAGCAGCCATTGCCCAAGCCTACGACACTATTCGTGCGTTTCACCAAGCGCAACAACCGCAGAACCTGCAAGTAACCACCGTGCCGGGGGTCACCTGTGAACTGCGCTATGCCGCACTTGATGCAGTTGGCCTCTATATTCCGGGCGGCACGGCGGTCCTGCCTTCGACCGCGTTAATGCTCGGTGTACCGGCGCAATTGGCCGGCTGTAACCGGGTCGTGTTGGTTAGTCCTCCCGATACCAATGGCGAGCTCGCGCCGGCCTTGCTCTATGCTGCGCAACTCTGTGGTATTACCGAGGTGTATCGTTGTGGTGGTGCCCAAGCCATCGCGGCACTTGCCTATGGCACGGACAGCATTGCGCCGGTGCGGAAAATTTTTGGCCCGGGCAATAGCTTTGTCACCGCAGCCAAACAAGCGGTCGCGCAAGACCCTAACGGTGCCGCCATTGATATGCCCGCAGGCCCTTCGGAATTGTTAGTGATTGCCGATGCACAAGCAAACCCAGCCTTTGTCGCCGCTGATTTGTTGTCGCAGGCAGAACATGGCGCTGACTCACAAGTGTTGTTACTCGCCACCGAGGCCAGCTTTATCGCCCGAGTGCGTGCCCAAATCGAGCTGCAATTAGAGCAACTCCCACGCGCTGATATCGCCCGTCAAGCGCTGGCCAACAGTGCCTTGATTGAAGTTGAAAGTTTGCAACAAGCGGTGGCAATTAGCCAAGCCTACGCGCCAGAGCATTTGTCGGTTCAAACCGAGCAGGCCGACCAGCTTGCTGAGCAACTTACCCTTGCCGGCTCACTGTTTATCGGTCCTTACACACCTGAAGCTGGTGGTGATTATGCCACCGGTACCAACCATGTGTTACCCACATATGGCATGGCGGCAACTTATGGCAGCTTAGGCTTGCTCGATTTTTACCGACGTTACACCAGTCAAAAGGTCACGCGTTCTGGCTTACAGCAACTCGCTCCAGCCATTACCCAACTGGCAACACTGGAAGGTTTAGATGCGCACGCCCGCGCAGTCACGATCCGTTTGGAGGAGTCCTCATGAGTGCTTTTGTCGAGCGCCTTCAGCGCCAACACTTAGCCACAGTGAAGCCCTATGTTTCTGCGCGGCGCAGTGCCAGCGGAGGAACGGTTTGGCTGAATGCCAACGAAGCGCCCACAACACCAGCGGCGAGCACGCAAGAACAATGGTTTCGTTATCCCGACTTTCAAAATACCGCGTTGAACCAAGCCTATGCGGACTATGCCGGGGTAACACGCGAACAGATCCTCAGTTGTCGTGGTAGTGACGAAGCCATCGAGTTATTGATCCGGAGCTTCTGTGAGCCAGGCCAAGATGCCGTAATGATCACCACACCAACCTATGGTATGTATGCCATTAGCGCAGCAACCCATGGTGCTCAGGTGGTGGATTGTCCATTACAAGCAGCGGAAGATGGCAGCTTACAGTTGGCCACCGAGGCAATGATCACGCGCTGTTTAGATCGCACGCAAGCGAAGATCAAATTGATATTTATCTGCAGCCCCTCCAACCCACTCGGCAACATGGTCAAGACACGTGCGCTTGAACGTTTGCTTGACGCTGTGGGCAACGAGGCTTTGGTGATTCTAGACCAAGCTTATATTGAATTTGTCGACAGTAATCACCCGCAATTTGATAGTGCTGCCCTGCTCGCGCGTTATCCGCAACTGGTCGTGTTGCGCACCCTCTCGAAAGCTTTTGGGCGTGCCGGCCTACGCTGTGGCTTTGCAATTGCCGCGCCAGAAATCATTGCCGTGCTCAGTAAAGTCATTGCACCGTATCCATTGCCGTCACCGACCATTAGCGAAGCCACCCACGGGTTAAGCTGTGAGGCTATTATGGTGATGCAACAACAGTTACAGCGTATCGCTGAACAACGTGAGCGTTTGATCGCAGCCCTCCAACAGCGCGCGTGGGTCAAGAAAATTTGGCCCAGCACCACAAACTTTGTGTTGGTCAACGTGGCCGATGCCCAAAGCTTAGTGCAACGCTGTCAACAACAGGGCGTTTTGATCCGCGATCAATCGAGCCAGCCTGGGCTACCACAATGTATTCGCATCAGTATCGGCAGCGCCGATGACATCACTCGTTTATTGGAGGTTTTACCGGCATGAGTGCACAACCGATCCTTTTTATTGACCGTGACGGCACCTTGGTGGAAGAGCCCGCCATTGATAAGCAATTGGATAGTATCGACAAATTGGTGTTTGAGCCCGGCGTCATTCCGGCCCTGCTCGCATTGCAAGCCGCAGGCTACCGTTTAGTCATGGTCTCCAATCAAGATGGTTTAGGTACCGAAAGCTTTCCCCAAGCCGACTTTGATGCGCCGCACGCATTGATGATGGCAGTCTTTAGCTCACAGGGAATTACCTTTGATGACGTCTTGATTTGCCCGCATTTTGCTGAACAAAACTGTAGTTGCCGCAAGCCCAACCTTGGCTTGGTTAAAGACTATCTGCAACAAGGGCGCATCGATTTTGCCAAGTCTTGGGTAATTGGTGACCGTGACACCGACCTACAACTGGCAGACAACATGGGCATTGGCGGATTAAAGTACGACCGTGAGCGCTTAAATTGGCAAGCGATTCAGCACCAACTCCTCGATCGTCCACGGGTTGCCACGGTAGCCCGCGATACCAACGAAACGCAAATTCGAATTGAGCTTGACCTCGATCAGCAAGCGCCTGCGCAAATCAGCACCGGCATTGGCTTTTTTGACCACATGCTGGATCAAATCGCAACACACGCTGGCATTGCGCTAAAGGTCTCGGTCCAAGGTGACTTGCACATTGATGAGCACCACACCGTGGAAGACACTGCACTGGCACTCGGTCAAGCGCTACGCCAAGCCCTTGGTAGTAAACGCGGCATTGGCCGCTTTGGCTTTGCCCTACCGATGGATGAGTGCCGAGCTGAGTGTCTGATTGATTTATCGGGGCGCCCCTATTTAAAATTCGACGCCCCTTTTAGCCGCGATCAGGTCGGCGGCCTCGCCACTGAGATGGTCGGTCACTTTTTCCGTTCGCTCAGTGATGCGATGGCGGTGTCACTACACCTCTCCACCACCGAGGGCAACAGTCACCACCAAGTCGAAAGCCTCTTTAAAGTGTTTGGCCGCGCCTTGCGCCAAGCGGTTGCGCGCACCAACGATAGTAGCTTGCCTTCAAGTAAGGGGATGCTGGCATGAGTGTCGTTATTGTTGATACCCAATGCGCCAACCTCACGTCGGTGCGGTTCGCCCTTGAACGCTTAGGGGTAAGCCCTCTCGTTAGTGCTGATGCGGCAACAATTCGCGGCGCTGAACGGGTCATTTTACCCGGCGTGGGAACCGCTGCCGCCGCCATGCGTGAACTTCAGGCACGCGACTTAGTCACCACGCTGCAACAGCTCACACAACCGGTACTGGGCATTTGTTTAGGGATGCAGCTGCTCACCGAGTTTTCCAGTGAAGGCGAGGTTGCTTGTCTTGGCGTGATCCCAACGCAAACCAAGGCGCTTAGCAACGCTGGTCTGCCACTGCCGCATATGGGCTGGAACACCATCACAGCTGAACAAACGCACCCGCTGCTGCAGCACTTACCAACGCCCACCTATTGTTACTTTGTGCACAGCTATGCCGTGCCCATCAGCCCGGTAACGCTCGCCAGTAGTGACTACGGGCAAGCTTTCTCAGCCATGATTGGTTATCGCAACTTCTTTGGTGCGCAATTTCACCCAGAGCGCTCAGGCGCTGTCGGTGCACAAATTTTGAAGAACTTTTTGGAGCTTAACGATGTTAATTCCAGCACTTGATTTAATCGGTGGTGAGGTTGTGCGTCTGCAACAAGGTGATTTTAGCCGACAAACCACCTTTGCCAGCGACCCGTTACCTATTGCCCAAGCTTACGCTAAGGCTGGAGCAACCTGGTTGCACGTGGTCGACCTTGATGGCGCACGTGATCCGGCGCAGCGGCAACTTACGAGTATCACACGCTTAGCCGAAGCATTACCTATGCAACTGCAAGTGGGCGGTGGCCTACGCACGCGTGCTGACCTAGAGCAATTGTTTGATTGCGGCGTCAAACGCGTCGTGATTGGCTCTCTCGCCGTCCAACAACCTGAACTCGTCAGTGCGTGGCTAAATGAATTTGGCAGTGAGGCTATTGTCTTATCGTTAGATGTGAGTATTGCCGATGATGGCACCGCGTATGTTGCCACGCACGGCTGGCAACAAACCTCAGACCTGACCTTAACCGACGCCATAGAGCGTTTTTTACCGGACGGTTTGCGGCATGTCTTGTGTACCGATATCGCCAAAGACGGCATGCTTAGCGGCTACAATAGTGCCCTCTATCAAATGCTGCAACAACGCTACCCACAGCTGCACGTGCAGGCCTCTGGCGGCGCTGCTTGCTTAGACGACTTACGCCAGTTGCGGGCCATTGGCTGTGCCAGTGCGATTCTTGGTAAGGCTCTATTAACCCAACAATTCACCCTTGAGGAGGCAATGACATGCTGGCAAAACGCATTATCCCCTGCCTAGATGTTCGTGATGGCCAAGTCGTCAAAGGCGTGCAATTCCGTAACCATGAGATTATTGGCGCCATCGAGCCTTTGGCCGAGCGCTATGCGCAAGCAGGCGCGGACGAGCTGGTGTTTTATGATATTACTGCATCATCTGATGCCCGTGTGGTGGACAAGTCTTGGGTGGAGCGGATCGCTCGAGTAATTGATATTCCGTTTACCGTCGCCGGTGGTATCAGCTCTATCGCACAAGCGCGTGAGATGCTCGCCATGGGCGCCGACAAAATTTCCATCAACTCACCCGCCCTGCGTAACCCAGACCTCATCAACCAACTGGTGGAAGAGTTCGGCCAGCAATGTGTGGTGATTGGCATTGATAGCTTTTATGATGCTGACAGCGGCCGCTATTCAGTCTATCAATTCACCGGCGATGAGCGTAAAACTCAAGCGACACGCTGGCAGACCCTCGATTGGGTCAACGAAGTGGTCGCCCGAGGCGCCGGTGAAATCGTCCTAAACTGTATGAATCAAGATGGCGTTCGTGATGGTTATGACATCGATCAACTGGCAACCATTCGCGCCGCTTGTCCGGTGCCGCTGATTGCGTCTGGTGGTGCTGGCAGTGCCCAGCATTTCGTTGATGTTTTTGCCCAAGCGAACGTTGACGGCGCGCTGGCTGCCTCGGTATTTCACAAAAATGTTCTTACCGTCGCTGAAGTAAAAGCGACACTTGCCGCAGCGGCGATTCCGGTACGCTACACCGATGGAGGAAAAGGTTAATGCAAGTCACGCTCGAGACCATCAACCAACTCGACTTTGCCAAGCAACAACAACTGCTGCCTGCGATTGTGCAACACCCCTATTCTGGCACAGTACTGATGCAGGGCTACATGAACCCAGAGGCGTTGCAACAAACCTTAGCTTCAGGTCGTGTCACCTTCTATAGCCGCAGTAAACAGCGACTTTGGTGCAAAGGAGAACAGTCCGGCCACTACCTTGCGTTGCAGGCAGTACATACCGATTGCGATGCGGATAGCCTGCTGGTAGTTGCCCTACCCCAAGGCCCCACCTGTCATCTCGGCACTGAGAGCTGCTTTAGTGATAACCAGAGTGGTAACCAGAATGATAACCAGTTTGCCGAACAACCCTTATTACAACATCTGATGCGCGTCATTCAACAACGGCAGCCAGATGCACAGAGCGGTAGTTATACTGAACGGCTGCTTGCCGAAGGCAGCAAACGCGTCGCTCAAAAGGTCGGTGAGGAAGGTGTTGAAGTTGCGCTCGCGGCCGCCACTGGCGACCGCGAAGAACTGTTAAATGAAAGTGCAGATTTGCTGTATCACTTGCTGGTCTTACTGCACAGTGAACAACTGGAACTTACGGACGTGCTGGCTGTGTTGCATCAGCGTCGTCGTTGAGCTGTTGCAGCAGATTTTTATCGTAATCGCGGCTGACCTTGCGTAAGCGCCAGGTCAGCAACACTGCTGCAATCGTTAGACCGATAATAAAACCGACCCACATCCCTGCGGCACCCATCTGCGGACCGAGGTAATCGGTACGTGACAACAAAATACCGGCAGTTAAACCAAATGGCCAATACGAAACAAAGGTGATCAACATCACCACTTTCGTATCTTTATATCCACGTAAGGTTCCCATTGCTACCGCCTGGAAGGTGTCCGACAGGGTGAAAATGGCAGCCAAGCCCATTAAGGTTGCAGACACTTGAATCACCACCTGATCGTTGGTGTACAAGCTCGCCAACCAAGCGCCACCGAGCCACATAATCAAGCCATTGACGGCGGCAAAGGTCATGCCATAAATGGTCGCTAATTTGTGACTTAACATCGCATTCGCTGGATTGCCCGCGCCTAGTGCGAAGCCAACCCGTAGCGTTACTGCCATCGACAAACTCAACGGCACCATGTACACCAACGAGGATATATTCAGTGCTATCTGATGACTGGCAACCACAGTGGCGCCAAGCGGAGCAATGACCAAGGCAGCTGCGGCAAACAAACTCACTTCAAAGAAAATCGCAGTGGCAATCGGAAAACCGATACGAATAATGTACCAAATATCGTCCCAATCAGGTTTAAACCACTTGTTAAACAAACCGATGGTTTTAAAGCGTTTGGTCCACATCACGTACACCAACATCCCCAACGCCATCACCCACAACACAATCGCTGTAGCCAAGCCACAACCGGCACCGCCAAGCGCAGGAGCTCCGAATTTACCGTTGATCAAGATGTAGTTGGCTGGAATGTTAACCAACAGACCTAACACCCCGATCACCAACGATGGCACCGTGTGCGATAAGCCTTCACAGAAGTTACGCAACACCATGTACAGCACCAGCGCTGGAATTGCCCAAATCAGGTAGCTTAAATAGTCTAAAGTGATGGTACGAAACGCATCTTCAACGTCCATAGCGTTCAGAATGAGTGGCGCACAAAGAATCACAGCCAAACACAGCAGACTCCCGAAGGCTGCAGCATAAAAGCCTTGTTGGGTGATATTGGCGACTTTATTGCGCTTATTGGCACCATCAAAGTGCGAAATAACTGGCGCTAAGGCCAGGCTAATACCAAACACTAATAGCGTTGAGGGAAACCAAATACTGCCGCCCACAGATACTGCTGCCAAGTCGGTCGCACTGATACGACCGGCCATGACCGTATCGACAACGTTCATCAACATTTGCGTTAACTGCGCGATCAAAATAGGCCCAGTTAAACGGAATAATTTTTTCGATTCACCCCACCAATGATCGGGGTGTGGCATGGACTTCGTGCGGTTCATCCAGAACGTCTCTTAATCAGGATTGACAAACAAGTGGTAAGCTTCATCGAGCGCTTCACAGAGGCGCATCGAATCAAGCCGGGTATTATAGGCTGCGAAGGACACTCTGACCACCGCTTCATGGCCCCAATCACGTAATAAAGGTTGCGCGCAATGACTTCC
This sequence comes from Pseudidiomarina sediminum DSM 21906, assembly GCF_000423165.1. GTDB lineage: Bacteria > Pseudomonadota > Gammaproteobacteria > Enterobacterales > Alteromonadaceae > Pseudidiomarina > Pseudidiomarina sediminum. Next base: position 1,002,241 of record NZ_KE383983.1, on the reverse strand, counting down.
GGCGCGTACAGCAATGCCTGCTTCCGCCAAAAAGGTGGCTAAATCAAACGCGTGCACCGCCTCGCTGTAAAAACTTACCAGCGCGAGCCCATCGTCACTTTGCGGCAGTAGCGTTAACCAAGGACGCTTGGTCAGTTGTTGACGCAGCTCCTGCGCCAGCTGTTGCAAGTAGTCCTTTAAACCAGCTTGACGCTGTTGCTCGAGCCATTGCATCGCTGCTTGGCAGGTCACTATCGCAGCCGTGTTTGGCGTACCGGCCTCGAAGCGATGGAGATTAGTTTGCCACTCACTGGTACTGCTCGTCACCGTAGTAACCATGCCGCCACCAAGTAGCGTGGGCGCTAAACGTGCTTGCAATGACTGACGCAGGTACAACACACCGCAGCCAGTCACGCCATACATTTTATGGGCTGAGAACGTCAACGCGTCACATTCCAGGGCGGCAACGTCAATTGCCACGCTGGCCACAGCTTGCGCAGCATCAACGACACACACCGCGCCAACGGCATGCGCGCGTTGACATATGGCACGCACCGGTAAGCGTTGGCCAGTCACATTGCTGGCGAGGGTTACCGCGACAAGTTTACAACGCGGGCCAATAACATCGGTCCAAGCGTCGGTCAAAGTACCGCGCACCGGATCAAGATCGAGCCAACGTAACTTCAGTTGATGTTGTTCTGCTAGTCGTTGCCACGGCAACAGGTTGGCGTGATGCTCAGCGCGTGAGAGGACAATCTCATCACCGGCTTGCCAGTCCAGTTGCAACCCCTGCGCCAACATATTAAAGCTTTGCGTTGCGCCAGAGGTAAACACCACCTCGTCAGCGCCTGCGCCGATCCACGCCGCAATTTCTGTCCGGGCGCCCTCCAGCAGTGCAGTTGCACGCTGCGCTAACGGATAGCTCCCTCGATGGGCATTGGCATGTTGCTGCTGGTAGTAGCTAACAAAACGCTGGAGCACGGCATCGGGGACTTGATAACTCGCAGCACTATCGAGGTAAACCAATTCCGGTTGCTCACGAAACAACGCAAACTCAGCACGCGGCGCAAGGAAATCAGACACGTAGTGCGTCCTTGTGCTGATGCAAGAACGCGATCAGCAGTGGATTCACCAACTGCGGATGCGTCAATGGCCCCATGTGACCACAATCCAACTGCTGATGGTCAACCTTTGGCAGCACTTGTAACAGTTGTACTGCGACGCGCTTCGCACTTTGTTGTGTGTGACTGCCGGTCAACAGCAATACCGGTAGGTTCATCTGCTGATAAGCACTTGGTGCGTGCGGCTCGCCCATCAAAGCAGCAAAATCCAACGCAACTTTGCTCGCTTGCGACGCCATCAACTGTTGCATTTTTGCCGGCAGCCCGGCGAAAAAGCCAGGGAAGTTCCAATAATCAACAAAGGCTGTGGTTGCAGCGAGCGCATCGTGTTGGTGCATTTGCGCCGCAATTGCTTCAATTTCTACACGCGCCGGTTCGTCGGCCTCCAGTAAATGAAATGCGACCGGCTCAAACATCGCCAACGCACGTACATCGAGGTGCTGTTCGAAGGCCATTTTTAACGCCAAGGCACCGCCATATGAATGGCCGACTAAGGCGATCGGTTGGGTACCGATAAGGCCTTTGACGCCCTCAACCACACGCGTCAATTCGTCTTCAAAACGAAAGGCTTCGCCTTTGGCTAGATCTGCCTTCGGCGCACTGCCGTAGCCGAGTAAATCCACGCCAATACAATCGAAGTCGTTCTGTAGTGCCTGAATCAGCGCGCGCCATTGACCAGTATTGCTTTGTGAGCTGTGCAACAACACCAGTTTGGCCCCTTCAGGGTTGCCAAAACGGTGCACACCTTGGAGTAATGCCTGCGTCATAACTGTGCCATCACTCCATAGCCAATCAAATACCCTGCTTGTAACAACAGCACGATAAAGGTACCGCCCATCCCAACCATACGCGGCAGTGAAGGCCCTACGGTCATGTGCATGCCAATCGGATGACAAACACGCGCAATAAACAATAAACCGCCGAGCGCATGCAACAAGAGCGTGCTGGCACCACTGAGTTCCATCAAGGCGAGAAACAGTACTTGTAAGGGCACGTACTCAGCAAAGTTCGCATGCACCCGAATGGCCACTTTTAAATCTTTTGAATCACCGGCCCCAATGCCAACGCGGTCGCGCCAACGCAAGCGGATCACGCCCACCGATAAGACAAAATAAAGTAAGCCAAGTAAACCGGCATACATCAGTGTAATAGGTAGTTCGACCATCATTATTATTCTCCTTAGTGTCGACGGCATAAAAAAACCCACGCAAGGTGGGTTTTTTGAAAAGCATCTGCAACGCGCCAGGGTTACCCGAGTAACGTACCTAGCTCTTTGCTGATGGTTTCCACATCACGCGTGCCATCAATGTTATGGAACGCCGTGTTACCTTGCTCAGCTAGTTTACGATAATACGCAACCAATGGCTCGGTTTGTTCATGATAAATTGCCAGACGCTTACGCACGGTTTCTTCTTTATCATCATCACGGATAATTAAGTCTTCACCGGTTACATCGTCTTTGCCCGCCACTTGTGGTGGGTTGTAGTCGACATGATACACGCGACCAGAACCTGGGTGCACGCGACGTCCGCTCATACGCGCGACGATCACATCATCTGGTACGGCAAACTCTAATACCACATCAATGCTGATATCAGCCTCTTGCATCGCATCCGCTTGTGGGATGGTGCGAGGGAACCCGTCGAGCAAAAAGCCGTTTTGGCAATCAGGTTGCGCAATCCGTTCTTTCACAAGCCCAATCATGATGTCGTCTGATACAAGTTTCCCTGCATCCATCACCGCTTTCGCTTGTTGACCTAATTCGGTACCCGCTTTAATTGCAGCTCGTAACATGTCACCGGTTGAGATCTGAGGGATCCCAAAGGTTTTCATCAAGAACTGTGCTTGCGTGCCTTTCCCGGCGCCAGGCGCGCCCAACAGGATAATGCGCATCTAAACCTCTTTCCTAATTGTATCTGGTTAGCGTTGTTGTAATTAGGTCGAACTTTACCCCCTAGCGGCGTGCTTTACAAGTCCGAGCATTGCCAACTTTGGTCGACAATGCTCAGTATTTTGTAAAGCTGTTTCGACGCTAAAACTAACTCAACTTACCGTTGGTTAATTCCATCATCAGACGATTCAAACGTCCAACAAACTGCGCAGGGTCTTTTAGGCTGCCCCGTTCGGCTAAGGTTGCTTGGTCCAACAACAGTTGCGCCCACTCGGCAAACTTGTCTTCATCCTCAAGCGCAACCACCTGCTGCACCAACGCGTGCTCCGGGTTAATCTCAAAAATGTACTTGGTTTCTGGCACTTTTTGACCCGCAGCTTCCATCAGTTTTGCCATTTGTGTGCTCATGTCATTATCATCGGTGACAATACACGCTGGTGAACTGGTCAGACGATGCGTAGCTCGCACTGATTTTACCTTGTCGCCCAAAGCGTTGCTGAAACGCTCAGCTTGATCCTTAAAGGCGTTTTCCAGTTCTTCTTGCTGCTGCTTCGCTGCATCATCTTCCAAGTCACCCAAATCGAGATCACCACGGGTAACACTTTGGAATGCTTTTTCTTTGTATTCGGTGAGATGGCTCATCAACCACTCGTCAATCCGCTCAGACAGCAATAATACTTCAACCCCTTTCTTGCGGAAAATCTCCAACGCAGGGTTGTCACGCGCAGCTTCATAGCTATCCGCAACAATGTAGTAAATTTTGTCCTGCTGCTCAGGCATGCGTTCAATGTACGCATCTAAGCTCACCGTTGCTTCGGCATTGTCTTCATGGGTCGAGGCAAAACGCAGTAAGCTTGCGATTTTCTCTTGGTTGGCATGGTCCTCAGCCGGGCCTTCTTTCAAGACAGTACCAAAGGTATTCCAGAACTCTTGATAGTCTTCAGGTTTGTCTTTGGCCAACTTACTCAACAAGCTCAACACTTTTTTGGTGCTGCCGCTACGCATTGCACGGGTAATTTTGTTGTCTTGCAAAATTTCACGTGAAACGTTCAGAGGTAGGTCATTCGAGTCCATCAAACCACGCACAAAGCGCAAATAACTTGGCATTAATTGCTGCGCGTCATCCATAATGAATACGCGTTTTACATACAACTTAATGCCGTGCTGCTGATCGCGGTTCCACAAGTCCCACGGCGCACGCTTGGGAATGTACAACAAGCTGGTATATTCCTGCGTCCCTTCCACTTTGTTGTGACTCCACAACAGAGGATCTTCAAAGTCATGGGCAATCGTTTTGTAGAATTCTTTATATTCGTCGTCGCTAATGTCGCTTTTTTCGCGGGTCCACAGCGCTTGACCTGAGTTCACAGCTTGCCACTCAGTCAATTTGCCATCGTCATCACGCTCTGGCATTTGCACTGGAATGCTCAAGTGATCCGAATACTTGGTAATGATGCCACGCAAACGGAACTCGTCGACGAACTCTTTCGCATCGTCACGAACGTGGAGAATGATGTCGGTGCCGCGCTGCGCTTTCTCAATGGCACGTAGGTCAAACTCGCCCTCGCCTTTTGAATGCCATTCAACCGCCTCGTTGGCAGCTACGCCAGCTGCGCGTGTGCGCACGGTAACACTGTCGGCAACAATAAAGGCCGAATAAAAACCGACGCCAAACTGACCGATCAAACGGCTGTCTTTGGCTTCGTCGCCTGAAAGCTTACTGAAGAAGTCGGCGGTACCCGATTTCGCAATGGTACCTAAGTTGGTCATGACTTCGTCTCGTGTCATCCCAATACCATTGTCGCTGATGGTAATCGTTCCGGCGTCTTTGTCGGCGCTCACACGCACAAAGAGCTCAGCGTCGTCGCCAAGTAAAGCGCTGTCGCTCAACGCTTTAAAGCGCAACTTATCCGCCGCATCCGAAGCATTGGATACCAGCTCACGTAAGAAAATTTCCTTGTTGGAATAGAGCGAATGAATCATCAGATGAAGCAACTGCTTCACCTCAGTTTGAAAACCATGGGTTTCAGCTTGACGGGTCTCCGCCATAGTGATCTCTCCTAACGCTTGTTGATAACACTATGGCAAAGATGGGGACGTTCTAAGTCATTTCAAGACTTAATTTCAATCCAATTCGACGCGTTTACGACCGCTAAAGGCATGACCTAGGGTTGCTTGGTCGACGTACTCGAGTTCACCGCCGACAGGTACACCGTGGGCAATACGTGAGGTGGCGATACCCTGCTGACGGGCAATTTCAGCAATATAATGGGCCGTGGCTTCCCCCTCGATGGTGGGATTTGTCGCTAAAATAATCTCTGTGATAGCTTCGCTCGCCAGACGCTCGGCAAGCTTGTCTAAACCGATGGCATCGGGACCAATGCCATCGAGTGGTGACAAATGCCCCATTAAGACAAAGTAGCAACCTTGGAACTGGCCCGTTTGCTCAATCGCCAGTACATCTGCCGGGGTTTCGACAATGCACAATAATCCAGAGTCGCGTCGCTGTTCATCCGCACAAAGCTCACACACCGACTGCTCAGTTAGGGTGCGACAAACCTCACAATGCCCTACTTTCTCAATGGCCGTGGTAAGTGCGTGTGCCAATTCCGCGCCACCTTCACGCTGACGCTCCAAAATCTGAAACGCCATGCGCTGTGCCGACTTAGGCCCGACCCCGGGCAAAATACGCAGTGCGCGGATCAACTCTGTGATGGCTGGGCTTAAGCGCATGGTCGTTGCTCTCACTTCACCTTAAAACGGCATTTTCATGCCCGGCGGAAGATTCATTCCACCAGTCACTTCCGCCATGCGCTCTTTCGTGGTTTGCTCGACACGACGTACCGCATCATTGATTGCAGCAGCAATCAAGTCTTCCAACATTTCTTGATCGTCGTCTTCCATTAAACTTGGATCGATATGCACGCGACGCACGTTGTGATTGCCAAGCATGGTCACTTTCACCATACCAGCTCCTGCTTCACCCGTAACTTCTAACTGGGCGATTTCATCTTGGGCTTTTTGCATGCGCTCTTGCATTTGCTGCGCCTGCTTCATCATATTTCCCAATCCACCTTTAAACATAACGACCTCGTTGTAATCAATCAATTAAAGCGGTTGCACCGAGCTATCATCAAGCTCAGCACCAAATTGCTGTTGTAACGCTAGCGCTAATGGATCTTCCGCTAAGCGCTGCTTCGCCTGCGCCAATCGTTGGGCGTCAATGGCTTGTTGTATTTCAAAAGGTGTGGGCTGCGGCGTATTTTTCAAGCCCACATCAACAATTTCTAACGCCATCGCTTGTTGCAAGGCTTCGCGAATCGCACTGGTTGCGCCATCACTCATTAGATGTTGCCAAGCTTCACGCACATAGAGGACATAACCTGCATCGTTCTTTTCCAGCACACTATTGCGCGCCAGTTGGCGAGCTAAGCCGTCGATGGCAAGGTTATCGATCCACGCAGACCAACGATCAATTTCGGCGGCGCTACGCGTTTCTGCTGGAATCTCAAGGTTGATGGTCGGTGCAGCCATCGCGGCAGTTACGTCGGGCGCAGTTACGGGCGCTTCCCTAACCTCGGCTGACGTGCTCGCAGGCTCAGGTTCAGTCGCAACCTCAGGCTCACAAACCACAGCCTCTGATGCCGTCGTTTCAAGCGGTTGTTGCGGCGCTATGGCTTCAGGATTTTTTTTTTGCGGCGGTGATACATCAGTGCGCGGCGTTTCGTTCGCCTGCTGCATTTTTTGCTGAAGTACCGCTCGCGTCTCCAAAAGCGAGGCTAAGGTGTCTTGCGTCGTCTCAGCCGCCGCGGGAGCCTCCACAGGCTCCTGTTGTACCGGCTCGCTCATTTCTGCTGGCTCACGCGATGCAAGATCTAGGTCAGGTGACGGCGCAGGAACGTCTTCAGTTGCAACCTCTGGCGGCGCATCATTGCGCCAGTGCTGTTCTTCAGTGACCTCTGCGGGTGCAACGTCAGGACGAGCTGCAGTTGTGTCTTCGGGAGCCGCGACATCTGGCGTTACTGCAGCGCCTGAGTCGGCGGCTTCTGTTTCTGCTTCCGTTTCTGCTGGAGCGGGTTCAGGTGCTGCAACTGGTGCTGCAACTTTGGTCACTGTCGTCGTATCCGCTGACGTGCGTTCCACCAAGGTAAGTTTCTGTGGACGAAACGCCATCAAGCGCAACAGGGTCATTTCAACGCCACTACGGACATCCGCAGCATAATCAAGATCACGACGCCCTTGCACCAAAATATCGTAATACACTTGCAATAGTTCTGCCGGAAGCTGTTGTGCGAGTTGCTGATCTTCGCTAGTGAGGTTTAAGGTCTCAGCAACTTCAGGCACCGCTTGATACAACGCCAATTGATGCACGTAATTCTGCATTTCGCTGAGTAAACTACTCAGGTCAGGAACTTGCCCAGCAACGCGCGCTAAACTCGCAAGGAGTGCCGCACCGTCGCCAGTTAACACATGCTCGAGCAAGGTCGCCAATTCAAAGCTTGGCACCGCACCTAACATTTGCTGCACACCAGCAATCGTAACTTGCTGCTCCCCTTGTGCAATCGCCTGGTCCGTCAAACTCAATGCATCACGCATACTGCCGCGCGCGGCACGCGCTAACGCAGGCAAGGCCGCTTCTTCAAAAGGAATCTGTTCTTGTTCAAGCACGTACTGAAGATGCGTTGCAATTTCCGCGCGCTCCATTGCTTTCAGGTTAAACTGCAGGCAGCGTGATAACACGGTGATTGGTAGCTTTTGCGGATCTGTGGTCGCCAATAAGAACTTCACATGTTCCGGTGGCTCTTCCAATGTTTTGAGTAAGGCATTAAAACTGTGGCGAGACAACATGTGCACTTCATCGATTAAGTACACTTTATAGCGCCCGTGCGTTGGTTTGTACTGCACGTTATCAAGCACTTCACGGGTATCTTCGACTTTGGTTCGTGATGCCGCATCAATTTCGAGTAAGTCGACGAAACGCCCTTGTTCAATCGCAACACAGGCTGAGCACTCGCCGCATGGATCAGCGGTAATCCCTTTCTCGCAGTTTAGGCTTTTCGCCAGAATGCGGGCAATGGTGGTTTTACCTACCCCGCGGGTGCCAGTCAATAACCAGGCATGGTGGAGACGGCCAGTCGCCAAGGCGTTCATCAAAGGTTTCAGAACGTGTTGTTGACCAACAACTTCGGCAAATTTACGCGGGCGCCATTTACGGGCGAGCACCTGATAACTCATGCTAGCTTCCTTGTTGAACTCATGCTGCGGCGATGATAAATCGAGATTCTTACGTTACCCTAAAATTCGCACAGGGTATAGTACGGGATCTTGGCGCGTTGCAGTCGTGACGGCCCCGGCAAGTCAGTCAAACTGATCACAAAAGCGCACTCGAGCAATTCTGCCTGCGTTTGTCTGACGAGATCAACCGCCGCTAATACCGTGCCACCAGTAGCAAGCAAATCGTCAATAATGATCACTCGGTCATCAGCGGTGAGCGCATCATCATGCATTTGCAGCGCATCTTCGCCATACTCCAATTGATAACGTTGTTCGAGTGTGCTGCCAGGTAATTTACCCGGCTTGCGCAAAGGGACGAAACCAACGCCCAACGCATAGGCTAAGGCGGTACCAAAAATAAACCCGCGGGCTTCAATGCCAACAACGCGTGTGAGTTGTAACGGACGATAACGCTCCGCAAGTTGCATAATGGTCTGCTGAAAAGCTACGCCATCGGCAAGCAACGGCGTGATATCTCGAAACACGATACCAGGTTTCGGATAATCGTGAATCGCACGTATATGTGTTTTGATGTCAAAGCTCATGAAATCTCAGGGCGCAATGGTGTTTGCATGGTTTGCCAGAGATCTGCCAACAACTCCAGTAGACGCTGTTGATCAATCGGCTTAGGTAAGCACAAGTCGGCTCCAGAACGGGTTGCGCTCTCTTCGACTTGCTTGAGATCTTGGGTCGACATTAACAACAACGGCGTTTGCGCATAGCTTTCCAATGCTCGCAAATTCCGCAATAAGTTAATGCCATCCATTAAAGGCATTTTATGATCGGCAAGAACCACGTCGTAGTGTTCTGCCTTCGCTTTATTCAACCCTTCAAGGCCATCATTGGCACAATCAACGACAAAAGGTGTATGCGCGAGCATCTCAAGTAATGCTGCACGCGTCGTTGGTTTATCCTCAACCAACAAAAGTTTGCGAGACATAGGTTGCCTTAATTGGTTACGTGGGGGTTACGCCGTAAGGTGTTTCGCCCACTGTAAAATCGCTGGTAGACATGGCACGGCAACTACTACTAATACCGCAAGCACGCCAATCCAAGGTTTACTCGATGAGTCGTAATAACGTTCGGTTTTGTTAGCCATATGGGAGGTCCTCATAACTGCAGCTATTATTTTGCGGGGCGGATCATACTCGATTACGCGGTTGTGGACAACACACCACGCGCAGCAAAATCTTCAAGCAATTGAGTCAAGGCGGTTTTTAATTGGTCAGCGGTATAACCTGGCAACTGTGCCATTAAGGTGTCACACAGTTGCACTAAACTGGTCGGTTGTTGTTGGAGTAGCTCCAAGACAAAGGCGGTCATTGGGTTAAGTTGCAAAAACCGTACCTGCCCTTGCGCGGTCTGATAGACCACAACACAGTAAGGTTGCGGCTCTGGGTCTGTGGGTAAGTGTTCGGCTGAAATTTCAGCCACTGCGTACTGATAGCAAGCGATGCGCGCACTTGGGTTTAAGCGTAATAGGGTTGCCTCCTCCAGCGTTTGCGCAGCTAACACATCAGGTGGATTCGCGAATTGCACGTCAACCTCAAGTCGCTCGTAATGGGCAAGCTCAAATGTCCATACCGGCACGCCAGTGGTTGCCAAGTCCAATTGCGCCAAGTAATCGACAAACTCTTGGCCAATATCGGAAAATAATGGCGAGGCTGCCCGATGTTGCGCGATAAACCCCTCAACGAGAGCACGCCATTCGCGATCCGAAAGGACCTTGCGCAGTACCGGGAAACCGTTATCGAGAAACTGACGGATATTGTTGTGTACCAAACGCCGATACACCGCCAAACGACGTGCCTCGATAGCGGGGAAATCGTCGCCAGCTTCTGCGGCGCGGAGCCAATTGGCGAATTTATGCTGAAGTTGTTTGAAGTCTTGCGTCACTGCAGCGTTCAACCCGTTGTTGTGAATCGTCAATATGCGCCATTTCACTTAATAAGTCTGTGAGTGGCGGGATATTAAAGTCCCGCTCTAAAACCGTTGGAAAAATACCGTGACGACGATACGCATGTTCTAGCAGTTGCCAAACCTGCGGCTTAACGTCGGCACCGTGAGTATCGACAAATAAGTCAGGCGCTTCTTCAGTATGTCCGGCAATATGGCCGTATACAATGCGCTCACTCGGCAAAGCGTCAATAAACGCGTAAGGGTCGTAGTTATGGTTGACGCTATTCACGAACACATTATTGACGTCGAGCAAGAGCTTACAGTCAGCTTCTTCTACTACCGTACAAATGAACTCTAACTCACTTAATTCGGTCGCAAAGCTGGCGTAATAAGAGACGTTTTCTAATACCAACGGGCGCTCGATAATATCCTGCACCAGCTTTACTCGCTCGGCGACATAGTCTGCAGCTTCTTTGGTAAAGGGCATGGGCAATAAATCATACAAGTGTCCACCGGCTGAGCAGTAACTCAAATGCTCACTGTACACCGCGATATCAAAGCGATCTAAGAAAGCTTTCACTTGCCGCACGAAGGCAATGTCTAAAGGGTCAGGGCTCCCAATAGAGAGTGAGAGCCCATGACTGGTGAGTGGTGTTTGTTCGCGCAGTTGATCTAACTGGCGATAGGCTTTGGCACCGCGCGGAAACCAGTTTTCAGGAGCAAGTTCCCAAAACCCAACTTCCGCTGGTGCTGCCAAGACGTCTGTTAGAAACTCACGACGCAGTCCGAGTCCTACTGTCCGCCGCACTTCCCTTCACCACATTTGCCTTCGCCACACTTACCTTCGCTCGCTTTTTCTTTCGCTTTAGCTTTGGCTTCAGCTTTTACTTTATCACCGTGCGACTCGCCGCATTTGCCTTCACCGCATTTGCCCTCGCCACACTTACCTTCTTTCGCCTTTTCCTTCATCTTGTCGCTGTGCATGTGCTCTCCGCACTTGCCTTCGCCACATTTGCCTTCTTTGGCCTTTTCTTTCACTTTATCGCCGTGCATGTGTTCACCGCACTTGCCTTCACCACACTTGGCTTCACGATCTTTGCTTTGCTCTTGCTGATAACCAGAACCTAGGTCGGCATAGCTAAATGGATTGGCGGCAGCTTGCATAGCAACGCCACTCGCTAATAACGCGCCTACAGTTAAGCTAACGGTTTTTTTCACATTGTTCATGTTCAGTTCCTCGTTGTTGTGTCAAACACATTCATTAACTATAGCGTTTTTACAAAAAAAAGCCCCGCATTGATAGCGGGGCTTTACAACTTTTTTTACGTTAAACGCAATTTTTACAAAGAAACTCCGCGATTGCTCGCCTTGCTGCGAATGTAAGATTCCCAGCTACGTGCATTACGTCGTTGATCATTGAATTTTTGCGCTTCAGTTACGTATTTCAACGCTTGGCTAAACTTGTTTTGGTAGAAGTACGCTTCTGCCAAAGACATGTAAATACTACCCGGCTCATCATAGCCTTCGTCCAATGCTTTTAAATACGCATCCGTGGCAGCGTCGTACTCTTCTGCACGTAAGTGGGCAGTTCCCTTCTTACGATACAAATCAGCACGATCATCTTTGTCGCTTTCAACGCCAGCAGCTAAAGCATAGATTTTAGCTGCACGCGAATACTCACGTGCCATTTCAAAGTTAGATGCAGCGCTACGATAGTTGCGCGACGTCTTCTCGATATCACCAGACTCAAGGTGCTTCACCATCAGGCGAGCAGCATCAAACGGAATACCATTGTTCGCATACAGTTGTACCAATGCTTTAAACTGGTTTTCCTTATCGAAATAGCCTGCTAAGTAAGCAATTTCGAGGGTTTGAAGTGCTTTATCAAGCTCCTCTTCGAGCATATAAATCATGCCCAATTGGTTCCACCATGTGGTTTCACCAGGTAATACTTCAAGACCGGCTTCCAAAACATCAATCGCATCTTGATACATTTTGCGCTCATAATACGAGGCAACTTTCATCACATATGCGTTTTTGTTTGGCTCTTCGTAGTTTGCAATCGCAAGGTCAGCTGGCTTGATGACTTTGTCATATTCCTTCAGCTCATAATAAGCGTTGGCAATACGCAAAAATACATCTGGGTTCGCTTCACCAGTGAATTGCAACCACTTACCGTAGTACTGAAGCGCACCGCGATAATCTTCAACTTGAAGGCTTAACTGTGCCGACAAACGAAGAATCGTAGCTTGGTCATTCCAGCTAAGTACGTTCGCATCTGCAGAACGTTTTGCTAGCTTGAGAGCGTCATTAATACGCTCATCTTCAGTCAGTAAGTTTGCAAGAAAACGATCGACATAAGCGCGGTCAAACGAATCACTCGGATCGAGATCTTCGAGAATCGCGATTGCACCTTTCACGTCTTCTTCTTCGGTATACAAGTCGAAGGCGGCCATAATACGGCGACCAATACGCTCAGAAACAGCTTTACTACCGCGGCTATCTTTCTGCTGCTGTACCTGCTCGGCACTTGGCAAGTTGTAATTGATGTCTTGCGCCATAGCGGTAGGCGAACCTACCGCAACAACGCCACACAATACACTCGCGCTAATCAGCATTGAGAGTTTTTTGTGCATCATCATCATTACTCCTGATCCAAGGTAAAGTCGAGCTGAACAGTCTGTCCTGGCTGCTCTACCGGATTGCCATCAACCACTTTCGGGTTGTATTTCCAGCGCAAGAGTGCACGACGTGCTTCTTGGTCGAATACGCGACGTGGATTTGAGTCGATAACTTCGACATCTTTCACGCCACCCGTTTTATCAATGGTAAAGCGAAGCATTACCCAACCTTCGATACCATCACGTGCTGCCGCTGGTGGGAAGCGCGGGTTGATACGTACGATAGGTACAGCATCACCATCACGCATCATCGCGCCACTGGCATCAAAACCAGTGTCCGCACCACCTACGTCCACGTCAAAACCTAAATCTAGGTTCATACCGTCTGCGTCAGATGTATCTGGCTCATTCGGTGGCGTTTCCGGTGGCTGGGCCGGCGGTGGCGGCGGTGGCGGCGGCGTACGACGACGCTGATCCACATCCGACTCCGGAGGCTGAGTCACAATCTCAATGATTGACGACGGTGGAGGCGGTGCATTACGCCCGTCTCCCCCGCTGATCAAGAACGCCATGAACGCGAACAGGAGGAACGTAGCTGCAGCACCTAATAGTAATGATACTAAAAAGCGCACCATATTAATCGTCCTCTGCGGCTATGGATATCTTGTCAATACCCGCTTCCTTGATTTGATCCATGACTTTCACGACAACACCATGTTTGGCTTCTTTGTCTGCCTGAATCACTACGATATCGGTTGGCTGTTCAGCCAAAAGACGCTCGATGTTCGCGCCAACGCGCTCAACATCAACCATACGCTTGTCCATCCACACTTCGCCATTATCACGAATAGCGATGAAGATGTTGGCAGAAGGTTTCTTCTGCGCTTGACTTGCTTCTGGCTTGTTCACGTCGATACCTGCCTCTTTCACGAAAGAGGTCGTTACGATGAAGAAGATCAACATGATGAAAACGATGTCAAGCATCGGCGTCATGTCGATCGCTGCATCTTCTTCTTCACGAAAACGTTTACGTGCCATAATTCTTCTCTCTTAATGATGTGGCAAACTATCGATCAACTTGTCTTTTGCGCGCTTCACTTTCGCTTCTAAGCGAGTCGCGAAGAACATGCCTGACAAGGCAGCAACCATCCCAGCCATTGTTGGGATTGTCGCCATCGAGATACCGTCCGCCATAAGGCGTGGGTTACCCGTACCCTGCGTTGCCATGGTTTCGAATACTGCAATCATACCGGTTACAGTTCCGAGCAGTCCGATTAACGGACACATAGCAATCGCAGTTTTGATCAACAGAATACGTGCATTCAGTTTATCAGCTGCTTCTGAAATCCATGCTTCACGGATCTTATGAGCATACCAAGACGTGGTGTCCTCACGCGCGTTCCAACGATCGATGATGTCTTTTTTCATCTTCGGGAACACGCCAGTAAGGAACCAGTAGCGCTCAATCATGAGTACCCACATGAGAAAGAGGGCTCCCATGACGAAGTACAAAACATCGCCACCGGTACTCAAAAAATCCCTGACAGATTCCCAAAGCTCCATCAGGTAAAGCATAGGATTACTCCTTCTCCGCGTGAGCGGCTACGATGCCAGCTGCTTGCTCGTCCAATGTATGAACGATGCTCTTAGCACGACCTGCCACAACTGCGTGGATAAGAATTAACGGCAATGCAGCGATAAGACCCATAGCAGTAGTTACCAATGCCATTGAGATGTCGCCTGCCATGATCTTAGGATCACCAGTACCGTACAAGGTGATTGATTGGAAGGTACCAATCATACCGATTACCGTACCAAGTAGACCAAGCAATGGCGCGATTGCTGCGAAAATCTTGATGATGTTCACACCAGAATCGATACGTGGCGTTTCACGTAAAATCGCTTCGTCAAGTTTCAGCTCAAGGTTTTCAGTGTCGTCAGACTTGTTGTCATGATAGACCTTCAAGATACGACCCAAAGCATTCTTCTCAGAAGGCTTACCGGTGTTCTTAAGCTGTGCACGGATACGTGCGTTCTCTGCACCCAAAGTGATGATTTTGTAGATTGCGATAAGTACGCCGAGGATAAGAACCACGGTGATAACGTAACCTACAGTGCCACCTTGGTGATACTGTTCTTCAAGCGTTGCTTTCTGAGTACCAAGGTTCAAGATTTGACCACGTGCAGGGTCAAGGAACACGCTTTCATAACCTGAATCGGCAGCCAAGAAGTTTTCAGCAGCTGAAAGGATGTAACCTTCAGGTTGCTTACCTAGCGGCTGGATTTCTTCAGCTTGGTCGTTATATACGAAATATTCGCCGTCAGACAACAAGTTGAAAACACCGATACGAGTTACGTCACGCTGTTCAGATGAACCATCTAACAAAGTAACTTCAGAGTTGAAAGTAACCACTTTGCCTGATTCTTTCATTTCGGTTAACCAAGCTAACCAAAGCTCTTCAAGTTCTTTGATGGTCGGTACTTCACGCGCTTCAGCGATGCTCTCAAGGACGTCTTCACGACCAGGGTATTGAGCACTTACGATTGAAGTTGCGATACGACCGATAGTGTCGCTTGCTGCACCACGTGCAACACCGACGATTTCACCCAAAGTACCTAACTGGTTTTTCAGTTCGGTTTCTTTGTTTGCTAGGGCAATTTCGTTTTCAGAGAATTCAGTCTGTAAACGCTCGCCACGAGCTTTTTCGTCAGCAAGTTGCTTTTTAGCGCGGTTCAACAAGGCTTGCTTATCAGCACGCGCGTCAGTGAACTCAGCTTCACGTTGAGCATTGATGCGTTGTGATTCAGCACGGTTTTGTTTTACCAACTCAAGCAATTGCTCAAGTGATTTTGCTTCGTTGACTTCTTGCTCTTGCGCATAAGCAGAGCTTGCACCAACAGTTAGAGAGAATGCTGTAGCGACCAGCAAAGATTTCACTAGTTTGTTCATTCTGCTTGCTCCGCTGCGAATACTGGCAATTTAAGAAGATCTGGGGCCGTTTGCTTACGCGCCATACGGATAGCTTTAGTCAAAGCACCCATGTATGAATCGTCAAGCTCTTCCCACTCACCGGTAGTGGTGTTGTAGATCCAACCGTTTTTCATATCAAGCGATTGTGCTAACAAAGCAGCGCGACCGATTTGGAAGAAGTCTACAGAGATTTCTCCACCTTCGACCTGCAACTTACCTTCGTAAGCATTCAAAGCTGAACCGTAGTCCATCTCTGCTTGGTAGGCTTCGGTGATCTGACGGAATTGCTCAGAAGTAGTAACGTTAGGGTTACTCATTACGTCGCGAAGACGCTCAACACGCGCAAGACGGTTGTCACGTTGAATAGGCATATCCAGCTTAACAAACTGCTCCAAAGCGTCGATCATTTTGTACATCAAAGGAACAACACCTTGCTTGGTGCCTTCAATGCCGTCGATCTGGCGCTGTAGAGAAGCCAGTTGTTCGTTCTGACCATCAACAAGACGTTGTACGTGATCGTTGTAAACTTTTAATTGTTCATATTCGTCTACAATCCCACGGTATTCGTATAACAGCTCTTGAGACTGCTCGAACAACGAGTTGATTTTGTCTTGTGAACGTACATCAGCTTGATGTGTCTTTGCTTCTTCGCTCTGTAACGAAGATACTGATTGTGCAGCAGCTGTAGCGCTACCTGCGATTGCTAGCGCACCGACCAAGGCCGCCGCAACTTTGCTTTTATTGATTACTTTGGTCATAGTTCCCAACCAATTTGATTTAACTTTCTGCTGACAACATTACGCCGTCAACTTCCCAGTTATTTGAGTGACGAAAAGAGTTTAATCAACACTTGCAGCTATTACTCATATTATTATGAGCAATAATCTGCTCAATACTCCCACGATCTAGCAAAGGCTGTCAACCACCGAAATGAGATTATTCCGCGCTTTGCGCTGCATAAAAATTCACTTTTCCCACATCTTAAGACAACCTGAAAATAACGGTTATTTTATGTTCGAAAGATGTCATAAGGTTGCAATAATTTGCTTGTAGTGCCGGAGCTAGGCGACGGGACCAAGGTAAGGTATGCTACGCGGCAACGCTTTATTTTTCAGAGAACGTTACGGGTTTCGCTATGGCAATTATTCAACCGGTTGTTTTACAACGCTTAAAAGACCAAATTGAGGCCATGCGTGCGAGCATCTTGAGGTTAGGTATTAGCGAAGAAGCATTTCACGACTGGTTTGATGATCAACTCTTTAAAACTAGCCATAGCGCGCCAGAAGATTATTGTGATGAGTTGCAAAGTAATCTGCGCCAGCTCAATCGCACCGCGAACCCACAGCATCAACAGTGGCTCGCGGCACGGATTGAACAACAAATGCTAGCCTTACACCGAGCGGTGAGTTATTTCCAAGGAAAAGCCTAGCGCGTCGCGGACTTCTGCCGGCAGCGCTGGCAGTGCCGACTTCGGCAATAAGTAGGTCGACATCGCAAAGAAGTCTTTAAAAACACGGTTTTGTTCGGTGGTTCTACGTAGGTAATCGTGCCCAGAGCTGCCACCGGTACCAATTTTCGTCCCTAACATACGTTGTACCATCATTGCATGTTTGTAACGCCAAATGGTCAATTTCTCATCCATTTCAGCAAGCGATGTAATCACCTGCCAAGCCAAGTTAAATGCTGGTTCTTCGCGATACTGAGTGATAAACAGCGCACTTAACATTGCCCGCTGTGACAATTTCACTGCCCCACCCTCACGCAGACTTTGATAACGCTCAGCATCAAACAGTGCGGCAAAATTATCGCGGTTCGTTTGAATACCGGCCAATTCCGTTTCGAGCTGCTGTGCATCCACCGCGTTCTCACGAATGATGGTTTCATCGTGGTCAAGTGCGTCATTTACCGCCTGTTGATACATATCCCAGAACTTAAACTGTTTAAATTCCAGTAACGGCATCCGCGCCAGCCATGCATCAACACGGTCAAATAAGGTTGGTTGCTCTTCAAGTTGCTCAAGATAGTTTCGGTCTTCATCATTCAAGCGGTTGTAGAACGATTGCTGATCAAAGGCGATACGCGTTGCCCGCGTCAAGCCAAGACGGATTTCTAACTCTTTAAATTGAATACTTTGAAAACCAGAGGCCGGAACCAGGTAATCACGAAACTCCAAAAACTCCTGCGGCGTCATGGTTTCGATCACCGCCACCTGATCGTTCATCAAATCTTGAATGGTCAACACACGACGTAATCGATGCGCCACTAAGTAGAGCGCTTTGTCATCAAGTTGCGGCTTACTAAAGTCTTGATGAATGGCCCGCAGCTCGTGCAGCACTTGTTTAAACCAAAGCTCATACACTTGGTGCACAATAATAAACAGCATTTCGTCGTGGGCTTCAGCACCGTACTTAGTGCTATGCGGTTGCTGGGCATCGAGCAGGCGATCGAGTTTCAGATAATCGCTGTAGTAAACAGCTTCTGCATTTTTTGGCATGGGATACTCTTTTGTTGCTTGTTGCTTGTTGCTTGTTGCTTGTTGTTTGTTGCTAGAAAAACAAAAAACAAGAAACAAGAAACAGCTGTGGTTCGTTTCGGAAATTTCTTGGGGGATACAATACAAGCTAAAGCAAAAGAAGGTAAGTACCAATTTGTTGCTTGTTTTTTATTGATGAGGTACAGAAAGAAGAAAGATATGGATAGTTTGTGTCGGTTGTTTTTTTCAAACAGCAAGCAACCAGCAACAACCAACAAACTTAAATTTGGGTGGCGGCCCTGCCAGCTACACCCCGGCACCCACATCCCTGACTACGGCTGCTCCCTTCCGGGCCTGACCGGGTTCGCCAGTTCGTGTTGCGGGGGAACCAACAAGGCCACCATAACGGCGCGCATTATCCATCATTCGACCCAAGGTCGCAAGGGTAAGGCGCGCGCTTGCTTAGTATTTGTGCAACTAACGTCGTTTGCCGTGCAAGGTTTCCGCAATGGCTTCACGCGCTGCATCTGATTTTAACGCTTTAATAAAAATCGCTGCTTCGCGCGAAATACGATCCGCGACAGCTTCGGTCGGTTGTTTCAACAGGCGTTTGGTCGCCCGCAAACCAACCACAGGCTTCGCCGCCAAGGCCGCCGCTAACGCCGCTGTTTGCTCCGCCAACGCGTCATGTGCGACCACTTGATTCACCAAGCCATAATTCAGTGCTTTCGTTGCATCAATGGTATCGCCCAAGAGCAGCAACTCAGACGCGCGCAGATGACCACATAATAAGGGTAACAACTGGCTCGACGCCGCCTCAGGTACCAAGCCCAAGTGAATAAAAGGTAACGCCAACTTGGCACGCTCGCTGACTAACACTAAGTCACAGTGCAACAAAATGGTTGTACCTATACCGATGGCAACGCCATCAACACTAGCAATCACAGGTACGGTTAAACGACTTAAGGTGAACAGGAATTCAAACGGTGGCGCACTCTCATCGAGTTCTTCCATCGCTAAAAAATCATGCAAATCGTTACCAGCGGTAAAGTTCTCATCGGCACCTTGTAACACCACGGCGGCGACGGAGCTGTCACGTTCAGCATGCTCTAGCGCTTGCGTTAAGTCGGTGTACATTTGCTGCGTGAGCGCGTTCTTTTTTTCGGGACGGTTGATCGTCACCCAGACGATGCCGTCGCGCTGTTCTACCTGAATCAGATCAGTCATTGTTACGCTTTTCCCATGCCGCTTTGGTTTTTTCATGTACAGGTACAATCAAATCCAATGCTGTTTGTCCGTCGTCAGGTAAGGTTTCATTATTAGGACGTAATGGCGTGACACGCTGTCCCCACTTAATGATACCTGCACCACAGGTAAGGCCCCCACCAAACACCGCCGAGACAATCGTATCGCCTGGTTTCACAATGCCCTGCTCGACCGCTTCACAAAATGCGATGGGTAAGGTTGCCGATGAGGTGTTACCGTACTTCTGAATGTTAATAACGGTTTTTTCTTCAGGCACCTTGCACATTTTTGCTAGATAATCGATCAGGCGCTTATTTGCTTGGTGTGGAATCAGCGAGTCAATATCGTCCGTGGTTAATCCCGTTTCTTCAAAGACTTTCTCAACCGCGGTGTTCATGCCTTTTACGGCGCGTTTGAAAATTTCTTGGCCTACGAAATTAAACGGCATAATGCCATCAAAGCCAAAACGGTCGAAGCTCATGCCAAACTCAAGTGAGAGCACGTCACGAGCATCAGCGTCACAACTAACGTGCGAAGCCAATAAACCTGACTCGTTATCAGATGCTTCGAGAACCATAGCCCCAGCGCCATCACCAAATAGCACCGCACTTTCACGCTTGGTCCAATCAAGAATGCGCGTCAAACGCTCCGCACCAATGATCAACACCTTCTTGTGTGCACCGGTACGAATGGCTTGAGTGGCGTAATGCATGCCATATAAAAAACTACTACAGGCCGCGTTGAGGTCAAACGCCGCAGCATTTTTCGCGCCTAGGTCGCGCTGCACCGCCGACGCCACATTTGGAATAATTTCATCTGGCGTACAGGTACCGACCAGGACCAGATCAATATCCGTCGGCTCCAAGCCTGCTGCAGCCAAGGCGTTGCGGCCAGCTACCGTAGCAAGCTTTGACGTGCCGACAGCACTTACGCGACGCTCTTCGATGCCCGTGCGCGTGCGAATCCACTCATCTGACGTCTCTAAAAAAGTAGCCAAGTCGTCATTTGTCATGACAGCTGGCGGTAAACATTTTCCCCAACCCGTGATCTCTGCGTATTTTTTCACTGTCTAAAACCTATAGTCACTACCCGTTTTTCGTTATCATAGCACGAATGTTAACAAGAGAAATGTCCGACCAATGGTAAAACATCGAACACCAGCCCCTGCGAGCACTATGCTCCGTAGTCCGCTTGGCAACTGGCAACTGCATCGCTACCCTGTGCGTAGCAACGACCCACTACAAGCCTGGGACGCTGCCGACGAGCTCTTGCATGCGCAACTCGCAACACTGCAACAAACGCAGCTGCCGCAACACCCGTTACTCGTCAATGACAGTTTCGGCGCCCTAGTAGTTGCGGTGGCCACACAATCTTGGTGCAGTTACACCGACTCTTATGTAAGTCATCAGGCCCAGTTACATAACCTCGAACACAATAACTTGCCAACCTCTGGGAAACAGCTCGCGGGCTTAGACACCCTGCCGGCGGACCGCGACCTAGTTTTGATGAAGCTGCCAAAAAGCCAAAGCTTACTCGCTTTTCAATTAGCCAAGCTTAGTGCTGAACTGCCCAGCGGCACGCCTATTATTGTTGCCGCCAAAAGTAAGTTGTTCACTCCCGCCGTCCGGGCATTATTTCAAAACTATTGCACTGACGTATCGGTATCATTGATACAACGGAAATGCCGCATACTGCAAGGCCAATTATCACCAAACCTCGCCGAGGAGGTAGCGTCAACCAACACCTGGCAGGTACCTGAACGAGGCTTAACACTGCATCACTTGCCAGGCGTTTTTGCTCGAAATCAACTTGATATTGGTGCGCGCCTCTTGCTCGACAACTTACCTGCGGCAGGAGCAGAACAGGTCATCGATTTGGGCTGTGGCAATGGCGTGTTGGGTCTCTGCTATGCTAAGCACTCGCCTGCAAGCGCGGTGACCTGGGTCGATGAGTCCTATCTTGCCGTTGCGTCCTGTGCGCGCAACGTCGAAGCCAATCTTCCACCGAGCGATGGCTATCGCTGTGTGGTAGATGACTGCCTCACCCAGCAGGCCGACAACAGCGTCGATCTCGTGTTGTGCAATCCGCCGTTTCACCAAGAACATGCGATCACGGAACATATTGCGCGACAAATGTTCCAAGACGCGAAACGTGTGTTACGCCATGGCGGTGAATTGCGACTGGTCGCGAACCGTCATCTCCCGTATTATCATTTTCTTAAGCGTTTATTTCGTAACGTTAAAACCGTCGCCAGCAATACCAAGTTTATGGTGTTAAGCTGCACGCTTTAATGTTGTCCTTACGAAGCAGAAAAGGTGAATTATGAAAACGTTCGTTACGGCCTGCCTCCTATGTTTGGGTCTTCTGGCGCCAGCAAGCGCTAAGGTACAACCGGATAATCCATTTCCACGGGTGAAGTTTGAAACCTCGTTGGGCGATATTGTGATTGAGCTCAATCGCCATCGCGCCCCTTTAACCGTCGAAAACTTTTTGCACTACGTTGATATCGGCAGTTATAACAACACCATCTTTCACCGTCTGGTGCCGGGCTTTGTGTTGCAAGGTGGCGGTTACGATAACGAGCTGGTGCCGAAAAAAGCCGGCGCCCCCATCGCCAATGAGTCGGGTAACGGTCTAAAAAACAAGTACGGTACCATCGCCATGGCACGTGAAACCGCGCCGCACACCGCGACACGCCAATTCTTTTTTAATCTCGACGACAATACCTCGCTTGATCCAGAGAGTGGCTGGGGCTACGCCGTGTTCGGTGTTGTTGTAAGTGGCGAAGACGTGCTTGAACAACTGGCAAGCGTCGAATCTTTGCCCTATCACACAGAAACGGGGTGGCGCGACTTCCCGCAAGAACCACCTGTGCTTATTCGCGCTGAAGTACTGCCACAACAACAATAATAAGGGTTCGTCATGACCGAACAGCAGAGCACAACCACGCCGTGGTACAAAGACTTTCGTGTGTATCTCGAGCCACGCGTTTGGGTGATTTTTCTGTTCGGTGTTATGAGCGGCTTCCCGTGGGTTTTGATCAGCTCAATGCTGTCAGCCTGGCTGCAAGAAGCTGGCGTGTCACGCAGTGACATCGGTTTATTTGGCTTGGTGTTTGTCGCCTACTCGGTCAATGCACTCTGGTCGCCGTTAGTCGATCGTGTCAAGTTGCCAGTCTTACACCAACGCCTCGGTCAGCGCCGCAGTTGGCTGGCCCTCTGCCTGGTGGTGCTCATCGCTGCGACCTTCTCGATGAGCGGCCTCAACCTCGCTGAGCACACCTTTGCGGTGGCCGTAAGTGCATTGATGATCGCCATCGCATCAGCCACGCAAGACATCGCCATTGACGCCTTTCGGATTGAAACCTTTGGTCAGCATGAAGGCCACTTACAATCGGCTGGGGCGGCGATGGCCACGGCGGGTTGGTGGACCGGCTATAGCGGTCTCGGCGCAGTGCCATTTTTCCTCGTTGACGGTACCACCTGGACTTGGCAAGCGGTCTATCAAGTGATGGTGCTGTTCCTTGCCCTGCAATTACTGTTCGTGTTGTGCATGCGCGAGTCGAAGCGCTACCGTGCTGACACCGCCCCTTTCCAACGCTGGCAGGATTGGTTCAAGGTAACGCTGTACGATCCTGTGGCTGAATTTTTTAAACGTGCCGGCTGGCAGTTGGCACTCGCCATCTTAAGCTTTATCTTTTTGTTCAAAATTGGCGAAGCATTTCTTGGCCGTATGGCGATTGTGTTTTACAAAGAAATTGGCTTTACCAACGATGACATCGGTTTTTATTCAAAAATGGTCACGTGGTGGGTCACCATCATCTTCGCCATTATTGGCAGTATGGTAAATGTCCGTCTCGGTACCATGCGCGGCCTCTTTATTGGTGGCACCGCCATGGCCGCGAGTAACTTAATGTTCGCGTGGATTGCTGCTGTGGGTCCAAATACCAACCTGTTACTCGCCGCAGTCGTTATTGATGGTTTTACCGGTGCTTGGTCAACGGTCGCCTTTGTCGCCTTCATCAGCCTGCTATGTAACCGCGCCTTTACCGCCACGCAATACGCTTTATTAGCATCACTCGGGAATCTGGGGCGTACACTATTGTCATCCTACAGTGGCTTTGTCGTCGACTGGCTCAACGGTGACTGGTCACTGTTCTTTATTCTCACCGCGCTAATGGTCACACCGGGCTTATGTTTATTGCTTTTGCTCCGCAAAGCGATGCATCGTATTCAAGCCCCAGCAGCAACGCAAAGTTAGGAAACGCCACATGACAACGCAACCACCATGGTTGGTGATTGGACAAGGAGCCTTGGGCAGTCTTATGGCCGTGCACTTGGCCAAACTTGGCCAAAGAGTGACCGTAAAGTTGCGTTCTGCGCACCCCGAGCCACTAACGATCATGCATGACAATCAGCCTTGGTCGTTTCCATGTAGCGCGACACTGACGCAACCCAGTACGATTTTTGCCGCGGTTAAAGCCTATCATGTACGGCCTTTGCTTGATGAGCTACAACAGGCCCCCGCTTTCGCAGCGTCGACATTGATCTTAAGCTACAACGGCATGCTTGAAGACGAAGCAAGCTTACTCCGCCCCTCAGACTGCCACTGGGTCACTACCCACGGCGCCTATCGCGATGGCCTCGAGGTCATTCATGGGGGGCATGGTGAGAGTTGGCTTGGCGGTTGCGATCAACCTCCAGCAGCATTTGAGACATTGGCGCAAGCACTGCCGCCCTTGCATTGGCATACGGAGATCCATCAGCGACGTTGGCAAAAACTCGCGGTGAATTGTTTAATTAACCCGTTTACAGTGCTGCATCAATGCCGCAATGGTGAGGTATTGGAGCGACTCGATCATGCCGTGTGGCATGCGGTTGCGACCGAAATTGCAGCCCTCGCGGCCACCCAAGGCTTGCAACTGCAGGCCGACGAACTCTTAGCCAATGCCCAGCGTGTCATGCAACAAACAGCACAGAACCGCTCGTCGATGTTGCAAGATTTTCGCCTCGGCCGTCGTTTAGAAATTGATTATTTGAATGGTTTTGTTGCGCAGGCAAGTGCTACGGCAGGACTCGACGCGCCAGCCAACGATTGGGTCTGGCGGCGCGTCAATGCACTTAGTCAAGATCGGGATCTTCAATAAAGTCGACCACTTCCAAACCAAATCCGGAAAGTGCTGAATAGCGTTTCGGTGAGCTCATCAAATGCATTTGATGTACACCCAAATCGGCCAAGATTTGTGAACCAATACCGACGTTACGTGAGGCATTTGACGCGGCAGCTGTCGGCTTGACTTCACCACGATCTTCGGCAGCAAAACTGCGTACTTGCGCCAGAATATCGCTGGTTGATTGCTCGCGGCCAATGACCACTAACACCCCACCATGTTCGCCAATGTAATCCATCGCATGTGCCAGTGGCCAACTACGTTGCGTTGCCCGATCGGTCGAGAACAAATCGTTGAAGGTATCTTGCAGATGCACGCGTACATTCACCGGTTGCTCTGGATCAATGGCGCCATTCACCAAGGCATAGTGCACTTGATTATCGATGGTATCTTGATAAGCGATTAACTCAAACGCACCATAACGGGTCGGCAGCTGACATTGGGATTGACGCACCACGGTTTTCTCGGTCATCGAGCGATACTCAATTAAATCAGCGATAGTACCGACTTTAATACCGTGCTCGGCAGCAAACTTTTCCAAATCCGGACGACGTGCCATGGAGCCATCTTCGTTCAAGACCTCGACGATCACCGCTGCCGGCTCATAACCTGCAAGACGCGCTAAATCACAACCCGCTTCGGTATGACCTGCGCGGTTCAACACACCGCCTGATTTGGCTTTGAGCGGGAAAATATGACCTGGCATGACCAAGTCCGATGGTTTCGCATCTTTGGCCACTGCAGCCTGTACCGTGCGTGCGCGATCGGCAGCAGAAATACCCGTGGTAACCCCCTCAGCCGCTTCGATAGATACCGTAAACGCCGTCGAATAAGGGGCATTATTTTGATGCACCATCAATGGTAACTTCAACTGCTCGCAACGCTCTTCGGTTAAGGTCAAACAAATCAAGCCACGGCCAAAGCGCGCCATGAAGTTAATCGCTTCAGGGGTGACGCACTCAGCAGCAAGAATTAAATCACCTTCGTTTTCGCGATCTTCGTCATCCATCAAAATGACCATCTTACCTTGACGAATATCTTCGATGATTTCAGCGGCACTATGTAACTGACTCACGACTGTACTTCTCCTGTGGTCGGACGGTCACTTGCATGCAGTGGCCGTGCGCAAATACGTAGATCATGACCCAGCATCGTCACGCTTTCAAAGCGCATTTCAGGGACTTGATCGAGATGATGAAAATTAGGTAGTTGAACCACACCTCGGCTGCTATCGCCAAGGAGTTTTGGCGCCACGTAAAGCACCCATTCGTCAACTAAGCCTGCGCTGGTCAGCGCTCCTGCCAGCTCGGCACCGCATTCGGTCCACACATCGTTGACGTCATACTCTGCCAGTTTGGCAAAAATATCATGCAGTGGCAGCCGTTGCTGAAAACTCTGCACTTCAAGCGTTTGCACGTGTTCAGGCCAGTCGCTCCCTGCTGTCGTCGTGGGGCTAACCACTCGCAACACTGGGCTCGCTTGGGCAAAAAACGGATGTTCAACAGGAACCTGTTGTTGACGATCGAGTAGCACGCGTAGCGGTTGTCGTTCGGCTTGCGGATGGCGTGCGGTCATCAGCGCATGGTCCATCAACACCGTACGAGCGGTGGTCAACACCGCGCCACTTTGCGCACGAAAACGATGCACATCTTCTCGTGCTTCACGGCTAGTGATCCATTGACTGGCACCATTAGCAAGTGCCGTACGGCCATCGACGCTCATGGCCATTTTCAAACGAAGCCAAGGTCGATTGCGCTCCATTCTGGCAATGAAACCTTGATTTAAGGTACGTGCTTGTTGTTCAAGTACACCAACCTGAACCTTAATACCAGCAGCTTCGAGTCGCGCAATACCCTGCCCCGCCACGAGCGGATTCGGGTCACGCATCGCGACGACCACGCGCGCGACCTGTGCTTTAATTAGGGCATCGGCACAAGGTGGCGTACGACCATGATGACTACAAGGCTCGAGCGTGACATATGCTGTCGCGCCTTGGGCAAGCTCGGCGGCTTCGCGCAACGCATGCACTTCAGCGTGAGGTTCGCCAGGACGTTCGTGCCAACCGCGACCGACCACTTGACCATCACGCACAATCACACAGCCGACATTAGGGTTAGGCGGCGTACCAAAGGCACCACGCGCTGCAAGCGCTAAAGCTTGCTGCATGTATTGCTGGTCAGCATCGTGCATAACGGTCTCTCGCTTAGTCATTTAAGCGCGCGATTTCCTCACCGAATTCGCGGATATCATCAAATGCGCGGTACACCGAAGCAAACCGGATGTACGCAACTTTATCGAGGGCTTTAAGGTTTTCCATCACCAAGCCACCTATCACTTGGCTGGTGATTTCGCGCTCGCCAGTGGCGCGTAACGCAGATTTGACGTTTTGAATGGCTTGTTCCATCGCTTCGAGGCTTACTGGGCGCTTTTCTAGCGCACGCAGTAAGCCACTGCGAAGCTTGTCTTCATTGAAAGGTTCACGCGAGCCATCCGATTTGATCACCCGCGGCATCACCAGCTCTGCCGTTTCAAACGTCGTGAAACGCTCTTTACACGCTAGACATTCGCGGCGGCGACGCACGGATGCGCCATCGGCCACGAGCCGTGAATCAATCACTTTAGTATCTTGCGTACCACAGAACGGACAATGCATGACCTTTCCTTATTCAATAAAATCGCTTAACCGTTCACTTATCCGTAAACTGGGAAGCGTTTGCACAAAGCGCGCACACTTTCACGAACTTCAACGATTTTGTCTTCGTTTTCAATGTCATCAAGTACGTCACAGATCCAGTTTGCCACCTGCTCAGCTTCAGCAACTTTAAAACCACGACGGGTAATTGCTGGCGTACCGAGACGCAGGCCAGAGGTAACAAAAGGTGAACGTGGATCGTTCGGTACTGAGTTTTTGTTCACTGTGATGAACGCGCGACCAAGGGCTGCATCAGCGTCTTTACCGGTGATGTCTTTGTTGATCAGGTCCACCAAGAACAAGTGGTTTTGGGTGCCGCCAGAAACGATGTTATAACCGCGTTCTTGCATCACTTTCACCATCGCATTGGCGTTGTCCAACACTTGCTGCTGATAGGCTTTGAACTCAGGTTCCATGGCTTCTTTAAACGCTACAGCTTTGGCTGCAATCACGTGACACAGAGGGCCACCTTGACTACCTGGGAACACACCACTATTCAATTTTTTGTGTAAGGTTTCGTCGTCTTTACCTGACAAAATCAAACCACTACGCGGACCTGCTAAGGTTTTATGGGTAGTCGTCGTCACAACGTCGGCATGTGGTACTGGGTTTGGATATAACCCTGCAGCAACCAAGCCGGCAACGTGCGCCATATCGACTAACAGGTAAGCGCCAACTTCGTCAGCGATTTCACGGAATTTCGCCCAATCAACAATACCTGAATAGGCAGAGAAACCAGCTACAATCAGCTTTGGCTTGTGCTCAAGTGCTAACTCGCGTACTTCTGCGTAGTTAATTTCACCGGTGGTTTCGTCCAAACCGTACTGTACAGCGTTGTACAATTTGCCTGAGAAGTTAACCCCTGAACCATGGGTCAAGTGGCCACCGTGCGCCAAGCTCATACCTAACACGGTATCGCCCGCTTCAAGCAATGCCAAAAACACTGCAGAGTTGGCCTGTGAACCAGCGTGCGGTTGCACGTTGGCATATTTTGCACCAAACAACTGCTTGGCACGTTCAATCGCTAAATCTTCGACCACGTCAACGTACTCACAACCGCCATAATAGCGTTTGTGCGGATAACCTTCCGCGTACTTGTTGGTCAGTTGTGAGCCCTGTGCCTGTAGCACGCGAGGACTGGTATAGTTCTCTGAGGCAATCAACTCAATGTGTTCTTCCTGACGAGCAACTTCGTCAGTCATAGCTTGCCATAGATCAGCATCGTAATCGGCAATGTTCATGGTGTTTTTTAACATTGGGGCTCCTGACTTCATAACGGGACGATGATTTGAGGCAGTAGTTTACCAATATACTTGGGTTCACGCCAACTTAAGGGTTAAAATAGCCGCTTAATTTGCAGCCGATGAAAGGAAGTGTTGCTGATATGGCACAGTTTATCTATTCGATGTCGCGGGTAAGCAAAGTGGTCCCGCCGAAAAAAACCATTCTGAAGGACATTTCATTGTCCTTTTTCCCGGGCGCCAAAATTGGTGTTTTAGGTCTTAACGGTGCGGGTAAATCAACCTTGCTACGCATCATGGCCGGGATTGATACCGAGATCGAGGGTGAAGCGCGTCCACTTGCCGGTACGCAAATTGGTTACTTACCGCAAGAGCCGCAACTCGATGAAAACAAAACCGTGCGTGAAACTGTTGAAGAAGCTGTGGCTGAAGTTAAAGACGCGATGGCAGAACTTGATCAGGTTTACAGCGCCTATGCCGATGAAAATGCCGACTTTGATGCCTTAGCCAAACGCCAAGGTGAACTCGAAGCCATCATTCAGGCGAAAGACGGTCATAACCTCGAGAATATTCTTGAGCGTGCAGCGGACTCACTGCGTTTACCACCTTGGGACGCAAAAATTGGTGTGTTATCCGGTGGTGAGCGGCGCCGCGTGGCAATCTGTCGTTTGTTACTAAGTAAACCTGATATGTTGCTGCTCGACGAACCGACCAACCACTTGGACGCCGAATCTGTCGCGTGGCTCGAACGCTTCTTGCACGACTACGACGGCACCGTTGTGGCGATTACCCACGACCGTTATTTCCTTGATAACGTTGCCGGCTGGATCCTCGAGCTTGACCGTGGTTACGGCATTCCTTGGGAAGGTAACTACTCGTCTTGGTTGGAGCAAAAAGAGAAACGCCTCGAGCAAGAAGAGAAATCTGAGAAAGCCCGTCAGCGTAGCATTAAGCAAGAATTGGAATGGGTTCGTCAGAACCCGAAAGGTCGCCAAGCGAAAAGTAAAGCGCGGATGGCGCGTTTTGAAGAGTTGCAAAGCGGCGACTATCAAAAACGTAACGAAACCAACGAGCTGTTCATTCCACCTGGTCCCCGCTTGGGCGACAAAGTGTTGGACGTGGAACACTTGCACAAAGCCTATGACGGCCGCGTGCTTATCGATGACTTAAGCTTCAGCATTCCTAAGGGTGCCATCGTCGGCATTATCGGTCCAAACGGTGCAGGTAAATCGACCTTGTTCCGTATGATCACTGGTGCTGAGCAGCCTGATAGCGGCACCGTTGAACTCGGTGAAACCGTACAATTGGCAAGCGTCGATCAGTTCCGTGATGACATGGATGACAACAACACCGTGTGGCAAGAAATCTCTGATGGTCAAGACGTGTTGCGGATCGGCACTTTTGAGATCAACAGCCGCGCCTATGTCGGTCGCTTTAACTTCCGTGGCAACGACCAACAAAAGCGTATCGGTGAATTATCCGGTGGTGAACGCAACCGTGTGCACTTGGCAAAATTATTGAAAGCTGGCGGTAACTTATTGCTGCTTGATGAACCAACCAACGACCTTGATGTTGAAACTTTGCGAGCGCTTGAAGAAGCCTTGTTGGAGTTCCCTGGCTCAGCGATGGTGATCTCGCACGACCGTTGGTTCCTTGACCGTGTGGCAACACACATCTTGGATTATCGTGATGAAGGTAAGATTAACTTCTACGAAGGTAACTACACCGATTACGAAGCTTACATGAAAGAAACGCACGGCGAGCAGGCTATGGAGCCGCATCGCGTGCGTTACAAACCTATCGGTTAAAGCACTTGAAGACGTTCGCCGTTTAGGCGAACGTCTTATTTTCTAGTGTGCCGGGGGCAAATTGATCAACAGCAATCGCTGCCAAACGTAATTGCTCCACTTCGACCAAGTGTTCCGCTTCCTCAGCCGTAATAACTTCCGCTGCCAGTGCCGCATCAGCAAGTTCACTACCAGCCAAATCAGGCGCAATCTCTCCGCGCTTCTCAGCTTTTTGCAAACGCTTATATAGCGCCTCATGTTGCTTCATTTTCACAAAGGCAAGCTCCATGTGACCCAACATATCGTTAGCATCATCCTTCCAATAACACAAGAAGGTTTGTCGATCGCGCGCTTTGCCTGGCTCCATCATTGCATCTGCAATGCCTTGATAAAGCGCATCGGCAGGCTTGGCATAACGAATACCCAACGGGAAAATCGCCAACCGCAAGGTCCATGCCATGAAGCGATTCGGGAAGTTGGCAAAAAAGCCACGGAATGCTTCGCCAATGGCATGTAAATGGTGTTGCAACGCATAATCAACAAAGACCAAATCGGTGCTTTGACGCCCGTCGTCTTCGTAGCGTTTCAACACCGCCGAGGCCATGTACAAGTGACTCAGGACGTCGCCTAAACGTGCCGACAGCATTTCTTTACGTTTCAAATCACCGCCCATGACCAGCATCGCCACGTCAGCAGTAAGCGCTAACGCGCGACTCATGCGGGTGAGTTGCTGATAATAGCGCGCAGTAGAGCCACTAATTGGACTCGCATTGAAGCGCGCACCGGTTAAGCCCATCCATACACTGCTAAAGAAGTTACCTGCTGCAAAACCGATGTGTTTAATGAGTAAGGCGTCAAAGTCACGCAAACCTTGCTCTTCGTCAGGGTTCGCTGCGGCATCCATTTCCTTTAATACGTACGGGTGACAACGGGTCGCTCCCTGACCAAAAATCATCAGGTTACGGGTCAAAATGTTTGCCCCTTCCACGGTAATGGATACCGGCGTCGCCATATAACCATGGCCAAGGTAGTTCTTCGGCCCAAGCTGAATGCCTTTGCCAGCATGGATATCCATGGCATCTTCCATCACCTGACGTCCCATCTCGGTCATGTGATACTTGGTCATTGCCGTAATCACTGAAGGGCTTTTCCCTTCACACAAGGCAGCCACCGTCAAACGACGCATCGACTCGATGGAGTAGTTGGTACCACCAATACGCCCCATCGCCTCTTGCACCCCTTCAAACTTACCAATCGGCAAACCGAACTGTTGCCGTACATAAGCATAAGCACCAGTCATTCGTTGGGTAACGTGACCTGTAGCGGTCGCCAGCGCTGGCAACGAAATACCGCGCCCTGCCGACAAACACTCCATCAGCATCTTCCAGCCTTTGCCGACGTAATCTTTACCGCCAATGACCCAATCCAATGGAATGAAAACATCTTTTCCGTAGGTGGTACCGTTCATGAATGCTTGGTTGAGCGGGAAATGACGTTCACCGGTCTCAACTCCAGGGTGATCGGTTGGAATCAACGCACAGGTAATCCCAATCGCTTTTTGGTCGCCCAACAAGCCATCCGGATCATAAAGTTTGAAGGCTAAGCCCAGTACTGTCGCGACCGGAGCCAAGGTGATGTAACGTTTGTCCCAGTTCAGGCGAATACCCAAAACTTCTTTGCCGTCATGCTCGCCCTTGCAGAGTACCCCGCTATCAGGGATCGCCCCGGCATCAGAGCCGGCTTCAGGCGCCGTTAACGCAAAACACGGGATATCCGTGCCATCGGCAAGACGCGGCAGCCAGTAATTTTTCTGTGCTTCGGTACCGTAATGGGTCAGCAATTCACCTGGACCTAATGAGTTCGGTACCATCACCGTAACTGCTGCACTGATTGAGCGGGTGGCAATCCGTGACACAATATGGGAGTTTGCCGCAGGCGAAAACGCTAAGCCGCCAAACTCTTTACCAATGATCATGGCGAAGAACTTCTCTTTACGAATGTAGTTCCACACCGCCTCCGGCAAATCACGGTCTTGCTGCACAATGTTGAAGTCATCCAGCATGGCTAACAGGGTTTCCAGCTGGTTATCAATAAAGGCTTGTTCTTCTTCAGTAAACTGCGGTGGCTTTTGTTGTAAAAACTGATGCCAATCTGGGCGACCACTGAATAACTCGGCGTCCCACCAAACATCACCGGCGGTCATCGCTTCCCGCTCGGTTGCTGAGAGCGGCGGTAGTACCCGTTTGAAGAAGCCAAACATGGGACGGCTGATAAGACTGCGACGGATCTCTTTCACAGCAAACAGCAAGACTGCCGCAACCACTAATAAAATGAGAATTTCCATAACTTACCCTTGCGTATTGAGGTTATTCACTGCAGGCGTCAACGCCACCAGCGATAAAGGGGATCAGACGTTCAACGACCTGATCAGCCGCCACGTCTTCACCAAAATCCGCCGCTGCAATTTCCCGCAACGCCGGACCTGAAACTTGTGCAAACACCGTTGCACCGAGCACAAAGTGCAAGCGCCAGAACATGTCCGCTGGACTCAGTTTCGGATTCGCTTGATGTAAGGTGTCGAGTAACAACGCGATCACCTCACCGAATTGCTCCATGATGTAGCGCCGCAAATGCCCTTGAATCTCTGCATAAGCAAAACCCAGCAAACTTAAAAATAGCGTTGAACCTTGCTCATGTACACCGCGCAATTCCGCTAGCGGACCACGAAAACAATCAAACACCTCGCGCGTGTTAAATTGGTTACGCTCAGCTAAGGCCATTAGTTCAGTTTGCAGCTTTGGCATAAACACGTCCAAGTAACGTGCCATGACAGCTTGGATGAGTGCTTTTTTGGAGCCAAAATGGTAATTGACAGAAGCGAGATTGACGTTCGCTTCAGTGGTGATTTGTCGTAACGACGTCTGCTCGAAGCCCTGCTCTGCGAACAAGGCCTCGGCAGCATTGAGTAGTTTATCTTGTGTAGTCACTGCTTTGGTCATTGTTGCCGCCGTTTAGAACGTCCATTTAAAACATGCGTTTTAATCTAATCCATGTTGACGTTCGGTGCAAGCTGACCAGAGCCTTTAAGTTGCCGAAGTATCCAGCGGCGCAAAGCTCTTAACTAAATCGTCCAGCGCTTTCATTTGCTGTAAATAAGGCTCTAATTTACTTAGCGGCAACGCACAAGGGCCATCGCATTTTGCTTGCTCAGGCTCTGGATGCGCTTCGATAAACAAGCCTGCTAAGCCTAGCGCCATTCCTGAACGTGCAAGTACCGCTGCTTGTGCGCGACGACCATCGGCTGAGTCCGCGCGACCACCTGGGCGTTGTAACGCGTGCGTCGCGTCAAACATGACTGGGGCCATATGGCGCATTTCGTCCATCCCCAACATGTCGACGACCAAATTGTTGTAGCCAAAACTGCTACCGCGCTCGCACAAAATCACATTGTGATTTCCGGCTTCAGCGAACTTCTTCAATATATGGCGCATTTCTTGCGGTGCCAAAAACTGTGGTTTTTTCACATTAATCACGGCGCCCGTTTGAGCCATCGCCACCACTAAGTCGGTTTGGCGTGCTAGGAAAGCTGGTAATTGAATAATATCTGCCACTTCCGCCACCGGCTCAGCCTGATGCGGTTCATGTACATCGGTGATCACCGGCACATTGAAGGTACGTTTGATCTCAGCAAAGATCTCTAAGCCCTTCTCCATGCCCGGTCCACGATAAGAGTGGATCGAGGACCGATTCGCTTTATCAAAGGATGCTTTGAATACGTACGGAATGCCCAAGCGTTGGGTCACTTCAACGTAATGCTCAGCAATGCGCATCGCCAAATCACGCGACTCGAGCACATTCATGCCACCGAACAAAACGAACGGCAAGTGGTTACCCACTTGCACGTCGCCGACTTTAATCACTTCAGTATTAATCACTGTGTATCCTTAACCCGCTGCAATCACGCGCAGGACTTGTCCACAAAGATAAGCGGCATAGGTACCTAACGCGTAACCAAACACCGCCAACAATACCCCAACCGGAGCAAGTGATGGGTGGAAGGCTGAGGCCACCACAGGTGCTGATGCTGCTCCACCTACGTTGGCTTGGCTACCTACCGCCATATAGAAAACAGGCGCTTTAATCAAACGTGCGACCAATAACATGAGGCCAGCGTGAATCGTCATCCACACGGCACCAATCAGGAAGTATTTCGGCGCATCAATGATGGCACTAACGTCCATATGTAAACCAATGGTCGCTACTAAAATATAGACAAATAACGAACCAATTTTCGATGCCCCAACGCCTTCAAGGGTTCGTACACGCGTAAATGACAATGCGACACCGACGGTGGTGGCAATCACAATCAACCAAAAGAATTTTTTGTTCAGGCTAAATTCTTTCAGAACCGGCATATTATCGTTGATGTACGGTGCAATAATATCGGCACCGAAATGCGCTAAACCGGCCACACCAAAACCAACTGCAAGAATAAAAATTAAATCTGGTAGCTTGGCTTCGCGACGATGTTCTGACTCGTATTTTTCGATACGCTCACGAATACCCTCAATAGCGCTGGTATCAGCACCAATGCGCGCATCAATCTTTTTAGCGTTCGCGGCCATGTATAACAACACCGCCATCCAAAGATTAGCTACGATAATGTCGACTGTGACCATGGCTGAGAAAATTTCCCCACCCACTTCATAGACTTCTTTCATCGCCGCTTGGTTCGCACCACCACCAATCCAGCTACCGGCAATGGTCGTCATGCCACGCCATACAGCGTCAGGTCCGGCACCGTTGAGCATTTCTGGGAAAATGATAGAAATAAGCAACAAGGCAATCGGCCCACCAATCACAATACCCAAGGTACCGGTCAAAAACATGATGAGGATTTTCGGCCCAAGACGCATAATCGCTTTTAAATCGAGACTCAGCGTAAGGAGAACCAGACAGGTTGGTAACAAATAGTCCATGACCAACGGATACAGCGCGGTATTACCACCATCGACCACGTTAAATGTATTCAGCAACGATGGCACAAAGTAACACAGCAAGAGCGCTGGTACCCATTTGTAAACCCCTTGCCAAAACGGGTGTTTACTTTGTTGCGTGTAGAAAATTCCCCCGAGGATTACGGCGAGTAAACCAAAGATCACGCCGTCATTTGAAATTAATGGAGCTGCTTCCACGATTACCTCTTATTGTAGTTATGGTGGATAAATCGAGACACCCCACGCGCGCACATCAGTGCAAGGTGGTTTGCGGTCTCGTCCAGTTTTCAAGCTGCAAACGTAGCAGTTGCGCACTCGGATCATCGGGGCATTGTTCGACAAAATACTGATAATCGTCAACGGCAACGTGGTTACAATCCAGCTCTTCGAGAATGTAACCACGATCACGGATTTCATAAGGGTCGTCAGGCAATACAGCTAACAACATATGAACGCTCGTTAAAGCGTCAGCAAAGCGACGATCAGCAATAAAGGCGTGCTTGAGTTCACTGAGGTATCGTACCACGATGGTCTTTTGGTCAGCGGCTTCTAGCTTCTCCCAGCTAAACCGTTCTTCACCTTCCGTGGCATCTTCAAAACGTTCTTGAACTTGTTGGTTATGTAACAGGTCACCACTGCTTGGGTCAACGAAAAAGCTTTGCTGCTGATCGTCGAAACGCAGTAATGGGTGACCTGGAAAATCAATTAGCTCGAGCACCAGTCCATGATAAGACGCGGCCTCTTGCAACAATAATGCGAGTGATAAGGGCTCCCCCGTACGCAAGCGGATAGCGCGGTCAAGCAACACCCGCTTACTGGTCAGCAAAGGCTCTGGCGCTTTACTAAACCCCAGTTGCCAATAGAAAGCACGACACAATTTTCGTAGTCGCTCAATGCCGTCAACCTCAGCAAGTTGCTGTTGTTCACCCATGGCATTGAGTTGCTGATAAAAAGAACTGACGTAGTGGTCGCTATCGGCATTAAATACCCGACTTACCTCCCATAGAATTTCGATGGTCGGTAACAACTCGTGATCCACATGTTCTAAATATGAAAACTGCATACTACCCTTTACTTTTAACAACTTAACCTAGCAATGCTTGCTTGCTGTAAGCAACGTGCAACAGCATTGCTATCCAGCCCATCGCCACCACAAAAGCGCCGTAGCGTAACCATGCACGCTGCGCCTTCATTGCGATCAAACCGAAGACAATATACCCCACCAAGCCTACCAGCTTATTCAACAACCAAGGGGTTTCCCAAGGCCACTGCTGCCAGTGTACCAACATGCCAACAATGGTCAGCAAAAGGAGGGTATCAATAATATGCGGGACAATTTTAACCCACTTCTGTTTCGCGACAGAGGCGTCCATGCTACGCCAAATAAATCGCAGCACGAATAATAACACACTTAGCGCAACGATACTGACATGGAGATGTTTAAACGCAATAAACGGCATAACTTCAGATCCTTATTATTTGAGTTCTTTTACGGCTAAAGCTGCACTTGGAAAACGTGCTTCGAGCATTTCTTGAATGCTATTGAGGCGCACTTCGAGCGCCGCCCGCTGTGCCTCAACATACATAATATCGCGATACGAACGTAGCGCCGACATCACGCTGGTAAAAAGCTTTTGTGAGGTCAGCTCGGTTTTCGCTTTATAGTCATTGATATCGTAATTCATCACCACTGCGCGCTCAGGTGCCTGCCCCGGCTGACCGGTGCGTAAGATAATCCGAATTTGGCGATTGCCACACTCGTTACGAATATAGTTGGCGACCTGCAGGCCAGCGTCATCGGTTTCCATGACAACATCCAACAAGGCCAAAGCTAAGTCGGGATGAGCGTCAATTTTCTCACGGGCTTCAGCTAATGAATGCGCGCTAATAAATTCTAAACCAGCCCCCTCGAACACCACATCCATCAATGCCAAGCGGGTGACGGCGTGCACTTCTTTCTCGTCATCAACAATCAGCACTTTCCACTTTTCTTGGCTACTGTTGTCATCGTCTTTCACTGGTTCAGGTTGTTCATTCGCAAATAAAAAGTCATTCGACATCTGTCCGTTCCTTTTCTGCGGTTAACCAACGTCCGTAGGTGATGCGCTCGACACCGCCCAAGTCTGCCTTGCTGGCAACATCGTGATAACCAGCCTCACGTAAACGTGCACGACACCCCTGCGCTTGCTGCCAGCCGTGTTCGAGCACTAACCAGCCACCCGCATTTAGGTAGGCCGGCGCTTGCTTGATAATCTGTTCTAAATCGGCGAACCCCTCGGCCGCCGCAACCAGTGCCGAATGCGGCTCAAACCGCACATCACCTTGCAGCAGATGCGGATCATCCGCCGCGATATACGGCGGGTTACTGACAATCATGGAAAACGCTTGTCCCGCCAACGCACTGAACCAGTCACTTTGCCTTACATCGACCTGCAACCGCAAGTGTTTTGCATTTTCTGTGGCAAGTGCCACCGCAGCCGCTGATTTGTCCACCGCGGTGAGCTGCCACTGCGGTCGCTCACTTTTGAGCGCCAACGCAATGGCGCCCGTGCCAGTGCCTAAATCTAAAACCTGTTCATCCAGTTGCCCTAACTCAAGCGCAGTTTCGACCAAAGTTTCTGTATCTGGACGCGGAATCAAGGTGCTGTTATTGACCTTCAACGGCAGTGACCAAAATTCACGTTCGGCCAATAGGTGAGCGACGGGAACGCCTTGTTGGCGTTGCGCCAGCAAGGCTTGAAATTGGGCATAGCAACGCGCGTCAAGCTCTCGCTCAGGCCAGGTCAAAAGGTAGGTACGGGGCTTTTGCAGTACGTGCGCCAGCAGTACTTCAGCATCAAGCCGCGGTGTTTCACTCGCGGCTAAGGTTTGCTGTGCGTGTTGGAGCGCCAGCCCGATTTGCATCACTTAATCCTGCTCAGCGAGCGTCGCTAATTGGTCCGCTTGATACTCTTGCAACATGACATCGAGAATGAGATCCAAGTCGCCATTGAGAACTTCATCAAGCCGGTACAAGGTCAAGTTGATCCGATGATCACTCACTCGGCCTTGCGGATAGTTGTAGGTGCGGATACGTTCCGAACGGTCACCACTACCGACCAAACTGCGGCGGGTTGACTGCTCTTCTTGACGTCGCTTGTCATCGGCTTGCTGCTGCAAGCGCGCTTGCAACACCGACATCGCTTTGGCACGGTTCTTGTGTTGCGAGCGCTCGTCCTGACACTCCACCACAATACCTGACGGGAGGTGAACGATACGAATCGCTGAATCGGTTCGGTTCACGTGCTGACCACCGGCACCAGAGGCACGGAAGGTATCGACGCGTAAGTCGGCAGGATTAATCTCGATAGCTTCGGCTTCAGGCACTTCCGGAAGTACGGCAACCGTACAGGCTGAGGTATGCACACGGCCTTGCGATTCGGTTTCAGGCACGCGCTGCACGCGATGACCGCCCGACTCAAACTTCATCCGCCCGTAAGCACCGTCACCTGACATGTGCGCGATCACTTCTTTATAACCACCATGCTCGCCTTCGTTGGCGTTCACGATACTGATTTTCCAGCCGTTTTGCTCAGCGTAACGGCTATACATACGGAATAAATCACCAGCAAAAATGGCCGCTTCATCACCGCCTGCACCGGCACGGATCTCGAGGTAACACGGATGGTCATCGTTCGGATCCCGAGGCAAAAGTAAAATCTGTAATTGTTGTTCGAGCTCTTCTTGCCGCTGTTTCGCTTCGTTCAGCTCCATTTGCCCCATTTCACGCATCTCAGCGTCGTCTTCGGCCAACATTTCTTCTGCCGCTTGGGCATCTTCTAAGGTTTGTTGATAGGCACGAAAACACGTCACCAGCTCTTCTAACTGTGAATACTCGCGTGATAACGCACGAAAACGGTCTTGGTCCGCAATAATGCCAGCGTCACTTAACAAGTGCTGGACTTCTTCATAACGCTCTAAAAGAGCTTCAAGTTTGCGGGTAATCGACGGGTTCATCATGAATGAGATGCCTTAATCATTATCATTATAAAATTGCTGGAACACGGCCAAAGTTTGATAATCTCCAGCGGCGCCAGCATCACGCATCAACCGGGTTGGCGCGTGTAAAAATTGTTTGGTCAGGCGTTGCGTTAATTCGGCAAGCACGTCGTCCGCAGGTTTTCCCGCAGCAAGATGATTGCGCGCCCGTTGCAACTGTTCTTGGGCAAGCTGCTCCGTCTGTTGACGGAACTCGCGTAATAAATGCAGGTGGTCAAGGCCACGCAGCCACGTCATGAAGTGCTCTGTTTGCTCAACAATCATTGCTTTGGCTTGCTGCGCAGCTTCTTCACGGTTACGCATATTCTCTTGAATAATGCCTTGCAAATCATCCACGCTGTACAGATACGCATCATTGAGTTCATCGACCTGCGGCTCAATATCGCGCGGCACGGCCAAGTCAATCAGCAACATGGGCTTGCGCTTGCGCTGCTTGAGCGCGCTTTCCACGATGCCTTTACCAATAATCGGCAAGGTACTCGCGGTCGACGAAATGACAATATCAGCTTGCGGCAACAATTCAGGTAACTCACCTAAGGTGTGCCCGTAACCGTTAAATTTCTCGGCAACAGTTTGCGCACGCATCAAGGTACGGTTGGCCACATGGAGTTTGTTCACGCCGATATCTGTCAAGTGCTGCGCCACCAATTCCGCGGTGTCCCCCGCCCCCACTAACAAGACCGAAGCTTGTTGCAAGTCAGCGAAGATATGGCGCGCTAGGTTCACCGCCGCAAAAGCAACGGATACCGCATTCTCGCCCACAGCAGTTTCACTACGTACGCGCTTGGCGATATGGAACGTTTGCTGAAACAAGCGCTCTAAAATGCTGCCGACACTGGCTTGGTTTTTGGCAAATTGGTAGGCCTGTTTCACCTGCCCAAGAATTTGCGGCTCGCCTAAAATCAGCGAATCAAGACCACTGGCAACCTGCATTAAATGATCAATTGCTTTAGCGTCGGTGTGGCAGTAACTGTGTGTTTGCAAGGCGGTTGCAGAAACCCCGTGGTAGCCTGCTAACCACCCTAGCAGTAAGTCGCTAGAAGGCGCAGTGCCGGTATCCGCGGTACAGTATATTTCGGTCCGATTACAGGTCGACACGATGACAGCTTCACGCACCCCCGTCTGCTCACGCAGCGCTGGTAGAGCCTGATGAAGTTGTTCTGGCGAGAACGCAATTTGTTCGCGCAAGTCTACTGACGCGGTTTTATGGTTAACACCGAGTGCAAAAATAGTCATAATGAGATATCGCGAGCCTCTGGCACTGCAAAACGCCGCTAATTGTACGTCAAAGGCCTTATGATGAAAAGCACACCGACACGCTGGATGAAGTCATGAAAGTACGCTTTTTACTGCTCTTTGCAGTTTTTCTTAGTGGTTGCGCCACCGCACCACCCCCAGTCAGCGAAGACGCTGTCGCGCCTGCGGCCATTGCCCGCCATCAACAACATCTTGCGCAACTCGAGCAGTGGCAATTGCAAGCACACATCGCCCTGTTCAATTTGACCAATGATGAGCGTGACGCCGTGTACCTCGAGTGGCGCCAACGTCCGCAACAGATGCAGTTACGCTTTTACCACCCACTCAAAGGTACCCTCGCGCGGCTGGAACAAACCCCATTAGGGGCGACCTATTATGATGAAGATGACCAAGCCTATTACGGTAGTGATGCCGAGCAATTGGTGCATCGACTGTTTGGCTACCAGCTGCCGTTGGACTTATTACAACAAGTGGTCATTGGCCAACAACCTAAGCTTGTCAGCGCGCCAAGTTATCGTAATTTCAGCACTAGCAATGGTGATTTAGCGCCATTAGCCAGCTATCACACGAAAGCCAGCGAGCAACAATGGCACGTCCAACTCAATGCTTATGAAGTGGTGAATAGCAAGGTCTACCTGCCTACGGCAATTGCACTTGAAAGTGCCCTTTGGCGAATTAAAATGCGAGTCCGAAAATGGCAACTTTAGTCCTTCCAGCTCCGGCGAAACTTAATTTATTTTTGCACATTACCGGCCGCCGCGAGAACGGCTATCACGACCTGCAAACCGTGTTTCAGTTTCTCGACCTTCATGATGTGTTGAGTTTTACACGAACGGATAACCCTAACATCGAATTGCTTTGTTCGGCCCCCGAACTTGCCAACGACGATAACTTGGTCGTGCGGGCCGCGCGCCTGTTGCAACAGCATAGCTCAGTCACGCAGGGCGCCCGCATTGTCCTTGAGAAACGTTTACCGTACGGCGGTGGACTGGGCGGCGGCTCATCCGATGCAGCCACCACGTTACTTGCATTGAATCACTTGTGGCAAGTGCACCTTTCCATCGAAATACTGATGCAGCTCGGTGCTCAGCTTGGCGCTGACGTGCCAATATTTATTTTCGGCCATGCTGCATTCGCCGAGGGCATTGGTGAAAAACTTACCGCGATCGATCCCCCCCAACCATGGTATCTGGTGGTGGACCCAGGGGTGCACATCAGTACCGCAAAATTGTTTAATCATCCGCAACTTGAACGCCAGTGCGAACCTATTGCGAGTAGCGATTGGCAACTCCACAACACCTACAATGTATTCGAGCCACTGGTCCGCGAAGCCTATCCGGAAGTTGCCAACGCCTACAACTGGTTGGTAGAATACGCGCCAATTCGACTCACGGGTACCGGAGCTTGCCTCTTCGGTGCATTTGAAAGTCAAGAAGAGGCGCGTGCTGTACTTGCAAGGATGCCATCACGATGGAACGGATTTGTTGCTCGTGGCCTAAATGAATCTCCGGTCTGCCAGCTACTGCGGCAGGCTTCAACTGACAACCTGACCAAACAAGACTGAGGTTTAGTGTGCCTGACATGAAGCTCTTTGCTGGCAACGCCACGCCAGAACTCGCCCAGAAGATTGCTGACCGACTTTATATTAAGCTCGGTGATGCTGAAGTAGGCCGTTTTAGTGACGGCGAGATCAGTGTCATGATCAATGAAAATGTACGTGGTTCTGACGTTTTCATCATTCAATCGACCTGTGCACCGACCAACGATAACTTAATGGAGTTAATCGTAATGGTTGATGCCCTCCGCCGTGCATCTGCCGGCCGTATCACCGCAGTAATGCCGTACTTCGGCTACGCCCGTCAAGACCGTCGCGTGCGCTCAGCACGGGTACCAATTACAGCGAAAGTTGTCGCCGACTTCTTATCAAGTGTTGGTGTTGATCGTGTGTTGACCGTTGACTTGCACGCAGAACAGATTCAAGGTTTCTTCGACGTTCCTGTCGACAACGTATTCGGTAGCCCTGTCTTGCTTGAGCATTTGCGTACCCAAGACTTCCACAACCCAGTGGTGGTTTCACCTGATATCGGTGGTGTCGTACGTGCCCGTGCGGTGGCGAAACTTTTGAACGACGTTGACCTAGCGATTATTGATAAGCGCCGTCCACGTGCGAACGAGTCACAAGTCATGCACATTATCGGTGACGTTAGCGACCGTGACTGCATCATTGTCGATGACATGATCGACACCGGTGGCACCCTTTGCAAAGCTGCCGATGCGCTAAAAGCCAATGGCGCGCGTCGCGTGTTTGCTTATGCCACTCACCCAGTATTCTCAGGCAATGCTGTTGCCAACATTCGCGAATCCAACATCGATCAATTGGTGGTTACTGATAGCATTCCTTTGCAGCCAGAAATGAAGGCGTTGGATAAAGTGCATCAATTGACGCTAAGTGGCATGCTCTCTGAAGCATTACGCCGCGTTAGCAACGAAGAATCGATCTCGGCGATGTTCGAGTATTGATTGCTATTCAGGGGTGCGGGTGGTACTATTCCGCGCCCTTAAAAATGGCCTAGGTCATTTTCTGAAGGAAGTGTCGGATATTTGGTCGCGAATATCCGGCTTATTTTATTTAACGGAGACACATTCTTATGTCGACTATTGATTTTACGATTCAAGCAGAACTGCGTAAAGATACAGGGAAAGGTGCGAGCCGCCGCCTGCGTCACGCAGACAAAGTGCCAGCTATCCTTTACGGCGCGAACAAAGAGCCAGTAGCGTTAACGCTTGACCATAACAAAGTTAACAACATGGCTGACCACGAAGCTTTCTATTCGCACATTTTGACTATCGTTGTTGATGGTGAAAAGCACGAAGCGATCTTGAAAGACGTTCAACGTCACCCGTTCAAGCCTAAATTGACTCACCTTGACTTCCAACGCGTTGAAAAAGGTCAGAAGTTACACACACACGTGCCTGTACACTTCTTGAACGAAGCAACTGCGAAAGGCGTTAAAGATGAAGGCGGCGTCATTGTTCACCACGTGAATGATTTAGAAATCAACTGCTTGCCAAAAGACTTGCCAGAATTCGTGGAAGTTGACGTGGCAAACTTGACCTTAGGTCAAACCCTTCACTTGAGCGACCTTCAATTGCCTAAAGGCGTTGAGTTGGTTGAGCTTGCGAAAGGTGAAGATCACGACCAAGCAGTCGTTTCAATCACTGCG
This sequence comes from Pseudidiomarina sediminum DSM 21906, assembly GCF_000423165.1. Classification (GTDB taxonomy): domain Bacteria; phylum Pseudomonadota; class Gammaproteobacteria; order Enterobacterales; family Alteromonadaceae; genus Pseudidiomarina; species Pseudidiomarina sediminum. Next base: position 958,361 of record NZ_KE383983.1, on the reverse strand, counting down.
CCGCGCGTTGAGAAAGAAGAAACTGACGAAGAAGTTTCTCCAGAAGTACCAACCGCAAAAGACGAAGCTGAAGACAAAGACGCATAAGCCGTCATGTCGACAATTCGTTTAATCGTGGGCCTGGGTAATCCAGGCCCCGAATACAGTCAAACTCGCCATAATGCAGGCTTCTGGTTGGTTGAAGAATTCGCCCGCCGGCATGCCCTCAGCTTGCAGCCCGAAACAAAATTCTACGGTCACACGGCTCGCCTACAAAAAGGTGCGCTTGACGTGCGTTTGCTCGAACCCATGACCTTTATGAATAAAAGCGGGAAAGCTGTTGCTGCACTTGCTAACTTCTTTAAAATCGCCCCAGATGAAATTTTAGTTGCCTACGATGAGCTCGACTTGCCGCCGGGTGTCGCTAAATTTAAAACCGGTGGTGGTAGCGGTGGACATAACGGCATTAAAGATATGATTGCTTGCCTTGGCAGTTCTGACTTTCACCGTTTACGTATTGGTATCGGTCATCCAGGTCACAAAAGTAAAGTGACTGGCTATGTGCTTGGCAAAGCGCCAGCACAAGAACAGCACTGGATGGATGATACCATTGCGCAAGCATGCAATAGCATTGAGCTATTGCTCACCCAAGATATGCGAGCAGCGCAACAGCAGCTGCATAGTTTTAAAGCACAAAGAGAGAACTAAAGATGGGATTCAAATGTGGTATCGTCGGTTTACCTAACGTCGGCAAATCAACGTTGTTTAACGCCTTGACGAAAGCAGGCATCGAAGCAGCTAACTTCCCGTTCTGTACCATTGAACCCAACACTGGCGTGGTGGCCGTTCCTGATCCACGCTTGGACCAATTGGCTGAAATCGTCAATCCGCAACGCGTGATCCCAACGACGATGGAGTTCGTCGATATTGCCGGTCTCGTGAAAGGCGCGTCAAAAGGCGAAGGTCTTGGTAACCAGTTCCTTGCTAACATTCGTGAAACGGATGCCATTGGTCATGTGGTACGTTGCTTTGAAAACGACAACATCGTGCACGTTGCCGGTAAAGTTGATCCGCTTGCGGATATCGAAGTCATCAACACTGAACTTGCCCTTGCTGACCTAGATAGCGTCGAAAAATCCATTACTCGTTTAGGTAAAAAAGCCAAAGGTGGTGACAAGCAGGCGGTGGCTGAAATTGCCGTACTTGAAAAGCTGTTGCCAGCCTTAGAAAACGGTGACATGGCGCGCTCAGTTGAGTTAAGCAAAGATGACCGAGCGACCATTCGCTCCTACAACTTGTTGACCTTGAAGCCAACCATGTACATTGCCAACGTTAATGACGACGGTTTCGAGAACAACCCTTACCTTGATAAAGTGCGTGAAATCGCCGCCAAAGAATGCGCTATCGTGGTACCTGTCTGTGCTGAAATCGAAGCAGAAATTGCTGAACTCGACGACGATGAAAAAACTGAGTTCATGGCTGACCTTGGTATTGAAGAGCCAGGTTTGAACCGCGTGATTCGTGGTGGTTATCAGTTATTAAACTTACAAACCTACTTCACCGCAGGTCAAAAAGAAGTGCGTGCATGGACCATTCCTGTAGGTGCAACAGCACCTCAAGCCGCCGGTAAAATTCACACCGACTTCGAAAAAGGCTTCATCCGCGCGGTCGTCGTTGGTTTTGACGACTACATCACCTACAAAGGTGAACAAGGTGCGAAAGAAAACGGTAAGCGCCGCGAAGAAGGTAAAGACTATATCGTGCAAGACGGTGACGTGATTTTATTCCGTTTCAACGTGTAAACACGCGCTAGCTACGACCCCAAAGGCCTACCCATGTGTAGGCCTTTTTTATGGCCGCTAGACGCCGGTTTGACAGGGTAAATCACTCCGCCCGCCCCACTCTGACCAAGACCCATCATACACCTGTACCTGCGCATACCCTGCAAGTTGCGCTGCTACAGCAAGCACACAAGCGGTAATGCCAGAACCACACGTCATTAGCAAACGCACATCGGTGTTGGTGCGCCCGAGTAACTGCTGAAACTGATCACGCAATGCTGTCGCAGAGCGAAACCGATGCCCTTCTAATACCTCAGCGAAAGGCAAGTTACAGGCGCCCGGCATATGTCCAGCGCGCATGCCTGCTCGTGGTTCAGCTTTAGTGCCAGCAAAACGCTCAGCAGAACGTGCATCAATAATCACTGGCTCAGCCTGTGACAACGCTGCGTACACCTGTTGCCACGTCGCGACCTTGTCAGCCTGCCAATGCGCCGTCACGTCCCCTGTTTGACCAGCTTCGGCGTAGTGTTCCAGCGTGGGTCGCCCCTCAGCAAGCCATTGCGGCAAGCCACCATCAAGAATACTCACACGCGGCAAGCCCATAGCTTGCAATAAAAACCAAGCGCGTGGTGCCGAATAAATCCCTTGATTGTCGTACACCACCAAATGATCCTCTTGCTGCACTCCCAGTTGACGTAACCAAGTGGTCACTTGCGATGCTGGAGGTAAACTATTCGGCAAGGCCGCGGTGTTATCGGTCAATTGCGTTTCCAAGGCTAAATCGTAAGCACCGGGAATAACCATCGGGTTGGCATAGGTTAGAGGTTCACGTCCCACCACTTTCGCCATACTGGCATCAACGACCTTCACGCGAGGGTCATCAAGATGTTCTGCCAACCACTGCGTTGTTACACAAATCGGCTCTGCCACTGTTGCGCTCCTTTCGTTGTTACACTCAAAAGTTATCAAAACACCAATAAATGTTCGGCTTTCTATTTGAAACTCAAGACATCAAGCCCCATGCTAACACTAACATCAGGAAATTTTATGCAGCTATTGCTGCTGAGCAAGCTACGCGATTCACTAGAGGATGTCACTATGGCAGACCGTTACCGTATCGAAAAAGACAGCATGGGTGAGATGCAAGTGCCTGAAACAGCACTGTGGCGTGCGCAAACCGAACGCGCACGGCAAAATTTTCAAATCAGTTCCCTGCGTCTTCCTATTCCAACTTTACAAGCGATAGCCCACATTAAGGCTGCCGCCGCAGCAGCCAATCAGCAACTTGGCTATCTCGACGCTGACATCGCCGCGGCCGTCATTAAGGTGGCGAAAGACATTGCTCGCAAGCCGGACCCAACCCAGTTTCCACTCGACGTGTTCCAAACCGGCTCAGGTACCAGTACCAACATGAACATGAACGAGGTGATCGCGGAAACCGTATGCCGCGACCAGGGCCGTGAAATTCATGCCAATGACCATGTGAACTGTAGTCAAAGCAGCAATGATGTTATCCCCAGTAGCATTCAAATCAGTGCCGTACTGGAACTTGAACGCCACTGGCTGCCAGCAATACGTCATTTACTTAAGGTCATTGATGAAAAAGCCAAAACCTTGGAACAGGTCACCAAAACCGGCCGCACTCATCTTATGGATGCCATGCCCATCACTATGGCGCAAGAGCTTCAAGCTTGGAGAGCGCAATTAACGCATTGTGAGCATGCCGTATGTGATGTAATGCAACGTTTACGTGCCCTACCTCAGGGCGGCACGGCAGTCGGTACCGGCGTCAACGCGCCAACAGGCTTCCGTGAAGCCTTTTGTGAAGCTCTTAGCCAGCACACCGGCAGTCACTTTTTCCCGGCCGAGAATGCCTTTGCCGGCATCGCCGGGCAAGAACTCAGCTTGCAACTCGCAGGTGCCCTCAATAGTTGCGGTGCCGTGCTTTTGAAAATCAGTAATGATCTCCGCTGGATGAACAGTGGCCCGTTAGCAGGCTTGGGTGAAATCACCCTCAAGGCACTACAACCGGGTAGCAGCATCATGCCGGGCAAAGTAAACCCAGTCATTCCTGAGGCTGTTGCCATGGTTGCTGCGCACGTTGCCGGGAGCTATCAAAGCATCGCCACGGCCGCCCAGCAAGGCAACTTCCAACTAAATGTGATGCTGCCATTAGTGGCGTATCATTTGAATGAAAGTATCGCCATCAGTGCACAAGCCATGTATGCGCTCGCTGACCAAGCCATTGCCGATTTCACTGTCAATCACGCCAACCTTGAACAGGCCTTGGCACGCAACCCAATTCTGGTGACGGCTTTAAACTCCGTTATCGGTTACAACAAAGCTGCCGAAATCGCCAAACGCGCCTATCAGGAACAACGGCCAGTGCTTGATGTCGCATTAGAAATGACGGATTTGAGCCGTGCGCAACTTGAGATATTACTTGACCCGAAACAACTGACGCACGGGGGTATTCCCGGTGCAGAGCAAGCATAGGAGTATTGAATGAGCACACCACATGTTGTGATTACCGGCGCCAATCGCGGGATTGGCCTAGCCCTCGCCCAGCAATACCACACAGCAGGAGCCCGCGTCACGGCGGTTTGTCGTCACCCTTCTGAGGCACTGGAACAGCTTGGCATCGCCATCATCGATGGGATTGATGTTACCGCGCCTGAGGCGTTAACACTGCTTGCCGAGCGTCTAAAAGGTGAATCCATCGACATTTTAATCAACAACGCAGGCCTGCTTGAGGGCGACAACTTCGAGAGTTTCGCCAGCGACAGCATTGAACGCCAATTTCGCGTCAATGCCATTGCGCCGTTGAATGTTTGTCGTACCCTGCGCGATAACTTAAATGAAGGCAGCAAAATCGCGCTCATCACCTCACGCATGGGATCGATGGCGGACAATGGTTCCGGTGGCCAGTACGGCTATCGTATGAGCAAAGCCGCACTCAATGCTGCCGGCGTCTCACTTGCACGCGATTTAGCTCCGGCAGGAATTGCCGTGGCGCTATTGCATCCAGGCTATGTACAAACTGATATGGTCAATCATCGGGGTGACATTAGCGCTGACGAAGCTGCCTCGCGATTAGTACAGCGTATTGCAGAATTAAATCTTGCCAATAGCGGTAGCTTCCGTCACAGTAATGGCGAGTCGTTACCTTGGTAGGCTCCACTTTGGTCAAAAGGGTAAAAAAGGCCAAGATGCGCTGATTAAATAACCAAACTATCGTTTTTTTAATCAATCGCACCCTTGAACGCGTTTTTTTGCGAAAAAGAGGTTGACGCTTGAGTCACTGATTTGCATAATACGCGCCGCACTCACCGAGCGCAGTTTTAAAAAATTTGGTATGGCTACGTAGCTCAGCTGGTTAGAGCACAGCACTCATAATGCTGGGGTCGCAAGTTCGAATCTCGCCGTAGCCACCATCCAAATTCTGGGCGGACGTGGTGGAATTGGTAGACACGCTGGATTTAGGTTCCAGTGCCTCACGGCGTGAGAGTTCAAGTCTCTCCGTCCGCACCAACTTCGCATCGATGAGCGCAAGTTTTTAAGACCTTAGTTGGGGTATAGCCAAGCGGTAAGGCAGCGGGTTTTGATCCCGCCATTCCCAGGTTCAAATCCTGGTACCCCAGCCAACTTAAAAACTGTTCCGAGAGTTGGGGTATAGCCAAGCGGTAAGGCAGCGGGTTTTGATCCCGCCATTCCCAGGTTCAAATCCTGGTACCCCAGCCACTCTCCCTGCTTGTTGCGGGGGTGGCGGAATTGGTAGACGCGCTAGCTTCAGGTGCTAGTGAGCTAACGCTCGTGGGGGTTCAAGTCCCCCCCTCCGCACCATCTCTCAATGGTGACCGCAACAAATGCAAACAAACCGCCTTTCGGCGGTTTTTTTATATCTAATAATCTTTACTCGGGTCTTGCTTCACGCGCTCACGCTCGGCCTCATAGGCACCATGTGACTCCTCCGTTTTTCGTACACAATCAAACCGTTGTTCTTTAGTCGGTAGCTTTTTGCATTGCTCCGTCCGATAACGCGACGAATAGTCATAAATAAACTTCGACGAGCAGCCGGACAACCCAATCACCGTTATCATGCTGACAAGTAACATCCTTTTCATTGTACTTCTCCTATTCCCACCCCATCGCCGCGCGAACAATGTGCCGCTTCAGGGGTTTTACTAAAGACACGGCGGCCAAGCCGCTAGCCACCGCAAAACGTGGTATCAGATGTGGACTACGAAAGCCGATATGGATCGCATCCATCGCCCGCATCATGCGCTGATTCACCCGCATTTGTTGTTGCTCATAGTGCGCTAAAGCTTGCGCCATCGGTTGTGTACGCAACGCTTGCAGCAACACTTGCACATCGACAAAACCCAAGTTGACGCCTTGCCCCGCCAGCGGATGAATACCATGGGCGGCATCACCAAGCAGCACTACACCACGCTCGTCATAGTAACGCAAGGCGCGCTGACGGCGCAGTGGAAAGCTGGCAAAGTTCTGCAGTTTAAAAGGACCAATATGCGGCGTAAAAGTTTCTTTCAGCGCAGCTTTCACTTGGCTCTCGTCTTTCCCGCGCCAGTCCTGTTCAGCACGGTAATCGATCAAGCAAGCTAAGTTTTCTTGCAATGGCAGCAGCGCATAAGGTCCCTCGGGTCGAAAAATTTCCCACGTTTGCGCCGCAATGGATTGTTTAACCTCTGCTACCGCAAGTAAACAGCGCATGCCATAGTCCCAACCGCGCACACCAATGCCAGCCGCTTTGGCGACCACAGAGTTGACGCCATCAGCACCTAACAACAGGTCGTAGTGAATAGGCTCACCACCTTTTACGTCAATGGTCTTGTTTTTAATATCGAACTGATGAATGTCGCATGCCGCGCGACAGGTCACTTGCGGCTGTGATGCTAAATACTCCCAACATGCGCGCACTAGCGCATTATTCTCAACCATCACGCCGAGCTGCGGCTCATTTACCTCGGCCGCGGTAAAATCAAGTTGCTGACGATCACAGGTGGTGACACTTAAGGCGTCATAAGGAAGGTAGCGTGACGGCGCAACCAATGACCACACGCCAAGTTGCTGCAACCAATTGACATTACGTTGGTGTACCGAGGAGATCCGTAAATCCCACAACGCACTAGGTGCTGCCGCGAGCGGCGAAGGACCGCGTTCCAACAACGTTACCTGCCAACCAAGTTGCTGGGCGGCAACGGCTGCAGCCGCACCAACCAAGCCACCACCAACGATTGCTACATGCATAGCGCCTTCCTTTTCTAAACATCTTGACGGCATGATAAGAAATACCGCGATAAGAATACAGTGATTCACATCAACTATCGGCAAGTTTATCGGTGAATCGTGCTACCATAGCGCCCTCTTTGTGGTACCACCGATAAAGGCGGTTATGGATACTCCTCAACGCACCGTTGTGCTGGCCTCTGTATTAGTGTTGACCGCTGAGCTTTGTTTTGCCGGCGTCAGTGCTATCGTAAAACATCTCAGCACTGACGTGCCTTCGGAACAGTTGGTCTTCTTTCGTAATTTAATGGCCTTTATCGTGCTTTTACCCTGGCTCTGGCGTAAAGGCCCTGATGCCTTTAAAACCAAAGCATGGCGCTTTCACCTGACGCGCGGCATTGCAGGTCTTGCAGCAATGTATTTGTTCTTCTACGCCATCGCTAATTTACCCTTAGCGCAAGCCACCTTAGTGTTGCTGTTATCGCCTTTTATTATTCCGGTCATTGGTCGGGTATGGTTGGCAGAGCGCGTTCTCCCGCAAACCTGGTTAGCCATCGCCACCGGCTTTATTGGTGTATTTATCTTCTTGAACCCGCTCGGCACTGCGCTGTCACCGGTGGTACTGGTCGCTTTTGTCGCTGCCTTTTTTGCGGCTTTTACGAAAACATTAATTCGACAAATGTCGGCCACCGAATCTTCCAGTAAAATTGTCTTTTATTTTTCTGCGCTTTCCACCCTTCTATCAGGAATTCCCCTGCTCTGGCTTGGTCAATCGATTGCTTTGGATCACCTTTTTGCCATCGTTGCCATGGGCTTGCTGGCGGTGGCTGGGCAACTTGGCATGACCAAAGCCTTTGCGCTGGCTCCTGCCGCACGCGTTGGGGTATTCACCTATAGTTCAGTGATCTTTGCTGCGCTGATGGGGTATATCTTCTGGGACGAGGCCATTACCTGGTACATGTTGTTGGGCGCCAGCATTATTACTCTGGCAGGTTACCTTGCCATTCGCACACGGCGCAAAGCAGAAAGCACGGGCAAAGTTGGCAGTTAATGTCAGAACAGGCTAAAATAGCGGCCCTTAATTACCATACACCAACGCAAGTGAGCGTAACGAATTTATGAGCAAGAAGTTATATATCAAAACGTGGGGCTGCCAGATGAACGAGTACGACTCTGCGAAGATGGCAGATCTACTACAGGCAACGCACGGCTATGAAGTTGCAGCCGAACCCGAAGACGCGGATTTGATCCTGCTCAACACCTGTTCGATCCGTGAAAAAGCGCAGGAAAAAGTGTTCCATCAGTTGGGCCGTTGGAAAACACTGAAAGACAAGAATCCTGACCTTGTGATTGGTGTCGGTGGCTGCGTTGCGTCGCAAGAAGGCGATCACATTCGTAGCCGCGCGCCTTATGTAGACATTGTTTTCGGTCCACAAACCTTGCACCGTCTGCCAGAAATGGTGAAACAGGTTCAGACTGAACACACTCCGATGGTCGATATTTCGTTCCCAGAGATTGAAAAATTTGACCGCTTGCCCGATCCAAAGGCCGAAGGCCCAACGGCTTTCGTATCGATCATGGAAGGCTGTAGTAAGTACTGTACCTTCTGCGTGGTGCCTTATACCCGTGGTGAAGAAGTGAGCCGTCCCGTCGATGATGTGCTCTATGAAATTGCCCAATTAGCAGAGCAAGGCGTGCGTGAAGTGAACCTTTTAGGTCAAAACGTCAACGCTTTTCGTGGTGAACATTTTGACGGTTCCGTCTGTCGTTTCTCAGAATTGCTGCATTTAATCGCGGCAATTGACGGCATTGATCGTATTCGTTACACCACCTCGCACCCGGTTGAGTTTACCGACGATATTATTGAAGCTTATGCCACCATTCCAGAGCTAGTGAATCACTTGCACTTACCGGTACAAAGTGGCTCTGACCGCGTACTAACGTTAATGAAGCGTGGTCACACTGCCCTTGAGTACAAGTCGCAAATTCGCAAACTTAAACGCATTCGTCCTGAGATTGCCATGTCGTCTGACTTTATTATTGGCTTTCCAGGTGAAACCGACGCAGATTTTGAAGCGACCATGGATCTTATCCAGGCGGTCGACTTCGACCTTAGTTTTAGCTTTATCTACAGTGCGCGCCCAGGAACGCCTGCGGCAGACCTGCCTGATGATGTCAGTGAAGAAGCCAAGAAACAACGCCTGCACCTGTTACAGCAACGCTTGAACCAACAGGCGCACAACCATGCGCGCCGTATGCTAGGTACCGAGCAACGTATTTTGGTCACTGGACCATCGAAAAAGAATCCGATGGAACTTAGTGGCCGTACCGAAAATAACCGTGTGGTGAACTTTGAAGGCACGCCAAACATGATCGGTAAATTTGTGGATGTCACCATTACCGACGTGTTTGCCAACTCATTACGAGGTGATGTGATCCGCGTTGAAGATGAGATGGGACTACGTGTTGACACAGCACCGCAAGACATTCTCTCGCGTCAGGCACGCACGCAGCCCGACGAGCTCGGTGTCGCCAGTTATGTGCCGCCGCAACAGTCGTAACCACAAGAGGTTCTTTTGAGTCCGAAAGTTACTACCCTTGATCTTGAGCTGACGCCGGCAGATAGCCGGCGTTTGGCCGAACTCTGCGGCCCGTTTGATGAAAACCTTAAACATATTGAACGCCGCTTAGGTATTGAGATCACCTATCGCAACGAAGCATTCCGCCTGATTGGCCAGCCACACACCGTGGAAGCAGCGGCGACCATGCTGCGCGAGCTTTATGTTGAGACCGCAACCGTGAAAGGTAAAGCAGGCACTGTGGAGCCCCAGCAAGTACATCTGGCGATTCAGCAAGCCAACATACTTGAGCAAGGCCACGGTGACCCGGCGGCAGAGAAAATGACCCATATCAAAACCAAACGGGGCATGATCAAACCGCGTAATCACAATCAAGCTGAATACGTGCGCGCTATTTTAAGTCACGACGTCAATTTCGGCGTTGGCCCAGCTGGTACAGGGAAAACTTATCTCGCCGTAGCTTGTGCTGTTGACGCCCTTGAGCGACAAGAAATTCGCCGCATTCTGCTGACCCGCCCTGCCGTTGAAGCAGGCGAGAAGCTTGGCTTCTTACCCGGTGATCTCGCCCAGAAAGTCGATCCTTATTTGCGTCCGTTATATGACGCCTTATTTGAGATGCTCGGCTTTGAGCGAGTGGAGAAACTGATTGAGCGCAACGTTATTGAAGTCGCACCGCTCGCCTATATGCGCGGCCGCACGTTAAATGATGCCTTCATCATTTTGGACGAAAGCCAAAACACCACCTGCGAACAAATGAAAATGTTCCTGACGCGCATTGGTTTTAATTCACGTGCGGTGATTACCGGAGATATCACGCAAGTGGATTTACCGCGTGGGCAAAAGTCAGGCTTGCGGCATGTCATTGAAGTGCTGAGCGAAGTCCCCGATATTAGTTTCACCTTTTTCCAAGCTGGCGACGTTGTTCGTCACCCTGTTGTACAACGTATTGTGCAAGCCTACGAAGACTTTGAGAGCTCTCATGACGCTAACCGTTGATCTGCAGATTGCTTCAGAAGCGTCTGATCTACCTGCGCAAAGTGCGATTGAGCAATGGGTTACTGCAGCACTTGCTGGACACCAGTGGCAAGACGGACCGGTAGAACTGACCGTACGAATTGTTGATGCCGACGAAGGTCGTGAACTCAACGCTGCCTATCGGCAACGGGATTACGCCACCAATGTGTTGTCTTTCCCATTCTCCGCCCCCATCCCGATGCCAGTCACCTTACTTGGCGATTTGGTGGTGTGTGCGCCAGTTGTCGCCTCTGAGGCCAAAGAGCAACAGAAACCGCTGCAGGCACACTGGGCGCATATGATTGTACACGGAACCTTGCATTTGCTAGGTTATGACCATATAGAGACGGATGAGGCAGAACATATGGAAAGCCTCGAAACGTCTATTTTAACCAGCTTAGGGTATGCTGACCCTTATGCTGAAGTTGGTAACTAAACGGAGCAATGCCAGCTAATGAGCGATGACCATCCCCACTCTACCAACGGTTCTGCGCGTAAATCGTGGGCAACCAAATTGTTGCAGCTATTTACCGGAGAACCGAACAGCCGCGAAGAGTTAGTAGACCTGATTCAAGACGCTGAAGAACGCGACTTGATTGATAACGACACCAAGGAAATGATCGAAGGTGTGCTTGATGTCGCCGAACTGAAAGTCCGTGACATTATGGTGCCTCGTTCGCAAATGGTGACCATTGATATCAACCAAGGCGTTGATGAGTTTTTACCTATCGTGATTGATGCGCAGCACAGTCGCTACCCGGTGATCAGCGAAAATAAAGATCATGTCGAAGGTATTTTGCTCGCCAAAGACCTGCTGGCGTACGGCTTCGGCATGACCGAAGACAACTTCTTACTCAGCAAGGTTATCCGCCCGGCGGTGATCGTGCCGGAAGGTAAGCGGGTTGACGTACTCCTTAAAGAGTTCCGCTCACAACGCTACCATATGGCGATTGTGGTCGATGAATACGGTGGCGTCTCTGGCCTTGTGACCATTGAAGATATTCTCGAAGAGATTGTCGGCGATATCGAAGATGAAACCGATCATAATGATGATGTGAAAGCCGACATTCGCCGCATCAATAAGTCGCGCTACTCAGTGAAAGCACTCACCACCATCGAAGACTTTAACGATTACTTCGGCACCCATTTTGGTGACGAGGAATATGACACTATTGGTGGTATGGTTGCCCACGGCTTTGGTCACTTACCAAAATCTGGTGAAGAGCTTTCAATTCAAGGCATTCACTTTAAGGTCACTAGCGCCGACAAACGCCGTATCCAGCAGTTACAAGTAAGTTTACCTGAGCCTCAGGTCGACTCCGACACGGAAAATTAGTATGGCTCGACTCAAACGGCGCTGGCAAGCAGCGCTCTCTCGCTTAGGCAGCGTAGCACTAGGTGCGCTGCTGGTGTTTAGCTACGCACCGTTTGAGCAAGCCTGGCTGCCCTTTATTGTTTTTCCTTTATTGGTGTTCTTACTGCACACCAAGAACCCAGATAATGCCTGGCGCTTAGGGTATTACTTTGGCTTTGGCTGGTTCGCTGCGGGCCTAAGTTGGATTTACGTCAGCATCGATAGCTTCGGCGGCTTGCATCCCATCGCTTCCGTCGCGATTCTTTTGGTGCTATTCAGCTACCTCAGTTTATTTCCGGCCTTCGCGCTGTGGTTGTGGCGCTGGCTGAGTGTGCGCATCCACCCGGCTGGGTATTGGAGTTTACCACTGACATGGCTGATTGCTGAGTCAGTACGCGGCTGGTTCTTGACAGGTTTTCCATGGTTGGAGCTTGGCTACACGCAAACCGATACTTGGTTAGCAAGCTACGCCACCTGGTTTGGTGGTGCGGGCATCAGCAGTATTCTTCTGTTACTGGCATTATTGGTTGTTCGCTTCGTGCAACAGCGCCACTGGCGTTACCCGGCAGTCGCCTTCGGTGCCTTAGTGTTACCCTTAGTTCTGACGCAGCTCAACCAAGTGTCACGTACCGGCGAAAGTCTAAAAGTTGGCCTTGTGCAAGGAAACATCCCACAGTCGATCAAGTGGAACCCTGATCAACACTGGCCTAACCTGAAAACCTATTTAGAGCTGACCCGTCAATTGTACAACGACCATGACGTGATCATCTGGCCAGAGTCGGCGGTAACCATGCCAGAGCCCTATACAGATGACATCTTGGCCATTCTGCACGATGAGATGTCAGAAACGTCAACAGCACTGATGACCGGCATTGTCGATATCCAAGACGAAGCCTATTACAACAGCGTGATTACCCTTGGCCAAGACGGTACAGGGCATGTTGATGAGCCTTATCAACACGGCCATAGCAATCGCTTCAAGAAGCATCAACTGTTGCCCATTGGGGAATTCGTCCCGTTTGAATCTTTATTGCGCCCCTTGGCGCCATTATTTAACTTACCCATGTCGTCCTTTAGTCGCGGCGAGTACGTCCAACAACCGCTGCGCGCACAAGGCCGTGAATTTAATACGGCAATTTGTTATGAAATTGCCTTTCCAAACCAAGTGCAAGCCAATTTCACTGATACTACCAACTTCTTGCTAACGGTCAGTAATGACACTTGGTTTGGCCGCTCACATGGCCCTGCGCAGCATATGCAAATTGCGCGGATGCGCGCCATCGAGCTGGCACGCCCCTTGATTCGCTCAACCAATAGCGGCATTACCGCCATCACCGATGAGCGGGGGCGCTGGTTAGCTCGGGCGCCTCAATTTGTCGCCACCACCATCTCGGCCGAAGTACCTATTGTGCAAGGGTTAACGCCCTACACATTACTTGGCGTTTGGGGCAGTTGGCTTTTAGCTGGATTGATTCTTATCGGTGGCGCATTTCCCGTGGTCATTCGCCGCCAAAATAAGTAAACTATCCCCTACTCTTTTTGTGTAATTACTAACAGTTGGAATAAACCATGGAAAATATCTTTGCAGCTATTCTTTTTGCGTTGCTCACTGCAGCAGGCACACTAGGTGTATCAAGTATTGGCATGTTCCTTTTTCATCGCAACCCAAACGACCGTGATGAAGAGCAACGTGAGCGTTTCGAGTACGGCTTCTTTGGTCTCGCAGGCCTCGTAGTTATGCTGTTGATGTGGTACGCACTGTAAGTTTACGTGTTTCTTTTCGTCGTCGATTAAATGGATTCTCAGATGTCAAAGTTCATGCAGGATAATTACGATCCAGCGCAAATTGAAAGCGCCGTCCAGCAACGTTGGGAACAGGACCAAGTGTTCCAAGTTACTGAGCAGCCGGGGCAAGAAAAATTCTACTGCCTGTCAATGTTCCCTTACCCAAGTGGTAAGCTGCACATGGGACACGTTCGCAACTACACCCTTGGTGACGTGGTCGCACGCTACCAGCGGATGCAAGGTAAGAACGTACTCCAACCTATGGGCTGGGACGCGTTCGGTCTCCCTGCTGAAAACGCTGCCATTCAGAACCAAACAGCGCCAGCAAAATGGACTTACCAAAATATCGACTACATGCGCACCCAGCTCAAATCCCTTGGTTTTGGCTACGACTGGTCGCGTGAATTGGCAACCTGCCAACCAGAATACTATCGCTGGGAGCAGTGGTTCTTCACTAAGCTCTACGAAAAAGGCTTAGTGTATAAGAAAAACGCGACCGTAAACTGGGACCCTATCGATCAAACGGTACTTGCCAACGAACAAGTTATTGATGGTCGCGGCTGGCGTTCAGGCGCCAAGGTAGAACAAAAAGAAATTCCTCAATGGTTTATCAAAATCACCGATTACGCTGACGAATTGTTAGCCGACCTTGACCAACTCGACGGTTGGCCTGAGCAGGTGAAAACCATGCAGCGCAATTGGATTGGTCGCTCAGAAGGGGTTGAGATCGACTTCACTGTGATCGATCACGACGACCCGCTGACCGTTTATACCACCCGCCCTGACACCCTATTCGGCGTGACCTACATGGGCGTTGCCGCGCAACACCCATTAGCGCAAGAAGCAGCAGCGAAAAATCCTGAACTTGCCGCCTTCATTGAAAGCATCAAAGCAACCAAAATGGCTGAAGCCGAGTTGGCGACTATTGAGAAGAAAGGTATGGCGACTGGCTTTTATGCCAAACACCCTCTTACCGGTGAAGCCATTCCAATTTGGGTCGCGAACTTTGTCTTGATGGATTACGGCTCCGGCGCCGTCATGGCAGTTCCAGCCCACGACCAACGCGACTGGGAATTTGCGACGGCTTATCAGCTACCGATTGTGCCAGTGATTGCACCTGCTGAAGGCGAGCATGACATTAACGTCGCTGCGATTACTGAGAAAGGCACCACCATTAATTCAGGTCAATTCACTGGACTAAGCAGTGATGATGCCTTCAACGCAATTGCAGATGCACTTGCCGAGCAAGGTATTGGCCGCCGCCAGGTAAACTACCGTTTACGTGATTGGGGCGTGTCGCGCCAGCGCTACTGGGGCGCACCTATCCCGATGCTTAACCTTGAAGATGGTAGCTCAGTACCAGTGCCTGAAGACCAACTACCGGTACGTTTGCCAGAAGATGTGGTGATGGATGGTACTCAGTCGCCAATCAAGGCTGACCCTGAGTGGCGTAAAACCACCTATAACGGTATGCCAGCAGAGCATGAAACCGATACTTTCGACACCTTTATGGAGTCGTCGTGGTACTACGCACGCTACTGTAGCGCGAACTTCGAAGACGGCATGCTCAATCCAGAACAAGCCAACTACTGGTTGCCTGTTGACCAGTACATCGGTGGTATCGAGCACGCTATTTTGCACCTGCTCTATTCACGTTTCTTCCATAAGTTATTGCGCGACACCGGTCTGGTCGATTCCGACGAACCCTTCAAGCGTTTGTTGACGCAAGGTATGGTCTTGGCAGATTGTTATTACCGTGAAGCAGCTGACGGCAAAATCACTTGGTACTCACCGCTTGACGTTGAGATCGTTGAGCGTGACAGCAAAGGCCGTATCGTTAAAGCGATCTTAACCACTGACGGTGAAGAAGTGAGCTACGGCGGTATGACCAAAATGTCGAAATCGAAAAATAACGGTATCGACCCGCAAGTCATGATTGATAAATACGGTGCTGACACCGTACGCTTGTTCATGATGTTTGCCGCGCCACCAGAAGCCACGCTGGAGTGGTCAGACTCTGGGGTTGAAGGTGCGCAACGCTTCCTCCGTCGTGTTTGGCGTTTGGTTGCCGATTATCAAGCGCAGGCAGACGCTGAACATAACGATGACTTTAGCCAATTGAACAGTGGCCAAGAAGACTTGCGTCGTGAAGTGCACCGTACCATCGAAAAAGTCAGCGATGATATGGGCCGTCGTCAACACTTCAATACCGCCATTGCGGCCATCATGGAGTTGTTGAACAAGCTGCAAAAAGCTTCGCTTGAGACCGCAGTTGACCGCGCCATTATGCGCGAAGCGCTTGATGCTATTACCCTTATGCTCGCGCCAGTTACACCGCACTTAAGTGAGGTGTTATGGCAAGCACTTGGCCATGACGACGACATTACTTTTGCGAAGTGGCCAGAAGTAGACCCGAATGCGTTGGTTGCCAGCAGTATTCTGGTGGTGGTCCAGGTTAACGGTAAGGTGCGTGGTAAAATCACCGTTGCTGCCGATGCGGATCAAGACAGCGTGTTGGCGATTGCAGCAGCGGACGAGAACGTGCAGCGCTTTATTGCTGACAAAACCATTCGTAAGCAAATTTACGTGCCAGGCAAATTGGTCAACATCGTTGCCAATTAAGCAGAGCTGTTGCGTTAAGGAGGCGCCATGCGACAACTGATTATCGGACTTTGTCTCTTATCATTAACAGCGTGTGGCTTCCAGTTGCGGGGTGACTATCAGTTGCCCCCAAGCTTACAACAAGTGGTCATCAGCGCACCGCAGTTCAGTGAGTTTGCTGAGCATGCGAAACAACGTTTTGAGCTGGCCGGCGCTGAAGTACTGTCTTCAGGAACAGGTCTTACCCAGCTTGAAATTCTTAACGATGATTTATCGCGGCGTACGTTAAGTCTCTCGGCCAGTGGCCAAGTGGCTGAGTATGAGCTGATTTACCACGTCAGTTATATCCTCATTCAAGCTTCAGGCGAGCGTCGTCCGATGCAACTCGAAGTCTTCCGTGATTACCAAGACGATCCAAACTTTGCCTTAGCAAAAACACGCGAACGCGAAGTGCTGGTCGCCGAAATGCGGGAGCAAGCCGCGCAGCGCTTGGTTCGTCAGGTCATTGCGACTCTCGGTGAATAGCCGTGATGCAACTCTCAGAGTTACCTACCCACCTACAACAACATGGCTTACCAGCCGTGTTGAGTATTTTTGGTGACACGCCCTTATTGCTGGACGATGCCCTGCAAATGGTCCGTCATCAAGCGCAACAACAAGGCATTGATGAACGCCTGCGACTGATTCAAGACAAGCAATTCGACTGGAGTCAGCTACAACAGCAAGCGGCCAATTTCGGCTTATTTTCAAGCGTGAAGCTGATTGAGTTGGAGTTGCCGGAAGGCAAGCCGGGCCGTGAAGGTAGTGATGCCCTAAAAAGCTATTGCGCAGATCTTCCCGACGACCAAGTGCTGGTGATTACCGGGCCTAAACTCAAACAAGAACAACTTAAAGGTAAATGGTTCCAACTGCTGCAGCAAGCCGGTCCGGTGATCCACGCGAACAGCCCTGAGCGTCGCCAGTTACCTGCCTTTATTATTGCTCGCGGCCAACGACATCAATTGACCCTCACCCCAGACGCAGCGCAGCTACTTGCGGACTGGTTTGAAGGGAATTTGCTGGCACTCGATCAAGAGTTACAAAAGTTGGCGTTGATGGCATTACCACAACCGATTTCACCCGATGTCATCATGTCAGCAGCGCAAGATCAAAGCCGCTTTAGTGTATTTGCCTTACAAGATGCCATAGTGAGCGGCGATTTGACCGGTGCGCTAAAAAGGTTACAACGGCTGCTCGAAGAGGAAACTGAAGTTGCGATCCTGAACTGGATGTTACAGCGCGAGGTGCAGAAGCTTGAGCGCCTGTTACAAGGCAACTTACGACCGCAAGACTACAAGAGTTTGGGTATTTGGCGGCAACAAGAAAGTAGTTACCAACAGTTTGCCAAACGAATTGGCGCAGCCAATCTTGCCCAACTCAACCAACTTTTAGTGCGCATGGAATATGCCTTCAAGCGTGACTCAGGTGAGCAACTCGCAACCCTGTACAGCCATGCCATCGTGCTACTTTGCGCCCCGCAACGCGCTCCTCAACTGACGTCATCATGCTTCGTGTAGTCTTTGGTGGTACCTTTGATCCCATCCATAAGGGGCATGTCCAAACCTCGCTAGCAGCCTTTGCCGAGCTCGGCGCTGAGATTATGCATGTCATGCCAAGCGCACTGCCGCCGCATCGTGACTACCCAGGCGCCACCGCCGAACAACGCTTAGCCATGGTCGATCTGGCCTATAGTGAGGTTACACAGGTGATTGCCGAAGACTGGGAACTACGCCGTGAAGGCCACTCCTATAGCCTACTTACGCTGCAAGAAATGCGTGAAACCTGGCCCAACGATAGTTTAGTTTTTTTACTTGGCAACGACGCCTTTGCCAACCTCGACAGTTGGTTTGGTTGGCAACAACTGCTGGACTACGCACACCTTGCGGTCATGCGTCGCCCCGCACAAACGACGCCCTGGACTGCGGCCGTACAAGGGTTGGTTGAAGCGCGGCAAACCACAGCGCTAACGGAACTGCATCAGCAGCGCAGTGGTGCAATCTATTTACTTGATACCCCCGATATCGCGATTTCCGCTACGGCCCTACGAGCAGCTTTGGCTACCGGACAATCATGGCGTGAGTGGGTGGCCCCTAAGGTGGCCGATTACATTGAAAAACACCATCTCTATGGCCAGTTATAACACTGCTTTTCGCCCATAATCATGCTACACTTCGCCGCTGTGTGGGCGCTTAGATGTCTACTCAAAGATGATGACTAATGGAGAATACTTCCTTTGCAAGCTGAACAATTACGCGACTTTGTGGTCGACAAACTAGAAGATTTAAAAGGTCGTGACATCAAAGTACTTGATGTGCACGAGCAAACTGATATCGCTGAATTTATGGTGATCTGTTCGGGGAGCTCTAAAACGCATGTGAAGAGCCTCGCCAACCATGTTGCCACCGAGGCGAAACATCACGGCATTCCACCGATTGGTGTCGAAGGTGACGAAGGCTCAGAATGGGTGTTGGTCGATTTAGGTGATGTGGTCGTCCACGTGATGCAAGAATCGATTCGCGACTTTTACGAACTTGAGAAACTCTGGGGACCGCGTTAATGCGCATCAAGCTGATTGCCGTTGGCCAAAAAATGCCCGACTGGGTCAGCACTGGATATGAAACCTTTGCCAAACGCTTGCCAGCAGACTGTCAGCTTGAGCTGATTGAGATCCCTGCTGGTAAACGTGGCAAAAATGCGGACATTGCGCGACTCACGAAACAAGAGGGTGAAGCCATGTTAGCGGCCGTCGGTAAAGGCAACCGCATCGTTACCCTTGAAGTTGAAGGTCGACCATGGACCACACCCAAACTTGCGCAGCGCTTGAGCGCTTGGCAAATGGATGGCCGTGACGTCAGTCTTTTGGTCGGCGGGCCTGAAGGTTTAGCCCCTGAGTGTTGTGCCGTGGCCGATGAGCGTTGGAGCTTATCTGCACTAACATTACCACACCCCTTGGTACGCGTGATTTTAGCTGAAGCGCTGTACCGAGCTTGGAGTGTTAACGCTAACCACCCTTACCATCGCGAATAAGTATGAAGAAACGCCGTAACAGGATCCGTGATCCTCACTTCGAGAATGCCTTATTTGGTCGCCGAGTGGTGGTCGCCCTGGTTATCGTTGTAGCGGTTTTTTTAGTCTTACTTGCCAATATGTATCAACTGCAAGTCAAGCAGTTTCAAACCTTTCAAACTCGTTCAAACGATAACCGTATCAAAGTAGTGCCGCTAGCGCCTAATCGCGGCTTGATCTACGATCGGAAAGGCCGCCTTCTTGCCGAAAACCGTCCGGTACTGAGTCTTGAGCTGGTTCCTGAACGCGTCGAAGATCTCGAGCAAACCATTGCCGAACTCACCGAACTGCTCGATATCAGTCCCGAAGCCCTTGAGCAGTTTGAACGCAACCGTCGCCGTGAACGGCGCTTCGAGCATGTCATTTTGCTCGACCAACTGAGCGAGCAGCAAGCGGCTACCTTTGCTGCCCGCCAGCATGAATTCCCAGGGGTTAATCTCGAAGCCCGACTCGTCCGGCACTACCCCTACGGAGATACCCTCACCCATGCGCTTGGCTATGTCGCCAAGATCAATCAACGTGATGCCGACCGTTTAAAAGAACAAGACTTAAGCGCAAACTATGCGGCAACACGAACCATCGGTAAGTTGGGGGTTGAAGGCTATTACGAAGAGCAATTGCACGGCACCGTGGGCTATCAGCAGGTCGAAGTAGATATTCATGGGCGCAATTTACGTACGCTCGAGATAGAACCTCCCATCCCAGGCCAAGATCTTGTTTTAGAAGTCGATATCGACTTACAACTCGAAGCCCAACGTATTCTCGGTGAGCAACGTGGCACTATTATCGTGATGCGCCCTGACGATGGCGCGTTATTGGCAATGGTGAGTCAGCCAAGTTACGACCCAAACTGGTTTGCGCAAGGCATTTCCGTGAAACAGTATCGTAGTTTGCTCGACTCACCGCACTCGCCACTACTGAATCGTGCAACACAAGGGGGTTACCCGCCGGCGTCGACCATCAAACCACAGATGGCCATCGTTGGCTTAGAAGAAGGTATCATCACCCCTGAAACCAAAATTTGGGACCCAGGTTGGTTTCAGATCAAGGGCGTCAATCACCGCTATCGTGATTGGTTGTCCTGGGGCCATGGCTGGGTCAACGTGAGCGATGCTATCATCGAAAGTTGCGATACCTTTTATTATGACCTCGCGCTCAAGCTCGGCATTGATACCATTTCTGAACATATGACCGAGTATGGTTTCGGTGAATTCACCGGTGTCGATATTGGTGAAGAATCTGCCGCAGTCATGCCAAGCCGCGGGTGGAAACGCGCGCGTTTCAATCAGCCTTGGTATGCCGGCGAGACCGTCTCCATTGGTATCGGGCAAAGTTACTGGACGGTAACCCCGATGCAGTTAGCGGTCGCCACCGCCATTATGGTCAACCGGGGTACCCATCCCGTTCCACGCTTTTTGAAAGCGATTCGCGATGCCGAAGTCGAACTGCCAGCGGTGGTTGAACAACGCGAGCCCGTGCAACTCAATAACCCGCAAAACTGGGAAATTGCCCTAAAGGCGATGGAAGATGTGGTGAGTGGTGTCAAAGGGACAGCGCGACGCGCATTTCGCAATACCAGCTACACATCTGGGGGCAAGACCGGTACCGCGCAAGTACGTAGTATTGGTCAAGATGAAGAGTACGATGCTGAGAAGATTGCCGAGCGTTATCGCGACAACGCGATGTATGTCGGTTATGCGCCAGCAGATAACCCAGAAATTGTGATTGTGATCACTGCTGAGAACGTTATCGGTGGTGGCAGCAGCATCGCTGCACCGATGGCGCGTGAGCTCCTCGATTATTACTTTGCCGCAAAGGAAGAGAACGACGATGCCCGCTGACACTCAATCTGATTCGTGGTTGCGCCGCATTCATTTGGATGCGCCTTTGTTACTCGCTCTCATTGCCATTTCGGTGGTAAGCCTGGTGACCGTGTATTCCGCCAGTGGCGAAAGCATGGCCATGATGGAGCGCCAAGCGATACGCGTGGGCGCGGCCTTCGCTGCCATGTTTATTATTGCGCAAATTCCACTGGAAACCATCCGCCGCTGGTCGCTACCGATATTTTCGGTAGGGATTGTCTTGCTACTCGCGGTCCTCTTGGTGGGCGAGTCGAGCAAAGGTGCGCAGCGCTGGTTGAATATTGGTGTCGCCACCATTCAGCCGTCAGAAATCATGAAACTCGCGGTACCTATGACCATTGCTTGGTTTATCGCCGAGCAAGGTCTTCCGCCGTCGATGGGGCGTCTTGCTGGAGCCTTTGTGCTGTTGCTGATCCCCGTGTTAATGATTGCCAAGCAACCCGACTTAGGCACCTCCTTACTGATTGCCAGCTCTGGTATTTTCGTGCTGTTCTTGGCTGGCATGTCGTGGAAACTGATTGGCTTTTTTGCCGTCGCCATCGGCTCGTTTACGCCGATTTTATGGATCTTTTTGATGCATGATTATCAACGACAACGCGTACTTACCTTCCTCAACCCTGAGCGTGACCCACTCGGTGCGGGGTACCAGATCATCCAATCCAAGATTGCGATTGGTTCGGGCGGCATTGAGGGCAAAGGTTGGTTACATGGCACCCAATCACAGCTGGAGTTTCTTCCTGAACGACACACCGACTTTATTTTTTCGGTGTTCAGTGAAGAGTTTGGCTTGGTCGGTGTCATCGGCCTGTTTCTGTTGTACGGATTTATCATTTTCCGCGGCATGATCATTGCCCTGCGCGCGCAACGGGTGTACCAAAAGCTCCTTGCTGGTAGCCTCACCCTGACCTTTTTTGTTTATGTTATGGTTAACGTCGGTATGGTCTCCGGCCTGCTCCCAGTGGTCGGCGTTCCGCTACCACTTATCTCGTACGGTGGTACCTCAATGGTGACATTGTTTGCAGGCTTTGGTTTACTGATGGGAATTGCAACCAACCGCCGCCTTGTCCACGCATAAGGCGCAATCGCAAAAAAGGATAGTGCGTTATGAAATGTATCGGTGCATCTCTGGCGTTAGCGCTGCTCTGTAGCAGCATGACCGCCCCAGCTTTGGCCAACACAGAAACCGCCGCGCTCAGCGCAGAGCAAACCGCCTTTATTGACGCTTTAGTCGAGCAACATCAACTCGACCGCACGCGCCTTCAGCAGTTGCTAAAAAGTGCTAAGGTCAATCAAGAGGTGCTCGAAGCAATTCAACGCCCTTGGGAGGCTAAGCCTTGGCACCAATATCACCCTATTTTCTTAACCGAAAAGCGGCTTGCTGCTGGCGTGGCATTTTGGCAAGAACATGAAGCGACGCTTGCCCGCGCTGAAGCGGAGTTTGGTGTGCCGGCGGAAGTGATTGTCGCCATTATTGGCGTCGAAACCTTTTACGGCACCTATCTTGGCAAGCACAATGTCCTCGACACGCTCTACACCTTGGGCTTCCACTACCCACCGCGAGCCACGTTTTTCCGCAAAGAGCTTGGTGAGTTTTTCCGTTTAACAGAAGAAGAAGGCCTACCGGCGACGGAACTGCAAGGTTCGTACGCTGGTGCAATGGGGTATGGTCAATTTATTTCATCATCGTATCGCCATTACGCCATCGACTTTGACAACGATGGGGTGCGTGACTTACTCACTAACCCAATTGATGCCATTGGCAGTGTCGCCAACTACTTTGCCAAGCACCGCTGGCAAGCCGGAGCTCCGGTTGCGGTGCAACTCAGTGCCACTGAAGCGAACGCGGCGCTCGCGAGTGAGGGCTTAAAATTGAACAGCACGGTAGCTGAACTCACGAAGCAAGGTCTGCAAGTACCGGCCAACGTGAGCCTAACGCCGGAGAGCAAAGCGAAAGTATTCGCCTTTGAGCTCGAGCAAGGTCATGACTATTGGCTTGGTTTGCAGAATTTTTACGTCATCACCCGTTACAATCACAGCCCACTTTATGCGATGGTTGTGCACCAATTTAGTCAGCAACTTGCGCGCACCAAACAAGGAACTTCTTCGCAATGATCCGTCTCGCTTCGTTGTTGCTTCTTATCCTTTTTTTAGGTGGCTGCAGTAGTAGCAGCCCCACTTCAAGTGGCCGCTATAGCCAAGAACACGACAGCATTCCAACGCGATTACCAAATGCTGATGAGTTGATTGAACCTATTCCTCGGAGTGAGCCTCCGAGCCCACAAGGCAATCGCACCTACTCACTGTTTGGCAAAACCTACGCCATCATTCCTGATGCGCGCGGTCACGTCGAAGAAGGCTACGCCTCATGGTATGGCGAAAAATTCCATGGTCACCTCACCTCCAACGGCGAAACCTATGATATGTACGCCATGAGCGCCGCGCATAAGACCTTGCCATTGCCAACCTATGTGCGTGTCACGAATCTCGCCAACAATCGCGCCGTGGTCGTTCGCGTCAATGACCGCGGTCCGTTTCATGGCAACCGCGTGCTCGACTTATCCTATGTTGCGGCGTACAAACTTGGCATGTTGCAAAAAGGTACCGCCAAAGTGCGCATAGAAGCCTTGCACCCTGACGCGAGTAATCAACAGTTGGCGGTAACAGCGCCACTTGCGGCGACCGAAGAAGCGCAGTTTTACATCCAAGTTGTGGCTGGCAGTAATGCAGATCGCCTCAATAGCGAAGCGGAAAAACTCGCGCAAACCTATGCGGTACCTGCAACTACCCAGACAAAAAGTGGTCTATATGCAGTGATGCTCGGGCCTTTTGCCGTCATGCAAACAGAAAAGTTACTGGAACAGCTTCGCGCCGATGGTTATCACGACGTTTTTCGGGTGCCGGTCACCCCATAAACGCTGCCATTGTGAAAGAGCTATGCTACCATTTCAGTCCGCTTGAATTTAAATGTAGAAAACGTAGAGACAATCAACCATGCAATCTGTAGTTAAACAGTTCACACGCACTGTCGCGGTGCTTGCCGGAGTGGTCACCTTGACCGCCAATGCCTCATCTATCATTCCACCAGCGCCACAAATTAACGCCAAGGGGTATATCCTGATGGATTACACCACGGGTTACGTGATCGCTGAAGGAAACGCCGACGAACAACTTGCCCCTGCAAGTTTAACCAAAATGATGACCAGTTATATTATCGGTCGTGAAATGAATGACGGCCGGATCACCCCGAATGACATGGTTACCGTCAGTGAGAACGCATGGGCAAAGAACTTCCCTGATTCATCGAAGATGTTTATTGAAGTGGGTAAACAAATCAGCGTCGCCGATTTGAACCGCGGCATCATCATTTCATCAGGAAACGATGCTTGTGTGGCGATGGCAGAACATATTGCTGGTAGTGAAAGTGCCTTTGCTGATCTGATGAACAACTACGCGGCTGAGCTAGGCATGACCAACTCTCACTTCCGCAACAGCCACGGCTTGCATGAAGACGACCAGTATACTTCGCCACGCGACATGGCGTTGTTAGGTAAAGCGCTGATCCGTGATGTACCGGACGAATACGCTATCTACAGCGAGAAAGAATTTACGTTTAACTCAATCAAGCAATACAACCGTAACTCACTGTTGTGGGATGCGAGCATGAATGTCGATGGGATTAAAACCGGTCACACCAGTGAAGCTGGCTATAGCTTAGTGTCATCAGCTGTTGAAGGCGATACCCGTTTCATCGCAGTCATCATGGGCGCAAGTAACGAACAAGCGCGAAAAGTTGAAAGCAAAAAGTTACTGAACTACGGCTTCCGTTATTACGAAACAGTACCTGCTTACAGTGCCGGTGACAAGTTTGTCGACCAACGCGTTTGGGGTGGTGAGCAAGATACCGTAGCGCTGGGCATTGCCCAAGACGCAGTGATCACACTACCACGCGGTCAACGTGAAAATCTGACCGCCAATATTGAACTTAATCAAGCACTCGAAGCACCTATTGCTAAAGGTGTTGAAGTAGGTACGGTGCGCATTCAATTGGAAGGTGAAACCATCGTTAGCTACCCATTGGTTACACTCAATGAAGTAGCTGAAGGCGGCATGTTCAAACAACTTACCGATTGGGTGATGCGTAAATTCGAAAGCGAATAATAGAGGGTAAGCCATGAGCGGTTTAGTCTATTTAAATGGCGACTGGATCGCCCCTGAAGCTGCTAAAGTCTCGGTCTTTGACCGAGGCTTTTTGTTTGCGGAAGGCATTTATGAAGTTGTTCCTGTTTACCACCGTCGGCCGTTTCTCGCCGAGCATCATCTTGCGCGACTCACGCGCTCCCTTGAAGCGATCGGCATCGAAGCGCCCGGCCAAGCATTTTGGTTGGCCTTAGTCGATGACCTCATCGCCAACAACCCAAGCATTGAAAGTGGCTTAGTTTATTTTCAGGTCACCCGTGGTGCCGAAAGCAAGCGCAATCACCTGCCACAAGGTCCAATGACACCAACCATCTTCGCCACCTTCACGCCAATGCAGTTGCACTGGGATACGCCAGCACCGGCTAAAGTGACGCTTTGTGACGATATTCGTTGGCTCCGCTGTGACATTAAGAGCGTCAGCCTGCTCGGCAACCAACTCCTCAAGCAAGAAGCTCAGCGTCGTGGTGCTATCGAGCCTCTGTTACATCGCGATGGGCGCATTACCGAAGGCGCGTCGAGTAATTATTTCGCCGTAAAACAAGGTGAAATCTACACAGCGCCAGCAGACCACTTGATTTTGGCAGGGATCACCCGCATGTGGGTGATTGAGCTCGCACAACGACTGGGCCTCAAAGTCAACGAGCAGCCCTTCCATGTCGCCGAACTTGGCGAACTGGACGAGCTGTTCTTAACTAGCTCGAGTCGCGAAGTGCAACCGATCGGTCAAATTGATGATATAATAGTGGCCGATGGTCGCTGTGGTAAGGTCACACAACAATTGATTGACGCCTTCCACGCTAGTAAACGCGAGCATATTGCTTAGGAGTTAAACATGCAAAAAACCCGTTTTGATGAACTGGTCGAATTTCCTTGTCACTTCACCTTCAAGGTGATGGGCGTGGCTAAGCCAGAACTTCCAGACGCGGTCGTCGCGGTCGCTCAAGCGCACGCGCCGGGCGATTATAGCCCGTCAGTCAAGCCAAGCAGTAAAGGCACCTATCATTCGGTTTCGATTCAAATCCGAGTGGAGAGTCAACAGCATATTGAAACCCTTTACCGCGCGTTAGCTGATCTCGAAGACGTCCGTTATGTCCTCTAAATTAATTGTGCGTCAATTAGGCCGACAGGCGTACGAGCCTGTCTGGCAAGCCATGCAACAATTTACCGATACGCGTGATGCCAACACCGCCGATGAGCTGTGGGTACTTGAACACGATCCGGTATTTACGCAAGGCCAGGCGGGTAAAGCTGAGCATATTCTTGCCCCAGGCGATATTCCCATTGTGAAAGTCGACCGTGGTGGTCAAGTCACCTATCACGGGCCAGGCCAATTGGTGGTCTACTTCTTGCTCGACCTCCGCCGACACAAGCTTGGCGTGCGTCAACTCGTCAATACCATTGAAGACACTATTGTCAGCCTCATGGCTGAGTATGGTGTCAGTGCTGCGGCGCGTCCAGATGCGCCCGGTGTTTACATTGATGGCGCGAAACTATGCTCCTTAGGATTACGCATTCGCCGTGGTTGCTCGTTCCATGGCCTCGCGCTTAATGTTGCGATGGATCTGGAGCCTTTCCTGCGGATTAACCCTTGTGGTTACGCCGGTATGCAAATGATCCAAACGACCGATTTAGGTGGCCCTCCCTCAGTCGCAGAGGCGGCGCAACGTGTTACCGCTATTTTTGCAGAGCGATTGGGTTACCAAGACATTCACGAACACACAGGATTTGACACGACTTATGTCCAAGCCAGTTAAAATTGAACCCGGTGTTAAATTACGCGACGCCGATAAAATGGCACTCATTCCGGTCAAAATCGTGCCGACCGAACGCGAACAAATGTTACGTAAACCCGAATGGTTGAAGGTCAAACTCCCCTCTTCGACCCAGCGGATTGATGAAATTAAACAAGCCATGCGCAAGCACGGTTTGCACTCGGTCTGTGAAGAAGCCTCTTGTCCAAACCTGGCTGAGTGCTTCAATCACGGTACCGCAACCTTCATGATCCTTGGGGCCATTTGTACCCGTCGTTGTCCGTTCTGTGACGTTGCTCATGGCCGCCCACTGGCGCCAGACCCGGAAGAAGCGGTAAAACTTGGCGCCACGATTCGTGACATGAAAGTGAAGTACGTGGTGGTAACCTCGGTAGACCGTGACGACTTGCGTGACGGCGGTGCTCAGCATTTTGCCGATTGTATTCGTGAAATCCGTGCGCAGAGCCCTGGCATCCAAGTTGAAGTCTTGGTTCCTGATTTCCGTGGCCGGATGGAGGTCGCACTGGACATCCTAACGGATGAAGCACCGGACGTGTTTAACCATAACTTGGAAACTGTGCCGCGCATGTATAAGGCCGCACGCCCAGGCGCTAACTACCAGTGGTCGCTTGATCTGCTTAAACGCTATAAAGAAGAACGTCCAGATGTGCGGACGAAATCAGGCCTCATGGTTGGTCTCGGTGAAGAAAATGACGAAATCCTTGAAGTGATGCGTGACCTGCGCGCCCACAACGTGGATATGCTGACCATTGGTCAATACTTACAGCCAAGTCGCCACCACTTGCCGGTCACCCGTTATGTCACCCCGGATGAGTTTGAAATGTTCCGCATTGAGGGCGAAAAGATGGGCTTTACCCACATCGCCAGTGGTCCTTTGGTACGTTCTTCATACCACGCTGACTTACAAGCGGCAGGTAAAGAAGTTAAGTAATCGACAAGGAGTTGCTGATGAGTCTATTGATTTGGTGTTTATTAATTGCAGGCCTGTTGCCCATTGCGGCAAAAGCGCCCGTCGTTTATTTCCAAAATCGTGATAACGGTTACGATAACCGTCATCCGCGCGCTCAGCAGCAACGCCTTACCGGTGCCGGCGCCCGTGCCGTTGCCGGTCATTACAATGCCTATGAAGCTTTTCCGTTATTTGCAGCAGCAGTATTAGTCGTCATTGCAACGGAGCAAGTAACGCTCCTAAATCAGTGGCTTGCGGTAAGTTTCATTGGGCTACGAATCGTCTTCCATACCTTGTACTTACTGAATTGGGACAAATTGCGTAGCCTGATTTGGTTTCTCGCGCTACTTTGCCCGATCATTATGATTGCGCAAACCGCCAGCGTTCTCTAATAGCTTCAGGTAGGCTTTCGGCCAGATAGTGACGTCATGGTATTCCATCGCTGTCATACGCGCTACAGGCTTCCAACTGTAGCGTCCTGGCACCTCATCACAGGTACGACTCGCAAATAAGCCAACCGCTGTCGCCTCTGTTGAGCCTAAGCGCCACCGCTCAGCACCAATGCTTTGCCCCAGAAGTTGCCAATCGCTCACTTGGTCCCGCCAAGGCAAGCGCTGCCAAAGTGCTTGTAACTCGGCGCTGCTCATTTCCAACACAGCGGTCGTCACCACGTTTAACGACGGGTGCCGATAACGTCCGTGACAAAAGGGTTGCGCCAGCTCAGCACTCATCCGATATTCATCCGCAAATCCTAACCAATGCCCCACTTCATGGGCAAATGCTGCAACAGACGTTGCGGTAGGCAGGACAATTTGCTGCGCCGACGCACTGCCAATCAACGCGTCGGTAAAAATTAGCTGACGCTGATGCAGTTCTCGCGGCAACACCGGCGGCTGGCAACGCTGACGACCACGTTCTCCTTGCGTAGTGCAGGCCAACGCGGTGGCATCATGGTAATAACGCAGTGAAAAACAGGGAACATAGGCGTGCAGCGGGTGTGCTTGCCACTTGCTTAACACCTCCAGCACTTGTGCGCGCTGTGGCAGCTGCTGCGGTAGCCACACCTGTACAGCTGCGTCGTTGCTGCACGTACTGACCTGTCCCCTTGGTGCGAACCAAGGCAACTCAGCCTGTGCAGGTTGCAACAGTGCAATGCTGAACAGAGCGGCACAGCCGCTAGTTTTGCTGATTCGCTTGCTGCTGGCTCCAATCCATTTCAAACCCGGCATAGCGATGCTCCAAAAACAAATGCACATTGGTGGCCATTGCGAGTCTAAAATAAACCGCTGCAGACTCCCACTCGCCCTTCAGCTGCTTCGCCTTGCCCAAATAAAAATAGGCTTCACACATACGTTCAGCCAGCGTTTCATCTTCAGCCAAGGCCGCCGTCGCGTAATTGCTTAGAAATTCCTGCTCGGTCATGGCACCAACATAAAGATCGGCGATGCCCCACGCCCACGCATCACTTTGCTGTGTTAAACGTGCCGTCGCCAAGGCTTGTTTGGCCTGCTTCGGGTTTACCTCAACCTGAACCAAATAGCGCCAAATGGCCCGATAAGGATCATTGGGGTCGTTCTGGTAAAAGATCTCTAAATCATCAAGCGCGAGGTCAAAGCGCTGATCATAATAGGCTGCCACACCTCGATTAAGATGGGCGTATGGATGGCCCGGCTCAAGCTCTAACGCAGCATCTAGCACTTCATAGGCATAATCGTACTGACCTGCTTGCGTGTAATGAATGCCTAAATAGTTGTAGGCATCGGCCAGTCGCGGTTGATAATCCAAAGCGTGATTGAAGTCGATACGCGCCAATACGTCGAGCCCTAAAGCGTCATGTAAACTACCGCGACGATAGAGAATTTGCCCCATCGCTTCGGCATTCAATTGGTCGCGATCGTTGGCGAGGATTTCATTCAGTTTGGCCAGCTCAAGTTGAAACCGACTGTCGGCCACTTGTGGGGTAGCCACCACCAAATTATTTAACACTGGCTCATTCGCACCTGGCGTAGTGCTACAGCCGAGCAGTAGCGCACCACTAGAGAGGAGCGTCGCCACTTGACGAAGATTCATACCACTTCCTTAACGCGTTCTTGTGGCTTCCATCATAGCGCACCTTACGACAAAAAAGAAAAGGGGCCGAAGCCCCTTTGCAAACAAAATTGTAAAGATTCGCGTCGGCGCTTATTCAGCGTCGCTTTGCTCTTCTGTCGCAGTGTCAGCGGCTTGTTCAGTTTCAGCTGGCTTCTCAGCAGCTTCTTTCATGCTCAAGCGCACACGGCCTTGACGGTCGATTTCAAGTACTTTCACCGGCACACTATCGCCAACTTTCAAGTACTCATTCACGTCGTTCACACGCTCTTCAGCGATTTGTGAAATGTGAACCAAACCATCTTTGCCTGGTAGGATTGTTACGAACGCACCGAAGTCAACGATACGTGCAACTTTACCTTGGTAGATACGGCCAACTTCAACATCAGCAGTCAACTCTTCAATACGGCTAATTGCAGCTTCAGCTGACGCTTGGTCAGTTGCAGCGATACGTACCGTACCATCGTCGTTGATTTCGATATTGGTGTTGGTGCTTTCCGTCAACTCACGAATTACCGCACCACCTTTACCGATCACGTCACGGATCTTGTCCGGGTTGATCTTCATGGTGTGGTAACGAGGTGCGAAGTCAGACAGCTCTTGACGCGCGCCAGAAATCGCTTCGTCCATCACGGTTAAGATATGCAAACGGGCAGCTTTCGCTTGCTCAAGTGCAGCTTCCATGATTTCACGGGTGATACCGTCAATCTTGATATCCATCTGTAGCGCGGTAACGCCATCTTTGCTACCCGCAACTTTAAAGTCCATGTCACCTAAGTGATCTTCATCACCAAGGATGTCCGAAAGTACAACATAGTTGTCGCCTTCTTTAACGAGACCCATTGCGATACCCGCAACCGAAGCTTTAATTGGCACACCAGCGTCCATCAATGCGAGTGACGTACCACATACAGATGCCATTGAGCTTGAGCCGTTTGATTCAGTGATTTCAGAAACCACACGTACGGTGTACGGGAATTCTTCTTGGCTTGGCATAACAGCTTGAACACCACGCTTCGCCAAACGACCGTGACCGATTTCACGACGCTTCGGTGAGCCAACCATACCGGTTTCACCCACACAGTATGGAGGGAAGTTATAGTGCAACATGAAGCGGTTATTACTTGAACCGATCAGGTCATCAATCATTTGCGCGTCACGTTCTGTACCTAGTGTCGCGGCAACCAATGCCTGTGTTTCACCACGGGTGAAGACGGCTGAACCGTGAACACGTGGCAACAAACCGGTAGCGATGTGCAATGGGCGCACCATATCTGGGTCACGACCATCAATACGCTTCTCACCAGCAATAATGCGGCTACGTACGATGTCACTCTCTAGCTCGTGGAACAGGTCGCCAATTTCTTTGGCATCAAGTTCTTCGTTTTCAGCGGTCAGCTTAGTGATGACTTCATCACGCAATTTGCCAACTTGCTCATAACGCGCAGTTTTTTCAGTAATACGGTACGCATCGCCAAGACCTGCTTCAGCAAGTGCTTTAATTTGGTCTTTCAGCGCAACATTTTTCTCTGGCGCTTGCCAGTCCCACTTCGGCTTGCCTGCTTCAGCAGCGAAGGCATTGATGTTTTCGATCACAGTTTGCATTTGCTCATGACCGTAAACTACCGCACCTAACATGGCATCTTCAGACAGCAATTGCGCTTCAGATTCAACCATCAATACCGCTTTATCAGTACCTGCAACCACCAAATCAAGCTTTGATTCAGCCAATTCGTCAGTGGTCGGGTTCAACACGTATTCATCGTTGATCACACCAACACGTGCAGCACCAATCGGGCCTGCAAACGGCACACCAGCGATGGTCAGTGCAGCAGAAGCACCAATCAAAGCAACGATGTCAGGGTTTACTTGTGGGTTCACAGAAACCACGGTCGCGATCACTTGGACTTCGTTTTTGAAGCCTTCTGGGAACAGTGGGCGGATCGGACGGTCGATCAAACGTGAGGTTAAGGTTTCGTTCTCAGATGGACGACCTTCACGTTTGAAAAAGCCACCAGGGATTTTACCAGCTGC
Organism: Pseudidiomarina sediminum DSM 21906; assembly: GCF_000423165.1. GTDB lineage: Bacteria > Pseudomonadota > Gammaproteobacteria > Enterobacterales > Alteromonadaceae > Pseudidiomarina > Pseudidiomarina sediminum. The sequence continues at coordinate 926,014 of NZ_KE383983.1, read as the reverse complement.
GTAGGTACGCTCTTGATAGTTCACGGTAAGCGGGAAGAAATCTTGACCTTCTTTTGCTTCTTTTTTTGCCACGACAGTTACCAAAACTGCCGTATCATCCATACTTGCTAATACTGCGCCAGATGCCTGACGGGCCATCGCGCCCGTTTCCAATGTCACGGTATGGCGACCGTATTCAAACTGTTTAGTAATTGGATTCACGTTTATTTTCCTTCACTTTCTTCTTTTAAATTCAACATGCTATTTGCTATTTGTTGTGCGTTATCAATTCGCTTTAATAGCGCAGAACGAATAGCCAATAGCGATTTACAAGTAAAAAAGGGGCCAGTCGGCCCCTTTTTCGAACAGTGCTTAGCGACGCAAACCTAGTCGCTCAATCAAGCTAGCATAACGCTGCTGATTTTTACGCTTTAGGTAGTCCAACAATTTACGACGTTGGCTAACCATGCGCAACAGACCACGACGTGAGTGGTGATCTTTAGCGTGTTCTTTAAAGTGGCTTTGCAGTTCGTTAATGTTCGCAGTTAACAAAGCTACTTGAACTTCTGGAGAACCAGTGTCGTTTTCGCCTTGGCCGTATTCTTTAACGATTTCAGCTTTTTGTGCCGCAGTTAGTGACATAACATACTCCTAATTGTGAAAAATATCAGTGCCGATCACTAATTCAGCACCGATGAGATCGCCCCGTATTATACGGATTCACCTAGCGATTAGCAACGCAAAGGACACGCTTTGGCATAATTTTATCATCGCGCCAATAGCCAAGCCCCAGCAGTATCGATTCGCCTGCTGCACGTACCCGTACCACTTCAGTTTCAGGCCGCGCGTCACCAACCACCACACGTGCTGGGTTACCGGCACTAAAGCGGGCCGCATCCGCCGCTGCGATTTCGACCTCTGGAATTTGCCGGATCACCGCATCACAAGGTAACAACAACGCATCCAGTGCCGCATAGTCATCCTGTTCCGGATCACATTGTTCAGCTAAAGTAGCGAGTTCGTCCAGCGTCACCATGTCACCTTCAACACCTTCGATCCAGGTACGACGCAACGCTGCTACGTGTGCACCACAGCCTAAATATTGGCCCATATCGTCAATCAACGTACGAATATAGGTGCCTTTACTGCAGGTGACTTCAAGCGTTAGGGTGGTCTCTGTAAACCCAAGCAAAACAATCGAGTGAATCGTGATGGTACGTGACTTACGCGGAACCTCTATGCCTTGTCGCGCATAGTAGTACAACGGTCGACCTTCATATTTCAGCGCTGAATACATTGACGGTGACTGCTCTTGCGCACCTGTAAAAGCGGCAATCGCTGCGTCGATTTTCGCTGGCGTCAATGCCACATCGGCGGTGGCCACCACCTCGCCTTCTGCATCACTGGTGGTCGTCCGAACCCCCAATTGCGCCGTCACCTGATAGGTTTTATCGGCCTCTAAAGCAAAGTGTGAAAGTTTGGTAGCTTCGCCAAAACAGAGGGGTAAAACACCTGTTGCGAGCGGATCAAGTGCGCCAGTATGACCACCTTTTCGAGCATTAAAAAAACGCCGCACCTTTTGCAGTGCGGCGTTTGAGGTTAACTCGAGAGGCTTATCTAAGACAATCACACCGCTAATATCGCGGCCCGATTTACGTCGTCCCATTAATCGTCTCCCTGCTCGTCCTTATCGTGTTGGCTAGAACGTTGTTGGTCTTTCGCAATAGCTTCGTCGACCAGACGTGACATGCGAATACCTTCATTCAACGAGCCGTCATGGACAAAACGCAGTTCAGGCATAATGCGTGCACGCACACGTTTTCCCAATAACGAGCGAATAAATCCCGCGGCGTCGTTCAAGACTTTTAAGCCTTGCTTACGCTGCTCTGCGTCATCTTGCAAAAAGGTCACGAAAACTTTGGCGTAGGCCAAGTCGCGCGACACTTCAACGGCAGAAACAGTCACCATTGAGACCCGAGGGTCTTTGATTTCGCGTTGCAGTATCAGCGCGATTTCACGCTGATACTGTTGTCCTACACGATCGGTACGGCTGTAATCTTTTGCCATAAACCTTATAGACTCCGCTCAACTTGTACGGTTTCGAAGACCTCAATTTGGTCACCCACACGCACGTCGTTGTAGTTTTTCACGCCGATACCACATTCCATACCGTTGCGAACTTCTTGTACATCGTCTTTGAAGCGACGCAATGACTCAAGTTCACCTTCGTAAATCACTACGTTGTCACGTAGTACACGAATTGGTGCAGAACGCTTCACCACACCTTCGGTGACCATACAACCCGCGATGGCACCAAGTTTCGGTGATTTAAATACGTCACGTACTTCAGCCAAGCCAATGATTTGCTGCTTGAATTCAGGTGCAAGCATACCGCCCATCGCCTGTTTAACTTCATCAATCAAATCATAGATAACGCTGTAGTAACGTAAATCAACGCTTTCTTGTTCAATGACTTTCTTCGCTGAAGCATCCGCTCGAACGTTAAAGCCAACCACGATCGCATTTGAAGCATTCGCCAACGAGGCGTCTGTCTCGGTGATACCACCGACACCGCTACCAATAATGTTGACTTTCACTTCGTCGGTTGACAACTTCATCAACGACTCCGCAATCGCTTCCAAAGAACCTTGAACGTCTGATTTCAGAACGATGTTAAGTTCTTTTACGTCGCCTTCTTGCATGTTGGCAAACATGTTTTCCAGCTTCGCTTTCTGCTGCTTCGCAAGTTTCACTTCGCGGTATTTACCTTGACGGTAGTTAGCAACTTCACGCGCTTTACGCTCGTCTTTTACAACAGTCGCTTCATCACCAGCTTGCGGCACACCTGAAAGGCCTAGAATCTCCACCGGAATCGATGGGCCAGCTTCTTTCACGTCGCGGCCTAACTCGTCACGCATGGCACGAATACGGCCATATTCAAGACCACACAAAACGATGTCGCCCTGACGTAAGGTACCTTCTTGCACCAAAATCGATGCGACAGGACCACGGCCTTTGTCCAAGCGTGACTCAATCACGATACCGTGGGCCATACCCGCGGCAACAGCTTGTAAATCGAGAACCTCAGCTTGCAGCAGTACGGCTTCAAGTAATGAATCAATACCTTGACCTGTGTGCGCAGATACTGGCACAAACTGTACATCGCCGCCCCAATCTTCAGGGATAACGTCACGTTGCGCCAACTCGTTCTTCACGCGATCAGGATCCGCTTCCGGCTTATCCATTTTGTTGATCGCAACCACAATAGGTACACCCGCAGCTTTCGCGTGCTGGATGGCTTCGATGGTTTGTGGCATGACGCCATCATCCGAAGCAACCACCAAGATAACGATATCTGTCGCACCGGCACCACGTGCACGCATTGAGGTAAAGGCTGCGTGACCTGGAGTATCCAAGAAGGTAATCATGCCGTGACCAGTTTCAACGTGGTATGCACCAATGTGCTGGGTAATACCACCGGCCTCGCCAGAAGCAACCTTAGCTTTACGGATGTAATCCAACAATGACGTTTTACCGTGGTCAACGTGACCCATCACTGTAACGACTGGCGCACGCGGCTCTTTCGCCAAGGCTTCACCTTCGTTACGTTCCGCTAAAACTTCTTGCTCAAGTGCGTTGTCGCTAACCAATACGCACTTGTGACCCATCTCTTCAACCACGAGTGACGCGGTTTCTTGGTCAAGTACTTGGTTGATGGTGACCATCTCGCCCATTTTCATCATGGTTTTGATCACTTCACTTGCTTTCACCGCCATGCGGTTGGCAAGTTCACCAACAGTAATGGTTTCGCCGATTTTGATTTCACGTTCAACCGGAGATGCTGGCTTGGTAAAGGCTTGTTGGAGCGTTGAACGCTTCGAGCCCTTACGACGCTTCTCACGACGTGGTGTTTCATCACGCTCGTCATCTTTACTGCGACGCTTCTGCTTACGACGGTTACGACGTTCTTCATCAACGTCTTGCTCGTCTTCAGCTTGCTGCGCGTATTGCGAGGTGGTGAAGTGTACATCTTCTTTTTCGGCTTCTTTGCGCTTGGCTTCTTCTTCTTGCCAACGCGCTTCGTTTTCTTCTGCTAAGCGACGCGCTTCTTCAGCTTGGCGAGCTGCTTCTTCTTCTGCTTTTTTACGCGCTTCTTCTTCTTGCGCTTTACGCAGACGATCCGCTTCCGCTTTAGCTTCATCAGCTTTCTGACGCTCTTCAGGCGTCATCGCGGCACGCTTTTCAGCGTCAGCTTTCGCCTTCGCTTTCTCTTTTTCTTTGCGTGCAGCTTCTTGTTGCGCTTTTTCTTCAGCAGCTTTTTGTTCAGCCTTCGCTTTGGCTTCCGCCGCTGCTTTCGCCTCTTCTTCCTGACGTTTGGCTTCTGCTGCTAAACGTTCTTGCTCCGCTTTTTCTTGCTCAGCTTTTTGCTGCTCTTCAAGGGCAGAACGTTTCACATACGTACGCTTTTTACGTACTTCAACTTGCACAGATTTGTTACGACCAGCACTGCCACCACCGATGCTCAACGTACTTTTTTCTTTCCGTTGTAAGGTCATCTTGCTTGGCTCTTGCGGACCTTTACCGCCGTGCTGCTTATTTAAGTGAGCAAGCAGTGCTTGTTTTTCGTCTTCGGTAACGGTATCGCCAGCTGACTTCTTCATGCCAGCCTCGGCAAATTGCGTCACCAAACGATCAACTGTCGTACCTACATCATTAGCTAGTTTATCCAGCGTTACTTCTTCCATAGTCTGTCGTACCCCCGTTGATCTTATTCTTCACCACCGAACCAGCAAATATTACGCGCTTGCATAATCAATTCGCCTGCTCGTTGCTCACTTAATTCTTCGATTTCAGCAAGGTCATCAACACCTTGCTCGGCTAAGTCTTCCAAGGTCACAATGCCTTTGCTCGCCAATACATACGCCAAATGACGATCCAAGCCTTCAAGGCCTAATAAGGTTTCGTCTGGCTCTGCACTTTCCAATGATTCCTCATCGGCCAACGCTTTGGTTGTTAGTACCGCACGTGCACGATTGCGCAACTCTTCAACGATGTCTTCGTCCATACCTTCGATAGCAAGGAGTTCATCCATAGGTACGTACGCGATTTCTTCCAAGGTTGAGAAGCCTTCGTCAACCAACACGCCAGCAAAGTCGGCGTCGATATCCAAGTGTTTGGTAAACAAGTCCAACAAACGCTGTGATTCTGCTTCGTTCTTCTCGTTGAACTCATCGACCGACATGACATTCAACTGCCAACCGGTCAATTGACTCGCCAAACGCACGTTTTGGCCAGCTTTACCAATTGCCTGAGCGAGGTTGCCCTCTTCCACAGCGATGTCCATGGTATGCGCGTCTTCGTCAACAACGATTGAGGCAACTTCAGCAGGAGCCATCGCGTTGATGACAAACTGGGCTGGGTTATCATCCCACAAGACGATATCCACACGTTCGCCACCAAGCTCACCTGAAACGGCTTGCACACGTGCGCCACGCATACCCACACACGCACCAACTGGGTCGATACGACGATCGTTACTCTTCACTGCGATTTTAGCGCGTGAACCAGGGTCGCGTGCTGCGCCACGAATTTCGATCATCTCTTCGCCAATCTCTGGCACTTCGATGCGGAACAACTCAATCAAAAAGTCAGGATTGGTGCGGCTCATAAATAACTGTGCACCACGCGCTTCTGGACGTACGTCATACAGAAGACCACGCACGCGGTCGCCGACACGAACAGATTCACGTGGCAACATTTCTTCACGATAAATCATCGCTTCGGCGTTGTTGCCTAAATCCAATAACACGTGCTCACGGTTCGCACGTTTTACCGTACCGCTAATCAACTCACCGACTTGATCTTTATATTCGTCGACCACTTTCGCACGTTCAGCTTCACGTACTTTCTGTACGATCACCTGTTTCGCGGTTTGCGTCGTAATACGGTCAAATTCAATCGACTCAATTTGTTCTTCAACGTAGTCGCCTGCTTGCATGCTCTCGTCTTCATACTGAGCCGCTGCTAAGCTGATTTCACGATAAGGATGCTCAAGCGGTTGCTCACTATCATCAACCACGAGCCAACGACGGAAGGTATCGAAGTCACCGGTGGTACGGTCAATACTGACACGTACGTCGATGTCACCTTCGTACTTCTTCTTCGTCGCGTGCGCCAACGCAGACTCGAGAGCTTCAAAAATTTTGTCTTTCGACACGTCTTTTTCGTTCGAAACAGCTTCTGCTACTAATAAAATTTCTTTTGCCATTATCTTGCCTCGCCTGCGCAATCCTTAGTTAAACTGAGGGACTAAATGAGCTTTTTTGACGGCAGAATAGCTGACCTTCATTGGCTCGCCATCTACTTCAAATTCGACTTGAGTGCCATCAACTGCCTTGATAACACCTTTAAATTTACGTTTATTTTGCTGCGCCACGGTTAATTCAACCGCCGCAGTTTCGCCCAGGTAATCTTGCATTTGCGCCGCGCTGAAAAACGGACGTTCCATTCCTGGGGAAGAGACTTCCAAGTAGTACTCAGTGTTGATTGGATCTTCAACATCTAACAATGCACTTACTTGATGGCTCACGTCAGCACAATCATCGACGCTGATACCATTGGCGTGATCAATATACACGCGCAAGGTCGAATGCTTACCTGCGCGAACAAACTCAACGCCCCATAGCTCAAACCCTAAAGCCGATACCGCCGGCTCGAGAAGCGTCACTAAACGTTCTTCAATACGTGCCAAATTCTTGAACTCCTGAAACAAAAAAAGGGCGTAAACGCCCAGTGTTATGACTGCTAATGATGAGTTGTTGTGTTAACTCACTACCGCAGCAGAGGTCACATAGTAAAAAGCCCCGAACTGCTGCGGGGCTTTTAGAACACTGGACCCTTTGTTAAATGGTTGCGGGGGCAGGATTTGAACCTACGACCTTCGGGTTATGAGCCCGACGAGCTACCAGACTGCTCCACCCCGCGTCCGAAAACGTGTCCGTATTATAAGGATTTCCCGAAGGAAACGCAACCGTTAACCGGTTGCAAATTTGGTGCGGATGGCGGGACTTGAACCCGCACGCCCGAAGGCACTACCCCCTCAAGATAGCGTGTCTACCAATTCCACCACATCCGCGAAAGACACTTGCTTAGTTTGACTCTGGCACGTCACCTTGTGGTGCCGGAATTTCTTCAGTTACAGGCGCTGGAGCATCGATTACTTCGAACTCACTTTTCACTTCGCTGCCGCCTGAAGATAAGTTACCTAAAATCAAACTCAACACAAAAAAGATAATTGCAATGATGGCAGTCGTACGGGTAAGGAAGTTACCAGAACCACCTGAACCAAATACGGTGTTTGACCCGCCAGCACCGAATGATGCTCCCATATCGGCACCTTTACCCTGTTGAATCATGATAAACCCGATCAACACGATGGCAACGATAAGATACGCAATCAGTAAAAATTCGTACATAGTTAGCCTCTTTGCGCTTGTGCTGCGCGACAAATCTCTAGAAACGCTTGCGCTTCTAAGCTTGCGCCGCCAATCAAGCCGCCGTCTATATCTGCTTCGGCGAACAGTGTAGCGGCGTTATCCGCTTTCACACTACCACCGTACAGTAATGGTATTTGTTGGGCTGCCGCGCCAAAGCGCTGAACCAACCACTGTCGGATAAAAGCATGCACTTCTTGTGCTTGGGCTGGTGTTGCTGTTTTACCAGTACCAATCGCCCAAACCGGTTCGTAAGCGACGACCACTTGCGCGATTTGCGCTGCACTTACGTTTTGCAATGCTTCTTCGAGCTGCTGCTGGACCACTTCAATGGTACGCCCCGCGTCACGCTCTTGCTCATGCTCTCCAACACAAAGCACCAGCTTAAAAAGATGTTCTTGGTAGCTTAATACCGCGTCGACTTTCGCCTGCACGCGTTGTCCACTGTCACCATAAAACTGACGACGTTCTGAGTGGCCAATCAGGGCATAATCTGCACCGGCTTCATGCAATAACGCTAAGCTATGCTCACCAGTGTGTGCACCTGACGCATGTTCATTTAAGTCTTGTGCACCTAAATGAATAGCATCATAAAACACTTCCTGCTGCCACGCCGGTAATAAAACCGCCGGTGGGCAAACCACCACAGCCACCTCGGTTAGGTCGGCTTGTGATTCACGAAGCACTTTTGCAAGTTGCTGGACAAGCTGGCGATTGCCATTCATTTTCCAGTTTGCGATCACTAAAGGTGATGGTTGCATAACAGAGCCTCTCGGTTTGAAGTTGCTACCTCAAGAGCGGCGAGATATTACATAACCTGCCGCCAACTTACAAGTACTGAATTCAATAATTCGTAGAGACTGCTTATTAATTCGCCGCCGCGTCAACTTGGTCGGCGATTTGTTGCGCAAGGGCCTGAACTTGCTCGGAGTTTCGCCCTTCAACCATCACCCGAATCAAAGGTTCAGTACCTGATTTACGTAGCAACACGCGGCCGTCATCACCCAAGGTTTGCTCAACCTCCGCCACTGCTGCTTGAACCTGTGCGTTGTTGAGTGGATCTGAACCCGCTTTAAAACGCACATTCACCAGCGCTTGCGGGAACTTTTCAAAGTCGCCCAGCAACTCCGTCAATGATGCTTGTTCACGTAACATGGCAGTAAGAACTTGCAAACCGGCAATCATACCGTCACCGGTGCTATGGAACTGACGCGTAATAATGTGACCGGAATTTTCGCCGCCAATCAACCAATCACGCTTGGCTAGCTCTTCCATCACATAGCGATCGCCAACGTTGGCGCGCACAAATGGAATATGATGATCAGCAAAATATTTTTCGAGGGCGAAGTTGGACATCAGGGTGCCAACAATACCGCCTTGCAGCATGCCGTCTTGCTGCGCTGCACGCGCCAGAATGTAAATAATGTCGTCGCCGTCGACCACGCGTCCTTCGGCAGTCACCAACATCACGCGGTCACCGTCGCCATCAAGCGCGAAACCGAGGTCTGCTTGATGCTCAACGACAGCAGCTTGTAATGCTTTCAAATCCGTTGCACCACAACCTTGGTTGATATTAATACCATTTGGCGAGGTGCCAATTTCTATCACAGTACCGCCGAGCTCACGCAACACATCAGGGGCAATGTGGTAGGTTGCACCGTGAGCACAATCGACGACGATGGTTAAGCCGGCCAGAGACAACTCGGTCGGGAACACACTTTTACAAAACTCGATATAACGCCCTGGCGCGTCGTCGATACGACTCGCACGTCCCATTTGCTCTGACGGCACACAGACTAACGGCTCATCTAACAATGCTTCAATTTCACGTTCCACTGCATCGGGGAGTTTACTGCCTGAGTCAGAGAAGAACTTGATCCCGTTATCATGGTAAGGATTGTGCGATGCACTAATCACAATGCCCGCTGCAGCGCGAAAATTGCGGGTCAAATAAGCAATTGCTGGGGTAGGCATGGGGCCCAGGAACTCAACGCTTACACCAGCTGAAAGCAACCCAGCTTCGAGTGCAGATTCAAGCATATAGCCAGATAACCGGGTGTCTTTACCCATCAACACCCGTTGATTGCCTGAGCGCGATAACACTGTACCAGCTGCCCAACCAAGTTTTACTGCAAAATCTGGTGTGATCGGAAAATCACCGACCCGTCCACGCACACCATCGGTACCAAAATACTTTCGTTGACTCACGTCCAATCCCCCGCCAACGTTGCCGCAACAACGTTCATGGCATCTACTGTTTGCTTGACATCATGCACGCGTAAAATGCGAGCACCTTTCATCGCTGCAATGGTTGCAGCTGCAATACTTGCCGCCAACCGCTCTTCCACGGGACGACCTGTGACCTGGCCTAACATCGACTTCCGCGACATGCCAATCAAAAGCGGCTGCTCAAGGCGATGTAATTGTTCAAGACGCTGCAATAATTGATAATTATGCGTGACCGATTTGCCAAAACCAAAACCCGGATCAAGATAAATCCTTTCACGGGCAATTCCTGCTGAGGTACAAATAGCCATTCGTTCAGCAAGGAAATCGCTGACGTCCTCCACCACCTCGCTGTAATGCGGTTGATGTTGCATGGTGCGCGGTTCACCTTGCATGTGCATGAGGCAAATATCGGTCGAGTACTGGGCCAAAAGCGCCACTGCACCTTCGTCTTGCAACGCTTTAATATCATTAATCATACGAACGTTGAATGGCAAAACCTCCTGCATTACAGAAGTTTTGCATGTATCGACGGAAATTAAGACATCAACGCGCGTACTTAGTTTTTCGACCAAAGGTACCACCCGATCCAACTCCTCTTGCAGCGATACCGCTGCAGCACCAGGTCGGGTTGATTCGCCACCGATATCAACATAACGGGCACCATCGGCAACCATTTGCTCGGCTTGCCGTAATGCTTGATCGATGTGACGGAACCGGCCGCCATCAGAAAAGGAGTCTGGGGTTACGTTCAAGATCCCCATCACTTCAGGTACAACCACTGTTGTCATGCATTGCTCCGTAAAAAAAAGCCCCGGTCGGGGCTTTTTGATTTAGCTCGCTGGGGCATCCCCAGGTTTACCTGTGAGAGGTTTCTCGTCCGTACTCGCGGCGGCACCTCCTGAGGTATTGTCGTTTTGGTCCGGTTTGCGCCAATCACGTGGCTCACGTACATCACGACGATTCATCAGGTCATCAATTTGGTCGGCATCAATGGTTTCATACTTCATTAATGCATCTTTCATCGTGTGCAGAATATCTACGTTTTCTTCCAAGATACGCTGCGCACGATCGTAGTTACGATCAATAAACAGCTTCACTTCTTGGTCAATGGCACGGGCAGTTTCATCAGACATATGTTTATGCTGGGTCACTGAACGACCTAAGAATACTTCATTCTCATCTTCTGCGTACAACAAAGGTCCCATTTTCTCGGACAAGCCCCATTGCGTGACCATTTTACGAGCGATTTCAGTTGCACGCTCAATGTCGTTTGAGGCTCCAGTGGTGACTTTGTCATTACCGTAAATCAGTGCTTCGGCAATACGACCACCGAACAGGCTTGAAATCATGCTTTCCAAATGCTGTTTGGAGTGACTCACACGATCCTGCTCTGGAAGGTACATGGTGACACCTAAGGCGCGACCGCGTGGAATAATTGACACCTTATAAACAGGATCATGCTCTGGAACCAAGCGCCCAACAATCGCGTGCCCGGCTTCATGATAGGCCGTCATCGCTTTTTCATCATCGGTCATCACCATGGAGCGACGTTCTGCACCCATCATGATCTTGTCTTTGGCCTTATCGAACTCTTCCATGGCCACCACACGTTTGTTGCCACGGGCAGCAAACAACGCAGCTTCGTTAACTAAGTTCGCTAGGTCTGCGCCTGAAAAACCAGGGGTACCACGGGCGATCACTGATGCATCAACATCGTCACCTAATGGCACTTTACGCATATGTACTTTCAAAATTTGTTCACGGCCACGCACATCTGGCAAGCCGACCATGACTTGACGGTCAAAACGACCAGGGCGCAGTAACGCTGGGTCAAGCACGTCAGGACGGTTCGTTGCAGCAATGACGATAATACCTTCATTACCTTCAAAACCATCCATCTCAACCAACATTTGGTTCAAGGTTTGCTCACGCTCATCATGACCGCCACCTAAACCAGCACCACGCTGGCGACCTACGGCGTCGATTTCATCAATGAAAATGATGCAAGGCGCTGACTTCTTCGCTTGTTCAAACATGTCGCGCACACGCGATGCACCCACACCGACAAACATTTCGACGAAATCTGAACCCGAGATAGAGAAAAACGGTACTTTCGCCTCACCCGCAATCGCTTTGGCCAGCAAGGTTTTACCGGTACCAGGAGGACCTACCATCAATACGCCTTTTGGAATTTTACCGCCAAGACGCTGGAATTTCGTTGGGTCACGTAAGTAATCAACCAACTCGGTCACTTCTTCTTTGGCTTCATCACAACCGGCAACATCAGCAAAGGTAGTCTTGATTTGGTCTTCACCCATCAAGCGTGCTTTACTCTTGCCGAAGGTCATCGCACCGCGACCACCACCGCCTTGCATCTGACGCATGAAGAAAATCCATACCCCGATCAGTAACAACATCGGGAACCACGAAATAAAAATCGAGGTTAAAATGCTTGGCTTCTCCGGCAATTTACCTTGCACTTCAACTTTGTTTTCGAGCAAGTCATTCAGGAGATCAGGATCGCTCACTGGAATCACTGTGGTAAACGTATCCCCAGTGCGTGATTGTGCTGAAATTTGACGGCCGTCAATCTCGACTTTGCGCACGCCGCCGTTACGGACTTGTGACACAAATTGGTCATAAGAGACCGTCGAGCCAGAACCGGCCCCTGGGCTGAAACTATTGAACACTGTCATTAGCACAACAGCGATCACCAGCCATAAGATTAAATTTTTTGCCATATCGCTCAAAGCTGACTACCTCATTAACTTGCGTTGCTCGCGCAACAGCCTACTACAATTTATACCCTGTCGCTACCAGATAGACTTCACGTGAACGCGCACGTGAAGAATCAGGCTTGCGGGTACGTACCGTCGTAAACGCTGCTCGCACGTCTTTTAGAAACTCTTCAAAACCTTGACCATGGAAGACTTTGACCACAAAACTACCGTTGGGCTTCAAGACCTGGTGACACATATCTAAGGCCAGCTCCACCAAATACATCGCGCGCGGTTGGTCAACGTTATCATTGCCACTCATGTTGGGCGCCATATCAGACATAACTACATCTACGTTCTTGCCACCGATTCGGGTCAGTAACGCATCAAGCACGCCTTCATCGCGAAAATCGCCTTCCAAAAAGTCCACCCCAGCAATAGGGTCCATTGGCAGAATATCACAAGCGATAACCTGGCAATTGCCTTGTAAGGTGTCGACCACATACTGTGACCAACCGCCCGGTGCAGCGCCAAGGTCGACCACCGTCATACCTTGCCGTAACAGACGATCCTTTTGCTGGATTTCCTCAATTTTAAATACCGCACGAGAACGTAACCCTTTCTTCTGGGCCTTCTGTACGTAGTGATCACTAAAGTGTTCTTGCAGCCATCGTGTGCTGCTTGCAGAGCGTTTTTTACCCATTGCCTCAATACCAAACTGGCTTATCCTACCCAGATGGCGGTAGAATAGCGGAAATTCAAGTGTTAGTGGGATATTATTACATGGCTGAAGGGTTAACTTTAAGTAATAAACAGAAGCAGCATCTAAAAAGTTTGGCGCATTCGCTCAAACCAGTGGTGTTGCTTGGCGCGAATGGACTGACTGAAGGCGTGATGGCAGAGATCGAATTGGCTCTTAATCACCACGAACTGATCAAGGTCAAAGTGCCAGATGAAGACCGTGAATTGCGTGAACAGGTGTATGCGACCATTGTTGACTACACGCAAGCCTATCGTGTGCAAGTTGTCGGCAAAATTATTACGCTGTACAAACCTAGCCCTGAAGGCAAGATTCAACTACCACGCCGCTAATTTAGCGGCGTTTCTTTTTGTTTTCCGGCCTTCCCCAATACCATTGCCAATTTTCTTAGGGCAAAGTCAACATTCACATGGTCCGCGCGCGCAGCTAAATACACTTCAACCAGTAAAGCTTCATTCTCCGGTGTCTCCGGCACTTGGTACTGCGCCATAAACGGCCGCACTTCCGCTGCCGCAGTTAACACCTCGGTATGCTGCTTTTCACCTTGATAGGCGGCGTTCTCGCTCTCGCTAAGATACAACTGTGAAGGCCGCGGATAATCTAAATGCCGATCGGGTGCAAAAAACCAATCCAACGAAATACCACACCGTATGAGTCCTTGCACGAGATGATCATAGGTCACTGTGCCCCGCTTTCGCCAATTTCCATAGGTGGATGTGGGAATCCCCAACTTGCGCATCAATGCAGCGACCGATTGGTCGCCATAGTAGCGACGCAAGCGTGTGACGACCTCGTCCATGGTTAGCATTTCTACGTTGCTTTTCGACTGACGGTGTGTACTATTTAAATTATCGTCATTTGACATTATTTTACCTTAAATTGTGTCTTTTGACTTCACTTTTAATTCAATTGAACTCACAGTGGACTCATACACAGTTCACATAGAGCGACATTCAACCACAGCCGAGCAATAATGGATAGTGTAAAGATAAAAACTGAGTTGGCGTTGCGCGGATTTGATTTCTCAATGCTGGCAAAAGCCCTTGGGAAAAGCCCGTCCTTGATCTCCAAAGTTGCCGCCCGTAAGGCGCGGTCACGGGCCGTTGCAGAAGCTATCGCAAAAGCGCTAGGTCGCTCCGTAACAGAGGTTTTTCCGGATGTTGAGCAATATCAGACCCCGCTGCGTACACAAGGGGACCGGAAACAAAAAGAGCGCGAACTGGTCGCGCTCTTAAACAAGTAAAGTGGTAAATAAGGATGAGTGTTAGAGGTACTCGACACTCACCACTTCGTATTCAACTTCACCATTAGGTGTATTCACCTGTGCCACATCATCGATTTGCTTACCGATAAGTGCACGTGAGATCGGTGAATTGACTGAAATCATATGTTGTTTAATATCAGCTTCATCATCGCCAACAATCCGATAGGTCACTTCTTTGTCGGTCACAGTGTTGTACAAAGTGACCGTTGCACCAAAAATAACTTTACCGTTATTTGGCACTTTAGTGACATCGATAATTTGTGCGTTCGATAACTTCGCTTCAATTTCCTGAATCCGGCCTTCACAGAATCCCTGCTGCTCACGAGCTGCGTGATACTCGGCGTTTTCTTTTAAATCACCGTGTTCACGTGCGTCCGCGATCGCCTGAATAATGCGTGGACGATCTTCAGATTTTAACCGTTGCAATTCCTCCCGCAGCATCTCAGCGCCGCGGGTTGTCATTGGAATTTGACTCATGCTGATTGAACCCTTTTATGTAACGACTGCAGTGAGTTTACCCGCGCCCGATCATCTGCAGTATTTGCTTTCACTGTGGCAAAGGCTGCATTTAAGGTGGTGGTGTAAATCACTTTATTCAAGAGGGCCTCACGACGAATGTAGACAGAGTCTTCAATCGCTTGACGACCTTCAACTGTATTGATGATGTAACTGTACTCACCATTCTTGATGGCATCAACAATATTAGGTCGGCCTTCTTGTAACTTGTTCACAACTGAACAGGTTAAGCCTTCGTCGTTCAAGAGCTTGGCAGTACCACTGGTTGCTTCGAGTGAGAAGCCAAGCGCAATTAAACCGCGTGCGAGGTCAAACAGACGCTCTTTGTCGCTATCACGCACCGACAATAACGCTTTACCCGCTTTCGCTAAGGCTTCACCAGCACCCAAGTTGGCTTTGGCATAAGCTTCTTCAAAGCTCTCACCAACTCCCATGACTTCACCGGTAGAGCGCATTTCTGGGCCACGGATCGGGTCAACACCTTGGAATTTCGCAAACGGAATGACCACTTCTTTCACCGAGTAATACGGTGGGATCACTTCTTCCGTGTAACCTTGCTGCTGCAATGACTGGCCAACCATGACACGCGCGGCAATTTTCGCTAAAGGTACGCCTGTTGCTTTAGAGACGAAAGGAACAGTACGTGCCGCACGCGGGTTCACTTCGATCAAATAGACTTCGTTGTCCTTGACCGCAAACTGCGCGTTCATCAAGCCATGTACGTTCAGCTCAAACGCCAATTTACGCATTTGCTCACGTAACTGGTCTTGAATGCTCTCGCTCAGTGAATACGGCGGTAATGAACAGGCCGAGTCACCTGAGTGAACCCCAGCTTGCTCGATATGCTGCATGATGCCGCCAATCAAGATATCTTGACCATCACAAATCGCATCAACATCTACTTCAATGGCATTATCGAGGAAGCGATCCAACAGCACAGGTGCTGAGTTGGAAACTTTTACCGCGTCGGTCAGATAGCGATGCAAATCGCTCTCGTCGTAGACAATCTCCATCGCGCGACCACCCAAGACATAACTTGGGCGAACGACCAACGGGTAGCCAATACGCTCAGCTTCACGCAGCGCTTCGTCAACTTTCGTCACGGTGGCGTTTTCAGGTTGTTTTAAACCAAGACGTTGTACCGCGCTTTGGAAGCGCTCACGGTCTTCTGCGCGGTCGATGGCGTCTGGCGAGGTACCAATCACAGGTACACCGTTGGCTTCAAGTTCACGCGCAAGTTTCAATGGTGTTTGACCACCGTACTGCACGATCACGCCTTTTGGCTGTTCAACTCGCACAACTTCCAACACGTCCTCTAAGGTAATCGGTTCGAAGTACAAACGGTCGGACGTATCGTAGTCGGTGGAAACCGTTTCTGGGTTACAGTTCACCATAATGGTCTCGTAACCATCTTCACGTAGCGCGAGGGCTGCGTGAACACAGCAGTAGTCAAACTCAATACCTTGACCGATACGGTTCGGACCACCACCAATTACCATGATTTTATCGCGGTCAGATGGTGCAGCTTCACACTCTTCATCGTAGGTGGAGTACATGTAAGCAGTATCTGACGCAAACTCAGCAGCACAGGTATCGACACGCTTATACACTGGCACCACATTCAACTCATGACGGCGACGGCGAATTTCCGCTTCAGCCACATCAAGAATGTCGGCAATACGCGCATCGGCGAAACCTTTACGCTTGAGCAAGCGCAATACGCGCTCGTCCAAACCTGCCATTCCGAGCTTTTGGATTTCCGCTTCAAGCAAGACAATTTCTTCGATTTGGATCAAGTACCACTCATCGATATGCGTCAGCTCAAACACTTCACGTACGGTCATACCTAAACGGAACGCATCAGCGATATAGAAAATCCGCTCAGCACCTGGTTCTTTCAGCTCGCGTACCACTTTGCCACGCGCTTCAGGGTCTGCTGGGTCAACCATAGGATCAAAACCGGTTGCACCAATTTCCAATCCACGTAAGGCTTTTTGTAACGACTCTTGCTGGTTACGGCCAATCGCCATCACCTCACCGACAGACTTCATCTGCGTGGTCAAACGGTCGTTACAACCGGCAAATTTTTCAAAGTTAAAACGTGGGATCTTGGTAACAACGTAGTCAAGCGCAGGCTCAAATGATGCTGGTGTAACGCCACCAGTAATTTCGTTCTCGAGCTCATCTAAGGTGTAACCTACAGCCAATTTAGCTGCGACCTTAGCGATTGGGAAACCTGTTGCTTTCGATGCCAAAGCAGATGAACGCGACACCCGTGGGTTCATTTCGATGATGACCATACGGCCCGTGTCAGGGTCGATACCAAACTGCACGTTCGAACCACCGGTTTCAACACCAATCTCACGCAAGACCGCCATCGCAGCATCACGCATCAACTGGTATTCTTTGTCCGTTAAGGTTTGCGCCGGCGCCACAGTAATCGAGTCCCCCGTGTGGATCCCCATGGCATCAAAGTTTTCGATGGCACAGACGATAATGCAGTTGTCCGCTTTGTCGCGCACCACTTCCATTTCGTATTCTTTCCAGCCAATCAATGATTCATCAATCAACAGCTCTTTGGTTGGCGACAAATCAAGACCGCGGCGACAAATTTCTTCAAACTCTTCGCGGTTATAGGCGATACCACCACCACTGCCGCCCATAGTGAACGATGGACGGATGATACATGGGAAGCCTAGACGCTCTTGAATCTCGAACGCTTCATCAAGGCTATGCGCGACTTCTGCGTTTGGTGTTTGTAAACCAATCGCTTTCATCGCTTTGTCAAAACGATCACGGTCTTCCGCTTTATCGATAGCGTCAGCGTTGGCGCCAATCATTTCAACATTGAATTTCTCAAGTACCCCATGACGGTCAAGGTCAAGGGCACAGTTCAAGGCCGTTTGCCCACCCATGGTTGGCAATAAGGCATCGGGGCGTTCTACTTCAATAATCTTAGCTACGACTTCCCAGTGAATCGGCTCAATGTAGGTCACATCGGCCATTTCAGGGTCAGTCATGATGGTGGCTGGGTTTGAGTTCACCAAAATAACTTTGTAGCCTTCTTCGCGTAAGGCTTTACATGCTTGGGCACCAGAGTAATCAAACTCACAGGCTTGGCCAATCACAATTGGGCCAGCGCCAAGAATGAGGATGCTTTTTATGTCGGTACGTTTTGGCATAAGTCGGGTCGTCCTCCGTTGGCAACGCTTAAGCGCGCTGGCTCATTAATTCAATAAAGTGGTCAAATAAAGGTGCTGCATCTTGTGGGCCTGGGCTGGCTTCTGGATGTCCTTGGAAGCTAAAGGCCGGTACGTCGGTACGATGAATGCCTTGTAAGGTGCCATCGAACAATGACTTATGCGTCACTTTAAGGTTTTCCGGAAGGTTTTCCTCAATCACAGCGAAGCCATGGTTCTGGCTGGTGATCATCACGCGACCTGTCGCCAAATCTTGTACCGGATGGTTGGCACCGTGGTGACCAAACTTCATTTTGCCGGTTTTCGCACCACTGGCCAGCGCCAGTAACTGGTGGCCAAGGCAAATGCCGAAAATAGGAACCTGAGCGTCAATCAATTCGCGAATCGCGGTAATGGCGTAATCACAAGGTTCAGGGTCGCCTGGGCCGTTCGATAAGAACACCCCATCAGGATTCAGCGCCAGTACCTCTTGCGCGGAGGTTTGCGCAGGCACTAGTGTCACTTTACAACCACGGTCAGCCAACATCCGTAAGATGTTACGTTTACAGCCGTAGTCATACGCCACGACATGGAACTTCTCGTCTTGTAGCTCGCCAAAGCCTTGGCCTAGCTGCCAGCTGGTGGCGGTCCACTGTTGTGGCGTGCGAATGGTTACTTCTTTGGCAAGGTCCATGCCTTGCAAGCCAGGAAAGCCTTGAGCCAACTCTAGCGCTTTCTCAACGTCCAACTCGCCATCAACGTTGCCCGCCATGATACAACCGTTTTGAGCGCCTTTCTCACGCAGTAAACGGGTCAGCTTACGGGTGTCGATATCAGCAATACCGACCACGTTGCGTTGACGTAAGTAGTCACCTAACGACTGTTGCTGACGGAAGTTACTCGCTTTCAACGACATATCACGAATGACCAAACCTTTCGCCCAAACGCGGTTCGATTCTTCGTCTTCGTGGGTTGTGCCGTAATTACCAATGTGGGGATAAGTGAGAGTAACAATTTGTTCAGCATAGGAGGGATCGGTGAGAATTTCTTGGTAGCCAGTCATTGCGGTATTAAAAACAACTTCGCCGACTGCGGTACCTCCGGCACCAATGGCTGTGCCGTGAAAAACAGTTCCATCCGCAAGTACCAAAATAGCCTTACTTGCCGAATGGTTCGCTAGAATACTCAAGGTTAACCTCCATACATAAAAAAACGGGTCCATCAAATAGTTGACTCCCCGTTGATTACCTTGCACCAGCGTTTGGCTTACTTCTTTTTCTACTCAAACAAAGCAGGATAGTAAGCCGCAAAAAGTGCGCGTTTTCAGCTTACCAACTTTGCGTTGGCAAATTGGTCGTATTTTAATGAAATATGACACTCGCGTCTAGTTAAATTTCATCGCTTAGCTTGTGAAAAAGCTTCGATAATTCCAGCACGTCACGCATTTGATAGCGCCCTGCGGGTTGCTTCGCTAGCCAACGTGCAGCGCGAATGGCACCGCGCGCAAAAATCGCGCGGTCGGTCACCCGATGCGCTAATTCCACCCGCTCTCCAGCTTGCGCCAACATGACATTGTGCTCCCCTACCACGTCAGCAGCACGCATCACGGCATAGCCAATACTACCGGGTTGGCGTAAACCATCACCACGCACGACAGCATCTGTTTCTTGGAGTTGATAGCCCCGTCCCTGCGCAGCGGCTTCTGCAAGCAGACGGGCAGTACCTGAGGGGCCATCACGCTTGGCACTGTGATGGATGTCTAAAATTTCGATGTCAGCGTCAGCCATGACACCACTCGCTAGTTGTACCAACTGTTGGAGTAAGCACACGCCAATACTGGTATTCGCCGCATGCAACACGGGTACCTGTTGTGCTGTGGTCTGTAATAACTGCTCCTGCGCTGCAGAAAGTCCGGTGGTACAAACAACAATCGGACGCTGGATGCGCTTCGCCACCGCTAAATTGGTCATCAAGGCTTCGGGTAAGCTAAAGTCAATCAACACATCAACGCACTCAGAGGTAACCTCTGCGACGGTGCTGTAGAGTAAACCGGCTTGGGCGGGTTGACCAAGCACTGAGCTTTGCGCGCTGACAAGTGCGGCCGCACAGGTCTCACCTTGCGCCGAAAGTTCTGCAATAACAGCTTGTCCCATGCGCCCACTAGCGCCAATAACACCTATTTTCATGCGGATTCTTGTACCTCTTGTAGGGATTCGGGCTGCCGCCCTAAAACGGCCGCAACGGCCATATCTCCGGTAACATTGGTTGCCGTGCGCGCCATATCGATAATGCGATCGATTGCCGCAATAAAGGCAATGCCTTCGAGCGGTAAGCCTACCACATTTAACGTCACTGTCAGCATCACCATTGCAGTTCCAGGCACGCCAGCGGTACCCACCGAGGCGAGCGTCGCCGTCGCAATAATCAAGAGGTAATCAAACGTCTCGAGTGGAATGCCATAAAGCTGCGCAATAAAGATGGCAGCAATCGCCGGATAAATGCCACCACAGCCGTCCATATTGATGGTCGCCCCTAGCGGCAGCACAAAACTCGCGTACGGCTTACTCACACCAAGACGTTCAGTCACCGCTTGATGCGCGGCAGGAATCGTGCCAAAGCTACTACAGGTGGTAAAAGCAACCAGCTGTGCCGGGAACACGGCTTTGAAAAACTGCCACGGGGATAACCCTGCAAAACGCACTAAGGTGCCGTAGACGAAAACGATGTGGATTAAACAAGCTAAATAGATGGCACCGATAAAGGCTGCCAGCGGCGTTAACGTTGCCAGACCATAGTGCCCCACGACCCATGCCATTAAGCCCAACACCCCAAGAGGGGTCAGTTCGAGCACCATTTTCGTGATTCTAAACATCACTTGGGCGCCAGCTTTGATCACCTCGCCCAGCGGCGCTGCAGCAGCACCCACTTGACGAATGGCAACGCCCACAATTGCGGCGAAAACGACAATTTGGAGAATATTTCCAGAACTAAACGCAGCGAACGGATTGCTGGGAATAAAGTTCAGTAGCACTTCGGTCGCACTCGGTACCTGCTTCGGTTGGTAATCGCTTACCGCTGTCAACTGTTGCTCAGGCGACACCGACAATAACTGGCCAACCAACAAGCCGATAATACTGGCAATGACCGCTGTGGTAAGAAATAGCCCTATGGTTTTTAGACCAAGTTTGCCAAGGTTCGCATCATTACCCAGCTGCAAAATAGCATTGATGATGGCGCAAAAAATGAGTGGCACGACCAACATTTTCAGAAACAGAATAAATGCGTCACCCAGCGGCTTCAGCGCCACCGCGATCTCAGGTACCAGCCAGCCAAGCAGAACACCTAGCACAAATGCGCCCAGCACTCGCTGCCAAAACGGGATTGCAAACCAACGCGCGATCATAAAAGCCTCTTTGCCAAACAAAAACCAGCATTGTAGCTACGTATGTTGGCGCGACTTAGTTCGTTTGGTTATGGCTAAGAACAGAAATGAATGAGCTTACGACTCAGGTAAGCCTGCAAAACAAGGGAGTTGTTCGAGTTGTTGGTCCCAGTTCGCGCGACTGGCAACAAACAGGTGTGCGTTAGGCTTGAGTGGCGCAGGCGTATCTAAGGCACCCGCAGGCACGACCAGTAGTTGACCCTCCATCTGAACACTGGGGAGCGCAGCGCCACAACAGCTGCAAAAACCTTTCACGTGGCGACTGTCGGGCACCTGATAGGTACGCACCTGTTCTTCACCGCGCAGCCAGGTTAGCGTGGCACTGGTTGAAAATAAATTGGCCGCATGTGCACTCCCCGTATCTTTTTGACAATACTGGCAGTGACACAAAAAGAAATGCTCAAAATCGCCTTCCACCTGAAAGGCGACCTTGCCACATTGACAAGAGCCTTTGTGCATTAGCTTGGCTTCCGACAACTCGCTTTACGCGACTGTTGATACACTGGCATTTGCGCACCGCTCAACTGGGTCAGCTTGTCGATCCGTGTTTGTGGCGATGGGTGCGTCGACAAAAATTCGGGCGGCGTAGCACCGCCCTGCTTCGCCATATTGCGCCAAAGATTGGCAGCTTCACGTGGATCATACCCCGCCGCAGCCATATAACGCAGGCCAAGCTCATCAGACTCACTTTCGTGCACACGGGAGTATGGGAGGATATAGCCAAGTTGTAAGCCTACCCCGAGCAATCCCATGACCAACGCAGCTTGCTGGTTATCAAGCTTTTCGCCCACCAATACGCCACCAAGTTGCATGCCGACACCGGCAGCAAACTGATTCGACATACGCTCGTTACTGTGTTGCGCAATCACATGGCCAATTTCATGGCCAATCACTGCAGCCAGTTGTGCAGGCGTTTCCGCAACATCAATCAGGCCGGTGTACACACCAATTTTGCCACCTGGCAGCGCAAAGGCGTTGACCATTTCACTATCAAATACCGTAACTTCCCACTGTTGCTGTGACCAAGGGGCCGGCAGTACTGCAATCAAGTCATCGGTAATGCATTGCACATAACGGTTCAACGCTGGGTCTTGCGATACTTTTTCTTCCTGCTTAATTGAAGCGTAACTCTGCGCACCGAGTTGGGCAATTTCATCACTACTAAAAAGTTGCAGCTGTGAACGTCCCGTCGGCGATTGTGTGCAAGCGATCAGTCCAGCAGTGGCTGCTGCGATTAAACCCAACTTTAATGTGCGCATT
Source organism: Pseudidiomarina sediminum DSM 21906 (assembly GCF_000423165.1). Classification (GTDB taxonomy): domain Bacteria; phylum Pseudomonadota; class Gammaproteobacteria; order Enterobacterales; family Alteromonadaceae; genus Pseudidiomarina; species Pseudidiomarina sediminum. Next base: position 903,175 of record NZ_KE383983.1, on the reverse strand, counting down.
TTGTATCTCCGTATTTCGCAACGTGGCTGTGGTTTCGCTTAGCCACGCAAATCGTCAAAGAAGCGCTTCACGCCGTCAAAAAAACCACGTTCTTTTGGACGGTAGCGCGCGGCTTCTTCGCCAGACCCCATCGATTCATCCAATTGACGGAGCAATTCACGTTGTTCTTCAGACAAGTTGACTGGCGTTTCAATCACTACTTTACAAATTAAATCGCCAACAGCCCCTGAACGTACCGACTTCACGCCTTTACCACGCATGCGGAACAGCTTGCCTGTCTGCGTTTCAGCAGGAATTTTCAACTTCACTTTACCATCCAGTGTCGGTACTTGGATTTCGCCACCAAGTGCTGCATGGGTAAAGCTTAAAGGTACTTCACAGTACAAATTATTGCCATCGCGTTTGAAAATTGCATGCTCGCGCACGTGTACCTGCACATACAAGTCACCTGCCGGCGCACCCATTTCGCCCGCTTCACCTTCGCCATTTAAGCGAATCCGGTCGCCGGTATCAACCCCAGCTGGAATCTTTACCGACAAGGTCTTGGTTCGCTCGACACGACCCTCGCCATGACAAGTGCGACATGGGTCTTTGATCACCTTGCCGCGACCACGACAGTGCGGGCAAGGTTGTTGCACAGCGAAAAAGCCCTGACGCATTTGGATGTGACCTGAACCATGACAATGGCCACAGGTTTCCGCGCTACTTCCGGCACGTGCACCGCTACCATCACAGTCTTCACATTCAGACAGTTTCGGGATTTTCAATTCCACTTCTTTACCGCGAACGGCTTCTTCAAGTGACAGTTCTAAGTTATAGCGTAAGTCTGCGCCACGAGCGGCTTGCGCACGTCCACGACGGCCACCGCCACCAAAAATATCACCGAACACATCACCAAAGATATCAGCAAAATCTGCACCACCTGCGCCGCCGCCAAAGCCACCTTGGCCTTGTTCGAAAGCAGCATGACCGTATTGATCATAGGCAGCACGTTTCTGCGGATCGTTCAGCACTTCATACGCAGCTTTGACTTCCTTGAATTTCATTTCAAGGTCTTTGTCACCCTTAGTACGGTCAGGGTGATACTTCATCGCCATGCGTTTGTAGGCTTTTTTGATGTCGCGTTCGCTGGCATCTCTGCTTACGCCCAGCACTTCATATAAATCTGGTTTCGCCATAATGTTGCGTCTTCCAATTTCCTAGCTTGCTACGCCCTGATACGAACACACGGAGGCCACCTGCTGGCAACCCCCGTGCGTTGAGTTCAAGACACCCGGTGGGCGTGTATTACTTTTTCTCGTCGTCTTTGACTTCTTCAAATTCAGCGTCAACAACGTCGTCGTCTTGTTTGCTTTGCTGCTGTGCACCTGCATCAGCACCACCAGCCGCTTGGCCTTGTTGCTGCGCCGCTTCCATCAGCTTGGCAGAAGCTTCAATCAACGCCTGTTGCTTCGCTTCAATTTGCTCTTTGTCATTGCTCTTCACAGCAGTTTCCAACTCGCCGATAGCTGCTTCGATTTTCTCTTTCTCAGCGCTATCAAGATTGTCACCTACTTCTTCGAGCTGCTTGCGCGTTGCGTGAACGAGGCTGTCTGCTTGGTTACGCACTTGCACCATTTCTTCGAATTTACGGTCTTCCTCAGCGTTCGCTTCGGCATCACGTACCATTTTTTCGACTTCTTCGTCACTTAGACCTGAAGACGCTTTAATGGTGATCTTCTGCTCTTTGCCAGTGTCTTTGTCTTTCGCTGACACGTGCAAGATACCGTCGGCGTCCAAATCAAAGGTTACTTCGATTTGTGGCACGCCACGTGCTGCTGGGCGAATACCTTCAAGGTTAAACTGACCCAATGATTTGTTATCGGCAGCGCGCTTACGCTCACCTTGAATCACGTGGACAGTAACCGCTGACTGGTTGTCATCCGCAGTTGAGAAGGTTTGCGATTGCTTGGTCGGAATCGTCGTGTTCTTCTCAATCAACTTGGTCATCACGCCACCCATGGTTTCGATACCAAGTGACAATGGGGTTACGTCAAGCAACAAGACGTCTTTCACGTCACCTTGCAACACACCCGCTTGTACCGCAGCACCGGTGGCAACAGCTTCATCAGGGTTCACGTCACGACGTGGTTCCTTACCGAAGAAGTCAGTCACTGCTTGCTGTACTTTCGGCATCCGCGTTTGACCACCGACCAAAATAATGTCGTTGATATCGCTTACCGACAAACCAGCGTCCGCAAGAGCTTGTTTCACTGGCTCAAGTGATTTTGTAATCATGTCTTCAACCAACGACTCGAGCTTCGCACGGGTAACCTTAATGGCCAAGTGCTTAGGACCCGTGTTATCCGCAGTAATGTACGGCAAGTTCACTTCGGTCTGTTGCGCTGATGACAACTCAATTTTCGCTTTCTCAGCAGCTTCTTTTAGACGCTGCATCGCCAACGGATCTTTGCGCAAATCAATGCCTTGGTCTTTCTGGAACTGCTCTACCAAGTAGTTGATCAAACGGTTATCAAAGTCCTCACCACCTAAGTGGGTGTCACCGTTGGTCGCCAATACTTCAAAGGTATGCTCGCCTTCAACTTCATCGATTTCGATGATTGAGATATCGAAAGTACCACCACCTAAGTCATAGACAGCGATGGTGTTGTCGCCTTTTTTCTTGTCCATGCCGTAGGCCAACGCTGCCGCAGTCGGCTCGTTGATAATACGTTTTACTTCCAAACCTGCGATACGGCCAGCATCTTTGGTTGCCTGACGCTGTGCATCGTTAAAGTATGCAGGAACAGTGATAACCGCTTCGGTGACTTTCTCACCAAGGAAGTCTTCTGCTGTTTTCTTCATCTTTTTCAAGATTTCTGCAGAAATTTGTGGTGGCGCTTTTTTGTCGTCGCCAATTTGTACCCAAGCGTCACCATTGTCAGCTTCAACGATGCTGTAAGGCATGATGCCGATATCACGCTGCACTTCTTCGTCTTTAAAGCGACGACCGATCAAGCGCTTGATTGCAAACAATGTTTTGTTCGGGTTGGTCACCGCCTGACGCTTCGCCGGCTGACCGACAAGGATTTCACCATCGTCAGTAAAAGCAACGACAGATGCTGTTGTGCGCTCACCTTCCGCGTTCTCGATAACGCGTGCTTTATCACCATCAAGTACCGCAACACATGAGTTTGTAGTACCTAAGTCAATACCAATAATTTTGCCCATAATTTATCTCCAACTTCAGGAAAAACTTACCTTAACTCTCATATGGGGGCTGCACCTGCATTTTCAATACCCCCACAGTTTGTAATCTTAATTTTTTACGACCATCACCATCGCTGGACGTAACAAGCGGCCGCTCAAGGTGTACCCTTTTTGCATAACCGCTAAAATGGTGTTGTTCTCTTTCCCTTCAACTGCCTGCATTGACATCGCTTGATGCAGATCTGGGTTGAACACTTCACCTTCTTCACCCACAGCTTCGACGCCAAACTTATTCAGCGTGCTTAATAAGCTCTTGTGTGTGAGTTCAATACCTTCTAAGAAATTACTGTTGATTTGCTCGGCTTCAGCGGCAACTGCGAGCGCGCGCTCAAGGTTATCCACGGTGGTAAGCAGCTCATTGGCAAACTTCTCTAACGCGAACTTGTGCGCTTTCTCGATATCTTGTGCCGAACGGCGACGCACGTTTTCCATCTCAGCAACGGCGCGAACAGCACGGTCTTTCGCCTCTTCAGCGCTTTGCTCAGACTGACTTAACGCTAATTCCAAAGCAGCGATACGGTCAGTCAGCTCATCCGCTGACGTTGCTTCCGCCGCCACTTCTTCAACCACCTCTTCAACCACTTCTTCTTGCTGCTGGCTCTGCTCTGGCGCTTCCGCCGCGGCCTCAGTGTGCTGATTTTCCTTTGCAGAATCGTGTTTGGTCATGTTTCGTTACTCTTTCAATGTGATATAACTAAGCTTGTGCTCTTTTATGGGGGCGCCTTTTATTGATTCAAGGCACGGTTACGAAAAATTGGGGAAACTTTCATGTCACAATCACCAGAGTTAGCTTTTTCACGCGTTGCCCTGCTTGGAAAGGTCAATCATGAGGCCACGCGCGCAACCTTGATGACGTTGGAAGAAGAGCTGCTCGCACTGGGTGTCGACGTGATTATTGAAGCCCGTACCGCGGAACAGCTCGAAGGAACGCAAAGCCCGTGCTTTGGCCTAGAAGAGCTCGGAGAGCATGCTGACCTTGCGGTGGTGGTCGGTGGTGATGGCAACATGCTCGGGGCGGCGCGTATCTTGTGCGAAAGCGATATTGCCGTGATTGGTGTGAATCGCGGTAATCTTGGCTTTTTAACCGACCTTGACCCTGATCAGGTGATGGATCAGTTGCGTCCAGTTCTTGCGGGCGAATACCTCTCAGAATACCGCTTTCTTTTACAAGCCGAGGTGATTCGCAACGGTGAACGTCGTGATGTCGGACGCGCCATCAATGAAGTGGTGTTGCACTCCGACAAAGTTGCTCACATGATTGAGTTTGAGGTTTACGTTGATGATCACTTCGTTTACAGCCAACGTTCCGACGGTCTGATTGTCGCCACGCCAACCGGCTCGACCGCCTATTCCTTATCCGGCGGCGGCCCTATCTTGACCCCAAACATCGCCGCGCTAACCTTAGTGCCGATGTTCCCCCACACCCTTAGTAGTCGCCCAATCGTGGTTGACGCGAACTGCACCTTGCACCTACGCCCGTCTCCCGACAACGGCCCGCTCGCGCTAAGCTGTGATGGACATATGCGCATGGAAGTCCTGCCTGAAGACCAGGTGATCATCCACAAATACGCCCAACAACTGCATCTCATTCACCCCAAAGATCATAGTTACTTCAAAGTGTTACGTAATAAATTGGGCTGGGGTAGCCGACTCTTCTAACGCATCGCTTGCATTACTGTATAAATACTGTATAACTACTGTATGTAATCACAGTGTTTCGTGTATTTGTGTCTCAGTTATTGCAAAAGGGGCGTCTATGTTAGTCCATTTACAAGTTCGCAATTTGGCCGTAGTCCGTCATCTCGCGGTAGATTTTCAAACCGGGATGACCACTATTACAGGTGAAACGGGTGCAGGAAAATCCATCGCGTTAGATGCTTTAGGACTTTGCTTAGGCAACCGAGCAGACAGTGACCTGATTCGCCCGGACACTGACAAAGCCGAAGTTATTGCGAGCTTTCAGCTCCGTAAAGATGGTCCTGCACAACACTGGTTAAGCACGCAAGAGCTCCTTGACGAAGAGGAGCCTGAGCACTGTGTGTTGCGTCGCTTGATCACCCGCGAGGGACGCTCGAAAGGCTGGATTAACGGCTACCCTGTGAACTTAACTCAGTTAAAACAACTGGCGCCGTTGTTGGTCAATATTCATGGCCAGCACGAGCACCAATTACTCACCAAGCCAGACCATCAGCTCGCTTTACTTGATGCCTACGCACGTCACGCCGATAGCGTCGCAGCGGTCAGTGCAGCCTATCAACAATGGTATCAACTTAAGAAGCAACAAAAACAAGCGTTACAGCAACAAGATGAACAACGTGCACGAGCTCAACTATTGCGTTATCAAGTAGAAGAGCTCGATCAGTTTGCTTTACAAGAAGACGAATTCGATGAACTCGAGGCACAACACAAACGCTTGAGTAACAGCTCGGCCTTACAAGAAGACAGTCAATTTGCGCTGAACGCACTGTATGAAGGCGAGCACAACAACGCCTACAGTCTTATTCAAACCGCACTGCAACGCTTGGAGCAGCAAGTCAGCATTGATACGCAGTTGGAACCCGCGGTGAAACTGCTCAAAGAAGCCAGCGTCCAAGTTGAAGAAACCGCGCGTGAGCTTCGCCATTACAGCGACGGTATCGAGCTTGATGACGAAGCCTTAGCTTTTGCTGAACAGCGGATGACACAAGCGCTGCAGCTGGCGAAGAAGCACCATATCGACGCACGGGCCCTACCTGAGTTGCATCAACGCCTGCGCACTGAGCTGACCGAACTTGAGGCAGCAGCCGAAGCGCTCGCCCATTCCGATGCAGCCGTGCAAGAGGCAGCCAACCATTATCGTAAGGTGGCGGCGAAGCTCTCCAAGCAACGCAGCCGTGCGGCAGAAGAACTCAGCGCGCGCATTTCCACTTCAATGCAGTCGTTGAATATGCCCCACGGACGTTTTGTGATTCGCGTGGAGCATCAAACGCAAGCACCAGCAACTCGCTTAGGTACTGACGATGTTAGCTTTCAAGTGACAACCAACCCAGGCCAGCCATTGCAACCTCTCGCACGGGTTGCCTCCGGTGGTGAGTTGTCGCGTATTAGTTTAGCGATTCAAGTGATCACTGCGGCACAAATGACCACGCCAACCTTAATGTTCGATGAAGTCGATGTCGGGGTCAGCGGCAGTACCGCAGCAACCGTAGGTAAACTATTACGTCAACTCGGTCAGCAGAACCAAGTCATTTGTGTCACCCACTTACCCCAAGTTGCAGCGATGGCGCACCAACAGCTGCGCGTAGAGAAACAAGTGACCGATAACGCGACAGAAACATCGATGGTGCCACTTGCTCACGATGATCGTGTCATAGAGCTTGCGCGTTTGCTTGGTGCAGAGACCATAACAGCCACAGCAAAAGCAAATGCTGAGGAGTTGTTAGCAAGCGCAAGCTGACACAAATCGGTGCGGTTGCGGGAACAAATACAGGTGAATTGGGTCAATGTTAGCTCTAAGGCTAGTCATTCCGTATTGCATTGTTTATTATCGGAGCTAGTAAGCATGACTCATAAACATCACAGACAATAAGTAAAGCGAATTCTATGAAACATATTTTGCTCGCAGGCCTCGTATTAGGTCTAAGTGGCTGCTCCGTGCTCGAAGGACTAGTCCACCGTATTGATGTACCGCAAGGTAATTATCTTGAACAACGTGATGTTGACCGACTCCGCGTTGGTATGACCAAGGAACAAGTTAACTTTGTCCTCGGCGCACCTGTTGCTGACAACGCTTTTGCTGATGATACTTGGTATTATGTTTTCAATATGGACGCAGGTGACGGTAAAGATTATCGTCGTGCGATTACCCTAACCTTTGTTGATGATCGCCTTGCCACCTACGAAGGTGATTTTGATCGTCCAAAAGAGTTTGATACACCGCTGGAACAGTAATTCGGCGGTTGCCAGCGCACTTCCACCACCATAACCACCCACTGGGGAGTGTATGGAGCCAAGCAACAGCCTGAATCATTTTACGGATATTATCCAAAGTCCAACCGACCATCGCAGCTATGCGATGGTGACGTTGGCGAATGGCCTACGCTGTACGCTTGTCCACGACCCCAAGGCGGAGCTATGTACTGCAGCCTTAGCTGTTGCAGCTGGCCACTTTCAAGACCCAATCGATACCCAAGGGTTAGCGCACTTTCTTGAGCACATGCTGTTTTTAGGCACCGAGAAGTATCCCAGTGCGACCGACTATCAAAACTTTATTCATCAACACGGCGGCCATCATAACGCTTGGACCGGAACTGAGTTCAGTAATTATTACTTTAGTTGTGAACACAGTGCATTTGATGAAGCCTTAGATCGCTTCGCCCGTTTTTTTTATCAGCCGACCTTCAACGCCAATTGGTTGGCCAAAGAAGTCCACTCCATTGAGTCCGAGTTTCAGTTAAAGCGTAAAGACGAGCTCCGACGTTTATATCAAGTGCATAAAGCCACCGCGAACCCCGCACATCCGTTTGCAAAGTTTTCGGTCGGTAATCTTTCGACCTTAACGCAAGATGGTTCTACCCATGGTCTTGCGAAGCACATGCGTACCTTCTTCGACACTTGGTACCGCGCGAACCGGATGACCCTTGTGCTTGCCGGCTCGGCATCCTTGGAAACCTTGCACAGCTACGCTGAACAACATTTTACCGCGATTGCAGGCGGTGGCCCGGTAGTGCAGGCGGAAACGCAACCGCTCTATTTGCCCGAGCAGCTCGGTATTCAGTTAAATGTGCAACCGCTCAAGGACGCACGACGGCTCATCCTAGCCTTTGCACTACCTGGTATTGATCACGATTATCCCTATAAAACCACCAGCTTCATCGCGCATGTCTTAGGCTACGAAGGGCCTGGCAGCTTGTTTGCTGAGTTACATCGACGTAACCTGATCAATAGCCTTTCAGCCGGTGGTGGCATCAGCGGTAGTAATTTCAAAGACTTCAATTTGAACATGCAGCTGACCGATGAGGGTTTACAGGATACAGATACCGTTATTGAGCACGTCTTTGCCGCGATTCGACAGGTACAGCAGCAAGGTCTTGAAGATTGGCGTTATCAAGAGCGTCAAGTCGCGATCGCCAATGCTTTTCGCTTTCAAGAGCCGGCTCGCACGGCTGATCTAGCGCCGCAACTTGCAATTAATATGCACCACTATCAACCGCGTGATCTGATCTTTGGCGATTACCGCATGGAGCGCTTAAATACCGACAAAGCGCACGAGTTACTCAACTTGATGACCCCAGAACGGGTGCGGGTGACGCATATCCATCGGCAGGTTGCGGTGAATGACTACGAGCCTATCTATGGCACCAATTATCGCGTGACCGCGCTTTCAGACGCGCAGCAACAACGCTGGCAAACACCAGCTGCAGGGAATATGCGCTTACCTAAGGCCAATCCCTACTTACAACCCTTGCAAGCCCCCTTACCGCTCTTGGCAACGGCTAGCGCCATTCCTGAGTATCATCACGTTAGCCAAGGTTGTCGGTTATGGTTGTTACAAGACCCGGATTTTCGTGCGCCTAAAGCCCATATCTACTGCCAGTTCACCCTACCGCAAGCAACCGCCTCAGCACGCCACTATGCTTGCGCACGCTTGTGGTGTGAGTTGATGATTGATCGACTCAACGAAGCGTTATATGACGCGGAAATGGCGGGCTTACACTTTAATGTCTACCCGCAGCACTATGGCATCACCTTGCACCTTAGTGGCTATTCGAATGGGATTGCCGCGTTGGCCTGTGAGATTTTACAGCATTTCTTAGTGACCGAGTTTCGCCAGGAACGTTGGCACGATTTACATCAAAAGCTGCAATCCAACTGGCAGTCGGCGCTGGCGAACAAACCGCTGAATTTATTGTTCGCGCGTTTAAATGTGCTGTTACAACCGCACATGTACGCGCTTAGTGATCTTGCTGCAGCGGTCGCTGAGGTAACGCCGGAATCTTTCGCAGACTGGCAAAACGATCTCTTCCAGCAAGCTGAAGTAAAACTCTTTGCCCATGGCGATTTGACTTGGCAGCGGGTCTCGCCACTACTGCAGCAACTGACCTCAAATTTCCCATTAATGGCAAACTTGCAAGCGGGCGTTCCCCCTACACGAGATTTCGCCGAGCTTAAACGCAGCGGTCGACTGCTCGAGCGAGGGCATATCGAAACCCGCCATCATGACCACGCGGCACTGCTTGTCCTCCAAGGCGCGAGCTGTGACGTCATGGAACAAACCGTGTTGTTGCTATTGAATCAGTTTATTCAACCCCACCTGTTTAGCCAGCTACGCACCCATGAACAGCTTGGTTATCTCGTTGGCAGCACTTATATGCCGATTGAGCAACGCCCTCATGTGCTACTTTACGTACAATCCAACCAATATGATGCGCAGCACCTAAGCGCGCGTATTGACGTGTTTATGCAAGGCTTTACGGAGCAGTTGTTAGTGCTTGCAGACGAGGAACTTGAAGCCATTCAACGCGCGCTCATTCGTCAGTTGCGTGAGCCTGATACGAACCTACGTTTACGCAGCCAGCGCTTGTGGAGTGCGATTTCACAAGAGCAGGTTGTCTTTGATCGCTTAGAGCAAATGGCACAACTCCTTGAAAGTCATACAACTTCCTTCTTTGCAGAGAAAATGCTGACAAAATTGTCCGATCAAAGCCGTCAAGGCTTTATTACCGCAAAGCCCAAAGAGCTTTGACAGAACAGCAATTATTGGGTACTTTGCAAGTAAAATATAAGTAAGTGTTGTGGGGCTTCACAACCTTCGCCATGGGAAGCTAAGTGCGCAATACATCATTCTTTAAACAGCGGTCGTTGGCATTACGCCAACTCAATGCTGCACTTCAGTGCGCGGCGCAGTTGTTTTGCTTCTCCATTATTTCATTTGGACTTATTGCTTCAGTCTCGGTTCAGGCGCAAACGTCACGCGCGACACAAGACTGGCAGGTCGAACTTATTACGTTGCGCGTTGCCAACGAAGCCGTAGCGCCAAGCACCCTTGATGAGCGCAACCTGACCCAGCTCTACAACGCTTCGAATCTGTATATTCCACGCTTAGATCGCCCGCTTAGCATCGAATTTGGTGCACCCTATACAGCGCAAAACCTGCAGTACCGATACCAACTCGAAGGCTTCGATAGCGATTGGATCTACACCGATAGTCACTATCGCCGTGCGACCTACACCAATCTTAATTTTGGCCTCTACCGGTTTAGTGTCGAAGCCTCACCTAACGGTACTTACTGGTTTGGTACCCGCAGTATTGACATTGAAGTTGCCGCGCCCTTTTGGCTTTCGCCGTGGGCCTTTGCCTTTTATATTGCCGCACTTGCAGGCCTTTTGTTTGCCATCGGCGCCATCATTAGTGCGCGTCGCCAAGCCATCCACCAATTGCGAGATAGCGAAGAACGTCTCAAGTTAAGTCTTTGGGGCAGCGGCGATCAATTATGGGACTGGCATATCAACAATGATCAGCTGCATCGCCACAATACTTGGCGCCAGCTCAAAGCCTTTCCAGAAGATGGGATTCGCTGTGGCGAGCAAACCCAAAAGTCAAATATCCATCCTGATGACGTGTTAAAAGTTCAACGCGCGCTGCGGAACTATCTCGATGGCCATACCGATCACTACGAGCAAACTTACCGCGTCGCTTCCGATAAAGGTTGGTTGTGGGTATTAGACCGCGGTAAGGTGGTTGCCTATGACGAACAACAACGCCCGAAACGCATGACCGGTACGTTAAAAGACATTACGCCACTGGTTACCGCCGAAGAGCGCCTGAAAATGCTCGCAGCATCCATTACCAATATTTCAGATGGTGTTTGCATCTATGATGACCAATTCAAGGTCATCGAAACCAACCAATCCTTTAGCCGTATTACCGGTTACCGTCGTGAGGATATGTTGGGACGTACACTGCAATTTACCATGTACAATCCCGACTACTTGGAGCAGATCAAGCAAATCGTCCAGCAACACGGAACCTGGCACGGCGAAATCGAGGATATCCGAAAAGATGGAACCGTGTATCAAATCGAACTCACGGTCGATGCCATTCACAACGATAATAAAGTGATTTCCCACTATGTGGTCACCTTTTCAGATATCACTGAACGTAAGAATGCCGAGCGTGAGCTACGTCGTCTGTCAAACACCGATACCTTGACCGGCTTGCCGAACCGTTCCTATTTTCAAGTCAGTCACTCGAACTTGGTACGTAAACGGATCAAGCATGCACTGCTGTTATTTGATCTCGATGACTTCAAGAAAATTAACGATTCACTTGGCCATGAAGTCGGTGATCACCTGTTAATGCATGTCGCCGAGCGCGTGGCTGAAGTGGGACGTCCACAAGACACGTTTTACCGCCTCGGTGGCGATGAATTTGTGCTGATGTTGGAAGATACCGCTGATGTGCATGTCATTACTGAGGCCGGCAAGCAAATCTTAGAATGTCTTGAACAACCCTTTCATATCAGTAACCACGACATCGTGGTGAACTGTTCGATTGGTATTGTGGTGTATCCGAATGATGGGCAATCTTCCCAAGAGCTGCTGCAGAACGCAGATACTGCAATGTATCACGTCAAAAACCGTGGCGGCTGTGCTTATCAGTTCTTCAATGAATCAATGAACATCAATGCAGTCCGTCGTCTGCAAGTCGAGAATCAGCTTCGCCAAGCATTACGCAACGACTTTTTACAGGTTCACTATCAACCCAAAGTTTCCTTACGAACCCACAAATTTGTTGGCTTAGAGGCTCTGGTACGGCTTGAAATCCCTAATGTCGGCGTGATCAGCCCTGCAGAGTTTATTCCGCTAGCAGAGGAAACAGGCCTCATTATCGAAGTCGGTGAACGGGTGCTGCGTCAAACCTGTCGTGACATGCGGGAATGGGTCGAGGCCGGTGCGGTACAAGGACGCGTCGCGGTGAATTTATCCGCCAAACAGTTCACCCAACCCGACCTGATTGAGCGTATCATGACGATTTTGAGCGAAGAAAAGCTCCATCCGCAGTACCTGGAATTGGAGATTACTGAAGGCGTGGTGATGGACGATCCAGAACGTGCCATTGAGATCATGACCGAACTCAACAACCTTGGTATTCACCTCGCCCTCGATGACTTTGGCACCGGCTACTCGTCGCTTGCTTACCTCAAGCGCTTCCCCATTCAAACGTTGAAAATCGATAAAGCCTTTATTGATGATATCAATGGTGCTGAGCGCGATCGCAATATGGTCGCTTCGATTGTCGCGATGGCCCATAACTTAGGTCTTGATGTGGTCGCCGAAGGTGTCGTGGATGCAGAGCAAGTTGCCACACTCAGCAACTTGCGTTGTGAATTTGCGCAAGGTTATTTATTTGCAGAGCCGTTACGCCGTGAGGAATTTTTGCAGCATATCAGTACTACCTTGGCGAGCTTAAAACCGTCGACTTAACGAGGTTGCCAATAGACGTTATCGCGCCCCATAGCACGCATCAGTAGCAAGCGCTTTCGTGAAATAAACAACGGCACGACCAATGGGCCCAGACATAAACCAGCGACACCCCAACGCTTCGCGCCCATAGCGTTTTTTAAGGCTTGCACGTACAACAACAGCGCGGACAACACACAACACAGCGCAATGAACATTCTGACCTCCTGACAACATACGGTGACCATTTTACCTGATTGGTCACCGTTTATCCAAAAGCGATGTTAGTTGTCAGTATAAAAGCGTTGTCCGGATTCTGCCATTTCCACCAGCAATGGTGCTGGCGTGAAGCGTTCACCGAACTGCGCCGCATAGGCTCGCAGTTGACCTACAACTTCGGCACACCCTAATTGATCCATATAACGGAAAGGTCCGCCGAGGAACGGTGGGAAACCAATTCCAAAGATCGCACCGATATCACCATCGCGAGGGCTACGAATAATGCCTTCAGCCAAGCAGTACGCTGCCTCGTTAAGCATCAAAAACACCGTACGACGGGCGATTTCCTGTCGATCCATACGCGCTTCTGGGGTCACACCCAATAAGGTGTAAACGCTGCTATCGACCAATTTCCCAGCCTTTTTACCTTGATAGCTGTAAAAGCCTTTCTTGTTTTTCTTGCCTTTGCGCTCATCGTCGAGCAACTTACCGAAGGCTTCTGGTGCAGTAAAACGTTCACCCAACTCAGCCGCCAGAATCGGAGCAACTTTGGCTGCGACATCGATGCCAACTTCGTCCATAAGCTTCATCGGTCCCACCGGGAAACCGAATTGCACTAGCGCTTTATCCACCACCTCAATTGGCTCTCCAGCAAGCACTAAGCGCGCTGCTTCATTCATGTACGGAGCTAAGATACGGTTTACGTAAAAACCGGCACCATCTTTCACGACAATCGGCGTTTTTCCTTGTTTCTTAGCTAGCGCAACCGTTGTAGCGATGGTTTCTGCTGAGGTCTTTTCATGGGTAATGATCTCTGCCAATGGCATTTTATCGACCGGTGAAAAGTAATGTAGACCAATCACTTGTTCTGGGCGTGCCGCCTTGGCCGCAATCTGAGTGATGGGTAGGCTCGAAGTATTGGTTGCAAAAATCGCATGCTCAGGGGCTACGGCTTCAATGTCAGCCACCATCTTCTGCTTCAACTCAAGATCTTCAAAAACCGCTTCAATCACCACATCGACTTGGTCAAATCCTGAGTAGTCGAGCGTGCCACTTAGCTGCAACATGGTCTTTTCGAGCTCAGCGCGACGCATCTGTTTGCGTTTAACCTTTTTGTTCAGTAGGTCGTAGCTGTACTTCAGCGCGTGCACGATACCAGGTTCAGCAATGTCCTTGATGCGCGCCGGCACACCAGCTTTATCTGCGGTAACATAGGCAATACCGCCGCCCATCAAACCGCCACCAAGCACACCAACGCGATTCACAGCACGTGGTTTCACATCCCCCGCACCGGTTTCTTTCTTCATCGCAGTGGTGGCAAAGAAAATGCCGCGTAATTGCTTCGACTCCGGTGACATCGCCAGCGCACCAAATTGCCGTGCTTCGTAGTCTAGTCCCGCCGCGAAACCGTTATCAGCACCATGCGCAATGGTATCAATGATTTTGTCGAGTGCTGGATAGTTGCCTTTCGCTTTGGCCTGCGCTTGTTCCCGTGCTTTTTTGAAAATCAAACCCCGCCCGGCACTGGTGCCTTCCAACGCTTTATTCACCAGACTGTGCTGTACTTTACGTACCTTGGCCTGACCACTTTGCACTTGCTTTACGGCGGCTTCGAGTAAAATACTCGCTGGCACCACTTCATCCACAATACCTAATTTTTTCGCTTGCTTCGGACGCAATTGCTTGCCGGTCAAAATCAATGGCAACGCCTTTTGAATACCAATCAAGCGCGGTAAGCGTTGCGTACCACCGGAACCTGGCAATAAGCCCAACTGTACTTCAGGAAGACCGATAAGGGTTCGGCTGCTATCGGTACAAACGCGATAATGACACGCCAGCGCGAGTTCAAGGCCACCTCCTAAACAAGCCCCGTCGATGGCAGCCACGACCGGCACCTGCAATTGTTCTATCCGATCAAACATGGCTTGGCCTTGACGTGCCAAGCTCTCAGCATCAGCCGCATTGGTGCATTCAGCAATCATCGAAATATCAGCGCCAGCGACAAACGAGCCAGGCTTATCACTGATCAAAACAACCCCAACCAAATCATTGATTTGTTCTAGTTCGATCAGCACAGCGTCAACTTCCGCAGCAAAGCTAGCTTTAAGGGTGTTCATTGACTCGCCAGGCACATCGATATGAATGATCGCAATGCCATCTTCGCGGCGTTCTAAGGTAAATGCGCGTTGTGTATCACTCATGCGTTACTCTCCAAAATCATTGCTGCACCTAAACCACCTGCGGCACAAGCGGTGGTCAATGCAGTCCCACCACCACGACGTTTCAACTCGCGCAGGGTTTGTGTGATCATACGCGCGCCAGTTGCGGCAAACGGATGCCCATAGGCAATCGAGCCACCGAGTACATTAAATTTATCCATATCAATTTCACCAATGGCTTGGCTGCGGCCGAGCTTTTCTTCAGCAAACTTCTTGCTGGCGAACATTTTCACGTTTGCCAACGTTTGCGCCGCGAACGCTTCATGCATATCAATCAGGTCAAGATCAGCAAGCGTCATTCCGGCGCGATCAAGAGCCAACGGCGTCGCAAACGACGGTCCCATCAACATGTCCTGTTCAACGCCAATGGCACTAAAAGCATAACTTTTGATATAACCCAGCACATCATACCCCAGCGCTTTAGCTTTGCTTTCTGTCATCAGTAGCACGGCTGCCGCACCATCAGTTAGCGGGGTACTATTGGCCGCCGTCACTGAGCCATGTTTGCGATCAAACACCGGCTTCAACTTGGCATAGCCCGCCAAATCACTGTTACTACGAATGGTATTGTCGCGCCGTAAAAAGTCTTGGTACGGTTCAGCAATTGCGGTCATCACCTCATCATCTAACACGCCTTGCTCCCATGCTTGATGCGCGAGCGTGTGTGAACGATGCGCTAACGCATCTTGATCAGCCCGCGCAATGCCATGGCTCTTAGCCATTTGCTCAGCGGTATCGCCCATGCTCAACCCAGTGCTGTATTCAGCAATCGCAGGTGGAACCGGCATTAAGTCTTTAAAACGAAGACGCTTGAGAATGTTCAAACGCTGACCCAAGCTGCGCGCCTTATTTAGGTCAACCAAGGTATGTGCCAATTTGCGCGACACGCCAATCGGTAGCACTGATGATGAATCCGCACCACCGGCAATCCCGACGGAAATGTTGCCCGCAAGCATCGACTCGAGCACGTTCACGGTCGACTGAAAGCTGGTCGCACAGGCGCGTGAAACGCTGTAAGCGTCAGTGCTTACCGGAAGGCTAGTGCCTAACACAATCTCACGGGCGATATTGGGCGCTGATGGCATCTGCACCACTTGTCCGAACACCAATTGCTCAACTTCATCACCGCGTAAGCCGTAGCGGTTGAGCATTTCTTGCACAACCATTTTGCCAAGATCGAGCGCTGGCACACCATGATAGTAGCTTGCCTGCTTGGCAAACGGGGTTCGCAAACCTGCGACAACAGCGATGCGATCGCCCTGTGCGGTTGTTAGTTGCTGACGTGACGTCATGTTGAACTACCTCTGTTCTGTAAAAGTGTTCGGATTCTGATCTGGTCAGACCTCATACATTATTACAAATTCTAACGGGTTCATCCCGAGAATTAAACTGTTGTTTTCGGTAAAGTAGACACTAGAGTATAAACATAGATTCCATCATAGAGGTTAATATGGCAGCAGAACAATTTCAGCGACTAAGAAATTACTTAGATAGTCAGGTCCTCGGCCAACCGGAGTTCACCGAAGGTCTGCTTATCGCTGTCCTTGCTGATGGTCACTTGCTCGTTGAAGGCCCACCGGGGCTGGCAAAAACACGTGCGGTGAATGCCCTTGCCAAAGGCATTGAAGGTGACTTTCATCGGGTGCAATTCACGCCTGACTTACTGCCTGCCGATTTAACAGGAACCGATATTTACCGTCCTGAGACGGCGGAATTTGTGTTTCAAAAAGGTCCTTTGTTTCACAACGTGATTTTGGCCGATGAAATTAACCGCGCACCAGCAAAGGTACAATCGGCTTTGTTAGAAGCGATGGCCGAGCGCCAGATCACCGTAGGCCAAACCACCTACCCGCTGCCACATCTCTTTATGGTGTTAGCAACCCAAAACCCGCTTGAGCAAGAAGGGACTTACCCGCTGCCAGAAGCGCAGCTGGACCGTTTTCTCATGCAACTGAACTTGGACTATCCGGCGGCAGAAACTGAGTTAGATATTTTACGTTTAACCCGTGGTGAGGAACTTGAAGGTGACGTTGCCTTACCGGAAACCTTGACCCAACAAGACATTTTTGCGGCGCGTCGTGAAGTGCTCGAAATTTTCATGGAAGAAGCCGTTGAGAACTACCTAGTACAATTGGTTATCGCTACCCGTCAGCCGCAACATTACAATGACGACCTCGCGCGTTGGCTAAGTTATGGCGCTAGCCCACGGGCCACCATCGCCCTAGATCGCTGTGCCCGCGCGAAGGCTTGGCTTGATGGACGGGATTATGTCACGCCAGATGATATCCAAGCGGTCTACCCACACGTGATGCGTCACCGCATTATTTTAAGTTATCAGGCAGAGGCTGATGGCATCACTGCTGACCAAGCCTTACAGGCCATTCTACAAGCTGTAGCGACACCTTAACGTGAGCCTTGCATCGACCACCACAGCAACGGATTGGCTAGCACTCTGGCAAAGTGACGGCGTGCACGTCGGCACTGCTGAGCTGATGTACTACCGCAGTAAAGTAGCCGCGTTTGCCCAGCACCGACGCTTGCACCCACCGCAGGCACAAAGTGGCGCCATCCTCAGTAAAACCCGTGGCCGCGGTATGGAGTTTGACGAGGTACGCCACTATCAGGCTGGCGACGATGTGCGCGCCATCGACTGGCGCGTTACCGCGCGAACTGGCAGCCCGCATACGAAATTATTTCGCGAAGAACGCGAGCGCCCCATCTTGTTTGTCGTCGACTTATCGCCGACCACACATGTGGGTAGCCAGCTGCTACTGAAAAGTGTCCAGCTCTGCCACATCACCGCCGCCCTCGCCTGGCAAGCGACGCAACGCGGTGATCGGGTCGGTGCGATCATCGGTTACAATGCGCGCCATATCGAAGTTCGCCCACAAGCACGACAACACGGTGTATTACGTATTTTGCACCAATTGGTCGAGCTGCAAAACGAGAGCCTACAGCAGTGGCAGAGCCACGCAGTACTGCAAACCGATACCTTGAACGAACTTCTACGCCGCGCGCAACAAGTCGCAAAACCGGGCACCATTGTGCACGTCTTGAGTGATTGGCAACATACCAACGCCGATACCTTTAACACCATACAGGCCTTGCAACGGCATTGCTCAATGCAAGCGATCCAATGCAGTGACCCGTTAGAGCACAAGATCCCTGACTGTTTACGCGCTGAAAATATCGCCATGACGGACCATCAACAGAGCTGCTATTTCGCTGCCGGCGATACCGCGCAACGCCAACGCTATGCCCAACTAGCCCAGCAACAACAGCAGCAGCTGCAGCGCCAACTTAAGCAACTAAACCTTAGGTTGCGCCACTTTAGTGCCGCCATCGCGCTCGAAGAACAATGGCCGGAGGTGATGCGCTAATGACCACCCCAAGCTTAAACGATCTAAATGATATTGTTGCTGCCCCAGCGGCATCATGGTGGCCACTCGCGCCAGGCTGGTACGTGCTTGCGCTGGTGAGTATTGCGCTGATCACCCTGATTGCTATTGCCGTACGGCGCTATACGCGACGCCGTCGCGCACGCCGGGCAGCCATCAACGCCCTGCATGGTGCAATGACGCTCAGTGACATCAATTTGCTACTCAAGCGTGCCTGCTACGCTTACTATCCAGAGCCCATTGTGGCACACCTCAGTGGCAAAGCCTGGCATGACTTTTTGCTTGCCCAATTAAGCGCCAATGCTGGCGATGACTATGCACCGCTGCTGACAGAGGTGGCGCGCTGCAACTTCGCGCCACGCCCTGCACCGAGCGAACTAACGGCAGATTATCTGGCCTTTGCACGCTATTGGCTACGCCACGCTTTACCTCCAAAGCACGATGCCGCGGTCGTTGGAGGTGAACAATGATTTCTTTTGCTTGGCCTTGGTTAGGGCTCATCTGGCTCCTCGGGCCACTCGTGTGGTGGGTACGACCAGCACAGCAACGGCATTACTCCATGCTGAAACTGCCCGTGCTCGCCGAAGCACAACAAGCCCAACTGCACCACACAGGTTCTGCTTGGCGCACTTGGCTCGCACTACTGGCATGGACGCTATTGGTGGTCGGCCTGGCCCGCCCACAATGGCTCGGTGAAGCTGTGCAAATTCGCAGTGAAGCACGTGAAATGGTGCTCGCGGTCGATTTATCCGGCAGTATGGAAATTGCCGACATGCAACTGAATGGTAAAGAAGTCAATCGCTTAACCATGGTCAAGCATGTGGTCAGCGATTTTATCGCTCGCCGTCAAGGCGATAAGCTTGGCCTTATTTTGTTTGCCGATACGGCCTACGTGCAAACGCCCATTACTTACGATCTGAATAGCGTCGCCACCATGCTTGAGGAAGCCGAGCTACGCCTTATCGGCGAGCGCACGGCAATTGGCGACGCCGTCGGCTTGGCGGTAAAGCGCTTTCGTGACAACGATGACGTCCAGCGTATTCTGATTCTGCTCACCGATGGCCAAAACACCGCAGGCTCCATCTCACCGAGTAAAGCCCAGCAATTGGCCGCGGCCTATGGTGTTAAAGTCTATTCCATTGGTGTTGGTGCCGAAGAAGTCGTGGTTGATAGTTTCTTTGGCAAGCGCACCGTGAACCCAAGTCGTGACCTAGATGAAGCGATGCTCCGCGGTCTTGCTGAAGCAACCGGTGGCGAATATTTCCGCGCGCGAAGCACCGAAGAATTAGAGGCCATCTACAGCAAACTAGATGCCTATGAACCTGTGGCAGGTGACGAACAATTACGCCGCCCGCAAACCGAGTTATTTTACTGGCCGGTCAGCGTTGCCTTTGTGGTTCTCAGTGGCTTGTTTGTCGGCCCCTTGCTCCGACAGTTAGGGAGGCAGCCAGCATGACCTTTGAGGCGATGCTTGTCGCATTTCATTTTTTACGGCCCTGGTGGCTGCTCGGCTTGATCGTGCCAGTTGTGCTACTCCTTCTGTTGTGGCGCAGCAAGCGACGTCGGACCGGTTGGCAGCAAGTGGTGGCGCCACACTTGGCTGACCTTATGCTCGCGCAACAACGTCAGGGCCACCGCAACGGCGTTTTCTGGCTGGCACCGCTAGTGCTGAGTCTGTTAGTGCTTGCACTCGCCGGACCTGCATGGGAGAAAAAGCCGCAACCTGTCTATCAACTGCAAGCAGGACAGGTCGTTGTTCTTGATATGTCACGCTCCATGTTAGCGACTGATTTAGCCCCGAACCGCCTCACACAAATGCGTTATAAAGCCATGGAGCTTACAGATACGCGACTTGATGGTGAAACCGGCTTAATTGCATACGCAGGTGACGCTTTTGTCATTAGCCCACTCACCGCAGATGCGAGTAACCTTGGCAACTTAATTCGCGCCCTGCACCCTGATCTGATGCCCAGCCAAGGCAGTTATCCGCTAGCCGCACTGGAGCTTGCTGATCAATTGCTGCGCGAGGCAGGTTATGTGCAAGGCGATATTTACTGGTTTACTGACGGCATTGATAGTAGCGATCAGCGTGACCTCACCAACTTTGTCCGCAACCACCCTCACCGTCTTGCCGTAATGGCCGTAGGCACTGAAGACGGCGCTCCCATTCAGCTGGCCAACGGCAAGTTGATGCGCGAACGTAACGGTGACGTGGTGATCCCCAAAGTACAGCTAGCACGGCTGGAAACGCTGGCGAATCTGTCCAACGGCCGCTTTACCCAATTGCGTCGAGATCAAAGCGATCTCGAGACGCTGAGTAGTATGCCGCCATTAAGTCGCGACAGCAGCGATAGCAATAGCCAGCAACAAGGCGATGCTTGGTTTGATATGGGACCTTGGCTGCTGGCCTTCGCCGTTCTCTTATTACTGCCATTTATGCGTCGAGGCGCACTCCAAGGTGTCTTGCTCGTCTGCCTCTCCGGCAGTTTGTTAGGGCACAGTCCCAGTGCGCTCGCACAAACGACAGATACCGCCACAGATGAGGGGCTTGCCTGGCATCAGCAGCTTTGGCAAACCCCTTATCAGCAAGCTGACCAAGCTCTGCAACAACAGCGCTACGACCGCGCAGCAGAAATTGCCGAAGACGCCTGGCAACGTGGTACCGCCAACTACAAGCGCGGAAATTACGAACAGGCACTCATGGATTTTTCTCAACTCGATAGTGCCGAAGGCTATTACAATCAGGGCAATAGCTTGATGAACCTGAATCGCTTTGATGAAGCTGCAAACGTTTATGCAGAGGCGCTCAAACGCAACCCAGAGCTGACCCAAGCAAAGAACAACCTCGACATTGCCGAGGCATTGGCGGAACAACAACGCCAACAGCAACAACAAAATCAGCAGCAAGGCGAAAGCGCCGGTGACGGCCAAGGGCAAGACGATCAGCAACCATCATCAAGCGGGCAATCAGGTTCTAGCGATAACAGTAGCTCGAACGCGCCTGGCGACGCCGAACCAGAACAGCAACCGCCGGAAAGCAACAACGAAGGCCAGCGCAAGCCAGAGCAGCAGCGCGATGCTGAATCGCAGCAGGCAAAAGACGGTGACGCCGAAGGTGACGAGCAGGCGCAGCAACAACTTGGGGCGAATGGCGACCCCATCAGCGACGAGCAACGTCAGCAAATGGAGCAATGGCTGAACCGTATCGATGATAACCCAGCTCCATTGCTCGAAGCCAAAATGCGACAAGAAGCCCGCCGACGCGCCCATGAGCGGCCGCCGCAAGGAGTAACCAAACAGTGGTAACCACAATGATCCGTACCTTTTTTATCGTCGTCTTTACGGTCATTTTGACCTGTAGTCCGAGTGCCTCCGCGCAAGCCACAGCTTCTGAAGTGATCATTAGCGTGGATAAAAACCCGGTCGGAGCAGGCGACACCTTTGTCTTTACGCTTACCGTCGATACCTTTATTGACGATGCGTTATGGCAACCTGCCGAAGTACTGGAAAGCATGGAAGTGATGGGCACCTCGAGCAGTACCTCAACCCAAATCATCAATGGTGAAACCACGCGTCAGCAAACCTTTCGCAGTATTATTAAAGCTCCGAATCAGCTAGGCAGTTATACCCTAGGCCCAGTCACCTTAGCTGGCGTGACCAGCAATAGCATTAGCTTGTCAGTATTGGCTGCCGATGACCCAGAGCTGCAAGAGAAACGTCAGGCCTTTATGCGCGTCGAACTCGGTCGCGAAGAAGTGTACGTGCAAGAGCAGGTAGATGTGACAGCAAAACTGTACCTGGCGGCTAACCTCCATAGTGGCAATATCATTCCCCCGCAGTTAGACGATGCGGATATTCGTCAAATCGGTTCGGACCAAGACACGACAGAAGTTATCGATGGACGCCTCTTTCAGGTCTTCACGCGCCGCTTCGTGGTGATCCCGCAGCGCTCAGGTGAACAAGTGATCCGCGGTCCGATGTTCCAAGGGCAAATCAATGTCGACAGTCAACGCACCATGTTCCCGACCTTTTCGGCAACCAAGTCGATCACCACAGCCGCCACTGACATCACCTTGAACGTGCTCCCCACCCCCAGCGATTGGCCGGCCACACAAACCTGGCTGCCAGCCGAATTAGTGAGTCTTGCCGTAAGTGTTGGCAATGAGGCCAGCACGCAAGATAGCAATGCGCAATTACAAATAACCCAAGGTGAACCAATCACCTTTACCTATCGCCTCACTGCGGTAGGTCCAAATGCCGATCAGTTACCACGGCTCGATGCCTTGGTAAAAGATTTGGCCATCGCTAACGCGAGTGTCTATCCAGAAACACCTGAGTCGGCCATGACGCAACGCAATGGCAGCTTAGTCTCACAGCAAACGTTACGCGTTGCGGTGATCCCCCATCAGGCAGGTAGCCTTGACATCCCTGCCCTGACGGTACCTTGGTTTAATACCATTTTGCGCCAGACCGCCACCGCTACCGCACCAGCACAACAGTTGAGTGTCGCGCCGGGCACTGGCACGCCAAGCACACCGGCACCGGCTGCCACACAAACAGAGCCTACCGCCGCGGATACGGATACCTCGAGCGAATCCCCAACCGCCACAACAGGGCGCACTACGACCATTTATTGGCAAGTCGCGACCGCGGTGCTAGTGGTACTTTGGCTCGCCACCCTGGCGTGGTTATTCGGCCGAAGCAAACAACAACGTGCGCAACACGCCCAAGCCGCAGCAGAGCCACCGCGTTTTAATTTGAATCAGCTCAAACAGGCCTGTCTCGCAAACGATGCCAAAGCCACTGAGCTCGCCTTGAAGCAATGGATGCGCGACGGCTTACAACTCCCTTCACAACAGTTTCAGCAACTCGCTGCGCACTTTAACCATGCCCCGCTCCGTGGCCAACTGGAGCACTTGCAGCGCTGCCGTTACGCTGCGGTAAATGAACAAGGCTGGCATGAAGGAAAAGCCCTTTGGCGAGCCATTCAAGCCGCCTTACAGGCAAAGCGTCAACACCAGGCCAAAGGGGATGATGCGAGCCTCCCGAAGCTCTACCCACAGGCATAAAAAAAGGGCTGGTCAAACCAGCCCTTTTTCTTTTCATCCGTCAGCAGAATTAATTGTCTTCGGTTTCTGTCTGACTTGAACTAAGCAAAATCTCAACGTCAGCATCCGCACGCAACGCTTGAATAATGGCACGATAGGTTTCGTCCATCACGTTGTTCTGCAATTGGTCTTTCAATTGCGCCGCTTGTGCTGCGCTGACTTCACCTGCTTGCATGCTACGCAATGCCACCACGGCAATATTACCATTGGCAAGGCTTACCGTATCAACAGCGACGCTGTCCGCAGCAGGTACGCTCATCGCGAACAACAGTTGCGTGACACCACGTGGATGGTCAACGGTTTGACGTGCGACATTCTCAAGCGCAGTAAAGGCACTTGCGTCTGCTTCACCGGCTTCAAGCTGGCGCGCTAAGGCATCCGCCGCTTCCTGAGCAAGCTGTTGTGCTTGTTCACGACGTACGTTTTCCACCACTTGATCACGCACTTCATCTAACGACTGGGTCGTTTCTTCTTTATAATCAAGCACACGCACGACCACTGAAGTGGTGTCGCTAACTTCAATGATCTCGCTGTTCAGCTGCTCTTCAATCAACACATCTGAAAATAACTCAGCAAGTGCTGCTGGGCTATTTAATGGCGCAGGTGCATTGTTACGGCTGAAGAAGTCAGTTTCTTTGGCTGTTAAGCCTAACTCTTCTTGAATCGGCTCAAAGGTATCTGGAATTTCAAACGCGAGTTCAGAAACTTGCTGCTGTAATTCATAATAGCTTTGCTTCACACGCTGTTCTTGCAGGTTCGCAACGATTTCACTGCGTACCTCTGCAAGCGGTGTTACCGAGCCTTCTTTGACGTCGGTCAAGGTGATGATGTGATAACCAAAACTACTTTCCACCACCTCAGAAATATCACCAACGTTCTCGAGCGCAAATGCAGCCGCTTCGAAGTCTTCATCCATGGTGCCTTTCTGGATAAAGTCGAGATCACCACCCGCTTCACCTGAGAACACGTCATCAGAATGCTCTTTGGCTAACGCTGCAAACTCCGCGCCATTTTGTAGTTCAGTCAATAAAGCTTCGGCTTCAGCTTTCGCTGCCGCTTCATCGTCACCAGCTTCGATGAGGATATGTGAAAAGCGATACTGCGGTTCTGTACCGTAACGGTTCTTGTTGCCTTCGTAGTACGCCGTAACTTCTTCATCAGAAATCTCGACGTTTTCAGCTAATTCACCCGCATCAATCGTCACATAAGCAACCTTGACTTGCTCAGGTACAGCAAACAGTTGACGGTTCGCTTCGTACCACAGTTGCACATCTTCATCGGCAACCTCAACTTGCTCAAGGTAATCCGCTAGTGCGACTTCGGCATACTCCCCACTACGCGTTTGGCCAATCAGTTGTTGCGTTGCATCAACTTCACTCGGTAATACGAATTCGCTGGCAATGACGCCCTGCACGAATTGCTGTGTGACAAGATCACCACGAAGTGCCTGAGCAAAGCTTTCAGGGGTATAGCCTGCGCTACGCAATGAGGTCAGGTAAAGATCGTTATCGAACTGCCCCGCAACTTTAAAGCTCGCCATGTCGGCAATCGCCGCTTTCACTTGTGCCGATGAGACGCGTAAACCACTCTCACTAGCAGCTTGCTCAAGGAGTTTCTGGTTAACTAAATCATTGACGACCTGCGAACGGATGCGTTGCGTAAAACGTGGGTCACGCGCAAGCTGGTCATAAAAATCACCCAACTGCTGTTTCTGGCGCGCGCGTTCACTCTCAACAGCACGATCAAACTCGGCTTGTGTAATGTCTTCACCATTTACTTTTGCCACAGCAGGCTCAGGTTGATTGGCAATATAACCACCGATACCAGCTAACGCGAAAGTAAGTGCAATCAAGACAAGGAAGATTTTCACCCACAAACTTTGCGAGCCTTCCCGAATCTTATCCAACATAATGTTTCTAACCTCAAAAAGTGTTCTGTTTTTCCCGCGCGCTATTTTATCTCATTACGCGAAAAAAAAATAACCCGAAGACAAGCTTCGGGTTACTTTCTCTATTCGCTGGCGGAGCGGACGGGACTCGAACCCGCGACCCCCGGCGTGACAGGCCGGTATTCTAACCAGCTGAACTACCGCTCCGCAGTGATTAGTTTACTGAGTCTTTCAACGCTTTACCTGCTTTGAAAGAAGGTACTTTTGCCGCAGCGATTTGAATCGTTTGGCCAGTTTGTGGGTTACGGCCAGTGCGAGCTGAACGCTCACGCACTGCAAAAGTACCGAAACCTACTAATTGTACTGAATCACCCTTTTTCAAAGCATCGCTTACTGCTTCAATGAAAGAGTCCAGAGCGCGACCTGCAGCAGCTTTAGAAATTTCTGCTCCCTCTGCAATTTTGTCAACTAACTGAGACTTGTTCACAGTATCATCCCCTTAGATTGTTATTATCAGATATTGCATGGTTCCATTGGCTTTCAAATGGGCCAGCACGGTTATAACAAGCTTGAACTATCGATTCAAGCGATTCCAACAGGTCTCCGACAACTTTTACGTATCCCTGTCTTCTCAAGTGCCTTGTCAGAGCTAGGTTTTGGTTGTCCCTGACCACTCACTTTTCCCTAGGCTACCACAAGATTTTCGATTGAGAACCCTTTTTCACAAATTTTTTAACGAAAGAATGCGGCCTACAGCGATGTTACTGGCCTGTAGGCCGCATTTTACCGTTATGAATCTGCAGATTTCACGCTTGGTTGACGCTCCAATGCGACCGCCAACACCTCATCAATCCACTGCACCGGTTGAATGGTTAAGTCACCTTTGACATTGTCACTGATTTCCTGCAGGTCACGTTCGTTGTCCTTCGGAATCAGTACATGCTTAATGCCACCACGGTGTGCCGCCAACAGCTTCTCTTTGAGCCCGCCAATGGCCAGCACTTCACCACGTAAGGTAATCTCACCAGTCATCGCCACATCGGCGCGGACAGGAATCGAAGTGAGCGATGACACCAAGGCGGTAACCATCGCGATACCCGCACTTGGTCCGTCTTTTGGCGTTGCCCCCTCTGGCACGTGTACGTGAATATCGCGTTTCTCATGGAAATCATCTGGGATTCCAAGTTTATCTGCGCGACTACGCACCACGGTAAGAGCGGTCTGAATCGATTCTTGCATCACATCACCCAGTGAACCGGTCGAGGTGATTTTGCCTTTACCTGCCACGTTTGTTGCTTCAATCGTCAACAAATCGCCACCGACTTCGGTCCAGGCCAAACCGGTCACTTGACCGACTTGATTACTTTCTTCCGCTTTACCGTAATCAAAGCGCTGCACGCCTAAATAGTCTTTCAGGTTGTCGCCATTAATCTCGACCTTCTTCAAGCGCTTATCGAGTACGATTTTCTTCACAGCTTTCCGGCACAAGCGTGAAATTTCACGCTCGAGATTCCGCACCCCAGCTTCACGCGTGTAATAACGAATAATGCCAAGAATCGCATCATCTTTGATCAACAGCTCTTTGTCTTTCAAACCATTGCGATCCAATTGCTTCGGTAGCAAGTGACGCTTGGCGATATTAAGCTTCTCATCTTCGGTGTAGCCCGACAAACGAATCACTTCCATACGGTCCAACAATGGGCCTGGAATATTCATACTGTTCGAGGTCGCGACAAACATCACATCAGACAAATCGTAGTCCACTTCAAGATAGTGGTCGTTAAAATTAACGTTTTGCTCAGGATCTAACACTTCCAGTAACGCTGATGCTGGATCGCCTCGCATGTCCGACGCCATCTTGTCAATTTCATCTAACAAAAACAGCGGGTTACGCACACCGACCTTGGCCATTTTCTGGATCAACTTGCCCGGCATCGAGCCGATGTAGGTACGACGGTGACCGCGGATCTCAGCTTCATCGCGAACGCCGCCTAAAGCCATCCGAATGTACTTACGACCGGTTGCCTTCGCAATGGATTGCCCCAACGAGGTTTTACCTACCCCAGGAGGTCCTACAAGGCACAAAATCGCGCCGCGCACTTTACTGGTACGCTGCTGTACCGCTAGGTATTCCAAAATACGTTCTTTGACTTTCTCTAAGCCATAATGGTCGGCATCAAGAATTTTCTCTGCATTGGCGAGATCTTTTTTGATCCGTGAACGCTTTTTCCACGGTACTGAGACCATCCAATCGATATAGCCACGCACTACGGTTGCTTCCGCAGACATTGGCGACATCATTTTTAATTTTTGTAATTCAGCGCGCGTTTTCTGCTCCGCCTCTTCAGGCATTTTGGCATCTTGAATCTTCTTCTCTAGCGCCTCAAACTCGTCTGGGCCGTCTTCCATTTCGCCAAGCTCTTTCTGAATCGCTTTCATCTGCTCATTCAGATAGTACTCACGCTGGCTCTTTTCCATCTGCTTTTTGACCCGCGTGCGAATGCGTTTCTCCACCTGCAACAGGTCAATTTCGCCTTCCATGAGCGCCATCAGGTACTCAAGACGTTCGCGCACATCAGTGACTTCAAGCACTTTCTGCTTGTCATCTAGCTTTAACGGCATATGTGCCGCCATGGTATCGGCTAAACGATCCGCTTCCTCAATGCCTGATAATGAAGTGAGTACTTCTGGTGGGATCTTTTTATTCAGCTTCACATAGCCTTCAAACTGATTCACCGCCGAACGGATCATCACTTCTTCTTCTTTGTCGGCCATCGCTTCCGATTCAAGGTAATGCACCTTGGCTCGAAAAAAGTCTTCGTTCGCTTCAAACACATCAATGGCCGCACGCTGACTCCCTTCTACCAGCACTTTGACAGTGCCGTCAGGTAGTTTTAACAACTGAAGAATATTGGCGACCGTACCAATGGTATGAATATCTTTCTCTTCAGGCTCGTCAATGCTCGCGTCTTTTTGGGCAGACAAGAAAATCTGCTTATCATTTGCCATCGCAGCTTCTAAGCAACGGATTGATTTCTCGCGGCCGACAAAAAGCGGAATGACCATGTGCGGGTACACCACTACGTCACGTAGCGGTAAAACTGGAATACTAAGGTGTTCAACCCGTGTTTCGCTCATATTTGTCTCCAAGTTCGATGACACTAACTGAATTCAATTCATCTTAACCATTAATATGAGGTCGTACAGAGAAAGTTCAATGTTTTGCACAAAAAAAGGGCCTTATCGGCCCTTTTTGCACAAATATCGCACTAAACGATAGGTTTATTCACCTGAAACTTGCTTTTCCTGGTCCTGATAAATCAAAATCGGATCGGAGTCACCGGTCACCACCGACTCATCAATGACCACCTTAGTTACGTTGTCCATAGACGGTAAGTCATACATGGTATCCAACAACACCGCCTCAACAATCGAACGTAAGCCACGCGCACCCGTTTTCCGTTGCATCGCCTTACGCGCAATCGCACGCAGAGCATCTTCACGGAATTCAAGTTCGACACCTTCCATGTCGAATAAGGCCGCATACTGCTTGGTTAAAGCGTTTTTCGGCTCTTGCAAAATTTGCACTAAAGCGTCTTCGTCAAGCTCTTGCAAGGTTGCATGCACCGGCAAACGACCAATAAATTCAGGGATCAAGCCATACTTGACTAAGTCTTCCGGCTCTACTTGTTGAATAATATTTGCCATTGCTTCAGCGGCTTTGTCTTTGACCGTAGCGCCGAAACCAATGCCTGCGCCAACGCTAACACGTTGCTCGATGACCTTATCAAGACCTGCAAAGGCGCCACCACAGATAAACAAGATCTTAGAGGTATCGACCTGCAAGAATTCCTGTTGTGGATGCTTTCGTCCGCCTTGTGGCGGCACTGACGCAACGGTACCTTCGATAAGCTTCAGTAACGCCTGCTGCACCCCTTCACCTGACACGTCACGCGTGATCGATGGGTTGTCTGACTTACGTGAAATCTTATCGATTTCATCGACATAAATAATGCCGCGTTGTGCTTTCTCAACGTCGTAATCACATTTTTGCAGGAGCTTCTGAATAATGTTTTCAACGTCTTCACCCACGTAACCAGCTTCGGTCAACGTGGTTGCATCAGCCATGGTGAACGGCACATCCAAGAAACGCGCTAACGTTTCCGCCAAATAGGTTTTACCTGAGCCGGTTGGACCGATCAGCAAGATGTTACTCTTGCCCAGTTCAACGCCATCATCACCCTTGCCAGAGTTCTGCAAACGCTTGTAGTGGTTATACACTGCCACCGCCAGCACGCGCTTGGCAAACTCTTGGCCAATCACGTAGGCATCTAAGTGCGCACGGATCTCGTGCGGTGTTGGCAGCTTATCTGAGCCTTCACTCGGCGCGATATTCTTGATCTCTTCCGCCAAGATATCGTTGCAAAGGTCGACACATTCATCACAAATAAATACTGAAGGCCCAGCAATCAGCTTACGGACCTCGTGCTGACTTTTCCCACAAAAGGTACAGAACAACGGCTGTTCGCCATCACCTTGGGTTTTATCAGTCATGCTAATCTCCAGTGCGTTGCTTAAATACGTGGTCTACAACACCATAGTCCACCGCTTCTTCGGCCGACATAAAATAGTCACGATCCGTATCTTTAGCAACTTGCTCATAGTCGCGACCGGTGTTTTCGGCCAACATACGGTTGAGACGCTCTTTAATATCCAAAATTTGCCGCGCATGGATCTCAAAGTCAGAGGCCTGACCTTGGAAACCGCCCAGCGGTTGATGAATCATCACCCGTGAATTTGGTAAGCAATAACGCTTCCCTTGCGCACCACCGGCGAGTAAGAAAGCGCCCATACTGGCCGCTTGGCCCATACAAACGGTACTGACATCTGGCTTAATAAAACGCATGGTATCGTAAATTGCCATACCAGCAGTTACCGCTCCACCAGGTGAGTTAATGTAAAGAAAGATGTCTTTTTCAGGATTTTCTGACTCTAAAAACAGCATTTGCGCGACAATCAAATTCGCCATGTGGTCTTCAACTTGACCACAGCAAAAAATCACGCGCTCTTTCAGCAAACGAGAATAAATATCGTACGACCGTTCACCTTTAGCGGTTTGCTCCACCACCATAGGCACCAACTGCGCGATCGGGTTATGCGCGAGTTCCGACATAGAAACGACTCCTGCAAATAAAAATGGCTCGTATAGGACTATACGAGCCATTAAACCAAGTTGCGATACATTCCGTCAACGCTTGGGCGCGCGGAATACGCTAACTTACTTCTGTTTCGGGTTCATCAGCTCGTCAAAGCTGGTTTTCTTCGCCGAAACTTTTGCTTTACCAAGAACGAACTCAACAGCTTGCTCTTCAAGTGCAACGTTACGCACTTGCTGCATCAACTCTTGGTTGCCTTTGTAGTAAGCAACAACTTCTTCTGGGTCTTCATAAGCAGAAGCGTTGTTGGCAATGATTTCGTCAACTTTTGCATCGTCAACTTTCATTTCGTTGCCGCGAATCACTTCGCCAAGCAACAAGCCAATCTTAACGCGTTCTTTCGCTTGCTCTTCGAACAAGTTCGCTGGTAATTCAGGCATTTGCGCTTGGTTACCACCGAAACGCTGCATCGCTTGACGACGCAACACGTCGATTTCCTGCTTCACCATAGCCTTTGGCACTTCAACATCGTTGTTGGCCACAAGACCTTTAAGGATCTGTTCTTTTACTTTACTTTGAACGGTGTTTTTCAACTCACGTTCCATGTTCTTACGCACTTCAGCTTTCAATGCGTCAACGCCACCTTCATTCACACCGAACAAGGCAACGAATTCATCGTCTACTTCAGGAAGAACTTGTTCTTCAACTTTCTTCGCAACGATATCGAATTCTGCGTCTTTACCTTTCAGGTTTTCAGCGTGGTAGTCTTCCGGGAACGTCACCTTAATGGTTTTCTCTTCACCTTTTTTCATACCAATGATTTCGTCTTCAAAACCAGGGATCATACGACCTTGGCCTAACTCAAGTGCGAAATCTTGCGCTTTTCCGCCTTCAAATTCTTCGCCGTCAACACGACCAGTGAAGTCGATGGTGATACGCTCGCCTTTTTTCGACTTACGCTTCACTTCTTTCCACGATGCGTGTTGCTTACGCAATGTATCTAACATTGCATCAACGTCTTTATCAGTGACTTCAACTTCAGGCTGTTCAACTTCGATTGCGTCTAAGCCTTTCACTTCAACGTCAGGATAAACTTCGAATGTCGCTACGAACTCTAAATCTTTACCAGCTTCGTTGGTTTTTGGTTCGATCGACGGAGGACCCGCAGGGTTTACTTTCTCCTGCATGATCGCTTCAAAATACTGGCTCTGCATCAATTCTTGTGCAGCGCGTGCACGAGCTTCTTTGCCGAACAGCTTTTGCAATACATTCGGTGGCACCTTTCCTTTACGGAAACCGTTAATACGGCGATTACGGTACTCAGTCTTCAACAGCTCTTTGACTTTAGCGTCGACGGTTGCCGCTGGCACAGTAATGGTGGCGCGGCGTTCTAATCCTTGGGTAGTCTCTAAAGAAACCTGCATTGCTTTCTTACCTCGGCTTCACTATTGGCCTTGAGCCCATCTTCAGCGGGGCCCTTGAAAAATGACGACGCATTATAGCTAAGCGATGGCCGTGAGTCGAGTAGTCAAGGTTATCTTTTTGTCAAACATTTCGAAAGAAATTGCAGAACAACGCGGAAAAGCTTAGCAAATAAGCTGAACGATAAGTTATTTTTAGAATTTTTTAGGGAGATAAAAAGATGGTCGGCGAGACTGGATTCGAACCAGCGACCCCTTGGACCCAAACCAAGTGCGCTACCAAGCTGCGCTACTCGCCGTTTGCCGGTAAAACTTAGGGAATTGCAGAGAAATGGGGTGGCTGATGGGACTTGAACCCACGACAACCGGAATCACAATCCGGGGCTCTACCAACTGAGCTACAGCCACCACTACTCTTTTTGTGTCATGCCAGGGCTAAATGGCGCACCCGGCAGGATTCGAACCTGCGACCGACGGCTTAGAAGGCCGTTGCTCTATCCAACTGAGCTACGGGCGCATGGTACTTCTTAAAATGGTCGGCGAGACTGGATTCGAACCAGCGACCCCTTGGACCCAAACCAAGTGCGCTACCAAGCTGCGCTACTCGCCGACATTTTGTAAACCCGTGCAGGACGCGGCCTGACAACGGGGGCGAATGATACCCACAACCCTAGGCAGCGTCAAACATTTTTTTGAGCAAATGAACTGACTGCTGCTTTTTGCGACAATTCGATGTTTAATTGCACTTTGCCGCCCTTATTTTACGCAATTCTTATCTACACTCAAGCTTTGAAACATGCGAAAATAACCCTACATAAGCCTCATCTTCGTCAGCTTTTAAGGATTCCTCATGACTGCGCAACTTATTGACGGTAAAAAAGTCGCCCAACAAGTACGTGAAAACGTAAAACAACGCGTTGCTGAACGCGTCAAACAAGGACTACGTGCGCCAGGGTTAGCTGTAATCTTAGTCGGTAGCGATCCTGCTTCTGAAGTTTATGTTGGCAGTAAACGTCGTGCCTGTGAAGAAGTTGGCTTCACATCACGTTCGTATGACTTACCAGCAGACACCAGCCAAGCCACACTAGAAGCGCTTATTGATGAGCTTAATTCCGACCCTAGCGTCGATGGTATCTTAGTACAGTTGCCTTTGCCGGCAGGATTAGATGCCCAAGCTTTACTTGAACGCATTAACCCTTTTAAAGACGTCGACGGTTTCCACCCCTTTAACATGGGGCGTTTAGCCCAACGTAACCCTGCCCTGCGTCCGTGTACCCCTCGCGGCATCATGACCTTGTTTGAGTCCATCCAACTTGACCTGCACGGTTTAAACGCGGTCGTGGTTGGCGCCTCAAATATTGTCGGCCGTCCAATGGGGTTAGAACTTTTACTCGGCGGCGCGACCACCACCGTGTGTCATCGTTTTACCAAAGACTTGCAAGCGCATGTTGAGCGTGCCGACGTTGTGGTTGTTGCAGTAGGTAAACCTAACTTTGTTCCTGGCGAGTGGATCAAGCCTGGTGCAGTGGTCATCGATGTTGGTATTAACCGCGGCGCTGACGGCAAACTCGTGGGTGATGTCGCCTTTGACGCTGCGGTCGAACGTGCCAGCTATATAACCCCAGTACCCGGCGGTGTGGGACCAATGACCGTCGCTACGCTGATGCAAAACACTTTGCAGGCCTGTGATACTTGGCACGCACCGGCAAACTAATTCAGGCCATGCCGATAACCACTGAGCAGCGGTCCTTCTAACCGCTGCTCTAATGCCCACAACGGACGCCCCACGACTTCTTCCCGTAACTTACAAAAGCGCTGCGCAGGTGACTGCAACCAACTCCGTAACGCCACCAGTACTTGTGCCGCCAATGGCACCTCCAAGGGCAAGCACCACCAGACCTCGATAGCTAGTTGCGGACGTTGTTGCTGCGTCGTTGCATTGAATCGCAAGGCCGGATGGTCCACTGCGAGCTCGTGCACCCACTGTGCCAGTTCAAGGTCGTAGCGCGTTTCAGCCTGCGCAGCAAGCACTTGTTCAGTGGGTGCCAAGGTAGTTAATTTGCCTGCCCATTGAAAATGTAACCATTGCTGCAACGAGCTCTGCAGTTGCGCTTGCCATAACTCCTCGCGTTCCGGCGTGAGGCTGGCCAAGGTCACCGGTTGTAGGCTTGCCATGCCGACGACGAGGGTTCTCGCCATAATGCGTTCATCGCCGTGGTGTAAGGCGCCAGCGCGGAGCGCATAACTGACCGCACCGCGAAACGTCGACTGCGCAAAGACCAGCCAAATGAGCTGCACGGCCAACAACACCATGAGGATCAGCACTGGCATCACCACAGCAGACTCAACTAAGGCTTGACCGCGTTGCCACTTCATTGGCACCCACCTTGCGCTTGAAACTGTTGCCATTGTTGCTGGAGTTGCGCTAATCGTTGCGCCATTTCCGCCACCGAGTACCCATCAACCTGAGCATGTTCAGCAATCAACTGCGTCACCATCAGCTGGTTCGCATTTAGCGACTGAAACGTTCCTTGTTGAATTATCGCGACCGGTGCCGATACCTGCTCAGCATCAATAGTACCAACATTACGAATCGCATTGCCGTCCATCAGCAGATCGCTTTGCATGGTGTTGACCTCGGGTGCTTGCGGGTCGGTAAAACGTTGCAGATAGCGATGCTGTAGCACCAGCGCAATGGGCTTCCACACATGAAGTTGCAAAAAGCCATCTTCATTCACCATCGCTCCCGCGATACGACCTGTCAGCCATTGTGCAACCTCAACCTCCTCTGCGGGCAAGCTTAAACGTAAGAGCTGGTCATGTTCGCTCAGTTGCCACTGTGCGCCTTGCCATGGGTACCAAAGCTCCTCAAGGTAGCCCTTGCTGATTAGCTCACTTACCACTGCCGGTGGACGTTGTTCCTGTAGCCAAAAGCGTTCCACCGCCGTCAAAAACACCTTTGCTTGCGTCACATCTAGCTGACGCTGCTGTTGCGTGCGTTGATACAAAAACCATTGTTGGGTGCTGAGCAGAATTAAACTTAATAAACTCAAGCCAAGCACCAGTTCAAATAGGATATAACCTTTGGGTTGTCGCATGATTAGCTGCCCCATTGCAACGCGAATAGCCAGCTCTGTTCGCCACCTTGCAAGGCAAAGCGATGCGCGCTCAGTTGCTGCTGAGTGTGTTCGAGCTGACGATTCATCTGCGCTTGCCAGGTGGTTTGATGGTGCCACCCCAACAGAGCAAGCAAAGCAAAAGCTGCCAAGCAACTCACTGCAATCATCCACTCGAGGAGTAGATAGCCCGCCAATGCGTGCAACACAGTCCTTTGACTTTGCCGCTCCATGGTTGTCTCCTGCTTAACCTTGAAAGCGTAGAGTGACGGTACCGCTGCTATACGAGCTATCGATGGTATAGTCGATAAAATCTCGAGCAAGACGCGCACCCTCTCCGTCTTGGGCAATCCCCGATAAAGTGACGACATAACGACTGCTATCACTTAAATCGGCTTCAATCGCGATGGCGCCGCCCCAAGGGTTAATGCCCGAACCATCGCCCCAAATTTCAGGCACCGCCGCAATGGACGACATGGAGCTCATACTGATCCCAGTAAAACTGCCGTTGCGCGGTCGCCACAATTGCGCCCCGGCTTGAATGGTAACAATCTGATTCTTGGCTTCGCTCACACGAGAATTGCCCACTGCCCAATCACGCACCGCTAGGGTACCTATGGTTGCTAAAGCAATAATCGCCAACACCGTCAACACTTCGATAAAGGTAAAACCATTTTGATTTTTCATAAGTTACTCTCCTTGTAACAGGCTTTTTTTACTAACGAACATGCTGTTGTGTCACCGCCATCAGCATGGCTCCCATGCCACCGACAGATACCAACAACAAGATTAAAATCAATCCATAACAGCCAACTTGCACCCCTACTTTTAATCGCCGCAACGCTTGTACCGCATCATTTGCTGCGTACCCAGCAACCCGCTGTAAGGTGCCGTGTTCCGTCGCATTTCGGCTGCCATTACTAAGTCGAAACAACATCCGCGGCGACAACAATCCACAATCCAAGATCACTGCTAATTGTCGCTGACCTTGCGCTAACTTTGTACGTAGCTGCGGCACTACGGCTTTAAGCGCGCCGGCCGCGAAGCGCTCCATCAACTGCAAGGCTTTATCCATCGATACCCCCGCAGCAAGCAATACAGTCAAGGTTTGCAACAGCAACACCCCATCAAAATAACGGCGCACCACAAAGGCACCATGGTGCGCGCACCAGCGCCATGGCTGCCAATGTAATTGAATCAACGGGTAAGGCCCCCAAACCCAAATAAGTCCGAGCCCCGCCAATACACTCAACGACAGTAACCAAAGCGGTTGGGAAAGAAACATCAACCATTGGCTTAACAACGGCCAATGTAAGGGTTCAAGACTGCCAGCCAACTTTGGCATCACCCGTTGACCAATGGCGAAACAGGCCAGCACACACAACATGAGCATCAACAGTGGGTAAATCAGCGGTCGCCAAAATTCTCT
Source organism: Pseudidiomarina sediminum DSM 21906 (assembly GCF_000423165.1). GTDB lineage: Bacteria > Pseudomonadota > Gammaproteobacteria > Enterobacterales > Alteromonadaceae > Pseudidiomarina > Pseudidiomarina sediminum. The sequence goes on along the minus strand of NZ_KE383983.1, from coordinate 866,531 downwards.
TAAGGCCTGCTGCCGCTGCTGCTCAAAGCGTTGCTGTGCAGCCAGCAATTGAGCCAAGACACCACTGCGCTCACCAACACTTACTAACATACAAAGATCGTCGGCAAACCACGCTTGCATCGCGATAGCGATAGGTTGCCCTTGGAAAACTGCCTGTTGCAACGCGCGAATCGCATCTTGTTCCGATACCAACCCTTGCGCTTGTGCATGTTGTTGCAGTTCCTCACAGGCTTGCGCAATGCTTAAGCCATCCGCTAACGCCAGCGCTATGTCTTCTAAAATGGCCAGTTGCTGTGCTCGGTTTAATCGCATGACGCCACCTCTTTTGTCCCCTGCAGTTGCTGCATTAGTGGCAACCAGCCATTGGCGATGCGTTGCTGCCAATACTCTGGCAGCTGTTCATGCCGCAAGGCGGTTTGAAACTCGGCATCGACAGCTAAAAATTCAGCGACAAACTTACGCCGCCCAACCCCAGTTCCATGGCACACAGGGCACACAGGGGTTCGCTGCTCGCCTAAGCATGTCGTACAAGCTTGCTTGAGCAATCGCTGCGCCAAAATGCCCCGAAGCACACCTGGCTGTGCCAACATGCGATCACTGAGGCCTAAATCGTTCAGGCGTTGAATTACCCCAAAACAGTCATGCGCATGTAAGGTCGCGGTCACAAAGTGTCCGGTTAGTGCCGCGGTATACGCGGCATGGGCCGTTTCCGCATCACGAATCTCACTGATCGAGATGACATCAGGATCTTCACGTAAGGCGACTTTCACCATGTTGGCAAAATTCAGCTCAGGATGGCCGGCAAGAACAGGCTTTTGCTCAATGTGTGGCTGAATAATTTCGATCGGATCTTCCAAAGAGATCACTTTAAAGTCTGGTGGGATCATCAGGTTCAGTGCAGCCAAACTCGTTGTTTTGCCTTGCCCGGTGGGCCCCGCGACAATAAACAAACCGCTTGGTTGTTCCAGCAACAGACGCAATTGTGCAATGAGGGCGGGAGCAAAACCTAGCTCGTCAAAACGTAAAATAGCTTGCTGTTCATGCTGAATACGCATGGTGACCGCAAAACCATTACGGATCGGCGACTTCTGTACCCGCAAACGAATGCGCTGTCCCTGGCCTTGATGTTTCACCACGACATTTATACTGGCGCTGGACAGCCGTTGTTCGTCAAATAACTGATGAAAGTCATCGGAGCGCGTGTTCAGCGCCGCGGCGATAGCCGCAACCAAGGTTTCTCGAGGGCGTTCAGCGTAACTTACCATGCGACCATGCACGCGAAATGACAGAGCGGCATGCTGACTGTTAAAGCTCAAGTGAATATCTGAGGCACCTAGCGTCAGCGCTTGGCTAACGAGGTCTTCCAACGATTGCTGAGCGCGCGTGCGATCGAACACGGCGTTTTGCTGAGCCTGTTGCCGTTGTTGCCGCGCGGCTTCCGCGTCATGCAAAGCGCTGCGTATCTCGCGTGCCGAGGCAACGGCAAAATGGCGAAACTGTTGCTTCGCGCGTAACTCTTCCCGAAAATTAGAGAGCTCTAGCGCATAGCGTTGCCACGCCATCTCACTGGCAATAATAAACCCGTCATCACTGATCACCAACGCGACATCTTCTTCTTGTGCGCGTTCGGTAAAACTTAAACATGCCGCCAGATAGCTTTCTGCAGGCACCACGCTTTGCCAATCCGTCAATCGTATGCACTCCATCTCACCACTCCTTTGGCAACATAAAGTCACGCGAATACCGACCGTGTTGGAGCCGCAGGCGATTCCCGATATGTTCGACTTTAAGTCCTAACCAATGCGCCTCTCCTACTTTTAAGCTGACCAATTGCTCAGCCACCGCAAACCACACATGGCGCTGCTGTTGAATCTGAGCCACACCAACTAAGCGGGCAGACTGTAAGGGGTCGTCCCCCTCTTCTTTTGCGCTCGTCTGACGGACCGGGGCAGCGAGGTCCCGAATTTGCTGCTGTAACTGCGCCACCTGCAATTCGTGCTGCAATTTACGCACCTGCGCCGCGGCCGCCAGCTCAGCGAGCTCAATTTGACGCAAAGCGCTCACACGTTGCAGTTGCTCTTGTAATTGCGGCGACAGCGGAGCTGTGCTTTCAGCAACGATCTCGACCGATACCAGCAGAGTGGCCCAAACTGTTGGAGTTAAAAATAAGATCATCGCGACGCTCCTTGTAACGATGGTGGTAAGTGACGGTATACGCGCACCACAAGCTCAGCGGCTAAGGAACGCTGTGCGGGTTTCAATTTCAGCGTCAGCAAACGCAGATGGGGGGCATCTAACGTCGCCGCCAAGCGTTGTAACTCAGGCAAAGACGTCGACGGCAGCTGCAATTGGTAGTCTTGCCACTGGAAATGAGTATCCTGTTGCCCAACAACACTGCGTAGAACGAGTTGAGGAAACAACGCCTGATACCGCTCTGACCAATTAAAAACCTCCTGCTCTGGCGCAGCTTGAAAAGCTTGCGAAACCTCATCGCGATACAGCAGTTGGACAGTTTTTCCCTGCCCTTGCACCTGCCAGTACGACGGCACTTGTGCGATTAACTCCTCCAGCCGCCCATAGGATGCCGTGAATACCACCACCAGTTGTTGGCCTCGAAGTTCCGCAGATTGCCAACGCCAGCCCGCTAAGTGCTCAAAACCTCGCAGCAATGTGGGGAGCTCTGTCAAAAGCCCGGTGCGACTGCCAGCGGGGGTATAACTGGCACGCTGCTGCCCACCAACGGGTTCGGACACCACTGGGGCAGGCCAAAACCACCAGGTGACCAAGCTTGCACTACTCAAGATAAGTAATAGCGCCAGCATTAAGCGCTGCCGTTGCTGCCATCCTGGGCGCTGGCTGAGTGCTTGCAAATAGGCCTTTTTCGGTGTTGGCAATTCAGCCAAACCGGGTTGCTCGACGCGCACTTGCCAGCGAGGGTGTTGCTGTTGGCAGTACTCCTGCCATGCTTTCGCCATATCTCTGGCAAGGAGCACGACACAGCCTTGTGATAGTACGGCTTCCAACTGCGCGAACAATGACGCGCGCTGGCAAGCCTGAGGTGACGTTATCGGCCATAATCCACAATGCACAAGATGCTCACCACGCCAAGCCACGCACAAGGTTTGCTCGTGCCATTCAGCGAAGTACACACCGCAAGCGACCTTGGCATAAAACTGCCGTACCACGTTGGCAACGTCTCGCGCACCGCGATGGTTCGCTTGTGCACTGCAGGCCAACCAGTACATTTTGCCGTGGCGCATCACTGCATAGTTTTTCATTCCCAAAGTACGCGCTTGCCGTAGCGCCGCATCGACCTCAGCAACACGCGCACAATGCTGACGCCATGCACCTATAACGAGGCCGTTCATCCTTGTTCTCCAGTGCGCTGAATAATCGTTGGCGTTAATAACACTAGCGTCTCGCTACGATGTTGGCGGCGCTGTTGTTGACCGCCAAGTAGCAAACTCAGCCAACTGGTTTGCTCGGTAAGTTGTTCACGCTCATTGCGTAGACCTGAGAGCAACAATGTTTGCCCATCGCCCACGACCGCTTGCATAAAAAATTGCTTACGATTGGTATGCGGCGTTTGTATCAGCTGTGTTCCCGAACGCACTTCATCAATCCGCAACAAGTCGGACAGTTCTGTGGAAAGCTGTAAGATGACCTCGCCATCGCGAATACTAGGCAAAACATAGAGTTCGAAACCGGTGGTGATCACGCCAGGTTGAAGTTGTGAAGTAGTGCCAACATTTGCCGTCACAGTGCTGCCTGAGGCTGCCAGATAGGTTGCGTTATCTTGCAAAGCAACTTTCGCCACTTGATTGTTTAAGCTCATAACGCGCGGCTGGTTATTGATGCGGACCAAGCCTTGTTGCTGCAATGCTTCAATAAATAACTCGGAGCCGCTCCATCGCCCCTGCTGGCGTTGCCACAGCAGTTGCCCTGCCCATTGCTCGGCCAAGCGCCCGACGCCGCCTGAGCCCAAACCTAAAATGGCATTACCGCCAGCCGACTGGGCGAGGGCTTGCCAATCAATACCAAGCTGCTCATCATCAGCGAAACTGACCTCTAATATCTGTACGTCAATTGCGACCTGCCGCGTGAGTCGTTCATTTTGCTGCTGTAGGTAAGCATCAACTTGCCGTACATGATAAGGCGTGTCTTTCACGATCACTGAGGTCGAACTTTGATTCAAACTCAAGGCGCCAGCATCAGAGAGGAGTAGTTTTAGCGAACGCTCTAAATCGTGCCAAACGCTAAGCTGGTCGTGGCGAAAATTACTAAACTGGTCACTTTCGCCAAGGGTTGGCGATAGACCGTCACCGCTCTGCCCAGTCTCACGCATGGAGGGTGTTGTGGTCGCGCGATTACCCATAAAGTATTCACTAGAACCAGCAATAAAAGCGACATCAAACTCTTTCGTTTGCCACTGACTAAAGCTGACCCATTGCGGTGTAATCTGCAGGTACCAGCCGAATTGACTACTGAGCCGCTCGAGTAATACGCCCAGTTGCCCCTCAAAGTCGATGCTAATCAGCTGCTCAGCCAACGCTGGTTGCGCAAACTGCACATGCACCGCGGTCTCGCCAAACAGCTCGTCGAGCACATGCTGCACCGGAAGCTGTGTCGCTTGTACGTGAACATCATGACTATACCAGTCCGGCTGCGCCGCCAAACGTGGGTCAAGCGGCGCCACATATAATGCCTCGGAATGTTTAACGACGGTCCGTGAACTGTGTCCGTACTGCTCTTGCAAGTTGGTGAGTTCGGTTAACACACGCTGTTGCTGCGTCGCTACATCAGGCCCCTGCAGCTGCGCACAACTGCTTAGCAAGACACAAGCGCAAGCCACTAGGGGCACTTCCAAACACCTCATAGTACAGCCTCCTGCTCAGGCACAATTACCGCAGAGTGGTTGGCGTACAAAACGGCCTTGAGGCCATAAGGTTGCAACAGGTGTGTCAGTGCTTGCGTCCAACTCTCTGCACTGAGCAGGTAATCACTCGACCAACGAAAGTGCGGCGAAGCGCGCCACTCAATAGTGGTTACCGCAAAGCGTTCACGCAGAAGTCGCTCAACTTGCGGCTGTAAGCGGCCTTCATGCAACGCAAACACCACCGGCGTAGGCGCTTGTGCAAGGCTATGTAACGGGGGTGTTGAGGTAGCTTGGAACTGAAAATCAAAGGGCTGGCATAGCTGCCGTGTTGCCGCACTGGTATTGCCGCACACCACACTTAGAAGCAGCGCAACGACGCGCGAAGCATAGCTGATAGGATACATGTTGAGACCTCCTTGTCTGCGATCCAGTGGCATTCCTTGCAACTGGAATACTCACTTTAGACCGCGACTGGAGGCTCAACAAGAGCGGAGATTCGGATTGTTCTCCGCGTTATTTCTTACGTTTTTTGGTTTCCTTTACTTCCCAAGCACCATCACGATAATAGGCCTGCCACCCCGTTGGCTTACCTTCCGACTCGGTAATGACATATTGCTCTTTCTGCTTACGGCTATAGCGCACAATGGCCTGATTGCCATCATCATCCGTCGCTGGAGCTTCCGCAAGATAATGGAATTTACTTGGGATACGATCTTTAAAGCGCTTTAATTCAGCAACTTTCACCGCACGGGTCTCGCGCGATTTCGGGAACGTATTGGCCGATAAAAACACGCCTGAGGCGCCATCACGCAAGACAAAATGCGCATCGGAGTTCTCACAAGGCAGTTCCGGAAACGGCACAGGATCTTCTTTCGGTGGTGCAGGCTGACCATTTTTCAAAAGTTTGCGGGTGTTTTTACACTCACTGTTGGTACAACCAAAGTACTTACCAAAACGGCCAGTCTTCAACTGCATGTCGCTGCCACAACGATCACACTCCAGCACTGGGCCATCATAACCTTTAATGCGGAATTCGCCGTACTCGACCAATTGCCCTGGGCACGCTGGATTGTTACCGCAGACATGCAATTTGCGTTCTTTGTCAATCAGGTAGCTATCCATCGCCGTCCCACATTCCGGACAACGTTTTTTCGCCCGCAACGCTTCGGTTTCAGCTTCTTCGTCATCGCTCACTTTGACGGCTTCTTCGCCCGGCAACAAGTTAATGGTTTGGGTACAGCGTTCTTTGGGCGGTAAGTTGTAACCTGAACAGCCGAGGAACACGCCCGTAGAGGCGGTACGAATCCCCATTTTGCGGCCACAGCTTGGGCAATCAATGTCGGTTAACACCATCTCATTGTTGCGCATGCCGCCTTCTTCTGGTGGCAATTCTGCTTGTTCGATTTTCTTCGAGAATTCCTCGTAGAAGGCATCAAGCGTTTCTTTCCAATTCAGCTTACCTTCGGCAATATCATCCAGCGCCTGCTCCATCTCAGCGGTGAAGTTGTAGTTCAACAAGCGCGAGAAGTTCTCCACCAAACGATCATTGACAATTTCACCCATTTTCTCGGCGTAGAAACGACGGTTTTCAACCCGCACATAACCACGATCTTGAATGGTCGAAATAATCGCCGCATAGGTAGACGGTCGGCCGATACCACGCTTTTCCAACTCTTTCACCAGCGATGCTTCGCTGAACCGCGCTGGCGGCTTGGTGAAATGCTGTTGTGGATCGAGTTGTTGCAACGACAGTTGCTCGCCTTTTTTCACATCAGGCAAGGTCGCATCATCGTTGTTTTTCGAGCTTGCTGGTGGTTGCACTTTGGTCCAACCGGCGAAGCGCATCACCCGCCCTCGCGCTTTCAACTCATAGTCTCCAGCACCAACGGTCAGGGTGGTTGAATCATAGCGCGCTGGCGTCATTTGACAGGCCACAAACTGTCGCCAAATTAATTCATATAAGCGCTGCGCGTCACGCTCCATGTCGCGCAACTGTTCTGATTTCACCGTCACGCTCGAAGGACGGATCGCTTCGTGCGCTTCTTGGGCATTTTGCTTAGCACCATACACATTCGGCTTTTCAGGCAAATACTCTTTGCCATATTGCTTGGTGATGTAATCACGGCAATTGGCCACGGCTTCTTTACTTAAGTTGGTCGAGTCGGTACGCATGTAGGTGATATGACCGGCTTCGTAAAGTCGCTGCGCGAGCATCATGGTCTTCTTCACGCCGAAGCCAAGACGCGTACTGGCTGCTTGCTGCAAGGTTGAGGTAATAAAAGGTGCTGACGGACGACTGCTGGTTGGCTTATCTTCGCGCTCAAGCACTTGATACTGAGCCGACTGCAAGTAACTCACCGCTGCATCTGCAGCAGCTTTATCACCCGCCTTAAAGGTTTTGCCACGGTATTTTGCTAATTGCATACGCAATTGAATGCGCTCTGCCGTGGAAAGGTCTGCGTAAATATCCCAATACTCTTCTGGCACAAAGGCTTTAATTTCACGTTCGCGTTCGACTACCAAACGTACCGCGACCGATTGCACACGACCAGCAGAAAGGCCGCGGGCAATTTTTTTCCACAGCACTGGCGACACCATAAAGCCCACCACCCGATCCAAGAAACGGCGGGTTTGCTGTGCGTTCACGCGGTGTAGATTCAAGTCCGCAGGATGGGAAAACGCATCTTGAATGGCATTTTCGGTGATTTCGTTAAATACCACGCGGCGAAAACGTGCGTCGTCCCCCCCGATAAGCTCGCGTAAGTGCCACGCAATGGCTTCCCCTTCGCGGTCCAAATCCGTCGCGAGATAGACAGCATCGGCTTTACTCGCCAGCTTCTTCAGCTCATTGACCACTTTTTCTTTACCGGGCAACACTTCATAGTGCGCTTCCCAGTTGTGCTCAGGATCAACCCCCATGCGCGCCACAAGTTTCTTAAACTCGCGAGAGCGACGATACGCTTCTTTTTGTTCTGGGGTCATCTTGCGCACTTCCGCAGGCGACTTCTTCGCAACTTCTGCGGTGGCTCGTGTCGGTAAGTCACGCACGTGTCCGACACTCGATTTCACAACAAAATCGTTGCCTAAATATTTATTTATGGTCTTAGCCTTGGCTGGCGACTCGACAATTACTAGCGATTTAGCCATGCGTCCTTTGTATCCTAGTATGATGGGATCTTTTTTTAGATATATCGCTTCTGCTCACAGTAAACAACCGTGCAAAGCAAAATTCATAAAAATTCGTGTATTACTTATAGCTATGCAAACGCAACTCGGATCACCTTATTCGACGCGGCGTTGCGGCGGTTCAGGGCTTACACTAAGCAATATGTTGTGGGTATAATAGCCACTTATCACTTGCTTGCAACTGCAATGGAGGATTTCGTGAGCACTCAGCACTTTGAAGTGAATTTTGATGGCCTCGTCGGCCCAACCCACAACTACGCCGGGTTATCCTTTGGTAACGTAGCGTCGCTTTCAAATGCTAAAGCGGTTTCCAGTCCTCGTTCTGCTGCCAAGCAAGGTCTTGCCAAAATGAAGGCACTGCATGATCTTGGCATGGTGCAAGGTGTTCTTGCGCCACAAGAGCGACCTGACATTGCAACGCTGCGCCGCCTTGGTTTCTCTGGCAGCGATGGCGATGTACTTTACAAAGCGGCCACCGAAGCGCCGCAAATTTATCAGGCTGTGTGTTCTGCTTCAAGTATGTGGACGGCGAACGCCGCAACAGTATCGCCAGGCGCCGACACTGCCAATGGTAAAGTGCATTTCACGCCGGCCAATTTAACCAACAAATTCCATCGTTCGCTGGAACCTTTAACCAGCGGCCGTATTTTACAGGCGATGTTTGCCAACCCACGCTATTTTGAGCATCACCTGCACTTGCCAGACAACGAACACTTCGGTGACGAGGGTGCGGCAAATCACACGCGTCTATGTAGCAACTATGGCCATGCTGGCGTAGAAGTGTTCACCTTCGGCCGCTACGCTTTCGACGCAAGCAAACCCGCGCCTCGCAAATTTCCGGCGCGACAGACCTTCGAAGCCTCACAAGCCATCGCTCGCTTGCATGGCTTAAGTGAGGAAAATACCGTCTTCATCCAGCAAAATCCTGATGTCATCGATCAAGGCGTATTTCACAATGACGTAATTGCTGTGGGCAACCAAAATGTGTTGTTCTATCACGAGCAAGCTTTCTTAGATACTGAAGCGAAACTCGCCGAAATGCAGCGCAAATTCGGCGAACAACCGCTCCACTTCATTTGTGTAAAAACCTCTGAAGTCAGTATTGAGGACGCAGTTCAGACCTATTTGTTTAACACGCAACTGCTGACCTTACCAAACGGTGAAATGACCATTATTGCGCCGACCGAGTGCCAAGAAAATGCCAGTGTTGCCGCCTATTTAGATGACCTAGTGCAACGTGACACGCCGATCAAGCAAGTGCGTTTCTTCGACGTCAAACAAAGTATGCGTAATGGCGGTGGTCCTGCATGCTTACGTTTACGCGTGGCATTGAACGACAGCGAGTTGGCAGCAGTGAACCCTGCGGTATTGATGAATGATAGCCTGTATCAACGACTGAATGACTGGGTCGATAAACACTACCGCGACGAACTCACAGTGGAAGATTTACGTGACCCACAGTTACTCAACGAGTCCCGCACTGCCCTTGATGCGTTAACTCAAATCCTTAAACTTGGCTCGGTTTATCCGTTCCAACGCTAATAAAAAAAGGCCCGCAACGTCATTCCGCTGCGGGCCTTTTTCATGCTGTTATGACGCCTTAGTCGTCGTCATTCTCGTTATGTAATTCTAAGTTGGCGTCTTCTGATGACGTATCACCGTGTCGAGCCACATCATTACGCGCAGCATCTAAACGATCCAAATAACCTTGGTTAATGTCACCCGTGATGTATTCACCATTAAAGACCGAGGTTTCAAACTGCGTGATTGAAGGGTTCTCTTCTTGCACCGCCGCAATCAAGTCATCCAGCTCTTGGTAAATCAAACCATCGGCTTTAATCAATGCATTGATTTCTTCGGCTTCACGACCATGACCAATCAACTCGTTGGCGCTCGGCATGTCAATGCCGTAGACGTTCGGGAAACGCACTTCTGGCGCTGCCGAGGCAAAGTAAACTTTCTTCGCACCGGCTTCGCGAGCCATCTCAATGATCTGTTCTGAGGTAGTACCGCGGACGATAGAGTCATCCACCAACAAAACATTCTTCCCCTTAAACTCCGCGCCAATAGCGTTGAGTTTGCGACGCACCGATTTACGTCGTTGCGTTTGTCCTGGCATGATAAAGGTACGACCGATATAGCGGTTTTTCACAAAGCCTTGGCGGTACGGCAAATCCAAGACATTGGCCATCTCTAACGCGATGTCACAGCTGGTTTCAGGAATTGGAATGACCACATCAATATCAAGATGGGCGTAATCGCGTTTGATTTTTTCACCCAGCTTACGGCCCATGTTGACGCGTGACGCATAAACAGAGATGCGGTCGATGTAAGAGTCCGGACGAGCAAAGTAAACATATTCAAAGATACACGGGCAATGCTGCGGGTTATCCGCACATTGACGCGAAAACAATTGACCGTCTTCGGTAATATAGACTGCTTCACCTGGCTCGATATCGCGCTCATAGGTAAAGCCTGTGCCGTCAATTGCAACACTCTCTGAAGCAACGATGTATTCGTTGCCCGAAGCTGTCTCACGCTTCCCTAACACCAATGGACGAATGCCCCAAGGGTCGCGGAACGCAACGATACCATGGCCGATAACCATAGCTACCACCGCATAAGCACCGCGAATTTGACGGTGAACACGACTCACCGCTGCAAACACATCATCGGCACCAAGTTCGAGACTTTGTTGCTGATAAAGTTCGTGAGCGAAGATATTTAAAAGGATTTCAGAATCAGAGGTGGTATTGATATGGCGACGGGCTTTGGCAAACAATTGTTCCTGGAGCTCATGCGCGTTGGTCAGGTTGCCATTGTGTGCCATCGCAATACCAAACGGCGAGTTCACATAAAAAGGTTGTGCTTCCGCCGAACTGGAACTTCCCGCGGTCGGATAACGCACATGACCAATGCCCATTTGTCCACCTAAACGGTGCATATGGCGCGTATGGAAAACGTCGCGCACCAGACCATTGGCCTTACGTAAACGCAGTGTTTGGTGCTCTACGGTCATAATACCCGCGGCGTCTTGGCCTCGATGCTGCAGCATCGTCAAACTATCATACAACGCTTGATTGACCGGCTCTTTACCCACAATACCCACAATGCCACACATGCTAAGACAACCTCATTTGCTTAGTTGGGGAGAAAACTTGACGTTTGCTCGAAGTACTCAAAAAACCATTGAATGAACACACCAAAGTGCGGGATCAGCATCGACTGCTGCCACCACTCAGTGCTTGCCAATCCGGTAAAGCTATCTAAGAAAAATAATAGAGCGCTGACGATCAACACGCCACGCAAGGCGCCAAAGACGCCACCCAGCACACGGTCGGTGCCGGTCAGCCCGGTCTTATCTACCAATTGCCCCAACACATAATTCACGACTGCACCAACGATTAAAGTGGCGACAAAAAGTGCTAATGCGGCAACGGCATTGCGGACCATTTGGTCTTCGAAACCGGTAAAAAAGCTAGCGAGGTCGGCGTAGTACCAACTCGCGACAAAAAACGCAGCAACCCAAACCGCTAGTGACATGGCTTCTTGCACAAAACCGCGCACCAGACTCACAAGGGTCGATAATGAAATGACGATTAAAATGGCATAATCAATCCAGACCATAAGGAGATTCCTAAGGCTGTTTAAGACGCGCGAAGTTTAACAGAATTTTGCAGCAAAAACGTCACTTTTTATTGTGCTTTACGGTTCAAAGCGAACCACCCGGCCTTCGAGCCCCGTCAACTTCTTCAGTTCAGGAAGTTGCTGCTCAAGTTCAGCTTCAGTCAGCGCGGGGCCAACCAGTAAACGAATCAAGGTCTTACCGTTGACTTGTACTTTTTCGCTATAGGCTGCGAAGTTTTTGGCTTTAAGCTCACGAATTAGCGCATTCACCGACTCAGCATTACTAAACGCGCCGAGCTGTACCACATACCCAGGTTGGCTTAGATCACTGGTCACCGGTTCAGCAGGTTTATTGGCCGGCGTCTCGCTCGAAGTTTCCGCGGCTTGCGAGACTTGTGGCGCGTCGTCACTGGTCAACTCAACCGTGTCAGGTAACGGCTTCGGTGGCGCAAGGTCAATGGGGGTGCCGCCTAAGTCTTCCGTTGGCAGCACCACGGTTTTTTCAACAACATCAGCATCAGGTTGAATCGGCATCGCGGCAAACTGCTCTTGCTCGCGTACTTGTTGGCCATCAAACAACTCCGGCAAAATAATAACGGCCAAAGCGATAAGGATAATACTGCCAACGATTCGATTCTGTAATTGCGATGCCATGCTTACTCCGACTGAGGTAGTTTGCCAACAGTGTAAAACGAGCCGCAGACCAATACCAGTGGTTGTTGCGAATCATCTGTCGCTTGCGCTTTGGCCGCCACAAAAGCATCGGCCACCGAAGCGAAGCACTGCGGCGTCACATCCTCAGCACTTGCGAGCGCTTCCGCTAACTCCGCTGCAGACGCCGCACGATGCCCCTGAAGATCAGCTAAGAACCACTGACTGACCACAGGTGCCAACGCCTGTAAGGTGCCGGCGATGTCTTTATCTTTGAGCATGCCCACCACCGCATATACCGGTCGGCCAGCAAAGCGGTGTTGAATATGCCCTGCAACAAAGGTCGCGGCTTGCGGATTATGTGCAACGTCAATCAACACCTCTGGCGGCCCGGCATGGTATTGCAAACGGCCCGGCTCACGCGCGGTGACTAAACCTTCACGAATCGCCTGCACCGGCACGGGAAGATCCAACAATTCCAGCGCCATCAGTGCTGTTGCCGCATTAGGCAGTGGTAACTGTGGCAATGGTAACTGATGCAATTCACTGCGTGGGCTAAAGAAATGCCAACCCTGTTGGTCATCACTCAAGCGATAGCTAAAATCGACACCAACGCGTTGAGGGAAGATATCTTGTTGCTGGAGCTCAGCAAGGACCAGTGCTGGGAAGTTAGGTTCACCAATCACGGCGGCGCGTTGCGACCGAAACACACCAGCTTTTTCACGCGCAATACCGCTTCTATCGGCACCTAAAAAGCCAATATGATCGATACCAACTGAGGTGATCATGGCGACATCTGCGGCAATACAGTTCACGGCATCGAGGCGTCCACCTAAGCCAATCTCTAACACCCAGACATCGACATCACTTTGCTGTAGCAGCCAAAACGCCGCCAGCGTACCGAACTCAAAGTAGGTTAGCGAGGTTTCTCCACGTGCCGCTTCAACGGCTTGGAAGGCTGCGACGTGCTGTGATGCGTCAAGCTGCTTGGCGTTAATCCGCACGCGCTCTTCATAGTGCTGCAAGTGCGGTGAAATGTAGACGCCAGTGGTATAGCCTGAAGCACGCAGAATCGTTTCGAGGTAACGTACGGTCGAACCTTTACCATTGGTCCCTGCCACGGTCATCACTTTGGCCCGGCCAGGTTCAATCCCAAGACGTTCAGCAACGGCCTGCACACGCACTAACCCCATATCGATTTCCGTCGGATGCAGAGCCTCTAAATACGACAGCCAGGCATCGAGCCCGGCTGTTGAAGATGGTTTAGCGATCACTTGCTTGCTCATTGCAACATCAATACTCGTCAACCAGCGGGCTATGGTGCTGGAATTTCGCCAACAAGGCAGCAATGCGATTTCGCATTTGGCGACGATCAACGATCATGTCGATGGCGCCATGTTCAAGCAAGAACTCGGCTCGCTGGAAGCCTTCAGGTAAGGTTTCGCGGACCGTTTGCTCGATGACCCGAGGCCCCGCAAAACCAATCAATGCCTTAGGCTCAGCGATATTTACATCACCGAGCATGGCCAGACTGGCGGAGACACCACCCATCGTCGGGTCGGTCAGTACTGAAATAAACGGCAAGCCTTCTTCGCTCATACGCGCTAACGCCGCAGAGGTTTTCGCCATTTGCATCAAAGACATCAAGGCTTCTTGCATACGTGCGCCACCTGAGGCTGAAAAACATACCAAAGGTAGTTTCTCACGTAGACAAATCTCTGCTGCTTTGACAAAGCGCGCACCAACAACCGAGGCCATTGAGCCACCCATAAAATTAAATTCAAACGCAACAGCAACCACAGGCATGCCCTTGAGCTTGCCTTGTTGGGCGACCAGCGCATCTTTTTCGCCCGTCGCTTTTTGTGCAGCCGCAATACGATCTTTGTATTTTTTCGAATCACGGAACTTCAAAATATCTTTCGGCTCAAGCTCAGCACCGATCTCGCGACCCGTACCGCTATCTAAAAAGCCATCCAAACGCTCACGTGCTGACATACGCATGTGATGATCACACTTAGGACACACATGCAGGTTGCGCTCTAGGTCTGCGTTATAAATGATTGCATCACAACCGCTGCATTTCGCCCATACCCCTTCAGGAATATTGCGGCGTTTGTTGCTTTTCGGTTTTGCAAGAATTCGCTCAATCCAGCTCATATCGTTGTCATCATCTCAATGTGTTTACTTCGGCAGATTGCCGTTATTCCCCGTATTAAAGCATAATCTGGGGCTAGCTTGCAGTAAAAAGTGGTCTAATTAGTGGTTCTCAGGAAGCCATAAGGGGCCTGGATTTAACTTAGGTAGGCCAAAGCTTTGCGGATAATCCACCTGAACCAAATACAGCCCCTCAGCTTTCGCGGTTGCTGCGGCTTTCGTACGATCACGCAGCGCCAACAACTGCGCAGGCCAATCCACCGGCTGCTCCTTGCGCCCTACCGTTAGCAAGGTACCAACAATGTTACGCACCATATGGTGCAAAAAAGCATTGGCGGCAATATCAATCACCACAAACTCACCATGGCGACGAACGTCGATATGCGTCACACAGCGATTCGGTGAATGCGACTGGCACTGCGCAGCACGAAAGGAACTAAAGTCGTGTTCACCCAACAACCCTTGCGCAGCTTCATGCATGGCAGCCACATCAAGGGTTTGGTGGTAGTGACTTACCCCGCGCCCAAGAATCGCAGGCCGCAAGCGGTTGTTACAAATGATATAACGGTAACGCCGCCCTGTCGCACTAAAACGCGCACTGAAATCAGCGGGCACCTGCTGTACCCAACGCACCGCTACAGTGTCGGGAAGGTTACTATTGACGCCCATGGTCCAAGCGGCGGCACTACGCGGGTCCTGACTGTCAAAGTGCACCACCTGTCCGGTGGCATGCACGCCAGCATCGGTACGCCCAGCACATACCACTTCTACCGGGTGATTCGCGACTTTACTGAGCGCCCGTTCAAGCACCTCCTGTACGCCAGTAACTTCACGTTGGCGCTGCCAACCGTAATAACCACTACCGTCGTACTCAATACCAAGCGCAAAGCGCGTACTACTCATCGACCGCCCTGTTCATCTAATTGCTGTAATAATCGATTCGCTTCACGTTCCGCTTCGTCATCGCCACATTGTGCAATGGCGTCCAGTAACGTGCGCGCCTCTTCGGTTTCGCCCATATCTAGGTAGACTTGTGCGAGATCAAGCTGATTTGCCAACGACGCGTCATTGTCTTCGATCGCATCGCCGTCTAAATCGAAATCACCTGTGAGCTTCTCGTCACCGCCTAAGGCTTCACTAATCTTACCTTTATTGTAAAGGTCATCATGCTCTTTGCTGGCTTCTTCGTCCGCCTCTTCCATCAAACTTTCGATGGAGAGATAACCGTCTTCATCAGCGTCGGTCGCCGCTGCAGTCGCGGGCTCACCTTCAGGCACATTGGCCGTTTCGCTGTCATCGGCCGGATCATCTAGACGCAAGCCACCAAAGGAGTCCATGGCTTCAGGCTCAAGCAAATAACCATCGTCTTGCGCACTTTCAGCGTCAGGCGCATCAGCCGCTGTCTCTGTCTCAGACTCAGATTCAGACTCTGATTCTGGTTCTGCCGCAGTTTCAGCCATGCCGTCTGCGCTGAGATCCGTTTCTACCTCGGTCTCATCAGTCTGCGTTTCATCCGTCAGCTCTATCGCCAGCAAGGCATCAACCTCACGCGATAGGTCATCGTAGTGATGCTGTTCATCTGCCTCTGTGGTCGCAACAGCAGCTTCACTCGCCGCTTGCTCCGCTACGTCATCGTCCGCAGCTTCGTCATGCTGTTCGCGCGCTTGCTGCTCACGCAAGTAGGCATCGAGGTCAACATCTGAAACTTCGGCATAAGGTTCGCCATCATCTTCCTGTGCATGCCACTCCGACTGTGTCGCAGCAATACTTGCTTGCGCTGCCGCATCAGCAACGTCATCATCAACCTGCATCGTTTCTGATGCTGCTTCCTCTACCTGCGACGTAGGCTCAGAAGAAGCTTCGCTGGCAGCCTCGGTGAGTTCTCGCTCATCGACTTCGACCGCTTCATTGTCCCATTCACGATTCACGCGACGTACGTATAACGCGTAAGCAAGCATCAGCAAAAGTAACACTGCCACGCCTGCAGCAATGGCTAAATGTAAGGGTTTCATTAACCAAGCTAACCAAGGGTTGCGCTTAGGCGTTTGGCTGTTCGCAGTGCTCGTTTTGGCTTGCTGTACCGCTTGCGCGTCAGTTGCGGCTTCGCTTGTGCTTGCGGCAGGCTCAGCAGAAGTTGCATCTGTCGTCGCTGTGCTTGCAGCGGCAGCCGCATCCGTTACGGTCGGTGCGTTCGTCGCGCTATTGTTGTCAGTCGCCCCCTCAGGCTGGGTCTGCTCTTGCGCAGGTAGCTCTGTCGCGGCAGTCTGGCTCAGCTGTGTCAACGACGCTTCTTCCGTCTGCTCTCCTTGCTCTAAGGACTCAGCCAACGAGGCCATTTCCGACGACGCTCGCATCTCTTCATCAGCTCGCGCCTTCAGCGCATCCAATTCTTGTGTTACTGCTTCAAGACGCGCTTGCAAGGTACCATTTTCACCCTGCAAGTTCTCAATCAAGTCTATCGATTCAGAGAGCTGCGTTCGTAACGCCTGCAGTTCTGATACCGAAATCGCGATTTCGTTTTCCACCACAACGCTTTGGACTGCTTCGTCGTTCGCCGCCACGGTTGGCGATGTTTCGGCAACACTCGGCGCCGGCTCTATGGCTGCCTCGGTTTGCGCTGTTGCAGCAACAGCTTCGCCACCTGGAATCGATAAATAAAAGCCTGTCAGCATAAAGTCAGGACGATTATCGCGAAAGGCCCGCGGGTTATTCGCAACGATTTGATCCATCATTTCGTTCACACTGATGCCACGCTGACGCCCGTAGTACGAAGCGATACTCCACATAGTATCGGTCGGAACAATAGGACCAAACTGGTCGGCTTGCCAACGCGACGCGCGTGCACCTTGTTGCGCTCCAACCGTACTCGTGGAGGCAATTAACAGTGTCAGTGCTGCTGCCCAAATAACCCGTGCCATCACTTTTCTATCCTTATTTTTATCGATGCATTGGAAATAAGTGAAATCAACGATTTAGTTAAAGGTAGTCGTTGATCAGATGTTCAGCAATTTGAATGCTGTTGGTCGCGGCGCCTTTGCGGACGTTGTCCGCTACCACCCATAGATTCAAGCCTTGTGGGTGAGAAATATCATTACGAACGCGACCAACAAATACCTCATCGTGTCCCGTCGCATGACTCACTTGCGTTGGGAAGTCCTCGTTGTGCTCAAGTAAGACAACCCCTGGTGCTTGGCGCAACAGTTCTTTCGCCTGCTCTGCCGCCAGCGGTTGGAGTGTTTCAATATGAATCGCTTCGGCATGACCATAAAAGACCGGTACGCGCACCGCAGTTGCGTTCACGCGAATGCTCGCGTCGCCAAAAATCTTTTGCGTTTCCCACACCATTTTCATCTCTTCTTTGGTGTAGTCGTTGTCCATAAACACATCAATTTGTGGAATACAGTTAAACGCGATTTGCCGCGCAAAGAACTCGTCTTCAAGCGGACGACCATTCATCAGCTTGGCGGTTTGCTGGGCCAACGCGTCCATCGCTTCTTTGCCCGCGCCCGACACTGACTGATAGGTTGCCACGTTAATACGATCAATGCCTACGGCGTCATGAATCGGTTTTAACGCCACCAACATTTGGATGGTCGAGCAGTTCGGGTTGGCAATGATGTTGCGGTTACGAAAATCAGCGAGTGCGTGGGCATTCACTTCAGGAACCACTAAAGGAATGTCTTCTTCATAACGAAACTCTGAGGTGTTATCGATCACCACACAGCCAGCTTCAGCGGCACGCGGTGCAAACATGCGTGAAATGCTGCCACCTGCTGAAAAGAAGCCAAGCTCTACTTGCGTCCAATCGAACGTGTCCGCGTCAAGCACTTCAATCTCTTCGCCTTTAAACTGAATGGTCGTTCCTGCCGAACGGCTACTTGCTAACGGAAACAACTGCGCAACTGGAAAGTCACGCTCAGCAAGCAACTCGATCATATGCTGGCCAACTAAACCAGTGGCTCCCAATACTGCAACATTAAAGGCTCGAGACATCATTCCCCTCGCGTATCAAATTGAAATGTAAGTGCTGCCATGCGCTGCTGCCAGACTTGGTCGTATTGCCAAGCGCCAGCATCAATGCATAGCTGTCGTAATTCAGGTCGCACGGCATACTCCCGGCGTAACTGATCAAATGCCGCGGCTGTGCAAGGTGCGGTGCGCAGTAGCGCATCGTCACGGCGAATATCATACATCGCTAAAACCCACTGCGCTAACTGTTGCCAGCTCGGCGCTTGCGCCGCACTCAGCTGTTGCGATTGGCCTTGTGGAAAGCCTTGTAAAAGGGCATCGAATGCTGGCAATTGTAGAGCTAAGCCCTGATCCGTCAACCACTTTTTCAGCAGTTGCCAACCGCCCCCTAGCTTACCAGCAAAACTATGCCCAGCAATATGTGGCGTCGCAAACTTTACCTTCGCTAGCAGCTTCTCATCGAGCCTCGGCTCGTGCTCCCAAACATCAAGAACCACCGGCCAATGCGGCGTTTGCTTGAGCTTATCATGTAATGCCTGCTCTGCCACCACAGCGCCTCGACTGGCGTTGATAAACAGTGTGCTACTCGGCAACTGAGCAAGGGCAGCGGCATCGAACAAATGATGGGTCGCATCAGGGCCACTGTGGGTCAGCGGCACATGACAACTGATCACTGCGGAAGCCAGCACCCGTTGCCAATCATCATGCACGGCAACGTCACTGGTACCAGCGCGTAACAACGGCGGGTCATAATAGTGGACGTTTAAACCCAGTCCGGTAAGACGCTGCCCGGCGGCACGGCCCGTATTACCAGCGCCAACAATAGCCACCTCACCTGGCGGTAAATAACCTTGCTCGAGGCTCACTGCGGCAACCGCACTAGCGACATAATCACCCACGGCATTAGCGTTGACGCCTGGCGTACTATGAAACTGAATTCCTGCTGCAGCGAGTGCCTGTTGATCAACATGGTCGGTGCCTATGGTCGCCGTCCCGACCCAACGCAACTGCGGTGCTTGTTGCAGCAAAGCGCTATCGATAGGTGTCACAGAGCGAATAAAAAGTGCATCGGCACGTGCCAGTAGAGCAGGATCGGGCTGACGCGTGGCAAAACGCGCCAACTCAAGTGGACGATCCAGTTGTGCAGAAAGGGACGCCACCAGGGAAGAAAAGGCCGGCAAATTTGCATCGGCGAGTAATAACATGCGTGTCACTCAACGTTCAGAAGCAACCAAGGCTTCCTAGCATACAACAAAAAGGTGCGCCGTAGCGCACCTTTGCAAAAGCATTTTGTTGCGATAACGCGATTTAAGCGTCTTGATACTTACGTAACACCAAGGTTGCGTTGGTACCACCGAAACCAAAGCTGTTCGACATTACTGTGGTCAATTCAGCAGGGGTCGCTTCACGCACAATGTTCATACCTTCTGCGCGCTCATCAAGATTTTCAACGTTAATCGACGGTGCAACAAAGCTGTTTTGCATCATCAACAACGAATAAATCGCTTCGTGGACACCAGCTGCACCTAGGGCATGTCCAGTCATCGCTTTAGTAGCGCTGATCATTGGCGTTTGCTCTGGGAATACCGCACGAATGGCTTCGAGTTCTTGGGTATCACCCACCGGTGTACTGGTACCGTGGGTATTCAAGTAATCGATTGGCGTATCCACTGTTTCCATCGCCATCTGCATACAACGTACCGCGCCTTCACCTGAAGGAGCAACCATGTCGTAACCGTCAGAGGTCGCACCGTAGCCGACGATTTCAGCGTAAATGGTCGCGCCACGTGCGAGCGCAGTTTCAAGCTCTTCAATCACTAAGATACCGCCACCACCAGCAGGCACGAATCCATCACGATCTTGATCGTACGTCCGCGACGCCTTGGTTGGGGTCTCATTGTATTTGGTACTCAATGCACCCATGGCGTCAAATTCCATACCTAGGGTCCAATGCAACTCTTCACCACCGCCTGCAAACACACGGTCTTGCTTACCGAATTGGATCAGCTCTAACGCATGACCAATACAGTGCGCTGAGGTTGCACAAGCTGAACTAATCGAGTAGTTCACGCCTTTAATTTTAAATGGCGTCGCCAAACACGCTGAGGTCGTTGAAGCCATGCAACGCGGTACCATGTAAGGCCCAACACGTTTAACACCCTTCTCACGTAAAATATCAGCGGCTGCAACTTGATGTTCACCTGAAGCACCACCTGAACCTACAACCAAGCCGGTGCGAGGGTTAGAAACTTCTTCTTCGCTCAAGCCGGCATCTGCAACAGCTTGTGCCATCGCCATGTAAGCGTATGCAGCAGAATTCCCCATAAAGCGTAGTGCTTTACGGTCGATATGATCCGCAGGGTTCGCACGAACCGGCCCCCAGACTTGGCAACGCAAGCCCATGTCGGCAAATTCTTGAGAAAATTCAATACCTGAACGACCTTGTTTTAGTGATTCAAGTACTTCTTCTTTGTTAACGCCGATACTCGACACGATGCCGATACCGGTTATCACTGCTCTTCTCATTCTAGTTTCCTGTCTTGCTGAGCGCTGCTGTATGGTAGCTTACCTAAATAAAAAAGTGGTCTGCTTTCCGTAATCTTACCCATTTATTGTTACACTAGTATGCATTTTCAAGGCTTAGAATAACAGGTGTTGTGTGACCGACTCTTTGCACGCTCAAATTCAATTTAATGAATTCGGGTTGCCCGTGGCGACCGCATTCGATGACATTTATTTTACCAACGAAAACGGTCTCGCTGAAAGCCAATACGTCTTTCTTCAGCATAATGATCTTCCTGAGCGCTGGCAAACCCATCCCCAATCCACCTTTGTGATTGCTGAGAGCGGCTTCGGTACCGGTCTTAACTTGCTGGCCACCTGGCAGCTGTTCCTTGAGCACGCTCCCGAGCACCTAAGCTTACATTTCATTTCGTTCGAAAAATTCCCGCTGCAGCACGATGACCTACGTCGCGCTTTAGCTGCTTTTCCACAGTTAAAGACACTTGCCGATGAGCTCATTGCGGCCTATCCGAGCGCGGAACCGGGTTGTCATCGGCGGGTTTTGGCGCAGGGCCGCATTACCCTCGACATTTGGGTAGGCGATATTCTTACGCAACTGCCTTTGTGGCTGCCCCATGCCCAAGAGCGCGTAAACGCTTGGTATCTCGACGGCTTTGCGCCAGATAAAAATCCAGAGATGTGGCAACAGCCTTTGTATGACGCGATGGCCAGCAGCGCGGCCGCAGGTTGTACTTTTGCCACTTTTACGGCTGCGGGTGCGGTCCGAAGAGGCCTCCAGCAAGCGGGCTTTGCCGTGACAAAAGCCAAAGGGTTTGGCCGCAAACGCGAAATGCTACGCGGCACCTTACCCAGCAATACCCCACCCGAAGGTCCCGACCACACCACGCCTATCACTGTGGTTGGAGGGGGGATCGCTGCCGCCTGTACCGCGGTTGAACTTCAGCGCGCGGGCTATCAGGTCGAGGTGCTCACGCCGGGCATTGCCGATGCGGCCTCAGGCAATCCACAAGGCGCGGTTTACCCATTGCTGCATGCACAACGTAGCCCGCTGGCGGAGTTTTTCAGCGTCGCTTTTGGCTACGCCACACACTTTTATCAACAACACACACCTGCGCACTGGTTTCCCAGTGGGGTGGTGCAATTGGCCTACAATGAAGCACGCCAGCAGCGCTATCAAAAAGTTAGCGCTGCCGTCGTCGACGGAGGCCCTGGCTACGATGCGACAACGGTGCAAGCACTCGATGCAGCAGCAACCCAGCAACTTTGGCCCGCACTGCCACCTTACCCGAGTTTGTACTATCCACAAGGTGGCTGGCTGCGGCCGGGCGCCGTGGTTCAGCAACTGTTGCACGGGGTAGCGCACCACAGCTGCGCACCGCTCGAAGCGATCGAAGCCTGTCCCGAAGGGTGGATACTACGCACTGAAGATGGCCAAGCGATTCGCCGCGAACGCGTTGTTTTGGCATGTGGAGCTGGACTCAAGCAATTATTGCAGCCGTTTTCGCTCGCACTGCAAAATGTCCGAGGTCAAGTTACGCAAGTCAGCGCCTCCAAGACCTCCGCAACCTGTCCTTTGGTGGTTT
Source organism: Pseudidiomarina sediminum DSM 21906 (assembly GCF_000423165.1). Lineage (GTDB taxonomy): Bacteria > Pseudomonadota > Gammaproteobacteria > Enterobacterales > Alteromonadaceae > Pseudidiomarina > Pseudidiomarina sediminum. The sequence continues at coordinate 843,962 of NZ_KE383983.1, read as the reverse complement.
GTTACAAAGGCTATTTCACCCCTGTTGACCAAGGCCAACATTGTGTCGGAGCGACCTATGCGCGGGATGACGAAGACTTACAAGCACGCGCTACGGACACCGCAGAAAACCTCGCAAATTTAATCGACAATCTCGCTCCGGCAACCTGGCCGACAGACTTAACGGCTTGTGCTGATCGGGTGGCATTGCGCAACACCACGCGCGATCACTTGCCCATGGTTGGCGCGCTGGCGAACAACCTGTGGGTGATTGGTGGCCTAGGCTCACGTGGGTTTACCGCGGCACCGTTAGCAGCGAGTGCGCTGGTGGCAACCCTTGCCCAGACGCCGCTGCCACTCTCAGCAAACCTGTGGCAACGCTTGCAGCCGCAACGGCTGCAAGCAGACGACTAACGACGTTTCGTCAGCCGTTATGCGTCAGCAACAAAGGTGCTCGCGCGCGCTTCTAAGCGCGCGACCATCGCCGCAATGTGCTGTTGATCAGCCGGAGTTAACTCTTGCTTCGTTTGCTCAACCGCCGCTTTCAAGGCAGGCAACACTAACGTCGCATCTTGACGCTGTTGCAATTCCAGCTGCGCCACCACCAAATCAAAATGACCGCGCAGATAGCCGCTGGCGAACAGTTCATCATCACTACCTTCGACCACAGCGTGATCAAAGACCTGCTCTAAATGCGTTACGAATTGCTCAAATTGTTCAGCCACAGCGACCTTCCCTCTTGCTTGGTATCAGAATGAAAACGGCGCAGAGAATATCACACCCGAAGCTATTTCTGATACACTAATGCGGTATTTGCTAGCCCCCAACAAATGAGGTAAAGGTCGGCGCTATGACGAAGAAAATCGGTTTGTTTTACGGTTCAACCACCTGTTTTACTGAAATTGCCGCAGAAAAAATCCAAGCCCAATTCCCGGCCGGACAGGTTGAGCTTTTCAATATTAAAGATGAACCTTTGGCGCAGGCCGAGCACTACGACATTCTTATCTTTGGCCTTTCCACCTGGGACTTCGGTGAGATCCAAGAAGATTGGGAAAGCCACTGGGACGAAATCAGTGAACTCAATTTAGCAGGGAAAATCGTTGCGTTGTTTGGCATGGGTGATCAAGTCGGCTATACCGACTGGTTCCAAGATGCCCTAGGCATGTTACATGACGAGCTGGCGGCCAGCGGCACGACGCGCATTGGTTTTTGGCCGAATCAAGGCTACGACTTTGCCGCCTCAAAAGCACTGACGCCAGACGGTGAATTTTTTGTCGGCTTAGCGCTCGATGAAGACAGCCAATACCAGTTCAGCGAAGCGCGCATTCAACAATGGGTCGAGCAGCTACAACAAGAGCTGCAAGAGCTCAGTTAAAAGATAAAGCCTAACCGCTGCTGCCACTCACGCTTTTGTTGCACTGCTGCTTCAGCACTGTAGCGTTGCGCCGGTGAATGACCCCAAACAGGCCCAGGCCAAGCGGGGTCATCTGGCGTTCGTAACACCAAATGAACATGCAACTGAGCCACCACGTTGCCAAGCGCGCCAACATTTAACTTGGCGTCGGGATACTCGGCTTTCATCAGTTGGCTCACCTGCTGCAGATCGCGCGCCAGCATCTGTTGCTGAGGCTCACTTAAATCTAAAAATTCAACGCAGTTGGCGACCCGTGGTACCAGTACTAACCACGGATACCGACAATCATCAAACAACAACACTTCACATAACGACAATGCACCTAGTCGCAAAGTATCGTTTGCTAACCGCTGATCAAGGCTGAACAGGTTACTTTCGTCTGTAGGTTTGCTATAACGCATGCATCACTCGTTTTGTTGCTGTTCAAGGATACCGTCATGAAAAAAATCATGCTGGCGCTGGTTGGCTGGCTTTTACTTACAAGCAGTGTTTGGGCCATGCCAACGGTTGCTGATTATACCGCGACCATGGAAGCTCACAACGGCTTCTTTAACTTCTACCATGATCGCCAACAAGGTAAAGTGTTTTTACAAGTACCGCGTCAAAGTGATGCGTTTATTTTTCAAACCAGTTTACCTTGGGGTCTTGGCTCCAACGATATAGGTCTCGATCGAGGTCAACTCGGCGCTACCCGCCTGGCGCACTTTTATCTTGAAGGCGATAAAGCGCTGTTAGTACATGAAAATAGCTACTATCGCGCCAATTCCGATAATGCTGCAGAGCGAGCCAGCATCAACGAAGCTTTCGCTGACTCAGTGATCGCTGGCTTTACTATTGTTGCCGCTGATGCCAACCATGTCTTGCTCGATTACACGCCATTCTTGTTAAGTGATACCCATGGCGTCGTGCAACGTCTTCAGCAAACCAAACAAGGCCGCTACCAACTGGCAGCGGACCGCAGTGTCATTTATCCAGCACGCAGCAAAGCCTTCCCAGATAATACCGAGCTTGAAGCCAAAATCACGTTTACCGGACAAGCCGAAGGTAACTACGTGCGCCAAGTGGCGCCTGATGCCGACCATCTTACCTTGCATCTGCATCATTCCTTTATCCGCTTACCGGATGACAACTACACCCCTCGCGCGTTTCACCCGCAGAGCGGCTATTGGGCTGAGGAACACCTTGATTATGCTGCACCTTTAGGTGCGCCAATGCAGGTGCGCTACATTCCGCGCCACCGCCTCAAGCAAGGCGAAACCATTACCTATTACCTTGATCCTGGCGTACCAGAACCGGTGCGAAGCGCCTTGTTAGATGGTGCCCGTTGGTGGCAAGAGGCTTTTGCCGCAGCTGGCCACCCAAATGGCTTTGAGGTGCGTGAACTCCCCGCTGACGCTGATCCGATGGACATTCGCTACAATGTCATTCAATGGGTGCATCGTGCTACGCGCGGTTGGTCTTATGGCGCATCAGTCATTGATCCACGCAGCGGTGAAATTCTAAAAGGTCATGTCACCTTAGGCTCATTACGGGTACGCCAAGATATGCTGATTGCGCAAAGCTTACTCGCGCCATACGCTAGCACTGACAAAGCTACCCAGCAGCAACTCCTCGACGCTATCGAAGCCATGGCACTGGCGCGGATTCGCCAGCTGTCCGCCCATGAAATCGGTCACACCCTAGGCATTGCGCATAACTTCGCCGCGAGCAGCCATGACCGCGCCTCAGTCATGGACTACCCACACCCACTGATTAGTTTAGCCACCGACAGCGACGGCTTGTCGTTAGCTGGTGCCTACACTGAAGGCGTTGGTTTATGGGACAAACAAGTCGTGCGTTACGGTTACGGTGAGGAACCACTGGCGCAAATTCTTCGCGAAAATCGCGAGCTAGGCCTGCAATTCATTTCTGACGCCGACGCCCGCCCTGCAGGTGGCGCCCATCCAGATGCACACTTGTGGGACAATGGCAGTGACCCCGTTACTGAACTTGAGCGCATCCTCGCCGTCCGCCAAGGCGCCTTGCAAAACTTTGGACTGGCCAACCTTGCACCAGGACATGCCGTCAGTGAACTGCGGGCATTACTCGTACCAGTGTACCTATTGCACCGCTATCAGGTTGAAGCAGCCGTAAAAATGTTAGCAGGAGTTCACTATCAGTACGCGGTCAACGGGGACAGCAAACCACAACAACGGGTGGTCAACGCCAGTCAACAACGCCGTGCGCTAAAGCTTTTGAGCCAAACCCTCACCGCAGCGCAATTAACCCTGCCGCGTTCGGTCGAAGCTTTGTTACTGCCGCACGCCTATGGGCATCGCGCCAGCCGCGAAAACTTCCAAGGTTTTACCAGTTTGACGGCAGATCCCGACACCATGGCGGCGAGTGCCGCGCGCTTTACCCTTGATTTGTTACTTCAACCCCAACGACTCGAGCGCCTCGCGCAGCAACAGCGTCAAGAAAACGCAGTACCGACACTGGCTGAAGTGTTCCAAAGTGTTACCACCCACGCGATTCAACCAGCATACGCAGCGGAAGCTTCATCGCTCCAGCAACGCTTGGCCTTTGAGGCCTTAACAGCAGTGGTCAAGCTGTACCAGTCGGCACAAAGTGGTGTCGTGAAAGCTGCCGCCTACGCATCTTTACAGGAACAACAGCAGACCTGGCAGCAGCAAGCCAAGAGTGCCCATCAGCAATTTATTGTCGCCGCCTTAAAGAACGTCTTAGAACAACAAGGTGAATGGCCATTGCAGCCTGCTCCGGCTTTACCTCCGGGCTCACCGATTTAACACGTCCAAAAAAAAACAGCGCCTTGGCGCTGTTTTTTTATACTTGCATAACGCTTAATCGAGGTTGGCAAAGAACGAGTCTGGTAACCAACGTGGCCGCTCGGCGTCATTGGCAATGGCTTGACCAATCTCAAAGTTGATGTTGGTAAATACAACACCCGCCTCATAGTTAATGGGCAAGGTTGGCGCATCACTTGGACGGTGATAATGCTCGGCGAAAAACTCCCCCCAAATTTTACCACCATCCTCATCTTCATTCTTGGCGGTGAAACCCGTCATCAAGAACACCGCTGGCACACCTTTTTTCACAAACGGATAGTGATCCGAACGGGTAAAAATTGCTTGTTCAGGCATAGGATCATCGCTTAGCGCAATATCAAATTTACCCGCAGCTGCGGCAACAGTTTCACCCAAGGTTGAATGCGTTGAACCAAAGGCAATAACGTCAGCAAAGTCATAGAGCAACACCGGCATATCTAGGTTCACGTTAGCGACAATGCTCTGTAAGGGGACGGTCGGATAATGTGCAAAGTAATCTGCACCCAACAGGCCACGCTCTTCTGCAGTAATCGACAAAAACAAAATCGAACGCTTCGGACGCTCTGCCGCTTCAGTAAACATCCTCGCGGTTTCAAGCATAACACTAACGCCACTGGCGTTGTCCATCGCACCGTTGTTGATGTGATCGTCTTGGCTTAAATCTTGCGTCATACCAATGTGATCTGAGTGGGCGGTATACAACACATATTCATTTTTCAATTCAGGATCTGAACCCGGTAAAATTGCCGCGACATTCGGGCTAGAAATCTCTTCGTGCTCAGAAGCGCGCTTTAAGGTGACCGAAACGTTCAATTCAAATGGCTTAGGCTGATCACCTTTTTCAAGCTGTGCAAACACATCGTCCATGCGAATCGCGGCGTTGCTGAATAGCGGCTCAGCCGCGCGATAATCAAGGTAGGCAGCACCTTGAATGTTTTTATAGGCGACGTTAGGTTCGCCCTCGGGGTTTAACCAGGTCACACTTGGTGCCCGTTGATACATCGCACTCACTTTAAACGGGCGAACTTCTTCACGTGCAGGGGTGTGCAAGGTGATAATGCCGACCGCGCCGCGTTCTGCTGCAAAACGTGTTTTGCTGCTATTTAAATGCGCGCCCTCTTCACTTGGCAAGGATTCAGGACGGCCACTCACCATAACCACAATTTTACCGTCCACATCCACATTAGCGTAATCGTTGAGCCCAAACTCATCCGACACCAAACCGTAGCCCACGAAGACCACCGGAGCGGTCACTTCGTTGGTTGCAGCATAAGCGCTTGGCCCAGTTAAAAAGGCGTCACCGTAAGCGAGCTCAACGGTGGACTCGCCAGTGTGAATAGCGAAGGCCGCACTGCCTTCTTTTAAGGTGCTACGACGAAAGCCAACCCGCTGATAGTAAGTACCGTCGTCGCCAGCGGGCTCTAAGCCCAGCGCTTTGAACTTAGCGGCAATATACTGTGCCGCAATTTCATGACCGCGGCTGCCAGTATCACGCCCTTCGAGAGCATCGCTCGCCAAAAATTCAAGATGTGATTGCAAGGTATTGGCATCTGCCGTGAGCGCCGGTTGTGCAGCTTGCGCTGGAGCTGTTTGCTCACCGCAAGCGACCATAAGGGTGGACAGTGCTAACGCACCAACGAGTGTTTGAATCCGCATTCTGCTTCCTATTTGTTTTGTAATGCAAAGGAAGCAGTTTACCCAAGCTCAGGCCAAAGCAGAAGTAGTTCAGCGAATTCTAGCGCAATCCGCACGCGACTTATCGTAACCTCTTAGAGCCTGCCGGTGGCTTTGGTACACTAGGACTAAATTCAGTGCTTTGATTTCAAGGAAGCAACTATGCGAGCGTTTCTCGTACTATTAATGATAGGCGCATGCTTAACAGCAACGGCCAACGCCCAAGCGACCCAGCAGGCAGAAGACTTTGCCGCGTCGCCATTGACCATTGAACGTATCTTTTCTGCGCCTGACTTAACCACATCGGCGCCACGTCAGCCACGCTTCTCGCCGGATGGTCACTTACTGACCTACCTTAAAGGCAGCACCGCGCATCCGAACATTTATGATTTATGGGTCTACGACGTTCGTCAACAAGAGCATCGCCTGTGGCTTGCAGCTAGTGACTTAGTCGCTGACCCTAGCGAGATGTCCGCTGCAGAGCGCGCCCGCCGTGAGCGTTTGCGTATCCGTGCCGCGGGCATTGTTGACTACCAATGGTCGAATGATGGTCAACAATTGCTGATTCCGTTGGCAGGAGAGCTTTTTTTAGTTAACGTCGCTGACCAACAGACGCGCAAGTTAAACCTAAATGCCACGAGCGTGACCGATGCGCGTTTTTCACCGCAAGGAAACTTCGTCAGCTATATTCACCAAAACACTCTGTTCGTTTTCAACCTTAGCGACAACAGCATTACCCAAGTCAGCGCCGAAGCGTCGGCAACGGAACACTTTGGGGTCGCAGAGTTCGTGGCCCAAGAGGAAATGAAGCGGATGACGGGCTATTGGTGGAGCCCTGATGAGGCGACCATCGCCTATACTCGGGTGGATACCTCCCCGGTCGCGATTCAAACGCGTACCGACGTCTATGCCGATCGCACTGAGGTGGTTTCACAACGCTACCCATACACAGGTACCGCCAATGCGCTCGTCGATTTAGGGTTATGGCAACGCAGTAGTGGCACGACCACTTGGCTTAATTTGCCCAAACGTCATGCTGAAGGCTATCTCGCGCGGGTCAAATGGCTTCCTGACAGCTCTCGCGTCAGTTATCAATGGCAGCCGCGTGATCAGCGCAGCCTTACGCTTTACTTGCAATCACGCGAAGGTGACGAGGTTACAGAAGTGGTCCAAGAAACCAGTAGCACTTGGGTGAACTTGCACGATGATCTTGTCTTTCTTGAAGATGCTCGCCATTTTATTTGGGCCTCAGAACGCAGCGGCTACAAGCATTTGTACCTGTATCGCACCGACGGTAGTTTGATTCGCCAACTGACCAGCGGTGACTGGATGGTCGACCGTATTGCCGCGGTCGATGACACCACGGGGTTTGTTTATTTCACTGCCCGTAAAGCATCGCCACTTGAGCGCCACCTGTACCGTTTGAGTATGACCACCACCACCCCAAGTCAACCCACGCAAGTGAGCCAACGCGAAGGCATGCATAGCATTCAGTTCGCCCCCAACTATCGCAGTTATATTGATGACTTTTCTAGCAGCACGCAGCCGCCGCAAGTAAGCCTGCATGGCCCGACCGGCGAGCGGATTGCTTGGTTACACGAAAACAGCATCAACGCCAGCCATCCGTTAGCGCCTTATCTTGCGAATTGGTCGTACCCAACCTTTGGCACCTTAACCGCGGCGGATGATCAAACCCTGTACTACAAACTGACCACGCCACCTTTGATGGCAGATAACCAACAGTACCCAGTCATCGTTATGGTCTATGGCGGCCCTCGGGCACAGCGCGTCACCAACAGCTGGGGAGATTACTTCTCGCAATATTTAGCCCAACAAGGCTATGTCGTGTTTCAGCTCGATAACCGTGGCAGCGGCAATCGCGGCAAGCAATTCGAACAGGCCATTCATCGGAACTTGGCCCAGGCTGAAGTTGCCGACCAAGTGGCTGGCGTCAACTTCTTGCGCACCCAGCCTTTTGTTGACGATGCGCGCATTGGGGTATTTGGTCACAGCTATGGAGGCTACATGGCGTTACACTTAGTGATGCGTCATCCTGAGCACTTTCATGCCGCAGTCGCAGGTGCGCCAGTCACCGATTGGCGGCTCTATGACACCCATTACACAGAACGCTATATGGGCACGCCACAAGAGAATCCGTTGGGCTATCAAGCGGCCGATGTACTTACCTATGCTGAGCAACTGCAGCAGCCTCTGTTGATTTATCATGGCATGGCTGATGACAACGTCCTCTACACCCATACGGCGAAACTAAGTTATGCCCTGCAACAAGCGATGATCCCGTTCGAGCTGATGGCTTACCCTGGCAAACAACATGCTTTGCGTGGACGTGAAACCTCGATTCATCGCTATAACCTTATCGCAGACTTTTTTGCCCGCCACTTACAATAAGATATACTAAGCGCATCAACACAACGCGAGGAGTAACGCTGATGCGCTTTTTATCACGCCGTTTGGTCATGCCCAACGATCTTAACTTTGCCGGTTCACTTTTTGGTGGACGTATTCTCGAATGGATCGATGAAGAGGCTTATATCTACGCGGCTTGCCAGTTAGATGCAAAAAGCTTGGTCACCAAACACATTGGCGCTATCAGCTTTGAAACCTCAGCGTATCAAGGCGATGTGGTTGAATTTGGTCTGGGCGTTAAGAAAGTCGGCCGTACTTCATTGACGGTCACCTGTGTGGTACGCAACAAGCAAACCAAGCAAAATATCTGTGTCGCCGATGATATTGTCTTTGTTCACATTGACCCAGCCACACGCACACCAGAGCCACACGGCAAAACCCAAGCTGAACTCGAAGATTTGAAATTAGAAACGCCGGAATAATCCGGCGTTTTTTTAACTTTCGTGTACGCTTTACTTATGCAAGTATGCACCGGCGAAGCTTGTTACCGGTGCAGCACTTGGTTTACCGTGCTGCCAGTCACCGCCTTCAACGCCGCTACCAGCGATATCAACGTGCACATACGGCAACGGATGATCACTGTCATTACCGTAATTATCGAGTCCCGCAGCAATAGTTAAGAACGCCATTGGGAACTGATGGCCACGCGCAGTGCTCACCGAAGGACCATTGTTGCTCGACAGCACGTCATCGGCTTTCGTGCGTGGTGCCACGAAACGAAAATCTTCACGGCGTGACCAACTGACTTCACTCGGATCTCCGTACACTTCACCCGCTTCCCACAACAGATCATGAATCCCTTGCGCTCGCGCCGGTCCATTTGGCACCAAAGCGGTATAAGGACCTTTGGCAATTGCAGCATGTCCAGTGAGGGTCGCGACACTGTACAACTGTGGACGCGGGTAATTACCCGCCTGCACACGCAAATGCGACAATAAGTCAGCTAACACCAAGCGTCCTTCAGCATCGGTATTGCCGATACGCACCCGCACACCACTGTGCGCTTGAATAATTTCGTCAGAAACAAAAGCTTCAGCACCAATACTGTTACGCACGACACCTAATTCAGCAACGACACTCACTGTTTCTGGACGCATTTCAGCCACAGTTTTCATAAAGCCAGCAACGCCAGCCGCACCACCTTTGTCACGGCTCATACCGGCCATGTGACCGCCAGTTTTGAGATCCGCACCACCGGTATCAAACACAATGCCTTTACCGGCAAACATTAAGGTTTGCTCTGCTGCTGGTGCTTGATACTCAAGACGCACCACACACGGCCAATGACGTTCTACACTCAGCGAAGCGCGCCCTACCGCCATCAGCAACGGATATTCGTGCTGCAATTGTTGAATATCATCAATCACCGTTACTTTAACAGCGGTATGCGCAAAGGCCTGCTGACAATATTCCGCAAAGCGTGGTGGCGCCATCCGCTCAGGTTCGGTACCACAGAGGTCACGGGCAACGCGTTTACCCGCTTCCACGGCCATTAACCATTGCGCATCTAAGGTGCCCACCACACCGACTTGAGTGATGGTTTCCACCGTCTCTTCGCCGAGTGCTTCACGTGCTTCTAGCGGCTGATACAAGGCCTGACAAAGCCCCCAATACGCAACGGCTTCGGCTTGCCCATAACGCGCATCGTCAGGCACGCCAAACACCACCAATAGCGGTTGCTTCACGCCCGCTTCGGCTGCAATACGTGCGCCAGCGCCAGCAGCGTCAGCAAAGGCTCGCACGTCATCATAGTCACGGCTCAATGGACCTGTCGGTGCAGTGATCAGACGACCGCCCAAAACATCGGCGGCAAGCAACAACGGTTGTTGTCCGACGCGCTGATCATAGCTCTGTGCGCTGGCCACATAATCGGCGAATTCTTCCGGTAGGGACTGCGCAAAATCGCCGACCAAAATCACTGCATCATAGTCACCCTGTGCAGCATTGTAATGCTCTACTACTTCAACTGTTGGAAAGGCCATAGCCATCATACTCCTCGTTGTCGTTTGCTTAGATGCGGCGCCAGCGTGTTCCTTGGGCGCCATCTTCTAACTCAATACCCATTGCCGTGAGCTCATCACGGGCGGCGTCTGCGCTCGCCCAATCTTTATTGGCACGGGCTGTATTACGTTTCTCGATCAAGGCCTCAATGACCGCCACATCATCACCTGCTGCAACACCGCCTTGTAAAAAGGCCTGCGGGTCTTGTTGCAGCAAGCCTAACACATCGCCTAGATGGCGCAAGGTAGCGCCATGCAGCGCAGCGCTCTCGGGACTTTCCGCCCGATGAATATCACGCACTAAGTCGAACAATACAGGCAAGGCTTCAGGCACGTTAAAGTCATCGTCCATAGCAGCTTCAAAGCGCTTCACATAAGGTGCTGCTACTTCCGCATCAAACGCTGCCACAGGCACATCGCGCAGGGCCGTATAGAGACGTTCAAGACCGGCACGCGCTTGATCAAGATTGTCTTTTGAATAGTTTAGCTGTGAACGGTAATGGCTCGAGACCAAGAAATAACGCACGCTTTCAGCGTCATACTCGGCGAGGACATCACGAATGGTGAAGAAATTACCAAGTGACTTCGACATCTTCACCGCATCGACTTGCACCATCCCGCTATGCATCCAGTAATTGACATACTGATGGTCGTTCGCACAGCAGCTTTGTGCCACTTCATTTTCATGGTGTGGGAAAATCAAATCTGAGCCACCACCGTGAATGTCGAAGTGCTCACCTAAGTGACGCTTGTTCATTGCCGAGCACTCAATATGCCAACCCGGACGTCCCTCGCCCCAAGGCGATGGCCAGCTTGGTTCACCGGCTTTGGCACGTTTCCACAACACAAAATCGAGCGGGTCTGCTTTATTTTGTGCCACATCAACACGGGCTCCAGCTTGCAGTTGCTCAAGGTTTTGGCGACTCAATTGACCATAATCTTTAAAGGTGCTGACATCAAAAAGCACATCACCGTCACCAGCAACGTAGGCGTGGCCTCGTGCAACAAGGGTTTCAATCATGGTAATAATGTCACCCATATGGCCGGTCACGGTCGGTTCAACGTCAGGCCGCAGCAGGTTCAACGCATCAAAATCATCGTGCATGGCTTGCGTGAAACGCGCGGTCACTGCATCAATAGCTTCGTTATTCTCGTTAGCGCGACGGATAATCTTGTCATCCACGTCGGTAATGTTACGTACGTAGGTCACCTTATAACCTTTTGCGCGCAGATAGCGCACCACCACATCAAAGGCAACATAGGTACGGGCATGGCCGATATGACAGTAGTCGTAAATCGTCACGCCACAAACATACAGTTTCACCTCACCTGGGGTGATCGGTTTAAATTCATCCTTGCGGCGGCGCAAAGTATCAAAAATGCTTAACATGCGATTTACGACTCCAAACTCTAGTTTCATGAGCCGAATATGATACCGCATGCTGTAGCCTTCTCACAAACAGTGCTAAACTGTCGCAACATTTTAATGAATCACTTTTTGTTTAATCATCAATGGAGTTCGTCCCATGCAGGTAACGTTGCATACCAATCACGGCGCAATCAAACTTGAGCTATTCGCAGAAGAAGCACCAAAAACTGTTGAAAACTTTGTCCGCTACGTGCGCGAAGGTTTCTACGAGAACACCTTGTTCCACCGTGTGATTAAAGGTTTCATGATCCAAGGTGGTGGTTTTAACCTTGAAATGGTGCAAAAAACCCCACATGCAGCGATTGAAAACGAAGCCAACAATGGTCTGAAAAATGACAAAGGCACGATCGCCATGGCGCGTACGCAAGACCCGCATTCTGCAACCAGCCAGTTCTTTATTAACGTGGCCGACAACGACTTCTTGAACTTCAAAAACGAAAGCATGGGCGGCTGGGGCTACTGTGTCTTCGGTAAAGTGATCGAAGGCATCGAAATTGTTGATGAAATCGCACAGGTGTACACCACGCACGCAGGTTTCCACCAAGACGTACCAAAAGATGACGTGATCATCGAAAAAGCAACGGTTGACGGCGAATAAGCGCTCCCCAACCTATGGCAACTTGGTTTATCTCTGATCTTCATCTCAGTCCAGCGCGGCCTGACATAGCGCACTTGTTTTTTGACTTTTTGCGCGAGCAGGCCCGCAACGCTGATGCGTTGTATATTCTCGGTGACTTGTTTGATGCCTGGATTGGTGATGACGATACCAGTGCCTTTGCGGCGCAAGTTCAAGCCGAACTGCGCCGCTACACCGATAGCGGTGTGCCCACCTATTTTGTCGCTGGTAATCGTGACTTTCTCATTGGCAAAACCTTTGCCGAGCGCACCGGAATGACCTTGCTGGATGATCCGACGGTGATCAATCTCTACGGTAGTGAGACGCTTATTTTACACGGTGACTTACTCTGTACTGATGACCATAGTTACCAAAAATTTCGCCGCCGTATTCGCAAACCTTGGGTCATGAAACTGCTCCTGAGCCTACCGCTACGCACCCGCATGCGGATCGCAAACAAACTGCGCCAGACCAGTAAAACACAACAACCATTGAGCGAAGCAGAGTTAGCGATCATGGACGCCAACGACCACACGGTGGTCAATTACTTCGAGCAGTATCAAGTACGCCAGATGATCCACGGCCATACCCACCGCCCTGCTGAGCATCAGCATTATTTAAGTGATGGCAGTCAAGCGACGCGCATTGTTCTGGGCGATTGGTACACGCAAGGCAGTATGTTAAAAGTGACGGCCGCCGGCGTTGATCTTATGCAGCAGCCGTTGCCGTCGGCACCCCACTGTGAAACTTAAAGTCATCGTCAGCCGTTGCGATAAGTTCTGCTTCACGCGCCCCAAAAAATGCAATGCGTTCCGCGATAGACGCACCGGCAATGGCTTCCGCCAAGGTTAAATAATCTTGATAATGACGCGCTTCTGAGCGCAGCAACGAAATATAAAACTCACCGATATCGGCAGGTAAGTGCGGCGCCAGCTTAGCGAAACGTTCACACGAGCGCGCTTCAATATAAGCACCACAAATTAATTTATCGATTAAGGTCGCAGGCTCATGGGTACGAACATGACGAAACAACTCTTTCGCGTAGCGGCTTGAGGTGACTTTATCGTAGGCAATGCCATGAGCATCGGCCACTTCCAACACCTGATAAAAATGATGCAGCTCTTCTTTGATCAGCAATACCATTTTATCGATCAGCTCTTGGCTGTAAGGTTTCCCCGAACGCGGCACCATGGCTTTACGCAAACCGTTGCAGTTAGCTAACTCGCGCCAATCACCTTGCAGCCGATAGGTGTAATCTTCATAGGGGGCAAGCCACTTTAATAGAGCTTCACCACTGGCATCATCCACCGCATAACGGCGAATTAACAGCATCGCACTTTGAGCAGCTTTTAACTCGCAGACCATATGATCACGCAATAAGGTTGGGAGGTGTTGCGGCTGCTTGGCTACCGCAATCCAAGCATCTGGCGTTTCGCAATGGAGGAAGCCACGAATGGGCATGAGGAGTTTATTGATTGCTTGCATGTTCATGAGAAAACCGAACCGTTCAAGGACCTTAACCGAAGTGATGAAACGAACGGCTATTGTACGCGCAAATTCCTGCCATTGTTACCGAAAAAGCCTTGACACTGATGAAAATCCGACCAATATTGAAGGTGCGTCGATTAAAAAATCAGCGTTAGTTAACAACAATAATAATATTCTATAAAACAACGAGAAGTAGAGGTTCACCATGATTTTGAATCATATTTGGGGACTGTACGCACACCCTCGGGAAGAATGGAAAACCATTGACCAACGTCATGAGAGTATGACTTTTGCAATCAGTCATATCCTTATCGTCGCTTTGCTCCCCTGTGCGGCGGCCTACTACGCATCGACACAATTAGGTTGGAGTATTGGTACGCGCGAAGCGACCTACTTGACCCAACCTAGCGCAGTATTGTTCGCAGTAACGATGTATGCGGGAATTTTGGCAGCTACATTTGCCTTGGCTTATCTGATTCACTGGATGGCTAAAACCTTCGGCGCCTCACCCACCTTCACCCAATCGATGGAACTTGCAGCCTACACTGCAACACCTGTCATTATGTCGGGTGTATCGGCGCTCTACCCAGAACTGTGGTTTGTCACACTGGCGTTTATTGCAGGAATTGCTTACTCCGTGTACCTATTGTACTCGGGCGTTCCTATCCTGATGCATATTCCAGAAGAGCGCGGCTTTATTTACGCCAGCTCGGTGGTCACCGCGGGACTTATTTTATTAGTGATCCTCATGGTGGCGTCGGCCATCGTCTGGACAAATGGCTTCGGCCCGCAATACTCGTAAACAACGTCGGGAACAAAAAACGCTGGCAAATGCCAGCGTTTTTTTATTTATTCGCGCTACTTTCGTCGCGCTCCGTCTTTACAGTTAGTCACCGCAAGTTTATAGGGTTTTACAGCAGCTTCTGCGTACAATACTAAAATCATCGAATGTTTTCTGGTAGTCTTTGCCAGTTTTATTTTCAACAACAGGAATCAGTATGCGTGATAATAAGAAAAAGCTGAGCTTAACAGCGCGTATCGTTATAGGTATGTTTGCAGGGATATTGGTTGGCTTTCTACTTAAATTACTATTTCCGGAGAGTGTTTTAGTCGAAGGCTACTTAACCAAAGGGTTATTCCACGTCATCGGCCAAATCTTTATCAGTTCTCTCCAAATGCTGGTAGTGCCGTTAGTTTTTGTATCTTTGGTCGTCGGTACCTGCTCGCTTAGTGACCCAAGTAAGCTCGGTCGTCTTGGCGGCAAATCGGTACTGCTCTATATGATCACCACGGCTATCGCCATCAGTTTCGCGATCATGGCAGGTGTACTGATTCAACCAGGCGCTGGTGTCGCAATGCCGACCGATGCAACCTTTGAGCCATCGCAGGCACCATCATTAGCACAAGTTATCATCGACCTCTTCCCGAAAAACCCATTCTCAGCAATGGCGAACGGCAACATGCTGCAAATCATCATTTTTGCCTTGTTGTTTGGTATTGCTATGGCCTTGGTGGGTAAGCCTGGCGATCGTTTGAAAGGCTTCTTTGACGACTTCAACGAAGTGATTATGAAGCTGGTCATCATCTTGATGAACCTTGCACCTTATGGTGTCTTCGCTCTCATGGCCAAGCTCTTTAGCGAAACTGAGTTTGACACCATCTTCAGTCTTGGTAAGTACTTCTTGCTCGTTTTCGTGGTGCTCATTTTGCACGGCGTGGTCACCTACTCGTTGATCTTAAAAGGCCTCACTGGACTAAGCCCCAAAGTGTTCCTCAAGAAAATGCGCGAAGTGCAAATCTTTGGTTTCACCACATCCAGCAGTAATGCCACCATTCCGATCACGCTTGAGACAGTAACCAAGCGTCTGGGTGTGAGCAACAAAATTGGCTCGTTCACCGTACCTTTAGGTGCCACCATCAATATGGATGGTACTGCGATCATGCAAGGTGTCGCGACAGTATTTATTGCTCAGGTGTTTGTGATTGATCTCACCCTTGCTGATTACGCAATGGTCGTACTTACCGCAACCTTAGCCAGTATTGGTACCGCAGGTGTACCGGGCGTTGGCTTAATCATGTTAGCCATGGTGCTCGGTCAAGTCGGGTTACCGGTAGAAGGTATTGGCTTGATTATCGGTGTCGACCGTTTGTTAGATATGACGCGTACTTCGGTCAACGTGACTGGGGACGCGATGGTGAGCCTGATTGTTGCTAAATCTGAAGGCGAACTGGACGAAGAAATCTTCAACGATGAAAACGCAGATCTAAAAGAGCGTGACGTCCACCTCTAAAACGACTGGGGGCGTTTTAAAACGCCCCCATTTCCCGCCAAATAAAGCCCATTAAAGCCTGACTATCCACGGTCATTGTTTTACTCTCGCCGCGCACGGCCTGTGCCAACAATTGCTCCAACAACGGACCTAACAAGCTATTCACCCATTCTTGCGCATCGTGGTTGCTATGGAGCTTGGGCAGCTCAAGCTGCTCGAGACGCACACTCAGCAACGGCTGGCCTTGGTCGAAGAGATTAACGACCACATTCTCCATAACTACCGAATTTACCTGCCAATTCACTTTTTGACTGGCCTGTTGTACGGGTAATTGCTGCTGCATTTGTTCAACCACAGCATGTAAATTTGAACGCCCTTTGCCGTAGTAGGCGATGGTCAACTGAGCGTTACGTACAGTCGCTCGATCGACCGTCAGTTGCTCTTTGCGCTGACTTAACCAGTCACCTTCCAGTTGTACCTGCTCGGCCCACAACAGCTGATTCATACCGGCATCTAACGCATCGATGCGTGTTTTAACACCAACACTTGTCGCCAACAACTCCGCGGTCAGGGTGTTTAACTCAAAACTATCGTAGGTAAAGTCGGTGTTGTAGCGTTTATCCATACGCTCAGTCAATTGCTGACCGAGTCGCTCGGAAAGTGTTTGCTCAGGAACTGCCTCAGCGCAGGCGGAAAGTGTGAGTGCTCCCACAAGAGTAACGGCTAACAGGCTTGCTTTCATGATGACCTCTCTTCACCAACGTTTTTGATGACGTTCGCGATTTTCAAGTTTTTGCTCGGCATTTTTACGCAGCATGACGTACACAGAACCCGCTCCACCATGTTGGCGCTGAGCACTGTTAAAGGCCATCACTGGCTCTAATTGCTTTAACCACTTCACCACATAGCTTTTCAATAACGCCGGGTGAGGTTTGGAATGACGCCCCATGCCGTGCACTACAATAGCGGTGCGTACACCGCGACGATGACACAGTTGCACAAAGTCGAACAACGCTTGCCGTGCTTGGCGGAGACTGTGATGGTGTAAATCTAGACTCGCCTCGATGGTGTAGTGCCCTTGTTTCAAGCGTTTAAATACCCCGTGCTGAACCCCATCGCGGCGGTATTCAACCAGCGCTTCGGGTTCCACTAGGTCGACGAACTCCATCGACAAATAGTTGATATCGTCTTCTAACTGTTGCTCTGCCGCTTTGCGGCGTTCTGCCTGTGCGGCAGTTGGCTTTGCCTTTCTCGGCGTCACCACCTCATCACTGCGCAAAGGTTTCACATCCGCCATTTGCTGGCGGAAAGCTTCAAAATCGTCACTCATAACTTCTCCAGTTTACGACTTTGTCAAAAACTCCCGAATGCTGGTAAGTACTGCTGTGACATTTTTACCGATCCGTTCACCTAAAGGGCGTTTTTGCTGATAACTGACATGCAAAATGGTGTGACCTGACGCGCGCTTGAGCAACCAGCTATCGCTCGTCATGAGCTCATCGACGAGGGCAAAACCATGGGCTTGCTGTGCCGTCCAATACTCCCCCGTCGCGACTTGCTCAAGGTTTACCTGCGGTCGATAGTGGCTAATGTGCTGTTTAAATTGCTGATGGATTTGCTCCAAGTCTTCTTTAAACTTGGTCCGATCAGCATCGGTATTCTCACCAAACATGGTTAAGGTGCGCTTGTACTCGCCCGCAGTCACTTGCTCAAAATCAACATCGTGCTTTTTCAACCAACGGTGGAAGTTCGGTAGCTGCGCGATTACGCCAATAGAACCTATGATGGCGTATGGTGCCGCAACAATATGCTCTGCTACAGCGGCCATCATATAACCACCACTGGCTGCCACTTTATCAACGCTCACCACTAAGTTAAGTTGGGCTTCACGCAATCGTTGTAACTGTGCCGCACCTAGTCCATAACCATGCACAACACCACCTGGACTCTCTAACCGCACGAACACGGTATCGCCAGCTTTTGCGGCGCTCACAATGGCGGTAACCTCCGTTGCCAAAGCGTCCACTTCTTTGGCATCCATACTGCCTTTAAAATCGAGCACAAAAATACGTGGTTGCGCTTCAGCGACTGCTTTTGCCGTTTGCTTCTCAGCTTTCTTCTCGTCCTTCTGCGCTTGTTTACGCTGTTTCTTGCTCAACAGTTCATGTTCGATACTTTTTCCGATCGCCCGTAACTGTTTCGATAGGTTCGTAATTTGCAACTCACCTTGCTGCTTGCGTTGCCGCGCCGCAGCCGTTGTTACGATGCCAACCACCAGCGCAACGGCAAGTACAATCACCGCCGCTTTCAGGGCAAAGTCAGCAATACTGAGCAAAAAGTCCATGTTCACCTCAATTGGTTACCAGCAATAAAAAAGGGCCGACGAGCGGCCCTTTCAAAACTCATCTGTGTTCTAGTATACAGATTATTGCTTGATCACTGCAGTGTTCGTCACAGGAATCGCAGTCGCGTTGGTGCTAAACCAGCCCGCTGCCTGCATTTGCATTTCCATCGTTGCCGCAGCAGAGGCGCTAGGGTCAACAATAGAGCTGTGCGAACCTTCGGTGAAGCGAACCGCACCTGATACTTTTGAACCATCTACACTTGCTGTGGTTTGCGTGATTGATTCAAGCTGCAAGGCACTGATCAATGCTTCCGTACCAGCCAAAGGCTTACCTGCAACCGTGTTCGGAATCACTTGGTCAGCAAGGAAGTCAGCACCATTCCCCACAACTTCAATCAAGTGAATTGGGCTTTCGGTCGCCGTCACTTGCGCTGCGTAGTTAATTGGGTCAGCAGAGTCAATCACCGACTGAGCGGCAAAGGCAAACTGCTCAAACACACCATTGATACTAGCTTGCTCGGCAGCACTTAAACCGGCCCAGAACTGCTGATACACCTGCACCAACAAACCTTGGAAGGCTGGTGAGGTTGGCGAGACGCCAGCTTGTTGCGCAGCATTGTTCACCGCTTGCGCGAAATCAGCATTCGCCGCATACAATAATTGGCCTTTGATCACAGGACCAAACGATGGTGACGCTAACAAGAAGTTCGCGACACTTGCGCCTGGCGCCATTAGCGATGAGGCATTGACCTTAAACAAGGCTGATGCAGGAGCCAATTGGCCGCTAAGTGGAGCATTGGTCATTGCAGTAAAGCCAGTTCCCGCAATCGCACCTAACGAGTGACCGAGGAAATAAACGTTCTGACCGTTTAATGGCGCACCCATCGCAGCATTCAAGCTAACCCGTAGGCCTAACAAATCAGCAATCGACTGACGCAAGTTATCACGTGCGGTCAGTAAGCTTGCCAAGTTCATATAAGCCGTGGCACTGCCGGTGGTTGCGTTAATCGGACCAAAGCCACGATCACCATGTAACGGATGGTCAATCGCCACAGTCGCGAAGCCCATGGCCGCTAACGTACCTGCGATACCAAAGACGTTGGTTTTCTCACCGGTGATACCATGTTGGAAAATCACCACTGGCCAACCGTTCGCTGGTTCAACAAGAGGATCAAGCCCTTGTGCGGCACGTAACATGTTCGCTTTCGCGACGTCAGGTACCGTCACAACCGCTGGGATATCCATTTGCGTGGTTGCCGCAGGAATTGGGTTGTACTTGGTGATATGACGCTCTTCATCAACGCCAGGGAAGTCATAACAATTGTACGGCGGCAACAAGCGTGTTGGATCTTGTAAGCCTGCAGGGTCAACTGCAGCAGCCGGCAAAGCGCCAGCACCGATCGCACCAAGAATTGATGCTGGGCTGTCACACATTGCTTGCCAACGACCATTCAATGGTGCTTGTGGATCTTCTGCTGTCGGCACTGGTGAGTAGTACGGCAAAGTCACTTGCGCTTGATACACACTGGCTGAAATTGCTGCTAAATACGCAGGATCTTGCGGGTTAGCATCTAAGCGACCTGAAGCCACCAAAATATCCCCCACAGACATGCCCGTCGGTTGCGCCATAAGTGCAGGACCTGCACCTTGCGAGAACTGTTGGGCATACAAAGCTTTAATCGCGCCGAACGCATCATTTACCGACTGCGTGGTAAAGCTAGAAACATAAATAATTTCTTCTTTATCAACACCAAAAGCTGCAAGCGCATTTTCGTGACTGTTGATAAGACGCTGTAAACCAACCGCTGACGCATCAGCTGACACAGGATCGGTATCGGCATTGCGTTGCATCAAACCATAGGTTTGCGATGGCCAAACTGAACGCCCTAACTCGTCAGTAATGTTCGAGGTCAATACCGCCGCGTAACCTGTTTTGGCTTTCAAAGGCTTCAACGGAATAACGGCCACACCGGCTGGGCCGGTCGCCTTAACGATGAAGTCCACCCCATAGGTCAACTCAGCGACCACGGCACAAGTTGCCGCAGGGCTTGCTGCTGCACAGGCTTCATTCACAGCTGTGCCACCCATGATGGTTTCAAAAATACGAATACTACCTGGTGCTTCAAGCGAGTTCGCATCAACAGCAACAGGATTACCGTTGGCATCGTCAGGTAGCGAGAAGTCAAAGGTTAAGGTTGAGTGTGTTCCCCAGCCGTCCAAACCATTCAACGCAACCTGTGGGTTGGCATTGTCTGATGGATCAGCCACTGGAATATTCAAGGTACCATCAACACTACCGCTTAATAAGATATTTGAAGGGACAGATATGGCACCATTTGAAGGGTCAAAAACAACGCGTGTGGCGTTCACCTGATAATCGACGGTTTCAGATGTTGGTGCTTCATCACCACTACCACAACCGGCTAGCGTAAGGGCGCTTGAAATCGCCGTTACAAGTAAGAGTTTTTTCATGAGGCTTCCCCAATCCTTGTTCGTATTGTTATATCTTGAGCACCTGCAGATGCTTTTCTTTATCTTGCCTATCATCGCCTTTTCTAACTGGTAGGACAAGAGATCAACTTAACAAATTTTTATACACTGCTAACGCTTAAGTTAAAAGTATTTTCCCAGAATTTATCCGCAACAGCTGAGATACCAACGAAAAAACAGTACACTTAAGCCACATCCATTCACCTAGTGTAAGCCGAAAATGACCGAGATGCATAACAACAACGTTGAAAAGTATGATTTACAAGAGAAAGTGATTCTTGTGACGGGTGCCGGTGACGGTATCGGTAAAGAAGCCGCGTTAACTTTCGCCAAAGCAGGCGCTACTGTTATCTTGCTAGGACGCACGGTGAGCAAGTTAGAAAGCGTTTACGACGCCATTGTTGCGGCAGGTGGTGCTGAGCCGGCGATTGTACCGCTGGATATGAAAGGTGCGACCTATAGCCATTACGAAGGTATGTGCGCAACCATTATTGAACAGTTTGGTCGCCTCGATGGCTTACTGCATAACGCCAGCTTGTTGGGCGTTTTGTCACCTTTCGAACATATCGACCATGGTAACTGGCACGACCTAATGCAAGTGAATGTCACAGCGCAGTTTTTGATGACCCAAGCTTTGATGCCCGCTTTAAAGAAAGCCAAGCATGCCAGTATCGTCTTCACTTCTTCTGGTGTTGGCCGCAAAGGGCGCGCCTTTTGGGGGCCTTACGCAGTATCAAAATTCGCTACCGAAGGGTTGGTCCAAGTGATGGCTGACGAATACGAAGGTAGCTCTATTCGCATCAATGCCATCAACCCTGGGGCGACACGCACCGCGATGCGCGCGCGGGCTTATCCAGCGGAAGATCGGAATAAATTAAAAACACCAGAGGATTTAATGCCGACCTATTTGTATTTAATGAGTGACGCAAGTCTCGATGTCAATGGACAGTCGCTCAACGCACAATAACATCACCCGCAGCTTCCTTCCACAAAAAAGGCAGCATCTGCTGCCTTTTTTTATTGACGCATACGCTTAAGACGCCTCTGCTTTAGCCAGTTCGGTGCGCAACTCCAAACTCAACAGGCGTAATTGCTCAAGACGCTCTAAAGACATACTTGAACGCGCCATAAGTGTCGCGGTCAGCTCCGCAGCGTCCTGCTGCAACCTAACGCCCTTCTCGGTTAAGCTAATGATTTTTTTACGTTCGTCCTCAGGGGAGATCTTCCGCGTCAATAATCCTTTCGCTTCCAATCGTTTCACAATTGGCGTCAAGGTGCTCGAATCAAGATAGGTGTCTTGCGCGAGTGCTTTCAAGCTCACTTGATTTTTGTACCACAATGAATGCATCACTATGTATTGCGGATAAGTAAGGTCGTACGCGTCAAGCAGCGGTCGAAACGCGCGTACCAACGCATTGGTTGCACTGTATAAAGTGAAACAAACATTATCAGATAGATTTTGCGCCATATCAGAGGGTACTCGCTTGCTGGGGAGGCCATTACAACAATAATTTAGTGCTTACGCAACACACTTCATCGTTGCATTCTAACCTAACTTCAGATAAATTCACACGCAAATAGTTTGCGCACAACTTATTTGCACGCATATGTAATCAACAGCGATGTTCATAGCATGAGCATTCCAATTGAAGAGGTATTTATGTTTACCAGCCGCCAAATTCATCTTGCATCTCGACCTACGGGATTACCGACTCACGACAACTTCAAAACAGTTGAACAGGAACTACCTGAGCTGCAACACGGTCAAGTCCTCGTAAAAAACGCTTGGTTATCCGTAGACCCGTACATGCGTCCGCGTATGATTGACCGAAAGTCTTACATTGCCCCGCTACAACTCAATGAAGTCATTGAAGGAGGCGCTATTGGCGAGGTCATCGCATCAAACAACACCCAATTCCCAGTAGGAACACAGGTCAGTAATCTTGCCGGATGGTGCACGACCTTCATCAGCGACGGTACAGATCTCACTCCGCTGCCAGCGAGTGACCTACCCGCCCACCTATTTCTCGGCATGCTTGGCATGACCGGGTTAACTGCGTGGGCTGGGTTGAATAAAGTCATTCAATTAAACGCGGATGACACGGTGTTTGTTTCCGCTGCTTCTGGCGCTGTCGGCAGTATTGCCTGTCAAATTGCCAAGTTGAAGGGTTGTAAAGTCGTCGCCTCTGTCGGTTCCGATGAAAAGGCACAATGGGTTAAGTCGCTAGGAGTTGATGCTGTCATTAACTACAAAACCGTGGATAACCTTACAGAGGCGTTAAAGCAGGCCGCTCCCGAGGGCATTGATGTCTATTTCGAGAACGTGGGTGGTGAGCACTTAGAAGCTGCCTTGAATGTTATGAATGACTACGGTCGCATTTCTGTCTGTGGCATGATCGCCAACTATAACGCTGAAACGCCACAGCCTGGGCCAAGCAATCTCTTCTTTATTAACTCGAAGAAACTTACTGTTCAAGGTTTTATCGTTATCGATTACTTTGAGCATTACCCTGAGTTTTTGGCGCAAATGACCGAGTGGATGCAAGCTGGTAAAATCACTTCTGAAGTCACGATCTATGAAGGCTTAGATCAAACCGTCGATGCTTTCCTTGGTCTTTTCTCCGGCAAAAACAAAGGCAAGATGCTGGTGAAACTGTAATCCTGCATTGCTGCATTTGTGGTTGGCGACGGCCACAAATGCACAGCTTCCTCATTCTCTCTTCTGCTTGAGCTCGCATAGCGCCAATGATTTATCATCTCTCTTGTCAAAAATCTCCTACATTGACTAATAGGGTACGGGGGTATACTATAAAACCACATTAACCAATGGAACTGCGCTCATGCAACAGACAGTGACACCACACCCTGACACCTTAAAAACCAAATTAAACGCACGTTTAAAGCGGATTGAAGGACAAGTTCGCGGGTTACAGAAAATGATCGATAACGACACCTATTGCGACGATGTTTTAACCCAGCTTGCATCCGTTCAAGCGGCGCTGAACGGTGTCGCCAAACAGTTACTCAGTCAACACATGCACACGTGCGTCAAAACACGCCTCGAAAAGGGTGACGACACTGTCCTAGACGAACTAGATGTCACTATCGCACGCCTATTGAAACGCTAAGGAGACCCAGCATGACGACCGAGACATTACAACTGCAACTCTCTGGAATGAGCTGCGCAGGTTGCGCGCGCAGTATCGAAAAAGCGTTAGGCGGTATCGACGGGGTTGCTGCAGTGCAAGTCAACTTTGCAACTGAGGTGGCCGCCGTGAATGGGCAACACCTCAATCCTGAGGCACTCATTGCTGCGGTACGCGAAGCCGGTTATCAAGCGAGCCTTATTGATCACAGTAAGCCCGAAAACGATCCGCGCGAGGCCGAACAACGCCGCCAAGGGATAAAATTTGGCATCGCTGCGGTGCTGTCACTGCCCTTGCTTTATACCATGTTTGGCCACTTCAGCTGGACCCAAGGAATTCCCGTTCCTGACGTACTCATGGCACCTTGGTTACAACTCCTGCTCGCCACACCGGTACAGTTTATTATTGGCTGGCAATTCTATCGAGGCAGTTATCATGCACTAAAAGCAGGTGCTGCCAATATGGATGTCTTGGTCGCGCTGGGAACTTCAGCGGCCTACTTTTACAGCATTTATCTGGCGTGGTTTACGCCGAACTTTGATCCCCATCAAGGGCTCTATTTTGAAACCAGCGCCGTACTCATCACCTTGATCATTCTTGGCAAGTGGTTTGAGGCGCGCGCCAAGGGGCGTTCATCGAGCGCCTTGAAGCAACTACTTGAATTGCAGCCACAACAAGCCTTACGCGAAGTCGCTGAACAGCAAACAGAGTCGGTTGCGGTACGCGATCTAAACCACGGTGATATCGTTCATGTCCGCCCCGGTCAAAGTGTTCCCGTCGACGGCGAGGTGCTCGAGGGTGACAGTGCTATCGACGAATCGATGCTCACCGGCGAAAGCATGCCGGTAAGTAAAACGGTTGGCGATCAAGTGATCGGTGGCACCCTTAACACCACCGGTTTCTTGCGGGTTCAAGTACAACAAATCGGCGCTGAGACGGCGCTTGCGAAAATCGTCGCTGTAGTTGAGCAAGCACAGAACTCAAAGGCGCCGATTCAGCGATTGGCTGATAAAGTCGCCAGTATCTTTGTACCTGTGGTACTGGTGATTGCCGTGCTTACCCTCATTGTCTGGTTGAGCTTAGTGGCGCCGGGCGATTGGCGGGCGGCCTTTGAAGCCACTGTCGCAGTGCTCGTTATTGCCTGCCCCTGCGCATTAGGTCTGGCGACGCCAACCTCAATCATGGCGGGTTCAGGACGTGCGGCTCAGCAAGGTGTGCTATTTAAGCAAAGTGAGGTGCTTGAACGCACACAAGCCATCGATACTATTGTCTTCGATAAAACTGGCACCCTTACTGAAGGCAAGCCTAAGCTTACCGATCTGATATGGTTCGTAGACGCAGAACACGCGCATATTGCAGCGGGTGTTATAGCACTTGAGCAACAATCCGAGCACCCGTTGGCCCAAGCTGTAGTCGCCGGCCTACAACAAGATTATCCAGAGCTGGCCAAAGTTCGTGTGAGCCAATTCGCCGCGCATCAGGGCAAAGGTGTCAGTGGCACTATTGCCGACGCGCAAGGTGAGCACACGCTTTGGATTGGCAATCTCCGCTTGCTCGAAGAACAAGGCATCAGCTGTACCGCAGAACAGATCCAACAACGCGAACAGCTGCAACGCCAAGGCAAAACCGTCATGGCAGTGGCCGCCCGTGACCAATTGGTCGCTTTCATCGCGGTCGCTGATACGCTGCGCGACAGCAGTATCAGCGCCCTACAGCTCCTGCGCGAGCGGGGCCTGAATTTAGTCATGCTCACCGGCGATAACCGACAAACCGCCGAAGCCATCGCCAGCCAACTCGGACTCGATCAGGTCATTGCCGAAGTTCTCCCCGAGGATAAAGCCGCGCACATCGAACGTTTACAGCAACAAGGCAAACGTGTTGCTATGGTCGGTGACGGTGTCAATGACGCCCCTGCCCTCGCAGTAGCTGACGTTGGCATAGCCATGGGAACGGGTACCGATGTTGCCATCGAGACCGCCGACATCGCACTGATGCGCGCTGACTTACATGGTCTGGTGCAAGCCCTTGAGGTAAGTCAGGCCACGGTCCGCAATATTCGCCAAAACCTATTTTGGGCCTTTGCGTACAACACCGTTGGCATTCCAATTGCCGCGTCCGGGCTGCTGGCACCTTGGCTCGCCGGCGGAGCTATGGCACTAAGCTCGGTTTCCGTCGTACTCAACGCACTGCGTTTACAACGGCTGAAGTTCGACAAACTTAGCTAGAAGATTGTGGTCAGTCACAGCATGGTTTATCGTAAGGATAACGTTAATACCCTATTGAGAGTGTTATGCCTGTACTGACCACTATTGTTGCACTCGCGATTGATGTGCATGTTTTGTCTTCACGCCCTGATGTCAATTGGATTGGCATCAGCAGTCCTAGTCCCAAGGTCATTTGGCTGAGCGGTAGTAAGGCCACCATTGCGCGTAGTATCGATGGTGGCCAGTCCTGGGACTATAGCCAACCGACCAGCAGTGAATTGCAGTTTCGTGATATCGAAGCGCTTGATGATCAGCACGCCTACGCCCTTAGCATTGGTACGAACGGTGACTCACGCATTTATTACAGCAATAACGGCGGGAAAAACTGGCAACTGCGCTATCGCGCCAGCGGCAACCAATTCCTCAATTGTCTCGCGGTCGTGCCACGGACCAACGAAGCTTGGGTCTATGGCGATAGTATCGATGGCCAGTGGGACCTCGTGCGCGCTCCAGATGGACGCAATTGGTTGCCTTCACGCAATGCTATCGACAGCCCTCCGCTCGACGCCGAAGGTGGTTTAGCTGCGAGCGGTGGTTGTGTTCGCTTCAATAACGATGTCTGGGCAATGGGCACGGCCAATGCCAGTACCGCGCGCTTGCTGGTAAAACGCGCTTCGGGCATTCGTTTCAAAGCGATCGATACCCCGATTGCCGCCGGCCCAGCCGCCGGTATTGCAAGTGTTTGGCCACTTAACGAACGTCACGTGTTAATGGTTGGCGGTGATCTCAACCAGCCCGAACGCCGTCCGCGTATTGCCGAGTACCACCGAGGCACCTTCACCGAGCTCAGTGAACCGCCCCTTGCAGGTGCGCTTTACAGCTTAACCCTAACCAATGACCAAGGCTTGCTGGTCACCAATCCTGCAGGTGCTGCATACTTACCGAATAAAGACAGTGAGGACTGGCAACTGTTAAGCGAAGAGAATATTTGGAATACAGCCTGTAATAGCGTGAACTGCTATTTGATTGGTAAGGACGGGTATGTTGCGCGGTTTGCCGTGCCGCGCAACGATTAATTACCGCTTTACAAGTTAAGTAACGCCATGCCACCAGCAAGGTGGCTGACGTTACAAAAACCAAAGCGGGTTAGCACTTGTGCCGCCACACCACTACGGTTTCCTGAACGACAGAGACAGACGACCGGGCGATCAGCAAAGGTCTCGCGATAGTCATAAATAAACTGCACCAAACGCGTCAATGGCACATTCATCACTTGCGCTGGAAGTTCGAGCGGCGTCACTTGGTGTTCTTGCTGCTCACGCACATCAAGCACTAAGGTTTCCGGACGACGTAGCCACTCCAGTTGCTGCTCTGGGCCGATATTGACCAGCTCACAACCACAAGGCGTGTCGTTCAACTCATCCAAGAGCTGCGCAATCGCAAAGGTTTCGTCGGTCTTGGCACAGAGCAAGGTATGCTTGCCCACAGCTTGATTCAACAATTGTGGCGACGCTTGTTCACCAATAAAGGCAAAATCAACTTTGGCTTCAGCATTCGCAGCAATAGGTGAGCTCAACAAATAAATAGGCTGACGCGTACCGACACGATACAAACGACGATTGCCAACCAGTAAACAGCCATCGGTTGGCACGTCACAATCACGCGGCACACTACAATCGGCCGCCGCCGAAAGTGGCCAACCGACGTTATCACGTGCCGCATCACAACCACTGGCGCATAACAACTGTGCCAACATTGCCGCAGGACTATCTGCGCCTTGTTGCTCGGTCGTCACCACCGCTTTCACACGATAATGCTGACAGGCCACTAACTTTTCGATCCGTTCAGCCAGTTGCGGGACCGGATCAATCACCGCCATCTCGCGGGCACTACGGTCAATGACTAAGTAGCAGCAGTGTGCGTCAAAGCGCAACTGCACCACGCCGTCAAGCTCGCTATCGAAATCTTCATTGGTGTCGCTAAGCAGTAGGCATGATTGTCGTAACGCATGCGCGGCCTCTTTGATGCGCTGACACGCAGCATCAATCGTTGCCTGTTCAGTGGCCGGCCCGAACGATAAACGAATCGCCGACTGTGAGCGCCAGTCATCTAGCCCCATGGCATCAAGCACGAAACTACGGGTCACTTTTGAACTACAGGCCGAACCTGAGCTAACCCGAATATTGGCGGCATCGAAGACATCCATGATGTCACGTGACGGCACACCACGTACCGAAAAGTTCAAGGTGGTCGGAACCGAATATTCCAACGCATGATTCAGCTCAAGCGATGGAAAGGCCATGCGAAGCGCCTCCAGCAATTGCTCGCGGTACTGGTTTAACACGGTCACCGGCTTAAACACTTGCTGTTGTTTATCCAACAACAACTCAAATAAAGTATGCAGCGCTGCAATACCCGGTAAGTTTTCAGTGCCTGAGCGCAACCCTTGCTCTTGGCCACCACCAATAATTAATGGCGTGAAAGGTCGTTGCTCACGTACATACAAAAAGCCGATGCCTTTCGGCCCATAGAGTTTGTGGCCACTAAAAGGCGCGTAATCAATGGTGGTTTCCGACAGCGCGAAGTCAGCTTTGCCAAGCATCTGTACGCAATCTACCATCCAGGGTACTTCAGGTGCGACCTGACGAATGACTCTTTCTAAGGTCGCTAAATCTTGTCGCACGCCAGTTTCGTTATTCACCGCCATGGTACAAATCATCAGCGCCTGTGGAAGGTGTGCGCTGATGAAATCAAAATCAAGTAAGCCATTTTGATCCACCGGAATCGCTTTCAACTCAGCACCAATGCCAAGCAACTCATTCCAATGTGCTAAAGCTTGCGGCACAGCTTTATGTTCCGTCGCCCCATACAACAGATACTTTCCCTGAGTGGGCTGTTGCGCATGGGTCAGCGCCGACAACACTGCCGTTTGAATACCTTCTGTCGCGCCACTGGTAAAGACCAAATGGCCACGCGGCGCGCCGATAACTTCGCGGCCCAGCCGGCGCGTGTTATCGAGGATATAACGTGCCTGTAATCCAGTAATATGGCTACTACTTGGATTCCCAAACACCTGCTCCATGGTATGCGAAACTGCCGCAGCGATTTGCGGCAGTACCGGAGTTGTTGCATTGCAGTCGAGATAGATTTCGTCTTCTTTTGGACGAATATGTATAGGTGTGACCATGTTTACCACTTAATGAATTTGGTTTTTCTTCCACTCTTCTTCTTTTGCCATGCGCGCCTTTTTATCGTCGCAAGGCTCATCGCAATCACAGGCTTTGTCCATGCCCAGCGAGGCAATCCCGCCACAACTTCCTGAAATCGATTTTTGTTGCACAATGAACCCTACCGACATGGCGAGCACCACTAACAAAAAGATGCCAAAAACAATTAAAAACAACCCCATGCGGACCTCCAGAGTTACTGCAAATAAGGTAGAAAAGCAGTACTAGTGTACTCTTTAAACGTATCGTTTTCACGCGTGATCAGCAACACCGCCAACTGCTTTTCTTCAGCAAAGGCAAGCGCACGCTCCGGCCCCATGACCGTTAATGCAGTTGCATAAGCATCAGCATCCATACTGGTCGAAGTGACCACGGTCACAGACACTAAGTTGTGCTGGATCGGATAGCCCGTATTCGGATCGATAATATGTGAATAACGCACGCCGTCTTGTTCAAAATAGTTACGATAGTCACCCGAAGTTGCTACAGCGTTATTGCCCGGTTCGATAATCCGTTGCGCGGCACGCTGGGTATTATCAGGACGCTCGATCGCAATACGCCACGGCTGATTACCAGGCTTTGCACCTTTCATCCGCATTTCGCCGCCAATTTCGACCAAATAATTTTGGATCTCCATGCCCTCAAGTAGACGAGCAACGCGATCCACGCCATAGCCCTTAGCGATCGTCGATAAGTCAACATAGAGCTCTGGAATGCGTTTTTGCAACTGATGGTTCTCTACCACCAAGTGGTGGTAACCCGTTTGCGCTTGAGCAGCCTTAAGTTCAGTAACAGTAGGCACACGTTCAGGACGTTGTTGCGGGCCAAAACTCCATAGATTCACCAAAGGTCCGACGGTTACATCGAGTACACCATTGGTTTCTTCGGCAATTTCCAACGCCCGACGCACGACTTCCTCGAGCGCACGCGACACCACCAAAGGCTCGGTCGATTGTCGCTGGTTGAAACGCGAGAGCTCCGATTCCGGGTCGTAGGTCGACATCTGGCCGTTGATCTGTGCCAACAAAGTGTCAACGCGCGACTTTACCTCTTCGGTGTCATGCCGCGGGTTCGCCGAGACATAACGAATATGATACGTCGTTCCCATGGTCTCACCAGAGACAGCAAGCTGCTGCGGTGCATGGGAGCAAGAAACAAAAAAGGCTAGCCCTACCAGGGCTAGCCAGATATAACGTAATGATGACATCATCACTTAATTACCCACCAAAGTCATCCAACATGATGTTTTCATCTTCTACGCCCAAGTCTTTGAGCATATTGATGACCGCGGCATTCATCACCGGCGGTCCACACATGTAGAATTCACAATCTTCTGGTGCTTCGTGGTCTTTCAAGTAACGTTCGAAAAGAACATTATGGATGAAGCCAGTATCACCTTCCCAATTGTCTTCTGGTTGTGGATCAGAAAGCGCCACGTGCCATTCAAAGTTTTCATTCTCGCGCTGCAACATATCGAAGTCTTCAACGTAGAACATTTCTTTCTTCGAACGCGCACCGTACCAGAATGAAATCTTACGGTTGGTGTTCAAACGACGTAATTGATCGAAAATGTGTGAACGCATTGGCGCCATACCAGCACCACCGCCGATAAAGACCATTTCCGCGTCAGTATCTTTGGCGAAGAACTCACCAAATGGACCAGAAATCGTGACTTTATCACCCGCTTTCAAACTAAAGATGTACGATGACATCTTACCTGCTGGCAGGCTTAAGTTGTTTGGTGGTGGCGTTGCACAACGCACGTTCAACATGATGATGCCTTTCTCGTCTGGATAGTTCGCCATCGAGTAAGCACGGATCGTTTCGTCATCAACTTTGGACTCAATGTCAAAGAAGCCAAAACGTTCCCAATCACCACGGAATTTCTCTTCAATGTCGAAGTCTTTGTATTTCACATGATGCGGTGGAGCTTCAATCTGAATGTAACCACCGGCACGGAAAGGAACTTCTTCACCTTCTGGCAACTGTACAACAAACTCTTTAATGAAGGTCGCAACGTTGTCGTTCGACTTCACGGTACAGTCCCACTTACGAATACCGAAGACTTCCTCAGGAAGTTCGATCTTCATATTTTGTTTGACGTTTACCTGACATGAAAGACGTACACCTTCACGGGCTTCTTTCTTGTTGATGTGGTCACGTTCGGTTGGCAGGATATCACCGCCCCCCTCAAGTACTTTAACGGTACACTGGCCACATGAGCCACCACCACCACATGCCGACGACACGAAGATACCTGAATTGGCCAACGCACCTAGTAACTTCGCACCAGGTTGCGTGGTAATTTTCTTATCTTCGTCGTCGTTAATCAAAATCTCGACGTCACCCTGAGGTACCAACTTTGATTTAGCGAACATAATCACCGCTACCAAAATTAATACGATCACGGTAAACATGCCTACGCCGAGCGCTATAAGTGTTAAATCTTGCCCTTGCATCGACTCTTACCTCTTTTATTATCCGTTGCTTTCGTTACTGGTGCTATTACAGGGATACGCCAGAGAATGACATAAAGCCCAAACCAATGAGACCGACAGTGATGAAGGTAATACCAAGGCCACGAAGACCATCTGGTACGTCTGCATACTTCAGTTTCTCGCGTACAGCTGCCAGTGCAACGATTGCAAGTGCCCAGCCAACACCACCACCAATACCGTAAACGATACTTTCGCTAAAGGTATAATCACGCTCAACCATGAACGAAACGCCACCGAAAATCGCACAGTTTACTGTGATCAATGGTAAGAAGATGCCTAGAGCGTTGTAGAGCGCAGGAACGTATTTGTCCAACGCCATCTCAAGGATCTGAACCAAAGCAGCGATAACGCCGATAAAGGTCAAGAAACGCAAGAAGCTAAGGTCTGCGTCTGGAAAACCAGCCCAATCCAACGCGCCGGGAGCCAAAATGTTGTGGTACACAAGGTTGTTCACTGGTACCGAAATACCAAGAACAACGATAACAGCAACACCTAGACCAAAGGCTGTTTTAACTTTTTTCGATACCGCCAAGAAGGTACACATGCCCAAGAAGAATGACAGGGCAAGGTTTTCTACGAATACCGATTTAACAAATAAACTAATATAAGCTTCCATGATCGGCTCCTTACTCCTTCGGCTCTACTTGCTCAGGACGGAAGGTACGCAGTACCCAGATAAATCCGCCGATGATGAAGAATGCGCTCGGTGGCAAAATCAATAGACCGATCGGCTGGTACCAACCACCCTCAGAAGCGAGTGATAAGATTTGATAACCGAACAAGCTACCTGAACCAAAGAGTTCACGTATAAAGCCAACACTCAGAAGTACGACAGAGTAACCCAAACCGTTACCGATACCGTCAAGGAACGATAAACCTGGTGAACTCTTCATCGCGAAGGCTTCAGCACGACCCATTACGATACAGTTGGTAATGATCAAGCCAACGAAAACCGAAAGCTCTTTTGCGATGCTGTAAGCGTAGGCACGGAGTACCTGGTCAACAACAATTACCAAACTGGCAATAATGGTCATTTGCACAATGATTCGAACACTTGATGGAATGTGATTACGAATCAAAGAGATAAATAAATTCGAAAAGGCGGTAACCAAGGTAAGTGCAATACACATTACCACGGTGTTTTCCATTTTCGAGGTTACAGCCAATGCAGAACAGACACCTAGGATCTGTAAGGCAATAGGGTTGTTGGCAAAGATCGGTCCAAAGAGGACTTCTTTCATTTCTTTTGCGCTACTAGCCATTGCTCAGCTCCCCCTTGCGAATTTTTTCAAATAGTGGACCGTAAGCTTTATCGCTGAACCAGTATGCAACCAGGTTATCCACACCATTACTGGTAAGGGTTGCACCTGAAAGAGCATCAATGTCATGGTTCGGCTGCGTTGGGTTCTTCATTACGTCAAGCTCAACCTGTTGGTCAGCGCCGTAGATTTCTTTACCTTCCCACTGTGCAACCCACTTAGGGTTCTGGATTTCACCACCCAGGCCCGGAGTTTCAGAGTGTTGGTAGAAGTTGATACCTTTCACAGTATTCAAATCTGGGGCCAACGCCATCAAACCGTACATGGTTCCCCACAAGCCGTAGCCGCGAACGTACACCACGAGGGTTTCAAGGTTACCTTGCTCGTCATTAATGAAGTAAAGCTTGGCCACGTCTTCGCGGCTACCAATTCCAGCGATATCGTCGCTTTTATCAAGCTTCGTACTTGCTTCAGGTTTCTTCGCTGCAGCGATAGGGTCATAGTTCACCGCATCTTCGCCGTTTGCTTCAGTGACCACTTGCAAGCTATCAAGGTTGACTAACTTGGTTTCAACGCGCTCGTTAAATACCGCGATGACGTCAGTGCCCGGCTCTAATAAGCCAGCAGCATCAAGAACGTTACGCTGCATGTCTAACGCGGCGTTTTTCTCTTGGATTGGCTTCAAACCAACCGCTGAACCTGCTACCACGATCGCACACACTAAACAGAGGGCGATCACGACAAATAACGTTTTGCCTAACGATTCGTTCTTCTTAGCCACGTGCTAGTCTCCGTTTAATGTTCGCCTGTACAACAAAGTGGTCAAACAATGGCGCAAAGACGTTCGCGAATAGGATTGCCAACATAATGCCTTCTGGGTACGCCGGGTTGACCACACGAATCAACACAGTCATCGCACCAATCAAGAAGCCGTACGCAAATTTCGCTTTGTTGGTAAATGATGCTGACACCGGATCCGTTGCCATGAACATCATACCGAAGGCGAAACCACCGACGACTAAGTGCCAGTACCAAGGCATCTGGAACATCATGTTCGTATCACTACCAATCGCGTTGAATAACGCAGACAGTGCCACCATACCGAGGAACACACCGGTCACAATGCGCCATGAAGCGATGCGGAAATAAATCAGGGCGAAACCACCGATCAGGATCATCAAGGTAGAAACTTCACCCATTGAACCTTGGATGTTGCCGTAGAACGCGTCCCACCACATGTCCATGTTATCGAAGTAGTTGCTGCCGGTCGCTGCTTGACCCAATAAGGTTGCACCAGAGAAGCCATCGACGGCAGTCCATACTTTGTCACCTGAGATTGACGCAGGGAAAGCAAAGTACAAGAACGCACGACCGGTCAAGGCAGGGTTCAAGAAGTTACGGCCAGTACCGCCGAAGATCTCTTTACCGAACACCACACCGAAGGTGATACCTAAAGCGACTTGCCACAATGGAATGGTCGCTGGCAGGGTTAAGGCAAACAACACAGAAGTTACGAAGAAACCTTCGTTGATTTCGTGCTTACGTACGGTCGCGAAAAGAATTTCCCAGAACGCACCAACCGCGAAGGTGGTTAGGTACACCGGCAAAAAGAAACAGGCACCGTACCACATTTTAGTACCCCAGCTCGCGCCAGCGAAATCACCACCTAAAGCTTGGAATAACCCCACTTGCCAAACATCAGCAAGCTCATAGCCGTTCGCAAGCGCCAATGACGCTTGGTTACCCACGTTGTACATACCCCAGAACATTGCTGGGAAGGTCATCAACCAAACGAAAATCATGATCCGTTTCAAGTCGACGTGGTCTTTCACGTGGGTGGTTGTTTTGGTTACTTTGCCCGGCGTGTAAAGAATGGTCGCAACAGCTTCGTAAAGCGCGTACCACTTCTCGTATTTACCGCCTTTCTCAAAGTCCGGCTCAATCCGCTCAATAAAGTTTTTCAAGCCCATGATTAGCCCTCTTTCTCGATAGTCGTTAACACGTTACGTAAGACTGGGCCGTACTCGTATTTACCTGGGCAAACATAAGTACAAAGGGCTAAGTCTTCTTCGTCTAACTCTAAGCAGCCCACTTGTTGAGCTTCATCAGTATCGCCAGACAATAAGTCGCGTAACAAAATAGTTGGCAAGATATCCAACGGCATCACACGCTCGTAGTTACCGATTGGTACCATGGCACGTTCAGAGCCATTGGTCGACGTATTCATCGCGAATAATTTCTTCGGCGACAAATGACCGGCAAATGCACGAGTGATGGAATGCTGGTTCACACCTGCGGCAGCCCAGCCAAGGAATTCTTTCTGATCACCTTCAGGCAAAACACTTACTTGCAGATGGAAACGACCTAACCATTGATGCGCATCATCAACTTTATGGCCATTTAAAACAGAGCCAGAAACAATACGTTGGTTCCCTTCAGCTAATTCGCCTTGGGTCAACTCACGCAAGTTGGCGCCTTGTTGAGTACGTAGCAAACGCGGTTGTTTCACACCTGGACCACCTAGCGCGATAACGCGATCGGTATGAACTTGACCGGTAGTGAACAACTTACCGTAGGCAATCACGTCTTGATAGTTGATGTGCCATACGTGCTTGGTCATGCTCACAGGCTCAAGGAAGTGAATGTGCGTACCTACGAGGCCCGCAGGGTGAACCCCTTTGAAGCTTTCGAGTTGCACTTTCGCATCGCCGGTTTCGACCTTCGCATCGGCAGCTTTGGTGACGTAAACCTTGCCTTTCGTAAGGGTGGTCAAAACATTCAGACCATCTACGAATGCTTGCTGCTGTTCAGCAATGATAACTGCTGGGTCTGCGGCAAGAGGGTTGGTGTCCATACAGTTGACAAAAATCGCTGCAGGCTCTGCATCAAGCTTCGGGCTACGGCTAAATGGACGCGTGCGTAACGCTACCCATTGACCAGCGTTATTCAGTTGCTCAACAACTTTGTCACGCTCAAGACCCGCCAGAGCTTTGCTTTCGTAGGTAGCGAAAGTTTCTTGCTCATCGCCGTCAATTTCGATGACGACTGCTTGCAAAACACGTTTCGCGCCACGTAGCACGTCTTTAACGACGCCAGCAGCTGGTGCAGTGAATTTTACCCCTGGATTTTTCTTGTCTTCGAAAAGTACTTGGCCTTTTTTAACGCGGTCTTCAACCTTGACATGCATGGTTGGACGCATTCCAATGTACTCTTCACCCAGGACGGCAACGGTGGTGATGGATTGACCATCTTCAATAGTTTGCTGGGGAGCTCCCTTAATTGGGATATCCAGCCCTTTCTTGATCGTAATCATACGCGTTTGCACTACTCGTTAGGGAAGATGAATCTTTCTTCAGAAGTGCTGTAAACAGCCCCTGAAACCTGATAAATCATGAGGTTAGCGCAGTATTAGCTGCATAAGCGAGCCGACACCACACTGACCATTTTTTGTACATAGTCACCTAGGGCGGGCATTTTAGCACTTTTGTGCCCTGAGTTACCACCTTACAGGGCACAAATTTTGTTTTATTCCGGCGCTTTGAGGTTTTGTCTAAATTACGACCAAAGGACCACTGGATCGACGTCCGCATCGTAGTCGACACCCGCCATTCCAAAACCAAACAGTTTCAAGAAATCAGCATGATAGCCTTCATAATCAGCAAGCTCATGGAAGTTCTCTTGGGTCACCTGATCCCATAGTGCTTTAATCTTCGCTTGGGTCTCAGGGTTGGTTTCTTTACCGTCCATCCGGAAACGTCCAGCTTCATCCAACACAGCGTTATCGGCGTAGAGGCCTTCAGTGAACAAACGGTAGATTTGCTCAATACAGCCTTCATGGGTGCCCTCTTCTTTCATCACGCCATAAATCAACGAGATGTAGAGTGGCATGACTGGAATCGCCGAGCTAGCTTGCGTCACCAAGGCTTTCAATGATGATACGTAAGCCTCGACATTAAGATCGCTATGGTCACCCCGAATTGCCGCTGCAGCACGGTCCAGATCTTCCTTCGCTTTACCGATAGTGGCATGGCCGTAGATTGGCCACGTCAGCTCTTTACCGATATAGGTGTAAGCAGTAGTTTTCGCATTTTCTGCAAGCACGCCCGCATCAGCCAAGGCTTTCAACCAACGCTCCCAGTCTTCACCACCCATGACTTTGACGGTGTTCGCAATTTCGTCGTCGTTGGCGGGTTCAAGGGTGATCTCTTTCACCAAGTCTTTGTCAGTGTCATAGGTTTTGGTGGTGTAAGCCTTACCCACTGGTTTCAGGGTTGAGCTGTAAACTTCACCGGACTCTGGGTCTTTACGCTTTGGCGACGCAAGGCTGTAAATCACCAAATCCACTTGTCCCATTTCCGCTTTAATGCGTGCAATCGTTTCTGCTTTGAGTTCATCAGAGAAGGCGTCACC
This sequence comes from Pseudidiomarina sediminum DSM 21906, assembly GCF_000423165.1. Taxonomy (GTDB): domain Bacteria; phylum Pseudomonadota; class Gammaproteobacteria; order Enterobacterales; family Alteromonadaceae; genus Pseudidiomarina; species Pseudidiomarina sediminum. The sequence continues at coordinate 806,263 of NZ_KE383983.1, read as the reverse complement.
GTTTAAGGTTTCCGCATACAAACCTTCAGCGTGTGCTGCTTCATGGAAGGCCGCGGTGTTATACCAACCAGCGGTCGCGGTTTTCTTTTCCGTTGGTTCTTTTTCAAAACACACGCCAAGGGTTTTCGCCCCAGCGCCGAACGCCGAAGTGATTCGCGACGCAAGGCCATAGCCTGTTGAACAACCAATGACCAAGACGCGCTGCGGCGCACCGGCCACTTTCGGCTGTTGCTTGATGTAATCAATTTGCTCGCGCACGTGCGCAGCACAACCTACTGGATGTGCGTTCGTACAAATAAAACCACGAATTTTAGGCTGAATAACCATTATTTTATCCTGTTTCTTACATAACTTGCGCAGCAGTGTAACTGACCGCACAGGGAAAACACATCTGATTAGTTGTGACCGTCAAGCTTACTGCCGCCGAGACATTCCGGCGAATCAGGCGCCTGTGACTGCTGTTGCCACTCATCAGGTGTATAGGTATGGATGGCTAAGGCGTGGATGGGGCCGGCCAACAAAGTTGCCGCAGCAGCGTTAACTTGACGATGCCGAGCCAATAAACGTTGTCCAGCAAAAGCCTCACTCACCACGACCACCTTAAAGTGCGAGTCATCCGTGGGCGTACCATGCAAATGACTTTCATTGATCACCTCAAGGTGGGTGACCGTAAGTGCCTCACAAATACGTTGTTGCAGAAGCTCTGCGGTGGCATGCATACTTTTCTCCTTAGCGCTGGGCGGAACTGTCAAGCGAGCTGTAACAGACGGATGGGTCGCGCCCTAACGCTGCAAGCGCATGGTGGATGGACGGTGCATCTGCATCCGCCGGAGCCGCCACGCGGTACAATTGCGAGCTAAAGGTTCCCCACACCTGCCACAGCATCACATCATGCTCGAGGTATAAATAAGCCAAGTGCTGCACCCCTTCTTGCCGTTGCTTCGGCAGCGAGGACTCGTCTTGAGCGTAGCGCCAGCGGCGCAGCTCTGCTTCGGTCGCCATCAAGGCCTCATTGACACGGTTACGACAAAAACTCAATTGAATCACGCCGTCACTCAGTTGCCACTGTTGGTTCGGCAAGGATTCCATGTTCACCGCATGCACGACATCGTAGGCTGAGCTGGGAACTTCCGGCCCTTGCGGCACACAGGCGCTAAGCACTAGAGTCGCGCTTAGCACAAGCCATTGGGTTGCCTTCACCATTAGCTATCCTCTTTATCGCGGTTTTGTTTCACCGCTTGCTGTTCCGAGATCTCCTCGGCCGTAATTAAAGCAACAATCTGCCAACCCGGTTTAGGTTCAAAGGTGTGATCCGAGGTGAACACATGGCAATGTTTGCGCTCATCTACGGCAAACATCGGAATGGCACGGTTGCCGTAACGCTCTTGATAATCTTGAAAACTAAAACTCTCGGTGATCGCCGTAGTTTTCATTTGCGCGCCTTGGAAGGTCAAACTAGCTAACTTCGAAAAGGTCACACCTTTACCAAACAGCTTCAAGCGCTCACGATAACTTTCCGAAAGCTGGTTGCGCGCCGGCGCATCGTGTTCGTTGTTGGGTAAACCGTAAATACGCTCACTATCGAACCAATCCATAAAGTGCAACGCCACCACCGGGTTCAATTGCTTGTAAGGTGACAAAATTAGCACCCGACCGATCCCGGTCAAATCCATATTGTTTTCAGCATGCTCCGAGGTCGGGTTACCAAAATACACCGGCAAATTTTCCATCCGAGCTTGCTTGATGTTTTCCCAGTTGGTGTCGGCAAGCAGCACCGGTAAGTCATGCTCTTTTAACGACTTGGCGATTTGACGGGCGGTGGCATTGGCACCAAACACCAAAAAGCCTTGTGCTGGCGGCTCACGGAGTTTCAGCGCGTGCGCCAAAGGTTTCGCAGTGAGGCTTTGTAACACCACGGTACTTAGAATGACCAAAAATACCAGTGGCACCAAGAGCTCAGCTTCACTCCATCCCGCTTGTTGCAGCTTTAAGGCAAATAACGCCGACACGGCGGCGGCAACAATCCCGCGCGGAGCAATCCACGACAACAACACCTTTTCTTTGACGTCGAGGCGGGTACCAATGGCCGAGATCCAGACACTCAGTGGGCGTACCACGAAGATAATAATTGCCAGCAAAATCACAGCCGGTAAACCAAGCTGACTGAAAGCATCGACGTCTAAACGCGCAGCCAAAATGATAAACAAGCCAGAAATCAACAACACACTTAGGGTTTCTTTGAATTCAAGAATATCTTCTAAGTGCAAGTTGCGGGTATTGGCCATCACCATGCCCATCACGGTAACCGTCAACAAGCCTGATTCGTGTTGCAGCGCATTCGATAAGGCGAATACTCCCAGCACCGCAGCGAGGGTTGCGACATTTTTCAGATAGTGCGGCAACCAGCCTTTGTTCAGCGCCATACCCAACACTTTTCCGGCGGCATAACCGAGCGCAAACCCCACACCAATGGTAATGGCGAACGCCTGCATGGCATGCAAAAAGCCAGCTCCTTGGCTCGCCACGATAAATTCATAAACCAAAACCGCCAGCAAGGCGCCAATAGGGTCAATGATAATCCCTTCCCAGCGCAGAATATTGGCAATATTCGACTTCGGTCGCACTGAACGCAACATCGGCATAATCACCGTAGGTCCTGTGACCACCACTAAGGCACCGAAGAGTGCGGCCATTTCCCAACCAAAGTCCATTAATAGAAATGCCGCCAGCGCAATGGCAAGCCAGGTCACTAACATACCGATACTGACCAAATGGGTGACCATACGGCCATGGCCACGAATCTCTTCCATTTTTAAGGTCAAACTGCCTTCAAACAGAATGATCGCCACCGACAACGACACCAACGGGAACAGCACGTCACCAAAGACCGCGTCAGGTTGTAGCCAGCCGAATCCTGGCCCAACCGCCATACCGACCAGCAATAAGGGTAAAATAGCAGGAATTTTCAAGCGCCACGCAGACCACTGACACAAGATAGAGAGAACGCCAATAAGTGCTAGCGCGGACATATTTGACATAACAGGTACTGCTCCTTGTAAATCCTTGTTTACTGCATGCGACGGTTTTACATCACTTTACGCGACTTTCTAGTTGATAATCATTCGCATTTGCGTAAAATGTTCTCAAATTGCTTCGCGAGGATCACATTTTCATGTGATTTCCGATAAAATAGTTGCACTTCCTACGAGGTTATCAAGTTATGAGATTACCGAAAATGCAAAAACTGTTTTCTATCGCCACCGTCACGTTAGCGCTTTCAGCTTCATTAGCGAACGCTGCAACCATTAACGTCTATTCTGCGCGAAAAGAAGCGCTGATCAAACCGGTATTGGAACAGTTTAGCGAAAAAACAGGTATTGACGTACGTCTCTTAACCGGAAATGGCGATGCGTTGTTAGCGCGTTTACAGCATGAAGGCGAGAACAGTCCTGCAGATTTGTTCTTAACTGTTGATGCGGGCAACTTACATCGTGCCGCAGAAGCCGGCATCTTCCAGCCGATCACTAGCACTGATGTGTTAAACAAAGTGCCCGCACATCTGCACGGGGTAGACAACCTTTGGGTTGGCTTAAGCTTACGTGCGCGTCCTATTTTTTACGCGAAAGGCAAAGTAGACCCAAGTGAACTAAACGGCTATGAAGATTTAGCCAGTGAAAAATGGGCGAACAATGTGTGTATCCGCTCGTCAGACAACATTTATAACCAGTCCCTCACCGCAGCATTGATTTCGCACTGGGGTGAAGAGAAAACTGAACAATGGGCCAAAGGTTTAGTCGGCAACCTGGCTAAACCTCCGGTCGGCGGTGACCGCGACCAAATTAAAGCTGTTGCTGCTGGCGTTTGTGACATTGCCGTCGCGAACACCTATTACCTTGGTTTGATGGAAGCATCAGATGACGCCGCGGAGCGCGAGGCTGCCAGCAAAGTTAGCATTTTTTGGCCCAATCAAGACAGTTTCGGCACCCATGTAAATGTGTCTGGCATTGGCTTAACGCAACACGCTAAGCATAAGGATGCAGCGCAACAATTGATTGCTTATTTGCTTTCTGAAGAAGCTCAACTTTGGTACGCAGCAACCAATAATGAATACCCGGCCGTTACGGATGTCGAGTGGAGTGAACGCTTGCAAAACTGGGGTGAATTCCAAATGGACGATATTGATATGCGCGTACTTGGTGAAAATAACGCAGCTGCGGTTAAATTAATGAACCGTGCAGGTTGGCGTTAAGCGTGCAACGCTGGCGTCAAGCGTCCTTAATCGCCTCAGCATTAGTGCTGGGGCTACCGTTAATGGTGATCGTCTGGAGCTTGCTCGAACTCTTGTTCGGCGGCGACTTCAGCACCCTTTCTCACCTTTGGCAAACGGTCATTCCTGAATATGTGCGTCATTCTCTATTGTTGATGGCGGGTGTTACTGTAGGTGTTATCGTTTTAGGCGTCTCAACGGCATGGCTGACCACCAGTTGCCGCTTCCCCGGTCAGCGTTTTCTCAGTTGGGCGCTCTTACTACCTTTAGCAATGCCAGCCTACATCACTGCCTATACCTACACCGGTATGCTCGACTACGGCGGTCCGGTTCAACAATCCTTACGTGAATGGTTTGGATGGAGCTACGGCGATTACTGGTTCCCGCAAATTCGTAGCCTCGGAGGCGCTATTGCAGTACTGAGTTTAGTGCTCTTCCCTTATGTGTATTTGATCACGCGAGCCACCTTCATCCAACAGTCGGCGACGACGCTGGAAGCTGGTCGTAGCCTTGGTTTGACGCCATGGCAATGCTTTTTGCGTATCGCGCTGCCGCTTGCGCGCCCCGCCATAGTAACAGGTACAACCTTAGCGCTGATGGAAACCCTCGCCGATTACGGTACGGTCCAATACTTTGGCGTCACCACCTTCACCACAGGTATTTTCCGAACCTGGTATGGGTTGGGTGATTTATATGGTGCCCTACAACTTGCCGGACTATTGTTGCTTGCCGTGATCACCTTGATTTTGATTGAACGTTGGTCACGTCGACAAGCCCGCTACGATCAACGCAACCCGCGCCCGGCAACACCATTTGAATTACGCGGTGGTAAAGCTTGGCTCGCCAGCGTGGTCTGTTGGTTGCCGCTGATTTTCGGTTTTATCTTGCCGGCCATGCAGTTGGCAAGCTGGTCAATAGAACGCTGGCAGGTATGGACCGACCCAACGTTTTGGAACCTCACTTGGAATAGTTTTAGCTTGGCTATGGTTGCCGCGCTACTTGTGGTACTAGTTGCCTTGTGGCTGGCCTACGGTCGTCGGCAATTGCCGAATCGCTGGATACGCACTAGCGTCGCCTTCGCTGGCCTTGGTTACGCGATTCCCGGCCTGGTCATAGCTGTTGGCCTGTTAGTCTTATTAACAGCTGCTGACCATGTCATTATTGACATCAGTAAAGCTTGGTTTGACTGGAATCCAGGCTTGTTGCTCTCTGGGACCTTGTTTGCCCTACTGTTTGCCTATGCGGTACGCTTTTTAAGTGTTGCATTGCAAACCTTGCAAGCCGGTCTTGCCGAAATTCGACCGAGCATGGACGAAGCCGCGCGCATTCACGGCTACAAACCCTTGCAAGTATTACGTATGATTCACTTACCGTTGTTGCGGCCAAGCGTATTAACAGCCCTCATTTTGGTCGGCGTCGATGTCTTAAAAGAATTGCCAGCAACCTTAGTGTTGCGTCCATTCGATTTTAATACCCTCGCCGTACGTGCCTATGAAATGGCCGGTGACGAACGCCTTGCCGATGCTGGACCGCCAGCGTTGATGATGGTGATGGTCGGACTCATTCCGGTGATTTTATTGTCACGTGCCATGTTAAAATCTCAGCAAAATGCACTCAAGGAGCAAGACTTTGTCCCTGTTACAGCTTGATCATCTGCACATTCAACTCGGCAAACAAGCCATTGTGCGCGGCGTTTCAATGCAATTGAACGCAGGAGATATTGGCTGCCTACTGGGACCCAGTGGCTGTGGCAAAACCACGCTCCTGCGGGCGATTGCAGGTTTTCAAAGTGTTACGGCAGGTGCTATCGCTCTTGCCGGACAACAGGTCTCAAGCCCAACCGCAACACAAGCCCCAGAACAACGTGGCATTGGCATGGTGTTCCAAGATTTTGCATTATTTCCGCATCTTACCGTCGCGGAAAACATTAGTTTTGGCATGCGTCACGCAAGCCATCAAGAAAAACAACTACGCGTAGATGAGTTACTTAACCGTATTGGCCTTCCGGGGTATCAGAAGCGTTACCCACATGAGCTTTCTGGCGGTCAACAGCAACGTGTCGCTCTTGCTCGCGCATTAGCCCCGCGTCCACGTTTGTTATTACTGGATGAACCTTTCTCAAGCCTCGATGCTGAATTACGGGAACGTCTGGCCATTGAGGTGCGTGAACTACTGAAGAAAGAACAAATCACCGCTTTGTTGGTCACCCATGATCAACAAGAAGCCTTTGCCATGGCCGACCAAGCTGGCGTCATGTACCAAGGTGAATTGTTGCAATGGGATACACCTTACCAGCTCTACCACCAACCACGACATCAAATGGTCGCGGACTTTATTGGCCATGGGGTATTACTACAGGGGACAGTCAATGCCAGCGGTCGTATGGCGTCGCCGCTCGGTATGTTGGAGCACCCAAGTTTAAGCGCGGTTGCCGATGGCACACCGGTGAACTTTTTGGTGCGTCCTGATGACCTAGTGCCCGACCCGCAATCGCGATTACGTGGCACCATTAAGGCGCGAGGCTTTCGTGGTGCCCACAATCTCTATACCGTCGAACTCACCAGTGGGGTTGAAGTCCTCACCTTAAGCCCGTCCCATGAACAATTACGAGTGGGTGATGAGCTGGGCCTGCGACCTGACTTCGACCACTTAGTGGTGTTTGCCGCAGACCATTGCGAGCTGCCTGGCTTTTCTAACCAAGCGCCCGCATTCCCTGACGGTTTACCAGAAGCGCAGTCGGCGTAACAGCAGAAACTCGACCACGGCAATGGCGCCTAGGGCAATACAAAAGGTCCAAAAGGCGCCCTCACTTTCTACTCCAGGCATCCCGCCAATGTTGATCCCAAACACCCCAGTCAAAAAACTAATGGGGAGAAAAACGCCTGCAATCACCGATAACCAGTAGGTATTGCGGTTCATTTTCTCGGCGACTTCTTGCTGCAAATGCTCACGCAACATCCAAACCTGCTCGAGCAACATTTCAAGCGACTCAAGCTCACGCTGTACGGCGTCACGTTCATTCACCAACCATTGCACATTTTCTTGCTCAAGCCACTTGGCACCATCTGTAGCAAGACGCTCAATGGCGGTCAACTGTGGCCGCACAAAGCGCACCAGTCGTAACATTCGACGGTGCAATAGCGTGAGCTTACGCTGACGTTCAGCTGTCGTCCCTGCGGTTTCGTCGTCTTCAAGCTGCTCCATTTCGACTTCAATCACATCCAGCAATTCTTCCAAACGATTGTTCATCTCCTCAATCAAGGTGATCAACAGATCGTGCAAAGACTCTGGCCCTTGTTGCTGTTGCAAACGCTCACGAATAACCCCAACGGACTTCACCGGGCGCTTGCGGAAGCTATAAATGGCACCTTTGTAATACAAAATACGCAGGCTTAACATGTCTTCTGGGCGCTCACCTTCCGTTAGGTTCACGCCACGTAGGATCAACAAAAAACCATCGTTATTGCGTTCAAAACGTGGTCGCGTGTCTTCCTCGAGCACAGCATCAATTAAAGGTGCAGGAATACCATTGCTGGCTAACCAACGTTCAATTCCCGGCAAGTCTCGTTGAATGTGAAACCAACGATGCTCAGCGTGCTGGAGATCATCGCTCAGGGGCTGTGCTGGGTGAGCTGAAAAGTCCCAGCTATCGATTAAAAACTCAGGGCGAGGCTGCGTCATATATTCTCCTTAATGATGCAGTTTCATTGTTTTTGGCTTTGACGTTACAATAGCAGGCAATTTGAGTTTCCACACGATTAAGGATGGTTCATGTTACTCGCTGTTGTCGCGGTTGTTCTTGGTTTAGTACTACTCGTTTGGAGCGCCGATAAATTTGTTGATGGCGCGGCTGCAACGGCAAATCATTTTGGCATGCCGCCACTGTTAATCGGTATGCTGGTGATTGGTTTTGGTACGTCTGCACCTGAAATGGTTGTTTCCGCGCTCGCCTCTAGCCAAGGTAATCCGGGCTTAGCTCTAGGTAATGCCTTTGGTTCCAACATCACTAATATCGCGCTAGTACTTGGTATCACCGCTGTTTTAGCGCCAATTGCCGTGAGCAGTCAAGTACTTAAACGCGAAATGCCCATTTTGATCGCAATCACGCTACTCATGGCATGGCCGCTTTACGATTTGACCATTACCAGTATTGAGGCGTGGATGCTGCTCGCTATCTTCGCTGGTTACATGGGCTGGAGTGTTTATCAGGGCTCACGCGGCAGCAATGACCAACTCGCCACTGACTTCGATAAAGAAATCAAAGAGCATCAGATGCCTATTGGCAAAGCAACCTTTTGGCTTATTGTCGGCTTGATTTTGCTGGTGGTGAGTTCACGCCTGCTGGTGTGGGGGGCTGTCGATATTGCCATGGCCCTAGGAGTGAGTGACCTAGTGATTGGCTTAACCGTGGTAGCCATTGGCACGTCACTACCAGAGCTTGCCTCCGCTATTGTTGCTGTACGCAAAAATGAACATGACCTCGCATTTGGGAACGTTATTGGCTCAAACATGTTTAATACCTTGGCCGTGGTGGGGATTGCCGGCGCGATTCATCCGATTTCGCTAGAGCCATTGGTGCTGCATCGTGACTGGTTAGCGATGACCCTACTTACGTTTTTGCTGGTCATTTTCAGCTTCCGTGTTCATCGTCCGACGCGTTTGAACCGTATTCACGGTGGTATTCTGCTAGGTTGTTATGTTGCCTATACACTCTACTTACTGAAAACAGGATTCTAAATGCTACACAATGACGCCATTCATACTGCGCAACGCCTTGGGTTTCTTGGGCTGGTACCATTCTTGGCCTTCACCCTAGGTGGTTTGCTTGATCTTGAAGCTGCAGCGAGCATTCGTCTGTTTGTCATTTATAGTGCCATTATCTTAAGCTTCTTAGGTGGTGTGCATTGGGGACTCGCCATGCTTCGCGATGACGCGCCAACCCGTGAACTGCATTGGAGCATGCTGCCTAGCATTGTCGGGATTGCGGTGTTCGTGGCGGCGCACTGGCTGTCGTCATTGGTATTGCTTTGCATTTTGGCGGTGGCGCATTTGTTCTGGTTAAAGTTTGAAAAGCGCCACCTGCAAAGCCCTGATCACGCATGGTACATCGAACTACGTGGTCGTTTGACCTTTACCGTAGTGGCCCTGCACATCATCTTGGTGATTATCTCAATCTAAACACTAATACATTTGCGAATCGTTCGCATTTGTATTAGTATAAGAGCCACGTGTTTGACGAGGTTCTTATGTACGTTTGTCTTTGTAAAGGTGTTACCGATAAAACCATCCGCAAAGCGGTGCACGAAGATGGCATCTCTAGCCTTCGTGAGTTGCGCCAAAGCTATGGCGTGGCCTCACAATGTGGCTGCTGCAAGAGTTGCGCCAAAGAAGTGCTAACCGATGCGGTAAACGAGCGCAATGCCCGTTTACTTAAAGATACCCTCTTGCCAACCACGGTGTGCTACGCTTAAGCTAGAGTCTAATCTGTATCTAGCTTAGGAGTGTGCCATGCAAGGCGAACCACAGGTTCTACAAGAGCTGAACCGCATTCTCACCCGCAAGTTAACCGCCATCAACCAGTATTTCTTACATGCGCGCATGTACAAGAACTGGGGCTTTGATGAGCTTAACCATATCATTTATAAAGCCTCAATCGCCGAAATGAAGCACGCTGATGACATCATTGAGCGTTTGCTGTTTTTAGGTGGGCTGCCAAACCTACAAGATTTAGGCAAGCTCTACATTGGCGAAGATCCTGATGAAATGTTGGCGCTCGATAAAAAGGTTCAAGCGGCCGATGTTGAAGCCCTACGCGCAGCTATCGCGCTCTGTGAACAACACCAAGACTATGTCACCCGTGATGAACTCGAAGAAATTCTCGAACAACAAGAAGAGCACCTCGACTGGCTCGAAACCCAGCTAGACTTGATCGCTCAGTTAGGTAGCGCAACGTACTTACAAACGAAATTACATAAGGAATCGTAACCATGGCGCTTGATGCTGCAGCTGTCGTCAACCAGCTTAATCGTTTGTTGGCCTTTGAATTGACCTCTATCGATCAATACACCGCGCACTCGCGTCGCTACGAAGATATGGGCTTAAACAAGCTTTACGAGCGCATTAACCATGAAGTGGACGATGAGCAAGCTCATGCTGACTTATTGATCCGTCGCATACTGTTTCTCGGTGGTCGGCCGAACATGAACCAGCGCGAAGCTCACACCATCGCCGATGACGTGCCAACCATGTTGGCCAACGACTTGGCGTTGGAGCATAACAACGCGAAAACCCTACGGGAAGTTATCGCCTTTTGTGAACAATCAGGAGACTTTGTCACCCGCGATATGCTCGTCGGTATTCTTAAAGACACCGAAGAAGACCACGCGTACTGGTTGCGCCAACAATTAGCATTGATTGACCGCTTAGGTCTGCCACTCTACCTGCAGGCGCAAATGTGACGACCTCGCTAGATAGCGTTATCGAGACCATCAAACAGGGCTTTGATTGGCTCGAGCATGACTTATTCTCCGTAGGTGAAACTGTGATCACCTACGGCGCTGTCTTCCGCTTTCTAGCGATTCTTATCGCCGCCTACATTATTTCGCGAATCGTCCAAAATGCCCTACAACGCTATGGCAATTACCACAATAGCCTCGCGCCATCGTCGGTTTATGCCCTCAAACGACTCACGCACTATGTGATTTTATTAGTCGGTTTCTTAATCGCGATTGCTTCGATGGGTATTGATCTTACCAAGTTTGCGATTTTTGCCAGTGCCGTCGGTATTGGTGTTGGTTTCGGCTTACAAAACCTTATCAGCAACTTCACTGCTGGAATCATGCTGTTGTTTGAGAAAACCCTGAAAGTGGGCGACTTTGTTGAGCTCGAATCAGGGGTCACCGGTGAAGTAAAAGAAATCAATATTCGCAGTACCATCATCACCACCAATGACAATATCGATATCATAGTGCCGAACTCAGAGTTCGTGAGTGGTCGGGTCACCAACTGGACCATGCGCGATACTTACCGTCGCATTAAAGTGCCGTTTGGCGTGGCCTACGGTACCGACAAAGAGCTGGTGAAACGTGCTGTGCTGGAAGCCGCTGAACGCGTACCACATACGCTGACGGATAGCTCGCACCGCCCGCCACAAGTCTGGTTAGTCGAATTTGGTGAGAGTGCGCTCAATTTTGAGTTGGTGGTTTGGCTTAAACCCGAAGCGGTCAATCGTCCCGGTGCCGTGCAAGCGGCTTTTATGTGGGAGATTCATACGGCATTGACGGAAAACGGTATCGAAATTCCGTTCCCGCAACGCGACTTGCACATCAAAAGTTGGCAGGCAGATGGGCGCATCCGCACCGTCAAAGGCCATACGGAAACACCGCCGCCTGAGCCAGTGCATGAACGCCCTTCAAAGAATGACGCCGCAGAGGACCTCTAACGCGTCAATTGTGTGCGTAGCTCATCAACACAGTTCGGGTCATCAATGGTGGAGGGAATGCTAACGTTCGCCTCGCCATCCGCTAATTGTCGCAGTAAGCGACGGAGAATTTTTCCTGAGCGTGTTTTCGGTAAGCGTGGCACCACATGGATTTGCTTCAAACAGGCCACCGCGCCAATTTCGTTGCGCACCAACTGAACCAAGCGCGCACTTAGTTCAGCATGGTCAATAGCGATACCATCTTTAATGATCACCAAACCCAGTGGCACTTGGCCTTTGAGTTCATCCGCAATGCCGATTACCGCACATTCCGCAACCGCAGGGTCCATCGCCAGTACTTCTTCCATTTCCCCTGTCGACAAGCGGTGCCCCGCCACGTTAATAACGTCATCCGTACGCCCCATAATATAGACGTAGCCATCATCATCCTTGTAGCCGCCATCACCACTACTGTAGTAGCCCGGTAGGTCGGATAAATAACTGCTAGCAAAGCGTTGGTCATCCCCCCAAATAGTGGTGAGACACCCTGGTGGTAACGGTAATTTGATCGCCACCGCCCCTTGTTGATTGGCCTCCAGCTCCTCCCCATTCGGAGCTAAGATGCGAATATCAAAACCCGGAACCGGTAAGGTCGACGAGCCCGGCTTGATCGGATACTCGGTTAGACCGACAGGGTTCGCGCAAATCGGCCAGCCAGATTCCGTTTGCCACCAGTGGTCATAAACAGGTTTACCGGTGACCTCCTGCGTCCATGCCAGAGTTGGCGGATCAAGCCGCTCACCAGCCATATAAATGCGTTGCAGCGCAGATAAATCATAGTGCTGCAAGGCATGCGCTGCTGGATCTTCTTTTTTGATGGCTCGAAATGCCGTCGGCGCCGAAAACAGTACCTGCACGCCGTATTCCTCACAAATGCGCCAAAACGCCCCAGCATCAGGCGTGCGCACAGGTTTACCTTCATACAGAATGGTGGTCGCACCGGTGAGCAGCGGTCCGTACACAATGTACGAGTGGCCGACGACCCACCCCACATCTGAGGCACTGAACATCACTTCGCCAGGCTGTAAACCATAGACAATATCCATTGAGTAACGCAGCGCCACCGCATAGCCGCCGGTATCACGCACCACGCCTTTCGGCTTGCCGGTGGTGCCAGAGGTGTAAAGGATATACAGCGGGTCCGTCGCCTGCATCACCGCACACTCCGCAGGGGTAGCTTGTGTTAACGCCTGTTGCCAATCGACATCACGCGGTGCCATTAGCTCCGCCTGACATTGTTCGCGCTGCCAAACAAAAACCTGGGCCGGCTTCTCAGTCGCCAGCTCGATGGCTTTATCCACTAAAGGTTTATAGGCAATAACACGATTCACTTCGACCCCACACGAGGCCGTGATCACCGCTTTAGGCTTTGCATCATCAATACGAACGGCCAGTTCATGAGGTGCAAATCCGCCAAACACCACCGAATGCACCGCACCTAATCGCGCACACGCCAGCATGGCAATGGCCGCCTGCGGAATCATCGGCATGTAAATTACCACGCGGTCGCCTTTCTTCACATGATGTTGTTTTAATACACCGGCAAAGTGCGCCACCTGGTCTCGTAGCTCTCGGTAGCTAAAGCGTTGCTTGGTTGCCGTCACTGGCGAGTCGTAAATGAGCGCCGTTTGCTCACCACGGCCGTTATCGACATGGTAATCAAGCGCGCAAAACGCCATATTCAGCTGCCCATCGGCAAACCAATCCGCAGTACCTTCCGGTTTTAACGTTGCCGCCGTTTGCGGGTCTCGAAACCAATGCAAACGCTGCGCTTGCTTCAACCAAAAGCGTTCCGGCTGCTGTAACGAATACTCATAATCGTGGGGATAGCTCATTGCGACATCCTCTGTATAAAACATGACTTCCCTCACTTTAGCGCGATAGCGCCCAATTCCTATTCGACTTGAGTCGTAGGCGTCGATAACCTGCCGTGAAGTCGTTGACTCACGCGGGCCATTCCCTTAGTATACGCAGCCTCTAGGAGAGGTGTCCGAGTGGCTGAAGGAGCACGCCTGGAAAGTGTGTATACGGTAACCCCGTATCGAGGGTTCGAATCCCTCTCTCTCCGCCAGATACAAAAAAACCGCCCTTGTGGCGGTTTTTTTGTATCTGGTGCAGTGAGCGGATTTGATGAGAACCCT
>NZ_KE383983.1:269964-792220 GCF_000423165.1 Pseudidiomarina sediminum DSM 21906 | reverse complement strand
CGCGCTGCCCGCAGGGCGAGGGCCATGGAGGGCCCGAGTAAATCCCTCTTCGCCTTATCGCAACTACAAAAGAACCGCCCTTGTGGCGGTTTTTTGTATCTGGTGCAGTGAGCGATTTGCCGCGCTGCAAATTTTTCCTGCCACCGAATCCTTGATCTATATCAAACCATGACAGCGCATGACGCTTTCATTCCATGACGATTGCGCTATGATGTTTAGCGATATCTTAAGAATCATGGAGTAGAGCTCATGTTGAAGAAAGTATTAAGTTGTTCAGTACTACTCGCAGGTCTTGCATTGTCAGGTGCGGCCTCTGCCAATGAAGATGCCGAAGCTTTGGCGAAACAACACATCTGTACTGCCTGCCATGGCATTGATCAGAAAATTGTTGGCCCTGCCTACACTGACGTTGCCGCTAAATATGCTGATAAAGAAAACGCTCTCGAACTTGTCAAAGCAAGTATCAAAGCGGGTGGTTCTGGCAAATGGGGTCAAGCAGCGATGCCACCTCAAGCGCAATTGAGTGACGAGCAACTAACGATCTTGGCTGAGTGGATTCTAAGCCAGAAAAAGTAAACGAAAATGACTGTATTAAGCGCCATCAGCCTAAGGTTGGTGGCGTTTTTTTGTAGCTAGGATTTCGTTCCCAAGTGGGCTAAGCTGGACACAAGCAGGCAAGGCTGAGGTAAGCTATGGAACTGGTTTGGATCGCATTTGTAGCAAGCTTTATTACAGGGGCACTCACCGCGGTTGGTGCAGTTCCAGTCTGGTTCGGCAAACGCCCCTCGGAAGCCTTTAATGATACCCTGCTCGGCTTTGCCGCTGGGGTGATGCTGGCCGCGTCCTTTTTCTCGTTAATCATTCCTGGTATCGACATTGCCACCGAACTCTATGGCGACGGGCCCCTGCCAGCGCTTATCGCAGTGATCGGCATATTAATGGGCGGCGGAGCCATCGCTGTCATGGACCGCTTTACTCCCCATGAGCATTTCGTGAGCGGCCCTGAAGGTCTCCCAGCGACAAAGCTCTCAGGGATTTGGCTGTTTGTCTTCGCCATAGCCATTCATAACCTGCCCGAAGGTTTGGCGGTCGGCGTCGCCTATGGCAATGCCGCCAATGATACAGCCTTCTCCCTCGCGCTTGGCATTGGCTTGCAAAACATTCCAGAAGGCCTCGCGGTGGCTGTTGGCTTACTTGCGGTGGGGTACAGTCGTCGAAAAAGTTTTGCAGTCGCCGCCCTGACCGGCTTAATTGAGCCTATCGGCGGCTTGATCGGCGGTATTTTTGTCAATGTCTCGCAGGTGCTTTTACCGTGGGGACTGGTCTTTGCGGCCGGGGCAATGCTGTTTGTCATTAGTCACGAAATTATTCCCGAAACCCATCGCCGCGGCCATCATCAGCGCGCAACCGCCGGACTTATGGTAGGCTTAGTGGTAATGTTATTCCTCGACGTATGGTTGGCAGCATGACACATAAAATTGCTTTTATAGGCTATGGCGATATTGCCGAACGCACGTGCAAAGCACTCGCTTTGGCGGGCTACAACAACATGTTCGGGATCTGTCGCCACCCGCAAAATAAAACCACCTACCCCGGCGTTACTTTAGTGGCTGGGGATGTCACCAACGCTAGCGATTTGGAAGCCTTTATCGACGCTGAGGTAAGCACCATTGTGCTCACCCTGACGCCCAACCGCGGGCGCGAGGACGCCTACTTTGATGGCTACGTGTTACCCTGTCGCCTGCTGCAGCACCATTTACATGCCAAAGGACTGAGCCCGCGCATCATCTATGTCTCAAGTAGCGGTGTTTATGGTCAGCGTGACGGTGAATGGATCACTGAAGCGACCCTCGCCGAACCAGCCGATCAAGCCAGCAAACTGCTATTACAAGCCGAACAAATCATTGCTAGCGCCAGCGAACACACCAGTATTTTGCGCTGCTCGGGCATTTATGGACCGAACCGCACCCGCTTAGCAGAGTTACTTATTTCCGGCGATGCCGTCATCACCCCAGCCTGGACCAATCGCATCCATGCCGATGATGTTGCTGGGTTTATCGCGTATCTCATTCAACATCCGCAGCAACAACAACCATTGTTTCTCGTCTCAGACGACGAACCATTGTTACAAGAGGAAGCCTATCGACGTTTAGCAGAGCGTTTAGGTGTCGATTTAGGTGGGTTAACACGGGTACAGGAGATTGGCCGTAGAGGTAGCAAGCGCATTGATAACCGCTTACTCAAAGCAAGCGGTTATCAGCTGTTACATCCAACTTACCAGCCGCGTTAGGCTTTGTTGAAGTTGAGCATCCGCTGCAAAGGTTTCATCGCCTGCGCAGCGAGAGTTTCATCAACATGAATCTCATGCTGAGCACCACCGTGCTCTAATGCGTCTGCAATCGCCACTAAGCCGTTCATCGCCATCCAAGGGCAATGTGCACAACTACGGCAGGTTGCGCCGCTACCGGCCGTTGGAGCTTCAATAAAGTGCTTATTTGGTGACAGTTGCTGCATTTTGTAGAAAATACCGCGGTCCGTGGCCACAATAAAGGTTTCGTTAGGTAACTCTTGGCTCGCTTTAATCAACTGCGAGGTTGACCCAACTGCATCTGCCAATTCAACCACGTGCGCCGGTGATTCTGGATGCACCAATACCGCCGCTTCAGGATAAACTTTCTTCAAGTCTTCCAAAGCTTTGGTCTTAAACTCGTCATGCACCACACAAGCGCCCTGCCACATCAACATATCTGCGCCAGTTTGCTTTTGAATGTAGTTACCAAGGTGCTTATCAGGACCCCACAAAATGGTCTCGCCCTCGGCATCAAGATGATCAACAATTTCCAACGCAATGCTTGAGGTAACCACCCAGTCCGCCCGCGCTTTTACCGCCGCAGAGGTATTGGCATACACCACGACAGTGCGCTCAGGGTGTTGATCACAAAACGCTGAGAATTCTTCAATCGGACAACCGATATCCAGCGAGCAGGTCGCTTCTAAGGTCGGCATCAACACGGTTTTATTAGGGGTCAAGATCTTAGCGGTCTCACCCATAAACTTCACGCCGGCCACCACAAGCACTTCGGCATCATGGTTGGCACCAAAACGCGCCATTTCAAGCGAATCAGCGACACAACCACCTGTAGCTTCGGCTAACGCTTGGATTTCTGGGTCGGTGTAATAATGGGCCACCAATACCGCGTTTTTTTCAACCAAAAGCTGCTTAATACGGGCCACGTATTCAGCTTTTTGGTCATCGTGTAAGGGCTTAGGCTTGGCAGGAAACGCATAATCGAGTTTATCAATCACACGCGCCTGGATTTCTTCTGTGATACTCATGCTGCTACTTCGTTCACCACATGCAATAAAGGTTGGGCTAGTATACTGGAAAAAACGGCTTGGGTAAAAAATCGTGGTGGGTCGTGCAGGATTCGAACCTGCGACCAATTGATTAAAAGTCAACTGCTCTACCAACTGAGCTAACGACCCACGATAGGTAAGGAGATGATGAGAAGATTGGTGGGTCGTGCAGGATTCGAACCTGCGACCAATTGATTAAAAGTCAACTGCTCTACCAACTGAGCTAACGACCCAATCTCATCTGCTGCTACTTATCAGTGGCAACGGCGGCATAGTTTACTGAAAAAGCGGACCGTTGCAACTGAAAATTTTGGATATACGGTGCGTTTGCTTAATTTGCGAACACTCACCGTAAAAAATTACATGGTGTTTACAAGTTTGCGAGGCGTTTCTGCGCTAAATCGGCAGGTGTGCTGTTCGGATACTCGCTGAGAACTTTTTCAAAGTAGCTACGCGCGAGCTGCTTCTCGCCTTGTTGCTGCGCAACAATACCGAGTTTCAACAGACTATCACCACGCTTGTTGCTGTCTTGAAATTGATCCACCACGGCACTGAACTCCGCTTTGGCTTCGTCATACTTACCTTCGGCGTACAACAGCTGGCCTAACCAGTAATGTGCATTCGGCACATAGGTTGAGTTAGGAAACTGCTTGATAAAGGCACGAAACTCGGGAATAGCAGCGTCATAACGACGATCTTCCATCACCAAACGGATGGCTTTGTCGTACGCGTCATTCTCGCTAAGGTTGGTCGAGTAATCGACGGCCCCTGCAGTTGCTGGCGTTGAACTTGTGTTCGCGTAAGTGGTTGACGCTGATGGTGCCGCTTCAGCAGGTGCTGGTGTGGCATTCAAACGTCGATCAATTTCTTGATAAATTTCACGCTGTCGCTGCAAAATTTGCTCAAGTTGATAGGCATGCTCTTCAGTTTTGCCACGTAAGTCCGCGACTTCGTCCTGCAAGCTTGCCATCTGATCCAATAACGCCATTTGTGCAGCATTACGTGCATCCATCACACGCTCTAGCTGCTCTAGACGTTCCTCAACACTTCCGCTGCCTAACTTGGAAACCGGTGCCTGCGCAAACAGGACACCGGGAATAAGAAAGGCCAATACGAGACTTGTTTTTTGCATTGGCTTAACCGTATATCGCTTCATTTAATCGCTACTTAGTAGGCCAGAACGCCACGACGGTTCTTAGCGTACGCAGATTGCGTAGAGGCGTTCACGAGTGGCTTCTCTTCACCGTAAGAAACGGTTTCGATCTGGCTTGCGCTAACACCTAAGTTTTGTAAGTACTGAGCAACAGCTTTTGCACGACGCTCGCCTAGGGCGATGTTGTACTCAGGCGTACCACGCTCATCGGTGTGACCTTCAACAGTCACAGTTAAGCTTGGGTTTTGTACCAAGAACTCAGCGTGGCCTTGCAACATTTGTGCGTACTCAGAGCTCACGCGTGAATCATCGAATGAGAAGTAAACGATGTTTTCTTGACGCAAAGTTTCCATTTTCTCAGCACGAATTTCTTCTGGGGTCTTCACGCGATCGGCTGCGTTTACATCAACACCTGAGCCTTGTTGTTGGCCTTGGTTTTGATTGGTTTGTTGACCCGCCATTTCGTCTGCGCCTTGGCTTGAGCTACACGCCGCCAAAGTAACCATAGGTACGGCGATTAGCAGGCTTTTTAGTAACTGAGTTGCGTTCATGTCCGCGATCCTTTGTTCAAAGTTTAATTAAATTATGGTTTGTACTAACGTAAAAAAGGTGACCATGAAGGTGATTTCACTTCACCCTCACGGGCCGGCAAACGCGCTTTAAATCGCCCATCTACCGAAACTAATGCCAACACTTGCTTATTATTGTGCGTGGTGCTGTAAATCACCATGCTGCCATTAGGTGCAAGGCTCGGCGATTCATCCAGTGAAGTTTGCGTTAACACTTGCATACCGCCACTTGGATAATCTTGCTTGGCAATATGATAGTTGCCGCGCGTCCGATTTACCATGACCAATTGCTGACCATCAGGTGTCCACGTGCCACCAAGGTTTTGCTCACCCTCGAAGGTTAACCGGCGTACCTGACCTGAATCTAAATTTACGCTATATAGTTGCGGTCTGCCACCCCTTTCTGAAGTGAACACCAGTGACTTACCGTCCGGTGACCAGCTTGGTTCGGTATCAATAGCATGGTGACGTGTCACTCGTGTGAATTGCTTACTGGCAATCTCCATCGTGTACAACTCAGGGTTACCATCTTTTGACAAGACCATGGCCAAGCGCTTGCCATCAGGTGACCATACCGGGCTACTGTTAATACCTGGAAACTCCGTCATTTTTTCACGACGAGTGGTGTAGATATCTTGCACGAAAATTTCTGCACGCTTGTTTTCAAAACTTACATAAGCAAGCTTGTTACCATCGGGCGACCATGACGGCGACATCAATGGCTCCGGGCTACGCAGTAAAACGCGCTCGTTGTAGCCGTCGTAATCTGCAACCACCAACTCATACGGTTTCTCGTTATTGTGGTTCACAGTGATGTAAGCGATACGGGTCATAAACGCACCTGGTTCGCCGGTCATCGTCTCATAAAACACATCAGAAATACGGTGGGCGTACTGGCGGAACTGGTCGCCATTGATCACGCTGCGACGGGCATCAAGAATGTGGTCTTGCGCATTCACTAGCTCACCTTCACGCAACATCCGTGAACCGCTGGTAATTTGCCCCCGCAACACGTCAACGATTTGGAACGAAACGGTATAACGATCCACCGCATAAGGCTCAATAGTACCGACCAACACGGCTTCGACGCCTAAGCTTGCCCAGCTAGCGTAGTCCACTTCACTCTCGTTGCTCGGCATTTGCGGCATCGCATTGGTGGGGATTGGATTGAATTTACCACTGCGCATAAGGTCAGCGGCAATCACCTCTGTCAGCCCTTCTGGTGCAGGGCCGTCGCCTAACCAGCGAAATGGCACCACACCAATCGGACGCGCACTATCAATACCGTCGGTGATGACAATCTCCAAAGACGCCTGGGCCGGTCGCTGTATCGCAACCACCAGCAGCGCCAGCATTGCTATCATTGTAATCTTTTTCATCATACTCATGGTTTAGGCTACTTCGTCGGTTAATTAAAATTCAGGTTGAACAGTAAGGTTAATATCTTTCAATTTAGCGAACACTTCCGGATCATCCGATACTGGCAAGGTACCCGCTTTCAGCACAGCGTTTTGTGCGGCTTGGCACACCGAAGGGTCGCCATTCAGCACGTTCACGGAAATCACAAAGCCACTGGAGGCCAAGCGAATATTGACTCGACATTCTTTACCGCGCATCGACGGATCGGTGATCAGTTGGCGCTGAATCGTCTGTCTAATTAAACCTTCGTACTTCTTTAGCTCGCTTTGTACTTGGCGATTACGCGCCGCAGCACGCTGCTGACGCTCACGTTCAAGCTCTTCTTGTAACTGACGTTCACGCTCCGCTTTGGCTTTCGCTTCTGCTTCTTTGCGCTTGCGTTCTTCTTCTTCACGCTTGCGCTGCTCTTCTAAGCGCTTCCGCTCTGCTTCGGCTTTCTTCGCTGCTTCTTCTTCCTTACGACGCCGCTCTTCCGCTGCCGCCGCTTTTTTCTCTGCTTCTTTTTGCTCGCGTAAAGCCCGTTCTTTCTCTTTGGCTAAGCGCTCACGCTCCAGCTTCTGCTGTTTCTCCAGCTCACGCTGGCGTTGCTGCTCTGCTTCACGACGCTTTTTCGCTTCAGCAGCGCGTTGTTCGAGTGCTTTGAGCTCATCTTCTTGGCGCTTGCGCTCTGCACGAATTTCTTCAGCGCGTTCCAACACTTTTGCTTTATCTGTCGTCGCAGCCTCAACTATCTTTTCGACCGGCTCAACTTCGTTCGGTTCCAGCTCTTCGTTGATCGGTGCATCGAGCTGCACCTCCATCGCCTCTGGAATACTTGGTGCAAACTTAAAACCAGCAAACAACACCACCACAATGCCAAGGTGCAGTACAATTGACAGCAACAAAGGAATTGTCATCTCACTGGGCCATGTAAATGTACTTTTCTTCACATACGCCTCGCTTAGTTCTGCTGGTTTTCGGTCATTAAACCGACCGAGTCGACACCGAACTGCTGCAACATCACCATCAATTGCACCACTTGGTTATAGGACACCGCGCCATCCCCGTTCACCATAAAAGTGGCTTCAGGGTCATCGAGTAAAATGGCCTCCACTTCACGCTTTAATGCTTTGATGCTCATTGCCTCGTTAGGGTTCGGCTTATCGTCAAATTGCGCAAGTGTACTCACGTAATAACGCCCATCACGATCGACAGTCACAATCGAGGGTGGCTTCTGGTTTTCATCCAATGGCTCAGCCGTTGCCTGTGGCAGATCAACCTTCACCCCCTGCGTGATCAAAGGTGCCGTCACCATAAAGATGATCAACAGCACCAACATCACGTCAATGTAGGGCACCACGTTGATGTCGGAAACAGGCTTCCGCCGTTTACGATTCGACGTCATCATCATGAGGCATTACTCACAGCTTTTGGCTGAGCGCTTTGGCGTTGGAGAATGGCAAGCAACTCATCCATAAAATTCAAATACTGGTTATCAATCTTCTCAACCCGGTTTGCAAAGCGGTTGTAAGCAATCACCGCTGGAATCGCGGCAAACAAACCCATTGCCGTTGCGATCAAGGCTTCAGCAATACCAGGGGCAACCATGGCAAGCGTCGCTTGTTGCACCGCACCCAGCCCGATAAAGGCATTCATAATCCCCCACACGGTACCAAACAGACCCACATAAGGGCTGATCGAGCCAATGGTCGCAAGCCAACTCAAATTATTCTCTAAGCGGTCCACTTCACGTGAATGCACCACGCGCATGGCGCGGTACGAAGCTTCCAACACTTGCTGTTGATTCACCGCACTGTTACTGCGTAACCGGGCAAACTCTTTAAAGCCGGCATAAAAAATCTTTTCCATGCCATTGGCGTTTTGCGCGCGCGCGCTAATTTCTTGATACAAACGAGCTAAATCGACGCCCGACCAGAACCTGTCTTCAAATGCGGCAGCCTGTTGATTCGCCGTTTGGATTACTTTTTTTCGTTGAAAAATCATCATCCATCCAACGACGGAGAACGCAAGTAACAGCAACATCACCAGTTGCACCACAAAACTTGCTTCAAGGATCAACGCTGTAATCGACATTTCAGCTTGCACGCTTAAGTACCTCTATAATCTCTGCTGGCATGGGAACGGCGCGAACACCCTCTTCTGCCTCTCCTAAATTGACACAGGCCGCTTTAATCTGCGCCTGACATAAAACAGTTCCATCGGTGCCCAGCACCTGTTGCTGAAACACCACTGACGCACGTTTCAAGCGTTCGACCACCACCGTAACCTGCAGTTCATCATTGAAACGCGCGGGGCGAAGCAAATCCATTTCCACCTGACGCACAACAAAGCCAATCCGATGCGTAAGCCAAGTGTCTTGCTCAATCCCGAGCGAGCGTAACCATTCCGTGCGGGCGCGCTCAAGGAATTTGAGATAATTCGCATAATATACGATACCGCCTGCATCTGTGTCTTCATAATAGACCCGTACTGGCCACGAAAATGGTGTCACTTCATCCATTGCTGATCTACCTTTCATTGATTTCACTTGACCTGCAACCACAGGCGACTAAAATTTTATGTAAATTTTCTGCATGAATAAAAATTAGCCAGACATTTTTTTTCATTCGCATTTTTACCATAAAACGATAAACCTCTGTTATTTATCATTATTTTTGGTCATACCATTTATCATGCGATGTTTTTTTATTCACACGTTACATATCAGTATTAGTTTTTCTAATTTGAAAAACAATTTTTCTCGTTTGAACAGATGTCCGACCTCCGTATAATACCCAGCATATCAGTTATGAAGAGACCGGTTGTCACTTCGTCCTGTTATTGTTCCCTGGATTTAACTTCCTTGTTGTTCTGTAGTTTTTAGCCCGCCTCCCCGCGGGCTTTTTTTTGTCCGCAGTTTAGTCATTGCCCACGACTTGCAAACCAAAGTGCGCATACGCATGCGGTGTCGCAATGCGACCTCTTGGTGTGCGCTGCAAAAAGCCCTGTTGAATCAAATAAGGTTCTAACACATCTTCAATGGTATCTTTTTCTTCACCAATAGCCGCCGCAAGGTTGTCCAAGCCGACCGGTCCGCCCAAGAATTTTTCGATAATGGCCAAAAGCAGTTTGCGGTCCATGTAATCAAAGCCGGCTTCATCCACATCCACCATTTGCAATGCCGCCGCAGCAGTCGCTTGATCGATCTTGCCATTGTTACGCACTTCCGCGAAGTCGCGAACCCGACGTAACAAACGGTTGGCGATCCGCGGAGTACCGCGGGCACGTCGCGCGATTTCCTTGGCACCATCGTCATCAAGGTTCAAGTTCAAGTAATTGGCGGAGCGGGTAATGATTTTGGTCAGTTCGGCCACGTCGTAGAACTCTAAACGCTGCACAATCCCAAACCGATCCCGCAATGGTGAGGTCAACGCCCCTGCGCGCGTGGTTGCACCGATCAATGTGAAGGGTGGAAGATCGAGCTTAATCGAGCGCGCGGCAGGCCCTTCACCAATCATAATATCCAGCTGATAGTCTTCCATCGCTGGATACAAAATCTCTTCGACCACTGGGCTCAAACGGTGGATTTCATCAATAAAGAGCACGTCGTGCTCTTCAAGGTTGGTTAACAAGGCGGCGAGGTCACCCGCTTTTTCTAACACTGGGCCAGATGTTTGCCGAATATTGACATCTAATTCATTGGCAACAATATTCGCTAACGTCGTTTTACCTAGCCCTGGTGGGCCGAAAATCAGTAAGTGATCGAGGGCTTCTTGGCGTTGACGCGCAGCTTGAATAAAAATTTCCATTTGCTCAACCACGTGCTTCTGACCGGTGTAATCGACCAATTTTTTCGGTCGAATCGCACGATCGATAAGCTCGTCATCGCCTTGCTGCTGGGGTTGATTAATACGATCCGGTTCAATCATCTGAAATTCCTAACGACGTTGTGCGTGATGTGTCGCTTCACGCGCTACATGCTCTTCAAAGCGATGCGAATAAGCTCTTCACTTGAGGCGCCATCATTGGTCTTGAGCGCTTGCGCAACAACCTTATCAGCTTGTGCCTGCTTGTAGCCAAGCGCCAACAATGCCCCCACCGCATCCTCGCGGGGTGAACTCGCAGCTAAGGTGGGCTGTAACGCGGCAGTATCGAGTGGCGCAGCATCCGTTGCAGGCGTGCTACTCATCCAGTTTTGCAAGCGGTCGCGCATTTCCACCACTAAGCGCTCGGCGGTTTTGCGCCCCACGCCCGGCAGCTTAATCAAGCTACTGACATCATCGTGGGTGACCGCACTGACGAATTGGTGTGCCGTCATTCCTGACATGATGGTTAGGGCTAACTTCGGCCCTACCCCTTGCGCCTTAATGAGTTGGCGGAACAAACTGCGCTCGGCAAAGGTGTTAAAACCATACAGTAACTGAGCGTCTTCGCGCACGACAAAGTGCGTGATCACACTCACCTGCTCGCCAAGATCAGGTAACTCAAACAAACAGGTCATCGGCATTTGTACTTCATACCCCACGCCCTGCACATCAATCAGCACTTCTGGCGGCTGTTTACTAATCAACTTACCGGTTAATTGCCCTATCAACGTCCTCTCCTTGTCGCCATAACAATGGCCTGACTACGACTGTGTGCATGACACATCGCCACGGCCAATGCATCTGCAGCGTCTGCTTGCGGACGATGGCTAAGCTTTAGCATCGCCACCACCATGTGTTGTACCTGTGTTTTGTCCGCCGCGCCAGTACCGACCACCGCTTGCTTGACCAAACGCGCCGCATACTCTGCCACGGGTAAGCCAGCACAAGCCGCCGCAACAATCGCTGCTCCGCGCGCCTGCCCCAACTTCAATGCTGAATCAGGGTTTCGTGCCATAAACACTTGCTCAATCGCGAACTCAGTCGGCTGAAACTGTGCGATCAGCTCTTGCACACCATCGTGAATAATCTTTAATTTATCCGCCAACACTAAGGGATGTTTCGCGGTACCGGCAGCATTAATGCAGCCGCTAGCAATATAGCTCAGTGTGCTCCCTTGCTGGCGAATCACACCATAGCCGGTGTACCGGGAACCTGGGTCGATTCCCAGAATAATGGCCATTAACCAAGACGCTCCAGCACGTCATCGGCGATATCGGCGTTGTGGTAGACCTCTTGTACGTCATCCACCTCTTCGAGCGCGTCGATCAATTTCAGGAATTTCTCGGCGTCAGCTTCATCAATCGTCGAGCGTGTTTCCGGAATCAAGCCAACTTCAGCATGCGCGGCACTAAAGCCAGCGCTTTCTAGTGCATCTTTCACGTCACCGAAGGCATCTGGCGTGGTAAACACGTCGAAACTCCCATCGTCATGCGTCACGATGTCTTCAGCGCCACCTTCAAGTGCAGCTTCCATCAGCGCATCTTCATCGGTATCTGCGGCAAAACTCAACACGCCACGCTTATTAAATAAGTAGGCTACCGACCCATCGGTACCTAAATTGCCACCGTTCTTACTAAACGCGTAGCGCACTTCAGAGACCGTACGGTTTCGGTTGTCCGTCATGGTTTCGACTAAAATAGCCACGCCACCCGGGCCATACCCCTCGTACGTCAGCTCCTCAACATTATCACCGTCAAGATCACCGCTACCACGTTTTATCGCAGTATCTATGGTGTCTTTTTTCATGTTGTTGGCGAGGGCTTTATCAACAGCCGCGCGCAGACGAGGGTTGGTTGTGGGGTCGCCGCCACCTTGACGGGCAGCGACCACAATTTCGCGGATAAGACGGGTAAAAATTTTGCCGCGCTTCGCATCTTGCGCGGCTTTGCGATGTTTAATGTTGGCCCATTTCGAATGACCTGCCATTGCTCGCTCCTAATTAATCGTTGCTTTCCTCTGCTACCTTAACGGCTACACCCAATTCCTGCAATGCGTCAGGATTTGCTACACCTGGGGCGTCAGTGAGCACACAGGCCGCGGTGGTTGTTTTCGGGAAGGCAATCACTTCACGAATCGAGCTTGCGCCCACCATTAACATCACCAAGCGATCCAGCCCGAAAGCTAAACCTGCGTGCGGCGGGGTGCCGTACTTCAGAGCATCGAGCAAGAAGCCGAACTTCTCTTGTGCTTCTTCAGCACCAATGCCCAAAATCTCGAACACCGCTTGTTGCATAGTATTGTCGTGGATACGCACTGAACCACCACCCACTTCAACACCATTCAGCACCATATCGTAAGCGTTGGATAAGGCTGTCGCTGGGTTGGCTTTAAGCTCTTCCGGCGTTACCCCCACTGGTGCGGTAAACGGGTGATGAATCGCGTGTAACTGGCCGTCATGCTCTTCAAACATTGGGAAGTCAACCACCCATAATGGGCGCCACTCATCGCTAACAAAACCGTGCTCTTCACCAACTTTCAAGCGCAATGCACCCATCGCTTCTGCGACCACAGTTGCATTATCCGCGCCAAAGAAAATAAGGTCGCCGTCAGCAGCTTCGGTACGCGCGAGGATTGCTTCGAGCGCGTCATCAGGAATGAACTTCAATACCGGTGACTGAATACCTTCACGGCCGGCACTTACGTCGTTCACTTTCAACCAGGCTAAACCTTTGGCGCCGTAGATACCGACAAAGTTGGTGTACTCATCGATGTTCTTGCGTGAAATGGCACTCGCTTTACCCGGAACCTTCAACGCCGCGACACGACCTTTAGGATCATTGGCTGGGCCAGAGAACACTTTAAACTCAACATCTTGCAACACATCAGCGACGTCAACTAATTCTAACGGATTACGCAAATCAGGCTTATCACTACCGAAACGGCGCATGGCTTCGTGCCAGCTCATTTGTGGGAAGTCGCCTAAATCGATCGACAATAGCTCGTTGAACAGCTTACGCACCATTTGTTCAGTCACGGCCATAACCTGCTCAGCCGTCATGAAGGACGTCTCAATATCAATCTGGGTAAATTCTGGCTGCCGGTCAGCGCGTAAATCTTCGTCACGGAAACATTTGACGATTTGGTAATACCGATCGAAGCCTGACATCATCAACAACTGTTTGAACAGCTGTGGCGATTGTGGCAAGGCAAAGAATTTACCCTTGTGCGTGCGACTTGGTACCAAGTAGTCACGCGCACCTTCAGGGGTGGCACGGGTCAACATTGGCGTTTCAATATCCAAGAAGCCAGCATCGTCCATAAAGCGACGGACAGCACTGGTCACACGCGCACGGAACTGCAAGTTGTGGTTCATGTTCGGGCGACGCAAGTCGAGGTAACGGAAACGCAAGCGCGCTTCTTCACTGACGTGCTGGTTAAAGTCGATTGGCAGCGCTTCTGAGCGGCTCAAGATTTCCAGTTCAGTGGCCATAACTTCCACTTCTCCGGTTTTCATCCCCGCGTTCACCTGACTTTCAGGACGCGCACGCACAGTACCGGTCAAGCGAATACAGAATTCCTGACGCAGCTTGTTGGCGGTTTCAAACAGTGCTTGTTGATCGGGGTCAAAGACCACCTGAACCAGACCTTCACGGTCACGCATATCGATAAAAATCAGACCACCAAGGTCACGACGTTTATTGACCCAACCACAAAGGGTGACGGTTTGATCGACAAGACTTTTTTCTAGCTGTCCGCAATAATGGCTACGCATGGGAGCTTCCCTACCACAAGTTAATATTTACAAAGCGCAACATTATAACGGACTGGTGACGATTGTCAGTAGCTATCGGGCAAAATCCGACCGAGAAAAACATGAAGTTCCCCCCGCCGTTGCGCTAAACTAGGCGCAGTTTTAATGAATGAATGGTGTCATCAACGTGAGCGAGTTTAAAAGTAAGCCCGACGCAATCTTTTCTGAGCCACTGCAGCAGGTCAGTGACTTTGTCTTTGACCAACGGGTGGTCGAAGTTTTTCCTGACATGATTAACCGTTCGGTGCCCGGCTACCAAAGTATTTTGCAAGGCATTGGCCAGCTAACCAAACGCTACGCTCAAGCCAACTCCAATCTGTATGACTTGGGGGCGTCGCTCGGTGCTGCTACCTTAGCCATGCGACAAAATCTGCAAGGACTCTCTGGCGTCCAGCTGATCGCCGTGGACAATTCTCCGGCCATGGTCGAACGCTGCCGCTTGCACTTACAAGGCTACCGCAGTGATGTGCCGGTCTCGGTGCGTTGTGAAGACATTCAACAAAGCGCGCTTGAGAACGCCTCCGTGGTGACCATGAATTTCACACTGCAATTCGTGCCCCCCGAGCAACGTCACGCTGTGTTAGCAAACATCTACGACAACTTGCGTCCGGGTGGCGTGTTATTGCTGTCCGAGAAATTTACCAGCGCTGACCCAGCCATGAACGCTATGCTCATCGATCTTCATCACGAGTTTAAACGTGCGAACGGTTACAGCGAATTAGAAATCAGCCAAAAACGCGCCGCCATTGAAAATGTCATGCGCATCGATAGTTTAGAAACCCACCGGCAGCGCCTTGAGGCCATTGGCTTTAGCGCTGTGCAAGTCTGGTTTCAGTGTTACAACTTTGCCGCGATGCTGGCTGTCAAAGCGTCTTAAGGAAATTCAGGCATGCAATTGTTTAAAGAAGATCTCGTCGCAGTCGCCCAATCGCCACTGCACCATTGGCTCACCGATTTACCGGCGCAACTTGCGGCTTGGGAAAAAGAACAACAACACGGCGAGTTACACAAATGGCTACGCTGTGTCGCCCAACTGCCAAAGCTACCCGCTGAGCGGGTGGCGCTGAGCGATACCGTTCAGGTCACCAGTGCAGCAGTGAGTGAAGGTGAACAAAACCGCATTCGGGGCTTACTGCAACAGCTTACGCCGTGGCGCAAAGGGCCGTTTCACTTGCATGGCGTCACCATCGACACCGAATGGCGTTCAGATTTCAAATGGCAGCGTGTCGCCCCCCATATTGGAGACTTAAGCGGGCAACAGGTGCTTGATGTTGGCTGTGGTAGTGGCTATCACCTCTGGCGCATGCTAGAGAGTGGAGCTCAACAGGTCTGGGGCGTTGATCCTGGCCAATTATTCATGGCACAGTTCCTCGCCGTCCGTCACTTTATGCCGGCGGAACTTCAACAGCGCGCGCACTGGTTTCCTGTTGGCGTTGAAGATCTCCCGGAACTGAAAGCGTTCGACACAGTATTTAGCATGGGCGTGCTCTATCACCGCCGCTCACCGATTGATTTTCTCACCCAATTAAAAGCGCAGTTGAAACCCGGCGGCCAACTCGTGCTCGAAACCTTAGTGGTGGAAGGCGATATTAATACCGTACTTGTGCCCGGTACGACGTACGCGAAAATGCGCAACGTTTGGTTTATTCCGAGTACCGCAGCATTGTTGCACTGGATGGAGCGTTGCGGCTTTAAAAGCGCCAAGGTGGTCGACGAATCCCTCACCAGCGTTGAAGAACAGCGCGCCACCGAATGGATGACCGGACAATCGTTGGCCGACTTCCTCGACCCGAACGATGCAACAAAAACCATTGAAGGCTTCCCTGCACCGCGCCGTGCAGTGGTCATCGCCACGATCTAAAGGAGTTCGCCATGGCTAGCTACCGTCCGAAAACCACACTAGAACAGTGGCGTATTCTGCAAGCGGTAGTCGACCATGGAGGCTATGCGCAAGCAGCAGCGGCACTCAATAAAAGCCAGAGCGCGATGAACCATGCTGTTGCTAAGTTGCAAGATAGCCTTGGCGTGGAACTGCTCGAAGTGGTTGGCCGCAAAGCCCAACTCACTGACTGTGGCGCAGTAATGTTACGGCGCTCACGGCAACTGACGGTGCTGGTAACTGAGCTTGAACAGCTCGCTGAGAACCTCAAGCAGGGTTGGGAACCAGAAATCACCCTAGCCATTGAAATGGTCTGCGATCGCAGCAAGCTGTTACCTGTGCTCCGCGAGTTTCAACAGCACAGTCGTGGCAGTCGCTTAACCCTTCTTGATTCGGTGCTTACTGGCTCAGAAGAAGCCATTACCGAACAAAGTGCCGATCTCGTGATCACCCACCAAGTGCCGCGGGGGTACGTCGGTGAACCTATCGGCAGTTACCAACTTCGCTTAGTTGTCGCTGCAGAGCACCCGTTAGCCAAGCTGCCGCAGCCGCTCTCCCCAGAGCAGTTGAGTCAAGCGTTGCAAATTGTGATCCGTGACACCGCCCGTCACCCCAACGAGAACCAAGGCTGGCTCAAAGCGGAGCAGCGTTGGACCGTCACCTCGTTTAACGAAGCGTTGCAATTGGTGGAAGCAGGCATTGGCTTTTGCTGGTTACCACCCTTTATTACTCGGCAAAGCGACGCGCTGGTTGAGCTCTCACTGCGCGGCAGTTCTCACCGCGCTGGCTTAATGTATTTAGTGCAGCCCAAAAATGAAAAAACCGGGCCATGTGCCCGGTTGTTATACGACCTGTTGGTGAGCAAGCTCACCAACAGTTAAGCCTTGTTAAGCTTTATCTTGCTTCACTGGCTCGTTGGCATTAATCGCCACGTGCTCTGGATCAGGTTGACCTGCCAGCTTTTCCCAATGACGGGTTTTCAGTGCGAGCAAGAACACTACCACACCCACACCGACACCGAACAGAGTGATCTGCATGTACATGTCAGGCATGGTCTCAGTATTCTCAGGGTCAAGGTTACCGGCAATCAAACCAGCCAGTAAGCTACCGATAGAGTAGGTCAGTACAAAGACGCCCATCATCTGTCCAGCCATGCGACGTGGCGCCAGCTTACTTACCGCGCTCAAGGCTACCGGGCTTAAGCAAAGCTCACCGACAGTGTGCAAGAAGTACACCGCAACTAACCAGTTCGGAGATACTTTCATACCTGACGCCGCAGCTTGCGACGCCAAGAACATGACGATAAAGCCACTGGCCATGATAATCAGACCCAAGGCGCTCTTAAAGCCGTACGACGGGTTAATCATGCGCTTGGTTAGATTCACCCACATCGCCGCAAAAAATGGCGACAAGGCAATCAAGAAACCAGAGTTCAACATCTGGAACCACGTCGTCGGAATTTCAAAGCTGCCGACCATACGGTCAGTAAGATCACGGGCGAACAGGTTCAATGACGAACCAGCTTGCTCAAAACCCGCCCAGAAACAGATCGACGCAATACAGACTAAGAACAATGCGCCGAGACGCTTGGCTTCGTTTTTGGTCAGCTTGCTAAATAAGAAAATACCAATGTAGTAGACAAAGAAAACGATGGTTGCCGCTAGTGCTACTTGCTGGGCAATAGCTACCGGATCGATGGTCATTGCGCCTGTCGCCACAGCAGTGAACACACCACCTAGGGCAATCAAGAATAACACAATGATGGTCCAACTGATTTTCTGGCCACGTGGCGACAATGGTTTTGGTGCGTCAGCACCGACATTGCGCAGTTTCGGTAAGGTCATACGGTACTGGACCAAACCGAAGAACATTCCCACTGCCGCAGCACCGAACGCCCAGTGCCAACCGACGTTTTCCATCAGGTAACCCGTGACCGCGTAACCGATCAATGAACCTATGTTGATCCCCATGTAATACAAGGTATAACCCGCATCACGACGGTCATCGCCTTCATCATAGAGTTGACCAACCAAGGCACTGATGTTTGGCTTCAGCATGCCGGTACCCAGCACGACCAAAATCAAACCAAGGAAAAAGGTTGTATCTGACGGCACAGCCAAGACAATGTGACCACACATGATCACAATACCGCCGTACCACGTTGCGCGTTGTCCGCCAATCAAACGGTCGGCAATCCAGCCACCAGGTAAGCCCATGAAATAGACCGCACCGGTGTACAAGCCATAAATCGCAGTTGCCGCGGCAACGGTAAGCTCAAGACCACCCTCTTGAATGGCCGCAGTCATGAAAAGCACCAAAAGTGCGCGCATACCGTAGTAACTCATGCGCTCCCACATTTCGGTGAAGAACAACGTCTGTAATCCGGCCGGCTGGCCGAAAAAGCTATTGTCCTGCTGTTGTGTATTCTTAGGTTCCATACCCTATTGCCTTCACTAGTTGTAATTATTAGCGTTAAAAAACCGTAATACCCTACCTAGTTCGCAGCGAAAAGGAAATAGAAAACGACAAAACGCAGAAAGAAAAGGAGGGATTGCCCCTCCTCTTATTTGGTGTGATGGTTAAACAACCGACTTGAGCCAGTCTTTCATCGCCACCCCCAGATCAGGGTGGCGCATCGCATGTTTGACGAAGGCTTGCGCGTAACCAAGCTTATTGCCACAGTCGTGGCTGCGACCTTTCATATAGTAGGCATTCACTGGTTTTTGTTCTAACAACATCGCCATTGCATCGGTCAATTGGATTTCGTTACCAGCACCGACCGGCGTGCGCTCCAATAAGGTCCACAACTCAGCTGGGAACACATAACGACCGACCACAGCTAAATTTGACGGAGCTTTATCCACCGGCGGTTTCTCAACTAACTGCTGAATTGTCGCTTGCTCACCTGGCTGCAACTGCACTCCGCCAAGATCCGCCACGCCATACTGGTCGACTTTATCGGCTGGAACTTGCTCTACCATGACTTGTGCAGCGCCATTTTCATTAAAGTTGCGCACCATTTCAGCCAGGTTATCACGCTGCAAATCGCAGCTTTCGGCATCGACCAAGACATCAGGCAACACCACTGCAAAAGGCTGATCGTCAATCAGTGGACGGGCGCAGAGCACCGCGTGACCAAGGCCTTTCGCCACGCCTTGCCGCACGTGCATGATGGTTACTCCAGGCGGTGTAATGGCCTGAACTTCCGCCAGCAGCTGACGCTTCACGCGCTGTTCTAAGGTCGCTTCAAGTTCAAAACTGGTGTCAAAGTGATTCTCAATCGAGTTCTTACTCGAATGCGTCACTAAGATAATGTCGGTCAAACCCGCCGCAGCACATTCTTCGACAATAAACTGGATCAATGGGCGATCCACCAATGGCAACATCTCCTTTGGAATCGCCTTCGTAGCAGGAAGCATACGCGTGCCCAAACCGGCCACGGGGATGACGACTTTTTTTACCATGTCGTACAGTCCTTATTCATCAAATTGGTCATAGAAATCTTCATCGAGTTCCTCGAAGTCATCGAACTCGGGCTCAGCAACTGGCGGTGGATTACCGTCGTACACACGGTCACGCCAGTTTTGATAATAGGCTTCGCGGATAAAACTATAGGGGTCGAGCGAGTTTTCCATCAAAGCATACTGGTCTTGTAGCCGTAAGCGCATTTCCAACGCTTTCACTGAAAACCGGAAAATACTGATGGGTCCGGCTAAGTCGATCGGCTCAACGTAGTAGCCATACGCAATGTCAGCACCACGGTCGGTCGGTACCGTTGGCCCAAGCCCCGGTAACATCACATAGGGACCATCACCGACGCCCCAACTCGCTAACGTCTCACCAAAGCCTTCATCGCGCTGATCTAACCCCATGGGTGTCGCGATATCAAAAATACCAAGTACGCCAACGGTGCTATTGATAACGAAGCGCCAGAACGATACACCCGCGTCTTTAAACTTCCCCTGCAACGCGTTGTTGACCAAATTCGAAGGCTCACTCAAGTTCTCGGCCGCGTTCAGCATTCCAGTGCGCACCGGTTGTGGAAGCTTGCCATAGGTGCGAGCGACGGGCCAAAGCACATGCTCATCAAGGCTTTCATTCACATCCCACATGTCACGGTTAAACTCCTCGTAAGGGTCACGAGGGTCCGCGTAAGGATCATCCGGAACACTGGAGCAGCCGGTAACACCAACCAGCACGAGTACCGCAGTTAAAACATAGGCTTTCAAAAATAACTCCTCAGTTATTCAACCAGTACTTTATCAACAATAAGTGTGACGCGTGCGTCTGCACTTGCAGGCAGCACCTGAGGCATAGCGCCCAAGTCACCGGTCGCAATATCAATCCGCTCATCCGCAGAGATGCGTGCTTCGACCTGCCATTGTTGTAACTGGCTCATCTTAAAATCCGGTAGCATTGCTTGCGCATCGCTCAGCATTACGGTCACAGGAAAGCTCTCCACTGGCTGGCGAACAACCGCTGCAGGCATTCCCGGTCCCTCAGGGGCTTTTACAAAGACGAATAGCGTAGCACCTTCTGGCAATTGATTCCGTAAAGACTGTGCCAATTCAACCGTGACCTGTAACTGTTGCTGTGTGCCCTCAAGTTGCGCTTTTGCATCATTCAAGGCTTCTGCAACGGCCGCATAACGCGGGTCACTTTCACCCATAACTTGCAGGAGTAGTTGCCACGCTTGTACCGCTTGCTGCCAATCGCCACGTTGGTACGCCACAGCACCGGTCAGTGACAATGCATCAATGTTTTGCGGGTCTTGCTGCATTAATTCGCTCAGTAACTGGGCCGCTTGACGTAGCTCTTCAGCACCTCCCAAATTAATCAGCAACTGCGCATAGCCCAACAATACACCCGGGCGCGTCGGCTCCAGTTTGTAAGCGTGCTGATAGGCTTCAATGGCATGCTCATAGCGCTGCAGAGCAGTCGCAGTGCGTGCATAAAGCATCCACGTGAGGCCATCACCGCCATCTTCTTGCAAACGTTGGCGTAACCCCAACGCGAACAATTCCAAGTCTTCTTGCGAAGGCGCGGCCTGCTGGTTATTGAGTACCTCTTGCGCCAAGCGCGGTAATTCCATACGGGCGCGGTCAGCATAACTTTGCTGGGACCAACTGCCAAACAGACTATAGCCGACCACAGCACCCACTACGATCAAGACTGCAGGCCAAACAATGCCCTTGCCTATTTTATGTTCTTCGAGCTTTTCCAGCTCCGCGTTTTCGCTGACGAAACGTTTATCCAACTCTCGCTCCGCGGCCTGCAACGCCTTTTCGCTGAGTAAGCCGTCGGCAAATTCTTGCGCCAACTCTTGTTTACGTTGCTCATAGAGCTCGCGGTTCACATCGAGACGCGTGCGCTGTTCAGCGCGCTGGCGAACCCCTAACACGACGATCAAGGTCAACGCTAATAGCGCCAACAGCGCCATGCCTAATAGCAGCATCCAGTTCATTCGTTTTCACCTTTTTGCCGCTGACGTAACGCATCAAGTTGCGCTTGTTCTTCGGCACTCCATTCAACTTCGCGATGACGTTGCTGACGGACCCGCAACACGACGACAATACCACCAATGATGAGAACGCCTAACGGCCCCCACCACAAAATACTGGTCGCGACGGTCACCGGCGGCTGATAATGCACAAAGTCACCATAACGCGCCACCATGTAGTCAATGACTTCTTGCTTTGAGGCACCTTCTTGGACCATTTGATAGGTACGTTCCCGCAAATCAACGGCTAACTCAGCATTGGAATCGGCAATACTTTGGTTTTGGCACTTCGGGCAACGCAACTCACCGATAAGCTCACGAAAGGTCGCCTCTTTGGCTGCATCATCAAAGACATAATTTTTTGCAGATTGCGCCAGCGCCGCACTGCAAACGAACAAACCAACCATAAGACAAAAACTTAACCATCCCGCACGCATCAGTTCTGCCCTCCTTCGTATTCGGCCATCAGTGCACGATAACGCTTACCGAGCTCCCCCTGCCAAACACGTTCGTTCACATCACCCACATGGCGGTAACGAATTTGCCCTTGGCTATCGATTAAGAAGGTTTCCGGCGCGCCATACACACCGAACTCAAGGGCGACAGCGCCTTTTTCGTCAAACAAGTTGACCGTATAAGGATCGCCTAAAGTGTTCAGCCAACGTACCGCTTTTTCGCGTGAGTCATCTTTGTAGTTCAAGCCCACAATGGCGACGCCTTGCGCAGCCAATTCATTCAAATAGGCGTGTTCGGCGCGACAGGTTGGACACCACGTTGCCCAGACGTTTAACAGCATAGGTTTGCCAGACAACACCGCGTCGGTACGTGTTTGTACCGGTTGGTATAAATCCGGCACGCTGAACTGCGGTACAGGCTTACCCACCAAGGCAGAACTCAACTCTGTAGGGTCCGAAAATAGCCCGCGTAATAGAAAGCCAACCAATAATAAAAAGGCAGCTAACGGGAGTAATAAGACGACCCAACGCGCTCCTTTACTCATGCCCGACCTCCTGCTTTTTTAAAGCTACGGTAGCGTTTGTCACTGATCGCCAGGATGCCCCCTAGGGCCATCAACAAGGCGCCAAGCCAGATCCAACGCACGAACGGTTTCACGTAGATCCGCACCGCCCAGCCATCGCTGTCGGCAAGCGGTTCGCCGAGCGCTACGTACAAGTCTCGGGTGAACCCGGCATCAAGACCAACTTCGGTCATACTCATACGCTGAACGGTATAGAAACGCTTCTCCGTGACCAAGTCGGCAATTTTACGCTCGCCACGGTAGACTGAGAATTCAGCGTGGTCGGTTAAATAGTTCGGGCCTTTTTGTTGACTCAAAACGTCAAACTGGAAACGGTAGCCTTCAACAACCACGCTCTCGCCCGGTGCAATACTCACGTCTCGTTCAACTTCGTATTGACTCACTGCGGCAATGCCCACCAGCGTCACCGCAAAACCTAAATGCCCGAGCACCATCCCCCAATGACTGCGCCCTAATTTAGCTAGGCCCGCCAGACCTTGTTTGCGTTGTTGCACACGCAGGCGCAATTCAGCAACGAGGGTTAACACGATCCAGAGGCTCATAATGAGGCCAAGCACCGCCATTGCCATAATCTGCTCAGCCAAAATGGCTGGTAATAAATAGCCCAAGCCAAGCGCTAGGATCAACGCCAGCGCCAAACTATTGCGCAACGGCGTTAACTCTTGACGACGCCAACGGAACAGTGGCCCCAAGCCCATCAACACTACGAACGGCACGATCAGCCAGGTAAACATTTGATTGAAGAACGGCACCCCAATCGAAATGGAACCCAGACCAATTTCTTTATGCACCAACGGCAATAAGGTACCCAGTAGCACCACAGCGGTTGCGGCCACCAAGAGGATATTGTTGCCAAGCAGCATCACTTCACGCGACACGGCTTCATATTTCGTGGTGCTTTGTACGACGCCACCACGCAAAGCGAACAACAGTAAGGAGCCACCGATCACTACTGCCAGCAAGCCCAGAATAAATAAGCCTCGCGCTGGGTCAGTGGCAAAGGCATGCACCGAGACAATCACGCCCGAGCGCACCAAAAAAGTACCTAATAAACTCAAGCTAAAGGTCGAAATCGCCAGCAACACGGTCCATGACTTAAAGGCCCCGCGCTTCTCGGTCACCGCTAAACTATGAATCAACGCGGTACCGACCAGCCAAGGCATAAAACTCGCGTTCTCAACCGGGTCCCAGAACCACCAGCCGCCCCAGCCGAGTTCGTAGTACGCCCACCAACTGCCCAAGGCAATGCCGAGGGTCAAAAAGGCCCATGCCGTCGTTGCCCAAGGACGTGACCAGCGTGCCCAAGCGGCATCGAGTTTACCGGTAAGCAAGGCAGCAATCGCGAACGCAAACACCACCGAAAAGCCAACATAGCCCATGTAGAGTAACGGTGGGTGAATAATCATGCCGGGATCTTGCAACAGCGGGTTTAAGTCACGGCCGTCAACCGGGATCCAAGGTAACACCCGATCAAATGGATTCGATACCGTCAGCATAAACAAGTAGAAGCCGATGCTGATCAGGCCCAGAATGGCCAACACGCGTGCCATCATGCTCATAGGCATACGGCGAGAGAATGCCGCTACCGCCGCAATCCACCCCGCTTGCATGAGCATCCACAACAAGAAGGAGCCCTCGTGCGAGCCCCATACAGCAGTAATACGATAAATCAGCGGCAGTTGTGAGTTCGAGTTCGCGGCAACATAAGCGATACTGAAGTCATGAACCACAAAGCCCCAGGTTAACGCCACATAAGCAATTGCCGTAAAAAGAAACTGGCCATAGGCTAGCGGGCGTGCCAAGAGCATCGCGCCACTATGACCTTTCGATGCGCCCCAGAGCGGGTAGACCGCAAGGAGAAAGGAAAACGCCAAGGCTAAGGCGAGTGAAAACTGACCTATTTCTGCAATCATTATTCACCGCCCTCAAACGCCTTCGGTTGATTAGGGTTAACGTGCTTGATGCCTTTCATTTGTTCCGCCAACTCAGGCGGCATGTACTCTTCATCGTGTTTAGCGAGTACTTCAGTGGCATTCATCACGGTAGGTTCAACCATCACGCCTTGTGCGACAATACCCTGCCCTTCGCGGAATAAGTCAGGCAAGATACCGGTATATAAAATGGTTACTTCGGGACCGGTATCGGTCACGCGAAACGAAACTTCGAGGGTTTTAGGATCGCGTTGCACGGAGCCTTCGACGACCATTCCGCCAATACGTAAACGCTGGCCAACTGTTGGTTTCACAGCGTCCTTACCTTTTCCTTCAACCACTTCACTTGGGGTGTAAAATAAATCGATGTTCTGCGACAGCGCATACAAAATCACGCTCAATGCAGCAGCAACACCAGCCACCATTCCTACCACCCAAAGAAGTCGCTTTTTACGACGCGGATTCATAGCCATTAGGATACCTCTCGATGACGGCGTGCAAGCCGTTGTTGGCGGTGCTGTTCCTGTTTAAATGCCCGCTCTAACTTTGTTCTGGCACGTAATCCTTGTACCGCAAGTACGCCGATGGCGAGAAAGCTCACGCCAAAGGACAACCATACATAAAAGCCATAGCCACCCATCTCAATGACCGCTTGCCAACTGTCAAACTGCATTACACAGCCTCCGTTTGCTTCGAGGTTTCACCAAGTTCAGCTTTCACCCACGGACGGTGTAGCTCTTGGCGCAAAATTTCATTACGCATCCGATGAAAAATTAATGCGGCGGCTAAGAATGCGAAGCCGAGTATGCAAGTTAATAACGGAAATAGCATACTGTTTGCCATCGGAGGTCGCTCAAACACGGTGAGTGTCGCGCCTTGATGCAGGGTGTTCCACCACTCTACCGAGTAGCGAATGATCGGAATATTAATCACCCCAACCAAAGCAAGAATGCCTGCCGCTTTCGCTCCTGTGCGGTTATCACTAAAGGCGTGATACAGCGCCAGCACACCGATATAAAGAAATAGCAAAATGAGTTGTGAGGTTAGGCGCGCATCCCACTCCCACCAAGTGCCCCACATGGGTTTCCCCCAAACAGCGCCGGTAAACAGGGCAATAAAAGTAAACACCGCACCCACAGGGGCGATTGCGGCTAAGGCCCAGTCCGCCATTTTCAACTGCCAAACACGGCCAATGAGTGCCGTAATTGCCAAGCCAACGTAGACGCTCATGGAGAACATAGCTGCCGGTACGTGAATAAAAATAATACGGTAACTGTCACCCTGCTGATAATCAGCCGGCGCAAACAGAATACCCCAAACCAAGCCACCACCTAAGATCAAGGCAGCTGCCCCAGCGACCCAAGGTAACCAACGGCCTAACAGGTGATAGACCACTTCAGGTTTTGCGTAAGGATGTAACCAACGCCACATGTTAATGCACACTCACTCGTATGGATGCCGCTACCGCAAACGGGGCAAGCAGCAAAGTTAATAAACTCAAACCGGCCAATAGTAACACTTGCGGCCATGCGTCTGTACCCACTAACGCGGCTTCGACCGCTCCGGTAGCAAAAATGAGCAGCGGAATAAATAGGGGTAACAGTAATAAACTCAATAGTGCGCCGCCCCGACCAAGGCTTACCGTCAAGGCAGCGCCAATTGCGGTCACAGCACTCAAAATAGGGGTTCCCACTGCCAGTGTGGCGATCAGTGCCAACCAGCCTTCCAGCGGTAACTTTAATAATAACGCGCACAAAGGCGCTAGGATCACCAAAGGCAAACCGCTTAGCAACCAATGCACCATGATTTTTGCGAAGGATAACAAGGCCAACGGCTGAGGTTGTAGGGTTAACTGCTCTAAAGTGCCATCAAGAAAATCTTCGCGAAACAAACGTTCAGAGCCAAGCAATGCCGACAAGAGTGCCGCGACCCAAATCACGCCGGCTGCCATGCGCCCCAGAATATCTGGTCCAGGACCTACCGCTAATGGGAACAAACTCACCACCATCAGCACAAACAGCAAAGGGTTTAGCACGTCACTGCGGCGCCGCATGACGACCATGAGATCGCGCTGCATCACTGTGCGCAGAGCTTGCCAATTCGAGGCTGGTTTCATAGTTCGCCTCCCTCGATGCGGAGGTGCTGCAATTGCGCCGACTGCCATGTCAGTGGTTGGTGTGAGGTCATAATAATAGCGCCACCTGCAGCGGTATGTTCAGCAAACCGCTGTTGCAATAATTGAATGCCACGCGTATCTAAAGAAGTGAAGGGCTCGTCAAGGATCCACAATGGAGCCTTGCTATACCATAAGCGCGTTAATGCAATGCGCCGTTGTTGACCTGCGGACAACTGACCTGCGGGCAAGTCCTCTAAGCCTAAGAGTCCGACGTGCTCCAGCAACTGCCAAGCGTCGACGTCATTCACACCGCCAAGTTGTGCTTGCAGACGCACATTTTCAAGTGCGGTTAACTCCGCTTTCACCGCGGCTTTGTGGCCCATAAACAAGGTGTACTGACGCCAATCTTCGGCGTGTTCGTTATGATCAGGAAAAAACTGGATGGTACCACTACGTAATTGCACCAGCCCTACTAATGAGCGTAATAGGGTTGATTTACCGGCACCGTTCTCGCCTTCCACGTGAAGTACCTCTCCAGCAGCGAGAGTGAAGGAAAGCTGTGAGAAAAGCACGCGACCAGCGCGCTGTGAAGCGAGTTGTTTGACTTCCAAAAGCGTCGTCATGATGGTTTCGTTAACTACCGAGGCAATCGCTAAAAAATTGCCTCGATAGTAACATAACTTCTTGGAAATCGGATCAGTTAATCCGTAACTCTATGTTCTGGATCACGTTTTCGTTAATTGACTGCACCGACACACTTGATGGGGTAAGTGTGGCGTTGCCAGAGGTATAACCAAAGGTCACAGATAAGCTTGTTCCTTCACGAATACCTGGGCAAGAATAGCTCGCTGTGGCGGTATTACCAATGGTCTGGAACTCACAGGTAACATTCGGCTCAGACGAATTAATCGTGAGATATCTAAAGTCGTTGGATTTACACGACTCCCACGAACCTGAGTTGCCTTTCACTTTATAGAATAAGCAATTCACTTCGCCGGTGACCGAATATAACGGCACGTCATCAGTGTCATCGTCATCGATGGTTACCAACATCGAGTTCGCGTAAGTCACGCCTTGCTCATATGGATGAATTGGCGCACTATCCAAGATACTGGCGTTGCCAGCTCCGACTTCCATGCTAATGGTCGCTGCCCCACCGAACAACGCTTGCAAACGCCCACGACTGTAGGTGCCATAGTAGTTGTTCTCAGGATCAACAATGGTTTCAATCGGCTCGCTAGTAACCGGTCCGGCATAGGTATTGCTCGACTCCCAGTCACCTAACA
Source organism: Pseudidiomarina sediminum DSM 21906 (assembly GCF_000423165.1). Classification (GTDB taxonomy): domain Bacteria; phylum Pseudomonadota; class Gammaproteobacteria; order Enterobacterales; family Alteromonadaceae; genus Pseudidiomarina; species Pseudidiomarina sediminum. The sequence goes on along the minus strand of NZ_KE383983.1, from coordinate 764,315 downwards.
AGGTTAAGTTCACCTCGTACAAAGGTACTTTCGTCAGCCAGTCGGAGTCGCCAGCCGCAATGGCATCGCGAACCCTCTGTAAATGGCTAGTCGACATGGTATCGACATAAACGCCACGGCCAATCAACTGATACGCACCGGGCACCACTTCAATATCGCGGTTATTAGGTTGGGTTGGAACACTTTGACCCAGCACCGCTGCACGCACGACGTCGCGCACATAATCAGCATAGTTTTCATTGGTGGCGCTATTGACCAAGTATTGCGAGCTCATGACAGTGACGGCTTGCAAACGCCAGTCTGGGTAGGCCACATAATAGCCATCCACCCGCCGTAATCGGCACGACTCCTCATAAACGTCATCGATCCCAGCTTGTTGTAAGTAACCATTCACATTGGTGAAGTGTCGGTGGTCACCGCTTGGTAGACGCGAGAAAAAACCTTCTTGACGATAAACGGTGCCAGCCCGAACCATCTCCGTACTATCGTGATGGTCTCGACAGCAAATGGTGCAAAGTTCAGGTTGATTGGTATCCGCGGGCACGCCAACCATTTTGGTGGTGTTCTGTGAACCATTTGGATCAAGTACCAGGTGATCACCTTCAAGCACCAGACGTGCAGGGGTTTTCCCTTGGTCACTAATGCCTTGGAAACGGCACGAGCAGTTCACGGTAACAAAGTCTTCAATACGTTGCGTTTGGGTCGCTTCATCATAAGTGACCGTATCGAAGCGCACCTGCAATTTATCGCCACGGCGTTCGACTTCTGGTGCCGGCTTGGTGGTTTCTTTGACGAAATAGCTTTGCGCATCATCATCATCGGTCAGCTCTATCGCCACCACCTCTGGCGCCGCGCCAGGATTATACGTCACGGTAGGTTGTTGGCGGGTACTCGGTTGCGTCACCGCAAGGCCGCCGTCTCGTGCCTCAACACTATTTAACCAAGCTCCCATGGTTAAATCTTCAGCGGTTCCAGCTCGCTCGGTCCAGCTTACGGTAATGCCAACCGCTTTAGCATCTGGCTCAGGTGGCAAAGGCGATGGCACGCTCGCACTGCCCGCGGGAACCCAAGCGCCACTGACCAAGTACTGCCCGGTAATGGTCCATGCCAATTGATAGGTTTTCCCTTGTTTGATTTTCGTACTACTGCCAGCAGCCAGGCTGGCGTACGGGGTAAACCTCAGTTCTTCCAGTTTCTCTTGGGCAATTTCCATCGCGGCTACGCGTTCGGCAGCACGTGTCGATGACTGCAAAAATAACCGTTGCATACTGACCAAGCCTGCCACGCCCACCGCGATAATAATCAGAGCGACTAAGACTTCGACAAAGGTAAACCCTTTGTTTTGTTTGCGCTTAGAAGTCATGCCAACTTCCTCCTACCCGGTACAAACGACGAAACTCATCGTTCGTCACCACACTATTCGAAACGTCCGAACTATACCGCACGGTCAGGTTACCGTTGGATAATTTCGGATTTTGACTGGCAAGAATGGCCCCTTCGACATAGGCACCACCGTTTAAGGTAATTTCGAACTGTGGCATCGGTGACAGGTCAGGCGTAACAAATTGGAACACCATGCCATACAAGGTCACACTACCGTTCATTTTAAAATCACCGTCGTGCACCACAATCAGTGCTGGAGCTGTCGGCTGACCAACATTTCCGTTGGGCATATCGCAGTCACCATTGACCCAAATCAAACCTGTGGTTGAAGGCCCTAGCCCGTTGCAGTTATCGACTTCTTGATTTGCCAGCGCGCGTAAGTCTTGCCAGCTATCCTCCGGAATCCCAAAGAGGTAATCCAGCAAGTCATCGGGAAAATTCGGGTCGTTGTCTAAAATATCGATGCCATGCTCGCCACGCTCACTCAAGGTTTGTGAGCTACAGACCCCGGTGACAAATTCATACTGGCCACACGTTGTGCCAGCACCGTTAATATCAACATCATCACGGGTCCAAATCGACAAAGGTACGCCATCGCCACCACCGTTCGGATTGGCCACCACTTCAAAACTACCAGAAACATTAACACCGCCGCGAATCGCGAGCGGTACATTTGGGCCGCCCCGTACCAACGACATTACCACCAGCTCTTGCATTGCGCGCTGGGTCGCTGAACCATCTACCGAGCTGGCCACCACTTCAACTTCAACAACATCAACATTGCCACGCGCAGTATTCGGATAATTGACATGCGTAATGGTCGCCGTATATGCAGCGCCGCCAAGATCACCGGTAATGGTGCGGGTTAAATTACTTGGCTCTTCTTCTATACGCATGATGGTCTGCTCAAGCGCCGCATCGGCCACCATTCGTGCTTCTTGCATTGCCAGATGGTTACGCATGATACGCTGTTCTTGGGCTTTGAATCGTGCAGTATAGAGCGTAACCAAAATCACCACCGCCAATAATAAAATGGTAATGGTCACGGTCGCAAAACCGCGCGTTCGCGTGGCTCGTTGATTAAAACGCATTACGGATCACCACTTCTGTTGTCATTGTTCGCGTAATTTCGGCGTCACTTGGCATGGCAACTTGGAGCGCAATAGTTACGCGTTGCTCGTTGACTAAGCTCAACATCCGTTCGGTCAAAGTAAAATCTAAATCAGTGACCGTAATCATGCTGCTGGTAGTCAGGCTTTGCCACCCGCCAGAATCACAGCCTGCCGAACTTTGGCGACGCTGGAGCTGGCCATTGTTAAGGCGGTAGCCAAAGTTTTCACTGGCGCCATCATGCACGCCATCAGCATCAGCATCGTAGGCAAATAAAATGCAGCTATTCGCCTCTTCACCGGTCAACTGACCCAACACAACCGTATTGTTAAACGCGGTACTGGCGTTGGTCGGATCATAAATAAGCTTGGCTGCATCGCCACGGTAACCCGCGCGACGCAAATCGCTCACCATCAACTCCATAGCGGCAGTTGCTTCTTCATGTAACTGGCTCAATTTCAAACTTCTCGAGTTCACGCCAATGGTGTTCGCAAACACCGCGGTTAATGCCGCCATCAGCAATAACCCCAAGGTGATGGTGATCATCAACTCAACGATAGATAAGCCGTGTTGAGGTTTGTTTAGCATGCTGGATAATCTCCTACTTCACCCGACTGGCGACAATAGCGAATACGCCCCAGCGTACTGACGACCAAACGCACTTCCGCAAGTGTTGTATCGTCGTCCATCATCTTTAACGCAACGTGGCCATTATTGCCCATGGCCAAACCGCGCATACCATCAAAGCGAGTTGAGTCGGAGTCGGATGCAAAGCTCGGAGCCACTGCAATGTCGTTGTAATCATCGCTATGGATCTGACGCAGCACACCATTTATTGAGCAGTCATCTTCCATGCAATCGCAATTCTGATCATTGGTGACTGCGGCACACCAACTGCCGTCTTTACTATCCCACACCACAAAACGATTCTCGCCGGTGCGCAGCGCATCCGTGCGAGCATACTGTAACAACGCGTAGGTATCTTGCGCAGCGCCTTGTAACCGCATGGATTTCGCCAAGTTAAGCATCATCGGCACTCCCGCGCCAAGCACAATAGATAAAATGACCAGGGTTACCAGTAATTCTAGTAACGTGAAGCCACGATAGGCGCGAATAAAAGTTTGCGTGTAGGTTCTGCACATTGCTTAATGGCCGAAAATAGCGTATCTATTTAAGTGTAAGTGAGTCTTAACAGTGTAGTGTATAAACCCATATTTTACGACAAGGCAAACGAATGCAAGTGAAATTAAAATCTGCGGGTATGACGCTGATCGAAATCATGATTGTGATTGTCATCGTCGGTATCCTTGCCGGCGTCGCTTATCCCAACTTTGTCGATTACGTTCGTGAAGCGCGACGCGCTGACGCCATGGGACAGCTGCTGACGCTGCAAATGGCGCAAGAAGAGTATCGTCTAAAAAATGCGGCCTATGCCAACATTGCCACCTTGGGGATCACCCTGAGCAGTGATTATTATGACTTTAGCGTCACCAATATTGGTGCTGAAACCTACACCTTAACGGCGACTGCGAAGGGAACACAGGTGAACGATAGCGGCTGCACATCAATGACGCTGAATCAAAACGATCAAAAAGCACCTGCGGCATGTTGGGAGCGCTAAACACAGCGCTCCACAATAGTTAAAGCTCGACAACACGTAGTTCTGGCGGAATAGAGAAGGTAATATTCTCTTCCCGACCGCTACGCTCTTCCACCGTCTCACCGCCCCACGCCTGCAATTGTTTGATCACGTTTTGCACCAGAATTTCAGGCGCTGAGGCTCCTGCAGTAACCCCTACCCGTTCCACATTCTGCAGCCATTGTTGATCAATACAACTGGCATCGTCGATCAAATAAGCTGGCGTCGCCATTTTCTCAGCTAACTCACGCAAACGGTTTGAGTTGGAGCTATTCCGTGCGCCGACCACTAATAACAAGTCAACATCTGCCGCAAGATCACGCACCGCATCTTGGCGGTTTTGCGTGGCGTAACAGATATCGTCTTTACGCGGCCCTTGAATATCGGGGAATTTTTGTCGCAATGCGTCAATCACGTCCGCAGTATCATCTACAGACAAGGTCGTTTGACTCATGTAATGCAGCTGCTGCGGATTTTTTACTTCTAACTGAGCGACGTCGGCGACCGACTCCACTAGGTAAATGCCACCCTCACTGTTGGAATATTGCCCCATAGTGCCTTCCACTTCAGGGTGTCCAGCATGACCAATCAACACACACTCTTGGCCTTTGCGGCTAGCACGAGTCACTTCCATATGTACTTTGGTGACCAGCGGACAAGTCGCATCAAAAACTTTGAGACCGCGATCTTTCGCCTCTTGGCGGACCGCTTGCGAGACCCCGTGGGCAGAAAAGATGACAATACTATCGTCAGGAACTTCGTCCAATTCATCAACGAATACTGCACCAGCATCACGCAGAGAGTCCACGACATATTTGTTGTGTACAACCTCATGACGTACATAAATGGGTGGCTCAAAAATTTCTAACGCGCGCTCAACAATGGTAATGGCACGGTCCACACCGGCACAAAACCCTCGTGGGTTCGCCAGAACAATTTTCATTACGGATTCACCTCAATAATTTCGACGGCAAAACGGACATGCTGACCAGCCAAAGGATGATTAAAATCAATGGTCACAAACTGTTCGTTAATATTCCGAACGATGCCTGGTAACTCGCTGCCATCGGGCTGTGGAAAGGTAAAAATCTGCCCGACTTCCGGCCGCCCTTCAGTAAATTTAGTGGTTTCTACCTGATAAAAGTTATCTTTGTTGGGCTGACCAAAAGCGTCTTCCGGTGCCAATTCAAATTCGCGCGCTTCACCAGCTTTCATTCCGACCAAACAACTTTCAAAGTTTTCGGTCAGCGAGCCATCACCCATGCGAAACTTGGCCGGCTTACCTGACATCTTGGTGCTATCGGCAACTGACTCATCGGTCAATTTAATGGTGAAATGGAGGACGACCTCACGGCCGTGCTCAATCGCTAAACGACTAGTCATTACGATGCTCCTGACGCTGCTCAAAAAAGGCTTCTAACAACATCAACACCGCCCCAACCGTAATCGCCATATCGGCAACGTTGAAGGCAGGCCAGTGCCAGTTGTCTACGTACACATCAATAAAGTCAATGACGTAGCCGTAAATCAAACGATCAATCACATTTCCAATAGCACCCGCGAGGATCAACGAGAACGCAAAGTTTTGACGCCACAGCCCCACCGGATTGCGGCGCAGCCAGACCAATAAAATCACGCTCACCGCCAATGCTAGTAGGGTAAACATCCAACGTTGCCAGCCATCTTGATCACTCAAAAAACTAAACGCTGCACCGAAATTGCGGACATAGGTAAAGTTTAAGTACGGCATGATCTCGATACTTTCGTACAAGTCAAAAACCCGAATAACCCATTGTTTGGTCAGCTGATCCAATACAATAAGCACCAGCGAGAGCCACAGAAACTGTAACCCGCTGAGACGCTTATTTAAATCCACGTTAGCTTTAGGCAAAACGACGCTCCTCACCGTCACCATCAACGTTGCTCACGCAGCGCTGACACAAGGTTGGGTGGTCAGCGATACTGCCCACCTCTGGACGATGATGCCAGCACCGCTCACACTTCGTGTATGCGGTTTTCGCAACCGTGACCCATAACCCCTTCAATGCCGTTTCAGTCGCTCCTGCAGGTGCGGCGTCAACGCTTTCAACGCGAGCAGCTGAAGTAAGTAACACAAAACGCAGTTCGTCATCTAAGCTTTGCAGTTGTTTTGCTAACGCGCTGGTCGCAAACAAAGTCACCTCAGCCTGCAACGAACCGCCGATTTCATCATTGCGACGTGCTTGCTCAAGCGCTTGGTTCACTGCATCACGCACTTCGAGTAACTGCTGCCAGAAGGCATTATCACTGTCTGCCACTTGAATGCTGTCGGCGTCGCGATACCAGGTTTCGGTAAACACGTATTGCGCCCGCGCTTGTCCTTGTGCATCACGATTCGGTAACGCTGTCCACACTTCTTGTGCGGTGAAGCTACAAATCGGTGCTAACCAGCGCACCAACAATTCAGCGATATGATACAGCGCGGTCTGACACGAACGTTGCGCAACACAGTCACGTTTCGCGGTGTACTGACGGTCTTTGATCACATCTAAGTAGAAACTACCTAACTCAATCGAGCAGAAGTGCATCAACTTTTGCACCACCACGTGGAATTGATAGTTGTCATAGGCTTCAAGCAGTTCACTTTGCAGTGCCACAGCTCGTGCCACAATCCAACGATCCATAGCGACCATGTCATCACTGGCGACAGCATGCTCAGCAGGATCAAAGGCGTTGATATTAGCCAGCAAGAAGCGCGCGGTATTGCGCAAGCGACGATAGCTATCAGCTGAACGCTTCAGAATCTCATCAGAGACCGTCATTTCGCCCGAGTAATCGGTCGCCGCGACCCATAACCGCAGAATATCGCCACCAAGCTTATTCATCACTTCTTGCGGTGCGATCACGTTACCAATCGACTTAGACATCTTGCGTCCTTGTCCATCAACGGTAAAGCCGTGCGTGACCACTTGCTTATAAGGAGCTTGGTCGTACATCGCAACGCCCGTCAGCAACGACGATTGGAACCAACCACGGTGTTGATCCGAACCTTCAAGGTACAAATCAGCAGGCCACTGCAGACCAGGCGTTTGATTCAGCACGGCTTCATGGGTCACCCCAGAATCAAACCAAACATCAAGTGTATCGGTGACTTTGCGGTAGTCTTTCGCTTCGTCACCAAGCAGTTCTTCAGGTTCAATGTCAAACCAAGCTTGAATACCCTCTTGCTCAACGCGCTTCGCCACTTCTTCAAGCAACTCAAGTGAACGTGGATGCAAGGAATCGTCATCACGACGGACAAACAAGGCGATCGGGTTCCCCCACGTACGCTGCCGTGAAATACACCAATCAGGGCGACCATCAACCATACTCTCGATACGGCTTTGCCCCCACTCAGGTACCCAACGCACTTGCTTAATTTGTTCTAAGGCTTTGCTTCGTAGGCCCTGCTTATCCATGCTGATAAACCATTGTGGTGTCGCACGGAAAATAATTGGCGTTTTGTGACGCCAACAATGCGGATACGAGTGGTTATAGGCTTCATGGTGGACCAAATGGCCCGCGTCTTTAATGGCTTCAACGATGGCATCGTTGGCCTTCATCACGTGCTGCCCTGCAAACATTGGCGTGTCGTCTTTATAAACACCATTGTCACCAACCGGGTTATAGACTTCTAGGCCATAGCGTTGGCCGACCAAGAAATCGTCAACACCATGACCTGGTGCGGTGTGTACACAGCCCGTACCTGAATCGGTGGTAACGTGCTCACCTAAGACAAAAGGAACCTGTACGTCGGCGAACAGCGGGTGTTGCAGCTGCATGTTGTCTAACGCTGCACCTTTGGCGAAACCAAGTTTGTGATAACTATCAATCCCCCAACGCGCCATCGCTGATTCAACCAATTCATCGGCCAAAATCAAGCGCTGTGCAGAACGCTCTTCAGTTGCTTCAATCTGCACCAAGGCATATTCAAGTGCCGGGTGCACCGCCACCGCGCGGTTGGCCGGAATCGTCCAAGGTGTCGTGGTCCAAATGACGGTACTAACGGGGCCTTCACCGGCATGGTCTTGCGGGTGATCAAACGCAGCAACAACCTGCGCTTCATCTACCGCAGTGAAACTCACATCAATCGCCGGCGAGCGCTTGTCTTGGTATTCAACTTCCGCTTCAGCCAATGCTGAACCACAATCCGTACACCAGTGCACAGGTTTAAAACCTTGTTGCAAGTGACCTTTTTCGATGATTTTGCCAAGCGCACGAATACTATCGGCTTCTTGTTTCGGGTTCATCGTCAGGTACGGATTGTCCCAGTCACCGAACACGCCCAAACGCTTAAAGCCTTCACGCTGCTCATTGACTTGCGTCATCGCATAGTCACGACACTTTTGGCGAAACTCGGCAACTGACAATTTTTTGCCCGGCTTGCCATGCTTTTTCTCGACTTGCAGCTCAATCGGTAGACCATGACAGTCCCAACCCGGCACATAAGGTGCATCGAAGTCGCTTAAGGTTTTCGCCTTGACGATAACGTCTTTCAAGATTTTGTTGACCGCGTGACCAATATGAATTTGACCGTTCGCATACGGAGGGCCATCGTGCAAAATAAACACTGGCTTACCGGCTTTCGCTACCCGCACTTTGCCGTATACGTCATCGGCATACCACTGTTGCAACATCTGCGGCTCGCGTTGCGCGAGATTACCACGCATCGGAAACTCAGTTTCCGGTAAGTTCAGCGTGTGTTTGTAGTCGGTCATTATTTGGTTCCTTTATTCGGGCTTTTGCGCTGCCCCATGGTTCATCTAAAAACGTTATTCGTTATTCGTTATTGGTTATTCGACACTACGACTAACGAGTAACGTCTTGGCGGTTATCGCGTCTTGTTCGATTTGCAGTTTTAGCTCCGCGAACGCACTGAACTTGCGCTCTGCACGGATAAAGTGCGTTGGTATTACTTTAAGCTGTTGCCCATACAAATCACCGGCATAATCGAACACATGCACTTCAAGTTGCACCTGTTCGCCATGCACTGTCGGTTTGCGTCCAATATTAGCAACACCTGCATGCATTTTGCCATCATTGCGAACAACCTGCACTGCAAATACACCCTGCAACGGCGAATGCAGTCGCTTTAACTGAATATTGGCGGTTGGAAACCCAATGGTGCGGCCTTTTTTGGCACCGTGCACCACGCGTCCTTGCAGCGCATAGGGCCGCCCTAACATGGTTTCAGCTAGGGCAAAGTCGCCTTGCTGTAGCGCTTCGCGAATCGCGGTGCTGCTGACCCGTTGCTGCTGCTGGCGATAGCTGTGGGTGTCGACCACGGCAAAACCCAGCTCCTTACCTGCCCGTACCAGCATTGCAAAGTCGCCCTCGCGGCCATGGCCAAATCGAAAATCATCACCCACCACCAAAAACTCGACGCCAAGCTGCTCGACTAAAACGCGTTCAATAAACTCACGCGCAGGTAGATTGGCGAACTTTTGGTTAAATTCAATCACGAGGTGACGATCGATGCCTTGCGCTCGCAAGGCCAGGTGCTTTTCACGCAGATTGGTCAATCGCGCAGGTGCACGCGCTGGCTGAAACAATTCTTGCGGTTGTGGCTCAAACGTCATCACAGTGGCAGCAACGCCACGCGCAGCCGCTTGCGCCTTCACTTGCGCCAGTACGGCTTGATGCCCTAAATGCACACCATCAAAATTGCCGATGGTTAATACACAACCACGGTGCTTAGGACGAATATTGTGAATACCACGAATGAGTTGCATAGTTCTACAGCGACGAAGCGCAGGTCCAATCGTTCAAGAAAGCCGCGATTATAACAGGGTCACCGCAGCCTCACCAGCAGCACAGGGTTAGTGTTTTAACGGTACCCGTAACATCAGGATTGCTGCGCCATAGGTCAAAGCCCCCGCTCCGATCAGCAGGCTAAGTTCTTGCACACGCGCCATAAAATCGACGTCTAGCCACCAAGAGCGTTGCGGCGCTAACCAGAGCACCACCGCAATCATCGCCACCACAGCTAAGGTTACTTTCAACAGATAAGTGAGCGTTCCAGGATAACGTTTTAGCACGCCGTCACGCCACAAGTTATAACCGAGCAGCGACGCATTTAACAATGCCGACAGTGAGGTCGCAATCGCTAGCCCAACATAACCAAAGGGAATCGCGAAAATAACGTTAAACACCATATTGGAAACCATCGCGATAATGCCGTACTTCACTGGTCGTTTGGTGTCTTGGCGGGAATAAAATCCTGTCGCGAGTACTTTCACCAGCATAAAGCTAAGTAACCCTGAACCATAGGCAAATAAACTATACGAGGCCAAGCGCGCATCTTCTGGGCTAAACTCACCGCGCATAAACAAGACCATCAGCATCGGCTCAGCAAGCACAATCAGCCCGGCCATCGCTGGTAACCCAAGTAACACCACCTTACGAATGCCCCAGTCCAGCGTTCGGCTAAATGCATCTGTAGACTGATCAACATGACGGGACGATAAAGCAGGTAAAATGACAGTGGCAATGGCAATACCAAATAACCCCAGCGGGAATTCCAATAACCGGTCGGAGTAATACAACCAACTGATCGAGCCCGAAACTAAAAACGACGCAATAAAAGTGTCCAGTAGTAAGTTGATTTGGCTCACTGAGACGCCAAATAAGGCCGGAATCATAAGTTTCCGTATCTTGGTCACTCCAGGGTCATTCCAGCCCCACTGCGGGCGAACCAGCAAGCCTGCGCGCTTCATAAAAGGGATCTGGAACAAGAATTGAATCAAACCACCGGCAAATACCCCCCAAGCTAAAGCATATTCGGGCTGCTCTAACTGTGGGCCTAACCATAATGCGAAGCCAATGATCGCAATATTCAAAAAGACGGGCGTGAATGCCGCGACGGCAAATTTACCTAGAGTGTTAAGCACCGCCCCAGCAAGTGCAGTGAACGTAATGAACCACAAATAAGGAAAGGTAATCCGCAATAAGTCTGAGGCCAAAACAAACTTATCGCCTTGCGGTCCGTCATGATACCAATCTAAAAACCAACCGGTACCGAACAAGGCCGCTACAACCGGCGAGGCCACCACGCCAATGAGCGTAACAATGGTCACTAGGGTGCCTAAGGTGCCGGAGACACGCGCAATCAACAACCGTTGCGCATCAATGTCTTTCCCTTGACGATACTCTGTCAGTACTGGCACAAAGGCCTGCGCAAAAGCACCTTCCGCAAACAGGCGACGCAAGAAATTTGGAATCTTATTGGCAAAGAAGAAGACGTCTGCTGCGGCACCTGCGCCCATCAAGTTCGCAATCACAACATCGCGTACCAAGCCTAATACGCGGGAAATAAAGGTCATGGCGCTGACAATAAGGCCAGATTTTGCGAGTGATTTGGACAAAGGTACCTCTGGTTGCTGGTTGCTAGTTGCTGGTTGCTAGTTGCTAGTTGCTAGTTGCTAGTTGCTGGTTACTGGTTACTGGTTACTGGTTACTGGTTCAGCTTGTTGCTTTATTCGATAGTTTACACTTCTAATCAGACCATTCAGCAACTTATACGTCTCATTTGTAACGTTTACCGAATCCTGACAAATGTACCCCAGTCGTTGACTCAAATCGAGTTGCGTTTTCAGCTCTGTGATAGAGCCTCTAGCTATATAGTAAAAGCGCAATTGTTCCTTTAGTGAATGTCGCTCGGCCCCCTCAGCGACATTGCTGGAGACAGAGACAGCCGCTCGGCGCATTTGGCTCACTAAACCAAACCGCTCTATGCGGGGAAAACCTGTGGTGATGCGATAAACTACCACACATAGTCCCATAGCACTTTGATAAACTTTTAAGTCTTGATACATTGTAAAGCGTCCTTGCTTTGGCCGGTAATAACCTAAACTATGGAGTATAGTCGACTGTAACAAGCAACCGACAACAAGCAGCAAACAACAAATCGATGCTTGACTTTCAGTCAGAAAACAGGCATATTCCCCGCCCTATTAAACCAATGCATACAGATAACGAATTTTAGGAGTTCACCTTGGCTAACATTAAGTCTGCGAAAAAGCGTGCGGTACAAGCGGAAAAGAACCGTCGCCACAACGCGAGCCGTCGCTCAATGATGCGTACCCAGTTGAAAAAAGTAATTGCTGCTATTGATGCGGGCGATAAAGCGGCTGCTCAGCAGGCATTTACTGGCCTTCAACCTCTCCTTGATCGCTACGCGACCAAAGGTCTTATCGGTAAAAACAAAGCTGCTCGTCATAAGAGCCGCTTGAACGCTAAGATCAACGCGCTTTAATAGCGGTTGGTTGCGTTTCAGTCCGTCTAGAAATAGGCCGTGACTGCCGTAAAAGATTAAAAAATCCGTAGTCAGTGTAAACTGATTGCGGATTTTTTTATGCAGGTCCCCGTAGCTCAGCTGGATAGAGCAGCCCCCTCCTAAGGGGCAGGTCGCAGGTTCGACTCCTGCCGGGGACGCCATTGCGCCCCCTTTAATCAGCGTCTAGCTCTCACTCAACGTTGCAACTGCTCGATTAAAATCTCCCAGTTCGCTCATCACATCGGTTAACGCGGCACGCTCCACGTCACTCAAATAAGGGTTCCAAATATCGGCCAGTAAGACGATACGAGTCGAGTCACTGCGGTTCCAGGCTTCATGCAGATAGGTATCATCAAAGGCGAACGCGCGGTTGTCCTGCCAAGTAATTTCCATGATATTTGGTAAATTCAACGCACACCCCGTTGGAATCGAAAGCCCCAAATGCAACACCGAGCGCAAATTTGTAACACCTCGATGCGGAAGAATATGGGCACCAGGACGCAAAATTGAAAAGCAGACCTCCGGCGAATGCTTCGGAATCCGACAAAGAGGTAGGCGCTCAAGTGCCGACGCAGTATACGGACAGGTTGTAAGGTGATCTTCGAAACGTTCACCATGACGATAAAAGAAATAAGCATCCCAATCACCACCTTCAGTAAGCATATCCTCGCCTTCCTCATGTTGAAAGCGAGGAAACTCCTGAGCCACAGAAAGCACCTGAGCTAATTCTTCTTGTATACCCGCTGAGGCCGCCTCATATTCCTCTAAAAACGGCATACTTTCACGCGGAAATTGCGGCGCGACAGGAAGGTCTGGCACATAAAAATACTTCGGCAACTGTCGATCGTCGGTGTGCTCCACTGCTGTTTCCCCGGTATACATCTGCACACTTTTCAGCACTCGTTGAATAGCGCTAGCGCCATATTTTTGTTTTAACTGCTCTTGCCAGCGCTGCCCCATAGCCAATCGCTCACGATGGGCGACGGTCAAAGCATGCTGCACAAAAGGGCGACACCACGGCGCAGTAGACGCGTCATTGAGCCAAAATCCTAAACTTTGCGCGCCATTAATCGCTCTTATGTAATTGTGTACAGCGGATTGTATATTACCTTTCATTTCATCAAAACGCGCAACTACAAGCCTTGTCGTAAAGGCATTGGGGTATTGCGCTACGAGCGTTTGCAATTGGGCATGCTTCGCTTCACTGTCACAGAAGCGTTGTAGTACTTGGCCGAGTTGTTGGTGGTAGACAGCCCGTTGCGGCGCCTTTGCCAATAACTGTTCAAGAACTTCAATGGCCCGATACAGATCGGGTTGCTCAGCCGCCATTTTGAGCTGGTGCTCAAGTAGAGCTATCTCTTGGTTATTTTTTTGCATAAGGCTTATCCCAAGCTTCTGAATGAATCCACTTTGCGCCACGACCAAAAATTGGTTGTTGTTGATGTAACGACTGCAAATTAAAGTCACGGTGTAAAAAAAGTGACGTCGTTGAGGTATGACACTCTCCGGGTTTAAAGCCTGTCATATCGACTTGGATTAGATCGGCGTTGCGTAACTGCGCCGCAGTGTTCGGATGCCAGTCAGCGTTGTCGAGAATAATCATTCCGCCTTTAGCTAAACGTTTGAGCGCAGCGGTCGCGCAATCGTAACGGTAACCGGCACTATCGACAACAATCACGTCAAAGCATTCCTCTGTCTCCTCAATAGTCCACGGAAATGCATCGCCTCCGCGAAAGATCAAATGCACATTTTCCGCGAGTTTTTCCTCAAGCTGCGCAACCCACTGTGCATTGTTTTCGACACTGGTGACCGATTTTGCTCGCGCCGCCCAAAAATGGGTCGAACCTCCGGCCCCGTATTCAAATACCGAACTCTGACGAAAGTCGAGTTGACTCAAATACTCTATCGCAGGATAGGTAAACAATGGTAATGGAGAACCATCTTGCGCTTGCGCTTCGCCGATTTCCACCGAGCGAATAAAACCGTAGTCATGGCGCAAAATATGTGTCAACGCCGCTAAGAACATCTCAGACTTTGGCATCTCTACGGCCTGTGGATGCCGCTTTAGACGATCGTTTTTACTCTGTTCGGCACTAAAGGCTCCCCAAAACATAGTGCTGTACTCCTTTATTATTATTTTTCTGGTACCAAATCGAACGCTACGGTGACCCGATACGCATCATCTGCGAAAGGGACCGTGCCATGCCACATCATGGATGGAAATAATACCACCATACCAGCTTGTGGCTTGACGATATAGTCAGGTTCATCACGATAACTGTGACCTAGTTCAGCCTGACCAAACTTGATCCAACCATGGCCCTCACGGTTCACGGCTTTGGGAATAGACACGTAAAAGCAGCCGCTGATCCAACCTTCGCTATGATAGTGATTACGATGGAAGCCCGAGCGGTTTAAGCGCACCGACCAAGCACCACTGTATCGAAATTTAGCTTGTTTACGTGATAAAAACGGATGTTCAACATCATCAGGAAGGTTAGCAATATATTCCCGCACAGCGCCCGATATCATTTGTTTAAGCTGCTGCACGCTGGCATCGTTTTGCATAAATAATTGGCCGTCGGTTTGCGTGCCGCTACGCAACGATTGGTTCAGCGGGTGTTGCTTCTGGACATGTTGCTGCTCCAGTACAGCTAAAAGCTGTTGATTAAAACTGGACAGCTCCCCACTTTGACTTGTGCTCAACTCATAGGCGCGGACAAAGCGATCGAAGTCATACAAGCGCCTGTAGGTTTTATTGTCCCCACAGGCTTTCAATGCAGTCGCATACATAGCCCACCAGCCTTGGTGCTCGGGGTTGAGTTCCAGCAAACGCTCAGCATAACGGCGTGCTTGCTCGGGACGTTGCGCCGCCAGCGCCGTTGTGAATAACTCATTAATCACTTCTTGATGTGCTGGATTCAGCACATGCGCACGTTCCAAAAATTCACGCGCCGCATCAATCTCACCGGTTTCACGAGCAAGATAACCAGCCAACAATAACGTCGGCAATTCCGGGTTTTGTTCATTCAACAATAATGCCAACTCGTCTTTTGCTTCAGTATAAGCTTCCGCTTTCAACAAACGGTTCACATAAGCAATACGCAATGCTTTCGCGTTAGGCATCTGTGATAGTTGTTGGCGATACTCACGCAGCCAGTCTTGGTCGCCACTGAGCCACCGAATATCCGACAGTGTCTCATATAGACCCAAATCTTGGGGATGCAATTTAATGGCGGACTTAAGGTCGACAATGGCTTCTTGCACTTGCTTACAAGCGAAATAACAGAGCGCACGGCTCCGCAAGTACGCAACGTCATGCGCCTCTGGTTGTCGTAGTAATAACTCTAAACCACGCTCGGCGTCACCGAGTAACCGCGCGGCATCTGCCGCGGCAATGCGCGCCCGTATATGCTTCGGTTGTTGAAATACGATTTCACGAAAGGCCTCCTCAGCAGCTTGTAAATCATGCGCATGCCAATACAAAAGACCAAGGTTAAAGCGTGCTTCAACAAAGTTAGGTTGCCAACTAAGTGCTTGTTCAAAAGAGCGGCGAGCCTCTTCATTACGCTTTAATTGGCGCAACAAGTTTCCGTAATTACTTAATACTTCAGCTTGATTTGGCGCCAATTTTAAGCATTTTTTGAATGACGCTTCGCTCTCCTCCAACTGCCCTAACTTACGCTGCGTAAGGGCTAACACGTGCCAAACTGCAGGTTGGCGCGGCAGCACCTTACTAAGCTCCGTGAGCAAATGAAGTGCTGGAGCAAACTGCCCACGTTGATAATAGGCGACAGCCTGCTGAAAGCGTTGTTGCGCGGTCACAATGTCCTCGCTTGTTATTATTATTTATACTTGAGGAAAAAAAAAAGCCAGCTTCATGCTGGCTTTTTATTCGATTGATGTCAACGATTAGAAGCGCATGTTCATGCGAACATACCAATATGCACCCGATAGATCATAAGAGGTTGCAATTGTGTTCATATCATCATCGTTTGTTACGTAAGGAGGTTTACGGTCAAACATATTGCGGATACCAGCAGACAAAGTTGTCGCTTCAGACAGACTAAAGCTACCTTGCAGGTCATGGTAAACCGCTGAACCAGCGTAGTAACTACCACCGTCATCTTTTACGCCGTTAAGATCTTCTGTACCCTGCATGTAACGAGCAGTGTACGTGAAGTCCCAATCATTAAACGCATAGTTTGCGGTGAAGTTCGTACGTAATTTAGAGAATGCAGCAGGGTTACCTTCCCATTGGTCAGCAGCAAAATAACCCGCATATTGGGTTTTTTCTGCACCAGGAGATGAGATGAAGCTATAATCATCAAGGTAAGTACCGTCTAAACGTAACTTCAATAGACCGGTGCCAACCTCTGTTGACCAGTTAATATCAAAGTCATAACCCGCTGTCTCAAATACTGATAAGTTGGCTAAGCTTGCAACAATACCTGCAACCGAACCAAGGTTATCACGGTTAGGAGCAGTTGAGTTGTAAGCTGGACGGCCCATCTCTTCAGCACCAAGGATCAAGTCACATAGTGGGCTACTAAAATCAACGCTGTAATAACAGCCATTCACGATAGTGTTGGTATCAACTGAGCCCACACCGTCTTGAATTTCAATGTTAAAGTAATCAACCGATACGCTGAAGTTTTCGATGAACTCTGGTGAGTACACAAAACCAACAGTCATGCTTTCTGACTCTTCTGGTCCAAGGTCTGGGTTACCACCAACAAGTGATGCAGACTGGTTAGATGCGAGCTGGAAGTCACCTGGAAGGCCTTCAGAAGCACAGTTATCACGTAGCGCTTGGCTAGGATCATCTTGCCAATTATCACACGGTTCGTTATACGGCAAGTTAGATTCTTGCTGAGGTGCATAAAGTTCGGTAATACTCGGAGCACGGAAGCCATCTGCGTAGGTACCACGGATGAGCAAACCTTCAAAAGGAGTGTACTCTAGGCCAAACTTTTTGTTGATTGATGCATCTAAGAAATCGTAATTAGAGCTACGGAATGCAGCTGCCAAACGAAGATCTTCAACGCCAGGTAAGTCGGCCAATAATGGAACGTCAAACTCAACATAAGCTTCTGTCACATCGTACTGACCTTCAGTTTTCTCACCGGCAACCGAGTAAATTTGGCCAATAAGTGCTGCGCCATCAGGCTGATACAGATAGTCTTCCCAACGTTTTTCGACACCTGCCGCCCAAGCGATCGGTCCTGCTGGAAGCCCAAAACCGCCTAAATCACCAGAAATGTTAGCCATAAACTGCTTAGTTTGGCCACGAACAACCGGTGAATTTGGTAAAAACGCATAGTCCATCATTTCTTGCGTAAGCGTACCAGGGGCGAACGGATTCCATACTTCTGGGCAAGCTTCGTCAGCATCACACAACGCTGGGTCGGTCAAGTTCAAGAAACGTTGTGCGTTTGCACGACCGTAATCAACGCGAGTGTCGACAAATCGAGTGTAGTTGTACGAAACGTCCCATGACCAGCCATTGTCGAAGTAACCTTCAAACCCGGCGACCATACGATAGTCGTTTAAATCCTGAGTAAATGCACGACCGCCTGACTCTTTCAAACGACGGTTAATGTAGAGGTCTTCACCTACAGGGTTGTAAGGATTATCTGCTGGTACAAATTGTCCCCAGAAGGTACCTTCTGCGCCCATGAGCTGGTCAGATTGACGATTTGCAAAACCACCTTCCAAGAACATTGTTGTGTTGTTCGTTAGGTCATAGGTTGCAGAACCGTTGATCGTGAATACTTCCTGAGGAGTAACCATGTAACTAACAGCTGCATAGTTAAAGCCATCGGTAGCAGTATTGAAAGGGCGAATCTCACCTGTTTTCGGATCGACGACATAACCTTTGTAGTTATCCGAAACGGTTGACCAAGTACCCATCTCACTAGTACCTGAACCACCGCAGAATACACCACCTTCACCATCATCAAACAATGGACACGCTGAGAAGTCACGGTCACCCTGCCAGATTGAGTTACGGTTCGTGTACTCTAGAGCCAATACGACATTGCCACGAGAGCTAGACGTACCAATCGTTGCTGCAACACGCGTTTGCTCACCGTCACCTTCACCCGTCAAATCGTATTGAGCGGTAACTTCAGCCCCTTCAAAATCACGCTTGGTGATAAAGTTCACAACCCCAGCAATCGCGTCAGAGCCATACATTGAAGATGCACCATCACGAAGTACTTCAATGCGCTCAACGTACGCCATTGGAATTGAGTTCATATCGCTAAATGCGGTACGACGGCCGTTGACCAATAATAAAGTACGACCAGAGCCCAAACCACGTAATGACACGGTAGCACTACCGTTACTACCGTTGTTGACGTTTGAACCTTGTGCCGCACCGTTCACAGACGGAAGTGACTGAACGAATTTTTCAAGCGTTGGAAAACCAGACGCTTCGATTTCTGCTGCAGTGAATACAGAGATAGGACTAGCAGACTCCATATCCGTACGTTTGATACGAGAGCCTGTTACTTGAATGCGCTCTTGCGCTTCATCATCGGCACCGTCAGCCGACTGATCTTGCGCAACGGCTGTACCAGTCATCGCTAAAGACGCGCCACCAAACATCAACGCTAAGCGGATCGACTTAGTTAATTTGTTATTAGTATACATATTTTCTCCCTGGATCACTTAAAGTGATATCTATTTAAAACAAGCACTTGTATGCATCAAATGCAAGTTATTGACTTATCAAAAACCGCACAAATCGCACGTTTTTTAACAGGTCATGACCCGATACTAATCAAAAAAAAGCAAATGGGCAACACAGGGAAGACGAATTTTCACGTCAGAAACGCAAATTCGCGACCAAAAAAGCAGCAGTTAGTTCATTTATGACAAAATAATAAAGTTACCGTCTTGATTCTGTCATAGTGTTATGCGCAATAAAAAAGGGACCCGAAGATCCCTTTTGAACGCCTTTAAGCGTACTTGTATGCTTAAAAATCTTGTTGGAAACGTACGTATAACACCCGTCCGTAACCATCGTAAAGTTCAAAGTTGTAGTCACGACCACTATATTCAACCAAAGCAGGCACTTTTTCGAATACGTTTTGAACACCGACGGTAAAACGGCTGTTCCACGGTGAGTTATAGCTCGCCTGGATATCATGTGTTACATAAGTACCAATGTGTCCGAGCTGCTCGCCTTCAATTGTTTCCTCAGACGTTGAACCAATCATGTTTAGGCTGTAACCAAAATTCATGTCACCTAAGTTATATGAATTTGACCAAGTAGCACGTTGACGTGGACGACCGATATCTTCAATCAGATCACGACCACCATCAACACTAAAGTCAAAGGTGTGGCTCAATTGCAACTTCGACATCAAGGTACCAGCAGCACCAAAGTCAAAACGCGCTGTAGCTTTGATATCCAAACCTGAGGTTTCAAAACTTCCGTCATTTCCATAACCAGCAATAATTTCAGTAATAGCTCCGTTATTATCACGTGTCACCGAGAGCCCTTCAGGAATCGGGTCGCCCGCAAGTTCCGCGTCGATCAGATACTGAGCAGTAAATTGACGAATACGGTTCTCGATATCGATGCTGTAATAATCGACAGTAACGTTCACGTTATCGGTAACGTCGTACGAAAGTCCAGTCGAGATCTGTGTTGAATCTTCCGGTTGCAAATCAGGGTTTGCTTTAAAGTAGCTATCAACTTGACACGATTCTTCTGGGTCACCTGCCAATACAGCACAGGTAGCCGCGTCAGTCACAGATGACGCTGAGTATGAAGTTTTTTGCGTCAAAATATCTAACGTTGGCGCACGGAAACCTTCACCCCATGAGCCACGCCACACAAGGCCATCAGCCAACTGCCAGCGGAAGCTTGCTTTAGGAGCAAACGCACCACCGAAATCAGAGTAGCGGTCATAACGCCCCGCGAAGTTCAACTCAAAATCAGCAGAAACAGGAACCAACATTTCAAAGAATGCTGCATTAACCGTACGGCCACCGCCCGCAGAGTTACCAGCAGAGCCTCCTACGAGTCCAGCTTCTGACTGCGAGTCATATTTATCGTTGTAATTTTCTTTGCGATGCTCAAAGCCAACGAATGCAGCGATCATGCCTGCATCAGTATCTAGGATGTCAAACGACGTGTTCGCAAAATATTCGTCGATATTGAAATCAGAGATACGCGATGTGGTTACCACGCCAGCAGATAAGACTTCTTCTGGGTTCGCACTTGGACTTTGTAAGTCATAGCCAAAGCGACATTCAGCCGGGTCGAAGGTGCCATCAGCACAATAGCCAGGGTTGAAGTCAAGCACGTTCTTCCATGCTGTATTCGCAGCCAAATAACCATCGCCAATTTGCGTACTATTATTACGCGCACGACGCCAGCCAAACTCTACTTCTTGATTCCCTACGAAGCCATTAAAACCAAACACGAAATCTTTGTTTTTATTGGTCACAGTGCGGTCACGATTGCCCATAGCCGCAAAGCGGTGACGAATTTCAACCGGTACATTTGGACCAACCAAGTCATAATCAAAGGCAACCGCGTTCGGGTTGTTTGGATCATAGAACCAAGCATTTGGGTTAGTTGGGTTGTTGTAGCTATCCGCCGCAACTTCATCCAAACCAGGGTAACGGCCGTTGCGGTCCGGGGCCGGTGCGTAGCGGCCAAATGACTCGGTTTCTGAAATATTTGCGTTCGCAAAAATTGACCAGTCATTGTTCAGCTGATGAGTCGCTTTTAAGAATAACGCTTCGTTCTGCGAAGAAGCTTCGTTCGCGTTGGTTGCGTTAAAGTTATACTGGCATCGCGGCTGACCAGAAATAATTGATTCTGAGAAGTTCGCGTCATTACAGCCACCCGGAATACCGATCAGCGGAGGTTTGTTTGGAATGAGTTCACCAGTTTCTTCATCAACTTTGTCGCTCATGCCCCAGTGATTGTTTGGGTTATAAAGCGCTTGCCAGTTATTCGCTGAGCTTGATGAGCCAGGCGTTACCCATGGAAAGTCACGTTCGTAAACAATTTCACGTTTGTTCCATGAAACACCACCTAATAATTGGGTTTCTGATGAAGAAGAACCAAACAGCACACTACCTTGTTCACGGTCACCGCCGTCGTTCGGCACACTGACTGAACCTTGGCCTAAGGTGACTTGTGCACCATTGTAATCTTTACGAGTG
Source organism: Pseudidiomarina sediminum DSM 21906 (assembly GCF_000423165.1). Classification (GTDB taxonomy): domain Bacteria; phylum Pseudomonadota; class Gammaproteobacteria; order Enterobacterales; family Alteromonadaceae; genus Pseudidiomarina; species Pseudidiomarina sediminum. The sequence goes on along the minus strand of NZ_KE383983.1, from coordinate 742,698 downwards.
ATCACGTTGATCACACCACCGATAGCATCTGACCCGTAAATAGCTGATGCACCGTCGGTCAAAATCTCAATACGCTCAACCGCACCAATTGGAATTGAGTTCATATCTTGCGTCGCACCAGTTGAAGGCGACATTGTTAAGCGACGACCATCTACCAACACAAGTGTGCGTGATGCGCCAAGTCCACGCATATTTACGGTGGACACGCCTTGTGCTGAAGAGCCAGATTCAGGGCGTGCAGAACCCGCGGAGTTAAATGACGTATCACGCAACAAGTCAGAAACGGTCATATCACCCGACATGTCAATAGTGTCACGGTCGATAACGGTAACTGGTAAGTCGCCTTCTAAATCCGTACGTTTGATACGTGAACCTGTCACCTGAATACGCTCTTGCGCGGGACTTGTATCCACTTTGTCTTCTGCCGAAACGTCTTGTGCTGAGGCAACGCCAGTCATTGCAAGTGACGCACCACCAAACATGAATGCTAAGCGAATCGACTTAGTCAACTTATTATTAGTATACATACTGCTTCCCTGAACTTATTGTTAATAGATTAAAAAACATACACTTAAATAAAAAGTACAAGTTTCGCACCTTTACAAATTCTCGAGATCGTTATGATGTTATTAAGATGCGAAACGGATACTAATCAAAAAGAATAGCTTAGACAATGAATAACAGTGTAAAACTCACCACTTGTTAACATCTTTGTATTGCAAATGTTTTAATTCTGTTTCAATAAAAAACAAAAACCGCCCCCAAATTAACAGGAGCGGCTTTTCATACGTTTATACGTTAGATGTTTCTAAACCTTAGAAACGGTAGTTCACGCCAACGAACGCACGACGACCAACAAGATCATACAGTGCGTTGCCAACGTAACCTGGAGGTACTTTGTCGAACACGTTTCGTACGCCAGCATCTAAGGTCAACTGATCGTTAACGAAGTAAGTTGCTGACAAATCGTGTGTCGTGATTGAACCTACGTAGTTTGGTGAAACGTTTTCGTAAGCTTCCAAACGTGGGGTTACGTCATACAACTTAGAGTTGTCGATGTAACGTACGTTCCAGCTGAAGCTCACGTCGTCCAAACGATATGTGTTGGTCAAACGGAACTGCCAAATTGGATCACCAACTTCACCGTCTTCAACGTTGTCGAGGTCAGGCTGATCTTGGAAGTCATACTGAACGAACGAATCCAAGTAGTTCACGAACAAGTTGCTGCTCAAGGTACCTGGCAAGTCAAATGCTTGCAGGTCAGTACGGTAGCGAAGATCAAGCTCAACACCACGCGTTTCAATACGCGCTGCGTTCAAGTAGCCAGACTCAACAGCAATCAACTGAAGTGTTTCTTCATCTCGCGTCACTTGACCACAGTAACTCGCTGAAGGTGCGCCTTCTGCGTCAACACAGTTGTTGATAACGCTTTGTGGCGCAATGAAGGTAATCGCGTCTTCAATCTCGATATCATACATATCAAGGGTAGCAGTGAAGCCATCTAACGCACCTTCTGGTGTCCAAACCACACCAGCGGTCCATGAGTCTGATGTCTCGACGTCCAAGTTCGGGTTACCACCAGAAAGCAAGTCAATACTCGCACTAGTGACAGCTTCGAAGTTTTCAGGAATGCCCAAAGCTGCACAGTTGGCCGCGCGGTTTGGATTTTCGCTAATTCGTGATGCGTCACAAGGATCAACCACGTTTACATAGCCTGGTGAACGAGGGCTAAAGGCTTCAGCAATGTTCGGTGCACGAACGGCTTGGCCAACAGTACCACGAATACGAACCGTGTGGATTGGTGCCCACATCATCCCTACTTTCCATGACTCAGCGTCACCAGCGTGCGAGTAATCAGCTTTCCGATAAGCCATGTCTAAGGTCAATTCGTCTGCGAAATCAACACCTGCTAACAGTGGGAATTTCATTTCAACGAAGTATTCACTTACATCATACTCACCGTATTCGTTTGGTGTCGCAGCGTTGTTGGTCAAACCTTTACGGGTAAACTCATCGGTTAAGGTTTCTGAGGTTTCTTCACGCCACTCGTAACCGAATGCCACGTCAACCGGGCCACCTTGCAATGAGAACCAGTTCGCGGTGTCAGTAACGAAGCTCGCGCCCCAGTATTCTTGTGAAATGGTGTCATTGCGCTGAACGTCAGCTGACATGAAGTCAATTGCTTCTGCTGAGCCATTCATGCCAAAAGGATTATAGGCAACGCACTCGCCGCCAAGGTTTACAGTACCTGCATCAGGGTCACGACAAACGATCTCGCCGGCATCATTACGAACAGCATCAATCGCTGCGATAATGTTGCCAGGAATAGATTCATTACGCGTAATACGACGGTTACGGGTTTCACCGTAGCTGTAGTAAACGTCGTACTGGATTGCGGTTTGGCCCCAATCGATAAAACCATCAACACCACCAACATAGCGGAACGTCTCACGACGGTTCTCCGCAGTACGGTTGCCCCAATCATCGAAGAACTTATCAAATCGAACGGTCTCATGGCCTTGACCCAATAGCGTTTGGCGTAGTTCTTCATCGAGGTATGGGTTATCAACAACGTTAATTGTCATACCCTGTTTAAATGCAGGCTGGAATTGCTGTTCAATGTCTGCTTGTGTGACTTTAAAGTCAGAATAAAAGCGTGCATCTTCAGTCAAATCAAAGGACACCGTTGAACCTACGTTCAAACGATTTACTTCTGGCTGCATATTTACGTAATCTTGGGTGAAGAGGCAGGTGTCGCAGCCGTCAGGAAAATACCCAAATAATTTTGAACTCGACCCTTCACGTTCAGGTTGTACGACATAAGAGCCATCAGGTCGGAAACCATACAGCTCATCACCATAAATCACACCGCTACCAGAGATGTACTCAGAGCCAATATTAGGTACACGAATACGGTCCGGAATACCATCTAGGCGACCGGTGTCGTTAGGGTTTAAAATGCTGCCCCAGTTATCAAACTGGCGAATATCGTTTTCCATAGTTTCTTGGATGCGGTTGACACCAATATGGAAGGTTGCGTTACCGCGACCATTCATAAAGTCACCACCACCTAAGATACCGAACTCATGCGTACCCGCGCCAACACCTTCTGTTGATGAAGTGCCACGAGCATTAAACTCTAAGCCTTCATAGTTATCACGAAGGATAACGTTAATAACACCAGAAACAGCGTCAGAACCGTAGATCGCTGACGCGCCACCGGTCATGATTTCCACACGCTCAACCATTGACGCCGGAATCGTTGACAGGTCAACAGAAGCTGAACCTGGTGAACCTGCCACGTGACGCTTACCGTTCACGAGTACAAGCGTACGGCTTGCACCAAGACGACGTAAGTCAGCCGAGCTAATACCGCCTGAAGCGTTACTTTCACGGTTACCTACAAGCGTATTGGTTGCGCCAATAGCTGGTAATTCAGCAAGAATTTGGCCTAAGTCAGGCGAACCAAATTCGGCAATATCTTCGCGACCGATCGACATCACCGGTGCAGCTTGAGAAAATTCAGGTGCAGCAATACGCGAACCTGTAACTTGGATGCGCTCAGCTTTTTCTTGTGCAGGCGCTTCTTGAGCATCAGTGCTTTGCGCGAACGCAGGAGCAGTAAATACCGCTGTGACCGTTAAAGCTAAGATACTACGTATAGACTTTGATAATGCAGTCTCAGTAATCATGGTATTTCCCTTATCTGGAAGTAATTCATGTTTTTATTTATTACCGCGCTACCTGACTTACCTCTTTAAAAAAACGCAGAAAGTTCAAGGACAAGCAATAACGCGACCTAGCGTTATACTTCCCATACAAGATTAAATCAAATGTTATAAAAAAGAGTAAAAAGACGTTATAGATTAAACGTTTAGATTTATTGTTAAAAACAGACAAGAGCGATTAAAAAGCAACCAAGATTAGACCAAATAGTCAGCATTGACGGAGCAGGAAAGGTATTTGTGACAGATTTAGATATAAAAACCCCTGATACTGACTATTCAATATCAGGGGTTTTGAGAAATAACTTTATACTTTAAAAGCTATTTTTAACGCTTCAACAACTTAGAAACGATGCGTGTACTCTACATAGTAGCTTGCGCCACGAGCCGCACCGCCGTATGCGAAGTTGTTGAAATACGGCCAGCTTGTCCAAGTTTCGTCTTCAGGAGGACGACGGTTGGTGATGTTGTTTCCTGAGAAACGAATCGCTGAATCGTCGGTCAACTGATACGCAGCAGACAAGTTGAAGTACACATATGGGTGTGCACGTGAAACGTTCTCATACAGCTCGCTGTCTGGATCTGAGTGCGCAGCAGGCTGCACGTCCCAAGGAGCACTACCGAGACGACGACCGGTCAAGTAGATTGAGAAGTCTTGATACGACCAACCAACCACACCAGTTAAGCTTGTACGTGGGTCACCGAAGCTCGCAAGGTTGCGGTATTCAGTGTACTCACCATCAGCAGTTGCCTGATACTTGTAGCTTTGCGTATTGGTGTACTCAACGCGGGTTGAGAAGGTACCGTACTCAGTATCTACAAAGTAGTTAATGGTTGCGTCGTAACCAGCAATCGCCAAACGTGATGCGTTGGTCGGCGTAATGTTAACACCTACGATGTCACCAGCGTTAGGCGTACCGTCAGCACCACGAGTGATTTTGCTGTAAACGTCTTGACAGAACGCAGAGTTCGGGTCACGTCCGTCTAAACCAAAGTTACAGTCATACTCGTCACCAATCAGACCAGAAACACTTTCGTCTCGTACGATGTCTTCAAGCTCGATCTTGTAGTAGTCAAGGGTGAAGTTCAAGTTATCAGTGATGTCATAAACAATACCGATACCTTTGTTGGTACCCTTCTCTTCTTCAAGAGTAGTTGAACCGCTACGCGTACCTTGAATGTTGGTTGCATCACACACTGCACCACTCGGGATGAAGTCTGCTGGGTCACCGCCACCGTTTACGAAGTCGTTCCGACATTGAGTCCAATCGTATACGTTTGTGTAGAAACCAGAGTTATCAGCAAACACATAGTGCATATCTGGTGCACGGAAGCTCTTACCATAAGTGGCACGAACAAGTAATGCGTCGATTGGACGGTACTCTAAGCCAACCATAGGTGATAAACGGCCACCGATATCAGTGGTGTTATCGTCATAGCTGTCGTAACGCGCTGCAGCAGTCAAATCAAGTTGTTCCAATAAAGGAATACCTAACTCAATACCTACCGCCCAACGGTCACGATCACCGCCACCTTCAGTACCGGTCAAACCGTACCAGCTGATGTTAGTATCGCTCAACGTACGCTCATCTTGCATCAGGTCATAACCTTGCTTGTTGTATTCAACAACAGCTGCAAATTGAGCCATACCTGCTGGCAATTCAAACAAATCACCTGCGATTGAACCAAACAACGTACGCGAGTATGAATCAGCGTTGATTGCTTGGGTGCCCAACATATCGTTAGCAATTTCAGGCGTGATTGGATCGTAAAGACCGAGTTTACCTAAACCGTTTGGCAATCCAAAGGCAATTGAATCAGTACCGATAAAGTACTCTTCAACCTTCTCGTTTTTCAACCATGCACGACGGCTTTCGAAGTCAGCGATGCTGTGGCTGTATGACAATTCCCAATCATAGAAGTTGCCCAACATACCACGCGCACCCACGGTGACGTTCAAGTTTTGTTCGTTAAACGTTGATGATTTAGGACCTAACTCATCAAACGAGAACATACGCTGGTAAAGCACGTAGTCTAACCCTGGCGCACCTAAGTCAACCAAGTTACCAGTACCGTCAGCATTAGGTGTCACCACGTTTTCACTGATGAAATGACGGAAACCGCGGTTACGCGCTTCTTGATCTGTGATCAATGCATCAATAAAGAACTCAGTGTTTTTGTTGAGTTGGTATTGACCACTTACAAAACCAGCAATTTTGGTACGTTCGTTCTGAATCGAGTAGTCGCCTGTAGCATCAGTACCACAGTAGTAACCCGAACCTTCACGGAAGGCATACTCGTAGCCCGAACCTGATTGCTCACACTTCTCCGCACCCGGATCAATGTAGCCACCGTTCCATGCATCAAGTAGCAAAATACCACGTTGTAAAACATTAGTGCCTGCAGGGCCGTCATCAACAGAATCCATCCAGTCGCGGTCAGACGCGAAGATAGGATCAATTTGTTGATACTCAAGACCGTAAGTGAATGAGTAGTTGCTTTCGCTGATACCTGATACCAACTGTAAACGGAACTCATCACCGCCGCCGTCTTTGGTGGTACCAGCAAGCAATGAAACTGTGGTTTCATCAACATCATCTTTCAAAATGATGTTCACAACACCTGCAACAGCATCAGAACCATAGATCGCTGACGCGCCGTTGGTTAGAACTTCAATACGCTTGATCGCTGCTGTAGGAATAGAAGATAAGCTAACGAAGTTGCTCTGACCGTTGTATGGCGTAGGGTTTTCCGACAAACGACGACCGTTTAACAAGATCAATGCTTGACCTGGAGCAAAACCGCGTAAGCTGATGGTTTGCGCGTTAGGGGTAAAACCACCTTGCGAACCAAACTCGTCGCCCTGGATAGTACCGGTGTTTTGTGCAAGGTTTTTCAATGCGTCAAACGCAGTGGTGAAACCACGGTTAGTGATATCTTCCGCGCTAATCACAACAACCGGTGATGCGTTCTCCAAGTCACTTTGGCTCAAACGTGAACCTGTTACTTTCAAACGCTCTACTGTTTCTTCTTGCTCTTCTTGTTCTTCTTGCTCGTCTTGAGCTTGTTGAGCCATCGCCGTAGCACTCAACGTTAAGCTCGACGACATCAAGGCGAACAGAACAGCATTGTGAAGCTTATTCTTTTTCATGGGGATGTCCTCTGAGATGTTCTTCTTTTTTATACGCAATCTTGATCATTACGTTGAATTTACATTACATCTTTCGTTACATATGCACAAGAAAAAAAATACACCAATTCTTATGCATCTGTTACAGTTAAACATGTTATTAACAACACTTATTATTAACAATCCTTGGTTACAATTTGCTACATTTAAAAGGTCGTTCCATGTCGTTGAAAAAGTTCCTCATTGCCGCCTTGCTGACGAGTCACTTTTTGGCTCCGTCGCTGGTCTCAGCGGACACCCCAAAAGAGTTGCCACTCGAAATCTTTGCGCAAAACCCTAGTTTTAGCTCAATGAAAATTTCGCCGGACGGCAAACACATCGCTGCAACCTACCCGCTCGGCGACCAGATTCGTCTTGCGGTACTCGAAGCCGACACCTTTAAGCTGGTGCATCAGTACTATTTTGGAGATGAAGATCGGGTTGCGCGCTATTGGTGGGCGAATAACGAACGCTTACTTATGCAAACTGCAGTTAAAGTTGGTGAGTACGCGCAGCCGTTCCTTGATCCGCGCGTATGGGCCGCAGATATTGGTGGCCGTGTCAAAGTTGTTTTCGATGAGCGCTCGAGTTTTTCGATCCACGATATGTTGCGCGAAGATGACAAGCATATTCTCATTCGTTCAAACCATGAGAAGCGTCAATTTACAAACCTTTACAAATTAAACGTTTATACCGGTCGTGTATTAAAAGTCGCAGATAATCCATTTAAGTATGCGACGGTGCTCTACAACAATGACAACGAGCCGGTATTTGCCCTTGAGACAGATGAAGATACAGGTGAACGTCGTGTGTGGCGCCGTGCTGCAGGTAAAGATTGGGAGTTGTTTGATACCTTCCCGCCATTCAAAGGTAAAGATTATCAAGGTAGTAGTTACCCTGTAGCGATTAGCCCCGATGACAAACTGGTCTACTTGCTTTCTGATCAGGAAACTTCAACACAGTCCTTATGGAGCTACAACCTCGAAACCAAAGAACAAAAACTTGTCATTCATAATGAAACTGTTGATGTCTCGCCAGTATTTGCACGGATGCCGGGATGGGATAAGTCTCAGTTAGTTGCCGTAGGTTATGACGACGGTGTTTTACAACGCGAATACATCGACTCAAATTCACAGGCCGCAAAAGAATACGCAGCACTCAACGGCGCCTTCCCTGGCCAATACGTAAGTATGAGTAGTCAAACGGAAGATGGTAAAACGGTGATTTTACGCGTCAGTTCTGACCGCAATCCAGGAACCTTCTACCAGTTCAACCGTGAAACCTTTGAGGTAAAATACCTATCCTCTATTTACGAAGGTATTGACCCGAGCAAAATGGCATCTGTCGAAGCGATCGAATTTGAAGCTCGCGACGGTCTGAAAATTCACGGTTACCTGACGGTTCCAAACGGTCTTGAAGCCAAAAACTTGCCTATGGTGGTCTATGTGCACGGTGGTCCACACGGTCCGCGTGATAGCTGGGGCTTTGACCCGTATGCACAATCCATTGCAAGCCGCGGTTATGCCGTTCTACAAATTAACTATCGTGGCTCTGGTGGCTACGGCAAAGAATTCGAGCAAATCGGCTTCGGTAAATGGGGCCAAGAAATGCAAGATGACGTTACCGATGGCACATTGTGGGCCGTAGAGCAAGGTATTGCCGATAAAGATCGTCTTTGTATTTTCGGCGGCAGCTATGGTGGCTATGCGTCATTGATGGGCGTTGTTAAAGAACCCGATTTGTATCAGTGCGCAATTGGCTACGTCGGTGTCTATGATCTACTTCTGATGAAAAACACCGGTAACGTTGCTGAACGTTTGGACTGGGGTATGAGCTATCTCAACGAAGCCTTGGGCGACGATCCGGAAAAACTGAAAGAAGTGTCGCCTCACTATCATGTCGATAAAATTAAAGCGTCAGTATTTATTGTGCATGGTGGTCGTGATGAGCAAGCGCACTATGACAATGCGTTGAACATCCGAAAAGAGTTCGAACGTTTAAACAGACCACTCAAATGGATGTGGAAAAACACTGAAGGTCATGGTTTTGCTGACCCAGAAAACCGTCTTGACCTGATGCGTGAAATCGTTTCATTTTTGGATGAAAATATAGGAGAAGACTAGTGTTGAACGTTACGTTGAAACACTTCACTAAACTTCTTTGTAGTACAGCTGTTGCCGCAAGCTTTACGCTTGTGGCAGCACTGCCACAGCAAGTCATAGCTCAAGACCAAAGCTGTGTGGGCGAAGCCTGTGAAGAGAAAATCGCGAAACTAAAACGCCTAGCCCTTAACGGCAGTCCCCAAGCCCAGTTTATTTTGGGAACCATGTACGAATTCGGTGAAGGCGTACAACAGGATATCCCTATCGCCATGCGCTATTACAGTATGGCCGTTAGTAATCGCAATGCCAAAGCCATGTACCAACTGTCTGCCATTTTGGAGGACGGCCGTTACGGTGAACAAGATCGCGAAAAAGCCGACGATTACTTGCGTCGCGCAGCAGATCTTGGCTTACCGGTGGCAATGGTCGACCTCGCAAAAAGCTATTTAGTAACAGACAAAGACGGCAAGGCAGAAACAGCCTGGCAGTTGCTTACGAGCGCCGCTAAACGCAACAACTACGAAGCACGTTATTTAACCGCCCTGCTCTCAATGGATCAAACCTTTCCCTACGCTCTAGAAGAAGACGAAACCATCGAGCAGTTGGAGTTTCTGACCCGCCGTGGGTATCGTGATGCCGAAACTTACTTACGCAAATACGTGGCGCAAAACCCAAGTGTGGCAAACGAACGTGTTGCTGTCGCTGCCAATCCAAATGCTGCGGGTGTTGAGCGTATTGAAGTATCAGGCCAAAAAATCAGTTTTGACATGGCCCTTGATTACGCCATTGACTCAATTGAAGAACTTGGCATTTACGACGGACGCTCGACAACCTCACGGTTACCCGGTCGTGCATGTACGAAGTGGAGTAATCCCCCCTGTCAAACAGGCTCACCTGGTGTCTTGACCGGCACTGCAGCAGGTGAAATGGAAGGTATCCCCAGCTCAGGTAACTAAAAACTAAGAGCTAAAGCAAGCAACGATGATTAGTAAACGACGAAACCCCAGCCCACGGCTGGGGTTTTTAGTTGTAACTCAGTAAGTTTCGCAGCGACACATTAGCACGACCGGCATAGTGATAGGCTTGCGCCAAAAACAGTTCACCACAAGCAATCGCATCGGTCAGCGCCTGATGCGCTTGATAATCTGGTAGACCATAACGTTGCCGACAGGCAGCGAGCTTGAGCGACCCTCGAGCTAAATGATGCTGCTGCATGCGTAACCGCTGCGCCTCAAAGGTCAGCGTATCAAACTTCGCTAAAGGTTTGAGGCGCACGTTATGGGCTTTGGCGAAAGCAGACAAAAACTGCCAATCGAAGCCCACGTGATGACAGACTAACACCGCATTTTCAAGCACCTCTGCAAGGTGTTGCAATACGAACTGAGCATCCTCTGCGGCGCGAAAGTCGCGTTGCAATAATCCATGAACTACTGGCGATTGTTTCAAATCAGGCTGCTGCTGTACCACGGCGTAGCGGGCTTGACCATAATCCAACAGTGGCGGCTCAACCACAATCCAGCCGACGGCCAGCACCTGATCGACACGGGGATCAAGACCACTGGTTTCAAGGTCGAGCGCAACATAACGCTGTTCGCGCCAGCATTGCTGCAATTGCACATTCCTTCGCCAGCGCTGCTTTAATGTGCTTATCATACCCACTAACCCGTTTTTCCAAACTTCAAACTGACCCCTTGTTGAGCATTCTTCAAAATACCAAACGCTGACTTTAATTGACGCCGCGCCAGCGGGCCTAGAGCGTCCGGGTCAAGTGCATTTTTCGGAGCTTCGGTGCCCCATACCTGCAACTGATGCTGTAATCGTAGCTGCGTTAAAAACTGCCATACGTCAGCCAGTGCTTGGTTGTCCTTCGCCGACAATAACCGACTCTTTTGCAACAAGGCTAAGCGCTCCAAGGTACGTGGTGCCGTAATCCCGGCGTGTAAGCTGTACACCCGAACTATGTCATTGACCAAAGCGATACCGTAGCGCTTGATATCAATCCAATCGCTATCTTTCCCCGTCTCTGTGCCGCGAAAACGGTTAAATAGCCCCAACGGAACCTGCACACGGGCTTGTAAACGTGCCAAATTCCCAAGAAAAAATTCTGAACGCCCGAGTTCAGCCACGCGCTCGCGATAACGTTGATACAAACGCTTACTGCCCATCACATTCCGACTATCAAAAAAGATCTGACAATACATGAGGGCCTTCGGTGTCGGCGCACTAGTCCAGCGTTGAAAGCGCTCTAACCACCCCTGCAACGACAAGCGGCACTCGGGGTTAGACGCCATAATATTCCCCGGGCATTTGGGGATTCCACACGCCGCCAACCCCTCGCAAACAAATTCGCCTAAGCCGGCAAACCACGCGTGCTGCTCCGCGTTTAAACCATCGGCAAGCAACAAACCATTATCTTGATCTGAACTCAAGGTCTGATCTTCGCGTCCTTGCGAACCAAACGCCAACCACACATATGCCGCAGGCGCTACGCCATGTTCCTGCTCATAAAAATGAATGAGCTTGCGGGTCATGGTGTCCGTAAGACTTGCCAACACACGCCCGACAGCAGCAGCGTCTGCAACCCGCAACGCAAACGTATGTAGGTAGTCAGGAACCTGCTGAGCTTCGCGAATCAAAGCAGCGGTCGAACGGGCCTTATTCAAGGCGCCAATCAACATCACCGGCTCACTGCGTTGCTGCTTCATTAGGTCGGTGTTGGTCAACATTCCCAACGGACGCGCACTCTCTGGGTCGAGCACAGGCACATGGTGAATATTTTCTTGCGCCATCAACGTAAGTGCATCCAGTAAACTTTGCCGCGCGGTTAAGGTCGCCGGCGCTTGCGTCATCACAGCATTGATATGCAGGTTAAAATCAAGCCCTTGTGCGACGACCCGATTACGCAAATCACGGTCCGTCAAAATGCCAACTAAGGTGGCATCATCAACCACCAAAATGGAAGAGACTTTCTCGTCACGCATGCGCTGGGCAGCTTGTTGGATCGTCGCGGTACTCGGTAAAACCACCGGAGTCCGCGTTAGGACTTGCCCCAGCAGCTGCTGCAAGCCATCGGAGGTGTCACGCTTGCGAGAGGATGCGCTGCCTCCACTAAACTGTGTCGTCATACTCTGCTGACTCAGCAGGCGTTGCTCATGGGCGCGAATAAAATACTGTTCAAAGCCACGATGTTGCTGGCGTAAGGCAGCAAAATCATCGTCACTGATCAAAAACACGATACCGTCTTCAACCACTTCAAGCGTATTCACCACCGCGCGCCCTGTCAGCAACGACGGGAATCCAAATAAATCATGGGACTCGAGTCGCTCAATCAGCTGATGCTCAGGGGTAAAGAGGTCAAAGGCGCCAGAACGGACGATAAATAGCGCAGGGCTGTGCTGGGCAAACAACGTATCGACATTATGCTCATTGAGATAGACAGCTTTGCAACGGGGCGCCAGCCAATCGAGTTGGCTACTGTCGAGCACATCGAAAGGCGGACAATCTTGGAGAAAGCGGGTTAGTTCGCTCAAATCCGGTTGCATGGGATATCCTTGGTTCGTTATTCGTTAAGACAACATTACTCTATCGAAAACGAATACAAGAAAAAAATGCAACTATTTTGTGTTTTTCTTGGTTTTTCGAATAACGAATAACGATTAACGAAGAGCGTAGCGCTCGAATCAAAAAAAAAAGCCCGACGTAATGCCGGGCTTCCTCATTTAGTGATCGACTGCACCACCCGCACCGCGCGGATAACGAATCGACTCCACCAGCTCCTGCGTTTGCTGCGGAGCATCACCAGTGAGCTTATGCACGGCGACCGCAACAATAAAGTTCAACAGCATTCCCACAGTACCAATGCCTTCTGGTGACACGCTGAAGAGCCAATGCTCAGCAGTATTCAGTTCAGGACTGATGAACTTGAAGTAGATGATGTACGACAAGGTAAACACCACACCTACCACCATCCCCGCAATCGCACCCGTACTATTCATACGTTTGTGGAAGATCCCCAAGATAATCGCAGGGAAGAAGCTTGCCGCGGCGAGACCGAAGGCAAAAGCCACCACCTGCGCCACGAAGCCGGGCGGATGAATACCAAACCACACCGACAAAGCAATCGCAACAGCAGCGGCGATGCGTGCCGAGAGCAGCTCTTGCCGGTCGGTGATGTTCGGCGCCAAGGTACGTTTCAATAAGTCATGAGAAATCGAGGTTGAAATCACCAGCAGTAAGCCTGCTGACGTTGACAGTGCCGCAGCAACACCACCTGCTGCAACCAAAGCCACAACCCATGCTGGTAAATCTGCAATTTCAGGGTTCGCTAACACAATGATGTCGCGGTCAACGGTCATCTCATTGCGTTCATCACCTGAGTAGAACATTTTGCCATCACCATTAGTGTCTTCCCACGTAATGAGGCCGGTTTTCTCCCAGTTTTTAACCCAAGTTGGCGCATTTTCATACTCAACGCCAGTGAGTTCTGGACCGTTCAAGGTGTTGATTAAGTTTACTTTAGCAAACGCAGCAATCGATGGTGCGGTCAAATAAACTAATGAAATGAACACCAATGCCCAACCGGCTGAACGACGTGCGTCATGGACTTTAGGTACGGTAAAGAAACGCACAATCACGTGCGGCAAACCTGCTGTACCGACCATCAAAGCACAGGTAATGGCGAACACATCAATTTTGCTACGCACGCCTTCGGTATAAGCAGCTAAGCCAAGTTCCTCGGACAAACCATCAAGACGCGCCAAGAGGAAGTTGCCTTCACCTGCAACGCCTTCAGCGATGGTACCACCGAAACCAGATTGCGGTAAAAAGTGACCGGTCATATAAATCGAAATGAAAATGGCGGGCACCAAATAGGCGAATGCAAGTACACAGAACTGCGCAACTTGGGTATAGGTAATCCCTTTCATTCCGCCAAGTACAGTGTAGAAGAACACAATCACCGCACCGATAATAACACCAGTGGCAATCTCAACTTCTAGAAAGCGCGAGAACACCACACCGACCCCACGCATTTGACCCGCAATATAGGTAAAACTAATCAAAATTGCGCATAGTACGGCAATGGTTCGCGCCGTTTGTGAGTAATACCGATCACCGATAAAGTCCGGCACAGTAAATTTACCGAACTTACGTAGGTAAGGCGCAAGACACAGAGCGAGAAGAACATAACCGCCGGTCCAGCCCATCAAGTAAACACTGCCGTCATAGCCGGCAAAAGCGATAATACCCGCCATTGAAATAAAAGATGCGGCTGACATCCAGTCGGCAGCTGTCGCCATACCGTTTAACACTGGATGAACACCACCACCAGCGACATAAAAGTCATTCGTTGAACCCGCACGCGACCAAATTGCGATGGCAATATAAAGGGCGAATGTTAGGCCGACAATAATAAACGTGAGCGTTTGAATATCCATGATGCGGCCCCTTACTCTTCGTGAACTTCGTATTTGTTATCAAGCGCCGCCATTCGCTTCACGTACACGAAAATAAGAATGACGAAAGTAATGATGGCGCCTTGTTGGGCAAACCAAAAGCCCAGCTTGAAGCCAAAAAAGGTAAACTGATTAAGCCAATCGACAAGGATAATGCCAAAGCCATAGGACACCAGAAACCAGATTGCCAGTAGTTTTAAAACCAATCCGATATTCTCGCGCCAGTAGGCTTTTGCGAGTTCTTCGCTTTTGAAAGCCATAACGCCCTCCAGGTTGTTCTGTTATTTTTGTTGTTTGTACATTAAGCAATCTAGTCGGCTGTTCTCAGACGCGAAATACGACATTGGTCGAACAAGCTTCTGATCCACGCTTGACCTGTCGCAGTCACAATAGGTACTGTTTGACTTCCTGAACACAAGGTTACGCCACCATGACGCTGTTGCTCATTTTTGCCTCACTTTCTTACATCGCTTTACTCTTCGCCGTCGCGCATTGGGGTGATAAAACAGGTTCGTGGGCTAACCGCCTTAGTTACCGGCCAACCGTATACAGCATGTCACTGGCAATCTACTGCACGTCATGGACCTATTATGGTGCTGTCGGTAATGCCGCCCACTTTGGTTGGGCGTTCTTACCTATTCTGTTAGGGCCCTTCTTGCTATTCGTGTTTGGCCTGCCAGTGATTGAAAAATTGGTTTCGGTGAGTAAGCAGCAAAACATCACCTCCATTGCTGACTTTATTGCCAGTCGCTACGGCAAGCGCCAACGGCTGGCCTTATTTGTCACCTTAATCGCGGCACTCGCAACGATTCCGTACATTGCTTTGCAATTGAAAGCTGTGGGGCTCACCTTCGTGGTGCTGACAGAAAACACCACCGCACTGACCGAGCTTTCGATTAACGAGCTCGCGGCGGCGGCAATTATGGCGGTGTTTGCCATGCTGTTTGGTACCCGGCATATTGAAGTGACCGCCTTTCGCAATGGCATGATCTTAGCCATTGCTTTTGAGTCAGCGGTGAAACTTATCGCACTGCTCGCTGCGGGCTGGTTCGCCTGGTCATTGTTCAGTGATGTCTCACCGGTCGGGCTCTGGCAACACATCCAGCAACCGACGCAGCCACAGTGGACATGGCAAGCCTTTACCGAGTTTGATTTTATTGTGCAAACCTTAATGGCCGCTGGGGTCATTTTATGTTTACCGCGCCAGTTTCACGTTACCGTTGTCGACAACGTCAATGTGAATCATCTGCGCACCGCCCGTTGGGGATTTCCGGTTTACTTACTGCTTATAGCCGTAGCAATCGTACCGATCGCGATGACCGGTCAACTCCTCCTTGGCACCGGTGGCGATGCCTCAACCTATGCGCTGCAACTGCCTCTTTTACATGACCAAACGTGGTTAGCGGTGGTGATATTTATCGGAGGATTTTCTGCGGCCACGGCCATGGTCATTATCGCCTCCGTGACCCTAAGTACCATGGTCACCAACGATGTCATCATGCCGCTGATTCTGCAGCGCGGACAGCGCTTTCCCTTTGGCATGCCAGCTGGTCAACAACAATCTGAAGTCCGTTCGTTTCAAAGCCGCTTACTGTTCATCCGCCGTGTGGCGATTGGCGTCATTTTACTGCTGGCTTACCTTTGCTATTACCTTTGGGCCTCACAAACTGGGTTAGTGAGTATTGGCTTACTTGCCTTCTCAGTAGTATTGCAGTTGTTACCGGCCATCATCGGTGGTTTGTATTGGCGTCGCGGTCACGCCCGTGGCGTCTATGTTGGACTTGGCGTTGGCTTAATGGCATGGCTTTTTAGTGTCGCACTACCGCTATACCTTACCACAGAGACCAGTGCCACCAGCATTATCACTAAAGGTACGGTCATTAGCTTAGCGTTAAACCTCATCGCTTACGTGGTGTTTTCACTGATTGCACAGGCGCGCTTGGTCGATAGAATTCAAGCCACGGCTTTTGTGAAGCCTCGCGTCAAGATGCAAGAGTACGCTGTCGGTCGGCATCACCAAGCCACCAATGGCGACATGGTATTGCTGCTGAAAACCTTTGTGGGGCATGAACGCACCACGCAACTCGTGGCCTACTTCAATGATGCGCAACAAGTTCATATTGATGATAGCAACAAAGACGACGTCGCAAGTCGTGCGTTCATTGATTACGTCGAGCGCGCCCTTACCGGCGTGCTGGGTGCCGCCACTGCCCGCTCATTGATTGAAGCGGCCATGCGCGACCGCCGTTTACACCTCGAAGAAGTGGTGCATTTTTTCGACGATACCACCCAAGCACTGCAAACCCAGCAATCGATTTTATTTAGCTCGCTGGAAAACCTTGCTCAAGGCATTAGTGTTATTGACGCTGAATTACGGCTGGTCGCTTGGAACAAACGCTACCTCGATTTGTTTGAATACCCCGAAGGCATGGTTAAACCTGGCCAGCCTATCGCCACACTGATCCGCTATAACGCCGAGCGTGGCGAGTGCGGCTTAGGTGAGATCGATGATCTGGTCAACAAACGTTTGAACTATATGCAAATGGGGTCGCCGCACCGCTTTATTCGTCGTCGCGGAGATGGCCGTGTCATTGAAATGGTTGGCAACCCGCTGCCTAACGGTGGCTTCGTTACTAGTTTTACCGATATTACCGAACACGTTGAAACCGCCCAAGCACTGGAAGAGGCGAACATTAACCTTGAACACCGGATAGACGTGCGCCAACGTAAAATTCGGGAAATCAATAACGAATTGACCGAAGAGATTGACCGTCGTCGTAAGGTCGAAGTCGAACTCAAGCAAGCCAAGCAAGAGGCTGAAGAGGCAAACGCCTCGAAAACGCGCTTCCTTGCCCTTGCCAGTCACGATATTTTGCAACCGCTTAACGCAGCACGGCTGTACCTGTCCGCCATTGATGAAACCACGCTCACTGAGCACAACCAGCAACTCACTTCGCGGTTAGATACCGCCTTAGCCTCTACTGAGCATTTGCTTAGCACCCTGTTACAGATTGCCAAAATGGATCAAGGGGCATTACAGCCAAACTTCCGCCATGTGCAGTTGCATACCATCATTCAACCTTTGCTAAATGAATATAGTGTGTTGGCACAGCAACGCGGCATTAGCATACGGGCATTTTGGCAAGACGCTATCATTTATACTGACCCGACCTACTTACGTCGAATTGTACAAAACTTCCTCTCCAACGCAGTGAAGTACAATCGTGATAATGGCAAGGTCTTACTTGGTGTACGCAAGCGCAGCGGAAATATTCAGATTGCCGTTTGGGACACTGGCCCCGGCATCACCTACCAACAACGTAACCGTATTTTCGATGCTTTTTATCGTGGTAAGAACACGCGGGTTGAAGGTGTTGGACTAGGGTTAAGCGTTGCCAAGCGGATGAGCCAGCAATTGCATTGTGAGTTGACACTCAAAAGCGTCGAAGGTCGCGGCAGTTGCTTCTCAGTGACCGTGCCCACAGGTTCCGCGGCACAAGTTTATGCACCACAACATGAGCCGCAGGTCGGCGTTCCCAACGCTCCACTGACGTTAGTTTGCATTGATGATGACCAAGAGAACCTCAATGCACTACGGGCCTTGCTCGAAAAATGGGGCTGCACGGTCGAAACCTTTACCAGCAGCGCCACAGCGCTACATTATGCAAAGCATCACCCGAAACCTGATGGGGTGTTATTGGATTATCAACTTGGTGACGATGAACATGACGGCCTGAGCTTGATCCAAGCCTTTAGAACACACTGGGGGAAAGAGGTGACAGGCGCCTTAGTCACCGCCATGCGCGATGACCAAGTACGACTGAAAGCAAAACAGCAAGGGTTATTCTTTATTGCCAAGCCGGTCAAACCAGCTCAACTGAAAGCACTGCTGAAACACTTGGAGAAGCTAGCGAAATAGCCTTGCTAGGCTTCGCTTAGCGCACCAAGTGATGTTGCGCCACGCAGCGTCCGTCAACGTAAGCCAACGATGGGCGTTGCAACACTTCACAAGTACCTACCACGCCATGCTTTTGTTGGTAGTCTTGCTGCAACTGGCGGTGTTCGTCAATCAAACTCAATAACGTTTTTTCATCGACGGAGGCTGTCGAGTACGCAATAAAGTACTGCGGACCACCACAAGGACGATGCCCCACTTCTGCCAGACGGCACTGGGCAAAGTCTTCGGCATAAGCCATGCCTACCATCGAGCGAATTTGCTGGTCGAGCTCCGCCACAGTAGCCGCGGTAGCGACCACTTGGGGCTGCGCCTCAGGGGTGTTGCGTGGTGCCATTTCGGCACCACTACAACCGGCAAGTGCTAAGGTCATACTAGCGACTAGCAAGCCTTTCATTTTGCTCTCCTTACTTCTGTTGACGCACACGACGGCGGAACAACACGAACGGTAACGCTAATAAGCCTAACCAGGCACCGAAGCTACCTTCAGTGTCGTCATCGTCGTCACCACCGCTTTCACGCGGGTAAACCGTAATATCAATCGAAGCTTTATCTTCCAACGCGCCGTCCGTAACGGTGAGCTCAAAGCTCAATACCTGTTCAGAGCTTACTTGTGGCGCATTGAATGACGTCGTCTCTTCACCTGGCGCTGATAACTCCACGCTCGGTCCTGCGGTTTGCGTCCATGAGTAGGCTAACACGTCACCGTCTGGATCTCCGCTTGGCGCCGCAGAAAGCGTGACCATTTGACCACTTGGCACCCGTTGCAATGGCGCACTAATACTCGCATTTGGCGGGTTATTCGCAGCCACCTCGATAGCAACTTCAGCTATTGTCGTTGGCTGACCAGCGCCATCGACGCCACGATAGGTAAAGCTATCATCGCCAACAAAACCGCTATCAGGGGTGTATTTCAGCTTCTTACCATCAATCACTTCAGCAGTACCATTACTTGGACCTGAAACGATTTCCAAGGTTAGCTCGCCTTCGCTTGCAATCGAATTCGCTAAGACTGCATTGTACGATTGGTCGCCAGACGTGACCGTTAGCAAACTAAGCAAGTCACGACCTAAATGGCTTAGGTTGTCACTTGGGTCGACCGTAACAGAGGTATCTAAGCCAATACTTAAGTCGATGTCAGGCGCATCCGCAATGGTGTCGACCACCAAATCAAAGGCCATTTCTACTGATGCCCGTTCACCACGCATCAGTTTTGGTTGCAACACTGTGCCAGAGGTTGGGTAGCTACCGTTACTATTAAAGTAGCGCTGCGCGCCAATAACACCAAGTGCATCAGCTCCCGACTCCGCCCCAATGGTCAAGCGACCCGGTGCCTGCGTTGGTAAATCAATGTAGTTGAAGTAGACATTACTCGTGCCCATCTCGAAAATAATTGAGAACGAATAGCGATCACCTGATGTGTCATTCCAGCGACGTACACTCTCAAACTCGACAGCAAGATAGGTCGTGGTTTCTGTTCCAAATGCAGCAAAGTTGATCTGCCCACCACCAGCATTCACGCCCATTTCGAGGTCGGTCCAGAACGGTGCCCAGAACGCATTCGGTGGCGCGTCGCTTGGAATCATCATATTGTTCGCGCTGGTTGCAAATGCGGCAGCATTATCACCGGCACCAATAATACCGTTTGAACTAATAGTAATGGCGTCGTAGCGTGTGCCATCTAAATAGATACCGCCAAGATCGCCAATCTGCAGCGAGAAGATCGCGTCATCACAGCCGTCAGCGCAAACCTCATTGCCTGAGCTACCGATCAGATCGGCGATGGTCAAACCGGCGAACGGACTGGCGGTAACAGGAGCGATCGACGCCACATTGGCTTCATCAGTTTGCTGACCTTCCCAGGTTACTAGTGTACCAGCGCTGTTGACGCCCTTATCTGTCGCAGTCGCACGAACTTCGGTAAAGGTCACGTCATCAGCAACCACTTTGGCACCTGCTGGCACCTGCACTTGCATGGTGACCGGTGCACCAGTACTGCCTAAAGCGCCACGCGCTGACACGCTAAACGGACTATTGAGTGCAACCTCACCACCGGTTTGTGCGATGGTCGCGATCGCAGCGTTATCCGACATTTTAGCGGAAATGGCGACCGGCAAGCGTAACTCAGGATGGCTACCAGAACTCACCAGTACCTCACCAAAATTCCAGCCCTCGTCGGCGAAAGATGAAGCAACCTCAAAGGTTACCGTGACACTTTGCTGGCTCGCTAACGTAAAGGTTGACGTGTCAACGTCAGCGGTTAAACCACTGTCGTCAAACTGCGTGGCGACCGTGAACGAATAATCGTTATCACCAATGTTGGTAAAGGTTCGGGTGAACGTACAAGAGACCACGCAAGCGTTATCAACCAGCGACGGAGTATCGACGACCACATAAGTCTTCGCGGCCTTGTCAACATTCAAACGACCTGCACCACGCTCAAACGGCGTCGATGGCGTAAGCGCATCATCACCACGAACACCAGCGTCCGCTGAAGTCATCAAAATTGATTTCAATTGGTCCGCATTCAAACTTGGACGCTGATCTTTTAACAATGCGGCAGCACCAGCAACATGCGGCGACGCCATTGAGGTCCCCGTCAAGAAGTCAGCACTATCGTCAGGAACTGGCGCCAAAATATAGGTGCCTGGTGCCGCGATATCCGGCTTCAAGAAGGTCGAGTCACCATTCGGCCCACGTGAACTCGAAGCTTCCAACACATCTACATCAGCGGTATCGATGCGGAAGTCCGCAGGTAATAGGCTCACGTCATCAGCGCTGTCCCACCCGTTGGCAATGGCTTCACCCGCGCTTAACGGCAATGACACCGTCGGCAGAGTTTCCTCACCGATACTCATCAGCAACGGCGCTTCGACATTATTGTAAACAATCATCCCGGCAGCACCTGCAGCCTGCACATTGAATGCTTTTTGACTGAAGTTACATTCGCCACGCTGCACAAGAACCACGGCTCCGGTGAAGGTGTTCGGCGCGAACGGCAAACAAGCAAGCTTGTCACCTTCCTCTTCGGCGAGCATCAAATCACCATTAATGGCGGCATTCAAGGTAAAGCCACCGGAAGCAACGCGTGCGGTAACTTCATTCTCACCGAGCACCTTCACAGCAGGGTAATAACCTCGGCCGTACTTCGTATTCGCAACCGTTAAACCGTCTTCGATACAGCCCGGACAACCTACCGTCCGATCGCCTGGGCCATCGTTACCCGCGGCTGTTACGGTTAAAACACCGGCGGCACGGGCTGCGGCAAATGCTGCCGCATATGGGCTATCACTTGGATGACCACCAGGGCCACCACCCCAAGAGTTATTGATAATATCGGCACCATCAGCAACGGCATCTTCAATAGCCGGCAACAATTGCGATGAGGCACCTTCACCACGGCCTTCAGCATTACTAAACAAGGCTTTGTACACCATTAAATAAGCCCCTGGAGCAACCCCGGTCATATTTAACGTCGTACCGCTATTAGTGGTCACTGAACCCGGTAAACCTACTGCTGTTCCTGCAACGTGCGTGCCGTGACCATTGTGATCCGCAGGAGTTTCAGTTTCTTCAGGATGAACCTCACCTACCGGTGGATACCAGCGCGCGACAATAAGTTTGTCATTACAAAAGGTAGGCTCGGTCGTACAGTAATCCGGTTTGGTAGGGCGACTGGTCGCCGGGTAGCCGGTACCATCAAACAATGGGTGATCATGATCGATACCACCATCAATAATCGCGACTTTCACCCCACGTCCAGCTTGTTCTTGACCGCCTAACAGCTGCCATACTGGACCTGCGTTGATGAGCTCGGTCGAAGCCCCGGTACTGGCATAGTACTTCTCATCTTCATAAACGCGTTTAACCCCTGGCACCTGCGCCAATTGCGCACGCAGCATTTGCGTATCTTCACGCTTGCCTTGCAGCTCGACGACCATGCCATTGAAGGTTAACGTCAGTTGATGTTTCACCTCTAGACCACTGACTTGCGCTTTTAACCCTCGCATCACTTGTTCTTGTTTGCTCAGTAGATGCTGTTGGTAGCTTTGAACAGCAGGAGCTGTCGCTTGCAAGCGTGTCGTGCCAGTCGCAACAGGTGCAGTTGGCGTGAAGCCTGCGATACCACCTTTGTAGGTCGCAACGGCCGGAGCCTCAAGCTCAACGATAAAGCGCGTAACATCGTACTTACGGACAAGTTGTAAATCAGCTTGTTGGGCGTTCTTTTCCAGTTGGTGCAAATGCATCGGTTGCGGCGCTGGAACGTCTACGGGATGAAATTGCTGCGCAAGCGCAGGTGTCAAAGTCGAGGCAACAGCCAAGGCAACCACAGCGGGCCGCAAATTTAAGCGAGGGGTCGTCATGATTTCGGTCCTATTTTAATTATTAGCGACGAATAACATCACCCAACTCTAGCAGAAGAAAAAGCATTCAGACAGAGCGTTTGTGTAAAAATTGTTAATTTTTATTTCACTTAACTAACAGGAGCTTCTAACTGCAAACGCTCCGCAAGAAGCACCGCTTGGGTACGGCTATAAACACCGAGCTTGCGGAATATCGCTGTAATATGAGCTTTCACCGTTGCTTCAGTAATGTTGAGTTGATAGGCAATTTGCTTGTTCAGCAAGCCTTCATGCAGGAGGAATAACACACGATATTGTTGCGGCGTGAGGTCGGCAACCTTACGAGCCAACTCTTGGTCTTCATCGCTTACTTGCTCAAGACGATCACGCACCGCTTCGGGGACCCAAGTGTCGCCCTGCAGGATTGCATCTATAGCTTCTGCAATATGCGCGGACGATAGCGATTTAGGAATAAAACCAAGCGCACCAAAACCAATACATTTGGCGACCACGGTGGCATCTTCGGCCCCCGAAATCACCGCAATGGGTAATAAAGGAAAGTCTTCTCGAATACGAATCAGCCCATAAAGATCGCCGCTGCCCGGCATGTGTAGGTCGAGCAGCAGCAAATCAAGCTCATCGTCTTCATTGAGTGCGGCCAACGTTGCTTCTAAATCACCCGCTTCACGTAACGCCAACTCGGGATAGTGATTGGCAAGCGCCCCTTGGAGCGCTTCGCGGAACAACGGGTGATCATCAGCAATAAGAAATTTGGCCATATACGCTTATTTGTTCAGTCGATTCTCTATCAACGAATCTACCACAGTTGGATCGGCAAGCGTAGAGGTATCACCAAGGTTTTCAAATTCATTGGCCGCAATCTTCCGCAAGATGCGACGCATGATCTTGCCTGAACGCGTCTTCGGTAAATCAGGAGCCCAATGAATGAAGTCAGGTGTAGCTATGGGGCTTAGCTCGCTGCGCACCCAATTGCGTACTTCTTTGGTCAGGTCATCCGAAAGCTCTGTCCCCGCCATCGCAATCAAGTAAACGTAGATACCCTGTCCTTTTAAGTCATGTGGATAACCGACCACAGCAGCTTCTGAAATCGCTGGGTGCTCCACCAGAACACTTTCAATTTCTGCGGTGCCTAGGCGGTGACCAGACACATTCAATACGTCATCAACACGACCGGTGATCCAGTAGTAACCGTCTTCGTCACGACGGGCGCCATCACCCGAGAAGTAAAGGTTTTTATAAGCAGAAAAATAAGTCTGTTCAAAGCGTTCATGATCGCCCCACAAGGTACGACTCTGACCCGGCCATGAATCTTTAATCACTAAATTGCCATCGACGGCCCCCTCAAGCTCATTGCCATCAGCATCGACCAACGCAGGTTGCACGCCAAAAAACGGCCGTGTCGCCGACCCCGGCTTCAAGTCTGTTGCTCCTGGCAACGGTGTGATCATGATGCCACCAGTTTCCGTTTGCCACCAAGTGTCAACGATTGGGCAACGGCTATCTCCCATCACTTTGTAATACCATTCCCAAGCTTCAGGGTTGATCGGCTCACCCACCGAGCCCAAGGTACGCAATGATTGACGCGAACTGGTTTCCGCAGCCGCAGTACCTTTCGCCATAAGCGCACGAATAGCCGTTGGCGCGGTGTATAAAATAGTTACGCCATGCTTATCGACCACCTCGCCAATTCGGCCCACACCTGGGTAGGTTGGTAAACCTTCAAACACGAGGGTCGTCGCGCCATTCGCGAGTGGCCCATAAATAATGTAACTGTGACCAGTGATCCAACCCACATCGGCGGCACACCAGTAGACATCATCTTCGTGGTAATCAAACACATATTGGTGCGTCATCGACGCGTACACCAAGTAACCACCGGTGGTGTGTAAGACCCCTTTCGGTTTGCCGGTTGAGCCTGAGGTATACAGAATAAAAAGCGGGTCTTCTGCATTCATCACCTCTGGTTGGCACTCAGCTGGGACATCTTTCACCAGTTGATCCCACCAAACATCGCGGCTGTCATCGAAGTGCACGTTACCGTGCGTGACTTTTGCCACCACCACATGTTCAACAGAAGGACAGCGCTCATCGCGCAAAGCTTCGTCGACATTGGCTTTCAATGCGGTCGTCTTACCACCACGACGGCCTTCGTCGGCAGTGACGATGACTTTCACACCACAGTCATTCACTCGATCGGCAATGGCATTCGGCGAGAACCCACCAAATACGACGGTATGCACCGCACCAATACGGGCACAGGCCAACATTGCATAGGCAGCTTCCGGAACCATTGGCATGTAAATGGCGACCCGATCACCTTTGCCTACGCCCAATTTTTTCAAACCATTGGCAAAGCGCGACACTTCGGTATGCAATTGCCGGTAGCTGATTTCCTCGCTCACCGATGGGTCATCACCTTCCCAAATAATGGCGGTCTTATCGGCACGCTCAGCTAAATGACGGTCAACGCAGTTATAGCACGCATTAAGCGTACCATCTTCAAACCATTTAATTGCCACCGCGCCTGGCGCAAAGCTGGTGTTTTTTACTTTTGTATAAGGACTAAACCAACTGAGACGTTGCCCTTGCTCGCGCCAAAACGCTTCCGGATCAGCGACACTCTGCTGATACATTTCAAGATAAGTTTCATTGTCAATGTGCGCGCGGCTTTTCGCTTCTGCTGGCACTTTATAAACGTTGTTCTGCATACTAACTCCTACACATTGCTCTTTGTTATTCGTTATTCGTTGTTCGTTATTCGTTACCATCTTTGATCTGACCACTTGCGACCATTAGACCATAGTCTAGATTGATTATTTCGCCGAAGCATTCGATGCTTTTTTGTGCAACTACGCACCACGTATTGAACACAACAAGGAGCACCGCAATGTCGCCTAAACAACTAACAAAAACGCTGCTTGCCAGTGCTGTACTGGCGGGCTTACATGCGACACCGGCCCAAGCTGCAGACCCCGAATGGGACTTCAGTGGTTATATTAAACTTGATGCCTTTATGTCGGATTATCAAGATGGCACCGCCCCAAGTAGTGGCTATATCGGCCGTCAATTTTACATTCCAAGTACCACCCCTGTCGGTGGTACCGGTGACGATGTCGTGACCGATTTTCATGCGCGTCAATCGCGCTTTTTCTTCGATGTCCGTCAAGATTTGGACAACGGTGAAACCATTAAAGCACGAATTGAACTCGACTTCATGACCGTGCCTGTTGGTGATGAACGTATTACCAACTCATACGCTCCACGCCTGCGGCAAGCCTACTTCACCTATGGCAACTGGCTGGTCGGTCAAGCATGGTCGAACTTCCAAAACCTCAGTATTTTGCCCGAATCAGTGGATTTCATTGGTGCCACCGACGGCATTATCTTTGCCCGCCAACCACAAGTGCGTTATAGCCAAGGCGGGTTTAGTGTGTCGGTAGAGAATCCTGAAACCACCATCACTCCCTTTGGTGGCGGGGCTCGCATTACTTCTAGCGATGGTGTGGTGCCAGATGTTACCGCCAAATACACCGGAAAAAGTGGCAACTTCTCGTACAGCCTGGCCGGTATTGTGCGACAACTCGCCTTTGACGTAGATAGCGATGGCAACGATGAAACAGCAACAGGCTATGGGGTTTCGC
This sequence comes from Pseudidiomarina sediminum DSM 21906, assembly GCF_000423165.1. Taxonomy (GTDB): domain Bacteria; phylum Pseudomonadota; class Gammaproteobacteria; order Enterobacterales; family Alteromonadaceae; genus Pseudidiomarina; species Pseudidiomarina sediminum. The sequence continues at coordinate 716,289 of NZ_KE383983.1, read as the reverse complement.
TTGGCGCTAAGTGGCAACTTGGCGAGCATGATATTCGCGCCTCGTATCAAACGGGCTCGGGCTTAGGTCGCTATCTCGGTTTAAACACCTACAATGGAGCGGTTATTGATGCGAACGGCGAGCTGGAAGCCATCGATGCCTCAGGCCTAACCCTTGCCTATCGTCACGTCTGGAGCAGCAAGTTCCGAAGCAACTTCGTTTACAGCCGTGGTTGGGCTGACAATGACGTGGCCTTAACAGGTAACGCCGTCACAGAGTTCACCCAGCGGCTCGGAGCCAACCTGATGTACTCGCCGGCAAGTAACCTCACTTTTGGTGCTGAATTATCGCGCGCAACACGGGAGAATGAGGCCGGCCTAGATGGCGACCTGACCCGCTTGCATTTTATGGCGATGTACACATTTTAAGTGCAAATGCCCGCCTGTGAACAACAGGCGGGCATTGCTTTATCGAACTGAAGCGTCCGCTATCGGGGCCGGTTTGCCGAAGTAAAAACCTTGCATATAATTACAACCTAAATCCGTGACAAAGCTCGCCTGCTCCTCGGTCTCAATCCCTTCGGCCAAAATCGCAAAATCAAGGCTTTGCGCGATACGAATCACGCTCTCGATCAAGACGCGATCACTCTTGTGATGATGAATGCCGGCGATAAAGCTGCGGTCAATTTTCACAATATCAATCGGTAGCACCTTCAGGTAACTCAAGCTCGAAAAGCCGGTGCCAAAATCATCGAGGGCTATCGTAATGCCATGCTGACGTAATTTTTGGAGACGTTCAATTGCGTAGCTGCTGCCTTCAAGCAGAATACTTTCGGTCATTTCGAGTTCAATCCAGCTACCTCGACACCCAGTTTCAGCCAAGGTTTTTAAGACAAAATCAACGAAGTTAGCACGATTAAAGTGGAGTGCCGAAATATTCACCGAAACACGTGGTTGCGCTACCGTTTGTTGTAGGCGAACCGCATCTTCACAGGCTTGGCGAAATACCCACCGGCTGAGCGGAATAATTTGTCCAGTCAGCTCGGCAAGTGGAATAAACTCGGCGGGCGGAATCGCGCTCCCATCCGCTTGTGGCCAACGCAATAAGGCCTCGTATTGCACAACTTCTTGATCATTACAGCGCACGATGGGCTGATAATGCAATTGTAGCCCTTCATTGTCGATGGCTTCTTGCAAGCTACTACGCATACTCGTCGCCGACGACATTTGTTGTGCCATTGAAGGTTTGTACTCTTGCACATAGTTGTAACCCAATTGCTTGGCGCGATGCATCGCCATATCGGCACGTTGGATCAACTCTAATGGCGTCTGCACATCATCGGTTTGATGGGCCACGCCAATACTCGCGGTCAGGTAAACCTTATGCTCAGCCACGCGATAAGGCTGCGCAACAATGGACATAAGATCTTGCGCAAGACTTTCGACCCGCTCTGGGTAATGACTGATCCCGGTCAGCACGAGAATAAATTCGTCACTGGCAAACCGCGCCAGTTCGCTGCGGCGCGGCTGCTCACTTTGCAAGCGCTCGGCGAGTTGATTCAAGATCGCGTCACCGACGTGTAACCCTAAGCTGTCATTGATCAGCGTGAATCCATCAAGATCGATAAACAGCACGGTAACATCTTGGTTGTCATGAAACTGATCACCAATGTATCGCTCAATACTATTGCGATTCCACAATCCTGTCAGCGCGTCGTGGTGTGCTTGATAAAACAACTGTTTGCCCTGCTGGACCAGTGAGACATTTCGCTCTACCACCAGCACCACCAATAGCACGAGACCAATGCCGCCAACGACAATCAACATTTGTAAATTAGCGGTTCTTTGTAAGCTGTCGAGCCGATACAAATAGGCGACGGTTGGAATGCCTTTGCTGTAATAGAGATCAACACCGTTATCGTGCAGCTTAATGGCTTTTTCTTCGAGGTACTTCGCTGTCGGTTCCGTCACCCAAAAGCCAGCCCGATCAAGCCAACGTCCGGTGCTAATATCCGTGTAGGTCTCAATATCGCTATCCACGCCTGTGACCAGCGCGTTCCCTAACAATGCACGCACATCAACCACCGCCAAAAGCGCGGTAAAAGGTTGCGCTTCGGAAGCATTGGTATAAGTTAATGTTACCGGCATATACAGGACTAACTTGGCGGTCAGTCCCGTGGTTGCAAACTCAGGCACAATGATGGCGCTCTCAGGCGAAGCTTGCGTCAATGTTTGGCGCACTTCGCTATCCGCCATAACCCGCTCATAGTAACTAGTTCGCGACGGTTTCAAGCGTTCAAACATAACGTCCTGCTGGGCGTTGACCAGCAACAGAGCGTCCAAATAGTCCACATGCTTTAAGTACGCAGCAATATCGACTTCCATTAAACGCGCTTGGTCGCTTAAAGGGTAATTCTCCCAACGCTCGGTCAAGCGCTGAAACAGTTCAATGAAGCTCTCTCCTAAAGCAGTACGCGTCTCTCGCAACTGATCAATGGAGCGCTCTCCCTCTCGTTTCAACTCGTTCATTTGGTTGTGGAACATACCCACGCCAAAGACCAGCACAACAAGCATGGCTACCGCTGCGAAATTCATCGAATTTGAAGAGAGTGAAGGGAGTGAGCGACGTCCTCGGTAGGAGCTGGCATAACAGGCAACGCCTGCCAGCATACCGGCGATGCTGACAATCAAACTTCCGGATGGATGCTTCGCTAGAAAAGGCGACTGCAAAAATAAGTGCAGCAGGAGTAAAAAAAGCGAGACACATGCAATCCCTAAAGCTACCGCCCCATTCACTTTTAAGAAAGTGCGCTGCCATGTTCTTAGACGGACCGGATAAAACAACAGAATCGCACACTGTCCAAGGACTAATGGCAAAAAGACAAAGTAAACCGATTTAGGGATATAGGCGTGAAAGCTATCAAAATAGCTCCCCGCCAGCCCATCATACACAGCTGCCAGAGCCAACACTGCGAAGAGCATCGAACTGACACGTACCCATGTCTTTTGGGTGGGATAGCAGCGCAGCAACACTGTACCGCCAAGTCCTATCATAAGCACTTGAAAAGATGAGCTAATCGAGTGATACAACAGCTGCTGGGTCGGCTCGAATACGCGATAAAGGAAAATCAACGTACCAGCAAAAAAAAGAGCAATCGATGCAACCAGCTGTAATACCGCTCTAGCCTGTCTATCGGAGTTAATTATTTTCATCGGCTAGTGGTGTCGTTCGCTATCAAGATCCTAAGGTCCATCTAAACACAAATCCTACATGTTAGATACTGCTTTTAGCGTATTCGCAAACCAAGCCAAAGCAGCTTCAACGTGTGGGTGCGACGATGAATCGACCACTTGCGACCTTTGGCATCGACCAGCGTCGCATGGGTCAAGACAGGGTTACGATAAAACTCATTACGAATACTACGCAACGAAGCCCGCGGTGACGTGGTTGCATAATGCGCAAAGCTAGACACTACTTCAGTGCCTCGAAAAAGGACGACCTTGCGAGAAGGGGCTCGGTGGGATGTCATGACGTCGCTCTTGTTATTATCATTGCGTTGCCGCCTCTAAAAGTACATGAGGCATCGCTTTGCCTCGAGTGAATACAGGTTATTTTTATCATTCCTTCTAAAACGGGGGAATATGATAAATGGCAAATATTGCGACAAAATTGTGGCAGCAGAAGTAGGAAAAGAGTCGATGAGCGCAACTAAATTTGCGTTGGAATTCAACAATACGCGTAACAAATGAACTATACTTTGCGGAAATTACTAAACAATTCCACCCCTAGGAATAATACGAATAGACAAGGAACTAAGAAGTATGTTGATCTTAAGTCGAAAAGTTGGTGAGTCGTTGAAGATTGGTGATGACGTAACAGTAACCATTGCAGACATTCGTGGTTCGCAAGTACGTTTGCAAATCGAAGCACCGAAATCAGTAAGTGTCCATCGCGAAGAAGTCTACTACCGCATTCAGCGTGAGCTTGAAGCAGCCGCAACACAAGCAGAAGAGTCTAACTAACGCAGCAATGCTGCGTTAGTCGCGTTTCTGCATCTTACTCCAAATGAGATCATTGATACTGTCTTCACTCGGCTGATAGCCTGTCGGGGCATTCAAAAGCAGTTCACGCAGACGTTCAATTTGAAAATTTTGACAGGCAGAATTGAGCTGCTCAAGCAAGACCGCAACCTGTTCCCAGGACATCGCATGCTCATGGGCTTGGCAAATACGCGGGTGATCGCAATCGACCACGTTTTCCCCGATCAAGAGCTCTTCATATAGCTTCTCACCTGGGCGTAAGCCGCTATAAACAATCTCAATATCACCATCAGGATGAAGCTCAGAGCGAACTTCTAGACCACTCAAATGAATCATTTTACGCGCCATATCGACAATTTTTACTGGCTCGCCCATATCCAACACAAAGACCGCGCCAGAATCACCCATGGTGCCGGCTTGAATAACAAGCTGCGCCGCTTCAGGAATTGTCATGAAATAACGCGTGATCTCAGGGTGGGTCACCGTAACTGGGCCGCCCTGTTCAATCTGCTGTTTGAACAATGGGACGACGGAACCCGACGAGCCCAACACGTTGCCAAACCGCACCATGCAAAAGCGCGTTGTATTGCCGTTCCGTTGCGCAATGCCTTGCAACACTAGCTCAGCAATCCGCTTGGTCGTGCCCATAACGTTGGTTGGACGCACCGCCTTATCGGTCGAAATGAGAACAAAAAGCTCGACGTTTGCGGCAATGGCGGCTTCCGCCGTATGCCAAGTGCCGAACACATTGTTCCGCACCCCTTCAACCATGTTGTATTCCACCAAGGGGACATGTTTGTATGCGGCCGCATGATAAACCGTTTGAACATTGAAGGCTTTCATAACCGCTTCGATACGATTACGGCGCTGCACCGTTCCGATAATTGGGTAAATCTCAATAGGACCAAGTTTTAACCGCGTTAAGGTTTCGCTGAGCTCACGTTCAATGGCATATAAACCGAATTCAGAAATTTCATAAAGCACGAGAGCTTTCGGTCGCTGCAAAAGGATCTGGCGACACAACTCAGAGCCAATCGAGCCCCCAGCTCCGGTGACCAACACCACCTTATCCCGAATATGCTGTTGCATCAGAGCTGGGTCTGGATCGACCGGATCACGGCCAAGCAGGTCTTCAATGCGAACGTCTTGCAATTGGTCAATGGCCATTTCACCATTCACCATATCGGCCATTCCGGGAACCGTAAGCACGCGTACATTAAGGTTTTCGAGGGACTCTAAAATTTGTTTACGAACCGCTCGTGAAGCACTCGGCAGTGCTAACAACACGCGTTCGACATTATGTTCTGCAACAGTTTGCTTTACTTGGCTTGGATCAATGACTGGAATACCCAACAACATCGCTCGTTGTAGGGTCGTATCGTCATCGACAAAAGCAACCGGAGCGAACTCCTCACCGTTATTTAGCGCTTGTGCCAATTGGCGTCCCGCTGAGCCAGCGCCATAAATCATTACGGCAATTTTTTTGCGGCTGACTAAGCGATGATACAGTTCTCGCATTAGAAAGCGGCAACCGCCGATAAGTAACAGCGCCGTTAAACCAAAATTGACGATGCCGGTGGCTGGAAGATAAACATCGAAACTCGATACTAACGCCCACAGCAGTAGGGTCGACAAAATCACCCCAGTCAATACCACCATAAACGCACGTACCGAAACATAACGCACCACCGCACGATATAAGCCTAACTTTACAAAGACAGCGATGGAGCCAACCAATAACCAGATGTAGACCGAAAACCAGGTACTCATCTCTACTGTTCCCACCTGTGATCGGCTCAACAGGAGCGCAAGCGTCAAGGCAAAACCAAGCGCCACAATATCAATAATGACACTGATCGCACGTTTCGCGGAACGAGGCAATTGCAAAAGAGATGTTAATAATTTCACACTGGTTTTACACCTTAGCAACAAGTGGTCTTATGTCTCGGTAAGGACACGCGAGTATAACCACGATACTACCATCAAACAAGTAAAGACGGGTGGCTTTGCCGCATCAAAATTGCGTTAAGACGGACGATTTTCACGACCAGTTTATTTGGCAAAAATCGGATTGATACGTTATATTTTTGTATCGTACATGTATTCTCCATGTCGTCACTGAGGGTGAAATCCTCACCTAATAAGCACAGGAAGTGTGCTCTGTCGCTGCGACAATCCATGTCGCAGCGACAACTTCATTCAGGGAACCTGCTTATGACACGCGTTCAGCCTCAGGTAAAGCACCACGGCGCACATCATCACGTGACAGGCTCCTGCCATGAGCTTTACCTTACCCCACAACACTCCGTACTCATTGATTGTGGATTATTTCAAGGCGCAGAAACGTCTGGAGCAACGCCCACGGACGCCAGTCAACAGATTGATTTTTCACTTGATGCGGTGCAAGCCTTGGTGGTCACCCATACCCATATTGACCATGTCGGGCGCATTCCCTACTTGCTAATGGCAGGTTTTCAGCAGCCGATTTACTGCACCAAAGCAACTGCAATTCTTTTGCCTTTGGTCATTGAAGACGCGCTCAAAATTGGCCTCACCCGAAATAAAGCACTCATTGCGCAAGTACTCGAACGACTGCAAAGCTTACTTCGCCCAATCGCTTACGACACTTGGATTCCGCTCTACCAGAGCACCACTAAGACTGTCGCGGTACAGCTAAGATTTCGACAAGCTGGGCATATTCTTGGCTCCGCTTACGCCGAGTTTGAGTGGCACCACGACAGCAGCAGTGCGGAGCAGCTTTTGCCTGATGGTTATCGCGTCGTTTTTTCAGGCGATCTCGGCTGCCGAAATACACCTTTACTGCCTGACCCCACGCCACTGGAACGCGCCAACCTGCTCTTTATTGAAAGTACTTACGGTGACCGTTTACATGAATCTCGTGCATCGCGGATGCAACGCCTACAGAGTATCGTTGAACGCTGTGTCGCTGATGGCGGTGCGGTGCTCATTCCTGCATTTAGCATGGGCCGCACCCAAGAACTGTTGTATGAAATCGAAGCGATCATCAATGACAACCAAGGCTTTTGGCCGCGCATCACGGTTATTCTCGACTCGCCGATGGCAGCCGCTCTGACTGAGCACTACCAACAACTTACCGAACTCTGGGACGAGGAAGCAAAATTACGTATAGAGGAAGGCCGTAAACCTCTCGATTTCAGTCGGTTACATGTCGTCAATACGCACAGTGAGCATGAGCATATCATCAACTTTTTGAGCAGCACCGGCGAGCCTTGTATTGTGATTGCTGCCAGCGGTATGTGTACTGGTGGCCGCATGGTCAATTACCTGCGCGCCCTACTTCCTGATCCACGCACCGATGTTCTCTTTGTCGGGTATCAAGCACAAGGCACTCCGGGCCGAGATATTCAACGTTACGGCCCAAAACAAGGCTATGTCGAGCTTGAGGGTGAGCGTATTCCCATTCGCGCTGGCGTGCACACGCTTGGAGGCTATTCCACCCATGCCGACCAAGCAGAATTGACCGACTTCATTGAGCAAACAACCGCAGGGAGCGTTGATGAGGTGCGCTTGATCCACGGCGAAGCAGAGGCCCAACAAGCGTTCACCCAACACTTGCTACAACGTGGCGTGCACATCGTCGAAACCGAATAGCTGTTGCCAAGTGCACGGCTCTTGGCTACCTTTACAGTTACCTAAGCCACGGTTTTAGCCATGAATTTTCATTACAGTCGTCGACGTAAAGCACTATTTGCAGGCTTTTCTCTCATTTTCCTCACTGCCGCTTTTAGTGGCATCGAGAAAATTCATGATCTCTACGCAGCAGAACAACAAGCCGAACGCAAAGCCATTTTAGACCAACGCTTGGCCCTCGTGCGCAGCACCATTGAAGCCTTAATCTACCGTGAAACCTATATTGCCGATAGCTTAGCGACGGTTTTAAGTGTCAGCCCACAGGAGACAACTGATAATTGGCCAGCCATTGCTAAGCGACTCTTCCACAAATCACGCATTGCGCGAAATATTGGCGTCGCCCCGGACAACATCATTCAGTACACCTATCCAACTACTAATAATCAAAGCTCCATTGGTTTTGACTTTCGCACCAGCCCCGAGCAGATGGTGACCGTACAGCGCGCGATGGAACTACAAGATGTGTACCTAACGAACCCGGTCTCCTTGGTACAAGGCGGGCGCGGCATAATCGCCCGTTTTCCTATTTTTACTGACGCCCCACACAATACTCAGTATTGGGGAACCGTAAGCGTGGTGATGGACTACGAAAAGTTTTTACAGGAAATTGGTATCGATCAATTCACTGACGCCAGTATCGCCCTCAGTGGGCAAGCTGATGAAGTGTCGCGACAACCCGTCTTTTATGGCTCACCTCAAACGTTTGCTGAGGCCGATGCCATTTTGCCAATCAGCATTCCCAATGGCACTTGGCGAATCGCTGCGAACTATCACCTGGCAAGCTGGCAACAACCTTTCCTGAGTCAACATGCGGTGCGTTTAGTCGGCTGGTTAGTTGCGCTAGCTGTGTTGTTATCGACGCTCATGGCTTGGCGTGCATTGCTTCTGTCACGCTCTATTGCCCGACAAGATGAGCTGACAGGGTTGCCGAATCGACGCTACTTAATGGAACAGCTCAACAGCATCGTCAAGCAACGGAAAACGCGTTCGTTTAGCTTGCTGAACATCGACCTTAACGGTTTCAAAGCGGTGAACGATACTTATGGCCACTTGGCTGGCGATCAGTTGCTACGGTTGGTGGCCAACGGACTTTATAACAACGTTCGCAGCTATGATGAGGTCGTACGTATCGGTGGCGATGAGTTTGTTGTAATACTCCATCGCCTCACCGATCCGCAGCGGATTGAACGGAAAATAGAAAAACTAAGAGCGACGATTGAGCACAGCAGTATCCAATGGCATGGCGATGCCATCTCGCCGTCACTGAGTTTCGGCTATGCTATTTACGATGGCACACCGATAAGCGTGGCAGAGTTGCTCTCGGAAGCTGACAGAAACATGTATCGCGACAAACGCTCAAAGCGTCTCTAGCACACCTTAAGCTTCAATTTCGGCGCGCGCAGGTTGCTTTTGCATCACCGTCATCAAGATCAGCGGCACAACGATCAAGGCGGCGCCAATATAGAAACGCAATTCGGGCTGTTCGGCAAATACGATCATGCCCACCACCACGGCGCCGATAAGCCCGGTATACTCGGCACTTGAAACGATGTTGCTTTGTGCCGCACGGTAGGCAAACACACAGGTCGCAGCGTAAATAAGAATAAAAATACTTGAGCCAAACGCTAGCAACGCCATGTCCCATGACCAGGCTGAGCCTTCAATAAGGGTACCAGCAATGCCCACAGGCAATGCCAACAGGTTAGTGAAATATAAGGTTTCAATCACCCCATGATGGGCTGGCAGTTTTTTGATGAGTAAGTTATTCACCGCTAGAGCTAAGGCGACAACCAGTGCTGCGACGACAAAGCCGTTGGCCTCACCAGGGTTAACGATAACGAGCACGCCAATCAAGCCAAGCACTGATGTGACAATCGCCAAACCCGAAGCTTTTTCGCCAAAAAACAACACTGCCAAAAACACCGTTAGCAGCGGCGCCGCATAAAACACCGCGTTCGCCGTTGCTAGAGGAAGTGTGGTCAACGAAATGACCATAAATAACGAGCTAATGAACCAGACATGTGAACGCACCATGTGCCAACGCATTTCGCGCGGGCGTAGTGATTTTTTCATTAGCAACATGACCGGAATGAGCACGATAAGACCGCTGATCTGGCGCATTAACGCAAACTGAAACGGTGCGTCGTAGCTGCCTAACATTTTAATCAGGGAATCAGAGAGAATAGCGACGTTATTGCCAAAGACCAGCATCATCACAGCTTGAATAAGTGAACGATCCATTGCTACCTCCCGCTTGCTACAACCGCATCTGTATCGTGCGCGAGATTTTACTTTGACTTACTCATTACCTAAAATGATATTTATTTCCCGTTATATGAGAAAAGTTGATACCAAATGACCGTTCCCTTTCGCGCCATCCACTATTTTTCTGAAGTCGCTCGACTTGGTAGCTTCTCGCAAGCATCAGAGCGCCTTTTTGTTACGCAAAGTGCGGTCAGTCATCAAATTAAATTACTCGAAGAATATTTAGGGCACCCGCTTTTCATTCGGCGCGGCCGGCAGTTGCTGCTCACCGCAGTTGGTAAGAGTTTTTACGATAAGATTCACTCTGCTATCGATACCATTCAGCTGGCAACCAAAGGCATTAAAACCGGTACCGACGGCAAACTCCGCCTTGCTCTCTTTGGCTCACTTGCGGTGAAATGGCTGATTCCAGCAATTGATGAGTTTCGTCAACGTTTTCCAAACGTCGACTTATCCTTGCAAATTTTGATCCGCGACGGCGATTTCGACACTCGCCAGGCCGATTGCTTTATTACCACCAAACCACCGCGCAGTGGCTTTATCCGTTGGCACTTATATGACGAAACCTTAACCCCTTACTGTGCGCCAACCCTCTGGCACAAATTACGCGGTATTGAAGATCCCGTAGAACTGGCTAAGTACCCATTACTGTCGGCCGCATCAGCCTTTGAAAACTATCAACCAGGACGGGATTGGCAAGTGTGGTTTGAGAAGGCCGGCTGTAAAATGCCTGAGGATGTCAAAATTCACCACTTCAGCCATTTGCTCCTCGCTGCAGAAGCGGCTAAGTATGGCCAAGGTATAGCTCTCTTGAACGAGTTTATGACCACCGCGCGGGAGCGTGAGAACGAACTGTTTGAATTGCCAATGCAAAGCATTCGCACGGAAGACAGTTTTTACTTGGTCTACCCAGAAGCTTATGCCACCAACCCCTCACATGAAGCGCTCACCGACTGGTTGATGAGCCTCTGTAAGGGGCACCGTCTGGGTTAATCAAGCTCAAATGGGGACCGGACGTAAAATCGGTTGTTGTAAGCTGATCAAGGTTTCGGTTGCTTGAATTTCTTCAATGGACTGAATTTCATCAATCAATAAACGCTGCAAATCATCAATCGACTTCACCATCACTTTAATAAAAATACTGTATTGGCCGGTCGTATAATGCGCTTCGACAACCTCAGGCAGAGCTTCGAGACGCGCTAGCGTTGCCGGGTAATCACCTGCTCGCGCCAAATTAATACCGATGAAGCAACACACGCCATACCCCAGTTTCTTCGGATCAACATGCACATGGGTACCGACGATGTAACCGGCCTGACGGAGCTTCTCGACCCGCACATGGATGGTTGCAGGGCTCACTTTTTGCTGTTTTGCAATCTCCGCGTACGAGGTCCGCGCATTATCTTGCAGCGTTTGTAGAATACTTTTATCTAAATTGTCGATCATCTAAACCTCTTACCCGAAACCCAGGTGTAAATTAGATAGAATCTAATAAATTCGCAGATGATTAAAAAACAACCACCCGCATAGGGCTTTTATCCTACAACCTATTGAATAAATTGTCACCGGTAGTGGATGATGCATAAAACCAAACACAACAGGAGTTTTTTGCACATGTTACAGTCACCACTAGCTTTACAATCAAACATCGCCGCCCTGAAACACAGCGTTACAAAAGCATTGTGCGAAAACTTGAATTTGATTCACATCCAAGCCCCGCTGATTGTCGCTGCCGACAGCGGCATGCAAGATACGCTGAGCGGCACAGAAAATGCGGTGACTGTTCACGTGAAAGCGGAGCAAAAAGATTACGAAGTCGTCCATTCACTCGCCAAATGGAAACGCGCCGTCCTAGGGCGCTATCAATTACCCATTGGAGCCGGGATTGTCACCCACATGCTTGCCCTTCGTCCTGACGAGGAGCGCCTTAGCGAACGTCACTCGGTACAGGTGGATCAGTGGGACTGGGAGCAAGTGCTCGACGAAGACACACGTTCACTGGCCACCCTCAAACAAAGGGTCACCGACATCTATACGGCACTGCGACAGGCCGCGTATGACGTTGAGTTATGGCACGCAAGTTACGCTGAGCAAGTGTACTTCATTCACAGTGAAGAGCTACGCGCAATGTATCCACGTTTAACCGCTAAACAGCGCGAGCGTGAAATCACCAAAATGCACAAAGCGGTTTTTATCATCGGCATCGGGGGCCAACTCACTGATGGCTCAAAGCACGATGCCCGTGCCGCCGACTACGACGATTGGAGCACGCCAAACGACGCTGGGTTTTATGGCCTTAATGGTGATCTACTGGTCTGGCACGAAGCCATTGACGACGCACTAGAGCTCTCTTCAATGGGCATTCGTGTCACCCCAGCAGAGCTGCGTCAGCAACTTGAGCTCACCCAGCAAACGGCGTCGTTGCAACTACCATGGCATCAACAGTTAATGGCAGGTGAGTTACCGGCAACCATTGGCGGTGGGATTGGTCAATCGCGCGTCGCCATGTGGCTGTTACGACAAGATCATATTACCAAGGTGCAAGCCCCATCAATCTAGCTAACCTGCTGTTTGGCAAGGGATAACACTCCCTTGCCAAGAAAACCTCTCGCAATACTTGCAAATGAGAATAGTTCGCATTACGATCCATCCCGAACACTCATTCTAAGTTTCGGGAGCGCAACTCATGCGAAAAATGTGGCAACTCAATGCCGTGGCGAGCAGTTTACTTCTCTTATCCGCGTGCGGTGGATCGGACTCTTCAGAGCCCACGACTGAAGTTATACAAGGCCAACTCAACGAAGACGCCCAGTGGCAGCAGCAAGTGACCTTCACCGGCACCCCTATCGTCATTACTTCGCCGCAACACGGTCAAGTAAGCCTTGGCGCGGCACTGATCACCTACACGCCTGATGCGAATTATTTTGGCAGTGACACGATACTCATTGAGGCTGGCAACACCCGTTACTCTGTACAGCTCGACATTGCGCCAGTCAATGATGCACCGACCTTGGTCGCCTCAACCATAACAGTCAGTGCTGGGGAACGTATTGAAGGCCAACTCAACGCTGCAGACGTCGACGGCGATGCGGTCACTTTTAGCTTGGTTGAAGCGCCCGCAGAGGGGCAATTTTCACTCCATAGTGACGGCCGTTTTTCGTTAGCGTTTATCGACTTAACATTGCCTAACCAGAGCTTCATCGTGGCCTTGAATGATGGTCATGTAACGGTCGAAAAGACCGTAAACTTAACCCCTGCTTATGCCACCAATGCCGACAAATCAGCCTATTACTATCACTCCCACCATTCCCACTTAAAACAAGCAGAACAACGCATCGCCAATTTAGATGATGCGATTCAAACAGCACCCGCATATATCGCCCTTGTCGAGGGCTATGCGCGCGCATCCATTGAACCACAAGTGCAGCGAATTTTAGATGAACAGCTCACCGGACAAGCAAATCGCGCCTACGCTTTTGCCGAACTCGCGTATGCTTACGATGAAACTCAGCAGCCGGAAAAAGCCCGTGCAGCACGATTAAAAGCGCTTGATTATTACAGTAGTTATGTCGCCGACAACGGCGTCGAAAATATCTCCAGTTCAGATGCGGACTTTTTCTTAAGCTTGGCCGACGATCAAAAAAACGTACAGGATTTTGATGGTGCAGCAAGCACCCGTCGACAAATTGAAGCCTACCTCAGCAAAATAGGAGGCGCCGAACAGCCGTATTCCACTCCCTTAGGAAAACTGCTCACGGCGTACCGAGATCTCGTCGATGAGCAAATTGACGTATATCACGCATCCTATCTCGAGAGCGATCGGGAGCGCGCTGAGGCGGCAATTGACGACTTCGCCAATACCGTCAGTCAAATTGGTTACCAAACCGTTAAGTCAGGAGACTTTGCAGGACAAAGAGCCTATCGACTGGCGCCAATGTACACCGTCACTGCAACCGAGTATTACTTGTCGATCGGCCAACTAGACAAAGCCCGAGACCGACTGGCCGAAGCGCTGAGCTATTACGCTGACGTCACCTATGACAGTGCCTACCAACGTCCCGCTAAACCTTATGCAAGCGCCAGTCTTGGCGACTTTAACTACCCATTAACAACTGCTGCGGGACTGTTCGTTGCGCTCTACCCCAGCGTTACAGCAAGCAACAATCCGGCGATGGCCCTCATTCCGCCCGACGATAAGCTCTACTTTATGGCAGAGCGTTCCATTTCAGCGATGAGCGCACTTGCAGGGGTCCTCAATGGCGGTAGCATCGACGCAGCGATCGCCGCATTAACAAGCGATTACCAAGACGATCTTCGCGAGTTACAACAGCAGCTCACCGAGAGCGCTGCCTCGGCCAACCTCGGCGCACAACTTGCTTACCTCGGGGATTTCGATGGTGCAGATCGCGCCTACCAAGCTGGCCTTGAAGTGCTTACGTCCGCAGCCTACGCGGCAGAAAATGGCGGCGCGACCCTTTATATGACAGGATCGCGTGGTTGCTTAAAATTTGTCGCTTATTATCAAAAAAGCGCGGCACTTGCGGCATCTGATGCCGCGGCAAGCTGCGAGGCCATAGCCAGCGCGTCGTTTTCGCACGTCGATGGTGACGTTAGCAATCTTGACGTCGTCAACGCCCACCTCGATGCTGCTTACGCATGGCAATTGGCAGGGAACGCTCAGCAAGCTATTAAGGTTGCGCAACGTATCACTGGCAAACTCGATACATTATTTACCAGCACAGAGGCAAAACCACATGCCGAAGCCGCGCTCAGCTTTGCACTCTTATTCGCGCAAAGCCGCGACTACGATCGCGCCTTTGCGATGGTGCAACACGCCGTAGCGCAAAGCCAGCAGAGTTCAATTTCTCAATTAGACCGTATTGACATGTTGCAACACATCGCCTTGCATCTCTCCAACGCAGCCCGTATCGAATACGACTATAACCGTGCTTCGCTAGCGTTTTACTTACGTTCTCGGGATTACAACCACACCAAGTACGCAAGCTGGCTGGCGTTACTCAACAGCATCAGCGATGACGTCAGCATGCAACTGGTCGACACCATCCGACAGCTTTCTGCGGCGGATCAAATCGACCTGGCTGAAGCAACCACGCGCGCGCTAGCACGCCTTGGTAACACACAAAAGGCCGAGGAACTCGTGGCCGCACTGCCATTAGGTACGGCGGAATACAACGCTTTGCTGACCACGGTTTCGCAAATTCAAGCATATCAAGACGACTTCCCTACAAGTGCCATCGCCAGTGTCGATACCGATGACGATGGCCGCGCAAACTTTTTGGCGGTCAGTGCCACTCAGGAGCAACTCGACGCCAACGAGGTTGCCACCGATGATGATGCTGATAATGACGGAGTAGAAGATGCGATTGATCCAACCCCGTTGGGCTAGTCTCGCCGGTCTAACCGGTGCGCTGCTCGCCAGTGCACCGGTGTACGCCAAGACCGACGACGGTGCAGCCGCAACAACAACACAAGAGCAGTCCGAAAAAGCCAACATCACTCCCTTGGAGCGCATTGTGGTACAAGGGCAACGCTACGCACCTGAGAGCATTACCCTTAACGGTGAGTATCAGCTCTCTCGCGACTACCTTGATGGCCTCAATAAAGGCAACGGTAATATCACCGATATGCTGCTGAACTTACCTGGTATACAGGGCAGCGAAGCCGCCAATGCTGTTGACCTGCAGGCTGAGATTCGTGCACAACTGCTCTCTATTTCAGGTGCTCAACCGTGGCAAACAGGCTTTTACTTTGATGGGGTTAGCAACAACTCGCGCATCGATCCCGCCTCGAGCACCAGCTCAGTGGCTCAGGTAAATGACGTGCAAGGGCACCCGCAGGCAACCTTTATCAATGAGTTATTGGTCGATCACGTCACCGTGTACGACAGCAATGTTCCAGCGCGCTTTGGTGGTTTTACCGGAGGCGTCGTTGACGTACAACCGCGTCAACATAAACTCCGTAAACCTCGTCTCAAGCTGACCTATCGCGGCAGTGAGTCACGTTGGAACCACTATCGCTTGATTGACGAGCGTACCTACAATGATGAGACGCCGCCGCCAGCTGATGAAGAGCTCATAGAAACACCAGTGTTTAATAAGCGTAGCTTGGGCTTATCTGTCGGCACCCCAATCGGCGCCGACTATACTTTAGATATTGGCCTCAACCGCACCACCTCGACCATCACCGAGTGGTCACTGCTTCAGCCGGTCGCAACCGAACGTGAATCGATAAGTGGTCATATGCGCTTAAGTAGCTACGGCTGGGGGTTTGATCAAGTGCAACTAAGCGCAAGCTATGCCCCTTATGAAGGCCGTTACATTCTTACCGACATACGTGACTCCAACTTCGCCCTCGAAGGCGGTGGCTTTTCAAGCCAAGCGAAAGTCCTACAGCGTATCGCTAACATCGACCTCACTAGCAACTTCTCTTACAGCCGTTCCGACAACAGCCGCAGCGCGCCAGCACTGTTTCGACCATGGTCCCGAGCCCCCGGAAAACAATGGGGCCTGAACATCGGTGAAACCCCTCTTAGTATTGAGGGCGGTTACGGCGATATCGACAAAGAACAACACAATCTCAATTGGCAGACCAGTGCCAGCTTTGATTCGTGGCAATGGGGCAACGCCAGTCATCAGCTTGAGCTTGGCGTGGATGTTGCTTACCTTGAGGTAGCGCGAAACCGCCATGAAACCGCGGTCATCTATAACAGTCCGTACCGGGATGCTAACTTAGACTGCCGTGGGCAAAGTATCGACTGTATCGAGCAAAGTTACTTCATTTCGTTAGATGAACTGGCATTACAGCTAGGTGGCGTCATTGATCTCAGCAACCCAGTCCATTTGCAGGCCTATCAAGACAACCTTGAAAACCGTGGGCAGTTTTTTCGCTATCGCCGCATCTACCCACTAGAAAACATTAACGTTGAATTGCAAGAGTACAGCGCCTATGCCCAGCACACTATTGACTGGAACGCTGTTCGCCTGAATTTAGGGCTACGGGCTGACTATGACGACTTTCTAAAAAACCTCAATCTTGCGCCGCGCCTGCAACTTGGGCTCGATTATGGCGACAGCCTTTGGATCGTAGGTGCCAATCGGTACTACGGTACTAACGTGCTGACCTACAAAATTCGCGAACAGCAACGCGGCTACATTACGCAGTACCGCACCCTCGTTGGCAATCAGGTTCAGGACTGGACCACTTCGAGCTTAGCGCAAAACTACCGCTACCGTTTCGATGGTTTGAAAACGCCCTACGCCGATGAGGTAACGCTGGCGTGGAAGTATGCTTTAGCAGGTGGGGTCTTCAGTATCAAAGCTGTACAACGCTGGCAGCGTGACCAAATCACTCGAAAAAATACGGAAGATCAGGGCAGCTTCACCGAAATTTTTCAAGGTAACGAGGGCTCAGGTACGCATCAGCGTCTGACACTCTCCTACCAACATCAACTTGGTCGTCATGGTATTTGGTTGCACACCAGTTTTACTGAAAACGAGTCCTCTGCTGATTCCTATGACAACAGCATTGAATCGGTGCCAGAAGATGAGATCGTGTTTTTCCAAGATCGTAACGCAAACGGCGCCACCCGTTTTAGCTTAATGAGCCTAGATGATTTAACCCGTCGTCAAGCCGATTACAGCCGTCCACTCAGCGGCTCACTATCGCTCCGCAGCCAATGGCATCAACGCCTGTCCACACAATTGCAATTGAGCTATGTCGGCACTTATGAAAGCGCCGTATTCACGGGGGTGTATCGCGAAGCAGACCGTGGCGATGCGATCTGCGGCGACTGTGAACTCAACGCCTTGAACTACCCGGTTTACCGCGAAACTGAACGTCCCGCGCGGACGTTACTCAATGCCAATATTCAC
The DNA here is from genome assembly GCF_000423165.1 of Pseudidiomarina sediminum DSM 21906. Taxonomy (GTDB): domain Bacteria; phylum Pseudomonadota; class Gammaproteobacteria; order Enterobacterales; family Alteromonadaceae; genus Pseudidiomarina; species Pseudidiomarina sediminum. The sequence goes on along the minus strand of NZ_KE383983.1, from coordinate 698,441 downwards.
TACGATGTTCCGTTAAGTGCGACCCAACAGCTCAGCTTTAGTTTTGAAATTGATAACCTGCTCAACAGCCGTACCCATAGCGTAGCAGCAGGAACCGCTGGCCTTGAGACCGGGCGTTCGTTCTGGTTTGGAGTAAGCTATGACTGGCACTAAGTTTAAATTGACCTACATGGGCATTTTGGCACTGCCCCTCCTGTTTCATCTACTGCTGGTTGGTGGCGGAGCTCTCCTCTCCTCTGCTCCTCACTCCGCCGCTGCCAGCAGTGATGATCCTCTTTGGCACTGGTACCTCAAACCACAGCAGCAATGGCCAGAACGCGCGAGCGGAGCAACCGCTGATTTAGCGCCGCTCCCGGTACCACCGACTCAGGAACCTAACGCGGTCGCACTGGGCGAACGGCTGTTCCATGATCCAGCACTCTCTGGCGACGGCACCGTCAGTTGTTCGAGTTGCCACAATAGTAGTACCGCCTTTGCCGATCAACAGCGTGTGAGCCCAGGCGTCGAGGGACGTCAGGGCAAACGCAATGCACAGAGTTTACTTGATGTGCATTTGTGGCAACGCCTATTTTGGGACAATCGCGCCGGCTCACTTGAAGAACAGGCGCGCGGTCCTCTGGAAGATCCCAATGAAATGGACAGCTCAATTGCACACGCTGTCACCTATGTTCGCAGCAATTATGAGGGGTACGAACAGGTCGACTGGTGGACCTTGGCTGCAGCTTTAGCAGCGTATCAACGCACTTTAACTTTAGCGGGACAACCAAAGAATCGGCTCGACCAGTTCCTCCACGCCATTGCTGAACATGACTACGCAAACGCGCGCAAACGTCTTAGTACACAAGAGTTAGAAGGGCTACATCTATTTCGCACTAAAGCAGGCTGTTTGCGCTGTCACAATGGACCATTGCTCTCCGATCAACAGCTCCATGTCACGGGGCTACATTACTACGGCAGAACCTACGAGGACTTAGGTGCTTGGGAGCAGCAGCAACACATTGGCAACTTGGGAGCTTTCCGCACGCCGATGCTTCGCGACCTAATGGCCTCTCGCCCTTGGATGCACAACGGCTTGTTTAACAACATGAAGGGAATCATTAACTTTTACCGGCACGGCGGCGCACGCGTAACACCACCAAGCAGCCAGTTGCTACCGCAACCTTTCCCTGCAGTCAGTGATAAACTCGTGCCATTTGAGCTAACGCACGAAGAACAAGATGCCTTGTTGGCGTTTTTACAGATGCTTTAAGCGTCGTAACCGTTCGGATTGCGTTGTTGCCAGCGCCAAGTGTCTTGCAACATTTCCCGTAACCCACGTTGCGCGCGCCAATTGAGCACGCGTTCAGCGTAGCTGACATCGGCATAACACGCGGCAATGTCGCCAGCTCGACGAGCCACCACTTGATAAGGGACCGGCCGTTCAGCAACCTCTGCAAAGGCATTGACCATCTCCAATACCGAGTAGCCTTGTCCAGTACCAAGGTTCACCGTCAGTAACCCATTTTTACCCGTTTCGAGATGTTGTAGTGCAGCGACATGGCCACTGGCCAAATCCAGCACGTGGATATAATCGCGTACACCTGTCCCGTCGGGCGTTGGGTAGTCGTCACCGAAAATTTGCAACTGGGCCAGCTTACCGACGGCAACTTGGGCGATATAAGGCACCAAATTATTCGGCGTGCCACGGGGATCTTCGCCCAACATTCCCGATGGGTGCGCGCCAACCGGATTAAAATAGCGTAGCACCGCAATCGACCACTGCGGATCAGCCTGCGCCATATCCGCTAACATCCGCTCGACCAAATACTTCGATGTCCCATACGGGTTGGTGGTGCCACCAACGGGGCTCGACTCAACAATCGGCACCTGTTGCGGATCACCATATACGGTTGCTGATGACGAAAACACCAGTTGTTTAACGCCATGCTCGGCCATCACTTGGGCAAGCGTTAAGGTACCAGCCACGTTCGTCCGGTAATAACGCAGCGGCTCTGCCACGCTTTCGCCGACGGCTTTAAGACCCGCAAAGTGCAGCACAGCTTGAATTGGGAAGCGTTGAAAAACTTGCGTTAAGTGCGCGGCGTCACACACATCACCTTGAATAAAGGTCACTGCTCGCCCCGTTACCGCTTCAATCCGCGCGATACTCGTCGCCGAGCTATTACAGAGGTTGTCGTACACCACTACCTCGTAGCCCGCTTCGAGCAACGCGACGACCGTATGCGAACCAATGTAACCAGCACCACCTGTCACTAAGATCATGTTTCAACGCCTTTTACGCAAAGAGACCTGAAGTATATCAAGGTTTCTTAGCTTGCCGCAAAGCGGCAGTTTGGCGATGTTTTTCAAAAATCACAAAAATTACTGCTACACTCAACAAAAACATAATAACAACCGTGTACGGCATTATGGCGAAAAGCTATCAAGAACATTTTAACCAACGCGGCACAGCCTATGAACAGGCGATGCGCAGCTATCCCAATGCGCGCGCTGAAGAGTTTCAGCAAGTCATCACTGCGGCACAACTTAATAGCGGTATGACGGTTGCCGATGTCCCTGCGGGTGGGGGCTACTTGCGCCGTTATCTTCCTAACGACTGTCAGTGGCTTGGTCATGAGCCCTGCGCCAGCTTTACCCACCATCACACCAACGAGGCCTCTACCCAACCGCTACTGCCCCTACCATGGGCTACAGCACACATCGATGCTGCCATTAGTCTCGCTGGTGTCCACCATCTGGATGACAAGCTGCCGCTATTCCATGAGCTTTTTCGCGTGTTAAAGCCCGGTGCACGGCTGGTACTTTCTGATGTTGAAGAGCACTCTGCGGTGGCACGTTTTCTTGATGACTACATTGGGGCGCACAACAGCACCGGACACGAAGGCGTTTATTTGAATGCCGCAACCCTTACGCAATTAAAGAGCTGTGGTTTTCACATCATCAACCATCAGCATTGCGCGTTTCATTGGTGGTTTGACAGCACCAACGACATGGCACACTTTAGTCATAAACTATTCGATTTACGTACCGCCAACCTGCAACACCTTGAACAGGCGATTCATGACTACCTCGGACCACCCGCACTAACTACTCAGCAGGTTGGTATGCCTTGGGCACTCACTACCATAACGGCACTCAAACCATGACCGCGAAAAATTTCTCCCACTGGCTTAAAGCAACGCACAAAACCTCGATTCCGGGCTACCTTGACGGTCGACGACAACCCTCGCTAGAGCTTGGCATGGTGCTCTTACCGGCCTTAATCCAACACCTCGAAAACAGCGCCACACACACAAGAGCACAAGACTTTATGACCCATTGGCGCCGCATTTTAGCGGTCGCGACGCCGCAAGACGAAACCATTCATGATCCGGCAAGTTGGTTTAACGCGCTCGGCAACTGCTTCGACGCGTGCTTACACTTTTTGGGGTTTCGCTACCGTGATCCAGTACGCGTCATTCTGCCGCCACAATGGCCAAGCGACACCCCTGTACGCATCTGTTTGCCGGTGCCATTTATTCCCACGGGGATTGTGCTCGATTGTTGGCAGCTCGTACTGGCTGCTAACCTACAATGGCTGCAACAACCTCTCCCCGCTGAGTTACAACGTTTCGTGTTCACTAAATTAGAGAACCTGCGGCAACGCGTTCGCAGTCAAAGCGCACATCCGCTGTTTATTTCTGCAGCCCATGACCAGAACATGCCCATTATTCCAATCACGGCCAAAGCCCTGCAGTATGGCCACGGCCAACACGCACGTTGGTTTGAACATACCTTTACCGCTGCCACTCCCAACCTCTGCGTACGACTTGCACGCGATAAAGCAGCAACCACGCATCGCCTCCGCCAAGCTGGCTTGCCGACCACCGTCAACCAAGCCACAACCGAGGTGACACAGGCGCTGCGTTTTGCGGAACGGGTCGGTTATCCCGTCGTTGTTAAACCGTTAGGTAAAGACGGTGGTGCGGGCGTGCAAGCGAACCTGACTTCAGCGAAAATGTTACGTCAGGCGTATGCGGCGACCGCAGCTATCGACCCGCACGTCCTCGTAGAGCAACATGTCAAGGGTAAGGACTACCGCCTAACCGTGCTGGATGGTGAAGTGATTTGGGCAGTAGAACGTGTACCGGCAGGCGTCTATGGTGATGGAAAACAGACGATTTTGGCGCTCATTCAACAGGAAAACAGCACCCCAGAACGTCGTCCAGGCCCCACGCAAACGCTCAAACCTTTGCAACTGAATGACGCAGCTAAAAGCTGTTTGCAACAACAGCAACTGACGCCTCAAAGTGTTCCTGACAAAGGCCAATTTGTACGTTTAAGTAGTATCGCCAACATAGCCACCGGAGGACGACCGCAAGTGGTCAGCGAACAGGTTCATCCAGATAATCGTCAACTGGCTACACGTGCCGCCGCGGCGTTACGACTCGATCTAGCCGGCGTCGATTTACTGATCCCTGATATCAGCGTGTCATGGCGTGACTCTGGCGCCGCAATCTGTGAAGTCAACGCGCAGCCCGATCTCGGCTCGACCACTGCGGTCCACCTGTACGAGCACGTGCTGCGCGCCCGCGTCAACGGTAATGGCCGTATTCCTATCAGCCTAGTTGTTGGCGACGCGCATCATGACGCCTTAACCAAACAGCTGATGCAAGCCACCGTAGCACTCGGGCATACCGTTGGCCTTTGCAACGCCAATCAAGTCAGCCTGCATCGCGCAGAAAGGACGCCCGAAATCTTAGCGACGCAATGCCCCTTGTACCAAGCTGGACAACTGCTGCTCACCTCAGCCGAGGTGTCGGCCATGATTTGTCACTGTGATGCAAAGATGGCGATACCACATGGTCTTCCGATGGATCAGTATGCTACGCTCATCATAACGGAGAAAGTACCAGAGCCCCTAGCGACCACGCTTTTTAAAGGCGCACAACAACAGGTCATGGTTGACGCCGCACTCGCTGACTGGGCAACGACATATCGTAAGCTACTTAACAAAGATTGCAGGTATACCGAAGTGGCATTAGGAAAGGGTTGCACCCTGCCTTCCGTGGCAGTTCCATCCATGGGCAATACTCCATGATAGCGGTGCTAAAACGTTATGCTTAATGTTGTATCAAAAACTGATGCTAATTTACATCATTTCTTAACAACTTTAAATATTTTTAACACAAACTATATCAAGTAGATAGGAAAAGGGATGCTCAATTTGACTCAGATGGCTGCGCTTGAAGCCATCGCTATTGCCGCCGGCGATGCCATTTTGCCTATCTACTGCACACTCGATGCAGCGACGCCGCAAGCTTCTAAAAACTTACAGTTGCGAACAAAAGCAGACAACACCCCGGTTACAGCAGCCGACGCGCTGGCGCACAACACCATCGTCCATGCTTTAGCTCAACTTCCCGCTCCCCTTGGACATTACCCAGTTATCTCGGAAGAGTCCGCCGCCGCAACTTGGGCGGAGCGCAAAACATGGCAAACCTATTGGTTGGTCGATCCACTTGATGGCACTAAAGAATTTCTTCATCGCAACGATGAATTTACCGTAAACATCGCCCTTATCCACAATCACCATCCGATTGCTGGGGTGGTTTATGCCCCAGCGCTGAAGACCCTTTACAGTGGTAGCGAAAACACCGGAGCGAGGAAGAACCACCAACCGATAGCTGTGCAAGCGCCGCAACAGCCACTTCGCATTGCAAGCTCCCGCTCACACCCCTCGGCCACGTTGCAACACTTTTTGGCCGGCTTCAGCGTGCCCTACTGTGAAATACCTCTGGGAAGCTCATTAAAGCTCTGTTGGCTTGCCGAAGGCCTAGTCGATTTGTATCCACGTCTGGGCCCTACTGCTGAATGGGATATTGCCGCCGGACAAGCGATTTTGGAAGCCGCAGGCGGTCATGTGATGTGCTTAGATGGAACGCGATTGAGCTATAACAGAAAAGCCTCGTTCCTGAATCCGAGTTTCATCGCTTTTGGCGCTAAATTACCCGACGCAGTAGCCATCAACACTAACTGGTAAGGAGCAGGCCTAGGGCGGACCGCCAGCCCAGCGGATAGTTTATTGTGACTTCAGAGCCATCACGCTTGCGTACCACCGCATGGGTTACGTAGTCATGAGCTTGAAAGCTGCGCTTTACAGCACGCAATACTGCCCAGCGTGACTGCCGCGCTGGAACACTATAGCTGAATAATTTTTCGTCGTTGAAATACAGCGAAACTTTACGATAAAACTGGAAATGATGACTCATCGTTTTGCTCACCTATAAACGCAGCATCGCCGTTACATACGGCGATGCTCACGTCAGCATTGGAACAAAACTAGGTTAGCATTGGCAAAAACACTCAACAATTGGCTGCATGCTTGCTTTTGTTTCGGTCTGTAACAGCTCTGATTTAATCTTCTTCAGGCTGCTCAACCGCTTGTACGACGACGGTAAGCGCCTTGCCATTGTGTTGCCACGGCATCACATCACCGACACGTAAACCAAGCAGTGAGCTCCCGACCGCAGATAACACAGAGATATCGTCGGTTTCATTCTTACGATCTTGCGGGAAGCACAAACGCTTCTCAAACACTTTGCCTGACTCTTGGATTTGGAACTGCACGCGGGCATTCATACAAACCACATCGTCTGGCAATTTACTGGTCGGCACCACGTTGGCGCGCGCCAGCTCATCTTCTAACGCCAAGGTATTAGCGTCGTCGTTGGCAAAATCGTCTAACAACGCTTCTAAACGTTGATAGTCGTGCTGCGAAATGTAGATTTCAGGTAGGTTGGACACGAAAATTCTCCTTTAAATAACTGGTATTGATGGCTTCTATCATCCAACACTGTCTCCCTTGAGCTGAGTCGATGGTGACTCTTGCACCGAGTTTTCGACCTATCACTTCCATCCCCATCGGCGATGAAATCGACACCAGTCCGCGCTCTGGACAATGTTGATGCGCTGGTACTAACTGAAATTCGGTACGCAACAAGCGCTGCTGATCAAGCAATCGGACAAATGAATACACACGTACCACTTGCGCACGATCACCTAAGGCTTGCGCTTGTTCTAACCGAACCAGAAAATCTTGCAGAAACACCGGATGTGTCAAACGTTGAAAGTCGGTTTGACGGAACATCGGGAAATAACTCGAGAGCGCAACCCATTTGCGCTCTTTATGCGGCTTAAACATAGTGACCTAAATCTCAGTAATAACGCGGTGAAACGGAAACAGCACAGACTGCCGACCGCGTAACCAGACACGGTCGGCTTAGAGATGGAAGATAAGAATGGTGTGCGCGATCACGCGCTTTACTAACAACATGTCAGGTTCCTAAGTTTAGATGAGCCGATTCTACCCCAAGCCAAAAAAACATCAATAGCCACACCTTTACATTTGTTGCCGCTGCGTAAGCAAGTCGTAACAACTGTCATCAACTATTCGACCAAGTGTCATCACAGTGTCGCCATACTGTCACAAAGGTTCTCTAGGATTTCGGGCGCCGCAAATCGGCACCTACTCTAAAAACAACATCGGAGAGAACCTATGCAGTACCCGAAACTAAGCCACTTGGCCTTGGTACTTACCGCAGTACTTTCGAGTCAACCTCTATATGCTCAAGCGCAGGATGCCAGTAGCAGTGAAGCAGCGAAGGAAAAGCAAGAAACCAAGGCAGATGAGACGCTTATCGTTACTGGTACTCGTAGCATGGCCCGTTCACAGTTTGATACGATGGCCCCGGTAGATGTCTTCTCAAAAGAAGAAGTCAATGCAACCGCATCAAGTGAACTGACCGACATTCTAACCACCCTAGCTCCAAGCTTTAACGTACAACGCCTGCCAATGAATGACGGCTTGGTGTTCGTTCGCCCAGCAACCATGCGCGGGTTAAGCCCGGATCACACCTTGGTGCTGATCAACGGTAAACGTCGCCATCGCAGCGCGCTGTTAGGCTCACGTGGTGCCCAAGGTGCCGACCTTGCACAAATTCCAGCAGCAGCGATAAAGCGGATCGAAGTTTTGCGTGACGGTGCTGCCGCACAGTACGGTTCAGACGCGATTGCTGGCGTTATCAACATTATCCTTGACGACAGCGAAGGTGTGTCAGGTTACACCCAAGCCGGTCAATACTACGAAGGCGACGGTTTTGAGTGGCAAACTGCCTTGCGTGCAGGTACCAAACTTGCCAATGGCGGCCACCTGAGCGCTACGCTAGAGTACACCGACGCCGATATGACCTCGCGTTCACGCCAGCGTCCTGATGCCATCGATTTTGAAGAGCAAACCGGCATTGAAGTAAACGACCCGGTCCAAAACTGGGGGCAGCCTGAACGCCAAGCGCTTCGCCTTGCGTTTAATGCAGAAGCCTACTTGGGCGACACCCGTTGGTATGGCTTTGCCACCTACGGCGAAAGTGAAGGTGTCTCAGACTTTAACTGGCGTAACCCGCTGACCACCAGCGCCTACCGCCCGAGCCCAGAAAACTATCCAGAGTACGATTTAAACGAACTCTACCCTGCGGGCTTTTCACCAAAGTTTGGCTCTGAAGATGAAGACACTGCGCTAACCACTGGCTTTAGCGGTGAGTTCAACTCAGACTTTTCATGGGAAGCGAGCGTTGCCTATGGTCGCAACCTCATCGACTACACCATGGATGAAAGTATTAATGCCTCACTCGGTACCGACAGCCCTACCAGCTTCTACATTGGTCAGTTGCAACAAACAGAAGTCAACGCCAACCTCGACTTCGTTTACTTATGGGAAAGTGACCTCTTCGTTTACCCTGCCAACGTTGCTTTCGGCGCAGAAACGCGTGAAGAGACTTACAAAATTGGTGCCGGTGACTACGCCTCTTATGCGGTAGGTCCAGCGGCAGCAGAAGGCTTACCTTCAGGATCTAACGGTTTCCCAGGCTTTGGTCCACAACAAGCGGGCGAATACGATCAGCGTAGCTATGCTGCTTATGCTGACATCGAAATGCCACTGACGGATCGCTTAACCACAGGGGTAGCCATCCGCTTTGAAGATTTCTCTGAATTCGGTGACACCCTTGATGGTAAATTCTCACTACGCTACGAAATGACGGACAGTGTGGCGCTGCGCAGCACCATCAGCACCGGCTTCCGCGCCCCAACGCCAGGGCAACTTGAGAGCACCCGTATTTACCAAGGTCTTGATACTGTGACCTTAAATCTATTTACGGCAGGTCGCTTGTCACCAAACAGTCCAGTCGCGCAATACTTCGGTGCTAAGCCGTTAGAAGCTGAAGACTCAGTAAGCTACACCTTAGGTTTAACCTTCCGCACCGACAGCGGCTTCAACGCGTCATTGGACATGTACCAGATCGACGTGGATAACCGCTTCGGCCAGTCACAAAGCTATGCAGTGACCGATGAAATTCGCCAAGAACTCCTCGCGCAAGGCGTTGCCGGTGCAGAGAGCTTCACCAGCGTGAACTTCTTCACCAACGCTTTTGATACCCGTACGCGCGGCGTTGACCTCGCTGGTAACTACAGTTTTAGCACCGACTATGGTGACATCGATGTCGCCGGTGCGGTGAACTACAACAGCACCGAAGTGACACGTCAGGACGGCACCGTCAACGAATATAACGTTACCCGAATTGAAGATGGCCTGCCAAATTGGAGCGCCAACTTAAGCGCGACGTGGCATGTGGGCAACTGGGACTATTACGCCCGTGTGCGTTACTTCGGTGAGTGGACCGACGCTGCTGACCAAGCAAGTGGCCAAATCTACCAAGATTTCGGCGCTGAAACCTTGTTTGACATCGCTGCAACTTGGAACATTAACAGCCAAACGAAAGTGCGCTTCGGCATTGAGAACCTGTTCGACAACTACCCTGACGAAGCCACCTTCCAAGCCAACCGTGGTTTGATTTACTCACGTCATGCACCGTACGATACTGATGGTGGTCAGTACTACGTACGCTTTGATTACGCGTTTTAAGCCATGCAACGTCGTGATTTTCTAAAAGGTGCCGCAGCTCTTGCGGCACTTCCTTTTGTGCCCAAAGCCCTAGCTGCCAGTGCAACCGCGAACAGCGAGCACAGCATCAGTGCATTACAAAAACTAACTAAGGCCACCACCGTTCAGCAGTTAGTTCGTGATGAGGTGTTTTGGAGCTATGTCCGCGGTTTTTATCAGCTCCCGGAAAAGGTCATTCAACTTGAAAATGGCAACTGGGGCGTCATGAGCACGCCAGTGTTGGAGGAGTACGTCCAGCAAACCCAGCGCGTCAATCAATTGAGCTCCTATTACAGCCGCCGTGAGTTTTATGGCGAACTCAAACCTATTGTTACCGATGTCGCTCAGCGGCTCGGTTGCGGCGCCGATGAAATTGCGTTCGCCCGTGGCGCCAGTGAAGCCCTGAATAACTTGATTAGTGGCTACCGCCACCTTGGCAAAGGCGACGCAGTGATGTACGCCGATGTCGATTATGACAGTATGCAAGCAGCCATGCGCCAACGCGGTGTCAATGTCGTTAAGATCAACCTGCCTGAGCAGGCCAACGCGAATGACTATGTCAGCGTTTATCGCGATGCCCTTCGCGCACACCCGCAAGTCAAACTGCTGCTGTTAACCCACCTCAGCCACCGCCATGGTTTGGTACTACCGATCAAAGAGATTGTCGCGATGGCGCGTGAATTCGGAGTCGATTGTATTGTCGATGCAGCCCATTCATGGGGGCAAATGGATTTCGACTTAGCCGATCTAGGTGCCGACTTTGTTGGCTTCAACCTGCATAAATGGATGGGAGCCCCCATTGGTTGCGGGGTGATGTATATCAAACGCGAACGCCTTGTCGACATTGCTCCGGCTTTGGGCGATGGGCTTGCCTTTGATCCTAACAAAGAAATTGGCAAGACCTATCATCGTATTCATACCGGAACCTTTAACTACGCAGCATGGCTCACCATTCCTAAGGCGCTCGCCTTTCATGATGCCATCGGCGCCGAGCTAAAAGCTGCACGTTTGCGCTATTTACGTGATTATTGGGTTTCTCGAGTACGCGATCTTCCGCACCTTAGCATTGTCGCGGACACCCCAACCGGAGGCTATGCCACCATCACTTCATTGCGCTACCGCGAGCAAACCAGTGTGGATGCCAATAAGGCATTAGCAAAGCGGTTACTCGAGCAGCACAACATTTTTAGCGTGCATCGCACCGGCTTAGCGCAAGGCGCATGCGTGCGGATCACGCCCAGCACCTTCACCCTTACCAGCGAACTCGATACGCTCATCACAGCCCTCTCTCGCTAACGCGGGAGGGCTGCCTTCGCCAGCGAAAGTGTGGTACAACTCGCTATTCCAAACCACGGTATTGCGGGAATGATCATGTCTAAACTTAGTTTCAAAGCACTCGAAGCCTTTCATACCGTGATGCGCACTGGCTCAACGACAGCCGCAGCGAGTGAGTTGGGTCTCACTCAGCCGGCCGTCAGCCGGCTCTTAGCGAGCTTCGAAAGCTATGTTGGCTTCGCCCTTTTTCACCGCGAGCATGGTCGTTTGGTCGCCACCGATGAAGCACATACACTGCTCAATGAGGCTGACGTTGCTATGGGGAGTTTAGAGCGCCTCAACCTACTCGCGCACAATATCAAAAATACCAGTATAGGTTCGTTAAAGGTGGTTGCGCCGGTGAGCTTTGCGGCAGGTATCTTAGCCGACATTATCGCAGATTTTATGAAGCAGTACCCGAACGTCACCATCACCCTTGACTCACGCAGCCCTGATTCAACCCGCGAATTAGTAGCCCACCGAGCCTTCGACTGTGGCTTTATTCAGCTCCCCGAACGGCATCCTGGCATTACTGCTGAACCTTTATTCACCAGCCAAATGATGTGTGCCCTCCACTGCGAACATCCGCTTGCTCAGCAACACCAACGACTTACCCCAACAGACCTTGCTGAACAGCCGTTGATCTTGCTGGGCAAAGGCCGCACTTCACGCGGACAAATCGAACATGCTTTTCGGCAACATAACTTGACACTGCGACCGCGTATCGACACCCATAATGTTGCAACCGCTTGCGCCTTCGCGATGCGTCAACTCGGTATTGCCATTGTGAATGGCGCGCTCGCGCAGCAGTATCAAGGCGATGAACTCGTATTGCTTCCTTTTACCCCAACCATCCCCATTGAATACGGTTTCATCACCTCGCAACATGCGCCTCTTTCACTTTTGAATCAACGTTTTATGAACTTTTGCAAAGAACGTTTAGCGAACAAAAACCACGCACACGAATAACAAAATGTAATACCCTTATCAGTAAATGAAATAAGATTGCATAGCCATTCTTAGCTTTGTTAGCTTGCCTCCGTTGCAAAAAATAACTAAAACTTAAAATTGCGGAGACGCACTATGAAATCAGCATTGTTCGTTAAATCTTTGGTCGCCTGTGGTATTGCGATCGCCCTCGCACCATCGAATGCCATTGCGCAAGCAGCAGACGATGCAGCCAAGGCACAAGAAACCATTAAGGTGACAGGTTCACGTATCGCGCGCAAAGAAGAGTCTGGTGCACCGGTTCAAGTCTTCGATGAGGAAGATCTTGAAATTCGCGGGGCGCTCTCGATCGGCGAAATTTTGCAAGAATTACCCTCCGTTGGTGCCAGCTTGAATGGCAACGGTTCAGCCGGTACCTCTCACGGCTCAAGCACCATCAACCTACGTAACCTCGGTGAAAACCGTGCCCTGATTTTGGTGAATGGTAACCGCTGGGTCAACGGCGCTGGCACACGAGGCTTTCGCGATTTCGTTGACCTCAACACTATTCCTAACGCTATCGTAAAAAGTGTTGAAGTATTGCAAGACGGCGCGACGGCTATCTACGGTGCCGATGCTATTGCAGGTGTTGTGAACATTCAAACCTACAAAGATTATGTCGGTACCCAAGCCAAAGCTTATTACGGGCAAGCAGGTGAAGGTGACCGAGAGTCAGCGAACTTTGACTTTCTACACGGTGTTGATTTCGGCGCAAATAATTTAATGGTCGCGGTCAGTTACGCTGATCAGAAACCCATTTACAGCCAAGATCGTGACCTGACACGTACGCCATTGAACGGTCTTGCTTTTGGTAGCGCCCAAGGCGTGTTCCAAGAAGACAGCCTTGCCGGTCTTGCCAACTACGGTCCAGATGGCATCACGCGTGATCCCAATGTGGACGGCAGTAACCCTGACAATTGGCGCGCCGCTACCGACAGCGATGAATACAACCGTTGGGACAACAACTATGTCGTTGGTCCGCTTGAGCGCACCTCAGTGTACGCACAGTGGGTACAACCAATGGATGACGTCACTATGCGTATTGAAGCGCTCTACAACAATCGTCAATCGAACCAACAATTCAGTTCGGCACCACCGGTGATTCGTGGCAGCCGCGGATTTGTTATTGCCAACGATGCTCGCGTTAACCCGTTTGGGGTTGAGTTTAGCGGCAGTGACTTCCGCGTCTACAACTTCTTTGATGAAGTTGGCCAACGGGTGAACACCCAAGACGTGGACACCATGCGCTTAGGTATTGGCTTTGACGGATATATTGGGGCGACCTGGAGCTGGGATAGCTTTGCCAGTTATGCTCGCAACAAAGCGACCTTTGTCAGCGATAATCAGCTTGACCTCGACCGACTTGCGCTTGGTTTACGCGCTTGCGATACAACCGGAATTGAGGCCGATGTAAGTGATCTGGCGGCAGGTTGTGTGCCAGTGAACTTATTTAATCCACTCACCAGTGAAATGGCCGACTATATTCGCTTTCGCGGTGAAGATCATAACGAATCACGACAAACCCACGCACGCTTGAACTTTACCGGCCCTGTCGCACAACTTGATGCCGGTGAAATACTCGTTGCAACAGGTCTTGAATACCGCAAAGAAGAAGGGATTGATGAACAAGATCCAAACATCAGTGCTGACCCACGCATCAATAATTACCGCGCAACCACGTCATCACCGCGTGAAGGTACCCGTGGTAGCTACGATTTGTACGAAGCCTACGCAGAAGCCACAGTACCGTTAGTCACCGATGCCGCATGGGCACAACAACTCGAGCTCAACCTTGCCATGCGCTTCAGTGACTATTCCACCTTTGGCAGTACCAGCAACGCCAAGGTCGGCGCGTTGTGGCGTGTCAATGACGACGTTATGGTTCGCGCCAATTGGGCCGAAGGTTTCCGGGCACCAAGTGTACTTGAGCTGTTTGAAGGCCAACGCGAAACCTTCGCACCGTTAAACGATCCTTGTTCGACCGACAAATCGTTACCGGGCTGCAGCGGCGTTCCAGCAGACTACACGCAAACCGCGTCACAACAACCGGTTACTGTCGGCGGGAACCGTGACTTACAGCCAGAAACCTCTGACAACGTGAATTTTGGTATCGTCTGGACCCCTGCTGCGCTCGAAAACCTCAGCGTTAGCGTCGATTATTACAACATCGAAGTCATGGACACCATCAGTACCTTTGGTGCGCAAAACCTGTTGAATTTATGTGCCACCACAGGCCGTAATTGTGGCGTGATTAGCCGTAACAGTAGCGGTGAAATCACCAACATCGTCGATGGCCCTGTGAACTTAAACAGCACTGAAGTTAGCGGTTATGATCTCCTTACGAGCTATCGTTTAGCGACTGATTTGGGCCGTTTTGATATGACCTTAAATGTGTCTTATCTTAGCGACTACAAACAAGTCAGCACGCTAGCCGATGGCTCGACCGAAACCGAAGATCTGGTCGGTATTGCGCGCTCGCGCGAGGCCTTTCCTGAGCTACGGAGTAGCTTCCAGTTGCAATGGTCGCACAACGACTGGTCAGCTGCATATAGCTGGCGTCATATTGGCGACACCACGGAAACGTTCCGCGGCGAAGACTATTCAATTGGCTCAGTGTTCTACCATTCAGCGAACGCGAGTTATGACTTCGGGAACGGACTACGCGCTAAATTCGGTATCAACAATATCGGTGATAAGCAGCCGCCAACCAGTCGTACCAACTTGAATATCAACTTTGATATCAACACGTACAACGCAATTGGTCGCTTCTTCTACACGCAACTCACTTACAACTTCTAAGGAGTGCGTGTGCTTACCGAAAAAGCTTATACTCTGTGGTTGCCCTCTGTCGGGCAATCACAACCTTTGTTGTTCGATTCGCCACATAGCAGCCACACGTTTCCGTTGCATAGCCAGCTCAACGCTTCGCAAGCGCAGTTGAAAACCGGCTGGGACGCCTTTGTCGAAGAGCTTTGGCACCCAGCAGTGCAGCATGGGGCAAGTTTACTCGCGGCGAATTTTTCGCGCATGTACATTGATCCAAACCGCAGTCCAACCGACATTGATGCCGAACTTTTAGCTGAGCCGTGGCCAGAAGAGGTGGTTGCGACCCCCTATAGCGCTCGAGGCATGGGCCTAATCCGACGTTTCGCTCTGCCGAATGTCCCCATGTACAACGGCAAATTGACCGTGCATGATGTACAACATCGCCTCGACGACTATTATTGGCCGTACCATCGGCAATTGGTCCGCCGGTTAATGCACTTGCACCGTCAATTTGGTCAGGTCTGGCACATTGATTGTCATTCAATGAAATCAAAAGGCAACGCCATGAACATTGACGCTGGCAAGCCGCGTCCTGACGTGGTGGTTAGCGATGGTAACGGTACAACTGCCGCAGCAGGTTTCACCGAGCATGTGGCAACAACCTTTCGCGAGCTCGGCTTCAGTGTTGGCATTAACGACCCGTATCAGGGCGGTCATATTGTGCGCCGTTACGGTGCGCCCGATAAAGGCTTCCATAGTATTCAAATTGAGCTCAATCGCGGTTTATATATGCATGAAGCGAGGTTCACGAAGTCGGACAATTTCGACACCTTGCAAGGGCAGCTGACGAAAGTCACGGAGGCAATTCTTGAGTACATCCAAAGCAACAACTAATCCGTTGGTGGTGTTATTCAGCATTTTACTGCTGGCGGGCCTACTCACGTACTTGGTCGACTCAGGTAGCTATCAACGTGACGGTAAACTCGTGGTTCCGGGCAGCTATAGCACCATCGAGAAAGATCGTAGCGTCACCAACTTGTGGCGCGTCGAGTCCCCGGTAGAAGGCGCGGCGCCCGTCAGTCTGACGGAACTCTTTCTCGCTATTCCAGAAGGGCTTGAGCGCGGCGCGGGCCTCATTTTTATGGTGTTAGTGATTGGCGGGATGTTTGGCATTTTAAAGCAAGCTGGCGCCGTCGATGCCGGACTGGAGCGCTTGCTGAGTAGTGTGCGTGGGAACGTATACGTACTGGTACCCTCGCTAATGCTGGTCTTTGCCGCAGGCAGCACCTTCTTAGGCCTCGCCTCGGAATACTTACTGATCATTCCACTCATGGTCGCCATGGCAGAACGACTTGGACTCACCAAGATTATCGGCCTAGGTATCGTGACGGTCGCGGTAAAAGCTGGCTATTTAAGCTCAGTCACTAACCCATTACCACTTACCATCGCTCAGCCCCTGGTTGGCGTTCCGATCTTTAGTGGTGCAGGCTTGCGCTTTGTCTTCTTTTTAATCTTCACCATAGTAGGCATTGGTTTCATGCTCTGGGTCATTCGCCGTCATGCCAAACTGCATGGCATGCATGACCACACCACCGTTAGCTTTGAAAGCAAACGCTTGTCTTTGCGCCACACACTCATGTGGCTGGTGTTACTAAGCGGCATTGGTTTTTTGGTCTATGCCTCGAACACTTGGCAGTGGAATAAAGAACAGTTGACAGCGTTTTATCTCGCCTTGAGTGTTGTGCTTGCCTTTATGAGTGGCATGGGAGTAAGTCGCGCAGCTGATGCCTTCGTTGCTGGCATGAAAAAAATTCTGCTGGCAAGTTTCTTAATTGGCGTAGCTTTTGCCATTGCAGTAACGCTGGAGCAAGGCCGTATTTTAGATACCGTGATTTATGGCCTTACCAGCCTGGTCGGTGAAGGTAACGCCTATGTGGCAGCTCAGGCCATGTTAATCTCGCAACTCGGCTTGGACTTTCTTATTCCGTCAACCTCAGGTCAAGCAGCGGTATCGATGCCCATTCTTGGACCCTTAGGGCAACTCGCTGGAGTCGGCCCGCAAACCACCGTACTGGCGTTTTTGTTTGGTAACGGTATTACCAACATGATCACACCCACCTCGGGCACTTTATTGGCCTACCTTGCTACGGCACAAGTTCCTTGGAGTCAGTGGGCGAAGTTTATCTTACCGCTCTGCCTGATCTTTATCGCTTTGGCAATGCTGATGCTGAGCTATGCGGTCATGCTTGGCGCTTAAGGACCAAAGGGCTTTCCCGCTAGCGCGGGAAAGCTCATTTACAACACTTTTAAAACACAAGATTGGTAAAAATTTAAACTTCACGGTATAAATTGGGCTTATTTTCTCCTGAACGAGGCAAATTCACCACAAGGACAGTCCCAATGAAAACACCCCAGCAAAGCTCTACCATGCTTATTCTATTCATTGTTTTTTGTACGCTTTTCCCGTTACTGGAAAGTCTGCACTCAGCGACCTTATGGGGGTTGAATTGGCAGTCGCCACAACTCATGGCGGAGTTGGGTTATGCGTTGATGTTCATTAAGTTGTTATTACTTGGGCTTGCCTTTTTTCTGCTGTTAACACGCACGGAAATGATTAAGAGCACCCTAGCCAACCGGGGAATTCGCTATAGCTATCTTGGTTTTAACTACCTGCTCATCTTGCTCCAAATCCCGCTGCTGCTTATCTGGATAGGCTATGCAACTATCAGCGCTTCACCGTCGGCTTACAACCATCAAGAGCACAACCTAGCAGGCCACACCATCTATACTCGCACAGTTAATTTAGGTGCTACCGCAGAGGCGTTCCACCTGCTTTATTTGAAGTGTCCACGCCCTCTTCATCGCTACGCCTTAGCACCACTTGCACGCATCGATTGGGTAGGTGCCTATGACCTGCAGGCAGACGCCGATGATATCTTAGTGCGCAACAGCAACACGAACAAAGTACTACATCGCATCGACCGTGCAGACCTTGACTGCAATACCATCTTTTAAAAGCAAAAAGGGCAACCCATGGTTGCCCTTTTGCAGTGTGCTCAAGACGTAATTATTTGATCACGATGGGGTTAATTGGCGAGCCAGAGCCACGCTCCATCTTCAATGGCGCTGCAGTAAACATGAACGTGTACTGACCGTCTTCAGCGCTATCGGCAGCCAAATCATCTAACCAATACAATTCGCTCAAGACCACACCAAGGTCACGGATCAAGGCACCGTGAAGCGGGATCACATAGTCAGTCCCTTCAATGTTTTGTGGTACCAGTTCAACGGCGAGGTTATCCGCAGCAATCACTGGAATTTCCATATCATCTACCCACTTCACCAACTCTTTGCTGTAGCACAAGCCTGGTTCGGTAGTTGCTGTCCACTCAGCATCAGGCGTGTCGGTGTAAAAACGACCGACTGAACCGGTACGAATCAAGAGAATGTCGCGCTTCTCAATTTCAACGCCTTGTGCTTTCGCGGTGTCTTTCAGATCCTGCAAGGTAACACAGCTGCTCGGTGCTAAACGGCCTGACTCACCACCTTTGGCAAGACCGACGTCCAACAATACGCCGCGACCAACGATACCGTGGTCTGCGAGCGCACTTACATCAATATGATCATGGCCATGCACAGTGCTATCGGCAGAAACACCGCCATAAACTTTGTCACCGTACCAAGCGTGACCCAAAGCATCCATGTGCGTGGTGCCTTGCAGGTACATGAAGACCGCGTCATCTGAGTACTTTACGCCGCCCGCAAGCTTGTCGAGTTTGCCTGTTTGATACATGCTTTCGTCTTGCATCATAAAGTGTTGTGCCGGTAAACGACCAGGGAAGACTGGACCAATGCCGTGGATCATTGGCAATTGTAGGGTGAACGTCTCACCACTTTTTACCGCTTGCACGCCACGCATGGCTTGCTTGTCATCCAAATAGTTCAAGGCACCGATTTGATCGTCCTTGCCCCACTTTCCCCAGTTGTTTGGCATATCCGCTTGCAACTTTTCAATCGCAGTTGTGTCTGCCATTGCTGCGCCGGCTGCACCCACAAGAGCCGCGGTCACCGCCACGCTGAGAAGGTTCTTAAGTACTGTCATGGTTTGCTTCCTTTTTTTATTGTGTTTTATTTATCTTATTGCGAGAGTTTGATGTATTTGGTTTCGAGGTATTCCTCGATGCCTTGCTGGCCGCCTTCGCGACCCATACCTGATGCTTTCACACCACCAAAGGGCACGGCTGCATCTGAGATAAGCCCGGTATTGACCCCAACCATGCCAACTTCCAGTTGGCGACTGAGGCGTTGAATTCGTCCTAATTGCTGACTGTAAAAGTACGCCGCTAAACCAGCTTCTTGCTGACGCAAACTCGCCAACAAACCAGCTTCATCGCTGTAACGCACCAGCGGCGCTACAGGACCAAAAATTTCTTCTTTGACACAACGCATGTCCTGCGTCGCTTCGGTAAGTACGGTTGGCACAAACCATTGTGCCTGTTCCGCCCACCGAGCACCGCCACAACGCACAGTAGCGCCTTGCGCAACAGCGTCTGCCACCAATTGTTCAACTTTGGTCAAGGCCGCTTCGTTGATCAGCGGTCCAATGTTTACCTCGGCTTCGTCGCCGCGCCCGAGTTGTAACTTCTTCACGCGTGCCACGAGCTTATCGGCAAAAGCCTCATAAACACTGTCATGCACGTAAAACGCATTGGCGCATACGCAGGTTTGTCCGGCGTTACGGAATTTTGAATCCAAGGCGCCTTGCACTGCGGCATCCACATCAGCGTCTTCACACACAATGAATGGCGCGTTGCCACCTAATTCAAGCGATAAACGCTTTAAGGTTGGCGCACAAGCAGCGGCTAAATAACGCCCTACCCCGGTAGAGCCGGTAAAGCTTAATTTGCGCACCTTGGCACTACGCGTCAGCGTGCCGCCAATCACTTCCGCTTCCCCCGTGACCACATTCAGCACACCGGCAGGTATGCCCGCCTCTAGCGCCAGCTCAGCTAAGGCGAGTGCAGTGAACGGTGTATCCGGTGCAGGTTTAACGATCATGCTACAGCCAGCAGCCAGTGCTGGGGCGACCTTACGCGTGATCATTGCCGCCGGAAAGTTCCAAGGGGTGATTGCCGCACAAACACCGATCGGTTCACTGACCACGAGCATCGAGGTTGGTGTGTCACCATAAGGCAGCACTGCACTGCGTTCTAACACCGCAGGTTGGGCATACCACTGGATATAACTGGCAGCATAGTCAATCTCACCTAACGCCTCGGCTAGGGGTTTTCCTTGTTCAAGGGTTAAGATGCGCGCTAGGCGCTCGCGATCAGCAACAATGGCGGCATGCCAACGTGCCAGCGTTGCGCAACGTTGCTTGGCCGGCACCTCGCGCCATTGATAAAACGCCGCTTCAGCTGCGCTGATGCAGTCTTCCATTTGTGCTTCCGTGAGCTGCGGTACCCGACCAATCACGGCTTGCGTCGCGGGGTTCACGACCTCATGCCAGCTATCATCCACTGCGCTCTCTGTAGCACTCGCCGTAGTATTTTTTGTACTTGAAACCCATACGCCATTGACCAAGGCCTGTTGGCGCAACGCTAAGTTACTATCTGCAAACATTTTTACGACTCCGTTTGTTGACCTTTCCGCCAGCGTTGTTGTTTTTTGACCAGTGTCGACTGATCGATACCGAGGGCTTTCGCCGCAGCACGCGTGGTGCCATACACGGCCAAGGCATCTTCAATAAGGCGTTGCTCTAACGCCTCAACTTGCGCTTTTAAGCTTGCACCAGATGCACCTTCAGGGGTTTCGCCCCTAAGCTCGCTCGGCAACTGCGCTAAGGTGATCAGCGACTGATCGGCAGTCACCACCAAGCGTTCGGTTAAGTTGATCAGTTCTCGAATGTTGCCTGGCCAGTCATAGCGACTAAGGCGATACACCACATCACGATGCCACTGGCAGTCCAACTCATACTTGCTGTTGAAATGATTTAAGTAGTGCGCCAACAAGGCTTCCACCTCATCGGTCCGCTCGCGCAGTGGTGGTAGTTCCAACGGCACAACATTTAAGCGATACAACAGGTCTTCACGAAACAACTTCTGCGCCACCTGTTGTTTTAAATCGTGGTGCGTGGCGGAAATAAGGCGAAAGTTTGTGCTTTTGAATTCGGTGCCACCGACGGGAAGAAAGCGGTTCTCAGCGATCACCTTCAGTAATTTGGCCTGCAAACTTAAAGGTAAATCGCCGATTTCATCGAGGAATAAAGTGCCGTTATTGGCCGCTTCTAACAGTCCGGTTTTACCTTTTTGCGACGCACCGGTAAAGGCGCCTGCAACGTAGCCAAACAACTCAGCTTCGAGCAAGGTTTCCGGCATCGCCGCACAGTTCAGTTCAATGAATGGCCCATCAGCAACATCGCTGTATTGATGAATGGTGCGAGCTAATAAGGTTTTACCAGTACCGGTTTCGCCTTGAATCAACACTTTTGCACTCGTCGGTGCGACCTTTTTGGCCAAGTCATAGCAGTCTTTGGTGCGCCGACTAATGATGAAGGGGACATTGTTCAAATCACCATCAAACGAGGTGCCATAGTGGTCACGTAGTTTTAAAATTTGCTCAAGCTGCTCTTCTGCGCGCTTTGCATGCAGTAACTCAGTCACATCACGGACCGTGGTGACAATGTATTCAATGCGCCCTTTGGCATCGAACATCGGCGTGCCCGACACTAGAATTTTATGGTCATCAGCAATGGTTTGCGAAAACGTCACCGGCCCTTGCTCTTTGAGCACTTCAAGTGACACGGAGCGTGAAATATATCCCGCCCGCACCACTTCGGACATATGCAAGCCGACCAACTTACTGCGCGGGATCCCGGTAATGCGTTCGTAGGCTTTGTTCACCGTCAGCGTCACACCATGACCATCGGTAATGTATACCCCATCACTCATGGCATCGATCACACGTTGTAAGTTGTCTCCAGAGATCATGCGTCTTGCTCTCCTTTGGCTTTAAACTCGTTCGGTCCAGCTAGGCGCCAACCGTAGATTAAGAAGCAGAGCAACACGCCCGCAGCGAATGCCCATGTCGCACCTTGGACCACCAAAATCGCAGCAATCACGCCAGCAATACCAAGGTCACGCTCAGAACGCGCCTCTTGAATACCAATACGTACGCTCACATAGCCTTGAATCAATAACGTCAGCGCCAACGCAATACCAAGAATGGGTTCAACCAAGCTCACCACCGGCAACAGCAACAGTCCAGTGTTGGTACCCCAACGGAACGAGCCGGCGCCACCGAAAATCGAGTCCATGGCTTTGCGCCCTTTTTTAAAGCGCTCCACAATAACCACATGCATGGCCGCCCAGAGTGGACCACACATCGCCACATCGGGTCCGATAATACTCATACCGAAGTTACGTGCGCCGAAAATCATGTGGGCACGGTTCGGGTCATAGTCAATTTTCTCGTCCTGACGCACTTCGTCGGCTTCATCGAGAATTGCTTTACTTTGCAAGACATCCCCAAAGAGGACGATGTAAGCCGCCAGCACCGTTGGAATCGCCGTCACAAACATCATCCAAGGTGGCATACCGACACCGAACAAGGTGTACTCAGTAAACATAGTTACGAAATCAGGCTGGGTGATGCCCCACTCGATCTCCGGCCAGGGAGCCTCGGAAAAGAGTGGCGCAACAACAATAGCCAGCACGATAATAGGGAACACACCAAGCTTACCAATCGCAGCAAACAACCAGTGCTTGTCTTGTAAAGCGGCAAAATGCTTTGAGAAGATCAGGTAGAACGCGATACCAACAGCGATAGTGATCGTAAACGGATAGGTTTCAAAACGTCCGCCCTCCTTGAACACCACAGCTACAGCTGCGAGCCCTGCGCCCATGATGACACCGGCCTTCATCGCACTCGGAATGAGTTGCACCACTTTCTTCGCGACGCCTGAGGCACCGAGTACCATGGCAAACAGTCCTAACATCATTTGAAAGGCAATCAATGCATGTACCCTTGCTTCCCCTTCAGGAAAGGTTTCGACATACATCATGAGCAGCGGGATCGCCGGCGTGATCCAGCCAGGCACCACAGGGTCACCCAATAAGTGATGCAGTAAATAAAACAAGCCGTTGATCAACACTATTGCCAACGCAGCCTCAAACGGCATACCAAGCAATTCTGTCATCAGTGAGATAGCGGCAAGATCGACCGCACACATCAGCAACCCTTGCAAATAATCCGGCCACTCAAACCGGTAATGCACAAAGGGTAACCGGACTTTAAAAGGTCCAAGTGCGAAATACGGCGCTTCAGCGCCTACCGCGCGTTGTTTCCAAAGTGACATGCTCTGCTCCTTTGCTTAAGCCTGATAGGCTTCGCGGTAGATCGCTTCAATATCAGCGACGCTCAATTCACGTGGGTTATTGCGTAACAAACGGGTGACACCACTGGCGGCCTCAGCAAGCTCAGGTAAGTCGTCTTCAGTAATGCCAAACTCCTGCAAGCTCTTCGGAATTTTTACATCACGGCAAAGCAGCTCAATCATCGCCAACACGTAGTTGCCGGCGTCCTGCTCGGTGATATCAGCGCGGGCCCCCATCGCGATAGCAATGTCGACAAATTTTTCTGGACAGGCTTGACGGTTCCAGCGCATTACCGGGGCAAACATCACCGCGTTACTAACCCCGTGCGACAAATGAAAACGCCCACCTAACGGATACGCCAATGCGTGCACTGCACCCACACCAGCATTACCGAAGGCTAAACCCGCCATTAAACTTGCGGTCGCCATCTGTTCACGCGCGACCAAATGATCCGGTTGCGCGTACGCCAGCGATAACGATTTGGTAATCATCCGAATCGCTGCCAACGACAATGGTTTGGTAATATCCGTAGCGAAATTGGAGAGATAACTTTCGACCGCATGCACTAAGGCATCAATGCCACTTGCAGCAGTTACCGACGGTGGACAGCTAACGGTCAATTCGGGCGCTACGATCGCCACATCTGGGAGTAATTCATTGCTGACGATGCCTTTTTTCAGCTGCGCATCAACGTCGGACAAAATCGAGATATTGGTGACTTCAGACCCTGTGCCGGCTGTGGTTGGCATACAAATAAGCGGGATCTTACGTGGCGTGACTTGGTCTTCGCCAAACAGCTCACTTAACGGACGCGCGTCACCGACGTACACCGCAACGGCTTTACCGGTGTCCATGGCACTACCACCGCCAATGGCAATAATGCCATCACAATCTTTTTGCTCGTACAGCGCGCGACACTCTTCCACCACATGCATTTCAGGCTCTGCTGAAATGGCGTCATAGACTTCAACTTCGGTCATGCCCGCATCAGCTAAATGACGTAGCATTGATGCCGTGATCCCTGCTTTTTGCACGCCTTTGTCGGTCACGATCAAAGGCCGCTGCATGTTAAGACCTCGCATTTCTTCAGCAAGATTCTTACTTGATTTCGCTCCCGTTAATAAACGACGCGCAGTTTTAAATACTTGAACGGTTGCCGCACTCATGAACTTACCTTCTTGTTGTTCTGTTATTTCATCTTATTCGCGAAGATCATTTGGAATAATTACTGCAAGCCTCATACCAACTTTTCAAAAATCACATAACCCATTGTAAAATATAACTTTAACAAAGAACGCCAGCGAAACCATCGAACCCATTTGATGCACTATATCATCAACAAACAAATAACTGATGACAAACATCATCACCCCGTGATTTTAGCTACTCACAAAAAACCTTTAAAAACATAGCTTTAAATAATTAATGAAACTTGGCACAAGCATTGCAAGCTTCCAACCCCAGACATTATGACAGCTGTCATCGCTGACATAGATGCAAAACAATAACGACAAGAAAAAGGGAATCTCTCATGCAAAAAAGAACAGCAATGCTTTACCTTCCGGCACTCATGGCCTCACTATTTAGTGCGTCGGCCTTCGCCGAAGAAGATAAAAAGTGGGACTTTAACTTCAACGGTTACATCAATGCACACGCGGTTTATGCCAACTGCGACGAATCAGGCAACGTGGTTGCGGGCAATGCGCTGCTTTGTACCGGTGACAATGCTTCATCTGTCTCGAACGGCTACAGCCCGGCAAGTTTCCAGTTCTCGGCAGCAACCCAACGTGAAGGCTTTGATATCAAGGCAGTTTTTGCTTACGAACCAGGCACAACCGATAACACCGCGTTTAATGGTGGTGGTGACAATCGCGCCTACCGCGCCTTCTTCACCATTGGCAATGCTGACTTTGGCACCTTAAAAGTAGGCCGTGATTATGGCGTATTTGGTATTGATGTAGTGCTTGAAGATATGGCGTTAGGCGGTGTTGGTGCAACGGCATCGGTACGCAGCCCACTGAACACCACCTTAGGTGCGGCCGGTTATGGCTACATCTTCGCAGACCGTTTATCGCAAATCACCTACAGCCGTCAGCTCACTGAAAACTTGCAAGCCGATATCGGTATCTTCCAACCGCTTGACTCAGTGAGCTTCGGTGGCAATGGTTACGTTGGTGATTCAGGTTCAGAGCGTCCAGGCGTACATGGTCGTATCCGTTACAACTTCGAGAAAGGGTATATCTCAAGCACCTTCTTCAACCAGCGCGTCGACACGCAAATTGGCGCCTATAACGCGACCGGTGTTGATATGACCGCAGCCTTGCAGCTTGATAACACCCGCTTAGCTTTTTCAGCCTTTAATACTGAAGGCCTAGGCTACTACGGCTTGTTGATTGACGCGGCCGACGTCAATGGCACGCCGCGTGACAGCTCGGGTTGGTTCACGCAAATCACCCACAAAATTGGCAACACCAAACTTGGCTTTAACTATGGTGTCTCAGAAGTCGATTTGGCCGGTGTCGATACGCTGGCACAAGTTGAGCAACAGACCAAAGCGAGCTTGGGGGTGTACCACACCTTGTGGAATATGTTCACCGTCTCAACCGAGTTCTCAAACATGGAAGCCGAAAGTCATCAAGGCGATACCATTAAGAATAACGCGATTAGCGTAGGTCTTGCGCTGAGTTTCTAACAACGCCAACAGCATTGCGAGGGGGGAGCCACTAGGCTCCTCTTTTTTTTTGATACAACCTGTCAAATGTTATATTTCAGTTAACCCCAAAGGGAGGCAAGATAATACGCGCAATCAACAACTTGTTTTCATTGAGGACCCTATATGAAAGTCTCCGCCTTTTTAACCACCCTTGCCCTAACGCTATT
This sequence comes from Pseudidiomarina sediminum DSM 21906, assembly GCF_000423165.1. Taxonomy (GTDB): domain Bacteria; phylum Pseudomonadota; class Gammaproteobacteria; order Enterobacterales; family Alteromonadaceae; genus Pseudidiomarina; species Pseudidiomarina sediminum. The sequence continues at coordinate 672,143 of NZ_KE383983.1, read as the reverse complement.
TCTGAGTAGCGCCCATGCGCAAGAAGCCCAACTCGAAATCATCGCCGAACGCCCAAGTCAAAGTAATAATACCGATCCTAATATTCAACAACTGCGGTTGCTCGTAACCTTTGCTACCAACGTGAACGACACTCAACAGAATAGTGATACATACACCTTTTTTGGTGCGCTCATCTCTGTTGAACTAGAGATTTACGACCCGCAGAACACGATGACCAACCGTTACGTCTACACGCCTGAGAGCGCTCTAAGTATAAATGGGATGTTGCTTAGCAAACCAAGCAACTTGCAAGAGCAAAGCATGGTCGTTGATATTTTAAATTTCATGGAAGACATTTCTCTCAGACTGTCCCGTATCGACCCTAACGATCCAACCATCGAAGCTCCCATTGGGTTCGATAACGGTTTTCCGAAAGTCAAAGAAGTGGTGAATCAAATCGGTAGCTACACTATCGACGTGTTCACGATGAATGGGCAACAAAGGGGCATTAACGTCATAGATTTTGACGCCCATACTGTACGCTATGTCGTGCTTGATGAAGATGGTGACGGCATTACCGATGATCTAGACCAATGCCCAGCCTCAATCACGACCAGCACCGTTGTGTTCGGTTGGCTTGATTCAGGTGTGACCAACGACGTTGATGCCAACGGCTGTACCATCAGTGATCGCTACATGGCGTGTCAGGAAATTGTGGCCGCAGCAGCGACGGATATTCCAAGCTTCCAAGGTCCAACCTACTGTGAAATGCAGGTGACCTACAGCCTGTACCGCGATGGTTTGGTCGATTACAGCGAAGTGCGCCAGTTGCGCAACAGTATGATTACCTTCTATAGCTCGAACCCAAGCGTTCGATAATCCAAAGTAAACACGGCGCGGAAAGCGCCGTGTTTTATTGTAGCTTCACTTCGCGACAAGATAGTCCGCAATCGCTTGATACGCCGGTAACGACGTTGGGTCAATCGCAGCATTACCTGCTTGTGGAAAGGACGCAAAACGCACAATCACCATTTCTGCCGTCGGGTCGATGTAAATGGTTTGTCCGTGAACACCACGTGCTGCATAGGCGCCATTGGCATTATGAAACACCCACCACATACTCTTATAGCTGCCGCCAGGTAAGGTGGTGTACCCCACCTTGGCGAAGGCCTTTTTATCACCGCCTGCGGCAATCGCTTGCGCAACTTCCCGCGGGAAGACATCTGTTTCACCCAACTGCCCTTGCGCCAGCATCAACTGCCCTACCCGACCTAAGTCATAGAGGTTGGCACTTAAGCCGCCGCCAGCAAACGGGGTACCCAACGCATCCACATTCATGTAGGCGTCGTAGGCTGCCCCCATAGGTTGCCAAATACGTTCGCTAAGCAGCTGATGCACCGGCTGACCACTGGCGCGTGCAATCAACCAGCCCAACACATCTGAGTTCACGGTACGATAGCCAAACGCCTCACCGTGTTCACCGTTTTTCTGCACCGTAGGTAGGTACTCAAAATAGCCATTCGGGCCAGTGTAACCCTCAGGTTTCGGTAGAGGACTTGCCGCACGCGAATAGGTCCAAATGTCCGCGTTAGGGTCGGCGTAATTTTCACTAAATTGAATTGCGGTGGTCATGTCCATTACCTGCCGCACGGTCGCATCACCAAAACCGCTCCCCTCAAGTTCCGGTATTACGCTGCTCACCAGTGCATTTTCATCGAGCGCGCCCTCTGCCACCAGAATTTGTGCCAGCAACCCGGTCATCGATTTGGTCATCGACATGGCCGCATGTTTACCATGTTTATCCAAGCAACCGGTGGTGTACTCATACACCACCTGCCCTTTGTGCATGATTAACAGGCCATCAGTATAATTCTTCGCAAGAAAATCCTGCCATGTGAGCGTCTCGCTGGCGCCCATCGGCGTATAGGTAATGCTTTCAATACCATCATCCAAAGCATACGTCAGCGCACTCGCCTGCATGGGATCACGGGCCACATTCGCAGTCGGCAACAGTTCGCGCATGTGGCAGACCGACCACCGCAGCTTCGGAAAACTAAAGAAATTGCTATCTGGCTGCATCACCCGCTTATCCACTGCTGGCGGAAAACCTTGCATCCATCCCATCACCTTAGGATCAGACTGCTCTGCGCTCAGCGGCGGGTTCGCGCTGGCACAACCCAGCGATAGGATAACCGAACCACTCAACGCCACTACCCCGACGTGTTTCAACATAAGGCACCTCTTGTTTAAGAAAGTGTTTAAGAAAGCTTGTACGACTATAGCCTATCGCACTGTCAAACGCCTCACTCGACAGCTCCCAGCTAGCTGCTTTTTTTGCATTACTTGCAATTCTTGAAGAAATCGCCGATAGTTGTGCTCCCCCATGCAAAATCCAAAAAATTAACTTTTATTTAAAGGAATTTGCCATGAGGAACTCTCTTTCATTGCTAGCAATGGTTGGCATCAGCGCCAGCTTGTCGCTGCCGGCTGCCGCGGATCAACTTGAACTTACGATCACAGGGACGATCACAGACACAAACGCCAGTGCAGAGACTTACGCTGCAGGCGCGCACAGTGCTCGTGCAACGATTGTTTATGATACCAGTGTCGAACCCGAGTTAGGTCGATACACTCACCTTCCTATCAACACCATTGAATATCAAAATACGATCCTTTCGATTACCTACGAATTTTTTGACGTTCATGGTGATGCTATCGATATCAGCGGAACGACAGCGTTTGATCCGACTTCAGCTTACCTCGTCGAGGAAAACCTGTACCGACTCGAATATCCAGAAACCGATGTCCATCAACAGCGCGCTTTTTTCCAAGCCTACTTTGTGCCAAACAACACAAGTGACTATGAAGAGCAGATGCGTATTTATTTTGGACAACTTACAGACGCAGATTTCATCGATACCAGTATTGCGCCACATCGTATCATCACCGATGAGCCAAACCGTTTCGTAACACTGTTCACAACGTTCTCCAGTAACGAGCAACACCAACTTTTGTTTAGAATTGCCAGTCCAACACTAACCTACAGCCTCAGTGATGATGATAATGATGGCGTTGCCAATGGCGCAGATCTCTGTACCGCCACTGCAGCAGACACCACGGTTGTCATTGATGGTATCGACTCTGGTGTGACCAATCACGTTGATACTGATGGCTGCGCGATCAGTGATCACTTCGCGGCATGTGAAGCTGAGCAACAAAGCGCACCTTTCCTTGCGTATCGCGGACCGACCATGTGTGAAACCGGCGTTATGTATGATGCATACCGTAACGGGCTGATTGACTACATGGAACTGCGCCAACTTCGCGCAACCCTCTACTAAGGCATTTTTGATGACTCAACATTGTCATTAACGACAAAGCTCTCGATGGTTATTCCCCCATGCATACCCATCATTTTTACCACTGAAAAAAAGGATGATTATCATGAAGACATCATTAGCTACGGTTGTGATGCTAGGTACTTTGGGGTTAACCGTGCCGACCGCTCACGCCGAACGTTTAACATTAAACATCGAAGGCGATGTTTATCAAAACGCTCCGACCGAAGAGAACGCATGGTTGTTCGATGCTGGCGTTAAAAGTGCACGCGTGGAAATTATTTATGAAAGCGAACTTACGCCCTTTATTTTTCGCCCCGATGAAGCACGCAAGTACACCGACGCTATCGAGTCAATTAAGTTTGAATTTTTCGATGAGCACGACAACCTTCTCACCTTGCCACTAAACACAACGTTTACGGACGCTACCGAAGACCGTGTGTTTACCAATCATGTTTCTGTCAATTCTTACAACAATAACAACTTAGAAAGTATCTATTTTATTACCACTTATTTTGCAACGCCTGAGCAAAGTTCATGGAATGAGCTAGGTCTTTATGTGGCAGACTTATTTTTAGATGAACAGTCCTTTAACGGTGACGATGCCCTTCCCATTCTGCCCAACATTGAGTCCAGCAACCTCTCGTTCCGGTTGATGATCTACCTCCCTGAGTTCCAAAAACGGAACGGCTACTCGCTACGCAATGTTTCATTTCAATATTCAGGGCCTGACGACGACAACGACGGCGTCATGAACTTTTATGATGAATGTGAAGCGTCGCTTACTGCGCCAACATTAACCATTGACGGTGTAGACTCAGGAATTGCCAATGGCGCGGATAAAGATGGTTGTACCATCGCCGACCATTTTGCTGCCTGTGAAGCGCAACAAACCGGTGGCTTCCCGCTCGCTTATAGCGGCCCGACCATGTGTGAACGCGGCGTGCTCTACGACGCCTATCGCAACGAACTCATTACCTACCCTGAATTACGTCAGTTGCGTCAACTTCTCTAGTCACAGCATTCGCAACCTCGTCAAAGACCCAGAGCTCATCCAGCTTTGGGTCTTTCTTTTAAAACACTCTGGAGGTTTTTCTGCTGACCTGCGTATAGTAGGGGCATGAATCAACGTTCTGTTTTGCCACAGACGCGCCGGGTGGCGAGTCACAAATTCATTGAGAAGTTGCTTGCCGAGCATAGCTTTGCACTGCGTCGCTTTATTCGTATTCGGTTGAACTCGGAACACGATTGTGAAGACGTCCTGCAAGAGGTGTATGTGCGCCTCAGTCAAATTGATGATTTACCGGCAAAATTAGCAGGACGTTTAGACACCACACGGAATTACCTTTTGCAAATTGCCAGCAATCTCTTAATTGACCGCGCCCGCCGGGCACAGGTGCGCAAACAGTCGCAACACGTTTCGAGTGCCGACGACGACCTGCCGCTGCACTGTGAAGTGTATGCCCCAGAGCGCCAGCTTGCCAACAAGCGCAAACTGCAACGTATTGATTATGCGTTACAAAAGTTGCGCCCGGAACAGCGCAAAGCGTTTTTACTCCACCGCGTTGAGGGCTTGAGCTATCGCGAGATAAGTGATCAATTAGGGCTTTCGGTGAGCACCATCGAGAAACATATTGCCGCAACGCTGTTGGCCGCACGAAAGGCGATTGCCAAGGAGGAGCAACATGACTAAGCCAACAGCTTCGCATCATGCCGCAGCAACTTACTGGGTCACCCGCTTGTATTCCGGCGAAATGACCGCACAAGAAGAGCGTGAGCTGCAACGCTGGCGTGCCCACCCAGCGCATGAAATTGCCTTGCAAGAAGCGTTTGCCGTATGGGATCTCAGCGCCGACCTTTACGGCAACGATGAAGCGCTTGCGCATCAGCAAGCTGTCGAGCAACGCGCCAAGTCTGGCGTCTGGTCCGCAATTGCCTTGGCTGCCAGCCTGGCGTGTTTGAGCCTTATCCTCATGCTGAGCGAACAGTTTTGGCAAGATGATGCAGCACTCACTCTCGCCGAAGCCGAGCAAAAAGCAGCAGCAACGCTGCAGCAAATAAGCTCAAGCGTCCAGCTACCTGAGCTCGAGGATGGTTTCCGCATGACCTCTCAAGCGGCAATGATTGCACTTGAAGAGCCCCGCTATTTTTCCACCACGGTCGGTGAAGTCAGCCATATTCAGCTTGATGATGGTACCGTCGTTAGCTTAAACACTGCCAGTGCCATCAAAGTTACCATGTATGCCCACGAGCGGCAGGTCGAGCTAGTGCACGGCGAAGCCTACTTTGATGTCGCTAAAGATAGCAACCGTCCTTTTGTGGTTGCCACCGACGAGCAACAAATCACCGTACTTGGCACCGCGTTTAATGTGCGCCATCGGAATGACGAAAGCACCCTGAAAGTTTCTGTTGTAGAAGGTCGTGTTGCGGTGAAGCGACGTGTCGCATCTACCACTGAAATGACTGAACCCTCACAGGAAGAGGAGCAACTGCTTCTCGCTGGCGATATTGGCTCGTTCAATGACCGCAGCAAGGTCATTCAACAACATCAGCACGCCGAAGCTGAAGTAAACAATGCGTGGCGGCGCGGTGTGGTGCGCTTTGATGATGATGAGCTTGGGACGGTGATCCGCGAACTGAATCGCTATCGCGTGAAGAAAATTGCCGTGACCAACGACACCGTCCGACAGCTGCGTATTAGTGGTGTGTTCCATTTGCAAAACGGTGATGGCATTCTCGACGCCCTCGCCGCAACCCTTCCCATTACCATCTCGCAAGACGCAGGGCAGATTTATATTGCAGCCAAGTGAAAAATTCTTGGAGGTTTTATGAACGTTCTGCGTAAACAGTCTTGGCTCACATAAGTGACAGCATTTAAAAAACAACAATAATCAGAACCACAGGAATCCATGATGAAGCATCCCAGACTCAGTTATGTCGCCTGTTGCACGCTGCTAGCTATCGGTACCAGCACCGTAGCGGTAACACCTAGCCATGCCTATGCCGCACCACAGGCTGCCGAGGCAACAGCAGCGACGTTTGAAATTAACCTGCCAGCTCAGGCCACCAGCTCGGCCCTTTTGCAGTTAGCAGAGCAAACCAACAGCCAAATCATTTTCGCCCCTGACTTAGCACGTAATAAGTCCTCCGACGCCCTACAAGGCAACTTCAGTGTTGCGCAAGCGCTTACCCAATTGCTTGACGGAACGGGCTTAAGTTTCGAGCAGCAAGACCAACGTACGTTTGTGATCACCAGCGCCAGCAGCTCGCGTATGCAAGACAATTTTCGCGCCCAACTCGGCAATGCTGAAGGTGAAAAAGGTAGCAACGTCGAGCGCATTCAAGTGGTCGGCTCCAACATTCGTGGCGCACGCGCGGCGGGTAATCTACCGGTCACGATTTTAGATTCCGAAGCAATTGAAAATACTGGCGCCGCAACTGGCGACGAGCTACTGCGCTCCATTCCACAAGTGGGTGACATCAGCTTTAACAACGAACGTGTCATTGGTGGTGTGAATGATGCTCGTGGCGACGTGGCCTCGATTAACTTACGCGGCATTGGCACGGGCAACACCTTGACGCTCCTCAATGGCCGTCGTTTAGTACTTCACCCTGGCACCCAAACGGAGAACTTCGTGCCGGTCACTACCGTAAACTCAAATACTTTACCGGTTGCTGGGTTACGCCGACTCGAAGTTCTTCGTGACGGGGCTGCCGCCATCTATGGTACCGACGCTGTAGCGGGCGTGATCAACTACGTGCTCAAAGATGACATTGAGAGCACTAACTTTCGGGTCAACTATGGCGCATCCGATGGCACCTCGTTCGACCAACTCACCGCAAGCGGTTCAACCGGGGTAAGTTTCAATGACGACAAGTCGCATCTAACGCTCTCGCTGGCCTACTATACGCGTGATGAACTGCCGGCCAGTGAACGCGATTATTCCGCAAGTGAAGATCGCCGTTTCCACCCTGACGTTCCCGCTGAATTTCAAGGTGATACTCAGCTTGATAATCGTAGCTTAACCAGCCCTTGGGGGATTTTTGATACCAGCAGCTATGGTCGTATTCATTTGCGTCCTGATAGTATGGGAGCCTGTGAAGTCCACGATTTTGGCGACGGCGTGTGTGCCGATAGCGGCTCACTACCGCGCGACATGCGCTACGATAGAGCCGTCGTCGATGAGAGCATGACCTCTGCTGTCGACCGCGTGAACCTGTACTCACACTTCACCCATAGCTTTAGTGATGATCTAGAGTTCTTTGCTGAAGCCCTTTATTACGAGGCCACGTCGAAACGTCGTCGCGAGCAGAACCATAACCTCTCAGCACAGCGTTTTACCATTAGTGCGGATGCTGCTTACAACCCATTTGGGGAAGACATCAAGTTACGCAACTTGCGTCCGGTCGATTTTGGTGGACGTCGCATTGAAGTCGAAGACACCAGCTATCGCTTGCTCGCTGGTCTGCGTGGTTATCTCGACATGTGGGACTGGGAAAGCGCGGTCTTGTATTCACGCGCCGATACCCTCGATACTGCCTACAACCGCATTCGTACCAGCGCCTTACAAGCAGCCATTAATAACAGTGATCCAAGCCAAGCATACAACCCATTTATTGGCGGTAATCCTGAGCACGTCAACTACGGTCCAGGCGCGCGCAACCCTGAGGCCATTTTGGCCGGTATCCGCACTGATGTGACGCGCGAGAGCAAAAGCGAGCTCGCACTGTGGGATTTCAAAATCTCCAACCCTGCCATCACCACTTGGTATGCCGGTGATATCGGTTTGGCCGCAGGTGTCGAGTATCGCTACGAGGGCTATGCCGATGACCGCGATGCCCTGTTAGACGGTTCACAACCGTTTTATGACCAAGTGACAGGCCGTTTATTATCCGACTCGGATGTGCTTGGCAGCAGCTCAACCCCCGACGCCAGTGGCAGCCGCAATGTACTTTCGGCCTATGCCGAGTTATTGGTGCCACTGCATGACACCGTCGACATGCAAGTCGCCGTGCGTCACGAGCGCTTCAATGATGTCGGCAACGTGACCAAGCCGAAACTGGCACTCAGCTGGGCACCGACCGATTGGGTGCAGTTACGTGCCGCCTACGCAGAAGGTTTCCGCGCCCCGAACTTACCGCAAGTGGTTGAACAGGGTATTAGTCGTTCCAATACCCGTACCGACCCTATCCTCGATCAAAGTTACGGTATTGAAGAACGTCGGGGCGGTAACGTGAACTTGCAGCCGGAAGATTCAGAAACCTTAAGCTACGGTTTTGCCCTCGCACCTATCGATGGCTTACTGATCACCGTCGACTGGTGGGACATCGAGCAAGATGGCGTGGTGGGCATTCTCAACAGCCAAACCCACCTTCTTTATGATTCACTGTTACGTTCACAAGGTTCGCAAAACGATGCAGTGATTCGTGACGATGATCTTGAAGTGATTTACGTTGAGAACCAATACAACAACCTCGATATCCGCACCATCAAAGGTATCGATACCAGTATTAACTACCGCTACGACACCGACGACTTTGGGCGCTTTAGCTTCACCCTGAATGCCGCGCATTTAAAAGAGTTCGTGCAAGAGCCTGACCCGATCAGTGCTTTGGTCCTCGCTGCGCAAGCCGAAGGGAACCCAGCAGTACCTATCGACTTACCCGTGTATGGCGCCGGTGATTTACTCCGTATGAGTGGTAACCCAGAGTGGCGTGGCTTTGCCGGCATCGATTGGGACTACGACAATTGGGGCGCTGGCGTACGTTATAATTATGTAAGTGACTTCCTTGAGACGAGTGTTGGTACCTCAGAAGGTGTTAACATGGTGATCCCAAGCTGGAGTACGGTCGATCTTTATGCCGATTATCGCTTCCGTGATGGTGCGCTTGATGGTACCCGCCTCCGCTTTGGTGTTCGTAACATTGGTGATAAAGAGCCACCGATTGCCGATGAGAGCTTTGGATATTTCTCTAGCGTCCACTCAAACCGTGGTCGCTACATTTATGGAACTTGGTCATGGACATTCTAACCACAACACCTAAACGTCTGTTGTTGTGTGCCGCCGCCCTAGCTTTTGCTGGGGTGGCCTTACCACAACAGGCCAGCGCAGCGAACAGTGCCACGGATGAAAGCTGTCGCTTCGAGCAACTAAGCATTACCACCGACTTTGATATGGGTCGCTTAGATGGCTGCGAAAAAACCGGCGAACATGCCTATCGCATTCACCTAAAACCAGAAAACGAACCCATTAACCCAAGTCCGTGGTATGCGTTTCGCGTTGAGCCAACTGCCGATCTTAAGCCTAACCAAGAAGTTTGGTTTACCTTAGTTAGTCACAATGGTCCGGCCCGTTATCAGCCGAAAATCAGCTTTGACAAACACCGTTGGGCGCCGGTGAAATTTGCGACCAACGATAACCGCATGAGCTTCTCTGTAAACCTCAAGCCTGAGCGCCCGCTCTACATTGCTGGGCAAGAGATCATTGATGAAGAGGTTTATCGCAATTGGCTTACCTCGTTGCCGCAAAACGATAACCAAGAGGTATTTACTCTAGGGTTGAGTACCGAACAGCGTCCGTTGCGTGCTTATCAGCATTACGCTGGCGAAGGTAAACCTTGGTTTGTGATGATTGGTCGTCAGCATCCACCTGAAGTGACAGGGGCATTTGCCTTTATTCATTTCGGTACTACCGTCATGCTCGGCAAAAGTGACGAGCTGGTCGCCTTGCGTGAACAGTTCAACATTTTGATGGTGCCGTTAATGAACCCTGATGGCGTGGCCCGCGGCAACTGGCGTCATACCAGCACAGGCGTCGACTTGAACCGTGACTGGCGTAACCTTGCCGAACCCGAATCACAGCACTTGCATGCGTTCATGCAGGAGAAAGAAGCTGCGGGAGAAGAAGTGTTTTTCGCCCTCGATTTTCACTCCACTCACTACAACATTTACTACACTATGCCGGCAGACTATCAGCTTGCCGATGGCCGCGGCTTAGAGCATCCACAACTGGTAAAAAACTGGTTAGCTGAACTTAGCGAAGCTATTGCGTGGGAAGTAAAAGAGAAGCCAGGGCATAACCCTGAAAGTGGTGTGTTCAAGCAGTACATGGCCGACACCTATGCACGTCACAGCGTGACCTACGAAGTAGGTGACACCACGGACCGCCGTGAAATTCAAACCACCGCGGTAGAAGCTGCGCGCACCTTAGCGCAAACCCTTCTTGACGCCAAAAACAGTGCCCCGCAGTAATCTGCGGGCACTGCCCTTTAAAAACCTCAATAAAGCCCGCTGATGCGGGCTTTATTTTTTCACTGACATTGTCGTTGACGCGCTAGTATTCGACCCGAGCAGGAATCAACAGCTTTAGCGCGCCAGCGTCGATGCTGACCTTGACTTCGTCAGCGCGGTACGTTTCGCCATCAACCACATAGCCGAAGGTCGTGTTGTCGGTGCGTCGCAACCGAACCGACTGTACGTGTTGATGGCCAACATTCAGATCCAAGCTTTCTTCAGTTAGGCCTGAGTACATCAGCTCAATCAAGCTAAACACATGTTGCTCGCCAGAAGCCTGCGGTTTTATCCATGTCATATCGAGCTTGCCATCGTCCATCATTGGATTGCCTCGGCCTTGCGCCAGCAGGGTGGTCAGCGGTGCTGCATTCGCGACAATCAAGCTATTCGTTTGCCACTGCTCAAAAGAACCATCATCGATAGCAACCTCGAGTTCCAGTCGCTCATTGTCACTACAGGCCTGCCAAAGACCGCGTAAGTAGGCCAATTGACCGAGCCTATTTTTCGCTGCACGGTCAGCTCGCTCAATCATCTGTTGTTGAAAGCCAACGGCCATACATTGCAGCATCGCAGTACCATTCACCACGCCAACATCTACCTCGTGTTGCACCCCTTCAATAATGGTCTCGCAGGCAAGTTGAATAGGGTTCACCTTCGCACTCATGCCCCACAACGTTTGGCTGATTGCATTGGCGGTGCCTAAAGGGATCAAGGCCATAGTGGCCTCGGTTCCACGTAAAACTCCGGCCACCTCAGCCAAGGTGCCGTCACCACCAATGGCGACCACCAGTTCGGCGCCCTCATCTAAGGCTTTCTGGGCGAGTGTTGTGGCGCTCACCTCTGGGCTAGTTTCGTGTACACATAGTTCAAAATAAGGCGCAAGGTAATCTCGTATCGCGGGTTCTTCGTCACGCCATTTGCCGCCACCGGCCACTGGGTTAGCAATCAGCCAGATGGTTTTCGCCAACAGCATTGGATGCTGTTGGGCGAACTGTTCAAGTTGTCGACGTTGCAAGCTATTCAAGCGTGCCACATTGCGCGCGTTTTGGATCAGTGCCATCACCTCGTCTACCGAGCGTTTTGGGGTGCGTAACAATAGGTAAGCGGCCACCATAAACACCGAACGTCCACGCCCCAAAGCACAGTGCACCAGCACCTTACGCCCATCACGACGCTGATGCTGTAGCCATTGCATGGCTTCATGAATTTGCCGATCAGAGGGAGCCTTGTGATCCAGCACAGGAATGTTGAGATAAGCGATGTCGGCATCTGTAGACGACCAGTCTAAGGCATCAAACTCGGCGGTCACATCTAAAATCGCGCTAATGCCTTGTTCGCGCAAGGCTTCGATATCACTGGCAAAAAGGCGTCTTCCGACATACAGCCCGTCGGCGACTTGATGCCACGCGGGTAGATTGTCACGTTGCCGTGCCAACCAGTTGTAAAAACTCACGCCCAGTAAAAAAGGCACCAGTAGCCAACGAATGTACCATGGTATCGAGCCGCCCTGACGCTTTCGAAATAAGCCGGCCATATCTAACCAGTACGCTGCGGAGACCATAGTTAAGGCTGCAAAAGTCCACAACAGCGGTGCCTTCACCCACCAAGACGGTGCCAAAATAGCTGCAAACAAGGTCAGTAAAGCCCCAACAAGGTAGTACAGCGGAATGTGGCGTGCATGCATAGCAACGTCCTTATTTACATTAGTTATACAAAATCAAATAAAACAGATTAAAAACAACAACAAAGACAACCAAACGGAATATTAACAAAATACCAACCCAAAACTAAAATGCAGACTTATTTCACAATCGAGGAAAAGCAATGCATAGCTTTAAAACCATTTTGACCGCAATGACCTTGGTCGGTGTCTCTAGTTTTACCCCCGCTCAGGCACAAGCCGTTGATTATGACACTATCGTGTTAGAGGGCGACCTTAGCCTCCTCAGTGTTACGAGCAACGTTAGACCTGACCCAGCACGCTTTGAAGTTAAAATCGACTATTACCCACAACGTATTGTTGGTGTCTTTGCTAATGCACCGATTGCATACCAGAACACTATTGAATCTATTTACGCCAATTTTAGTACGGTCGTTTATGGCGGTGGTGTTAGTTTAAGCACCAATATCATCGCTCCAGAGCTCCGTGAACAATCTACCTCAACCTTCGTCACGGCTCCTAATCACCAGGTAACCTGGTTTATGCCTGAGCAAACTGAACAGGACCCTTTTGGTAGTGTTACCATTGACTACAGCGCGGACCAAACATCTCTTTTTGAAGAACGGAACGGCATTTTCACCTTTACCGACGGTGCCATTGTCGCTGATATGGTTCTTAACTATCACCACCAACACATCTACGCTGAAGGTGTAACCGACACTGTTACTGTAACGCGCATTGACGAAGACTTCGACGGTGTTCGTTTAGGTGACGAGTGTGAAGCGTCAATCGTTGGCGGCACCGTTAGCATCAACGGTATCGAAACAGGCGTTGCGAACGGTATGGCCAGCAACGGTTGTTCTATTATGGATCAGTACGCAGCGTGTCACGCAGAGCAAGGCGAAGGCGGTATGATGTTCGGTAGCTACCGTGGTCCAAGCTATTGCGAACAGCAAGTCGCTTATGCTGCTTACCGTGAAGGTCTAATCGACTACACTGAAGTACGCATGTTGCGTTTAGCCTTGATGCGCTAGTCGCTCAAATTCTTTTCAAGGCCCAAAAACCCATTGGGCCTTTTATTTTAGACTTTTCTAAAAAATAAAGATTGACTCTCACTAGAATGAGCGTAGAGTGAGCGGCGTTGGATAAGAATTAGTTAGTTAAACCTCCTCTTCGTCACATTACTTGCAGTTAATCTTCGTCCTGTAGTTTTAAGTTCCCTTTTTACCCGCATGATCCGCTGCTGAACACTTCAACAGCAACTTTTTATATAAATTTCAGGATATTATTATGTCTAATACAGTAAACGGCGTTGTTAAATGGTTTAACGAAGCAAAAGGTTTTGGTTTCATCGAGCAGCCAAATGGCGGCGCTGATGTTTTTGCACACTTTAGTGCTATTGCCAGCGAAGGCTTTAAAACCCTTGCCGAAGGTCAACGCGTCTCTTTCTCTGTTACTCAAGGCCCTAAAGGCCCACAAGCAGAGAACATCGTCGCTATCTAAGCCACGACGTTAACGCACGAACTTCAAAGCCCGCATTGTTATGCGGGCTTTTTTAATGGCTAGGCCCCCGTATTTCGTGCGTCAACTATTGTATGATGAGACCACTTTCATTTAATGCGCATGCGGAGCAGATGATGATCTCTATTTATACTATTCACCAGAACACTATCGAACGGTCGACATTCCAGCCAGGGCAAACATTGCCAGAGAATGTTTTATGGATCGACGTCAAGTCAGCCACCGCAGAAGAAAAACAGTGGCTCGAAAGCATCAGTAATGCAGACCTGCCGAGCGAGATCACCATCAACGAAATTGAAATTTCATCGCGCCAATACAGAAATGCCGACGGTTTACATATCAGTTCGCTGTTCCCGCAACGTTTTATCAGCACTAAAACCATTAAAAACATTAATATTTCGCTCAACTTGCGTGATAATTACCTCATTACTACCCGTGAGGATAGTCTTAGTATCTTGCGCCTGGTAAAGCATTACTTACGTCAACGCAAAATGAAACACATGAGCCCGCAAGGCTTAATGCTTGAATTGTTTTATCTCAAAGTCGAGTTTCTTTCAGACCTTATCGAAGATATTTACACTGAATTGGAAACGCTCGGCGCATCCATCTACGAAGCGGATGAATTAGATGATGTTTTTCGTGACATCACCCGTCTTGAAGATGCCACTGGCAAAATACGCTTGAGCTTGCTCGACAGCCAACGTTCACTACGTTTTATCCAACGCCAAGCCCAGCAGCAACTGGATATGAACGACCAACAACGGTTAAACGAAATGCTGCGAGACATCGACTCACTGATGCCGCACAGCCAATTCATCTTCGATAAAATCAACTTCTTAATGGACGCCGCGATTGGCTTCTCTGGCTTGCAGCAAAACAAAATCATCAAGATTTTCTCTGTTGCTGCGGTGATTTTCTTACCGCCAACGGTCATCGCCAGCATTTACGGCATGAACTTTAAGATCATTCCAGAACTCGAATGGGCCTTTGGCTACCCCATGGCATTGGTACTCATGGTACTAAGCGCTTGGGGCACCTACTCCTTCTTTAAATGGCGCAAATGGCTTTAAGCGTTCACGACTAGCCTAGGTCACGCAACTGTTCGAGGCAGCTGTGGGCGGCGCGGCAACTGTCATGGAACTGTTCTTGCAATTGCTCAAGGCGTTGTCTGTCCCTTGCCAACTGGGCAATCGTGTCGGCAATCTGTTCACGGGTTGCGCTAAAAGTTTCGACCCGCTGCTCCTGCGCCTGCGCCAGCTCGGCGATGTGCAACGCTTGCTCGGCGAGTGTTTGGCTTGGCTCGCGATAACGCGCCACGGTGTCATGCAAAGCGGTTAATTCATCCAAGGTTTGCAGTGCTTGGCCTTGGAAAAAGCGTGTCGCGGCGCTATCACGCCATTGCGCCTGCAGCACCGCGGTATCATCCTGCAATTGCGTTGCGACTTGCGTGGAGCGTTGCAATTGCTCAATCATATCTGTCACTGCTTGTTGTAAATCAGCAATCATAACCTGCCCTAACCAAACAAACGACGATCAAAGGCCTGCAACAACTCAGCCTTTTCGTCCAACTGGCGGTGTACCTGCAACAGTTGCCCATCAGTTTCACCTAAACTACGCTGCAACGCGCTGAGTAAAGCCTGTTGCTCAGCAAAGAGGTTTTCACCCCATTGCTTCGCCTGCTCCATTGCCGCCACATCCTCGCGGAGCTGCCCCACCACTGTCGTTAACTGTTGGAGATGCATCTGAACTGCAGTCAGTTGCTCAGCGTGTTGCTGTAACTGCGCCTCGCCTTGCTGCAATACACCAGCGGCGTGCTGCAGTTGCTGCAGCGCCTGTGCACAGCAGTCCAAATTGTGCTGACAAATCGCCAGCTGCTGCTGTAAGCGCTCCACTTGCCGCGCTAAATAATCCACCTTATTTTGGCGCTCCACTACCGTTGCACGCGCACTCGCGACCCGCATACTCAAGGCTGCCACTTCTGCACTATGATTACTGCAATCAGGATAAACAGTGCTGTAGCTACCATCTGCGTTGCGATAGGTTTGCGGCGGTCGGGCATGACAAGCGCGCAAGCGCGACTCCGCATTGCTAAGACTCATTTCCTCTGCCGTCAACGCCCGTTGTGCTGTAGCAAGGTGACTTTCGGCGATACGCAAATCATCTTGCTTCATACGCAGCTCAGCTCGGTACTGGGCAGTATTATGTTGCCAATGCTCTTGCGCGGCACGAACGCCATCACGTTGCGTTCGGTGATGTTCTTGCAGTTGCAATTGCTGCTGACAGGCCTGCTCGTAGTGCTGCTCCACGCGGTGATGTTGAGCAAGGCTTTCATCAAGCTGCGAGGCCAGTACCTGCGTCTGTTCTAACCAGCTATTCACTTGTACCTGCAGCGCATAAAGTTGGCGCTCACTCGCGCCATGCGCCGCATGCACTTGGCTAAGGAGTTCTTGCAACACCGCACTCTGCTGCACACTGGCGTCTTTCAAACGGGTAAATTGGCGAATCAATTCACTAGGATACATCGGAACGCTCAACCTCATTCAGCCACTGCTTTAAGAGCGCTTGATAGTTTTCTTCGTAGGCCTCAAGACGGGCCATAATTTGTCGGTGCATTTCATCCATTTCTTCGGCACCGCGCCCCTGATAATGCTCACTTAACATATTCCAACGCTGGCCAAGCGCTTCGAGTTGCGTACTGAAGCGCTGCAACTGCCGCTTTAAGGTTGGCTCCACGTGCGCCAAGGCGGCGCTCTGCTCAGGTTTCATGTAAAAACCTCCGCAGCGTGGTCAAACGATAAGCGCTGGCATCACGCATATCGACCAATAATTGCTGGTCGAGGGTGCCATGCAGCTCATGCAACTCGTCTAAGGACTTCTGCAACGGCGTCAGCGCTGCGCCACCTAGCAGCGCTTCGGCTTCCGCTACGGTATCACGCAAGCCCTGATGCACGTTCTGCAAGGTGTCCTGCATCGCTTCAAGCTCACTGAGATAATGCTTTAAACCGTCTTCAACCTGATCCAGTGCCACCTGTTAACGCTCCCATCGTGTTAGTGCATCACGCAAGCTTGCGCAGGTCGCCTGTAGGTCTGCTAAATCATGGAACGCATAAGGTTTAAACTGCTCCTGACGGTTCTGCATCTCTTCCACGTACAGCGCGTAAATTGGCTTCGGCCCAGCGGCTTGGAGTTTTGCCGCCTGACGTCCATTCAGTAACTTAAAAGAATCGTCATCGGTCATCTGCAAGGCAACTTTATGGCGGAAATGATTCAGCGCCGACTTCTCCAACACGCCCAACAAACCACGTAAGGTATCTGCCGCCACCAGCAGGTGAAGCCCCAGTTCAGCGCCTTTTTGCAACAAGAGTTGTAACTGTTGTCCGGCCGCGCTTGGCTGCTGGTCGCCAAAGCGTCCTTCTTGCATCTGCAAGGCTTCGCAACGCTGAATGTCGTTGAGCACCACATAGATAAGTGGCTGCTCCGCGCGTTCCGCGGCGCTCAAACCACGGCGACGCTCAAGCTCGGTCACCAGCTCCGTCAGGGTCGACGCGAGCTGCTCGTCACTTAGCTCGTGCAACGGCAAACCAACGCCTTGCGCAGCAGCGTGTACCACACCATGCCAAGGTGAGCCTTCAATGGCACCATCAAAGTGGAACACTTGAACCTGTGCAGCAGCATGGGCGACGGCCAGTTGGGCCGTCATCAGCGCGAGCATCCCCACGCGAGCCTCGGCATTATCACCAATAAAGAGGACATTTTCGGCGGTACGGCAACGCATAATAAGAGCTTGTTGACCGTAAATGGTCGGCTTTTTACCCAACCAAAAAGCCCGTGGACGCTCCACCGGATACCACTCCGTCGCACCTAATCCACCTAAGTGCTCAGGCAACTGCGCAAAGGCTTGCCAAGCCGCCGCATCAGGCCGCTGGTTATGACTCTTCAGCGCATGCAATAATTGCGGGTTCTCCAACAGCTTCGGCTGCTCAGAGCCATTCAAAATAACCGGTGCTTCCAGTGTTGTCTCAGGATAAGTTTGCTGCCATTTTTGCTGCAACTGCGCCAGCAAGGTTTTGCGCGTCTCGTCCTGCATACGGAAGATACGCCCAGACAAGTTGCTGGAATCATCACCTAAGGAGTCATTAATCACCGCTTGGCCGACTTCCTTACACGCGCGTAGCAAGGTTTTGCCGCCGCTTTGGAATTCATTCAACGCGGTAATATCTGCCGCCGTCATCTTCATCCCGACCCGCAAATGCATGTTACCGAAAATGGCCTGCTGCTTTTGCATGCCCGCCACATTAAAGCGCTGCGAACCGACAAATAAATGAATACCTGCACTGCGCGACTGCGAAACCAGCTTCAGCATCAGTTCAGAGCCTTCGCCGTCACGGTCATCCTCAAAGAAGGTTTGGTACTCATCCACGACAGCAATGAGGCGCGCCATTTTCCCGCCTGGCTCACCCGCTTTGCGATACTCGGCAAACGACGCCACGCCATGCTCAGTGAACAACGTATTGCGACGCTCCATGGTATCGACCAACTCTTGCAACACGCTGCGCGCTAACTGCGGCGACGTATAAAGTGAAACCACGCGCGCATGCGGCAATTGGCGGTAGGCATCAAACTCGACGCCTTGTTTACCGTCCACCAAATAAAACTGGAGGTCTTGCGGGCTATACCGACAGGCTAAACCAAGAATAAAGGTATGGTAGAGATTCGACTTACCCGCACCTGTGGTGGCGCCCAACATGCCGTGTGCACAGACGCTATCTTGGCCTTCACCAAACCAAATTTGCAGATCATTTTTCTTCGCACCTGAGCCGCCCACAGGGGTGCTCACTTTGCGGGTTGGATCATCTTGCCACCATTGCGACAAGTCGTTACTAAATTGCGTGCCTTGGTCAAAGCTCAAATCAGACGCTTGTTTTTCAACCGCCTTGGCACCGTCAAAGATCGCCTGCATCACCGGCGGCGTTACCGGCACGTAGCCACGCCCTGGTGCGGTTGCATCTAACACATCACTGCCAATGCGCACGGCATTTTTAAAGTTCTTAAGTGATACGCCGCTTGGGTAGCTCGCGCCAGGTGCCAGCTGTAAAAACACGTACTTGCCACAACGCGGACCATTTTCAGCAATCCGTGCCAAGGCTTCAATATTGCGTCGCTCAAGCCCTTCAGGGAAGTTCGCCACCATAATGAACTCAAACCCTTCATCACGACGAATACTTTCGTCGAACTGCAACAGTGACTGCACCTGCATGGTGAACGAGCGATTGATCCGCTCGATATCGGCCATAATCTCTTCCAGCGTTTTTTGCAGATCCGCACTGACGTGACGCGTGCGAGGCAAAGAGGACTGGTAAATAAAATTCGCCCCCAAGCCTTGCTTATCAATAAAGGTAAACTTGGCGCTATGAGGCATCATCGCCGTTAATCGACAGACACGTTCATGCATCGCTCCTAACGCCGCGGCTGCTTGTGCCTGCGAGTCATCATGGCTACCAATCACATAACTTCGGTTCACACTCAACAGCTGCGATAAGCGCGGTACTTCACGCTGTTCGCCATCGTTAAACTGATACAGCTGCTCACGCCCACTAGTGATTGCGGTGGCAAGCAACTCTTGTCGAAAATCGTGACGCTGCCAATCAATACGGTTCAAATCCACACTGAAGACATCCGGCGCGGAAGGTGCTTGGCGCAAGGCTTGTTCTGCAGCCTGCGCTTGCTCGGTAAAATGTTGCTCAAGTTCATCTAAGGTTTGCGACACAGCGGCAACAGCGGGTGGCAAGTCTTGCGCAGCTTGTTGGGCAGACCGCTGCAGTTGTTTAATGGCACTGGCGGCCTTTTTTGCGTGCTCATCGCGCGCTTGCTTGGTCAGTTTCTGGTGTTCTTTTAATTCACTGAGTTGGTCACGATACTTGGTGGATACGCTCATAAAGGTGCTCTGCTCGCTTAGTAAAGGGCCAAAAGAAGTTCAATGAAGGTCACCAAGGTGACAAATCCAACCAGGTAACTCACCCCAAAAAACATGTTGCGAATACCTCGTCGACGCGCGGCGGCGCTCTCTTTACTTGCTAAAGGTGCTACTTTCTCAAGGTGGGCTTCGATGCGCAGCAAGTCTTGCCCATTGCTGTTGAGGGCAGCGCTGGCTTGCTTGGCAGCAGTAACGTCCTGCTGGTAGGCACTAAAACTGGCATGTTCTTGTTGCAGTCGTTGCTGGGCATCATGACTGAACTCAATCTGAGCCGCTTGCAACACCTGTTGCAACGCTTCAGCTGCTGCCACTTGCGAAGCAAATGAGGCTTCATAGTGGGTTAGCGCTTGGGCTGGCGTGTCGCTTTGTAATTGCTGGCAAATACCTTTGGCCTGCTGAGCGCTGAGTAAGGTTTGTCGTTGCTGCTTTACCAGCTGCGCATTTTGCTGCGCACTTTGTAAATCGTGAAAGGCACGACTTAGAGCTTGTACTTGTTCAATTGGAGTCATCTGGCCAGCCTCTTAGAAAAACGTAAACGCAACAAACAACACGACGCCCCAAAACATCGCAGATAAAATCGTCACTCCCAAGGCTCTACCAAAGTTCAACAGCAAGCCCAGTGCGACGGGCACAAGGAACAAGATGCCCCAGCTCAGCAGCACACTAAAACCGAATGGGTTCCGTTGCATGTCGCCGCCGCTCCACTCATTTAAGTAAGGCAGCGCATGCGGCACCAGATGTTCTAACCGAAACAACGTTTTAAAGCCCTCTTCCGCACCTTGGTTCAGCATTAGGACAAAACAAAGTGCCAGCAGTAGCGCAGTAATGGTCATGGTCATCACCATGGCTTGGGCCGAGGGCATTACTTTGCGGTGAAACTGAATGAGCCAGAGGCTAGCGAGCACTGCCAGAGCAATAATGACGTAGTGCGGAAAACGTACAAGCGCGGGTAACAACTGATACTGCACGATACCAATGAGTGCTGCAAAAACAACAACGTATCGTGTGGCGAAGCTGCGAGAAGGGTCGAGCGGCAACATCCACTATCCTTATTTATGATTGTTATAACGTAAAGGGGGGCTTTCTAGTGGACGGAATAATGACGAATTTACGATGTCATTTCAATGAGAAAATCAGAATAGATGATGTAGGCTGTTACTCAGAATCAGGCTCTAAGCGCTCGTCAGCCAACTCAAATTGCAAGCGATGATACTGCCTTGGACTCATCCCCATTTCGGCTTTGAAAACTCTTGAAAACTGACTGAGCCCATTGAATCCACATTCATAAGCCAATTCCGTTAACGATTGTCGATGATGTCCCAGCTTGTTACAAGCGAGTTGTATGCGCAGTGTCCGCAGCTCTCTAGTGAAGGTGGTCCCTCGATCTTGAAATGTGTTAAACACAGTCGATTTTGACACGCCAAAATGCTCGGCCAAATGGGCAATAGAAAATTCACTATTAACACAATTACGTCGCATAAATGATAACTTCTGATTGTAATTGTTGTCCTCAAACTGAGCTGGATTCGGGGAAGAATCAGACACTGCATCAATCAAACAAGCAATCACTAACTCATTCAAGGAACGAAATAAAAACTGTGTTGCTTCAGCTGCGGTACGATACATTGCCTGCGGTAACATCAACAAGTAATTCCGTAACAACATACCGGGTCCACTGGCACAGGAAACGCTCCGTAACGCGGTAGATTTAAGTTCAGGTATTGAAAGCTGTAATCGTTGACGAGGAATGCGAACGAAAACAATCTGGCAATTTCCATACATATCTTTAGAAAAAGGCAATGCGGTATCAATCAGGTAGATAGTGTCAGATTTTAACCAATGAACCTCACCGCCACTCTGAAACGAACCTTGACCATGACGAACGAACGCAAGTAGGTAGTCACGGAAACCGTCTTTGAGATGCTCCTGTGTGCGGCGTAATTGATTGCCAGAATATTGTAGGTGGGTAAATGCCTCTCGAGTTTCTAAATTAACCAGCGTTTGCATCATCCCCTTAAAATCCTCGGGAGCACCAGCATGCACCAAATCACATTGATAGGGTAATTTTGTGCCAAGCTCGTGCCGCCAATTAAGCCACTTTTGCTCTGGCTCCCACTGTTCGGTATCCAAGGTGATCAACTGGAAGTTATTTTTCACCGTTCATTACTCTTTATCATTATCAATTAAATAAATAGCTTGTTAGGTCATAACAAGCTATTTCAACTAGAACATTGCTCGCAAACGTCGCAGTTCGGGATAATCAATAATCCCCTCGTTATAAAGCTCATAACCTAAACGCGTCTGGCACATCGTGGGCCCTTGATAACTGAATAAACTATAGCCAACTTTTGAGCGATAAGCTTCGCACGAAGCATAACGATCCATAATAGTGCAGCCTTTTGCATCCAGTTTATTTCCAACCCCTGAATCTACACCGTTTTGTACAACGGTAGTACTTTTATCTGAATCGGGACACTTATCAGCACTAAAGTAAACACCGTCGTCATCTTCATCCGCCGAAATATAACGTAAACTATGAACATTTATATCAGCGTAAAAATAATTATCATTATCTACAATATTAATACGTCCCCGAAGGTAAGGAGATACATTCTCTACCTCTACCAATGACGGAAATCCAACGGATGTTTCATAAATGCTAATCGGATAATTCCAGTCACGCACTAAGTATAGAAGCGTTCCGTTTTGACTGCCATCCGTGGCATCCGTACGAACCCCCAATGAAAGTCGTTGAGTGCTATTTATTAAGCCTCCAAAGTACAGTCCGTTCCCGCTAGCAGCTTCACTTGAAACGAAATCAGTTGGCACACTCAGACCAGTCGAAGTGCCATCCGCCGTCGAGAACTGGTAGCTCACAAGATTAAAGGCATTGTTAGCATTATAATACCAACCTTCTTGCATAATTGATGCATTATTAAGATTGCTGTGAAATTGAATTTTCACAGATTTTATATCAGGTATCTGTTGATAGTTATGATTGAGAGAGATAACCTCTCCTTGCAGCTCTAATGTTATCTCTTGCCCTTGAGCAACAAAGCTAATCGAATTAACCAAAACAACTATCAAGCTAATATAAAACGCTTTCGGAAATATGACATTCATAGTAAAAACCTTTAAAAAATTTATTATAACTTCTCACGAATCCAACGCCACTCGACGTGGCTTATTTGCCCTTTTCGAAAAAGCCAATAAGCCATTTTTTGTTCGCATGAACTCTCTCCTCGATAATGAAAATCAATGTTTAGAACTCCTCCTTTATTACAGTATTCAAAGTAATCTTTTACCGAGCAGCCATGCACGTCTAAACTATTTTTAACTCCTGTATTGATTCCGTTGAGTACAATTCTCTCGGTCGTTTTTGTTGAAGAACATGAAACTTGATCGAATACGTCACTCATCGTGACATTCGAACTCGAGGCAATCGCCTTAGAGCTAGAAAAGCCAATAACCGATGACAAAAATGCCATTACAAATACATTTAAATACCAATTCATAACCCTTCTCTCCAGAAAATAATTCATAAATATTCTAGAGAAATGAAAGATCTCTTTTTTACTTTAAAAACATAAGTTGATAATCAAATTGAGTCTGTTTTTTTATTTCTAAAAACGGCTAAATAAGCTCCGCAAAATGCGTAATTCAGGATATGTGATCACACGTTCATTATAGAGATGATACCCAACTTGAGTTTGGCAATAGGTTGGGCCTCGATAACTATAAAACGGAGAATTTTGAGCTACTTCACTCTGACATTTTTGATAGTGATCCATAATAGAACACCCCGATTCATCAATATAATTAACGACGCTCGATTTAATGCCATTAAGCTCTACGACGTCACTCAAGATAGAATCAGTACACTGGTCAACGTCATCAATGATACCGTCAGCATCGGTGTCCTTAGGATACGTTAACGTATGAATAAGGTAGGTTGCGTTAAAGGAAATGCCTTGCGAGTGCTCCCCAAATGCGTAGAGTCGTATTGGAGCGTGCTGTGGCGAACGTATTCGATACAGGGGGTAATTGTGCTCCCAGTCAAATACGATCTTGTCGCTTTGAACCACTGGGGTTAATAACAACGTGATAGATTCTATATCGCTATTGCTGGTATATCTCATCGCTAACGACGACATCTCTCGCGTAGCGTGTAAGTAAACATAATTTTCAAGTACTAGCTCATGCCCTTCGGGAGCGTAATGTTGTTGTGCCACAAGCTGATTTTCTTCATCTCTGAACGTAACCGATATTTCGGTTATGGCATCATCTGTTCTACTGGGCAAAGCACCACTGAATAGAGCTGTATCATAGGCGACCGTGACTTCAATCTTCTCTGCAGTAGGCCAGGAGACGCTATCCTCGACATTGCCATAGAGTGTGAATTGTTTGACATTCGCATGTCCCGTGGGGATCCATACAAACACCCCGATCAAAAAACAACTTAATCGATTAAATTTCATCTTAGATTTTCCCTCATCCAATCAAAAGCGATTCACATCGCATTTCGCAACATACGTAGCTCTGTGTAACTAATACGACCGCTATTAAAAAGTGTATAACCAACGTTCGTTTGACATACCGTCGGCCCCCGGTAACTAAACAAGTTCCTTGCCGAGCTATTGGAGGCCTCTTCACAGGCCGCATAATAGTCCATAAGCGAACAACCCAGCTCATCCACACGATTAGGCACACCCGTATTGATTCCAGCGAAATGAACTGTTTCATCAAGTAACGACTCGGAGCACATATCGTTCGGTTCATTGACGCCATCACCATCGCTATCAGCACCAATAGTCTCGATACTGATGACATCAATAGTCAATCTAAGAATGGTTCTTTCACCCTGTTGACGTATCGCAATAACAAGTTCGCTTTCTTTGAAAGTCATGTCATTCTCAAATTCTGTCAACGCAAGCCATTGGTTACCTAATGAATTGCCAAACAAGTCGTTTCCGTCATTGGCGACGAGATTAAGTTGATAACTTAAAACCGAAGCATCTGTCTCTGGCCACCAATAAGTAAAGAATCTTTGCTCAGATGACAATGGTGGCACCCAGTATGCTGCGCGAGAAACTGCAACAGGTTGACTTAGCGTTTGTTTTCCCGCAACTTCTATCTCACTCCCGAAAGCATCAATAAAGGTCAACTCACCAGCAATCACAGGATTTTCAAAAGCATAATTGCTTGCCAAATCTAAACGTCTGGCATTGAGATTATAGATAACGTCGACCTGAACTCTTTTTGCCTGATGAGGAATATAGAGGCTATCTTTCGCATCATCTGGTGAGATTTCAGCTGTAACTCGTAGCTGATAAGTTTCAGATGCGTGTACCGCTCCAATAATAGAAAACAAAAATACAAGGACCACACCCAAAGTACGCATTATAAAACTCCGCATTATTAATATTGCTACAGAATATATGCGCTAATAATCGAGAAGATTTGACAAAAAATTTAAAAGTTGACGGATAATTAGGGTATTTTAACGAAGGTTGGGGGTTACCAATTGAGTACAAAAAGAGAGAATGGCTTATAGCTGCGTGAGGCGGAATTTCTGCGGGGTGACGCCCATTTCTACTTTAAACGCTCGCGAGAACTGGCTCGCACCGTTAAATCCACATTCATAGGCAAGATCAGCCATGGTCGCTGACGCTGTGGCCAAACGATTCGCGGCGTACTCAATACGTAACGCGCGCAACTCATCAGAGAAAGTGGTGCCGTGCTCTTTAAACAACTGATAGAAATACGAACGGGAACGTTGATAGTGCGCCACGAGGTTCGACAAACGAAAGTTTGGGTCAGTGAAATGTTGCCGCATGTGCTTTAACACTTGCACGAAAAACGCATGGTCGGTTGTTGCATAGTTGCGCTCTGGCAGTTGTTCCGACAATTCCATAAGGTTGGCAACCACCAAGTTCGTCAGCGCGCGAAAGAGGAAGTCAATGGTCGACTCGGTCGAGGTATGCACCGCACGTGGCAGCATATACAAATAGTTACGCAGCAACATACCCGGCCCACTTTCCGTCGGGAACGCACGTACGGCTTGCGTCGACAATTGCGGAAAGGCAGGATCAATACGATCTTTAGCAATCCGAATAAACACCACTTGGCAGCCGCCATACATATCTTTGGAAAAGGGCCGCGAGGTGTCGACCAAATAAATACTGTTCGGTTTGAACCAATACACCTCTCCTTCACTTTGAAACGAGCCCTCGCCACTTTTGACAAACATCAAAATGTAGTCGTTATAACCGTCTTGCAAATGCTGCTTCGTACGACGTACCTGATTCCCTGAATAGGTAACGTCAGAATAGGATTCATGGGTAAGCGGATGATGGAAAACTTCGAGATGACCTTCAAAACAAGCCGGATCGCTATTGAGACTTAGCTCGCAGTCGTAGGGCAGCGCTTTCTCAATCGCATATTTCCAGTTCTGCCATTTACTCGCGCCGTCCCACTGGGCTGTATCCAAAGTTAGACTGCTTACTATCTTGTCTTCTGATTCCATACTCGGCCACCAACACACAACTTTTAAACCCAAAAGTAACAACTAAGTATAGAACAGCTTAGGTTGATAATTTGACATTTTGTGTAAAGTTTGACCGAAAAGGCGCTTCAGTCGCCCGAAGCGCCATCTAAGCCCGCTAACTCAGCGCAACGCATTGCGAAGCAGACGCAATTCCATGTAACTGATCAGACCTTCACGATAGAGGTCATAGCCCACTTGAGTTTCACAATAGCTTGCGCCTTGGTAGCCCAACCACCCTGCACCACTGCTTTGCTCAGCGTCACAAGCTGCGTAATGATCCATAATCGAACAACCGGTACTATCGAGCACATTCGCGACACCGCTATTCACCCCATTCAGGGTAACGGTTTCAGATAAGTCGGTGGTCAAACATGCATCCAGCTCGTCAGCAATACCGTCATGGTCAGCATCAGCCAACAACACTTGGTAACTCACTTCACTCATATCAGGGATGAAAAACTGATAGATGTCGCCCTGAGGAGAGCCCGTGACAAACATACCAGCGACGCCACTTTCCGGCGCACTAATAGGATTGAGTTGCACAAAGTTACTGGTGTAATCAGCAATGCGGTCGTCGTCGCTCCCGGCGACAATCATCTGGGCAAAGTGCAGGTTATCGTTCACCTCATACCCAAAACTGAATTGTGCCACATCAAATCCATCGCTAAAGCTAAGCTCATTACCGGCGTTCTCAGCGCCGTCAGTTAGCTCTAATGGGTTTTCCACGCCAAGATCAACCGGCAATCCCTGGGCATCCTCAAACTCAAATCGGATCGACAAAATCGCGTCTTGGTAGATAAGTGCACTATAATCAAGCACTTCAGGTAGCCCATCTTTAGTCGTGAGCACCACATATGCTGTCGCCTTGGTTACGCTTTGGGTCGCTTCAGGGTCATTCAATACCTCAACGTCACCTGCAAGCTTGAGCTCGATAATGTCAGCTTGCGCAGCAAAGCTCGCCAGCCCGATAAGAACACTACAGCCTAAAGTAGATAGTTTCATAAAAGCCTCTGGTTGATTAATAAACACCATCATTATTACCACAAAACCGAACATTACAAACAGAAATGAAGCAAAAGCATTACATTTAACAAACAATACGACAATGACTATTCCAGTTTTCAGAGTGTTGCTACAAAGCGTTCCGAAATTAAGCTACTCTAAAGCCACCCATTCTTGCTGAGCTGATAATTTATGCGATCGTTTCGTTTCTTGTTGGTGCTTGTTCTTTCGCTTACAACTGCCGCCTGTAGTGGTCTGCCCGATCTAGAAGCGCGAGAGCCGAGCTTTGCAGTCCCCGCAGCTGAAACCCTCGATACGCGTCTCGGCCAGCTGATGATCCCGCTACTCAATCAAGCCCCAACCACCGACGCCGGCATTGTCTTACTCGGCGACGCACAAGGCTCTCTTGAAGCTCGCATGATGTTGGTGGAGCAGGCTGACGTAAGCTTAGATATTCAGTACTACATTTGGCGCGACGATGTGTCTGGGCAGCTGGTCTCTGACGGCCTGCTACGCGCCGCTGAGCGTGGGGTACGGGTACGACTGTTGTTAGATGATTTTCATACCCGCAAAATTGAAGGCACGCTTAGTAGTCTTAATGCACACCCCAATATCGAGGTGCGCCTGTTTAACCCTATCACGCCACGCGGATCGATCGCGTTAGGCTTTATCTTCGACTTTAATCGCGCCAACCGTCGTATGCACAACAAGTCATTCACAGCAGACAATCAGGCGACAATTGTCGGTGGCCGTAATATTGGTGATGATTATTTTATTCGCTCCGACGGCGTACTTTTTGCGGATCTTGATGTGCTGGTGATGGGCGAAACCGTCACCGATATTTCGAATGATTTTGATGTGTTTTGGAATAGCAACTCAGCGTACCCATTCGAGCTGATCACTGACCCCAGTCCCCGCTCAGAAAACAAGGCTGTCATCAAAGACTTTACGCTTGGTGATATCTCAACTGAACGTTTCTTTGACCCTACACTTATTACCTGGGCCGAAACTGAGGTGGTCAGCGATGATCCCATCAAAGCGCTCGGCGAGGCACGCTCGGATCAGCTGATCACTCACGCTTTAAAAAATGCGATTGGTGAGCCTGTCGAAGAAGTTCTGCTGGTATCGCCCTACTTCATTCCGCGCTCAGCGGGGGTGAAAGCCCTTGAAGCAGTACTTGAACGCGGGGTAAAAATCAGTGTGCTTACCAATGCCTACGCCACCAATGACGTTGCCATCGTACACTCTGGCTATGCCAAGTGGCGTGAGCGCTTACTTAAGGCCGGCATTCATCTGTACGAATTGCGGCCATCAGCGTTCAATGATGCGCCAATGGAGTATGACTCGATTGACTCAAGCTTTTCTAGCTCTGCCAGTAGCTTACATGCCAAAACCTTTATCATCGATCGCCAACGCGTGTTCGTCGGCTCATTTAACTTTGACCCACGCTCGGTAAACCTCAATACCGAGTTAGGCGTTGTCATCGACAGCCCAGAACTTGCCGCGACCATGTCGGAGGCGTTTCACAATGACATTCGCCAACAAGCCTATGAAGTGAAGCTCAGTGAAACGGGAGAACTATATTGGCTGGAACGCAACGGCGAAGAACTGAAGCGCCACGATACCGAGCCCGGCATGAGCTGGTTCGAGCGCTTCTCAGTGGGCTTCTTCTCGTTCTTACCGATCGACTGGCTACTCTAAACGAGTCATATACAACTCAAAAAGGCCAAATAAGCACAAACATGAGCAATATATGACGCATCATTGCGGCCCAACTCGAGAACTATGTGGCGCCTGGGCAACTGTTATCGGAGCTAAAAAGCCTAGGCCTGCAACTTTTAGGTTTACGCGAACGACTCATCCAACGCGGTGCTCCGCAACGGATTATTGACTTCCCAGCCATAGGCTTTACGGATATCGAGCAAAAACTTAAAAACTGGAATGTGTTATGACACCACGACTTAACCGCCCTCTCAAAAGTAGCCTGCTGAAAAACATACAAAAGCAACGAAAAACAAGTTTAGAGCAGCAACTTAGGCAACGTTTTGCCGATGGTGAAACACAAGCACTAACAGGCTACGAGCTGCGTCAACATGTGTTCCTTGGCGTTGTGCTAAATGAGCTGACTGAGGGACAGGCACTTAGCCGCCTGCGCACTGACCTGTTAAAGTTAAATCAGACCGAGTACGCAAAGCTGGCCGGAATAGGTCGTAAAACCTTGTCGGACATTGAAAATAATCGCGGTAACTTTTCGCTTGGAACGATGCGAAAAGCCTATCGCCCCATTGGCTTTACCCTTGGCATCACCCCTATTTCACTTGAGTTCTTACTTGATGCATTGTAATCAAACGGCACCCGCAGGTGCCGTTCGGTTGACGCCTAAGACTTACATTGCGTTTCGCAGTAGGCGCAGCTCGGTGTAATCAATCAAGCCGTCACGGTAAAGTTGATAACCGACTTGGATCTCACACTGGCTCGGCCCGCTGTAACTGAACCAGCGCGTACCGCTGCTCGACGTGGTAGCTTCACAATTCGCATAGTGGTCCATAATGCTGCAGCCATCTTCATCGACATAGTTCGGTACCCCTGAACTGCCGCTATCGAACATCACATAGTCAGCCAATAATGAATCTGGACACAGGTCTTGCTCATTGGCGACACCGTCCGCATCATCGTCATCCGTCACGTCACTATAACGCAACTCGTTAACAATAATGTTCACCTGCTCATAATCGCTTCCACTATAGAGTCGCAGACGTAAATAATAAGGAACACTCGGCGGTGAAATTTCATAGATCATCGGCCATTCAGTCTCCGGCACAAAGAGGTTCTCACAACCGATTGGGGTTAAATAAAAGTTCACCTGTTCATAGCCTACGTTGGCTGCATCAACTGCATTTAACGTCCAAATGACATCAAATTCATCACAGCTGCCCACGGTGTCGTAGGCAGTGGTTTCGGACTGTTGTGGCATCAATACCGGAGTTGGTAGCGGATAACTGGTGATTTCATTGCCTTGGCCATCAAACATCACCACGTCAGCGGTAACCAGATTGTTCGATGAACGGATGGTATTCACACCAACAGTACTAAACGCAACACTGGTATCAAACACCATACGTACCAGTACTTCACCATCATAAGGCACCAGCGATTCCTCGGGAGGTTGTCCCGAGAAACTTATACCTTGCACGACACCACGTGCCTCCAGCATCACTTTTTGTGCAAACGCCGGTGATGTCACCGATAAACTAAACACTACCGCTACATACGCGACCCATTTCATGTTTGTCTCCTGTTGCCGCCTCGGCCTAGCCGAGCACACGTCGCTTTACAAAACAACGCCTAATTATTAACCAACTAATCGATTATAGATGGATATGACAAAAACGTTTGACGCGAGGTGTTTTATTTGACGCAAAAAAGGCACCCGAGGGTGCCTTTTGGTCACAGTTGGCTCGCGCTAGCCTGAATTTACCAAGCGTTACGTAACATACGTAGTTCGGTGTAAGTGATAAGTCCATCGCGATAAAATTGATACCCAAGCTGCATGGTGCAGTAAGTAGGACCTGAGTAGGCTATGCGCGCAGCCTCTTCAGGCGACACTTCACATGCTGCGTAGTAATCAGCGAGGCTACAACCGGTCTCATCAACATAGTTGGTCACTCCTGTATAGATACCGTTCAGGTAAACCCCTTCGCTTAGATCACTCGCACTACAAAGATCCTTCGAGCTGGGAATACCATCGCCATCGGCGTCAAGAGCAACTTCTTCAACCGTTAGTTTATCCACCACAATGCTAAAGCGTTCAAGCGCATCCGTTACCGGTGAATCAATAAGAAATACCGAGTGGACATAAGAGCCTGGGCCCGAAATCTCATTGAAGAGAACGAAGTCATCGCGATAGTCCGCAACGCGAACACCTTCATAACCAGTGAGGTTAAAGTATGCGAGATGGTTTTCATTGTTATCGCTGTAGGATAGCTCGCTGTAGCTGAAGAAAAAGCCCGAATAAAACTCGCTGAAACGATTATCAGCTTGCTGTCCTATCGGCACCTCAAAACGCGCTGGATAACCAAAGTCGATTGGCTCGCCCAGATCGTTCTCAAAAGAGTAACTCACAGAAAGAATGGTTTCCGCAAAATAAACTCCATCATAACCTACTGTAGGAGTAACTTGCTCTGTCGCCTCCAATTCAACTACTACGGTGGCGCGAGCCGTTTCCGACAACTCAGGTCGACCGTCGGTAGAAAGAATGTTACCCGAAATGGTGACTTCGTAAACCTGTGCCTCAGCCACAAAACTGCTGGCAAGAAGGAATGCCCCGCATCCAAAAGTTACTGCTTTGCTCATGTGTATCTCGTTAAGTTAAACTGCGTTTATCGATAGCCCCAATTATTTAACATTGTAAAGACGACCACAATCATTAAAAAACCTTAGGATTATCCACAAAAAAACGCCTCACCCCACGTTTTGCATGGGAGAGAGGCGCTTTAGAAAACCCTTAAACGTTACAAAGCGTTACGTAACATACGTAGTTCGGTGTAAGTGATGACACCTTCACGGTACAACTGATAGCCCATCATCATTTCGCACTGAGTTGGACCGCTGTAAAAGAGCATGTCAGATTGCGGCACTTGGCACGCTGCATACCGATCCATAATTGAACAGCCGTTAGCGTCAACGCTATTGGTAACGCCAGAGTTGATCCCGTCAAAAACTACTGTCTCACTGACTTCTGTCGCTGCACATTGGTCATCAGCGTCGGTGATACCATCACCATCGGCATCAGCAGACATATAAGCAATAGTGCCGCTATCGAAGATAAGTTGGTAACTTGGGTAGGTAGCAGCGACTTCGCTTAAGGCAAGCATGAAGTTACCCGGTTGCTCAACGCTCGCTTCTGTTAACACGGGAAAGCCGCTGTTATCAGCAAACAGATTAAATCCCTCTCCTTGCACTATTTCAAATACAAAACCATCGTAATTGGTCTCTAGAATGCCCGCAGTAAATGCATTAAAACTGCCGCCAAAACGCGCTTGTACGGTACTCATTTCGCCAGCATCAACGTTTAAGCTGTGCTGCAACGGCCAGTCCCATGCCAAAACGCCGCCAGCATCATCAAAAAAAGTGATATCAATATCGGTCGTCGCATTCGTGAACTCATTGAATCCAGGTGTTAAATAGCCAAGTACTGACGTATCAACGGTTAGGATAATTTCAACTGCACTTGGCAAAGTTGCAGGGGCTTGCTCGTTAAAGCTATAAGTGTCGAGTTGACTGCTGGTGATTTTAATCTGTTGCTCTGCAGGCGCGGCATAAGCAGCAGTGGTCGCGGTTGCTACGGCAGCGACAACTGAAAGTAACATTTTAGAGGGTTTCATTCTCGGCATTCCTTGTGATTTAGCATGATTGCTACAAATGGAACACCAATTATTTAACAATGTAAAGAAAAGGGCAACATTAAAAACGGCACCCGCAGGTGCCGTAAACAATAAAGTAAAACGCTTACAGCGCGTTGCGCAGCATACGTACTTCGGTATAGGTCAAGACGCCCTGACGATATAAGTCGTAGGTGGTCATCATTGCGCAGTAAGTTGGACCGCGGTAGCTGTAATCGTCACCGTCACGATCGATATCACACAAGGCAAATTGATCGGCAACCGAACAACCGTTTGCATCGACAGTGTTAGTAACACCTGAGTTAATGCCATTCAACACGACCGTTTCATCAATGATTGACGCTTCGCAAAGGTCAAGCGCGTCGGTAACGCCATCGCCGTCAGCGTCGGTGATGATGTACTCAATTGATGAAAGGTAAGAACCAACCATATAGCCGCCATCTTGCCCCGTGGTAAGGTAGGTAAGCGTCAACAGGAAAGCTTGTTGAGGAGCTTTTGCTACCTCGGCAACAACAGGATAGCCGTCAAGACTCTCGTAGAGAGAAGCGATATCATCAAAGTTCGATACTTCAACATTGTAGAAAATATCTGGTGATTCATCTGAGTAGTTAAAACCTGCAAAGAAGCCCTCATCAGAAGAACCATACCGATAAAGCGTTGAACTGTAATCCGCACTTGCTAGCGAGTATTCAGCACTTGGAGCTGTAGTGATCGGCTGACCTTCATCATCGAAAAACGTAACCTTGATGTCTGTCAATGAGTTGATGTACTGGGTCGCATCCGCCATCAAAATCGCTTCTGGCGTGGTGTCAAAGGTCAACACAACCTCGACATTACCAAGCCGAGTCGTCGGTTCAACATCGAAATCGTTGAAATCTATCGTATTACTGGTAAGTTTTAACTGCAATGTATCAGCTTCTGCCGCAGCGCCGCCAAACATTGCTGTTGCAAGCAATGCAGCCTGTAGAACTTTTGCTTTAGTCATAATGAATTATCCCCATGTTTTTATATGTCTTTTTGAAAATCACGTGCATTTTCATGTAAAGACAACGTAAACATCAATAGGACTAAATCCTAAAAGCCCTACAGAAACTGCTGGAATTTTAGCAGGATCGGCTACAGGCCAAGTACAGCAAGGCATGCCACCTCCCTGCTAGCGATACAATGCGTTACAAAGCGTTGCGCAGCATGCGCAGTTCGGTGTAGTCGATAAGGCCAGCGCGGTAGAGCTGATAGCCCATTTGGGTTTCACAGTAACTTGGTCCGCTGTAGCCCATTAAGCCACCGCTTTGTGCTTCGGCTTCACACGACGCATAGTGATCACTAATGGCACAACCGTTGGCATCAACATGGTTGGTGACACCCGAGTTCACCCCGTCAAACCATACGGTATCGCCTTCAAGGGTTGCTGGACATTGGTCGTCTGCATCTGCAATACCATCGCCATCCGCATCAACCAGCTGCGCTCCGTAAACCAGGAAGTCGGTACTAAAGTAATACCAAATAAATTGATTGCTTTCCCCGTTTAGCAACGCCGACGCATAATACGAAGGCTGCTCTGGTAAAACTTCTTTAATACGTAAATTTCCATCAACGAAGTGCAAGATCTCGTTTGGACTATTTATGATTAGCCGACTGCTATAATATTGATCGTTTTGCACATATTCAGAGTTCATCCAAGCGCCCGTATAGTCGTCTTCAAACACTTGCTCATCGGCATATACCTGGTCGTCAATATTGGCTTGAAATACCTCCGGATAGCCCAATTCAACAATGTCGCCAGCGTCGTCAAAAAAGGTCGCTTTATAGGAAAGCACCGAGGCGTCATATTGTGAATAATTATCAACTTGCCATGGTGTTAACTCGCGATCGGTCCGTAATTCAATTTCAACTTTGATACGTGCGACACGATCGTGTGCTGGGCTCAGTTCCTGCGAAGCGACGTGAGGGCGCATGCTAGTTACAGGACCTTCCGTCGTGAGAGTAATCGACGGGATCTCGCTAGGGGCTTGGGCAAACACCGAGGTGCTCAATGAAAGTGCTGCAACTGCAACGGAAAGTGGTTTTAACATCACAAAGGTTCCCTGATTGAAAAGATTCGCGGCGAGCATAGCGCTTTCATCGGCGAGAGCGGTATATTTCAAATGTTATAAAACCTAGGAACCTAGCGGGTACTTGATAACTCTTTGACCAATATCATAAAAATGACAAAAAACTCTAAGGCCACGTCACACAGAGCCTGTTGTAAATCAACACCGAACACGAACAAAGATTCCTGCCTGTTTTTCAAACGTTACAAGGCGTTACATAACACTGTGTACCTTTGGAGTTCATTAGCAATTTGACATATGAAATTTCACATATATGATAATTCGGATATTCGAAATAAGAGATGTACCTATGACACCACTACAGCTTTTTAAATGTCTGGCTGATGACACGAGATTAAAATCGGTTTTGCTCATCAATCAACTCGAAGAAGTTTGCGTCTGTGACCTCATGGAAGCACTTGCGCTGGAGCAACCAAAAGTTTCACGCCATTTAGCCGAGCTACGTAAATGCAATATCGTACAAGGTGAACGCCGAGGACAATGGGTGTATTACCAACTTCACCCTCAACTTCCAACCTGGGCAAGCGCGATCATTAACGAAACGGTCAGCAACAACCAAGGCTATATTGCTGATGCGTTAGCAAAATTGAAGACCATGAAGCAACAATTTTCATCCTGTTAATCAAAAGAGACGTTTATGAAAGTTCTGTATATCTGCACGCACAATCGCTGCAGAAGCATTATGTTCGAAGCCATCACCAACCAGTTAGCAAAGGGTCACATTATTGCGCAAAGTGCAGGAAGTCATCCTGCCGGCATCGTACACCCGCTAGCGCTTCGCTATTTGCAGGAAAGCAACATCTCTGTCGAGGGCCTACAAAGTCAATCGTGGGAGGCCTTTGAGAACTTCAAACCTGACCTGGTGATCACGGTATGTGATGCCGCAGCTGGCGAAACATGCCCAGTCTGGTTTGGTAATTCAATCAAGATTCATTGGGGCCTGTCTGACCCTTCGCAAATTGAAGGTAGCGACGAAGCAAAAGCGCTCGGTTTTCGTGCATGTATCGCTGAAATCAAAAAACGCGTAGCCAAATTACTGGTAATTGCAGAGAAAGAACTCTCGCCAGCAGAACTAAAAGATGAACTTGCAAAGCTTACAGCGCAATAGACCCTAGGGAGCAGTTATGGGCTTGTTTGAACGTTATTTATCCGTCTGGGTTGGTCTTGCTATCGTGATCGGCATTGTTCTCGGTACGTTAGGGCCTGAAATCTTTGCAGCAATAGCTAGTATTGAATATGCACACGTGAATATTGTCATTGCCGTGCTGATCTGGCTAATGATTTACCCAATGATGGTGCAGATTGACTTTACGTCACTCAAAGATGTGGGTAAGAAACCCAAAGGTCTCGTCCTCACATTGGTCATTAACTGGTTGATTAAACCTTTTACGATGGCTTTGCTTGGCTGGTTGTTCTTTAAGGGTTTCTTTGCTGACTGGGTTGACCCACAAACGGCTAACGAATACATCGCCGGTATGATTTTGCTCGGCGTCGCACCTTGCACCGCTATGGTCTTTATTTGGAGTCAACTTACCAAAGGCGACGCGAACTACACGCTGGTGCAAGTTTCCATCAATGACATCATCATGATCTTTGCGTTTGCACCAATTGCAGGACTGTTGTTGGGGGTAACTGATATTACCGTGCCATGGGATACGCTGCTGCTTTCCGTCGTCCTTTATGTGCTTATTCCTCTGCTTGCCGGAGCAATGACACGGAAGAAACTCGAGCGGCACGATGACCCTTCGCGTTTGAATCAATTTTTAGCGACGATGAAGCCTTGGTCCATGATCGGTTTGCTTGCCACGGTGATTTTGTTGTTTGGCTTTCAAGCGGAAACCATACTGGCAAAACCACTTGCGATTGTACTCATTGCCATTCCACTGCTGATTCAAACGTACGGCATTTTTGCCATAGCATACGTTTTGGCAAAGCAGATGAAGCTACCACACAACGTCGCAGCGCCAGCTTGCATGATTGGCACCTCTAACTTTTTCGAGCTAGCGGTTGCGGTCGCCATTTCACTCTTTGGTCTGCATTCAGGCGCAGCATTGGCGACGGTCGTTGGCGTACTTGTCGAAGTGCCGGTAATGTTATCGTTAGTTTGGTTTGCCAATCGCACACGCCATTGGTTTGCCGAAAGCAAATAACTTTGACGCCTCTCCATAAAAAAGTGACTGCGACCCGGAAGTAAGCAAAAACTCTAAGGTTCGCTCTACGCTCGTAGCTGAACTCACGAAATGTACTAACAGCGTGCATTTCGAAATGGCCCTGAGCCACGTTAAACTATCCGAACAAAACCGAACTTAACCACCCAGATGCGCTGTTTGAAGATATGTTTGAACGCGAGTTTACGACCCACTACTCATACTTTTTAATTCGGTCATGGCGATACTTCGATGTACCAGATGATGATGTCATCACCTGCGCAACCGACCGTTCAATGGATTCCTTTAGTCCCTCAAACAGGGCTACCTCATTGGATTGTTTGAGGTAGTCCATAATCCCATCACTTAGCTGCTCAATAATTTCCTTGGCTTTGCGGATTCGATACTGTTTACCCTCGGCTAAGCGCATTAATGTTGCGACATCCGGAAACGCTTTACTACTTGCTAGTTTCAACGCCATTTTGTTGTCGATAGTGTCGTAAATGATGGTATGAGTGATATCGAACGGGGGCGATACATAAATGTCGCTCATATCGGGCGCGTATTGCAATGCAAAGTTCTTGAGGTGCGCATCGCCATTGCCGATCAAGCTGTTGAAAACAATGTAGCGGTAGATTTTTTCAACTTCTTCTTGGCTGTTCGTGTACAGGTGAGTCGCATGCAAAAGCGCCTCATAACTGCCAGAGTACTTTGCATCTGGATCATTTGGCTTTTTCATCAGCGTGGTGAAATCTTCATAACCGAGCCGAATGCCTTCATCGGAGATGTCGAATCGTTCTACCACGTAAGTTTCTAAATTTTCTGACAAATAGGTTTTCGGAGGAGCTAGTCCGCACCAACGGGCCGCTTCCATACAAACAAATTCATTCACTGTCAGTAACGGAAATTCGGCATCAAAGGTTTTAACAATTAAGTCTCGCTGTTCTACGGTGCGCTCTGTTGGAGTAGCTGCGCTGCGAGGCACGCTAACCTTAGGTTGGACGCCAGCCAAAGAGTTGCGTAGGTAGTATTTTTCCAGCAGTTGCGGAAATAAGGGGTCCGGACTGCTGTAGGTCAGAATATCGTTGAGTGTAACAGGCTCCGCCTCGGGCAGATGAATGTCGCTTTGGTAAGACAGCATACCGATACCCTGGCGTCCTTGCAGCGCCAAAAGGTACATATCGTTTACTTTGGCATACCTTGCTAATTTCTCGGCAATGAAGTGGCGATTAAAGCCCTCGGGCAAGTTCTGTGAGAATATTGGGTGCAATGTGCCTGAGGAGTAGCCATCCATGCCCTTTTGGGTCATGGTCAGAGATACATGCTTTGCGTCCTGAGTCGGCTGAAAATGATGCACCGATCCGTGTGTCAGCAGCCCAACCTCGGCATCATCAATGCATACGGTAATACTATTAACCCTAGTAGGTAAAACTGACTTAGTCTTCTCAGCGCTGGTCATACATCGTCCTCAGCGAAAAGCTCATTAATTTCATCCCAGTCCGGTAAACGATGTTGCTTGCGCGAAACATTAAATTGCAACTCAACGGCGTCAAGCAAGCGCTCGAAGATATCGAAAGAGCCGGTAAAGCGGCCATTTTCTATTTCGGAAATCGTCGATTTATGAATGCCTGTAATTTCTGATAGCCGCAGTTGCGTGTAACCGAGCGCTTTTCTATTTTCGCGTATTGCTTTGCCAATTTCGATTCGAGTCGCCATTTCGCCCCCAATGTTCGCTAATTAGCAAACATTGTAGTTCATGCTCAGTTACTTTGCTATATAGCGAACTATTTTTTCACCCTAAGATTGGGCGTAGTGGCCTCGGTCGTGTTTTTCCAAGCGGCTGTGCGGAACATGGACTCGTTTGCTGGTTTGTCAGTGTCACGAATATCGTCAGGGATATCTAATGCGGCCTTGGTGATGTTCAAAGCCAAACTTTCTGAATCATTCCAAACATGCGCCGGTTGATTCGATTGCTGCAGTACAGGAGGCGCTTTAGTTGTTGAGGCACAACCACCAAGCATAAGAGTTGCAGCGATGAGTGAGGCAAGCTTGAAGTTCATGTGAATTCCTTATCTAAGTAAACTGAGAAAGCAGCATTAACGTCGGACTGGTCATCTTTTACAAAAGATATACCATTTAAACATAATTAAAACTTTATGCCACACAGATGTTACTAATGAAAGGATCAAACGGTTAGGGTACAGGCAGTCTACGACTTCTAAAAAGTCACGGCACCGAACGGTAATCCCCTTACCCAATCGGTGCCGTATGCTACAAAATAACCTTACAGCGCGTTGCGCAGCATACGCAGTTCGGTGTAGTCGATAAGGCCGTCACGGTAGAGCTGATAGCCCATCATCATTTCGCATTGCGTCGGCCCGCTATAACCTAGTAAACCGCTGCTTTGCGCTTCGGCGTCACACGACGCATAGTGATCGCTAATGGCACAACCGTTGGCATCAACGTGGTTAGTCACCCCTGAGTTCACACCATCAAACCAAACCGTATCGCTCTCGACTGTCGCAAGACACTGGTCATCTGCATCGGCAACGCCGTCGCCGTCAGCGTCTTTGATAATTTCTCGGAGGGTGTGAACGTCAAAATTTACAGAGTCAATGATAGAGAAAACAACGAAAACCCCCTTCAAGATCCCCTCCTCATTTTCAAAGGTTGCCATGCGATAATCGGTTTCACTCAGGGTTTCGAAGAGCTGATAATTAGCGGTCTCAAATAAGAAAAACTGAACATGGTTTCCTTTTGACGGCGTTAGAACTTGATAGGTTATGCGCAACTTTAAGTAAACGTGTCATATCACCACCCCGACGTTAAGTTAGATTCAAATAAAACACGACAATAATACATGGTCGTAACATACGGTGATTGACGGTATGATTTAACTTTGACAAGCAAGGACAGCACAGGAAATAAAAAAACATGGAACCTGACAAAAAAGCTAATTACATTGTTCGTCACTGGCGCGGCGAACTTTCACTGGTGGTCGCATTTTGGGTGAACTTGGTACTGGTTAACGTACTGACGACCGCGGCCAGTAATGCGCTTAGCCTAAGCGGCCTCCTCGACGGCATCAGCTGGACTAGCCGGCTTTTTATTGTGGTCATCTCGCTGTTCCTTGCCGTAGTGCTAGGCGGTTGGCAAATCATCGGCACTTGGCGCAGTGCGCGACGTCACCCGTCGCGCGGCGGCGGCCGCTTTATTGCTGGGTTAGTGCAAGTGATTCTTGTCTTAAATGTGGTGTCATTAGTGGTGGGCGTGTTCCTGCTGATGACGGAAATAAAACTCGTTTTTGAAAGCCGATTTGAGCAGAACTACGTGGTGCAGGTGAGTGATGATGGCACACGTATGCACCTAGAGGGGGAGCTTGGTACTGGCATATCCGATCAGGTCATCGACCTGTTGGCCGAGCACACCAGTATTGAGGAAATCAGCTTAACCAGTATCGGCGGTGATCTCGACGAAGCACTGCGCATTGCGACAGCCCTCGCAAGTTACCAAGCGACGCATCGGTCGGTGACCACGCATGTCAATGACTATTGCGCCTCGGCCTGCACCATCGCATTTATTGCTGGTGATAAACGCAGTATCACCCGCAACGCTAGCCTCGGCTTTCATCAATTCAGTACCTATGTACCGGGCCACTACGACCGCACACAAATGCTACGACTACAGAATAAGGTGAGGAACTACTTCAGACAACGCGGTGTCACACAAGACTTCTTAAAGGTGATGTTCCAAGCCAGTGCCGATGACATGTGGTATCCACGCGACTTACAACTGCTACAGACCAAGGTGGTACACGAGGTATTGGAAAGTGAACACTCCTACCGCAAGCGCATTGTGAAGCCGGGCTAGGACAAAAGTGTTATTTGAACCAATGAGGCATTCAAATGACACCAAAACAGCTTAAAAAGTGTCAATTGATTACCAATAAAGATAAAAAGAAGTCATTTGACGCATTTAAGCCATCAAAAAACGGCACCGCGTGCGCAGATGCCGTTTTTTGATGGCTAGCCGTTAAGGCTGTTTACTTTTTCAACAGGACTGCACGAATCACGTACTGTAAAACAGCGATGAGCAAAATAAGTCCTGCAAACATATTTAAAAATCCACGCATAACTTCAATCATCGGACGTATAGAGTCGGCTGATATATTCCCTCGAGCGCCATCCGTTGGAAGCGCTGCGTACTCAAAACCAGCACCTAACAACCAAATCATTAACGCGAAAAAGGCTCCCTTCAATAAAGCTTCAGTAGGAGGCTTTTGGAACATTTCCGAAAAAAAGTTAACTTTAGATTGGCCCATAATTAATGTCCCTATCAAAATACTGATAATCAAAAATGTCAAAGAACGAGTAATTTAGCAACGGAAAAGATCAATTTAAATAGCCCGTAGTTCTGAACAATGTCAAATGACATCAAGGTCAGATTGTCCACTTCTCCGTTAGCGGTGAGCCCCCTCTAAACTAGAGTTTTCCAATAATTAGCGATACACCGAAGGTAGCAAATCACCGATACTTTCATACGGCCTTTCATCGTTGTAATCGAGCCGCCAATGCCATGCCATTTCGCGTACTTGCGAGAGTGACTCAAATAAATATGCGTCGAGAAATTCTCGCCGAATACACAATAGGCCATAGGGAGAGATTCTGGGCTTGTTTGAACGTTATTTATCCGTAATCATTGCCATTCCATTGCCGATTACATTGGGTTACAGCGCAATCACGTTCCTACAATCGAACATTACCGCGTAACTCATCTCTTAGTTGAGCCATATTGGCATAAGTGCAACGGTCACAAAGTTGATTCAAGTTTTGAGTGAATCTAAGAATACCTTCGTGCGCTGGAGAGTGAATGGCGGCACCAGTAAATCCAATTCCCTCAGGCCCGAGGTACATTTCCTCAACGCAATCGCGTATTGACTCAATTTGCTCACCCAACCCACTCGGTAGATCCAATATCGCAAATTCTAGCTTTTTAAAAATACCATATGCTTTTTCCAGTGATATTTTTGCCGACGTTTTAACTGAACAATCGTAACTTGAAGTACACGCCCCTGTTGGCGGCGATTGTCTATTATGCAAGTGGTCACGTATCACACTACAGAAGTATTTAGCTTCTCGTAATTCATGTTGTAGATCATGCCAATTCGTTAGCACTCGAACTACGGCCTTTCGTCGCAATTGTCGCTTCCACTCACCTAGTGCGAGCGCACCAACAATTAGGGCTCCCATAGATGTAATTGACGTCCAGAAGCCACTCAGGGCACCAAGCGAACTGGGTGCTCCACTGAAAATAACACCCAACATAATTCCGGCATAAAGTACGCCAGATATTCCAATGGTCCATATAAAGGCATTATGCTCTGGAAACTTCATCCATTGACTCCTTTGTTATCGAAACATCAACCGTTGCGTTTTACTGCAAAGACGATAGGCTAAATGAAGTTCGAAAGCTACGGGAATCCATAATGCTTGTGATCAGCGAAATCATTCGACGTTTTGAACAAGGTTATACTCAGCCTTTTTTATGTCGTGATGAACTTGGAGAGCTTTATGTCGTAAAAGGAAAGTCAACAACCCCAACGGGACTGGCGAAAGAGTTTATTTGTGCTCATTTAGCTACTGCATTTGAACTTCCTTTTCCCGAATTTGACCTTGCTTACGTGGATGAAGGTCTTGTTAGATACAATGATGAAGCATCATCAACACTCGGCCATGGTGAGCTCTTTGCAACCAAATACATCGAAGGCTTGCAAGAGGTCACCTACCAAACACTCGAAGCAAGTGATGGAGCAATCGCCGCGTCATTATTCGTATTTGATTGGTGGATCCGCAATGATGATCGAAACCTTTCTCAGAAGGGTGGAAATCCAAACCTTTTTTACCAGCCGGCGAATAAAAATTTCTTCGTGATAGATCATAACCTTGCATTTGATCAGAGTATTGATTTTAACGAGTTCAAGGCAAACCACCTTGGCCGAACGAGCTGGGAGCAAAAAAGAAACCTTTTCACTCGTGATGAATTTGAGCGCCGCGCGCATTTAGGATTGGATAAAATTGACGAGATCTTTGCTCAGCTCCCGGATGAATGGGCGATAACAGATGACTTTCTAGAGGAAGTCAGGCTACTATTAACATCAATTGAAGAAGACGCGTTTTGGGAGGGCATACTATGAAAACACTATGCATGTACAGCACTGTACGTTTTATGCCTTTTGCAGAAACCCAAGAGTTCGCAAATGTTGGCGTCGTCGTGTGCCTTCCTCAACAAGGTAAGCTTCTTTTTAAACTCGCTCGTAAAAAATTCCCGCGAGTCACGCAGTTTTTTGATGATATCGACGGGAAACTCTACGCTGAAGCATTGAAAATGATTGAAGCCGAGCTTATGCGCGTTCAAACCTACGCCATGGAGCATCCGGGTAAATCTACCGTCGCTATTTTCAAAGAGCTAACGCGTTTTCGCGAGGGTGTCATTTACTTTGGTAATATGGGTACAGCGCTGGTTAATGCACCTGAAGAGAAGCTTGAACGACTCTACGAGCATTATGTTCAACGTAGTTTTGCTACGCGTGAATACCGTGAGGCGATACTGGAAAAAAATATCCGCCGTACATTCAAAACGAGAGGCATTGTAGGGTTTAAACAGCAAGCTCTGAAAACGCGCTTAGGTGAGTTTAAACTGCCCTTCGTTGAACAAACGAAAGACATTACACGAGTGATTAAGCCATTGGCCTTTGATCGCAAAACGCCACTAGCAGCATTTGAACATGTGAAACAGTGGGGCGACCGACTCGCCCGGTTACAGAACGAAGCCATAGTGACCAGTGAAAATATGTTGGTAACCATGGAGCCCCCAACGCCCCCTGACTTTATGACCGCGTATGAGGATGCAACCACGATGCTCAAAGAAGAGAACATCACTTGGATCAACGTAGCGGATGATGAAGCTTTAGTTGCATTCGCACGGCAACATTAAACAGCCGTTTTAGGCACAAACAAAAAACGGCATCGCTTGCGCAGATGCCGTTTTTTGACTTCATTGATGTAAGAGAAAGCTTACTTTTGTGCTTGCGTAAGCACCTCGCGTAATACGCTACAGGTTTTCTCGATTTCAGCGTCGGTAAGCGTTGGGTGTACCAAGAACATCAGTGATGTGTTG
Source organism: Pseudidiomarina sediminum DSM 21906 (assembly GCF_000423165.1). Lineage (GTDB taxonomy): Bacteria > Pseudomonadota > Gammaproteobacteria > Enterobacterales > Alteromonadaceae > Pseudidiomarina > Pseudidiomarina sediminum. The sequence continues at coordinate 627,991 of NZ_KE383983.1, read as the reverse complement.
CCAAGCTCGTGGGCAACTGGCAACGGCGTCTCAGGGCGCCAGCCAGTGTTGTCGAAAGCTTTCTCGAGGTACACTTCAGAACACGAACCTTGAAAGCAAGGTACGCCACGCGCCACCATTTCTTCAACGATGCGATCACGCGTCCAACCTTCAGCCAGTTGTTCTGGTTCAACAAAGCAATAATGCTTGTAGCAAGCGTGCTCCATGTGAGCAGGTACTGACGGCGTACGGACGACAGAAAACTCCGCACAAACTGCGGTTATGGCTGCCGTGTTGCGCTGCCGTGCAGCAGTCCAGTCAGGCATACGCTGTAACTGAATACGGCCAATCGCGGCCTGAGTTTCCATCATACGCCAGTTGGTACCAAAGCTTTCGTGTAACCAACGAAACCCTGGCGGATGCTCGCGCTCATACACCGCTTCATAGCTTTTACCGTGGTCTTTAAATGACCACATTTTGCGCCATAAGGTTTCGTCATTGGTGGTGACCATGCCGCCCTCGCCGCCGGTGGTCATGATTTTGTCTTGGCAAAACGACCAAGCGCCAATATGACCAATGCTGCCAACCGAACGACCTTTATAACGTGCGCCATGTGCCTGCGCACAGTCTTCAACCACGTAAATTCCATGCTGCTCGGCTAAGGCCATAATGGCGTCCATTTCGGCAGGACGACCGGCCAGATGCACCACGACAATCGCTTTGGTGCGCGGCGTGATCACCGGCGCAATGGTATGGGCTTCAATGTTTTGGCTCTCGCGATCGACATCAGCAAATACCGGCGTCGCCCCCGCATTAACGACCGTTGAAATAGACGCGATAAAGGTACGCGGCGTCACAATCACCTCGTCGCCCGCGCCGACACCAAGCGCTTGCAACGCCACATCGAGCGCCAAGGTACCGTTACCCATCGCAACTGCGTAGTTGCTGTCGGTATACGCCGCGAACTCCTTCTCGAACTCGCGACACTCGGTACCTGTCCAGTAGTTCACACGGTTCGACAAGATCACATCATGAACAGCCTTCGCTTCTTCTTCAGTAAACGACGGCCATGGGGAGAATGGGGTGTTTAGCATTACTTCTTCTCTAGCGGTTTGGCTGGATTTCCGACAACTACCGTTCCTGGAGCGACGCTTTTCGTGACCACGGCCCCCATACCGACAATCGCCCCTTTCCCGATCACAACTGGCTTATCTGGAGTACCCTGTTTAATGACAGCTCCAGTACCTATATAAGCATGATCTTCAATGTGGACATTGCCATTACATTTTGCCGAAGGAGCAAATGTAACGTAATCGCCAATGACGCAATCATGTGCAACGTAACTGTAGATGTTCGCGTGAAATGACTTACCAATTTTAATGTTTGAAGTAAGGGTCACAAAAGGACATAAAATAGCGCCAGCTTGCATATCAACAGCATCAAGCACAACGACATTGCTTGCCAAAACATCAATTTGAGGAATTCCAGATTCCGTCAGCTTAGCCGCCAGCTTCTCTCGTACAGAACTATTTGCGATAGCAATGCTTACCGCTCGCTCACTTACATCTTTTGCGCAGAAGTCTTCGTACGAAAGAATGGGATAGCCATTCAACTCCCCACCTGCAGCTCCATCATCAATAAAAACATAGTCAGCGTCCGGAAACTGCACGCGAACCAACGGCATGACCTCTCGGCCAAAACCACTTGCGCCATATACTCCAATTAACTTAGTCATGCTCTGAGCCCTCAAATTTTGACATTGTCGCCTCTCCCTCGGCAGATATTCCTTCTCGAACAAATACTTTTTTGACTGTTAGAAATAGAATTTTGATATCAAGCCACAACGTCCGGTTGTCGACATACCAAACATCTAATTCAAACTTCTGTTCCCAGCTAATGGCATTCCTTCCATTCACTTGTGCCCAACCAGTAACACCGGGACGAACTTCGTGACGTCGGGCTTGCTCAGGGCTATATAGCTCAAGGTATTCCATCAATAGTGGACGCGGACCTACCAAGCTCATCTCACCTTTAAGCACATTCCAAAGCTCGGGTAATTCATCTAGGCTTGTCGCTCGCAAGAAGTTACCAAACGAGGTCAACCGCTCGGCGTCTGGCAACGGATTCCCATTGCTGTCGTTGGCGTCTCGCATGGTGCGAAATTTAACCATACGAAACGGCTTACCATGCAGACCGGGGCGAACTTGCGAAAAGAAAATGGGGGAACCTAGCTTCACGCGAATCAGAATGCTCAATACAAGAATGACGGGGAACAAAGCAAGCAAGCCAACAAGTGCAGCGAAAAAATCTAAGCAACGTTTCATTCTTTAATAATTCCCATGGCTTTCAACATCGCCTTATTCACTTTATGAACATCGTATTTTTCGCAAGCAATTTCACGTGACCGTTGTCCCATCGATTCAATTAACTCTGGTTGCAGGATAAAACGTTCCATAGCAGTAACGAGCTGGTCAACAGACTTCACGTCAACCAAGAAGCCATTATCGCCATCAACCACAGTTTCGCGACAACCCGGCGCATCCGTGGTAATAACGGCACGCCCCATAGACATAGCTTCTAAAACAGAACGAGGCGTTCCTTCACGGTAACTAGGGAGAACATAGACGTGACTATTCGCGATGAACGGACGAACATCATCCACTGCGCCATGCCACTGAAGCACGCCTTCCTGTACCCACGCGTTAACTTCCTCTTCCGAGATCGCGTTTGGATTAGTATCAAGCCCGCCGACTAAATGAAACTGAGCATGAGGGTGTTTTGCACAGATTTTACGCGCGGCAGAAACATACTCTCGAATCCCTTTGTCTCCCAAAAGACGGGCAATAAGTAAGTAGTTGATGGTTGCGTTTGACGGAAAGGCAGCATGCTCATAGTTGCTGGTATCAACTCCTGAACCGTTAACCACTTCGGTTCGGATATGCTGCGGCAGAAGCCCCGTACTGGCAAACTCTTCCAAATCGTCAGGATTCTGGAAAAACACAAGCGATGCTTTCTTCAATGACGATTTGTACAGTGACTTAGCAATTTTCTGTACAAAACCGCGCAAGCCTGTTGCTTTCCCAGTGAATGCATAGCCAAGTCCTGTGATAAGAGCAACTCGCTGCTCGACCCCGACAAGACTAGCTGCTTTGAGGCCCCAAATTACGGGTTTTATCGTATAAGCTAACACTAAATTTGGTTGAACCTTTCTAAAAAGTGACATAAGGCGAATTAATCCAACCACATCATTGAGAGGATTCAGACCTGTACGCTTTATATATGCGTCATGGCAAGTAGCTCCCATTTCACAAAGATGCTTTTTCACATCGATTGATTGACTCAAGTTTGGAGCTGCAACATGGACCTCTATCTCTAGCTCAATCAAGCGTCTAATAAACGCCGCTCTAAAGTTAACCAATGAGTCAGGATAGGAGGCCAAAATTAAGGCTCTTTTTACTATGCCCCTATGATTTCTTTCAATGCGCATCATCACACTTCTCCTTTGTCAGAAGTTGCTTCTGAACCGTCTCTAAGAAAAAGCGACTCGTATGATGATTCAAAAGATAGCTACGATAAACCTCACTATAGTCTGCGTCGGATAAAATTACTTGTTGCAAAGACTCCCTCAATGATTCGACTGAAGCGTCCTCAGAAACTGTCAAGCCGGGGATTCTCCGAACCGCATCGGTGCATGGAGTTGAAAGTATACGATTGACACCGGAGGCAATCATTTCTAAAAGGACGTTAGGGAAGCCTTCCCGTTTTGAAGGGATAACCCCAATTCTGCATTGCATGAAGACAATTGTTGGGTCTTCAATTTTCCCATGAAAAACTACGGAATCTGAAATTCCTAATTCTCTCGATAACGCTTTGAGTTCTCCCAGCAATGGCCCATCACCTACAAAGTGCAACTTTAAGCGACCAATATTTTGAGCAATATCACGGTACGCCCTGAGCAACCCTTCGAAATTCTTAAGAGGTATAAACCTTCCACAAACACAAATATTGAGATTTTCTTTTATCTCAACATTGCGAGGCTTCAATTTTTTTGCCAAGGCTTCAACTCTAGGCCCCACTGGATTTGGAATCACTGAAATTTTAATTGCAGGACTGAAGCCAAGGTTATTCAATAGAGACTCTTTCATGCCATGCGTCTGACAAATAAGAAGATCATGACTTCCATATAGGTACTTATACAGTAGCTTAAAAATCTTTCGTTTAACCCCGTAAAATCGGTCGAAGATAAAAGTGGATTCTCGCCCAACTAAATAATCTACTCTAATTAATTTAAGCTTCCTCAAAAGTGATAAAACAGCATTCGTGTGGGTATGGGATGAAGCTACAACGCAAAACTTATATTGTCTGGACAGTTTCCATATATTCAAAATGGATGGTATCAAAGACATTTTCTCTGATTGATAGCCCTTCTCAATCAAAGTAAAGTTAGAACGTCTTTTTAAATGCTCCCATCCGGGTTGCCCACCTCGTGACATCGAATAAAAAATCACATTGACACCCTGTTCGACTAGCTGAGTTGCAAGGTTTTGCATTACTCTTTCCGCCCCGCCCAGGATTGATGTTGGGCTTACAAACAGAACAGACTTGAGACCACTACTTTTCATCTCGCTGCCTCGCAATCTTAATATAGTGAAAAACTCGTTCTTTGTAGTTATCGATTCCTTCTAATTGGCTATCACTAATATATTCCGCTTTAACCTTCGAGGAGTAATCCTCAAAGGAACAAATACTCTTAGCTGGGTTACCACCAAAAACGCTTCCACTAGGTATGTCCTTCGTAACTATACTTCCTGCGGCAACAATTACATTATCACCGATTGAAACCCCAGGCATAACAATGGAGTTCACACCTAAAAACACATTATTACCAATTTTAACAGGACTATACCGTTGAAACCTTTTCCCTTTATCATCAGCAATAAGACCAGTCGCGCCGTCATGAGTAAGAATCTTTACCCCGGAGGTTATAGTTACATTATCCCCCAACTGAATCAAAAACGGCTCAGAACCGAAATCTCTAATATAAATCCGGCAGTTCTCACCAATTACAACGCCAAGCCTTTTCGCCAACCATTTCCGCCCCAATAGAAGAGAGGCAGACAACATAATTAATTTACGCATGCGAGATAAAAGTTTCATGACTAGAAGACCTTACTCCGACTTCTTAAGAGATAGTTAATAGAATTTGAGCAAAGCAAAACTGTTCAGCGTGATGTGCTGGTAAAGACTGGGACAACCAATAATCCAAATAATAGCGGCGCAATCACTGACTGCTGGCGAAACCCAAGGTCACCAACAACAATATAAGGCAGTATATACACGAGCACCATTGCAATAAGAGAAGCTTTCAGTCGCCAGTTTGTCCTATTCAGCATACTCCTGAGAATGCAAAATAGCGCTATAACAGAAACCCAAAAGCTAAACACGTACCAGCCCTTAAGTATTAGGGGAAGCTCCTCTGTCAATTGAAGTGGTAATGGAGAAAGAATGAACCTAACAATCTCGTAGGGAGTGCTAATCAACAAGTGTCCAAAAGAAACCTTGCTATAAAACCCAGAAAACAATTCCCACCTTATATATAGAAAATATATGAGAATCACCATTATAAAAAAGGATAATAACTTACCCTTTTTTGTTTTGATTAAGTCTAGGTTGTAGAATGCTACGAAAACTATCAACGCAACAGCAGCGTTCAACCTAAAACCAAACAAAATAGCGATAAAAGCCATCAATAAAAGCAAACTTTTCCTACTGTTAGGTTGAATCGCATAATAAACCCCTCCAATAATACAGAAGAACATTATGTCATCGCGCATGAACGAGAGGCTAAGTATATGCATTGGTATGTAAGCAACAAAACACGCTGCTGCAAGCGCCGCCGTTTTACGGTTATACAGCCGAAAAGAAAGTTTATATACTAGGACGCTCGATGCAGCATATACGAACGACTTAATAACAAGAAGAACCAAGTAAGGATCTTCAAAAAGGAATATGGGCGCTAATAAAAAATAATAGATAAAGTGGTGACTTCCAGTGTATAAAAAATAATTGTCCCACATCCACAAAAGGCCGTTACTCTGTATTCCATGCAAAACATCTATAGACTTATAATAATAACCATATTCATCATCACCGACCAAAGGGATGAAATTATACTTATCAACTTCAAAGCCATAAAAGGCCAAGCTAATCAATAATTTCAAAGCAAGCACAAAGCAGAAAACAAAAAGAGGAGATTTAATTTTGAATATTCCTACACTCTTATGGTGTTTATTCATATTTCAAACTTTTCCTAACAGCACAAAACGAGCGCTTCCATTGAGGTTAAGACTTTTCACAGGCTTTATTTAATCCTATACAACTGCTAACGAGCACTCAGCGCTCTCTATAGATCTAATCACCTAAATATGCTTTAGCCGATTCACTGAAAAATCTCAACAATAGATTCCTTCACCAATAGCTTAATTATACTTATTATATTCCTTTAGAAGATCATCAATCATCCACTCGCGCGCATCAAATTTATCACCATGCCAGTTCAATTCGCTATCCCAATATCCCGGACAGTCGAAATAGGCTGAAATACTGAATCCATAACTGATTTCTACAATCAACGGGTTGCCATTTTTATCGTTAACAAAATCATAACTCAAACAACTTGCACGCAGTGCTTTCGAGGTTTCAAAAGCAATTTCCACGGCGCGCAGATCGATGGAGGATCGATCGTATTCAATCTTTCCGCTTCCCGATGCGCGAAAGTCGCCATCTCTCACTAGACGCTTTATCGCAAAAGCTCTATCACCAACAACTATTACGCGAGTGTCCGATTTGTTATTTGGTATGAACTTCTGAAAATATATATACCCTTTATCACGACCTTGTAGCTTCACATGTTCCTTGGGAATAAACAAGCGACCAAGGCTCCGCATCACGCTTAACAGGTTAGCTTGTCCTGATTTGTATTTACTTAACCGCTCTTTAAAGTTGCCCAGCCGGTCAAATCGAGGGATTCCCCGACCAAAAGCTTTACTAATGAGGTTTTTAGCGTCTTTTTGATTTCTAACCAATTTAACATTTGATGCTCCCGCTCCACCTGCGAGCTTAAACACAACAGGGAACTCTTGAGAGCTCATCCATTCATTAGCCTCTTTTTTGCTGTAGAATACAAAACTAGGAACAATCGGCGCACCTATCGCTTCCAAGAGGTATTTCTGCGCCACTTTGTCATCAAAATGCCACGCTGAATTATAATCAGGGAATACATTCACATTCGCGTGTTCTAAAGCGAATAAAATCCTTTTCGCAGACAAAATATCTTGGGAGTGAGCATGATGATGATGCCACAAAAAAAACGCACACCCTTCTAATTGGGAGATAAAGTCAGAATCATATGCATTAACTAATTTGAACTGAATTCCATGCTTTTGACAATATAAAATCCAAGCATCGGAAAAGCTTCCCTCTCTATGGTGGATGGCAACTTTCATTCTGAAGCTCTCTATATTATTTCAAGGCTTTTGCCTTTATAAAAATTGAAACACCTAAAATAAATCTTGTAAAGGTAATAACGAATGCAGCGCCAAGGTACCCATAATAATAAATCATAGGATACGCAATTGTTAACCCAATCAATGAACTAGTTACTGTTATGTTTCTTAGCTCTTTTTCATAACCGCGGATGATAAGATAATTTATACCATATACATTATTTAATGATAGCGAGACAACCGAAATTGACATTATTTGCAAAACGGGTACAGCATTCATAAACTCATCACCGTAAAAGAACTTAACAATTACAGGGGATGATATAAAAAGAAAACCAGCGACAAAAACTGACAAGACTAAATTTATATATGTATAAACCGCGTGCTTATCTATTCTTCTTGATAAAAATGGAAAGAATGCTTTGGATATAACATTTAGGAAACCCTGAGCAATATTTATAAACTTAGTACCAGCATCAAGTATTCCATTTGCGTGACTACCACCAACAAATGCAAGAATCACGACTGACAGACTATTATAAAGGTTTGGCATTATATTATTTACGAAAACATTCGCGCTTTTACGAATTGCAAAGGTCAAACTATTAAATGTAGGGAAGTATAGCTTTATTCTCCAATTCACTAAGATAATATACATCGCAACCACCGCTGACAAAGCATACCCAGATGCAATAAATAGAGGTTGAAGCACATAATCATCTTCATTAGTAATGAAGATAAAAAGCAGTGTAGTGAAGAGAGTCTTAGAAATCAGATCAAGTATCGTTATATACTTCATCTTTTCCATAGCTTGAAAAAGCCATATTGGGAATAAAATGTACCCCGGAAGCATAAGAAAGCTAGCAAGAAGTACCACTCTATTTTGGTAGAAATAAGGGATTAAGTAAATTGCCGCCAATAGCATCAAAAACGCTACAAGCATCAGAAGCAATTGAGCCCATATTACGTGAGAGAATATTTCTGAGACTTTTTCTCTATTCTCCCTATTTCTAGCAACATCCCGAGTAGCGGTGTAATTAAACCCCCAATCAGTGATAGTTCTAAACCAAACCATGACAGCTGCTGCAAAAGCTATTTTACCAAAACCATCAACGCCAATAGTTCGAGCTAGATAAGGTATTGTAAATAACGGAAATATGTAAGTCCCGATTTGAAGAAGGGTTAGAAAACCAAGATTTCTTGCAACAACCCTTCCTTCGTTACTTTCTTTTAGCTTTTCACCAAGTAAACCCAAATGCCACTTCATCGTAGAAACTTTATATACCAAGGCATAGCAGATTCTATACCATCTTGAATTTTAAATTCAGGTTTATAACCAAGAAGCTTAGATATCTTGCTGATATCCGCTTGGGAGTGACGAACGTCACCGTCTCGGAAGGGACGAAAGATTGCCTGTTTGCAGTAAGATACACTATTTAAGGCTAACGAGTTGCTAATAGACTGGAATAATTGGTTCAATGTTGTCCTATCTCCCACCGCAACATTATAAACTTGATTGCGAGCATCTTCGCACTCGACCGTTGCGGCTAACAAGTTTGCTTGTACGGTATTCTCAATAAAACAAAAATCTCTACTGGTATCCCCATCCCCATTGATAAAAACATCTTGGCCTTGGATCATCGCTGCAGTCCATTTTGGAATCACCGCGGCATATGCACCATCCGGATTCTGGCGTTTCCCGAACACATTGAAATATCGTAGTCCAATACAATTGAAACCGTAGGTGCGCGCAAACACATCGGCGTAAAGCTCGTTCACATATTTCGTGACGGCGTACGGCGACAATGGGTTACCAATGTTCTCTTCAACTTTTGGAAGGGCTGGGTGGTCACCATAGGTTGAGCTACTTGCTGCATAGGTGAAGCTGTCCACCTTTGCGTCTTTTGCTGCAACCAACATATTCAAAAAGCCGTCAATGTTGCTACGGTTGGTATTAATAGGGTCGTCAATGGAGCGAGGCACTGAACCGAGCGCAGCTTGATGCAATACGTAGTTCACTTTGCCAGCACTGCTATGGGTTAATACGTGGCGACAGGTATCTAAATCGCAAATATCACCTTCAACGAACTGAAAGCGCGCCCACTGCTCTTCTGATACTAATGAACGCACTTCATCAAGGTTATGCTGGAAGCCGGTCGAAAAGTTGTCGAGGCCTACGACTGACTGATTCAACTTTAGTAAGGTTTCAAGTAAGTTTGAGCCGATAAAACCGGCGACTCCGGTTACCAACCAAACTTTCGGTTCTGCTGATAGCTGCTGTTGCACTTCTTCATACTTAGTCATTTGACACTAAATCCTGATTTTTTAATTCAATTAACTTTGAAACATGTCATTTGACACATTCAAAGGCGGATATCAACGTCACCCGCATCAACAATGTATTTCAGATCATAGACCACATGTGTTGCCTTGGTATAACCACGGATACCCTCTAAGCCAAGGTTTTTGAACTGCTGATGTGCTACCGCGACCACAACACCATCATAAGTGTTGTTTTTCGGTTCCTGGGTAACCTTTACACCGTATTCACGCTGTGCCTCGTCCGCGTCCACCCAAGGGTCATACACGTCCACGTGCATACCGTACTGTTGGAACTCTTCGATAATATCGACCACTTTGGTGTTACGAATATCCGGGCAGTTCTCTTTGAAGGTTAGGCCCATAATCAGTACTCGAGCGTCTTTTACGGTCATGCCCTTTTTCAGCATTGCCTTCACGAACTCCGACGCTACATAACGACTCATATTATCGTTAATGCGACGGCCTGCCAGAATCATCTCTGGGTGGTAGCCAATGGCTTCGGCTTTGTGTGTTAAATAATACGGGTCGACGCCAATACAGTGACCACCAACAAGGCCGGGACGGAACGGTAAGAAGTTCCACTTCGTGCCGGCTGCTTCTAGTACCGCTTCGGTATCAATGCCCATACGATTGAAAATCATCGCGAGCTCGTTAATTAAAGCAATGTTCACATCACGCTGGGTATTCTCAATCACTTTTGCCGCTTCGGCCACTTTGATGCTGGCCGCTTTATGGGTACCCGCAGTGATAATCGAAGCATACAAGCTGTCAACGAAATCAGCGACATCAGGTGTTGACCCTGAGGTCACTTTCAAAATAGTCGTCACACGGTGTTCTTTGTCGCCCGGATTAATCCGTTCAGGGCTATAGCCGGCATAGAAATCTTTATTGAATTTCAACCCTGAAACACGTTCAAGCACAGGTACACAATCTTCTTCTGTTGCGCCTGGATACACCGTTGACTCATAAATAACGATGTCACCTTTCTTCAGTGTTTTACCTATGGTTTCGGAAGCCTTAATTAATGGTGTTAAATCAGGCTGTTTAAAACGATTAATAGGTGTGGGAACGGTGACAATATAGATATTGGCTTGCTCAAGCGCTGTTGCATCTGCGGTGTAGGTCAGCTGCGTAGCTAGTTGTAATTCTTCTGGCTCGACTTCGAGGGTATGGTCATGACCTTGCTTTAACTCATCAACACGCTTTTGATGAATATCAAAACCAATCGTTGGATAGTGCTTACCGAACTCTACAGCAAGAGGAAGGCCGACATAGCCCAGACCGATCACAGCTAGTTTTACGTTGTTCAAATCCATAACGTTACATCTCAAAGTTAGCGGTTCAAAGAAAATTTAGACACGCACGACAGTTAACGAAGCGGTTGTTAACTGTCGTGGTAAGGCAAAGAAAAGAAATCAGCGCTTAGTCGCTTTTATAGCTATAACCGTAGGTGTAGCCATAGCCATACCCTGCGCCAGCGCGACGCTCAACGCTGTTAAGGATAACCCCACGCACGTCAATACCATTCTGAGCAAAACGCTTCACTGTCACTTCAACTTCTTTCACTGGCGTTTCACCAAAGCGCGCAACCAGTAGTGTCGTGCCACAGTAGCGACCCACAATAGCGGCGTCCGTCACGGCCAAAATTGGCGGGGTATCAATGAGTACGTAATCGTAGTACTCATTAGCTTTCTCGAGCATTTTCGCCATCCGCGGGTGCATCATGAGCTCCGACGGGTTCGGTGCTGAGGTACCTCGTGAAATAAAGTGCATGTTCGGCACCCGGGTTTTGTGAATAACGGTCGACAGGTTGTTCTTGTCAATCGCGCCACCTTCAGGGGTTTTATCCACACTGGCCAAAAAGTCTGACAAGCCATACTGGTTCGGCAAACCTAGCGACAAGTGCATGTAGCCACGACGAATATCACCGTCAATCACCAATACTTTTTGCCCTGCTTGCGCCAATACGGCGGCCAAGTTCAAGGTCACAAAGCTCTTACCTACGCCAGGCGCTGGGCCTGAAATCATAATGGTCTTGTTCTTCGCTTCGAGCATAGCGAAGTGCAAACTGGTACGCAGGCCACGCAACGCTTCAATGGCAAGGTCTGCTGGGTCTTCTAAGGCCAAGAAAGGTAAGTCCTTACTTTCTTTGGTGCGCCCCACTAGCGAGGCTAAGCTAGCATTCATATCGCGCTGAGTCGGTGACATCGGCACTGAGGCATACACGTTAATGCCGAGCTCTTCCAGCTGCTCTGGCGACTCCACGCCACGGTTTAACGCTGCGGTCACGAATACATAGCCGACGCTCACCATGCCACCAAGCATGGTTGCTAACACCACAATCAAGCTCTTCTTCGGCGCCACCGCTTGCGGGTTCGTCACGGCTTCGTCCAAAATACGCACGTTACCCACGGTACCGGCTTTTAACACGTTCAGTTCTTGCATTCGGTTCAGTAGTTGCACGTAGATTTCTTGCGAAACTTCCACGTCACGCGCCATGCGCAACACTTCTTGCTGGGTTTCCGGCAAGCCGCCCACTTGTTCGTTAATTTGTTCTTGCTCACGCACCAACTGCTGCTTTTGCTCCATCAACGACTGATAGGTAGGGTGCTCTTTGGTGTACAAACGTGATAGCTCTTTCTCTTTCAGTTCGAGCTCGTTCAAGCGTTTCTCAATTTCCACCACACGGGTTAGCAGGCTTTCGGTTTCAATGGTCAAATCCACCGACTGACTCTCTAAGCGGTACTTATTCAGTTTATCTTCCGCTTCGGTCAGGTTTTTCCGTACTTCCGGCAATTGGCGTTCAATAAACGACAAGCTGTTCTCTGCTTCAGCAGCGTTACGACGTATATTTTGCAGCATGTACTCTTGTGCAATCGCATCCAGCACACGTTCGGCATAACGGCGGTCTTTATGTTGGAAGCTGGCGGTCAAAATACCGGTTTGCTTGCCACGCTCGCCCACCGACAAGCCCGACTGCACGCTTTTAATGACACGCAACCGATTGGCCTTCACCAAAGTAAAGGTGTTGGTGTCAGGCAACTGCACATCTGAAATCAACAGTAAGAAATCTTCACTGCTGGCGAGGGTACCCACTTGCCCTTCCAGCAATAGCTCACCGTTTTCATCCACTAAGGTAAAGCTACTTTCGTCGTCTGCAAATTCCAGTGTTAACGGACGCCCTTCATAGGCGGCGGGCACGGTAAACTGCCCAAGCACCACACGATCAGTGGCAGGTGTGCGACGCGCTAGCCATTCACCAATCACCGGCATGTATTCTGGCGTGACTTGGTGGGTCAGCTGTAATTGGTCCACCACCGAGCCAATCACCATACGCGACTTCATGATCTCGATTTCTGTGGCAGCTTCGCTGTCCGAGGTAAACATCTCGCCAAATTCGCTACCTAGTGCAGGCAAGCCACTCGATTTTTTCTCAACTTGCAGGAGCGCGTCCGCTTGATAAATCGGTGTTGAAAGTACGGCGTAGAGCACGCCGAACACCATGAACACAAAAGTGACACTGACAATCAGCCAGCGGCGGTCCAGCAGCAGCCCAAACAAACGCCCGAGATCAATCTCGTCGTCATCACGGCGGGTGGAAGTTGGCGTGTTCACAGTTTTGTTTTCCATTCGTTACAGCTCTTCTCTATTAGTTCATAAACGTGTTGGTACACTTCGTCACTACGGCGGTACGGGTCAGGAATATCCTTTCCTCCTAACCAGTGGCCCAATAACATGGTTTTTGCCAGAGCTTCAGGATAGCGCTGGCCAATGTAGTGGCGTTGCTCTTGGTCCATCACCAGAATTAAATCATTGGCAGCAACAATCTCACGGGTTAACTGCCGTGCTTCGTGCTTGGGAAAGCTATGGCCATGTTGCTCGGCAATGCTACGCGCTTTAGCGTCCATGTCCCAGCCCACACCATCGCGCACCATCGCGGTAATGCCAGCACTCGATACCGATTTTTCCGGTAAAGCTTGTTGTAGCATGAAGTGTGCGGTAGGTGAACGGCAAATGTTGCCAAGACAAACGACGAGGATTTTATCAAACATTAGTTTCGTTATTCGTTAATCGTTATTCGTTAAGGCATTCGTACGCTTGCCGTAGTTATAGCGCAGCGTACAAATGCCGAATAACGTTGGATTAATTTTCGCTCTTAGTTTTCGCTCTTAGTTTTCGCTCTTAATTTTCAATATCGTCAGCGAAGCGGCCGATGCTGTAGATACCTGTGATTGACGGCAATAACTGGTTGATCACACGGTTCCAACGGGCAATAGGTGCAGCCGTCACGTACACGATGTCACGTTGTTGGAGCTCAAATTGCTCCGCCATCACGAGCGCTACAGCATTATCCGCATTGAGTTGATACACCTGAGCGACTTTACCGCTGTCGGCTTCGGCCTGACGGATGACGAAAATACCAGAAGCGTCCGCAGTACCTTCAAAGAAGCCACCTGCGTCCGCCAATGCTTCAGCAAGGCTCATACCGCTTTGGCCCATCATGTATGACTTCGGCTGACGTACTTCACCCAACACGAACACTTTGTTGTCGTCGTTACGAGCAACATGCACCACGTCGTTCGGCTTGAGCAGCAAGTTTTGTGCGGTGTTACCTGACTGATACAACTCGCGTAAATTGAAGTTGCGCACTTCATCGCCACGAGTCAGGGTTACTTGGTTCCAGTTGGCCGCTTCGTTCAAGCCACCGGCGGCGTTCACCGCTTCAATTAAGGTCATCGGCACGTTGGTCACAGGCACAGTGCCCGGCTGTTGCACTGCACCGGTCACGTACACGCGCTGGCTACGGAACGCGGCAATGGTAACGTCCACTTGTGGGCTTTCAATGTACTTGGCAAGGCGCTTGGTAATTTCTTCACGAATTTGCGTCACACGCTTACCCGCCACCTGCACTTTACCGATGTACGGATAGAAAATGGTGCCGTCATTGTGCACCCAGTTACCCGCTTCAGTGGCGCTACGCATTGAGCCCGCAGGGATGGTGAGTTCTGGATGGTTCCACACAGTAATGGTCAGGACGTCACCACGACCAACGGTGTAGTCATAGTTATTCCGCGCTTCTTCAAGTGCTGTGTTTACCTGCGGCTTGCTCGCTGGCGTTTGCATTTCAGCCAGCAGCATCGGTGAAATTTGGTACACGTCGACCAATTTCATCAACTCAGCTTCGCTGAACTCTTGCTCATATGCGTTACGGCTGTCGTCGCTAAATAAGCCGCCACTACTGTTATCAGGAATATGACCACCTGGAGCAAAGGCACAACCGCCCAGCATCAAGGTTGCGAGTGCTACTGCTGTAAGTTTTGTTTTCATCGTTCGTTCTTCCCAGCTTTGAAGCCACGTGCTTCAGTTGTCTGATAAAGGTTAATTGTTCGGTTTAGCATCTGTCCACCGTCACGGGTAATTGGCTGCCAGCCAATGGTGCCGCGACTAAGCGTATTGCGCACAAAGAACAGATCAAATGGAATACTTAAATAGAAGCCTTTGGTGAAGCCACCTTCGCCATAGTCTTCCCGTGACACGTTGGTAAAGGCCGCATAAGCACCGGCAGATACGCCCGAGTCAAATTGGTGCGAGAAGTCAATTTGGACACCCTCGTCACCGGCTAAGAAACGTCCAGCCTGCACTTTAATCAAGCTGTTCTTAAACCACTCCGGCTGCCAATACACACTGGCATGGCCGGTCAGTACATCATAATCCTCAAAGGCAAAGCTGTTGTCTGGGTCACGTTGGTGCACGTAATTCAAGTCAACCCCAAACGCCCAACGACTATTCAGCGGACGGTACAACACCTCACCACCGACACCACCAAACATACGCTCTAAGTAACCGCCATACATGGCGTAGTACCAATCGTTACTGAGCTGATTGGTGTAGGTCGCTTGCAGGTTTTCCAGCCACAGATCTTGGTTATCTGAATACTCACGAATACGGGTACGCACGCGCGGTAATGGGTTCTCAAGGTTATCCACCAAGAAATTGAACTCATCATAGTTGTTGATAAGGTTCAAACCAATGACACCGCTAATTTCCAAATTATCATTCACTTGATAATAGGCGTCGCCCATCAGCGCTAATTGGTACAAATAGAAACTTTCGGCACCACCAAAGGCTTGGCTTAGCTTCGGAGACACATTGTAGCCCCAGGTTTTCGGCGCGATCGCTTCATAGCTCGTGGTACTGTGCTGTGGCCCAAGCGGGCGGATCTCGCTAACGCTTAAGGCATCTTGTTCGTCACGATAGAATCGTTCACCGCGAGCTGCACTCTTGTAGTACGGCGCATTCACGTTGTACTGAACAATACCTAAACCATCTTTCAATTCAGCGATTTCGTATCGCGTTACCTGCTCTGGTAATTCATTACTTAAAATGCGGGCGGCTTTCTCGACCGCTTCTTCCGGGTCACGATAACGCGTTTGCTCGGCATACAAGGTCACCCGCTCTTCAGCACTATCGGTGGTCACTTGCGCAACGCGGAAGCCCGTTTCGTTCAGGAGGTCTTGGCTTAAGCGCTGAATATCGAGGTCACTAAAACGCGCGGTAGTGCTGTACTTGGCTTCACGTTTTGCAGGTTCCAACTTCACTTGGTTGGCCGTCGCAAGGTTATAGCGAAAGCTAAAGCCAAAGGTCATGGTATTACCACGCTGATAGCCAAGCTTCAAATTCACATGCTGGTTCAGTGCATACTCAGCGCCGATGTTCCACGGGCTGTCGACCTCAATCACCCGTGGGTTTTCTGGATCAATCGGAGCTGGTACACGGTCATTCTGGTAGTGATTTGGATCATACTCGGCTTTAATGCGCAAACCTTCAACCGGTGTGCGCCATTCGACGCCACCAAAGACAGCGGCTGGGCCCTTAAACATACGGCCCCATTCAATATCACCACCACCCGGCTTAGTTGTATTATCGCGCTCACAAAATTCATCGGTGATTTCGCAAAACGGATTGGAAATGTTATCGCGCCGACCTAAATAGCCAAAGCCCATACCAAGGTGCACATCAAATGTACCCCAGTTGTCCGTTTCAAAGCCTTTGCTACCGACAAAATACTCACCACTAAATAGCCCTGTGCCACCAAGGTCACGCAGCCCAACGGCAAACTCAGGCATCCAAGTACCCTCTTCTGCCAGGCGGAATTTCAAGTCAAAGCCTTTGTCTTTCAAGGTCTGATCGTTACTGAACTCTGGATCGCGTGAGTAGTACGAGTAGCGTAAATCGGTATACCGCGCCGTAGCCTCAAGCCAATCAAACAGCTGCAAGGTCAATGACATGCGACGGTAGTCGTCGGTGTCGCTGTAACCCACGGTTAAATGGCCTTCGCTGTTCATGCGTGCGGTTGGCGTTTGCAGCAAGCCGACGCCACCAAAGTCACTGGTGGTGTAAGGGTCACGTTCTTGTGCTTGCGTGCTGGTTGCACCTAACGCCAAACAAACTGCGACAGTTAACGCAGAGTATTTCATTGACCGCCTCCCTGCGCGTCTGCGGCATAATTCCAATGCTGTAAGAACATCGCTAATTGTGCATTCACGTCACGAAAGCCTTTCGGCAATAGATCGCTACGTACGGTTACTAAGGTTAACCCTGCGCGTTCGCCCTTGGCGTTGTCAGCAAGGCGCTGCACCTCGCCGTTCGGTTGCACTGACCAGCTTTCCGTCACCTCTGACACTGCGGCTAAGCCGACCTGCTGTGGCGTGGCATCACTAGCCGCAATCACCACCTGGTAACCGCTGTCGCCATCGGCGTGGTTCAAGACCGGATTCTCTTGCAAAGTGGTGAGCATGCGCGCCGGGTCAACACCATGCACGTAGCTTGCCCGTAACGGCCATGCCGCGAAAGCTGCGGTGAGCTCTTCTGCTAACGCGGTAAGTTCTTTGTCGCCGTCATAACGATAGGTTTCGGTAAGCATCCGTAAGCGCTTCAACATACCGGCGTGACGCGCGGCAAAACGGCTATCGAGGCGGTCACTGTGAATACGTAGCCCCGGCCAGTAGGTATCAGGATAAAATTGCTCGGGTAAGGCCGCCACAACTTGTGCTAAACGTGGGCTCGGGGTTTGTACCGGCACCTCTAATATGCTGCTCGCTACTGCCGGACGCGGCGCATTCACACCAGCTAAATTGACCATATCGAGGTGCACATAACCATGCGCAGGGCTTAACCATTGCTTGCTTTCAATCACGTAGTTACCATCTTGGCTTAAACGATAACTGTTCGAAAATTCATATTGCTCGACCGCTTTGCGGACGCCGTTCTTCTGTGCATAACGGATGGCGCGACCGGTTTCGGTAATGTCGCGGCCCTGTTGCACGAAGCTGGACTCGAGTTCAAAGCGCGCGAGCTCATGCTGCGGCTGATGAGGATTGAAGTCAGCAACCGGACGCTCAATTTGAATGGCACGCTGCCAGCGGGTTGAACACCCTGCTGGGTTGTTACCCTGTAAATAGCAGGCGAGCGGATCGGCACTGAGCGCACTGGTGTGGACACGGTTCTCACGGGTCAATGCACTGCTGCGAATGATCCGGCCTTGCCAGAGGGTTAGTGCTTCGTTACTGGCGGAATACCAATACTGGCCATGATTGCCAGTGCTCCCCAACACGATAATGTTCGGAGCTTCCTCGTCAAACTGCACATAACTGACTGGGTACGGCAGTTGTGCCAATTGCGCACGCTCCGGCGCCGCTTTGTCATCGCCAAACAGCAAGTTGAACGACTGCATCACCGCAGACGTTTGTGGGTTGTCAGGAGTTGAAGATAAGGTTGAGCAGCCGGTCAATGCAAACAGCACTGTGGCAGCACCGAGAAAGCGCTTCCGATAATTTGAGGTCAGCATCTTTGGGCGTGTTGTTCTTATTGTTGAACCAAAGAGAATCAATAAAAAAGCCGACGAAATGGCTCGTCGGCTTTCTATTGGGTCTTAGTTATTTGTAACGGTCGTCGGTGTATCGTCGTCGTCACTGGTCGCTACAGCAACCAATACGCCAGCGGCAATCGCACCAGCAACAATGGCTTGTGTAGTGATTGAAGTACCACCGCTCTTAGCAGCAGTGTTGGCAGCATCATCAGCTTGTACGACTGGCTGAGGTGCTGGCTTAGGCTCTGGTTTTGGTTCAGGGTTGGCAACAGCTGACGTGCTGAATGCCAATGCAGCAGCGGCTGCAACAGTCATCAATGCTTTCATAATCAACTCCTTGTTTACGGAACTTCTTCGGGTCTTCCACCTAAAGACGGTTACTGGCAGTTATAACACTTAGCAGGTTGCCGAGCAACCTAAGCAGAAGCTTTTAGGCACGCTACCGCCCTTAGGGTTACCGCTCCTAAAGGCGCTTCGCAACGTGCGAATGATTGGATTGTGGAACAACAAACGGGCAATTATCCCATTTATGCGGGCATTTCTCTACGTTTGCCTAACGTTTCAAGCTTGATAGCGCAAATTCTGCACGGACCTGTTTTTGCAAAAAGTCCAGCAGCACCACACAACGCGACGCGCCATCTAACGCCACGACTTTCGCCAACAGCCCTGAAAATGGGCCTTCAACAATTTCGACTTGATCGCCGACTTGCGGTGCCGCGTTGGGGTCAAGTTGCTGAGCTGTCTCGTTTTTCTCTGAAAAACACAACATTTGGCTTACAACATCATCTGATACTTGGGCGGGGGTTTCACCGAATTTCACCAATTTACTCACGCCTAAGGTACTACGAATTCTATGAAAGTTTGGTGACGCCGCGTCGACCTTTACGAAAATATAACTCGGGAACAGCGGCTCACTGACAGCCGTGCGTTTACCACGCCGTACCCGTTCAATGCTCAACATTGGCAAAGCGACGTCAAACGCTAGGTTTTCTAGGTGTGTGCGAGCACGTTGCTCTTGTTTTGGCTTGGTTTGTATTACGTACCAAGCAGAAGAAGTGTCGACCATCGTGCGTCCCTCGCAATTGATAGCATTGCGCCATTGTACACGTCGGATCAAGAGCTGTGGAGTCTTGCTTATTTTTTTACTTGCTGGCTGAATTCACTGATGGCGAGATAGAAGATCTGGCGTAACATGCGTAACTCGCCCGCTTTGCTGGCATTGGGTGGAAGTTGTTCAAAGGTTTCAAGTAGCTGCTCCCCCTGTGTCGTGACTTTATCGATCAATTTATCGAGTTCACGCGTGGCAATCACCGCAGGTAAGCCGAGTTCCGCAGCAGCATCAATAAGGTCGGCGCGACGCACCTCCGCAAAACGTTTCGCTCGGCCAAGCGGCTGCGATAACTCTGCATAACCATGCTCCCCCTGCTTTTCATAAATGACAGTACACAGCAAATCATAATGCGGCAACAAGCGAATCGCTTTACCTTCAAAGCGAAACGACAGGTTTTTCAAATGGGCATCGCCATTACCAACCAGAAAGTTAAACACAATCCAGCGGTAGAGCTGTAATGCCGTAGCGGCTTTCGCACGACACAGCTCCACCAAGCGTCTTAACGCACTTACGTTGCTCGCCGTATATTTTCGATAAGCTGCGATACCAAGCAATTGACAAGCATCAAGGGTATGCACCCGACTTAACGTCGTGCCAACTCCCTCCCGATCGAATCGCTCAACGATGTAGCAAGCCTGCGGCACATAGCGTGTCGTCACTTTCGGCACACTAAGATCGCAGCGCTCAGCGAGTGACATCACAAAATGCTCATTGCGGACCGTGAAAGGATAAAGCTCGGGTTGCTGATGCTCCGGTTTCAAAATATGCGTGGACGGCATACTACCAATCGGCTCATACATCACCTCACCGTCCATCACTATCAGCATTTTATGTTGTGCACCTGCCAACGACATGCGTTTCCGCGAGCGCTGATTTAGAGGGCTTCGAGGCAAGTTCTGGATGCGTTCACTAAGCTCTTCTGTGGTGAGAAGCTCAAGCTTAGGTGCGCCCAATGATTGCTCAGGAGCGAGTAGCGTTATCGCTCCTGCGGACTCCGCGCCAATAAGCTCTAGCAAACTAAACGCGTCTTCAACATCAACCCGCGCTTCACGCGCAAGCAATTCTCGTGCACCTTCCTCAGGAAGCAAGTTATCGAAGAACCACTGCACCGGACGTTGCGAACCGGTATCAATAAGTGCGTGTTCTTGTAATGGAAGACTGGGGGCCAACGGGTAAGCATCTTGCGCTGCAAGCCATGACTGCTGATAACTCAACCGCCACAGGCCATTATTTTCGAAAACAATGGCGACATGTGCAGCGTTAATAAACACGTTCAAGGCACGCTCAGCACTCATGACACAGCGCCTTTTTCATCAATACCATTGAGTTCGGGCGGAATATCGAGGTAAACGTCAATTCCAAGAGCATCGAGCATTGCCAACGCTTTTTCGAGCTGCACTGTCGGTTTGCCATTCTCAAACTGACTAACGAAGGTGATACCACAGTTGGCAAATGCTCCAGCAGTGGTTTGATCCAACCCCTGTGCTTTGCGCACTTGCTTAACAATGTTACCGATGGTTTTAACGTCTTGCACTTGAACTTTCATAGCGCCCCCAATTTATGCGTAAACATAAAATTAGGAGAGCCCCCAGAATTTGTCAAGACTATTTATGCGA
Source organism: Pseudidiomarina sediminum DSM 21906 (assembly GCF_000423165.1). Lineage (GTDB taxonomy): Bacteria > Pseudomonadota > Gammaproteobacteria > Enterobacterales > Alteromonadaceae > Pseudidiomarina > Pseudidiomarina sediminum. The sequence continues at coordinate 606,589 of NZ_KE383983.1, read as the reverse complement.
TAGCGTAAAGCAAAAGAGAAGTAATATTGGTAAGCTTTGAATTTATGCAAACGCATAAAAAAGTTACCAACGCAGCTCAAACGAACCGATCACGTTGCCAAACTCATCATTGTCGCCAGAGACATAGGTGTCTTTCCATGCCTGAAGACCAAACTGCACCACGCTGTTAAAGCCGACCGGGAAGAACACCACGGCTTCAAATTGTTGAATGCGTTCAATGTTGGGACGGTATTCTGGTACCAGCTGCCAACGCGGGGCCATGCCGTAGCTGTTATGGTGACGACGCACGCGCGTATCTTGAATGCGGAAATCATAGCCAAAGCCGGTATTGGCAAACGTGGCATAACCTAAGGTGGTTAAGCTGCGCAAATCACTGCGGTCAAATTCGGCGTACACTCGTGATAGCTTGGCCGGCTCGGCGAAACTCCAATCCACACCGACCATATGGCCATTACCGCGTAGACCGTTCACGTCATGCTCACTGATACTGCCATACAGATTAATTTGTTTGGGCAGACTCAAGCGCGCGTCAAACACCCAGTTGTCCGAGCTATCGGCTAACTCTGATGCGGTGTAGTGTAAACCGACTTCTAAGCGTTCATGGGCACGCCAGTCGAGACGCGCACCGTAAGCTTCTTCGCGTTCCCACTGGTTTAACGCCGGGTCAAGCAAGAACTTCTCTTCACTCTCGCCATAAAACGCAGTGAAACTGAATTGACTCAGTGGGTTATCGCCACTCGGTGAGTACACCGTGCGCACGTTGCGCAGCGGCAAGGTACTGACCGTATGCAGACCGTCTTGCGCAGAACCCGGCGACCACCAGGTTTGCATTTGATCCACGCTGACCATCCAGTCGCCCAACATGGCAGCGCCATAACTGCCCTGCCAGCTGGTATTTTCGGTGCGTACCCGCGGGTTCAAACTCAGCGAGCTATCGCGATAGGTTACCCGCACCCGCCCGGCAACATTATCGCCAATGGTTTCACGGGTGACGCTGATCGAGGCTTTGCCTTCCATCGGCCGATGATAGCTCGGTTGGGCACCGGTATCGGTAACGCCGGCCACACGCACACCTGTGTACGAGCTACCTTTATGATAGTCGAGCAGGGTCATCAGCTTGTAATAGGCGACTTCCTGCAGTGGGGTAAGCTCGGCTGGATTGATCGCATACAGGTCCTCCAACAAAGGGCGCCACATCACCGGGAAGCTGGTGACCGGAGCTGACAACAAGCCCGCATCAGCCAACACCTGCAATGAGTGACGCACATGCAGCTCTTCGGCATCTAACCACGGGGTTGCTTGCGCTTGTGGTAGCGCTGTGGCAATCAACAGGAGGAGACTTGCTAGCAGGCGACGCATTTAAACGAACTCGCGCTCGTGGAACCACAAGTTAAAGGCCCATTTCTCACCTTCGGTGACCGGCATGCCCGCGTGCAAGCTTTTTGGGTGGACGTCAGTGGTGCCGCGCACCACATTTTCAAACACCAACAAACGCCCAGGTTTGGCCGCAACGTTGATATCCAGCTTCGGAAAATAGGTTGAGCCGCCCGCTGCAGGACTATTGATATAGCCCAGCGCGGTAAACAAGCGCTGCCCGCCGCGCGCGGTACAACGCTGACCCCGCTCGGTGTTCATGTTGTAGGCGTCAAAATGTGCACGGTACTCTTGCTGTTCGGCGTAATGGATCACCTGAAAACTTTCAGCATTCGCTAATGGCAAGCCAACTTGCGCGGCAATGCGTGCCCCTAGCCCGGTGGTGATCATATCGTGGGTATGACGAATCCATGCCAATTGGTTGGTTCGCGCGTTACTCAACACCCCTTCTTTGTCAGAGCTGACTTTGGCGCGATCCATATGGCTCGCCGCCGCCTGCTGCAGCTGCTTGGCTTCAGAGTCGGTAAAAAAGTCATCAATAATATAGACCAATGGGTCCTGACAAAGAATATGTTGGGTAGGTTGCGCCATTACATCCTCTTGATAATGTTGTCCGTGCTTTCATCAAAGTGTTCGTCGCTGTGACCATCAAGTACAGCCAGCACTTCTTTGGCAATTTGCTTACCGAGTTCAACGCCCGGCTGGTCAAACGAATTAATATTCCAAATCACCCCTTGCGTAAACACTTTGTGTTCATAGGCAGCAATCAAGGCCCCGAAACTCTCTGGCGTCAGCTCATCCACATACAACAAGTTGGTCGGGCTCTGTCCCGGATAGGTGTCACCGTTGCCAAACCAAAGCAAGCGGCGATGGGCCAGACAATTAGCGACGGCAAGGCGTTGCTGCTCGGCCAAACCTTCTTGTACCGCTGGGGTGAACCCTGGTGCTTGGCGGTGCAAAACAGCAATAAAGTCTGCGGTAAAGGCATCATAGCCTTGGTGCAAGTGCTGGAAAAAAGCATGTTGACCGTTGGGGCCAAAGCCACCCCAGATGATAGGTCCAGTCGGGTAATCAATCGGTATACCGTCGCGGTCACATTGCTTGCCGTTGCTTTCCATATCGAGCTGCTGCAAGTAGCTTGGTAAATAACGTAAGCGACCGTCATACGGCAGCACAGCAACATTGTTTAAGCCACGCTGTTCGCGGTTGTAGACACCAATCAATGCCAACAGCAAGGGAATGTTTTCGGTCAATGGCGCGGTCGCAAAGTGCTGATCCATGGCATGCGCCCCAGCCAGCATTTTACTGAATTGATTGGCGCCAACGGTCAACGCAATTGGCAAACCAATGGCCGACCAAAGTGAGAAACGTCCACCTACTGAGTCAGCAAAGCTAAGTTGTTGTCCCGCAGGAATGCCGAATTGGCTCATTGCTTGATTGTTGCTCGACACGCCAATTACATGACGCGCCAACCACTGGCTTTCGCTCAACTGCGGGCTGATCCAGCGTTTCACGGTATCGACATTGGCGAGGGTATCAATGGTGCCAAAGCTCTTCGAAGCAATAATAAACAACGTGGTTTCCGGATCAACGATCGGCAACACCGCATACAGCTGACCACCATCCATCGAGCTGACAAAATGCACCTGCAAATCATGCGACACGTTGTCGTCGGCAAACTCGCGCAAGGCAAAGCTGCCCATCATCGGGCCTAAGTCAGAACCACCAACCCCAATGTTCACCACATCGGTAATAGGTTTGCCGGTGGCGCCAAGCCATTTGCCACTGCGCAAACTGCGTACCACTTCACAAAAGCGATTGCGCCCGCCACGTGCCGCGGTAACCGAGTGGCGACTGCGATTGAGTACGTGGGTGACGTTCCTCCCTTCGCTTGGGTTGGCGTAGTCGCCACTGAGCAATTGCTCACGTGCAGCGTTAAAGGTTTCTGGCAAACGCTGTTTTGCATAAGCCTCGATGTCGGCCACCGACAGTCCCTGAAAGGTGTAATCGAGGTTAAGATGATCCGTCGTTACTAGCATTGCTTATCCTGTGCTTGTGAACCTTACAATCCGCTCAGCGCGGCCAGCGCTACACCCACTTGATACATAATCTGGGTCGCGGTCGTCCACATCTCAATATTATTCATGTATTGCGTATCCATCGGTACCACGATGGTATCGCCCGGCTCAATTTGATTGGTACTGCCAGAGCTAAACCACGAACGGCGCTCAGGCACGACCACACTGCCGTTGGCTTTAACGATGTAAATACGCTCGTCATCAGCTTTTTGGCGCATGCCACCGGCGCGCTTAATGTACTCTTCAAGCGTCACACCCGTTTCGTATTGGTACGAACTGGCCAATTGCACTTCGCCGATAATCGAAACCGTATTCTGTACCGTCGGCACAAACAAACGGTCGCCGTCTTTCAGTTGCAAATCGGTGGTACGCTGGTTCCGACCAATCACATTACGTAAATCAATGACCAAACGCCCGACCGCGTCGATATTGGTTAAATCGCGAAGCAGCTGGTTCATTTCCGCATAGGCGACTTGCGCACCGCTATCGGTAATCACGTTCGAGGCAATTTCACGGCGCAATTGCTGGGCCAGTTCATCCAAGCGCTTGCGCTCGGCATCACGCAAATCGGCACGGGTAAAAATAGCGCCTTCGACAAAAGCATACTCAGTCAAGCCGCCGGCACGATCTAAAAGCCCCTGTAGAGTTTCGCCACGACGAATCGTGTAGGTACCCGGGAAGCGTACTTCACCTTCTAAGCGCACCTGTAACGTGTTTTGCCATTGCGGAATAGGGAGAATCTGCAAACGGTCACGTCCCTGCACCGGCACGGTCACTTCATTTTGCAGCACTTGCGCAAGGTTAAAGGGAACATAGCTGGCTTCTGCTTCACCACCTTGCAACTGGGTACGGGTAATCTCCGCCCGCGCGAGGTAAGCCGACTCTTTCAAACCACCCGCAGCAACAATCGCTTGCTTAGCGTTGGCTCCGTCAATCAGTGGATAAATACCCGGATAACGAACCTCGCCGTCAACGTACACCAAGGGTAAGGTACCGGTGGCGCTGTATTGATTACGCAGCTGATACAAAATCGGCTGCAACAAGTTGTGGCGCGAAAACTTCGCGTAATAGTCTTCGGCTTTTTGCTCGCCGTGCTCGTTAATCGCGAACAACGAAGTCAATTGACTATCAAGTTCTTCCGAACGCTCTGGCGTGGTGCGTTCAAGCAATTGATCAAAACCAAGATCGTCAGTGATCAGCTTCTGCAAATACTGCTTGCGATACACTTCGAGCACCCGCTCCCGCTCTTCGCGGGCGCGGTCACTTTCCGATTTCAACCAAGCACTAAGTTGATTCTCTTCCGCTTGCGCCGACTCATAGCGGCTGAACAAGACCACTTGGTCACGTGGTTGCAGGGCTAAGTTCTCATCGGCGTCACCATGAATGGCACGCGCCACATCAAACTGCAATACCTTGATGGTACGGCGATCGGCGCTTGAGCGGACGACAATACCGTAGGTCAAATCGGTCACCGGTAATACGGCGCCATCGACCGTTGGCAGCAAGTCTTTAATACGTAAGCGTTCATGCCATTGGTACACGCCAGGTCGCACTGCAGCGCCCACCAACATCACGCTATCAACGGTTTCCTCGGCAACCGGGAACACCTTCACCGCATCACCACCTTGCAGCGGCGTGGTGAGCTTGTCTTTGCTCATATCGATGGTTTGCACACGACGTGCGCCATCACGAATGCGTTGCACTTGAATGGATTGACGATACGCCGTCGGTAATAAGCCACCGGCAAAATTAAGCGCATCGACGAGGGTTTCATCAGGTAAGAGTTCGTAGATAGCTGGACGTAATACTTCGCCTGCTACGCTGACCATTTCACCGCGGGTCGGAATAAATACGACGTCGCCAGCTTGTAGACGTAAATCGTTGCTGGCATCGCCTTCGGTCAATAGCTTGTAAAGGTCAAAGGTCACCACCGTTTTACCTTCACGCTTAAGCTGTACGTTCCGCAACGAAGCAATGTCGCTTACGCCACCAGACACAAACAAGGCTTGGCTGATGGTGGTCAACGAACTAACAGTATAGGCGCCCGGCTTGTACGCCTCACCTACGACAAAAATTTGCATGCTACGCAGTTCGCCAATACTCACTGCGGCTTCTTGTCCACCCATGCGCTCACGCACGGTGTTACGGATCAGCTCTTTGGCTTCATCGTAGCGTAAGCCCAGCACAGAAATCGGCCCGAGGTTTTCAATCACCACATGCCCTTCATTATCAATCGGCGCTTCAATACTGCCAGACTCTTTGCCGTACAAATGAATCCGTAAGCTATCGCCAATGCCAAGAATATAATTGGACGGTACCGGTGCATTGGCCAACGGCGCAAAGGTACTTGGCTCACCACCTTGGAACAGGTTGTAACCAAAAGGCTGCAATTCGTTGTCATCTTCAGCGAGACGTTCAGCTAATTCGCCCGGGCTTAACTCATTTAAAGGACGTGTATCAACAACCTTTGCGGCACCTGTTTCAGTCGCTTTGTCTTGCTTGTCGCTAGGCGCTGCAGACTTACCCGAAGCATTCATCATTGCTTCGATGTCGTTCAGGTTCACGCCGAACTGCCGCGCGATCGCTTCTTGTTGCGCGCGAGGGAGTTTTTGAATTTGTTGAATTTGCTGCGGAGTTAGCGCAGATAGGTCTTGCGCTTGCGCCGCTGGCGCCATTGCCGCCGAAATGAAAAACGCACACGCCAGCCCGGCTGCTGCTAGCGTTTGTTGCAACCATGCTTTCACGCTATGTTCCCCTGTCGATAATTTTAGTTATGAGTTTCTACGTCACGATGTTGACGCACCCAAGAAACAATCTTCCAGATGTTCTTGAGCATTAAGAGGTAGAGTACAAAAATTGCTACGAAAATGCTAAGTACAATTGGTTCAGGTACTGCAAACCACTCAAGGGTTAGACCCAAGCCTAGCTTAGCAACAGCAATAATGCTGATGATTGTGAGCGCTTGGCGTGCTGAAAAGCCTGCGCGCATAAAGATGTGATGCAGGTGCTCACGGTCAGGTTTAAATGGTGACTGCCCTTTCATGACACGCCGCGACAAAATCGCAAACATGTCCATTAAAGGTACGGCAATCAACCACAATACTGCGACTGGACGCACTGAGCTTAGGTCAGGCCGAGAATCAAACCAGCTCTCAAGAACACTTTCTGGATGGGTCAGCATCACCAATAACCAGACCACGGTGAAGCCGACCAGCATTGAGCCACTATCACCCATAAAGATTTTGCGCACCGGGCGTAGCTTGAAGCCTAAGTTCCGGACCAAATACGGGATCATCGCACCAAACAAAATGGTTGCGACAACTAAAGGCAAGTATTGATTGTGCATCAGCGCCAGCAAACTGATACCCGCAAAGGCCACCATCGCCATCGCCCCAAGCAAGCCATCAATACCGTCAATCATGTTGTAGGCGTTCATCGCCGCAACAATACACAGCAAGGTAAACGGCATCGACAGAGGGCCAAGCTCAATCACACCGGTGCCGAATAGATCGCCAATGTGGGTAATTTGTACGTCGGCGCCAAACACCACTACAGCGGCAGCAAGCAGCTGCGCGATAAAGCGCACGCCAGCGTCAATATCATAACGGTCATCGAGGGCGCCAATCAGCACCATAAAGCTCGAGGCCACAAGGAATAAGCGAATGTTTACTTCTAGCGGGAGAATCGCCACCATCATGATCATCATGGTGCCGTACACGGCGAGGCCACCGACTAAAGGAACCGGGACACCATGCTGCTTGCGCTCGCACGGGTGGTCTACCAATGCAGTACGCCACGCCATAGGAATTAGGACGTTACATAACACGCTCGACAAAGCGGTAGCGGCTATTAAAACCATCCAAATATTCATCTATACCAGATTCCCTGTCTTTCTTAATCGTTGTTATAAATGTCTCGGGTATACACTTTATCCGCGACATCGGCCAGCTCTTCCGCCATCCGATTGCTAATGATTATATCCGATTTCTTTTTAAAATCTTGTAATTCTTTTTCGACAGCGCAGTTGGCAAAGCGTGATTCCGTTACACTCGGCTCATAAACAATCACCTCAATACCACGCGTTTGCAAGCGTCGCATAATGCCTTGAATCGCACTTGAGCGGAAATTATCCGACCCCGCTTTCATCACCAGTCGGTACACGCCAACCACTTGTGGTTGTTTCGCCGCTATCGCTTCCGCGATAAAGTCTTTACGCGTACGGTTGGCATCTACAATGGCGCCAATCATCACTTGTGGCACGTTATCGTAATTTGCCAACAGTTGCCGGGTGTCCTTCGGCAAACAATAACCACCGTAGCCAAAGCTCGGGTTATTGTAATGATTACCGATGCGCGGATCTAAACACACCCCATCGATAATTTGCCGCGTGTCTAAGTCGTGATGCGCCGCATAGGTATCGAGCTCGTTAAAGAACGCCACTCGCATCGCCAAATAAGTATTAGCAAATAATTTGATAGCTTCAGCTTCTGTCGGCTCAGTATATTGCACGGGCACGTCAGTCTTGCGCGCACCTTGTTGTAAAAGTTGTGCAAATTGCTCAGCGCGCTCAGAACACTCCCCGACGATAATGCGTGACGGGTACAAATTGTCGTGTAACGCTTTACCTTCACGCAAAAATTCAGGCGCGAACATGACCCGTTCGGTGCCTAATTCAGCGCGCTTTTTTGCCACATACCCAACAGGGATGGTTGAACGAATCACAATGTGACACGAAGGGTTCGCTGCCAGCACCTGCTGCAGTACCGCGTCGACGGATTGGGTATTAAAGTAGTTGGTTTCTGGATCATAGTCGGTGGGGGTTGCGATCAGCACCCATTGCGCCTGTGCGTAGGCACTTGTAGCGTCCGTCGTGGCCGTCAATGACAACGTTTCATTGGCAAGGAAGTGCTCAATATCGGGGTCTTTAATTGGGCTTTGTTGCTGATTGATTTGTGCCACTTTTTGCGCATCAATATCGACCGCTGTTACCCGATTATGTTGTGCTAATAACACGGCGTTGGAGAGTCCAACATAGCCTGTGCCAACCACCACGATATCCATAGCTATCCTTAATCATATGTTGGTGTTTTTAAACCAGCCAAGAGTTTAACCAACCCTTGGATCAATGTCATCATCGTAGCCTTGCAAGATTGCAGTTTCGTGTAAGCCTAGCTAGAATGCCCGCACTAAATAGAGGTATAAACTATTCCATGCAATCGACTTCGACAAACCTCGTCACCGTTGGCGGTATTCAAGTCACCCCCTTTTCGTCAATGGCTGCCGCGGTCGCACATATTATCCAAGCTGATGGCAGCGTCTTACCAGGGTTTGGTATCGCCATTAACCCTGAAAAAGTGATGCTAGCCCGCGCCGATGATCAGCTTAAAGCGCTGATCAATGACGCTTCATTGCGCTTTCCTGATGGCACCGGTGTGGTGCGCACAATGTCACAAAAAGGTGCGCCAACCGTCCGTATACCAGGTTGCGAGTTATGGGAAGCGCTGATGCAACAAGCGGCAACCCAGCAATTACCAGTGGTCATCATCGGTGCCAAGCCTGAAGTGAACGCCGCCTGCGCGGCAAAATTGAAAGCTCAAGGTACCCCGGTTGTTGCCGCTATCGACGGTTACTTTAGCGACGAACAGCAATTGCACGACGCTTTGCTGCAACATCGCCCGAAAATCGTCACGGTCGCCATGGGCTCACCACGTCAAGAGAAGCTGATCCAACGGCTGCGCCAAGTGTACCCCGACGCTTTTTATCTTGGCGTAGGCGGTACTTATGATGTGTTTACCGGTTTTGGTAAGCGCGCGCCGAAGCTGTTTTGTGACCTTCATCTCGAGTGGTTTTACCGTTTGTGCTCGCAACCAAGCAGGCTCGGTCGCCAACTTAACCTCGTGCGTTATTTGGGGTTACATTTACGTCGCCAACTATAACAAGACAAGGACGCTATGCTGATCTCGGTTTATATGCCCTCTCACAATCGCGGCCCATTGCTGAATCGCGCGATGGATTCAGTGTTAGCGCAAACGCACCAAGACTTGGAGCTCATCGTCGTTGACGATGGTTCTTCCGACGGTACGTGGGAGGTGCTACAAGCGTATGCGGCACGCGACAGTCGCGTTAAGCCCATCCGCAACGAACAACCACAAGGCGCTTGTGCTGCGCGTAACAAAGCGATTGCTGCGGCAGCAGGGCAACTCGTCACCGGTTTAGATGACGATGACACTTTCACGCCAGACCGACTCGAAACCTTACTCAAGCATTACGACCCGCGCTATGCGTTTATTTGCTCCGGCTACTACTGGACCGATAACAAGCGCGCCAAACCCGTGATGTGCAGCAACAAAGTTATCACGCTCGCAGAGCAGCTCGACGCCAACCATGCCACCAATCAGGTCTTGGTGGAGCGTGAGCGCATGTTAGCGATCGGTGGTTTTGATGAAGACTTGGTGGCCTTGCAAGACTACGATTGTTTTACCCGACTCATTAAAGCCTTTGGTCCAGCCTATCGCCTCGGCCAACCGTTACAGTCGATTTATGTCGACCATGGTGGCGTGCGCATTTCCAATCAAACCAAAAGCCGCAAGGGGTTCGCGCGCTTTTTAGAAAAGCACGGTGCTGACATGGGCTGGAAGCAGCGACAAAATCATGCATTTTGGTTAAAAATGCGCATACAAGAACCCTTTTCGGTTAAAGAACTGTTAAAATCGTTGCCGGCCGGCCATCTTAAAATGAAACTTGGTCACTTATATCGTTACGGTTTGAGGTTAAAAGCAGCATGACAACAGCACAAAAAAAGTTTCTTGTCGTCTTTGGTACGCGTCCAGAAGCCATTAAGATGGCTCCTCTTGTCAAAGCGCTGCAGCAGGTACCAAGCTGGGACGTACGCGTCTGTGTTACGGCGCAACATCGAGAGATGCTCGATCAAGTGCTGCGCCTGTTTAACATCACCCCTGAATACGATTTGAATTTAATGCAGCCGAAGCAGAGCTTAAATCAGCTCGCAGCACGGGTGCTCACAGAAATTGAACCGGTACTGACCGAGTTCGCACCTGATTTGGTCTTTGTTCACGGCGACACCTTGACCACCTTAACCACGGCGATGGCTGCTTACTTTCAACAGATCCCAGTGGCCCACATTGAAGCAGGGTTACGTACTGGCAATATTTATTCGCCATGGCCAGAAGAAGCCAACCGCAAGCTGGTTGCCGGGATTACCCGCTGGCACTTCGCCCCAACGCCAGCATCGCAAGCCAACCTGCTCGCCGAAGGTGTCGATGCGACCACCATTCATGTAACTGGCAATACAGTTATTGATGCGTTGCTACATGTGCGCGACGAGCTTGAGCACAATGCAGCGTTGCAGCAAGGTTTCGCGGAGCAATTCGATGCGGTAACCGGCCCACTGGGGCAAAAGATGATTTTGGTGACCGGGCATCGTCGAGAGAGTTTTGGTGCCGGTTTTGAGCGCATTTGCAGTGCGCTGGCCGAATTAGCGAAAGCCAACCCTGACACCCAAATTGTGTACCCTGTGCACTTGAACCCGCATGTACAAGAGCCGGTCAAACGCTTGTTGTCAGACATTAGCAATGTGCACTTGATTGCACCGCAAGACTATTTGCCGTTCGTTTATCTGATGAACCGTGCCACCGTCATCTTGACCGACAGCGGTGGTATCCAAGAAGAAGCACCGTCGCTCGGCAAGCCAGTTTTGGTCATGCGTGACACCACCGAGCGGCCAGAGGCAGTGGCCGCTGGCACGGTGAAACTAGTTGGTACCGATACCGCGAAAATCGTCAGCGAGACCCAACGTCTGCTCGATGACGTGGACTATTATCAAAGCATGAGTCAGGCACACAACCCCTACGGTGATGGCACCGCTTGTGCCCAAATCGTCGCACTTTTGCAGCAGGAGTTAAGTTAATATATGCAGCAACCCGGACAACAACCTCACACCGTTTCGGTGATTGGCCTTGGTTACATCGGTCTACCGACCGCCGCAGTGCTGGCGAAAAACGGGGTGAACGTGATCGGTGTCGATGTCAACGCCAACGCGGTTGCCACAATCAATGCTGGCGCTATTCACATTGTCGAACCGGGCCTTGCCGATGTGGTCAAGCGCGCCGTGCATGACGGCCTACTCCGTGCCGTCACCTCGCCTGAGCCAGCTGATGCGTATGTGATCACTGTACCCACGCCGTTCACTGCCGACTACGACGCTGATTTAAGCTACATCAAAGCTGCCGCACAAGCCTTAGCGCCGCACCTTAGCGTTGGTAACCTAATTATCTTGGAATCGACCTCACCGGTCGGCACCACCGAACAACTTGCCGATTGGCTTGCCGAAGCACGGCCTGATTTAAGCTTTCCGAAAACCCATGGCGACGAGGCCGATATTCAGCTCGCCTACTGCCCTGAGCGCGTTTTACCCGGCCAAGTCATGCATGAGTTGGTCCAAAATGATCGCGTGATCGGCGGCTTGTCAGCCAAAGCAAACGCGCAAGCTACCGCGTTGTATAACACCTTTTTGAAAGGTGACTGCTTACTTACCAACGCGCGCACTGCGGAAATGGCGAAGCTCACCGAAAACAGCTTCCGTGACGTCAATATCGCTTTCGCCAACGAGCTCTCGTTGATTTGTGATCACCTCAGTATCAATGTTTGGGAATTGATTCGCCTAGCGAACCATCACCCGCGCGTCAATATTCTTCAGCCAGGCCCCGGTGTTGGTGGCCACTGTATCGCTGTTGACCCGTGGTTTATCGTGGCTTCAGCACCTGAACAAGCCCGCATGATCCGGACCGCGCGTGAAGTGAATGACTTTAAGCCGGACTGGGTGTACCAGCAGGTACAATGCACCATTCAAGCTGCCGCCCAGCAAACGGGGAAAGCGGTGGACGCGGTCAACGTTACCTGTCTTGGTTTAGCGTTTAAAGCCAACATCGACGATCTACGTGAAAGCCCAGCACTCGCCATCGCACAACGTATTGCTGCGGCACACAGCGGCACCACCATGGTGGTTGAGCCGAACTTGCCAGCAACCGCACAACCGGTTGCAAACGCAACCTTAACCGCCTTAGATGAAGCACTCAGCGAGGCAGACGTTGTGGTCTTATTGGTTGACCACACGCCATTCAAAGCCATCACGCGGGCGCAATTAGAAGGGAAACTTTGGGTCGATACCCGTGGCCTTATCGACGGCTAATCGTTCTGCGCGAGCTGGGTCAGTTCGCGCACCATCTTCTGATAATTCTTCTTCGCATCAAAATGCTGTGCCACATGCGCCCGCGCAGCCGCACTCATGCCACCTTGTGCATTCGCAGCAACGACTGTGGCAATGGCTTCGGCAATCGCCACAGGGGTCGGCGCAGCATCGAGTAACACGCCAGTTCCTGCGGGCAACAACTCTGCGATAGCTCCAACATCGGGCGCCACCACTGGAATGCCATAGGCCATTGCTTCCATAATCGATACCGGCATCCCTTCTGATTCACTGGTATTCACCAAACACGTAACGTCTTGCTTGGCTAGCAATGCACACACCTGCTGATTGGACAGTTGGCCAAGCCAATTCACCTGCACCTGCGCGCTTTGCCCAAAGCGCGAGTTCGCCTCTGCTTGTAGCGTTTCTAACAGCTCACCACTGCCAATGTGCGTCCATTCAATGCGCCAATCAGGGAAACGTTCGGCAAGCACAGCCAGGCTGGCCAGCATTTTATCCAGACGTTTTAGACCAATCACGTTCGCAATCGAGAGCAAACGTAGGGTTTGCCCAGGCGCTTGCGCCACAACCTGATCTAACTCAGGCATACGCACACCCAGTGGCGCGATGCGTGCATCAACACTGTTGGCGTTGTATTGCGTTTGATAGTAAGCGCGACCGTTAGCAGCGAGAAAATAGAGCCGGTCAAAGTCGTTGGCAAACTGACGTTTGAAGGGTGAGTAATGGATCGCAAAGCGTGATTCGTACAGGTCACCGCCATGAACCCGCGCCACCAAATGACGAATGTCACCACGGCGTTTCGCCATTGCAGCGGCGAAGCTATAGGGGAAATTCCAATAGCAGTACATCACGTCAACCGGTCGCTCGCAGCGCGCTAAAAAGCGGTTCAGCGTTGTGACCGAACGTTCCACTTTAATTGCCGACAAAAAGACCCGAACAAGACCGCGCGGGGTGAATTTTTTACGCATCCATAGTTGTTTGAATTCATGATAAATATAAGGCCGTGTGAGGGCGCGCAACGCGCGCCACGCATCGGCAACAGGATGGTCCGCGCGCTGATGCTGGACGACCTGAATTCCCTCAGGCACTGGGCGCCGTGGTGGCCCACACTCAAAGGGTAGCAAGGTCACTTGGCAATCGGCTTGTGCTGCCCAATGGGCAACTTCCGACTCGAAGTAAGCCTCGCCCGTTTGAAACGGGAAACTATGGGTATAAATCACAACATGACGCATGAGGCTTAGCGCTTTTCAAACAAGGCAAAAACAGCATCCCACATCTGCTTTGCCGCCTCACGCTGCCAATCGCCAGCGGCCTGTACGGTAGCTTGCAACTCACTGTATCGGGCTGCATCGGTAAGCAAGAGGCGTAGGTTTTCAACCGCCTTCTCCGCGTCTTGATTCACATCAAACAACTGCTCGGCACACTCATAATCACCTAACAGCTCTTGGTATTTGTGACTCCACCCCGTTGCAAGCACGGGGATACCTTGCGACAAAGCGCTCACAAGACCATGAAAACGTGACGACACCACCAATCGTGACTGCCCAATCACCCATTTGATCTTCAGTGCATGGCCAGGGTCAAGCACCGGTACAGGTGTTGCCAGTTGTGCGTTAATGTCGCGCGCCAACTGACGATCTGCGTCAGCTTCGTGGATCAATAAAAAGGGTTTTGCACCTGCCTCTTGCGCGGCACGTAAGGCGGCCACCATAAAAGCAACATACTGACCATCGTCTTGGCGCTTGGCCAGCATTTGCGCATTTGGAATAAAACAGGTCTGGTGCAACTGCGCGTCCCAGCTGTCACAGGCAATCCCTTTGATTAAGTTGGTAAAATCAGGACACTTCGCTAAATGAGCGGGTTTGTTTTCCGCATCACAACCGAGCAGATCCAAGCAATATTGGAACGAATGCTGATCGCGTGCGAAGACCAAAGAGGCTTGCGTCAAAATCGGTTTAAACACCGCTTTGGAAGCTTCTTTTTCAAACGGACCTAGCGCTTGTGGCAATACCACCACAGGTTTCCCTTTGCGGCGTAACTTGCCAATACTGCTGGCAAGGCGGTCGCGTGCGACCGCCGGGCTCCATTGATCACCGTAGGAGAAACCTGAAGCATCGAGTACCACGTCAATGTCGCTTTCATTGACCATGCCAAACATGGTACGAAGCCGCTGCGGCAACAACTTCATTGGAGCTAACCAGTTGATACGCTTGCGGATATAGCGTGTTTTCTGCCACAAACCATAGCTCGCACGACGTTGGTAAGGGCCGTGTGGTTCCACCACGAAACGTGCCGCAACACCACGCTCTTCAAACTGTGCAATGATCGCATGCAGCATTAATTCAGCGCCTTTATTGGCAAAGCTAATCCCTTTTACTTCAACTGTTAACACTGGTTTCTTCTCCTTCGAGGCTGGTTAGCGTGTCCGCCAGCCTTTGTAGTAAATCACGTCTTCTTCAACATATTGGTCGAAAAGTTGCACCTGCTCGGCACCGGTCACATTTTCCGGCACGATCAGCGGATCTTTGTAATAAAAATTGGGCTCATCCAGCTGCATCACGTAGGTGAAGCTTAAATAGCATAACACGACGTACGCGGGGCGAATAAGGTGCGCGAGACGGTGCCGTTTAATCAAGGCTTCGCTCAGGTAAACCACCATTATGGGTAGTAAAAACAGCAATGGGTGCACAAAACGGTAAAAGTTTTTACCAAACACAAAACCAAAAGCACCAATCAGCAAAAAATACAAAATCACGTTTTTTAAGAAGCGATTCTCACATTGCAACATCACCAACACGCCCAAGACCAACGGCACAATGTAGACCACGGCGTTTTCGGCATTGAAGCCTAAATCTTGGCTCATGACCTTGGCGATGACATACGAACCTAACGCCATTAATACGCCCCCGACAACAAGGCCGGCGATCAGTAAGTAGCCGGCGTATTTCGCCAGACGAGTGAAATCGAGAGGCTCTTTTAACGCACGTCCATACAATAACGCGGGGAAGAATAGGATCGCCGTCGCGCCGTGTAACGAGAAGCCGACAAGGTAAAGCAAAATGCCCTTTTTCCGTTGCTCATGGGCAACATAATGCAATGACAACAATAAAATGGGTAAGGCCAAACACGAGCGAATAATCATCCACTGAATTTGAAAGGTCTTGAAAAACATTAAATAGCAAAGCAAACAAAATAACGCCCAATGCGCTCCGGCGTAGGCTTTGGCAAACCGCAGGTAAGCCCAGAGTGACAGGGCAACAATGCTAAAAAAGTATAAAAATAAATGCGTATCGGTCAGCCCTTGAATGGCGTAAGACAAGTAAGCAAAACCAACATCACCATTCTTAGCATAGAGTACCGTTAGCGGCAGCACAGAAAGAAAGCTGGAATAGGCTTCATAGGCTAACAAATACGACGGCAAGTCATCTGACTTACCGTACAAATAACCTAAATGACGACTCGCAATCAGCATGGCAAAAGCGAAGACCACCAAAACCGCGAGTGCCTTTGACTGCACCCGCATTACCGCTGCCACAAGTGCGACCAACGGCACCCACGCAAACAAAGGCAACACCACATAGGCTAACAGCAACAGCAACACGCTAAGCAATTGCGTTTTCTGAAGTGTTAGCGATGGGACATTGCCCTCATACGGGAGCGCTAAATCTTTCATGGCTAAGTGCTTTTTCGTGGCCAGATAATATCTTTCAAAACCACCACAACCAACGCCAAAATGCCGCCAAGTAAGGTAATGACAAAACAAATCAATGGGCGGTTCGGGCCCGATTTCTCTTGCGGCACAATGGCCGGATCAATCGGTTTCAACACATAGTCGTCACGGACATTGGCGAGCATTGCTTTTTGTTGTTCTGTTTCAATCAATTGATACAGCACCTGTCGCATGGTGGTGAGTTCCGTCTCGCGCAGTTTCTTCTCTAGGTACGCAATGCTGGCTTCACTTTCTTCAATATCAGCAACGCGAATCAATTCATTGACCTCTTGGATCATCCAGTCGACCCACTGCTTCGCCAGCTCCGGCGACTCATGCTCAAACGAAATGGTCACCAGTTGGGTCATCTCATCTTGCTTGGCGTTCAAGCGGCTATTAAACGACTTGTGCGCTTCCCAAAATGACGGCTCTGGGGTGTACGGAGGCTCAACCTCGCGCACCCATTGCTGCGTCTTAGGATCGTAAAGCTTAGTGTTATAGACCAAGTTGCCGGTGGCGAGGTCCCACTTTTCGACAGCCATTAGCGGCACTAAAATGTCATATTTCTCAATGAAATAACGGCTAAACTTGCGCGACTTTAAGGTTTCAAGCGCAATCATTACTTTGTCTTCTTTGGAGTTGCCACCAAGGTTGACTCCAGCCAAGCTAGCAAGGCCACCAAACTGTCCAGCAAGAGCTGCTAAACCGCCGCCTTCTGAGTCTGCAGCTGGCGCTAACTTCGCCTGCGCGGTATAAGTGTTGGGAATGGATAACGCCACAACTACCGAGGTTACGGCAAAGACGAAGGTGATGGCCAAAATCAGCCACTTTTCGCGCCACATGAGCGCAATCAAGTAGACTAAATCGCGCTTGTTGGTTGTCGTTGTTTCGCTACTCACAGAACTCTCCATTTATTTTAATTATGCGTGCTGACGTGCACCGCGGGGGCCGCACTCGCTAGATCACTTAACAACAGGGTATAGCGCCCAAGTTCAACAGTATAAGTCATTGCCGCTGCATTCACCGCCTGTACTGTCGCCATCGGTTGATTCGCCTGTGCCGCAGTGCGTAATTCAGTGACGGCAAGCAGTTGCTGATCGGTGCCAGTAAATTCTAGCACTGGCGCCGGAAGGCGTTTGCCAAAGCCCGGTTGTACCCAACCTTGGGTGTAATTATCGTCGTCAACGCCTTGCCATTTGGTCACCGTTAACGCCGTATTTGCCGCGACTTGCACACAATAGGCTTTATCGCTGGCAAGCGTAATTGTCTGGCACTGTGCGCTGGCGGCGACCGGCGTCACATCAGCATCCATCGGGAAATGATACACCAGCTTGTAATCCTGTGACGTGCCCGCTTTCGACATGGCGATATCGATCACACTCCAACGCGGCGTATCACCATCGCGTTGCGTCACGACCAAGCGCCAATGTTGATAGCTTGCTTCATCAATACGCCCGAGGCTGTAACACATCTCCTCGTGACACGCCGCGTCAAGCACTTTAGCATCATTGGCAAAGGTCGACTGCTCATCGACGATCAACGTATTGTGCGCATAAGCTGAACGGTAATACGCACGTTTCGGGCTGTTATATAAGTACGGCCCACCTGCATCAATCAATAATGCATCACCGTTGTCTGTCGCGATGACATTTCCCGCATCATGATGACCATGTGAAAACAGCTTTTTGCCGAAATCGGTAAACGTAAAAACCTCATTACGGCTGTACGCGTAGCCCGGACGTTGAATCACGTAGCCATCGCTGTCCGCCACATAGTTCGCCAGCAAGGGTGTGCCTTCAGCGCCTTGTGTCGCTAGGTGTCGAGCATAAGCAGAACTAATCGCGCCTTCCTCAACAATGCGTAAGAGTCGCTCGGTCCAAATGGTGCGTTGATAATCGGTATCACCTAACGCCGTCGCTCCACCGTTGCGATAAATCAAATGGGCGGCAAAGGCCACCATTTCGCTCAGGTTTTCTGCCAATTCCTGTAACGGCTCTGCCGTCATGGTATGCGCCAATTGATTGGCTTGAATAAACAGCTCCATCGCAATGAAATGATAGGTCGTCGATTGCTCGACCGACACCCCTGAAGTGGTATTTACCATCTCCTCAAAAAGCTCATTCATGCGAACCAACGCTTCTTCTCGGTAGCCACGCAACGCACTTTCATACGGCGCAATGAAGCTAAAGTTATAGAGCGCTAAGGCATGATACATGCTGTGGTTGTGCGCAAAGTAACGCGGATCGTGCAGCAAGTCGACGAGCTCGTCCGCATGATCGCGTAAATACCCCTGCATCTGCTGCAATTGGGCATTACTCCAGCGCGCGTGACCATACTTTTGGTAAAAATAGCTGAGTGCTTCCATCCGCCACGCAACAGCATGATCATTCCACGCCATATAATTATTGGAGCCACCTCGCTGTACCTTGCTAGCGTAGTCAAACAAGTAATGTTCTAACTGTTCAAGCACCGCTTTATCGCCGCTACGCTCGAATTCAAAGTCATATGCGTACAACCAACCAAGGCTATGATAATAGAGCAACCAGGTGTTATTGCTGTAGGGATCTTCTTGCCAGGTGGGCTGTGTCGGTAACGCCCAAGGTTCAAACGTCGTGCGCGGCGCTTGAAACGCCCCCTGCTCAATCAAAACCTTGGCTTGCTCAGCATTTTGCCACTGAAAACCGTTTGAATTAAACAAAAGCGCTGCGGGCGCGGTCGCATACCAATCAAAAGATGCTGATACCGCGTCAGCGTGACCTGCTTGTTGCACCACCAGTTGTACTGCCGCAACATGATCAAATCGCTCGGTATCGGTAAACGCGGTGCCCAAGCTGAAATGGTGTGAACGCTGTCCCACATTCAGACTCACTTTGGACTGCTTGCGCGTCTCACCGTTTTGGTCGCGCCATACAATCGTGACCGTGCGAGCCTTGCCGACAGCTTTATCGGTGGTTAATGTTACCGCCAGCTCAGCGCCACTCTCGACAACCGTTGGCGCATCACTCAAGGTGACTGTCTCGACCACCGCAGCCGTAACATCCGGTGTTGGCTGTTGTGCGCTATCGCCAGAACCGCAACCGACTAACACGAGCAACGCCAGCAAGTAACTGCTTTTCGCCATGCACGCTTTTGCAATCCACTGCTTCATTTGTGCTCCTTTCTTATGCTTGTTTGCGACACAAACATGAAGCCATCACGGCTTATTTCACTAAGGTCACGTCGCTTTTCTTCGCCGAAAACGGAATGCCGCCTTCAGGATCAGCGTAGCCCACAGCCAACAACATGATCGGACGTTGGTGCACTTTCAGGCCCAGCTCTTGTTGCATTTGTTGTTCACGATGCTCGACATCTGGCCAGTTGATTGGGCAGGTCGATAACTGCATGGTTTCCAACGCGAGCATCAGCTGCATTGCAGCCAATGAACCATCGATATAAATACAGTGTCGATCACGCTCCATTGGGTAAGCGTTCAGGTCACCGACAACCACAATCAGCGCCGGAATATTGTCGGCAAAACCAACAGTACCGCCGGCAAATTTGGCAATTTTACTGGCGCGCTTGGCGTTATTGATGAGATAAAACTCATACGGCTGACGATTACAGGCCGAAGGCGCCAATGAGGCTAAGTTTACCGCTTCGCGCAATTTGTCTTCAGGCACGGGTTTAGGTAAATACCAACGGGTTGAGCGACGCTTTAAAAAAAGTGTGGCGAGTTGCTCAGTGCTCACCGGGCTTTCAGGCAAACTGCTCTGTGGGTAAGGCGTCGAGGAGGACGCACTCGCCGCTTGGCAATGCCGATGTTCCGCTTGGCTGTAGAGCTTACGTACTTTCGCGATGACTGGGGTATCGGTCACCGCGGCGAAATAGGCGTCCAAGACATCTTTCGCCCAGCGCATTTCGTCGGCTTGGACTGTGCCTGCTTGATCAGCGCGCAAGTAACATACCACAGTCTCTTCAATATAGGCCTCTGCGAAACTCGGACGTCGCGGGCGCATAATGAGGCCTTTTTCCAAACGGTGGGTATTGCGGCGCAACAACACACAACTCTCTGCAATCTCATGGAGTGAACGCCAGTAAGCAATACGCCCTTTCAGCACCCCTTGATGTTCGCGGCCAAACCCCCGATTAAAAAATAGGTAATACAGTGAAGCAGTCCACTTTGACACAGCAAAGACCGGTAGTAGGCTGCGGTCAATACGTGCTCCAAATTCGCGCACCGAATGAACGAACGACTTTGGAATAATGCGTCGTGCAAAACTACGAATACTCATAATATAAGGGTAGGTCCAAGTGTTATAATATCGTGCTATTTTCGCAAACTTGACCGGCTTCTACCATAGTTCATTTGCGCTCCTTTGGCTCCCTCACCTAACCTTTACGTGTCAGCATGTGCCAATACCGGTAGCCCAGCGTAAATGGCAGTAACATGGCGCGGGTCATAGTCAATGCGAGGGGGCGTGTCGACGCGGACAACCAAAATGCCACATAAGACGCACAAGCATAGGAGAGAATCGTTGCAACGGCGGCACCTTCGCCCTGCCACTGCGGAATAAGAATGAAATTAGCAATAATATTCAACACCGCGCCAATACCATGGCTGATCAAACTAAAGTGCAACAGCCGTTCGGCAATCAGCCATTTACTGGCCAGCGCGCGCATGAATACAAACACACTCGCCCAAATATGAATCACTAAAATCGCCGCTGCCGCTGCGTAGTCCTCACCAAACAACCAAGGCACCACAGGGTCAGCCAAAAGAGTAACAGCAATGGCTAACAGCAGCGCCACACAAAATAGCGCGTCACAAAGCTGCTGCAGACGCTTTTGATAATGTTCGGGCGCAGTTTTCTTCAATGCTAGCAAGCCAGCAAAAAACGACGTCGCAATCGCAGTCGCAAAAAAGTACCAAACTTCAGAGAGCTTAACGGCAACAGCATAAACGCCTACCTCAGCCCGACCGGCCAGGTGCCCCAACATGACTTGGTCGATTTTCAAATACAATACCGCAGCAATGCCTGACAAAATCAGCCACGACGATTGCTTTAACAATTGCATGCCGTAGCGCCAATCGACTTTTCGCCACACAAAACCTGTCGATTTACTCTTATACAGCAATAGGTAACCTGCTCCCCAAGCAAAGAATTCAACTGCGTACACGCAAGCGACCGCAATGACTGACGGGTAAAATAGTGCGAAGGTGATTTTACCAATCCCTGCAACGATAATGACCGTTGCGCGCATCTTCACGACATAACGCGCTGTTACGTTGGCTTGAAAGTAATACTCGACAACTTGAAAGGCTTGCAAGGTTGCAGCAGCCCCAATCACGGTCAGACTTACGCGTTCGGCAACACTCATTGAACTGAACCAAGCCCACAACAACAAACCCAATAATCCCACGGTGGCGCCGACCAAACGACAGGCTGCAGCAGTGCTCATGATCTGCGTTTCACGGCTCGGATGCTCCACCAGCTCACGCATAATGAGCGCATTTAAACCCAATGCAGATAAGGGTGTAACTAAAGCGACGAGCGCCAGCACGTAATTAAGTTCCCCAAAGAGCTCTGGCCCTAACTGCCGGGCAAGTAGCAGCGCAACGAGTAAGTTCATTGCCATAGTGACGACTTTCTCGCTCATCAACCATGAAGAGTTCTTTAAGGCGGCTCGAATCATTCCATTTGCTCTTGTCGTTATATCATTTGGTATGTGTAAAAAATCTCAGGCAAAAAAAAACGCTCCCTCGGGAGCGTTTTATCATAATGGTTTTCATTACTAATACTAGGTTTACACCAAGTAATTAGTCGATGATGCCGTTACCTTTGTACAAGTCAACATCAGTACGTACTGAGTCGTTTTGTACCCAACCACGGTCAGAACCGTTCACGTTGTACGCAGAGTACACAGAGATGTTAGTTGGGTAGTCAGCTACGTTCACAGTCAATGAGAACTTGCCGCTGCTGTTCAATGCGCCGTCTTGGAACAAGAACTCGCGAACTTCACCAGCGATAGAAGTAACACCAGGGTTAGCCAATGCTTCTAACTGATAAGGACCGTAGATAGTACCGTCTTCACCCATAGCTTCAACCCAGATGATGCGATCAACATTTGGATTTTCTGGAGCTGGCCCTTCGCCGTTACCGTTATCTGGGTTACCGCCAGGCAATACATCGTCGAAACCTGGATCACGAAGATCGTTAGTTACGTAGATGATTTGGCTGATCGGAGTTACTTGACCAGACTCAGCTTGCTTGCTGAAAGGCATGTAAGGGATGTGCGTGATAGAACCGTTAACAGTCCACTCACCTGCAAGTACTGCGCCAAGGTCAGTTTCACCGTAGTACGGGTCAGTCAACAATACGCCATCTTCAACAGCACCAGTGTAGTTAGTGTCGAAGTTGTACCAGTTTACTGTAGCAGACAACATGAAGTCGCCGTCTTGCTTAGGATTCTGACCTGAATCAGGGTTAGCTGACATCAAATCAAATACTAAGTCGGTAGGTACATCTACGTCGTCACAGCGGAATTTGAAGTCATTCGCAGTGTGGCTTACGTATTCACAACCGTTAGTCGCAAGGATAGTTTCCATGCCAACAGTTGGATCAACAGAAGCGATCCAGCCGAACATGTTGTCACCAGAAAGGGTGAACAAGATTTCTTCGTCAACACCTGGATCTACGTCAACTTCGTAATCCCATGCGCCGCCGTCAGGGTTGTTGGTAGTACGAACCCAGAATACGCCCATAGAATTCCAAACTTGGTCACCGTAGGTTGAACCAGGAGCTTCGTCACGGAATGAACGACGGAAATCCCAAACGTCCAACTCACCTTCAAAAGGAGCTGCGATGTCTAGGTAGTACTGGTCACCCATTTTGAACAATTGCGTAGTATCGCTCATTGGTGCAGATACTTCGTCAAAAGTGTATACAGGTGCAGTCAAAGTTGTACCTGGTACCCACTTGTCGTCTTCTGGACGAGAGAACGTGCTGAATACAACACCGTTTTGAGCAACAACTTTCTGCGCGTCAAAATTGAAGCGACCGAAGTCGAAGTTGATACCGATAGTAGTATCAGTAACGTTTACTTCGCTCAATACTGATACACGGTAAACCAAGATGGTGTCGCCGCCTTCAGTAGACTGTGCACGGTAGTCAAGAGTTACACCCTTCATACCTGGTGCAGGTGGAACGGTAAGGGTTGCAGGAGCGCCGCTGATGTACGCATCGCCTTCTAAGCGAAGGTAGATTTCGTCACCCACACGATATTCATCGTGGATGTCGATAGATACGTTTTTCGACAAAATTTCGTCCATAGTAGACATGAACTCGTTTGTCGCATAAGTAGTGCTTGTAGGAGTGACGTCTGCAGCCATCGCTCCTGCGCTAGCGCCGGCAATTGCCAAAGCTACTAGCGAACGTTTAAACATGTTTGTCATGATGTTCTCCAATTTCATGAAATAAGAGAATCAGGCTCGTCATGTGCCTTCATCCCTGTTGTTATCAAATTGACATTGTTGTGATTAGCAACGCCGTCGCTTCGATTTTTTTGAGCTTCACCCACTTTCGAGTTAACGGAGCCTCAACCAAGGTGATTAGTCTTGTTTGGCCTCCCTCTGGAGCAGATTGCGCACTCAATTTTTTTGTAAGCCCCGTCTCTACAGGACTTTCCCTAAAACCTTTGCCCGTTGGGAATTGTTAATTATGGTTTTAGTTACATCCATACGCCCAACATTTTTGCAAAGTCGAATGCAAGATTAGTCGTTTACCGAGATAGTTGTCAAGCCATCCGCTATAGTTTTTCTGATTTCTTCCCACTGTTCTGTACGCTCAATAATCCGCGGGGTAATGAAAATCACTAACTCTGTTTTCTCACTTTTTTCGGTTTCCGACTTAAACAGATTACCTAGCAGAGGAACGTCACCTAAAAGTGGCACTTTGCTATCTCCGCTTGAGGAATTCTCTGAAATCAAACCACCTAACAAGATGGTTTGGCCACTTTGTGCGACAACCTCGGTTTTGATGGTACGTTCAAAGATACTCGAGTTTCCTGCCACAGATGGACCTGATGGCGACGTGTTCGAGATCGTTTGATCAATTTGTAACACGACCAAGCCTTGCGCGTTAATGGTTGGTGTTACCGCTAACTGTACACCCGTTTTCCGATATTCGACCGACTGTGTCTGACTTTGCAGGTCTTCCGTAAACGTCGTCGAACCCACCACAGGAATATCATTACCAACGTTAATCGATGCTGAAACGCCATCGCGCACCACTAAGGTTGGGTTTGAAATCACATTCACTAGATTTGACGTTTGCTGCAAGCGTGCAATAAAACGGTCAAAACCATCCACCCAGTTCAAAGAAAAGCCACCAAGCTTGTCTACACCTAACGCTTGATAGGTGCCGCCGCTTAACTTACCGTTGCGAAACGCAAACTCGAAACCTTGTGCAAACTCATCTGACATCGTCACTTCGGCAATGGTTGCATCGAGCACAATTTGTTTTGGCATAACATCCAAACGACGAATGACTGGCAATAGTGCTTTATAATCACCGCCCGTGCTGTAAAAAATGATCGAGTTGGAACGCTCATCCACGGTCATCGCAATATCACCGTTGCTTGAAGAGCTCCCTTGACTTTGTTGTCCGGTGGTACCCGTTGCCGCAGCTAATCGAGGGTCCTTCGGCTGTGGGGCCTGAGCAGACTGGGTATCACGCGCCGTGCTAGCACTACCGCGACGACCTGCTCCGATCAAATTACCAATCGACTCACCCAAGTCAGAAGCACGCGCATAACGCGGATGATAAATGTAATAACCTTTTTCAGGTCCTTTACTCGGTTGGTCAATTTGTGCCGTCCAGTAACGCGCGCGGTCCAGCACTTCTTCGTTGGAAGCGAACATCGCTACCGCACCAAGCTGACTAACAGGCACCGTAAGCACCGCCACGCCTAATCCGGCTTGACGCCCCACACTAACGCCTTCAGCGTCCATCAATTGGCTTAATTGCTCGATGTAATCTTCTGGCGCCAGATAAGTAAGCTCCACCATCGCAATATTACGACCGCGATTGGCCGGGACATCCAAGAGTTGAATGAGATCCAGCAAACGCGCAATTTCAGCGCGCGTTCCTTCAGCAAAAAACGCATTTTGGGTCATGTCGGCAGACAGCTTCACCGTCGACAAATCACGCAAGGTACGTTCAAGCGATGGCTTCAAACCGTAATTTAACGGAATCACTTGCAAGATTTTTTGAGCTGTATCAGGAATATCGCGATAACGACGACCAAAACCGATCACGACATCATTACGCGCTTCTGAGCGTGGGAAGATGTAAAAGGTTTGATCGCGCAGCGATACATCAAGACCATTATCGTTCAGCAGTTGACGCGATAAAGTGAACAATTCACGTGAACTAACTTCGTTGGTCAGGTTCAGTGTGACGGAGCTACGTAATTCACCTTCAACAGCAATAACATAATTGGTCTGCAGGGCTTTGCCGAACACGGTTTCGATGAAGTTGCGCATCGGTAAAGCATTGGCATTGAGTGCATGCTTGTCTTTGGTTGAGAACTCCAAGGCAGGGTCACTATCGCTGCGCTTCAAGTAGTTCTCATAATCCAATGAGTTCAAACGCTGGAAACCATCAGATGCGAGCGTCGGCTCATCATCAACGTCGTTATTATTGGTGGCTGCAGCATCGGTTTGCATCCGATCAGGGTTGACCTTCATCGGTTCAGGCGTTTGCGTACAACCCAACAGACTGGCTGCGGCAAGCAGCGTTAGGGCAAATTGTAATTGGCTTCGACTCATATCTTCCTCGTCTGCTGTCGTCGTTAATAGTCAAACACCGGAATCACTACGGTGCTGCCATCAGCACCAGTGAAGGTGACACTACCAACGTTAATCTTGGTCACTTCGTAATTTTCCAGCACATAGCCTTGGGTCACTTCGGTTAATTCCAGTGAGCGTTCGGTCAGGTGTTGTGCTTCAAGCAAAGCAATTTGTTCTGAGCTTTGTGCGGGGCTATAAATGCCACGCACACGCACGCGCATTTCACCAAGGTTGACGCCGCCTTCAATGAGAGGTGTCTTCGCTTCTTCTGGCGCTGTTTCTTCAACTTGCTGTTGTTCTTGCGCTTGCGCACGAGCTTCGAGCCATGCGGTTACTTCACTCGCTTGGCTCAGTGTTGGAACTTGATAGCGACTGGCATCAAAGTCATTGACATTACGTGTATTAACGTCCGTCGTAATCATGACCCGCTGGCTGAAATCATACACGCACAGCAATACCGTCAAGATAATGGCAACTTTGACCATCGGGGCGAGTTGCGTCCAAAACTTCACGATGAGGCTCCCTCTAGACTATCACTGTTTTGCACAGCAACGTTGAGCATCACGGTTAAGCGCACGCCACCACGACTGCCACGGCGATTTAATTGACGCAATTCAATATCTTCTTGAGCGATGGTCGGCATGCTTTGCATGAGTTCAAAATGTGCCTGTGCAATGTTCGTCATGGCACCAGAAACCACCAGCTTACTACGCAATTGCGACAGGCTTGCGTTTTTCGGCTGTAACCCCGTTAGCCAACTAAACTCTTCTATACGTAGGCCATGCTTGCGAAAGACTGCTTCGATGGCGCCTTGCAACTGAATTTGCGTTAACGTCGCCTCGGTGGCCACCGGGAACTGCGCCAACATGGTTTGTTGGGCTGCTTGTGCGTCATTTGCGGCTTGGCGCACACGCTCAGCATTCACGAGCAATTGTTCTGAGCGCTCTAAACGTCCCTGCTCAAGCGTTAGGGTTAGATTTACGTCCTCTTGCCAGGCCAGCAACGGCTTCACGATAAATTGCAACGCAGCAAGTACTGCGGCAATTAACAATAAATTACGCTGAGAGCTCGTCATGAGGTTGCTCCTCCAGCTTTCAGCACGACATCAATACGAAACTGTTGCACTCCGCGATTGTCGCGCACTGGTGAGGCAAACTCAGCTTTTTCTACCTGGGGCAAGGCATGCAAGTCTTTCAGGAGTTGCAGCGCATCAATAGCGGTACCGCCGATCACCAGTTTACTGTCCGTTAATGTCATATACGTCAGCGAGACACTGTCATCAGGCAAGGCTGCGACCATGCGCCAAAAATTATTAATGCGCTCATCATCCACAAAACTACGTTGCAGCTCATCGAGACTACTGGTGGCTTGCTGAAATTGATTCTGTGCGGTGAGCAATTCTGAGACCTGCGGTGTTACTTCGGCTAAGCGTTGGGTCACCCACGTTTGCTTAAGCAGCAAATAGCCACTACTTAGGGCAAGGTACAAGGCAGCGACGACCGCTAAGCTTACGCCCAGCTGCTGCCATGGCAGTTGTCGTTGTTGGCCACTCTGGGGTTGCTGCAATGCTTGCTGCCAATACAAACTACCGACTTGCGCAACGCCGCGCGCACATAACGCCGACACTTGCCCCTGGGACAATGGCTGTGCCGCAGTTTGCTCACTGCAGCCAAGCGCCAATTTAGCTTTGGTGGCGTCGTTGACCAGCTTCGAGCGTAGCAAGGTTTGCCAGCGTTGCTCGGTCTTAAAGAGGAAGTAGCTTTGTTGCGAACTATTTACTTCGTACAAACCAGGCGACACGGCAGCACTTACTACCAACGACTCAGGGAAAACTAGCCACGCCTTGAGCAACAACGGCTGGGCTTGCTCACTTAAGGTAATGGTTAAGACCTGACGTTGGCTATCCTGCCAAGGACCAATGTAAAACAATTGGCGCGGTTGCGCTTTTTGCTTAAGGATTTTGCGCAGTGCTTTATACGAGCGAATGTTAAAGCTCTGCCAGTTCTCTTGATAGAGTCCGCGCGCGAGTACGACACAGGCGCAACGACGCTTTGGGGCGGTTTCAGGCTGCTCCGCACTCCCTTTGAACCACTCGAGGCGTTCATTGACACGCCATACGAGCTGCGCCAAGCCGCTCTTGAGGCGCTGGGTCGAGGATGAAGCCTTAGCTGTCGTCGTTGTTTCTGGCATTGTTGGTTATCATTATTCTTGTCGAAACTGCTTGGCGTGTCGCCGCAGCGGACTTGGGTGCCGTGGGCGATAATCTACTTCACGATAAAGCTGCAAACCCGTCACTTCTGAGGTTAAGCGCACGCGCTGACTTCCCCCTGGAAAGATACCACTGTCGAGGACATCGCCTTCAGCAGCGAATTCTTGTAGCAGGCCTGCAGAAATTTCGTTAGTTTTTCGTAATGAGCGGATAGTATCAGCTTGCCCTTGGCTAAGCAATACGGGCAGCAGCTCATCGGGGGCCCAGACAGGGTTGAAGGTAGGAGCGTTTACCGAAACAAAAGGCG
Organism: Pseudidiomarina sediminum DSM 21906; assembly: GCF_000423165.1. Classification (GTDB taxonomy): domain Bacteria; phylum Pseudomonadota; class Gammaproteobacteria; order Enterobacterales; family Alteromonadaceae; genus Pseudidiomarina; species Pseudidiomarina sediminum. Next base: position 577,857 of record NZ_KE383983.1, on the reverse strand, counting down.
CAATACGCTCAAGGGTCGCGACATCCCATAATGAAAGCTGTAAGAGATCGCCAAGTTGCTGGATCAGCATCGCACCAGGCTGTTGCAAATAATCTTTAAGCTCGCGGATCATCGCGTCGGCCTCGGCTCGCTCGACACCTTGCTGCAACAGTAATTGGTGGACGTCATTGGGGCGGTAATTGATGTCGAATAAGCTCGCTTCGTTTTGCAGTTGCAAACTGACCTGGTAGTTTAATGCCGCGTAAGCTGGGCGTTCAGGCAAGGCGATCGCAGTTTTGCCGCCATAAAAATTAATATGATGTAATGGGTGACTGTCATCACCGCGGGCAGATAACCACTCGTTACTCAGCAATAAGCTATCCACGTATGCTGCGGACGATTCTAATGCCAGTTGGCTCTCAACTTGCTGCTGCATGGCTTGGGCGCGTGCCACTGAGCTTTGCGTTTGCTGACTCATGATGATCAGCAGTACGCTAATAATGGCCACCATCAGCAACACCTGAAACAATGCCATTCCTTGCTGACGTTGAAAATTCAGATTAGACATCGCGAATGTACCTCGATAAAGCTTCTTCCACCGCATCCGGCACTTCAATGAACCAATAAAAACCATTCATATCCACTTGTATCGCCTGCGGGTGTAAAAAGCGCTGCATACCATCGTAGTCATTAAACCACTCAAGGCTGTAGGTATCTCCCATATCGGCGGCGACGGTCATGTTACGCTCGGTCAAAGAGGCATAGCCGTAATAATTAAAGTCAATTGCGCTCACATTGCTGTACAGCACCCGCCGAAAGTTAAACGGCAACTCTTGGCTCGCATCCACCAGAGCGCTGCTTTGCAACACGGCTTCTTCGTAGACCAGTTGATAATTTCCCTGCCCATCGGGCTCACGAAAGATTCGGTAGACGGCACTTGCAGAAGGATTTTGCACGCTGATCCGCGACACTGCGGTAAAGCCATTTTCGCGGCCTAGAAAATAGAAGCCATAGTCACCATCACCTTCTTGTACTGCTTTTGCGTACGTGTTCTGCGTGACTTTTTGCACCAGACTTAACAAGTGATGGCGCTCAAGGGTGCTATCTGAAAGCCCTTTATTGCGCTGCCAGTTTTGCATGAAATAGTCATATGCGAGGGTGCCGCTGATCATCAGTAAGCTCAGCAGCACCATGGCAACCAATGTTTCAATTAAGGTGAAGCCGCGGCTTGACGCATTTGCTCGTCCCATACCAGCTCCTCATAATGAAACTCACGCGCCGTTGAGCCATAGCTCATGCGCAAAGTGATTGCATACAATTGATAACGTGGTGCGAAGGTATTGGCAGCCCCTAGCCCTTCGTCAAAATAAGGCGCTGGCGGCAAATAGGCGACTTGCTCGGCTTGCCAGTCAATCTTCACATCTTGGGTGTAAAGATCTGTACCGCGGGTCTCCTCGCCATGCTGCAAGGTAAAACGAATCGAACTCCGTGCCGCTTCGACTTGCGACAACACATGCATGACCTCTGCCGCTTTGACTGAGTTTTGCATGTTGTTCTGAAACGCAAGCATGCCGGTGACCACAGCGGCAAACAAAATGGTCAAGGCGACCAAAATTTCAATCAGGGTGAAGCCGTTAGCGCGCGCCTGCATGGGGCACCTCCGCCAATGTTTCCTCAACCAGCGGCATATTCAATGTAGAGGTACGTTCGCGTTCACCTTCACGCCAGAAGAACTCCGCTGGAAACCAAAAACCGTGGCGGTTCACACGCCACTCCCGAACATCGAAGTGCAGGTACTCAAAGTCGTGGCTGTACACTGCTTGCTCAGCATTGCTCTGGTCAAAGACACGCAGGGTTTGTGCTTCGGTGCGCACCCAATAGTCTTGGTTGCGGCTGTAAGAAAGGAAACTGTACTGATCAAGCATGCGTAGCAGTTGCTCACGCTCTGCTGTTTGCTTGCTGCGCTCATATTGGTTGATGGCAACAGGGCCAATCAGAGTTGCAGCGATAGCAATAATGGCCATCACCACCAGTAACTCAATGAGGGTGAAACCTCGAATTCTTGGCGTCATATCTGCATGTCTGTGACGGCCGAGATACTCAACATCATGACCACAACCACCGAGCCCACCACAGCTCCCATAAACAAAATCAACGCCGGCTCAAGCAAGCTTGTGAAGCGCGTGACCCAACTGTAGAAGGTACGTCGCGAGCGATCAGCAATCTCGCCAAACACCCGCGCCAGCTCACCACTTTCTTCACCAATACTCAGCAAGGCTGCAAAGTACGGTGGATACAAACGCGACTCACCCAAACACTCCGCTAAACTTTCGCCGCGATTCATGCGTTCTGCGGCACGCGCCACCTCTGCTTGCAACGAAGTAGTACGCAAGGTTTTACTTGCTAACTTCATACTGCGGTCAATGGCGACGCCCGAATTCAACATAATATGCAAGGCGGCATTAAAACGAATACGCTCCACCAGTAAGTTCGCACCAGCGACCACTGGCAGGTGTTCGCGACACCAACTGCCAAGCCGCTGTATCGCCGGTTGGTCACGGTATTTCCAGAGGGCAATAGCGCCAACTACGATACCTAATCCAAGCCATAGTTGGTAATCCGTAAAGAAATCACTCACTGCGAGCAACGCTACGGTGTAGCCAGGTAGGTTTTCTTGATCTTGGAACAAGGTCGTGAGGTTTGGCACCACAAAATTAAAAATAAACACGATGGCAGCGATACACACGGTCAAAATCACTGCCGGATATACGAGAGCTTGCTTAATTTTCTCGCGCAGCTCCATCTGGTAATGCAGCTCTTCGGCCAATCGTTGAAAGGTACTTTCCAACTCGCCAGTTTCTTCGGCGATTTGCACTAGACCAATGTACAACGAGCTAAATACCGGGAATTTGGCTAAGCTATCGGACAACTTATGCCCCTGCTTGAGCTCCTGTAGCACATCCTTGAGGAGTTCACGTAACGCTGGTTTTTCAACGTTGTGTAAAAGAATTTCAAGGCCCTTGTCGACCCGCAGACCAGAGGTCAGCAGCAAACTCAGCTCGGCGGTAAAGAACTCAACATCGCTGAGGTTCAAGCCAGCATCACCAAACACATTGGCATTTAAGCCGGTCGACGCTTCTTTCAGATCGGCAATAAGCAGCTGTTGCTTTTCTAAGCGCGCCCGTGCGGTTTCCAGATCGACCGCATCAATACGGCCTTTCTGTTCGACCCCGCTAGGGTTATAAGCAACGTAGGTAAACCAAGCCATTAGCCTGCAACCCTCACTACTTCGGCCAAGGTGGTTTCGCCACGCAAGGCTTTCAAGACGCCGTCTTCGAGCAAGTTGCGATAACCCCGTTCGCGATTCAAGCGGCGTGCTTTGGTAAGAAATTCAGACTGGCCAAGTAACTCGGTCAATTGCTCGTCACAACGCATGTATTCAATGAGGGCAACACGGCCCGCATAGCCGGTATGGGCACAATGCTCACAACCGACCGCACGCTGCAGTTGTGGGGTAACGTCAAAACGTTCCAGCAACCAGTCCATTTTCATTTTCGCAAAGGCTTCATGAGCTTCGGCATCAGGCTGCTTACAATGCGGGCACAATTTACGTGCTAAACGCTGACCAACGATGACTTTGATGGCTGCGGCCAATAAAAACTCTTCAACGCCAAGATCAAGCAAACGCGTGTACGCACTTGCCGCATCGTTGGTGTGCAAGGTACTGAACACGAGGTGCCCCGTGAGCGCCGATTGCAAGGCAATGCCTGCGGTTTCGGCATCACGGATCTCACCAACCATGATAATGTCAGGGTCTTGTCGCACTACGGACCGCAGCGCGTTGGCAAAGGTAAAACCAATCTCGCTCTGGACGTGTACTTGGTTAATACCATCGAGCTGGTACTCAACCGGGTCTTCAATGGTAATGATCTTCACATCCGGCTCATTGCGGCGTGACAGGAATGAGTACAAACTGGTGGTTTTACCAGAACCGGTTGGACCGGTCAGCAAAATAACGCCCGAGGTTGCTTGAATATCACGCAGCAGTTCCGCTTCAACGTCGGGCTCAATGCCTAAAGTTTTCACGTCATACGCAAGGTTGTCCTGCAGTAAGAAACGCATCACCACACTCTCGCCTTCACCAACCGGCAAGGCCGACACCCGCACATCGACGTTTAAACCGTCAATGCGTAATTCAATTTTGCCATCTTGTGGGCGACGTTTTTCAGCAATATCCATACTCGATAGCAACTTCAAGCGGGTCACTACCGGCAGTACCATGTGCATGGGAATAAAATCAGCTTCATGTAGCACGCCATCAATGCGATAGCGCACTCGCCCTTTGCCTTTCCATGGCTCGATATGCATATCTGAAGCACGACGGCGCAAGGCTTTCGCCATTAAGTTATTGAGCAAGTTTACCGTCGGCGCTTCCGATGCCATCTCACGCAAACGGTCTTCTTCAAGCATGGTTAATCCGGCACTGGTCGCCGTATTTTCCGACTCTTGCTGCAAACGACTCTGCAACTGATTGAAGCTGTCTTCACCGACCAACACCAAATCCACAGCTGGATGTTGTTGCTTGGCGACAAATTCAAGTAAGGTTGCTTGGCTTGGGTTGGTACAGGCGCAACGCAACTGGGCGTCTTCGATGTGTACGGGAACACAAGCATGTTCAAGACAGGCATCCACCAAACCACGGTCGAGCTGTTCTTGCAATTGCTGCCAATGGGCATCATTGTCGAGCAGCTGTTGCAAAGCTTCTTCATCCAACTGCTCAAGCTCATAAACTTCGGCGTAATAGGCAGGCAAGAACTCTGAGCTCAATGCGCCCATACGCACTAAAATCTGTTCCAACTGACCGCCGTTACGGGTCTGGAACTGGAGCGCTTTGGCCATGTCGTCTTCACTGACACGAAAGCGCTCTGTAAAGAGTTGCGAAACGTTAGTTACACTCATTTATAGATAATGTCTGCGTTATTATCTTCACCGCCTTCGCGGCCATCGGCACCATAAGACAGCAAGGTGTAAGGCGCGCCATTCTCGCCCGGCACGCGATACACATAGTCATTACCCCACGGGTCTGCCGGCACGTCCTGCGGAAAATAAGGCCCTTGCCAATTGGCTTCATCACTGCTTAACAGTAAATCGAGGCTTTCTGGGAATTTCCCCATATCTAAACGATAGGTGTTTAACGAAGTCTCCAGTACTTTCATTTGCGCTTGGGCCGTTTTAATACGCGATTCATCAACTTTCCCAAACATTGCCGGCCCGACAATACTGGCGAGCAAACCCAAAATAACCATTACAATCAATAACTCAATCAGGGTAAAACCCTTGTGCATCCGCTTTGCTGCGAATTTCATACCTTTACTCCGTTATTCTTTATAAAACGGACTACGCAAGTCCGTTGCATGGAACAATTGCACACCACGATTCAACATTTGCCCACCGTCTCGTGTCAGCGGCGTCCAACCGATGTAACCACGGTTCGGACTATGCTCAATCTGCAGCAGGTCAATCGGGAAGCTAATGTAAAACCCTTTACTGAAGCTACCTTCACCATATTCCTCTGACGAAACATTGGTTTTTGACGCATACGCGCCAACGATGACACCACTTTTAAACTTATGCTCAACATTTAACTGCAAGCCGTTATCTTGTGCAAGGAATTTACCCCATGCGGCCTTAATTAATGTGCGCGGTAAGAAACTTGGTTGATAATACCCAGTAACATGCCCGGTAAAGGTGTCATAGTCCAAGAAGCCCATGTGGCTGTCATAGTCCCGCTGTTTGACCCAGTTCAGATCAACCCCCACGGCCCAATTGCTGTCGAGCTCGCGGTACAACAACTCGGTACCCACACCACCAAACATCCGCTCTAAATAACCACCATACACTGAGGTATAAACGTTCGGTGCTAACTGGTTGATGTGTGACAGCTGTAAGTTCTCGACCCAAATATCACTGTGGGTTACATACTCACGAATATAGGTACGTACGCGTGGCAGCGGAGAGGCGTAACCATCCACTAAAAAATTGAAGTCATCAAAGTTGGTGATGATGTTGCCGCTCAAGGTGCCGTGGACAAAAGTGCCCTCGGTCAACCACATTGACGCGTTTAAGTCGAGACCAGCTTGGTACATGTAGAAATTTTCTGGGTTACCAAAGCTTTGATCCAAGAATGGACGTACACTCAAGCGCGGCATTGAGCGCTGGTATTGCGCTTCAAAGAAGCCGGTCTGTTCGCGTTGTTCCAGCGCCGTATTCGTGCGAGTGAACGCATCCTCAAGGGTGCTATCGATGTCACGTCGCTGAATGGCGGTGCGCGCTTTCTCAAGATCCACGACCGTAGTATTCACTTGGATCTGATCGTGTTGCTCCACAATTTCCAAGAACTTATAGTTGTCCGATAAACGTTGATCAGCTATGCGTGCCGCTTGGCGAATGCCCTGCTCCGAATCGCGGTAATACAACTGGTGGGCATAGACGCGCAAGGTATCGACGTCATCACTTTGATAGTCGGTACGATCGTTTTGCATTTCACTCACTGCAAGGCCGGCCAAGCGATACAAATCGCTGCGCATCGCCCGCATAGTGCTGGTATCCTCAGGCCCTTCTGCGCGCTCAAGTGAGGACTTAGTATTTGGTGTTGGCACCCGGCGGTTGGCGGTTTTCACCTGGCCTAAACCATTCAAATCTACTTCACCTGAGAAACCGAACATGAAGGTATTGCCGCGCTCATAGCTAAGCTTTAAGGTCCAGTTGTCTGAAACTTTATAGTCCGCACCAAAGTTCCACGCGGAATCCACCTCAAGCTGACCAAGGTAGCGTTCATTCGAGTAGTCATTACCGTCATATTCAGCTTTTAGCACCAAAGGGTCGAATGGCGTTTGGTATTGCAGACCACCAAAAAGAGAGGTTTCACCACGGAACCATTTGTCGACTTCAAAGCGGCCACCACGGCCACTGTATCCGCCTTCGCGGTCGCAAAAGGTATCGGACACCTCGCAGAACGGGTTGCTGATATTATCGCGACGCCCCATGTAGCCCCAGCCTAACCCCAGCGTGACGTCTAACGGCCCAAAGCGCTTGCTGGCAACCAAGTATTCGCTGGCAAAAATACCAGTACCAGCTAAGTCGCGCCAACCGACAGCCACTTGTGGTAACCAATAACTCTCTTCCAATAAGCGTAGTTTGACATCAAGACCTTTATCTTTGCCGGTTTGATCACCACTAAAATCCGGGTTAGCACTGTAAAGAATAGGACGGATATCGTTGTAGCGGATCGTGGTTTCTAACCATGGAAAGAGTTGTAAGCTGACCGCGAGACGACGGTATTCTTCATTGTCGTAATAGAGCCCCGAAAGCGTGCCGTAGTCGGCAAAGCGCGCGTTCGGCATCTGCATTAAACCAACACCACCAAAATCCGATTGACTGGCATTATCGTCGGCCGCAGCTTGCGGACTCGCAATCAAAGCGCTAATTGCTACAGCTAACGCGCTGATGGATGTTTTCATAGGAGATACACAGGTCATGATTGTGGGTTCCAATAGCTAAGCAGGGTGGCAAGCTGACGGTTCACCAATTGCCAGTCGTCATTCATGCTACTCAGATCGAGGCCTACCAAAATAATCCCGTGTACGGGCGGCATGTCTTTCGCATCGTTGTAGTAAGCAACCTTTGACGTTCTACTTAAGCCGGTCAAAGAAATCAGTGTTACTTCAGCGAGGTCGTATTCGTGCTGAAACGCACCGGTCTGCTTTAACACATCACGCACCGTATCTTGTTGCGTAAAGGCCACGGTTTGGATGCCTTGCGGAGTAATCACTTTCACCTGCCAGTCGCCAAGGTCCTTAGGAGGCAAGAGTTGATACTGTGCAGCACCAAGAATTGGGTTCGCTTGTAAATTACTCGCGGCGTCGTTAAAGCTACTATACAAACTTGGGCGGTCAACATTTACGCCACTTTGCACCTGTAAGCTATCATTAATTTTGGTCACGCCTATCCACTCGGCACCAATGAGCGGCCATTGCTGAATTTGTTCAGCAAAACTCTTGGCCTTGGCAACCAAGTCATCGTCACCTTCAACTTGTGCCGAGCGCGCCAGCTCGTGCAGGCGCTCGATCATAAAGCGCTTGCGCTCAGCAACTTTTTGATTTTGACGTTCACTGACCAGACGACTTGACGGCCAATAGTCCGCTGGGCTCAAGTCTAAGTTCTGATACACCGAGAGTAAGCGCGGCGCGGTCTCAAACGCATAAACACTGTCACCGTTGATAATTTGGGTCGCAGGCTTAGGAGGCGAAGTAGCGTAAGCGCTACCGACGCTTAGAGCAAAAAAACTAAGCGTAAGGCTGAAGCGTTTCAACATTAGTTCAAGTCTCCGCTAAAAGGTTTCATTTCCCGCCAAATCGCATAGCCGATCTTTGGCGAAACCCATTGCCGCGCATACACCACCCGCCCAGCAACGGTATAGAATTGGTTTTCAAAGCTATGGTCAGCAACGCTGCCACGCTCGATAATTGTGGTCACTGTTAAATCGGTGCCATCTGGGTGTTGGTAGCTCTGCTTCTCACCGACCATAAATGACGACTGTACGGTTTGACGTGTCACGTCATTCTCACCGTAGTTGCCCACCTCAACATCACGCTGCCAATGGCGCGGACAGAGTTGACGGGTGCCCATATGCTGTTGTTGCACATGACAGGCTAAAGGATCGCTTTGCCAATTGGAGGTATACAGTGGCATGCCTGGTACGCCAGAGCTGGTTAAGATACGCCCCAAACGCACGGTAATACTCTCTTCAGCACCGGTACGATACACCCGCTGCTGATCACTGACACGGTCTAGTACAGCGACAGCTTGTGGGAAGTGGTCGGTTTTTATGTAGGCTGCAGCGTAAGGGTAGTCATTCACTTGCTCGGTTGTTAGAACCACATCTTGATGACCAAACAACGCAGTTTTTGCTGTATCAGCGACGTTCTTTACACGCGCACTACAACCGCTTAAAAGCAACGCGCTAAACGTCACTACAAGACCCATTCGAAACAGAGTTGCCATAGGAGTTCGCTTTTCAATTGACAAAATTTCAGTGCTTTAAAAAAAAATACCGCAGTGCGCACCTGCGGTATTTTTAAGTTTTCAACAACAATTACATGGTTGTTGTAGTAACCGGCGCAGTCGTAGTTACCACTGGTGCCGTTGTAGTCGTTACCGGTGGTTCTGGTTCTGGCTCCGGCTCTGGCTCAGGTTCTGGCTCCGGCTCAGGCTCTGGCGGCGGCGTTGAATCTGAATCATCGTTGTCTAAAGTAGCAACAAGCGTTAGCGCTACAACACCCGCAGCGGCAACAGTACCTTTAGTGATGTAACCACCACCATCAGCGTCGCCTTCAGCGCTACCAGCGCCTGACTGCGCAAGTGCAACAGGGCTTAAGATTAAGCTGATTGCTGCTGCTAATGCAGTTTGTTTTAACATAATTTACACCTCTATGTGCTTAGATTGGCCAATCACGGAAATCTTTTTCCGAGACAGAGCAAAGATTAGCACTTTGTTTTAATCCTGTGAAGCCTGCTTAAACAAATGAACATCCATTTGTGGGTACGGAATACCAATGTCATTTTTATCAAGCGCAATCTTAATTTCACGCATTAAATCCCAATACACCGCCCAATAATCAGCGCTGTTCACCCATGGACGCACAATAAAATCGACCGATGAATTATTCAACGCATGCACTTGGACATTCCAAGCTGGCTCTTTTAATAAACGCGACTCCGCCTGCAACACACTTTCTAACACTTCTTTGGTCTTGTGTAAGTCAGCGTCATAGGAAACGCCAATAAGCAAATCAACACGGCGCGTGCTTTCGCGGCTGTAGTTGGTGATTGGCTGACCGGTAACTTGTGCGTTAGGTACAAATACAACCTTATTGTCCGGCGTTTTCAAGATCGTTTGGAAAATATTTACTTCCTGAACGGTACCTGACACGCCACCCGCTTCGACATATTCGCCAGCGCGGAACGGACGGAACAAGATGATCAAGACGCCTGATGCCATGTTTGCCAAAGAGCCTTGCAATGAAAGACCGATGGCTAAACCTGCAGCACCAAGAATGGCGATAAACGAGGTGGTTTGTACGCCAACCTGTGACAATGCCATTAGCACTGCCGCAATGAAAATAACACTTTTAACGATGGCGCTTAAAAAGCTAATGACCGCACCGTCAACACCGCGACGACTCATGCCCTTGCCAAGTAATTTTGCCACGCTATTGGCGACCATCTTACCCACAAGTAGGATCAGAAGGGCGACAATGAATTTGATGACGTAGCTTAGGATAAGATCCTGGTTCTCACCCACCCATGCCATGATTTGTTCCATTAAAAATACTCCTATTTGAGGGTCAAGCTAAAAGGATAAGCCCCACGACTGTCGGGCTCTCCGAGGAATATTAACACATCTGTTACTTCACGAGGAGTCCTAACATGCGGCTGCAGCTTACCTTGCAGTTTTACTTCTGGTGCCTGAAAGGTTCCTGCCACCAAGCCATTGAAAGAAAGTCCAAGTGAATTGTCAGCATTGAGCGTAGCAGAAATTTCCTGATTTGCCGTACATGACAACGCGGTAGCGTAATCACCTAAATCAAGCCAACGCTGGTTCACCCGCGTTTGCGTGGCGGTAGTCGTCAGCTTGCCAGCCAATTGATTACACCAACGGCCTTGGTTGAGATCATCGACATGGTAATTATCGATAACGAGTTGCCAATCGCCTGCCATCGTCAAGGGTACCGGGAGATTAAAGGTGCGAATGGCGGTATCGAGTTGACCGCTTAGTCGTCCGTTGAGCTCCGCCGTGCCGCCGACGGTTAAGCCGGTCGTCAAGTGACCACTGAGCACGTTGTGGGCTGGAATAGTTACATCTAACGCAGCCTGCCCTCGTAGTAAGGCACTCGGATGTAAGCGCCAACTTACCTGCTCAAGCTGCAAGCTACGTTGTGGTGCTAACACCACAGTGACACTCCCCTGCCCTTGCCATAAGGTGCCCGTTAGATTACTTAGCGAAATACCACTTCCTGCCGGTAGCAGCCACTGCAACAGACTTGCTGGTGCGTATACCACAAGACCGATGAAGTAGAGCGGCACTAACCACCAAAGCCAACGTAACTTCATGAGAGCCCAACTTTCAAGCGACGTACATGCACATAACCAGGCTTGCTCGCCTTGGTGACATCTAATTGCTGCACTACCAACGACTCTTGCTGCTGCAAAGCATCGATCAGTGCTAGCACTTGGTTAAAGGGTACGTCACTGAGTACCACCACCAAAGCTTCACCTTCTGGGTTCATCGCACCAACATCCAAACTTAGCTTCGTTGCGTGTAAGGTGACTAATCGCGGAATATCGCCCAGCTGATGAGTTTTCGCAGCGCCAGTTGATGTACCTGTTTGGCCTTGCTTTACCAAGGCTTGGTAACGACCGGTATTCTCCCGCACCCACTGCAAGGTTTCGACTTGCGCGTCACGTTGTAATTGCCGTTGCTCGATCCCGTTTTGCAACGGGTTCCAAAGGGCAAAATACAGAATGCTCACGGCTAAGGCAACGCCAGCGATCATCACCAACACGTGTTCGCGACGGTTCAGTTGCTGCCAGCGCTGTTTCATTTGTTCTAACATGGGTTACCCCTCCTTCCGCACTTCAAGGTTACCGCTAACCACCCCGTTTCGGTTGGTCACTTGCCCTTGATTCACGGTCAAGCCAGCATTGGTCGCCAAGGTTTGGAACTTTTGCAGACTTTCAAAACTTGGCGCGTTGACCTGCAACGACACCACCGAAGCATTGTAGCGTAACAACTCAAGTCCGATATCCGGGGTGCCTCGAAAGGCAGGTTCGAGCTCGGCCAATATCGATAGTCCCAAGGTGCTGCTGGGACTGTCGGTGTCACTGCTTTGTCCAACACTGGCAAGCTTTTGTCGGAGCTGACTCCGCACATTCACAATGCGCGTGGTGTCCGGAAAGGCTTCTTTGTACGTACCCTCAATGGCCTCTTGCAACGCTTGATTCTCGTTGCCCAACTGCGTGTAGGTGAGTACTTGCTGCGCGATAACCGCAATAAACGCGAGGCTTGCAGCAACTGCAACAGGTCGCCACGGCAAGGTGTAGCTCTGCGTCCGTCGTTTCCGTTGTGCGCGATACTCGCCCTGACGCAAATTAATACCTTTATGCGCCAGCCCCAAACGCACAACCTGCAGTGGAACTTCAAACTGTTCGGTAACATCTGCGACGTCGGTCGCAATCACCGCAGGCGCGTCAAGCGTGTAGGCGTGCCACTCGCTTTCGCGCACCAGCGTCGCTGCGCCCAACTGCAATTTGGCGCCGCCCTCTTGTACGGGTAACGCGAAATAATCGGGTACCAGCCGATCACACTCAATACCGGCTTCATTCAGGGCATCAAGCCACTGTTGCATACGCGCTTTGCTAACCACCGCAACCGGCATCGGTGTGTCCACCCCAGCTGGTTTCGCATGACTTGGCCAGGCAAAATGTAAGCTTTCAATGTCGCTCGCAAGTTCATCTTCCAACGCGTTTGGCACCAGCTGTGGTAATAACCGTTGCGACCCTGCCGGTAAACGCACTTCCGTTAACAACACGTCTTGGCCGGGAACCAAAACGGTGACCTCACAACGCTGTGCCTGCTCACTTAATTGCGTGAGTTCTTGATGTGTTGCTAAAACACCGCTGGCAATAATTTCCTGTTGCCCAGGATGCCATATCAGCCACTGACTTGGCTCGGCCAAGTGAATATAGAGCTGCTCCATTACGGTTCTCCTACCCCCCGCATCAAGACGACAGTTTCGTCTTCAGATACGTATAATTTACTCTGCCCACGCAACATCATCTCGTCGTACTTTACGTGAGTGTCTAATTGAAAATAATTACTCTTGACGACCAAATCGTCAAACATACCACCAAGCGCTTCAACGGTAACGCCTTGTGGCAGCGGCACGCCACCAAAGTTTGGCCGCATTTGTTGCCCACTTGCCTGCGCTAAAATTGAGTTACGCAGTGCATCATCAATGCTGTCATAGCCATCGTCAGGACGCTGACTGATCGCTTGTAACGCCGCATCAGGTGTAATCGCACCTAACATCAAGGCGTGTAACAATGGCCCATGCTCCAGTGTGAGCGTATTGATATTGACCTCCAGCTTATCGCTGTTCGGCACCACGCACACGAAAGGTTTCAGCGCTTGATACACCGGCTGGGTAACGTTGCGCACCAAACGTAACTCACTTTCGTGCACAAAAAAGTCATTCGCTGCTTGGTAAGGCATCGGCAAGCTTTCATAGTCAGCGCGTTCGGCGCCGTAGCCACTATTCATTTGTTCATCGCCGTCGAGCCAATCGGCTGTGCTTTCTACAATGCTATCCAATTGATAGTTATCTAAGTCGGGTACCGCCGCCGCAATCAGCATACGAAATTGCGTTTTACGTCGCCAAAACTCTTCTAGGCTAAGCTGCTCGGCCTTTAAGGCATTCAAATTAAAGCAACCTTGTAAATCGGTAATACCGACCCGAACCAAACCGCCACCTTCAATCGGATAAACCCGCTCTTCCTCGGTTTGCTCCGACCAAACTTGCCCCTGGTGGATCACCCCATCGCTGTCTTGCACTTGCATTTGCAACAACTGCCGGGCGATTTCTTCAGCACTGAGCCAGTACCAGTAAGCTTGTTCGCTCTGCTGATAATTCATGGTACGCAAAACATTCATTTGTAAACGTTGGCTAAGTTGCACGGCAACGACAGCCACCAGAGCGACCACCAATAGCACCATGATTAACGCCACACCTTGTTGACGTTGGGGGCGTTGTTGGGAATGGTTACGGCGCACTAAAATCACCTCCATTCAACACAAACACCCGCACAATAGTGCCCCACTGCTCCGTTTCGATGGTTACCTCAACCCCATCAGGAATCGGCATCGCACCTTCATCACCGGCTTGCTGTTGCGGTTGTAAACTTTGCATCGCTCCACCGGCGAACTCACCGGAGCCCGTCACCAATGGTGCCACCTCAAAACTGGTGACCCCTGTCAGAATGACGCGCACCGTCGGCTCTACTGAAGCACTCATGTCCACGTAGGTATAATGCTCACGGATCAATTGCTGCTCTTCATTCACCCGATAACGAACAGGTTGCAGTTCACTGCGCAACAACAAATTGCCGGGGTTAAACCAACCCGCCCGCACATAGTAATCACCCGCAGGGGTTCGACGTGATAGCGCTTGCCGCAGATCTTGCTCAATAGTAAACATACCGCGCTGCAACTGCTCTAACCGTTGTCGCGCCGCCTCACTTTGCTCACTAGTACGCATCATGGTATTCACCACTGCTGCACTCGCAAGACCGATAATGGCGAACACCACTACGGCGACCAACACTTCAACTAAGGTAAAACCTTTCACTGTTCGGGCGTAAGGGGCGCGTTTACTCATCGCGCACCTCTAGGTAACGCCCTAGCACATAGCTGGAGTCCGGACTGTTTTCATCGGGGCGAACCGTCACTTCGACGTAATACACGTCAGTGGTCACGGTTTCGGTAAAAGCAGTTTGCCAGTACCACTCGCGTCCACCTACCGTCTCGGTGCCACTTGCAAGTTCGCGCGGGTCTTCAGCTAGGCTAACGCGCGCGAGCGCATTCGCCGCCGCATAACGTGCTAAGGTACGCTCTTCCATGTAAGCCAAATCGTTCAAGTGGTTGGTCGCTGCTGCAACAGCAGCTAACGCCGCCATGGCAAAAATCGCCAGTGCGGCCATCACTTCAACTAGGGTAAACCCACGGCTCAAATTCATCGTTGCTCTAACTCATCTGCGATGGTGACGGTGTAACCGTCCTGACTTTCAATCACGCGGATGTCTTGCGGATCGCCATTCATCGACGTTAGTTGCAGGGTAAAAACCGAAATATCACCGCTGCCTAAAATCCATAGTTGTGGCTCAGCTTGCTCTTCGTCGTCACGTTCAGCGTCCTCATCAGGGGCGAAAAACGCATCAATGGCGTCTTCGTCTTGGCCTAACAAGCCTTCGGTTTCGCTTTCTAGCTCGAATAAGATGCCATACGGCCATTCCTGCGCGCGTAGCCCACGATAATCGAGCGGTAGCCACTGTTGGTCTTGCCATTGCAAGAACTGATACCCTTGCTCGGTAATCTCTAGCCCTAAGATGGCATGTTGTAGCAGCGCATATTCTTGTGCGTAGCGAACGCGCTGCACAAAAGTATCCGCGGTCTTATTCAAGGTTTCGTCATCACGATCAGGAACCACATAGGTCACCGCCATCGCCATCAATGCAATGATGACGAGGGTGACCATGACTTCGACAAGGGTAAACCCCTTAGTTGCCTTCAAGGTTCCAGTTACCAATATCGTCGTCAGTACCTGCTTGGCGATCTTCACCGAGCGAGAAAATATCGACATCACCAAACTCACCCGGGCTCAACAGCACATACTCTGAGCCGTAAGGGTCAAGCGGTAAGCGCTGGATATAGCCGCCACGGCGATAGTTACGCGGCCGCGGTTCACTCATTGGCTCTTCCAACAAAGCTTCGAGTCCCTGCTCGGTAGTTGGGAACACGCCGTTGTCCAACTTGTATTGCGACAACGCATTTTCCAACGCCACAATATCTGCTTTCACTTTTTGACGGTTCGCTTGATCCGCCGAGCCCAACACGTTCGGTAAGATCAGCGTGGCTAACAAACCAATGATTACAATCACCACCATCACTTCAATCAGTGAAAAACCTTTTGCTTTATTCATACTTCCTCCAGATTACAATCCGACAGCTTGGTTGAGCTGCAGTATTGGCTGAATGATGGCCATAACAATCATTAAGACCACCCCCGCCATTACCACAATCAACGCAGGCTCAAATATTTTTAAGGCGATGTTCATCGTCGTTTCAAAGTCGCGATCTTGGTTATCAGCCGCACGACCGAGCATTTGTTCCAATTCCCCTGACTTTTCACCGGCCGCAATCATGTGCAGCATCATCGGTGGAAAAAGTTTTGTCTGCGCCAGCGCAGCACGCAAGGATGAGCCTTCACGCACACGATCAGCTGCGTCATTGACCGCATGCTGCATTGCGCGGTTACTCAATACCCGCCCGGTGATCTGCAAGCCTTCTAACAAAGGCACCGCAGATGCAGTTAAGATGCTCAAGGTACGTGAAAAACGGGCCGTATTGACGCCTTTAATGACATTACCAATCACCGGTAGTTTCAATTGCCAGGCATGAAATTTATCGCGCCGCTTATCATCGCGAAGCAATTGGCCTGCGACCACCAGCGCCACCAAGACAGCCACTAAAATAAAGGGCCCGAAGGTTTGCAAGAACTCACTTACGGCCAACAGCGCGCGCGTAATAAAAGGTAGGTCTTGGCCAATGTTGCCAAACTGTTCAACAATTTGCGGCACCACTGACACCAATAAGAAAATAATGACGCTCACCGCCACAAAGGTCAGCACGGCCGGATACACCAAGGCTTGGGTTAATTGGCCTTTGAGTTGGTTGCGCTGCTCGGTATAGTCGGCCAAGCGGTTCAACACTTCATCCAAGTGCCCGGAGCGCTCACCCGCCGCCACCATTGCGGTAAACAGCTTATCAAAAATATGTGGGTAATCCGCCATAGCGACAGCAAGTGAATAGCCCTCAACCACCCGTGAACGTACGGCCATCACCAGGTTTTTCAAACGCGGCTTATCGGTTTGCTCGGCCACCGCCAATAAGGCCTGCTCAATAGGCATCGCCGCAGCCACCAAGGTGGCTAACTGACGGGTAATCAAGGCGAGATCTGAAGCGCTAATTTTGCGAATTTTACGCCGGGCCAGCCAACCTTGAAAGCCTGTTTGTGCGCCGCTTTGTGCACGCGAGCTTTGCTCAGCAACATCAACCTGAACTGGTAATAAGCCTTGATCGCGCAGGAGTTGCCGAGCTTGTCGTTCGGTATCGGCTTCAAGTACGCCGTTTTTCTTTCGTCCTTTAGCGTCTAGGGCTTGGTAAGCAAAAGCACCCATAGTTACTCCTCGCGCGTGACACGTAACACTTCTTCACGTGTGGTAATTCCCAGCGCGACTTTCTCAAGACCATCCTGGCGAATACTTGGCGTATGCTTTCGCACATACTTTTCGATCGATTGCTCACCATGACCGTTGTGAATGAAGTCACGAACTTGCTCGTCCACCACCAATAGTTCATGGATACCGGTACGACCGCGATAACCTGTGTAATTACACTTCTCACAACCAACGGCGCGGCACTCTTGATCCGTCTCACTGACCGGCACCTTACAATCGTCACATAAGGTTCGTACCAAACGTTGTGATAACACCGCCAACAACGAAGAGCTTAACAAGAAGGGTTCAACCCCCATGTCTTCAAGTCGGGTAATGGCACCGGCGGCAGTGTTGGTGTGCAAAGTTGACAGTACTAAGTGACCGGTTAATGAAGCTTGCACGGCGATTTGAGCGGTTTCAACGTCACGGATCTCACCGACCATCACCACGTCAGGGTCTTGTCGCAAAATGGCACGTAAGCCACGGGCAAAAGTCATGTCGACCCGCGGGTTCACCTGCATCTGGCCAATCCCTTCAATGGCGTATTCAATTGGGTCTTCAACCGTCAAAATATTGCGATCTTTGGAGTTGATATCCATCAAACCAGCGTACAACGTGGTTGATTTACCCGAGCCTGTTGGGCCGGTAACCAAGATGATGCCGTGAGGCTTTTTGATCAGTTCCGCAAAAATCTTACGGTTGCCATCGGTCATTCCGAGCTGTTCAAGGTTCAAACGCGCGTTGTTTTTGTCCAACAAACGCAATACCACCCGCTCACCATGATTTGATGGCATGGTCGAAACCCGCACATCCACCGCCCGGCCGGCAATCAGCAAACTAATACGACCGTCCTGTGGGACACGTTTTTCAGCGATATCGAGCTGCGCCATAACCTTAATCCGCGACACTAACAGCGAACTTAATTTACGGTTAGGCCGGATCACCTCTCGCAACACGCCGTCAATACGGAAGCGGATCAATAAATCTTTCTCGAAGGTCTCAATATGAATATCAGAAGCGCCTTCTTTAATGGCTTCTGACAACATGGCGTTGATCAGCTTAATAATTGGCGCGTCGTCTTCACTCTCAAGCAAGTCTTCGGTTTGCGGCAGCTCATCGGCCAAGGAGAACAGGTTGGTCTCATTGCCGATATCTTCCATCAACTGTTTCGCTTCTGACGAGTCCCGTTGATAGGCCTGCGTAAGAATTGCGTCGAAGGCCTCAGCATCATGCTGAGTTAGCGTAAATGGCTGCCCTAATGCCCGACGCACTTCGAGCAATACCGCAGGCGCAACGGTTTCGCGGCAATGCACCACAAGCTCCGCACTGTCTTCATGGCCAGCATCGGCGACCACCACCCCGTGCCGCTTGGCAAAGCCAAAGGGCAATCGGCGTGGTGCTACACGGGCCGCAAGCTCGGCAACATCAGTCATTGCCGTTGCCTCCCTCCCGCGCATCGAGGTACTGCTGTAACTCTGGCGGAATAGCCAATTCGCTGTCTTTAAACTCGCCCAACACCGGCGTATCGGTATTTGGCATTAAGGTAATACCGCGCTCTTGACGCTTCAGCTGCTCGGCACGCATGTAATTGTACTTGCGGCTACTGATGCCCGTGGCGGTACTTGAATCACGGACAATCGTCGGGCGCAAGAACACCATCAAATTACGCTTTTGACGCGTGGTTGAAGTGCTCCGGAACAAGGCGCCGAGGAGAGGAATGTCGCCAAGCAATGGAATCTTCGATTCGCTCTCTTGCACGTCTTCGTCAATCAGACCACCTAACACAATAGTGTCGCCATCGTCAGCCATAACGGTGGTTTTCAGGGTACGTTTGTTGATGGTGATATCAACCGCAGTTGCGCCGCTAAGGCTTGAGACTTCTTGCTCAATCACCAACTGCACCGCATCGCCTTCGTTAATTTGCGGTGTCACGTTCAATTTAATCCCAATGTCTTCGCGCTGTACGGTCTGGAACGGATTCGAGTTATTATCACCCGCCGTTGAACCGGTGATGGTCGGTACTGACTGACCGACCAAGAACGAGGCTTCTTCGTTGTCGACGGTCATAATGCTTGGCGTCGCCAAGATGTTCGAATTGGTTTGCGTTGACACGGCTTGCAAAATTGCGCCCCAGTCGTTTTTCACCACGCCGACCATCATGCCGTTGACGTTACCGAGCAATTGCGCCAGTAAACTTACATCGCCTGGTTGATCCGGTTGTTCTTCTTCTACAACAACACCATCAACTATCTTGGTAGTTTTCGAGCCTTCGCGCTCCCGCGCTTGATACGCGGCTGCCGCCAATGGACCAATCGGCACCTGACGGCCGTTTTGGTACTGAATCATGCCGCCGTCTTCAGAAATCCACTGCAGACCTAAATCTACCCCGTCGCCTTCAAAGATCTCGACAATGATGGCCTCAACATGCACCTGTGCACGACGAATATCCAACTGACGAATGACGCTTTCTAGGTTCGAGAGCAAATCGGGCTGCGCGGTGATCACCAACGAGTTACTACCTTCGTGTGCCGAAATACTAATTTCTTGCTGGCCTGAGTTACGGCCAAAGTTGCGCGGCATACGACCTTGGGTGGCCACCTGACCATTCATTGCGCTTTGCAGCTCAGCTTGCATGCTATCGCTGACACCTTGCAGCACATCCACAAGCTCCGTAGCCTTGGCGTACTTAAGGTAATACACACGCGTATTGCCTTCGGTCTGCAAGTCTTGATCGAGACGGTGGATCAATTCGACCACGCGCTCACGGGCGCGCGGCTCTCCACTAACGATGACCGCATTGGTACGCTCGTCAGCAACAATTTTTGGAATCAATAACGGTGGCGTGCCTTCATTGTTTTTCTCATACAACGCCGACGCAATACGCACAATTTCAGCAGCCGAGGCGTACTGCAACTTCACCACGTCAACATCTTGGTTACCGGCGCGGTCAACGCGCTCAATCACCTCAGTTAAGCGTTGTACGGTTTCGCTGCGCCCCGTGATCATAATCACGTTGGAAGGATCGTAACTGACCAGGTTACCGCCTCCACTGCTGTCCGCAATCAAGCGCAATAACGGCGCTAACTCACGTACACTAACGTTAATCACAGGCACAACACGGGTGATCAGGGTGTCACCACCTAAGGAGTTATCATCCACCACAGGAATCGCACCGTTACGCGCATCTTTGTCGCGTAATACCTTCACCACCCCCGATTCCATGGTAATGGTAGCAAAACCATACACATCGAGGACGTTTAAGAAGAACTGCCAATATTGCTCTTCGTTCATCACGTCGTAGCTGCGCACATTAATGGTGCCACGGACATCGGGATCAATAATCATGGTTTTGCCAAGATTACGGCCAACGACTTGAATAAACTCAGTAATTTCGGTGTTTTTAAAACTCGCTGCATACTCTGCTGGAGCTTCTTGCTGTTGCGACTGATTCGCTTGTTGTGCAAACGCTTCAGCGCTAACACCTAGGGCACAAGCGGTGCTCATGCTCGCGATCCAAATCGATGCGGTGGTCAAAATACGCATGGTTGGTCCTATTGTTCTATTCGTTCAATTAGTTACTTGGAACTGCGAGTTCCAAATCAATATAGTTCTCATCGCGCAACACGGTAATGATAATCCGTTGCGCTGTTTTTAATTCTTCAATCGCCACTTGGGCACTGGCGACGTCGGTAAGATCTTGGCCGTTCAACGCTACGGCAATGTCACCTGATTTAAAGCCCGCGTCCGCAAACACCTCAGGAAATTTCCCCGGACTTAAGCGGTACCCTTGCAAACCACCATCGGCCATTGAAGGACTGATCCGTACATAATTCATGAGGCCATCAGCGCCATTTGCACGAGCCTGCTGAAATGCTTCGCGCGCTCGTTCTCGACGCGCACCGCGGTCATCATCATCATCGTCGTCATTCTGGCGTGCACGCACTGGCTGGCTTTGCGCAGCGCGCTGTTGATTTTCGAGCGTCAGGCTAAGGCCGTCACTCAATTCACCAATGCCTTCTAATTCAAGCGTCTCTAACACACCATTATTGTTCAAAATCACGCGATCTGCGTAAATCTCTTCAATGGTCACCCGCGAACCAGTGATGGAGTCACCGATCACATAGACTTCTTGGCGACGGTCTTTTTCAATAATCGCTGCCGAACGCTCTTGAATATTACTGGCGGATACACCCAACAAACGCACATTCAAACGCGTTTTCGGGGCATTTTGCGCGCCCTGCTCTGGGGTAACTGCCGCCCCAAACAGGTCAAACTGGGCTAACCGCTTCATTGTTGAAACAGCACCAGAAGAAGAGGATGAGACACTGACCGCAAGCGGGCCACGTTCAGGTTGAACTTTAGGTGCCATGACTTGCCACGTTAGCTTGGCAAATAGCCAAACCGCGGCAATAAGTAGAAGTGCGGTAAGCAACCACAAGGCAGCACGCACAATGCGCGGCTCGCTAGCAAAGGTAACTACACGCTTTAATTGTGGATTCTGAATCTGCATTTTTTGAATTCGTTATAATTTTGTGACAACTCAGAGTTAGAAGTCATTCTAACCCCTTAGCTGCAATGTGAACAGATCAAATTGGGGGATTATGGTATAATGCGTACAAAATATTACACCATGATGAAGTGCTATGAACTACCCAACTGATCAACTGTTCCGCTATACCTTTTCTGACCAAGATGTACGCGGTGAACTCGTACAACTTAGTCAAAGCTACCAACGCCTGCTGCAAGGCCATGATTACCCTGCGCCAGTGCAACGTTTACTCGGTGAGCTGATGGCAACCACCGCCTTGCTCAGTGCAACGTTGAAGTTTGAGGGGCACATCAACCTACAAGTTCAAGGTGATGGCCCAATTAATTTTATCGCCGTGAATGGGAGCCACCAACAAGACCTGCGCGGCATTGCCCATCTACGTAGCGACATCGCTGACGATATGAATGACTTTCGCCAGTTGTTCGGCAAAGCTATCCTCATCATTACCTTAACGCCAACCGAAGGCGAGCGTTACCAAGGCGTTGTCAACGCAGACGCTAACAGTTTAGCTGAAGTTGTCGAAAACTACTTCATGCAATCGGAACAATTGCACACGCGTCTATGGTTACACGCCGACGGCGAGTATGCCGCTGGCATGTTATTACAGGTGATGCCTGCTGCTGGCCATGACCGCAGTGCGTTTGAACATCTTGAGACACTGACTGCGACCATTACCGCCAATGAGCTGTTTGCCCTCTCTGGCGCAGAAGTTTTGCATCGTCTGTACCACCAAGAGTCGCTGGAACTCTATGAAGTTCAACAGGTCTCGTACCATTGCGGTTGTTCCCGCGAGCGTACGCTCGATAGCCTTGCCAGTGTGCACCCAGATGAACTGCGTGACATTCTGCAACAAGATGGCGAAATCGTTATGACCTGCGATTACTGCCTCACTGAGTATCGCTTCAGCGAAAGTGATTTGTTGGGTGAGTGATGGACAGCGTACGTTTGGACAAATGGCTTTGGGCAGCGCGTTTTTATAAGACGCGTTCGCTCGCGCGACAAATGGTGCAATCGGGCAAAGTCCATGTTGACGGACAGCGCGCGAAACCGGCCAAAACCATCACCATTGGCCAACGCATCAAACTTGCCCGCGGCTACGAAGCGATGGAAATCGAAGTCTGTGAACTGAGTGAGCAACGCCGTGGCGCGCCTGAAGCACAAAAGCTTTACCGAGAAACGCCAGAGTCGATTGCACAGCGTGCGCGCGAAGCCGAACTACGCAAAATGAATGCGCTGTATAACCCCCATCCGGATCATAAGCCTGATAAAAAAGAACGGCGTGAGTTGTTGAAAATGAAACGCTAAAAAGCACATCGCCCGAACACGTCGGGCGATGGCGTGTGGGATTACTTCTTCTTCTTAATAAACTTCATCAAACGTTTTCGCTTGCGTTGCTGCGACAAGGTTAAGGTATTTTTGCGCCCAGCATAAGGGTTACTCGATTCGCGGAACTCAATTTTAATCGGCGTTCCCATCACTCCCAACGACTTGCGGAAGTAGTTCGTCAAATAACGTTGATAAGCACCCGGCAAGTCATTGACCTGATTCCCATGGATAATGACTCGCGGCGGATTATAGCCACCAGCGTGCGCATACTTCAGTTTCACCCGACGACCACGCACCAATGGTGGCTGATGTTCATCAATCGCCATTTCCATGATACGCGTTAACTTCGAGGTGCCAATCCGTTGCGTTGCACTAGCGTAAGCTTCGAGTACAGACTCAAATAGATTCCCCACACCGCTGCCATGCAAGGCAGAGATAAAATGCACGCGCGCAAAGTCGACGAAGCCCAAACGACGATCAAGTTCGCGTTTGATCTCTTCACGGTGGTCATTTGACAGACCGTCCCACTTGTTCACAGCGATAACGATCGAACGCCCTGCATTCAAAGCAAAACCAATAAGGTTTAAGTCTTGGTCTGAAATGGTTTCACGCGCATCAATCACACAAATCACAACGTTTGCTTCTTCGATGGCTTGCAGCGTTTTAATCACCGAGAACTTCTCGACGGTTTCGTCAATACGTCCACGTCGACGCACACCTGCGGTATCGATGAGGATATAGTCACGTCCATCGCGTTCCATCGGGATAAATACCGAATCACGGGTGGTACCAGGCATGTCATAGACCACCACCCGCTCTTCGCCAAGAATACGGTTGGTTAGCGTCGACTTACCAACGTTAGGTCGGCCGACGATGGCGAGCTTCAATGGCAAGGCATCATAATCAATTTCGCTATGATGGAGCTCGTCTTCGCCCTCTTCATCCGTCGCTTCGACCGGCGTTGGTGACATGTCAGGATAATCTTCCAACAGCGGGTCAAAACAACGCTGCAAAAGACTCTCGACGCCACGGCCATGTGCCGCAGCAATACCGTACACCTCACCTAACCCTAACTCATAAAAGTCGGCCTGTGCGGCGTCGGCATCAATCCCATCAATTTTATTGGCGACCACATAGGCTTTTTTGCCGATACTACGCAAATGTTGCGCGATTGCCTGGTCTGCGCTGGTAATACCGTCGCGCGCATCAACCATAAACAGCACAACATCAGCTTCATCAATGGCGCGCAGTGATTGTGACGCCATCTCCGCATCGATGCCTTGTTCATCACCATGAACACCAGCGGTGTCAATCACGATGAAGTGATAGCCATCATAGTCCGCTTGACCGTATTTACGGTCACGGGTTAAGCCAGGAAAGTCTGCTACCAGTGCGTCCCGAGTCCGGGTGAGCCGATTAAACAGGGTAGATTTGCCCACATTCGGGCGGCCAACCAGGGCCACAACAGGTAACATCTTTAGTTAATCCTTACCGCGCGTAAACGACCGTCGCGTGTTTGTACATAAAGCGCGTCATCTGCCACGACAGGGGCAACATAAACGTCACTTTCTAATTCTAAGCGGGCGCTGATTTCGCCACTTTTCGCATCAATAAAATGCAAGAAGCCGAATCGGTCACCCACCACAATGTGGCCTTGATAATAGACTGGAGCAGTCAAACCACGACCTTCAAAATCGGTATTCACCCATTGCTCGATACCGCCATTGGCATCAATCGCGTACACACGATCATCGCTGTCCGTCGCATAGATAGTGCGACCAAACATACTGATGTTGTGGTATGACGAATATTCACGTTGCCAAGCGATACGACCGCTACGTACTTCAACCGCAGCAAGCTGACCGTTGTATGCGATGGTGTAGATCAAATCACCGCGAACGATAGGCGCCGCATCAACATCAACCAAACGCTGCAATTCAGTCGCACCTTTTGGAATGGCTAAACGCGCTTCCCAAACTTGCTGACCGTTTTCCAATACCACCACGGTCAACTTACCGTTGGCGGTACCAAAAATAGCGCCACCTGATGCAATCGCAGGAGCACTGGTGCCGCGCAAGCTCAATGCTGGCACGTCGGTAACAATACGCCACTGCTCTTCACCGCTGTCAGCATCGAGACCAATTAACTCACCATTACTCGCCGCAGCAACGACAAAGCTTGCATCCATCGCCGGATCAGCAATGACTTCAGCATTAACCTGCGCGTGCCACAGCAAGCTACCGTCATTGGCGTTCAGCACGAACACGTCACCATTCTCGGTACCGAGTGCGATGCGTCCTTGGTAAGCACTTAAGCCACCACTAATGCGCAATGACTCATGACCAGCAAACCAACCCTCACCTTTAACAGCATAGTCAGTTTGCAAATCTTTTTGCCAAACCCGCTTCTGCGTCTCGCGATCGAAAGCCATCAATTTGCCTTCACGATCGGCCACCACCACAAGGTTATCTACGACCACGGGGTTAAGGCGCGAGAAAAATTCACCCACACCGTTCCCTGCACTTGCGCTCCAGCTCACACTGGCATTTGCGCTTGGGGTGAACGGTTGCAGCTCTTTATAGGTGATTTCGTCGTCACCAAATACCGAGCAGCCTGCGAGACTGATTGCCGCGGCAGCAATAAGGCCGCGTTGCAAGTACATTAATTTTTTCATGATGCCGCCGGAATACTATTCAGTTTGCTTTCAACCAACATGGTCGGTGCACCTGCTTCAGCAGCAGTGGCTACAGCGTCTTCGTATGCTTTACGCGCGCCTTCAGCATCGCCTTGCGCTAGCAACACGTCACCGCGTAATTCAGCAGCCTTACCTTTAAAGCCTTCTACAGCAGCCAACGCATCGAGTTGAGCTAGCGCCGCAGCGTAATCTTCTTGCGCAAGGTACAAACGGGCTAGGCGTAAGCTTGCGACATGCTGCAAGGTACCTTTTGCATTCGCTTTCGCACTTTCCAAGGCTTCAATTGCCGCCTGTAAGTCACCGCCTTCGGTCGCTTTACGCGCTAATTCAAATGCCGCCAAGGTTGCGTAGTTGCTGCCTTGCGCGTCACCCATAAATTGCTTGGCGTTATCGAAAGCTGCACTGTCGCCTGCTTCCAGTTGTGCCACCACTTGCTCGTAACCTTCCGATTGGCCTTCTTGCTTAGCCATGGTTTGTGCATCGTAATAGCGCCAGCCATAGAACAAGGCAAAACCGATCACCAGTCCTGCGACGATGCCTTTGCCATGTTCTTTCCAAAACGCTTTAATTTGTTCGACTTGTTGTTCTTCTGTTTCCATGACGACCTCTTGGATAAATACTCTATTCGCTATGAGTTCTGAGTAAGATGTGCAACCACTGCATCTAATGAAGATGCAATCACATCCTCTTGCTCACGGTCACGCAAATGCTTTAGTTCAAAATCGTTGTCGCGGATAATCAGCGCAAATTCAGCACCTGATTTATCGGCACGGGCCAGTTTTTTCTTCATATTTTGCTGGCCACAGTGTAACTGTACTTTCAGTCCTTGCGACTGACTCCGAAGCTTTTCGGCAACGGCCGGCGCGTTTAGTTCCGCAGCTTCAGTCAATGCGATGGCGTAGACATCAACGGCATTATGTGCGGGAATTTTGTTTTGCGACGCGAGCAATAACACTAAGCGCTCGATCCCCATGGCAAAACCAACCGCGGGTGTCGCTTTGCCACCCAACTGTTCCACCAAACCATCGTAACGTCCGCCCGCACACACGGTGCCTTGCGCCCCCAGCTCAGTGGTCACCCACTCAAATACTGTGCGGTTGTAGTAATCAAGACCACGCACCAAGCGCTCATTCAAAACATACTTCACACCGGCGGCATCGAGGCGCTTACACAGCCCTTCGAAATGCTCACGTGAGGCATCGTCCCAATACTCAGACAGCTTCGGCGCATTAGCAAGCACCGCTTGGGTTTCCGGCGATTTGCTATCCAATACCCGCAACACGTTGGTGTCTAAACGGCGCTTTGAATCTTCGTCGAGCTCACTTTCATGCGCGCGTAAAAACTCACGCAATGCATCGCGATAACGCGCGCGTGCTTCATTCGACGCCAGCGAGTTCAACTGCAGTTCAACTTGCTCGCTAATACCAAAGGCTTGCCATAAGCGCGCCGACAATAAAATCACTTCAGCATCGCTATCAGGCCCTTCCATACCGAACGCTTCAACACCGAACTGATGAAACTGACGATAGCGACCTTTTTGCGGACGCTCGTGACGGAACATTGGCCCCATGTACCACAAACGCTGAATTTGGTTATAGAGCAAGCCGTGTTCATTACCCGCCCGCACACAACTGGCAGTGCCTTCAGGACGCAAGGTCAGACTGTCGCCATTGCGATCATCAAAGGTGTACATTTCTTTTTCAACGATGTCGGTCACTTCACCAATCGAGCGTTTAAAAAGGTCCGTACTTTCCAGCATCGGCATCCGGATTTCTTGGTAGGTATAGGCTGCCGCCACTTCACGCAGCACGCCCTCGACATATTGCCACGCCGGACTTTGGTCCGGCAAAATGTCGTTCATTCCACGAATTGCTTGAATAGTTTTTGCCACGATTGCACTTACCGTTTGGTTAATTTCAAAAAATGGCGGGTAGTATACCGCAGCTTTACGCTTGCTTCACAGGAATCTGTTCAGCTTCGAGCTGTTTTACGCGGGCACGGATATGGCGTTCCAACTGATCGACCAGATCGTTGTTGTCCAACCGCTCTTTTTGCCGTTCGCCTTGCAGGTAAAAACCACTCTTATTCTTCGCCCCAGCTAGCCCCACTTCAGCGACCATCGCTTCGCCAGGACCATTCACCACACAACCGATAATAGACACATCCATCGGGGTGACAATGTCTTCAAGACGCTGCTCGAGAGCGTTCACGGTACCAATCACATCAAACTCTTGGCGGGAGCAACTTGGACACGCGATAAAGTTAATGCCACGGCTGCGAATACGCAGTGATTTTAAAATATCAAAGCCAACTTTGATTTCTTCAACGGGATCAGCGGCGAGAGAAATACGTAAAGTGTCGCCAATGCCCTCAGCGAGAAGCATTCCTAAGCCAATTGATGACTTCACCGCCCCACTCCGTAAGCCACCTGCTTCGGTAATACCAAGGTGGAGCGGTTGCTCAATTTGCTTGGCCAGTAAACGATACGACTCCACGGCTAAAAACACATCGGAAGCTTTCACACTCACTTTGAAGTCTTGGAAATCTAAACGGTCCAAAATATCAACATGACGCATCGCCGACTCGACCAATGCGGCCGGTGTCGGCTCACCATATTTTTCTTGAATTTCACGTTCAAGCGAGCCACCGTTCACCCCAATTCGAATCGGAATACCACGGTCACGTGCCGCATCAACCACGGCGCGAATGCGTTGCTCGTTGCCAATGTTACCGGGGTTGATACGCAAACAATCAACGCCATATTCGGCCACTTTCAGCGCGATCCGGTAATCAAAATGGATATCCGCAACTAACGGCACCGGGCTTTGCTGCTTGATCAGTTTAAACGCTTCTGCGGCGTCCATGGTCGGTACAGACACACGTACGATATCGCCGCCCGCAGCCGCAATCGCATGAATCTGCTTGACCGTCGCCGCCACATCCGTGGTTTCGGTGTTGGTCATTGATTGCACCGCAATCGGTGCACCATCACCAATAGGAACATTGCCGACATAGATGCGGCGCGAAGGACGACGTTTTATAGGGTTTTCATGCATCATAAATTTACTTCACACAACTTAATCAAGCGTGAGCGCAACACTGCGATCACGCACATAGTTATCAAGACTTACATTGTCGCCATTATACGTCAAAGTCACCGCTTCTGGACGACATAAAATTAAATCAAAGGGCGGCTGTCCCGCCAACGGCATGCGATAACCTTCGGCTTTAACCCCAATCGCAATGGCTTCGCCGGTGGCATCGGTCACTTTAACCCAGCATGCTTGGCTAAACTCAAGTACCAGTTGCTCAGAGGTCGGCGCGGCCGCTGCTGTTTCGCTCGCAGGTACTGAGGTTGGCTCTGCTGGCACTTCTTCAGCATCATCACTCGTAGCCGCTTCGGCGTCAGCACTGCTTGGATTTGCGTCAGTAGGCGTTGCTGCGCTGTCTTGTGGTGCTTGCACGTCATCCTCGGTCGGTAACGCGTCCATCGTACTGGTGGTTGCACCAGCTGCTTGCGCCTGCGCTTCGGTCAACGGCGCATCAGTGGTTTCTGCTGCAGTTTGATTGACCGTTGGGCGTACCACTTGGGTAAGATTTGAGGTCGATTCACGCAACTGCTCAGCTTGTTGCTGGGTAGGTGCATCGTCACTACCGGTAATGGTTTTAAGGCTAAATTCACTTTCTTGCCACCACCACACCAGCACTAACACTAGCACCGCAAGAATAATCACGTAACTGACCCACTTCAGACGGCTTTCGTTACGCTCTTTTACTTTGCGACGCGAAAAGCTATGCATGGTCACGTTATCTGTCCCCGGCTGCTCATAACCGAGTTGCTGATAAGCATCAAAAACCTGTTTTTCATCAACACCTAGAGCTTTCGCCATTGACCGTAAATAACCACGAACAAAGGTCGCTGACGCCAACTGCGCATAATCGTCAGCTTCAATAAACTGCACCACCGCAAGACGCAAATGCAAACTATCAGCAACCTGCTGCTGCGAGAGCCCCTTTTGCTCTCGTGCTTGTGCCAA
Source organism: Pseudidiomarina sediminum DSM 21906 (assembly GCF_000423165.1). GTDB lineage: Bacteria > Pseudomonadota > Gammaproteobacteria > Enterobacterales > Alteromonadaceae > Pseudidiomarina > Pseudidiomarina sediminum. Next base: position 548,159 of record NZ_KE383983.1, on the reverse strand, counting down.
CAACTGACCAGGTGTGGTCCCCTGTGGGCTTGCTGTGGTTTCGTCGTGAGCTACTTCTTCATTGAATAAATCGTTATTTGAGGTCATGGCTTACTTCATTATGAGTTGGGGGCTGCTTTACGCGCACGATAGTCGTGTGCCTGTCGTGAATCGGGAAAGCGTGAAATCAATAATTCGCCAAAAGTCTGTTGTTTTGCACGGTCCTTTAACTGGCGTGCGAGTTCGGTCTCGAGCCACAAGTACTGCGGTGATAACTGCGGTAACTGCGAACGGCGCTCGAGAATGCGTTGCGCTTCTTGGTAACGCTGTTGTTCTAACAATACCGCAGCGTAACTCTCAAGAATAGTGCTATTTCGGGAGCTATGGTTGATGGCGCGCCGAAAGTAGCCGTCAGATTTCTCAAAGTCACCTGCTTGGGCTGCGCAGCGTGCTGCATTCTCATAGGTGGCAGCCACTTTGATGTAGTCGGGTAAACTGAGGGCGGTATTAAAACTCGCATCGGCCTCTTGATAACGCCCCAATGAACATAATAAAACACCGAGATTATTGTGCGTGTCACCATTGTTCGGCTGCCCCGCAATGGCCTTGCGGTAATAACGTTCGGCGCTTGGAAAGTCTTTGACCTGCTGGTAATACAACGCCATACCAGTTTGCACGGAGGGATTGTTGGGCGTGTAGTCACGCGCACGTTCCAAGTTGACACGTGCTTGCTCAAAGTTGCCCAGCTGTAAATATTGGAGCCCCAAAGCTAAGCGCGTTGCCGCAGCTTCTTCGGCATTAAATTCAGGCGCCGGCGTTTCCTTTCCATCTATTGTTCGCTGACTTACGCAGCCAGTCAGTAGAAGTAGGCTCATGCCAACGCCAAGTGCTGTTATAAGAAATCGCATGTCCGACCCTCTTCGGTTGTGGCTATGCTATCTTGACGACACCTCGCCTGCCTATGTTCACCGCGGGACTTTACGAAAGTTTGACGTCAATCCCCGCGCCGCCACGTTGCGCTTGTTGCTTCTTCAAGATGCGTTTCGTTCGGTCAATGACATCACCGACCAATTGACCACACGCGGCATCGATATCGTCACCACGTGTCTTGCGCACAGTTACAATGTAGCCGTGCTCCATTAACACCTTGGCAAAACGGTCAATCCGCGAATTACTTGAGCGACCATAGTCATTGCCAGGGAATGGGTTAAAAGGAATCAAGTTAATCTTACACGGCGTACCTTTCAAGGTTTGCGCCAATTCTTTTGCTTGATCCATCGAATCATTTACGTGGTCCAGCATAACATACTCAATGGTAATATTTTTATTCGCCTTTGAGCCATCAATATAGTGACGGCTCGCAGCCAAAAACTCCGCGATGTCATACTTTTTATTAATCGGCACGATTTCATTGCGCAGTTCGTTGTTCGGGGCATGCAATGAAATCGCCAAGGCGACGTCGATTTGCTCTTTGAGTTTATAAAGTGCAGGAACCACCCCTGAAGTACTTAAAGTGACGCGGCGTTTCGACAAACCAAACGCATTATCGTCAAGCATCAACTCCATAGCCGGCACCACATTGGTGAGGTTCAAGAGCGGCTCGCCCATGCCCATCATGACGACGTTAGTGACCGCTTTAATGCCGGTTTTACCAAAGGCACCCAACAATTGATTTACGCGCCAAACCTGACCGATAATTTCAGCGACGCGAAGATTACGGTTGAAGCCCTGCTGGGCGGTCGAACAGAAAGTACATTCCAGTGCACACCCGACCTGCGAACTCACACACAAAGTGGCGCGGTCGTTGTCAGGAATCCAAACCGTCTCGACGTCCTGGCCGTCAAATAGGGTCATGGCAAACTTGATGGTGCCGTCGCTGGATTGTTGCTGCAAACGCACTTCCGGTGCACGAACTTCGGCGACTTGCTTCAATTTTTCACGCAACGCCTTATTCAAGTTGGTCATTTCATCAAAATCATCGACACAAAAGTGATACAACCACTTCATCACCTGGTCGGCACGGAACGGTTTTTCGCCAAGTTCTTGGAAGAACTCGCGCAAACCTTGGCGATTTAAATCAAGCAAATTTACTTTTTTGTCGACGGCGTTCATGAATGCAACCAAAAGCGTTAGTGAATCAAATGATGAAAATAAGCGGTAATTCGAGGGGGATACGCTCGATATTAGCTATAAACAGAGTCTAGCATAGCCTGCGTATAGCTAATATCACAGGGCTGGGATGTAACCCAGCCCTGCAATCAAACTTAGCGAGTGCGCGCGCAGATTTCTTCGTCAGCGAAGAAGTAAGCGATTTCACGTGCCGCTGACTCAGGAGCGTCAGAACCGTGAACTGCGTTTTCGTCGATAGTTTCAGCGTAGTCTGCACGTAACGTACCAGCAAGCGCTTCAGTCGGGTTCGTTGCACCCATGATTTCACGGTGACGTTTTACCGCGTCATCACCTTCCAATACGCTCACTACGATTGGACCTGAAGTCATGAACTCAACCAAAGCACCAAAGAAAGGACGCTCGCTGTGCTCAGCGTAGAAACCTTCCGCTTGCTCTTTGCTCAAGTGCATCATTTTAGCTGCAACAATGCGCAAGCCAGTGCTTTCGAAACGGTTGTAGATAGCGCCGATGACGTTTTTTGCAACTGCGTCAGGCTTGATGATTGATAAAGTACGTTCTAAAGCCATGTTGATCTCCAATAAAGGCTGTCTAAAATAAAGTCGCGCGGATTATACACGCTCATGATCCGTCACGCTACCTCCGCCCTATGACATTAGAAAAACAGCGATTAACGCTTCTCAGCATCACTGAACCATGATATAGATGTCTAAACGTCTGTAAGGAGTAAAGCATGACCCAACAAATTACCCTCGCCGGAGGTTGTTTCTGGTGTATCGAAGGTGCGTACAAACAAGTGCGTGGTATTGTTAAAGCTCAATCAGGGTACACCGGCGGGAGCCTTGAGTCGCCCACCTACGAACAAGTTTGCACGGGAACCACCGGCCACGCTGAAGTGGTGCAGTTAACCTTCGAGCCGCTGTCAATTTCAGTCCGCGAAATTTTAGAGATCTTTTTCGCGCTGCATGATCCAACCCAACTCAACCGCCAAGGGAACGACGTTGGCACCCAATACCGTTCGGCAATTTTTTATCATGATGAAGCGCAGCGTGAGGCAGCTGAAGCCATTATTGCAGAAATGCGTGCCGAGCAAACTTGGGACGCGCCGATTGTCACTGAAGTGCAGCCACTTGAGGTCTTTTGGCCCGCCGAGGACTACCATGAGAACTATGTCGAACGGAATCCACAAAACGCTTACTGTCAGGCCGTCGTCCACCCAAAACTTGCCAAATTTAAGCGTACCTTCGCTGAAAAATTGGAATAACCGCTTACTTTAGCAAATACAAAAATAACAATTATTTCATTACATACATTCATGAATGTATGTATAATTTAAGCTCCTTTTGACGCACCATTATGACCTCGAGGAGCTCTTACCTTGTCGAAGCGTTTTTCTATTTCTGCTCTGGCAGCAGCATTACTTTGTACGCCTGCGGTAGCCTCTGCGGCAGAGTTTCATGTCGCAGGCGCCTACTCGGCTGACCAGCTTTGGGGCATGCGAGTCGGGCTGCGCTCCAATGCGCTCGAGCAACAACTCTTACCAAATAACGTACTGGATTTAATCGGTAGTCCGAGTATCTATCTTGAAGGCGCCCTGAATCAGTGGCGAGACTCTGATAACCACGATGATAAGCTCAACGCCCTCACCTTGTTGCCGATTTTCCAGTGGCATTTGGCCGGTGAACAACGTCCGCTATACCTTGAGGCCGGCATCGGCGTTGCTTTGCTTGATGATTCAACGATCAGCAATCGGGACTTATCGATTCACTTTCAGTTTGAAGATAGGATTGGCTTGAGTTGGCAGTATGGGACGAACTCGAAAGCACGTGTGAGTGTGGTATACACCCATTATTCACAAGCGGATCTTGATCGTCCCAACGATGGTTTGGACTTCTTTAGCTTGAACTGGCATTACCCGTTCTAACTTAGTGATTTTCTTTCACCATATTGATGGTGTACTTCGGAATTTCGACCACCAAATCTTCGCCTTTAACGCGCGCTTGGCAACCCAGGCGCGAATCAGGGTCAAGACCCCAAGCTTTATCAAGCATGTCGTCTTCGTTATCGTTGATCTCGTCAAGAGAGTCATAGCCTTCACGCACATAGACGTGGCAGGTGGTACATGCGCAAACTTTTTCACAGGCATGCTCAATGCCAATGCCGTTGCGCAAGGCAACATCTAATACGCTCTCGCCATCCGCAGCCTCAACAGCTGCACCTTCAGGACAAAGTTCATCGTGCGGAAGGAATACGATTTTTGGCATGCTGGGTCCTCGCTCCAATCAATCCAGATGATGTGGCAGCCTGCGCTGCCAGCATCTTTATAACTCGTTAACGTTACTGCCCGACAGGGCTTTCCGAATACTTGCGTCCATACGACGTGCGGCAAACGCATCACTGGCTTTATCGACCGCTTTAATGGCCGCTTCTATCGCCTCAGTACTGGTGCCGGCACGGCTCTCTTGCAACTGCGCCATCGCGCTATCTAGCTGCGCCCGCTCAGCGTCGTCTAACAGCTCACCGTCAACTGCAAGCGCGCTACTCAGTGCTTCCAACACTCGGTCGGCTTCGACCTGTTGCTCACGCAACATGCGCGCTGCCATGTCTTCTTTGGCATTACTCATCGACGACTGAATCATTTGAGTGATATCGTCCTCATTCAAGCCATACGAAGGTTTCACTTGAATCGAGGCGGTGACACCGCTTGATTTTTCCATCGCTGTGACACTTAACAAACCATCCGCGTCGACTTGGAAGGTTACGCGAATATGCGCCGCACCCGCTGCCATCGGTGGAATATCCGTCAACACAAAGCGCGCTAATGAACGGCAGTCGTCAACCAGCTCACGCTCACCTTGCACAACATGCACCATCATCGCCGTTTGACCATCTTTGAAGGTGGTAAACTCTTGCGCTTTGGCAACTGGAATGGTGGTGTTCCGCGGGATCACTTTCTCGACCAAACCGCCCATGGTTTCCAAGCCAAGCGAGAGCGGGATCACATCCAACAACAACATTTCCGAGTCAGGTTTATTCCCTGCAAGGATATCTGCCTGAATCGCGGCGCCAATCGCAACCACTTGGTCTGGATCAATTGAGGTTAACGGCTCGCGCTGGAAAAACTCTCCTACAGCGCTGCGCACACGTGGCACGCGCGTGGAACCACCCACCATCACTACCTCGACCACTTCGTCGACGCTAACTTCAGCATCTTTCAGTGCCCGGCGGCAATTCACCAATGTGCGGCGAATAAATGGTTCAATTAGCGCATCTAAGGTATCGCGCGATAAGGTCATGGCAACATCGGCTGTCAGCTCATCACCGGCAGGCATTTCTACCGTGACGCTATCGACGTCAGTCAGTGCTTCTTTGGCCTGCTTCGCAGCATTAATCAGACGCCGTTCGAGGCGCGCTGATACCGCGCTTGGTAGCTGCCACTGCTGTTTAAAGTGGGCAACTAAGGCTTGATCGAAGTCATCTCCACCAAGGGCACTGTCGCCACCGGTCGCTAACACTTCAAACACACCACCTTGCAAACGCAAAATTGAAATATCAAAGGTACCACCACCGAGGTCGTACACAGCGATCAAGCCTTCCCGTCCAGAATCCAAACCATAAGCCACGGCTGCTGCAGTGGGCTCATTCAACAGACGTAAAACATTCAATCCCGCTAATTGCGCGGCATCTTTTGTACTCTGGCGTTGCGCATCATCAAAATAGGCTGGGACGGTAATCACCACACCGGTAAGCTCGCCGGCTAAGCTTGCTTCCGCGCGAGCACGCAGTGCGCTTAGAATATCAGCAGAAACCTCTATGGCATTCTTCTCGCCCGCCGCCGTGTGAAACACAGGAACGCCGTTATCGGTTTCGCTCATACGATAAGGGATATTCGCAAAATTCTGCTGTACATCAGCTACGGTGCGGCCGATAAAGCGTTTGACCGAGACAATAGTATCTTCCGCGATACTCGTCGCTTCACGCTGATGTGCCATCGCAGCATAACCAACGACCGGTGCTTCGGTGGCGCTATAGTGCACCACTGAAGGCAATAAAATTCGGCCTTGCTCATCTGCTAAGACCCGCGTTTCGCCACTCCGCACTGTAGCAACAAGGGAGTTGGTGGTACCTAAATCGATACCAGCAGCCAAACGATGTTGGTGAGGGGCAGTACTTTGTCCAGGTTCTGCAATCTGCAACAATGCCATTTAAAAACCTCTTTTTTACAGGGCGTTATCTTCTATTTCTTCAAGTTCGCGCCGTAGCTTTTGCATGAACTTTAGCTTGCGCACTGTGTCTGCAGCAGGCTCATCAGCCCCTGCTTGTAAATCGCTTTCGAGGGCTTGCTGCAAGGCTTGTGTTTGTTCATCAAGCTCTTTGTAGGCAGCATCCATGGCGGCAAAGTCGTCGCCAGCGAGCGTTTCGAGACGTTCGCGCCATTCCATTTGAGCCATCAAAAATTCAGGATCTTGCAACGTTTTCTGTTCGTGTTGCATGTCGACGCCACGCAACGACAGTATATACTCAGCTCGCGTAAGTGGATTGCGCAGCGTTTGATAAGCGTCATTGAGTTGTGAGGTGCGCTGCACAGCCAGCAACTTATCGCGTTCGCTGGCATTGGCAAAACGGTCGGGATGTAAGGCTTGTTGCAGCTTGCGATAGCGTTGCTGCAACTCAGCCAAATCGATACTGTAGGCTTCGGCAAGACCGAATAATTCGAAATGATTCATCATTAAACGTTGAAGCTCTCACCACAACCACACTCGCCTTTGGCATTGGGGTTGTTGAATTCAAAGCCTTCATTCAAACCTTCTTTGACGAAATCAAGCTCGGTCCCGTCAAGGTGTATCAGACTCTTACCGTCGATGATAATTTTCACACCTTTGTCTTCGAAGATGGTATCGGTATCGTCCACTTCGTCAACAAATTCCATGACATAGGCGAGCCCTGAACAGCCGGTGGTTTTCACCCCTAAGCGGATGCCTACGCCTTTGCCACGTTGTTCCAGAAACGAGCGAGCACGTTGTGCCGCAGTTTCAGTCATGGTAATTGCCATCACTTAACCTTTATCTACGTCGTTAGGGTTAACCTGCGTGCTTTTTCTTGTAGTCTTCCAAAGCAGCTTTGATCGCGTCTTCTGCAAGAATCGAGCAGTGAATCTTCACTGGTGGCAACGCCAACTCTTCTGCAATTTGCGTGTTTTTCAACTGTGCAGCTTCCTCGATGCTTTTGCCTTTGACCCACTCGGTGACCAGTGAGCTAGAAGCAATTGCAGAGCCACAACCATAGGTTTTGAATTTCGCGTCTTCAATCACACCAGCATCGTTGATTTTCAGTTGCAGCTTCATTACGTCACCACAAGCTGGTGCACCAACCATACCGGTTGCGATCGAAGGATCGTTTTTATCAAAGGCCCCGACGTTGCGCGGGTTTTCATAATGGTCGATTACTTTATCACTATATGCCATAACTCTTACCTCTCTTAGTGAGCCACCCACTCGACGCTTTCTAAATCAACGCCATCTTTGAACATTTCCCAAAGGGGTGACATGTCGCGCAAGCGACCAATAGATTGTTGAATTTGCTGTACTGCATAGTCGATTTCTTCTTCGGTAGTAAAGCGACCAAAGCTGAAGCGAATCGAACTATGTGCCAATTCATCGTTACGTCCTAAAGCGCGTAATACATACGACGGTTCAAGACTCGCCGAAGTACAGGCTGAGCCCGAAGATACCGCGAGATCTTTCAACGCCATAATGAGGCTTTCGCCTTCAACAAAGTTAAAGCTAACGTTGAAAATATGCGGTACACCGTGTTCGAGGTTGCCGTTAATGTACACCTCTTCGATATCTTTAATGCCGTTCCATAGACGGTCACGCAGCGCAGTGAAACGCTCACGCTCTGCAGCCATTTCAGCTTTAGCGATACGTGCAGCTTCACCCATGCCTGCAATTTGGTGGGTCGCAAGCGTACCAGAACGCATACCGCGCTCATGGCCACCGCCATGCATCTGAGCGTTCAAGCGCACCCGCGGGCGACGACGTACGTACAAGGCGCCGATACCTTTAGGACCGTACATTTTGTGACCTGAGAAACTCATGAGATCAACCGGCAAAGTTTGCAAGTCGATGTCAATTTTACCTGCGCTTTGCGCTGCATCGACGTGGAAAATGGTCTTATTTTCACGACATAAGTTACCGATGGTCTCAATGTCTTGAATCACACCGATTTCATTATTTACGTGCATCACGCTCACCACTACAGTGTCTTCACGCAACGCTTGCTTGAACACGTCAAGATCAATCAAACCGTCTTCTTGCACGTCTAAATAGGTGACTTCAAACCCTTCACGCTCAAGTTGGCGACAGGTATCGAGGACAGCCTTGTGCTCGGTTTTAACCGTAATAATGTGCTTACCTTTTTTCTGATAGAACTCGGCCGCACCTTTAATCGCTAGGTTGTCAGACTCTGTCGCACCCGACGTAAACACAATCTCACGAGGGTCAGCGTTGACGAGTTCGGCAATCTGATTACGCGCAATATCAACCGCTTCTTCGGCTTGCCAGCCAAAGCGGTGCGAACGTGACGCAGGGTTACCAAACTGCCCATCTGGCGTCAGGTATTGCATCATCTTTTCTGCAACACGAGGGTCGACAGGTGTGGTTGCTGCATAATCAAAATAAATCGGTAATTTCATTCAGTGCTACTCCTTCCTCTGCCAAGCGAACTAAACTTGGCACCTCAGTGCAATTTGTTGCTCGCGCTTTTTCTGTTCAGCGACCTGAGCATTTTGGCGTTCGGCGATGGTACTGATATCTTGCTGCTTCACCAGCTCCGCCAAGCTAATATTTGCTAAAAAGTCTTCAATTCTTTCGCTGAGATTTGACCATAATGAATGGGTCAAACAGCGATGACCGCCTTGACAGTCTCCTTGGCCACCACAACGCGTTGCATCAATGCTTTCATCTACCGCACGAATGACCGCGCTGATCGAAATCTCATCTGGTGTAATGCCGAGTCGATAACCACCGCCGGGGCCGCGCACACTACTGACAAGCCCTTGCTTTCGCAAACGCGCAAACAGTTGCTCTAAGTAACTTAGCGAAATGCCTTGTCGCTCAGAAATATCTGCTAACGGCACAGGGCCTTGTTCTGTATGAAGTGCAACGTCTAACATTGCTGTTACGGCGTAACGTCCTTTTGAGGTTAAGCGCATAGCTGGGTTCCTCCGAGTTGATGCCGTAATTTTCGCATTCCCGACTAATTTAGTCAAGTATTATGGATTCGTTGTACGTTTATCGTTATTCGTTATCCGTTATTCGAAAAAACCAGAACAAAATAAAATAATTGGGTTTCTAACTTGCTCTAGTTTTTGACGAAACAATGTTGTCGTAACCATTAACCAACAACGAATAACGAATAACGAATAACGATAAACGATCAGCGCCGCAGCGCCTGAATCACGAAATACTCTTATCCACGGATGCCAAGATGCCGCGCAGAATATTCAACTCGTTTGTTTCTGGACGCGCGCGGGTAAACAACCGCCGTAACTTCGCCATCACCTGACCAGGATGCTGCTTGATAATAAAACCGGTATCCGTCAGCGTTTGCTCCAAATGCACATAGAAGCGCTCCAAATCTTCAGTGAGCGGATAGCTTAACGCTTCCGCTTCGCCCTGCCCTGCCGGAGCTGTCTCTTGTGCTTCCAACCATTGCATCCGCACTTCATAAGCTAAGGTTTGGACGGCCATGGCCAAATTCAAGGAGCTGTAGTCAGGATTCGAAGGAATGTGCACATGATGCGTACATTGCTGTAATTCCTCGTTCGTCAGACCACTACTTTCGCGACCAAACACCAACGCAACCTGGTAATTTTCACTTTCACGCAACAACTGCCCCGCCGCTTCACGTGGACCAAGCAAAGGCCAGTCTAACGTACGGTTCCGAGCACTGGTTCCGATCACCAAGCCACAACCTTCGATGGCTTCGCTTAAGGTGCCAACCGTCACCGCCTGATGGAGAATATCCGTCGCACCCGCCGCGAGAGCTGATGCATGACTGTCCGGTGGTTGCACAGGATCCACCAAGGTGAGCTGCGACAGCCCCATGGTTTTCATCGCACGCGCAACAGAGCCAATGTTGCCCGTATGCGACGTATTCACCAGCACAATCCGAATATTCTCTAACATCATTGGCTCCTGTTACTTCATGCTTGCAGGTAGGTGCGGACGCGCTTTGGTAAGCAAGTGCTGGACCACTTTCGGGTTACCTGCAACGGTGTGTCCCGTTTGCATAAAGCTATGGCCACCGGCAAAATCCGCAACCAAACCACCTGCTTCACGCACGATCAGGCTGCCTGCTGCGATATCCCATGGTTGTAGGCTAAACTCCCAAAAACCATCAACGCGACCTGCCGCAACATAAGCAAGGTCGAGCGCAGCTGAACCTGCACGACGCATGTCTGCAGTTTGCTCAAACAGTGCGGCGAAAACATTTTGGTAGCTCTCAAGCAAATCTTTACGCTTGAATGGGAAACCGGTTGCCAATAACGCGCCGTGCAAGTCGCGTTGTGCTTTCACACGAATACGCTTGCCGTTCAGTTGGGCGCCAGCGCCTTTGCTGGCTGAGAATAGCTCTTCACGCAATGGGTCATAAACCACTGCCGCTTGCACAGAACCTTTGTAGAGATAAGCGATCGAAATCGCAAAGTGAGGAATACCGCGCAGGTAATTGGTGGTGCCGTCCAGCGGATCAATAATCCACTGATGCTCTGGCGCCGCACCTTCATGTGAGCCACTTTCTTCGGCCAAAAAGCTGTGGTCTGGATAAGACTTTTGAATGGTCTTAATAATCGCTTGCTCTGCCGCTTTATCAAGCTCAGAAACAAAATCATGCTGACTTTTTGATTGGATATTTAAATCAGCTTCGATGCCAAAATTTTTGGTTAAAATTTTGCCGGCCGCACGCGCAGCGCGCACCGCGATGTTTAACATGGGATGCATACCAAATTACCTGTGCTGTGAAAGAACAATTTTGTGGCCGCGGATTATACGGGGTTAGTGTTAGGAAGGCAAGATATGTTGCTTTTACAGACGACCAGAGGCACGCACAAAAATCACACAAGGCTTGTCTTTTATTTCACCAAGTGTTATTTAAGTGTTGCGCTAAGTCTAAAAAACAACAATAAGCTAGGAGGATCCCATGGGTCATTCACAAGAGCTAGGTAGTGTTGAAACGAAGCAAAGCAAGTCACGTCGCAGTAAACGCAAGTGGCGAGAAATTGAAGCGCTTAAAGAAAAATACAGACTCAAAGAAGAATTACAAGATATGGATTACGGTTTAGATCTCGAGCTCGACGAACTCGACTTCTAAACCACAGGTTTGCTTGCTATTCGCGGTAAGCTCCCTGCGGCCGCGAATAGCATTCAAGCTGATCACCATTCAATTGGCGGTGTCAGCAGCGCGTTGACACGGCGAAAGTGACCGCATTCAAAAAAGCCACGGTGCGCCGATAGCGGTGACGGGTGCACAGAGGTCAGCACGTGGTGACGTGTTGGATCAATCAACTCCTGCTTCTTCTGCGCATGTGCCCCCCACAACAGAAACACTACGCCTTCGCGCGTCGCATTGATATGCTCAATCACCGCATCAGTAAAGGTTTCCCAGCCCCAACCAGCGTGCGCATGCGCTTTGCCCTGCTCTACCGTGAGTACGGTATTCAACAACAACACTCCTTGTCGCGCCCAATGACTAAGATCACCATGTAGCGGAATATGATAATCCGGCTCATCATGGGAGATGGCTTTAAAGATATTGCGCAGTGACGGCGGAAATTTGACGCCCTCCGGTACCGAAAAGCTCAAGCCGTGGGCTTGACCCGGACCGTGATAAGGGTCTTGACCAAGAATCACCACCCGCACTTTCGCCAAGGGAGTTAGCTCAAAAGCACGGAACACCTCAGCAGCCGGCGGGTAGATAGTGACGCCATTGTCACGCGCTTGTTGCACCCGAGTTAACACGCTCTGCAAGCACTGCTGCTGATGTGGCTGCGTAAAAAAGTTTCGCCACCCTTGGTCAAGTTGTAAGGTCTCCAATGCTATCATTGCTATTCCCTAATTTTTAACACTCGGTAGAATGTCCGAGTAGAACCCAAAATTGTACGACGACCATGACATCATCTATGAAAAAGCTCAAAGTTCTGCATTTTGTTACCGGCGGCTTCTCCGGTGGCGCAACCCAAGTCGCGCTCGGACTCGTCCGTGCAGCGCTGGATTCAGATACCTGTGATGCACTGCTCGTGCTCCGCAAAAAATCTCATGCGGACCGCCAACGCATCCAACAGCTTTATGATGAGGGCTTACCGCTGGTCGAGGTCAATAATATCACGCATCTGACCACAATTTATGAGCTCATGCGTGTTTGCGAGCGCTATCAACCTGACGTGCTTGTTGCCCACGGCTTTAGCGAACACCTATGGGGGCGCTATGCGGGACTTCTCGCGCGCGTGCCAACACTGGTTCATGTCGAACACAATACCCGCGAACGTTATACCTGGTGGCGCTTAAAACAAGCCCATTGGCTCACGCGCTACACCAAAGTTTTGGTCGGCTGTTCTGAAGGGGTACGCCAAGCCTTGCTAGAAAAAGGCTTCCCGGAAGAAAAGTGTATTGCCATTCCAAACGGGATTCATTTGGGTCCATTTCAAGCAGAACCACGACCTTGGGCGACCCGTAAAAACGAGCTCATCATGGTGTCTCGCATCGCCAAGCAAAAAGATCATGCGACGCTCATTCGCGCCATCGCCATACTCCGTGAGCAAGGTCTAGAGCTCCCCCTAAAGCTGGTCGGCAAAGGTAAGGCGAAACTAACGCAATCACTGCAACGATTGAGCCATGAACTTGGGGTGGATGATTTAGTCGATTTTATGGGATTCTCTTCAGAAGTTCCGCGCTTACTCAGTGAGACCAAGTACTTTGTCCAGTGCACCCATTATGAAGGGATGCCACTCACACTGTTAGAAGCTATGGCCGCAGGTTGTGCCGTTATTGGCAGTGCCGTTCCTGGAGTGCAGGAGGTCATCGCTCATCAAGATACTGGACTCCTGCATGAACACGCCAATGCTGAAGCGTTAGCTGCTCAGCTGAAAAGTGTCATGAGTGATGACGCCACAGCTGAGGCCATGGGACAGCGCGCGCGCACACAAGCCTTCGCGGAACACAGCAAAGAGCTGATGCATCAGCGCTACGAAGAACTCTTTTTAAACATCTCGGCGGACCGCTGAGGTCGAGAGGCCACCAATACGCTGACGCAACCATCCGATAATAAGCGCACACTGCTCAGGAGAGGCTAGATCAAGGCTTTGCACGCAAGCAAACTTGGTGCCTTCAGTCCGATTAAGTTTGCGCTCTAGTCGCGCCAGCGGGTAACGCCGTGGTTTCACGTTCATCCCGTCATTCAGCCCAGCCAAAACCGCTTGTTGCTGCAAAACTTGCCAGTGATACGCCAAGGCCACCGGTGAAAACTGCGCACGATGACGTAATTTATGCTGAATATTTTCGATAAACCACCGCGGATGCTCTGCAAATAAGGTCGCAAAGGTCGAGCGTCGCAGAGGATGTGGCGTATGATCTAAGCGATAGAAGTCGCGAGCAAACCCCAGCCGCTGTGCGGCCCGCTCCTGTGAGTATTTAAAACCCGGGTTATGCTTCTCAGGCGGACCCGCAAACCAATTTCGTAATCGTTTGCTCCAGCGATACCTGCTTTGCTTTTGCTTCACCGCGCGCAACACCGGCTTACCATCGACAAAGAAATCCTCGGCAGCGACAGGCTGTAACAGCATCACATCGTCGTTAAAGTAGATAAAATGTTCCGCCAGATCTGGGATCCGCCACAACATGGTTTCGATCGTTAAGCTGTTGAAGGTCGGCAACACCTGCTCATAACCACGAAAAATCACGCGATGGTCAATCACTTCAATACGCTGGGCAAGTTCTTTATCAACTAGCTGCTTAAGCACACACGGGTACTGGTTGTCTGTCACAATAAATATCTTGCGCAAAAACGGCGCGAACTTAAGGAGCGACGTTAGACAATAGGCAAGCTCACCACATTCGCGAAAGCGGGTTGGGTGCGCTGCAGCCGGACGCTGCCCCAAGCTTTCTAAGTATGCATTTAACTTGTCACGATGCGCTTGCTCGTTGCCATCCACCCACGTAATTACCGCATCGATCGTCTGCTGTTTGTCAGCGCCTGCCACGCTCGCTTCTCCTCAACTCAGTTGACTATGGGAACTTCTGCAGCACAAAGATGACGCCCAAACGGAAATCGTGACAGGTTTGCAATGAAAAGATCATGAAAAGGCGCTTGGGAAGCTGGGGGGACTTCCTACAATAGCCGCTGCGCATCATGCACTATGTTCATGGGAGGAAAAGACGTACATGGACCACAATCCTAAGTGGGCTATCTTCGTGATTAACTTGCAACGTGCCCCACATCGCTGGCGCGCGGTAAGCCAACGCTTGAATGCTTTGGGTCTTCAGTATCAGCGTATTGATGCTGTTGATGGACGGCAGTTATCGCAGCAACAGTTGCAGCAGTTGATTGATCATGAGCGTGCGCGCAAAGATTATCACTCGCCTCTTTCAGCCAGTGAAGTTGGCTGCTACTTATCCCATTTAAAAGCGTGGCAAGCGATTATCGATCACGATCTTGATTTTGCGATTGTGCTCGAAGATGACGTTGTGTTCAGCGACAATTTTGCCATTGTACCACCGTGCATCGCTAGCATTGCCGAACCTTGGGATGTGATCAAACTGGCGGCGCCACACAAGCAACAACGCACCCAAGTATTAGGTGAGTTTAGTTCATTTCGCTGGGTCAGCTATCGCAAGCCCCCCTTAGGTGCATGCGCACAAGCCGTAAGCAAGCAAGGCGCGACAAAGATATTAGCGCAACGTCGACAAGTATTTCGTCCGGTTGATGTCGATCTTCAATGGCAAGATGAGCTGGGATTACGGATTCGGGGCTTAACTCCCTACACCGTCGACCACAGTCACACGCATGAAAGTGATATTTTTCGGATTGCTGGGCGCCATGAGACCTTGAACCGCCCTTTCCAACGCCTCAAGAATAAGATCAAACTTCAGCTCGATAGTATGCGGGCACGTCGGAATACGCACCCGCAATCACGTTAATCGCTGTACTTTTCAAACCAGTACAGTATATAGGCCACTTTTGCCATTAGGTTTGATGGACGACTATAGATCCCGTGCGGTGCGTCGGGAACACGCACCATCGCGGTCTCTACGCCGGCCAGCTTGAGGGCTTGGTAATACTGCTCAGACTCAGAGATTGGCGTGCGATAATCCGCATCGCCAGTCAACAACATGGTCGGTGTCGTTACATTGCCGACATAACTGATCGGCGAGTACTTCATGTAATGGTCAAGATGCTCCCAAGGTAAACCTGGGAACCAATAAGCACCAAAGTAGTTGTACATATCTGCAGTGAGTACAAAGCTGTACCAATTGATCACCGGCTTCGCTACGACAGCCGCACGAAAACGGTCGGTATGGCCAACAATCCAAGCGGTCAACACCCCACCACCACTGCCGCCAGTGACATACAAACGATCTTCATCGATAAAGCCTTTCGCAATAACAGCGTCGACACCATCCATCAAATCATCATAGTCCTGACTCGGATAGTTGTGATGAATCTCTTGGGCAAAGTCTTCACCATAACTGGTACTACCGCGTGGGTTGGTATACAACACCACGTTTCCAGCTGCAGCCATCAATTGTACCTCTGCCGAAAAACTCTCCGCATAAGCGGTATGTGGACCACCGTGGATTTCCAGAATCAATGGATATTTTTGCTCAGGATCAAAATTAGGTGGGTACACCAACCACCCTTGAATTTGATAATCACCATGCTGAGAGTCATACCAAATTTCTTCCACTCGGCCCAGATGTTTGGTGGCGAGTAAGTCATCATTCAAGGCAGTCAATTGACGCTGCATCTTGCCATGTTGTAACACCAAGTCCGCAGGGCGCTCGGCATCAGCCTTAGTAAACACCAGTTGCTTGCCATTCACGTCAAAAGCGCCACCACTGTACGGACGGCTGTAACTCAAACCGCCCATCGCGTCGGTCAATTGTGCACGCTTACCATCTAACCCTTGCATCACGATATGGCCTTTGCCATGACGGTCATACGCAAAGTAAAGCGCTTGGCTATCGTCACGCCATTGCACGCTGCCCACACTGTAATCGAGGTCGGCAGTTAACAACTGTGGTTTGCGTTCCTTGAGATCCATCACGTACAGCTGGTTAAGCTGATAACTCATTTTTTTATCATCGTACCCAACCCAAGCGACTTTCTGGCCGTCAGGGCTGATGACCGGTGAACGGTCAGGGCCATCGCGGTCGGTCAACTGGGTTAACTCACCGGTAGCCAAGGCAACTTGATACAGCTCCGAGTTCTGCGGCTCGAAAAACGCCTCATCATGCAAGTTCGCAGAGAAAATAATGTGCTGACTGTCATCACGCCACGCCAAAGTACCACCGTGGTGGTGTTCACCCGAGGTGACTTGACGCGGAGTGCCACCACTGGCGGGCATCACATAAATCTGTTGATAACCATCGGCGGCGTAACCTGAACCATCAAAACGATAGTTGTCTTTATCGATGTATTTTGGAGCCTCAGCCCACTTCGCCCCTTTTGGCGCCTTCGGTAAGCTCACCGGTGGGGCTTTAGGCGCTGGTGTAAACATCGTAAACGCAAGCCATTGACCGTCTGGGGACCAAGCGAGGTTGCTCGGTGCGCCGGTGAGTCGTGTCACTGGTGCATGTTTACCGGTATCGGTCCAATACAGATGGATCTGCTGACGGCCGCTACGGTTTGACACAAAAGCGAGTTTGCTCCCATCGGGAGACCAGACCGCTGAATGATCATTGGCATCACCACCAAGTAGAGGTCGCATGTCGCCAGCATGGTCTACTTGCCAAAGTGCGCCATACTTACGGTCCGTCATAATATCCATATAGTTCCGGACAAATACGGTGTAGTCGCCCGAAGGATGAATGCTCGGTGAGCTCGCATATTCCAGCTCAAATACATCTTCCAATTGCAGTGTGTTCTGTTCAGATGCAAACGCAGCGCTAGTGGTCAGCTGCAGCGAGCTGGCGATGACGGCACCTACAATATAATTTTTCATTCTATTCCCCTTGTTCGCAGCAATACTCTATCAATACGAGTTGCGCAGCCCTTGCGCAAGTCGTGTTCGATAAACGGCATAAAAAAACCCGCCGAAGCGGGTTTTTCTAAACTATTGCAGCCATTAGAAACTATAGCTGAAGCTGATTGAGGCAAAGTCTCGGTCACTCGCAGCTTCATAGTCGCCACCCGTATTGATGTTATACCCCACGCCAATTTTGTATGACGATAGGTAGTTCGCATCAAGGCTTAGGCCGATGGTTTTGCGGCCTTCTAAGAAGTTACTGTTCGGCGACGTACCATTGACATCATGACCAAAGGCTAGCGTCGGCGACAAGTTCCAACCTGAGAACACGTTGTTGTACTCAGCGACGAAACGTGTGCGATAACCCCAAGATGAACCTGTGACAAAACCTTCACAGTTGATATCGCCTGCCGGTGATGGGTTCCCCATCATTTGCTGATCGGCAACCGTCAAACATTTACCGTAAACAGGGTTACGGCCGTAGCGCTGCTCATCAAGACCTGCCAATGAATGGGCTTTGTTCAACGCGATTTCACCAATGAAGGTCAAACGACTTGCGCCCATCACATTATCAATAAAACGAATACCGGTTAACTGAAACTGACTTACATCAACCTCGTCATAACCACGCTGTAATTCACCTAAGTTGGTGATAGTACCGTTCTCATCACGCTCAATGCGGTTCGAGAAAGTGCTCGGAACACCAGCGCGTAAACCAGCGGTCAAGATTTCAGTGGTGTTGATTTGCACCGGTAAGTCAGGACGGAAGCTGTACTCACCACCGACTGACCACAAACCGAAGTTGGTACTAAAGCTAGCACCCATGATTTCTTGGTCTTCAGCATACTGCAACACGTAGTTCGGACCAGCAATTGGAATACCATCAGGGTGACTGAAACTTGGGGTTGGATGCTCGACCCAGTTGTACGCGGAGATGATTGGCGTTTGGCTATGGATATTCATGTAGTAGAAGCCAAACTCCACATCTAAGTCAGAGCTGTAGTGACGTAACGCAGCACCATACTGACCGCCGTCTTCTGGCTCGATATTCGGAGCACGGTCAAGGTAGGTTCCGTATAAAATCGAGTCACGGTCACTTAGACTGCTCGACGGATCGCCTGCCACAAGTGTTGGGTTTAAGGTAACTTTATTACAGCCAGGTCCACCTAGAATATCAACGGTTGAGAAGAAAGTACCACAACCATCCAACTTGGTATTATCCCACTCATACTGATAGAACAAATCAAGGCTGGTCTCGTCGGTTAAACCTAAGTTCAAGTTCACCATACCCACAGGTAAAAGTGCTTCTTTAATCTCAACCCCTGGACGGCGCACAGCGTTCACGTCAATCGGGTTGATCGCATTAATACCGTTGAAGAAGAACGTACTTTCACCCCAGCTCAATACCTGACGACCCACACGCAGGTTCGCCGGCATATCGCCTAAATCAAAATAGGCATAAACGAAGGCATCTAACAATTCAAAACCTGAGCCCGTTGAATAGTCATCAAGACCATCGTTATCGAGGGTAACATCAGGGTAGTAGTTAGTTGCTGGGTGACCATGCGCAACTTCTTGATTTTTGATGACATCGTCGTACCAATATTTGAAACGTACGAAAGCACCGTAGTCGCCACCATCAATACTGAGATCATGAACGCCTTTAATCACCGATGAAACCATGTCGCCTTTGTCATAGTTCAGGTTACCGTCATCGGCAACACCTGACTGACCCATACCGCCTTCCATATTACCAGGATGGATCAAGCGCATATCGCGGTCTTCCATCCGCCAAGCTGCACCATATGAGATGATTGAATCGAATTTTACGCGGAAATCGCCTACTTCGAACTCAGCGGCCTGAGCCCCTGCACTTCCTGCGAATGCTAGCGCTACCGCAGTAGCGAGAGGTAATTTTTTTAGCATAGTTGTTCTTCTTTTCATGTTAGCCACCTAATCCAATTAGGATGTTATAACGTCAATCATGTCCGATGAGTTACAAATATGCAAGTGCTCGGTAACGAAAAATACACGCAAACTCGGCGAGCACACTGCACCCACCGAGTTACCAACAGATTGACTAGCACAGCTGTTATAGCCGTTTGTTTTAGCGCGGACGGTTTGAATGGAATCCGACTTGGCTTGCTTGGCGCAGCGCATTGGCTTCATGCACAGAAACAAGGCCGAGACGACGGAAGTCACGAATCAGTTTCATCGTACAATTACTTCGGGTTTCACATGCTACAAATTGATCGCGCAGGCTACAACCGCTTGCATCCACTGGGTTAGCGACGCCAGAATCCACACCATTGAACACTACGGTTGTCGAGCTATCTGATGCTGGACATTGATCCATACTATCTTCGACACCATCACCATCGCTATCGGTCACGCCAAAAGAAATACGTGTCGCATACCCTTGAACAACGCCTTGGTAGCCATTGCCCGCAATGTTATTAAAGGTTTCGTCATAATACAAAAACGCGTAACTATAGCTTCCTTCGGCTAACACCGGATATTCCTCGGTGGTTGCGAACAACTGCGCAATACCTGCGCTACCGCCCATACCGACACCTCGCGAAACAACATCCGCACCAAGTGAGAGTTCGCGATCAACAAACTGCTCTGTGCCACCAGCGATCAGAGCCCAAAAGGCCGTGCCACTGGGGTAGCCAGTATTTTGCGCTTGTTGTCCATAGGCAAAAGCAGCGTAACGCTCAACAAAGTTAGCCGTTGCAAGCACAGTATCGTCGGTGGTTTCCGAGTACAACACCTCACCTGCTGCGGTGCGAATTTCCATCTGCAGCGCTCGGGTTGATTCGGTATACTCTTCGCTTAAGTTGAACAACATGATGGGCTGCGCCTGACTACTATCTTCGGTAACCACCGCCGAAAATAACAATGGCTCAGCTAAGGGGCCTTGATAATCATTCAGCATCGGTAAACTGGCAAACACCAACTCACCCTCAATAAAAACCTGCGACTCTTCCGCTTGCGCGAGCCCACCTGAGGTCGCGAGCAAACATCCTGCAGCAATAAGTGATTTCATTCCTTTAGTAGCGCACATGTCCGTTCTCCCTTATGTCCAATAATGTTGGCTTCTTTACATTGCTAAGATAGGAGAAAGTCCAACAATACACAACAAAAAAGGAGGTAAACCTCCTTTTTACAGTATCCACTTGAGATTAAGTGAAGTTATTCTGGCTACGGTGATACTGCGTTACCATTGTTCGCAACAGTCGTACTTCGGTGTAATCAATCATGCCCTCACGATAGGCATCATACGCCACGCGTTGTTCGCAATAGCTTGGCCCGCTGTAACTAAGCCAAGGAGCGCCAGCATCATATTCATCCGCTTGGCAGGCCATGTAACGGTCCATCAATGAGCAACCATCGCTCCCCATCACATTATCAACACCGGAGTTAAACGCCCCTAAAGCAACTTCACCACCTTGCTGCGAATCAAGACAAGCATCGATACCATCATCGACACCATCGCCGTCAGCATCACCGAGCAACGCTGAGATTCGATTTACAAAACCCTGCATCGAGACTTCCGACAAAACCTGTTGCTGGCTGTCCACAACTGAACTGAAATAACGCGCATTAGCGCGATACTCCCCGGCGAACAGCTGTGGATAAGCCCGCGTCAAATTGACCAAAGGGGCCATCGCTTGTGTCATGGTATAACCGAAGGTTACCGTACGGTCATTCACCTGATATTCAACTTGAAAGGTGACTTCATCGGTACCGTTCGCTTTACTGAACACTGAGCGGTTGTAGTTAGCACCAGGAAAATCACGAGGGTAAGCGCTGATAAACGAAAGCGCCTCACCTGAGAAAGTACCTTCGAAGCGCGCTAATACAGCCTCATAGGCTTGGGTATCAAAGGTATCGATATAAGGCTCGTCATCGTCCCAAAACTCAAGCTCGGCTTCGATTTGAAAGTGTTCCACCCGTTGGTTCTGTTCAGCATCATAGAAGCTCGCTTCGAACTGGAGCACATCACCCTCGATAATATATTCGTGCACCTCTGAACAACCACTTCCGATAACTACGCCAAGCAACGCAGTGGCTGCTAATTTAAACCGTGTTTTCATAACGTCTCCTTGCAAGACTGTGATGCGGCTCTCTCGCCACTAACGTAAAGCCGTGCGCAGTTCTCGCACATCGGCGTAATCAATCAAACCTGCGCGATACAGCTGGTAGGCCACCTGCTGTTCACAGTAGCTGGCACCGCTATAGGCCAAGAAACCGCCCTCGCCTTGCTCGGTCTCACAGGCAGCGTAATGATCCATCACCGAACAACCGTTGCCATCCACCACGTTCTCAACCGTCAACAGTTGGCCATTCAAGGTAACGAAATCAGCTGCAAGTGACGCAAGACATTGGTCATCAGCATCGAGAACTCCATCACCGTCAACATCCAATACGACGTAACGTAATTGCGTTGCGTAACCAAAAACACCGGTATCAAACTCACTCAAATCGCCGCCAAAATCATTCGCTAGGTAATAACGAAATGGGTACACCAGAGCGCCTTCAATGAAGGTAGGAAAGAGGCTATCTTCGACAAAAACCAAAGCATCTTCGTCGTAGCCAACACTAGGTTGATAATAGTCATCCTCGGCGATCATTCTCGTCAAAAAGCTTAAGCCTAACTCAACGAGACGAGCTTTCTCGGGCAATGAGCCACTGGTGCCAGACCAACTTGCATGTTGATGGGACCAGAAGGGATCATGAGGAAGCTTTGAAAACTGTGAATAGGTGTAATCAGTTCCCGGGATTGCTTCTGCCTCACTGGTGTTACGAGGAAACTCAAAATCTATCGCATCCGTAAAAACGATTTCATCTTCACCATCCAGTACTTCAATACTCATTCGAGTGACCGAGTAGCCGTAAGATAGATCGATAAAAGGAATCAAATTAGCACGCTGAGAGGCTTCGGTTCTTTCAAAAACGTAAGCCTTGAACCTAAGCATCTCTGCAGGAGCAACAGCTCCGTAAGGGCTGGGTAAATCTTCGACCACACCAGTGATTTCTAGGACTCGCTCTTCGGCATGAACTGAAAAGCAAGATGCCAAAGCAAATACAGCTATACCGAGTCGCATCGTTAGATATTTCATTGTGCACCAACTTAAATTTATTTTGTTAAAAAGTGACAGATAAAATATAGAATGCCGGCGTAATTTCGAACAATATACCGATGCTCATAGGGGCTCAAACTCTGAACCAAACGCTTATTCAGAACAACACGTCCACAAAAAAGGTAACTCCCTCGCGGAAGCTACCTTTTAAAAATAATGGAATATCGCAAGAGCTTTTAACGCAGTGCATTACGCAGCGCGCGCACGTCGCTATAATCAATCAAACCTTCGCGATACAGCTGATAGGCCACCTGCTGTTCACAGTAGCTTGCACCGCTATAGGCCAAGAAACCGCCCTCGCCTTGCGTAGCCTCACAGGCTGCATAATGATCCATCACCGAACAACCATTGCCATCCACCACGTTCTCAACCGCCAATAATTGACCCTTTAAGGTTACCTGCTCGTCAAGTAGCGATACGGCACAGGCGTCCTCACTGTCGACCACGCCATCGCCGTCTGCATCGACGTCAAGGTAACGCAGGTTGGTAGCAATACCATAAACGCCTATAGAGAATTCAGGCTCTTCGTTTTCACTAAGTTCATCCGAAACAGCATAAGTAAACGGATAAACAAGTGAGCCTTCTTTTAAGGTTGGAAATGGTATAAGTGAAGCAAACAGAGGATAATCCTGTTGATAATCAATCTCCGGCATGTAAGGGTCACCACCATCGTTAATGAGCGACAGCAAAGGCGACAGACCTAAAGCGACGACTCTTAGTGAGATACTCGTCTGACTATCGTTAACTTTTGCGCCATACCAGGTCGCATTTGGCTGAATCCAATCGCTGGTCACAGCATCCGGCATAAAGAGTGAAATAGCACCTTCGTTTGGTCCATACTCCTCATCATCAATCGACGTAAGAGGAAAAACAAAAGTATCGGAAAAAACTAGCTGTTCAGTATTGTCTACAACTTCAATACTGACCTGCTTCACCGCGTCGTAATAGCCGTAGTCACCAAATGGTGTGTCTTCGTCAATAACAGGCACTGCAGTGTCTTCGGTAATGAGCGCGGTAAAGGTTAACTCACCTTGTTCGGGAACTTCGTAAGGCACCATCAATATATCAACCACACCGGTGACTTCTAGCACGCGTTCTTCAGCATGGCTGGAACTTATCGGGGCAAGCATAGACAGGGCTGCGCCAGCAACTAAAAAGGAATGTTTCATTGGGGGCTCCGTGGTTTAAAAATTATTAGCATTTACTTCACATAAACTATAAAACCACTTTCCCTTTGCACCAATACGACATTCAGCATAGAAAAGCCCGCTTCCTGCGGGCTTTTCTGTCAGTGATTACAGACGGCGCTTAGCCACCACTACGGTGATACTGGTACAGCGTTGTCCGTAAGGTCCGCAACTGAGTGTAATCAATCAAGCCATCGCGATAAGCCTGGTACCCCACCTGCTGCTCACAATAGCTGGTTCCGCTATAGGTAGGCTGGAAAAAGCCTGTAGGCTCGCTCTGTTCGGCTTCACAGGCAGCATAATAATCCATCAGACTACAGCCATCCGCATCAACACCATTCGGCACGCCCGAATCGAACTCACCGAAGCTGACCGTATCATCCAGGTTTGAATTTGGACATTGATCAAGGGCGTCCTCGACACCATCAAAGTCACTATCAGAAAAGGTTCCAACCACAGAGGTGGTATAACCTTCGCCGGTGACTTGCCAACTGAGGTTTTCACCATCATAGGCAACAAGGTCATAAAACACGTTCGCTTGATAGTCACCGCTTAACACCAACGGAAAGCCCTCACCAAGCCACAAAAACGGTTGTGCTTGTTGCGTAATCGTAACGTATTCGACATAGCGATAACCAGATTGCATAAAATCAAGCTCAATAGTAAGACTATCCATATCGCCGGCTTTGTTGTAGGTCACAGCATTTATCGAGCCCTCGTCAAAGTTAGGGGTTGGGAACGTCCAAATCCATCCCCCGCCACCGCCGGACGTTGTCTCAAATCGAGCCACAACGTTGGTGTAACTTTTAGTTGTCGGATCTTGGTAAACCAATAACGCTGTCGTTTCTACATCAACCTCAAGCACAAAGGTATCAATGCCAGCGTTGGTGGCTTCAGAAAAAAACGTCGAGTAAAAATCGGTTAAC
This sequence comes from Pseudidiomarina sediminum DSM 21906, assembly GCF_000423165.1. GTDB lineage: Bacteria > Pseudomonadota > Gammaproteobacteria > Enterobacterales > Alteromonadaceae > Pseudidiomarina > Pseudidiomarina sediminum. The sequence continues at coordinate 523,552 of NZ_KE383983.1, read as the reverse complement.
GTCCCGTTGAACACGTAACTTTGCACTTCGGCGTGCGTCGTCGGAATCAAAAAGAAAGACGCCATTGCAGTGGCGTATAATGAACGGTGTGCATGTTTTTTCATCACAACTCTCCAAAGGGAGTTAAGGTCGAAACTGCTGACCGCAACTGACCAAAGTTAATTGTCTCCAATAGCTATCTGCCGTCGCAGATGAACTAAAAAATAGGAGGTGATGAAGAGCTCAACAATGGGAATAAGGTAGAGAATCTGTTGTTTTTTTGAGCACAGAAAAAAGCCCGCAACATGCGGGCTTAACGTCTACTTTTTATGCACTTTTATCACATTAGTTCAACGCATTTCGCAAGGCGCGCACATCTGCGTAATCAATGAGTCCGTCGCGATAGAGTTGATAGGCCACTTGCTGCTCACAATAGCTTGCACCGCTATACCCCAAGAATCCCGAGCCTTGCTGTTCCGCTTCACAAGCGGCGTAGTGATCCATCACGGAGCAACCGTTCGCATCGACCACGTTGGTCACGCCAGAATCAACGCCATCAAAGCTTACCGTTTCATCTAATAATGAGGCATCGCACTGATCCACTTCGTCGGCAATACCATCATCATCGGCGTCATTGATCAGCGCTTGAATCCGCGTTGTATAACCCGTGAAGATAAAGTCGACATACAAACTTTCATCGGGCTCAGCATAGGGGTCGCCAATATCGGTAAGATCATGTTGCGCATTGATAAATTCTACGACTTGTACATTTTCACCAAGCACAAACTCAGGGTATCCCTCAGCGTTGAGTTGATAAACTGAACGCTCTGGACCGTTCGCAACCAAATTCTCTTCTACGTCACTCGTCGGCCCGTAAGACCAAGGTTCGAAGACGCCAACATAAAGCTCAAACAGCTTATAAATCGACGAAAAGTCTTTAGTTTGCACGCACAATCGCAGCGCATCATTGTACGCAGAGTTTTGCGCATCAACCCAGATCGGCACATCTTCAACGGTGGTTATTGGTGCCCCCCAAATACATTCATTTGACTGCGGATACACCGTCGTTTGGCTATCCGAGTAAAACACCTCACCATTGGCATCAAGTAGCTCGATTTCGAGCGTTAAATCGACATCACCAAAGCTTGTGGTTGGGCCACTTGAGCCCAAAAGAGTATATTCATCAATCTCTTGCCGTACGCGAATAATAAAGTCTAAGGGTAGTGTATAGTCTGTCTCATCGAGCGGTGTCGCCATCCCATAGTAGTCCGTCATCACCCCCTCAATTTCAACATTCAATGCGGTCTCGCTCATCTCTTGTGCGAATAACACTGGAGAGCTGCTAAGTGCGCCCGCAATCATTGCGCTCACGATGAATTGTTTTGAATAAGACATACCCCACCCTCAAATCTGAATACAAAAAGAGGAGGCGAGCGGGAAGCTCCGCAACGCCTCACTATAACAGTGACTAGGGTAGTTTTTGATGACAATTACTCAATATGTCATTTGCACTATAAAAACAAAGATTAAACAAAATGCACAGGTTAGTCGCGTGAAGCTGCCAGTAAAGTAGTCCGTAATTGCCGCACTTCAGCATAGTTAATCAACTGCATGCCATACATCTGATACGCCACTTGAGACTCACAGTAACTTGGGCCCTGATAACTTAAAAAGCTTGTGGTTTGCTCAGTCTCACACGCAGCGTAATGATCCATAATCGTACAGCCATTCGCATCCGTCTGATTGGTGACGCCAGAATCATGGTCGTCAGCAAATACCACGGTTTCACTGAGGTCAGACGAGGCACAGTTATCATCCCAATCGGCAACGCCATCTTGATCGCTATCAAGGCTTTCTACAGTTATGTTGCGTGCAATACCCGCAGCCCAAACCATCTGTGAGCCCCGCTCAGAGGCAACCTCAAATGTCGCCGTGAAATCGGCATCGGTAGCACCTGCCAGAGGTACCGGGAAACCTATACCAGCAGCAAACAACTGCATCATCATTTGCTCAATACCCACCCCGCAAAATTGCGTGCGACCGTTCATGTCGCCGCCCTGCATTCTGTAGACTGCAGCGAACGTTTGTGCACCATCAGCGAATGCCTTCGACATGGTCTGCGGTGCACCGACAATCACCTCACAACTTGTCGGCACCGCACCTGTATCAAGTGCGATACCTTGGTCCTCAAACAGCGTCACCTCAAGGCTTAATACGCTTGCCGGAAATTCCAATTGTGTCGGGTCAAAATTACTGGCCGGGGCGAAACGATCCACTTCGAAGGTTGCAATAAAGTGGGCGTTTTCAGTCAATGCCGCTGCCCCCAAGAAACTATGCTCAGCATAGGTAAGTTCGCCCTCAACAGTGATTGTATCGGTCAAACTTTGCGCAGAACAGACCGCGCTGGAGGTTGCCAAAACTATCCCTAACACAAGGACGAATAATAGATTTCTCATGATTGTTCTCCTGTTATCGGAGCACTAACCATAGTCAAATTTACAAATTTTGCACCCATTAGAAACAAAAAAGCCCGCACATTCTGCGCGGGCTTTCGCAAAGGTAACGTCGTTAACTTAGAGTTGTTGTTCCAACTCTGGCAAAACGTCAAACAAATCAGCGACCAAGCCATAGTCAGCGACTTGGAAAATCGGTGCTTCTTCGTCTTTGTTGATGGCAACAATGACTTTCGAGTCTTTCATGCCGGCCAAGTGCTGAATCGCACCACTAATACCAACGGCAATGTAGAGCTCGGGCGCAACAATTTTGCCTGTTTGACCGACTTGCATATCGTTCGGTACAAAGCCAGCATCGACCGCAGCGCGCGAAGCGCCAACCGCAGCACCCAGCTTATCGGCAACTTTTTCCAATAACTGGAAGTTTTCACCGTTCTGCATACCACGACCGCCGGAAATAACCACGCGTGCCGCAGTTAAATCTGGACGTTCAGATTGTGCCAGCTCTTCACCAACAAAGGCTGCAACATCATTGCTAATCACTTGTTCTACGGCTTCAATGCTAGCATTTCCGCCGTCGGCAGCAACGGCATCAAAGGCGGTTGCACGTACGGTGATCACTTTAATTGCGTCTTCCGATTGCACGGTGGCGATCGCGTTACCGGCATAAATTGGACGCTTAAAGGTGTCAGCACTCTCAACGGCAATAATATCCGAGATTTGCGCGACATCCAGCAAAGCCGCAGTGCGCGGCATAAAGTTTTTGCCCGTGGTGGTCGCCGCCGCCAAAATATGGCTGTACGCTTTGCCTAATTCGGCCACCAAACTACCTAAGTTTTCCGCAAGAAAATGACCGTAGGCAGCATTATCCGCGACGCGAACTTTACTTACGCCAGCAGCTTTTGCTGCGGCTTCAGCAACTGCCTGACATCCTTCGCCAGCCACCAGCACATCGATATCGCCACCGATCGCTTGCGCCGCAGCTAGGGTTTTAAGCGTTGCTGGGCTTAGTTCTTTATTATCGTGTTCGGCAATGACTAAAATACTCATAGGACTTTTGCCTCATTCTTCAATTTCTCGACCAGCTCCGCGACGTCTGCAACTTTCACACCAGCGCTACGCTCAGCAGGGGCTTCGACTTTCAACAATTTCACCGTGCGTGTGACTGCCACACCAAGTTCATCAGGGGTGGTCACATCAAGAGGTTTACGCTTGGCTTTCATGATATTCGGCAATGACGCGTAACGCGGTTCATTCAATCGCAAATCGGTAGTCACAATCGCCGGTAAGTTAAGTTTCACAGTTTGCAAGCCGCCGTCGACTTCACGTGTCACATTAACACTACCGTCAGCCATATCGACTTTCGATGCAAAGGTACCTTGTGGCATGCCTGTCAAAGCGCCAAGCATTTGACCGGTCTGGTTGTTATCCGAGTCAATCGCTTGTTTACCCAAAATAACCAGTTGTGGTTGCTCTTTTTCCACCACACCTTTGAGTAACTTGGCGACCGCAAGCGAGTCAGGTAACTCTTCAGTTTCAACTTGAATCGCACGATCCGCGCCTAAGGCTAACGCGGTGCGTAATTGTTCTTGGACAGCTTTAGGGCCGATAGAAACGACCACAACTTCGTCTGCGATACCCTGTTCTTTCAGACGTACCGCTTCTTCTACTGCAATTTCACAGAACGGATTCAGCGCCATTTTTACGTTCGCCAGATCAACGTCAGATTGGTCAGCTTTGACACGCACCTTCACGTTGTAATCAATGACGCGTTTCACCGCCACTAATATCTTCATGTTATCGTTCCCGTTACGTTAGTGATGTTTTAGGTTTAATTTTTCGCTCTCAAGATTAACATTGATCGGGGCAGAAATGGTACTATTCAACCCTCTTTTCAGCGCATTGAGCACTTTTTCACTGGAGTTGTTGTGTACGGGAAATTGAACGAAAGCGATCTTCAAAAGCTACAGCAGCAAGCGCGAGCGTACCCGCAGCGACTTAAGTTTATTATCGAACAGGCCAAGTACTTACCTGAATTCAGCCAAGCCTTGCGACACGCTGACGACGAAGTGAAAGGCTGTGAAGCACAAGTGTGGTTAAAGGTAAGTGGTAGCAGCAAAGGCTATCAACTGATGCTTGATAGTCCGTCACGGGTCATTAAGGGCTTATTGGCGCTGCTCTACCACGCATTGAACGGTGCCACGGCAGAGCAAGTGAAACACTTTGATCTTGATGCCTATTTTGCGGCGCTACAACTCAATGAGTTGGTCAGTGTCTCGCGCCGCAATGGTTTGCGCAACGTAGTGGCGCGGATTCAACAGCAGGCAAGCTAAGCAATCACTTCATAACCGGACCAATCCGGCACCAACGGCTGTTCAATGCCGTCTTTTTCAAGGTGAACATGCCAGCCATCAAGGAGCTCCACGTTCAGGCAATTATCGACATCATAAAGGTCGTCTTTGTGCGGCTCGATACTGTCCGTCAGCAAACGTTGATAGCCCACGCGCTTGGCCTCATCAGCGCTCTTGGCCACCACTAAGGTGAAATCATGGAATTCGGCCAAACGGTTCGGATAATAACCACCGAAATTGACAAACCATAACCGCTGGGGCTGCGAGCTTGGCTCACGTTTAAGTTCAATACGATAACCATCCACATGATGCACCTGCACATAGCTGTCCAAGTGCAACCCTTTTAAGGTGCCGTACCAATCACGGCGCAGTGCTGGGTAACACGCCTCGACATTTTCCCCGGCAACAAAACGAATATCATGTACTTCAATATTCGCTTTCGGCGCTGAACCGCCGATATAGAACATAAAAAGCTTCATTCTCAGTCCTTGCTTCGTTCTAACTTTTCTAGCAACAGTGCCACAGCATGCATAGCAAAGGTGCAGGTGACCGGCATCGCCGCGCCGAATCCTGTACTGCAGTCCATGCGCATACTGCCGCTGCCCGGCTTGGCATGACTCCAACTGCCATCGCCTTGCGGGTAACGTAACTGTTCTGTCGAGTACACGGCTTTCACGCCAAAACTACGACTCGGGTTCCGCGAAAAATTGTAGTCACGACGGAGCATCGAGCGTACTTTTGCGAGCAAGGGATCTTGTGTTGCTTTGGCAAGATCGGTCGAGGTCACCTGCCCAGGGTCGACTTGCCCACCGGCACCACCGCAAACCACCAGCGGCAACTTACGTCGCTTGCACCACGCGATCAATGCTGCTTTCACGTTCACACTATCAATGGCATCAAGCACACCTGTCACCGGCTCACCGAGATACTCGGCCAGATTCTCCGCAGCCAGAAAGTCATCAATGACGCGCACCTCACAAGCTGGGTTAATGGCTTTCACACGCTCAGCCAACACTGCCGTTTTAAGTTGCCCCACCGTGGTCGTCAGCGCAGGCAGCTGACGATTGATATTGGTCACACAAACATCATCAAGATCGATCAAGGTAAGGCCACCAACGCCAGAACGCGCTAAGGCCTCCACCGCCCACGAGCCGACACCGCCAAGCCCGATCACGGCAACGTGCTGTTGTGCAAACCGATTGAGTGCGGCATCACCATACACCCGACCAATCCCAGAAAACTTCTCATCTGCCATAGTTACTTATCACTACCTACACACTAAATGGATAACTGATTGCGTCATGATGCTGATAATCATGCACTTTGAAATCATCCATGGTGACCCACGTCTCGAGATCTTCGAGCGACGTGATGTCAGGATTGATTTCTAACCGTGGCGCTGGAAAGGGGTCACGTTTGAGTTGTACGTCGCGCATCAACTCAAGTTGGTCTTCATAAATATGCGCATTGACGATTTTATGGAAGGCTTTGCCTGGTTTATGGCCAGTAATTTGCGCCATCAAGGCAAGGAAAGTGAACACTTGCACTTGGTTAAAGTTAAGCCCTAAAGGTACATCGCATGACCGTTGGTAGCTAGTCAGGTATAGCGTGTCGCCTAACAACGAGAAATTATGAGTGTGCATACAGGGGCGCAAACAGCCCATATGAAACTCACCAGGATTATAAAAGCTGATGATTTCACCACGGTCATCGCGCCCAGCTTTAAGGTTATCGACGACTTTACGCAGCTGGTCGACCGTACCACCATCTGGCTTTGCCCAGGCGCGCCCTTGCACACCATACACGCGCCCCATGTCATCTTCGCCACGACGGTGCGGGTTGTTTAACCACGCCTCATTCAAGTTGGCATTGGCGTCCCATGTTTTGGCGCCAATTTTGCGAAAATCTGCGGCGTTGTCATAGCCTCGAATGTAACCGATAAATTCGGCGATGGCCGCTTTATAAAAGCTCTTACGTGTGGTGATCAATGGAAACTGATTGTTTGCAACGTCGTACTCAAGATCAGCATTAATGACTGTCAGGCAACGTTTACCAGTGCGTTCATTCTCCACCCACACGCCTTCATCAATGATGCGTTGGCACAAATCTAAGTATTGTTTCATGCGGCACCTTTTGCTGCTGTGTTGCCCTTGCTGCGATACGCCCAAACCATCATTGCCGCGCCGATCAAGATCATTGGTAGCGACAACCACTGCCCCATGGACCAGCCAAGCGACAACAAGCCCAGATGCGCATCAGGTTGGCGGAAAAACTCAACCACGAAACGCGCACAGCCATAACCGATCAAGAATAGGCCACTTACGGCTCCCATCGGCCGTGGCTTGCGCGCAAAGAAAGCTAATAGCGCAAACAATACTGCACCCTCTAAAAAGGCTTGGTACAACTGCGAAGGGTGGCGCGGGTCAGGGCCCGCATCAGGGAACACCATGGCCCAAGGTACGTCGCTGACGCGGCCCCAAAGCTCGCCGTTGATAAAGTTGCCGATACGGCCAAAACCCAGCCCAACAGGTACTAAAGGCGCGACAAAATCGCCGACCCGTAATAGTGGCATTTGGGTTTTCTTGGCAAAAATGGCAAGTACCGTAATGACCCCCAACAGGCCACCATGAAACGACATACCGCCGTTTAACACATCAAACAAAAACAGTGGATTAGCGATAAAGTCTGCAAACTTGTAGAACAACACGTAGCCGATGCGACCGCCAAGAATGACGCCCATAAAAGACCAAAATACCAGATCACTAAAACGTTTTTCCGTCCAGCCAGCTTGGCTATGGCGGGGTTGCTTTACCTGACGACTGCCCCACCAAAACGCGAACGCTAAGCCAAGTAAATACATCAAGCCATACCAACGCACAGCGAGAGGACCCACAGAAACGATCACTGGGTCGATGTTGGGATGCATCAAATACTCAGGTTGCATGGTTTATCCTATAAATAATTCGATCGAAATCACGACTAAAAAGCCAGCAAAAAATTGCTGCAAACGTTTTACTGGAATGCGTTGTGTTAACGCGGCACCTAACGGCGCACATAGCATTGAGGCAATCGATATCGCCAACCACGCCGGTCCATGAACATAGCCAAACAAGCCGCCTTCACTGGGCATCCGTTGACCAAGCACGACAAAGGCTATCACAGCACTCACACCGATGCTCAAACTCCCGACCGATGACACCGCGATAGCTTGCCGGATCGGCACACGCAGACGTTGTAACAGCGGCACCGTTAACGAGCCGCCACCAATGCCAACCAACGCTGACAAACTGCCAACCATTGCACTAATGACACCCAACAACCGCTTCGAAACATCGGTCAAAGGCTCACCGGTGCGTTGTGGAATTAACATGCGCACCGACAAAATCAATAAAACAATGGAAAAAATGCGCTGCAACCATTCAGGTTTCAATTGCGTGGCCAACCAAGCGCCAAGCAACGCACCTAACATGAGCCCCGGGATTAAGCGTCGCACCCAAAACCAGCTGATTTGACCATGCCGATAATGCGAACGTGCCGAGCTTAAGGTGGTCATGACAATCGTCGCTAAACTCGTCGCGATGGCCATTTGCACCACAAGTTCCGCCGGTACACCTAGCAAAGGCAAAAGATAAATCAGTAGCGGGACAATCACCAGGCCACCACCAATACCCAACATTCCGGCAAGTAGCCCGGCGATGACACCACCAGCAATACACCACAACCAACCTGTGATGAGCACATCGACTCCTTAACACTTCATGGGTTTAACTTCCGGCGCGGACGAAGCCGCCGAGTCCTGCTTGTTCAAGGGTAAGCGTCACGATTTTTCGTACTTCTTGGGCGGTGCGCGCTGCTAATGCCCGCTCCAGCATCGCCTCTAAATCACTGGTACGACTGTGGCGAATAATCCACCGAATACGATCCACGGTATAGCTATTCATACTTAACGTACGATAGCCCATGGCAATTAACAAAATCGCGCCACCTGGCTCGCCAGCCAACTCGCCACAGACCGATACTGGCTTGCCAAGGGTTTTCGCGCGCTCAATGATCTGTTTCAAAGCGTACAACACGGCCGGATGAAACGCATCGAACAAACCCGCTACACGCTGATTATTACGATCAACGGCCAGCAAATATTGCGTCAGGTCATTGGTACCGACCGAGAAAAAATCAATTTTATCAGCAATCGCGTGCATCTGGTAAATCATCGCTGGTACTTCCAGCATGACGCCTACTTGCGGCACCGGTAATGTAATCTCCGCATGCTCCTCAGCAACCTCGTAGTAAGCTTGCTTGATCATCCGGGTTGCCTCATCCACCTCGTCGGCGTTGGTGATCATCGGCAACAAAATATGGAGATTGTCACGCCCGATAGAGGCTCTTAACATGGCGCGAATCTGCACCAAAAAAATGTCCGGGTGATCAAGGGTCATGCGAATACCGCGCCAACCTAAGAAGGGGTTTTCTTCTTGCATCGGCAAATACGGGAGCGGTTTGTCGCCGCCGACATCTAGGGTTCGCATTACCACAGTGCCCGCTTTAAATTGTTCCAGCACTTGGGCATAAATTTCGACTTGCTCATCTTCCGTTGGCAAGCGTTCATGCATCATAAAAGGAATTTCGGTGCGGTACAGGCCAACCCCAGTAATATCGAGCTCATCGAGCCAATCACGCTCAAGGTTCAGCCCCACATTCAACTGTAAATTGATTGGCGTGCCATCAAGGGTTTCCACCGGGCGTCCGCGGGCTTGTTCGACTTTTTGCCGCAATTCCAGCTCTTCTTCGGCAAGCTCACGATATTCGTTTTCAATTTGCAGCGGCGGACTGATAAAAACATCACCGTTGTAACCATCAACGATTAAGGTTTCCCCGTCCACCTCACTAAGCTCGACGTCATCCGCGCCGAGGACGGCTGGAATTCCCATGCTGCGCGCCATAATCGCAGCGTGTGAATTGCCCGAGCCACGCATGGAGACCATGCCGACAATTTCGGTTTGCGGCAACTCCGCGAGCATCGTCGCAGTCACTTCATCCGCCACCAATACACATTGCTCCGGCGGTTGATGGTGCACACGGCTGCGTTCTTTGAGGTGCGACAAAATACGCTGCCCAAGATCGCGAACATCACTAGCACGCTCGCGGATATAGTCATCATCAAGGTTCTCAAACTGATTGACCAAACTCTCAACGACAATTTTCAACGCCGTTTGCGCGCGCCAGCCATCACTAATGGTTTGTTCCACCTCTTGCCCTAAACTCGCAGAATCAAGCAGGGCGTGGTACACCTCGAAAATGGCGAGCGTTTCATCAGCAATTTGACCGCGCATGCGTTCGCTGAGCTCGAGCAGCTCTTGTCGCGTGCGCGCCACAGCCGAGCGAAAGCGTCGAATTTCATGCTCTGGCTTATTGGTTTTTCGCGGCGTGACCTCACTTAATTTCGCCCGAGGCTGCACCACATAAGCGGTACCAATGGCAACACCTGGCGCGGCAGCTAAGCCTTTCACCGCTTGCAACCAAGGCGATTGTTTCACCGTACGCAAATAGCCTTTCGCTTCAGCATGGGCAATCACGACCGCAAGCTGTGCCGCGAGGGTCACGACAAAGGCTTCCTCATCACGGGTAAAGGCGCGGTCTTGCTGTTGCTGTACCGCCAGCACCCCAAGCACCCGGCGGCGATGGATTACTGGAGCAGCCAACATCGCGTGGTAGCGCGCTTCATCAACGGCATCAAGCTTTAAAAATTTCGGGTGTTGGGTCGCATTAGCGATATTGAGTGGCTCTTCGCGTTGCGCGGCAAGCGAAATAACGCCCTCACCAAAAGGTACATGGATAGGGTGTTCTGAGGTGATATTGAGGCCGTCGGTCGCAGCAAGCGCGAATTGCTGCTGCTCGTGATCGGCTAAATAAACGGTGCATGAGTCGGTCTGCAACGCTTGTTTTACTTGTTGTACCATGGTTTGCAGCGCCAGCTCAAAATCTGGCGCCTGGTTCACAGCTTCAACAATGCGTTGCAAATCTCGCAGCATACTTTAGCGTTTCCGTCTGGGTCCGCGCTGTCTCCGTCCGCCCTGCCGCAGTTGCGGCTGCTGTTGTGGCATCACAATTGGCGCAAACTCTTTCATGACACGTCGATACACATCTTTTTTAAACGACACGACCTGTCGTACCGGATACCAATAACTGACCCAACGCCAGTCATCAAACTCCGGGTGGGACGAGCAAAGCACATTTACATCTTGTTCTTTGCAGGTTAAGCGCAACAAAAACCACTTCTGTTTCTGACCAATACAAGTGGGACGTTGTTCACGTCGAACGAGACGTTTCGGTAAGCGATAGCGGAACCAGTTGCGACTGGTGTAGACGATTTCTACTTGTTCGGGTTTTAACCCTACTTCTTCCCACAATTCACGGTACATGGCTTGTTCCGGTGTTTCACCGTCATCAATGCCACCTTGTGGAAATTGCCAGCTATGTTGCCCAAAACGACGCGCCCAAAACACTTGTCCCTGTTCATTACAGATAATGATTCCAACATTTGCGCGGAATCCTTCTGCGTCTATCACGCGGGCATCCTCTAAAATTCGACTTCTGCATCTGATTTTTCCATAATCGAGCCCTGAAAGAAAGTGCCAAAGGACGATTAAGGATTTCCATGACTGACTTGCGAACCTTGTTTTATGCCGCCAGCGATCTCGCTGGACGTAGTTTCGCCGACATTGCGCAACAACATGGCCTTCACGTTCCGGCTGATCTACGACGGCACAAAGGCTGGGTTGGCCAGCTTCTCGAAACCGCGTTAGGAGCTACCGCCGGGTCGCAAGCGCTACAAGACTTTCCTGAACTCGGCGTTGAGCTTAAAACCATTCCGCTTGATGCACGCGGCAAACCGCTAGAAACCACTTTTGTCTGTACCACGCCACTCATCGATATCGCAGGGTTAACGTGGGAAAACAGTAGTGTACGGAATAAGTTACAGTGTGTGTTGTGGGTGCCCATCGATGGTCGCCGCGACGTTCCGCTCGCGGAACGCACGGTCGGCACGGCTTTTTTATGGCAACCCAACAACGACGAAGAACGCTTGCTGCGCAACGACTGGCAAGAGCACATGGATAAAATCGCCTTGGGTGAAGTCGAACAGATCACCGCCCATCAAGGTGAAGTCATGCAACTACGCCCTAAAGCTGCCAACAGCCGAGTGTTGACCGAGGCCATCGGTCCAAACGGCGAACGTATTGAAACCTTACCGCGTGGGTTTTATCTTAAAACATCGTTCACTTGGCACATCATTCAACGGACCTTTGCGTGTTATGACAGTCCCTGAACAACAGGTTCAACCGCATGCGCGTCGCGACGCTCTTACCTTTTGCGTCATGGGCGTGGTGTGCTTCGCCATTACCATCATGTTGCAATTAAGCGGTTGGAGCCTGCCGACCGCAGCGTACGCGCTGTTGTATATTGTCAGCGCGGCACTTTTTTTGCTCGGCGTGGCGAAAATCGTAGAGCCCACGGTCAGTCTGTCGATAACCCCTGAAACCATTTGCTACCATCACTTGCGCGGGCATTGGTGCATTGCTTGGGACACCATTATCCGCTTTGATGTGCCACGCACTCACCGCGGACAACAACTCGAAGCCCTCCCTTACTTAGGCTTTCGCTTACGAGACTTTGAGCCAGTACTGGCCTCTATTTCCCCGCGCTTAATGGTGCACCTGATTTCTGAACAACGGCACCTGCTCGCCGCAGCTCTTCGGCGCGAGACCATCGATAACAACGATTACAGCGCCTACTTTGCTATCCCAGAGTCTTATCAAGCTCCCAGTGGTACTGTCTATTATGGCTTACAAGCCCTGTTTGCTGTACGCAGTCAGCAACTGCGGAAATTACTGGGTTATGACCTCTATGTGCCGATCAACGCCCTTGACCGTCCGGTCGATGAATTTTGTCTTTGGTTGCAGCAACTTCAAGCACACCGGAACGCGCATCGTGAGCCATAACGCTTGCTGTTTCGCCTGTGCGGCTATATTCTTGCAACTAGTTAGATAAGTCTCAAAATTGGAGCACATTTGCCCATGCAAACACTGGGTTGGCGTGAATGGGGAGCTCTCCCCGAACTCGGCATTAAAGCCATCAAAATGAAGGTAGATACAGGCGCACGCACCTCCTGTCTGCACGCCTTCAAACTCGAACCGTTTCAGAAAGACAATGAAGACTGGCTGCGAATCTGGGTGCATCCCGAACAAGATTCCGATCGTGAGCATTGCTGTGAAGCCCAAATTCATGACCAGCGTGAAGTCACCGACTCAGGCGGTCATACAGAACTACGCTATGTGATCAAAAGTCTGCTCGTTGTTGGCGATTTTTCAGCGCCCGTTGAGCTTACGCTCACCAACCGCGACAGCATGAAATTCCGTATGCTACTTGGCCGACAAGCCATGCGCGGAGCTTTTCTTGTAGATCCCGACGCCTCGTATCTACTTGGCGAACCAGCACAATTTTAAAAGGAGTCACTCTTGAGAATTGCAATCTTATCGCGTAATCCGAAGTTGTACTCCACCCGCCGTTTGGTCGAGGCTGGCGAAGCACGCGGCCACACGGTAGACGTACTTGATCCGCTGCGCTGTTACATGAATATCAACGCACGCGAATCATCGATCCACCGCAAAGGTCAGGTGTTACCGCAGTACGACGCCATCATTCCGCGTATCGGCGCCTCCGTAACCTTTTTCGGTACCGCGGTATTACGTCAATTTGAAATGATTGGCACCTACCCAGTGAATGAGTCAGTCGCCATTTCGCGTAGCCGTGACAAATTACGGTCGCTGCAACTGTTGAGCCGGAAAGGCATTGGCTTGCCAACGACAGGCTTTGCCAGCCAGCCACAAGACATTCCCGACCTCATCGAGATGGTCGGCGGCGCTCCGTTGGTGATCAAGCTGCTCGAAGGAACGCAGGGCATCGGTGTGGTCTTGGCCGAAACACGGCAAGCGGCAGAAAGTGTGATCGAAGCCTTTATGGGCTTAAAATCACACATCATGGTGCAAGAATACATTAAAGAAGCAGGTGGCGCTGATATCCGCTGCTTCGTGCTTGGTGATCGCGTGGTGGCAGCAATGAAACGTCAAGCCAAGCCCGGTGAATTCCGCTCGAATTTGCATCGCGGCGGTTCAGCAAGCTTGGTAAAATTGACGCCAGCCGAACGTGCTACCGCCGTCAAGGCCGCCAAAACTATGGGCTTAAATGTGGCCGGGGTCGATATTCTGCGTTCTAACCATGGTCCCTTGGTGATGGAGGTCAACTCGTCGCCGGGTCTAGAAGGTATTGAAGCGGCGACGGAAAAAGACGTTGCATCGCAGATCATCTCCTTTATCGAGAAAAATGCGAAAGCACATCGCACCCGTACCAAAGGCAAAGGTTAAGCATGAAGCCACGTGCAGCGTTTAAACTTGCCGGTCAAAAAATTGCCGCAGGCTCGCGTCACAGTGTCAAAATTCCAGCGGCGCGACTCTACAATGATACTCCGATGGACTTGCACGCCGAAGTGTTTCATGGCGTGAAGCCTGGGCCTACGCTACTGGTATGCGCCGCGATTCATGGTGACGAGCTCAACGGCATTGAAATTTGCCGCCGCCTGATTTGCACCACCGACGCCCAAGAGCTTAGCGGGACGTTAATCGTCGTTCCTATCGTCAATGTGTTCGGCTTTATTCAGCAGTCGCGCTACCTCCCCGATCGACGTGATTTAAACCGTTGTTTTCCGGGCTCAGAGCGCGGTGCTCTGGGCAGTCGCTTAGCCTATTTGTTCAATGAATCATTGGTGCAAAACGTCACCCATATTGTTGATTTACATACCGGAGCAATTCATCGTAGCAACCTGCCACAAGTGCGTGTTGATACAGACAATGATGAAGCGCTCGAGATGGCTTGGGCGTTCAACAGTCCGGTCGTTTTGCACTCAAAAGAGCGTGACGGCTCACTGCGCGCGCTCGCTTCTGAGTTAGGTATTCCATTGATCCTCTACGAAGCAGGTGAGGCCTTACGGTTTGACTATCCGGCGATTAAGGCAGGTGTCAACGGCGTGCAAAACGTTATGAAGCACTTAAAAATGCTAAAAGGTCGCCGCACGCGGAAAAAAGTCACCCCAGTTTTGGCTCGCCGTAGTGCTTGGATCCGTAATGAATATGACGGCTTAGTGGTACCTCAAGTACAACTCGGGCAAACCATCCAAAAGGGGCAAATCATCGCGCTCACCGTCAACCCACATGGTGACGAACAGCACTCGCTGCGAAGTCCATACCATGGCATCGTGATTGGCATTAGTAATATTCCTGTAGCGAACGAAGGTGAAGCGCTGTTTAACATTGCGCAATTCGATGACGAGGTTTTTGACGAAGCCTCTTCAAGTGTCGATGTCTTCGCTGAAGCGTACAACGGTAAACCGATTTAATTCACTATGAAAAAATTACTCAGTGCTCCTTCGCAATTAATCGTGCGCCAAGCGCAACATCTTACCGGGCAAGCCATACTTGCGGTCAACCCGCCTGATGCGGCATGGCGCGATGCAGTTCCTGTCGCTGGCAGCTGGCACTTACATGCCGGCTGGGCGAAACCTTGGTTGCAGGCGCAGCAGTCAGCGCACCATTTTGGTGCAACACCACCCCAAGGCAGCTTTGATAGTGCACTGCTTTGGTTGCCGAAAGAAAAGAAGCTCACGGACTACTTACTGGCCGCGCTCGCGAGCGTGCTGCCGAAAGATGCGCCAGTGTGGCTGGTCGGTGAAAATCGCAGCGGCATCAAGAGTATTCACAAACAGATCAGTGCGCCCTACGGGGGGGTGACGAAAGTCGCTAATGGTCATCATTCCACTTTGCTAGCAACCCAACTCCTGACTCCGACCACCGCGTTTCAAAGCAGCGCTTATCGTGTCGATAGCGAACTCTCACAACCTGGGTTAACACCACTAAAACTCGCCAGTTATCCAGGCGTGTTTGCCTTTCCGGCAATTGACGCGGGGAGCCAGATGCTGCTGGAGCACCTACCGGTGTTTACCCAAGGAGCGGTGCTCGATTTTGCCTGTGGCCATGGTGTATTAGGCGCTTGGTTGCAACGCCAAAGCCCTGACCTTGACGTCAGCTATTTAGATGTTAGTGCGATGGCGTTAGCGGCATGCCGTGACACCTTGAACGAAAATGGTCTCACGGGAACCCTGATCGCCGAAGATGCCCTCGTCAACACGTTGCCCAAATACGATATTATCGTCAGCCACCCGCCGTTTCACACCGGTCAAGCCACTGACTACAGCATTGGTCAACAGTTTTTACGTGATGCCAAAACGCACCTCAATCGCAATGGTGAACTCTGGCTCGTCGCCAACCGTTTTTTACCATGGCCAGAACTCATCGAAGCGAGCTTTGGTCATTGTCATCGCATCGCTCAGGACAATAAGTTCGCGGTGTATCACGCCAAGCGTCGAGGCAACTAATGATCCGCGTTAGCTCATTTCGACAGGGAATTACCTGGTTGATGCTGAGTTCCAGCGTCGCCTTTGCCGTGGTCATCGCCCTGCTGTTGAGCCTACTGCATTTAAATCATGTCGATAAAATGAACGAAAGCCACGCGCAGGCAATTAGTCAGGTGATTAGCAATGCCACCAGTCGCTTCTTACTGTTTGATGATGCTGAAGGGCTTACCAACAGCCTGCAGTACTTTCGCGGCATTCCTGAATTACAGCACATTCATGTTTACCAACGCAGTGATATCTCCGCAGAGCAACAACTGCGCTACTTTGCTAGCTTTAATCGGGAAGGGCTGGCGCCGATTCCGGTGCGGATTGAACTGATCACTAGTTTTTCGGGTGCTCGCTCGCAAGCCAACTACGTTGAAGTCGCGCGCCCAGTGATGATTGATAATGAACAACTCGGCTACATCTATTTGCGTACGTCGCGCGAGCATAGCACGCAAGCCGTTTGGCTAACCGCCCTCGCCTCCAGTGCTTTGGTGGTGCTGACCGGTGTCTGCGTCTGGCTACTCAGCCTGCGGGCGCGCTCGAAGCTGATGCTACCGCTGGATACCACGGTGGATATTATCCAACGCATCAGTCGCAATCGTGACTACTCCATTCGCTTACCTGAGTCACGGTTATTAGAATTGCAACAACTGGCAATTTCGTTCAACACCATGCTCGCCCGTGTTGAACAACACCTTGAGCGCCAACACCAAGCCGAGCGCAACGCCAACGAATTGAATGCCGAACTTGAACGGCAAGTCCAACAACGCACCACGGCGCTGCGCGAAGCCAACGCTGAACTTATCGAGACGCTCGAGAAACTGCATCAATTCCAGCGCCAAATGATTGAAAACGAAAAAATGCAATCACTTGGGGATTTGATTGCCGGCGTTGCACACGAAATTAATACGCCAGTCGGCCTCGTCATCACCTCAACCTCAATCTTGCAAGACAAGCTTGAGCTGATGCAGCAAAAATTCCAAGAAAACACTATTTCGCGTAAAGACTTTGAACGCTTTATGGAAGCCAGCGAAGACAACTTAAGTCTCATTCGCCGCAACATCGAACGTACTGCAGATTTGATTAATCAGTTCCGTCAGTTAGCCATGGATCAATTCGCCGAGGAAACCCGCGAAGTGAACATGCGCACTTTCTGTCAGGCACTGTTGCGCTCTGCCAGCAAGCGATACCCCGCACTGAGTGACATCGACGTGCACATCGACTGCCCGCCAGAACTCCAAATCACCACGCGCATTGGCCCGCTCCGCCATATTTTTAAGCAACTGTTGGAAAACAGCATGTTGCATGGCTTCGCCGAGCGTGAGCACGGGCGGATCGATTTACACGTCGAGCGACTCAATGGCAAGCAAATCCAGATCCGCTACCGTGACGATGGCGCAGGCATTCCTGAGTCACTTAAACGCCGCATTTTTGACCCATTTGTTACCAGTCGTCGCCGTCAAGGCTCGACCGGACTAGGGCTCCATTTAGTTTATAATTTGGTCACGCGTGCGTTGGGCGGCACCATTGAAGTCGATTCCACGCCAGGTCAGTTTACAGAATTCTCTATGACAATAGAGGCTTAACGTAAAAAGCGTGTACAGAACTTGCAGGAAATATACGCACTAATTAAAATCTCATGCTACACTTCTGAGTGTAATGCCATATTTCAACATATGTTACAGACGAACGGATCAACCACTATGAGCGCTAGATTATTAATCGTAGAAGACGAAGTCGTCACCCGAAACACGTTGACGCGCCTTTTCCAAGAAGAAGGCTATGACGTCTACGATGCTGCGGACGGTATGCAGATGCAACGCATCATGGCGCGTCAGCAAGTCGACTTGGTGATCATGGATGTCAATTTACCAGGTAAAAGCGGCATTGAGCTGGCAGAAAACTTTCGTGAAAACGAAAATATCGGCTTAGTCTTTTTAACTGGTAGAGATGCGGAAGAAGACCGCTTACTCGCCTTGGAACTCGGCGCTGACGACTACATCATTAAACCCTATAACCCGAAAGAGTTACTGATTCGGGTACGTAACTTGTATCGTCGTATTGAAGCTATTAAGAGCCAACAGAAAACTGTGGGCCATGATAGCTTAGTGTATGAATTCAATAACTGGCGTCTGGAAAGTGACAGCCGTTGCCTCTTTTCACCAGAAGGTAAGATGTTCCGTCTACCGAAAAGTGAATACCGCGCGATGGAGTTGTTCCTAACCAACCCTGGTAAGATTCTTGACCGTGAAACCTTAGTCAAGAAAATGCTAGATCGCGAGTTGCGTCCTAATGATCGTACGGTAGACGTCGCAATTCGTCGTATTCGTCGTCATTTTGAAGCGGACAAAAACTCACCGAACCTGATTACCACTATTCACGGTGAAGGGTATCGCTTTGTTGGTGAAGTCTCGATTCGCCACCTTGAGCAACCTTCGTTAAACTCACCGACTGCGTAACCAGTTTTCGATGGCTTGTTGGTGCAGTGGCAGCTCAGCTGCCAACTGCACGACTTCTTTCTCGGCTTCAGGCCACGTCCAAACTTCTTTTTCGCAATATTCCATGCGCGCACTTAGCGTTTGCATACCTACCGAGCGCAGTGCTCCTTTCAAACGATGTGCTTGTTGGCGAAACGCCTGTTCATCGCGCGCCGTGACACATCCATTGAGTTCCTTAAGATAAGTGCCCACCGTGTCATTAAAGACCTTCATCATGTCTTCCACGCCGCTGGTTCCGAGCAGCTCCGTATACTGGCTAAGTAACGCTTCATTAATCATTGGATTGTCCTTGTTCGATTGCCACTATCGGAAAACTTTACGCCAAAAATGAACCGGATATGGCAAACTACCGTAAACCGGTTAAATCTTGTATACTAACGCCCCTTTTTTGGGTTCATTTGTAATTTTGCAATGTTTGGAGCCGTATTCGCATGCCAACAGCTACACCGACAATGATGCCAGATATCGCCAATCAAACCCAAGCACAAACTGAAGGTGCGCTTGATTGGGTCGGCATGAGTAACATTGAGATGCCACTTGTCGTTGGTGCCGCCAACGAACCTGAGCGCCCTGTAAGCGCTTTAGTGGACGCTTTTGTTAACTTAAAAGACCCGAAGGCGAAAGGTATTCATATGTCGCGACTGTATCTTCTGCTGGAAGATCTGTCGAACAATGACGTCTTATCGCATCAGTCGCTCGGTAAACTCCTCCATGACTTTATTGATAGTCATGATGGTCTTGCCGACCAGGCCTATGTGAAATTTAGCTTTGACTATCATTTACGTCGTAAAGCCCTGATCAGTAAAAAACCAGGCTGGAAAGCTTATCCGGTCACTGTTGTCGGTCGTTACGATGATGGGCAACTCTATTTGCAACTTGGGGTTGAAGTACCTTATTCGTCAACCTGCCCATGCTCAGCAGCACTGGCGCGCCAGTTAATTCAAGACGCTTTTGCCGACCAGTTCGGTACGGACGCTGATGTTGACGCTGAACTCGTGCATCGTTGGTTGGGAACAACCCAAGGTATCGTAGCAACGCCACACAGCCAACGCTCCGTTGCTGAAGTTAAAGTGGTTATGGGTGAGCAAATCTCTGAGCTGCCGATCATCGCGTTAATTGATGCCATCGAGCATGCGTTACAAACCCCTGTTCAAGCAGCTGTAAAACGCGAAGACGAACAAGAGTTTGCGCGCTTAAACGGTCAGAACCTGATGTTCTGTGAAGACGCAGCACGTCGCTTGCAACACGCCTTGAACCAACAGAGCGCGTTTTCCGACTTCTGGATTCGCGTGAACCATTATGAGTCCTTGCATGCTCATGATGCGGTAAGTATTACTACCAAAGGGATCCCTAACGGCTTCAAAGCCTAATTTATCGACCTTCAAATCCGGCTGCTGTATACTTGGCGGCCGGATTTTTTTATTACAAAACTTTTTCCCGAGTATCACATGAATTCAATTGATATTGTCGGCATTGGCAATGCGCTGGTCGACCAAGAGTTTGAAGTCACTGACCAGTTTTTACAGCAGCATCAAATCGAAAAAGGAATGATGACGCTGATTGAAGATGATGAGCAAGAACGTCTCATCGCAGAACTCGCCAAACGTGGTGAACTGAAAAAGCAATCTGGTGGTGGGTCAGCAGCAAACTCGTTGGTAGGCTTTAGCCAGTTCGGCGGTAAAGCGTTTTATTGCTGTAAAGTGGCCGATGATCAAGCAGGTGAGTTCTACTGCGCGGATATGGAACGGGTCGGTATTACGACCAACACAGGGAACCAAAAACACGAAGGTAAAACCGGTCGTTGTTTAGTGATGGTCACCCCAGATGCCGAACGTACCATGCGGACCTACCTTGGCATTACTGCCGACCTAAGCACCGCAGAGCTTGATGAAGACGCTATTGCGCGCGCTGAATATTTGTATATTGAAGGTTACTTGGTAACTTCACCTATCGCTCGTCAGGCGATTGCGCGCGCTAAAGAAGTGGCGCGTGCGAATGGCACCAAGATTGCCATGACCTGCTCGGACCCAGCCATGGTGAAATACTTCGGCGACGGTATCGAGGAGATCTTAAGTGGTGGCGTCGATGTGATGTTCTGCAACCAAGAAGAAGCCAGCATTTTGACCGGCACCGACGATGTGCAAGCTGCCATGCAGCAGTTACAAACACATGCCAAAATGGTTGCTATCACGCTTGGCAAAGATGGCGCCCTGATCGGCGATGGAGAACGTCAGGTCACAGTTCCGGGCATTCCTGTGAAAGCTATCGATACCAATGGTGCTGGTGATATGTTTGCCGGTGCCATGATGTATGGTTTAGTCAAGCGCTACCCGCTTGCTGCATGTGGCTTACTCGCCAGTCATGCAGCTGCGGCAGTGGTTGCCAGTTTTGGCCCACGCTTAACGCTTGACCAACAAGAGCAATTACTGATCAAGTTGCAACACGAACCTGAATTCAATTAATGTTAACTGCGCTGCGCACCTCAGTCCTGCGCTGCATATGAACATAAGAGGTCATTTATGAACGATTACAAAGTAGCAGATATCTCGCTTGCCGACTGGGGTCGCAAAGAAATTGCGATTGCCGAATCTGAAATGCCAGCATTGATGAGTATTCGTCGTAAATATGCGCAGCAGCAACCTCTAAAAGGTGCGCGCATCATTGGTTGTATTCATATGACCATTCAAACCGCAGTATTGATCGAAACCTTGATCGAATTGGGTGCCGAAGTGCGTTGGTCATCGTGTAATATTTTCTCTACCCAAGACCATGCAGCAGCGGCAATGGCTGCAGCGGGTGTGCCGGTATTTGCTTGGAAAGGCGAAACTGAAGAAGAGTATGAGTGGTGTCTTGAGCAAACCTGTCACAAAGACGGCGCGCTTTGGGATGCAAATATGATTTTGGATGATGGTGGCGATTTAACCCTGTTGATCCATGAAAAATATCCAAGCATGCTGGACCACATTCATGGTATTACCGAAGAGACCACTACTGGCGTCCATCGTTTGTTAGAAATGTTGAAGCACGGCACCTTAAAAGTACCAGCGATCAACGTCAACGACGCGGTCACCAAATCGAAAAACGACAACAAATACGGCTGCCGTCACTCACTGAACGACGCAATCAAGCGTGCGACCGACCATTTGCTCTCGGGTAAAAAAGCCCTAGTGATCGGTTACGGTGACGTAGGTAAAGGTTCGGCTGCAAGTCTGCGCCAAGAAGGCATGATTGTTCGCGTTTCAGAAATCGATCCAATCTGTGCCATGCAAGCCTGTATGGACGGTTACGAAGTCGTTTCTCCATACCGTGGCGGGGTAAATACGGGGACGGCTGACGCCATCAATACCGAACTCTTACAAAACACAGATTTACTTGTCACCACCACCGGTAACGTCAATGTCTGTGACCAGCACATGTTGAGCGCATTGAAAGCGACTGCAGTGGTCTGTAATATCGGCCACTTCGACAATGAAATTGACACCGCCTTTATGCGTAAAAACTGGCGTTGGGATGAAGTCAAACCGCAAGTTCATAAAATTTACCGTAGCGATGATGTTACCGATTATCTCTTGCTGCTTTCAGAGGGACGTTTGGTGAACTTAGGTAATGCGACCGGCCACCCTAGTCGTATCATGGATGGTTCGTTTGCCAACCAAGTCTTGGCCCAGATTCATTTGTTTGAAGAAAAGTTCGCAGCGTTACCTGCAGCAGAAAAAGCCGCTAAGTTACGTGTAGAAGTACTTCCGAAGCAACTTGACGAAGAAGTCGCGCGCTACATGGTACAAGGCTTTGGTGGTGTCATTACGCAATTGACGTCACAGCAAGCCGACTACATTCATGTGAATGTCGACGGTCCATTTAAAACGGACGACTATCGCTACTAATTCAGCAATCCAAAGGTGTCTTTATGACGCAAAAACAACCCGTAGTTACGTACCGCCAACTGACAGCAGCTGATTATGCTGCTGTCATCGAACTTGGCAACATTGTTCACGGTGATAACTACCTGACCGAAGAAAACCTTCCAGATTATGTCGAGCGCGGCCTCAAAGACGGCGTCAATTTAAGTTGGCTAGCTTTTGTCGATGGTGAGCTGGCCGGTATCCGCCTCACTTTTGCCCCAGGCCAATGGGATATCGACGACTACTGCACGCCCGAGCAATGGCCAGTACCCGCTGATAAAATGTGTTACTTCAAATGCTCGGCGGTCTCCGAAATTAGCCGTGGCCTAGGTATTGGCCGAGGCCTACTCGAGCGCTCCATTGAAACCGCGAAAGCCCTCGGCTGCAAAGCAGGACTTGCGCATATTTGGATGCAAAGTCCAAATAATAGTGCATACTCATACTTTACACGGTGCGGCGGGGAGATGGTGCAACAACACCCTGACCGTTGGTATGAGCTCTCCGTTCATGGAGGCTACCATTGCCCGGTCTGTGATGGTATTTGTCACTGTACTGCCGGCGAAATGGTACTTAACTTTGATAACTAACCGATAAATCGCTTATGTATGATCCGCTTGTCCATGACTTCCCAAGCTCGCAACAGCCGCACGCACGAAGTTATTGGCAAGCGCATACGGCTACAAACTTTCCCAACGCAGCTACTGCCTTACCCGAACGTACCGACATTGTCGTCATTGGTGCCGGTTACACAGGCTTAAACGCCGCGCTAGAACTCGCCAAACACTATCAACAGAACGTTGTCTTAGTTGACGCCAACCAACTTGGCTGGGGCTGCTCCACGCGTAACGCTGGCTTTGCTATGCCTGGGACTGGGCGATTATCACTCGCCGACTGGCAAAAGCGCTGTGGCGCAGCGACGGCACAAGCGATATATAACGAGTATCAAGCAGCCTTCGCGCGCTTAGAAGCACATCTACAGGCTTGCCCGCAACAACTTGAGGTGCAACGCGGAGGCTATCTTAAAGTTGCCCATCGCTTACAAGCGGTTCCTGCACTCCAACGGAGTCTCGAGCAACTGCAACAGTTTGAACCGGATGCGCGCTGGCTTGACAGCAGCCAAACCCAGCAGCGGGTCAATACCCCCCAAGCTTACGGTGCCATTCATTATCCGAATAGCTTTGGCCTTAACCCTTTGCTGCTCACTGCAAGCCTCGCTAGACAATGCCAACAGGCTGGAGTGACACTGGTAGAAGGGGCGGCGGTGATGCATTGGGAGCGCCACGAGCAGCGCCATCGCTTACATACCAGTAAAGGCAAAATTACCGCGGCAAAGGTTGTGGTTGCGACCAACGGTTATACCTCCAACCAGCTGCATCCAAGCTTACAAGGGCGGACCCTGCCGGTGCTCTCCAGCGTTATCGTGACGCGCCCATTAACCAGTGATGAGCGCCGCTCGATCGGCCTGCAAGGGAATGAGTTAGTTATGGACACGCGTGTCTTAAAATACTATTACCGATTGCTGCCAGACGGGCGCTTGTTGTTTGGCGGACGTGGCGCAATACGAGGGAAAGATGCGCAACATCCACGCTATGCGCGACATCTCCTAGAGGCGTTAGCAGGTACCTTCCCAAGCTTACAAGCCTTGGCAAAAACCCCGGTAGACTATTATTGGAGTGGCTGGATAAGCGTCGCCCTTGATAACTACCCGCGTATCTACAGTCCCGCAGACAGCATCTATACCAGTATGGGCTATTGTGGCTCGGGCGTGACCTTTAGTCAGCTGGCAGGTCAGCGCCTTGCGCAACTGACGATGGGTGAAAAGCTTCCTGAATTACCTTTTTATCAGTCGCCGTTAGCGAAGTTCCCCTTGCCGAGCCTGCGTCGACTCGGCCAATGGGGATTCTATCAACTCGCACGATGGCGTCGGTTATAAACCGAACACCACCTTTTCACTGCTCAACATGCGGCTGATCAAGCGCAGTAAACCTACTGCTACACCTACCGTTAACAGCGCACTCAGCGCTAACGCATCGTACTGCAGCGCCTCACCCTTAATGATGTCTAACAACGCTTGGTGCTGTCCGGTGAGCGGCAAATAATACAAGATCTGACTTTTCACACGCGCGAACTCGACACCAAAAATGATCAGCATCGGCACCATCAACAACAACGAAATATAAGTTTGTGCTTCTTTAAAGCTCTTCGCCCGGAATGAGACAAACAATTGCAATGCAGTGGCCAGCAAGGCAAGCGGCACCAAGAGCGCAATGATCATCAGAATCATCGGCCAGGCGAGACTCACACTCACGCCGATTTCATGTAACGGCAGCAAGGTAAAAATCACTGGGATCAAAATCGCGCTCAATACGCCACCAAACATGGCAAATGCAGATGCAGCGAGCGCCTTGCCCCACACCAACTGGTCTGTGGTGAGCGGTTGTGACAACAGCAATTCGAGCGAGTTGCGTTCGCGTTCACCGGCGCTGATATCAATCGCGACGTTCATGCCCGAGAAGAACACTGACAGTAGGATAAAGATCAATACTCCGCCGAGCAGCATGGCCGCCTTTGAACCTTTGGTGGCTTTATCATGCTTTACCAAATCAACACCTTGGGTAATACGCGGGTCAATACCCCGCATCTGCAAACGAATGTACGTCAGCTGATTACTGTAATTCTCAATCACAGACTCGACCCGGCGAATATCCGTACGCTGCTTCTGTGACGAGAAGTCAGCGCTCAGAACCACACGCGCCGGCTGAGCCGTCGCAATATGTTCGTCCCAATCTTGATCGATCGTCAAGGTAATCGGTTGTTGACCCGATGGCCAAGGCTCAGTGCGCTCGACAATACCATGTTGCTCAAGGTGGGCAACCAGTGCTGGCGCATGCTCACCGCCTTCAATATCAATTTTGACATCACTGCTATCGGTTAATTGGCCAATTAACACATAAAAGGCTAACGCCATGAGTAGCGGGCCAAAAAACGCATAGGACATCGCTGCCATCACGGAACGTTTATCACGTAGAGCATCTTTCAGTTCTTTTCGAAAGACCAGTTTAATTGGCGATTTCATCATGCCGCGATGCCCTCATCAGTTCCGATAATCTTCACAAAAGCTTCTTCCAGAGCTGACTCTCCGGTCTGTTCACACAGCTCTGTCGGCGTCCCTTGTGCCGCAACTTTTCCAGCAGCGACAACCACCACTTGGTCACACAATGCTGCGACCTCTTGCATGACGTGACTAGAGAACAAGATACTGGTGCCACTATCACGTAGCTCGCGCAGCAAATCACGTAAAATACGCGTACTCATGACGTCTAAACCACGGCTTGGCTCATCGAGGATTAGATGCTTAGGGCGGTGCACAATCGCTTGCGCTAACGCAACTTTCATACGTTGACCTTGTGAGAAGCCCGTCGCCCGACGGTCAGCGATCGCCGTCATATCTAAGCGACGCATCACCTCTTCCACTGCCGCAGCTGCAGTGTCACCTTCCATACCGTGTAAGGCGGCAAAATACGCAACTTGCTCACGGGCGGTGAGGCGTTCATAGAGGCCAAACTTATCAGGAAAAATGCCAATTTTACGACGTACTTCTAACGGCTCTTTGTTGGCGTCAATACCATCAATTAGCGCTTCGCCACTGTCGGCTTTCAAGAGCCCGTAAATAGTACGCAGACAAGTGGTCTTGCCGGCACCGTTTGGGCCTAATAGACCGGTAATTTGTCCCTCCGGAGCACTAAACGTCAGGCTATCCAGAGCGGTCACGTCACCGAAGGTTTTTTGTAATGATTTTACTTCGATCATAGTGGCTCGCTTATAATCCTTTACCGTTACTGTTCAAAATGAACGGTTGTGCACGTTGGTTCTCAAGACAACTTGCGTCTAAAGCGTTTACATCTAACTCTTTAATAAACTGGGCGGCGAGTTTGTTCGCGCACGTATGACCAACAATGGTATGGGCTCCTTTCGGCGCGACCAAATGGCGACTATTACTCAGTGTTTCAGCTGCCATTTCGCCCCACGCAGGCGGTGTTACCGGGTCGAGTTCACCGGACAAAATCAGCGTTGGAATGTCGCTCTCGACAGGCTCAAACCAATCTGCTGGTCGCTCTGCTTGCGGCCATACTGAGCACATATCGACAAAAGCATCGCCTGTACGGCTACCAATAAAGTCATTCGCGCCATCTTCAGCTAACAACTCAGGTGTCGCTCGCGCCAAATCTTCACTACACAACACACTTAACGTAAGTCCCATATAGAGTTCAGACTGCGTCATGGTTGTACCTAATAAGCCCGTCAAAGGTGTGTAATCGCCTTCCGAGGTACGTTGAATCACAAAGGGAAGCATTTGCCGTGTGGTCGGATGGTAAAGCCCCACGCGCATGACGGAGCTGAAACGTCCGGCGGTAATCAATATGTCGGTCGGTTGGTTGGTCAGCGGATCGCGTACCGTTAACGGCACCGGTGATTCACTGAGGTTAGCCATCAAGCTTTGATAGGTTTCTGCGAGGTTAGGAAAAGCGTTACGACAGCCTTCCTCGGCAGCACAATCACTGAGCATTTGCTCAAAAGACGCCGCGCCATGTCGTCCAAAAGGACCTACCACAACTTGTACTGGAGCCATTGCATCGAGTACAGCCGAGCGCACTGCGTCGGGAGCTTCACGCATATAGACGAGGCCCGCTCGTGAACCGTAAGAACCGCCGTATAAGTTGACCTGTTCATAACCCAACGCCTCACGTACGGCCTCAAAGTCACGAATGGCGTTTACCGTGTGGTACTGCGTAAGGTCACGCCCAGCATGGGTCTCAAGGCATTGTTGGGAGAGTTCAGCTAAGTCAATTTCGTCATCAGTTTTGACCAACTCTTCAACGTAACTCATTTCACACGCCAGCGGGTCAGAGCGACCTGTGCCACGCTGATCAATCAAGACGATATCGCGTTGTTGACGAACGTCGCGGAACATACGATCGATCATTGCCGCCAGCTCTGTTGCCGCCTGGCCTGGTCCACCGGCAAGAATCACAAGAGGATCAGGCTTCTTGTTTTCACTCACCGCAGGAAGAATGACATAGTGAATCGCCAAGCTGCGCGCTTCTGGAGCATCATAATTCTCAGGAACACGCACTGAACCGCAGTTCAACTGTTCTGAAATTCCTTTCAGATAGCACTGTTCTTGGTTAAGGGTACCGACAGGTTCGGTGGTCGTTTCTTGCGCCCAAGCATTAAGGGACAGAATGCCCATTGCCAGAGCTAAAGGTGCCACAAACATTTTCATGCATTGTTATCCGATTGTAACTAATGCAATCAGTCTAAACGCTTGGGTAAGGATTAAAAAGAGGTGAACTGTAAATATTTATTGAGGACGGAGGCGCGACTAGTCTTTGCGATAGTCTTTAATGCGGTTGGCGAGAATAAGCCCTGTTTCTGTCATCAACAGCTCTTGTTCGCGTGCCCACTGGTAGTCTCCCATTTCTTGCAGCGCATCAATGGAGACACTGCGCGCAATAAAGCTTCCAACGTTGTGCGAGTTGTTACGCAGAGCAAATTGAATCAATGAGGCGTTATTACAACGAATGCTGGTATACATGTCGCGCATGCGGACACGAAGATCACGCAGTTTGCGCTGCAAGCGTGCGGTATCGTCATCACGCACGTAGGCACAAAACACTAAGGCAATCTCATTCGATTTAAATAATCGTTGCGAGGCACTGGTCGACGATGACATTAGCAGCATCATGACCAGCATTAGCGGTGTCGCTAGACCATAGGCTAAGCGTATACGCATCACTCAAGACCTTTCGTTAGAATAACGATGGCTATCTTACTGTGCAGGGATTAGCCTTACAACGGAATAAAATGTTAAGTGATTAGGCTGCGCTTTGTTATACGTTAAGCGCTACGATCATAAACAAGGGTGGTAAAATCGTGTGGATTTTTTGCATCACTTAGATGCTGGACGCGCTCCGTCAACTGCCAATCAGCAATCGCGAGATAGTCAGGGAACCAAGTGTCACCATCGACACTAAGGTCGATTTCGGTCAGGTAAAGACGATGTGCAAACGGCAAGAACTCACGGTAGACATGGCCACCACCAATCACCATCAGTTCATCACATTCACCTGCTGCGGCGACAGCTTGTTGCGGAGTACTCACCCAGACAACACCCAGCTCATCGGTAAAGGGCTGCTGATGGCGACGACTTAAGACAATGTTCAACCGTCCCGGTAACGGGCGACCAATAGATTCGTAAGTAGCCCGCCCCATGACCACTGGCTTGCCCAAGGTAACGCGTTTGAAATGTTGTAATTCAGCCGGGAGATGCCATGGCATAGCGCCGTCTTTGCCAATAACACGGTCTTTAGCCATCGCGGCCACCATTGCAATGCGCATAGCTGCTCCCTCGTTGTTCGTTATTTTTGGTAAATCACTTCGACGTCGTAATCGTCGTCATCGAAATCATCATCATCGTCATCATCATACTGATCAAGCTGCTCTTGATGATACGTATCCCATTTAAATTCTGTGGTGGTCGCAGTCTGCTCTTCATCCACTTCACTTGGCTTCGGACGTTGTTCCAAGTAAGTCATGATTTCCTTACACAGGGTATCCGTGCCTTGCTTACTAATGGCTGCAATTTGATACACAGGACCGTCCCAATCTAACGCTTCAAGCAAGGCTTGCAAGCGTTCTTCAGCTTCCTCTTCGGTAAGCAGGTCAACCTTATTTACGACTAACCAACGCGGCTTAGCGGCAAGCTCTGGACTGTACTGTTCAAGCTCACCAATGATGATTTGCGCTTGTTCTGCTGGATCACTGCCATCAAACGGAGCTAAATCAACAAGGTGCAACAACAAACCACAACGCTCAAGGTGTTTGAGGAATTGGATACCTAAACCCGCACCTTCTGCAGCACCTTCAATCAAACCTGGAATATCAGCAATAACGAAGCTTGCATGCGGCACCGGGCGCACGACACCAAGGTTAGGTACTAAGGTCGTAAACGGGTAGTCGGCAACCTTAGGTTTGGCCGCAGAAACGGAGCGAATAAAGGTTGATTTACCCGCATTTGGCATCCCCAATAAACCGACGTCAGCCAACAGCATGAGCTCAAGCTTGAGACTGCGGATTTCACCTGGGGTGCCCATGGTTTTTTGCCGTGGCGCACGGTTGGTACTACTTTTAAAGCGTGCGTTACCTAGGCCGTGGAAACCGCCTTTGGCTACCATGCGACGCATTCCATGACGGGTTAAATCGGCCAGCACTTCACCCGTTTCTTGATCGGTTGCACGGGTGCCGACAGGCACCTTCAAAATAATATCTTGACCACGTTTACCGGTACAGTTCTTGCCCATCCCATTTTGCCCACGCTGGGCGCGGTGGATATGTTCAAACTGAAAATCAATCAGGGTGTTCAGGTTTTCATCTGCTTCCAAGTAGACGTCACCACCATCACCACCGTCCCCGCCATCAGGACCACCTTTAGGGATGTATTTTTCTCGTCGGAAACTTACTACGCCGTTACCGCCGTCGCCAGCTTCTACACGAATGTCGGCTTCATCTACAAACTTCATCTTTACCTGCCTGCTTGAATTAAAAAAACCCCGTCACAAAGGACGGGGTTTCTTAGTCTTCGCTAACTCGACTGAACTTATTCAGTTACGATGCTAACGTATTTGCGGTTTTTAGGACCTTTTTCCGCAAAAGAAACTTTGCCGTCCGCTTTAGCGAACAAAGTGTGGTCACGACCGATACCTACGTTGTCACCCGCGTGGAATTTAGTACCACGTTGACGAACGATGATGCTACCAGCTAATACTGACTCACCACCGTAGCGCTTTACACCCAGACGTTTACTTTCTGAGTCACGACCGTTTTTGGTTGAACCACCAGCTTTTTTGTGTGCCATGTGTCGTTACTCCTTAATTAACCGTTAATACCAGTGATTTTCACTTCAGTGAACCACTGACGATGACCTTGATGTTTCATGTGGTGCTTACGACGACGGAACTTGATGATGTTCACTTTGTCAGCACGACCATGGTTGACCACTTCCGCTTTAACAGATCCACCAGAAACAAAAGGCGCGCCGATTTTCACGTCGTCACCGTTCGACAGCATTAATACTTGGTCGAACTCAACCACTTCACCGGTGGCTGCTTCCAGCTTTTCCAGGCGGACGATTTGGCCTTCAGTTACACGGTGTTGCTTACCGCCACTTTGGAATACTGCGTACATAGTTTTCTCCGATTTGCCCCAATGGGCACAATAGTTTTTAAATCAGGGCGCGAATTATAAACAAACTCCCCGCGGGAGTAAAGAACGAATTCGTTGGTTCGTTAATCGTTAATCGTTAATCGTTAATCGTTAATCGTTACGACAGCATTACCACATCAAAAACTACTACAAGTAAACGACGCAGTTAGTTTTTGTGTTTTTCTTGGCTTTTTCGAATAACGAATAACGATTAACGAAGAGCGCAGCGTTCGTTGAATCACGCGACGCGATCGACAGCGATATCCGCTAATGCCGCCAACGCATCTCGATACGGCGACGCTGGCAAGAACTCAAGCTGCGCCTTGGCAAGCTTGGCTTCTTTTAAGGCTAACGTACGGGTATAGGCTAACGCCCCAGTACGCTCCATGGCTGCAAGCACGGTAGGTAATTGCTCACGGCCGTCCCCCTGCTCGATCACTGCTCGAATCAGTGCGGTTTCTTCGCTATTGCCATGCCACATCGCATACAAGAGTGGTAAGGTAGGCTTACCTTCGGCCAGGTCGTCGCCTGCTTGCTTGCCCATCACTTCGCTGTCGGCAGTATAATCAAGCAAGTCATCAACCAGCTGAAACGCCGTGCCAAGGTGACGTCCATAAGCAGCTAATGCGTCTTCAACAGCTTGCGGTTGCTCAGCAAGCACCGCACCTAACTGCGTGGCAGCTTCAAATAGTTTGCCGGTTTTACCATAGATAACGTCAAAATAGCTCGCTTCAGTGGTGTCCGGATCGTTACAGTTCATCAACTGCAACACTTCCCCTTCAGCGATGATATTGGTCGCGTCAGAAAGAATTTTCATGACCTTCATCGAGTCTAAAGTCACCATCAGCTGGAAGGCTCGCGTATAAAGAAAGTCGCCCACCAAAACACTAGCTTCATTACCGAATACCGCATTGGCCGTCTCTTTGCCACGCCGTAACTCAGAAGCGTCGACCACATCATCGTGCAGCAAGGTTGCGGTATGGATGAACTCGACGATGGTTGCCAAGGTAAGGTGACCTTGTTCTTGATAGCCAACCGCGCGGGCCGCTGCCACTGCTAACAACGGACGCAGACGCTTTCCGCCACTATTGACGATATACAAACCCAACTGATTAATCAGCGCGACGTCAGACTGCAACTCACGCCCAATCAATTGGTTGACACCAGCCATATCGTTGGCCACTAACGCATTAATTTCTGATAACTTCATTCCGCTACACTGGCTATGATCTTAAGGTTAAGATTTTACAAAGAAATGCTAAGACAAGTCCAGTCGCAACGCCACCGCCGTGGGCAGCGAACGCGAGACCGCTTAGCTCTGGAAGAAAAACACTATCGTACACAACTTTGCCGACCACACCGGTAAGGATAAGCGCTCCAAGCCAGCGCTTATGCAGCACATCGGTCAACGCGCAAAATGCAAAAACACCATACAATGTGCCAGAAAAGCCTGCATAAAAGCGTACTTGTGGGTCAAAATAGATTTGCGCCAGACTACTACCGAGCATGATGAAGGGGAGTCCCAACCAAGGTCGCCAGCCCTTTTGATGGTCAATAAAAAGTGCCCAACATACGCCGAGTCCTAACACATTGAGTAGCAAGTGCGGCCAGTCATGATGCACCAATTGACTACTCCACAACTGCCACCAGTGTTCACCTTGGAGAAAAGCTTCGCGATCAAGGAGCAAGCTATCTCGCAGTTGCTCTGGCAAAAGCATTACCACCAGCAACAATAATGCCATGACAAGTGTTGGCAAGACGGCTTGGCGCTGCGTTGGAAAAGCTAAACCCAAAATGTTCATCATGCCTCGTTACCCGTGCAAATACTAAAACGCCGGGTGCTGAGTAACAGCAACCCGGCGTACACTAACGCTTCGCAAGCATGCTTATTTGACGAAATCCAAACCTGTTTGGATATCACCTTTTAAGCCATCTAGCATCGCTGCTTTCGCTTGCTCTTCAAATGCACTTAACGCGCCGTAAGAAAGAATTTCTTCAATACCGTTCTTACCTAAGCGTACTGGATGCGCAAAGAACAATGCATCTTGGCCATCGGTTTCAACGTAGGTGCATTCAACAACACTGTTGTCGCCTTGCAACGCTTTCACCAACGACAAACAGAAACGTGCCGCTGCTTGACCCATCGACAAGGTTGCAGAACCGCCGCCAGCTTTCGCTTCAACAACTTCAGTACCAGCGTTTTGAATGCGGTGCGTCAATTGTTCGATTTGCTCATCAGAGAAGCTCAAACCTGTTTGTGACAACAATGGTAAAATAGTGGTACCGCTGTGGCCGCCAATGACAGGAACCTTCACTTCGCTTGGGTTCTTACCGTGAACTTCAGCAACGAAGGTCTCAGCACGGATCACGTCAAGGGTGGTCACACCGAACAATTTGTTCTTGTTGTACACGCCTTTTTTCTCAAGCACGCGCTTGGCAATGGCAACAGTGGTGTTCACTGGGTTAGTGATAATACCAACACAAGCGTCTGGACAGTTGTCTGCAATGGCTTCAACCAAATTCGCGACGATGCCAGCATTAATGTTGAACAAGTCCGAACGGTCCATACCAGGCTTACGTGGCACACCAGCAGGGATCAATACGATATCAGCGCCCACTAATGCAGAAGCTAGGTCGTCTTTGCCGTAACCTTTTACGCTTACCGCTGTCGGGATGTGGCTAAGATCAACAGCAACGCCTGGAACGACTGGTGCAACATCATACAATGCCAAATCAGAACCAGCAGGTAATTGGGTTTTTAAAAGTAAAGATAGTGCTTGGCCGATACCGCCAGCTGCACCTAAAACTGCAACTTTCATCTCAGACTCCATCCATTTATGTGGGGAAATTTTGGTGCCGAAAGACTACTGCAAAAACGCCGAAATTACAACCAAACATGCGCTGGCTAGGCGTTTCAATCGATTTACGATAGACTTACTTTTCTCCCTTGAGGAGCATCGACCCAACAAGAACAATAAGGCGTGACACCACCATGGCGAATGTGAAACCAGATGACATGATCGACACCTTCAAAGCACTGCTTAAAGAAGAGCGCTACGGCTCGCAAAGCGAGATAGTAGAAGCCATGAAGGGGCTTGGCTTCGATAACGTTAGCCAATCTAAAGTGTCACGTCTGCTGAGTAAATATGGTGCGGTCCGCACCCGCAATGCGCGGCAAGAGATGGTGTATTGCTTACCACCTGAACTGGGCATTCCTTCAACCCGCGCGCCATTAGCACAACTTGTTTTGGATATTCAGCACAATGATGTGATGGTCATTATTCGCACCTCACCCGGGGCGGCGCAATTAATTGCGCGCCTGCTCGACTCGGTCGGTAAAAAAGAAGGTGTACTCGGCACTATTGCTGGGGATGACACGATTTTTATCGCGCCCGTAAAAGTCTCCGATATCGACTTTACCTTGCAAAAAGTCACCGAGCTGTTTGAAAACGTGGGTTAGCCCGCTAAAAAATCTACTGAAGGCACAAAAAACGTCGCATTACTTAAGGCTTCTGTGTAGTCCAGTAAAGGATCGTAGTCGCCCTCGTCATCAGCGATATAGCGACGTTTTAGCCAAAATACGACATCGCGCGGTTGCGCACTGAAATACATCGCGAGTAGCCCCTGCTCACGCATGTCGCCCCACGGCATATTTTGCCGCAGCATCTGTAAAGGTTGTTCCTGCGCGTTTAGTAACTGTGTCTTTTGCGCATGCGTGACCATTTGCACCACAGCCTCACTGATCCGCTCACTGGTGAGCTTTTTCCGACCAATGACAAACTCCTGCATCTCTTGCGTCAACTGCTCCCAACGCCGCAAGTCATGGCGAAATTTTTGCACGAACAAATAACTACCGCCGACAAAGGCAGGATCTTCTTCAGCCGTGATCAGTGACAGCTGACGGCGGCGCATGCCGCGTGGATTTTCTGGAGCGTCAACGAAACCGGTGAGGTCACGTCCATCCATAAACCGAAACGTCGGAATTTGCTCCACCAATTCGACATCGTGTCCGAGCCACTCAAGCACCGCTCGCGCGCAATGATAATTCACATCAAAGCGATCCGACCTTAACGTCAGCATTAAGTCTACCGAGTGTCGCGGCGCGTGACGATCACCATCACGTAAATCAGGAAATTGACGCAACTGGCTGGGTCGTTGTTCGGGATACAAAATGTCCCAGTAATCGCAACCTATGGCAACGTAGCCCGTGAGCAGTGCTTCGGAGAAACGTTCGTCTAACTCTTCGAGCAACGCCGGCACCCGCGCTAGTTTACGTCGCACTGCAACCACATCATCAGTCATGACGTTTAACATTAAGGTTAAGCCATGCAAGTTTGGCTCAGCATAAATCCCCTTTTGTGCTCGTGCCATGCGTCCTCTCTTTGATCCGCTGCGTCGTTACTCGACGATGCCTGCGCATTAATCGCAAGCCGCTTGCGCTTCTCTCGCGCTGCCCTACAATGTTTCGTCAGTTTAGCAAAAATTATCCGAAAAAAATCATAATTTAAACGGAGTTATTATGGGACGATCGCAACGATTCTCAGCCTCACTGGTCGCAGCTTCGGTAGCCTTGCTGCTCGGCGGCTGTGCTTCATCTTCGACACCAAGCGCGCAAGCACCGCAAGCAACGTCTCCTGCGGTCTCGGAAGATCAACGCTTTACCGCGATGGCAGAACGCATTTGGCAAGGCATGCAACGCCCTGCAGGCAGCGAAAACTCAGCCACAGCCTTACCAAGTATGACCGCTGAAGCGCTACACGCCCGTGCTGAGCAGCAACGCCAATGGCTCAACGAATTGAAGCGCATCAATACCGACGCCCTCTCGCGACAAGAGTACATCAACTGGCGCATGCTCACCTATCGTCTACAAAATCAGGTTGACGGTTTCGACTATCATGAGCATTACATGCCACTCAATGCTGAAGGTGGGTTCCATAGCTCACTATCGTTCATGGTGCGGAATACGCCGCTACGTAGCTATCAAGATTATCAAAATTACGTGACCAAGCTTGGCACCATTCCACAGTACCTTGGCGAGCAGACCCAGTGGTTAAAGCGTGCGCTTCGTGAAGGCTACACGCAACCTAAAGCCGCTATGAAGGGGTTTGAAGACAGTATTGCCGCATTCATTGTGCAAGATCCGAGTGAAAGTGTGTTCTTTGAACCTTTGCAACAACAGCCACACTTTGTAACCGACGCACAATGGCAAGCGTTGCAGCAACAAGCGCGTGCCACTATCGACACGAACATTGTTCCGGCCTATCAAGACTACTTTGACTTTATGGTCATGGAGTACTTACCTAACAGCCGTGATAGTATCGGGGCAAGCGAGCTACCCAACGGCGATGCTTACTACCAAAATCGGATCAAACACTTCACGACTCTTGACCTCACCCCGGAAGAAATTCATCAACGTGGCTTAGCTGAAGTTGCGCGCATTCGTAACGAAATGCAGTTAGTGATTGAAAAGACAGGTTTTGAGGGCAGTTTCGAGGAGTTCGTCAACTTCTTGCGTACCGATCCGCGCTTCTACCCAACTTCGGCAGAACAGTTGCTGAAAGAAGCATCCTATATCGCCAAGCGCATGGACGGTGAATTACCTAAATTCTTTAAGCACTTGCCACGTCAACCTTATGGCGTCGCTCCGGTACCAGCGGAAATCGCACCGAAGTACACCACCGGTCGTTATGCCGGCACCGGCCGCGAAGATCGTGCGAGCTTTTACTGGGTCAATACCTATGCTCTGGACCGTCGTCCGTTGTATCAACTTGAAGCACTGACCTTGCATGAAGCCATGCCAGGCCACCACCTACAAGGCGCGCTCGCGCGTGAATTGGAAGGCGTACCAAGCTATCGCCAGCAAACCTATATTTCAGCCTTCGGCGAAGGTTGGGGGCTATACGCAGAATGGTTGGGCCTAGAAGCAGGCTTTTATCAAGACCCTTATAGTGACTTTGGTCGTCTCAGCTACGAAATGTGGCGTGCTGCCCGCTTAGTCGTCGACACTGGCATGCATGCCATGGGGTGGAGTCGTGAGAAAGCGATGGACTTTATGGCAGCCAACACGGCGCTAAGTTTGCATAACGTCAAAACAGAAATTGATCGCTACATCACCTGGCCGGGTCAAGCGCTTTCTTACAAACTCGGCGAAATGCTGATCCGTCAGTTACGTGCCGAAGCTGAAGAAGCCCTGGGCGCAGACTTTGATTTGCGTGAATTCCACCACCAAGTCTTGAAAAACGGTAGTATTCCGTTGGATGTTTTAGAAACAGAGATTCGTGATTGGATTGACGCGCAAGCGCAACAGCAAGCCTAAGCCAACCCGCAGATAAAACAAAGCCGCTCTTGATGTACTGTACTCAAGAGCGGCTTTTTTAATCGGTCAACCGAGCTTAAACGCGGAAGAACTTGATGGTCAGAGGATAGTTCTGAACCACACCATCGTTGGCACGAATCGCACCCATGATGGTGAAAACAATGTGACAGATACCCAGCGCGATAAATAAGAAAGCGCCAATGAGAACAAAGGTCAGGATAAAGCAAATGATACCCCAGATAAGTGCTGAGATAACCCAGTTCATCACCACTTTACCTTGTGCATCGATGTAGCTGCTTTCATCTTTCTTGATCAGCCACATGACCAATGGCGCAATAAAACCAGCAAATGGGATTAAAAGCCCCAAGAACTGTGATAAATGCATCAGCATTGAGTAAGTGCGCTCTTCTTTAGTTGCTGTTCCGGCAACGATCGTTTCTTGAACAGGTTCCATGTTGTAATTCCTTCTGTGCTTCTGTGCTAATGGAAAGTTGAGCTAACAAGCGACCGAGTTGCTATTAACCCATAGAATAGACTCACATATATTTTCTGTTAAGTTAGTAGAAGTTTCTAGTCATTTTTTTAATTCGTGCCAACGATGGGTTAAATATGCCATTGCCACAACAGATCCTCGTCAATCGCGCTGAAACAATTGTCCACCAAGCGTTTCAATCGATCCAAGGGCAACTCCTGTTCTATCAACAGTTGCGCCCGTTCAGCTTGTGGGACCTCTACTACGGCATCAATCCATCCATCGCACCACACTGGTTTCAGTTACTGAACTATCAGACCATTTTAGACTACGACAATAAAGCTTCAGTGGCACGTAAGGTCGCTGAACATGCCATAGAAAATGTCTTTCCAAACAGTTACTTTTCCGTCGCAGATGCCCTCGCGAGCGAACCTGAAGACGATACTGTTTGGTTTATCAAACCAACTTACGGTACCGCGGGCAAAGGCATTACTTGTCTAACGACAGCGCAACTCGCCAAGCATCACTTAGCCAAACACCACTTCATTCAACAGCAGGTGACCCCTATCGATCTTATCGACGGACGGAAATATACCGCGCGAGCCTATGTTTTTGTGCACAATAAGCGACTTTACTTATTTGACGATGGTTTTGTCATGATTCATGGCGTCCCCTACCAAGCGCAAGCGACCGATCATGCCAGTCAGGTCGATCACGCTGGCTATCACCTTGCCGATGGCGCCGTCAAAATGACACGTATTGCTGAACTTCCCGAAGCTGCACAAAAACTTGCGGGCATTCGTGCTGCGTTGCAACGCCTTCAACCGGCATTGGAAAACTATTTAGACGCCAGTTCGGTGACGGCTTTTGGCCTATTAGGCATCGATCTGTTGTTCACTCCTGATCACCAAGCGCGCTTCATCGAAATCAATGCCAAGGCCAATTTTTCGCATACCGAACAGATCAACCAACAACTCAACGTGCCATTTTTCGCCGCTTTGTTATCACAACTCTATACCGAGCGCCCGCACCCACGTTTACAACAGCTATAAAAAAGGCCAGTAAGTTCGCACTTACTGGCCTTTCGGAACGCACGATGTCGCTCTAGTTACGCAACATCAAAGCTCGCAATGATGTTCTTCTTGGCAGCTTCTTCAGCGGCACGGAAGTCAGCCATTTGGTCAAAGTTTAAGTACTTATAAACTTCGCCAGCCATCGCATTGATGTCCGCTGCGTATTCCATGTATTCCGCAGGCGTTGGCAATTTACCTAGAATCGCACCTACCGCAGCAAGTTCTGCAGAGGTCAGGTAAACGTTCGCACCATCACCTAGACGGTTCGGGAAGTTACGCGTTGAGGTTGAAAGTACTGTTGTACCTGGCTCAACCCGTGCTTGGTTACCCATACACAGTGAACAGCCTGGCATTTCGGTACGTACACCATTGTTCGCGTAGATGTTGTAGTAACCTTCTTCGCGCAATTGAGCTTCATCCATTTTTGTTGGTGGAGCAAT
Organism: Pseudidiomarina sediminum DSM 21906; assembly: GCF_000423165.1. Lineage (GTDB taxonomy): Bacteria > Pseudomonadota > Gammaproteobacteria > Enterobacterales > Alteromonadaceae > Pseudidiomarina > Pseudidiomarina sediminum. The sequence goes on along the minus strand of NZ_KE383983.1, from coordinate 484,300 downwards.
CCACAAACGCGTGTTGAGCTCTTCGGTGTTCTTCTCAAGCAATTTACCCGCCGCACGGAAGTGACCAATGTTGGTCATACATGAACCGATAAATACTTCGTCAACTTTGTCGCCAGCAACTTCGCTAAGGAATTTCGCATCATCAGGGTCGTTCGGGCAACAAACGATTGGCTCTTTGATGTCCGCCAAATCGATTTCGATCACAGCTGAGTACTCTGCATCTTCATCGGCACGCATCAATGATGGATTCGCCAACCACTCTTCCATTTTACGCGCACGACGCTCAAGGGTACGCACATCTCCGTAGCCTTCGTTGATCATCCAACGCAACATAGTGATGTTTGAACGTAAGTATTCTGCCACTGACTCTTCTGACAAGTTGATGGTACAACCTGCTGCTGAACGCTCAGCAGAAGCGTCTGACAATTCGAATGCTTGCTCAACAGTTAAGTGGTTCAAACCTTCGATTTCAAGAATACGACCTGAGAAGATGTTCTTCTTGCCACGTTTCTCAACGGTCAATAAACCTTCTTTGATAGCAAACGCAGGAATTGCGTGTACCAAGTCACGTAGGGTGATACCTGGTTGCATTTCGCCTTTGAAACGCACCAATACAGACTCAGGCATATCCAACGGCATTACGCCTGTTGCAGCTGCGAAAGCAACCAAACCTGAACCTGCCGGGAACGAAATACCGAGCGGGAAACGCGTGTGTGAGTCACCACCTGTACCTACGGTGTCTGGCAACAACATGCGGTTCAACCAGCTGTGGATGATACCGTCACCTGGGCGCAATGACACACCACCACGGTTCATGATGAAGTCAGGCAAGGTGTGTTGTGTTTCGATGTCCACCGGCTTCGGATAAGCTGCAGTGTGACAGAACGACTGCATCGTCAAATCAGCAGTGAAACCTAGACATGCAAGGTCTTTCAATTCGTCACGTGTCATAGGACCAGTAGTGTCCTGTGAACCTACGGTGGTCATCTTCGGCTCACAGTATGTACCTGGACGCACGCCTTCCATACCACACGCTTTACCCACCATCTTCTGCGCTAAGGTGTAACCTTTACCGCTATCTTGAGGCTGTTCAGGCTTCAAGAACAAATCTGATGGACCTAGGCCCAACGACTCACGCGCTTTTTCAGTCAAACCGCGACCGATGATCAAGTTGATACGGCCACCGGCACGCACTTCATCAAGGATAACGCGTGACGCATAATCGTACTCAGCAATCACTTCACCAGCTTCATTTTCAATTTTGCCAGCGTAAGGATAAATGGTGATGACATCACCCATGTTCATTTGTTCAACGTCAGCTTCGAACACCAACGCGCCAGCGTCTTTCATCGTGTTGAAGAAGATTGGTGCAACTTTACCACCAATACAGATACCGCCAGCACGTTTGTTTGGCGTGCCCGGCATATCTTCACCGATGAACCACAACACTGAGTTAGTGGCTGATTTACGTGAAGAACCTGTACCTACAACATCACCTACGAAAGCGACTGGGTGGCCTTTTTCTTTCAGCTCAGCAATTTGTGCAGCAGCGTCAGTCACACCTTCACGAGGCATTTTGTACATGGCTTTGGCATGCAACGGGATATCTGGACGCGACCATGCATCAGGTGCTGGTGACAAATCGTCAGTATTGGTTTCGCCAGTAACTTTAAATACCGTCGCTTTGATTTGCTCAGGCATTTCATTGCGGCTGGTGAACCACTCGCCTGCAGCCCATGACTCTACAACTTCTTTAGCTAACGCGTTGCCAGCTTTCATTTTCTCTTCAACGTCATGGAAGGCGTCGAACATCAACAAAGTGTGCTTCAACTCATGCGCGGCAAGCTCACCAAGTTCTGCATCGTCAAGCAAGCTCACCAAGGTTTCGATGTTGTAACCACCGTGCATATTGCCCAGTAGTTTCACCGCTTGTTCTTTGCTTAAGACAGGGCTTGAGGTTTCGCCTTTCACTAAGGCCGACAAGAAACCTGCTTTTACGTAAGCAGCTTCATCAACGCCCGGTGGGACACGCTCAGACAGCAGTTCAACCAAGAAGGCTTCTTCCCCTGCTGGAGGATTCTTTAATAGCTCAACCAAATCAGCAACTTGATCGGCTGTGAGTGGCTTCGGTGGAATGCCTTCTGCGGCACGTTCTTCAACATGCTTACGATAATCTTGCAGCACGGGTTACCTCTTTCATTATGCGGATTAAAAATGTCGCGCAATTATAGGGGTTTTAGCTGCGAATTAAAATTCATAAGAGCTTATAGATAGTAATCTTTGGCATAAATGCGATGAATAGCTCGCCAGTTATCTTCCTGTTTCTACTGCACATACACACTTGTTTACAGTTGCTTGCGAAATAACCTCCGGGCGACATAAACCTTTTACATCTGTCGACTATCTTTAGTGCAGGTCACACGGGAGGGCCTAATTATGAAAACACGCACTACGATCGCATGCATTTGTGCCAGTATTGCAGCTTTGTTCACTGCAACTGCATCAGCGACAACCCAAGAAACAGAACACGCAGAGCGTCAACCAGAAGTGCAAGCACAGCAGGTTTATACCTACGTTTACCGTCCAGAAAACTATGTGGGTAGCATTGAACACAACCTAGAACTTGCACAAGCGTCGATTATGCACAACTTACGTAACGACACACGCTCAGCGTCACGACGTGACCTCCTGCGCAGCCACAACGAGCTACGTGCTGCGGCGCAACTCGCTGCGGTGAGCGAAATGTTGCCAGATCGCTTCTTCAGCGGGGCCAGCGATACGCTCAGCCGAGCGAATTAAGCGCACTTCAAGACTGACCTCAGTCATGAAGCCAGGAATATCGATGCTCTGGAGCGCACCACGCTCCAGAGCTTCTTTTACCAAATCTTTTGGCACAATCCCCCACCCCATGCCAGCTAGTAGCAATTCACGCTGGGTAATGGAGTCATTCACCCGAATGCGACGCTGACCGGGTAAGCGCATAATTTTATCCAAATCAATGCCGACATCTTGGTCCTGCGGAATCAACATAGGAATATCGAGTAAATGGCTGCGTTGGAGCTCAAGTAAGCTTTCTTTGGAAATTAACGCGGGGGTGCTCACAGCAACGAGCTCAAACGGCCGGACCCGAATCGACTCAAAGTCACCGTGTTGCAAAAACACCGGTAACCAAGGACACAACGCCAACTCAACCTCGCCCTCTTTCACGCGACGCAAACTACGCAGCTGCGAGTCACCACTTAGCAACAACTCAGTGGCGGGAAATGCTGTCTGCATCGCTCGAATGGCAGGAAAGAGAACACTCGGTGCGCAGGTATAGTCATAGGAAATGCGCAACTGCGGTTCCGCACCAGCTTGCAATTGCTGCGCAAGCGATGCCAAGCGCTGCTGTTGGCGTACGACCTCGCGAGCTTGGCGGACAAACTGTTGTCCATGAGGCGATAACGCCAAGCGGTAGCCGCTACGATCAAATAAGCGAAAACCAACATCGCGTTCCAAGCTTTTTAGCGCCATACTAACAGCAGCTTGGCTACGGTGCGTGTGTTCGGCAACCTGCTGCACCGAACCGTGCTCGGCAAGCAGGATAAGCATTTCAAGCTGACTTAGCTTCATCAAGATGTCACCTAGGGTGGTTAGACGCACCGACAATAAACATAAGAAATACTTATGATGTTTTTAACTTTTATTAAGTATTACTTTACATCTATTCCAGCTAAACTTACAGCAGACTTTTCGCGCGATGATAGGGTAAGGACAACATATGACGAAGTGGACACTTTTTTTAGCTGCGAGCCTGCTCAGCCTCGCCGGATGCGACGCCGCGCCAACAACAGGGCCAGCGCAAGACATTGTACAACCCGTGAAGCTGATCACCGTCGGCGCCACCGATCAGCAACGTTACCGTGAATTCCCTGCTGTCATCGAAGCTGCACAAGTCGCACAAGTGGCATTTCGCGTCGGCGGCGAGATTGTCGCCTTTCCAGCCAAACAAGCAGGGACCCTTGTTGCAGAAGGTGATCTTATCGCCAAACTTGATCCGACTGACTTTCAATTGGTCGTTGACCAAGCGCAAGCACGATTTGAGCTTGCCGATGCCCAGTACCAGCGGATGAAAAACTTAGTCGAGCAAGGGGTGGTATCACCACAGCAATTCGACGAAGCCAAAGCTAACCTTGAAGTCTCTCGCGCCAGCTTAGAGACCGCTCGCGCCAACTTGCGCTACAGTGAGCTCCGCGCGCCTTTCGCAGGCACCATCGCGAATGTCTTTGTCGAACCTTTTGAAACGGTCCAACCACAAAAGCCGATTGTCACCTTACAAATGGATGGTGCCATCGACATCAGCATTCGGGTACCAGAACAATTGTTTGCCCGCGTTCAACATAAATTGGATTATCAGCCGGAGGTAGTTTTCTCCGCTCGCCCTGAGCTGACCTTCCGCGCCGCGGTAAAAGAATGGGATTCAACGGCGGATCCGGCAACCAATACCTACAAAGTCGTCTTTACCATGCCAACCCCACAAGATTTTAATGTGCTTCCTGGCATGTCAGCAACCGTCCGCGTCGACACCTTGGAGGTATCAACCCGGACACAAAATGGTATTTTCGTCCCCACCCAAGCCATCTTTTCGGCCACCACCACCAGTGCCGCAAACCCTCACCGCGTGTGGGTCTACGACAGCGAGCAGGAACGCGTGTTCCAACGCGAAGTCACCCTTGGTGTCGTCACGGAGTCGAGCATTGAAGTCAGCGCCGGACTTGAAGCCGGTGAGCAAATCGTCGTTGCCGGTGTCCATGCGTTGACAGAACAGCAACGCGTGCGTCCATGGGTGAAGGAGCGAGGCCTCTAATGGATATTGCACGTTATAGTATTCGCCGTAGTACCACCAGCTGGCTGCTGTTAATTCTGCTGCTGGTTGGTGGCGTGATCGCGCTCAGCTCGATTGGTCGTCTTGAAGATCCAGAATTCACGTTGAAAAAAGCTATGGTCATTACCGCGTATCCTGGAGCAAATGCACAACAGGTCGAAGAGGAAGTGACCTACCGGATTGAAAATGCCATTCAAGAACTCGGTAATATTGACCATATCAGTTCCATTTCCAAACCGGGGTTGAGCCAAATCACGGTCGACATGGAAGCGACGCTACGCGCAAAAGACATGCCACAAGTATGGGATGAGCTGCGCCGCAAGGTCAATGACGTCACGCGTCAGCTCCCTCCAGGGGCCCAACAACCGCTGGTAAAGGATGATTTTGCCGATGTGTTTGGCATGATGATTGCGATTACTGGCGACGGCTACAGCTACGAAGACATTAAGAGTTACACCGACTTTTTACGTCGTGAGCTGGTGCTGGTTGAGGGCGTCGGTAAAGTTACTGTAGATGGCAAACAGCAAGAACAAGCTGTGGTCGAAATCTCACGTACGAAACTTGCCACCGTAGGTATTCCCCCCCAACAAGTCATCAATCTATTGCAGACACAAAATGCGGTCAGTGACGCTGGCCGTGTCTTCAGTGGCGGTGAGCGTATTCGTCTGCAAACCACCGGTGAGTTCACCAACGTGGAAGACCTCGCCAACCTGATGATCAGTAACCCCGGTGCTGATGAGCGGATCTTATTACGTGACGTCGCTAGCGTCAGCCGTGACTATAAAGAAATCCCAGATCATCTGGTGCGTTTTGATGGCAAGCCTGCACTATGGCTTGGTATCTCTTTTGGCGATGACGTGAACGTGGTCGAAGTCGGCGCTCGGGTCGAACAACGCCTCGCCGAGCTCAAATATGCCCAACCGGTCGGTATGCAATGGCATTACATTTACAACCAACCGCAAGAAGTTGACCAATCGGTGCAAAACTTCTTACTCAACCTGGCTGAGGCAGTCGCCATTGTGGTTGTCGTACTCCTGCTCACCATGGGGCTGCGGAGCGGCGTTTTAATTGGTGGCGTGCTGCTGATTACTGTGCTGGGTAGCTTTATTTTCATGTATCTGATGGATATTCAGCTGCAGCGTGTCTCGCTCGGTGCCTTAATTATTGCGCTCGGAATGTTGGTCGACAACGCTATCGTGGTCGCAGAAGGGATGCTGGTCGGTATCCGCCGTGGCCTCTCACGTATGCAAGCGGCCAGCGAAATTGTCCAACAAAATATCTGGCCCCTACTGGGGGCGACGGCCATTGCCGTGATCGCGTTTGCTCCCATCGGGCTTTCCAAAGATGCCAGTGGTGAATACGCTAATTCACTGTTCTGGGTATTATTCATTTCATTGTTCTTAAGTTGGTTCACAGCGATTACCCTGACGCCGTTTCTGGGCAATATACTGTTCCGAAAAGATGCCCGCGCGCGCACTGCTGTAGAGCAAACTGATGACGATGATGTCTACGACCACTGGGTGTTTAAAAGCTATCGTTCGCTGCTACAAAAGTTCTTGCAGTGGCGCAAACTCACTATGCTCTGCCTCAGTGCGCTGTTGGTCGTTGCGATGCTAGGTTTTACCACCATTAAGCAATCGTTCTTTCCGCCCTCAACCACGCCCATGCTGTTCGTTGATATGTGGTACCCACAAGGTACTGACATTCGTACGACGGCGCAGGAAGTGGCTAAGGTGGAGGCATTTTTGGCCGAGCAGCATCCACAGTTAAACTATATCGCCAGTACCATAGGTCGCGGTGGTCCGCGCTTTATTCTCACCTACATGGTAGAAAAGTCTTACGAAAGCTATGCGCAGCTGATCTTGCGTGCCGATGACCTTGAAGCACTGCACGAAGTCAATGACACCTTGGTAACGTATTTTGCTACCCAGCAGCCAGATGTCGAATTCAAGTTGGCACCGATTGAAATGGGCCCTGCTCAAACCGCTAAAATCGAAGCTCGATTCAGCGGTCCAGATCCCTTGGTGCTGCAACAGTTAGCGCATCAAACCGAAGCCATCATGGCGAAAGACCCTGGCATTCATAACTTACGCAATGACTGGCGCCAACGTACCAAAGTACTGCAACCGGTATTCAATGAAGCCGCAGCCCGACGCTTGGGGATCTCCAAAGCTGACGTGAATGCGGTGTTACAACGGAACTTTACCGGACAGACCGTAGGTGTCTTTCGTGATGGCACAGAGCTCTTACCTATCGTCGTACGGGCGCCACTTGACGAACGTCGCAATATTTCCGACTGGGAAGAACTCCAACTCTACTCCCAAGCCATGCAACAAAATATTCCGCTGGCCCAAGTGGTCAGCGACATGCAGCTGATCGCCGAGGACAACTTGATCTTACGACGCGATCGCAAACGTACCCTTACGGTCATGGCCGATCATGATATTTTCGGTGCAGAAACCGCAGCCATGGTATTACAGCGCATACGTCCTGAGATTGAGGCCATCCCACTGCCGGAAGGCTACGAGTTGCATTGGGGCGGAGAGTTTGAAGCCTCTCAAAAAGCCACAGCGGCGGTGTTTATCGCCTTACCTCTGGCTTTTTTGGTGATGTTCATTATCACCGTCTTGCTGTTTAACTCAATGCGTCAGGCAGGCGTGCTTTGGACCACAGTGCCCTTAAGTATTATTGGGGTGACCCTAGGCCTATGGCTGACCGGGCAACCCTTCGGGTTTATGGCACTGCTTGGCTTCTTGAGCTTGTCGGGCATGTTGCTAAAAAATGGCGTGGTACTCTTGGAGCAAGTCCGGGTCGAGCTAGCTGCCAACAAACCTCCATTGCTGGCCCTTGAAGATGCGGCTGTCAGTCGTGTGCGGCCGGTATTCATGGCAGCCATCACCACGATTGTGGGGATGGTGCCACTGTTGTTCGATGATTTCTTCGTCAGCATGGCCGTGGTGATTATGTTTGGCCTAGGCTTCGCCACGCTACTGACCTTGATTGTGGTGCCGGTAATGTACGCGCTGGTTATGCGCGTACCTCAGCACCACAAACACCCCTCTAATTAATCCAGCTGCCGGCGGTGCCAAAGCAAGTACACCGCCGGTAACACCAACAGCGACAACAATGGTGCCAGCACCATCCCGCCAATCATTGGCGCGGCAATACGTTGCATCACCTCGCTGCCCGTGCCGTGCGTCAGCATAATAGGAAGCAAACCAGCAATAATGGTAATTACCGTCATCGCTTTTGGCCGCACCCGCAACACTGCACCTTCCTCAATGGCGTCATAGAGCGTTGCTCGCGTGCGCTGCTTACGTGCCTGCCAAGCATTGTTGAGATAAAGCAGCATGACGACCCCAAACTCGGCTGCCACACCGGCAAGCGCTATCATCCCCACCCCTACGGCAATAGATAAGTTGTAACCCAGCGCCCAAATGAACCAAAGGCTGCCGGTAATCGCGATAGGTAAAGTGGCCATGATCAATACCGCCTGCTTAAACGAGCGGAAGGTGAGATAGAGCAACACCAAAATCACCACTAAGGTCGCAGGAACCACTTGCTTTAACTTCGCGTTGACGCGCTCCATCGACTCATACTGACCAGACCACTCTAACGAGTACCGTGCTGGTAGCGTATAGTCTGCGAGGACTGGCTCTGCAGCGGCAATCACGTCGCTCACCGGCGTACCTGCGGCGACATCGACAAAGATCCAACCCGTTGGACGAGCATTTTCACTACGTACCATCGCCGGACCATCCGTGACACTAACATCGGCAACCTGCTCTAAGGTCAGCCAAGCACCCTCCGCGCTTACCAACGGAAGCTGTTTAATGCGCTCGACATGATCCCGTAGCTCACGTGGAAAACGCAGCACAATAGGGTAACGCTCGGTACCTTCAACGGTTTCCGCAATGGCAGCGCCACCAATGGCAAACTGAATCACTCGCTGAATACTGGCTTGGTCGACGCCATAGCGTGCGGCTTCGGCCAAGCGCGGGCGGATCTCTAAATAACGCCCTGCGGCCGGACGCTCTGCAAACACTGAAGAGACGCCATGAAGCCCACTTAAACGCTCTTCGAGATCACTGCCGATACGCTGAATTTCAGTTAAATCAGGCCCTGCAATCTTCAGTCCTAATGGCGTCTTGAGGCCCGTCGATAACATATCAATCCGCGTTTTAATCGGCTGCACCCACGCATTGGTAATACCAGGTACGTTCACTGTCGCATCAAGTTCGGCAATCACGTCTTGAACGGTAACGCCCTCACGCCATTCACTTTCAGGTTTTAATTGAATGGTGGTTTCGAGCATCGTCAACGGCGCTGGGTCCGTCGCGGTTGCCGCGCGTCCAGTTTTCCCAAAGACGCGCTCAACTTCAGGCACCTGCATAATCAACCGATCCGTACGTTGCAGCAATTCCGCGGCAGCCGCAGGGCTAATGCCAGGCAAGGTGGTCGGCATATACAAAAGATCACCTTCATGCATGGTTGGCATAAATTCACTGCCCATCTTACTCAGCGGGTAGTAACCACTTACTGCGACCGCAACAGCCAGTACGACGGTGAGTTTAGGCCAGGCCAACACGCCACGCAGCACAGGTCGATAGATCCAGATAAGCACGCGCGTCAGCGGATTCTTTTCTTCACTAATAATCTTGCCGCGGACAAAGTATCCCATCAACACCGGCACCAAGGTAATGGCCAATAACGCGGCAGCCGCCATCGCAAAGGTTTTGGTGTACGCCAACGGAGCGAACAAGCGTCCTTCTTGTGCTTCTAGCGAAAACACCGGTACAAAACTCAAGGTGATGATAAGTAGCGACAAAAATAACGCCGGCCCGACTTCCACCGTCGCCTGTCGGATCAATTGCCAATGCGCTTCACCTTTAGGTTCCATGCCGTGTTCCTCACGGTAATGTTGCAGATGCTTATGGGCATTTTCAACCATCACAATCGCTGCATCAACCAAGGCGCCAATGGCAATAGCAATACCACCTAGGCTCATGATATTGGCGTTAATCCCGAGCCAGCGCATCACAATAAAGCTCATTAACACCGCTAGCGGTAGAGTGATAATGGCAACCAACGCGGAACGCATGTGCAGCAAAAACAGCACAGTGATCAAGGCGACAAATGCCATTTCTTCAAGCAACTTGGTCGTTAGATTATCCACCGCACGATGAATTAAATTTGAGCGATCATAGGTTGGTACAATCTCGACACCGTCCGGCAGGCCCTGTTGGAGACCTTTCAGTTTTTCGGTCACGCGCTCAATGGTGGCCAGCGCATTTTCACCATGGCGCATCACCACAATACCACCGACCACTTCACCTTCACCATTAAGCTCGGCAATGCCGCGACGGCTTTGTGGTCCACGGCGTACGGTCGCCACATCACTAAGTGTGATCGCGTTACCCGCGGCACTACGAAGCGGCAAAGGTAGCTCGCGCAAATCATCCAACGATTGAATATACCCGGTGCCGCGCACCATATACTCGGCTTCGGCCATTTCAATAATACCGCCGCCGACTTCTTTGTTGGCACTAACAATCGCGTTTTGCACTTGGCCAAAGGTGAGTCCGTAAGTTTCTAGCCGATAGGGGTCAATCACCACTTGATAGGCTTGCGTCATACCGCCCACAGTCGCAACTTCCGCGACCCCCTCAACACTTTGCAGCTCTTGCTTTAAGAACCAATCCTGCAGGCTCGTCAGTTCACCGAGGTGATGCTGGCCGCTACGGTCCACTAAGGCGTATTGAAACACCCAACCGACCCCACTGGCGTCCGGCCCAAGTCGTGGCGTTACCCCCTCCGGCAAACGCTCAGCAGCTTGGTTTAAGTATTCCAACACGCGACTGCGCGCCCAATAAATATCAGTGCCCTCTTCAAACAAAATGTACAAGTAGGAGTCACCGAAAAACGAAAAGCCACGCACTTCTGTCGAGCCCGGTACCGCTAGCATCAGGTTTGCCAGCGGCCATGTCACCTGCTCTTCGACCAGTTGTGGTGCTTGCCCAGGGTAAGGTGTTTTCACAATCACCTGTACATCGGACAAATCTGGAATAGCGTCCAGCGGCGTGCTGGTCATCGCCCGCCAGCCCAACCATGCGGCAAATAGCGCTGCAAGCAGCACCAAAATGCGATTTTTTAAACTCCAATCGATAATCTTAGTGAGCATGGCCACCTCCACTTGGTTGACCACCACCTAAACGACTGGCTTTCAGGCTAGCTTCAGAATCCAAGAGGAACTGGCCAGAGGTCACAATGCGCTCGCCGGCTTCAAGGCCATGTAAAATTTCAGCGCGTTCGCCGACCACCAGGCCCACATGCACATCACGTTGCTCAAAGGTTTGTTCTGCCGTTTGCACAATCACACGATTGCTCGCGCCAGTCAGAATCAACGCGCTCACCGGTACCGCCAAAACATCTCGTTTAGGGCCACCATACAATTCGACTTTAGCTTGCATACCAACCTGCAGCTGTCGCCCGTCAATGGCTTGTGGCAACTTGATGCGCACCCGTTGGGTACGGGCCGTAGCATCTAACTCAGGGTAAATGTAGTCGACCTCGGTTTCATATGCATTGAGTCCAGCTTGCGGCAGCGTCACATCGGCCGGCGCGCCGACACTTAACCAATCACTGTAGCGCTCTGGCACATCGGCAATCAACCATGCGTCAGCAGCACTGGTTAAGGTCATCAGTTCGGTGCCTGGTTCAACGTACATGCCTTCGGCGACATTCAAATTGGTCACCACTCCAGCCTGCTTGGCATAGACCGGCAGACGATAGAAAATCTCACCCTTCTGCTCAAGCTCGTTGACTTGTGCCTGGGTAAAGCCTAACAGTTCGAGACGCAAACGCCCGTCACGCAACAACCGCGCGGCTTGCTGCTTGGATAAAGTCGCAGCGGCATCTAAGGCTTGTAAAAAGTCCTGCTGGGCGACCACTAACTCTTTGCTGTAAATGCTATACAACAGGTCGCCTTGTGCAACCTGTTGCCCAAGACTACGCACAGCCAGTTGCTCTAACCAACCCGCCGCCCGCGGATGGACGTGCCAGCGCGCATCATCGTTCCACTGCACCGTGCCAAGTGTTGGGTAATAGCGCCATAGTGTGGTGTGCTGAACCTCGGTCGTAACAATACCGAGGTTTTGCTGCATCTGCCCACTCACTTCCACATGGATCTCTTGGGTCGGCTGCTGCGGTTCTAAGTCCATGCCGCAAATCGGACATGAACCAGGCTGGTCACGGACGATATGACTGTGCATTGGGCACACATATTGAACCTCAGCCTCATCATTAAGTGCGGCGGTAACAGCACTTTCGGCGGTTAACTCTTGTGTGGTGGTGTGTTCGCTGTGATCACTATGGTCACTGTGATCTTGTGCGAAGACAGTCGTGGTCAGCAATGCAATGATTGCGAAGCCCAAAACAAGGCGTTGTAAAAACATAAATTACTCCTGCAAAAAACAAACTGAAAAAAGGGATCAGATGTTTGCAGGCATAGGTGGACGCTCGAGACGGTCCTGACGCGAAATAATCGCTAGAGGGAGTAACGACCACGTACGTTGGTCAGCAATAGGAAGGCTCACTGACAAGCTGGGTAGCAAAGCAGTGGTACTACAGAAGTGTTGGCAGTCACTACAACTGCCATCACAAAACATTTGCAGGCTAGGCTCACCTGTTGTGTTGGACGCGACTTGGTCCTCACAACAATCATGCCCTGCCGGCATGTCTTGATCCATTGCATGATGCATCATTGCCGCGTCGCTCATAGGCGCAGCAGCACTTACTGGCGCGCTTAACGGCGCCAGTAGCAAAATGATGATAAGCATACGAATCATGATAGTCATGCCGACAGTGTAACCTACTTTTTACCAGATAGTCACGCGTTCTTCAGGCGGCAAATACAATTCATCGCCAGGCTTCACGTCGAACGCTTCATAGAAGGCTGGAACGTTGACCACTGTACCGTTCACACGGTAGAACGCTGGTGAGTGAGGGTCGCTCAACACTTGGTTACGCGTGAATTCATCACGTTGTTTGGTTTGCCATACTTGTGCCCAACCTAAGAAGACACGTTGTTCACCAGTGTAACCATCGAGTACAGGTGATTCTTGGCCACCGAGTGAATCAACATAAGCTTTGTAAGCAATGGTTAAGCCGGCAAGGTCACCAATGTTTTCACCAAGGGTCAATTTACCATTCACAAACACGCCTTCAATCGGCTCGTAGCTGTCGTATTGAGCGGCAAGCTTCGCACCACGCTCATCAAACGCTGCACGGTCGGCGTCAGTCCACCAGCTTTGCAGGTTACCGTCGCCGTCATATTTTGAACCTTGGTCATCAAAACCGTGGCCAAGTTCGTGACCGATGACTGCACCGATACCACCATAGTTCACCGCGTCTTCGGCATCCATGTTAAAGAATGGTGGTTGCAAAATACCTGCTGGGAACACAATCTCGTTACGTACTGGACTGTAGTAAGCATTCACCGTTTGCGGTGTCATACCCCAGTCCTCTTCTTTCACTGGCTCACCAATTTTCTCAATCGACTCTTGGTAATCAAACTCTGAAGAACGCTTGTAGTTGCCAACTAAATCATCGCCGGTAACTTCTAGGGCTGAGTAATCACGCCACTCGCTTGGGTAACCAATGTATGGCGTAAACTTGCTTAGCTTTTCCAAGGCTTTTTGCTTGGTATCTTCACTCATCCAATCGCCAGTTTTAATTGACTCGCCATAAGCTTTGATGAGGTTATCGACCAAGGTTTCCATCCGTGCTTTGGCTTCTGGTGGGAAGTACTCAGCAACGTATAGCTGCCCTAAAACTTCACCCAAGGCACTGTCAGTAGCGCCAACACCACGCTTCCAGCGCGGTTCTTGTTCTGGGGTTCCATTCAGTACTTTGCCGTAGAACTCAAAGCGACGGTCATTGATTTCTTCGCTCAACGCATTCGCGAAACCATTGACCAAACGCAGGCTTAAATAGTGCTTCCAGGTTTCCAATGGCACGCTGTCAAACATGCTACCAAAGCTCTCAAAGTACGATGGCTGACGCACTACAGCGTCTTGCACGGTGGCAAGGCTTGCCGCTTCGGTATAGGCGCCTAAGTTAAAGCTACCGAGTAGTTCTTTAACTTCATCCATGGTCTTTTTGTTGTAGGTCTTATCGGCGTTACGACTTTCAACTCGGCTCCACTGAATTTCCGCCAGTTGCGTCTCAAGTGCTAACACTTGCTCAGCGGCTTGCTCGGCACCGTCATAATCCACAAGCGCGAGAATATCTTTGATATAGGCTTGATACGCGTTACGAATTTCAACGAACTTCTCTTCGTCTTTCAGATAGTAATCACGATCTGGCAAGCCAAGACCTGACTGCGACATGTACATCGTATTTACGTCAGGGTTTTTCGCATCAGCATACACATAAAAACCAAAAGGTGAGCTGATCCCAAAACGTGCCATTTGTGCGAAATGCGCGGCCACTTGGTCGTGGTTTTGTAACGCAGCAATCGCTTGTAAATCTTCAGCAATCGGTTGATAGCCGAGCTTATTCAAACGCTCAACGTCCATGTAACTGTTAAAGAAATCGCCAATTTTCGCAGCATTTGAACCAGCTTCAGGTGAGCTTGCTGCAGCTTCTTCAATCAGCTTACGTAAACGTTCTTGGTTCTCATCACGCAATTCGTTGAATGAGCCCACGCGCGAACGGTCGGCTGGGATTTCAGTGCGCTCAACCCAAGCACCATTCACATAGGTAAAGAGATCGTCTTGTGGACGCACACTGGTGTTGAAGTCATTCAGATCAAGACCTGAGGTCAATTGTTGCTGCGGCGCTTCTGCGGCAGCGCTCGTTTCAGTAGTGGTAGACTGCTGCGGTGAGCAGGCAGCGACGCCTAGTGCCAAAGCGACACTTAGGGCTAAAGTACTTACATTGCGCATAATTTCCTCGAAAACAGTTTTTGTTGCTTGTTGCTTGTTGCTTGTTAATAGCAAACCCAAACTTTCAATCCCAAAAGGCTTTTTCTTCGCTTTTATCTTTGGCTTTTTCAAGCAGCAAACAACCAGCAACTAACAACGAATTTGGATTCATTACCATAATTCATCGTTGCGCGTGATACAAACAAAAACACCGCGGCGCTTGCGCTACCGCGGTGTTTATTCGTTACAAACTATTACTTATTGAACAGTTTGCTTATTTCTTTTTCGCTTTCTTGTTTGGCAAGTCAGTGATTGAACCTTCAAACACTTCTGCCGCAAGACCAACTGACTCATGCAAGGTTGGGTGCGCATGAATGGTCAGTGCGATGTCTTCTGCATCACAACCCATTTCAATGGCAAGACAGACTTCACCGAGCAATTCACCCGCGTTGGTTCCCACCATGGCACCACCGATGATGCGATTGTTCTTATCGAACAACAACTTGGTCATACCGTCGGTTGCGCCTTGCGCAATTGCACGACCTGATGCTGACCATGGGAACACAGCTGCTTCGTACTCAACACCTTGCTCTTTCGCTTCTTTCTCGGTTAAACCTGCCCATGCAACTTCTGGCTCAGTATAAGCGATTGAAGGAATAACTTTAGGGTCGAAGTAATGGTTCTTACCAGCGATAACTTCAGCCGCAACATGACCTTCATGCACAGCTTTGTGTGCCAGCATTGGCTGACCCACAAGGTCACCAATCGCGAAAATGTTGCTTACGTTCGTGCGTAATTGCTTATCAACTTCGATGAAGCCACGCTCAGAAACGTTAACACCAGCATTTTCAGCACCGACTTTGCCACCGTTTGGCGCACGGCCAACAGCAACCAAGACCGCATCATACTTCACTGGCTCAGCAGGCGCTTTGTCGCCTTCAAAAGTAACGTAGATACCGTCTTTCTTAGCTTCAACTTTGGCCGCTTTGGTGTTCAACATGATGTTATCGAACTTGCCTTTGATGCTCTTCATGAACGGCTTGATGATGTCTTTGTCAGCAGGTGGAATCAACTGATCGGTCATTTCAACCACGTCGATGGTTGAACCCAGAGCACTGTACACACAGCCCATTTCCAAACCGATGATACCACCGCCCAAAATCAACATACGCTCAGGTACGAAACGCAACTCTAACGCAGCAGTTGAGTCCCAAACACGCTCGTCGTCATGAGGTACGAAAGGTAGTTTGATTGACTGCGAACCGGCAGCGATGATCGCGTGCTCAAAGTTCACGATAGTTTCGTTGCCATCTGCGTCAGTAACTTTTAGTTGCTTGTCGCTCGCGAACTCACCGTTACCAGTGACGACGTTCACTTTACGCATCTTCGACATTTGGCCCAGACCACCGGTCAATTGGCCAATAACTTTTTCTTTGTGCTTGCGAATTTTGTCGAGGTCGATCTTAGGCTCGCCAAACTCCACACCTTCGGCACTCATGTGCTTCGCATCTTCAATATGCTTGGCAAGGTGCAATAGGGCTTTTGATGGAATACAACCTACGTTCAAACACACACCACCTAAGGTGCTGTAACGCTCAACAAGAACGGTTTCCAAACCTAAGTCAGCTGCACGAAACGCTGCTGAATAGCCACCAGGACCCGCACCGAGTACGACCACCTGGGTATTAATTTCTTTGCTCATGACGACCTCTTACTTTCGTAGAATTTCGTTGAATTCGGTTAATTATCGCGCGGGGCGGATTATAACAGCCCCAACGCGATTTGTTTAATTTAAAGCACTAATTTCCGAATATCCGATAAGACATTGCACAGGAACACACTAAAGCGTGCTGCAACCGCTCCGTCAATAACACGATGGTCGTAAGAGAGGCTGGTTGGCAACATTAAGCGTGGGACGAACTCTGAACCGTTCCACTTCGGCTGCATTTCGCTTTTCGATACACCCAAAATCGCGACATCAGGAGCGTTGACGATTGGCGTAAATGCAGTACCACCGATACCACCCAAACTCGAAATCGAGAAGCAGCCACCCTGCATGTCTTGCGCTTTCAACTTGCCATCACGGGCACGTGTACTCACATCCACCAATTCTTCAGAAAGCTCGTAAATACCTTTCTTATCGACATCACGAATCACTGGCACCACAAGGCCTCCAGGGGTGTCTACTGCGATGCCAATGTGAATGTATTTTTTCATGATCAAGTGCTCACCGTCGGCACTCAATGACGAGTTAAACACTGGGTATTCCTGCAGTGCCTTAGCGACCGCTTTCATGATGAAGACCAGAGGAGTGATCTTCACGCCGTCCTTTTTCTTCGCTTGCAGCTCGTTTTCTTGCTTACGGAACTTCTCAAGCTCGGTAATATCGGCTTCGTCAAACTGCGTTACATGTGGAATGGTCACCCAGTTACGGTGCAGGTTCGGGCCAGAAATTTTCTGAATCCGCGTTAACGGTACTTCTTCAATTTCACCAAATTTGCTGAAGTCCACTTTCGGCTGAGCAATCACTTGCAGGCCACCGCCACCTTGGGCTGTCGCTGCTGAAGCCGTCGCTTTTGGACGCGACAATTCGTATTTCACATACTCTTGCACGTCTTCTTTCAAGATACGCTCTTTGCGACCGGTACCTTTCACTTGTTGCAAATCAACACCGAATTCGCGCGCCAAACGACGGACTGCTGGCGAAGCATAAGCCAAGCCTTCCGCTTTACCTTTGCGATCAAGAGGATGATCTGGTACTGGCGGTGCCTTGCGCTCTGGCGCAGGTGCTGGTTCCGGTGCTTTCTCGGCAGCTTTAGGCTCAGCTTTTGACTCAGGTTGCGCCGCTGGAGCGCTGGCACTCGCCTGTGAGGTGACCTCAAGGGTAATCACCAAAGAGCCTTCTTTGACCTTGTCGCCAGTCTTTACTGCCACCGACTTCACCACACCCGCTTCAGGGCTAGGAACGTCCATGGTCGCTTTGTCGGTTTCTAAGGTGATTAAGCCATCTTCTTTGGCAATCTCATCGCCTTCGCTGACCAAGACTTCGATCACGTCGACTTCACCATCTTCACCAATGTCAGGGACTGCAACTTCGATCACTTTGGTTGCTGTCGCTGCTTCGTCTGACGCGACTTCTGGTTCTACGTCATCCGCTGCCGTCTCAGGTTCTGGCGCTGGCGCGGCCTCAGCTTCAGCTTCAGCTTCTGGTTGTGCAGCGTCGCTGTCAGCTGCATCAGCAGCTTCAAACATTGCTAACAACGCACCCTCTGAGATTTTATCGCCAACCTTTACTTTTACTTCCGCGACGGTGCCAGCAAAGGGCGCCGGGATATCCATCGACGCCTTATCACTTTCAACCGTGATCAAAGCGTCTTCTGCTTCGACCGTATCGCCTTGGTTGACCAAAATTTCGATGACTTCGACTTCATCGCCGCCCACGTCCGGGGCGAGTACTTCTTTTAAATCTGCCATAGTCGTCTCTGCTCCCGTCACTTATGCGTAAAGTGGGTTGATTTTGTCCACGTCAATCGCGAACTCGGCAATAGCCTCTGCAACCACTTTACTATCAATGGTGCCAGCCTTCGCTAGCTCAGCCAATGCGGCCACCACAATATACTCAGCACTTACTTCAAAGTGACGACGTAAGTTGTCGCGGCTGTCCGAACGACCGTAACCATCAGTACCTAACACACGGTATGGGGTCGGTACCCAAGCACGGATTTGATCCGCATAAAGCTTCTGGTAATCGGTCGCGGCAATGGTTGGACCCTTCGCGTTTTCAAGCACTTTGGTGGTGTAGGCCACTTTCGGCTTCTCAGTCGGGTGCAACATGTTGTAACGGTCAACGTCAATCCCGTCACGCGCAAGCTCGTTAAACGAAGTAGCGCTATAAACCGTGGCATTGATGCCATACTTGTCCGCCAAGATTTCACCAGCTTTACGGGCTTGCTGCAAAATCGTTCCTGAACCTAGCAGTTGCACGTCACCATGCGCTTTCTTCGCTTGATGCGTCTCTAACTCATACAAGCCTTTGATGATGCCTTCTTCAACACCTTCAGGCATTTCCGGCTGCTGATAGTTTTCGTTCATGACCGTGAGGTAGTAGAACACGTTTTCTTGTTCACCGTACATGCGACGCAAACCGTCTTGAACAATCACCGCGACTTCGTAACCGAAGGTCGGATCATAAGTAATACAGTTCGGTACCGTGTTGAACAAGATGTGGCTGCTACCGTCTTGGTGCTGCAGACCTTCACCGTTAAGGGTTGTACGTCCAGCAGTACCACCGACTAAGAAACCACGTGCTTGGCTGTCGCCTGCTGCCCACACCAAGTCACCGACCCGTTGGAAACCGAACATCGAGTAATAGATGTAGAACGGAATCATCGGCTCATTGTTGGTTGAGTAGCTGGTCGCTGCAGCGACCCATGACGCCATTGCGCCTAGCTCATTAATACCTTCTTGCAGTACTTGGCCTTTCTTATCTTCACGATAGTAGGCAACTTGGTCGGCATCTTGTGGTTCATACTTCTGCCCTTGGCTTGAGTAAATTCCCACTTGGCGGAACAAACCTTCCATACCAAAGGTACGCGCTTCATCAGGGATGATCGGCACAATACGTTGGCCAATTTTCTTGTCTTTCAACAACGCCGTTAACACACGCACAAAGGCCATCGTGGTCGAAATCTGACGATCACCTGAGCCTTTTAGCACTGCATCAAATGCTTTCAACGCTGGCATTTCTAATTCGACGTCGGTATTCGGACGACGGACCGGCATATATCCGCCAAGCGCTTCACGGCGCTCGCGCATGTACTTCATTTCCGGGCTGTCTTCAGGGAACTTGTAGAACGGGATGTCTTCAAGCTCGCTGTCTTTAATTGGAATGTTAAAACGGTCACGGAAGTGTTTGATCGCTTCCATTTCCATTTTCTTCACTTGGTGCGCGATGTTTTTACCTTCACCGGCAGCACCCATACCGTAACCTTTCACGGTTTTCGCAAGAATAACCTGCGGACGACCTTTAGTGTTTACCGCTTTGTGATATGCCGCGTACACTTTGACTGGATCGTGACCACCACGGTTTAAGCGCCAGATATCTTCATCTGACAAGTTCGCGACCATCGCTTTAGTTTCTTCAGTTTTACCGAAGAAATGCTCACGCGTGTAAGCACCACCTTTCGCTTTGTAGTTCTGGTATTCACCGTCCACGCTATCTTGCATGATCTGCGCAAGCTTACCTTCAGTGTCACTGTACAGCAGCGGATCCCAATAGCGGCCCCACAATACTTTGATCACTTCCCAGCCGGCGCCACGGAAGGTACCTTCTAGCTCTTGAATGATCTTACCGTTACCACGGACCGGACCATCCAAACGTTGGAGGTTACAGTTGACGATAAAGGTTAAGTTGTCCAAGCCTTCACGCGTGGCAAGGCCAATCGCGCCTAAGCTTTCTGGCTCATCCACTTCACCATCGCCTAAGAACGCGTAGACACGCTGATTCGAGCAGTCTTTGATGCCACGGTCGGTCAAATACTTCAGGTAGCGCGCTTGATAAATCGCCTGCATTGGGCCTAGACCCATCGATACCGTCGGGAACTGCCAGAAATCAGGCATGAGTTTCGGGTGCGGGTAAGAACTGATCCCTTCCCCGTCAACTTCTTGACGGAATTGGTTCAATTGTTCTTCACTGATGCGACCTTCAAGGAAGGCTCGGGCGTAGATGCCCGGAGACGCGTGACCTTGAATAAACAAGAAGTCACCGCCGTCTTGATCGGTTGGCGCACGGAAGAAATGGTTAAAACCAACATCATAAAGCATTGCTGACGAAGCAAAGCTCGAAATGTGACCACCCAACTCAAGCTCTTTTTTCGAGGCCCGTAACACCATCGCCAAAGCATTCCAACGGATCGCCGCACGAATGCGCGCTTCCATGCTTTGGTCACCTGGGACGGTCGGCTCTTGGCTTACAGGAATGGTGTTCAAATAAGCCGTTGTTGCTGCGTAGGGTAGGTAAGCACCACTACGACGCGCTTTTTCAATCAGCGACTCCAACAGGAAATGACCACGCTCAGGGCCATCTTCTTCTAACACGACTTCAAGAGCATCAAGCCACTCACGTGTCTCTTGCGGATCTAGGTCGTCTCTCAAATGGTCACTCATACTCTAATCCTTACCCATTTTGTGTTCTGCGCAGTGACCGGCGAATGCGTGATTGTTCACGATTCGAAGTCAATAACGCGTGTTCAATAAAGGCCAACAACTGATGGCAGGTTTCCCTTGCTTGCTCAGAGTCGCCAGCTTTAATCGCGGCCACGAGGTGCCGCCGATGTTCATGAAGATCCTGCATAATGCCCGGCTTATGGGCTAAGTCTTGCAGGTTCTGTAAAATGTTCTGTTGCAATAACGGCAACATACTCCGCACAAGATGCAATAAGATGACATTGTGCGAAGCTTCAGTAATTCTTAAGTTAAATTCGGTGAGTGCCTGCGCTTGTGCGGCCAACTCAGTGCCAGGTTCACGCTTAATTTCGGCGAATGCCGCCTCAATACGTTCAAGATCAGTTGGGGTACCGCGCATGGCGGCGTAGTACGACGAGATTCCTTCCAACGCGTGGCGAAATTCAAGCAGATCAAACTGTGATTCAGGATGCTGAGTAAGCAAGTCAAGCAGCGGTTCGGCGACGCGTTGTTGCATGTTGTCACACACATAAGTACCGCCACCTTGACGGCGCTCTAACAAACCACGCGCTTCGAGTTTTTGAATGGCTTCGCGCAGGCTTGGACGCGACACCGAAAATTGATGCGACAAGTCACGCTCAGAAGGCAGGCGCGCACCCGCCTCTAAGGTGCCATCAACAATCATCGCTTCGATGCGTTGCATGATGACATCCGAGAGTTTGGTCGGTTGTATACGATCAAAAGCCATTTGTTTCGTCCGCCTCACAAAAGTGGCCGAAGTCTCTCTTCTGCGCCACTTGGGTCATTGGTCTTACCAAATAAGTGCGGTCATTTTAGACTAGATCGCTAACGAACCCAAATCTTTCTTACCTAGAGCCAGCCAACGATCGTCAAAATAGCCAACAAAACGATGAAAAACAGCATGTTGCGCTTAACCAAAGCAACACTGGTCAGAGCAGTAGAAGTGATGTCATCGTCATGTTTTGGTGTCAGTTCTTCGGCCGCATCGGCCACTTTCAGCAGTGCTTGGAAATTATTTTGTGGCGTGTTCCCAATCGAGCTCAACCACACTGGCAGGGCTTTACTAAAGTTTCCGACCATTAAAAAGCCAAAGGTCATCACCCGCGTTGGTAACCAATGCACCCACCACTGCAATTGCGTCCATGCCGCACTACGCGGGTGGCGCATGTCACGCAAGGTGGCATACAACAATACCCCTAGCAGGCCAAAGATGGCGTAGTAAAACAACGGGGCAAAGTAGTAACGTAAGTGCACCCACAATAATGCCCCATGCACTGACGTGGTATCGTTACGTCCCGCAGCACGACGCAGCTGTCGCAAATGCTCCGCACACGCCGCACTATCGCCCTGACTGGCAGCGCTTAAATAGCGCTTATACGCGCGTCGCGCAGCACCACACTGCATGGTTGCGAGCAACGCAAGTACGCCCACCACAAAGCTGACAAAAAAGTTATCAAGCAAGGCAATGCTAAAACCGATAATAAGCGCTGGCAAAATCGCCCAGACCACCTCGCCAACCAGATGCTGGCGCCAATTCGCGATCTGCCGCTGGCCGTCACTGGACGCCTTGATTTGCGTTTGTTTGGTTTGCCACTGCTGCCAGCGCAACACGATACGGCGCCAATGCAAGTTACGACTCAGGGTTACCGTTCGCTCCAGCGAATAGGCCAGTAAAATTGCGATAAAATGCATTTAAAGCTCCTTGTTGGCCGACGCACGTAACGCGGCATTGAGCAATTGGCGAAAGTAGTCCCAATCAAACGCAGGACCTGGATCTGTTTTTCGTACCGGCGCGATATGTTGATGGCCAACAATCCGTTGTGGCGTCAGCGCCGGATAAGTACTTACCAAAGCAGCCGCAATCTCAGCCAAGGTACGATATTGTTCCTTAGTGTAGGGGGTGGTATCCGTTCCCTCAAGCTCTATCCCTATGGCAAAATCATTGCAACGCTTGCGACCGCAATAATGCGAAATACCCGCATGCCACGCACGGCGATGAAACGGGACGTATTGCACGCAATGACCATCGCGATGAATCACCACGTGGGCCGACACCCGTAAGTTACGCAACACGGCAAAACTCGGATCGGCATCACAGTCAATGGTCCCCATAAACAGTTGGTCAATATAAGGGGTACCAAACTGTCCCGCTGGCAGGCTGATACCATGCACCACTAACACGCTGATATCTGTTTCGTCCGGCCGCGCATCTGCATGTGGCGATTGGCGTTGTGCAACCTGCTGCAACACGCCGTGCTGAATCTGCACTGTCATTCTCCTTGCCTATTCGTGGGTGTTTCGTGTTTGCTTCATTGTCACTCTCGACCGCAGACATTACAATACGGCAACTTTAAACCCGTTGAAAAGAGTAACTAGCATGGATACCCGCGTACAACCTGAGTTATTAAGCAACGACCGCCAGTTAATGGTGGCGCGCGCGCTCGAAGAAGATTTAAACGGGCTCAGCGGCGATTTAGATATTACGGCTCAGCTTATTCCGGCCGAGCAGCAAGCCCATGGTCGCATTATCACTCGCGAAGATGCGGTCATCTGTGGTACCGCATGGGTCGATGAAGTGTTTCGTCAACTAGGTAGCGACGTACGCGTCACCTGGCATGTTCAAGACGGTGAAAAGATCGCCGCGAATAGTTTGCTCTGTGAACTTCAAGGCCCAGCCCGTGCCATTTTGACTGGCGAACGCACCGCCTTAAACTTCCTCCAGACGTTGTCTGGTGTCGCCACCACTACAGCACATTATGTTGCTGCACTCGCAGGCTCACAGACCAAGTTACTCGACACTCGCAAAACTCTGCCAGGCTTGCGTACAGCGCTGAAGTATGCGGTCGTGTGTGGTGGTGGTAGTAATCATCGCGTGGGTCTCTACGATGCGTACCTCATTAAAGAAAACCATATTATGGCCTGTGGTTCGATCGCCGCTGCTGTCGCAAAAGCGAAGCAGCTGCACAGTGACAAACTGGTCGAAGTTGAAGTGGAGAATCTCACAGAATACGCAGCAGCACTCGAAGCTGGCGCCGATATCATCATGCTCGACAACTTTTCTTATGATGATGTACATACTGCTGTTAAAACAAAGTTACCTGGTGTCCGCCTCGAAGTCTCTGGCAATGTCACCCACGAACAACTCGCAACACTTGCGCGCACTGGAATTGACTACATTTCGTCCGGAGCCCTTACCAAACACGTGCAAGCAGTTGATCTCTCGCTGAGAATTTCAGAAATCTAAGTATTGACGATTTCCTTACATCTGCTATGTTTACAAAGCAGTGCGCAAACCACGGGACTATCCCTTACTTACCAAGCGTATTAAGGGCTTGTGGGATGCCAGGCGATGCTTTAAAAGGCAAAGCCGCCGTAAGGCGGTGACGCAAAACCTCCGGTCCTAACTTGTCTTACTTCGTAGTATTGCGAAATAAAACTGGCGGATAGCGGGGCTGCAGGCTAAAGTCTGGTGGAAAGCGTGGCATTTCGGCTTAACCGGTCGCATGCGCAACCACGGTCTTTCGGCTAGTGCAGGTGTATTGTTATTGGTGTGAAAGCCATTAAAGGATTGCCACACTCGACAACAATAATAATTTTATTTTTCTTACATCTTTGCGGGAGATTTTGAGATGAAAGCGCAAATTCAAAAAGGTTTTACCTTGATCGAATTGATGATTGTAGTTGCAATCATCGGTATTTTGGCGGCGGTTGCCATTCCTCTTTACAGTGACTACACGCAGCGTGCTTTAGCGAGCAACGGTTTGTCAGCACTTGGTTCATACAAAACATCAGTTGCCATGTGTGTGCAGCGCACAGGCGGTTTAACTGCTTGTGACGGTGGTTCAGAGCAAATCCCTGCAAACGCAGCGACCATTACCAACATCAACGGCCTTACCAGCGTATCGATCACTGATGGTGTGATTTCTGCTGGCTTAGAAGCTGTCGATTCAAATGGTACAGCAATCTCAGTAACCCTTACGCCAAGTGATGCAAGCGGTAGCAACCTAAACTGGGTTATCGCATGCTCTGACTGGGGTACTGACGGTAGCGACAGTCGCGTTGACGGTTGTGAAGGCGCAACTGGCGGCGGCGGTGGTGGTGGTAGCATCTAATCGCTAGCCCAACTAAAGTTTTCCAGATTTAGTTAAAGAGCTAGCCTCTCCCTGCGCGTGGCTAGCTCTTCTCTCAGTCCCTTATAAAACTAAGTAACGACACTCCATGCTTCATCACTCCCTTGCAGCGCTATTGCTGCGTGACAGACGAATCGCTGAAGCACAACTGAAAAGTTGTAGTGAATACGCATGGGAAACGAAGCTACCTTTTACCAGCGTTATCATTGAACGCAAACTGGTAACCTCGGCTGAACTTGCGGCCTTTTGTTATCAAGAATCGAACTGCCCCTGGCTTGACCTCGATAGCTTCAACCCAGAACTCATTCCCCCACAATTTATCAATGAGCGTTTGATCCGTAAAAACCATGCCGTACCGCTGTATCAACGCGGCAACGTATTGTATATCGCGGTGTCTGACCCTACCCGCATCGAAACCCTCGATGAGTTTCAGTTCCGTACACGCTTACAAGCTGAAGCCGTGTTGGTGGAAGAAGACAAGCTGCAAAAGCTCATTGATAAACTGTTGGAAAACGAAAGCTCGATGCTGGGCGTTACCGAGCAAGACGAGCGTGAACTGCGCGAAATCGATGCCGACGGTGAAGTGCGCGAAGACACTGGCTCTGTCAGTGTCGATGCCAAGAACGACGCACCCATCGTTATCTACATCAACAAGATGTTGCTTGACGCCATTAAACGCGGCGCCTCGGATTTACACTTTGAACCCTACGAAGGCGAGTATCGCATCCGCTTTCGCATCGACGGCGTCTTGCATGAAATTGCCCGACCACCCTTTGCCCTCTCGGCCCGTATCGCTGCACGCCTAAAAGTAATGTCGCAGCTCGACATTGCCGAGCGGCGCTTGCCGCAAGATGGTCGGATTAAACTGCGGTTATCGAAGCACAAAGCCATCGATTTTCGGGTCAGTACCTTACCGACCATGTACGGTGAGAAAATTGTTCTGCGGATCCTTGATGCCGCAGCTGCCATGATGGGCATCGAGTCACTCGGCTATGCACCAGAGCAACAGCGACTCTACGAAGAGGCACTAAGTAAACCACAAGGCATGATCTTGGTGACTGGCCCAACCGGCTCAGGGAAAACCGTATCTTTGTATACTGGCCTCAACATTCTCAATACCTCTGAGGTGAATATTTCAACGGCGGAAGATCCCGTTGAAATTAACCTGTACGGGGTCAACCAAGTACAAATTAACGTCAAAGCCGGCTTAACCTTTGCGGACGCACTGCGCTCGTTCTTACGACAAGATCCCGATGTGGTGATGGTCGGTGAGATCCGTGACCTTGAAACCGCAGAAATTGCCATCAAAGCCGCCCAAACCGGTCACTTGGTGATGTCGACGCTACATACCAACTCGGCAGCTGAAACCTTAACTCGTCTGATGAACATGGGTGTTCCTTCATACAACATTGCCAGCTCGGTAAGCCTCATTATTGCCCAGCGACTGGCGCGACGTCTCTGCAACGAGTGTAAAGAACCTGAGGATATCCCCAAAGAAGAGCTGCTGCGCCAAGGTTTCTTAGAGGAACAACTCGATCACTTGAACCTGCAACGTGCAGTTGGTTGTGACTATTGCACCGGCGGCTTCAAAGGTCGTACAGGTATTTACGAAGTCATGCCAGTGACCGAAGCCGTGCAAGAACTTATTATGTCGAATGCCGGGGCATTACAGATCGCGCGTCAAGCGCGCAAAGAAGGCTATCACTCGTTACGTCAATCAGCGCTTGAGAAGGTGGCGGACGGCATTATTAGCCTCGCGGAAGCAAACCGCGTCACCAACAACTAAGGGGCGGCTATATGGCAACAGCAACCAATAAAAGTAGCAAGCTCGAAGATTTTAGTGAGTTTCAATGGCAAGGGCTGAACCGTCGCGGCCAAAAAGTCAAAGGCGTGATGCGTGGTGATAGTGAGAGGGAAATCCGCGCCAAATTACGTGACCAAGGAATTAACCCTCGCCTGGTAAAAAAGAAACCCAAACCCCTGTTTGGCCATAAAAAGATTAAGGGTGGCGATATCGCCCTCTTTACCCGCCAAATCGCCACCATGCTTGAAGCCGGCGTACCTTTGCTGCAAAGCCTTGAAATGGTCGCGCGCGGTACCGACCATGTCCGCGTGCGTAACCTGATGCTTACCCTCGCTGATGATGTTGGCTCAGGATCACCCTTGGCAGCAGCATTACGTAAACATCCCGACGTTTTCGACCCGCTGTACTGCGATTTAGTTGATTCAGGCGAGCAGTCGGGCTCACTGGAGTCAATTTACGATCGGATCGCTACCTACCGGGAAAAGTCTGAGGCCTTGAAAGCAAAAATCAAGAAAGCCTTGGTGTATCCGGCCGCCGTTATTGTCGTGGCCATTGTGGTCACCATGATTTTGCTGGTCTACGTGGTACCGCAATTTGAAAGCGTATTTAAAGATTTCGGTGCAGAATTACCGGCCATGACGCAGTTTGTTGTGCGTCTGTCGGAAATCATGCAAGCCTACGCTATTTATGTGGTTGCTGGGTTTATTGCGCTGGGCTTTTTGTTTGCTAGGGCAATGGTGAACAACGAGAAGTTTCGCGACACAGTGCAAGCCATTTCGTTAAAAATTCCAGTGGTTGGACTTATCCTTAATAAAGCTGCCGTGGCCCGTTTTGCCCGTACCCTATCCACCACCTTTGCTGCTGGTGTGCCACTGATCAACGCCCTGGAATCAGCCGCTGGTGCGTCAGGGAACTCGGTCTATCGCGACGCTATTTTTCGCGTCCAAAGCGACGTGACTTCAGGGATGCAGATGAACACTGCAATGATTAACGCAGATGTGTTTCCCACCATGGCGACCCAGATGGTGTACATCGGCGAAGAGTCCGGTTCTTTAGATGACATGCTAGCCAAAGTTGCCGATGTCTATGAGCGTGAGGTTGATGACTTGGTGGATAACCTCACCGCACTGTTAGAACCAATGATCATGGTCGTCATTGGTATATTGGTCGGCGGCTTAATTGTCGCCATGTATCTTCCAATCTTCAACCTAGGTTCAGTGGTGGGTTAATGTTCGCAAGCTTACAGGAAGTTTATCCGGCGCAAGGCGCGCTCACCTTCGGTTTTGCCCTCGTCGTAGGTTTAATGATTGGGAGTTTCTTAAATGTGGTCATTGGCCGCCTGCCGGTCATCTTAAAGCGCCAGTGGCAGCGCGACTGTGCGGCGCTCAACGACGAAAGTGTGGCGCTTGACGACACACCGTTCAGCCTTGCCAAACCCAATTCTCACTGTCCGAAGTGCAAACATGCCATTAAGTGGTACGACAATATTCCCGTTATCAGTTGGCTGCTACTAAAAGCCAAATGTCGTCACTGCCACACACGTATCTCCGCCCGTTACCCTGCCATTGAACTACTCACCGGTGGCGTGTTTGCGGTGCTGGCATGGAACTTCGGCTTTGGCTGGCCCCTGCTAGGTTACTTTATTTTCGCCAGTTTACTGATTTGCATGTTCTTCATTGATTATGATCACATGCTCTTGCCCGACCAACTGACCTATATCACGTTATGGTTAGGCCTTTTCATTGCTTGGCTCGGTGGCCCGGTACCACTTGCCGACGCTGTCATGGGTGCGATGGCTGGTTATCTCGCCTTATGGTCGGTGTTTTGGGCGTTTAAGTTACTTACCGGGAAAGAAGGTATGGGCTACGGCGACTTTAAATTACTCGCCGCGCTTGGCGCATGGGCGGGCTACCAACTGTTACCTGTCATCGTTCTTGCCGCAGCCTTCAGTGGCGCAGTTATCGGCATCACCTTGCAACTGATCCGGCGCAATCAACGCGGTCAACCCATTCCTTTCGGTCCTTTCTTAATCTGTGGCGGTGTGATTGCCCTGCTTTGGGGGGAGCAATTACTACACTGGTACTGGGGATTGGTGCGCGTCTAATGTGGGTGCTTGGCGTCACCGGCGGTATTGGCTCAGGAAAAACAACGGTTACTGACCTGTTTGCGGCGCTGGGCATCACCATTGTCGATGCCGATGTGATTGCCCGACACATTATGGACCCAGGCGGGCCAGCGCTGAACGCTGTCATTGAACGCTACGGTGAGCAAGCGTTACAGGCTGACGGGCAACTGAATCGGGCTTGGCTACGTGAGCGTATCTTCCAAGATAATGACGCCAAAGCTTGGCTCAATGCCCTTACCCACCCGCTGATCCGTACGCAAATTCACCGCCAGCTCGAACAAGCTGCATCGCCTTACGTGATTCTCTCTGCGCCTTTGCTGGTCGAAAATAAGCTGACTGAGCTTTGTGACCGCGTGCTCGTCGTCGACGTGCCCGAGGAGGTGCAGCGGCAACGAACAATCAAGCGTGATCAGGTTTCCGCGGCTCAGGTGGAGCTGATTATGCAATCACAATGTTCACGCGAAGAACGGCTTGCCTTTGCCGACGACGTCATTAACAATGATGTTTCTCGCGATGCGCTGCAACAACAGGTCGAAGCACTCCACCAACACTACCTCGTTAATGCGCGCCAAGCGGCAGCAACCAAGGAATGTTGAAATGAGCCACCAGTCAGACTTGTTTCAAGGCATTGCAACAGATTCAGAAGCCGCTATGATAGAGCCGATGGATGATGCAATCGACGAAGCTTACACAATCAATTATGAGTATCCACTGCATGAGCGGGTACGCACTTACTTGCGTCTTGAACATCTGCGGGGCATTTTAAAACCTGACACGCCTGTCACGGCAGACAATTATGCCCGCTATTTCGACGCGCTGTTTGCAATCTTAGAGTTATGTGAACGCAGTGACGTGCGTACCGATGTTCAAAAAGATCTCGATCGACGTCGTGCACAGCTCCACGTTTGGTCGCAGCACCCAGATGTCAATCAGCAGCAAGTACAAAGCCTTGCAGAACGTGTGAAAAGCGCAATTCAAGCAATTCAGCCTCTGACCCGGGTGGGTAGTCACCTCAAGCAAGACCGTTTACTGAGTGTAACCCGCCAACGTTTTGGGATGCCCGGCGGTACCTGTAACTTCGATGTGCCACAGTTACACTTTTGGTTACATCAGTCACAGCAACGCCGTGACGACGATTGCCAACGCTGGTGGCATGAGTTTGAAGCACTCTTTCAAGGTTTAGCGCTTGAGCTTGAGTTACTGCGTGGACAGGCACATTTCCAATGGGTGGTAGCCGAGGGTGGCTTACTGCAAGAGAGCACGGAACCGTTAAGTTTGCTGCGTTTACGCGTACCAGCTTCAGTGCCCGCCTATCCTGTTGTGAGCGGCCATAAACAGCGTTTTAGCGTAAGATTTTTGAGTAACGCCCCACAACAAGGCAAAGCGTCGTACGAAAGTGATGTCGAGTTTGAGCTAGCGCTCTGCCCGTAAATGCACGGGATGCACAGTGAGTGCAACCCTGCTACTGCTGCAGTAAGTCAATAATCGGTTGATTCGCCGCAGGGAACGGATATGCCACAAGGGCATACGGGGCGACCCACAACCACTCTTGCCCTTCTTTCTGCTCTATCTCGCCAGTAAAACGCGTCACCCGCCACACATCAAGCACCACACGCTTATCATCATAATCGTGATGGATCACAGTCAACGGCGACGCCGCTGTCACTTCGATATTACACTCTTCGCGTAGCTCACGTACCAGCGCATCATAAACGGTTTCACCAGCTTCAACTTTGCCGCCGGGGAATTCCCATTTGTCGCCTTGATGTAAGGCTTTGTGACGTTTGCTAATAAAAACGTTACCGTCGGTGTCTTCAATGACACCAACGGCAACATGGACGGGATTAGAGCTTGCCATGGCACTGCTTATACTTCTTACCTGAGCCACATGGGCAAGGTTCATTGCGCCCCACCCGTGCGCCACCAGCAGCGGCTGGCTCAGCGCTATCACTGCCGCTGGTCGCGGCAGCTTCATGCTGATAACGTTGTTGCTGCGCTTGACGCTCCGCTGCTTCCCGACGCTTCTGCTCAACCGCTTCTACATCTTCCTCAGCACGGACGCGCACCTTGCTCAGAATGGTCACCACATCAAGCTTCAACTCTTCCAGCATGTTTGAGAACAATTCGAAAGCTTCACGCTTGTACTCTTGTTTCGGGTTTTTCTGCGCATAGCTACGCAGGTTAATCCCCTGGCGCAAGTGGTCCATTGCCGCCAAATGCTCTTTCCAATGTGAGTCGAGACTTTGCAACATGATGGCTTTCTCAAACTGACGTAAAACGTCTACACCGACTTGTTGCTCTTTCTGCTGATAGGCTTCTTCAAGCGCCGCCAGCAACTTCTCGCGAAGGCTCTCTTCATGCAGCTTATCGTCTTCATCCAACCATTGTTGCACCGGCACAGGTAAATCGAAATCGACGCGTAAACGCTCTTCTAAGCCCTGCACATTCCACATTTCTTCCAATGATTGTGGTGGGATGTATTCACTAATCACCTGGTCGAGCACATCCGCGCGGATCACTTGGATAGTTTCAGAAATATCGCCTTCGTCGAGCAATTCGTTACGTTGCTCGTACACGACTTTACGCTGATCGTTTGCGACATCATCAAACTCGAGTAGCGCTTTACGGATATCGAAGTTGCGGCCTTCAACTTTACGCTGCGCATTTTCAACAGCACGGTTCACCCACGGGTGCTCAATCGCTTCGCCGCGCTTCATACCTAGGCGCTTCCACAAGCCTGCCATGCGCTCTGACGCAAAAATACGCATCAAGCTATCATCAAGCGACAAATAGAAGCGTGATGAACCTGGATCACCTTGACGACCTGAACGACCGCGCAACTGGTTATCAATACGGCGTGATTCATGACGCTCAGTACCGATGATATGCAAACCACCTGATTCAACCACTTGATCATGGCGTTTGCGCCACTCGGCTTTCACCTGTTCAATCTGCTCTGGCGTCGGATCGGTAAGTTTCTCAATCTCTGCTTGTAAGTTACCACCTAGCACGATATCGGTACCACGACCCGCCATGTTGGTGGCAATGGTGACTGCTCCTGGTAAACCAGCCTGCTCAATAATATCGGCTTCTTTCGCGTGGAATTTAGCATTCAGGACATTGTGCGGGATCTTTTTCTTGCGTAAGAAGTTCGACAATAATTCTGAGTTTTCAATCGATACTGTACCTACTAACACCGGACGCTTCGCGGCACGACATTCTTCGATGTCGGCAACGATGGCTTCATACTTTTCTTCGGTGGTCATAAAGATCAAGTCAGCACGATCATCACGAATCATTGGCCGGTTGGTAGGAATAACGACAGTTTCCAAGCCGTAAATCGATTGGAACTCAAACGCTTCGGTATCGGCAGTACCTGTCATCCCCGCAAGCTTCTCGTACAAACGGAAGTAGTTCTGGAAGGTAATCGATGCCAAGGTTTGGTTTTCATTCTGAATTTTAACGCCTTCTTTGGCTTCCATCGCTTGGTGTAAGCCTTCAGACCAACGGCGGCCTTCCATGGTACGACCGGTATGCTCATCGACAATCACGATTTGGTCGTCTTTAACGATGTAGTCGACGTCTTTCTGATACAAATGGTGCGCACGCAACGCCGCGTTCACGTGGTGCAACAAGGTAATATTTGCTGCTGAGTAAAGTGAATCATGCTCTTCCAGCAAGCCACGCTCTTTAAGAATTGCCTCTACATGCTCTTGACCGTTTTCTGTCAGGTGCAATTGGCGTGCTTTCTCATCGATGGTGAAGTCACCTTCACCGCGCTTCTCTTCGGTATCTTCTTCATCGGCACGGTTCAGTAATGGCACGATGTCGTTCATTTGCTTATACAGCTCTGAACTATCTTCGGCGGCACCCGAAATAATTAGTGGCGTACGTGCCTCATCGATCAAAATCGAGTCGACCTCATCGACAATGGCGTAGTTTAATTTGCGCTGAACACGTTCTTTCGGTGAGAACGCCATGTTGTCACGCAAATAGTCGAAACCAAATTCGTTGTTGGTACCATAGGTAATATCTGCCGCGTAAGCTTGTTGCTTTTCAGCATGCTGCATACCCGGAATATTAAAGGCCACCGATAAGTCGAGGAATTCAAACAACGGACGGTTGGTCTCAGCATCACGACGCGCCAAGTAATCGTTCACGGTAACAATGTGAACACCTTTACCTGACAAGGCATTGAGGTAGGCAGGAAGGGTCGCGGTTAAGGTTTTACCTTCACCAGTTCGCATCTCGGCAATACGGTTATCGTTTAGGATCATACCGCCAATCAACTGTACGTCGAAGTGCCGCATGTTGAACACACGCTTACTCGCCTCACGCACCGTTGCAAAAGCTTCAACAAGAATAGCATCGAGCGTTTCACCATCTGCGACGCGCTTTTTAAATTCAGCGGTTTTTTGTTTTAGTTCGCTATCGCTGAGCGCTTCAAATTCAGGTTCTAAGGCATTAATCGCAGCAACTTTTTTTTGTAAACCTTTCAGAATACGGTCATTGCGACTACCAAAAACTTTGCGAAACAGACTACCTAACATGTGACTTAATTATCCTGTTGTTGAATGTAAGTGAAGCCGTTACGGCGCCTCACGATAGACATACTTACTGGGGTCAATATGGCGCTCATTACGCAAAACTTCGTAATGCACATGAGGCCCAGTAGAACGTCCAGTACTCCCCAATTTAGCGATTTCCTGACCTCGGGTGACCACATCGCCAGTGTTCACCAATAGTTCAGCACAATGGCCATAACGCGTTTTTAAACCACCGCCGTGATCAATCTCGATAAGCTTACCATAGCCATAACGCTCACCGGACCAAGTTACCACACCTGCCCCAGTTGCGAATACACCTGCATCAGCTTCAAGGTTGGCGAAATCAATCCCCTTGTGCATCGATGGCTCGCCTGTAAAAGGATCTTTACGTGCACCATAATGCGAGCTCAACCAGCCACCATCAACAGGACGACCAGCCACAAAACTCTCTGTCGAGATATGATGACGCATCAGCACAGATTCAAGTGCTGAGAGTTGATTTTGTTTATCTTCGAGGTGCAGCAACAACGCATCGAGCTCAGCCATCACCTCGACAGCTGGAGGGCGTGGTGCTTCCAAAATAGACGCCTCGGGACCACCAACGGCAACATTTGCTGACGAATGCTGCAAGATATCGCTGACATCAATTTCCGCAGCATCCGCAAGACGCTCACCCAGACTATCTAACTGGCGCACCCGCGCCTTCATTTCGCCAAGTTGAATCGTGAGCGCGGTAAGTCGCTTTTCGGTCTCAGCGCGAATCTCTTGCACCACCTGCGACTGGGCAGCTAAGCTACGCTGCTCAGCAGTAATTTGCTCGCGTACCTGGGTCACGCTATAACCGCTCCACGCTTGCCATGGCCGCACCAATAGCATTAAGCCCACACTCGCCACGAATGCAAGCGCGAACAGCTTGCGGCGACTCGCCTGCAGCTTAAATTTAACTTTGGAGCCTTTGTAGAAGACTGTTAAACTCATGCAACCTCTCGTTGCTTTATATTTCAGTTGAGTTGGAACTATGGCGCGTCGTCGACCGAAAAAGCTCGATCAACTCCTTGGTAGTCAGCGACTGCAACAGTTTGCCGACTACTCGGAACACTATACGCAATGGCAACAGCTCTTACGTGACTGTTTCAGCCAGCTTGGGTTAGACGAATTGGCACCTCACTGTGAGGTCATTCAACTCAACGCACCGTCCCTTACTTTAAAGGTTTCATCGGCCGCCGTTGGGCAGCGGATAAAAACCGAACAAGGGCGCATTATAACGTATTTTCAAACTCATGCTACGCCTGTGGCCGATAGGATTGAAATACGCATTCGTCCAAACCGTTCCCAACTCTCGCAAGCTCCTCAAAAAGCGGCGGCAAAGCAGGCACCTACTGAATCAGACACGGTCAAAAAACTACGTGAACAAGCAGCGCTTTGTGAAGAGCCGCTGCGCTCGCAACTGTTAGCCTTGGCCGATAAATACAGCGCAGATGAGACGAACTAACGCCTAGAAAGAAAAAAGCCTGCACGTTGATGCAGGCTTTCGTTTAAGCGGTAAGTGGACTCGCAAAAGCGATGGGCGATTCGGCCGCCTCATCCTCAAAGGTGACAAATTCCCAAGCCTCTTGCGTTTCAAGTACGGCTCGCAGCAACTGGTTATTCAACGCATGACCTGATTTGTGCGCACGTAAATGCCCCAAAATGGCATGGCCACCGATATAGAGGTCGCCCACTGCGTCGAGTACTTTATGCTTGACGAACTCATCGTCATAACGCAAACCGTCGCTGTTCAAGATGCGGAATTCGTCCAACACCACAGCGTTGTCAAAACTCCCACCCAGCGCTAAGTTGTTAGCGCGCAAGAATTCGATATCTTTCATAAAACCAAACGTACGCGCCCGGCTAATATCTTTCATGAAGCTGGTGGTACTAAAGTCCATACTGACGACCTGATTGGTATCAGCGATGGCCGGGTGATCGAAGTCGATGGCAAAATCAATGCGGAAACCATTATGGGGTAGTAGTTCCGCCCATTTGTCACCGTCTTCAACACGCACCGGTTGTTTGATTCGGATAAATTTTTTCGCTACGCCTTGTTCCTCGATGCCCGCACTCTGTAGCAGGTATATAAAAGGATGCGAGCTACCGTCCATGATTGGAATCTCATGGCTGTTCACTTCGATGATGAGGTTGTCGATACCCATCGCAGCGATTGCTGCAAGAAGGTGTTCAACTGTCGACACGCGAACGTTTTCGTCATTGATCAAACATGTGCACATACGGGTATCGCGCACCAACCCAGCGTCGGCACGAATATCAACCGCAGGTTTTAAATCAACACGACGAAACACCAAACCGGTATTGGCTGGAGCTGGACGTAGCGTCAATTGAACCTTATTACCTTTGTGCAGACCCACACCTGTGGTCGCAATAGGTTGTTTAATTGTGCGTTGTTTCAGCATTCGATGTCGTTCTCACTCTTCTCGTCTGGCCAGTTAAAGGCGCAATATTTTACCCAAAATCTGTTCTTTTCGCAATTTTACTTGCGAATACGCGAATTCTTTACGCTTACTTAACGCTATCGAGCGGACGCTTAGTCCACTTGACGGCGCAAGAATGCAGGGATATCTAAATAGTCCATATCCTTGCCGCTTTGCGATTGTGGCTTGCTCGCTGGTTTTTCAGCGTGCACGTCATACTCTTCGCTTTCGTAAGCTTCAGTTTCTGGCTCAAGTGCACGTGCAGTCGCAGCGCCACCGGTTTGGTAACCACCAGAGCGATTATTGCTGTAGCCTTGCTCACGCGCCTTCTCGCGACCACTATTCACTAACGAGATATCTGGCTTACGCTCTGCACCAATACCTGTTGCCACAACGGTAACGCGCATTTCTTCAGACATCTCTGGATCAATAACAGTTCCCACGATCACCGTTGCATTTTCAGCGGCAAAAGCTTTCACCGTGCTACCAACGGTTTCAAACTCGTCGATGCTCATATCAAGGCCAGCGGTGATATTCACCAATACGCCCCGCGCGCCAGACAGATCGATGTCTTCCAACAGTGGGCTATTAATCGCCATCTCAGCGGCTTCTTGCGCACGCTCTTCACCACGCGCAATGCCGGTACCCATCATCGCGGTACCCATTTCACGCATAACTGCACGTACGTCTGCAAAGTCGACGTTAATCAAACCAGTACGCGTGATCAGATCCGCGATACCTTGCACAGCGCCCAATAACACATTGTTGGCGGCACTGAATGCATCAAGCAAGCTGGTGCCCTTGCCAAGCACTTTCAACAGCTTCTCGTTCGGAATGGTAATCAACGAGTCAACATAACGCCCCAATTGCGCGATACCTTCGTCGGCAACAGCCATACGCTTGCGCCCTTCAAATGGGAACGGCTTGGTGACCACCGCAACGGTCAAGATACCAAGATCACGAGCCACTTCGGCAACCACAGGTGCAGCACCGGTTCCCGTGCCACCACCCATACCGGCGGCGATAAAGATCATGTCCGCACCTTCAAGGTGTTTTTTAATCTCTTCTCTGGTCTCTTCTGCAGCTTGACGACCCACTTCTGGGTTTGCGCCAGCCCCCAATCCCTTGGTCATTTCATCACCAAGTTGAATGGTCACGTGAGCACCATGATTACGTAATGACTGCGCGTCAGTGTTTGCAGCTAAGAACTGCACTCCTTCAATGGATTCACTGATCATGTGTTTTACGGCGTTACCACCGCCGCCACCTACACCGATGACCTTAATGACCGCATCGCTGTCAAAGTTGTCGACTACTTCGAATACTTCAGACATGTTGTTTCTCCTTTCTACCTGCTTATTGTACTACCCCAAAAAACTTTTCCAAAGCGTTGTTTTTCTTAAAATTCGCCTTTAAACCAGCCGTGCACCCGCTTCCACAAACCAATGACATTATTGTCACGTGGGTCTTCTTGACGTGATTGCAGATCTTTTTGCCCGTAGCGCAACAAACCTACCGCTGTGGCATAGGTTGGATCTTGCACATAATCACTCAACCCTTTGGTGCCCAGAGGTTCGCCGAGGCGCACCGGCATTTGGAAGATTTCTTCCGCAAACTCAATGGCGCCTTCCATCCGGCCGCAACCACCGGTTAACACGATACCAGCGGCGATCTGCTCATCTAACCCACTGTTTTTAATTTCATCACGGATCAATTCAAACAGCTCTTGATAACGAGGCTCTACAACCTCCGCTAAAATATGGCGCTGCATCACGCGTGATGGACGCCCGCCGACCGATGGCACTTCGATATTGTCGTCCTTGCTCACCAGCTGACAAAGCGCACATGCATACTTGGTCTTGATTTCTTCCGCATGATTCAATGGTGTACGGAAAATTTTCGCAATATCACTGGTCACCTGGTTACCGGCCGCCGGAATAACCGCCGTATGACGCAGCACGCCACCGGTATAAATACAGATATCAATGGTACCTGCTCCCATATCGACCAACGCCACGCCTAAGTCTTTTTCATCTTCGGTCAACACCGAGTAACTTGAGGCAAGCGCTGAGAAAATCAGGCGATCAACGGTCAAACCACAACGTTCAACGGCTTTTTCAATATTCTTCGCCATATCATTGGCACAGGTAACAATATGGACTTTCGATTCCATCCGTACGCCCGACATGCCAATAGGGCTTTTAATACTCTCTTGCGAGTCGATCACAAATTCTTGTGGCAACACATGTAAAATGCGGCGCTCTTGCGCAATCGGCACAGCTTTGGCGGCATGGATCACGCTATCAACGTCGTCTTGGGTGACTTCCGCTTCGTTAATCGGCACCATGCCACTTTCGTTTTGGCAAGCGATGTGGCGGCCCGAAATATTCAAATAGACGGATGCAATACGGCAATCCGCCATCAACTCAGCTTCTTCCACGGCACGTTGAATCGACTGTACGACTAAGTTCAAATCGTTCACGCCACCCTTATCCATACCTCGGGCAGCGGCAGCACCAACGCCAATCACGCTAATTTCGCCGTCAGGCATGACTTCACCGATCAACGTCACCACTTTACTGGTGCCGATATCCAAGCCAACAACCATATTTCGCTCTGTTGCTTTTGACATGCCTTTTAACTCTCTTCCTGTTGCTCGTCTGGTGCGCGCCAACTTACCGCGACACCCGTATCGTATCTTAAGTCCACTGCATCAACGACGGCATCATCACGATGCCCTTGCAGTTGCGGATATAAATCAATAAACCGCTGAATGCGCTCAAACAATGCTTCTCGACCAAGGCGTAACACCACGCCATCTTGTAACACCACTTCGACGGCAAAACGCTCGCTTAACGCGACCTCTTGCACTGCAAATCCGTTCAACTGCAATAGCTCTTGTAAATCGCGGTATTGCTGTACCGCTTGCGTCAACGCATGCTCTGGTGCCGACAAGTAGGGTAACCTAACTGTCAAGCGGCTCTTATCCGCGTAAAACACTTCCCCTGCTTGATTGACCAAAGCATCATCACGCTCATTTGCATTCCAATGTGCGAGTGGCTGTTGTTCCACCACGAACACTTTCAAAATGTCAGGCCACTCTTTTCGTACCGAAGCCTTAGCGACCCAAGGCATCGCTTCAATCTGGGCGCGAATGCGATCGACGTCGGCCGAGAAAAAGCTGCCCAGTGGGTCACTTAGCAAGGTTTCCCGCACATCAGCTGGCGCAACATACTGCAACTCCCCTTGCACCAAAAGCCGCTTAATCGGTACTTCCTGCGCATCCATCGCCGTGTAATACAACCAGCCAATCCCGGTAAAGGTGCTCGCCACGACCACTAAAAAGAACGCCAGGCCTGACCAAAACTGCCAATTTAATGCACGCGCAGTGCTGGCCATATTAGCCCTCGCTAGACCGTAAAATAGCCACTACCAGTTGCTCGAAGCTCATGCCAGCAGCTTTCGCAGCCATTGGCACCAAGCTTGTCTGGGTCATTCCCGGCACCATGTTGGCCTCTAATAAACGGTAGTTGCCCATTTTATCGCACATGACGTCAATACGTCCCCAACCTTCGCCTGCTAAACTCGCAAACGCGCGTTCAGCCAACTGTCGCAACGCCATTTCTTCCACGTTATCAAGCCCAGCCGGACAATGATACAAGGTATCCCCAGTTTGATACTTGGCCTCATAATCGTAAAACGCATGGGTGGTTTCCAAGCGGATCACCGGTAAGGCTTTACCGTCTAAAATCGCAATAGTGTACTCAGGCCCAGTCAGCCAACTTTCCACCAACACCTCGCGGTCAAACGTGTGCGCTTGCGCCACAGCATCAGCCAACTCGGCAACCGTTTCAGCAGGGCACACGCCAATGCTCGAGCCTTCTTGGGCAGGCTTCACCATCACTTTGCCACCAAGTTGCTGAAGCAACTGAGCGAAATCAACCGGTTGGTCACGTAGCACCACTTCGCTCTGCGCAATCGGCAAACCACAGGCTTGCCAAATTTGCTTGGTTTTCACTTTATCCATCGCGACAGCGCTCGCCAATACGCCACTACCGGTGTAAGGCAAGCCTAAATACTGCAGCGCACCTTGGATGGTGCCATCCTCGCCACCGCGACCATGTAAGACGTTAAACACCCGCTCGAAGCCTTGTTCAATCAATTCACTCAGAGGGTTGTGCGCAGGATCAAACGGGTGCGCATCCACACCGGCGCGACGCAGCGCTTCCGTCACCGCCTGCCCGGAGCGTAAGGAGACCTCACGTTCGGCTGAATCACCACCGAGTAGCACGGCAACTTTGCCAAATTCACTCATCGTTGCGACTCCTCATAATCCTCGGCTGCAGCCCGTAAGGCTTGCGGTTCAAGTTGAGTAAGTGCCAACTCACGCGCAATCGCGCCAATATTACCGGCGCCTTGGGCAAGAACCAAATCGTTCGGACGCAAAATATCGGCCAACACCCGCATCAACTCACCGCGGTCACCAACGTAGATAGGCTCGGCTTTACCACGCATCCGGAGCGATTTTGTCAACGCACGACTATCCGCACCTTGGACCGCGGCTTCACCGGCACTATAAACATCAAGTAAAAGTAGTACATCTACTTCCGCGAGCACCGAGACAAACTCATCATAGAGATCACGTGTGCGCGAGTAGCGGTGCGGCTGAAATGCCATCACAATCCGATGCTCTGGCCAGCCTGCGCGCGCCGCTGCAATGGTCGCCGCGACCTCGGTTGGATGGTGACCATAATCGTCAATCAGCATCACTTCGCCGGTTTGCTCCTCGCGCTGACATGGAAACTCACCCAAACGCTGGAATCGACGACCAATACCGCCAAATTGCTGGAGCGCACCTTGAATCGCCGCATCCTCAATCCCTTCATCGGTCGCCACCGCGATCGCCGCAAGCGCATTTAAGGCATTGTGTCGGCCAGGTAAATTCACTGTTACCGCCAGTGGCTCACGGCCTTTGCGGTGTACCACAAAGCGGCTCTCGCCACTATGCTGTGCATAATCGCTACCACGAACATCAGCATCGTCGCTAAAGCCATAGGTAGTCAGCTGACGTCCAACCCGTGGCAACAACTCGCGGATCACTGGGTCATCAATGCACATCACCGCCAAGCCGTAAAACGGCAGGTTGTGTAAAAAATCGATATAGGTGTCAAGCATCCGATTGAAGTCACCGCCATAGGTATCCATATGGTCAGCTTCGATATTCGTCACCACCGCGACCATCGGCTGCAAGTGCAAAAAGGACGCATCTGACTCGTCGGCCTCAGCAATCAAATACTTACTCGAGCCCAGCCGCGCATTACTGCCAGCACTATTCAGTAAGCCACCGATCACGAAGGTAGGATCACGTTCTGCTTCGGCAAAGACGCTGGCCAACAACGAGGTTGTCGTCGTTTTACCATGCGTACCCGCTACCGCAACGCCGTGCCGGAAACGCATCAATTCAGCGAGCATCTCAGCACGCCGCACGATCGGAATAAAGGCCTCTTTGGCCGCTGTTAATTCACTATTGTCAGGACGAATGGCCGAGCTCACCACCACCACATCGGCCGCGCTAACATTGCTCGCTGCGTGACCGATAAAGATCTCTGCCCCCAATCCCTGCAAGCGTTGGGTATTGGCGTTTTCACCGATATCAGAGCCTGAAATCGCATAACCTTGGTTCAGCAAGACCTCAGCGATGCCGGCCATCCCTGCGCCGCCGATACCGACAAAATGAATGCGGCGTACGCGACGCATCTCAGGAACCTGTACTGTACTTGGTGCTGCTGTTTTCATATCCATTGTTCACAACGCTCCACAACCGCTTGGGTTGCATTAGGGCACGCCGCTTTGTGGGCTTGCGTGCGCATGTGTTCCAGTTCGGCTGGCGTCGCCAGCCACTGCTCTAGAATCTCGGCCAAAGGCGTTATTTCAAGCAACTTAGGTTGCGGTAACACCACGCCAGCGCCGACTTTTGCAAGCGCGTTTGCGTTGGCGGTTTGATGATCGTCGACGGCGTGTGGTAGCGGCACAAAAATCGCCGGTGTCCCCACCACCGCAAGTTCACTCACGGTTAAGGCTCCGGCCCGACAAATCACCACATCGGCCCACTGATAGGCCGCATGCATTTGTTCAATAAATTCAGTGACTCGCACATTTTTCAGGCCGTGTTGGGCGTAGTCACGCTCGACCCCAGCACTAACGCCCACACCACATTGATGTAACACGTCCAGTTGCTCACGCTGACTCAATTGCGCCAGCGCTTGCGGCACCGCGGTGTTCAACGCTTGGGCGCCTAAGCTACCGCCGACGACTAACACGCGCAGACCATCGTGCGGCTCGCGTTCGCTCGGCGCTGCCCATTCGGCACGCAACGGATTCCCCGTCACTTCGCCATTCGGTAACTGCGCTTGCGCATCCGCAAAGCCCAACATTACCTGCTGCGCAAAGCGCGCTAACAATTTATTGGTCATGCCGGCGACGGCATTTTGTTCATGCACTAACAAAGGAATACCCGCGCTACGGGCAGCCAGTCCGGCGGGTCCGCACACATAACCACCAAAGCTCACCACCAGGTCAGCATGATGCTGCCGATACAAACGCCGACATTGTGCGATGGCTTTCAGCATGCGCCACGGTAATAGCAGCTTGCGCTGCCAACCATGACCTCGTAGCCCTTGCATGGCGATTTGCTCAAGGGTAAAGCCAGCAGTTGGCACCACGCGTGCTTCAATGCGTTGCTCGGTGGTTCCCAGCCAAACAATAGTATGCCCGCGCTGCCGCAACATTTCAGCGACCGCAAGGGCCGGAAATACGTGTCCACCGGTACCGGCGGCAGCGATCATAATGGTACTCATGCGCGCGCCCTCCGAGTGGTTTTCGCTTTACTTCGCCCTGCACGTGGTGCCACTTTCACGCTGGCCACACGCCATTCATAATCAATACGTAGCAATAAGCCGAGGGCGGCACAGCTCACTAACAAACTGGTACCACCGTATGATACTAACGGTAAGGTCAAGCCTTTGGTCGGTAACATGCCTGCGGCGGCACCAATGTTTACGAGCGCTTGGAACGCGAACCAAATGCCAATGCCATAAGCAATGAAGGCACCAAAGCGTTGATCTTTTTGCAAACAGCGGCGACCAATCCATAGTGCCCGCAACACAATCGCAAGCACGGCAGCAAGCACGGCGACAATGCCTAAAAAGCCAAGCTCTTCACCGACCACCGCCATAATAAAATCGGTGTGCGCTTCAGGTAGGTACTGTAACTTCTGAATACTGTTGCCTAAGCCTTGCCCGGTCCAGTCACCGCGTCCAAACGCCATCAACGACTGGGTGAGCTGATAACCGCTACCGAACGGATCTTGCCAAGGGTCTAAGAAAGAGGTGACCCGCTTCATCCGGTAGGGTTCTTTGATAATCAATAAGGTTAAGCCGAAGGCCAAAACAATCATGATGGCGAAGAACTGCCAGAGTCTTGCGCCAGCAAGAAACAGCATCCCCACCACGATACTGACCATTACCGCCAGTGAGCCAAAGTCGGGCTGCATGAGCAGTAGCACAGCAAAAAAGAACAGCACCACCAAAGGCTTAATGAAGTCTTGTAGGTTTTCCTGCACAAGATCAATGCGGCGTGATAAATAACTACTCAAGTAAATCACAAAGAAAAACTTGGCCAACTCGGCTACCTGTAAGGTCATCGGCCCAATTTTAATCCAACGGCGCGCACCATTAACTTCATGCCCGACCACCAGCACAAGCACCAGCGCCGCCAAGGCACTGAGTAACAGTACGGCACTGCCTTTAAACCACCAATTCACTGGCACTTGTACTGTGGTTGCCAGCAGGCCTAAGCCCAGCACCAAGTACATGCTATGACGAATGACAAAATGAAAAGGGTTGTCGGTCAGGCGCTCCGCAATCGGAAACGACGCTGAGCTTACCATCACAAAGCCAAAGGCAAGTAACCCCAAGGCTAACCACAGCAA
Organism: Pseudidiomarina sediminum DSM 21906; assembly: GCF_000423165.1. Taxonomy (GTDB): domain Bacteria; phylum Pseudomonadota; class Gammaproteobacteria; order Enterobacterales; family Alteromonadaceae; genus Pseudidiomarina; species Pseudidiomarina sediminum. Next base: position 440,242 of record NZ_KE383983.1, on the reverse strand, counting down.
TACACGGTCGTACAACACATGTTGCTCGGGTAACCACCAGTCGCGTATCCGCTGCCAAGGCTGCCCTGTCGCACGGCCTTCAGCAATTCCTAATTCGAGTTGTTGTTCTTGGCGTGCCGTGGTCTCAGTCATGCATCACCTCGGCCAGCTGCTCGACGACCGCGGCTTTAAACACATCACCGCGATGCTGATAACTATTAAACATATCTAAACTTGCGCAGGCTGGGGCGAGCAGCACGGTGCTGCCCGGAACCGTCTCCGCGGCCGCAAGGCGCACAGCCTCATTCAAATCGACAGCACGCTGTGCATGCGGATGAAACGCAGCAATGCGATTGCCGTCGCGCCCGAGCACTATTAACGCATCAACCTGCGCCAACGCATCACGGAACGTGGCAAAGTCGGCGCCTTTGCCATCTCCACCAGCAATTAGAATGAGTTTGCCTTCCACCAACGGCCGCAGGCCATAAATCGCAGCTTCGGCGGCGCCAATATTGGTTGCTTTCGAATCATTGACCCAGCGCACGCCGCCTTGTTCAGCTACCAGTTCACAGCGATGTGGTAGGCCATGAAAGCTCTTTAGCGCTGGCACTAGGTCGTTTAGCGCCACGTTTAAGGTACTCACTAAGGCCAGCGCAGCTTGCACGTTCAAGACGTTATGCAGGCCCGCTAATGGCAAGTCATCGACCGCGACAATCGGCGTAGCACCATGACAGATCTGTGGGTCTGGGAACGCCGAAATGCCAAACTGGCCAGGGGTGGTCGCCGCAGCGTCGGTGCCAAAGCTTAACTGCTGAGCCACAGGCACGTGCAGCGGCGCTGTACTGCGCTGATCGCGATTCCAAATCGCATAGTCGACCTGTTGATAAATGCGGTGCTTCGAGACGGCATAAGCGTCTGCGCCATTGTAGCGATCAAGATGATCATCACTGATATTCAGTAAGGTCGCCGCATGCAGGTGCAGATCGTGCATCAAATCGAGTTGAAAGCTCGACAATTCCAGCACGTAAACGTCCACATCGTCGGCCAAAACATCGAGCATCGGCACGCCAATATTGCCACCGACAGCAACGTTCAGTCCCGCAGCACTGAGTAACTCGCCGGTCAACTGGGTGACCGTCGATTTGCCATTAGAGCCAGTAATACCTAATACCGGTGCTTGCGCAAACTGCGCAAAAACGTCAGCATCGCCAACCAATGGGATGCCCGCATCTGCAGCCATCTGCAACGCCGGCAGGCGTAAGTCCAACCCAGGCCCAACGATCAGCACATCACAGGTCAGCAACTCAGCAATATCAAGCGGCCCAGTGGTGAGCGTAAGGGTTGCGTCCAAATGTTTAAGCTGCTCGGCCTGTGGTGGAGCTTCGCGCGTATCAAACACCCGCGGCGTAATCCCTTGCTGCAACAAAAAGCGCACACACGACAAGCCTGACTGGCCAAGGCCAACCACCCCTATCGTTTCATATGTGTGCAGTGCAGCAAGATAACTCACGTTGGTTCCTTAGCGTAGTTTCAAGGTCGCAAGACCAATCAACACAAATACCAGTGACAAAATCCAAAAACGCACAATCACGCGCGGTTCTGGCCACCCTTTTAATTCATAGTGATGGTGAATAGGCGCCATCCGAAACACGCGCTTGCCACGCAGTTTGTACGAACCGACCTGCAACATCACCGACAAGGTTTCCATCACGAACACGCCGCCCATGATGAATAGAATCAGTTCTTGGCGTACCATCACCGCAATAATTCCCAGTGCAGCACCAAGGGTTAACGAACCCACGTCGCCCATAAAAACTTGCGCTGGATAGGTGTTAAACCATAAGAACCCTAAGCCCGCGCCACAAATAGCCATACAGACCACCAGCAACTCGCCCGACAACGGCAGGTGAGGAATATTCAGGTATTCTGCAAAATTGGTGTTCCCTGAGGCGTACGCAAAAATACCTAGTGCGCCAGCGACCATGATGGTTGGAACAATCGCTAAACCATCGAGACCATCGGTCAAGTTCACGGCGTTACTGGTTCCGACCACCACGAAATACGCCAACAAGATGTACAACAAACCCAACTGTGGCATGACATCTTTAAAGAACGGCACCAGTAGTTGCGTCTCGGCACCAACCGTCGCATTGGCATAGAGCACGACTGCCGCCACCGTCGCAATCAGTGATTGCCAAAAATACTTCCACTTGGCGGGCAAACCGCGCGAGTTTTTCTGCACCACCTTGCGGTAATCATCAACAAAGCCCACCAAACCAAAACCAAGCACAACGCCCAACAGCACTTGCACGTAACGATTCGACAAATCCGCCCAAAGTAATGTCGAAATGACGATGGCCGCGATGATCAACAAGCCCCCCATGGTTGGGGTACCGGCTTTACTTAAATGCGACTGTGGGCCGTCATCACGCACCGACTGACCAATTTGCAAACGTTGCAAATAGCGAATCAGGCGTGGTCCCATCCATAATGAAATCAACAACGCCGTCAGCACGCTTAAAATCGCGCGCATCGTCAGGTACGAAATGACATTAAAGCCACTGGCAAATTGAGTGAGATAATCAGCTAGCCAAACTAGCATGCTTGGTTTCCTTCTGGCGTTAAACTTGAATGCAGCTCAGCAGCTCGCGTTTGTAAAGCTTCGATCACCCGTTCCATATGCGCACTACGCGAACCTTTCACTAGAATCGTGATTGGCGTTGCTGCGCCTTGCGTAGTCGTTAGAATCGTCTCAACAAGCGTCGTCACATCAGAGAAGTGCTTACCTCCTCTGCCATTAAATACTTCACTCGCGCTTTGACTTAACACGCCTAGCGTAAATAAGTTATCGATACCGGCGTCAATCGCATACGCACCTACCTCTTCATGATATTGGCGCGCTTGCTCACCAAGCTCTCCCATATCGCCCAACACCATAATGCGCAAACCTTGATACACAGCGAGCATATCAAGTGCGGCTTTTACGGAACCTACGTTGGCGTTGTAACTGTCATCAATTAGCTTGATGTCGGCACTAAGAGGGAGCACCTGCATACGACCAGGCACCGGTTTTAAATGCTTTAACGCGGCCTGAGCATCGGCGAGCGGACAACCTACCGCAACAGCAGCTGCAATAGCTACCAGCGCATTGTCAACATTATGTAAACCTGGCAAGCTCAAGTGAATGCGCGCTTGTTGCTCGGTTGCTGGCGCGAGAGCACTCGGCAAATGAATGGTAAAACTGGCACACCCTTGCGCATCAACCTCAACCTCTGTTGCACGTATGCCGGCATCTGCCGTTTGACCAAAGGTCAAATGCTGGCAATGGGTGACCTGCTGCTGCCAACAGCGGGCAAACTCAGAGGCGCTTGGTGTTAGCGCCAACCCGTCAGCATTCAGGCCTTTAAAAATTTCAGATTTCGCGCGAAACACACCATGCACACTGCCAAAGCCTTCAACATGAGCCGGCGCAACATTATTAATGATGGCCACATCAGGCTGTGTCAGGCGCGTGGTGTAAGCAATTTCACCGAGATGATTCGCACCTAATTCGACCACTGCAAAATCATGCTGTGGTTCAAGGCGCAATAAGGTTAAGGGCACACCGATGTCATTATTAAAGTTGCCAGCGGTAGCCAATACATTCCCTTGACGACTGAGCATTGCAGCCAGCATCTCTTTGACCGTGGTTTTACCACTACTACCCGTGATGGCGATCGTTTTTGGCTGCACTGTCGCTTTGACTGCAGCACCCAGCTGCCCCAGCGCGTGACGGGTATCTTGCACCACAATCTGCGGTACTTGTAGCTCTTCAGGCAGCGTAACGCGGCGCTCGACCAAGACTGCCGCAGCGCCTTTCGCGACGGCGTCTTGAATAAAATCATGGGCATCGAAGTTGGGCCCTTTCAGGGCAATAAATAAGCAGTTTGGCGGTAATTCACGGGTATCCGTACTCACCGTCGCAATCGCAAGGTTATCGCCAAACAATTGGCCGTCCACCGCTCGGGTGGCCCAAATCAAGTCGGTCTTAATCATGTTCGCCTCCCATGATTGCCGCAACCCAAGCGCGTTCGTCGTAGGCAACCCGCTCATGTCCAATCACTTGATAATCTTCATGCCCCTTACCCGCGAGGACGATGACGTCTTCAGGCTGCGCTTTGGCAATGACTTGTGCCACAGCTTCCCGCCGACCAAACAGCACCTCAACGTCAGTTTGTTGTGGAATGCCGGTCAAAATATCATTGACGATTTGCTCAGGACGTTCCGTGCGCGGGTTATCATCGGTCACCACCACCCGATCAGCGTAGCGTGCAGCGACAGCGCCCATCTGAGGACGTTTGCCGCGATCACGATCGCCGCCACAGCCAAACACACACCACAGTTCGCCTTTACAATGGCGACGCACAGCACTTAGCACTTGTTGCAAGGCATCTGGGGTATGGGCGTAATCGACCAAGGTCATGGCTTTGCCCTCGCCGTGGAAGGCTTCCATACGGCCCGGGACAGCTTTGATTTGCGTCACCACCTGACAAATGGCACGCCAATCATGACCTAGCTGCGCCACAGCGACCATTGCTGCCAGCAAATTGTAGACATTAAACTCGCCAAGCAATGGCGAGTGTACAGCCACTGTCTGGCGCCCTTCTGCCACCGGGAAATTCAGCTCAAATAAGGTGCCATCGTCGGTATAACGAATCGTTTCGGCGTAAACACAGCGCGGATGTGCCTGTGGCTGCAGACTAAAACGCCATGCATCGGGACGATCAGGCAGCCACGCAGTCAACGCCGCGTCATCCAGATTGAGTACAGCCTGCGCTGTGCTCAATTCCGTGAATAGGCGGCGTTTGGCGTCGGCGTAGTTGGCCATAGTGCCGTGATAGTCAAGGTGATCGCGGCTGATATTGGTGGCGACGCCAACCGCAAAAGGTACAGCTTCAACGCGACGCTGCACGAGTGCATGCGATGAAACTTCCATCGCGACCACGGTGGCACCCTCGGCGCGCAATGCTGCCAAACGCTGCTGCACGGCAATCGGATCTGGTGTGGTATGCGTTTCCGGAAGTAATGCGCCGGGAAAGCCACTGCCAGTCGTACCTATCACTCCGGCACGAACACCAAGCCCTTGCAATAATTCGGCGATAAGATAGGTCACCGAGGTTTTGCCGTTGGTACCAGTTACGCCCACCACTTGCATGGCTGCGCCAGGATGCCCAAAGAAGCGCCCAGCGAGTTCAGAAAGTTTTGATTTAAGCTGCGGCACTTCGACCACGTAGGCCTTACCATGCGCACTAATGCCGTAGCCGTCAGATTCGCACAAGACCACTTGCGCCCCAGCACCGACCGCTGCAGCAATATAGTCTCGACCATCCACCTGATACCCAGGTACAGCAACAAAAGCGTCGCCCGGGGCGACACTGCGACTATCTAATTTTAAACCGCCCACGTGTAACAATGGCAGCGGCATGGGGTAGTCCGGTAACAGTTGCGATAATGGCATCACTGCGCACCTCCAAAGCCCGCCACGCGTAGCTGTGTGTCTTCGATGTGATCAGGGGCAATATTCATCGCCCGCAACGCATCGCCGACAATCTCGGCAAAAATTGGCGCGGAGACCGTACTCCCGTAGTAGTCATCGCCACTCGGTTCGTTCACCGTCACCACCACTGCAATGCGTGGGTCACTAACTGGCGCGATGCCAGCAAACAAGGTGACATATTCGTCCCCATATCCCCCAGCGACCGCTTTTCGCGCAGTACCAGTTTTACCTGCAACGCGGTAGCCCGGCACGCGTGCATTACGTGCACTACCGTCAGCCACCACCTGCTCCAGCATGTGCAGTACAGCTTCCGCATTCTCACGCTTCACCACTTGGGTGCCTGGCAATAATTCACCTTCTGCGCGACGCTGAATGGTCAGCGGACGATAGATACCACCGTTCGCGACGACACTATAGGCTTGCGCCAATTGCAGCGTAGTCGCTGTCAATCCGTAACCAAAGGATAGTGTGGCCACTTCAAAATCAGACCAACGAGTACGGTGTTGCAACACACCGTAGCTTTCACCAATCATAGCGATTCCTGTGTCATTACCGAATCCAACTGCTGCATAGGTTGCAAGCAGTTGCTCCACGCCCGTGCGGAGCGCAATTTTGGACGAGCCCATGTTGGAGGAGTTCTGTAAAATCTCGGTAATGGTCAATTCACCGCGGTTAATCGGGTCACTCACCCGGCGCCCACCGAGGCGCATCCAGCCGGGGCTGGTATCAATCACATCATCTTTTTCAATCACGCCAGCTTCAAGCCCGGCCAACACCACCAAAGGTTTCATCGTTGAGCCAGGCTCATAGGCATCAGTGATGGCACGGTTACGCATCCGGTGCGCTTGCAAATCACTCCGGTTGTTTGGGTTAAAGGACGGGCTGTTGACCATGGCCAGCACTTCGCCAGTTTTGACATCGACAATCACCGCTGAGCCCGAGGTTGCCTGATGATAGCGCACGGCTTTTTTTAGCTCGGCATAGGCAAGTGATTGTAAACGTTGGTCAATACTCAAGGTTAATTGTTGTGGTTGTTCTGCTGCGGTCACTCGCACTTCTTCAACAACCCGTCCTTGTGCGTCCTTGCGGTAAAGCCGCTCTCCCGGCTTCCCTGTAAGCACTTCGTTGTAGGCCGCTTCAAGACCTTCAATACCGGTACCGTCGATATCAGTAAAGCCCACCAAGTGAGCGGCAATTTCGCCGGTCGGATAAAAACGGCGTGACTCCGTTTTTAGATAAATGCCAGGAATTCCCAACTGCCGTACATATTCAGCGACCGCTGGGGTCACTTTACGCTCAAGGTAAACAAAACGACGATTGGGGTCTTCGACACGCCCAAGCAGCGTATCAACGTCAGTCCGAAACACCTCGGCAAGCGCCAGCCAACGCTCTTTATTGGCAAGACCGCCGTTTTCATGGATACGTTTTGGGTCTGCCCAAACTGTTTGCACCGGCACGCTCACAGCCAATTCACGGCCATGTCGGTCAACAATAGTGCCACGCTGTACCTCGGTAGGATCCACCCGCAGTGAGCGGCGATCCCCTTCAAAAATAAGTTGTTCAGGTTCAATCACCTGAATATAGGCGGCACGCGCCACTAAGCTCCCAAACACAACAAACACGACAAATAGCGCAAAGTAGAACCGCCCCTGTCCGAGGTGCGGTTGCACATTGCGCTTATTGCTGCGTTTGCGAGGTGTTACTGCCATGGCACTAAGACCTCCTGCTTACCCTCTGGACGCACCATGCCTAAACGCTGACTGGCAATGCGTTCCACGCGGCTGTGTTCCGTCAAAGTGGTTTGCTCAATTTGTAGGTGGCGCCACTCGATATCGATCTGATCGCGTTGCGACAATAGCTCATCGCGCTCAATGGTCAGCAAGCGGTTGGTATGGGCGACATAAATCACCGCAAAAGCCGATGCGAGAATGCAGACGAAGAGCACCAACGCCAGCTTCTGCTGCCGTAAATCGCTGAATAATACAGTGAGTAATCCTGGCACGCGGCTAGCTCTGCTCATACGGCAACCTCTCTGCGATGCGAAGGACCGAGCTACGCGCTCGTGGGTTGGCTTTAATCTCAGCCGCGCTTGGCTTTATCGCCTTACCAATCAGGCGCAGGGTTTGCCCACGATCAATTTGATCGTCACGCAGTGGCAAGCCAGCCGGGATTTCTTTCCCTTTTGCTTGCGCGCGCATAAAGCGCTTCACCAGACGGTCTTCTAAACTGTGGAAGCTGATGACCGCAAGGCGACCCTTGCTTTTCAAGCCTGCGACGGCTGCTGTTAATGCTTGCTCAATCTCATCCAGCTCACCATTAATGTGAATGCGAATACCTTGGAAGCTGCGCGTCGCTGGATGCTTATGTTTGTCTTTAAACGGCACCGCTTGATCAATCAGCTGTGCCAGTTGTTTTGTGGTTTGCAACGGCGTTTCTTCGCGCTGTTGCACAATCGCTTGCGCGATCCGCCAAGCAAAGCGTTCTTCACCATATTCGCGTAGCACGAAAGCAATTTCGTCAGCACTCGCATGTGCTAAGAATTCCGCGGCAGTTTGTCCACGGCTGGTATCCATACGCATGTCCAATGGACCCTCACGCATAAAACTAAAGCCGCGCTCAGCATCATCAAGTTGTGGGGATGAGACACCAAGATCAAACAAAATACCGTCTAATTTACCGCGCAACTGCTGCGCATCGAGAACATCACTGAGTTCTGAGAAAGGGGTGTGGACAATCGAAAAGCGGGGATCATCGGCAAAAGCCTGTGCAGCCGCAATCGCGGTGGGGTCGCGATCGAGTGCAATTAAGCGGCCATTGTCATTGAGTTGTGACAAAATGGCGCGCGAGTGCCCCCCTCGACCGAAGGTGGCATCTAAATAAGTTCCGTCTGGTCTGATGGCAAGAGCCTCAAGCGACTCCTGTAGCAGCACCGAGACATGTTGCGGCGCGTTTGTCATTATAATGAGAAATCTTGTAAACGTTCACTGAGTGCCAAGTCGTCTTGTTGCTCTGCTGCCATATCATTGGCAATCTGTGCCTGCCATGCCGCTTCAGACCAGAGTTCGAACTTATTCAACTGCCCCACAATCATGATCCTTTTATCAAGATCTGCGTGCTGGCGCAGTGTTGAAGCAATCAAAATACGACCGCTTTTGTCCATCTGGCAATCTTCGGCGTGACCTAGCAGCAAACGCTGGAGACGACGCTCCGCGGGGTTCATGCTAGATAAGGTGGTAAGTTTTTGTTCAATGATTTGCCATTCAGGCAAAGGATAAAGCAATAAACACGGCTGCTTTATGTCGATGGTACAAACCATCTGCCCTTCGCAGTCCAGCATAAGGCTCTTACGATACTTGGTCGGTATCGCCAGACGGCCTTTATCATCAAGATTTAATGCTGCTGCACCACGAAACATAGTTTTTGATCCACTATTACCCACAAATCCCCACAATGTAACAGTCTAGGTGTCCGTCTTTCCCACTGTCAAGGTAAAAATCGGAGCTTTGCGACGTGCAACAGGGCTTGACGCGATGCAGATTGTGCTAGATGATGCTTTAATAACGCACAATAACTCTAATAAAAAACAAAATTGCGTAAACTAATCAACCGCTTACATAAAAGCACTCAACCTTTGACGCTGCGCCAAGCACGATTTCGGCTACTCCGCGATCTTTGCGGATTATTTATCATTGCAGTTGCACTTCTTTACGCAACGCAGAGTGTTATCGAAAATGAACAAGCGCAGCGACGCGAAACGGAAAAGCGACGCGCGTTTGAACACATGAGTGCGATGCGTGCCACCATTGAGCAACGTATTCAAGCGAACGTACTGGTTTTACATGCGCTAAAACCAGAGATTTTTTGGCAAGATACGCCGGATCGGCAACGCTTGCAGAATGTCATTGATGAATTCCTCGATACCAACCTCGACATCCGCCATCTCGCCCTAGCCCCAGACTTAAAAGTAAGCTTTATTTATCCCTCTGCTGGGAATGAGGACTTGATTGGTCTGGACTATCGTCAAGTGGGGAACCAGTATCATGAAATTTTGCGGGCTATCGCCCGCCAAGACATTCTTTTAAGTAGTCCGGTGCACCTCCTCCAAGGTGGCACTGCACTGATCGCTCGCTTGCCTATTTTCCAAGCCGATGGTTCCTTTTGGGGCATTGCCTCACTGGTCATTGACCAAGAACACTTTTTTACTCAGGTCGGCTTTTACGACCACCCTGAATACCAGTTCTTTATTCAACGGCGGGCGATTTCTGGTGCAACGGAGCCAGTTGCGGGTTTCTCCAACACCTTAACCAATGATCCTATTTTCACCCATATTCAGGTACCCGGAGACACGTGGGAACTCGCTGTTGCTCCTCGTGGGCACGCTTGGATTCCTGCTGACCAGCGGTTATGGCAGCAGTGGCTCGTCGGTGGAGCGCTAACCGCAACCATTGTGTTTGCTTTCCTCATTTTAATCATGACCCAGCATCGGTTACGCAAAGCCGTCCATACCATTAGCTATCAAGCCCGCTTTGACCCACTTACTGACTTGTCCAACCGCTACTATTTTCAGCAGCAACTTGAAGCGCACATCATACAAAGCCATCGACAAGAACAAGGGTTTGCCTTGGTCATGCTCGATCTGGATCACTTGCGCGATATCAACGATGCCCTCGGGCAGGATATTGGTGATGAACTGCTGCGTCATGCGGCGCAACGCTTGCAAAGCAACCTCACAAGCGCTGACTTGATCGCGCGCGTTGGAGGCGATGAATTCGCGGTGGTCTTTGCCAATAGCGAAGAATTGGCAGACATTGAAACCCGTGCCAAGGCATTAATCGCCGAATTGATGCGCACGGTATCGATTCGACGTAACCCAATCAATGTGACGGCGAGCGCGGGCATCGCTCTCTTCCCGCAAGATGCCATCGCCGCCCAGCAACTGATTAAGCATGCCGAAGTCGCGATGTATGCAGCTAAAGCAACGGGCTCGTTGTCGGTGTCTTTCTTTGACGAACAGCTGCGTCGCGATACTGAGCAACATATCGCCCTGCATCATGAAATGGTGACAGCGCTGGAACAACAACAGTTTCATGTCGAGTATCAGCCGGTGATTACCACGGAATCAGGAAAAGTCGCCCGTTGTGAAGCACTGATCCGCTGGCAGCACCCCGAGCGCGGTTTGATTCCTCCCAGTGACTTTATCCCTATCGCCGAAAAGTCTGGCGCCATTGTTGCACTCGGTGAATTTGTGCTGGCGCAAGTACTTAAAGACTGGCAAGAGATGCGTGCCCAAGGGCTCGATATTACCGTCGCCGTGAACCGCTCGCCACGCGAATTTAATGACAAAGACGTTGCTTTTAACTGGCTCAGCGCACTACAAAAACATCAAATGCCGGCGGATCGTCTGATGCTTGAAATTACCGAGTCCATGCTGATGCGCAACAAGGAACGGCAACTCTTTAATTTACATCGATTGCGCGCCGCGGGAGTACATTTAGCTATCGATGACTTTGGCACCGGGTACTCAAGCCTGAACTACCTGCGCTCGTACCCGATTGACGTGATTAAAATTGACCGAGGCTTTTTACGTGAAGTTCCGAACAATCGACGCCAAACCGCCTTGGTTAGCGCCTTGATCCAAATCGCCCAGACCTTAGATATGGTGGTTGTCGCCGAAGGTGTAGAAACCGCAGCGCAAGCGAACTTCTTGCGCGATAAAGGCTGTCATTACCAACAAGGCTTTTACTATGGCCAGAACATGCGCCTGGAAGCCTTTATCGCGTTTTGCAAGAAACATAATTGGCGAGTTAGCCGATAAGCCGGGTTCTGTCGTGGACAATCATTCGTCTAGACGCAGGTTTACACCTGCGTTCAAGCAGTCTACCCGGGTTCAACGCGGGCCGCGCCAATGAACCCCTATTTGACCTTGCTCCGAGTGGAGTTTACCCAGCCACAAACTGTTACCAGCTGCGCGGTGCGCTCTTACCGCACCCTTTCACCCTTACCTGATCCTGCAAGCAGGCCATCGGCGGTTTGCTCTCTGTTGCACTTGTCGTCGGCTCACGCCGCCCAGACGTTATCTGGCACCCTGCCCTATGGAGCCCGGACTTTCCTCCCCTTACCCAAGGGTAAGCAGCGATTGTCTGGCTAACTCTGGCGCGCATTCTACGTGTTATCGCTCTCCAGCGCTAGCTGATAGAGCTGGTTTTTACGCACACCATGTATTTCGGCTGCGCATGCCGCTGCTTTTTTCAACGGCAAGTGCTGCCGTAAAATCGCTACAGTACGCAGGGCAGTAGCGACATCCACATCGCTTTCGACCAAGGTTGCACCGGCAAGCATTAACACCATTTCGCCACGTTGCTGATTGCTATCCGCTTGTACCTGCGCCATCACTTCAGCAATGCTGCCAGATAAATAAGTCTCAAATTGCTTGGTGAGCTCGCGTCCCATCACCATTTGTCGATCAGGCCCGATGGTTGCTGCTAAATCTTCGAGGGTCGCTAAAATGCGGTGTGGTGACTCATAAAAGACCATGGTACGTGGCTCTTCTAATAAGGCGGTCAGCACTTTGCGGCGTTGCTGTGGCTTGGCCGGTAAAAACCCCTCAAAGGAAAAACGATCGGTCGGTAAGCCAGCAGCAGACAAGGCTGTGGTAATTGCACAAGGGCCAGGTAAGGCGACCACGCGCACCCCGGCAGTACGACACTGTTGTACCAACACATAGCCAGGGTCACTGATCAATGGCGTGCCAGCGTCACTAATCAAGGCTAGGTCATCACCGGCCAGCAACCGAGCAATCACCGCCTGCGCGCGCTCACGTTCATTGTGCTCATGCAAGGCGAACACCTCATTCTGGATCGCAAACTGCTGCAAAAGTTGTCGGCTATGGCGGGTATCTTCGGCAGCAATTGCTGCGACATCGGTCAATACTTGCTGTGCCCGAGGCGACAAATCACCCAAATTACCAATGGGTGTAGGTACGATATAAAGTGTGCCCGCTTGCGTCTGCGACATGTTAACCCCTTGTAAGAAATGGCCGACCACGTTGTGTCCCCTATCGCCTGAGTTTATAGTAGAGCTATGGATAGACTCAGAGTGAGTAGCAAGTGGTGAAGTTGACTATTGTGCCAAAGAAGTTATCGGTCTGCATATGTGTTTGTTTATTAGCGGCGTGTGCAACGCCTCCGCAACCCTCAAAACCGTCGCAGCAAACACAAGCGCCGAGCGTTTTCGAGCCTGAAGCTCCAACCCAGACAGCGCGCACCGTTGAAGATTTTCTCGCGGAACTTGCGCAGCTTAGCAATCCTGCGCAACAACTGAACTTGCTGTTGACCGAAATAGAACTGCGTCAAGACGCACACGCGTGGCAAACCAGCGCTGTACTCTTAAGCGAAGTTGAGCGCTTTAACCAGACGTTATCAGCGTCCCAGCATCGCCGCTATACATTTGCGCAGGCGCGTTGGCTTGCCCATCAACAGCAATTTCGCGATGCCATGCAACGCCTTACCCCGCTCCTACAACAACCGAGCCTCGAGACCTTACAACTGGCGCGCGATCTCAGTTGGCAACTCGGTGAACGCCAGCAAGCAGCACAATTTGAATTAGACCGTCTCGCCCAACAAGCAGACACCGATTCACAAACCAGTTGGGCGTATCTGAAACATGCGCCAGAGCCAACGGCATTGCGTGCTCAGGGTGAGCTTGCGAGACCGTGGTTAGCGCTGTTACAAGCAGCTCACCAGCAGGTCACTCGCGCGGACCCAAGCGCATTACAAGGTTGGCAGCTCAGGTACCCGAACCACCCTGGCCAGGCTGTGGTCAGCCAGATGCGCGAAAAAATTGAGCAGTACGCGCCGCATCACGCCTTGGTGTTACTGCCTCTCAGCGGTCAGTATGCCGAACAAGGGCAAGCCGTGTTGGATGGCATGGTGCTCGCGCTTGAAGCAACACCTGAATTCACCATCACCATTCGGGACAGCGCGCAGTTTGACTTCAGCCAACTTGCTGAAGTGTTACAAGCGGAGCAAGCAGATATGCTGATTGGTCCCTTGCTTAAAGACAACCTTGAGCAAGTCGCTACAACAGCAGTTCAGAACGTGCAATGGATGGCGCTCAACGCAATTGATGAGCTAGGCGCGATACCAGATCTTTGGTATGCGCTAGCACCGGAAACTGAAATCACCCAAATTGCGCGTCGTTTTGCCGACAAGGGATATCAACAGCCGCTCGTGCTTGCTGCCGACTCCAACCGTGGTAAACAAGCGGTTGAGACCTTTGCCGAGGCATTTTATCAATTACAGCCTGAAGGCAAGGTCGAACAAGGCTTTTATCGCACTCCCGACGATATGAAAGCCATCGTTCAAGAAAAGCTTGGCGTGACCGATAGCGAAGCGCGTATTTGGCAGGTCAAAATTGCTGCGGGCAAAATTATTGTCGATGCTGAAGCACGCAGCCGCGCAGACATTGACGCGATTTTTCTACCAGGCTCCATCGAGCAAACGCGCTTACTCAAACCCTTTATTGACGTCACTATCTCGCCATTCATGCAAGCCTTGCCGGTTTATGCAACGTCAGCCAGCCATATTCGCGGCGACGCTTTAAGTGAAAACGACCTCGATAACGTGCGTTTTACCGAGTTGCCATGGTTACTGCCAAATCATCCCCAACATCAGCGGTTACAAGCCTTGTTGCGCCAACGTCAACATTGGAGCACCGGGCTGGCGCGACTCGCCGCCTTTGGTCATGACGCTGTCAACTTAGTGCGTCACTATGAAGTCTTAACGGCGTTACCTGGCTATCAACTCGCGGGCCTCACCGGCACCCTAACCGGTGCACCAGATAATATGCAACGGCAACTCGATTGGGCCCAGTACGACGGTCATAACGTGGTGCCTGAAGTAGATAGCCTCGAGTGACCACACGCGCCAAACGGCAGGGCAATGCAGGCGAGAACGATGCTTGCGCCTATCTCGAACAGCACGGGTTGCGGGTTATCGCGCGCAACTACCGTTGCCCACTTGGCGAAATTGATGTGATCGCTCAAGACGGTGAGCATTGGGTCTTTATTGAAGTGAAAACCCGCCACGACGAAGATTTCGCCACCGTGGTTGAACAAATTAGCAGCGCTCAGTGTCAACGTATTAGACGGTGCGCTCAATTTTATTTACTATCGCGTAAACTTGACGAGCATCAGACCCTTATGCGTTTTGATGTTATCGCTATTTGTCAGCAGCCAGCACAATTACACTGGTTGCCCGATGCATTTTAATGAGGACGTATGCAAGAGCATGTAAAAGCCATTTTTACCGAGTGCATCCAAACCCAAATCGCCTCAGCCGATCTGCTCCAAGAGCCGTTAATGCGCGCGGCGGGCTTACTGGTGGACTCTCTACTCTGTGGGCAAAAAATATATTGCTGCGGGGAAAGCATGGCGCATGCGAGTGCGCGCCATTTCGCACATATCATGCTGACTGGATTGCAGTTTGAACGTCCCCCCTTCCCCGTCAGTGCGCTGCACGCCGATTACGGCGCGAATGAACATGAAGCCATTTTCGCCCAACAAATCTCTGCCTTCGGTCAACCGAATGACTTACTTATCGTGCTCAATGCGGGCAGTCATGCGCCGCGCGTCACCCGCGCGATGGAGGCCGCACTGAGCCGAGATATGTTGATCATCGCATTAACCAACGACGCCGATCATGAGGTCGGAGGCTTGCTTGGCCCTGATGACGTTGAAATCCGCATCCCTTCGCGCAATGCTGCCCGTGTTAGCGAGCACTTACTGCAGCTCGTCAATATGTTGTGCAGTCTCGCCGAGCAACAAATATTTCCTCAGGAGGACGATTGATGAACACACGTTTACGTCTTGCAACTGCGGCCTTAGTTGCCTTGCTTTCCCTCTCCGGTTGTGCCGTCGCACTTGTCGGAGCCACAGCGGTAGGAATTTCCTCTGCGACTGACTCGCGTACGGTCGGTACACAAGTCGACGATCAAGCGATTGAGATCAAGGTCATTGCCCGTCTAAAAGGCGAAGAACAACTTGCGGATAGTCGGGTGCAAGTGGTCTCATTTAACCGCGCTGTGCTGTTAATCGGCCAAGTTCCACAAGCTCACCTCGCGCAGTTAGCACGCCAACTTACCGCTGAAGTTGAGGGGGTACAACAGGTACATAATGAGCTTCGCACTGCCGACGTTATTAGCTTTAAAACCATTAGTAATGACAGTTGGATCACCAGCAAAATCAAAGCTAAATTTGTTACCGATGAAGCCATTGACCCAAGTAAAATTAAAGTGGTAACAGAGAACGGTGAGGTGTTTCTGATGGGCTTGGTTGACCGCACAATGGCGCGTCAAGCCGTTGAGGTTGCTCGCAATACGAATGGTGTGAAACGTGTGATTGATGCGTTTGAGACACGCTAAGAAAAGAAAAAACGCGCTTGACCGCAAGGTTCAGCGCGTTTTATTTAATTACTTTTAAAGTTGGTCGCTTACCCGGCTTTGCGCCATCTTCGCCCGCAGGCTTTTCCACGCCACCGTCAATAACACCTTGCGGCCCACTACTAGGTGTCGCGTCTTGCTCTTCATCATCATTCCACTGCGCTGCAGCGGTCAGTTGCGGCTCTTCATCAAAGACCGTACCCGCGCCATTCTCACGTGCATATAACGCAACAACAGCGTGCATAGGAACGATAACGTGGTGGGGTTTGCCAGAGAAGCGCGCATTGAACTCAACACTGTCATTCGCGAGCTGTAAGTTACCGACAGCCGAGGGGGCAATATTAAGCACTATTTGACCATCTTCAACAAACTCAAATGGCACCTGACACCCTGGGGTGTTCGCAGCCACCACCAAGTGCGGAGTGAGTTGGTTATCAACCAGCCATTCGTACACCGCCCGTAACATGTACGGGCGGCGTGCGGTCATTGCAGTCAAGTCACTCACCGACCTAAGTCTCGCTCAACGTCGGTCAATGAAGCTTGGAAAGAATCGCGCTCAAACACACGCAGCATATAAGCTTTGACAGCTTTCGCTGCAGCGCCCTCGAGTTCGATACCATAGCTTGGCAAACGCCATAATAATGGCGCTAAGTAACAGTCTACCAGGGTAAACTCTTCACTCATGAAGAATGGCGTGTCAGCAAAAATAGGCGCTAAAGCTAAGATGCCTTCGCGCAGTTCCTGACGTGCCGCTTCGACACCTTTACCGCCTTTTTCAAGTGTGCTTGCTAAGCTATACCAGTCACGCTCAATGCGATACATCATCAAACGACTGGTACCACGCGCAACTGGGTAAACTGGCATCAATGGCGGATGCGGGAAACGCTCATCAAGGTATTCCATGATGATATGTGCGTTGTACAGCACGAGCTCACGATCCACCAAAGTTGGCAATGCATCCGGATACGGATTCAATTGCAACAAATCTTCAGGCAACTGATCGTTGTCGACGTAAGTGATTTCTACACTTACACCTTTCTCTGCTAACACGATTCGAGCCTGATGACTACGTAAGTCATTACGTCCCGAATACAAGGTCATCACTGACCGCTTATTTGCCGCAACCGACATGTCTTTCTCCATCATTACTTGACGTCTTTAAAGAATTCGCGCTTCAGTAACCAGGCGAATAAGGTAAAGACTAATAAGAAACCGAAGACGTACCAACCCATACGACGCTGTTCTAACAACATTGGTTCACCGGTGTAAACCAAGAAGCTAGTCAAATCGAGCATGGCTTGATCGTATTCATCAGCACTTAACATGCCGCTGCCATCGGTTTTCAAACCTACGTAGACGTCTTGCATCTCACCATCGATCATGCGCTGCTCAGTGGTCTTGCTAGGAACACCTTGGAGCTCCTGCAATACGTGTGGCATACCCACGTTTGGAAAAACGGTGTTGTTCACGCCAAATGGACGTGATTCGTCAACGTAGAAAGAACGTAAATAGGTGTAAATCCAGTCAGCGCCACGCACACGCGCAACTAGCGTCAAATCAGGTGCAGCAGTACCAAACCAAGCACCCGCTGACTCAGCTGACATCGTGTTAGTGATCAAGTCACCTACTTTGTCACCAGTGAACTGGAGGTTTTCCATACCTAAGTCATCAGGAATACCTAAATCGTTAAAGGTACGCTGGTAACGTTGGTATTGCATTGAGTGACAACCCAAGCAGTAGTTCATGAACAATTGCGCTCCGCGCTGTAGCGAGGCCTTGTCATGCAAATCTACTTTAGCTTCATCAAGTGGCACCGTTGGGCCAGCTGCAAATCCTGCAACTGACCATACTGTAGCGGCAACCAGAAGAGTGGTTTTTAGGAACTGTTTCATCACTTCGTAATCCTCTCTGGAACTGGCTTAGTGTTTTCATTCTTACTGTAGAAGAACAGCAACACAAAGAACGCGAAGTACAAGAAGGTAAAGATACGCGCAAACAGAGTGTAGATCTCAGTTGCAGGTTTCAAACCTAAGTAACCTAGCGCCACAAAGCTGATTGCGAATACGGTCAAGTTCAGCTTGTGGAAGCCGCTACGATAGCGGATTGAGCGTACTTTGCCGCGGTCAAGCCATGGCAAGACAAACAAGGCTGCAATCGCACCAAACATTAGGATGACACCTAATAGCTTGTCAGGAACAGCACGCAAAATCGCGTAGAACGGCGTGAAGTACCACACTGGTGCAATATGCTCAGGGGTCTTCAGCGGGTTCGCAGCTTCAAAGTTTGGTGGCTCAAGGAACAAGCCGCCCATTGCCGGCGCAAAGAAAATGACGTAGCAGAAGGCAAACAAGAAGATACCGATACCGACCAGATCCTTCACCACGTAGTATGGGAAGAATGGGAAAGCATCAACGATGTCGTATTTCTTAGTAAAGCGCTCGTGGAATTTAAACTTGGCTTTGTCTTCTTCAGCAACAGAGCCTTTCTTCTTCTTGATATCGATACCTTCAGGGTTGTTCGAACCCACTTCGTGCAAGGCCACAATGTGTAAGAACACCAAGATAACCAGCACTAACGGCAACGCGATAACGTGCAAGGCGAAGAAACGGTTCAAGGTTGCGCCTGAGATAACGTAGTCACCACGAATCCACAGGGTCAAATCGTCACCGATGAATGGAATAGCACCAAACAACGAGATAATAACCTGTGCACCCCAGTACGACATTTGTCCCCAAGGTAACAAATAACCCATAAAGGCTTCTGCCATGAGCACCAGGAAGATCAACATACCAAAGACCCAAAGCAACTCACGCGGCTTCTGATAAGAGCCGTACATCATGCCTCGGAACATATGGAGGTAGACCACCACGAAGAACGCCGATGCACCGGTAGAGTGCATATAACGTAACAACCATCCGTAATCGATATCACGCATGATGTATTCAACAGAAGCAAACGCGCCTTCTGCTGATGGTACGTAGTTCATGGTGAGCCAAACACCCGTAAGGATTTGGTTGACCAAGACCAACATGGCGAGTACGCCAAAGATGTACCAGAAGTTAAAGTTTTTCGGAGCTGGATATTGCGCTAAGTGGATATTCCACGTTTTGGTCATCGGAATACGTTCGTCAAACCACGCGATTAATTTTTTCATTAGGCTTGCTCCCCATCTTCACCAACCAAGATGGTCGTGTCGTCAATGTAGTAATGCGGCGGCACCACCAGATTGTACGGCGCAGGAACGCCAGAAAATACTCGACCGGCGATGTCGAACTTCGAACCGTGACACGGACAGAAGAAACCAGAGCTCACACCTTCCACTTGCTCACCGAACGAATCTTCAAGATACTGCGGTGAACAACCAAGGTGCGTACAAATACCCACGGCAACGAAGTATTCTTCTTTGCGCGAACGATAGGTATTGGTCGCATAAGCTGGCTGTTGAGGTTCTTCTGAATTTGGGTCACGAAGTTGATCAGAGACTTTATCCAAGCTGGCTAACATCTCTGGGGTACGGCGCACAACCCATACAGGCTGACCACGCCACTCAACACGAATCATTTGACCCGGTTCGGCTTTTCCGATGTTCACTTCCACTGGCGCACCCGCGTTTTTAGCTTTCGCACTTGGGTTCCACGACGCAATGAAAGGAACGGCAACACCCACCGCGCCTGCTGCGCCAACCACAGAGGTTGCGACAGTCAGAAAACGACGGCGGCCTTTATCTACAGGCGCATTGCTCATCCACTTACTCTCCAGTTTGGACGCTTCACGAGGCTTTGCCGTGAAGTCAGTAATTAGCTGCTGCGTTAGATCCACCTATACACAAACGTACAGGTGAACGGCAAAAAAATGCTTTCAGATGATAAAGAAAACCCTTGATTTTTACAAGGAGAAAGACAAAAAACCCGGCGCGATGGCCGGGTTTTTTTGTTCGAAAGCGTACAGCTTCGAATACGGTAATTTGAAAATTAACGCTTCGAGAACTGAGGACGCTTACGTGCTTTGTGCAAGCCGACTTTCTTACGTTCAACTTGACGTGCGTCACGAGTAACGTAACCAGCACGACGCAAGTCACCACGAAGGGCTTCGTCATATTGCATAAGTGCACGCGTGATACCGTGACGCACTGCGCCAGCTTGACCACTTGAACCACCACCTTTAACGGTGATGTAAAGATCGAATTTCTCAACCATTTCAACTAACTCAAGCGGTTGACGAACAACCATTTGTGCAGTTTCACGGCCGAAGTATTCTTCCAAAGTGCGGTTATTGATGCTGATGTTGCCGCTGCCCGGACGCAAGAAAACGCGTGCAGTAGAGCTTTTGCGACGACCAGTACCGTAGTATTGATTCTCTGCCATTGTCTTAGTGCTCCGTCTTAAATTTCAAGTTGTTTAGGCTGTTGAGCAACATGATTGTGCTCGGCGCCCGCATATACTTTCAGTTTACGGAACATGGCACGACCAAGTGGACCACGTGGTAACATACCCTTCACCGCTTTCTGAATGACCATTTCAGGTTTCTTAGCAATCAACTTCTCGAAGTTGATTTCTTTGATACCGCCTGGATACCCAGTGTGTGAATAATACATTTTGTTCTGAGCTTTACGGCCAGTAACCGCTACTTTCTCAGCGTTCACGATGATGATGTAATCACCAGTGTCAACGTGAGGAGTGTACTCAGCTTTATGCTTACCACGAAGACGACGCGCAACTTCAGTCGCCAAGCGACCTAAAGTTTTACCTTCAGCGTCAATAACATACCAGTCACGTTGTACAGTTTCTGGTTTTGCAACAAATGTACTCATTGAGACTATCTCTATATTAAAGGTTCACGACAGTAGTTCCGGGCTTCCCCGCGAACCACAACAACCGTTGTGGTGTTGCCACTTTTACGGTTAGTTGTACCTGTAACGTGGGCTGCGCGGATTATAGGGAAAACTGCCGAAAAGATCAACGGGGTTCGTTATTCGTTATTCGTTATTCGTTATTCGTTATTCGTTATTCGTTACGACAGCATTACTGCATCAAAAACAAATACAAGTAAAATTATTATGACTTTTCTTATCTTTTCTTGTTTTTTCGATTAACGAATAACGATTAACGAAGAGCGTAGCGCTCGACTAACGACTTAGGGTTTGTGTTCTTGTGCCAGATAATCGTGGCTTTGCATTTCTTGTAAGCGCGACACACAGCGTTGGTATTCAAAGGTCAACTTACCTTCGCTATAGATCTTCTCCAGCGGCACAGCTGCAGAGAGAATTAACTTCACTCGGCGTTCATAGAACTCATCGACCAAGGCTAGGAAACGACGTGCGGCATCGTCGTTGGCGCCCCCTAGCTGGGGTACGTTGCTGATCAGCACCGCGTGGTAGATTTGGGCAATCTCAATATAATCGTTTTGTGAACGTGGGCCGCCACAAATCGCGTCAAACTCGAACAAGACCACATCGTCACATTCCAGCCGCACGGCAATATCACGACCATTGATACGAATGCTACCGTCAGTATTTCGACTGCAATGATCCGGTGCCAGTTCTGCGAAATAGCGCTGTAAATTGGTATCGGCTTCGGCATCGAGTGGCGCATGATAAATTTCCGCACGCGTTAAAGTACGCAAACGGTAATCGATACCACTGTCGACATTTATCACTTCGCAGTTTTGTTTGATCAGCTCAATTGCCGGTAAAAAACGTTGGCGTTGCAGACCATTGCGGTACAGCTCATCGGGAATGATATTCGAAGTCGCCACTAACACCACACCGCGCTGGAATAACTCCTGCATTAAGGTACCTAAAAGCATAGCGTCGGTAATATCTTGCACAAAGAACTCATCAAAGCAGATCACGCGCGCTTCAGCGGCTAGTTTGTCGGCAATGAGTGGTAACGGATCACTCTGTCCTTTCAGTAACTTCAGCTCTTTGTGCACACGATGCATAAAGCGATGGAAGTGCACACGCATTTTGCGTTTAAAAGGTAACGCATCGAAAAAGGTATCCACTAAGTATGTTTTACCGCGCCCTACGCCGCCCCAAAAGTAAATGCCTTTTGGCGCTTGGGGCTGTTGCCCAAATAGCCCTTTGAGCTTATCCAGCCAACTGCGTTCTGCACGGCCATGATAAACCATCAGCTCATCAAACAGTCGTTGTAAAGCTTCAACCGCTTTGCGCTGCGCGGCGTCTGGAGTGAAGTTTCCTGAGGCTAAATCGGCTTCGTATTTACTCAATGGGGTGATGTTTTGCGTTGTCACTACCACTTCGACCCTATTCTGGATTATGCTATGGGGTATCAGTTTATCATGTGTAACGCGTTTTTAAGGAGTTTTTATGAATGCAATCATCGGCATTCTCTTGGTTTTAGCTGGTGCTGTCGTAGGGTTCTTTATTGCCCGGTATTGGCTCAAGGAGCATTCTGAGGAAGCGCGTCTTACCGAAGAAGTGCAACAAAGCCGTGAACAATTGGCCGCTTATCAACAAGAAGTGGGCGAACATTTCGCAACTGCAAGCGCTCTTGTTGAACAACTTGAAGAAACCCAAGAAAAGTTGAAAGCCTATTTAGGTCATAGCGCTGAGCTCTTACAAAAAGAGCAAACGCAGCCTAGCCTGCCGTTTTTTGCAGAAGACACCATGCGTCAATTACGTATGGCCAGTAAGCTGCAAAAAGATAGCAAATCGGAAAAACCTGAGACGCAAGCACATGCGCCACGTGACTATTCCGACACCCAAAGTGGAATTTTTTCGAGTTCAGAAGAAAAAACATCTTGAAACACCTTTGCGGTGAACTTATCTAAATAGGGTCGGTCTTTACTTGCACGCAACGGCGTGTTGTTAGAAGGAGTCTGTACCCTATGAAACTTAAGCTATTTGCAATTGTTACCCTCACTGGGCTGCTCGCTCTGAGTCCAGCCCAGGCTAATATTCCGTTCTTTGGCGACAAGGACGAAACCCCAACACTGGCACCGATGCTCGAAGAAGTGACCCCTGCGGTCGTGAATATTTCGGTCAAAGGCAGTCGTGAGGTACGTCAACGCGTGCCGGATATGTTCCAGTTCTTTTTTGGCCCCAATAGTCCCCGTGAACGCGTGCAAGAACGCCCGTTCCAAGGTTTAGGTTCAGGCGTCATTATTGATGCCGAAAACGGCTATGTGGTGACCAACAATCATGTGATTGACGGCGCGAACGAAATTATCGTGACCTTGAAAGACGGAGCACAATTCGATGCCAAGGTCATCGGTACTGATGAAAACTCTGACATCGCACTGATTCAAATTGAAAACGGCAAGAACCTCACCGAAATTGAAATCGGTCGCTCAGCCGACCTACGCGTCGGTGACTTCGTCGTTGCCATTGGTAACCCTTTCGGTCTTGGCCAAACGGTCACTTCAGGTATTGTCAGTGCACTAGGTCGTAGTGGCTTAGGCATTGAAGAGATCGAAAATTTCATTCAAACCGATGCTGCAATCAACAGTGGCAACTCTGGTGGCGCCTTAGTAACCCTTGACGGTAAGCTTATTGGCATCAACACCGCCATCTTAGGTCCAAATGGCGGCAATATTGGCATTGGTTTTGCCATTCCATCGGACATGATGCAAGCGCTGGTACAGCAACTGATTGAGTTCGGTGAAGTACGTCGCGGGGTGCTTGGCGTACGTGGGAATGACCTTACTGCCGATATTGCCCAAGCACTTAGTCTCGATGCCAACCAAGGTGCATTTGTCGCCGAAGTGATTCCAGATGGCGCTGCTGCGAAAGCAGGCCTGCAATCAGGCGACGTTATCATTGCAGTAAACGGCGAAAAAATTCGCAGTTTTGCCGACTTGGGGGCACGCGTTAAAACCCTAGGTGTTGGCAAAGCCATTGATATCACCGTACTTCGTGACGGTAAAAAGCGCACCTTTGAAGTCACCCTGACGGCAGAAGATACCTCAGCCGATGCTGCGAATTTACACCCAGCACTCGAAGGGGCTACGCTGGCGGCAACCGATGACGGTGGTATCACCATTACGGAACTTCGCGAGAACTCTATGGCTGCACGTTACGGCTTGCGTAAGGATGACGTCATTGTGGCGGTCAACCGTCAACCGGTAAACTCGGTGTCTGAGTTACGTAAAGCACTCGATAGTGCCAAAGGAGTGGTGGCTTTAAATATCCGCCGAGGTAACTCGTCACTCTACCTTGTTCTACGCGGTGGCTAACACCTCTGTGAACAACCAACAGCGCACGTGATATCAAGGCAGCTCGAAACAGAGCTGCCTTCTTTTTCATAGAATGTGATATGCTCGCATTAACTTTTCTTCAGTAACGGACGACACTTATGGGTCAACGCCAATCAAGCCATTGGATAAGCTATATTGTACGCTCAGTCGTGCTTGGTTTGGTCGTCGCTGCCGTGGTCATCTGGTTACAACCCATGCTAAGCGCTTGGCAATCGTCCCGCGCAACCCCCGAACAGCCCGTGAGTTACGCCAAAGCTGTTAACCGTGCAGCGCCCGCTGTGGTGAACATCTATAGCTTGTCAGAAGTGCGTGGCTCGTATTACAGCCAACGTCCAAATACCGTGCTGCGCCTGGGTTCTGGTGTCATCATGGATAACGTCGGGCATATTTTAACCGCCGCACACGTGGTCGCCAATGTCAGTAGTATTCAAGTCGCCCTGCAAGATGGCCGGCAAACCAGTGCACAAATTATTGGTGTCGACCCCATCACCGACTTAGCCGTATTGCGCATTGAATTAGATAACCTTCCGATTATTCCGCAAGACCGAAAGCTTCGCAGTCGTGTGGGCGATGTAGTGCTGGCCATTGGTAACCCGCTTAACCTTGGGCAAACCATTACCCAAGGTATTATCAGCGCGACCGGCGGCCGCATGGGCGTGATTAACAGCCACGCAGACCTCCTCCAAATGGATGCGGTCATTAATGAAGGCGCATCAGGTGGTGCGCTGGTGAACAGTGAAGGTTATCTCGTTGGTATCAACAACGCCCAATTCCGTGGCCCTGCTGGTCAAGGCGTTGAGGGTATCTACTTTGCGGTTCCATACAGCCTTGCACGTGACGTTATGACGCAACTTATTCAAGAAGGGGAAGTGGTACGCGGTTACTTCGGCATTAATACAAGCGAAACGCCAGCCAACTTGTCCTTTGCGCAACCTGGTATTTTTATCACCGGTGTCGATAGTAACAGTCCAGCAGAGCGCGCCGGCTTGCGCACAGAAGACTACATTATCGCGATTGGAGGGCAACCGATTAGCTCTGCAGCTGAAGGTTTAGCTTTGATCTCAAATACCCGACCAGGTACCGAGTTAGAAGTGCGGTTTATTCGCGATGACCGTGAGCAGCGCACCACGGCCATCATTACGAAACTGACGAATTAATTTT
Organism: Pseudidiomarina sediminum DSM 21906; assembly: GCF_000423165.1. Classification (GTDB taxonomy): domain Bacteria; phylum Pseudomonadota; class Gammaproteobacteria; order Enterobacterales; family Alteromonadaceae; genus Pseudidiomarina; species Pseudidiomarina sediminum. Next base: position 414,912 of record NZ_KE383983.1, on the reverse strand, counting down.
GGCGTTCAATCGTGGCGCCGAGCGCGGTTAACTTCTTCTCAATCGATTCGTAGCCGCGATCGATATGATAAATCCGCTCGACCGTCGTTTGCCCTTTGGCAACGAGCCCCGCAATAACCAGCGACGCTGATGCACGCAGGTCAGTACACATTACTTGTGCGCCGTTTAACTGCTCTACACCATGGCAAATTGCAGTATTGCCTTCCAATTCGATTTTAGCCCCCATACGCTGGAGCTCTGGCACATGCATGAAACGGTTTTCGAAAATCGTTTCACGAACCCAGCCCGTCCCCTCAGCGAGGGCATTCAGGGTACAAAACTGTGCTTGCATGTCGGTCGGAAAAGCTGGGTGCGGTGCAGTGATGATATTCACCGGTTTCGCCCGCTCTGGCGCTTGCAAACGGATCCAGTCATCGCCTTTTGTGATGGTTGCACCGGCTTCCGTTAACTTCTTCAAAACCGCATCTAACATTGCCGGATCGGTATTCTTACAGGTCACATCACCACCAGTCACTAGGGCTGCAACGAGGAAAGTGCCTGTTTCAATACGATCTGGCTGTACCGCGTATGCACCGCCGTGCAACTGAGCCACACCGTGAATCTCAAGCGTATCGGTACCCGCGCCGCGGATATCCGCACCTAAGGTGTTGAGGAAGTTCGCCAAATCAACGACTTCAGGTTCACATGCAGCATTTTCGATGACCGTAACACCCTCCGCGAGGGTCGCCGCCATCATCAGATTCTCGGTACCGGTCACACTTACGGTATCCATCAACAGATTCGCGCCTTGCAAGCGGCCTTCGACATGCGCGTTAATGTAGCCATTGTCGACGGTAATTTCCGCTCCCATCTGACGTAAACCTTCAATATGTAAGTTCACTGGACGCGCACCAATCGCACAACCACCAGGTAAGGATACCTGGGCTTTACCATGTCGAGCCAACAAAGGGCCTAGCACAAGAATAGAAGCGCGCATGGTTTTCACTAAGTCGTAACTGGCGATGTGGCTGGTCAATTGTTGCGGGTGAATAAGGTAGCTGTTCGGTCCTAACACTGTGCTATTCACACCGAGATCGGCCAATAGCTTTAATGAGGTACGCACATCTTGTAACGCCGGAACGTTGCTGATTTCGACATCGTCTGTGGCTAACAAACTTGCCATCAGAATGGGCAGTGCTGCGTTCTTTGCGCCAGAAATAACAACATCGCCGTGGAGCTTATTGCCACCAGTGATTACCAATTTTTGCATAGCTCAGGACTCTCTTTAGCTGAGCATCGCGAGTTTTTTCTCGCGCTGCCATTCTGTAGGTGTATAGGTTTTAATCGAAACAGCATGCAGTTCACCACTGGCAATCAATGCTTTTAGCGGCGCGTAAATGACCTGCTGCTTTTTCACTCGCGACAAGTCTTCGAACAACGCGCCAACGGCAGTGATGTTCGCATGGCTTCCGTCAATTTTTACAATCAGCTCGTCAAGCTCAAGCGCCTCATTTAAGAGCTGCTGAATATCATCTGTTGTCATCGGTTTTATAGTTCTATTTTGCTGAAACGAAGGCTAGACGTTCTTATTGAACGTCTAACAAGGTTGCTGCGCCACTGACATCAACAATGGCTTTAAACTGTTGACTCGGCTGATGAATGACAAGTTCACATTGCTGCTGCAATAAATATTTTTTCAGTTGCAGCAGCATCGCTACGCCAGCAGAATCAACTCGTTCAACATTGGCCAAACTAACGACCAAAGGATTCTGTTGTCCTAGCCATTGCGCGCGCTCTCGCCAAGCATCCGCCACAGTTGCCCGCGTCAGTTCGCCGGTAAATGCTAAGGCGTCGTTGTCGAACTGCCAACTTAACTGTGCGCTCATCAGCTTAACTCTCACCTTGTTGGTAAGGTTGGATTGGCTCTTTCGATTTTTCCCGTAAGAGCTCAATAGTGCCGTCGATACCACGACTGCGGATCACAGATGAGATTTCTGCAGCCTTGCTGTTAAGCAAGCTTACGCCTTCAACCACGAGGTCGTAGGCTTTCCATAGACGTTCATCTTTGTCGTAACGCAGTTTGAAATCCATGCGGATTGGCGGACGGCCTTGCTCAATCATGCGCGTATTTACTTCGACCATACGATCATCCGGACCAAGTTCACGCGCCCGCTCAAACTCAAAGCTATGTTTGGTCTCGTCATACTGGGTAAACGCACGACCATAGGTGGCAATCAAGTATTCACGGAATACGGTATAGAACTGCTGACGTTGTTCAGCAGTGGTGTCTTTCAAGTTGCGACCTAACACCCGCTTTGCCGCATAGGTTGAGTCGACGTACGGCATCAATTCTTCACGAATAATTTCCCGCACGTAATCAAGATCTTCGTTGATCTTAGGGCGGTCGGCAGCAATGCGTGCTGCCGTTTTGTTGGCCACACGCTCGAGCAACACATAAGGGTTCTCGTCACGAATAACGTCAGATGCAGCTGCAGTGCCAGAAACGAGTACGAAAGCTGTCATCAAGAAGGCAAATAAGCTTTTCATCATTACTACTCCTTAGTCATTGCCTTGGCTAAACAAGAATTGTCCGATCAAGTCCTCGAGCACCAAAGCCGATTTGGTGTCATGGATGTAGTCACCGTTTTCAAGCATTTCAACGGTATCGTCGATAAAGCCAGGACTTAAACCAATATATTGCTCGCCCAATAAACCAGAGGTAAGAATTGAGACCGATGAAGTGTCAGAAAATTCATCGTATTCTTGACTAATTGTCATCTCAACCAATGGTTCGTAGTAGTCACCATCAAGCGAAATACGGGTCACTCGCCCCACCACTACACCGCCAACTTTCACTGGTGAGCGCTCTTTCAAACCACCGATGTTGTCAAACTTCGCGTATAAAGTGTACGTTGCTCCGTTGCTAGCAAAGTTCGTATTGGCAGCACGTAGCCCCAAAAACAATAGCGCTAAAATGCCAAAAATAACGAAAAAACCAACAGCTAATTGTGTATTTCTAGAGTCCATAGCAATTATCCAAACATCAAAGCGGTAAGAACAAAATCCAATCCCAAAACGGCAAGCGACGCAGTCACAACGGTCGACGTTGTGGCGCGACTAATACCTACGGAAGTCGGAACACAGTGGTAGCCCTTGTGTAAGGCAATCCACGTTACTACAAACGCGAACACGAGACTTTTGATAAACCCGTTGAGAATATCTTGTCCCCACTCAACATTTGCCTGCATCACTGACCAAAAGGCACCATCATCGACACCAAGCCAACGCACGCCGACCAAATAACCGCCATAAATACCTACGGCAGAAAAGATCAGTGCTAACAACGGCATACTGTAAAATCCGGCCCAAAATCTTGGGGCAATAACACGCCGTAGTGGGTCAACCGCCATCATTTCCAAGCTTGACAGCTGCTCCGTTGCTTTCATTAGACCAATTTCGGCGGTTAAGGCAGAACCTGCGCGACCGGCAAATAATAACGCGGTCACCACCGGGCCTAACTCGCGTAACAACGAGAGCGCGACCATAGGCCCGAGGCTTTGTTCGGCCCCAAAATCAACCAATATGGTGTAGCCCTGCAAGCCTAACACCATGCCAATGAACAGACCGCTCACCACAATAATGACCAGCGACAAGACGCCGACTGAGTACATTTGCTGCATCAACAGAGGCCATGACTTACGTAATTGCGGCTTACCGATCAGCGCGCGCAACAACATCATCATTGCCTGCCCAGCACCAGCGACACTGGCTAAAACATTTCGACCTAAGCTTGCGACATTATCGAGCATGCGCGCCTCCCGCGTCTGCTACACCTAGAATCTCTTCGCCGAAACTCGGTGCCTGATAATGGAATGGCACCGGGCCATCCGCCTCACCAGCAAGGAATTGGTGCACTAACGGATCAGCTGACGCCTGCAGCTCTGCGGGCGAACCCTCCGCGACCACTTTCTTATTGGCAATAATGATGACTTTGTCCGCAATGGTCAGTACTTCCGCCACATCGTGAGTGACCACGACACTGGTAAGTCCAAGCGAGGTATTTAATGATTTGATCAGCTTCACAATCACACCCATAGAAATCGGATCTTGTCCCGCAAATGGCTCGTCGTACATGATCAGTTCTGGATCGAGCGCAATCGCCCGCGCCAGTGCTGCACGTCGTGCCATACCACCGGAAAGCTGAGCAGGCATCAAGTGACGAGCGCCACGTAAACCAACCGCTTCGAGTTTCATCAAAACAATGGTTTCGATAATTTCTTCGGGCAAATTGCTATGTTCACGTATCGGAAAAGCGATGTTGTCGTAAACCGACATATCCGTGAAAAGTGCGCCACTTTGAAACAGCATACTCATGCGTTTGCGCGCTTCGTAGAGTGCGCTTCGAGACAAGGCAGGGATATTCTGACCAGCAAAGCGGATTTCACCTTGTTGTGGCTTTAACTGCCCGCCCATCAACCGTAATAAGGTCGTTTTACCAATACCACTGGGGCCCATTACCGCGGTGATCTTTCCGCGTGGGATCGTTAGGCTCAGGCCTTGATAAACCTGATGCGCTCCATAACTGTGAGCAAAATTGAGCTTGTCAATGACCACGAGGTCATCGGCCAAAGTGCTTGTCATAACGGCTTCATCCTCACATAACAGACCGACTAGTGTACCTGAAATGGCAACTTTTCCCTAGCTGAGGGCAGTAAAATTTGTGACAAATCGTGAGTATTGATGCGTTTTACGTCTGCATTTGCAGAATCGATCGGTTATGATTGTGCTATTGCAACTAAAACCATCAACGCAGGGGTTGGCATGACCGCAACCAAATCGCATGCTTTTACTTCACTTGCAGCTGAAGTACTCGATATCGAAGCGCGCGCTGTCAGTGAGCTGAAACGCTTTTTAGATGAGAATTTTGACCAGGCTTGTGAGTATTTACTTACTTGTAAAGGCAGGGTTATTGTTATCGGCATGGGCAAATCGGGCCATATTGGCGGCAAGATCGCTGCCACCTTAGCCTCCACCGGCACCCCAGCCTTTTTTGTTCACCCAGGCGAAGCCAGTCACGGTGACTTAGGCATGATCACTGCTGATGATGTGGTGCTAGCACTATCAAACTCTGGCGAGACAGGTGAAGTACTTAGTATTGCGCCATTAATTAAGCGTCGTGGCGCACGCTTGATCAGTATGACCGGCAACCCAGAGTCCACCCTTGCGAGCTTAGCTGACGTACATATTTGTATTGCCGTGGCGCAAGAAGCCTGCCCACTGGGGTTAGCGCCAACATCCTCGACCACAGCCACGCTGGCGATGGGCGATGCGATTGCCGTCGCGTTATTGCACGCACGCGGCTTTACTGCTGATGACTTCGCCATGTCACACCCTGGCGGCAGTCTTGGTCGACGCTTGCTGCTCCACATTCATGATGTGATGCAAACCGATGAGCGCGTGCCCTTAGTCAACGACGACGCCTCGCTAAGCCAAGCTTTACTCGAAATGTCACGCAAAGGACTCGGGATGACCGGGGTCGTGAACCAACAACAACAGCTTATCGGCGTGTTTACCGACGGCGACTTACGCCGCATTCTTGATCAGCGTATCGACTTGCATACCGCGGCCATCGCGACGGTGATGACGCGCTCGCCAATTACCATTACAGCTGATGTGCTTGCAGCGGAAGGTTTAAAATTGATGGAAGACCGCAAAATTAACGGCCTATTCGTTGTTGATGCTGAACAACGTCCCGTCGGCGCACTCAACATGCATGATTTATTGAAAGCGGGAGTGGTGTAATGACAATGGCCACAGTCAGCACTTGGTATGGTGAAATTGATGCGACGCTGTTCCAGCGTTTACAAGCAATTCGATTGGTGATTTGTGATGTCGATGGCGTCTTCTCTGATGGTCGCATTTACCTGGGTAATGATGGCGAAGAACTCAAGGCATTCCATACCCGCGACGGTTTTGGGGTCAAGGCTCTCATCAATGCGGGCATTCCGGTGGCCGTGATCACGGGTCGTAATTCGGCCATTGTCAGTCGCCGCATGGCCGCCCTTGGCGTGACCGATATTTATCAGGGGACCACCGAGAAGCTCGCCGCATACCAAGCTTTAGCGGATAAATACCAACTCGATGACGGTGCCATCGCCAGCATTGGGGATGATGTTCCTGATGTGGTCATGCTGCAACAAGCTGGCCTTGGCGTTGCCCCACAAGATGCGCATCCATGGGTGCAACAACAAGCGGACTACGTAACCAGCATGCGTGGCGGTTTCGGTGCCGTGCGTGAATTAAGTGACCTGATCTTGTTAAGTCAGGGACACTTGCAGTTACAAGGTGGAGTGAGCCTATGAACCGGCAACTCAGTTGGATTCTTGCGATCCTCTTCCTGCTTGGCGCCCTGCTGATTTGGCGTCCATTTTCTAGCGATGATGCAACCGAGGATGATCCACAGTTCACTGAAATACCACCTGACTTTATTGCCGAGGGCTTGGTGACACGCGTTTATGATAAAGATGGCACCTTGGTCCATCGTATTAATGCAGAGCAAATGACGCATTACAGCCCAATTGGACTTACTGAATTAGAAAAACCCGTGTATCGTACACGCATTAATGACGCGCAAAACGAATGGCAAGTGATGGCCGAGCAAGGCTCTTTTTACGGTGACAAGACCCTTGTCTTAGAACGTGACATCGTCATCACTCACATGACACGCAACGACTACCTCGAGCGTGTCGAGACCAGTTATCTCACCATCGATACGCTCGCGGAGTCTATGGTTACAGAAGAGCCTGTGACCATTTACGGTAGAAATTTTTTGGTGCACGGAAACGGTATGATGGCCGATCTTCGTGCCGAAACATTGGAACTCAACCAACATGTGCAAACGACCTATGCAGTTAAACAAAAGCCTTAATATCGTCGCTGTTGGCGCCCTGCTCCTCGCCGGTCTGATGACCGTGCCGGGATATGCTCAGGGCAAAGAAGACTTTACCCAAGACATCGAAATCGGCTCAGAAAACCAGTGGTTTGATATTCAAAATAAAGTTGCCGTATTTGAGCAAAACGCGATCATCACCCAAGGTTCATTGAAAATCACCGCCGACTATTTGGAAGTCGCGGAGGACGAAGCCCAAGCACAACGCGTGTTTACTGCTAAAGGTAAGCCTGCTACCTACCAGCAACAGTTGGAAGACGGTGGCATGATCCGCGCTGAAGCTGAAACGATTCGTTACGATGAAGGTGAGCAACTACTGACACTTATCGGTACAGTTAAGGTCACCCAGGACGGTAATGTTACGCAAGGCCACGAACTGGTCTATAACTTCGCCACGCAGCATCTACGTGCCGTAGGTGGCGAAGACGGCAATACCCGTGTGACCACCATTTTAAAACCGAGCAAAAAGACCGAAGACGAAGAAAAGAATGAGCCAATTAATCGCTGAGCATCTCGCTAAATCTTACAAAAGCCGTCAGGTTGTTAAAGACGTCAGCCTCAAAGTCGAAACGGGCCGCATTATCGGTCTACTCGGCCCCAACGGCGCCGGCAAAACGACAACCTTCTATATGATTGTTGGTTTAGTTAATCACGACAAAGGTTCGATTCGTCTCGATGACGAAGATATCTCGCTCTTACCTATGCATGAACGGGCACGGCAAGGCATTGGTTACTTGCCACAAGAGTCGTCGATTTTTCGTAAACTAACCGTGCGTGACAATATTCTAGCGATTCTTGAAACACGCAAGGAGTTGGATGCAAATCAACGCGAAGAAAAGCTCGATGCCCTCCTCGAAGAGTTCAATATCGGTCATATCGCCAACAGTCTCGGCATGAGCCTTTCTGGCGGTGAGCGCCGACGGGTGGAGATTGCCCGGGCACTGGCTGCTGAGCCTAAGTTCATTCTGCTTGATGAACCTTTCGCTGGCGTTGACCCAATTTCGGTAGGGGATATTAAGAAAATTATTGAACATCTCAGAAACCGTGGTATCGGCGTCCTAATTACCGATCACAACGTACGCGAAACCCTCTCGGTATGTGAACATGCGTATATTGTCAGTCACGGGGAGTTGATTGCACAGGGTGACGCCCAAACTATCCTAAGTAATCAGCAGGTGAAAGACGTCTATCTCGGCGATCAGTTTACGCTCTAGACGTTTTAGCAATTAATGGGTGGGGCTTCATGAAACAAGGCTTGCAACTCAAGTTTAGTCAGCAACTGTCCATGACACCACAGTTGCAACAAGCCATTCGGCTGTTGCAACTCTCGAGCTTGGAACTGCAACAAGAAGTTCAGCAGGCCCTCGATGAAAACCCGCTCCTCGAACAAGACGAGACGCTCGAGGAAAACGCTGAGCCAGCGGCCGCTGAACAACCTATTTCTGAAGAGTGGGATCAAAACTACACTGCAGAGTTAATGGGCAGTGTTGGCCACAACGACGCCGACTACGACACCCTTAACTTTGGCTGCAACCAAGAAAGCCTGCACGACCATCTACGTTGGCAATTACGCCTCTCGCCATTCACCGCGGTCGATGAACACATTGGTTTGGCCATTATCGACGCTATTGATAATGCCGGCTATCTACAGACCTCAATTACCGAACTCACTGAAAGCCTTGCCCAGCAACTCGAGCTACCGCTTGAGGAAAGTGAGGTCATGGTGGTACTGAAACGTATTCAACATTTCGACCCCATTGGCGTTGGTGCGCGTGACGTATCCGAATGTTTAAGGTTGCAACTGCAACAGCTTCCAGCAGACACCCCCCACCTCAGTGCCGCACTTAAAGCGGTAACTGAGCACGTTGAACTGCTAGGTCAACGCGACTATCGTACGCTTTCTCGCGTGTTAAAACTGAACGAAGCGGCGTTAACCGAGGTCGTAGTATTAATACAACATTTGCAGCCGCGCCCTGGCGATGGCTTTAATGCAACGGACGATGCGTACGTCATTCCTGATGTTATCGTCCAAAAAAAGGATAACCGTTGGATCGTTGAGCTTAATCAACAAAGTTTGCCTAGAATTAAGGTAAATGAGAGTTATGCAGCGTTGATACAAGATGCACGCAGCAGTGACGATAGCAGTTATATTCGTCATCACCTGCAAGAAGCGAAATGGTTTATTCGTAGCATCGAGAGTCGCAATGAAACCTTATTGAAAGTTGCGACCAGCATTGTGCAGCGCCAGCAGGGATTTTTTGAGTACGGTGAAGAGGCGATGAAACCTATGGTTTTAGCAGATATCGCAAGCGCTATCGAGATGCATGAATCAACAGTTTCACGTGTTACTTCACAAAAGTATATGCATACGCCTCGGGGTGTGTTTGAATTGAAGTACTTCTTCTCCAGCCAATTGGCTACCGAGCAAGGAGGCGAGTGTTCATCCACCGCGATACGAGCATTGTTGAAGAAGTTAGTTGCCGCTGAAAATCCAAAAAAGCCACTCAGTGACAATAAACTCACACAGCTGATGGCAGAACAAGGAATTCAGGTCGCTAGACGGACGATTGCCAAGTACCGAGAAGTGCTTAACATACCACCCTCGAGTCAGCGTAAACGTCTTATTTAATACTTGGACAAAAGAAGGAAGATGTTATGCAAATTAACTTAACTGGTCACCATATTGAGATTACTGACGCCCTACGTAACTACGTTGACACCAAGTTCGCCAAACTTGAACGTCACTTTGACCATATCACTAATGTCCATGTGATTTTAAATGTTGAAAAGTTAACGCAAAAAGCGGAAGCTACGCTCCACGTGAATGGTGGTGAGATTTTTGCAGAATCTGAGCACCAAGATATGTACGCGGCAATCGACGGTTTAATTGACAAGCTCGATCGCCAAGTTATTAAACACAAAGAAAAAATGAAACGTCACTAAATCATGGATTTATCCGCTTTATTAAGCCCCGACTGCACACGCTGTGCAGTCGCTGGCTCAAGTAAGAAAAAAGTCTTAGAACTGATCGGGCAGCTCGCTGCACCGCGCTTATCAGGAACCACTAGCTTTGATGTGTTTGAGAGCTTACTGAACCGAGAGCGTTTGGGCAGTACAGGTATCGGCGCAGGCGTAGCGATTCCCCATGGCCGTCTCGGCTCCGCCAACAAACCGGTCGCAGTGTTGATGACTCTCGCGGAACCCATAGAGTTTGACGCCATTGATAACCAGCCGATCGATATCGTTTTTGCCCTCTTAGTTCCCGAAGATCACCACGAACAACACTTGCAAACCCTCGCCGCCGTAGCACAACGCCTCAACGATAAAAGTTGCACCCGAGCTTTACGTGATGCACAAAGCGATCAAGCGTTGTTTGAACTTTTCACAGGTGGGAGTTGTACTTAAATCATGCAACTTATCATTGTCAGCGGACGTTCCGGCTCAGGAAAGACTATCGCCCTAAGGGTGCTTGAGGACCTTGGCTTCTACTGCGTTGATAATTTGCCCATCACGCTGCTGCCAACACTGGTGCACGCGATCGAAGCGCAATACGAAAATGTCGCGGTGAGTGTAGACGTTCGGAACCTACCGAAATCACAAGATGAGCTGAACGACGCCATCGATTTCCTTCCCGATGCCATTACACCTGAAATTCTCTATTTGGATTCCAGCGATCAAATTCTATTGCAACGTTTTGGGGAAACCCGACGCTTACATCCTCTATCGCACCACGAAATGCCCCTTAGTGAAGCGCTACAGAAAGAAATGCGATTACTTGAGCCTCTGGCTGAGCGCGCAACCTGGCGTATTGAGAGTAGCGAGCTAAGTGTTCACCAGCTCAGTGAGCAAGTCAGTGAGCGTGTCTTAGGCCGCGCGGCATCACGTCTAATTGTGGTGTTTCAGTCGTTTGGCTTCAAGTATGGCTTACCGCCAGACCTTGATTATGCCTTCGACGCACGTATTTTGCCGAACCCGCATTGGGAGCCAGCGTTAAAGCCGCTGACAGGAAGCGACCCTGCTGTACAACACTTTTTTGCGCAGCAACCACTGGTGACCAAATTTGTGTATCAAGTGGAGAATTTTCTGGCGACATGGCTACCACATTTCCAACGCAGCAATCGTAGTTACCTGACCATAGGGATTGGCTGCACGGGCGGTCAGCATCGCTCGGTCTATATTGCTGAGCAACTCGCCGAGCGCTTTCAGAATCATGAATTCAAGGTCCAAGTTCGTCACCGTGAAGGGTTTCGACGCAAATGAGCCACGAGTTTCGCCAAACCGCTATCATCCAGAACAAGCTTGGGTTGCATGCTCGTGCCGCGACGAAGCTTGCCAAACTTACCCACCAATTTGATGCCGATGTCTTTATTGTCCAAGACGGCAAAGAAGTCGATGCCTCCAGCGTCTTGTGTTTATTGCTGCTCGCCAGTGGCCAAGGCAAACAGATTGAGATTATCGCCCGTGGCGAGGACGCTAAAGCAGCCGTGATTGCTATCGCCGCGCTGATCGAGGCACGTTTTGATGAAGACGCCTAACACATAACAACTACTGACGAATCAGCAGAAATATTATAAACTCCTCATATTCATAGGAGTTTTCAATATGCTGGCCGAAGTCGCTGACAAAGAATTTGCTGAACAGCAGCTACAAGACGTGACCGAAGCGCTTGCCCGTGGTATGTACGTGCAGGCGCGCCGCCTATTGCATAACCTCCCAGCTTGGGATGTCGCCCTCCTCCTCGAATCGTCGCCACCGAAAGCACGTGCCATCATTTGGCAACTTGTCGATGCCGACGAACACGGCGATATTCTTGAAGAGCTCTCTGAAGAAGTTCAGAAATCGGTGATCCGCCAAATGGCGCCGGAGAAACTCGCGGCCGCCACCGAAGGCATGGATACCGATGACCTCGCTTACGTCTTACGTGGTCTACCTGAGCCTGTCTATCAAGAAGTTTTGAAGTCGATGGACGAGCAAGACCGTCATCGTGCCGAGAAAGCACTTTCGTACGAAGATGAAACCGCCGGCTCGATGATGAATACTGACACCATCACCCTGCGCCCCGATGTCACCATTGATGTGGTCCTACGCTACTTGCGCTTGAAAGGTGAACTGCCGGAAGCAACCGATAAACTCTATGTGGTCAGCCGTGATGACCAATTTATTGGTGAGGTTTCTATCTCGCGTCTGGTCACCGTTGATCCGACCAAACTGGTGAGTGAGGTGATGGAGTCTGAGGTGCAAGGGATTCCGGTCGACATGAATGAAACCGAAGTCGCCAAACTGTTTGAACGTCAAGATTGGATCTCGGCGCCGGTCGTTGACGCCGAAAATCACTTGCTTGGCCGAATCACCATCGATGACGTGGTCGACATTATTCGCGAAGAAGCCCAACACTCGATGTTGAGTATGGCCGGTCTTGATGACGACGAAGATACCTTTGCGCCGGTCTTAAAAAGTACCCGCCGTCGCTCCATTTGGCTCGGCGTGAATTTAGTCACGGCGCTACTCGCTGCTGCGGTAAGCTCAATGTTTGAGGACATTTTGGCGCAAATGGCGATTCTTGCCATCCTTAACACCATAGTGCCAAGCATGGGCGGCATTGCCGGTTCACAAACGCTGACCTTGGTGATTCGCGGGATGGCGTTAGGGCATATCGGACCGAGTAACCAACGCTGGTTGATTGGCAAGGAACTCGCTATCGGCGCGCTGAACGGCGTGATTTGGGCCTTCCTCATCGGCGCAGTGGTCGCGGCTTGGAAACAAGACTTGGTGATTGGCGGGATTATTGCCTTTGCCATGATGGCCAACTTACTCGCCGCAGGCTTGGCAGGCGTAACGGTGCCACTGATCCTAAAACGCTTTAATATTGACCCGGCGCTGGCCGGTGGGGTGATTTTAACCACGGTCACCGATGTGGTCGGTATTTTTGCCTTCCTTGGCACCGCAACCTTATTACTCGGTTAATACCGCGGGACTTAGTGTCCCGCGACGCGCATTTCTTCAATCAATACTGAACCTGTACGTACGCCATGACGGACATCGATATCATTACCGATAGCCACAATCGCGCGCAACATATCCGCTAAGTTCCCAGCAATGGTAATTTCCTCGACAGGGTATTGGATTTCCCCATTTTCAACCCAAAAACCAGCTGCACCGCGAGAATAATCACCATTAACTAAGTTCACGCCTTGCCCCATCAACTCGGTAACCAATAAGCCAGTGCCCATGGTGCGGCAAAGTTGCTCGAGGCTTTGATCTTGTTGGTTCAGCTCCCAAGTATGAATACCGCCAGCATGACCGGTCGGCGTCATGTTCATCTTTCGCGCTGCATAGCTGGTCAGCAAATAGGTTTGCAGTACCCCATTGTCGACGATAGTGCGGTCTTGCGTGGCCAAACCTTCATGATCAAACGGGGAACTCGCGAGCGCGCCCCGTAGGTGTGGCTGCTCCACGATGGTTAACCACTCCGGGAACACTCGCTGCCCCAATTTGTCGAGCAAGAAACTCGACTTACGGTACAAGTTGCCACCGCTGATGGCGCCGACAAAGTGGCCAAACAAACTGTTCGCAACATCCGCGCGAAACAACACCGGTACTTTTGCCGTCGCGACTTTACGCGCCCCCAAGCGCGCTACTGTCTCCTGTACGGCGAGCTCAGCTACTTGCTCAGGCGTCCATAATTCATCCGTACGACGCGCGACCGTGTACGCATAGTCACGCTGCATGGCCTCACCTTGCTTTGCAATCAACGAACAACTCATAGCATGGCGTGACTGCAAATATCCTTCGAGGAAACCATGACTGTTGCCATAGACGCGATAGCCTACGTGACTGCTATAACTCGCACCATCAGAGTTGACGATGCGCTTATCTTGGGCCAACGCATGACGCTCACATTGCAGCGCGCGCTCTAACGCGTAGTCAGCCGATTGTTCACCTGGGCTACAAAGCTCAAGATCAGCAAGTTGCTGCGCCATTAGCTCCGCTGGAGCCAATCCGGCAAAAGGATCTGGCGAAGTATAACGGGCAATATCAAAAGCTTTCTCAACACTTGCCCGAATCGCCGCTGGCGATAAATCGGTGGTCGACGCTGAGCCTTTCTGTTGGCCTTGATACAGGGTAATGCCCAAGGCGCCATCCTGATTAAACTCTACGGTGTCCACCTCGCCAAGTCGGGTTTCAACACTGATCCCACGACTGCGCGTTAACGCACACTCCACTGCTGACGCTCCTAACTTAGTGCTGTAGGCGATCGCATCAGCAACCGCCTGCTTGACGTCTGCTAACTCATTATTTAAATCAGATAATTCAGGTTTCAAACTAAACTCCATTGGTTGCTTGGTCGTGAGCCTGTTAAACTATCGGCCTAGCACAGAGGAAACATCATGCACGATAGCCACGACTTTGACCAAGACGACGATCAATACGTCAGTAAATCTCAACTTAAACGTGACGCCGAAGCGCAACAAGCGCTGGGCAATAAACTGGTTGAGCTCTCGACTGGTAAACTCGATAAGATCCCACTCGATGACGAGTTACGCGACGCCATTGCGCTTGCCCAACGTATTCGCAATAAACGCGAGGGTTTTCGCCGTCAATTGCAACATATCGGTAAGTTGATGCGCAATCGTGATACTGGCCCTATTGAACAAGCCTTGTATCAACTTGAAAACGCTCACCATGAGCAAAACGCCTTGTTTCACCAACTGGAGAAGCATCGTGATGCCATTCTCGGCGAAGGTGATGCGGCCATTCAGGTGTTTCTTGATACTTACCCGAGTGCAGATCGCCAAAAGCTCCGTCAACTCTACCGCCAAGCGCAAAAGCAACAGCAGCAAAACAAGCCGCCTAGCGCTGCACGAGAACTCTTCAAATACTTACGTGAGGTGGCCACCGTTTAATCGGTGCCACCTACCGTCAATGCATCAAGCTTTAAGGTCGGCTGGCCGACCCCAACAGGCACACTTTGCCCGTCTTTGCCACAGACACCCACACCCGCATCTAAACGTAAGTCTTTGCCCACCATCGACACCTGGCGCATCGCATCAGGTCCATTACCGATCAGGGTTGCGCCTTTCAGTGGTGCAGTCAGCTTACCATCTTCAATGAGATAAGCTTCCGACGCCGAAAAGACGAATTTACCGGAGGTAATATCGACTTGGCCACCAGCAAACTGCGGTGCATAAATGCCCCGTTTCACACTGGCAATAATCTCGTCCGGTGGTGTTTCACCAGCTAGCATGTAAGTGTTGGTCATACGCGGCATTGGCAAGTGCGCATAAGACTCACGCCGGCCATTACCGGTCGGTGCTACCCCCATCAAACGAGCGTTCATCTTGTCTTGCATATAGCCAACCAAGCGACCTTTCTCAATCAGGACGTTGTATCCCGCTGGAGTACCTTCATCATCGACAGAGAGCGAACCACGACGGTCATGTAAGGTGCCATCATCAACAATGGTGCATAACTCAGACGCAACCTGTTCACCGATTTTGCCAGAGTACGCAGAAGCGCCTTTGCGATTGAAGTCACCTTCAAGACCATGCCCGACCGCTTCGTGGAGCAATACACCTGGCCAACCGGAACCGAGAACGACGGGCATGGTGCCCGCTGGAGCTGGACGTGCATCAAGATTCACTAGCGCTTGACGTACTGCTTCTTTGGCATAGGTCTGCCAGCGCAGGTCTGTTTCACCCTCAGCCGTCGCGAAGAAGTAGTTATAATCCAAGCGTGCCCCGCCGCCAGCACTACCGCGTTCGCGGCGGCCATTTTGTTCCGCCAAAACAGTACAATTCACGCGCACCAAGGGACGAATATCCATCGCCAAGGTTCCGTCAGTCGCCAATACGAGTACTTCGTCATAACTGCCACTGACACTAGCGATGACCTCTACGACACGACGATCAAGCGCACGTGCGTACGCATCCATTTCACGAAGCAAGTTGATCTTATGCGCTTCGTTTAAACTGGTCAGCGGATTTAAAGCTGGGTAACGCGCTAACGCTTCTGTACGCTGCAACACACACTGTTGCTTGCTTTCACCGGCGCCAGCAATGCCTCGAGCAGCATCGGCAGCCTGTTGCAGCGCCATCGCCGAGACTTCATCAGCATAAGCAAAGCCGGTCTTATCATCGTGTATGGCACGCACCCCCAGTCCACTTTCAATATGAAAGCTACCGGATTTCACAATGCCATCTTCCAGCACCCAAGACTCATTGGTGCTGTGCTGCAAATAGATGTCAGCATAGTCAATCGCCCCCGAATAAATCGAGGCTAATCGTTGTTGTAAGTCACTCACCTCTAAACCATTACTGTTTAGTAGGTTGCGAATGACTTGATCCTGTTCATTCATGCATAACCTTCTTACTGCTGGCGAAATGTTTCGCAACTGGAATATTTTTACGAATTGCAGCAAGCTCGCTAAGGTCAACCTCAGCGCTTGCTAAACACGGCGATTGCTGCCCGTCACACTCACTAAGCACACGCCCCCACGCATCAATAACAAGCGCGTGACCGTAGGTTTCGCGGCCATTCGCGTGCACCCCAACTTGCGCCGCAGCGACCAACGCGCATTGCTGTTCAATGGCACGTGCCCGCGTAAGCACATGCCAATGCGCGGCACCGGTCACTTGGGTAAATGCAGACGGTAATACAATGATTTCAGCGCCCTGCGATCGTAGCTCCCGAAACAGTTCGGGAAAACGCACATCATAACATACTGCAAGGCCTAACTTGCCAAACTCGGTGGCGACCGTCACAACCTGCTCGCCAGCTTGGGTCCACGTCGATTCACGATAGCTCTTGGTGGCATCGGCGACATCGACATCGAACAAGTGGATTTTGTTGTACTGCGCCAGACATTGCCCGTTCGGGTCAAATACCAATGACGCAGCACAGAATTTTTCGCTGTCAGCTTCGGCCAGCAAAGGAATTGTCCCCGCCACCAAATAAACTCCGTGCGCTTTGGCCAGCGCGGCGAGCGCTGACTGTAACGCTCCGCTCCCGAGTAATTCCGCTAGCGCTCGTTGGTGCTTATCACCCGCACCAAAACATAAACAGGCTTCAGGTAACACCACGAGTTGTGGGCGCTGTGGTGGCAGCTGTTGAAACAATTGCTTAAGGGTTTCTAGGTTGTCCTGAGGGTTCGGTTGGCTGGTCATTTGAACCGCTGTCAGTTGGACGGTCTTGCTCATCTTCTCCTCCCTCTTGCTGTTGGGGTAACGTTTCCACGGGTAGGGTTACTTCACGACTGTCACGCGAAACTTCCTCGACCACAGGCGCGTCCATGGTGCCGGAGATTTTATATTCCAAGCGGCTAATCACCTGGGCATCCTGCAGCATTCGATCAATCAACAGCGCTGCCAGACCAGAAGGTGGATTCACCATCCAAGCTAAGATCACCGGTAAACTTGAAGTGACTTTGGGGACGAAGAACAACTGATAATCGATCGCTTCAGAGACTAAATCAGCCGTACCACTAATTTCCATATCACCGGCAGAGCCATTCATACCGGCCTTTTCAGTCGCGACCACACCATCCTCGATAACAAATTGCCCAGCAAACTCGGTGAAAAATAAGCCATTGGCAAAAATGTCACGGAAGTCAAAGCGCAGCTTTCGCAAAATACTCTCAAGGCTGAGTACCGATAACAATCGTGCACCACGGTCACTGACCTCACTCAAATAGCCTTGCCCTAAACGCCAGTTCATCGTGCCTTCAAGGGTCGCCAAATTGAAGGCCTCAGGCGCGCCCTGCCAAGCGAGCTCAAAGTCAAAATCAGCAGGGCTATCCTGCACAATCGAGGTGATCTGGTAGCTTTTTAAAAAGTCGCCCACATCGCCACTGACAAAAGACCCTGTAACAGCGGTCACTGGAGGCTGTCCCTCAAGTGCTGGCAACCAACGCATCTGGGCTTTTAATTCATGTTCGCCATTGCGTAAGTGCACATTATCTAAACGTAAAACGTCTGTCGCCGGGGTAAACTGAAATTGCACTTCACCGAGAGGATATTGCTGATACTGACAACGACGACAATCAAACACAATCTGTGGCCACTGCGTGTAATCCATCGCCTGTTGCAGCTCAGGCTCAGGGGCTGACTCCGGTGCTAACTCGTCGACCTCAGGCGCGTCGCTAGGGTCAGCGACGAGTTCAAGGTAGTCGGCATTCAGTTCTAATCGCGCCGCTTGCTGCTCAGATTGCGGCCAATACACGCCAGCCAACGAAGCCTCATTGGCACGCCAGCGAAAACGCCAAGTGTCGAGGGTATGCAGCTCACTCGGTTCTTGTTGCGGCCAAATGACCACAGCGTTGTCATGCAACCGATAGTCGCCAAAGTGCATGCTTTGCGCTTGTAATTCAATAACATCTGGAACCGGCGCAGCTAAAGAACGCGTACTGGTGGCTTCACTGCCAACACCTGTCAGCCACTGCTGTAGCCTGGTTAATTTATCTAGCCACTCTTGCGCATCCAAGCTGTGCAAACCCACCTCGACCGGGAAGCGCGGGTTCAGCCCCAATAAATCAGGGTTAGGTAAATCTCCAACCCGCTCGCCAATACGCGCATAGCCTTGGGTTAATTCAGAACCATCACCATTGTACTGCAGTTCAATCAGGGTGTGCTCACCCAGTGTACTATTGATCAGCAAACTCTCAGGTCCGCCCGACACTTGCAGTTGCCACGGTAAGGTTGAACCTATCGCTACCTTCATCGGCTCTGGCAGGTCTAAACCAAACGCAGCCAAATCAGACTGTTGTTGCCAATGGAACGAATAACTGCCCTGCTCTGGTAGGGATAGCGCCAAGTTACCTTGCCATTGCAGTTGTCCGGCAAACAGTGTTTCGGTGGCAGGATGCTGTTGGTGCAAAGCTGCCATCGACCAATCCGCATCAACATCAACCTGTACATGATAAGCGTCTTCACGCAGCTCACCTTGCAACGCGACCTGGAGTGGCAACTGTTGCCATTGCAACGCCAAATTGTCGCTACTAATCTGATCGTTATGGTAATGCACCCGGCCACGCACTTGGGTAAAGTGTTGTTGAATGCTATCGACCCACAACTCATTCCCTTGCAAATCGACATAACCTTTGGCGACCACATCGGTAGCAGCGCGCGCGTTCAACGGAATGGTCAAGGCTAGCGAACCTTGCACTTCGCCTTGTAACTGTAACTCAGTAAAGGTCGTGCCAAGTTGCTTGGCCAACGGACTTTGCGCAAAAATCGGCTGCAAGCGGGCCCCGTCGCCAATCACAGTCCCATCAATTTGCAATACCGGAGGCTGCTGTAAAATATTCTCAATGACGGTATCCACGCGCGGTAAGCGCATTTGCTCTAACACCCCATCGGTCGAAAGAATATGCATTCGTTCATTACCAAAATGAACGTGCGCCGTGGCTTCGGTCACCATCGGCCAATCGGGTTGGAAACGGTAGACTAAATCATGCACCGTCACCTGGGCGCGAAACACCCCCTCATTCTCAAGGTAAGGAAAAGCCTGCAGCGGCCCGCGCCAAACCATTGCCAGCGCCTCCGCCTCGGCATCGATGAGAGCTGTTTGCAAGTAATCGTGAAGGTCCGTTCCCATCACCTCTGGCAGATAGCGGCGCAGGACGTCAGCGTTCACAGGCGCTGTATTCGCTCCCTCAAGACGCGCCGCAACAAACAACTCATCAGCATAGCTTAGCTTGCCCCGGAGGTGCAGTGGCAGACCTTCAAGGTCGATGCGGCTACCGTCATGGAACGCTAAATCCCATTCGCCCTGTTGCCATTGGAAACGCCCGCCAAGCTGCAAACGTTCGACCGGCCAAGTGCCGCCAGCACTCAAGTGTGGACTACGCAAGGCCACTTGTTCTCCAGCAAGAAGCCATTGCGCCTGCGCACCTTGCCCTAATACGTCAAGCGCGACTTGGTCGACACCTGGCACTCCGGACGTTGCTTTCCACGCAAGTTCTCGGCCTTGCAATTGCCAACGCAGAGGTTGATTTAAGTCTTGTTGCAGACGCACATCTAACCAGCCGTCGACATTTGCCGAACTGAGATGATCAGCGAACTGTTGGCCGCCCGATCCCGATAAGGTTGCCAGCTGTAATAAAGGAGCCACCGGAACATCATCAGCACTTAAGGCAAAGGTTTCTGGCGTTTGCAACCAGCTCATGGTGGGCAAAGTCCACGTGGTATTGTCTTGTACTAACGTAATGGGGTTATTGTTGACGAGCCAACCACTACCCTCGGGGCGTAACTTCAATAGCCCTTTCGGGATCACTAATTGGTGCTGTCGCTCGCCGACACGCCAATGCAATTCATTCCGCGCCAACTGCAAAATACCTTGGCGAAAATCACTGTTGGCAAAGTTGAGCCACATAGTGAAGTTAAACTCGGCTTGCGAAATTTCGGTATCGACCAGCTGCTGCTGCAACCATGCAGCAATATCAAGATTGGCTGCTTGTACGTAAATTTGACCGGCCAAATCCGCTGGGTCATTCCCCTCAATGTCAATCATGACATCTAGCGAGTTCGACGCTAGGGCATCAATACGCAGGCTACCTATCCCCTGATGGGTCGCGCCTTGGTTGTTCCAGCTTAACCGTTCAACATGAATCGCATGACGGGCACCCACCAGATTGACCAGCTCCAGCGTACTGTTTTCAATGGTGACTTCATCGAGTTGGTTCAAAAAGAAGTGCGGCAGGTCACTATTGATGCCTGTATTGCTAGAAAACGACGAGTCGCGCAGATCATAGGTAACCTGTAAATCAGCTAACTTGACCTCTTCAAGCTTCAGCGACCAGGTACGGAGACTTTGCCAGAAATCGAACACCACGCGCGCTTCATTAAGGCGCACAGCGGTCGCTTCGCCGCCAACTTCAAGCACTTGCACGTCACGCAAAATCAATTGCGGACCAGCGACGTTCCAGTCAGCGCCTAGTTCTCCGATCTGGGTTTCTACCGCATAATTTTGGGCAAAAAATCGCTCGGCTTGTTGGGTCACGTCGGGGAGCTGTGGCAACAAATAACGTAGCATACTTAACACCACAGCGAACAACACCAGCGCTGTTGCAACCGTGTACAGTAAGGTACGATAAGCTACTTTGACCGAGACGCGCCACATAGCCTTACATCATCACTACATCAAACTGTTCTTGATGATACAAAGGCTCCACCGAGACCTTCACTTGCTTACCAATAAAGACTTCTAACTCTGCCAGCGCATGCGACTCTTCATTCAACAGGGCGTCCGTAACAGCCGCTGAAGCATAGACCACAAAATGATCTGCCGCGTAGGCGCGATTCACTCGCACAATTTCCCGCATGATTTCATAACAAACGGTTTCGACGGTCTTCATGGTGCCGCGACCGTTACACACTGGGCATTCCGAACAGAGCACGTGCTCCAAGCTTTCGCGCGTGCGCTTACGCGTCATTTCCACCAAGCCCAACGAGGTAAACCCGTTGATCGAGGTTTTCGCACGGTCTTTGCCAAGCGCCTGCTCGAGACTATGCAAGACGCGACGACGATGATCAGGGTTTTGCATATCGATAAAGTCGATAATGATGATGCCGCCCAAGTTGCGCAGACGTAATTGCCGCGCGATCGCCTGGGTCGCTTCAATATTGGTATTAAAAATGGTTTCTTCGAGGTTTCGGTGTCCGACAAAACCGCCGGTATTAATGTCGATGGTCGTCATCGCTTCGGTTTGGTCGATAATAATCGAGCCGCCCGATTTTAAGTCTACTTTGCGTTCGAGCGCGCGTTGGACTTCATTCTCGACATCGAACATGTCAAAAATAGGACGCTCACCGGCATAGTATTCGAGTACCGCCTTGAGATCAGGAATGAACTCGTGCACAAACTCTTGCAACAGTTCGAACGTGACTTTCGAGTCGACGCGAATACGTTCAATCTCTTCCCCCACAAAGTCACGTAAAATACGACATGAAAGGTTTAAGTCTTCATAGACCATGCCAATTTTGCGCATACTTTTGCGTCGCTTTTGAATGGTATCCCACAGGCGTCGCAAAAACGCAGCGTCACGCTGTAACTCGCTATCACTCGCGCCTTCGGCGGCGGTGCGCACAATAAAACCACCATCATCATCGCAGTAGGGCTGTGCGGCCTGCTTCAAGCGTTCACGCTCGTTATCATCTTCAATACGTTGAGAAATACCAACATGCGGTGATTGTGGCATTAACACCATATAGCGCGAGGGAATCGTAATATCTGTGGTAAGACGCGCGCCTTTGGTGCCCAAAGGATCTTTCACCACCTGCACCAAAATATGCTGGCCAGGACGTACTAACGTGGCAATGTCTGGCGCTAAATCAGGACGTGGTGCCACACCCTCAGCAGCTGATAGCGGAGAGACGATGTCTGAGGCATGCAAAAATGCCGCTTTATCAAGACCGATATCCACGAACGCAGCTTGCATCCCAGGTAACACACGCGCCACCTTGCCGACATAGATATTGCCAACCAGCCCTCGCTTGGCCTGTCGCTCAATATGGATCTCATGCAAAATACCGTTCTCGATCAGCGCCACGCGCGTTTCGGTCGGTGTTACGTTCATTAAGATTTCAGCACTCATTCCGCATTTGTCTCCACAGCTAACAGCAATTGCTCGGTTTCGTACAACGGTAACCCCACTACCGCAAGATAGCTACCTTCAATATGTGTCACAAATTTACCAGCGTGACCTTGAATGCCATAACCACCCGCTTTATCCAGTGGTTCGCCCGTGGCCCAGTAGGCCTGAATTTCCTTTGCGCTGAGCACCTTAAAGCTTACCTGAGTCACGACCACCCGCGCCTGCGTCACCCCTTGATGGTGCACCGCAACCGCCGTCATGGCCTGATGAGTGCGGCCCGACAAGCGCTGCATCATCGACTGAAAGTCGGCTTCATCACGAGGCTTCTCCAGCACTTGCTGATCGCAAACAACGACGGTATCCGCCCCAATGACCACTGCATCAGGAGCTTGCACTAAGTTAGCACCAGCCGCGGCTTTACTGCGCGCTAAGCGCTCAACATAGGCCTGCGCCGTCTCTCCGAGAGCTTGTTGTTCAGGCACATCAGGACGCACCACAGTAAACGGCCGATCCAATAATTGTAGTAGCTCAAAGCGACGGGGGGAGCCAGAGGCAAGCACTAACTGCATGTTCAATCCAAACGTTCTCTCTATTAGCGAATGGCATAACGACGGCGGAACCGACGCATCACTAAAAACAACCACGGCCATAGTACTGCAGACGACAGCACTGGATATAAGTAAGGCAAGTTAAACACCGCATCGTTCAATACATGCTCTAATTCATAAACGATAATGCGTTTGACGAAAATTAAGATGCCAATAACCAAGGCTTGCTGCATGAACGAATAATGACGGATACGCTGGAAATGTCTTAGCACCGGGTAAGCGATCAAGACTAATGCGACCGCATAGACGCCAAAAGTACTCCCCATCAAAATATCGGTCAGCAAACCAAGTACCAAAACCGTACCAAAACCGACGCGATGTGGCACCGCGAGGAGCCAATACAGCAACACCAAGCTCACCCAATCAGGACGCCATGGCTCAAGTACCGTCGGTAATGGCATTACCATTAAGACCAGCGCTAGGACATAACTTAGCAAGAGGGCAAAGAGCCCCGATTTAATCCACATCGGTGACCTCCTCATCGTAAACCGGCGATTCGGCGGCATCTGCTGGCCACAACAACAACAGGGTACGTACTCGGTCAAGCTGTGCAAATGGGGTTACATCGACCTGTGCATACTGGGTGCGTTCATCGCGATCGATCGCACTGATTTGCGCAACCGGATACCCTTCCGGAAAGACGCCGCCCAAGCCAGATGACACCAAAACATCGCCAACCGCCAGCTCAGTACTATGCGGGATAAAGCTCAACTCAAGTCGGTTCAAGTCACCGGTGCCTTGGGCGATAACCCGGATATCGCTACGTTCAGCGCGCAATGAAATAGCATGACTTTGATCGGAAATAAGCAAAACCCGCGCAGTAGTCCGAGCCACGCTCATCACTTGGCCGACAATACCGCGATTATCAAGCACTGGCTGGCCTTCATACACACCGTTGGCATAGCCTTTATTGATCACCACTTGATGCGAAAACGGGTCAGTGGCAACGGCAACGACTTCAGCGGCCATACGGCGACTGGCTTGACGCACCTCAGAGCCGAGCAGTTTACGCAAGCGGGCATTTTCATTTTCGAGGAAGTTGAGGCGTTGCACCGCCATTTGCGTGGCTAACAGCTCTTCATGCAGACGCTGATTATCTTCACGCAACGCTGAGCGGGTGGTCGCTAAATAAACGAGGCGATCCATGATTTGCTCCGGCAATACCGCTAAGTATTGCACCGGCGCTGTAGCGGTACTTAAAAACGAACGCACCGGCTGCATGGTCTGAAGCCGGTGGTCGAGAAACATCAACGTGCCTGCGACAATCAGAGCTAACAGCAAGCGCGTTCGTAATGAAGGGCCGTGTTCAAACAGCGACTTCATAGTGACTTACTCATAACTGAACAGGTCACCGCCATGCATATCAATCATTTCAAGTGCTTTACCACCACCGCGAGCAACACAGGTGAGTGGGTCATCAGCAACAATGACTGGAATACCTGTTTCTTCCATCAGCAAACGATCCAAGTCACGCAACAATGCACCACCACCGGTCAGCACCATGCCACGCTCAGAAATATCCGAGGCCAGTTCTGGTGGCGACTGTTCAAGCGCAACCATCACCGCACTGACGATGCCCATGAGAGGCTCTTGCAAAGCTTCTAAAATTTCGTTGCTGTTCAAGGTAAACGAACGCGGTACACCTTCGGCAAGGTTACGGCCACGCACTTCGATTTCACGTACTTCGTCACCAGGGAAAGCAGAGCCAATCTCGTGTTTAATGCGCTCTGCGGTAGCTTCACCAATGAGTGAGCCAAAGTTACGACGAATATAGTTCACAATGGCTTCGTCAAACTTGTCACCACCGACGCGGACCGACGACGAGTACACCACACCATTTAACGAGATGATCGCCACTTCCGTGGTACCACCACCAATATCCACCACCATAGAGCCGGTTGCTTCCGAAACCGGCAAGCCGGCACCAATTGCCGCAGCCATCGGCTCATCAATCAAATACACTTCGCGAGCGCCAGCCCCTGAGACAGACTCACGAATTGCACGACGCTCCACTTGCGTCGAACCACAAGGCACACATACCAACACGCGCGGACTCGGTCGGAAGTAGTGACTGTCGTGAACTTTCTTAATAAAGTGCTGAAGCATTTTTTCAGTCACGTAAAAGTCAGCGATGACGCCGTCTTTCATTGGTCGAATCGCTTTAATGTTGCCAGGTGTACGGCCTAGCATTTGCTTGGCTGCATGACCGACAGAAGCAACATCTGGCATGCGACCTGAACGTTCTTGGCGCATCGCCACGACCGAAGGTTCGTTCAACACTATGCCTTCATCTTTGACATAAATGAGGGTGTTTGCTGTTCCCAAATCGATCGATAGATCATTTGAGAAAATTCCGCGCAATTTCTTCAACATCAGGGGTGTTCCCGTAAACTTTGCAAGGTGGATAATCTAATCGCGTAACTTTACCAAGCTGTACAAGGCTAGACAAGCAACTAATTGCAAGCGCCTTGTCGAATAAAACCTTGGCTTTGGATACAAATGGGCGCAGCTTGGGCGCCATTTAAACGCAGCTCAACCATACTTTGCCCACAAGGTTCAGGTGCCGCAGCACTATGACTCGTGGACACTGGACAACCTTGGCTATTAAACCGTAGGCCGTTAGCCAAGCCCAGCAAACTGCCGGACACTTGGAGCGTGGTATTTTCTGGAACCGTGATGACACGTTCTGCGGCAATGCTTGAACCACATTCGACCGGCGCTACTGTCGTCCCCATAAAGGCAATACCGTAACAGCCGCGGGTTGTATCTTGCATGGCTTGTTGTTGTTGATACCGCAACAGGCTTAAAAGTTCCGCACGGAACGTGCTTGCCGCCACATCACGTGAGCCGATCAAGGCAGGTAACGCCGTAACAGCCATGATCCCAACCAAGATAATAACGATCAGCAATTCAACCAAGGTGAAACCTTGCATAGAATTTACATTTGCTGAGGCGAATGGCCGCAATCCTGCGCGCATAACGTTGCCTTTGGTGTTCCATGAAATTGATTTAATAATATGCAGTTTAAAGGAAATTCGTATACTATGGAACGTATTAAAAACGTTAACAAAGGTGTTGGCACAAACAGCCCCTGCTTTGCCGAAAATAGAACCGCTTTGGCGACGACGAGAGAAAGGATTATCCATGATGCCCCATCGGCAACAACCCTCTAATTTTTCAAGACAATTACGTGGCTTCACGTTGATTGAACTCATTTTAGGGATCGTCACCTTAGCCATTGCCTTGGTCCTGTTAACGACGTTACTCTATCCACAAGCCTTTCGCAGCGCCGAACCTGTGTTACAACTACGGGCGGCAAACCTTGGTCAAGCTTTACTCGATGAAGTCATTGCTAAGTCATTTGACGAGAACAGTCCGCGCAATGGTAATCTCATTCGTTGCGGCGAAACCGGCGGCCCATCCTGCACACTCCCTGCCGAATTAGGCCCTGACGGTAGTGAAACGCGCGCCTCATTTAACGATGTTGATGATTTCCATCAATTGCAAGTGACCTTTCCAGCGCTTAGCGACGCGACGGGAACCAACTTAGCGGCCCGCTATCCTGGCTTCGGCTTTCGTGTGAATGTGTGCTACAGCAATACGAGTGGCCAATGCGTTGGAAGCATTACTCCGTACAAGCGCGTGCTCATTACCACCATCACCCCACTCGGCCAAGAGCTCGCTATTTCGGTCATTAAGGGGAACTACTAAATGCGCCAGACACGTTTCACCCAAGCGCGGGGATTTACCCTTATCGAAGTCATCGTGGTGATTGTCATTTTGGGTATTTTAGGTATCGCTTCGTTCAGTTTTCTTAGCTTTGGCTCCGAGATTTTCCGCGATGCCTCAAGCCGTCAGCAAATCATCGCCGAGTCTCGTTTTGCCCTTGACCGACTGGCCAAAGAGTTAAAATACGTGGTACCGCGCTCCATTCGGGTCGATGCCGCGGACCAAAATCGTTGTATTGAATTTGTGCCTTTGGTTACCAGTAGCCGCTACCTTGAGCTTCCCCAAGGTGGACCTGCATCGCCAACGGAATTTATTGCGATTGCCCCGCAACAAGTGAGCGCATTAAGCACTATGTTTTTGTTTGTCTACCCAACCCAAACCGCGCATGTCTACGCAGCTTCATCACGGCGCCAGCAAATCCAAACAGCGACGGCACTAACTGGAGCGCAAGCAGGGTTGATGCGCTTTACCTTTCAAGGTAGCGCGCCCACCTTCAGTCAACATAGTCCGGGACGTCGTTACTTTATTGGCGCCGGTCCCGTCAGCTGGTGCTACGACGATAGCGCGCAGGCGTTAGTGCGCTTTACTGGCTACAATTTGAGTGCCACACAACCTAGCTTAACCACACTTACAAGCTCAGCAGCACCGCGTGAGGTCATGCTGGCGACATTAATTAATGATTTGGCGAGCGAGCCATGGCCCTTCACCATCATGCCCGCCTCGCTGCGCCGAAACAGCCTGGTTCAAACCGACTGGATTGTCGGTGATCGCCAAGGTGAGAAGGTTCAACTAACCCATGAGATCCATTTGCCCAATGTTCCATAACCACGCTTCGAGCATCTTACGGCACCAGCGCGGTGCGGCCCTCGCTATCGCGATCTTTATCATCGTGGTACTCAGCTTGATCGGTCTAACGGTGGTAAAAATGGTTCGCGACGCGACCATGAGCACTGTTGTTGAAGTTTATGGCACCCGTACTGAAGCGGCGGCACGCAGTGGAGCTGAGCTCTTCTTAACGCAATTATTTCCGCTGTCAGCGCCCACGCAAACAGCACTCTGTCCAGTACGCGTAGGTACCACGCCGCAAACAGCTGTGCTCACACAAAATTTAGCTGCTGCGGGACTTGATCGCTGCAGTATTAGGGTCTTCTGTGATCGTCTTGATTTGTCTGCGCCGTATCAAGGCACGCATTTTCGAATTGTTTCGCAAGCCAACTGTCATGCCGATAGCATGCAGTTTTCTCGCCAATTGCTGTTGGAGGCAAGTGATGGGATTGAATAAGTCTATTCTCGTAGCTTTGTTACTAGTCACAACCATTCCTACGACCTTTGCCGCAACCTACGATTTCAAGAAGAACTTGCCTCCTGGCTGCACGCAAAAAGGCAACGGCCCAGCCTATTGCCCCAACGGTTTGTCACTGGGATGGGGCGATGTCATTGTCGCGAATAAAGTTCATACCGTGATTGTCGATGGCAATGCTGATCTGGCCAATGCCCAAATTTACCAAGGCGAGTCGGTGCGCCTTGCGATAACCAGCTCAGGAAACATCAGCGCAAGCTATCGAGCGCGTCTCAACGCAGACCTTTATGCCGAAGGCACCGTGCACTTTGGTGCCGAAGTTGACCTAACCGGGAACATCTCGGCAGATCATGTTTATCTAGAGTCACGAAGTACCCTTACTGGCGATATCAATACGGCCACCTTAACAACTAACTCAAATGTAGCAATTGACGGAGCTGTGCAAGCTTCAGGCGCAATCCAAATCGCGAGCTACACCGAAATTAGCGGCGCTGTGACCGCCGCATCGGTTAACGCCGACAGCTATACCCACTTTGCCAGCACTGTTACAGCGCAAGGTGATATTTCGTTAGGTAGTGAAGGCGTGATCAACGGTGCAGTCAGCGGTGACAATGTGATTCTTCGCGCCTCTAGCAGTCGTATCAACGGCGATCTGAATGCGACGGGTGATGTCATTATTGAAAGCGGTGCCGAGGTCAACGGTAACGTTGCGGCTGGTTATCTTCTGATGAAAGCCAGCAACGCTCGTATCACTGGAGATGCCGTTGCTTCCGGAGATATTGATCTTGAATGGGCGGCACGCATTGATGGGGATGCGACCGCCGTCAATATTAAGAACAACGCCGGCTCAACTAATTCAGTGGGCGGTGCAACCTATTGTCAATCATCCAACGGCTCGCACCCTTATAGCTGTAACAGTACGCCAGCACCACCTTCGCAATGTGATGCCCTGGGTGGTCTTGCCGGCTACGGCATTATCGGCATGGACGATTTCGATTACGGGAACAACTCTCAAATTAACGGAACCGACATCACTGACCCGAACAATACCAACGGTAACACGCCAACCCCGACAGGAGTGGTCGAAGACATCAATATGGCGTTTCCGCCCATCGACCCAGCGGTATTCCCATCCTTTAATGGCAGCGTTGACCGGACCAACCCGACCAATTTGCCGCCTGGAACCTATGACCGCATCAATGTCAGTGGCAATGGCGGTTTCGCCTCAACCTCTGGTGGTACCTACTACATCGAAGAAATCGATTTTTCGAACCAAACCAACACCTTGCAATTAGCTCCTGGTGATTACTTCGTCAAAGATATCGATATGGGCAACGATTCCAGTATTACCATCAGCCCAACCGGCCGTGTCCGCATTTATATTCGCGATGAACTCAACGGCGGCAATAACTTATTTTTCAATAGCGGTGGTAGCGTGCCAAACCTCGTCATTTATTTGTATGACGATGCCGAGTTTGAGATTGGTAACTTTAATCAGGGCAGCAGTTCTTCAGATCTCACCTTTAATGGTGTGCTCTATGCTCCTTACGAGAACAACGAGATTGAGTTTGGCAACAACACCAATATCCAAGGAGCTATTTTAACGGCCGGTGAATTGGAGATTGGCAATAATACTGAGATCACTTATACCGACGCGATTGAAGATCAAGTTAATGATGCCTTCGGCTGTACGCCAGAGGTCGATGAAGTCGACCATTATCGTATTTTGCACCCACAACAAGTGGTCAGTTGCTTGGCAGCACCGGTCACAGTAGTTGCCTGTTTAGATGCCAGTTGCAGCAGTCGCTTCTCTGACCCTGTGGCGCTAGAAGTGTTGAGTAGTGCCAGCGCCAGCACCTGGCAAGGCGGCAGTGTCGCCAGTAGCGCAGACAACAACGCCACCTTCAACTTTTCCGGTGGCGAAGGCAGCGGCGGTTTACGCTATATCGACGGTGGTAACACCACCTTAACCCTTGGCAATGCGGCACCAGCGGCGCTGAACAATGTGCAATGCTACGATTCAACCGGGAGCACCGCCACCAACTGCGCTATCGACTTCCGTACCGCCGGCCTTATCATCACAGCAGCTGATGGCACTAGTGCGATTCCACCGAGTTTTGCTGGTGAGGACTTCCCACTTGCTGTCCGCGCCGTGCAAACCAATACCCAAACAGGCGCCTGTGAAGCACGCGTGAGTGGTCCGCAACAACTTGAACTGGGCACCGAGTGTCGTAACCCGATGAACTGTCAGGCGGGGCAGACCTTCACAGCCGGCACCACACCGGTGGCACTTAATGCAGCGAACAGCAGTATTAATTACAGCCCCATTAGCGTGGTCTTTGATGCCAACGGCACTGCTGTTTTGCCAGCACAATACAGTGATGTTGGTGCCTTGCGCTTGCATGCTCGGTTAGACCTCGCTGCTGCCGCGAATCAGGGCCAAGCCGGCATTGACGATCCAAATGTAACCCTAACAGGAACCAGCTTGAATGACTTCGTGGTGAAACCTCATACCCTAGTTATTCACGCCTTAGATAGCGCCGACCAAATTGCAACAGCCACCACTGATAACGGTAATGACTACGCTCGTGCCGGCGAGGCGTTCTCGCTGATTGTGCAGTCCCTCAATGCACAGGGTGAAGTCACGCCAAACTTCGGCAATGAACAAACCAGCGCTGCAGTAAGTAGTCAGTTTGTCGGAACTCTTTATCCAAGCGCCCCCGATGCCAGCAGCACGGCCGCGAAGTTTGAGGGCGCCACAGGCTACTACAAAGATCCGAGCCGAGCCGGCACTATGCGCACCGATGCTGCGCGTTGGCTCGATGTCGGTACCATCGAAGTGGCACCTGGATTGATCAATGACAGCTACCTCGGCGCCGGTGATGCAGCGGTGAAACAGCCGACTGCCGTTGGCCGCTTTTCGCCCGACCGCTTTGCCTTGTTAACCTCATCACTGACCAATAGTTGTAACGCCTTTACCTATATGGATGAACCAGCTCTTGCAGTGAGCTACGACTTGGTCGCAGTCAACACCGACGGCAATATTACCGCCAATTATAACGCCAGCTATAGCGACACCGCGGTGATTCGAGTCGTGGCGGCACACCTCGGCAGTCCCGACACCGCGGCCGATAAATTTGCCCAGCGCTTGCTCAATCTGCCTGATGAACAAAACTGGGATGCCGGGTCGTTAAGTTTAAACGTCACCGATGCTGGGTTTGCGCGCCATCCTGATGGTGTTATTGATGGCCCCTACCCACTGCTAAGTCTAGGCCTACAAGTGCTTAGCGAACGCGACAATCGTGACTTTGCCGCGGGCGACCTCACCCTGACCACAGTGAGTGGACCAGCAGCTCCACTGAACGACCATCTCGCCCTCCGCTATGGCCGCTTCGTACTGGAGAACACCTACGGCCCAGAAACCGAAGACTTGTCAGTGCCGCTATCGGCGCAGTACTTTGACGGCAACCGTTTTGTCCTCAATAGCCTTGATCAATGTTCAGCTACCCAAGTATCACCACTCAGCGTCATTGCTGATCCTGCTGGTCTCAGCCCGATCGCTGCAGGCACAAGTAACAGCCTCAGTAACGGTGAACTACCCTTTGGCAGCTTATTCTGGCAAGCCACAGGTACCGGCAACACTGGTGAGTTTATTTACCAATATGACGCCCCTGCTTGGCTTGAGTTTGATTGGGTCGATGAGACAGGTACTGCGCATCGTGATCCACGCGCAACCGCAGGTTTCGGCCAGTATCGTGCGAACCCTCGAGTGCTGTATTGGAAGGAATTAAACTAATAAAAAAGGCGCTCAATGAGCGCCTTTTCTCACTACATGTCATGCATGCGTCTTAACAACCAGTTACCACAACACTCACTTGTGCAGCGTTTGCTGGTGTTGCATCAGTTGCTTGTGTGTACTGTACGTAACAATCAGCTGGAGCACCTTCTGGTGAGTACTGGATGCTACCTGCCGCTGGAGTATCTGCAGCTGCAGTCCACTCATTCGCATTGTTTAGACCAGCAGCAAAACCGATAGCTGCGTCAGTTGCTAAAGGGTAACCAAAAGCAATATCAACGTCGCCACGCTCAGTCGTCACGGTTGCAGCAGCTGCATCTTCAGTACCGTTAATCAACGCACGCGCATATGACAATTGCATCGCACCTTGAATAGACGCTTGCGCACCTCGAACGGTTGCTGTACGTGCATCAGATGAGAAATTAATAAACTGTGGCGCTGCAGTTACCGCTAGGATCCCTAATACCACGATGACAATGATTAATTCGATTAAGGTAAAACCTTTTTGTTGATTCATACGTTCTTCTCCATGTTTTAAAATTAGCAACCGCCAGAGTTACTAGACTATCAGTGCAACGTTAAACACTCTGTCTAACATCCCACCAAATTTGTTTAATTATTGCTAAAAATACTTACACCACCTGTACGCGGATTATACACGAACACATTTCCAACACTCAAATAATCATTACCACTTGGTGCTGTTGTTTCAGTTTGAATGGTACTCGCTAAGTAATACACGCAAATGTCATTCGAACCGTTGTTCTCACGGGTCACGTAATACCGATTTTCACCCAGTAAACCAAAGTTATTGGTCGCCGTTGGCGCGCCTTGTAAGATCGCCTGCATAATTGTACGACAGTCTTCACTCGTCATATTTTGATCGTGCGCACTATTATTGTTATTTCCACTGACGGGATAGCCAGTATTACCATCAACATTCACCGGCACGCCATCCATAACAATCATGGCACCCGAACCGTCCGCATTGCCTTTTGGACGTCCACGTAGCTCCCATTCCGCGCGCACCAGACTCACGCCACTGGCAAAGCCACCGGCCACGCCTTCTAACGCTGCATCTTCAGCATCAGCACTGACGCTAGTGAAGCGCGGCAACGCAGAGGCAGCCAACAAACCCAAGATTACGATTACAATGATCAGCTCAATCAAAGTAAAGCCGTGCTGTTGTTTCATATGCTCGGCGCTCATAGTTCTATCCTCTTGCCATTCATTTTGGTTAACGTCCTTTATAGGCATCCATCATGCCTATCATCGGAGTAAAAATACCCAGTGCCATCACAGCAACCATCACTGCAACCAACACAAGTAAAATCGGTTCGATACGCGCAGTTAAACTTTGTAAGTCGTAATCAACTTCACGCTCATAATAATCCGCCACTTCTTTCAATAGCTCATCCACGCGGCCAGTCTCTTCACCGACACTGATCATTTGCATGACCAAGGGAGTGAATAACCCCGACGCCTGCGCGGCCCGCGTCAATCCTTCACCTTTCTCAATGGTGCGGCGCATATCCTC
The DNA here is from genome assembly GCF_000423165.1 of Pseudidiomarina sediminum DSM 21906. Taxonomy (GTDB): domain Bacteria; phylum Pseudomonadota; class Gammaproteobacteria; order Enterobacterales; family Alteromonadaceae; genus Pseudidiomarina; species Pseudidiomarina sediminum. Next base: position 381,425 of record NZ_KE383983.1, on the reverse strand, counting down.
AACGCGAGCCTGCATCCAGTAGTTATCCACCGCATCAGCGACTAAGTGGAGTGACTGCGTCAACGGCACCCCAGCACGCAGCATCACCGAAAAACTGCGCGAAAATCGTGACAATAGGCTACGTAAAACAATGTCTCCGAAAATCGGCATGCGTGTCTTGAAACGGTCCCAGCGCTCGCGCCCAGTAAGGCTTTGGGTATAGCTTTTAAACGCAAAGATCATTCCAGCCAGTACCGCCAGTAGCAACGGCCACCAGGTCACAAAGAAGTTCGACGTACCAATCAAAATGCGGGTCGGCAGCGGCAGTTCTGCATTAAATTGTGAAAACATATTGGCGAAAACAGGAATCACCCAAATGTTCAGAATAAACATGGCAATAACCAACGCCGAGACAATAAACATCGGATAACGCAGTGCTGACTTGACTTGCTTAGTGGTACTCTGTTCGCGCGAAAAATACTCCGACAACTGTTCAAACGACGTTTCTAATTGTCCGGTGTTCTCACCGACATGAATCACCGCGACCATTACCCGTGGAAACACTTTTGGATAGGCGGCCAAGGCGGCTGATAACTCACGACCACGCTCTAATTGTTCAACAACATCGCTCAAGACCACACGCAAGCGCTTTTTCGGACTGTTCTGCGCTAGGCCTTCAATGGCACGCAGCAACGGAATGCCGGCCTTGGTCAGTGAATACATTTGCCGCGTAAACACAATCAAATCGTCTGCAGTGATTTTCTCCGCAAACAAACCTAAGCCTGGACGTGCTGGGTGCGCTGATGGTTGCTTTGGTTGTATGGTTAACGGGGTCACACCTCGACGGATCAAGGTATCCGCAGCCGCACGCTCGGTGCCTGCTTCAATCGCACCGGTGACGAGTTCACCGGAGGCATCGCGACCACGATAACTAAACTCAGCCATCGCTTAACTCCAGAGTGTCGGTAAGGGTCGGTTGCAGCTCTTCTTCTTCCACCATTTCAGCCAAGAAAAGGACTTCATCAACACTGGTAACGCCTTGCTTGGCATAATCTAACGCTGCCATTGCCAAGGGCCGGTAGGTTGGTGAAGTTCGCGCTGCTCCGGCAAATTCGCGCATGTTGGCATCACGTAGAGCGTTGATCATCTCATCGTTGATCTCAAGCAACTCGAATACGCCGACACGGCCTTTATAGCCGGTGTGGTTACAGTTGCGACAGCCCTTACCTTTCATAAAGCCACTACCATCGCTAGCAATGGTCGGGTCCATTTTCCGCAGCACTGCCAGATCACCCGCTTCCACCGGGGTGGGCACACGGCAATGCTCACACACCCGACGAATCAAGCGTTGCGCCAACACCCCACGGACCGCGGCACCGACAAGATAAGGCGCAGCTCCCATGTCGATCAAACGCAAGGCACTGGTGATTGAATCGTTCGTGTGCAAGGTCGTCAAAACCAAGTGACCGGTAATTGAACCACGTAAACCGATTTCGACGGTTTCGCTGTCGCGCATCTCACCGACCATAATAATATCTGGGTCTTGTCGTAGCGTGGTACGCAACACGCGAGAAAAACTCAAACCAATTTTACTATTCACCTGAACCTGCGAAATACGCGGCAAGCGATACTCCACTGGGTCTTCAACGGTAATGATTTTTTTCTCAGCTTTATTCAGCTCATTTAACACACCATACAAGGTGGTTGTTTTACCCGATCCCGTAGGTCCAGTTACGATCAACATCCCATAAGGTTTGTGGATCAACTGCCGCACTCGGGCCAGCAGGTGATCCGGTAAGCCGGTTTGCTCCAGCTCGAGAATGCCGGCGGATTGGTCCAATAAACGCATGACGCACGACTCGCCGTATTGAACTGGCATGGTCGACATCCGCACATCGATCGCATGATCGCGCACTTTAATATTAAAACGACCATCTTGCGGCAAGCGCTTCTCAGAAATGTCTAAACCGGCCATCAGCTTCAAACGCAGCACCAGTGCACTCGCGATGGTGGTTTCCTTCAACACGTTTTCTTGCAAGACGCCATCCACCCGCATCCGAATGCGGAGCGCACGATGATCAGGCTCAATATGGATATCCGATGCCCGAACTTGCACTGCATCGGCAAAAATAGATTGCAGCAGTTTAGCGACCGTCGCATCATCAGCTTCATCTTCTAACGATAGCTCCGTGATATCGACGCCTTCATCATGTTCATATTCAGTCTGTAACTGACTAGCAAACTGCGCGATATCCTTGGTTCGACGATATAAATTATCGAACGCCTCTAACAGCTCATGGTCAGGTGCTACCGCCAACTTAACCAAACGCGGTTGTAAAAATTGACTGATAGCATCCACCGCAGATAGGTCTGCGGGATCACTCATGGCTACGAGGGCTTCGTTATCGTCAGCCTCCACGACCAAGGCGCGATGACGACGCGCTTGCACTTCAGGCAATAGATTGACCACAGGCTCAGCGATTTTTCGCTCGCTGAGTTCAATGAAAGGAATATTCAATTGTCGAGCCAAGAACTCTAATAGCTCTTGCTCAGTGATAAAGCCGAGATCAACCAGAGTAACACCTAGCTTGCGCCCATTGTCGCGCTGGTCTTCTAATGCTTGCTGTAGTTGGCGCTCAGTAATGATGCCTTCTTGCACCAACAAGTCACCTAAACGCATCTTCAAACGCGGTCGCATGCTATTGCTCTCCCAACACATCGAGACGCTGCTGCGCATAGCGCTGCGCGTCTTGGTTTAAATCATTTCGTTGTAACGCTTGCGTATAACTCTCAGCGGCTCTGCTCTTTTGACCTGCGTCTTCATAAGCTACCGCTGCAGCAAGCCACCAGCGTCCTTGCAGCGTGCGCTGTGCCAGCGCTTGATAATCCTGCGCAGCCGTACTGAAACGCCGCAACTCATTAGCCGCAGTCGCCCGCAACTGCAAAATATCGCTGGCTTCCGCCGCCTCAAGGTCAAAGCTTGCGAGTGCGCTCATTACCGCGAGATAACTGCCACTTTCAAGTAAAATGCGTGCATAAAGTAACTGCCAACGGCTTTGCTGAGGCTGAATCTGTAAGCCTTGCTCAAGCACAGCCAGTGCTGAAGCGATTTGTCCGCGACCATACCAGTACGCCGCCAATTCACTACGCGCCTCAACGTGCCCCGGCACCAGTGCAAGCACTTGTTCAAATAATCGTTCCGCGCGTTCACGCTGACCATTTTGCAGTGCTTCACGCGCTTGCTTAAGCTTCACTACGGCCAGCTCTTCGGCACTCAATGCAACGCGCTCAACCTCCATGGTCCCCGACGCAGTGGTGTCAGTTGGCGCAGGCGGTGGCGCGGCAGTGGGTTGTGCCGCCTTATCTTGTGCTGTGTTTTGCGCTGCCGCCAACACCGGCGCCGATGTTGGCTCAGGCTCGCTTGCCAACGCCACTGGCGCCTCTTCAACGGCTACTGTTGTCTCCACTACTGCCTCTGGAGTGATTTCACGCGCTGGCTTACTGGTACGTTCAGGGTCCTGTGCAACCACAACCACAGGCGTTGTCGCAACAGGCTGTACTTCCGTCGCTTCAACGGACGTTTCGGTTAAGATTGGCACCTCTTCCCCTTGTGTGCCAAACCACCACCAGACGGTACTCCCGAGCCCAACAAGGACAAGCACACTAACAACGACCACCCAGCCCCATGAACGTGCCTGAGGCGCTTGCGCCGCAGGCGTATAACTGCCTTGTCGTTCGTGCTGTTGACGTGCATCGAGGTCACGTAACATGCGGTTAATCACGCTCATAAGAGGTACTCCGTCAACCATCCCTGCCACCAGGCAATACTTAAGACAAGTATTACCACCACTGCAGCGCTGCCGAACCATAGCCAGCGGCTTTGACGCGGCAAGTCAACATCATCGGTGTCCTGCACCGCAAGCTGCACATGCTTGACCGTCACTTGCATCGCACCTTCGCCATAACACAACATCAATACCTTGTGACAAAGCACGTTCACCAAACGCGGTATTCCACGACTAGCATCATGTAACAATTGCACCGCACGCGGGGTAAACAACGACTGACCTTGGTACCCAGCAACATAGAGGCGATGCGAAATATAATGGGCTAACTCGTCAACGCTCATCGCTTGCAGGCTATAACTGAAGGTAATACGCTGCCGTAATTGCCGATGCTCACGCGTCGCCAAGCGTTCATCAAGCTCCGGCTGACCAAACAACACGATATGAATAAGCTTACGTGACTCGGTTTCCAAATTTGAGATCAGTCTGAGCGCCTCTAAGGTTTCAGAAGGCAAGGCTTGTGCCTCATCAACCACCACAACTGTCGTTTTGCCGTCTCGCACAATGCTCATCAAACGTTCTTGAATTGCTTGGGTGAGCAACTGCTCACTTTGCTGCTCAGGCGCTTCAACCTGTAGCTCACGGGCAATATGCGCACGCATTTCACTTGGAGTGAGGTAAGGGTTTGGAATATAAGCAGTCACAAACTGTTCCGGTAACTCATTTAACAGTTTGCGACACAATAAGGTTTTTCCTGTACCTACCTCACCAACAACTTTGATAAAACCTTCACCAGCCGCGAGGGCGGTCACCAATACTTCAAACGCCGAGCGGTGGCTCTCAAGATCACAATAAAAGCTCGTATTCGGCGTTAGCGTAAAAGGTAACTCTGTCAGCCCAAAGTAGTGGTGATACATACGACGACTCAATTACTCGTCATACCATTGCTTCAACAAATGACTCGAGCGCTCGAGCTCTTGTTGCCAGGTATCGACACCGACGACCACCGGACGAATCAAGATCACCAACTCTTTTTTCTGCTCGGTACGGCGCTTGTTTTTGAATAAATTGCCAAGCACAGGGATATCTCCCAACACCGGCGCTTTTGATTCTGCGTCGGTATACGAGGTCTGCATTAAGCCGCCAAGTACCACAATTTCACCATTGCGCGCGCGCACAATAGTGTCACTCTCACGAATATTACTTTGTGCCAACGGCAACACGAACGACTCTTCGTTCAAGGTAATGGTTTTGCTCTGCTCGGTGGTTTCTACCACCGATGGATGCACGTGTAAGACCACATCACCGTTATCACTAATTTGCGGCGTAATATCCAACGAAATGCCCGAGAAGAACGGCGTCAACTCAATGTTTGGCGTTGAGGTGGTCGCCGTACCCGTTACCGTAGTCGTCGACACGTCTGTGACAAAGTACTCGTCTTCACCAATTTTAATGACCGCTTTCTGGTTGTTCGCAGCGCTCACACGTGGGTTCGACAGCACTTGGACATTGCCTTGGTCTTGCAGCAAATTCAAAACGCCACTGAAATCACCAACGTCGAGAGAGACACCGAACACACCATTGTTATTGGCAACCGAGCCGCCGCCAAAACCAATGCTGCCACTCGCATTGCCTAGCGAGAACAAATCGCCCCAGCTAATACCTTGTTGATAGTCATCATTCAACGCTACTTCAACGATACGCGCTTCAAGGATCACCTGACGCTGCAAGCGTTCTTGGGCCGACGCTAAGAATTCGCGTGCCGCGCGTAACTCATGCGGGTGCGCTGTAATGGTCACAAGACCTGCTTGTGGCGATACCACCACACGACGGCCTTCACCTTCGCCGACAACGCCAGTCACGATCTCTTGCAAATCACTCCATAAGTCGGTTTCTGATTGCGTCGAAATGGAAGACCCATTGGTTTGCATCCCATTATTGAAACCGTTGTAGCCACTGCGTGATAAGTTGCCTTGCCCCGCTAAACCGGCTTGGTTACCGAGCAAGCCATTGTTGTAACTATTAGAATTGCCGTTAAGGTTGTTCTCTCGATCATTTTCACGTACACCACCTGAGCTTACGCTGGTTTGCGACAAGCCAAGCCGCTGTAGAGCAAGGTAATCAAGCGCGATGGTCTCAGTACGCAGACCGGCCGGGAAGACGCGAATCATACGGTTATCACGGCGAATATCATAACCATAGATATCACTTACCACCGCTAAGGTTTCCGACAAAGTGACCTCTTTCAGGCTCACTGTGATGGCACCCGAAACTTCTGGGTGAACCACAATGTTATACGGCGAATCAGCAGCGAGTCCGGCAAAAAAGTCAGCTGCAGCAATACCATTCGCATTCACAGAAAAGCGTGGCTCTGCCAGCAATTGTTCACTTGCTTGTGTTGTCGCTAGCGCGTTAGGGCGTAGCGTTTCTCGTACGGATGCCGGTAACGGTGGCCGCTCACTTGAGGCGCTTGAAGGCGTCTGCTGCAGCGCTTGTTGCGCTTCCACCGGTTTGCGGTCAGGCTGATGAGCACACGCCGTTAACACTACGGCTGCGGCACAGAGCATTGCTACTCGCATAGTTAATTTCTCCCTGAATCAGTCGCTGTCACGCGCTCGTCGTTGGTCAACTGCGGCTGCGCAAACAAGCTCAACGTCAGCTCACTGTTGTTTTTAGTATCGTAAACAATGACCTGATTCATTGTTATTGCTTTAATTTGATACGGTGGCAATGGGTCGCCCTGACGGACACGCTGCCCACTAATAAAGGCAACACGCTCTCCATCACGTTGTTGAATCGCCTGCAGCGTTAAGTCTGTGGTCACTACACTTGGCCCAGCAACAAAACGCGTATTTGCTGGTGCGGTGGGGTCAGGCAATTGTTGTGCTTGTACGCTACCGCAAAGTCCAGCGGCTACCAAAATACTAACTCGCCACATAATCACGCTCCAAACTCAGTGTATAAATTTCTAATAGCACCTGAGCTTCAGGGTACTCAGCGACTTGGTAGTCCATCCGCTGCCAGTAAAACGACCAAGGTAACCCCTCAAGCCTTTTAAAATAATCAAATACTTGCTGGTAGCTACCGCTCACAACCAATTGCAAACGATGTTTATAGATTTCACCTGCAGTAGCGTCACCATCGCCATACACTCGCTCAGCAGGTAACGCTTGAGCCGACTTAACATCTAACTGCTCGGCACTGCCTAGCAACGCTTGCAACAAGGCACGATTATCAGCTGCACTAACGTAGTTAGTTTCCGTTTTGATGCGTTGATTGACTTCGTCCAATTGCGTCTGCAGCTGTTTGAGTCGACTGCGTAAAGGTGCGGTAGGGTCACCGGCAAGGCGGATATCAACCACCTCAAGCTGCTGTCGCAACAAGCTCAATTGCTGCCGCTGCTGCGATACTTTGGTTTGTTCAAGTTGGTAGTTTTGCCATGCTGGCATTGCTAACACCCAAACCCCTAAATACAAAACGAACAGCAGCGCTAAGACAAACCAAAATTTGCGGCGTGGTAAAGGAAGTGCTGCAAATTTTTCTTGTAACTGTTGCCACATTTGACTCATCGAGCACCTCCCGCAGTTACATTCATGGTTTGGCGATGTTCCAAGTGACCAACGGTGAACACTAAGCCAGGCGCTTCTTCTGCGCGCAGCTCAAACACCCCAAAAGGACGCTGTTGCAGTGCTTCATACTGACTAAAGCTGGCCAACCAAGAGGGAAGTTGCTGAGGCTCAATAGTGCGACCTTGCAGGGTTAAGGCGTCATCTTGCAGCAAAATACGATGCAGCCAGATCGCTGACGTATCCACGCGCGCCAAATCGGCCAGTAATTGCGAGAAGCTGGTTTGGTTCTTTCCTGTCACTTGTTGCAACTGCGCCATCAGCTCATATCGCAGCCGCACCTGTCGATCTAAAGCATCCAATTCGCCATTAAGTCGGCTGTCGTTCAATGCTTCGTCGAGGGCGCGCTGTTTAACCTGCAACTCTGCTTGTAAGGCGTTGCCTTGTTCAATATGAGCGACAAGCTTTTTCTGTTGCTGACTTTGCAACGCGGTTAAGGTCGCCCAAATCACAATAAAGACAACCAGTAAGCCCCCCACGTAGGTGACGAAACGCTGCAGGGTTAACCACTCGCGGTTAGGTTTTAATTCTTGAAGGTAGAGGTTCGCGATACTTTTCATGCTTCTTCCTCACCTAGCTTTAGGGTCATTAGCGCGCCACCTAATGCGGCAAAGTCACTGTAATCACCACTGCCCAACTCACGCGCCCAATCAGGGTACGCAGCCCATTCAGCTTGCAACCCTAAGTCATCATGCAAGGCTTGTATAATCTCGCTTTTTTTCGGCAATGCAACAGCTAGCTGCACCTCTTTGACAGGGCGCTGCCGCAATTGCCGCTCGAAGTAATCCGCCGAGCGCTGCACTTCGACACTTAATGGCTGTAATCCACCCATGCGAACTTCTTCAAGGCTCAACTCACTGATCCGCTCCAGTGCACGCACCGCCCGGTTCACGTACAAGCTGCCCTCATGGTAGACCTGCAGTAACGCAGCTTGCTGTGGCTGTTGGTAGACCACCACTGTCGGCTCTTTAATCGCGCTAAATAAACACGCAACCGCCTGTTCTTCGACCACAATCGCGCGCATATTGTCGGAAATATCATGCAGCACCTGCAAGATTGGCATCAGGAAACTTTTGCTGGCGGCAACAGCGTTAATACGATTTTGACCAGGTAACTGCACGGGAAACTCGTAATAGTCGGTCAAGCAATCTTCGGGCTCAAACACCACCAAGTCGCGCAAGCTATAGCGCAAACTTGAACGAAGCTCTTCGTCATTTAGCGGCGGCCGCTCTAGGGAGACACTTTGATAAAAACTATTCCCGAGCACTAGGCTCAGCTGCGGGTGATGGCGGCAATACTTAGCATAGGTATGAGCGAGCTGCCGGATAGCACCGGCAACATCATCGCCGCTCACGGATACTTCGTCAGAAACGATAAGTTGCGGCTGAGCGTCTGGAAGCGGTTCGATGACAACCATGTGAACCTTTGCGCCACGTAGCGCGAAGGTCACGATAAGCTTACTTTTGTTGCGCGCACGAAGTAAATTCAGCAAAGCTTGGTCCCTGCGGATTGATATAATTATTATTCGATTATGAAGCCAACCTGTTAACGCAAGTTTGACACTTTTTGAGCGAAAAACAAGCTCTACACATCGACTTATTGCATTGTAACAAAATTGTTAATCTTGGATTTTCCAAGCTAAAGTCTCGCCCGCCCAATAAGGCACCATTGGCCCTACTGAAGTGTCCACGGTCGCCGGAACAGTCCAGCTCTCTCGCACTAAGGTGAGTGTATCTTCGGCGCGCGCAAAGCCATAAAAGTCGGCACCAAAGTGACTCGCAAAGTCAGCGAGCTTATCCAAGGCGCCCATCTGCTCAAAGAAGTGCGCATAGAGCTCGAGCGCAGCCGGCGCGGAGTAACATCCAGCACAGCCACACGCCGCTTCTTTCTTATCTTGTGCATGAGGCGCTGAGTCGGTACCTAAGAAGAACTTAGGGTTACCAGAAATTGCTGCCTGTTGTAACGCTTGCTGATGTTCACGTCGTTTCAAAATAGGCAAACAATAGTTGTGCGGGCGAATACCGCCAACCAACATGTCATTGCGGTTCATTAATAAGTGTTGCGGTGTAATCGTCGCCGCGACATTCTCGCCTTGGCTGACAACAAAATCGACCGCATCTGCTGTGGTAATGTGCTCTAAAACTAACTTTAACTTCGGATGACGTGCCAACAAGGGGCGAAGCTTGGTATCAATAAAGACTTTTTCACGGTCAAAGATATCAATTTCGGCATGGGTCACTTCGCCGTGCACTAACAAGGGCACTTGATACTCTGCCATGGCGGCAAACACTGTATCCAAAGCTTCAATATCAGTCACACCAGCATCTGAGTTGGTTGTGGCACCCGACGGGTAGAGTTTAAAGCCAATCACTTCCGACTGCTCTGCTGCATCTTTAACCATCGCTACAGTCGTGCTCTGAGTCAAATACAGCGCCATCAATGGACGGAACTCACTGCCAGCAGGCACCTGCTTCAAAATGCGGGCGCGGTAGTCCATCGCTTGCGCTACTGTGGTTACCGGTGGCACTAAGTTCGGCATAATCACTGCTCGGCCAAACACCTTCGCCGAGGCAGGAACCGTCGTTGCTAGCAAACCCTCATCACGAAGGTGAAGATGCCAATCGTCTGGGCAAGGAAGAGAGAGAGACTGCATGATAACCCCTTAATACTGATGCAAAGATAAGACGCATAGCGCCTAGTATACCGCTAGTCGGCCGCTGGTGCAGTAACACATTGATTACGTCCGAGCGCTTTGGCGCGATACAGCGCCTCGTCAGCGCGCGCGAGCCAATGATCTAACAAGGTGTCTTGTGGGCTGAGTTGGGTGATACCCGCACTGAAGGTAATCTGCAACGCCTGTTCGGGCAACACAATCGGCGTTTCGCTCAGATGCTTACGTATCCGTTCCAATGCCTTGGTGGCTTCTGCTTCGACGGTGTAAGGCAGCAGTATGGCAAACTCCTCACCACCGAGACGCCCCAGCAAATCAAGATCGCGTAATTGCGTTTTGACAATCTCGCAGAACTGACGTAACACCTTATCACCGGCTGCATGCCCATAGGTGTCATTAATCTGCTTAAAATGATCCAGATCAATGATCGCAACCGACATGGGGACGTTATAGCGCATGAATTCATCATACCGAGACGTTACCGCTTCCCAAAAGACACGGCGATTCGCCACGCCAGTGAGCTCGTCAGTGGTCGCCATTTTGCGCAACCGCTCTAAGGCGACCAAACGCTCTTCTTCCATACGGCGGACATGTAATAGCGTACCAAGGGTGTCAAGGATGGGTCGCAACAATTCAATATGGTGCGGTTGATAAGGCTCATCACGATTACCGAGTAACAACACCCCAACGACTTCCTGCTTAAAATGAAGGGGTAAAAGCAGCGCGTTCCTTAAGCGTGGCAACAGTTCTGGGCTCAGTCGCATATCAAGCGCCGAGACTTCTGCATGACAAAGCTGAGGTTCGCCTTGTTGCAAGGCTGCCTCAGCCACCGCCCCGCTTATCATCACTTGAATGCTCGCCGCACTTTCTTCCAAACCTGTGTGGGTATGCTCAGCGTCATCTTCAAGCTGCAACCCATGCACCTTTAATTGTGTTGGGCTAACCGAGGCCTCCGCCAATTCGCCAACGAGGCCAACGCCACTGGCGGTGACTTTCATTAATTCAGGTAAGGCGTGGTCACAAACGTCACGAAAGTCCTTTGCTAACATAAACTCATGCTGCACATAGGAAATAAGCTTTAGCAGTGAGGACTGTTGCTTCAAGTAATTTGCTTTTTCAACTTCTGACGTAATGTCGTGATGAATACCGGTCATCTTCGCGGGACCAAACTCAGTGTCTTCCTCCACCAAACGTCCCACACTATGCAACCATAGATAGTGACCATCGTGGTGTCGCATCCGAAAGCGCACCTCAAAGCGGGGTGTTTGCCCTTTTAAATGTTGTTCAATCGCCACGCGTAGTAACTTTTGATCGGCCGGGTGAACGCAAGTAAACCAGTCAAAACTACCCGGAGGGCGGTCGTGATAGCCCATTCGACGACGCCATGAATCACTCACCATCAGTCGATTGGTGGGGATTAACCATGACCAAGTAAACAATTCTCCAGCGGTCAACGCCAGTTCAAAGTTTTGGTTGGTTTCTTGCAACTCCAACTCTAGTGCTTTGCCTTTGCTGTCGTCCGTAAGGTAGCCGCGAATGCGTAAAACTTCTTGTTGCGCGCCACGATCCACGCGAGCAAAATGATGCACCCATTTGATCTGTTGGCCGTCTGCCGTCGGCTGAATCACTCGGTAATCCATCTCTAAGGCATCTTCGTGACCATCAATCAAACGCTGCATACGGGTCAATAATTCCCCGCGATCCTCTGGATGAACAATGGACTCATAACGAATGTCTTCTCGTAACAGGTACTCACTCGGGTAGCCTAAAACACGTTGCGCATTCTCCGCGACATAACTTAAACCAACACTAGGTTCAACGCGCCATACCACCATACACATGGGGCCTTGCGCCAGTAAGTCGCGCTCCGCACGATAATTCGCCAGTTCATAGTGCTCTTCGATAGTCAGGGCAACCCAGCGCGCAAGGGTTTCCAACTGCTGAATCTCAGCCTCGGTAAAGGTTCGAGGGGTTTGCGTTACCACGCAAAGGGTGCCGATATGATGGTCTTCATTCAGCGTCACCGCCGCGCCAGCGTAGCCACGAATCCCACCTTTGCAATCAACGTAGGGATTGTTTTGAAAACGCGGGTCACATAGCGCGTCGGTCACCACAAGCGTTGCACCGGAGCTCACCACATGTGAGCAAAAAGCATGTTCTCGTGGGGTTTCATCGAAAGGCAAACCAACATTCGCTTTAAACCACTGGCGCCGCTCGTCAATCAAAGAGATAAAAGCGGCATCGGCGGCAAACACTTTGCGCACCAGGGCGACGATGTGATCAAAAATAGGTTCTGGAGCCGAATCAAGCAATTCAAGGTCATGCAACAACTGCAACCGTGCTTGCTCATTTTTTGGTACTGGAAACTGCTTCAAACTTCACCCCCACGCTTAAGCTCACAGCCCGCTTGGCCCTACTTTGCTCTTAAGCACTTACCTCTTGCCCGACAGCACGTTGGCTTGCTGTCTCAAGCTCTTCACTCATACAACAACGATTTCGCCCACCGCGCTTTGCAGCATAGAGCGCTTTATCTGCTTTACGGTACGACTCGGTTAACTCCAAGTCACCGTTATTATTCACCAGACCAATTGAGACGGTCAAAATACCATGTGGTTGCGTCCATTCTGGAATCGTTAAGGCCATCACGCTTTCGCGAATCGTCTCAGCCAGTTGCCACGCCCGACCTTGCGAACAATGTGGTAGCACCACCGCAAATTCCTCGCCACCCACCCGAGCCACGAGTTCATCGCTTGCGCAACGTCGAGCTAACTCCGTCGCCACCGCTTGTAAAACGCGATCGCCAACATCATGGCCTGCGGTATCGTTGACCCGCTTAAAGTGGTCAATATCAATTAAAAGTAGCCAGTGTTGCACGTTGTCGCTAATCTTCTGGCCAATAAAGTCATGAAATTTGCGGCGATTGGGCAAATCTGTCAATTCATCTAAGGCCGCCACGTCTGACAAACGACGCGTTAATCGCCGACGTTGCTGATCGATCTGCTCTTGGTAAATAGCCGCCACACCGACCATCAATACGATAAACCAACTCGTTAATATCACGTACACCGCCAGCACTTTTCCTGACAGCGTCGCGGTTGCAGTGCTGAGCGCAAAGCCTAAGCTATACGGAAAAATCGTGCCTAATATGGACTGGAGCCGCGCAATCGTACCACTCAAATAGGGACTTAACATTGCTCGTAGCGCACCGTAATTAGCGGTCGAAAACAAAATACCGATAATCACGATGAGGCCAAAGGTGGCAGTAATCAACGACATTTGTCCGTAAAAGTCTCGCTGGCCATAGATATAACCAACAAAAGCAACGAGCGGAAAACACAGCGCAATCGACGCAAACAACTGCGCCAAATTACTCCAACGAACGCCGGCGAAAAGGGCGCTTAACGCCGCAAGAAAAAACATTGCAGCGGTGTTAAATCCCATCGAGTTCGACTTGCCCTGTTGCAGCTCTTCAACCACCACCTGACGAAAGGGCATGAATCGGGACACCAAGCTGATATCGTAAGCGACTTCAAACAGTCGCAAACAGGTAACGACTAAGGCAAGTAAAAAGCATGGACTCAAGCGCCGTAGTAACGGCAGTGGGCTCGCTGAGGTGACCATGCCACAGCCCATCAGCATGGTGGTTAACGCAGTCAGCGGATGTGTGGCTGGTCCGTCGTCAACGGGCCGGTATAAGACGTCAATGCCTAACGCATAACCAAGTAACGAAAGTGCGCCGAGCATGAAGGCAATAAAACCCAAAGGACGCACCGAGCGCAACGCGAAATCAACTAAATGCCACTGTTTACGCTCAATAGAATGAGAAATCATTTCAATCCTAGTTTTTCTTTCCAGTGCTTTCTGCAGCAAGAAATATAGCGGTCATTCCCGCCAATGGCGATTTGCTCACCCACCTTCACCGCATTCCCCTCTGCATCAATGCGCAGGTTCATGGTGGCTTTGCGTCCACAATAGCAGATGGTCTTCATTTCATTCACTTTATCTGCCACCGCAAGCAATACCGCACTGCCCGGAAAAGCTTGGCCAAAAGCATCGGTACGAATGCCGTAGCACATCACCGGAATAGCTAACCGATCCACTACATCGGTTAGCTGCCACACTTGCGTCTCGGTCAGAAATTGGGCTTCGTCAAGCAAGACGCAGTCAATGGCGTGTTGGGAATGACGCGCTTCAAGCAATGCAGCTAAATCTGTACTACTGGTGAACGCTAGTGCGCTGCGGTCAATACCGAGTCGTGAGGCAATCACACCTTGACCTGCACGATCGTCAATCGCTGGGGTTAAGAGAAGAACATGCTGGTCGCGCTCTTCGTAGTTATGCGCAACTTGCAATAACGAAGTGCTTTTTCCAGCATTCATTGCTGAATAGGTAAAATACAATGACGCCATGATAATTAACGGTTATCTAATAATTTTCTAGTTTGATTGAGGGTTATACTTAGTTTACACGCTGAATGCAAAAGGCATTTTTGCTATTATTGGTCAAATTCACCTAATGGAGTCGTTATGTCGCAGCGTTATACTCATGAATTCCTCAAAGCCATGCCAAAGGCTGATCTGCACTTACATCTTGATGGCAGTCTCCGCCCTGGCGGCCTCATTGAAATGGCCAAGCGTAGTAAGATTGAATTACCCTCGTACACCGTTGAAGGTTTGTACGATAAGGTGTTCAAAGAGAGCTATAACGACCTTGGTGAATACCTCAATGGCTTTCAATACACCTGCGCGGTTCTCCGTGATATGGAAAACCTCGAGCAAGCCGCCTATGAATTGGCAATGGACAACTTAGCTGAAGGTGTTATTTATATTGAAGTTCGCTTTGCACCACAGCTGATGATGGACCCAAGCAAAGGTATCGACTTTGACCGCGTGATGCACACCGTCAACGCAGGCCTGAAGCGCGCCAAGACTGAGTACAACCGCCAAGCTGAAGTGGTCGCTGGTAACAAGCCGCCGTTCGACTACGGTATTATTAACTGCGCAATGCGGATGTTCGGTGCCAAAGGTTTTTCACCTTATTACACCCAGCTGTTTCAAACCCTCGTTGATCATGAGCCAAAACAAGTAATCAAGATCGCCGCGATGGAAATGATCCGCGCCAGCATTCGCCTGCGTGACGACGAAGGCTTACCGATTGTAGGTCTTGATATTGCTGGGCAAGAAATGGGTTATCCTGCGCACGACTTTAAAGAGGTCTATGAATACGCCCATCAAAACTTCTTGCTAAAAACCGTTCACGCTGGTGAAGCCTATGGTGCTGAGAGTATTTTTGAAGCGCTAACACAATGCTACGCAGACCGTCTGGGGCATGGCTACTCATTGTTCTCGCCAGAGATGATTCAAGATCCAAGCATTACCGACAAAGATGCTTACGCCAGCCATTTAGCCTCATTTGTCGCGGACCGCCGCATTGCTATCGAGGTGTGCATTACCAGTAACCTACAAACCAACCCAGCGATCGGTGATGTGCGCCAGCACAACTTTAAACACATGTTTGCTCACCGCTTGGCAACAGTGATTTGTACTGACAACCGTCTGGTTTCCCGTACCACAGTAACGCGGGAGTATGAACTCGCCAACCAGGCAGCAGACATTCCACTGAAGCGCTTAAAAGACATGGTTGCCTACGGCTTTAAAAAGAACTTTTTCCCAGACAACTATTTAGCTAAACGTGCCTATGCGAAACAGGCATTGGAGTACTTTGACAAGGTAGCGCAACAACATAATATTAGTTAAACCGCATCAGCCTATTGCAGTAGCACCAGTTCAGGCTACTGCAATGGCTTCTCAGCGCCGAAGTAACGCGCAAGAAACGCATCGATAGGCATAGGTTTCGCAATATAGAACCCCTGTAACACCACCGCAGGGTCTGCCTTCACCAAATAATCGAGTTGTGCTTGTGTCTCGACACCTTCCGCCACCAAACGTAAATTCAAGTGCCGCGCAATAGCGAAAATTGAATCGACAATGGCACGCTGCTCATCGTCATCGACCGCTTGCACAAAGCTCTTATCAATCTTGATTTCTTGCAACGGCAATTTACGCAAGTACGATAACGAGGAATAGCCGGTACCGAAGTCATCAATGGAAAACTGAATACCGAGCTTTTGCAACGCCAGCATTTTGCGCACAACATCATTCACATCTTCAACCAAGAGATTTTCAGTCACTTCAAAAATGAGTCGATGTGGGTCAACGCCACTATCGGCGAGCAACCGCTCTACACAGCTCACAAAATCGTATTTGCGGAACTGCCGCGGACTGATATTGATCGCTAACACTAGCGGCTCAGGAAGTTGTGCCAGCGCTTCGAAAGCATGCTGCATAATCCACTTGCCAAGATCGACAATCAGATCGGTTTGCTCTGCAACAGGGATAAAGTCCGCAGGTGAAATCATGCCGCGCTCATGATGCTGCCAACGCACGAGCACCTCTGCACCAAACAATCGTTGTTGCCGATCCACTTGCGGTTGCAAATAGAGCTGCAGCCCTCCCTCGGTCAACGCCCTACGTAATTCACGCTCGATATCATAGCGTTTCTCAAGCTCTAGACTATAAGAGGCATCGTACACTGCGGTTTGATTGCCCCCGGCATCTTTCGCGGTGTGGACCGCCGTTTCCGCGTGGCGAATAATAGCATCGGCGGAATCGACCTGACCTGAACAAATGACGATACCCGCACTCGCAGATATCGACACATATTCATCACGCACAACGATGGTTTCATTGATTGCCAACAACACCTGCTTCGCAAAGGCACGCGCATCTTCAAGCACGACTTGCGCATCTTGCTGCTCGGCATCCAGCACAACGGCGAATAAATCGCCTCCGAGATTAGCCACAAAACCTTGGCGGTGAATCGTGCCTAAGGTGCGAATACGTTCGGCTACGGTGGTTAAAATCACATCACCAAACTCAAAGCCTCGCACGTCATTAATTCGCTGTATGCCATCAAGATCAAAGAGCACAACGGCAGCAAACGTCTGTTCATCAAGGCGCTGAAGCATACGCGTTAGATAATCATTACAACTGAGGCGATTGGGTAGCTCCGTTAACTTATCGTAATAGGCGAGGTGCTCAATCCGAGCCTCATCTTCGACGCGCTGGGTAATGTTGAGTTTACTGGCGAGGTAGTGCGTGACCTTACCTTGCTCATCTCGCAGCGGCGAAATGGTCGCCCATTCCCGAAACTCGACGCCATCTTTACGTAGGTTGTAAAGCTCACCTTGCCAGGTTTCACCTTCGCTTAAACGCTGCCATAGCGCTTGGTAATTTTGCCGCGGCGTTCGCCCAGAGGCGAGAAAACGAGGGTTCTTACCGACCACCTCGTGAGCACTGTAGCCGGTGTTCTTCTCGAACGCTGGATTCACATACTCAACTTCACCTTTTAAGTCGGTGATCATGATACTTTCACTGGCCTGCTCGACCGCCGCAGATAGCTTACGCAGCGTGGCTTCGCGCGCACGCCGTTCTTGCAACGCCAGTTCGATATTCCGCGCTAACACGCCAAATTCATTCGGCAACTGTGTGGGCAATACGGTTGAGGTGACCTGTCCATGTGAACCAAACTCCATCACGGCATGAGCCAACTGATCTGCCGGACGAGCGACCCACCGCCGTAGCGCCCACCACAGTACGTAAAATACCGCCAAGAAAAGCAACAGTAATAAACTCAATTGTTGCCAAGGTACTGGCTCAAAACGATACCAGTTGGGTTCATGTCGATATTCAACCACTAATAAGTTGCGCTGGGCACGTTGATGAATCGAGGTACTCTCAATGATAGGCGCAACGGCAATGACATGTGCATGTTCAGGATGATACTTGACGATGGTCTTGGTCGAATTGGCGACTTCCGTCAAGTAGTCTTTGTCGAGTTCGGCTAAAAACCCCGACAACTCGCCGCTTAAGACATTCGGTTCATAGGCGGCAACAATACCACCGAAACGATCCACCAAAGCAGCGTTCATCACATTCGGGTGCACGTGAATTTCACTTAGTAATTCAGGAATGGCTATTTTTCGGTCGCTGGTGTACATGCGATTAAAGGCACCCTGCACCACCACGATACTCGAACCTAGCTCGAGTTTCGCTGTACGCAACGCGGCTTGCTGCTGCGCACTGATCATAAAGTACGCTAAACCAGCAATGACCAACAACATTGCACAAAGTAAGGGCACAGTGATTTGGACACTCAAGCGTTGCCACCAGCGGATCGTTTTCATTGTTGCGTCTCACAGCGTTGCAACGGCACAACCTGCTGAAAAATGCCTGCGCGTACTAACAACTCAGCCACTTTCGGCATATCCTTGGTCAATACGTCATCCATAGCCATGTGTTGCTCATCCGCAGGATAAAAGCTTACCCCAGCCACGGCACGTGACAGCTCTGCTTCATTGAGTTGTGTAAGCCGCTGCAAGCCCTGCCAAAACGTTGGTTCACGTTGCGCTAATGCCCGCAACGACTGCGGCCAAGCACCTTGCAATAACGCCTGCACCACGGGAGCAACTTGCGGCCAAGCGGTGTTCGCCACAATCAACACATCAACAACGGGTATCGGTGTTTCGGTGGAATCAAATAGCACGCGCGCCTGTTGCCGTAATAATTGCTGCACAAAAGGTTCATAAGTGACGATCACGTCAACCTCTTGTTCAGCAAAAGCAACAGCATGCTCGGTAGGAAGCACCGCACGGGTGGTAACCTGTGTTAGGGCGATGTTTTGATGAGCCATCCACTGCGCCAACATCGCCCGCGCTGCGGTACTATCTTCCAGACCCACGCGAACTTGTTGACCCGGCTGATAGTGCCAGCCGGGACGCGCCACAATCGCATCCCCACCGAAGGAGCGATCTACAACCATTGCGATACAATAATCACCATGGGTTAAGGTGTTGGCACCCAGCGCATTGCCCAGTGTTACGACGGCGCCCACAGCAGCTTCGTTGCCTAGCATACGCAGCACACTGATGTCCGAAACCAGCATGATAGGTTTTAAATGCGGTGGCATCCCTTCCGGTTGCAATGCCGCATAGGTGTGAACGGGGGTGGCGCCTAACCATGAGTTGCTTGCAATCACTAAGTCTGCCTGCGGACGGCCACAAGCCGTGAGCAGCACTACGAGCAAACAACTAAACATCCATCGCATCGTGTGTAAAACACTCTAAGAAAGTAAGGTCTTTAAATTTTAAGGGAAGTTTGGCAATTTTGCGATACAAAATCAGTGTATCGCCGGCATTAAGATCGCAAAAGCCCTCATCATGAGGGCTTCTAACACATTTTCACCGATACACTGACCGTTAGAACGGGATATCGTCATCGAAGTCCTGATCTGGAATGAACGGGTCATTGTTTTGCTGTTGTTGTGGTTGCTGCGCTGGGCGCTGCTGTGGCGCTTGGTTGTAGCTCTGCTGTGGCGCAGCTTGCTGACGTTGCTGACCGCCGCCTTGTCCATACTGACCACCGCCACTTTGCTGGCTTTGGAAACCGCCACCGCCTTGACCACCGCCAGGACGACCGTCGAGCATTTGTAAGTCGTTGATCACAACTTCTGTAGTGTAGCGTTCAACGCCATCTTGGCCTTGCCACTTACGCGTTTGCAAACGGCCTTCCACATAAACTTTTGAGCCTTTGTCGAGGTACTCGCCTGCAATTTCAGCAAGACGACGATAGGCAACACAACGGTGCCATTCGGTTTGCTCACGCGGTTCGCCGGTTTGCTTGTCTTTCCAGGTTTCACTGGTGGCAATCGACAAGTTGGCAATCGCTGTATTGTTTTGGGTGTAACGGATCTCAGGCTTCGCCCCAAGGTTTCCAATAAGAATAACTTTATTAATGCCGCGACTGGCCATGCCTTGCTCCTATGCTTTTGCTTGATACGACGTCAACAACGTCGTCACTTCTTGTTCGTTATAATCCGTTTTGTGTGCTTTCAAATACACGACCTGCTCGTTTTCCATCCAGCGTACTTCTTCCACGCCGGTTGCACCTGTGAGCGCATTAATCACAGTATCCGCCTCTGCGGCACTTAACGCACGCAGTTTGTAACTCACATTTTGCCACTCTGGCGGTGCTTTCATACCAAAACTCAGCAACAACCAACATACTAGCAAGATTATGCTAAAGCCGACAACGCCATTAATGCCGCTGTATTGCATGAATGCGCCGCCTAAGGCGCCGCCAACAAAAGCTCCGGCAAACTGAAAGGTCGCGTAAATACCGCTAGCACTGCCTTTACGCCCGGCCGGCGCAAAGCGCGTCAGTGCAGCTGGCAACGATGCTTCTAAAAAGTTAAAACCGATAAAAAATACGACAATAGCGAAGGTATAAATCAGCCAGGAAACATCATCTAAGCCCAACAAGGCAACCGCAACCAACACCAGCACAATAGCGATGCGGAAGAACAGCGGCTGCTTCCGACGACGTTCGGCAATAATAATCATCGGTATCATCAGCGCAAACGAGGCAATCAAAGTGGGTAAGTACAACCACGCGTGCTGCTCACTTGCTAAACCGCCCTGCATTAACTGCAAGGGTAACACGACAAAAAAAGCGGTCAGCATACAATGTAAGACAAACACCCCGACATTCAGCCGTAGTAACTGCGGGTGCCGTAAAATAGCACCAAAAGCCTCTTTGTTTGGCACCAAGTCGCCGCGCGCGGCACGGACATCAACGTTCGGCACTGCCACTAAAAACACCACTAAACCGAAAGCTGCGCTAATGGCGGTAAAGACGAAGAGCCCTGACAAGCCAATATGAGGTCCTAACGACGGTCCTAAAATCAACGCTAAGGTAAAGGCTAAACCAATACACATGCCGATCATAGCCATGACCTTCGGCCGTTGCTCGTCGCGTGTCACGTCGGCGGCTAACGCTAAAATGGCCGCGGCAATCGCGCCCATTCCTTGTAAGGCGCGCCCTACCACCACGCCGGTCAGCGTCTCAGCGTAGGCCGCCACCAGACTACCGGCGATAAAGACCAGTAACCCTCCAACAATCACCGGCCGGCGGCCAATGCGATCGGACAAAATTCCCATCGGGATCTGTAATAAGGCCTGGGTAAGTCCATAGGCGCCAATCGCTAGGCCGACCAACAAAGGGGTATAATCGGCGTAGGCTTTTCCGTAAATTGCCATGACAGGCATGATCAAAAACAGGCCGAGCATACGTAGTCCAAAGACTGCGGCCAATGCTCCCGACGCACGGCGTTCTACCGTGGTTAAACGTTGTTCGTTCGACGACGTAGGCATGGGTCTCTCATGGTTACCAAAAAAATCGCCGATGATTGTACCAGAAGGTCGTCACTGTGCGATAATACTCGTTTCATTTTTGCCAACAGAGATACAGGTTGTAATCTATGGACTTTATTGAAGTACGCGGCGCTCGCACCCATAACTTGAAAAACCTGCAGTTGACGATGCCGCGCGACAAACTGATTGTGATTACGGGCTTATCCGGCTCGGGGAAATCGTCGCTCGCATTCGATACGCTCTATGCCGAGGGGCAACGACGTTACGTTGAATCACTCTCGGCATATGCGCGTCAGTTCTTATCTCTGATGGAAAAGCCTGACGTTGACAGTATTGAAGGGTTATCTCCTGCCATTTCAATTGAGCAAAAATCGACCTCGCATAACCCGCGTTCAACAGTCGGCACTATTACCGAAATTTATGATTACTTGCGTTTAATGTTCGCCCGCGTTGGCGAACCGCGCTGCCCGACCCATAATGCACCTCTTGCGGCACAGACGGTCTCGCAGATGGTTGACCAAGTGCTGACGTTGCCGGAAGGCGAAAAGCTAATGATCTTGGCGCCGATCGTGCAAAACCGCAAAGGTGAGCACACCAAAGTATTGGATAATCTCGCAGCTCAAGGCTTTATTCGAGCTCGCATTGATGGCGAACTCTGTGACCTGAGCGATCCACCACAACTAGAACTGCAAAAAAAGCACACCATTGAAGTCGTGGTCGACCGCATTAAGGTACGTGAAGGTATTGAATTACGTCTAGCGGAGTCATTTGAGACGGCACTTGAGCTCAGTGGCGGTACCGCCATCGTGGCCCCAATGGAAAGCGATTCAAAGCTTGAAAGCATGGTGTTTTCAGCGAATTTTGCCTGTCCACATTGTGGTTACAGCATGCAAGAGCTCGAACCTCGACTGTTCTCATTTAATAACCCCGCAGGTGCCTGTAGTGCTTGTGATGGCCTCGGCATCGAACAGTTTTTCGATCCGCAGCGGGTGGTCAGCAATGACGAGCTAAGCCTTACTGGCGGCGCCATTCGAGGCTGGGACAAGCGTAACTTCTATTACTATCAGATGTTACAGTCACTGGCCAAACACTATGGCTTTGACCTCAATGCACCATTCAACAGCCTTGCCGCTGAGCATCAGCAACATGTGCTCTATGGCAGTGGCAAAGAGGAAATCAAGTTCACCTACATGAATGACCGTGGTGACCGCGTGGTGCGCTGTCACCCGTTTGAAGGCATTATCCCGAACATGCAACGGCGCTACCGTGAAACCGATTCCAGCGCCGTACGTGAAGAACTCTCGAAGTACCTAGCCTCCCAACCATGCAAAAGCTGTGGTGGCGCTCGTTTGCGCGAAGAAGCACGGCATGTCTATGTGAACAATACCACCTTGCCTGAAGTTGTAGAGCGTTCGATCGGCGATGCCTTGACGTTTTTTAGCCAACTCGAACTGGAAGGTCAGCGTGCCAAGATTGCCGAAAAAATCTTAAAAGAGATCAATGACCGACTAGGCTTCCTGGTCAACGTTGGCTTGAACTACTTAAGTCTATCGCGTAGTGCTGAAACCCTCTCTGGTGGCGAAGCACAGCGTATCCGTCTTGCTAGCCAAATTGGCGCTGGCCTAGTCGGCGTCATGTACGTGCTCGATGAGCCATCGATTGGTTTGCATCAACGCGACAACGAACGCCTACTCAGCACTCTGGAGCGCTTACGCGATTTGGGCAACACCGTCATTGTGGTTGAGCATGATGAAGATGCGATTCGCGCTGCGGATTACGTGATTGATATAGGTCCGGGTGCTGGCGTGCATGGTGGCGAAGTGGTGGCCCAAGGTACGGTTGATGATATTCTCAAAAGTGAGCGTTCGCTTACCGCTGACTATCTATCAGGCCGCAAAGCTATTGAAGTTCCGGCACAACGTCATCAAGCCGATGAACGCTGGATTAAGCTTACCGGCGCTTCAGGGAATAACCTCAAAGACGTCACCCTAGAGTTACCGATTGGTTTGATGTCCTGCATCACCGGGGTCTCCGGCTCCGGTAAATCCACCTTGGTGAACGACACCTTGTTCCGTATCGCACATCGCGATCTGAACAAAGCGACAGCCAACGAACCAGCGCCCTATCAAGCGGTCGACGGCATGCAGTTCCTTGATAAAGTGGTCGATATTGACCAGAGCCCAATTGGTCGAACGCCGCGCTCAAATCCTGCAACCTACACGGGTATTTTCACCCCGATCCGCGAACTCTTTGCTGGCACAGAGGAAGCTCGTTCGCGCGGTTACAAGCCAGGCCGCTTTAGCTTTAACGTACGTGGTGGACGCTGCGAAGCCTGCCAAGGCGATGGCGTCATTAAGGTTGAAATGCACTTCTTACCAGATGTGTATGTGCCGTGTGATGTCTGTAAAGGCAAACGCTACAACCGTGAGACGTTAGAAATCACCTATAAGGGCAAGAGTATTCACGAAGTGTTAGAG
The DNA here is from genome assembly GCF_000423165.1 of Pseudidiomarina sediminum DSM 21906. Taxonomy (GTDB): domain Bacteria; phylum Pseudomonadota; class Gammaproteobacteria; order Enterobacterales; family Alteromonadaceae; genus Pseudidiomarina; species Pseudidiomarina sediminum. The sequence continues at coordinate 357,618 of NZ_KE383983.1, read as the reverse complement.
ATGACCGTCGAAGACGCGCATGCGTATTTTGCTGCGATTCCTGCTATCTCACGCAAGCTGCAAACCTTGATGGACGTTGGCCTTAGTTATATTCGCCTAGGACAGTCTGCCACCACACTCTCTGGTGGTGAAGCACAGCGTGTGAAGCTGTCGCGTGAACTTTCTAAACGCGACACTGGTAAAACCTTATATATCTTGGATGAGCCAACCACAGGTCTGCATTTCCATGATATCCAGCAGTTGCTCGCGGTCTTGCATCGCCTGCGCGACCATGGCAATACCATCGTGATTATCGAGCATAACCTTGATGTCATTAAAACTGCGGACTGGATTGTCGACCTTGGTCCTGAAGGTGGTGCCGGGGGTGGTGAGATCTTGGTTGCCGGCACTCCTGAAGAAGTCGCAACTTGTGAGCGCTCACATACTGCACGTTTCTTAGCACCAATGTTGAAATAATCGTCTAAGCTGAGGGTATGACACAACATCTGATTAGCGGTGGCCAATCGATCACTGCTCCCGACAATCTCAAGCCTTTGCTGCAAGACATCTTGCAGCAAGCGCTTGGCGTCACGCGCGGCAAAGTGGCCGACTACATTCCCGCACTTGCCGAAGTTAAACCCGATTACTGCGCGCTTACGGTAGCGACCCTTGATGGCAGCGTGACGTCAGTGGGTGATGCCACCACGCCCTTCTCGATTCAATCCATTTCGAAAATTTTCGGCCTGATGCTGGCAATGGAACGTCTCGACGAAAAGCTCTGGCAACGCGTACAAATGGAGCCGTCAGGACAGCCCTTTAACTCAATCGTGCAGCTCGAGTGGGAAAAAGGTATTCCCCGTAATCCAATGATTAACGCCGGAGCTATCTTAGTCAGCGATGTTTTAGTCTCACATTATTCTGCCAGCAAGTCTGCCGTTCTCAGTATGGTGCGCGGACTTTGCGCTAGCGATAGCGTTTGTGTTGATCGTCGCGTGCACCAATCTGAAATTGAGCACGGCGCCCGCAATGCGGCGCTTGCCTATTTGATGAAGAGCTTTGGTAACCTCGAGGCTGACGTGGACGAAGTGCTTGATCACTATTTTTGGCAATGTGCTTTAACCATGAGTACCGAAGATCTGGCCCGCGCGCTCGCCTTTCTCGCCAATCGCGGTACTTGCCCCTACAGCGGTAAAGCAATTACGAGCCACCGCGATGCCCAACGTATTAATGCATTGCTAAGTACCAGCGGTATGTACGATCAATCTGGACAGTTTGCATTTACCGTCGGTTTACCCGCCAAAAGCGGTGTCGGTGGCGGCATCGTCGCGATCGTCCCCGACTATGGCGTGATTGCCGCATGGGCACCGCCTCTTAACAGCTATGGGAACTCGGCGCGTGGTATGGAAATGATTCGAAATTTAGCGAATCGTCTCGGCCTGAGTGTCTACTGACCGAACATCTGGTTGCGGAAGTAATAGAGGCTCTGCTGGCCACGGTAAGCCATAGTTCGCGAACATTTGCGCAAGTGTGCCATCATCAAGTAACGGCTTTAACACTTCTCGCCAATGTTCGGTAGTGAAGCCTTTGCGACCGTTGATAAGGGTATGTAACTGGTAGGTATTGAAAGGTTGCTCATGAATGAGTAAGCGCGGGAACCAAGTTTCATCGCTTAGTTGCACCAGATACTCATCATGCGTCATGATCACATCGAGACGACCATTCAATAGCATCATAACGTTGATTTCATGGCTTAGTGACAAGTACACGTTATGATCGTCTTCAAGTAATTGTGCGTCTGTCACGTTATCGAGAAAGGAATAGTGGTAGCCACTAATGCCGCCTAAACGCAGACCCTCTTGTTCAAAGAAACTCATATCTTGCTGATGTTGCTTACGCAAGGCCACAAAACGTTCTGCACCAAACACTATTGGCTCAGTTAATTGAATCTGAGGGAGTTGTTCACGCCAACCCCAATCGTTTGATTCAAACATCATCATATGACAACAACCGTCGACGCTGAGCGCCTTAAAACGCGCTTTTGACGGGATTTCTTTAAGCACAAAGCGGTAGCTTTGCTGACGCTCATTTAAAACTTGTAAGATATCACCGACAAGGTGTTTATCACTGTATACGGAGAAGTAAGGAGGATAGTCGTACGCCGCCACATGAACGGTCTGCGGCTGAGACGTTTCCGCAGAAAGGTAGCTAGAACTGATTATCGCAACAAAAATGACAAGATAACGCACGTTTCTCTCAACATAATAAACTTAGAAGTATCTTGTTTATCCAGCCGAATAAAGTCAAGGGAAAGATCGGTTGCGCGTTAATCGTTATTTGTTGCTGGCTGCTTGCTGCTGGTTGTTTGCTAAGAGCCACCCGAAACAGCCAATGCAAATGATTTGCTCTTGTCTTTAGGTTTTCAAACAACGAGCAGCCAGCAACAAGCAACAAAAAAGGGAGCCGAAGCTCCCTTTTCAAATGCGTCAGTGCAACGCGACGTATTAATCTAAGATCTTAGATACTACGCCTGCGCCTACTGTACGGCCACCTTCACGGATTGCGAAGCGCAAACCTTCGTCCATCGCGATTGGGTGAATCAAGTCAACAACAAATTTCAAGTTGTCGCCTGGCATTACCATTTCTACGCCTTCTGGCAATTGTACTGCACCAGTTACGTCAGTTGTACGGAAGTAGAACTGTGGACGGTAGCCTTTGAAGAATGGCGTGTGACGGCCACCTTCTTCTTTGGTCAATACGTACACTTCTGCTTCAAACTTAGTGTGTGGAGTGATTGAACCTGGCTTCGCCAATACTTGGCCACGTTGGATTTCGTCACGCTTAGTACCACGCAACAACGCACCTACGTTCTCACCTGCACGACCTTCGTCAAGCAACTTACGGAACATTTCTACACCAGTTACGGTAGTCTTCGTGGTATCTTTGATACCTACGATTTCTACTTCGTCACCTGTGCGAACGATACCGCGCTCTACACGACCAGTTACTACTGTACCACGACCTGAGATCGAGAATACGTCTTCGATTGGCATGATGAACGGCTTGTCGATATCACGCTCTGGCTCTGGGATGTAAGTATCCAAAGCTTCTGCCAATTCGATGATTTTCGCTTCCCACTGCTCTTCGCCTTCCAACGCTTTCAACGCTGAACCTTGAATTACTGGCAAGTCGTCACCTGGGAAATCGTACTCAGATAGAAGTTCACGTACTTCCATCTCTACCAATTCCAACAACTCTTCGTCGTCTACCATGTCACATTTGTTCATGAAGACTACGATGAACGGTACACCTACCTGACGTGACAACAAGATGTGCTCACGGGTTTGTGGCATTGGACCGTCAGTTGCCGCTACTACCAAGATCGCGCCGTCCATCTGAGCAGCACCAGTGATCATGTTTTTAACGTAGTCAGCGTGTCCAGGACAGTCGACGTGCGCGTAGTGACGCGTTGGCGTGTCATACTCAACGTGTGACGTTGAGATGGTGATACCACGTGCTTTTTCTTCTGGAGCGTTATCGATCGCTGCGAAGTCTTTCGCTGAACCACCGTAGGTCTTTGCCAATACAGTAGTGATTGCAGCAGTCAGAGTAGTTTTACCGTGGTCAACGTGGCCGATTGTACCTACGTTAACGTGCGGTTTCGAACGTTCAAATTTTTCTTTTGACATGACAGCCTCTCTTTGGACAACGTACGGTGGTTTTACACCAATATTAGTCAAATTTACGTAACTACGTAACCGAACGAATAAGTATGAGGGGATGCGGCCGAAGGATGGTGCTGATAGGCGGATTTGAACCGCCGACCTCACCCTTACCAAGGGTGCGCTCTACCAACTGAGCTATATCAGCACTAACAGATTTATTTGGAGCGGGTAGTGGGAATCGAACCCACATCATCAGCTTGGAAGGCTGAGGTAATAGCCATTATACGATACCCGCATGCCTTGAATCGGGCCACCTCAAACCATTCTGAACTCGCCGCATTCACTAGACAATGCAAATTGGTGGAGGGGGCAGGATTCGAACCTGCGAAGGCTGAGCCGTCAGATTTACAGTCTGATCCCTTTGGCCACTCGGGAACCCCTCCTAACAAATTTTGAGTTGGTGCCGGCAGAGAGAGTCGAACTCCCGACCTACTGATTACAAGTCAGTTGCTCTACCAGCTGAGCTATGCCGGCACCCCGGTTAGGTGGAGCGCATTCTATTGTATCGATTTTAATGATGCAATAGGAAATGCCAATTTTTTTCCTAATCCGTGACTGATTGGTTAATTTGCGAACGGATGACGCAAAATAATGGTTTCAGCACGGTCCGGACCTGTTGAAATAATGTCCACAGGCACACCCGTTAAAACTTCAATTCGCTTGATATACGCAAGCGCTTCAGTCGGTAAATCTTTATGTTCGGTAATACCGACAGTACTGGTTTCCCAACCAGGCATTGTTTCATAGACCGGCTCTACGCATTCGTAGTCTTCGGCAGCCATAGGTGGGTACTCGCTAATACTACCATCAGGTAACTTATAACCGGTACAAATTTTTAGTTCTTTCAAACCATCAAGCACATCAAGCTTGGTCAAACAGAAACCGCTTACCGAGTTAATCTGTACCGCGCGACGTGCTGCAACCGCATCGAACCAACCGGTACGACGTTTACGGCCTGTGGTAGCACCAAATTCATGCCCCTTCACGCCCAAGTGCTGACCAACATCACATTCAAGCTCAGTTGGGAACGGACCGCTGCCGACACGCGTGGTGTAAGCTTTCACAATACCCAACACGTAATCGATATAACGAGGACCAAAACCAGCGCCGGTGGAGACACCACCCGCGGTTGTGTTTGAAGACGTAACGTACGGATAGGTACCGTGGTCGATATCGAGTAACGTACCTTGTGCTCCTTCGAACATCAAGTTATCGCCAGCCTTGCGTGCATCATCAAGCAATGCAGGAATATCGGCAACCATGCCTTCAAGTTGTTTTGCCGCATCACGGCAATACGCTAACACAGCCTCAACATCGACAGCTTCAACCTTATAGTACTCGGTTAAGGTGAAGTTATGGAAAGCGACCACTTCGCGCAGCTTCTCTTCAAACAATTCAAAGTTGAACAAGTCACCGACGCGTAAACCACGGCGCGCGACTTTGTCTTCATACGCAGGGCCAATACCACGGCCGGTGGTACCAATAGCCTTGTTCCCACGTGCAACTTCACGTGCTTGGTCAAGTGCAATATGGAAAGGTAAAATCAACGGACAAGCTTCGCTAATCAGCAAACGTTCACGCACTGGAACGCCACGCTTCTCAAGCATCTCGATTTCTTCCATCAGGGCTTCTGGTGAAAGCACCACGCCGTTACCGATCACGCATTTAACGTTATCGCGCAAAATTGCAGAAGGAATCAGATGAAGAACTGTTTTCTCGCCATCGATGACGAGGGTGTGGCCAGCGTTGTGACCGCCTTGATAACGAACTGCGAATGATGCTTTATCGGTAAGGAGGTCAACAATCTTACCTTTACCTTCATCACCCCATTGTGTGCCGAGGATTACGACGTTTTTACCCATGATTAGTGCTACCAGCGTTACTGTTGAAAAAACAGGCGGCAATTTTAGCAGGTATTTGCCGCCTTCGATAGCCCAACAAAGCTAGCTTAACGCTTTTTTCAGTCGCTCATAGTCTTCAACATCGTGGTACAGGGCAAAGCCGAAACGCAAACGTCGACCGCGGTAATCGGTTTCGATACCGGCCTGCTGTAATTGCGTCGCCACGGCTTCAACCTGTTCAGCTGAAGCGAGCTCGAAGGTGAGAAAATGACCGTGATTTTGTAAGTCATTGAACAACAATGCATCCCGGTTCAGTAATGGGTGTCGTAGTTGATCGAGTTGGGTTAAAAATGCTTGTTGGAGGCGCTGAATATAAGCATGCATCTTGGCTACCGTTAACTGGTCGCGTTGCCACCACTCCAGTACGGCCAGCAGCCGATATAACGCAGAAAAATCCATTGTCGCGCCGGCAAAGCGCATCCCATCATTGGCGTAGCCAACGGTCTGCTGCTGCGGTTTTGCCAAATTCGCGAAGTCTGCAAACCAGCCAGTATACTCGGGACGCAGTGGGGTAGCTCGTGGCACACTCATAAAGCAGCAACCCTCGCCCCCCTGCAAATACTTATAACCACCGGCAACATAAAAAATTCGATCAGCAACTTTACGTAAGCTGGTCGGAATCGCCCCACAACCATGATAACCATCAATCACCACTTCGGTTGTTGCCGGAACATCCGCAAGCCAATCCTCCACCCACGGCGCGACGACCGCCGAGTTAAAAAACACTTGGCTGCAGAAAATGAGATCGAAATGCCCCTGCCCTAGCGCCGTGGTCCAACGTTCCGCGAAATCAGTAAAGGGTTCGCATGACACTCGCTCAACAGTGACGTTATGGCGCTCTTCGAGGCGCCGCACTTGCCGCGAGAAACTATGAAACTCACCATCTGTGGTTAGGATCCGCAACGGCTGACTTGGATCAAAGCAGCTGATAACGCGATAAAGTAATTCGTGCGTATTGCCAGCAAACACAAATTGTTCTGGTGCAGGGTGATCCAGCAACTCTGCTAGAAGTTGCTGTACGGCAGGCATCCGCTCACCAAAAATCGTACCCCATTTGTGGTCAACGCCCTTGGCACTGTCATCCCAATACCGCAACTGCGCTGCGCGCGTTACATCGGGCCAATAGTGATGGCTATGCGGCGCACAGTGCAGCGTATCTGGGTGTTGCGCCATAAAATGTTGGTAATGATGTTTATAAGACATAGAAAATGACCTGGTTATTCGTTATTCGTTATTCGTTATTCGTTATTCGTTATTCGTTATTCGTTATTCGTTATTCGTTATTCGTTAAGACAGCATTACCGCATCAACAACGAATACAAGTAAAGAACATATTTTATTTTGTCTTTTTTTGGTTTTTTCGAATAACGAATAACGATTAACGAAGAGCGCAGCGTTCGAATGAAGAAGAGCGAAGCATTCGAATGAAGTACAAAAAAGCCGGCGCTAGGCCGGCTCTTTTTTATTTCCCTGAAACGCGCTTCAAGTATTTGAAGAAGTCGCTGTCTGGCTCAAGCACCAGCACATCGTTGCCGCGCTCGAAACTCTTTTCGTAGGCTTGCAAACTACGCAAGAACGCATAGAACTCTGCATCCTGTTGATACACTTCAGCGTAGATACCTGCTGCTTCAGCATCACCTTGACCACGAATATCACGTGATTCACGTTCAGCATCAGCCAGCATAACCGTCACCCGCGCATCCACGTCAGCACGAATAAACTCGGCCTGCTCACGACCTTCCGAACGGTGCTCACGGGCCACTGCTTCACGCTCTGCACGCATCCGCTGGTAAATCGACTGGCTGACTTCGGTCGGCAAGTTGATTTGCATCACGCGCACGTCAATCACTTCGATACCCAACTCTTGGGCGCTGTCTGCGCCACGAATCAGCGCTTCACGCATCAAGTTATCACGCTCGCCTGAAACGATTTCTTTGATGGTACGGCTACCAAACTCAGCACGTAAACCACTATTCACACGACGGGTCAGAAGCGCTTCGGCTTGGGCTTGATTACCACCGTTGGTGGATAAGTAATAGGTCGCGAAATCAGAGATGCGCCACTTCACGTAAGTATCAACGATAAGGTCTTTCTTTTCGCTGGTAACAAAACGATCAGGGTCGCCATCTAAGGTTTTAAAACGTGCGTCCAGACGCTTAACTTGCTCAATAAATGGCAATTTAAAGTGCAGACCCGGGTCATACACGGTCGGCATACCGGTATCAGCGTCACGCTGTACCTTACCGAACTGGATCACAATGGCACGTTGGCCCTCTTTCACTACAAACAGTGATGAGAAACCGAGCAACGCCGCGACGATCACTAAAATAGCAATTAAATTTTTCATGGCTTAGTCTCGGCCTCCATTAAAACGGTCACTCGTACGGCCACTTGTCGTGGTCGTTGTTTGACGGGTCGGCTGATTACGTTGCGTCGACGACGTGTTCGAGTTCATGCTCTCATTTGACGACGAGTTCATTTGGGTATCGCTACGACGCTGCTGCTCGAGAATTTTATCCAGCGGCAAGTACATCATGTTATTGCCACCTTCAACATCAACCATCACTTTGGCAGTGTTCGCGTAAATTTTCTCAAGTGTTTCCAGATACAGACGATCACGTGTCACTTTTGGCGCAGCTTTGTACTGTGGCAGCAATTCGTTGAAACGTGCTACCTCACCCTGAGCTTTCAATACTTGCTGCTCACGATAGGCTTGCGCTTCTTGAATGATACGGCGCACTTTACCACGCGCTAGAGGTTCCACTTCACGCGCATAGGCTTCAGCTTCGCGAATAAAGCGTTGTTCATCTTCCTGTGCCGAGATAGCGTCATCGAACGCATCCTTCACTGCTTCAGGTGGACGCGCTGGCAACAAGTTGATATCGACAATTTGAATACCTAGCTGATACGGAACAATCATGTTCTCGAGCATTTCCAAGGTGTCCGCACGAACGTTTTCCCGTCCTACGGTCAGCACTTCATCCATGGTGGTATGACCGACCACATAACGCAAAGCACTGTCGGTTGCTTGTGCCAAACTATTATCGGCATTCTCAACCGCATATAAATAATCACGCGGGTTGATGACACGGTATTGCACGTCAAGCTCAACATGCACCACGTTCTCGTCTTGGGTCAGCATAAAGCCTTCCGACTGGAACTGGCGCACATTGCTTACGTCAACAGTTTCAACACTGTCGACAAACACAGGACGCCAATGTAAGCCTGACTCAACCAAATTGTGGAAGCTGCCAAAACGTAACACGACGCCGCGCTCTGCTTCTTTAACAGTATAGAAGCCGGCAATAAACCACACCACAACGAGCAGGATAGCAACGATGCCTAACCCTTTCGATGGGAAGCCACCACCACTGTTAGAAGAGCGTTGCCCTTGGTTGCCTGAGCCGCCAAGCCCAAGCTTGCTTAATAAGTTGCGTACCGCGTCGTCAAGGTTTGGAGGTCCTTGATCGCGGCCACCTTGGTTTTTCCATGGATCACGGTCATTATTATTACCGTTTCCCGGTTGATTCCAGGCCATTGATTACTCCAATTATCGTTCGAATTCGATGAGGTAGTTTAGTCGTTTCTGCGGACTATTCTACAAAGCCTTGTAAACTATCGCCATACTCTTCGGCCACTTGTTTACATAATCGCTGCCAATCGACCGCAGACATGCGTACGTTCAGCGTTAAATCTCCATTCTCACAAGGTTGCTCGCTGGTCACACTATTCAAACTATACAAGCGCCCTCGGAGTTTACCCATAGATGGCGGAATGCGTAGCGCCACCACCACCATCTCTGGCCGCAACCGCTGCTCCAAGGCTTCACGTAATAGTGCAACACCTTCGCCAGTTTGCGCAGACAACCAAACCCGAATAGGCCGTTGTTGGTCATCGTAATCAATCCGCGCCTGACCATCATCCAGCTGATCGATTTTGTTACAAATCAATAATTGCGGAACGTCGTCTGCGCCAATTTCTTCGAGCACTTCGAGCACTTGCTCGCTGTTTTCTTGCTGCCGATCGTCACTAATGTCCATCACGTGCAACAGCAAATCGGCGTCTTGCGTTTCTTGCAACGTCGCCTTAAACGCCGCCACCAACTCATGAGGGAGATGGCGAATAAATCCAACTGTATCAGCCAAAATCACCGGACCGACATCAGGAATATCCAGTTTACGTAAGGTTGGATCAAGTGTGGCAAACAATTGGTCTGCTGCATACACCTCTGACTCAGTCAGTCGATTAAATAAGGTCGATTTGCCTGCGTTGGTGTACCCCACCAACGACACGGTTGGGATTTCTGCCCGCATCCGAGCACGACGCCCCTGTTCACGTTGCTTCTGAACTTTCTCCAAACGCCCCAAAATAGACTTAATTCGACCGCGAATCAAACGACGGTCTGTCTCAAGCTGGGTTTCACCTGGACCGCGTAAACCGATACCGCCTTTTTGGCGTTCCAAGTGCGTCCATCCACGCACCAAACGCGTTGAAATGTGCCGCAGTTGGGCCAACTCGACCTGTAACTTACCTTCATGGGTACGCGCACGCTGCGCAAAAATATCCAAAATAAGCCCCGTCCGGTCAAGCACCCGACATTGGCAGAGTTTTTCTAAATTACGTTCTTGCGTTGGCGACAAGGCATGATTAAAAATAACAATGTTTGCGTCATGAATACGCACTGCGTCAGCAATTTCTTCGGCCTTACCGACACCGACAAAATAACGTGAGCTTGGGGTAGAGCGAGACGCAGTCACGACCGCCAGTGTTTCAACACCGGCGGAAGAGACTAACAATTTCAATTCGGAGAGGTCTTCCCTATCTGTTTCTGCAGGGAAATCAACGTGCACCAGGATAGCCTGTTCACCACTTTCAAACCTATCAAACAAGCTATCACTGCTCCTTCAAAAACTGGTTATCGGAATTAATCAATCGAGTCATCACCCGACGCTTCTTGCTGCGGCAGGTAATTTTGTGGAATTCGCGCTGGCACGACCGTCGAAATGGCATGCTTATACACCATTTGACTCACCGTATTTTTGAGCAAAATAACGAACTGATCGAATGATTCGATCTGCCCTTGCAGCTTGATACCGTTCACCAAGTAAATGGATACGGGTACGCGCTCCCGACGCAAAGCGTTCAAAAATGGGTCTTGTAAAGTTTGCCCTTTGGCCATCTGTCGCATCCTTTTTTTGTTATTGTTTTGAGCCCGGCAGCGTACAACAGATAACAGATGCCAGTTAGTCAACTATAGTCTAACTTTCAGCATAGGTCAGTAGTGCCAGATTCAATGTTCACATCTTTCTTAACTATAAGGGCAAAAACGCCGCTTTCAAGGTTTGAATCGTGTAAAGTTTTCAGCAGGTTGCTGGCAGTAAGCCAACACTTGTTGATGCAAATCTGGCGCTAAGCTGTCGAACCACTTCACCCCCGGCCATTTCCGCAACCAGGTTAACTGACGTTTGGCTAGTTGGCGCGTCGCAAAAATACCTTTATCCACCATGGTTGGATAGTCATCTTGACCTGCTAAGTACTGCCAGACCTGGCGATACCCAACACAGCGCAGTGCCGGTAAATCCAGATGTAAATCTCCCCGAGCGCGCAACGCTTCGACTTCCTCAATGAAGCCATGCTCAAGCATCTGTCGGAACCGCAGCGCAATTCGTTCGTGCAGCACTGCGCGCTCTTGAGGAGCGACCGCCAATTGCAGAACTGGATAGGGAAGCGCACCCGCGCGGCGTGCTGTTAATGCCGTCAAGCTTTGTCCGCTTAAGCGGTAGACTTCAAGCGCTCGAATTAACCGCTGCGGGTCGTTGGGGTGAATTCGCGCTGCGCTTTCAGGGTCGATACTTGCCAGTTGTTGATGTAACGCGGTATTCCCATCCCGTTCCAACTCAGCGGTGAGTTCCGCACGTACCTGCGCGTCCGCTTCTGGTAATTCCGACATTCCTTCCAACAACACTTTGAAATACATCATGGTGCCACCAACCAACAGCGGAATCCGTCCTGCTGCCAGAATAGCGTCAATCTCGCGTCGCGCATCTTGGGCAAATTGCGCCGCAGAGTAGCGTTCACTGGGATCACAAATGTCGATCAGCCGATGGGGCGCCTGCGCCAACTCTTCCGCAGTCGGTTTGGCCGTACCTATATCCATGCCGCGATAAATTAAGGCGGAATCAACCGAAATAATCTCAGCATTGAGCTTTTGACTCAGCTCGATTGCTAGCCCAGTTTTCCCCGCGGCCGTAGGTCCGTATAGACAGATCACATAAGGTTCGGTCATTTCAAGGGCTCCGGTAAATGTGGTAAAGGCATCGGACAACTAAATTCCGCTGCACTGGCAAAGTGTTCTTGCCAAACGCGCCACCAATGTTCCGCCTGCACCCGGCGATAGCTCGTACTCACACTATGGCGCGCAAGCCATGCCCAAAAAGCAGAATCAGGTTGCTTATCGGCCCCTAAGGAGTCGACTAATTGTTGCATGCTTTGCTGAATATCCGTATGGCGCAAGGCACTCGGAACCTGCTTCACCACACACGCCTGGCCGTCTTGTTGCACCAAAACGCCTAACTTGCCCAGTTGTTCGTGGGCCAAGGCAAGCAGTTGTTGGCTCAGTGCTTTGTCGGCAATTTTCACCGGTATCAATAAGGGCTGGCCCGCAAGACCAGTGGCATATTGGCGGATGAGCTGCTGTTGTAAATAGGCATGTTCCAAGCGCTGTAAGTCAAGTAATTGCAGTTCCGTCGTGGGCTCGTTATGGGCAATCAGAGCAAAGCGCTGGGCCACCACGGTCAACACCTCACCGTCATGCGCTGGAAGCGCCGCTGTCGATGTCTCTGCCGCATCCTTTTGCGGTAGCTGCGGTGCTGTGCCAGGAAACATTGGCGCAGGTGCTGCGGCAGCTCCGCCCTTCCCCATCACTCCAGGCAATGGCATCGCCATCCGTGGTTGTAGTTCTGCCACTTGCTGACGCAAGGTTTCAGAACTTGCTTGATAGCTATGCGATGCTTCAGGGTGAACACGATCACTTAAACAGCGCCGCACGCTTTGCAGCACAAAATCATGCATCTGCCGCGCTTGATGAAAACGTACTTCGTGCTTGGCCGGATGTACATTCACGTCAACGTCTGTTGCCGGCAGTTCCAAGTACAACACATAAGTTGGTGAACGCTCGTCGGTCAAGGTGTCGCCATAGGCTTGCCGAATGGCATGATTCAACATGCGGTCACGCATCATCCGTCCATTCACATAAAAGTACTGCGCATCAGCTTGATGACGGCAGGCTTCAGGCGGGACGACCCAGCCCCATAAACGCACATCGTGATGCGCACAGTCAATGGCCATCGCAGCGTCAGAAAAGCTCCGACCAATCACTTTGGTGATGCGAGTTAGTGCCTGTGCTTGCGTTACTGCTGGAAACTGACGAATCACCTTTTGATTGTGATTCAGGGTAATGCGAACATCGTAGCGGCTCAGAGCGATACGTTTGATCAGTTCATCAATATGAGCAAACTCAGTTTTATCGGTACGCAAAAACTTGCGCCGTGCCGGTGTATTGAAAAACAGATCTTCCACGTCAATGGTGGTGCCCGTCGGATGACTGGCAGGCGCCAACTCCGCGGTCATATCACGGCCTTCCACCCACGCACGCCACGCTTGGTTTTGCTGCTCAGGCTTGGACGTTAACGTAAGGCGTGCCACAGAACTAATACTCGCCAGCGCTTCGCCCCGAAAACCCAAGCTTTGAATGGCTTCAAGATCAGCCAAACTGGTAATTTTACTGGTAGCATGGCGGGCCAGTGCTAAAGGCAATTCATCTTTGGCAATGCCAGCGCCGTTGTCACGAATGCGCATGCGCCGCCGCCCGCCCTTTTCAATATCGATCACCAACTCGCTAGCACCGGCATCAAGGCTATTTTCAATGAGCTCTTTCACCACCGACGCCGGGCGCTCGATAACCTCGCCGGCGGCAATTTGGTTCGCCAAACTAATGGGTAATAACTGGATGGGCATAATAAGCCTACTCTGGCGTTGGAATTTCGAGCACTTGGCCGACTTGAATCACTGAGCTTTTCAGGTTGTTACGCGCTTTAATTGCGGCAACCGACGTATTATAACGCTGCGCAAGGCGCGAAAGCGACTCACCGGAACGCACCACATGGCGGCTAGCACGGTTTGAGGCAAACACGGTGCCATCGGGCGGACGTCGCAAGAAGTAGTTTCGCACCCCTTGATAGACAGCACGCGCGACCTTCTGCTGATGCTGGTTACTAAGCAACAGTTGCTCTTCGGTAGGGTTAGAAATAAAGCCGGTTTCAACCAACATGGACGGCATTGCCGTGGAGGTCAACACAGCAAGGCTGGCATGCTGTGGTTTGCTTTTATGCATACGGGTAATACGGTCGAGTTCCGAAATCACCTCTGTTGCCGCTTCATAACCACTTGCCATGGCATGATCCATACTCATCGAAACCAAGGTTTCATTGAGGAAGCTATCTTCCATTTCAACCGCTGGCACACCGCCCAACACATCGGACAAACGCTCTTTGTTCTCTAACAAACGCCCCATTTCCGTGCTGGCTCGACGATTGGATAATACCCACACCGAAGCACCTCGGGGCTGCGGGGTCACAAACGCATCGGCATGAATCGAGACGAATAAATCTGCTTGCACGCGCTCCGCTTTGCGTGGTCGCTCATTGAGGTTGATGTAATAGTCGTCTGAACGAATCAAATAGGCTTGCATGGCATCATCTTCATTGATCATTTTTGCCAGTGCGCGCGCTATTTTTAGCACAACGTCTTTCTCATAGGTGCCTTTCGGACCGATCGAGCCGGGGTCTTCGCCACCATGCCCTGCGTCAATCGCCACCGTCACTTTGCGCTCTTGCAATTCATCAGCACTCAAGGCCGCGCTATCACGCTTCAAGGATGTTCCCGGCAAGTCGATCACTAAACGATGGCCATACATATCGCGCGGCGGCAATACCTCAATAATCGGGTCTACTTTCTTATCAAGCTCCAACACAATTCGCGTACTCGACGCCTGCTTTGGTGAGCTGGTTCGGATCGTCGTAACCAACAATGAATTGGACTCAAAGCGGGACAAGTCCATGTTCAACTTGGTATTGGTAAAATCAATGACTAAGCGATAAGGGTGCGATTGATGAAGCTGGAAATAGCTATAGTCTGGCGTCTTCCCCATATCAAACACCACTCGAGTGTTATCAGGCGAAGGCCACATACGGATATTTTCAATAGAATTACTCGCCAACGCAGACGCCGAAACGCCCACCCAAAGTAGCGAGATAACGATAGCGATCAATCGTTGCATTAGAGTTTATCGAGGAGTTCCCGACCTCTTGTTGTTAGCGCACCTACGGTTACCTCACGCGCAGTTCCAGCGTATTCGATAACCATTTTTATGTCTGGCTCTGGTAGCACGCCCGCGCCGCGCTGGGGCCACTCCGCCAAGATTATTGTATGACTGTCAAGGTAATCACGAATGCCCATAAATTCAAGTTCTTCTGGGTCAGCAAGGCGATATAAATCAAAATGATGCACTTGCCACGGAGCTAAATCATAACTCTCAACCAGCGTGTAAGTGGGGCTTTTTACATTCCCTTTATGGCCTAACGCACGAATGAAGCCACGACTAAAGGTGGTTTTACCCGCTCCCAGTTCACCGTATAAATAGCAGGTTAATGGCTGCTGCGCTGCCTCTTTGCTCGCTTGCACCTGAGTTGCCAAACGTTCAGCAAAGGCAAGCATGTCGCTTTCGTCAGCTAAGAAAAAATGCTTTTCATTCATGGGTTCACTAATTTCCGTAACGGCATCATTAAATCACTAGGTAGTGTACCACGTTCGCCATCCTGCGCAGCTTGTTCTCCAGCCACAGCATGCAGCCAAGTTGCCACGGGTAGCACGGCATGATGGGCTAACTGCTGTGCAATTAAACTCCCTGCCACGCCACTGAGGACATCACCGCTACCGCCAACAGCTAACGCTGGTGTGCCACGTGTGCACAATTGCAGTTGCTCAGTCGCTGGTGCAGCAATTAAGCTTCCTGCACCTTTGAGCAAGGTATGGGCCTGATAGCGCTGTGCCAACGCACGTACGGCCGCAACCCGATCCGCATTCACCTCGCTAGCACTCAAAGCCAACAACCGCCCCGCTTCTCCTGGATGGGGCGTTAACCATAACGGCGCCGAACGTTGCGCCCAATGAGGGAACAGCGCGAGCAAATTTAATCCATCGGCATCAACAAGCAAAGGGACGGTCGCCGCAAATACTGTTGCACACAATGCGATCGCCCATTCCGACTGACCTAAACCAGGCCCCACCACAACCACATCAACGTTATGAAGTAAGGCGCTGAGTTGCTCAGGAGTTGCCACGCCGTGCACCATAAATTCCGGCTGCGCACTCGCAATTAGGGTGCGGTTATCCGCATGCGTGGCAATGCTCACTTTACCCGCGCCGCAACGTAAAGCCGCGCGCCCGGCGAGGACCATGGCCCCCGACATACCAACATCACCACCAAGCAGCAACACATGTCCGTGGCTACCTTTGTGGCTCGCGCGCGCCCGAGGCGGTAATGCCTGCTGCACATCAGCGCGACGAATACAGCGTGCAATGGGAGTTTGATGACGCGCAAACGCCTGTTGAATGCCCAAGTCAGCAAGCTCAAGGCGACCGACGTGATCCCAAGCCTGGTGACTCAACAGACCCACTTTAAGCGCCACCATGGTCACCGTCACATCTGCCTGTACGGCAATAGGGAGACAACAACCACTATCGCTATCTAAGCCACTAGGACAATCGACACTAAGCACCCAAAACTCGCGCTGCTGGCGTTGCTGGTTTAACTGTTCAATGCACGCGCAAAACGCCGACTCCAACGTGCCACGAACACCAGTTCCTAGCAACGCATCGACAACCACGTCATCAGTGTTCATTTGGTGCGCGTCAAAAGCGCTCAGAGGCAGAACTTTCCCACCTAATTGCTGCCAGGCTTGCGCTGCTTGTTGGGCGAGTTCGGATTTGGCAGGAACCGCATACACGGTAACCTGATAGCCTTTATTTTGTGCCAGACGCGCCAGCACCCAGCCATCGCCGCCATTATTCCCAGCGCCACACAAGATAATCACCCGTCGCGGTGCGGGACGCTCCTGCTCCAACACAGCTAAACAGTGTTGCGCTGCACGCTGCATCAGTTGACTCGCAGAGACCCCGACATCAGCGGCAGCTAATAACTCACTGTCGCGAATCTGTTTGGCAAAATAGAGCGCGTCGTGTCCGTCGGTCATCGTCATTCCTAGCTACTTTGACTGCGCAGTACGTGCTTGTGCTAACACCTGCTCGAAATAGGCTGAGCCGAGTTCTTCCGCACGTGCACAATTATCTTCGGGAATACGCTCGGGTGTAGGGTAGCGTTTGAGCACGCGCTCAAGACTGGCTTCGCGTAAAATATGCAACACTGGATAAGGTGCACGGTTGGTATAGTTGGTTACATCGTCAGCTGCGGTTCCGGCGAATTGATAGTGCGGATGAAAACTCGCCAGTTGCAAGGTCCCTTCGAGATCTTCTTGCTGCAGCCACAACTGAGCATAATCGAGCAGCTCTAAATAGTCATTAAAATCCGTAAAGCCTTGGCTCAATACCAGTAGCGAGGTTTCAACGCGATCGTCCTGTAACAGTTGCTGCACCGCGTCAGCGAATAGCTCTAACGTCTCAGCGATCGAGCTTGACCGACAATCGTGGTAAGCCAAGGTTTCGCGCTCCACTTCTCGCCGCGCAAACGGGCAGAAGTTGTGACCCACCACAACTTCTGCAACCCAAAAATGCACAGCAGCACAAGCTGGCGTTAGCGGCTTATTCATTTCGGTAAATGCTTTGCTGCGTACTCTAACCCGCCACGAATAGCGGCCACTTGCGCATCAACGCATTCGACAGGGTTGGTATTTGGGCTATCTGGATAAACCTCTGTGGTTGTCACATAGGTCGCATCGGTCATACCCATACACAGACCGAGACCTTTACCGTCGTAATGAATGACACCTTCTTGCACCATAGGTGAGCCGATCAAACACCCATGCGCATCAGCCGGCGCAATATGCGTGACCGACTTGACCGCCTCAATCACCGCGCGCTGAAACTCAGGCGTAGGTCGTTTTGCATCGGCACAAAGGTAAAACCCATCCGGGATGCTCCAGTTATCATGCGTTACGCCGTCCCGCGCCGCCAGAGCTGGACGAAACTCGCTATTGTCGGTGTCGGTCGTTTCGTGTAAATCAATGTGTACCTGCGGCGCCAGACCCTGCTCCTGCATATAAGCCATCAGCAACGCGACTTCCTGTGCTGGGCTATGCGGATAAAACGAACGGTTTGGATCAATCGCGGCAGGGTTCCAGCGATTAATAGTTTCGTAGCCCCAAGGGCTCAAACAAGGTGCAACCACGATATTAAAGTGCGCTAAATGGTTCAGCGCTTCGGTCTCAAGAAAATACAAGGCACCCTGCACGCCACTGGTTTCATAACCGTGTACACCACCGGTGACCAACGCCGTTGGAAGTTTCGGATTCCAATTGCGATTGCGTACCACAAATAATGGGAAACGCGCCTCGGCGTAGTTCAATTCACCATAGCTGTCCACTTGAAACAATTCTCGCAAGTGCTCAATACGGCGAACAACATCATTGCCGTAATCGCGCTGCTTACGCTGCGCTGCAAACCATTGCTGTTTCTCTGCTTCACCCCAAGGTTGTCCTGGTGTGCCGATCGGATAGTTCTGACTCATGATTTACTACTCCTTAACGCTGAATCATCAGTTGGTACTTACTAACCCTGTAGTTTAGGTGAATTCTGCCTGCCACTCCAGTGGTCGTGTTAACCGAGCCACCATACGGACCAACCAGCAATTAAAGCGACAAGGGCGATAAGCACCATAGGTGCGCGCATCGCTGGGTGACCCAGACTGATGATCAGCCCCACTTTAACAATGGTATTCACCGTTGCCGCAAGTAAAATCGCTTGACTGGCAACCTCAATCGCAAGGCCATTTGACGATAGCTTCGCCAATGATAGGGTAATGGCATCAACGTCACTTAACCCCGAAATTGCAGCTACAGCGTAAACGCCCAAGGCATCAAAATACTGGTGCGCATAATGCGCGACTAATAATATGACCACTAAAAGTGCTGCAAATTTCAACGCGGTAATAATATCAAACGGATTCGCCACCGAAATCTCTGAGGCGGCCGCCTGCTCTTGCTTGCCAAACACCAGCCAAGCGACGCCTAAATAGGTCACCCCTGTCATCGTTAGCAACGCCGCTGCCAAGCTTTGCAGCAAGGTCTGATTCACCACGGCAATCTCGACCAGCATGCGTGGGAACATCGTTCCCGCCGCCAATAGGGTCGCCGCGACAAAGAGTTTATGCCCGTGCTGCTGGACTTTACCTAATTGCGCCATGGTTAAGGTAACTGCCGTCGACGAGGCTAAACCACCGAGCAACCCGGTTAACATAAGGCCGCGATGGCTTCCCAGCAATTTAATGGCAAAGTAACCGACAAAGGAGATCCCGGTGATGAGCACGACCATCCAGCCGATCAGATAGGGATTCAGTACTTCACCAGGCCCGTAGCCTTGATTCGGTAATACGGGTAGCATCACCACACTTATCACCAGCATTTGCAAAATTGCCAGCAGCTCACGCTGCTGCAAACGCTCCAGCCAACCGTGCAGAACTGGCTTTAAACCAAGCAAAAGCGCGGCGATCACCGCAACCGACACAGCCACATCGACTAAGTCCAATAGACACAACGAGCCTAAAACGAAAGTGAGTAATAAGGAGAGCGGCGTGGTAATCCCAAAGTCGGCATCGTGGCGTGCTTCAATGACATGTGCCACCACCGCTAATGCAGCCACGGCAACAAACACCGCCAGCCAGACCAGCAACGCATAGTTACCGCCGACCCGCTCACTCACCAAGGTAACAACCCCGCCTAAAAGACTCGCAATCGCAAAGGTGCGCATGCCGGCGAAGCGTTGACCTTCACCTCGGCCGCGTTGACTCCACCCCCGTTCAAGACCGATGATCAACCCGACGGCAAGCGCGTAGGCCAATTCCAGTAAGGGCATATTCGTCACGTCACTATCCTACTAAAGCATCGAGGGCAATGAGCACCAGTACCGCGATGTTGGCTATCGCACCCAGGACAAAGAACCAACTGCGTGGGCTAGGGTTTTTCTCGGTCGCAATTGCGTAGTACAACACCATGTGAATGATCCGCGCCGCCGCAAACAGCACCACCCAATAGCCGAGCCATGCCGAGCTAACACCAGCAAACAGTGCTAAAAACACGCTGGCTAAGAACATCGGCACATTTTCCAAGGAATTCATGAAGGTTCGATGGGTACGAAACACCAACGAGTTATGACTGATGCCTTCTGGCACCTTGCCAGGGACGGCGCCCGGTTGCTTAGCTTTAACTGCGGCAGCAACAGCCCATTGCACCATCAAGGTAACGATAATCACCCATAGGCCCGCGATCACTGTGGTACTTGCAGAAAACATAACGACTCCTTGTTCAAAGAAGATTATTCTGGTTTAAAAAGCCCGATAATAGCGGCGTCATCCACAGGTTTTGCTTCCGCAGCTTGTGTCGTTTCTTCTTGCTGACGCTCCGCAAAGCGATGCTGACAACTGACACACTGCACCTGTTCTTGCTGCTCACCGGCCGCATTTTCACTAATCAATAGCTGCAGGGTATCTGCAGCTCCACACGCCGGGCAGGTTGCCCCGGCGATAAAACGTTTCCGCACTCGCGCCATATTCACCTCGTCTTGCATCAGGTATAATTGTCGCAGATTCATTTCGCAACACCAAGCACAAGGTTTTTCATGATCGCAATCCGTGATTTGATGCTGATGCGCGGCGGTACTATTCTGCTGCAAAACACCAATGCCACTATTTTCCCGGGGCATCGCGTTGGCGTTGTTGGCCGCAACGGCACCGGCAAATCTTCGTTATTTGCGCTCCTCCGTGGTGAGCTGCAGGTCGAGCAAGGCGATTGCCAAGTGCCGAAGCAATGGCGTATTGCCAGCGTGAAGCAAGAAACGCCTGGGCTTGATCAACCCGCCCTCGAGTATGTGCTTGATGGTGACACCGAGCTACGTCAGCTCCAGCAACAACTCCGACACGCTGAAGCAGCCGATGACGGCCACGCTATGGGGCAATTACATGACCAACTTGCCACCATTGGTGCCTATGATGCACAAGCGCGAGCTGCAGCATTGCTTGCCGGCTTAGGCTTTCGAGCTGAGCAATTTCAGCAGCCGGTGAAAGCCTTTTCCGGGGGCTGGCGGATGCGCCTCAACCTCGCGCAAGCACTGATTGCACGCGCGGACTTATTGCTGCTTGACGAACCCACTAACCACCTTGATGTTGACGCAATTTTTTGGCTCGAAGATTGGCTGCAGCAATTTCCGGGAACCTTGCTCCTGATTTCACACGACCGCGATTTTCTTGACGCGGTGTGCCAGCACATCATTCATATCGAGCACCAAACAGCAACCTCGTACAGCGGCAACTACAGCAGTTTTGAACGCCAATACGCTGAGCAGTTAGCGCAACAGCAAGCGCAGTTTGAAAAAGAGCAGGCGCAACGTAAACATTTACAAAGCTACATCGACCGCTTCCGCTATAAAGCGAGCAAAGCACGGCAAGCGCAAAGTCGCATTAAAGCCTTAGAACGTCTGAGCAGCAGCGCCCCTTTGGTGGCACAAAGTCAATTTCAGTTCAGCTTTCGTGAACCAGAGCAACTTCCAACGCCCTTGCTAACTCTCGAAGATGTGCAGGCTGGATACGGTGACACCGTTATTTTACGTTCGATCAAATTTAATTTAGTCCCCGGCAGCAGGATTGGTTTGCTCGGCCGTAACGGCGCGGGTAAATCGACCTTGGTTAAGTTGCTGGCGGGTGAATTACAAGCTCAACATGGCGTAGTGGCGCTAAACCCTGGCGTTAAGCTTGGTTATTTCGCCCAGCATCAGCTCGAAACCCTCGATAGCGACGCGACCGCGCTACAACATATCCAGCGCCTTGATCCAAACGCTAGCGAACAACAACTACGTGACTTTTTAGGCGGCTTTGGCTTTTCCGGAGACCAAGCAACGCGTTTGGTGGCACCGATGTCAGGGGGTGAGAAGGCCCGCCTTGTCCTGGCAATGATTGTCTATCAAAAGCCGAATTTATTGTTGCTCGATGAACCTACCAACCATCTCGATAGCGTCATGCGCGAAGCCTTGGTTTTTGCCTTACAAGACTTTGCCGGGGCGATGGTGATTGTTTCGCACGATCGTCATTTGTTGCGGACCACTGTTGATGAGTTTTTATTGGTTGCTGACGGCCAGGTCGCGACCTTTGACGGCGACCTTGAACGCTACCACCAGTGGCTCCAAGAGCAGCAAAGCCAACCCTCCACCACGCAAAGCAGTGGTAAAGTCGATCGCAAAGCCGAAAAACGTCAAGCAGCCGAACGGCGTAAACGGTTAAAGCCTTTCAAAGATGCGGTAACGCGCTATGAAAACGAAGTGCATCAGCACGAAGCCACGCTCGCCCAACTGAATAGTCAATTGGCTGACAACGCGTTGTATGAGGCCGCAGCCAAAGACACTTTAGCTGACTTATTGCGCCAGCAAGCAACCACGCAACAAGCATTACAACAGGCCGAAGAACAGTGGATGGCTGCAGAAGAAGCGCTGCAAGAGATGGAGCTGGAGGACTAAATGCTCATTCCTTGGCAACAACTTGAGGCCGCCACCCTAGACGCCTTATTGGAAGCCTTCGTACTGCGCGAAGGCACGGATTACGGTGAAGACGAAAAGTCCCTCGCGGAAAAAGTAGAAGATGTACGACAGCAGCTTCGTGCAGGTACTGCCGTACTGGTTTGGTCTGAACTTCATGAAACCGTAAATATTATGCCCGCGGATCAGTTTGATGGTGCGTGAAAATTTCACGCCACGCAACGGCTGGGTCACCGACAATTATAAAATTAGGATTGCCGAGCTGTTCTTCAACGTTGTAGGTGAGTGCTTCGAAATGTTCACTGACAATCGAGCCGCCAGCCTCTCCGACAATCACCTCCGCCGCGGCCGTGTCCCATTCACCGGTGGGCCCCACCCGCAAAAAACAATCCGCTTGGCCTTCGGCGATCATACAGGCTTTCAATGAGCAACTGCCAGCTGGCAAGGTCGTCAGCTCACGGTCCGAGGTCATGCGTTGAAATACGCGCTCGCGAGGTTGCCGTCGACTGATTGCGAGAATCACCGGATCGGATGCTGGATTCGCCAACTTGCGAACCTGTAAGCGTTGTTCACCTTGATGATCCAAACGAAAAGCTCCGACGTCACGTTGCGCGTAGTAAAGCTTTTCCCCCGCTGGCCAGTAAATTACCCCTAAGGTCGGCTGATGCTGCTCCACCAGAGCAATCACCACGGTAAAATCACCACTGCGCGCAATAAACTCCTGCGTACCATCAATAGGATCGATAAGCCAATAACGCGGCCAACTTTGCCGCGTTGCCAAACTTAGGTGCTTGCCTTCTTCCGACAGGATCGGAATCTCCGGCGTTAGCTCTTGCAACGCCTCAACAATCAATTTGTGTGCAGCCAAATCGGCACTGGTGACCGGCGACGCATCGCTTTTTTGAAAGGTCTGATAGGCCTGCTCTTCATAGAGCTCCATCACTAATTGCCCCGCCCGACGTGCAATTGCCGTCGCTCCTTCCAGCCATTGACGGCGCTGCTCAGCAATGTCCACGTTCACGTTCCTTTAAAGTCATCAATAACGCAGCGATACTGCGCGCTTCGGTAAAGTCTTCTTGTGCCATAAGTGCGTCGGCTTTGCTCAACAACCAAGGAACCTGCTCCAATGGCTCTGGTTCGTCACCTTCAAGCGTTTCGGGATACAAATCCTTGGCAATGAAAATATGCATGGTGGCGGCAAAAAACTGTGGCGCCATAGTGACACTTTTTAATGGAATGAGCTTGCGCGCACCAAACCCAATCTCTTCCTTGAGCTCTCGATTGGCCGCCTGCTCAGGCGTCTCTCCTGGGTCAATAAGGCCTTTTGGAAAGCCCAATTGATAGTTGTGAAGTCCTGCGGCGTATTCGCGCACCAGCATCAAGGTCTCATCATCAATAAAAGGTACGATCATCACCGCACCTCGGCCGCTGCTCTGCATCCGCTCAAATTGGCGTTCTACCCCATTACTGAAACGCAAATCCACCGCTTCAATGCGTAATAGGCGACTACTAGCAACCAACTGTCGCTGCAGAATCTCCGGCACTACTTTTCGGCTCATAGGTTGTTGTCCCTACCCACTAGCTACAAGAATCTATTCTACTGATACCCAGAATAAACTAGCATTACTGGCTCTTATCCTGCTCTATCGGTTACTATAGCGACTCGTCAGAAGTGGTACAACTAAGAGGAGCTTTTCATGAGCGCAGAAACGACACAATTTGATGCTGTTGTCATCGGTAGCGGCCCAGGTGGTGAAGGGGCAGCGATGCAACTCGTGAAAAACGGTCGTCGCGTCGCTATGATTGAAAAATATGCGTCGCTCGGCGGTGGTTGTACCCACTGGGGAACCATCCCATCGAAAGCTTTACGCCATTCCGTAAGTCGCTTAATTGAGTTTAACGCCAATCCTCTTTTTACCGCAGGTTGTGGCCATCGCAGTATGTCTTTTGCTGACATTTTACGCCACGCGCAAGGCGTCATTCAGCAACAAGTACAAATGCGCAGCGGCTTCTATCAGCGTAATGGCGTTACTGTCCTGCATGGCGTTGCCTCGTTCGAAGGCGAGAACAAACTCAAATTGACGCAAGCCGATGGTTCGGTTGATTACATCACTACGAAGCAAATCGTGATCGCTACGGGCTCGCGCCCCTATCGCCCTGCTGACGTTGACTTTAACCACGCCCGCATTTACGACTCAGACACCGTGTTGTCACTCAAGCATGAGCCGCGCAGCATCATTATTTACGGTGCAGGTGTGATTGGCTGTGAATATGCCAGTATCTTCCGTGGCCTTGGCGTGAAAGTTGATCTCATCAATACCCGTGAGCGGTTGTTGTCGTTCCTTGATGCGGAGATCTCCGACGCGCTTAGCTATCACCTGCGCAACAGCGGTGTGGTCATTCGCCACAACGAAGAGTATGAGCGTATCGAAGGGCACGAAGACGGTGTAACCCTCTACACGCAATCAGGTAAACGCCTTGATGCCGATTGCTTGCTCTATGCGAACGGCCGCTCGGGGAACATTGAAGAACTCAAGGTTGAAAATGTGGGCTTACAGCCAAACCACCGTGGGCAATTAGAAGTGTCGGCGCAATACCAAACCAGCGTTGCAAACATCTACGCAGTCGGTGATATCATCGGCTACCCATCACTTGCTTCAGCCGCCTATGATCAAGGCCGCATTTGCGCCACAGCCATGTGCTTCGGTGACTGTGAACAACGCCTCATTAGTGATATCCCGACGGGCATCTACACCATTCCAGAGATCAGTTCTGTGGGTAAAACTGAAGAAGAGCTGACACAGCAAAAAGTACCTTACGAGGTGGGTCGCGCGCACTTTAAAGATCTTGCCCGCGCGCAAATCTCAAGCATGGCAGTAGGAAGCTTAAAGTTACTCTTCCATCGCGAAACAAAAGAAGTGCTCGGCATTCACTGCTTCGGTGAGCGAGCCGCCGAAATCATTCATATCGGCCAAGCGATCATGGAACAAAAGCACGGCGGGAACACGATTGAATATTTCGTCAATACCACCTTCAACTACCCAACCATGGCGGAAGCTTATCGCGTTGCGGCCCTCAATGGCCTCAATCGTATCCGAGATTAAGCCGACGAGTGCGCTTCGACGGGCAGTTCAAAACGAACTGCCAAGCCGCCTAGCTGCTGACTACGGCCAAACACGATACGCCCGCCATGCCGCTCAATGATGCGCTTGACGATGGCAAGCCCTAGCCCAGAACCTTTACTCGCCCTTGCCTTGTCGCCCTGCGTGAAGGGCTGCAGTACATGTTCAATTTGCCCAGCTGGAATACCTTCACCATCATCGCTCACGGTCACCCACACCCGACCTCGGCGACGGTCAAAACCGGTCTCAATAAGAATCCGTTGATGTCCGTAGCGTTCAGCATTTTCCAGTAGGTTCAGCATCACCCGTTTAATTGAAATGCTACGTACCATTGCTTTAGGCATGTCGCCATAGCGTACCGTGACTTTTGAGTGCCAGCTATCGGGAATATGCCCAACCACATCCTCAATCAAGTGGTTCAGGTTTTCACTATCGCTATCTGCGTGTGTATCGACGCGCACATAGTCGATAAATTGATCGATAATCGCATTCATATCATCGATATCATTAATGATACCTTCGGCCAAGTAATCCTCACCCGGCTCCATCATCTCGGTAGCCAAGCGAATGCGGGTTAACGGGGTACGCAAATCATGTGACACCCCTGCCATCAGTAATGCACGGTCTTGCTCAAGACCTTTCACGCCTTGCGTCATTTGGTTGAACGCCCGGGTTACCGCGATCACCTCGGTCGAGCCTTGCTCAGGTAAGTCATCGGGATATTCACCGCGTCCCACTTTCTCAGCCGCTGCCTCCAACGCCTTGAGCGGTTTGTTCTGCCAATTGGTAAACAACATGCCGCCCAGCACGCTTAAGCCACCAATCAAGATAAGATAAAACAAGAGTGGCGAAAAACTCGCTTCATCGAGGGTATCCAAACGAATACGCAGCCAAGAACCCGCCAAGGCTTCCGTTTTCACCCAGACATAATAATTGTCCGTTTGCGAGATACGCACTTCGGTTTCAGATGACAGGTAATGGCTCATCTGCTCAGATAAAAAGTGATAGGTTGACGCCTGATTCAACCCCTCAGCTTCTGCCTCTTGCTGATTAAAGCCATCAATTGCCACGGCTTCGGTATAACGTTTGCCGAGACTTTGTTTTTCTTCGGTCGACAAGCTGTGCTCGTTCAACCAATCATCAAGCACTAAGATACCTTGCACTTGCTTGCCAACCACAGCACTGATTTGTTGCATACTCGGCTTCACAACATATAAACCGACCATCACATAGGAAACCACCTGATTGATCAGCAGCAGTAAGGCGATTAACGCGACCGTACGCGCAAACGCAGAGCGTGGAAAAAAGCGCATTCAGGTCTACTTCTTGACGCCGTCAGGGACAAACACGTAACCAAGCCCCCAAACCGTTTGAATGTAGCGAGGGTTCGCCGGATCCGTTTCTAGCATGCGCCGTAAACGTGATACTTGCACATCAATACTACGTTCTAGGGCACTATAATCACGACCGCGAGCTTGGTTCATCAATTTATCGCGCGACATTGGCTGACGCGGATGTGTTACCAAAGCTTTTAACACTGCGAACTCACCGCTGGTCAGTGGCATAGGCTCGTCACCGCGGAACATTTCACGGGTTCCCAGATTCAGTCGGAACTCGCCAAACACGATTTCTTCATCGTCACTTGCCGGGGCGCCTGGCACACTTTTGCCACGTCGACGCAACACCGCACGAATGCGAGCAAGCAGTTCGCGTGGGTTAAAGGGTTTCGCCAAATAATCGTCTGCCCCGAGCTCTAAGCCAATAATGCGATCAACCTCATCACCTTTGGCCGTTAACATTACGATAGGAATATCATTGTCATCATGACGCAGGCGCTTACAGATAGAGAGACCATCTTCGCCGGGCAACATCAAGTCGAGCACCATCAAATGAAAGTTCTCACGTTCAAGCAGTCGATCCATTTGCTCACCTTGCGCCGCCGATCGCACATAAAATCCTTGCTCGGTAAGATAGCGCTCAAGCAAGCTGCGTAAGCGTGCATCGTCATCGACCACTAAGACTTTATAGGTTTCTTGTGACATGCAGGACATCCTTCGAAGTTATCGTATTGTTACAACTATAAAAGAAGCCCCCTGCTTTGCCAATCAACAGAGGGGGCAATCGCTGCAGCATATTGTTTCCAAATGTGTGTCCTTGGGCACACAATGACGTGTTAAGTTTGGCTTAAGTGAAAAAGTGCATCATGATAGTGGTATACCTCATCGAGCTAAATAACATGCGCCTATTACTTGTAGAAGACGAACCATTAATTGCCGATGGCATCATTTCCGGGCTGCAGAAGCAAGGCTATCAAGTGGAGCATTGCCTGACACGCAAGCAAGCCGAAAGTGCGTTGAGCACGGATACTTTTGAGCTAATGGTACTCGACCTCGGCTTGCCCGATGGCCTCGCAATTCCGTTAATTGGTTATGTTCGACAGCAAAACATTGCCCTCCCCATTTTAATCCTGACTGCATGGGACACCATCGAACAAAAGGTGGCAGCGCTCAATGCAGGTGCCGATGACTATATGGTGAAGCCTTTTGACTTACGCGAGCTTGAAGCACGTATTCGAGTTTTGGTAAGGCGCCAGCAAGGGCGCGCCAATGACCAATTACAATGGGGGAGCATTACCATGGACCTTGCCTCGCAAGGCGTCACAGTGAACCACGAAGCGGTTGCGCTAACACGCCGTGAGTGGCTGGTTTTAAAAGAGTTTATGTTGCACCCCAACCGCATTCTTTCGCGCGAGCACCTCGAGTCAGTGGTGTATGGGTGGGACTCCGATGTTGAGAGCAACGCTATCGAAGTACACCTTCATCATCTGCGCAAGAAACTCGGTAAAAACGTGTTACGTAACGTCCGTGGCGTCGGCTATTTATTGAACAAGGATTACCAAGGACTGTCATTATGATCCGACGCTCCTTGCGACGCCAACTCCTGCTTGCAACGAATTTCGTGGTGCTGTTGGTCCTCGCGCTTGGCGCGTGGTTTAACTACCATATGACCAAACATGAGCTCGATGAAGTGTTTGATGCTGAGCTAGCCCAAACCACTCGGATGATCAAAAGCCTTATCCACGATCCCGGTTTTTTACCGCAAGATGGCACTGTTCGGACGATTGAGTTGCCACCTATTCCAGCGGAATATGCGGCTCGGGGGGATGAACGCCAGCGTGACGGACATCCTTACGAACGAAAGTTAGCCTTTCAAGTCTGGAGCACAACACAGCACTTATTGGTGGCCAGTGAAAATGCCATGACACAACCGATTTCAAAACCTCAGGCGGGCTATCATGAATTGCCCATTGACGGCTACACATGGATTAGCTTTAGTTATTTTGATCCTGAGACGCAAACATGGATCTACACAGCCCAACGCGAAGATGTGCGCTCGGAGCTCTCCACCTATATTACCGCGGATCAGCTCTGGGTTGTGTTCCTAACCTGGCTGCCACTGTCACTCGCAATTCTGGTTATTGTGGTGTGGTTTTTGCGGCCGGTACGCCAGTTCGCAACCCAGCTGCAACAGCGCGATGCCAATGACTTACTGCCTCTAGATGCGCAG
Source organism: Pseudidiomarina sediminum DSM 21906 (assembly GCF_000423165.1). Lineage (GTDB taxonomy): Bacteria > Pseudomonadota > Gammaproteobacteria > Enterobacterales > Alteromonadaceae > Pseudidiomarina > Pseudidiomarina sediminum. The sequence goes on along the minus strand of NZ_KE383983.1, from coordinate 328,515 downwards.
CTTCCAAGTGAATTGGTGCCAATTCAATCAAATATTAATGCCTTATTTGGACGTATCAACGATTATTTACAACGCGAAAAGAACTTTATCGCTGATGCCTCACACGAACTACGCACGCCCCTTGCCGCACTGAAACTCCATGCGGCGCAAATTGATCCCAATGACCCCGCCAGTATTAGTGCAGTGCAGCGCGCTACTGAACGTTTAACGCACCTTGTGAATCAACTACTGTTGCTAACGAAATTAGAAGGAACCACCTTACATCAGCAACAATTGCACGCCGTGCCACTGCAACAGTTGCTCTTGCAAGTGCTCGCCGACTTACCTGACCATGTCACTGAGACCTGTGAATGGCAACTGTCGATCACTGATGATTGCATCGTTTATGGCTTACCCACCCTGCTTGAAGTGCTATTTCGGAACCTGCTCCAAAACGCCGCCAAATATAGCGGCGATGACGGCGTTGTCTCGGTCAGCTGCCGCCGTGAAAGCAACTTTTTGCGGATCAGCGTACATGACTCCGGACCTGGCGTGCCAGAGAGTGAATTGGCGCGCTTAGGCGAGCGCTTCTTTCGTCACCCCCAAACACGTCATATCGACGGCGCTGGACTTGGCCTTTCGATTGTCACACGGATTGCCCAGTTGCATGGCATTCAACTTAGCTTTGCCAATTACCCCGCTGGCGGGCTCGCAGTTCAGCTGGATTTCCCGCTGCTTGACCCGAGCTAATCGATGGGAGTTGCAGTTCAGCAACGACCATCGTAGCATCGACATTTTTCCACAAGGACAACGCCCCTAGCGCCATGGCAAAGACCAACTTAATTACTCGTGCAGGTTACCAACAGTTGCAAGCAGAACTCAATCACCTCTGGCGGGTCGAGCGTCGTGAAACCACCGAAAAAGTGACTTGGGCGGCCAGCCTTGGCGATCGTTCCGAAAATGCAGATTACAAGTACAACAAGCAAAAACTACGGCAAATCGACCGCCGCATTCGCTTTTTACGCAAGCGTCTGGAAGTGCTGAAAATCGTTGATTATGCCCCGGCTCAAGAAGGGAAAGTATTTTTTGGCGCAACGGTCACGATTGAGAATGATGATGGCGACCAACGCACCTTTACCATCGTTGGCCCTGACGAGATTTACGACAGCCATACCGTTATCTCGATTGATGCGCCGATGGCGCGCGCTGCGCTCGGTAAGCAAATCGACGACGACTTCGAAGTCAACACGCCGACTGGACGGCATCGCTGGTACATCAACAGCATCGTCTACGAAAAAACCAAAGCCACACGATAGGTTAAGTTTCTCTTAAGTTTTCATTGCAATAGTGCTCCGGAAGATTGAACAGGAGCGCATTGAAGATGCATTGGTTATTGTCAGGCTTTCGTACCTATCGCCCGTTATATTTCTTTTTCCTTGGCGGATTAGGAATACTTAGTACCAGTCGCGTGGTGCTTTTTGTGCTGTTTGCGGAGCGCGTTACCGCGGTTCAGCAATGGCCGTCACTGTTGCTTGCAGGCATCCGAGCAGACACCATCATGATGGGGTATTTAACCTTGCTTCCATTGCTGTTAATGCCCTTTTTTCAGCTCCCTGCGCTGCAACGCTTTGGTAAAGTTTTTTTGCAGATCTGGACCGTACTTTGGTTACTTATGCTGGTTTTTATCGAAGCATCGACCCCCGCTTTTATCGCCCAATATGATGTGCGACCCAATCGCTTGTTCGTGGAGTACCTGCTCTATCCCCAAGAAGTTATCAGCACCTTATGGTTAGGGTTTCGAGGCTGGGTGATTGCCACCTTAGTTGTTGCCGTAGCTGCGGCATGGGGGCTGCGCATTCTCGTGCAACGCCCATGGTTTCACGCTCGCCGATCTGCGTTATGGCCTACGCTCGCAGTATGGCCTCTCTTACTGCTCTGTTGTTTATTGGCGATACGTTCAACCCTGGCACATCGGCCGGCCAACCCCTCGTTTTTCGCACTCAGTGGCGACCCGCTGGTCAACTCTTTGACCATTAGTTCACCCTATTCAGTAAGTTATGCGCTTTACAATCTGCGCCACGAGGCAGCCGCAAGTGAGGTTTATGGGGCACTCAATGCTGACCAACTGAGTGCGTTCATCCCCACCATTGACTACTTTCAAGGGACCGAGTTTCCGAGCGCCGAATACCCCTCCGTACATTGGCAACAAGCCTCTGCCGAACGCAAGCACCCCCTAAATATTGTGGTCATCTTGGAAGAAAGTATGGGCTATGGCTTTGTTGAGCGTGGTTTAACTCCGAACTTGCAACAATGGGCGACCAAAGGTTGGTGGTTTGAACAACTCTATGCCACAGGGACACGCTCAGTACGAGGGATCGAAGCTGTGGTCAGTGGCTTTTTACCCACCCCCGCTCGCAGCACCGTCAAACTTAGTTTGTCCCAGCGCAATTTCTTTACTATGGCCAGCATGTTGGCAGCACAGGGCTACCACACCGAGTTTATTTACGGTGGCGAATCACACTTTGACAATATGCGGAGTTTCTTCACCGGGAACGGTGTGCAGTCCATCATTGATGAAAATGACTACGACAATCCAAACTTTGTCTCCAGTTGGGGGGTAAGTGATGCTGACCTCTTTGACAAAGCGCACCAACGGCTGAGTCAATTACATGCCACTGACCAAGCCTTTTTCACCCTCATCTTTACCTCGTCGAATCACGAGCCTTTTGAACTTCCGGAGAATGCGCTCAATGATGGGCTGCAGCATTTAGCCCAAAATGTCGATAACGCTGTGCGTTATGCGGATCATGCGTTAGGGCAATTCCTTAGCCAAGCGCAACAGAGCAATTATTGGCAGGATACTCTGTTCTTAGTTGTCGCTGATCATGACAACCGCGTATACGGCGATGCGCTGGTACCGGTCGATAAGTTCCATATTCCTGGCCTGATTTTAGGCGCTGATTTAACCCCGAACACCCTGACCGAAATTGCGAGCCAGATTGACTTGGCTCCCACGCTACTGTCACTGGCAGGCGTTTCCGGCTATCTACCAACCCTTGGTCAAGATCTAAGCTCCGATCTGCCACCGGCAAACCGTGCCTTTTTACAATTCAACCAGACCTTTGCCTATCTGCAAGGAGATGACGACAACACCAGCGCCCAAGTTACACTGCTGCGCCCACAACAAGCAACGCTCACAGGGCTTTATCATCAACCATCCAAGCAACTCAGCGCGCTACAACCGGCAGACGAAACGCAGCATCAGCAAGCACTCCATTGGGCGTTATTGCCGAGCTGGCTCTATCGAGAGCAGCGCTACCAAGTTCCCGAAGCGCTGCTACGTTTTACCCAAAATCAACAGCAAATTCCTGTTGCGGAGGTCGCCTCGAGCAAATAAGGACTGGTATACTGCGGCAACATTTACGCAGTAAACCAACAGAGAGACATTATTCATGAGCTCGATTTCTCAGCAGATTGCCAATGAACTCGCGGTTCGTTCGCAACAAGTTCAAGCTGCTATCGCGCTGCTCGACGACGGTGCCACGGTACCCTTTATCGCACGCTATCGAAAAGAAGCCACCGGTGGCCTCGACGACACCCAACTACGTACACTGGCACAACGCTTGAGTTACTTGCGTGAACTCAACGACCGCCGTGACGTTATTTTGGCAAGTATTCGTGAGCAGGAAAAGCTCACGCCAGAACTTGAGTCAGCCATTCTCGCAACGCAGTCGAAAACCGAATTGGAAGACTTGTATTTACCATACAAGCCGAAACGCCGTACCAAAGGACAAATCGCCATTGAAGCGGGGCTGGAACCGCTGGCCGATCTGCTCCTAGCAGACCCAGCGCGTGACCCTGAGCAAGAAGCCACCGCATACCTCAACGCCGACGCAGGCTTTGCAGATAGTAAAGCGGTGCTAGAAGGTGCACGCTTTATCCTGATGGAACGTTTTGCTGAAGATGCCGCGTTATTGAAGAAAGTCCGCGATTACCTTTGGCAGCAAGCAGAGATCACCAGTAACGTCGCTCCTGGCAAAGAGCAAGAAGGCGCCAAGTATCGAGATTACTTCAGCTTTAGCGAAGCGTTGAAAAAAATTCCATCGCACCGAGCCCTCGCCCTGTTCCGCGGCCGTAATGAAGGCATTTTGCAATTAAAGCTCAACCCAGATCCTGAGCAAGAAGACCCGAAAGCCCGTAGCTACGGCGAACAACTGATTGCTACGCATATTGGTTTCGTTGCCGCAGATCGCCCTGCCGATGCATGGTTAACGCAAACCATCCAATGGACCTGGCGCATCAAGTTGTTGCTGCATATGGAAACTGAGTTATTCGGCAGTGTGCGCGAGCGCGCAGAGGCCGACGCCATTGGTATTTTCGCAAGTAACCTAAATGACCTCTTGATGGCTGCGCCAGCAGGAGCAAAAACCACGATGGGGCTTGATCCAGGTGTTCGTACCGGGATTAAAGTAGCTGTTGTTGATAGCACAGGGAAAGTCCTTGGCACCAACACCGTGTTCCCGTTCCAGCCGCAAAACCAAGTCGACAAAGCAATGCGCACCCTCGCAGGGATGTGTCAGCAGCATAAAGTTGAGCTGATCGCGATTGGTAACGGCACTTATTCACGAGAAACTGACAAGTTGGTGAGCGATATGCTCAAAGCCAACAGCGCCATTAAAGTAAACAAAGTTATCGTTAACGAAGCAGGCGCCTCAGTCTACTCAGCGTCAGAACTCGCTGCCCAAGAATTTCCAGAGTTAGACGTTGCCCTGCGTGGCGCCGTGTCCATCGCCCGACGATTACAAGATCCACTGGCTGAGCTCGTCAAAATTGAGCCGAAGTCAATTGGTGTCGGTCAATACCAGCACGATGTCAGTCAGGCCCAATTGGCCCACAGCCTCGACGCCGTTGTCGAGGATTGCGTAAACGCCGTTGGTGTTGACGTCAACACAGCTTCAGTGGCGTTGTTGGCACGGGTTGCCGGCTTGAACAAAACTTTGGCGCAAAATATTGTCGCCCATCGTGATGCGAGTGGTCGCTTTTTAACGCGTAAACAACTCCTCGACGTCGCCCGAATGGGACCTAAATCGTTTGAACAGGCAGCAGGCTTCTTACGTATCATGGACGGCGCTCAGCCTCTGGATAAGTCAGCCGTTCACCCAGAAGCTTACGCTGTGGTTGAAAAGATTGCGCAGGCCAGCGGCAAAGCAGTAGAGCAATTAATTGGCGACAGTAGCTTTTTAAAGCAACTCGACCCAGCAGCCTACACCGATGAAAAATTTGGTGAGCCGACCATTCGCGACATTATTGCCGAACTGGATAAGCCGGGCCGTGACCCTCGACCAGAGTTTAAAACCGCCACCTTTAAAGATGGTGTCGATACGCTCAAAGACTTACGTCCGGGCATGACCCTTGAAGGCGTGGTTTCTAACGTTGCGGCCTTTGGTGCCTTTGTCGATATTGGCGTTCATCAAGACGGTCTTGTGCATGTGAGTGCTTTGTCGAACACCTTTGTGAGTGACCCGCGTGAAGTTGTGAAAGCTGGTGATATCGTCAAAGTGAAAGTTTTGGAAGTCGACGAAGCACGCAAGCGTATTAGTCTGACCATGCGTCTTGATGATGAAGTTCACAGCGCGCCAGCGAAAGCTGCAACCGCTGGCGTCGGCAAGGGCAAATCTGCTGCATCCCAAGGCAAGAAAAAACCGGCGGCGAAAGCTTCGCAGCCGGTCGGGAACTCAGCAATGGGATCGGCCTTTGCCGAAGCCTTTGCCAAAGCGAAGAAGTAACGTCTTCGCTTTAGCTTAGCTGGCTTGTTGTGCCAGTTGTTGCTGTAACAAGTTGCGGAATGCGCGTTTATGCTGTTGTAAAGCATCACGTAGTTCCGCAACTTTTTGCTGCAGCTCGTCCAGCGTCGGCATATGATCTGCCAAAGCTTTGGTTTTACCATCAAGAAGTTGCTTACGCACCTGATAATACTCACGTAAACGCAGCAACAAGGCATCAAATTCATCGTGCAGCTTGGCCAAGGTGGTCTCACAACCTACATCTGATTGTGCCTTCGCTTTCTTAAACTGCATCTCAAGCTTTGCTTTCTCGACTTGGTAGCCGTTCGCGCGCTTTAAGTTACGCGTTAACCCTAACCAAGAACCCGTGCGAATCAACCATTTGGTTGGATCAAACTGCCACCAACGAATACCGTTACGGTAGTCCGCCGCAAAAATATGGTGGTAGTTGTGATAGCCTTCGCCAAAGGTCAACAAAGCGAGAAAACCGTTGTCCCGCGCAGTATTGCGGTCGGTATAGGTTTGCTTACCCCAAATATGTGCCAAAGAGTTAATGAAAAAAGTGGTGTGGTGGTTGATCACCAAACGCGCAAAACCAACCAAAATCACGGCGCCCCAAATATCTCCGAGCATCCACCCGATCGCCACCGGCCAACCAATCGTCGTCAACAGCGTGAGCGCTAAATAGTGGCGATGTTGCCACATCACAATCGGGTCTTTTTGCAGATCTTTGACGTTGTTGTAATCGTGGTAACGCGCAGCTTGGTACTCGCGCAGCATCCAACCAATATGCGAATACCAAAAACCGCGCTTCGCTGAATACGGGTCGTTGTCGTTGTCATCAACGTGTTTATGATGCTCACGATGGTCAGAAGACCAGTGCAGCGCACTATTTTGTACTGCGAGCGCACCGCCCAAGGCGAACAAAATCCGCCACGACCAATGTGCATCATAAGTTCTGTGGGCCCACAACCGGTGGTAGCCCGCTGTAATTGAGATACCGGCAAAGCCGATGGTACCAAGCAGCGCCATCCACAGACCGAACGAAAAACCGTGGGTAAAGCCGTACCAAGGAACACCGATAGCAGCTACAAGAAAAGTAATCGCAAAAACGAGAGTATTGAGCCAAATAATTTTCGGCTTTTTAGCGTGTGTCGTCGACATATAAAACCTATTTCAAACTACAGGCGTGTTCTTCAGCCAATATTAGCGAACACGTGTACGCTGAATTTAAACGTCTTTGGATTAGGGTGCAACCGTTATTTGGTAAAAATCGATGAATTGCGTGAACACACGTTCACTGACATAATTCACGTTTCTAGCTAAATCTCACCTAAAGGAAGCGTCATGGCAGGCGTACGCGCAGCACAAAAAGAGAAAACGCGGCGGGCACTCATCCAAGCGGCGATGAACCAGCTCAGCGCTGAGCATGGCTATGCGTCGCTGAGTTTGCGCGAAGTTGCTCGTGAAGCTGGGATTGCCCCGACGTCGTTCTACCGCCATTTTCAAAATATGGAAGAGCTCGGACTCACCTTAGTCGATGAAGGCGGATTAACCTTGCGGCAACTGCTGCGCCAATCACGCCAACAAATCGCCAAAGGCGGCTCCATCATTCGCTCGTCGGTCACGACGTTTATGGAATTCGTGAATAACAACACCGCTATTTTTCGGCTTTTGCTCCAAGAAAAATCGGGAAACTCACGTGAGTTCCGTTTAGCCGTGCAACGCGAAGTTGAACACTTTACTGCTGAATTGGTTGATTATCTGGTCGACGAACAGCAGTTCGACCGCGACTTGGCCGAACTGCATGCCGACGCAATTGCTCGTATTGTGTTTAGCGCCGGCGCCGACGCTCTTGATGCCTCGCCCGCGGAGCGCCAAGAACTCCTCGAGACGACCATCGCCCAAGTTCGTATTGTCGCGCGAGGCGCTGAAGCTACCCGTGCATTGGCCAAGTCACTGAAATCATAATCACCGCAACAATACCGACGACAATAGAAAGTGGCAGTCCCAAACGCCAGTAATCAGCAAAGCGATATCCGCCTGGGCCCATCACTAAAATATTGGATTGATGCCCGATCGGCGTCAGAAATGGTAATGCAGCGCCTAAAGCGACAGCCATTAGGAAAGGATCGTGCGATGCCTCTAGTGAGTTCGCCATACTTATCCCAATCGGCGCCATAAGGACCGCTGCAGCAGCATTATTAATGATGTTCGACAGCAACATGGTCACCGTAAGCAACAAACTAATGGCTACCACGCCTGGTGCGCCCTGACTCACCCACAAAGCAGCACCAGCCAGCGTATCTGCCGCTCCGCTACGTTCTAATGCGCCGCCTAGTGGAATGGTTGCAGCAAGCAACACAATAATTGGCCATTCGATATGCTCGTAGAGTTCGCGAATAGGAATAACTTTCGCCAACACCATCAGGCCCGCCGCCATACTGAAGGCGACCGGAACACTCAGTAATCCGAGAGCGCTGGCGAGAATAGCTCCAGTAAAAATCCCCAACGGCAACAGTAGTTGACGCTTTTTCCCCAAGCGCAGGCCGCGTTGCGCGAGCGGCAAGCAGCCAAAGCGATTAAATACATCGTTCAAGACTTCAGCATCACCTTGTAACAACAACACGTCACCCGGTTTAAAGCGCACATCGGATAAGCTGGGTTTCAGCGGCTGACCTTCTCGTGCAACCGCCAACACATTGACGCCAAAGCGATGACGCAAGCGCAGATCAGCCGCAGAGCGGCCGATCAGACGCGAGTCATGCCCGACAATCCCTTCAATGACCTTAATCTCATCAGACACCAAAAAGCGCGTATCGAGCTTTTGCTCAGCGTTCAATTCAAATTTGGTCACATCAAGAATTTGCTGCAAGGTTTCTGCATCGGCCTCGACAATCACGACGTCTTCGGCACGCAAGCGCTGATAACGGGGGGGTGCAGAGAGTGTTTGCTTACCACGCTTAATGGCAACCACCGCAAAGTTCTCTTTAATCTTCGACTCAAATTCAAATAACGTATGCCCCACCAAAGATGCACCTTCAGGTAAATACAGTTCGGTCAGATAGGCACTCACATCATAGGGTGAACTGGAGGTATCACGACTTTTACTCCGCGGCACCAACCAACGTGCCGTGATCCACATCATCAGTAGACCAGCTAACGCAACGACAATACCGACAGGAGTAAAATCAAAAATCGAGAATGGTTCGGCGCCATGGCTCGCGCGAATATCAGAAATAATAATGTTTGGCGGGGTACCAATCATGGTAATGGTACCACCGAGCAATGAGCCAAACGCCATTGGCATAAGCATGAGCGACGCATGTCCTGCGCCATTACGCGACAATTGCAAGGCTACAGGGATCATAATCGCCATGGCGCCAGTATTACTGATAAACGCGGAGACAAAGGTGGTTAACCCGGTCAATACAATCATTTGTAACCACACCTGGTCGCCCATCTGCTTAACGCTACTGGCCATCATGTCGACCACGCCGGAGCGCCAGAGGGCGTGGCTCAATACTAAAACTGCAGCGACGGTGATCACCGCGGCATTCCCAAAGCCTGCGAACACTTCTTCTCGCGGGATCAAACCAACAATCGTTGCGGCAAATAATGCCCCCATCGCCACAAAGTCATAGCGCCAGCGGTCGACTACAAAAAGTACCAATGCCGTGATAAGGATAAGCCCTATCCATATTTGCTCTGCCATACGCAGCTTCCTAGATCATCTTTGTCATGGTTAGAGTGGCGTGATTTCATGGGAAGTCAATAGTTTTACTGCTACTATATTCATGAAAAATAAAACTATAGGAGAATAAGATGTTCCTTCGACTCGGTCTAACCACCTTGTGCGCAACGCTTAGCTTCTCGGTTCTTGCGCGTGACATCACGCTGCAAGAAACGGTGACCACGCAATCTGTGAATAGCGTCGCAGTGAGTAATGATGGCCAAACTGCTGCATTTACACGTGTCCTTCCACGTACGCCGTATGTGGACGATGATGGGAGTAGCTTCTTAGAGTTACTCGTCGTTCGCGGTGAAAACGACCCTATTCCATTTATTGCTGATAAACAAAGCATCCGTGATGTAACGGTGCACGGTGAATTTATTTATTTCACCAGTAAGCGTGATGATGACAAATATACCAGTCTCTACAAAATCGCTTTAAATGGCGGCGAAGCACAACGCGTGTTTAGTCATGAAAGTAGCATCCGTGACTATGCGCTCAGTGCAGACGGGCGTTACCTTGCCTTCACCGCGCAAGAGAAAGCCGATAAAACCGACAAAGAGTTGGTGAAAAAAGGCTTCAAAGCAGAAGTTTATGAAGAAGAACATCAGTTTACCCACGCCTGGCTCGTTGACCTTAGTAACGACGCGCCGATGGCGGCGCAATTGACGAGCGACCGTCAGGTGCTCTCGATTGCCTTCCGTCCGGGCCATGAGCAGCTTTTATTGCGCACTGCGCCAACGGCACTCATTGACGATAATTACATGAGCAGCGCGTATCAGCTGGTCTCCTTTGCAGGCGCGCAAGAAAGCACGTTTTCTACCGTCGGCAAGTTAGGCAAAGCAGAATTCTCGCCGGATGGTCGTTATCTGGCAGTGATTGGTTCAGCAGACTACAACGACCCATCAAGTGGCCGTCTGTACGTGTTTGACACGCAAAATGATAACAGTGTTCGTGACGTACTACCGGACTATCCTGGTCACGTGAAAGATATCGATTGGCGTCGGAATGACGAATTGATTTACCTTGGCCACATCGGTACCGAAAGTGAAGTGCGTGCCATTACCATGCAATGGTTAGAGACACGCTCGTTGTTAGAGCCAGGTGAAGCTATTGTGGTCGATATCGAGGCAACTCCGAATCAATCTGCGGTCTTTGCCCGTGCACACCGTGCTAGTCATCCGACGGAGCTATTCCGCATTGAAAACCAGAGCTTGATTCGCTTAACTGACTCAAACCCTTGGTTGGCCGACATTACTCAACCTAAGCAAGAAACCATCCGCTACAAAGCGCGCGATGGCGTTGAGCTGGAAGGTATTTTGGTCTACCCAACCGACTACCAAGAAGGTACGCGTTACCCGCTGATCACTGTGGTGCACGGTGGTCCAGAATCGCATTACAGCAACGGTTGGCTTGACCGCTACGGTAGCCCCGTCAAATATGCCGCTCAACAGGGCTATGTTTTATTCTTCCCGAACTACCGTGGTAGCACAGGCCGTGGCGTTGAATTCTCGAAAATGGGACAAAACGACTATGCAGGGAAAGAGTTTGACGATCTCGTTGATGGCAAAAACCATTTGGTCGAAATGGGCTTAGTGGATACCAATAAAGCAGGCATCACCGGTGGCTCATACGGTGGTTTCGCGTCAGCTTGGGGCGCCACAGCGCAAACCGAGCATTGGGCAGCAAGCGTTATGTTTGTCGGTATTAGCGACAATATTTCAAAGTTCGGTACCACCGACATCGCCAAAGAAATGCACGCCGTTCACGCGCGTAGCTACCCATGGGAAAAGTGGCAATGGTATTTAGAGCGCAGCCCTATTTACCACGCTGAGAAAGCACGTACGCCAATTCTTATCATGCATGGTAAAGAGGACACGCGTGTCCACCCTAGCCAATCAATGGAGCTCTATCGCTACCTGAAAACACACGGTAACGTGCCGGTGCGTTTGGTCTTGTATCCAGGTGAAGGCCACGGCAACCGTCGTGTCGCTGCACAACTTGATTACAGCATGCGCTTGATGCGTTGGATGGACAGCTTCTTGAAAGAAGGTAAATCAGAAGCACCAGCTCATGAGTTACCACATGCGGAACAACTCAATTAATGACCCGCAGGACCCGCTGTACCGGCGGGTCCAATTCCTCCGAGCATTACTTTGGGTAATGTTCGTTAGCTTTTTGCTTCTTGGCTGTATTAACCAATTCTTATTTGCTAAGCCCACGCTTGCACTCTACCACTTTATCAGTAGTACCCTCGCCTTAGCCGGAACCGCGTGGTTACGCCGCCGTCCCTCCGATACCTCCGTCATTTCGCTGGTGGTTGCCTTGGCCACAGCGACACTCCTAGTGCTCTACATCGTCCGCTCTGCAGGACAAGGGTACGCGCTGTACTGGCTTTCGATTTACCCGCCTATCGTATTTTTCTTATTAGGTCGCACCTGGGGCTATATTCTTAGTATTCTTGTTATTGGCGGATGCCTGACCTACGTCAATCAAGTGGCTGCGTTATGGCAACCTGCACCATTTACACTGCGTTCTCTGCTCAATATTCTCACAGCAACCGCAGCGCTTATTGTTATTTTACGACATATCGAAAAGACCCGAGCCGAGGCGTTTCACTACCTTGAAAAACACAATCAAAAACTCGAATACATTGCCACGACCGACCCACTGACCAGCCTCGCGAACCGAGCCAAACTTGATCGAGCGCTAGGCAATGCCCTACGTATGCGACGGCAAAACGACGAATCCTTCTGCTTGATTCTGGGTGATATCGACCACTTTAAGACCATTAACGATGTTCACGGACATCCGATCGGTGATGTGATTTTGATTGAAATGGCGCAATTGTTACGCAACTCGGTACGCAATTCTGACCTCATTGGCCGCTGGGGAGGTGAAGAGTTTTTGCTCGTGCTACCGAACACTGACTGTGACCAAGCCAAAATGTTGGCGGAAAAGCTACGCAATACCATTGCGGCGTTTAAGTTCCGCAATGGTATTCATATTACCAGTAGTTTTGGCGTCGCCTGCGTGCGCAGCGATGACGATGCCACAAGCTTAATGCAACGCGTCGATCAAGCGTTGTATGCGGCCAAAACTTCAGGCCGCAACCGCACCGTCACCGATGCGGAGCTCACCGAAGTAGAATTAACGACCGATCAACGCGCGACCAATATGACGCCATGACGGCTCTTTGCCATACATGGTGATACCAAGACGAAACACGCGAATTGCGGCAGAACGAATCACGTAGGTGGTTAATAGCAACAAGACCAAGCTACCGGCCCACTCCCACCAGACCACGCCCCCATCGGCAACACGCAAAGGCATGACCGCGAACGAGGTCAGCGGGAACCAACTCAAAAATTGCGCCAAGACGCCCTGCAAACTGTCCATAACCCCAAAACCAGCGGCAACAAACAACCCAGGGATAAGCATAACGACCGGGCGGCCAGAATGGTTCGGATCATCAATGGTCGCAGCAAAACCGGCCATCATGGCATTGATCATCACCAATCCCACCAACGCGAAGAGCAGGGCCAAAATAACGCCACTGGCAGAAATCGCTGGTAAGCTCAAGGCGTCACCGCCAATAACAGTAAACAGCACAGTGACCAACAGCATGATGATTACGACGGTGGCCATGCTCTTTAAAGAATGTAGCGTGATCCCTAAAATCTTACCGTCCATCCACTCACTTGGCGTGATCAAGGTTAGCAGTTGCTCGGTAACTCGCTGCTGCTTCTCTTGCGTAATGGCCGTCATCATCAAACCAAAACTGCCAAACACACCGACCATAATACTCACCAGAATGATGGATGAAATCGCCTTGCCCGTCGACTGACTTTCAACTTCATCGGTGCTTTCACGCTGCACCGTCACATCAATAGCGATCGGCGTATTAAGCATGACAATATCACTTTCACTTAATGGCAGCGCACGCATTTTTTGTTGTTGTAACCACTGCTGCAACTGAGCCTCGAGTCGATCTTGCCAACCGGCGCTACTGGTGACGGTCAACTGCGCACCATAGCCTTGTTCAGGACTACTCACAACATGCAGAATACCGTTGTATCGCTCGCCTAATTGTTGCGTCAACTGCTCACTTGCCGGCACGTAATCCCAGGCAATATTGCGTAGTTCCGGCAAACGCACTTCTGAGGTGACCGCTATCTGCTGAGTTTCTTCTAAGGCATCCTTCAGCACACTCCAGCCAAATGAGGCACCAAATAGTGCCGCCATTAATACCAGCGAGAAGAGCTCCTGCTTCCATTTAAAAAAGCGACGAAATTCGAAGCCGCCAATGCGACGTACTTGTGACCAACGACTCATGATTGCACCGCCTGTAAATAAAGCTCATGTAAACTATGTTGCTGCCGACTGAATTGCACGACCGGCGCGCAGCCTTGCAAAGCCACCAAAAGCGCTTCTGGCGCCACACTATCTTGACACTGCAACACATAATTGCGGCTATCGAGTGATTCCACCGCCTGCACTTCTGGCACCTGCGCAACGGTTTCGGCGTCGACGTCAGTGCTAAATTCCACCATTAAGCTCTGCTGCGTCTGAAGTTGCTGACGCACTTGCGGCAAACTGCCTTGCGCAATCACCTTACCTTTATTCATCAACATCAGTTTATCCGCCATACGCTCGACCAGAGCCATTTGATGCGCACTCAAAATGACGGTGGTGCCCGCGGTCCGCAGCTCCTCCAGCACACGTAAGACAAACTCTTGGTTAACCGGATCTAACCCTGAAAAAGGTTCGTCTAAAATCACCAACTTCGGGTTATGCAGTAAGGTCGCAATTAACTGCACCTTTTGCTGATTCCCTTTCGACAGTTGCCGCATTGGTTCGGTCGCCCGCTCAGATAAATCAAAACGCGCCAACCAGTGCTCAATGTTTTGCTTCGCCGTCGCTTTATCTAAACCACGCAAACGGGCGATGTAATTCAGGTTATCGACAATGGTGCGGTCAAGATAAAGACCGCGATCTTCGGGCAAGTAACCAAAGGCTTCGGTCGCCAAGCTCTGTGCGCTGCCATCAGCAGCCGAGCGATAGATGATCGCGCCTTCATCAGGCTGAGTAAGCCCCACCAACATGCGTACTAGGGAAGATTTACCGGCACCATTAGGTCCGAGTAACGCGAGGATTTCACCACCTTGCGCAACCAAGCTCACTTTGTCTACGGCGCGAACAGTTGCGTATTCCTTGCTGACCGACTGTGCTTCTATGTACATCAATGCCAACTCCTTAGTTATCGTTACGGCATTATCCCATAGCGCAGTCTATTTTCCGTGAGGTTTTGTTAATGAATTGTGTGGGAATGTTTCAAAAAAAAGCCCCGCATGATGCGAGGCTTAGATGATCTAGGTTCGAGGTATTGCTTACAACTGCGGTCCAGCAGCAACTAAGGCTTTACCTTCGTCGTTGTCAGTAAACTTCTCGAAGTTGGCGACAAAACGTTTTGCCAAATCTTGCGCTTTTACGTCCCAATCTTGCGCATCACTGTAAGTATTGCGTGGGTCAAGAATTGAGGTGTCTTCAACGCCAGCCAAAGTCGTTGGCATCGCGAGATTGAAGTATGGCAAGTTTACAAATTCTGCATCTTCGATGCTGCCATCCAAGATAGCGTCGATGATTGCGCGCGTCGCTTTAATCGAAATGCGCTTGCCAGTACCGTTCCAACCAGTGTTAACAAGGTAAGCTTCAGCACCAGAAGCTTCCATCCGCTTCACCAGTACTTCCGCATACTTGGTTGGGTGCAGGCTTAAGAAGGCCGCGCCGAAACAGCTTGAGAAAGTTGGTGTTGGTTCTGTAATACCACGCTCTGTACCCGCCAACTTCGCAGTAAAGCCTGACAAGAAGTGGTACTTGGTTTGCTCTTTGGTCAATTTAGAGACCGGCGGCAACACCCCAAATGCATCCGCAGTCAAGAAGATAACTTTCTTCGCGTGACCTGCTTTCGATACTGGCTTAACGATGTTATCGATGTGATAAATCGGGTAAGACACACGGGTATTTTCAGTTTTTGAACCATCGTTAAAGTCGACGGTGCCGTCGTCAAGTACGGTCACGTTCTCTAACAACGCGTCACGACGGATCGCGTTATAGATATCTGGCTCAGCTTCTTGTGATAAGTTGATGGTTTTCGCGTAACAGCCACCTTCAAAGTTGAAGACACCGTCGTCGTCCCAACCGTGCTCGTCATCACCGATCAACTGACGCTTAGGATCGGTTGAAAGTGTTGTTTTACCAGTACCTGATAAACCGAAGAAGATTGCCACGTCACCTTGCTCGCCAACGTTGGCTGAACAGTGCATTGATGCGACGCCTTTCAATGGCAAGAAGTAGTTCATCATTGAGAACATACCTTTCTTCATCTCACCGCCGTACCAAGTACCACCGATCAGCTGAATCCGCTCTGTTAGGTTAAACGCAACAAAGTTTTCTGAATTCAAACCGTGCTCTTGCCATTTTTCGTTGATGCACTTGGCACCATTCATAACAACAAAATCAGGTTTAAAGGTCGCTAGCTCGTCTTCGCTTGGGCGAATGAACATGTTTTTCACGAAATGCGCTTGCCACGCTACTTCCGTAATAAAACGTACCGCTAGACGGGTATCTTCGTTCGCACCACAATAGGTGTCGACCACAAATAAGCGCTTACCAGAAAGCTGTTGGGTTACTGTCGCTTTCAAGTCCTGCCAAACTTCGCCATCAATAGCTTTGTTGTCATTCTTGCCTTGATCTGCCCACCACAAGGTATCTTTTGTGGTTTCATCACGAACAATGTATTTGTCCTTCGGAGAACGGCCGGTAAAAATACCCGTGTCTACAGCAACAGCGCCGAGCTTGGTGACAACACCTTTCTCATAGCCTTGTAGATCGCTACGCGTTTCTTCTTCAAACAACAAATCATAAGAAGGGTTATGAACAACTTCAGTGACGTCTGTGATGCCGTATTGGCCTAAATCCAGATCAGTCATGTGGCGGACTCCTGCGGGTCTGGTCTGAGCAAATGAATGTGAAACGAAATTTGGGGCGCGATTCTACCTCGAAATCGGTAAAAATGATAGTGTTAGCCAGCGATCGCTAGCTAACTTGACGGTTTCTTTACAGTTTTTGTTTTGACTTTATTTTCTGATTCAGCGCGTCAGCAACACAAGCAGCAGTAAATTGGCGCACATCACCGTAATGTAATGCCACTTCTTTGACTAAAGTAGACGAAATAAACGAATTTTCCTCTGCAGGCGTCAAAAACACACTTTCTAACCCTGGGTAGAGGCGTCGATTCATGTTCGCCATTTGAAATTCGTATTCAAAATCGGACACCGCGCGTAAGCCTCGAATAAGCACTGTCGCGCCATGCTCTTTGGCGAAATCAACCAATAAACCGCTAAATCCAACCACCCGAACATTCGGTAAATCAGTGGTCACCTGTTCAACTAACTTGACACGTTCAGCCAAACTAAACATCGGGTTTTTTCGGGGGTTATCAGCGACCCCTACCACCACTTCACTAAATAGGTTCGCAGCACGCTCGATAAGGTCTGCATGCCCGTTGGTAATGGGATCAAAGGTCCCTGGATAAATAGCACGTTTGTGCATGAATTTCCTCCAGCAAACTGAAATGAGGATGCGCGATGCCTGGCAAATCAGGTAAACTATAGGACAAATCCTATCGATGACCTCTGCGTAGGCTTTCCAAAGCACGGAGAATTACATGAAGACTGATTTTTATCAACAACTCGACACCCAGCTAGACGAACTCAAAGCTGAAGGCCTGTACAAAAATGAACGCGTAATCACCAGTGATCAAGCGGCGGAGATTACTGTTGCTGACGGCCAGTCGGTACTGAACTTTTGTGCCAACAACTACTTAGGGCTCGCGAACCACCCTGACCTCATCGCAGCGGCGAAACAAGGCCTCGACGAGCACGGTTTTGGGACCGCGTCGGTACGCTTTATTTGTGGTACGCAAGATATCCACAAAACCTTAGAAGCGAAATTAAGTCAGTTTTTGGGCACTGAAGATACCATTCTTTATTCGTCGTGTTTCGACGCCAACGGTGGTTTGTTCGAAACCCTTATGGGCCCAGAAGATGCCATCATCAGTGATGAACTCAACCATGCCTCGATCATTGACGGAATTCGCCTCAGTAAGGCAAAACGCTACCGTTATAAAAACAATGACCTGAACGACCTTGAAGCACAGTTAAAGCAAGCCAAGGCCGATGGCGCGCGCCACATCTTGATCGCAACTGATGGCGTGTTCTCAATGGACGGTGTCATCGCCAACATGAAAGGCATCTGTGATTTAGCCGACCAGTACGGCGCACTGACCATGATGGACGACTGTCACGCCACCGGCTTCTTAGGTGCTAACGGTAAAGGAACCCATGAGTATTGCGATGTAATGGGTCGTGTTGACATCATCACCGGTACTTTAGGGAAAGCTCTTGGTGGCGCCTCAGGTGGTTACACCTCTGGTAAAAAACAAGTCATCGACTGGTTGCGTCAACGCTCGCGTCCCTATTTGTTCTCGAACTCGGTTGCGCCAGCCATTGTGCAAGCTTCGATTCGCGTACTTGAAATGCTTGAGCAAGGCGATGCCTTACGTCAACAGCTATGGGATAACGCTAACTACTTCCGCACAGAGATGACCAAAGCTGGCTTTACCCTAAGTGGCGCTGATCATGCGATTATTCCAGTGATGATTGGTGATGCCAAACTTGCCGCCGAAATGTCGGATCGCCTGCTTGCCGAAGGTATTTATGTGGTTGGTTTCTCTTTCCCTGTGGTGCCACGTGGTAAAGCGCGTATCCGTACCCAGATGTCGGCAGGTCACAGCCGCGAACAACTTGAACGTGCGGTTGCAGCCTTTATTCGTATTGGTAAAGATCTCGGTATCATTTAACCGCAACCTTGTCGCGGAGGACGCTTATGAAAGCATTAGCAAAATTACACGCTGAACCAGGCATTTGGATGACCGACGTTGAGAAACCAGAATACGGTTACAACGATCTGCTCATCAAAATAAGGAAAACCGCAATCTGCGGCACTGATGTCCACATCTACAAATGGGATGAATGGTCACAACAAACCATTCCTGTCCCTATGGTTGTCGGCCATGAGTATGTGGGTGTGGTTGAAGCCATGGGTGAAGGCGTACGTGGTTTTAGTCCTGGTGATCGCGTGTCGGGCGAAGGTCACATCACCTGTGGTCATTGCCGTAACTGCCGTGCCGGACGTCGCCATTTGTGTCGAAACACGGTGGGTGTTGGCGTCAATCGTCCAGGCGCTTTTGCCGAATACTTAGTGATACCAGCCGACAACGCATTTAAGTTACCCGATGACATTAGCGATGACCTCGCCGCTATTTTTGACCCATTCGGTAACGCGGTTCACACTGCATTGGCCTTTGATTTGGTAGGTGAAGACGTACTCATCACCGGTGCCGGTCCAATTGGCATTATGGCCGCAGCCGTGGCGCGTCATGTCGGTGCCCGGCACGTCGTTATTACCGATGTAAACCCATACCGCCTTGAGCTGGCTGAGCAAATGGGGGCAACCCGGGCCGTTGACGTCAGTAAAGAGAAATTGACTGACGTCATGAACGAGTTGGGCATGAAAGAAGGCTTTGATGTTGGCTTGGAAATGTCAGGTGTGCCTTCAGCATTTTCACAAATGCTCGCGACCATGAACCACGGTGGTAAGATTGCTATGCTCGGTATTCCACCACAAAGTGTAGCGATTGACTGGAACCAAGTGATCTTTAAAGGCCTTACCATCAAAGGTATTTATGGCCGTGAAATGTTTGAAACATGGTATAAAATGGCGAGTTTGTTGCAATCAGGATTAGATTTAAGTCCAATCCTTACACACCAGTTGCCCGTTGACGCCTACGAAGAAGGCTTTGAAATCATGATTTCAGGTCAATCAGGCAAAGTGATTTTGGATTGGGAAGCGTAAAGGACATTTGTTATGAGCGATTTCAGTCGTATTAATGTGGCCACTGCCCATCAACTCTGGCAAGAAGGGAACACCGCGTTCGCCGATATTCGTGATGCACGTTCCTTTGCTATGGGTCATATCCCGGGCGCGGTGCACCTTACCGACGCGTCGCTCAGCGACTTCCTCGCCGACCTTGCCGATGCGCAGCCTGTTGTTGTCGTGTGCTATCACGGCAACAGCAGTCAAGGCGCTGCGCAGTACCTAGCCCATCAGGGGATTGAACCTGTGAGTAGCTTGGATGGCGGATTTACAGCCTGGGTGCATCAGCATCCTGAAGCGGTGGAGCAAAGCTAACCATGCAAAAGTTACTGACCACCCGTGATGCTGTGATGATGAAACGTCTCCATGACTATCTGCAACGCCGCGGCATCCCTGTCACGGTCAGTGAACATGGTAACCAACTCGAGTTATGGCTGGTGCAGTCCAGTTATAAAGCGCTGGCGAAAGACCTGATCAATGAATTCAAAGCCGACCCTAGTGGTGCTGAAGCAGAACTGCAAGCGCAGACAAGTGCGCACCCCACACACCAAGGTTCCGGCGGGCCGTCTCTCGCGCAGCAACTGCTCCAGCAAGCGGGGCTTGTGACCATCGTCTTTGCTGTACTCGTGAGTTTAGTATTTTTAGGTCTTAACACTCCCCTTGCGGAAGGCATTTTTGCGCAGCTAAGGATCAGTGATACCTTCACTGAACTCCCTTGGCATCAACCTTGGCGCCTACTGACACCAGCCCTACTTCACTTTAGTTTGCTGCATTTCCTATTCAATGTGTTTTGGTGGTGGTACCTTGGCGGGCGCTTTGAGCGCACCTACGGCTCTGTTTACCTTGTCCTCGCGCTGGTTGCATGTGCGGTGTTTTCTAACGTCATGCAGTTTTGGGTCAGTGGCCCTTACTTCGGTGGCCTCTCTGGTGTGGTCTACGGTCTTTTTGGGATTGCCGTTATTGTTGCTTGGCAACGCCCGCAGCACCCGCTCTACCTCCCCATCGGCCTAATCGGCTTTATGCTGGTGTGGTTGTTACTTGGGTACACTGATTTGCTTTGGGTTAGCGTTGCCAATACCGCCCATTCGGCAGGCCTCATTGCAGGACTCATTTTTGGCTTGGCCCTGCGCCTTATTGAGTACTCTAAAAAGCGCACAACGACAAAATGATACAGACATTTCCAACCGTCGCTTTTCCGGTCGTCAGTCGCGGTGGTGAAGCCAACTGGCATACACCCGCCAGCGGTGAGGTTACCTCGCCCTTGGCGGCCGATTGGTTGTTTGACCCAGGCTCACTGACCGCCAAACTCAAACAGCATAGCCAACACTTTGCCGTGCAGTTGCTCGGCCAATATGAAGCTGACCTCCTTGACGATGAACAGGTTTGGCTGGGCGCGCCGCAACGCTGTGTGATCCGCGAAGTGATCCTGTGGTGTGATGACGCACCTTGGGTCTTTGCTCGCAGTGTTTTCCCGCTGCAAGCCCTTGCGCAACAACAGCTTAAATTAGAGCAACTTGGTAATCGCCCACTTGGCGAGCACCTATTTAAGCAACCGGACCTTGTGCGTAGTGAGGTCGAGATTTCTAGCTTCACAGCAGACTCAAAAGTGGGGCGTTTGCATCAACAACTGGGATATCCAGCGACAGAACTTTGGGGTCGTCGTAGTCGCTTCACAGCCGCACAACAACATGTATTGGTTGCCGAAGTATTTATCGGCGCCTCGCCACTTGCTCAGGAGGTGAATCGTGGTTAGTCCTTACTTACGATTAATGCGAGCCGATCGTCCTATCGGTACCTTGTTGCTCGCTTGGCCAATGCTGGTCGCACTTTTGATTGCTGGCCAAGGAAATCCTCCGTTAAAAGTCGTGGTCCTGTTCTTGCTTGGGGCGTTTATCATGCGCTCAGCAGGCTGTGTCATTAACGATTTTGCCGACCGTCGCATTGACGGCCATGTCAGTCGTACCAAAAGCCGACCACTGGCTACGGGCGAGGTGAAGTCCTGGCAAGCAATGACCTTGTTTATCGTGCTCCTGCTGGTAGCCTTTGTGATTGTGTTACAGTTCAACCGCGAGACCATTTTGCTCAGCATTGCGGCGGCAGGCGTGGCGACGCTCTATCCTTTTTGTAAGCGTTTTACCCAACTACCACAAGTGGTGCTAGGCATCGCCTTTAGCTTTGGTGTGTTGATGCCATTTACCGCCTTAGAGCAAGGGCTGCCTTTAGCTGCATGGTTGCTGTTTTTCGCCAACATCTGCTGGACGGTCGCTTACGACACCGAGTATGCGATGGCCGATCGTGACGACGACCTAAAAATTGGGGTTAAGTCGACAGCGATTTTGTTCGCCGGCTTTGACAAATTAGCGATTGCGGCCCTACAACTGCTAACCCTCGCCTTGCTCGCCTGGTTGGGATACAGCTTAATGTTTGGTCTGTATTACTGGGTAGGCCTCGGCATCATCGTGGGGTTATTTGGTTGGCAACACGTACTGATTTGGTATCGGGAACCCCAACGTTGTTTTCACGCCTTTTTGCACAATAACAACGTCGGGTGGGTCTTGGCGTTAGCCGTTGCAGCGACTTATTGGTTCTGAGTCGCTGCAATACGGCGTTGTACCGATTGCCGAATGGTCTGTACCACCGGCGCTTCTAACAAACGATCAATGGTGTCACTCAGCTCGCCAACACTCCAATGGGCGACAAAGTTGCCATCACTATCGACATCAATGAAGTCTTCACGTTTCAACGTTGACACTAAAGCGCTCAGCAGCTTCTTATCAAAGAATTCCGGTGCGTTCACGCCATGCATCGCCGACAAACGCTCCGCCAACTCTACGGCGGCCTGCTCAAGCTCGGCACGACCTTGCGGACCTGCTTGCTGCAAGAGCTCAAAGATGATGGCATAACGCTGTAACGTCTCACTGGCGGCACGTGCCAACAAGTGCAGTTGGAAATACTCAGAGGTTTCACGCGGAGCAGCGCGGTAAGTGCAGTCGCCAACGCTTTCAATCAAGCCGATACTTGCCAAGTGCTCAACAATCGCCTCACCCCAAAGACTCATGGCATCACGTTCATGGCTAATAAACAGCTCTTCTTTTAACAGCGGCTGCAGTTGCTCTAGCAGTTTACCGATTTGCGCAACATTGAAGGTACGATGGGCGCAGGCGAATGAAGCGACCAAGGCCGGCACAATCATCATATGCATAATGTTGTTGCGGTAGTAGGTCATGGCAATCGCCGTGGTGCCATCTAAACGAATCATTTCGCCCATGCTGTCACTGACGACAGTGAATTTGTCATGGCGCTTCGCCAATTGCCATAATTCTTCACCGGTCTCTTCAGGTACATAGGCATATTTACTGTAGGGAACTTGGCGCAGCATATGCGTATACACATCAAGTTGTGCGACGAGCTCTTCACGTGACAAGGTATACTGCTCAGCACTCAGCAATGCCAACGCGGTAAGGTTAACGCTGTTTAAACCCGCAGCATCGTTGATACGACACATGATCTGATCGGCAATCAGATTCACCGTTGGCGTTAACCAACGTGGCCGCGCCGGCTCTTCAGCACCTATGGTGATTGAATCACGCCAATCAGGTGTTAAAGCGTCAAGCGTTTGGCCAACGTTGATCGGCTCACCGAAGGTCACATAACCTTGACCAAAATTCCGCAAGTGGCGCAAGCTCGAGATCACTTGCCAAATCGATTCATTTTCTTTCGATTTGCCTTTCAGTTCTTTGAGGTAGGTCCCCACTTCCATCACGTGCTCGTAACCCAGATACACAGGCACAATCGACATCGGTCGTTGCTGACCGCGCAACATGCCTTGCAAGGTCATCGCAATCATGCCGGTTTTAGGCTGTAACAAGCGCCCCGTTCGGCTGCGTCCACCTTCGGTAAAGTATTCCACCGGATAGCCACGTTGAAACAAACGATCTAAATACTCACGAAACACGGCTGAGTAAAGCTTGTTGCCTTTAAAACTGCGGCGAATAAAGAAGGCTCCGCCACGACGAAAGAGTGGCCCGGCAGGGAAAAAGTCGAGGTTTACCCCCGCAGCAATATGCGGTGGCACCAAGCCTTCTTTGTAGATCACATAACTCAATAGCAAGTAGTCCATATGACTACGATGGCAGGGAACATACACAATCTCATGACCAGCTTGTGCCAGCGCGCGCAAACGCTCGCCACCCTCAACATGAATGCCATTATAGATACGGCTCCACATCCATCCCATAAAGCGATCCAGCATTCGCACTAAGGTTTCGCTGTACTTCGCTGCAATTTCGTCAAGATAACCTTGGGCACGCTTTTCGGCCTTTTCTAAACTGATCTTTTTCGCGCGCGCTTCTTCGGCAATGGCTTTTTGTAAGGCCGCACTTTGCAATAACTCTCGAATGACGCGCTCGCGATCAACAACTTTGGGGCCTGCAACGGCATGACGTAAGCGCACGAAATGTACGCGCGCAACACGGGCAAGCTTATGGGCAACCGGTCGCTCAGCACCGTAATCGTCGGTCATTTGGCGTAAACTCACCGCCCGACTGACCCGAATCAACACGTTGCGCCCAGAAAACATTACCAGCCAAAACTTGCGCCAGCGACCCGGGTTATCAAGGTCGGCCACCATGGTGTTACCTTGGCGTGGCTCTTGCCCAGCTTTACGTCCCCAAAACAGACCCAAAGGCACTAGTTGAACGTTTAGCGAGGTCTCTTTTTTATGGCTTTGCAACAGATGCAAAAACTCGTCAATCGCGACTTCGTTGGTATCGGTGCGTGCTTGTTCAAGATACATCACGCGCGCATGGCGCTCACCATTAATAATCAGTGGTTCTGCGGGATCTGGTAAGCCTGCACGGAGCATCGCTCGACGCGCAAGTAAATAGTCGGTGACAGAGGTCGAACGCATCACGTAAACCACATGTTCTGGGTTTTGTGTGTTCCCTACTGTCTCGTCAAAAATCGTTTCAAAACGCGTTAACCAACGCACCGGCCAATACATTAATTTGGCGACGAAACTTCTCCAACTCATTCGATTCCCCTAAAGAATTCAGTCCTCTAAAGAATACCATTGATTGACAACTTTTGCTGTTACAAAAGTAGCATCACCACCGCATAACTAACGACACCAGCAAATACCGGCCAGCCTAAGGATTTGCGCCAAAACCAAACCAATAACGTGACCAAGGCCCCCACCAGGGTTGCGAGACTAAGTCCCAAGGTCAACGGTTCAGGCACTAATGAAACCCCCAACATCGCAGCAATCATCAGCGGACCCAGCACACTTAACCAGGTCGGAATACTATCCACACGGTGCTCGTCAGATTGCCCGCGCAAACGCCGCTGCAGCCAAATGACCGGGATGGCGCGCATGAGAAACGTTGCGAGCGCTATCACAACTAACGCAAAACCGACGTCAAACGTCATGCCTCTGCTCCTTTCCGTAACTGATAACGGTGCATCACTTGAAAACATATTGCTCCGCTTATCGCAGCCAACGGGATGGCTGCGTTCGGATAGCCCAACACTTTCATAATTAAGGCCAGTACAACAGTGCCACTGAGCACCAATGCCCAGCGGCCACTATTAAAACGAGGCGCAAGTAATACCAAGAATAACGCCGGCAACGCGAACGGCATAGCCTCCGCTAACAGGGGCCAATGCTTGGTCAGCTCGCTACCGCCAATAGCACCGAGAGCAGTGCCCGCAATCCAACTGAGCCAAGCGAACAGCGCTAAACCAATGAACCACGGCAGCCGCTGCGCTTCACGGAGCTGTTCCAGTTGCGTTAATGCCATGGCAAAGACCTGATCGGTTAAGCCATGCATCAGCCAAGGCCAGGCGCGATGAGGCGTAAAATAAGGTGCCAAGTTAGGGCCATAGACAATATGCCGGGCATTGATCAGCAATGTGGTTGCGATAATCAACCACAGCGGCGCGCCCGTGGCGAACATTGCCACGAAAAGAAACTGTGACGCACCGGCGTAGATAAAGGTCGAAATTAGTATCGCTTCGAAACTACTAAAGCCTGCTTGAATTGCCACCAAGCCAAACGACAACGCCACCGCAATATAGCCACCAAACAAAGGGATTGCATCGCGTGCCCCTTGCCAAAACGCGGCCTGCCACTCCGACCTTTGCTCACTACTCACGACCCCATACCTCCTCGCTCGTGTCATGTCAGGCGCAGTACCGCCTTGGAACCACATCCATTCACTAATACGCCACTATAACCTAGTCATCACGAAAAATGCCCATCACCTTACTTTTTAACGCACTGTATAAAAAATAGTTGCGATTTCAAAACACCTGTATATACTCACAGTATTACTGTATGGATAAACAGGTATTGATATGCGACCGTTAACACCTCGACAGCAAGAAATTTTAGATCTCATCAAAGAGACGATCGACGCCACTGGAATGCCGCCAACGCGTGCTGAAATCGCTCAGCGTTTAGGTTTTCGTTCTGCCAACTCAGCGGAAGAGCATTTAAAGGCGTTAGCTAAAAAAGGCGTGATCGAAATGCTGCCAGGAATGTCACGCGGTATTCGTCTCATTGGCGCGAACGATGAAGAGGCCTTCGCGGGCTTGCCTCTTATCGGTCAAGTCGCCGCAGGCGAACCCATTTTGGCGCAACAGCATATTGAAAGCCATTACCAAGTCGATCAAAACCTGTTTCGCCCGCACGCCGATTTTCTCTTACGCGTTAACGGCATGAGTATGAAAGATATTGGTATTTTAGACGGCGATTTACTAGCCGTGCATAAGACACACGAAGCGCGTAACGGTCAGATTATCGTTGCGCGTGTAGAAGATGATGTCACTGTGAAGCGCTTTGAGCGCAAAGGTAATGTCATTCTATTACACCCAGAAAATGAAGAATTCTCACCTATCCAAGTCGACTTGACTCAGCAGTACTTCACTATCGAAGGATTAGCGGTCGGCGTGATTCGAAATGGAGCGTGGTTATGAAATACAACTACCCACACGCAACGCGTGACCTCGTTGCAGAAGCTGTCGCCTTTTGCGATGACAGTACCCTCAACAATGATGACTTTTCACAAATGATGCCACGCATTCAATCGCTGGCACTGCGAACCACCCAGTGGGTGACCGTGATTGGCGGCTCTCGTGCGATTGTACAACAGCTCGTAGATGCTGGTGTCAGCCGAGGTAAAATTCGTTGGGTGGCCGGTCGTGATGCAGACCAACGCGAATGGGCGACTGAGCAAGCGCTCTTGGCAGGTACTTCAAGTGTCGTTTTAAGCTTTCTTGATCATTACTCATCACCACGCGTGCATCAGCGTTTTAAAATGGCAAGCAAAGTAAGCCAAACGCATAGCTTCGTTTTTCGGACTCCACCTTCTCAATCCCCACTCCACTAAAATTGAGAAGGTTCCCTGCAAGGCTGCTTCGGCAGCCTTTTTTTATGCCGCTCAAAAATTCTTCATTTAGCGGTGGCTTTTTCATCTACTCATGGTATTTTGATCGAGCAGCCTACTGCTAACACAATAAATAACAACAATTATTGATATAAAACAACAAAGGGTTAGTAGGGAAAGCGATTTTCTCCCCGGAAATGCTGTTCCTTTTTCTGCTCATCTCTTTGTTCTTCAGACACGCACTTCGGTGTACTCGCGGTAAAGTCCGCGTCGGAAGAATAAGAGGAGATGTCGCGTGAGTATTAAACTCATCACTGCGCTAATGGCCATGGCTCCCATGGCTGCTCAAGCTAGTTCTCAGTACAACCTTACACAAGGGGTTACTGATATTAGCCAACGCGTCTTTGACCTACACATGACAATTTTTTACATCTGTTGTGCAATCGGTCTTATCGTGTTTGGCGCGATGTTTTGGGCGGTGATCCACCACCGCAAGTCAAAAGGTAGCAAGCCTGCCAGTTTCCATGAAAACGTCAAAGTTGAAATTCTTTGGACGGTTATTCCATTTGTTATTCTTATCGGTATGGCGATTCCAGCCACATCGACCCTGATCGCAATGGAAGATACCTCTGAAGCTGACGTGACTGTGCTTGTCACAGGTTCACAATGGAAATGGCACTACAAATACCTTGAAAGTGACGTTGAATACTTCAGTTTACTCGCAACTCAACGCGAGCAAATTGAAAACAAACTTGAGAAAGGTGAGAACTACCTACTTGAAGTTGACCGTCCTTTAGTCATTCCCACCGGTAAAAAAGTTCGCTTCTTGATTACCTCTGATGATGTTATCCACTCCTGGTGGGTACCTGATTTCGCGGTTAAAAAAGACGCCAACCCAGGCTTTATCAATGAAGCATGGACGCAAGTGAATGAACCCGGAATCTACCGCGGCCAATGTGCCGAGCTTTGTGGTAAGGACCACGGTTATATGCCGGTTGTCGTTATTGCCAAATCACCTGCTGATTACGAAAGCTGGCTCGCTGAGCAAGAAGAAATCCAGCGTCAAGCCAAAGCAGAAGAACAACGCCTGCTCGCCATGTCGATGGAGATGGATGAGTTAATGGAGCTTGGCGAACGCGTCTATATTGGGAGCTGTGCCGCGTGCCACCAAGCCAATGGTGAAGGTATTCCAGGCGTCTTCCCTGGCTTGAAAGGCTCTGCCATGGTGACGAGTGATATGGACGCCCATATCGATATCGTCGTGAACGGCAAATCCGGAACCGCGATGCAAGCCTTTGGCAATCAGTTGAGCTTAAAAGAGTTGGCCGCAGTTATTACCTACGAGCGTAACGCTTGGGGGAATAACACTGGCGAAACAGTCCAAGCCGCTGACGTCAACGCGTTTATGAACCAATAAGGGAGACCTGACTATGAGCACAGTAGTTGGCGAGATGGATCAACACGATCATCACCACGCGCCGTCGGGGATTTCCCGTTGGCTATTCACGACGAACCATAAAGATATTGGCTCTATGTATCTTTGGTTCTCATTCATTATGTTTTTGGTTGGCGGTTCCATGGCAATGGTCATTCGGGCCGAGCTATTCCAACCGGGGTTGCAATTAGTTGACCCACACTTCTTCAACCAGATGACCACCGTCCATGGTCTGATCATGGTATTTGGTGCCGTAATGCCAGCCTTTACGGGCTTAGCGAACTGGATGATTCCGATGATGATTGGTGCGCCGGATATGGCGCTACCACGGATGAATAACTGGAGCTTTTGGATCTTACCCTTTGCCTTTGCGATTCTATTGGCGTCGCTATTTATGGAAGGGGGTGGTCCAGCATTTGGTTGGACGTTCTACGCGCCGTTATCGACAACCTATAGCAGCGACTCAACAGCATTGTTCGTGTTCTCCGTCCATATTATGGGGATTTCATCCATTATGGGTGCGATTAACGTGATAGTGACCATCATGAACATGCGCGCCCCAGGCATGAGTTATATGAAAATGCCGCTGTTTGTCTGGACTTGGTTTATCACGGCATTCCTGCTCATCGCCGTCATGCCAGTGCTAGCAGGCGCGGTGACTATGGTGTTGACCGATAAATATTTCGGGACCAGCTTCTTCGATGCCGCAGGTGGCGGTGACCCTGTGATGTTCCAGCATATCTTCTGGTTCTTTGGTCATCCCGAAGTGTACATCATGATTTTGCCCTCTTTCGGTATCATCTCCGCCATCATTCCAGCGTTTTCCCGCAAACGACTGTTTGGTTACGCCTCGATGGTATACGCCACCGCAGCCATTGCTGGCCTATCCTTCTTGGTTTGGGCGCACCATATGTTCACCACCGGCATGCCCGTCTTTGCCGAGCTGTTCTTTATGTACTGCACCATGCTGATCTCCATTCCTACCGGGGTGAAAGTATTCAACTGGGTTGCAACCATGTGGCGCGGTGCCATGACCTTTGAAACTCCGATGCTGTTTGCCTTGGCGTTTGTCATTTTATTCACCATTGGCGGTTTTTCGGGACTTATGCTGGCCATTACACCAATTGACTTCCAGTATCACGACACCTACTTCGTGGTTGCACATTTCCACTATGTGCTGGTGAGCGGTGCCATTTTCTCGATTATGGCTGCCGCATATTACTGGTTACCCAAATGGACCGGGCATATGTATGACGAAAAACTCGGCAAGCTACATTTCTGGGCTTCACTGATATCGGTCAACGTCTTGTTCTTCCCAATGCACTTCGCAGGTCTAGCTGGAATGCCACGCCGTATTCCAGATTACTCACTGGCCTTTGCCGACATTAACCAAATTGTCAGTATTGGTGGCTTTGCCTTTGGCTTGTCGCAACTGATCTTTTTGTGGGTCGTTATCAAGTGTGTGAAGGGTGGCGAGAAAGCCCCGGCCAAACCTTGGGAAGGTGCTGAGGGTCTAGAGTGGACCGTTCCGTCGCCGGCGCCTTATCACACCTTTGATACGCCACCTGAGGTGAAATAACATGTCTGAGCAACCAACCCGACCTGACAATACACGCATTGTGCGGCGACTCCTGTTGACCGTCATCGGCATGTTTGCCTTTGGGTTCGCTTTGGTCCCTCTCTATGATGTGTTTTGCGACATCACCGGATTCAATGGCCGCTTTACCGATGGGCAAGCGGCCGCGAATACACGCTCGGTGGATACCAGTCGTACCATTAATGTGCAATTTATTACCCGTGTGAATCAAGGCATGCCGTGGGACTTCGCGCCCGAGGTAACTTCGGTGCGGGTGCATCCTGGTGAAACGAAAGTGGTTAACTTCTTAGCCAAGAACCGTACCGGCAAAAATATGGTGGCCCAAGCGATTCCCTCGGTAGCACCGGGAGAAGCCTCACTTTACCTCAATAAAGTGGAGTGCTTTTGCTTCAATCAGCAACCCTTAGCGGCAGGCGATAACGTTGCCATGCCGATGCAGTTCTATCTTGACCCTGAGATCCCAGCTGATATTCACACAGTTACCCTGTCATACACGATGTACGACATGACAGAAAACGTTACACCTGACGCGTTGGCGGCACTTATGCCGACAACGAATTGAGGATTTTGTTATGGCAGAACAACACCATGAAAAATATTATGTGCCAGCCTCGAGTCCATGGCCGATTGTCGGCGCAATTGGACTAGGACTCATCGCCTTTGGTGCGGGCCATACGGTTATTGATATGAAAAATGAGGTCGATGGTTGGGGCGCGAATGTGCTTACCGGCGGCATCATTGTCATGCTCGTTATGCTGTTTGGTTGGTTTCGTGACCAGATCAATGAGTCTATGTCTGGGCTCTATAGCGCCCAACTTGGTCACTCGTACCGCCAGGGCATGGCTTGGTTTATCTTCTCTGAAATCATGTTTTTTGCGGCCTTCTTTGGCGCGCTTTTTTACGCCCGTGTTATTGCCGTTGAATGGCTCGGAGGCGCCAGCAACAATGCAATGACGAATGAGGTTTTATGGCCAGGTTTTGAGGCTATGTGGCCGCTGACACAAACGCCTGGGGGTACTGAAACCCAAGCCATGGGCTGGGCAGGTTTACCACTGTACAACACCTTGATCTTAATCACCTCTTCGTTTACCTGTCACTTCGCCCACGTAGGTCTTGAAAAAGGCAAACGCAAGCAACTGACCTTGTGGCTCGGCATTACCATTCTTCTTGGCTGTATTTTCTTGTACTTGCAAGGTGCTGAGTATGTGCACGCTTACGAAGAGCTCGGCCTTACCCTATCGTCTGGTGTCTATGGGAATACTTTTTACTTACTGACCGGATTTCACGGTGTCCACGTGACCTTAGGAACCTTGATGCTGATCATCATGTTCTTACGCATCTTGAAAGGTCACTTTACTCCCGAGCATCACTTTGCCTTCCAAGCGACCAGTTGGTATTGGCACTTTGTCGATGTGGTCTGGGTGTGCTTATTTATTTTTGTTTATGTTCTCTAGTGCAGAAGTTGGCCTTACTTGGGGTTCGCCCCTAGTAAGGCCGCTGGTTTGGCTCTAACACGCCAAATGCCAGCAATAAAATAATAATAACGAGCGCAAGGGCTGACACGCCTACGCGACGACCCAAATAACGGGTCATGGGTGGTTGGGTCGGATCGTTGCGCAACATAACAAGCAATGCGCGCATGAGATTAAAGACCATAAAAAACATGAGTAGTACCAGAATGATTTTAGCGGTAACAACCATTTGTCTGTCCTGTTGTGGTGAATGCTGATGCGTATCAGTACACTTCTTATTGTAGGTCTCACTGTGCTGACTATTGCTAGCTTGGTCAAGCTTGGATTTTGGCAGTTGGACCGCGCGGCCGAAAAGCAACAACTGTTTGATGACTTCGAGCACGCCATGCATAGCGCCGACAACGCTGACCTACTGACCTTACCGACCGACACTGCAAACCTTACTCGCTTTCAACCTGTACGTCTCACCGGCTCGTTTCACCCAACCTACTTACTACTCGACAACCAAATCTATCAAGGGCGCGTCGGTTATCAGGTTATCGGCCTACTTGAAAGCGCCGCAAGAAACACCCTACAACCCGTCAATTTGGGCTGGGTTGCAGCGGATTATGATCGCAACCAAGTTCCCCAAGTCCTGTTACCGCAAGGAAACATCGAGATTACCGGCTGGTGGTACCCGCCCAACCAAAAGGGAATTCAACTTGCGCAACAGCTTGTCGAGCCTTTTGACCAAGCATTCCGGATCCAAAAAGCTGAATTCGAGATACTCAGTACTGAATTTGAGCAACCTATTGCACCAGCAATGATTCTGCTCGCTGAAAGCGCAGACTTAGGCTGGCCGCGGCATTGGCAACCCGCTGTCATGCCACCAGAAAAACACCAAGCCTATGCCTTGCAATGGTTTTCACTTGCGCTTGCCGCTGTCATTGTGGTGTTCTTTGTACGACGTTCCCAAATAAAAACGAAAAAGAAGGAATGTGCATGAATGCAGTAAAAAAATCCCGCGCCACCTTGATTGGCGTTGTGTTGGCTTTTGCCCTCCCTGTTATTGGGGCTAAATTTGTGCTCGACCAAAGCTGGTATGAGGGCGCAGCCACCAATAAAGGCATTATGTTATCGCCCCCTATCACCCTTAGCGAAGCGAGCAATGCGACCCTTCCTGAAGGTTGGCATGTCGCCTTGATTGCTGATCAAGCGTGTGCGGAGAACTGCATGCAAGCGCTCTATGCCATGAATCAGCTGGATATCGCGCTCGGTAAAGAAAGTGACCGTGTCACACCGCTACTGCTCAGTAGCAGCCCGGTTAACATGGCGCTAGACCTAGTTCCAATGGTGCAGCCACTGCAAAATGCCAGCCTCGTGCGCGAGCTCGCAGCGCTACCTGCGCATCATTTATTCATTATTGACCCAATGGGCAACGTCATGCTGCATTACCCAAGCTACAGTGACGAAGCTACGATGCGTGCCAAAGCCAAAGAGTTGCTCTCTGACTTACGCACCTTGCTCAAACTTTCACGAATGGGGTGATCCATCATGCGAACCTTAGTGAACTTCAGTCTCGCCCTAGCTATTGTTGTGATTGTCTTAGGTGCCTACACCCGTCTCACCGATGCCGGGCTTGGCTGCCCTGATTGGCCCGGTTGCTATGGCCACCTCACCGTACCTACCGATGCTGACAAGGTGGCTCGAGCCCAGGCACTCTTTCCTGATACGCCGTTAGAACACCATAAAGCCTGGAATGAAATGGTGCACCGCTATGCGGCAGGAACCTTAGGGTTAATGATTTTGTTTATTGCCGTCACGGCGCTTGTGCGTCAGCGCAAACGCGCCGAAACACCGGTGAAATTGCCACTGTTACTGCTTGCACTGGTGATTTTTCAAGCTGCGCTTGGCATGTGGACGGTGACCTTAAACCTCCAGCCGCTTATCGTTATGGGCCATTTACTTGGTGGCTTTGCGACCTTATCGCTGTTGTACCTGCTCCGCCTGCGTCTAAAGCGAATGCACCTGCCAATGGGCGATAAACACGCCCACCGCTTCAGCAAATTGGCAGCTTTTACCTTAGTCGTCGTGATTGCCCAAATTGCGCTAGGCGGATGGGTCGCAGCCAACTACGCGGCACTCGCCTGCACAGAATTACCTATTTGCGAGGGGGACTGGAGCGCACGACTGGATGTGGCTGGAGCTTTTTCTGTGCCAGAAGCGGTCACCTACCAGTATGGGGCCCATGACTATGCCGAACGTATGACCATGCATGTCGCCCACCGCTTAGGCGCGGTCTTAACCCTATGCATTGCTGGCTGGTTATTGTTTAAGGGCTACCGGAATGCCCAATCGACGGTGATTCGCAGCAGTCTCAATTGGGTTGCGCTAGCACTACTGCTGCAAATCGCGTTAGGGTTAAGCAACGTGATCTTCATGCTCCCCTTAAGCGTTGCCGTCGCGCATAACCTTGTCGGAGCATTGCTATTACTTAGCCTTGTCGGTCTCAATTACAAAATCGGACGCTACGCATAACAACTCTAAAAGCGTCTAAGAGGATACTCGCTATGACAGAGATAACCTATAAAGCCTATTTTAACTGGCGTGACTACCTCGAGCTCACCAAGCCTCGCGTGGTGCTCCTTCTTCTACTTACCGCGCTCGTGGGACTTTGCTTAGCCAGCCCTACCTGGGTAGGCTGGCAGGTACTGGTACCGGCCATGATCGGTATTGGTTTGATGTCTGGCTCGGCTGCCGCGGTCAATCATTTGGTCGACCGCCATATCGATGCCCGTATGGCACGTACCCTGCGTCGCCCGCTGCCCTCAGGTGCGCTCTCTCCGCGACACGTTCTGGGCTTTGCAGCATTGATTGGCCTGCTCGGCTTTGCGGTGTTGGCAGTTTGGGTCAACATGCTTACCGCATGGCTGACCTTAGCAAGCCTCGTCGGCTACGCGGTGATTTATACCATGTACCTGAAACGTGCGACCCCGCAGAATATCGTCATTGGTGGACTGGCAGGTGCTGCACCGCCGTTACTCGGTTGGACCGCAGTGACCAACGACATTCACCCCCATGCGATTTTGCTGGTGATGATTGTCTTCACCTGGACACCACCACACTTCTGGGCACTGGCAGTGCATCGCGCAAAAGATTATGCCAAGGCTGAAATTCCAATGCTGCCGGTCACTCACGGCATTGAATTCACTAAGACCTGCATCTTGTTGTACACAATATTACTCGCGATCATTTGTTTGTTGCCCTATATTGTCGGCATGTCTGGTGTTATCTACCTGATTGGCTCAAGTATTCTGAGCATTTGGTTTCTCGGTTATGCATGGAAGCTTAAATTCGCTCCCGAAAAGCTCACAGCCTACCGTATGTTTAGCTTCTCCATCTGGCAGTTGATGGCCTTGTTTGTGCTATTGTTAGTGGACCATTATGTAGCAGCACCGACATTATCTTTCGGCAGTTAAATCGACATGAGGTAGTCAGGAAATGCAAAAGTTATTGGTTTCGGTAGTAGCCTTAATTGCTCTCGTCGCCGGGGTGGTCATATACAACAGTTTGCCACAACCCCAGCCGCAAGCCTTAGTCTACGACCCACCTCGAGTGATGGAGCCTTTCTCATTGCAAGGACATCATGGCAGCGCGATCAGCAATGCCGATCTCGAAGGCCAATGGACTCTACTTTTCACCGGCTACACTTCGTGTCCTGATATCTGTCCAACCACCATGGCCGATCTCAAAAAAGCAATGCCGCGTCTCAACGCGAAAGCTGAAGCGCCAGTGAAGGTTTGGATGATCAGTGTTGATCCCAAGCGCGATAGTTTAGATAAGTTGGCGCAATATAACGGCTATTTTGGTCCGGAATTCTTAGGCGTGCGGGCCGAACACGAGCAGCTTTATCCCTTTGTAAACGGCTTAGGCTTGATGTATTCCATTCCTGCTCCTGACCAAATGGATTACTTGGTGAATCACAGCTCAGCGATTGTGCTGGTCAACCCACAAGGTCAACGCCACGCTATTTTCAAAGCCAGCCATACCCCTGGAAAAATTCCGACAGTGGATATGGAGCAACTCATCACTGACTTCCGTTTGATCGTCAGAGATTATCGTTAATCAGGCCAACGCCCTGCTGCGTCAGGGCGTACTAACGGCACCGAATACCAATAAAAGCGCCCCTGCAACTGTTTGCTTGGCGCCGTGCAATTCACCCGCGAGCGCCCCACCGGCAAACCATCAATACTTAGCGTGAGTCGCTCACCATCAAGCTCTGGTTGCAAGCGTTCTCCTTGATAGAAACAGCCAAGCTGTTGCCACTGTACATCGTCACTAGGCTCAACCTGTAACTCAATCGTCAGACGCTCTGTATCGCTTGACTGCACCATGCTGGTCGGTGCGACACGACGCGCTGGTAAGGCCAAACTCAGCAACTTGGTCTTAAGTGTTGTTAGGTTTGCATAATGGCCTGACGCTGGAAAGCGCGGAATTTCCGTCTGCGGAACGTAACGACTCCAAGGCCCACTGTGCTGACCAAAGGCAAGGTAGCCAAGCTCTTTAAGCAACGCCGCAAGCTCGGGATTGTACTCGCCAAACGGGTACGCAAAGTATTTTGCTTGTGCGCTACCCAACTCGGCATCAATTTTTGCTTGCGCCTGCACGATGGCTTGCTGTTGTCTTGCCAACCATTGCGTCTCGGTTTCACCTTCTTCGCGCCACGTCATATGGGCATGGTACTCGGAATGATTGGCGATGGTCGCTCCGAACTCCGTTAACGCGTTCAATTGTTGCCATGACATATAGAGTCGCGGCGTTTCTTCCATAAGGTGTGGATTCACAAAAATCGTAAACGGATAGCGATACTTCTCAAACACCGCACGGCCATTGCTGTAGATGTTTCGCCAACTATCGTCAAAAGTAATGGCAACGGTTTTATCCGGCACCTTATCTTGCGCCACCAATTGCTGGGCGTCGGCAAGTGACACCACGTTAAAGTCATTTTCTTGCAAGAAAGCGAAGTGTGCTTCAAGCTCCTGCGCTGTCACCGAAGTCACCCGCGGTGTATCATCTCCCACATGATGGTATTGCAACACCACCACACCGTGCTGCGCCGCATACGAAATCACAGGGAATAAGATGAGCAGTAAGCCAAACAACCGGAATATCGCCACACTAAACCTCCATTCTTTTTGGGGGAGCTGGCCCGCGCATCGCCGCATTATTGCCATTGCTATCCCTATGATTATTTCCAACATTGCAGCGCCCTTATTGGGGCTGGTCGATACCGCGATCATAGGGCATCTCGACGATTCAATCTACCTTAGCGCAGTAGCCCTTGGGGCCATGGTCGTCAGCTTTATTTATCTGCTAGCGATTTTTTTGCGGATGACCACCACTGGTGAAATCGCCCGAGCTTACGGCCGTGAAAAACCAGCAGAACAGCTTCAAATTGCCTTACACGCACTGACGTTTGCCGTGGCCGTCGGCGTACTGCTCTTGCTGCTGCGCCCCTGGTTACTTGAGCTCGCTTGGTGGCTTATTGAGCCTTCGCCAGAGCTTCGCGGTTACGCCACATCTTACATCAGCATTCGGCTCTGGGCCGCGCCAGCAGCATTGATTAACCTCGTCGTGTTAGGTGTTTTATTGGGACGGCAACAAAGTCGTCAAGCGATGTTCTTGGTGATCTTTACCAATGCCGTTAACGTGGTTGCAGATATTTTTCTCGTCATTGGCCTCCAGTTGAATGTGGTTGGTGCCGCCTGGGCGTCGGTCAGCGCCGAGATCGCTACTGCCATTTTAGGCCTGTACTTTTTGCGCCACACCCTACAACTGCAACAAGCATGGCACCTCCAACTCAGCTACTTTAAGCGCTTTCTTAGCATGAATCGCGATGTGTTTTTACGCTCGCTCATTCTGCAGCTCTGCATGGCAAGCATGACCGGTTACGCCGCACGCTTTGGCGAGATTTACGTGGCCGTTAATGCCGTACTGATGCAGTTTCTCATGCTTATTTCGTTGGGTCTTGATGGTATTGCCTATGCTGTGGAGGCCTTAGCTGGCGCAGCGGTAGGCCGTCAGCGACGCGACGAAGTGCGCTATTGGTTACGCTTAACGTTGTTTTGGTCCTGTGGTTTTGCGCTCATCTACAGTACGGTCTTTTTACTTGCCGGGCACCAGATCATTCGCCTCTTAACCGACCTTCCCGATGTCATTCAAACCGCGCTACTGTTCTTGCCGTGGATCTATGCCTTACCACTCATAGCCCACTGGAGTTACTACTTTGATGGTGTCTTTATCGGCTTGGGCTATACGCGCGCAATGCGCGATACTATGGCAATCAGCGCAGTTGGCGTATTTTTGCCGTTATGGTGGCTTGGTCAACAGTGGTTCACAAACACAAACGCCAACCACGGGCTGTGGTTGGCGTTAACTGGTTTTCTACTCGCCCGCGGCGTGAGTCAAAGTCTCTACTTACTGTACCGGCGCTAAGTCGTCGAGCAAGATTAACTGCGGCAATAAACCACCGCCGGTGGCATCGACCGCAGCAGCACTGTAGATACCGCCGCCCTCAAGAGTTAGCGTGATCGGCCCAATTGCCGCGTTTTTGGTTCCGGTTGGAGTTACAGTCACCACATAGTCACCCGGTACCAACGACACGTAACCTGTCGAAACCAACGCACTGGCATCAAACGGAACATTGCTAAAGACAGGGTCAGCGTCCGCGATCGCATCAGTTTCCGTCACATAAATATCAACGTTGCCGGCACTCGGTGAGGCATGCACTAATTGCAATTGCGCTTCGGTCGCAATACGGCGCTGCATATCACTCACTGCAGCCAAAGTTAGACTACCATCACCTAATGCACCTACGGCATATACGCTGAGCTTATCACTGGTCGCCAACGACAACGGAATGTCATCAAGCACCAGCGGGTCACCGCCCTCGGCAGCAACATCAACCAGATAATCACCCGTGGCTAAGCTCACAAAACCTGTCGCTGCTAGAAATGGTAAATTGGCAATAGCTGGCGTTGCCGCGTTATTCAATGTCACATCGACTGCTGGCGCATCGGCGCTGGCATGAACAACACGGATCTCAGCACCGGCATTGACGTCAGGCACTAGCATTGCGCCTTCTCCATCAGCCACCTGCAACATCACTGGCGCGTTACCGGTCATCGTATTGGTCACTGCAGCGACGACTAAATCTGCCCCAGCTGCAAGTTCCAACGAACCACTGTCGTAAACCACAGTCGCTGGTTCGCCAGCAACGGTGATGCGTACTTGATAATCACCCGCGGCAACTTCGACTTGCCCAGAGTTATCGGTGAAGGCCAAGGTCGTTAACGCCGACGCTGCGGTAAGATCGGCGCCAGGTTCGGTCACATAAATATCTACCGGTGGCGCATCTGGTGCAGCATGCACAACTTCAACCCGCGCATTGCCTTCGGTAACAGCGGTCACTTCATTAGCAAAAATAAGTGGCGCGATGGTTGCGTCGCCAACTTTACCTACCGCAAACACCTCGTAACGCATGTCATCGTCAAGCTCAACATCGGCAGGACCAATGACCGTCGCGGTCGACATATCGGCTAAAATGCCATCAACTTGAATACTGTAAGTGCCTTCATCCAACTCAAGCACTGCTGAAGAAGCGCCATACGGCACACTTTCAAGCGCTACATTGCCGTCAACCAGCACATTAACATCAGGGGCATCGGCAACACTGTGATGCACCCGAACGTAGGTCGAATCGGGTGCTGGTGGTGGGGTTACAACAGACTCTGAATTATCATCATCGCTGTCACATGCGGCTAGCATGAGCACAGCTAAAACAGGTATACTGCATTTCGTGATCCCATTCATGGTTTGTTCCTCGTTGTGTTATATGCAAATTCCACATACGAAGATAAATAATGTCTGGGATCACAATTTTAGTAGTAAGAGTGCTCGCCGCGTTGGTGCTCAGTCACGTCTTTAACGCCTTTTAGCTCACCATCAAAACGCTCAAGCAATTGTTTTTCAATGCCTTCTTTCAGCGTGACGTCAACCATACTACAACCGTTACAGCCACCACCGAATTGCAAAATAGCAAAACCGTCGTCAGTGATTTCTGTCACCGATACGCGACCGCCGTGGTTGGCGAGCTGCGGGTTCACTTCAGCTTGAATCACGTATTCGACGCGCTCAATTAACGGCGCATCATCCGCCACTTTTCGTGCTTTCGCATTCGGTGCTTTCAAGGTTAACTGTGAGCCAAGGTCCTGCTCTTCAAAATCAATCACGGCATCTTTCAAAAATGGGGCGCTGCCAGAATCGACCACGGCGTCAAAACCCGAGAAAGGTAGAATTTCATCATCAGCTTCTACGGAATCAGGTGGACAATACGAAACGCCACACTCCGCTGTCGGTGTTCCCGGATTGACCACGAAAACACGAATATTGGTGTTGTCCGGTTGCTCGGCAAGCAATTTACGAAAATGTGCCTGTGCGTTCTCTGTAATACGAATCATGAGCTTACCACCTTACTAATCTACTGAAGCTATACTTGAGCAATTTACTAGGGTATATCTTATCGCAAAAATCCTGCATTGCATAGTAACCCGCTTGGGGCTTTGCCTAGCATTTGTTAGCTTATACCGACGTTTCAATTGCTTAGGATCCAACTATGCGTTTTCTCAAGATGTTCGCAGCCGCAGTGCTGTTGGTATCTTTTAGTGCTCAAAGCACAACTTTAAAAGATTACCTGCCCGATGATGTCACCTATGACCCTGAAATCCCAACACCAAAAGAGATTTTAGGTTATGAAGTAGGTGAGTGGCATGTACGCCATGATCAACTTGTCCGTTACATGGAAGTACTTGCTGAAAAAAGCGACCGTTTTCACCTTGAATACACCGGCCGTACCCACCAGCAACGTCCGTTATTGTTGATCACTGTGACCTCACCAGAGAATCACCAGAACATCGATACCTTGCGTGACGAACATTTGGCGATTGCCGATCCAAGCCGTAACGGTGACCCTGAAACTGCACCGCTGGTACTCTACATGGGTTACAGCATCCATGGTGATGAGGCAAGCGGTAGTAACTCAGCATTGTTGTACGCGTATTACCTTGCCGCTGCACAAGGCGAGAAAATTGAGGCGGTATTGCGCGACAGCATTATCCTCCTCGATCCTAGCTTTAACCCCGATGGCCTTGCTCGCTTTGCGCTGTGGGTTAACCAGCACAAGAGCCAAAACATCGTGTCAGATGACCAGCACCGTGAGCACGTTCAAGGTACACCTCGCGGTCGGGTCAACCACTACTGGTTTGACTTAAACCGTGACTGGTTGTTACTGCAACACCCAGAATCTCGTGCGCGCATCGCCAACTTCCAAAAGTGGAAGCCAAACGTACTCACCGATTTCCATGAAATGGGATCAAACAGCACCTTCTTCTTCCAACCAGGTATTCCGACCCGTCGTAACCCTGAAACCCCAGAAGAAAACGTTACCCTGACCGCCAAATTGGCAGCAGGTCACGCAGCTGCCCTTGATGAAGAGGGTCGTTTGTATTTCACTGAAGAGTCCTTCGATGACTTTTACGTAGGTAAAGGTTCAACCTACCCTGATGTACAAGGTGCAATTGGCATTTTGTTTGAGCAGGGCTCGAGCCGCGGCCATGCGCACGATTCGATCAACGGTGTGGTTGAGTTCCCGTTCACTATCGAGAACCAGTTCATTACCTCGCTAACCACCATGTACGGTGCTCACGCGCACAAGTCATCGTTCCTCGACTATCAGCAGCGCTTCTTCAAAGACGCACTAGAACAGGCCGATGATGCTGACTTCCGCGGTTATGTCTTCGGTGATGCCACCGACCCAGGTCGCGTCGAAGGTATGCTGGAGATCCTTTCACAACATGGCGTGAAAGTTTACCCAATCACCAAAGACATCGAAGAAAATGACGTCGTCTACCGTGCCGGCAGCAGCTACTATGTGCCGCTTGCGCAGCCACAGTACCGTTTGATTCGTCAAATCTTCACGACGCAGAAGAGCTTCCGTGACAACACCTTCTACGATGTATCAGGTTGGACGTTGCCACTCGCCTTTAACGTCAACTTCAGCGCAACCGACAGCCGTGTTCGCCACAGCGACCAGGTTTGGCAAGCAGTACAAGCGCCTGCGCAAAGCCTTAGTAGCGACGCTTATGCGTATGGCTTCGATTGGCACCACTACTTTGCACCACGTACCTTACAGCAGCTCTCGAAAGCAGGTGTACATGTACGCCAAGCACAGCTCGGTTTTACCGCAAAAACCAGCGACGGCGAACATGCGTTTGCACCAGGCGCAGTGATTGTTCCTCGTGCCTATCAAACG
This sequence comes from Pseudidiomarina sediminum DSM 21906, assembly GCF_000423165.1. Lineage (GTDB taxonomy): Bacteria > Pseudomonadota > Gammaproteobacteria > Enterobacterales > Alteromonadaceae > Pseudidiomarina > Pseudidiomarina sediminum. The sequence goes on along the minus strand of NZ_KE383983.1, from coordinate 286,784 downwards.
AAACCATGGGCTGAGGTACAAGCGCTCGTAGCGCAGGCCATGGCTGACAATGGCGTGACCGTGCATAGCATTACCACTGGTTTAACACCAAAAGGGATGGATCTGGGTAGCCGTAACTTACCGCCGGTTGATCCTGTTAGCGTAATGATGTTGGTCGGTCATGGTGCCAACATGTATGAAAATGGTGAAGCATGGTATTACCTTGATCGCCACGTTGGTATCCCTGTGTCCTTGGTTGACACCGACCGCTTTGGTCGCAGTGATTTGCAGCGCTACACCCACATCATTTTAGTCGATGGTAGCTACAGCAACCTTAGCGAGCAGCATGTCAAACGCCTCCGCGAATGGGTCGCCAATGGCGGTACTATTATCGGTCAACAAGGTGGGGCGAAATGGCTTGCTAAGCAAGGTATCTTGGCGGCCAACTTTGTCGACAGCAAAGCTTTTGACGAAAAATTTGAAACCGCAGAGCTAAGCTACGCAGACCGTGATAGTTACTATGGCCAGCGCCGTGTTGCCGGTGCCATCTTCGGTGCTGATTTGGATCTGAGCCACCCGCTCGCCTTTGGTTTCCCGCGCACAAAACTGCCGTTATTTAAAGACAGCTTAAATGCCATGGAAGTACCGAACGCACCATTCATTACGGTAGCTCGCTATCAAGAAGATCCGCTGCTAAGCGGCTATGCTGCGAAGCAAAACCGTGAAGTTATCGGCAATAAAGCAGCCATCGTTGCCCACCGTCTCGGCAGTGGTCGTGTGATTGCCTTTGCTGATGACGTGAACTTCCGAGCGTATTTCTGGGGCACGGCCAAACTGCTCAGCAACGCGATTTTCTTAGCGCCTGCAGTCAACGCCTTCCCGAAAAGTGCGGAAGACGCTGCCGCGGCAAACGCTGAAGCAGCTGAAGAAAACCACTAGGCCTCACCTAGTTGATGCGGTTCGGTGTAGCATAACGTCCACACATCAACCGCTCTTGCACCGCGTCGCCGCATTGCAGCGGCGGCCGCGGTCACTGACGCGCCGCTCGTCAACACATCATCGACGAGCGCCACGCGCAGACCTTTCATATCTCGCGTACAATGAAACGCCTGTTGCATCCTCTGCCAACGCTGCTGTCGATTCAATTGATGTTGCTGCTCTTCGTCGCGTAAGCGTCGCAGCAAACCAACGGCGTAAGGTAACTGCACCTGCTTAGCCACCTGTTCTGCCAACAACCCAGCTTGATTAAATCCGCGTTTACGCCAGCGCCGCCGTGTCATTGGCATCGCCACCACCACATCAGGCCAACGTGCTTGATACTTTTGATAACAGGCCATCACCTGAGCGCTGAGCAACGGCGCTAACCAACGCGCCAATTCAGGCCGTCGCTGAAATTTGTAGCTATACACCAGTTGCCGACTCATCGAGCGCCACGCCAGCGCAGCAAACCAATAGCGTGTATGTGGCAAGGCTCGCGAGGCACCGCGCCAGTGTAAACATGATGGCGGCAAGCGTGGTAAGTCACGAAAGCACGCGCGACAAAAGCCATGTTGCTCACTCGCGAATAGCGGCATTAAACAACACCAACAACAGCCACCTGACAGCTTGGCAAAAGCCCCTTCCATGGTTACCATTACACACTCCAAAATAACTACTAGGTTGTCACTCATGGTAGAGAATGTGTGGTTAGAAAGCAGTGGGACAGGGGCTGATATTGTTGTCCTTCATGGCTGGGGTTTGAATGCGAATATTTGGACACCTATTCTTGCGCCCTTACAGCAGTTAGGTCGCGTTACCCGTATCGATTTACCTGGCTACGGTGACTCAGCTTGGCCAGCCTCGCTGCCACTCACGTTCGACAACTTATGCGCACTCACCCAAGCAGCGCTGCCACCATCGTGTCACCTCATCGGTTGGTCCCTCGGTGGTTTAGTGGCGACCCAGATTGCACTGCGCGCACCGCAACAAGTACAAAGCCTTACAACTGTCGCTTCATCACCTTATTTTCCCAGTGTGGCCGAAACGCAGTGGCCCGGTATTGAGCCTAAGATTTTGAACCAGTTCGGGAAACAGCTGAGCAAAGACTTCCGTCGCACCGTTGAGCGCTTTTTAGCCTTGCAATCGCTTGGTAGTCCACACGCCAAACAAGATGTGAAAGTCATTAAAGAGTGGCTTTTTAGTAAACCTATGGCCGCAGTGGAAGTACTTGATGCAGGTTTAGATATGCTCGCCTCAGTCGATTTACGAGCACAACTGGCGCAGTTAGAAATGCCGTTTCTACGTATGTATGGGCGACTTGACGCACTCGTGCCTGTTGCCACCGCAGACAAGGTTCAGCAATTAGCGCCAAACAGCACGCAAGTCATTGCGCCGCGCTGCAGTCATGCCCCGTTCATCAGCGATCCGGAGCAGTTCATGCAACAATGGCGCGCATTCTTTTCAGCCCAAGCTTAGCGCTGGCACTGCTTACAATACACCGTACTACGCTGACCTAAGCGGATTTCGGTCAGCTCGGTTTTACACACCATGCAAGGGCGCCCACCACGACCATACACGTTTAAGTGCTGTTTAAAGTACCCTGGTTGGCCGTCGGCTTGGGTGAAGTCTTGGAGCGTGGTGCCGCCTTGTGCGATTGCCGCGCTGAGGGTTTCTTTGATAATCGGCACCAGTCGCTGATAACGCGCCAAGCTCACCTTACCCGCAGCGCGTTTAGGGTGAATACCGGCCTTAAACAGCGCCTCATTGGCATAAATGTTACCCACCCCAACAACCACATGATTGTCCATCAAGAAGGTCTTAATCGCTTGGGTTTTACCTTGCGCCTGCTGATGTAGGTAACTGGCAGTAAAGGCCTCGGTCAGCGGCTCCGGTCCCAGCGCGCGTAACAAGGGGTGCTCAACTCCCGGATGCTGGGCGCTAAACAGCACACAGCCAAAACGGCGCGGGTCGTTTAATCGCAAACACTGGCCATTGGTCAATTGCAGTTCGAAGTGATCATGCTTCACCACCAAGCTATCGCTAGCCACCACTCGGAGCGCACCCGACATGCCTAGGTGCAAAATGAGAAAGCCTTTATCGGTATGCAAGATAAGGTACTTCGCCCGTCGCTCCACCTGATGAATAAGCGCGCCTTCAAGCTGCATCACCTGTTCCGGTATGGGCCAGCGTAAACGAGGTTCACGTACGACTACAGCCTTAATTTGCTGGCCTTCTAGATGGGGCGCTATGCCCATTCGACTGACTTCAACTTCTGGTAATTCTGGCATCTCATTTCTCTTGTGTTTGGTGACACTGTCCACTATATTTCGTCGGTTAGATAATGAGGCACTATCCATCAATGACGACACATTCACATGCACTATCGTTCGCGGGTTTCGACACTGCGACCATTGATATTGAGCATTTTATTTCGCACGGTTATGTCATTGTACCCAACTTTCTCGAGCGCCAACACTGTCTCGATTTATATCATTATGCGGTCGATTTGCCGCCGCCAGCTTGGCAGCAAGCAGGGATTGGCCGGGCCGAAAACTATACCACCAATACGGCAGTGCGACAGGACAGAATTCGCTGGCTCAACAGCGACGCACCCTATGAAAACGCCTACTTGCAGCTCATGGATCAACTCCGAACACTGATCAACCGTGAACTGTTTATGGGATTGTTTGACTACGAGTGTCACCTTGCCCACTATCCGCCAGGAGCTTTTTATCGCAAGCATCTCGATGCCTTCAAAGGGCGCAGTAATCGCATTCTTACGACAGTATTTTACTTGAACCCTGAATGGCAAGAACACGATGGTGGTCAATTGGTGATCTACGGAGATCGTGGACAAGTCCTTGAGACCGTGTTGCCAGAAGCTGGGAAGTTAGTGCTGTTTTTGAGCGACGTGTTCGTTCATGAGGTGTTGACTGGGCTACGTGACCGTTACAGTATCACCGGCTGGTATCGCTTGAATGCCAGTGTAAGCGGCATTGTTGACCCAACCCGATAAGCAGGCAATAAAAAACCCGACACAAGGTCGGGTTTTTTTAGACTGCTTCAAGAAACTTATTTGATTTTAGCTTCTTTGAAGATCACATGCTTACGAATCTTTGGATCAAACTTTTTGATTTCCATTTTTTCTGGCATGTTACGCTTGTTCTTGTCGGTAGTGTAGAAGTAACCAGTACCGGCAGAAGAAACTAGACGGATCTTATCGCGCATGGTTTAGCTCCTTACACTTTTTCGCCACGGGCACGCAAATCTGCGAGCACCGAGTCGATACCGTTTTTATCAATAATGCGCATACCTTTAGTAGAAATACGCAGCTTCACCCAACGCTTCTCTGATTCTACCCAGAAACGGTGAGATTGTAGGTTCGGCAGGAAACGACGCTTGGTCGCATTGCGCGCGTGAGAACGGTTATTACCGGTAACCGGACGCTTTCCTGTAACTTGACATACTCGTGACATCGTTTTTTACTCCAAAAATTGCTTCAAGCTCGCCTGTCGCCCATCGCGGCCTTGCCTTGAATCCGAGGGCGCATTTTATACAGTAAACCGGCTCGGTAATCAAGTAATCGACGTAATTTTTTGATCTTTTGCGATCGTTTTAGATGGTCGCGGTATTCTATTACAGAAGCCCTCGTTCGGCAAACGAAACTGGCGCACCGCTGCCAATCACGAAATGATCCAACAACGCCACATCGATCATCGCTAGCGCCTTCTTCAATCGCTCTGTAACGCGCTGATCCGCTTGGCTAGGTTCTGCTACCCCTGAAGGATGATTATGGGCGAGAATGACCGCTGCGGCGTTATGTTGCATCACCAACTTCACAATCTCGCGTGGATACACTGGCGCCGCATTGATAGTACCGTGAAACAGTTCGACGTATTTAAGCAAGCGGTGCTGGCTATCCAGCAGGAGAATCACAAAGACCTCGCGCTCTTGGTGACGCAGCTGTGACGTAAGATAGTCACGCACCATGGCCGGCTGGGTGAAGCCGTCATCGCGACGCAACTGCCAAGCGAGATAACGCCGGGAAATTTCCATCACCACTTGCAGTTGCATCACTCGCGCAGGACCTAAACCCGGTTGCGTGAGTAAGTCTGCCGCCGGTGCAGCCATCAGCCCGCCGATACCTTCATAGTACTGGAGTAGCTCTCGAGCATAAGTGACCACATCTTTCCCCTTAATGCCCGTGCCCAATAAAATGGCGAGTAACTCCGCATCGCTCAACGCATGTACCCCCATCTCCGCAAACTTTTCACGGGGCCGTTCTGAGGCGGGCCATGCCTTTAAATTTGCCATCACTCCTCCTTGAGTTCGTCGCGACAATCCTTCTGCTTGCAGTGTAACCGAATGAACGAAATCAGCGACATAGGGTACGCTGAGCTCGGGTCACTTCAGCGATAAAGTTCGCATCATGCCCCTTCGTCGTGGTATCTTACAGCGTAAAGATTAGGTAAGGACTCACTATGACGGAACCCCTTTCTAACACGCTTGCTGGCCGCCATATTTTGGTTGGTGTAAGCGGTGGTATTGCCGCCTACAAAACCCCTGATTTAGTTCGTCGCTTACGCGAGCTTGGGGCGATTGTGCGGGTTGTAATGACTCAAGGCGCACAATCTTTTATTACGCCGCTGACATTACAAGCTGTCTCAGGCCACCCAGTCCACGACGACTTACTCGATCCGGCTGCTGAAGCTGCGATGGGACACATTGAGCTGGCCAAATGGGCCGATGTGATCCTGATTGCTCCAGCGAGCGCGAGCACCTTGGCGCGACTTGCCCATGGGCTCGCTGATGACTTGTTAAGCACCTTATGCTTAGCGACCACCGCGCCGATCATGATCGCGCCAGCAATGAACCAACAAATGTGGGCGGCGCCAGTAGTGCAAGCTAATTTGCGCCAACTAGAGCAATTTGGCTTCCATTTGATTGCGCCCGCCAGTGGCGCCCAAGCCTGTGGTGATGTGGGGGCAGGACGTATGCCCGAGCCGTTGGCGTTGCGTGATGCCGTGGTCGAACTGCTCGCGCCACGCGAAAACCTTTTTCAGGGGCAGCATATCCTGATTACTGCTGGCCCTACCCGCGAAGCCATTGACCCCGTACGTTACCTGAGCAACCACAGCTCCGGTAAAATGGGCTATGCTCTCGCAGAACAGGCGCAACGCTTAGGCGCCAAAGTAACCTTAGTCAGTGGACCGACGCAGTTGCCTGTGCCAACAGGAGTCGACTGTGTGCAGGTTGAAAGTGCCGAACAGATGCTCAATGCGGTGCAACAAGCAGTCAGCGCAAGCTCGGTATTTATTGCTTGTGCAGCCGTTGCCGACTATCGCTTGGCTAATGTCGCTGAGCAAAAAATGAAGAAAAGCCAAGCGACGATGCAACTTCAACTGGTACGCAATCCAGATATATTGGCGACCATAGCTGCCCGCCCCGATGCTCCTTTATGTATTGGCTTTGCCGCCGAAACACAGGATGTCGCGCACTATGCCCAAGACAAGCTTACGCGTAAAAAGCTTGCCATGATTGCTGCGAACGATGTCAGTGATCAAGGTATCGGGTTTAATAGCGATGAAAATGCAATGCAGCTATTTTGGCATGACGCCGCAGGACAACTTCAGCAACGCGATCTGCCACGTGCAAGCAAAGGTCACATTGCCGCACAAATTCTACGTCAAATTAAAGAATTACCATCGTCGTAGGCCTTGGAGAACGGCCCACGACGGTTGCTTTTGTAACGGAGACAATAACAACAATGACAAGCAAAAAGCCAAATCGCAAAGAGCAGATTTTAGGCACCCTCGCCCATATGCTAGAAACCAGCCCGGGTCAGCGCATTACCACCAAAAGTCTTGCCGCTGAGCTTGGTGTTTCTGAAGCTGCACTGTACCGCCACTTTCCATCGAAAGCGCGGATGTTTGAAGGGCTCATTGAGTTCACAGAAGAAACGGTGTTGTCACAAATCAACGTGGTGATGGAGCGCGAGAAAGATACCCTAACCCGCTGTCGCAACACCCTCTGGGTACTTTTGAAGTTTGTCGAGGTCAACCCCGGTATCACACGTATTTTAACCGGTGACGCCCTGATGGGTGAGCATGAACGGTTACGTTCACGCGTACAAAACCTGTTTGGTAAAATTGAAGCGAATCTGAAGCAAGCATTACGTGAACGCCGTTTACGCGAAAACGTGCAAGCACGTCTTGACGAGGCCGTGTTGGCGAATCTCTTGATGGCTTATGCAGATGGCAAAATTGCTCAATATGTTCGCAGTGAGTTTAAACAAACACCGACCACCGAATTTGAAGCGCAATGGCAAACCATCGCGCACCAATTACTCTGACGTACGCGCGCGGCTCAATAAGTTCACCGCAGCCTGCTGCGGTGTTGTGTCGCCATACAGCACATCGTAGATTTGCTCACAAATCGGCATTTCTACGTTGTTGCGGCGCGCCAACATAACCACTTCTTTGGTATTCCGATAACCTTCGACCGCCTGGCCAATGCTCTGCATGGCTTCGTCAACCGATTTACCTTGTCCGAGCGCCAAGCCGAAACGCCGGTTGCGCGATTGGTTGTCGGTACAGGTTAAGATCAAATCACCTAAGCCAGCCATGCCAGTGAAGGTTTCAGGTTTCGCTCCGAGTTTTAACCCCAGTCGGGTTAACTCCGCCAAGCCACGGGTGATAAGTGCAGTACGTGCATTGGCACCAAAGCCAATACCATCAGCCATCCCGGCGCCAATTGCGATCACGTTTTTCACCACACCACCAAGTTGCACGCCAATGAAATCGTCATTGGTATACACCCGGAAGCTACGATCGCAATGCAATAATTCTGAGAGTTCATGCACAAACTCTGGATCAGTCGATGACATTGAAATCGCGGTCGGTAACCCCTTCGCCATTTCCATCGCAAACGTCGGCCCAGATAAGACCGCGAGCGCATGGTCATGACCTAAAATTTCCTCCGCAACCTCAAACAACAATCTGCCGGTGCCAGGCTCTAGCCCTTTGGTCGCCCAGGCTACCCGCGCATCGTTGCGCAGTAACGGTTGGATATCGCGCAGTACCTGCGCAAAGCCCCCACTGGGCACCACCACAACAACATTCTGGGCATCGCGCACAGCGTCGTCGAGGTCGTCGGTCAGTGTTAGGGAATCAGGAAAGGACACACCCGGCAAATAGCGTCGATTCTCACGATCTGCCGACATGGTTTGAATTTGTTTGCTATCGCGACCCCATAAACACACCGGAGTACCTTTGCGAGCAAAACAAAGTGCTAGGGCAGTTCCGTAAGAACCGGCGCCTAGCACTGTGACTTGTTTCGTATGCATTAGTGGGTATTAGACCAACTAATTACGCGTCTGCTTGCTGCTCAGCCGCTTGTTGCTGACGCTGTTGCAAGTGTTGTGCGAAAACTGCATCGAAGTTTACTGGCGCAAGGTTCAATTGTGGGAACGTTGCACGGCTTACGAGGCTAGAGAGGCACTCACGCGCGTATGGGAACAAGATGTTCGGGCAGAATGCACCTAACAAGTGTGCGCGCTGACCTTCTTCAAGGGTTTCAGCGATAGTGAAGATACCTGCTTGATGAACTTCCGCCAAGAAAGCAACTTCTTCGCCGATTTTGTTGGTTGCAGTTACTTTCAACACAACTTCATAAGTGTTGTCGTCAAGCTTGTTGTTTTTCACGTTCAGATCAAGGTTCAGATCTGGTTTCCACTCTTTGCGGAAAATTTCTGGCGCATTTGGTGACTCGAAAGAAACGTCTTTCGTGTAGATACGTTGAATTGCGAATGCTTGTTGCTGTTGTGCGTCGTCTTGAGCGGCGCCGTTTACTTGCTGTTCATCAGCCATGGTAATACTTCCTATTAACGTAATTTAATGTTCGAAATTTTATTTTTTCACGAGCGGAAAACTGGCGCCTTGCCAGGCAGAGATTCCACCTTGTAATAAGGCAACGTTCTCATAACCAGCTTTTGCAAGCTGCTGAGCTGCAGCTTTTGCCGTCATGCCTGTTGCACATACAACCACGATGGGGGCACTTTTATATTTATCAAGGGCCGGCGTGTCATTTTTCCGGATTCGCTCAGAAGGCAAATGCAGTGAGCCGTGGATATGCCCCTTGCGATATTCATCAATCGAACGAATATCAACAAACACACCATCGTTACGGTTCACTGCCAGCGTGGCTTCTTGTGCAGAGAGCGCTTTCACATTTGAGGTCGCGGCAGATACATAAGAGACAATGATGGCGATCAGCAGAACGACCCAGAGAATACTCATCAAATAATGGTCGGCTGCGAATGCAAGAAGTTGCTCCATAATGACTCACTACTCCTACTAAAAAAATCAAGCTCAAGAGTATACCCGCTGAAATGTCAGATACCAGTAAAATTTGGGGGCATTTCCTAGGACAGCGGGTGCGTTGCACCACAAAATCGCATAAACTAGAGCCAGATCAAGTAAAACCCGCAGTAAGTCAACATGAGGACGTTCAATGGCTAAGCCACACACTCCCCTTGCACTATTGATTTTAGATGGTTGGGGTCACCGCGAAGCGGCTGACGACAACGCGATTGCCGCTGCCCATACACCCACTATGGATGCCTTGTGGCAGCAATGTCCACACACCTTAGTTGATGGTTCAGGCATGGCCGTTGGTCTGCCCCACGGGCAGATGGGCAATTCCGAAGTTGGCCATGTCAACTTAGGCGCAGGACGTGTGGTTTATCAAGACTTTACTCGCATTAGTAAAGCCATCGCCGATGGTGAGTTCTATCAAAACCCGACCCTCACCCGAGCGGTAGATGCTGCGGTTCAACATGAGGGTGCCGTGCATATCATGGGCTTACTTTCGCCAGGTGGCGTGCACAGCCATGAAGATCACTTACTGGCGATGGTTGAGCTAGCCGCACAACGCGGCGCCAAACGTGTTTATGTCCACGGCTTCCTTGATGGTCGTGACACACCGCCACGCTCAGCAAAGCCTTCGCTCGAGCGTTTTGAGCAGCTCTTTAGTCGCCTTGGCGTCGGACGCTTCGCCAGTCTTTGTGGCCGTTATTACGCCATGGACCGTGACCAGCGCTGGGATCGCGTAGAGCAAGCCTGGCAGCTGTTAGTCGACGGCGTTGCACCCTTCCATGCCGAGAGTGCCAGCGACGGCTTGGCAATGGCTTATGAGCGCGACGAAAGCGATGAATTCGTCCAGCCGACACGCATTGCTGACGCGGCACCGATGCAAGATGGCGATGCAGTCATTTTCATGAACTTCCGTGCCGACCGCGCACGTCAACTAAGTCATGCCTTTATCAGCGATGGTTTCGCTGGTTTTGCCGCCCAGCGGCGACCGCAACTGGCGGCCTTTGTGTCATTGACCGAATATGCCAAAGATATTCACAGCGACGTAGCATTTCCAGCAGTAGCTCTGCATAACGTGCTCGGCGAGTGGTTAGCAAAACAAGGTTATACCCAGTTACGCATTTCTGAGACCGAAAAGTATGCACACGTAACGTTCTTCTTTAGTGGCGGTCGTGAGCAAGAGTTTGACGGTGAAACACGCGTACTGATCCCATCACCGCAAGTCGCAACATACGACTTACAACCAGAGATGAGCAGTGAAGCGCTCACCGATGCCTTGGTTGAAGCCATTGAATCAGGCAAGCATGACGTTATCGTCTGTAATTACCCGAATGGTGACATGGTTGGCCACACCGGTAATTTCGCTGCTGCAGTGAAAGCCGTCGAAGCTGTAGATCGCTCGATTGCACGGGTTATCGACGCCCTGCAGCGGGTAAATGGTGAATGCTTAATCACCGCGGACCATGGTAACGCCGAACAAATGCAAGACCACACGACAGGCCAGTGTCACACCGCGCATACCAGCGAGTTGGTGCCCTTTATTTACGTCGGCCGTGACGCAACACCGCGCGACGGTGGTACGCTATCTGACGTTGCGCCAACCATGCTGCACTTGCTCGGTCTTGAGCAGCCTGCAGAAATGACCGGCTCCCCTATCGTTACCCTCAAATGATGACGCGCGTTGGCTGTTTTTTTGCGCTTGCCTTGCTGTTGCTGCCAGTAACAGCAAGCCATGCGTGGCAGGCACCGTCCCAAGAAACAGCAGAGCAAACACAGGCACGTATTGATGCGATTGCCAAAGAACTGCAACAGCGGCAAGCGGCCATCAAACAGCGTGCAAAAGAACTGAGCAGCACCGAGCGTGCGCTCCAGCAACTGGAAATGGACATCAGTGCCATCGCCAGCAAGCTTAGCGCCACACGTAAAGCGCAAGCGGCCACGCAACAACGTATTGCGCAACTTGAGCAACAACAACGCACACTCGAGCAAGAGCAGGCAAAACAATTGCAGTGGCTCGCCAAGCAACTCGATATGGCCTACCGCATTGGTGAGCATGACTTACTGAAGCTTATTCTCAATCAACAAGACCCTGCACACCTTGAGCGCATGCATGGCTACTACGGCTATTTTAACCGCGCCCGAATGCAACAGCTGCAGCAGGTGAAGCAAACCCAACAAGAGCTGGTAAACATCGTCGCTGATGTCGCCGCTGAGCAAGACAAGCTTGCGCAGCAGGAGCAACAGCAGCAGCGTCAACGCGCCAATCTAGAAAGCCAGCAACAACAGCAGCAAAAATTGGTACGCCAATTAAACCAAGAGCAACAACACGACCAGTCGCGTATTGCGCAGCTAGAACGTGATCAGCGTGAGCTCGAAGAAGTTCTCGCTGCGATTATCGCAGCCTTACGTGATGAGCCTCAGTTGGATGGTTTAGCTCAGCTTAAAGGCCAAATGCGTTGGCCGACACAAGGAAAGGTCCAGCGCCTATTCGGCAAGAACCGTAGCGGTGGAGTGAAATGGAAAGGCGTGGTCATCGACGCCGCCGAAGGCACCTCTGTGCAGGCCATCGCTGATGGCCGTGTGATTTTTGCCAATTGGATGCGCGGTTTCGGGTTATTGCTAGTACTTGATCACGGCGACGGCTACATGAGTCTCTATGGTCATAACCAAGCTATTTTGCCGCGGGTCGGTGACGTCGTCCGCCGTGGCGAAGAGATTTCCTTGGTTGGCCAAAGTGGCGGGCGTGAAGGGCCTGCGTTGTACTTTGAAATTCGTGTGAAAGGCGACCCGGTGAATCCGACGCAATGGTGTCGTTGATGCGGGTGCGTCGTTTGTTGCTCAGTATTGCGCTGCTACCCGCGTTGCTTCTCAGTGCTACAGCACAGCAGAGCGATGCGGCAGCAACGCCTAAAATTGCGATTGTCATTGACGATCTTGGTCACCATCACGATCATTTCGCTTTCACAGCGCTTGCGATGCCACTAACGTTGGCCATTATGCCCTTTACTCCCAAAGCTGAAGCCTTAGCGGCCGCAGCCTCTAGCCAAGGGCATGAAGTGATCATTCATATGCCAATGCAGCGTGAAAATAATGACCTGCAAGAACAAGGTGTGCTCGATCGCTTTGACTCCAAAGCCCAGTTCATCGCAACGCTGAGTGCGGCCATTTCGCGCTTGCCCCAAGCCGTTGGATTAAACAACCATCAAGGCAGTGCACTCACTGCACGCCCGCAACAAATGCAATGGCTCATGCAGGAACTCACACAGCAACAGTTGTATTTTCTCGACAGTCGCACCACCACGCTTACTGTTGCCGAGCAGCAAGCTGAAGCCGCAGGAGTTCTCACCGGTCGTCGCCATGTGTTTCTCGACAACGCGCCAGAACGTGAGGCGATATTAGCCGAGTGGCAACGCTTACTCGATTTAGCGCATCGTCAAGGCTATGCGATAGCGATTGGCCACCCATACCCTGCCACCTTGGCTTTTTTACAGAATGACCTACCCCTGCTCGCTGCAGCACACAATGTAGAGCTGGTGAAAGCCTCTGAGCTACTGCATTAGCGTCTTACGTGAGTTGTTCTAGCTCGGTAATGAGGATCAGCGCTTCGTCTCTGGAATTGCCACAGACATAATCATCCGCTTTGAAATCAGCACACACCTTAGGGCGATCTGGATGGTCAAAAATGGCGCAAAGGTTGGTTTCGGTGAGATGAATACAACGAATGCCAGCGGGTTTCCCGGCTGGCATTCCTGGTAGGGCTGAACTAATGGAAGGTGCTATACAACACGCTCCACATCCAGCGCGGCATTGCATGGCGATTAAGCCATGGCCATGCGCAATTTCTTCATTGCGTTAGCTTCAAGCTGACGCACACGCTCTGCAGAGACTTGGTATTTATCGGCCAATTCTTGCAAAGTGGTTTTGTTGTCTTCGTCTAACCAACGTGCACGAACGATATCTTGGCTACGTTCATCAAGCGTATTAATGGCTGACAACAAACGCTGTTGCGTGTGATCTTGCCATTGCTGTTGCTCAACTTCTTCAGCCAAGTCAGAACGCTTGTCTTCAAGGTACTGAGCTGGTGAATAGGTGCTGTTTTCACGCGCATCGTCATCGTCTGAGCTGAGCTCGAATGCTTGGTCATGGGCACTCATCCGCGCTTCCATTTCCATCACTTCAGCGGTGCTCACACCGAGGGTTTCCGCAACAGTGTTGACTTCTTCTTGCGTGAACCAACCTAAACGCTTTTTCATCTTACGGAGATTGAAAAACAACTTACGTTGCGCTTTGGTCGTCGCAATTTTGACCATGCGCCAGTTTTTCAGCACATACTCATGAATTTCAGCTTTGATCCAATGCACAGCAAATGAAACCAAGCGCACACCTACCGAAGGGTCAAAACGACGCACGGCTTTCATTAAGCCAATGTTACCTTCTTGGATCAGGTCTGCTTGTGGTAAGCCGTAACCTGAATAGCTACGCGCCACATGCACAACGAAGCGCAAGTGCGACATGATCAATTGACGTGCAGCTTCTAAATCATTTTCTTCGGTTAATCGAACCGCCAAAGCCTGTTCTTCTTCAGCGGTAAGCATTGGAATGCGATTGACCGACTGAATATAGGCCTCAAGGCTTCCTCCGCCTTGCGGTACCGCTAACGCCATTTTTGTCATTTCAGTGCTCATTCAACAACATCCTCTTCTGCTGGTGACTGCGCTTGGTGAATCGAATTTCGCAATCACACTTTCAGACCCTTTATAGCCTGAAAAGTTCCCTCATTCTAGCAAATTTGACGCTGCTGACAACGGGATCATTTTGATCTTCATAGAACTGACATGGGGATGAATTATTGCGGTTCAATAGCTCGTACGTGTTTTCTTACCGCCAGATACGAACCTAACAACCCAATACCTATGGCAAAGCCCCAAACCACGCCCATCTCAGTGATATTCAGCCCCGTCAAACGGAATTGGCTGTCATATAATTCAGCGATGTCACGCACCGCTGCACTTAGCCACCACAGTAATACGCCGGTCGCAATCCAAGTGATCACACCACCAAGCAGACCATACCATAAACCGGTGTAAAGAAAGGGACGTTGAATGTAAGCATCTGTTGCACCGACCAGCTTCATGACGGCAATCTCATCACGCTTGCTACTAATATTTAAGCGAATGGTGTTGCCGACAATCAGCACCACTGCAATAGAAAGCAATAGGGCCAGCCCAAGAAAGCCGTCTTGGATAAGACGCACAATCGCTTGAAAGCGTTGCAACCAGCCCACATCAAGACGTGCTTGGTCGACTTCTCGTTGTTGCTGCATTTGCTGCAACAACTGCTCTGCCGCAGCTGGATGACGGTAGCTCTCGGCGGGCGTAACAATCAACACGTCCGGCAGCGGATTGTTTTCTAAGGTATCCAGTGCCTCTCCAAAACCTGAACGCTGGCGAAAATCGGCTAAGCCTGCGGCCTTATCAATCAACCGCGTCGATGCAACGGCTGGATTGACCTGCACCCGCTTATGAAAAGTCGCCACTTCTTGTTCGCTTAAATCTTGACGCAAAAAGAGGGTCATTTCTGAAGCTTGTTGAAAGTTAGCGCCCACCGCATCGGTGTTTTTTACAATCACGTAAAGCGTGGCAGGTAGGGTTAAGCTAAGCCCCAACACCGCCATAGTCATTAACGATGCAAACGGATACCGCGCCAGTTCCCCCAAACTACCAATACATTGCTGTGCGTGGTGCAGCCAAAAGGTTAAGAAACGACGCCCCAGTGAAATTTTGACCTGTTGAGCACCTTGCTGACGGCCGCGAAACAGAAAACTCATAGGTTTTCCTCCACTAAACCATCATTGATCATGCGCCCGTCTTTGAGCGTTAAAGTACGGTAGCGTAAACGTGCGATCAGGCCTAAATCATGGGTGGCAATCACTACCGACACCCCTACCCGGTTAAAGTCTTCAAACAACTTAATGATTTCTGCGGAGAGCTTAGGATCAAGGTTCCCCGTCGGTTCATCTGCCAGCAACAACGGCGGCTTGTTGACCACCGCCCGTGCGATGCCGACCCGTTGTTGTTCACCACCAGAGAGCATACGCGGATAATGACGGATTTTGTCGCCAAGGCCGACCTTTTCCAAGGCCGCTTGCACGCGCTTTCGTGCTTCGCCCATGCTGTAACCTTCAATCAGTAACGGCAGTGCAACGTTGTCGAAAACGGTACGGTCCATTAACAAGCGGTGATCTTGGAAAATCATCCCAATATCACGACGGGCATAAGCCACCTGTTTACGGCTGATCTTTTTCAAATCATGGCCGTTAATCAACACGCGCCCAGCAGTGGGACGCTCCATCATACTGATCAACTTGAGCACAGTACTTTTACCAGCGCCTGAGTGACCTGTTAAAAAAGCCATTTCACCAGGTTCAACGTTAAAACTAACGTTGTTCAGGGCCTGAAAACCGCCTGGGTAGGCTTTACTGACTTGCTCAAATTTGATCATTCGCTACGCGGCTCCTCAATACTGCGCTCAAACAACGCTTTCACAAACGAGGTCGCTTCAAATGGACGCAGATCATCAATCCCTTCGCCTACGCCGATATAGCGGATAGGTAATTTAAACTGGTCAGCAATGGCAAAAATCACCCCGCCTTTCGCGGTACCGTCTAATTTGGTTAAGGTAATGCCGGTGACGCCCACTGCTTCAGTAAACAATTTGGCCTGACTAATCGCGTTCTGACCCGTTCCCGCATCAAGGGTTAGCATGACTTCGTGTGGTGCATTCACATCAAGCTTCTTCATCACCCGGACGACTTTCTTCAGTTCGTCCATCAGATGTGCTTTGTTTTGCAGGCGACCCGCCGTGTCAGCGATAAGCACGTCGACATCACGCGCTTTGGCTGCTTCCACCGCATCGTAAATGACGGACGCACTGTCGGCACCAGTGTGCTGCGCGATCACTGGGATGTTGTTACGCTCACCCCACACTTGCAACTGTTCAACTGCTGCTGCACGGAAGGTGTCACCGGCAGCAAGCATGACTGATTTGCCCTCGCGCTTCAGTTGTTGTGCCAACTTACCAATGGTGGTGGTTTTACCCACACCATTCACGCCAACCATTAAGATAACTTGAGGGCCATCTTGTGTGTTATCGAGCTGCAACGGCTGTTCCACATCTTTAAGAATGTCGACTAAATCGTCTTGCAACAACTGATAGAGGGCTTCTGCGTTTTGCAATTGACGGCGATCCGCCTGCTCAGTAAGGCGCTCGACAATTTTCATGGTGGTGGGCACACCGATATCAGCCGTTAGCAGCTGCGTTTCCAGCTCTTCAAACAGCTCGTCATCGATTTTTTTATCTTTAAAAATGCCCCATAAACCATCACCGATGGCCGTCGAGGTCTTTTTCAACCCTTGCGTTAGCCGTTTCCAAAGGCTCGGCTTACTCTGCTCCTTCGCTGGCTCTGGCTCTGGCTCTGGCTCTGGCTCTGGC
>NZ_KE383983.1:0-269899 GCF_000423165.1 Pseudidiomarina sediminum DSM 21906 | reverse complement strand
CTGGCTCTGGCTCTGGCTCTGGCTCTGGCTCTGGCAAGGAGTCTACTGGTTCTTGCGCCGCAGCAACACTTTCAGCGGTGACTTGCGCACAAATCTCTGACGCATCATGCGCTACCGTTGCCGCTACTGAGGTTGGTGTTGGTTGTTCAGCAGTCTCTTCCGCTTCTGTCTGATCCTGTTGTTCGACAACCGATTCCTCAACTGCTTGTTCTACTTTTTTATCTTTCTTTTTGAGAAATCGCGAAAAAAATGATCCTTTACCCATGCCCTGTTTACCTTTGGAAGTTCACTGCGAGTCAGTTTACAATGGCGCCAGTTTAACATGTCCATCGTTTCTAGGCATCTGTGCCTGCGCGGTGGTATTCGATTCTTGAGGGCTACTTTAGCATGCGGCGCAGGGCAAACAAGCAGAAATCATCACCAGCACAAGGCAGTGGTCAACTCCGTATTATCGGCGGCACCCTGCGTGGCCGTAAGCTCGCGATTGCTGATCTACCCGGCTTGCGCCCGACCACTGACCGTGTGCGTGAAACGCTGTTCAACTGGTTACAATTTGAAATCGCCGAGCAACGTTGTTTGGATGTTTTCGCTGGTACCGGTGCACTTGGGCTTGAAGCACTCTCGCGCGGTGCCAGCGCAGTGACGCTGCTCGAACAACAGCATGCGGCAGTAGCTATGCTCAAGCGCCACCTTGGTGTTTTGAATGCGCAATGTCATGGCCACAGCGAAGTCATCGCCACTGACGCACTGAAATGGTTAGCGCAGCCCGCTGCCAGCGCCTACGACATCGTCTTTATTGATCCACCGTTTCGCAGTAACTTAGCTGCCCCCTGTTGTCAGTTATTGCAACAGAACGGTTATGTGCATGGCGGCAGTTGGATTTACTTAGAAACTGAAAAAGAATGGCCACTGGATGTTCCAGAACAATGGCAATTACAACGCGAAAAAGTGACGGGGCAACTCTGCTCACGTTTGTTTCGCGTTGCAGCAGAAGAGGACTCTTAATGACTACCACGATCTGGCTTGGCCGCGGCTTATTTGCCATTGTTTGGGGCGCAATGATTGCGAACTTGGTCTGGCCGTTCCCCGGCAAGGGCTTCGCGCTGTTTTTGATCTTACTGTTTTTATTGCTCGGCCTGCATTTGGTGCAGTTACTTATGTTCGCCACAGTCTATCGCGAACACATTCAATGGCGCCGCGGCGACTATTGGCAAATTGTCGCCTTCGGCGTCGTTGGTTGGATGGCCATTGTCCAAGCGCAAGCCAAACGCCAACCTCCCCAAACGGATTAGCTTTCGTTCTCGCTATCACGTTCCATGCCGATGTTGGTGATCCCTTCGGTCACCACCATCTCTTGTAACTGCCTCACCATGAGTTGACTTGGTGGTTGAGCTTGCATGGCTTCTAGAAAATCTAGCAGCGCTTGTTGTACTTCAACTTCGTAAACGGCTAATTCGTGTTCACTTACGAGCTGACGTTGTGCTTCAGCATCGAGCTCAGCACCTTCGGTAAGTTCAAGGAACTTAGCAACCCCGGCTTGCGAGACCTTGGCCACACTCACTAAATCGGCGCCGTTAGCATCCATCAGGCCCTGCAACATAATACTAATCGCGGTGCAGGCGTCCATCGCAGGATAAACGCCCAGCATGTCATGTCCGTGCTCACTTGGCGTCACTTCATCGACTTTTTCTTGCCAGCGGGCAAAGTTGACCTTCACCTTTTTGCCCTGCCAGCTCCAGTCCCAGCAAGCATTCAGTGCGCCACGTAATGGCTTAGGATCGCCAAAGCCCGTGACCTGATGAAACAACTCATAATTTGGATACATACGCTCGCACAAATACAGCGCAGCAAACACTTGATAGGCGAACGGTAACTCGCGAAAACGTTGAAAGGTATTTAACGCCACAATACATACTCACGACTAAGATTTTGTTACATGATACATGCTAGTGTGCTGCAAGACTACGGGTTAGACTGCCTCTATTGATGTCACTAGGAGGGTGAACATGCTGCAATTTTCTGATGTTAGTGCCGCTGCAGACCGTATCGCAGCAAGGGTTAAACGTACCCCGGTGGTGCAGTCGGATGCACTGAATAGTGCTCTCAACTGCAAGGTTTATCTCAAATGTGAACACTTGCAAAAAAGCGGTGCCTTCAAATTTCGAGGCGCTTGCAATGCGCTATTACAGCTTTCACCGGAGCAACGCGCCGCCGGCGTGGTCACCGTCTCGTCAGGCAATCATGGTGCTGGCCTTGCGGCCGCAGGCCAATTGCTTGGCGTGCAAGTCACTGTTGGCGTTGCGCACAATGCCTCGCCACTGAAACGGCAGAATATGCTCGATTTTGGCGCCAACATTATTCCTATTGAAGCTGGCATGCCTGCACGTGAAGCTTTCATTGATGCCCAGCGCGCCGCCCAACAACAGGTGATACCACCGTACGACCACCCTCATATTATGGCCGGCCAAGGTACCGCTGCCCTTGAGTTATTCGAAGACTACCCAGATTTAGCTGTGTTGCTCACCCCCCTTGGCGGTGGCGGTCTCCTCAGCGGGAGTAGTGTGGTAGCCAAACACTATGGCGCAAAATGCTATGGCATCGAACCAGAATTAGCCGCAGATGGTTATCAGTCGCTCCAAAGCGGTCGCTTACAACCAGCGATGCCGCCAACAAGTATTTGTGACGGTTTGCTGACCAGTGTCGGTGAACATCCGTTTGCAGTGATCCAAGCAAATGTCGCAGACATTTTACTCGTGAGTGACGCGCAAGTCGTCGACGCGCAGCACTTGGTTGATGACTGTACAGGCATGTGGGTAGAACCCTCATCAGCTACAGTCATCGCTGCGATCCAGCGCTATCCAGAACTGTTTGCCGAAAAACACGTAGGAGTTGTGATTAGCGGGGGGAACGTAAAGCGCCCGAGTTGACTTGGGCGCAGGTTAGCTCAGTTACGTTGCAAATAACTGAGCTAAATCGTTAAAGGCTTTGAATTCCAGCGCATTGCCGCTGAAATCGTAAAAGAACATGGTCGCCTGTTCGCCAGGCTCACCGGCAAAACGGACATAAGGTTCAATCACAAACGCAATGTCATGCGCACGCACACGCTCGGCCAATTGCTGCCAATCGCTCATCGTCAACACCACACCAAAATGGGGAACTGGTACGGCATGTCCATCGACTGGATTATGATGAGGCTGCTCGGCAGGTTTTGGTGCAACATGGGTGACCAACTGATGACCAAAGAAATTCCAATCAATCCATTGTTCCGCTGAACGACCTTCGGCACAACCAAGGACAGTGCCGTAGAATTCGCGCGCGCGAACAAGATCGTCGACAGGGATTGCTAAGTGAAAAGGTCGTACAACAGAATCGACAGTGCTCATCAATGGCTCAACGTTGGTTAATGTTTCACACGCATAACAGGTGCTGGACGACGCCACATTCTGGCACCCACAGCAACCAATAAAACGGCCCAATTGACCGGTGGAACCATTCCACACATTAGTACGGCAAGCATACTCCACAATGGCTGACGGTGATGTTGACCGACCAGCACATAAAACAACAATGCCGCCACTAAACCTTGTAATAAAAGTAGGCTAAGAGGCATAGGATAACCCTTGTTTTTATGTCTGTTTTTATCGTGGAGTTAGCCTACCGTAACTTCATGCAATTGTAAAAGAGTGTAAATATTCTTGAAATATCAGTCAGCTAGCGCTTGATCGAGGTCAGCGATCAAGTCGTCGACGTCTTCGATACCGACGGAAATCCGCACGAAGTTATCCAAAATACCTAACTTCTCACGATTCTCTTTTGGAATCGAAGCATGGGTCATAATCGCTGGGTGTTCAATCAAGCTTTCCACCCCACCGAGGCTCTCGGCAAGGGCAAAAATCTCTACTTTTTCAAGGAAACGACGCGCTTTTTCGATATCACCTTTTAGCAAAATCGAGATCATGCCACCAAAGCCATACATTTGCTCTTTCGCTAACGCATGCTGCGGATGACTTTCGAGGCCTGGATGAATCACTTGCTCTACAGCAGGATGTTGCTCAAGCCACTTCGCAATAGTCAACGCCGCTTCGTTGTGCGCCTTCATACGAATTGCTAACGTTTTCACACCACGTAATGCCAAGTAGCTATCAAAAGGCCCCGCGACAGCGCCGACAGAGTTTTGTAAAAATGCCATACGCTCGGCTAAATCAGCGTTGTCACCAACTACGGCAATACCACCGACCATATCAGAGTGACCGTTAAGGTACTTGGTTGCTGAATGCATCACGATATCTGCACCAAGCTCCAGTGGACGCTGGTTGTATGGCGTCGCGAACGTATTATCCACCACCACCAAAATATTGTGCGCTTTGGCAAGTGCAGTGATCGCTTTGATGTCGACCAGCTTCAGCATCGGATTACTTGGCGTTTCGACCCAAATCATGCGCGTCTTGTCGGTAACCGCTGCTGCAATGGCATCGATATCACTCAAATCTACATACGAGAATGCCAGCCCCGCTGACCGTCCACGGACTTTGTCGAACAGACGGAAAGTACCACCATAAAGATCATCCATGGCAATCACGTGGTCGCCACTATCGAGCAGTTCCATAATGGTCGACGTTGCCGCCATACCTGAAGCAAACGCATACCCGTGTTGACCACCTTCAAGACTCGCAACCGCACGCTCCCAAGCAAAACGCGTCGGGTTATGTGAGCGAGAATACTCAAAACCTTTATGCACACCAGGGCTTTCCTGAATATAGGTCGAGCTGGTGAAAATTGGCGGCATTACCGCACCGGTTGCCGGCTCGGGTGCCTGACCACCATGAATGGTTTTGGTTGCGAATTTCATTTTCTTAGCGTCTGCCATGACTTACTCCTCCAGCAGATGTTGAGCGGCCATCCACTCATCATTATAAAGTTTTGATAGATAACGATTACCTGTATCACACGCCAAAGTAACCACGCGCTTCGGTTCGGTTTGCTCACGACAGTAACGCAATGCCGCAGTAATCAAGGTACCGCTGGATGAACCGACCATTACGCCCTCTTTCACCAACAACTCACGAGCGGTGTGGAACGCATCTTTATCGCTCACAGCATAGGCTTTGTTGGCCAATTTGATATCGCAAATATCAGGAATAAAGTCTTCACCGATACCTTCAACCAACCAGCTCCCCGCCTCAACCTCTTCATCGCGATTCACCAATGGTTCGAGAATCGAGCCTTCTGGATCCGCGAGCACTAAATCAATTGCGCCGTTTTGCTCACGTAAATAGCGGCCGATCCCAGTCAAGGTACCGCCTGAACCGACACCACAGACAAACGCATCGAGGTTGCCTTCCATTTGGTTCCAGATCTCTGGCCCGGTGGTGGTGTAGTGCGCCGCAACGTTCGCTTCGTTGGCGAACTGATTCACATAAAAATAGCCGTTTTCTTCGGCAAGACGCGCCGCCACGTCTTGATAGTACTCAGGATGACCTTTCTGCACATCTGAACGGGTACGTAACACTTCGGCGCCCATGGCTTTGAGGTTGTTTACTTTTTCTGCCGACATTTTGTCAGGCATCACAATCTTCAACGGATAGCCTTTACTCGCCGCAACCAAAGCTAAACCTAACCCCGTATTACCGGCAGTCGCTTCAATGATGGTCATCCCCGGCTGCAATTGTCCTTGCTGCTCAGCAACTTCAATCATACTCACAGCGATGCGGTCTTTAATGGAACCGCCTGGATTCATCATCTCGAGTTTTAAGTAGAGCTCGCAAGGCCCAGTGTCTAAGTTGGTGACTTTCACCATCGGCGTGTTACCGATCATTTCTAAAACGTTCTGATAGACGCGCATACGCTGATTTCCATTGTCATTTTCAAAGTTGCTGCATTATCGCACGATGGCCCCACAAGATGCCAACCTGAGGTGTGCTTTTATCGCACCAAGAGTCCATGCTTTTTGCTATAACTTATGGCACATTAGTCGTTTCTAACATGACTCAAGGAATCATCATGCTACGCGCTAACCTTTTCTTCAAAGCCGCGTCGATCGCTGCTGTTGCCTCAATAATGACGGCATGTCAGCCGCAATCAGTGGAGCCGCAGGACGCATTTTTCGCCCAATTTTCCCCTTACTGCGGTAAATCTTTTGCTGCCAAAGTCATTAAAGACAACCAAGCCAGTGAAGCTTGGCAACAAGACCTTGTGGTCCATATTCGTGACTGTGAAGCCAACACCATTCGCATGCCGCTGCACGTTGGTGAAGACCGCTCGCGTACCTGGGTGTTGACCCGCACCGAGCAAGGGCTCGACTTCCAGCACATTCATCTGCATGAAGATGGCACGCCTGATGCCGTATCGCCTTATGGTGGCCACACCGTAGCGATGGGTAGCGCAGAAATGCAAGCCTTCCCAGTAGATGAGCCAAGCAAAGCTTTGTTCAAAGCCAATGGCTTAGATGTTTCAACTGCGAATACCTGGATCGTCTCCTTTGACGAAAACACCATGTACTACGAACTTACCCGTCCGAACCGAGAATTCGTTGTTGCAGTTGACCTTAGTAATCCTATCGCCGAGCCACCTGCAGCTTGGGGCTATTCAGCAGAGGAGTAAGCGAAGTGCTGCTAGATTTACGTAGCGATACCGTCACTCAACCCACAGCTGCCATGCGTGAGCGCATGGCAGCTGCTCCTGTGGGCGATGATGTCTTTGGTGACGACCCGACCATTAACGCCCTGCAACAACGCATGGCGGATATGACCGGCAAAGAAGCCGCTTTGCTTGCCAGTAGTGGCACACAAACTAATTTGTTGGCTTTACTTAGCCACTGTCAACGCGGCGAAGAGTATTTAGTAGGACAGGAATACCACACCTATCGCTACGAAGCTGGCGGCGCTGCGGTACTCGGTGGCATCGTGCCCCAACCCTTTGAAATTGAAGCCGATGGCACCCTCGATTTAGCCGCTGTCGAGAAGCGCATTAAGCCCAATGACCCGCATTTCCCGATCACCCGCTTATTGGCGCTGGAAAATACCCATACCGGCAAAGTTATTCCGGCAGAGTATATCGCGCAGGCGCGGGAACTGGTGAATCGCCATCAATTACAATTGCACCTTGATGGTGCACGCTTGTTCAATGCAGTGGTCGCCACAGGTGATTCATTGCACCAACATTGTGCACCTTTTGACAGTGTGTCAATTTGCTTCTCAAAGGGGTTAGGTACACCGATTGGTTCCGTGTTGGTGGGTGATCGTGCTTTTATTGAGCGCGCCCATCGTTGGCGTAAAATGCTCGGCGGTGGTATGCGTCAAGCGGGTGTCATTGCCGCCGCAATGGACTATGCCCTTGATCATCACGTGGCGCGGTTAGCAGAAGATCATGCCAATGCTGAAGCACTTGCCGCAGGTCTTGCACAATTACCGTCGCTAAACGTCGAGCCAGCGCAAACCAACATGGTCTACATCAACTATCCGTCAGCGGAGGTTGCGCAAAAAGTGAGTGCCGAGTTACGCAAAATGGATATCATCGTAGGTTCCTCCCAGCGTCTTCGCTTAGTGACCCACTTAGGCATCCCCAGCACCAGCATTCCCCATCTCATCAGTGCCTTTAGCACGGCATTAGAGCTCGCGTAGTTGCTGCAGTAAGCGGTCTAAAGCCCGATAGCTCAGGGCCTCAGCGAGGTGGGATTTGCTAATTTGTGATTGCTGCGCAGCATCGGCGATGGTGCGCGCCAACCGCAACACCCTGTGATACGCACGATGCGATAATTGAAAAGTGTCGATAGCACTCACCAGAAACTGATGGTCTTCATCTTCGAGACGGCAGTACTGCGCCAGCTCAGCCGCTTTGAGCTCCGCATTCAAGCAGCCCTGCCGTTGCAGTTGCAACGCTCGGACAGCGGCAACGTCTTGACGTAGTTGTGGAGACTGCGGCGGTTGTCGCCGGACCTGTTGTTGCAATACCTCAGGCTGTCGTGGCACCGCCACCTGCATATCAATGCGATCCAGCAAGGGGCCAGAAAGCTTGCCTAAATAGCGACTGATTTGGTCTGGTGTCGCACGAGCACTCGCCAAGGTGCCATCAAAATGCCCGCACGGCGAGGGGTTCAGCGCACATACCAACTGAAACTGCGCTGGGAAAGTTGCTTGATAGCCCGCCCGGCTAATGGTGACCTGCCCGGACTCGAGCGGTTCGCGCAGGGAATCCAACACATGACGGGAGAATTCCGGCAGTTCATCCAAAAACAAAATGGCCTTGTGTGCAAGTGAGATCTCTCCCGGTTGCGGTGGCGAGCCGCCACCCACCAGTGCTGCGGCAGAGCAGGAATGGTGCGGCGTACGCAACTGCCGTGCACGCCAGGCACTCGGGCTTTCTTCACTAAACGAGGTACCTGCAACACTGCGAATGGCCGCCACTTGCAACCCTTCGGCATCAGTCAACGGCGGTAGCAGCCCCAGTAACCGCTGCGCCAGCATAGTTTTACCAGTACCCGGTGGGCCAACAAAGAGCAAATGATGGCCACCCATGGCCGCCAACACCAAGGCGCGTTTGGCCTGCTCCTGACCGATGACATCAGCGAGATCACCCCCTACCTCAGCGCTGTCATCAAGCGGCAACGGCTGTAATAACGGCAATCCATCAGGGCCCTGTAAATGTGCGACCACGTCACGTAAACTCTCTGCCGCCACACACTGCTGCTGTTGCACCACCGCGGCTTCCTGAGCGTTGGCTAGGGGCACCACGGCTTCACGCCCTTGCGCACGGCAGGCTAGCATGGCCGGGAGAATACCAGTGACTCCGCGCAAGTCGCCGCTTAAGGTTAACTCACCATAAAACTCACGTGAAACGACGGCGCGCTCACTCAACTGACCGTCTGCCACCAAAATACCAATGGCAATCGCTAAATCGTAGCGCGCCCCATGTTTAGGCAAATCAGCCGGAGCCAAATTGACAGTGATTTTTTTCCCGCGCGGGAACTCAAAGGTGCTGGCTTGAATAGCTGAGCGCACGCGATCACGAGCTTCACGCACACCTGCCTGCGGCAGACCAACGACAGCAAAAGCAGGTAAACCGCTGGCAAGGCAGACTTCAACCGTCACCAACGGCGCTTCCATGCCATAAAGCGCACGCGTAAACACACGGGCAATGCTGAGGGTTGTCATGCACACTCCTTGTGCAATTGGGTATCAGAACCCTACTGTAAAGTGGGTTGCCCAGTCGCACTAGCACGGCACAACGGATTGTTTTGTAAGAGATTGCAGAAAAGTAATTTACCAGTAATGCTCGACGGTTACATTGCCTGGTTTACGGCGGAGGTTCTTTGCCAAGCCCTTGTCCTCCAGCACATCTTTGGCGTCACGAATCATCTCGGGGTTACCACACAGCATGACTTGGCTCGTGGTCGTTAAGGTATCACCGAGGGCTTGTTCAAGTTCACCACTGGTGATCAGCGCCGGAATCCGCCCTTGTAAAGCGCCTTCGCAGGCTTCACGACTGACAATAGGTTGATAATGGAGTTGCTGTGGCTGAGCATCTACCCAAGCTTGAATTTGCTTTTGGTAAGCTAAATCGGCGGCATAGCGCACCGCGTGTACCAAATGAATGCGGTCAAAGCGCTCGAACGGGATCTGGGTTTGCAGCATCGATAAATAGGGGCCAATGCCGGTGCCCGTTGCCATCAACCACAAACTTTCGCCAGCAGGCACTTCATTCAAGGTGAAAAAGCCCGAAGGAGGTTGGCTGACTTGCAGCGCCTGCCCTGTCGTCAGTCGATGTAAAAGCGGCGATAAATCACCATCGTGCACCCGATTGATCAGAAATTCCAGCACTGGATCATCCGGCGCATTCACCAGTGAGTACGCACGTTGGTAGCGCTCACCATCTGCCGCTAATCCAAGTCGCACAAATTGCCCAGCAACGAACTCAAACGGACGCGGCACACGCACCCGCAAACTAAAGAGTTCACTGTTCCAAGCAAAATTCTCGATCACTTCGCCGGTTAGCCACTGCGCCATACTACCCTCGCACTCTGCTGCTGTTCCCCTTACGCTGCGGGTAAGAGTTACTCTGTTGCGTCGTTCTTGGTCTGTTGTAACTGTTCGAGTTGCTGCTCTAAGGCCTCAACGCGCTGACGTAACCGTAACAAGATCTGCTGTTGCACGTCGAGTTCTTCATGCGTGACAACATCAAGTTTACTCAGCTGTTGCTGTAAAATTTGCTTGATACGTTGTTCCATACCACCGGCAAAGTCTTTCACGCCAGCCGGAATGCTGTCGTTGATTTGCTTCGCTATTTCTTCAATTTTCTTCGCATCCATCTGACACTCCTTTGACGAATTATCGATTTGGCTTTTAGCTTAGCAGGTGTTTACGCTAAAATCTGCTGTTCTGTTCACTCCTGCGCGCGCTGCGACAACATTAGAAAAGGGCTCTCATGCAACTGAATCCACGCCAACAAGAAGCTGTTCACGCCATCGGTGGGCCGGTGTTGGTCTTGGCTGGAGCCGGCAGCGGTAAAACCCGTGTGATCACTGAAAAAATTGCTTACCTGATCACCAAGTGCAATTATCAAGCCCGTCATATCGCTGCCGTAACCTTTACCAACAAGGCGGCGCGTGAGATGAAAGAGCGTGTGGGACAAACCCTTGGCCGACAGTACACCCGCGGCCTCACAGTCTCAACTTTCCATACGTTGGGGCTGTCGATTATTCGCAAGGACGTCAGTCTACTTGGTTTGAAACCTGGTTTTTCCTTGTTCGATGACCAAGATACGTTTGCACTGCTCAAAGCCCTCACCGAGCCGGAACTCGACGGCGATAAAGAGCTCCTCAAGCGTTTGCAAAGCCAGATCAGTAACTGGAAAAATGCGATGTGGACACCACAGCACGCGCAGTCCCATGCAAAAACCCCAGATGAAGCCGAGTTTGCCGAGTTTTACCGACGCTACCAGCAAAATATGCGCGCCTGTAACGCCCTCGACTTTGATGATCTGATTTTACTGCCAACCCAGCTGCTCGCCAGTAATGAGCATGCGCGTCAGCGCTGGCAAAAGAAATTCCAATACCTATTAGTCGATGAGTATCAAGATACCAACACCTCACAGTATCAATTGGTGAAACTCCTGGTAGGTGAACGGGCGCGCTTTACCGTGGTTGGTGATGATGACCAGTCCATTTATTCCTGGCGGGGCGCGCAACCGCAAAACTTGGCCTTATTGCAGCAAGATTTTCCACAATTGCAGGTGATCAAGCTTGAGCAAAACTATCGCTCTCATGGCCGTATTCTAAAAGCAGCCAACATCTTGATTGAGAACAATCCACACGTGTTCGAGAAAAAACTGTTTTCCGAGATGGAATACGGTGTGCCTTTGCGGGTCATCTATGGTCGTAATGAGGAACATGAGGCGGATCGTGTGGTGGCAGAAATTGTGCGACGTCGCTTCTTAGAGCGTACCCCTTACTCGCACTTTGCCATTTTGTATCGCGGCAATCACCAGTCACGGATCTTTGAAAAAGCCTTGCTCACCAACCGTATCCCCTATCGTATGACTGGGGGGCAAAGCTTCTTTGCCCGCGCTGAAGTCAAAGACATCATGGCCTACTTGCGACTCTTGGTGAATCCCACGGACGATACCGCGTTCATTCGCATCATTAACGTCCCCAAACGTGGTATTGGCCCGCATACAGTTGAGCGCATTGGTGAACTTGCCCATGAGCTTCACGTTGGCCTACTCGAATCAGCCAACCATCAAGCGCTGAAAACACGTTTGGGCAGTCGCGAGTACCAGTCAGTACAGCTGTTTACTCATTTAATCGCACAAACCCAACGTCGCTGTGATGACCCTAGCGACGTAATGACGGCGCTTTATCACCTCATCAAAGAGGTTGGCTATGAGGAGTGGTTGTACGAATCGAGTCCAAGCCAAGCCGCCGCCGAAATGCGCTATAAGAATATTAGCGAGTTACTACGCTGGGTCGGTGAAATGATCAAAGGGGATGATGACAACGAGCCACTTAGCTTAGAGCAAGCCGTCGCCAAGTTGTGTTTGCGCGATATGATGTCGCGCAACGAAGAAGATGACGTTGGTGATCAAGTACAATTAATGACGTTGCATGCGTCAAAAGGCTTGGAGTTTCCGCATGTGTTTTTGGTGGGCATGGAAGAAGGCCTGTTACCACACCAGTCCAGTATTGACGATAACATGGTCGAAGAAGAACGCCGGCTGGCCTACGTCGGTATTACCCGTGCACAACAATCGCTTATTTTCACTATGGCCAAAGAACGTCGCCAGTACGGTGATCTCGTCCGCCCAGAACCAAGCCGCTTTCTCTTTGAGTTACCGCAAGATGATTTAGAGTGGGAAGGGAAAACACCGATTACTGAAGAGCGCAAAGAAGAGTCGCGCAACAGCGGCTTAGCCATGTTACGTAATGCGCTTAAATAACCTCTTGCTGGGCTGAACTAGGCAACCACGCCGGCTCACCAAATTGCTTGCCACAGCCTAATTGTACCCCCACGCTGCCGAGGGCGTCACGCTGCTCGGCGGTATCAATGCCGGCCGCGGCAATAGTAATGGCAAGCTCATCACACAGGTTCACCACATTTTTGACCATTACGCGCGCGCGCTCGGAATGCGGGGTTTCGTTAACAATCCGCGGATCGAGTTTGACATGATTAAACGGATAGTTCAGTAAATACTGTAAGGCCCCTGCACTGCGGCCAAACTCCGTTAGGGCCAGCCCTACCCCTGCATCCGCCAGCATGCGTAACGAGCTGAGCTGGCGTTTTGAATGGTCACTCAACTCGGTTTCACTAAAGCCAAAAATGAGCTGCTGTGGTGCAATTCCCGCCTGCGTGACAATATCGAGCAAGGCTTTCACATCCGCCAGTTTATAAAGATGGCGGGTCGATAACGTAACACACACCGGCAACACCCGTGATTGTTCCCGGATCAACTCGCAAATACGCATGAGCAGCCAGTGATCGAGCTGCAAAATCATGCCAGTTTTTTCGGCAACATTGAGGAAGCTTTGCGCATCGACGAGTTGTTCGCCACGCTGCCAACGTACGGCAATTTCAAACGCATAAGGCTGCGTTGTGGTAAAGCTCGCAATCGGATGCTGCAGCAAGACGAAGTCTTGATCGAATTGCGCGTGTCGTAACTCAGTTTCGCGATGTAACGAGGCGACCAAATCTTGGTGAATACTTTCATCAAAGACCACGAAGCGCCCGCGGCCCATATTTTTCGCTTGGTACATGGCGGCATCGGCATCTCGCAGCAGTCGCTCGGCCGTATCATTGCGCGACTTACATTCGGCAATGCCAACACTGGCACCAGAATAATGCTCCGTTTCACCAAACACAAACGGCTTTCGCATGAGCTCGATAATGCGACTGGCGACGTCTTTGGCGTCTTCAATATGACTGATAAGATTTAATAAAATAACAAATTCATCGCCACCGAGGCGCGCCACAGTGTCATTCTCGCGGACACAGGTTCCGATCCGCCGGCTCGCTTCCAGCAAAAATTCATCCCCAGCCGAATGACCCAGAGTGTCGTTAATGTTTTTGAAACGGTCGAGATCAACAAACAGCACCGCAAAGTTGTGGCTTGGGAAGCGACGTTTTTGTCCTAGCGCTTGCTGCAAACGGTCAGTAAACATGGAACGGTTCGGCAAACCAGTAAGAGTGTCGTGGTGCGCATCGTAAAACAACTTTTCTTCAATTTTTTTCCGGTGCTCAATTTCATTGACCAACTCTTCTGTACGCTCCGCCACTTTCTTTTCTAAGAAGGCGTTCACACGACGGATTTCATCGGCATTCCGACGGCGCTCAAGCGCTACAGCAACGTGATGTGAAACAAAGTTCAGAAGTTCTAAGTCGTCAGGTTTATAGTTCACAGTCGTGGTGTACGTTTGTACCGACAACACGCCAATCACTTCGTCATCAACCACCAACGGAGAACCTAACCACTGAATTGAGCGGGTGCCATACGATTTGCGTGGCCCGTCAATGGCCCCTTCGGCCAACAGGGTGTTATACGCCGTTTGATCGATAAACACAGGCTTACGCGTCGCGATAACATACTCGGTTAAACCTTTACCTAACGGACGACGTTCCATTAATTGACAGTCACGTTGATCCACATGATAAGGAAAGTGAATATGTTGGCGTTCGTCATCGAGCAAGGCAACGAAGAAGTTGTCATTGTTCATCAACAAGCCGATTTGTTCATGCAAACGCTGAAAAAAGATCGCCATATTTTCACTGGTATTGGTGAGCTCTGAAATGGCATACAGCACCGCCGATAATTTTTCAGCACGTTGTCGCTCAACAATTTGCTCTTCCAAATTACGGTTGATGTCACGCAAGTCAGCTGTTTGTCGATCAATCTCCTTGCGCATCAATTCTCGCTGCTGAATTCGCTCCAATGCGTTGACAATATGCTGTGAAACAAACATAAACAGCTCTTTGTCGCTCACGCTATAACCGACGTCCGGCGAGTAGCTTTGTACCACCATAGCGCCAATCACCTGATCACCACTGCGCAGAGGCACCCCCAACCAATCCTCGGGTTTCGCGCCTAAATCGACAATTTCTCCGGCAGCAACCAAGGCACCATAATTCTGCTCAACTAACAAGAAGGGTTCACCAGTGCGCATCACATAGCCAGTCAGACCTTGTCGCAATACTTCTGCTGGGAACTGTTCGTTATCAGGAATGGCATCATACTCATCCACAAAGTAGACAAACTTCACCGTCTCGCTGTGAGCGTCGTACAGGCAAACAAAGAAATTTTTGGCCACCATCAACTCATCAATAATGGCATGCACGGCAGGATAAAACTCCGACATGTCACGCGCGGAGGAAGCAAGTTCCGAGATGCGGAACAAAGCTTTTTGGACAACTTCAGATTGCCGATACTTCAGAGCAAGACTTTTGAGACGAACGACAGCCTTACGCAGACGCGCAATTTCAGAGGTTTGAGTGGTGGGCTGTTGTTCATTTGCCATTGGTTATTTTTATAATTATGTTTCTTTTTATTACAAATAGTATGAATTTTTGTGAACAATTGACAACAGAGTATAGCTTTAGCAAGGGTTACAGGAAAGGCTTTTGCTTTAAATTTCGACAAATAGCGACCAAAAAAAAACCGCCGAAGCGGTTTTTTTCAATCTATACAAGTACTTTGATTTACAGCTCAGCTGTCATGTAATCAATCGCAGCAGCAATTTCATCATCGCTACAATCTGAACAGGTACCTTTTGGCGGCATTGCATTCAAACCTTCGATCGCATGCTTCAGTACTGTTTCTGCGCCTTGCGCTAAACGCGCTTCCCAATCAGCAGCGTTGTTGATTTTTGGCGCGCCAAGCACACCAGAGGTGTGACACGCAGTACAGAACGTATTGTAGACTTGCTCGCCTGAACGTGCGCCACCAGCACTTGCGCCGCTATCTGCAGCCGCTGCACCCGTACGCACTTTACCCACAGGGGCGATACGTGATGCGATATCTTCATTTGTGTCTTGTGGTAACATCGTTGCGCCTGCACTACCTACAACAAAGGCAAATGCAGCAGCTAACAAACGACCAGATTTTGCGATTTTCAATACGTTCACAGTGGACTCCTGTTTCTTATCGTTGAGCTTGCACGCTCATAAGGTTGTTGCGATTATAGCCACATTCCGTTCAAGGTTAAACAATTCGTTTTATGTCTCAGCCATCTTCTTTGATTACGCGCAAAATTGCGCTTTTGGATCTCGATGCGTTTTTCGCAAGTGCTGAGGTATTACGTGACCCGAGCTTAGCCGAACGCCCTTTTGCCGTAGGCGGTGGCAGCGAACGTGGCGTGGTCGCAACCGCCAATTACCTAGCGCGACAGTTTGGGGTACGCAGCGCGATGTCAGGGACACACGCGCGCCGACTCTGTCCACACCTGCACTTCGTTAAGCCCGACCATCGCTATTACCGAGCGATGTCACAACAAGTGCTCGACGTACTGCGTTCGGTTACGGACGTGGTTGAGCCGGCATCCATTGATGAGTTTTACCTCGATTTGACCCACAACACCTTACATCGGGGCAGCGCATCGCTAACCATGGAAGCGGTTCGTACGCAATTGCGCGGGCTTGGTTTAACTGCTTCAGCAGGCATTAGTTGTCAAAAAATGGTCGCGAAGATCGCTAGTGAAGAACGCAAACCCGATGGACAGTTTGTCGTGCCGCCTGAAGCGGTCGTCGACTATATCGCCCAACTCAATTTAAAACGCATTCCTGGGGTAGGTCCGAAAAGCTTAGAGCGACTCGAAAATGCCGGCTATTACCATGGTCGAGACATTCAGCGCGCTGAGTTAGCGCACTTACAACAGTTGTTGGGCGATAAAGCAGGCTGGCTGCTGCAGCAACGTTGCGCGGGCAACGACCCTCGCCCTGTCGTAACCGAACGTATTCGCAAAAGTGTTGGGTGTGAAGAAACCTTACGACACGATTTCCATCAATTACGCCAAGTCGAGCAGTTTCTCGATGAAGTGTTGTTACCGCAACTGCAAAAACGCCTTGGCGAAACACGCTGGCAAAATGTGCATATTAAAAGCCAAACGGTGAAACTGAAATTCAGTGACTTTCAGCAAACCACGGTCTCACGGACTGCCAAAACGGCCTCACCAAGTTTATTTTATCAATTGCTACGTGAAGCTTGGGAGCGACGCTTTCAACGCGGCGTAAGACTCATCGGCGTCAGCGTCGCGCTGCCTGACCCCGACGAGCAATTACAGCTAGAGCTAGAGCTCGATTAGTATCCCTACTGCGTATCGAGCAGGTTATGCGAGTTCATACTTTCTTCTAAATGGGCATCGACTTTTAGCGCCTGGCACATCTGCACATAAAGCACATGACACAAATGCTGCATGCCCATTTGCATTAACACGCTATCGGTGCGTACTGAGGTATCACCGCCAAGTGCATACAAGGGAACATCGGCAAGGACACTGGTTGGATTGTTGCCAAATCGCGTCAATGAAATCACGCGCGCACCTTTGCTCTTGGCCTGCCGCACAATTTTCAAGATATCACTGTTCTGACCACCTTCGGTGATCGCAAACAACACGTTGCCCTCGCCTAAAGCCGTCGCCATTTGAATTTGCAATGCGGGATCAGTGCTATTTAGCGTAACTTTACCCATTTGCATTAAACGCAGGACAAAGTCCTTTGCTACAATCGCGGACTTCCCAAAGCCTGCGACCTGAATAGTATCAGCCTCGATGAGCAGACCCAGCGCTTGTTGCAGCTGCTCGGTTTCATTCAAGTCAGCAACACCTTGCATTACGGCGTAACTGGCGTCACGTAGCTCTGAAAAGGTAACGGCTAAAGAACGTTTTTGCGACGGGTGCGCTGGGGAATGGCGCTGCTGATTCGATGCAGAGACCACAGCCTCATTGACCGCGAATTTGAGATCAGGGTACCCTCGGTAACCAAGCTTTTGGCTGAACTTGACGACACTGGATTGGCTTACACCGATAGCGTCAGCCAATTGTTGCGACGAATAGTCGCGTAAAAGATGCGTGTTATCGAGAATAAAGTCCGCTAGTTTACGTTCTATTAGCGACATATCATCGCGCATGGCACGAATTTTAAGTAAGCAGGACATAGGCACTGTCTTATTTTAATAATCTATGAAAGTTAGTAACCCATATTGAATAATTTATTACTGATTGGCAATATGGTCGTCAAAAATCCACCTACAACTACAAAAACAAGGTTGCTTTTATGAGCTGGATGTCCGTGCTACCCCCGTTGGTAGCCATAATCGTGGTGTTCTGGCGTAAAGAGGTTATTGTCGCTCTTTTGCTAGCTATCGTCACCTCAGAGCTGCTGTTAACACTGCAAGGCGGCGAATCGCTGCTCTACACTTTTATTGCCACTATTGAACGCATTATTTCGGTGTTTGGCTCCGCTGGCAACACAAGACTACTTATTTTTAGCTTAATGGTCGGTGCTTTACTTGCCTATATTCGCGAATCTGGTGGCGTTGCTGCTACCGTTGAAGCCCTGTTAAAACGTGGCCTAGGCAACACTAAACGTAGTGCCAGCTTGATGACCGTTTTCACCGGTATTTTTGTTTTCATCGAATCCAATTTAAGTGTGTTAACCGCGGGTATCTTATCACGCGGTCTCTTTGAAAAGCTTGGCATGAGCCGTGCCCGCCTTGCTTATCTCATCGATAGTACCAGTGCACCCATCTGTATTTTGATTTTGCTTAATGGCTGGGGGGCGTATGTGCTCGGGATGCTGGACCAACAAGATCTACCCGGTTCGAGTGTTGCGACCCTCTGGAGCACCATCCCCTTTAACTTCTACGCTATTGTGACCTTAATCATCGTGTTCTATACCGCGTTCAGCGGTCGCGTCCACGGTCCGCTGCGCAAAGTCGAAGAGCAACCGCAAGAACACCAAGATATTCCAGAGCACGCACCAAGTAACAGTAAAGCCCGTTACATGCTGGTTCCTTTAACCGTCATGGTGGTCGGTATGGTGGCCTTCATGTTCGGTACTGGCGGTGGTGATATTACGCAAGGCGATGGTTCTAAATCAGTGCTCTACGCAACTGCCCTCGCCTGTGTTGTGGCCTACTTCATGTTGCTGATCAGTCGCCGCAACACCCATCAACAATTGGTCGACACCGGCTTTAAAGGCATGAGTGAACTGTTACCCTTGGTCAGTATTGTGCTGTTGTCGTTGGCACTTGGCGCAAGCCTACGTGAACTGGGTACCGGCACCTTCTTGGCCAACATTGTTGGTGAGTACCTGCCGTTGTTCCTGATTGCACCGATGTTGTTCCTCGCTGGAGCATTGATCTCCTTTACTACAGGAACATCGTGGGGCACCTTCGCTATTTTAATCCCTATTGCCGCACCAATGATTCTAGCTCTCGACCTACCGGCGCCATTGTTATTGGCCGCAGTGTTAGGTGGCGGTGTGTTCGGTGACCATTGTTCACCCATATCCGATACCACAGCGGTGTCGGCACTAGCATCAGGTTGCGACTTACTTGAACACGTTCGAACGCAACTGCCATATGCGTTGACCGCAGGCGGTGTCACGCTGGTGCTCTATATTGTCACTAGTCTCATCATGATTTAACCAAGGAAAGAACTATGCGTTATCCCAGTTTAAAGCGCACCGCACTGACAAGTATCGTCGCGGGCATGAGCTTAGCCTTGAGCAGCATCGCTGCCGCCGAGCCAAGTAAAATCAGTAGTGAAAAAATTGATGCAACAGCAGCGCGTATTATGGACGCCTATTCGGTACCAGGCATGGTGATCGGTATCGTCGAAGGCGACCAGGTGGTTTTTGCCAAAGGGTATGGGGTGCAGGAGTTTGGCCAACAAGCCCCGGTCACTGAGCAGAGTCTGTTTAAAATTGCCTCGGTCACTAAGAACTTCACTGCGGCTGCGGTCGCGCTATTGGTTGATCAAGGCAAAGTCAGTTGGGATGACCGGGTGATTGATCATATCCCAGAGTTTCGCGTTGAAGACCCTTGGATTACACGTGAATTTCGCGTCCGCGACTTATTTATTCACTCCAGCGGTCTCAACTTGGGTGCCGGTGACTTAATGTTCTGGCCAACGCCGAACGACTTTACCCGTGCGGACATCCTCAACGGCTTGCAATACTTACCCATGGAGAAAGGCTTCCGTACGCGTTACGCCTACGACAACATTCTTTATGTCCTCGCTGGTGAACTTACCGAACGTGTTACTGGTGAACGCTGGGAAACCTTTGTCGAACAAAATCTGATGCGCCCGCTTGGCATGGAGTACTGTTTCGCAGGTCCGGTCCCCGAGGATTACAAAAAGCATATCGCCCAACCCCATGGCTGGGTGGATGGTGGCCCTAAGGTGGTCCGTCGCGATCAGGCCAACGACTACATTACCTCTGCCCCAGCGGGCGGTATTCGCTGTAGCCTACAAGCCATGACCAAGTGGATGAAAATGCACATTGCCCGCGGCACGTACAGCACCGAAGATGGCGTTGAACAAACCTTGATCAGTGCCAAGCAACACGCCGAAATGTGGTCGCCACAAACGCTCATGAACGTTGGCTCACGCGACTACGATTGGGATCGGACGCATTTCGCCGCCTATGGTCTAGGCTGGCGTATGCATGATGTTGATGGCTTACTTCGCATCCACCACACCGGTACCTTACACGGCATGAATGCCTATCTGTCCTTCTTCCCAGAACTGGACACTGGCTTTGTGGTGTTGTTGAACCGTTCTCACAGCGATGCCCGAACGGCGATGATGCATACCTTGATCAAAGCATACACCGATGCGCCTGAGCGCGATTGGATTGCGGCGGTACAAGAGTGGCGGGAACAAGCCAATCAACGCCGCGCAGCTACCTTTAAAGTGCCTGAGACCAAGGCTGCTACAGCAACACATTATGAACGTATCGGTGGCACTTACATCGATCCATGGTTTGGTACCGTTGCCGTAACTTGGCAAGACGAAAAGTTGCGCTGGCGCTCGCACCGCTCTGCCCGCCTGATTGGCAGTATGGAGCACGTGAAAGGCGATACTTTCGTGGTGCGTTGGGACGACCGTACCCATCATGCTGACGCCTATGTACGCTTCACCAGTAATTTCCAAGGCGATATTCAAGGCATGGTGATGGAGCCCATCGACCCAGCTGCAGACTTTAGCTTTGACTTTGAAGACCTTAATTTCGAGAAACAATAAACGATGAGCAACGGTCTCCATTTTCGGCCCACCCGGGCCGAAATCGATACGCACGCCTTGCAACACAACGCGCGCCTTGCCCGCCAACACGCAGGTGACTGTCACCTGCTCGGCGTGATTAAAGCCAATGGTTATGGTCACGGTGCAGTTGAAGTCGCCAGAGCCATTAACGGCAATGTTGATGCCTACGCTGTCGCCTTCATTGATGAGGCACTACGACTGCGTGACGCTGGCTTTGTGCAACCTATAGTATTGCTGGAAGGCTGCTTCTCAGCAGCGGAACTACCGGTCTGCGCACACTACAATTTACAACCTGTGGTACACAGCCAGAGCCAACTTGATGCTATTTTGCAGGCTCGGTTGGTGACCCCCTTAGCGGTTTGGTTAAAAACCGATACCGGGATGCACCGCCTTGGCTTTGCCCCCAATGAGGTTCGTCAAGCACGCGCTGCACTTGAGGCCTGCCCGCAAGTGGCCAGCGTGACCTTGATGACGCACTTTGCCAACGCGGAGGTTGAGGACCATGCCCTCAATCAACGCCAGCACGATGCATTTTTTGACCTGTGCGCAGAAACCTCACCAACCCCCGCGGTCAGCGCTGCAAATACCGCGGCGATGTTAAGCCGCGCCATTGATCTTAAAACCGAGCAAGGGCACTGGTGCCGTACCGGGATTATGCTGTATGGGGTCGACCCATCAGCGCACACACAAACCACCGAATTGTTACCAGCGATGCGCGTACTGGCGCCGGTGATAGCGCTACGCGACGTAGCCGCAGGCGAAGCGGTTGGCTATGGCAGCACTTGGCGCGCGCAACGGGATAGCCGTATCGCCACCTTAGCGATCGGCTATGCCGACGGTTATCCGCGTCACGCTCCGAGTGGCACACCGATTTGGTTGAACGGCCAACAGGTAAGCTTAGCTGGGACGGTATCCATGGACATGATTACCGTTGATGTCACCGACCTTGCGCACGTCGACCTTGGCGATGAAGCTGAGCTTTGGGGACCTAACCTACCGGTCTGCCGTGTTGCCGAAGCCGTCGGTAGCATCAGTTATGAGTTGTTGTGTCGCGTGAGTGAACGAGTGCCGCGCCATTACAAATAATTTATGACTCAAATTTGTCTTGTTTGGAATATTATTCCATTCTAAGATGTCAGGTCATAGATGACACTTCATTCGCAAGCCCGCTAGGGAGAAACTGTGAAAAAACTTGTTTTAGCTATTAGCTTAGCCACATTGACCGCATGTCAGGCGGCCCCATCTTCAACCACCGCAACCTCCGCGGTGGATTACCAACACTTGCCAAACTATCAACATGATGTGATTGGCATGCAGGAAATGTACTTAGAGCCTGAGTTCTGGATTCAGCGCTTACAAGCACCGCATCAAGAGGTTCTCACCGCTGACGAAATCGCCGCGTTTAACGCGCGCTCGTACAACGTTCAAGACGAGATGGTTTATTTAAACGAACTGCCTAACAGCTACAGTGGCGACGCCTTGCGCGAAAAAATTGACAGCCTGAGTAGCCTGCCAAAGTACAGTCGTTTTTATGCCGATGGCACGCAAGCAACGGCTGAACAGTTGCAAGCCTACCGCGATGCCACCAATATCGACGGCGTAAAAGCGAATAATCCAGTGCAGTTTGGTCTTGTGGTCGCGCGCTCGCCAATGCGGACTTTTCCGACGTTGGATAAGCTCTACAGCGAAGGCTTAGACACCGATATCGATCGCTTCCAAGAAACGGGCGTATTCCCTGGAATGCCGTTGGCAATTTTGCATACCAGCGCTGACGGCCAGTGGTACCTTGCCCAGTCGTACCATTACCTCGCTTGGGTGCAGGCGAAAGATGTGGCCATTGGTGATCGCGAGGTCGTATTAAACTACACCGAGAAAGCCCCTTTTGCGGTCGTCACTGAAGCAAAAGTGCATACCAACTATACGCCAAGCTTCCCAGCCGCCTCTGAGGTACAGCTGGATATGAGCACTAAGCTACCGCTCCTGAGCGCAGCTGAGACCGGACATAACGTTCATGGTCAAAACCCATTTGCCAGCTACACGGTGGAACTACCGATTCGCAATGACGATGGTAGCCTCGACTTTACGCCTGCGTTGATCCCACGCCATAACGATGTGACCGTGGGTTATCTGCCGTATACCGAAGCGAATATTATCGACCAAGCCTTTAAGTTCCTTGGCGAACGTTACGGTTGGGGACATGACTTTAACGCGCGTGACTGTACCGGTTTCGTCCTTGAGGTATACCGCACCATGGGTATCGATATGCCGCGTAACTCAGGGCAGCAAGCCTACGGTGCGTATGGCGATACTATCTTGTATGACAAAGATGCCAGCAACGAAGAAAAACTTGCACGTCTTGACGCTGCCAATGTTGGCGACCTTATTTATGTACCTGGTCACGTGGTGATTTACCTCGGTAAAATTGACGGCGAGCATTACGTTATCCATGATGTTCATGGCATGAGCTATACCGATAGCAATGGCGACTATTACAAAGGAACCTTGAACGGGGTCTCTGTAACGCCATTGACGACCTTAGGTTTTGGTAAAAACGACACTTACCTTGATCGGATTTACTCAATTAAATCGGTACGCTAACAGGACCCATTATGAAAATTACTGATATTAAATTTGCGATGTTGCGCGTGCCTTTGAAAACACCTTTCAAAACGGCACTGCGCACTGTTGAATCGATTGAAGACATTGTCATTATGGTGCACACCGACACCGGTCATATTGGTTACGGTGAAGCGCCAGCAACGGCGGTCATCACGGGTGACACACACGGCTCGATCATTGAAGCGATTGACCGCATCATGAAGCCGAAGCTGATAGGCCAAGATATCGCCGACCTGAATCATGTTGTTGGTCTGATCCAAAACGGTATTATCCGCAATTACAGTGCTAAAGCAGCCGTTGAAATGGCGGTATATGACCTTTGGGGTCAATTGTATGACGCGCCACTCTACAAGATGCTCGGCGGCGGCGTGCCGACCATTTCCACCGACATTACCATCAGTGTCGACTATATCGACAAGATGGTGACCGACTCTTTAGAAGCGATTGACCGTGGCTTTGAAACCTTGAAAATCAAGGTCGGCAAAGACATCGGTGTCGATATTGAGCGGGTGAAAGCGATTTACGCAGCGGTTGAGGGCAAAGCCCTACTGCGCCTTGATGCTAACCAAGGCTGGACACCCAAAGAAGCGGTCTATGCCCTGCACAAACTTGAAGACGCTGGCGTACGCTTGGAATTGGTGGAGCAGCCGGTCAAAGCACGTGACTTAGACGGCATGAAATTCATCACCGAACGCGTCAATACGCCGGTCATGGCCGATGAAAGTAGCTTTGGTCCGCGTGAAGTTATCGAGCTTATCAAAATGCGCGCCGCAGATATCATCAACATCAAGTTGATGAAAACCGGCGGTATTTCGAACGCAATTAAGATTGCCGATATTTGCTCGGTATACGATATGCAATGCATGATCGGTTGTATGCTGGAATCAAGCATCAGCGTTTCTGCTGCCGCTCACCTTGCCGTAGCTAAATCGAATGTGATCACCAAAATCGACCTCGACGGCCCATCATTGTGTGCCTTTGATCCTGTCGATGGCAGTGTGAAGTTTAAAGATGCGGAGATTTCGATTAGCGACGCCCCTGGCCTCGGGATCAAATCGATCCAAGGTCTTGAAGCACTTACGCCAAGAAGTTAAGCAGACCTAAAAGCAGGGCGTAACGCCCTGCTTTACTAATGGCAACAATCACTAAGAACTGCCAAAACGTCAATCGCAACATGCCGGCAATAAAGGTCAACGCATCACCAATGAAAGGTGCCCATGCCAGCAGCAGTGACCACTTTCCATAACGTTCAAACCACCAGTGCCCGCGCGCTAACGACTTGCCTTTGAAAGGGAACCAGCGGCGATCTTGATAGTGCAATAAGAAACGTCCCAAGACATAATTGACGACGCTGCCAAGCGTATTCCCTAGGGATGCAAAGAACCAAATCCACCAAACGTTATAGCCCATTTGCTGCGCACTGATCACCAACACCTCTGATTGGGCGGGTAATAGTGTGGCCGCCAAAAAGGCGACCAGAAACAGGCTCAAGTACACGTCTTAAAAGTCCTTATTTGCTGCGGTAACGTTCAAACCAAGCCAGCGTATGCTCAACTTTCGCAATAATCCGCGACGGTTTTGCCGTAACCCCATGATAAGCATCAGGAACCCGTACCATCACAGTATCCACCTGCTGTAATTGTAGCGCCTGATAGAACTGCTCAGTTTCAGCCATTGGCGTCCGGCGATCTTTTTCGCCGGTAAACAGCAAGGTCGGGGTGGTGGCATTGCCCACCAACGACAACGGTGACCGCTGCCAATAGTGCGCGAGGTCTTCCCATGGCATGGCCGGGAACTGGTTTTGAATTTGGCCAATCGAGCTATCGGCAGTTAAAGTTTTACTCACCCAGTTAATCACAGGGTTGGTGGCCGCGGCAGCCTTAAACCGATCGGTTAAACCAATGGCATAAGCCGTTGCAATACCGCCAGCCGAACCACCGGCAATAAAGAGGTTATCCGGATCAGCAATACCCATCTCAATCAAGGTATCGAGTCCCGACATATGGTCCGCATGATCACGCTCAGAGGCATAGTGCCCATCAAGTAGCATCGCAAAGTCCTCTCCATACGAGGTACTACCGCGGTAGTTCACATACAACACCACATAACCTTCAGCGGCATAGCGTTGATGTTCGGCTGCGAAAAACGGTCCGTAAGACAAATGCGGTCCACCATGGATCTCGACCATGGTTGGATAACGTTTACCTTCCTCGTAGTCTGGCGGCAAAATGTACCACCCATGAATTTCAGTCGCGTCGAACGACGATACATACGTCAGTTCACGCACTTCACCTAACGTTCGCTGTCCAAGCACATCGGCATTCAACTGGGTCAAGACACGCTGCTTGCCTTTCACGTCGACAGCAACATTCGCCAAGTCATA
The DNA here is from genome assembly GCF_000423165.1 of Pseudidiomarina sediminum DSM 21906. Classification (GTDB taxonomy): domain Bacteria; phylum Pseudomonadota; class Gammaproteobacteria; order Enterobacterales; family Alteromonadaceae; genus Pseudidiomarina; species Pseudidiomarina sediminum. Next base: position 244,151 of record NZ_KE383983.1, on the reverse strand, counting down.
GGCCGTACCATAAGTATAGGCGATGGTGCCGGTCTGTGACGCCACCGAATACATTCCCATACTGTACGGACGACTGGTATAGGTGCCGCCAACATCGGTGACTCGCGGCGTCACTTTACCTTGCAAACTCACTTCAGCCACAGTAACGCGACCGCGATCAGCATACTGTACCGTGAGTCGGTCACTCCCGATCCACTGCGGACTTTCAAAGCGACGATCAAAGCTATCATTGATGACACGTGTTTCGCCGCTGCGCCGGTTCATCTGATGCAAGCTGGCATTGGTGTAAGGAACGGGGGCATTGCTAGCATGCAAGAATGCTAAGCTTTTACCGTTAGCCGAAACGGTAGCGGCATACTCTTGGCCCGGCCAGTCAGTGAGCTGCTGTAACTTATGGTCGGCAAGCGTAACCTGCCACAAGTCACTTTCCCGTGACTGATATTCCCAGTCTTTGTCGCGATTCGCTGAAAAAATCAGTTGTTTACCATCGCCAGACCAAGCGAGTGGGCCTTGGTGCTTATAAGCGCCAGAGGTCAGCTGACGGGCACTACCACCGTCACTTGGCACCACAAAAACCTGCTGATACGCAGACGCGGTTACACCTTGCCCATCCCGCTGATACAGCGTGCGCTCAACAATCACTGGCGCTGCACCCCACTTTGCTTGTTCTGGCTTTTTCACTGACTTCACACTTTTAGCAAAGTCACTTTTTTCCGCGTTCACTGCCATCATAAACGCCAGCTGTTGACCATCAGGTGACCAGGCTAAGTTATTGGGGCTTTTTGCGACCTCAGTAATCGCAGTAACCCGTTGCTCAGCGAGCCAAAACACATGGATTTGATTGCGCCCAGAGCGATTTGAAGTAAAGGCGAGGCGTTTGCCATCGGGTGACCAGGTGGGATTTGCATAGCTATGGTTGTCGGCAAACAACGGCGTGTGCGTGCCCGTTTTCGTATCGATCAACCACAAGCTGCGTCGCGTGCTATCGGTCATAATATCGAAGCTATTGCGAATATAAGCAATATGCTTACCATCGGGCGAAATTTGTACGTGATTGGCATGCTCTAGAGCAAAAATATCTTCCGCTTGCAGCTTAGGCTTTATGGGAGGCTGTTGCTCTGCGAAGGCGGTGCTGGTGAGTAGACTGGCGGAGATACAAAGACTTAAAAGGGTTATTGTTTTCATTAGGTAGTCCCGTGACATCAAGAATGTCTCAAGACTACCTAACAGCATGCTCTAGGCACAACCTATCGCGGTCAAAACGACAATTTTAGCGACTAATCGCCCTTGCGTGTCAGCTTGTCGAGATAACCCATGGCGAAAGCAGAGCCAACAAAGGTGAGGTGCATAATGACGTACCACTTCACCCGCTCAACATCGATGTTCTCAGCGTTCATAAACACTTTCAGCAAGTGAATCGACGAAATCGCCACGATAGACGCAGCCACTTTGTTTTTCAGGCCACCAGAGTCAATTTTGCCCAGCCATGCAAGTTTCTCAGTGTCACCCTTAATATCGAGTGTCGAGACGAAATTCTCGTAACCGCTAAGCATCACCATCACCAAGAGACCGCCAACGAGCGCAATATCAATTAGCGTCAAGGTCAACAGAATCAGGTCAACTTCCGGCATGGTGAAAATAATTGGAATTGCATGAAACAACTCCTGAAAAAATTTCACGCCTAGCAGCATCACCGCAGCACTTAACCCGAGGTAAATCGGTGCCAAAAGCCAACGCGAGCTGTACATCAAGTTTTCCACCCAACGTTCCATGTAAGCTCCTTTCTCTAACGATTCATTGCTGTTAGTGTAACTGCTCAAGCAGCCGCTGGCGAGCATTGATAGTGCGCCTTTGCCCAAATTAGATTGGGGCAACGCATGAATATTAATCCTGCAAAAATTTAACAACTAGTGCTATCAATATTTCGCGCAAGGCTTATACTTAAGCGGTTCCTAAATTAAAAAAGGGGTCTAGCATGGTAGAAAGTCTCTTCTCCGATGCGGACGCGTTGTTTTTAGCACGCTTTCAGTTTGCTTTTACGGTCGCCTTCCACATCATCTTCCCTGCCTTCACCATTGGTATCGCAAGCTACCTTGCTGTACTTGAAGGTCTTTATCTCAAAACCCGCAATCCAGTCTATCAAAAGTTATTCCGCTACTGGCTGAAGATTTTTGCCGTCGCCTTCGGTATGGGGGTGGTATCAGGTATCGTAATGAGCTATCAGTTCGGTACCAACTGGTCGGTCTTTTCAGATAAAGCAGGCCCCGTCATTGGTCCACTGATGGGCTATGAAGTCCTCACCGCCTTCTTCTTAGAAGCTGGTTTCCTTGGTGTCATGTTGTTTGGTATGAACCGCGTTGGCGAACGTTTGCACTTCTTTGCCACCCTTATGGTCGCCGTTGGTACCGCTATCAGTGCGTTCTGGATTCTGTCTGTCAACAGCTGGATGCAAACACCGGCAGGCTTTGCCATGAACGAAGCTGGTCAGTACATCGTGACCGACTGGATGGAAGCAATCTTCAACCCAAGCTTCCCCTACCGTCTAGCACACATGCTACTCGCCGCTTACCTCACCACAGCCTTTGTCGTTGGCGGTGTAGGAGCCTGGCACTTATTGCGCAACAGTAAGAACGCAGTGGCCCGTAAAATGTTCTCGATGGCAATGTGGATGGCGCTTTTGGTCGCCCCCCTACAAGTCTTTGTCGGTGACTTGCACGGTCTCAACACCCAAGAGCATCAACCTGCAAAAGTTGCGGCGATGGAAGGACACTTTACGTCTGAAACGCAAGCACCATTATATCTATTCGGCATGCCGAACATGGAAACTGGTGAAGTCGACTATGCGATTAAAGTGCCAGGGCTTGCGAGTATTATTCTCAAGCACGACGTGAATGCCGAAGTGACCGGACTGGATGCCTTCCCACGTGATGAATGGCCACCCGTACCTGTGGTGTTCTGGGCGTTTCGTATCATGGTCGGTTTAGGCGTATTTATGGTGATCATCGGTATTTGGGCTGGTATTCAACGTGCACGCGGCAAAATCTATCAAAGCGCATGGCTCCACCGAGCTTCAGTCCTAATGGGCCCCTCAGGCTTTGTCGCTGTCATCGCAGGCTGGATAGTTACTGAAGTAGGTCGCCAACCGTGGGTTATTCAAGGCCTCTTGCGTACTAGCGAAGCCGCCTCACCGATTGCAGCTGAAGGGGTAGGTACCAGCCTACTGGCCTTTATTGTCGTGTACTTCTTCGTGTTTGGTGCGGGCACCTTCTATATTCTTCGGAAGATGGCCGCTAACCCAGAACAGGTACACATCCCAGACTATGCGAAAGCGCAACCGGTCGGCCTCGCCGCGGAACGCTTAATGCACGAGGAGGACTAATCATGGATTATGCACTGATTTGGGCACTACTCATTTCCGTTGGGGTATTCACCTATGTTGCGCTCGACGGTTTTGACCTCGGTGTAGCGATGCTCTTCCCTTGGTTTAAAAATGAACAAGAGCGCGACATTATGATGAATACTGTCGCGCCCGTCTGGGATGGTAACGAAACCTGGCTCGTCCTTGGCGGCGGCGGTCTCCTTGCAGTCTTTCCGCTTGCCTACTCGGTCCTGATGCCGGCGCTCTATATGCCCGTTATCGCCATGTTATTGGGCCTTATTTTCCGGGGTGTTGCGTTCGAGTTCCGCTTTAAAACCAAACGCGGCAAAGCCATCTGGGACTGGTCTTTTATCATAGGTTCATTTGTCGCTGCCATGAGCCAAGGTATTATGCTCGGCGCCATGTTGCAGGGTATTAAGGTCGCCGACCGTGCCTATGCAGGCGGCTGGTTCGACTGGCTCACTTGGTTCACCGTATTTTGTGGCTTCGCCGTTGTGATCGGCTACATGCTGCTTGGCGCAACCTGGTTGGTCATGAAAACCGAAGGCTCGATTCAACAGCGCAGCTATCCGATAGCCTATCGCGCAGCAATCGGTTTGTTTGCCTGTATCGTGTTCGTGAGCCTGTTCCTGCCGTGGCAAAACGAATACATTGCCGAACGTTGGTTCAATCTACCGGGAAGCATTGGCTTGTGGGTACTACCACTGCTGCTCGTGGTCTTAACCATCGGCTTACTCAATGCCTTAAATCAAAAGAGAGAGGGGAGTCCTTACCTGTGGTCACTCGGACTCTTTTTAATTGCCTACGCAGGCTTTACGGTCAGTATCTTCCCGTACTTAGTACCGCGTGAAATCACCATCTGGGAAGCTGCGGCACCAGAAAATAGCCTGATCTTCTTATTGGTAGGTGCTGTCGTCTTACTGCCGATCATCTTCGCTTACACTGGCTATACCTACTGGGTATTCCGCGGCAAAGTACGCGCTGATTCGGGGTATCACGACTGATGAAAAAACAAACTTGGCAACGTCTTGGCTGGTTCGTGTTGTTCTGGATCGCTGGCGTTGCCGCCATTACTTTAGTCGGAAGTTTGATTCGTTGGGCGATACTTTAAGTAGCGCCCGCTGAACTTGGATAACTACCGAGCACCACCACACGATTGCGCAAAGCAATCAAGGTCAAGGCGGCACGAATCGCGCTGTCGTCTTGATGCCCTTCACATTCCAAATAAAAATGATAATGACCGAATTTTTGTCCCGTGGGTCGCGATACTAATGAGGTTAGGTTGACACGATAACCGGCAAATACCTGCAAATGCTCAACCAACAAGCCCGGGTGATCGGTATCATCAACAATCAACAGCGACGTTTTGTAGGCGACCGCAGGGTCACGCTCAGGCGGCTGTTGCTGCGGCTCTCGAACGGCGACAAAGCGCGTTTCATTATGCGCATAATCGGTAATATCATGTTCAACATGGTCAAAGTGGTGCTGCGCTAAGCAATGCTCTGGCACCACCGCGGCCGCTGGCTCACGACTCTGCAACAGTAACTGCAAGGCTTCGCTATTGCTCGCGGTATTCATAATAGGTACATCGTAACGCCCCAAGCAATCACTGCACTGCCCTTGCGCCACAAACTGCGCATAAATCTTCTCCGGCTTGGGGCTATTAGCGACCAAGGAGAAACGCACTGGAATGCTAAGTTCTGCAACAATCTCCAGCGGCCGTTTAACAAAAGTATCAATGACTGGCGACACCATGCCTTCAACGATATTCTCAATCGGCACCACGGCCACATCAGCTTCGTTCGGAATGGCCTTTAACACCCGCCCTAGGGCCGGAAAAAACTGTAACGTATAGTCCGTTTGTTGACGGCCATATTCGCAGGCAGCGAGCTCGGAAAAAGTGCCTGCAGGCCCTAAAGTGGCAATGCGCATGATGTACTACTGTCCTCCTGTATCTCCTTGATAAAGTAACAGGAAACGGCGGTAATACTAGTGCTTGGTGGAATTGTTTTGCAAATAGCGTTGACGACGCCGCGGCTTTAACTGCTGCAAATCGACAATCAATAGCGCATCAATACTATTATTGAACGCTGGGTCAACACTAAAACACGCGAACTGTACCCCACCTGGCTCACACAACTCACTGTATTGCTTGAACAATGGCGGGAGCTTCACATCAAGTTCTTGGAGCTTTTGTTTCAGTCGCTGTAAGTCTTGAGCGTAATCAGTGCACGTAAACGTACGGTCCATTTCATCGCGCTCCGCTGGCGTATAGATAAACGCATGATTCGGCTCTGCCAACTGTTGCAGCGGTGGAAACCATTGCTGATAAAACCAAACGATCAACACTTGCGCAGCCCGCGGGAATTCTCCCGATAAGCTGACCGGACCAAATAAATAGCGCACTTCCGGATGTTTCGCGACATAAGCACCGATGCCCTGCCACATATAATCCAAACTATAACGGTTACGATACTGAGGCTGAATAAAGCTTCGCCCTAACTCCATCCCCTGCGCTAGGTAACGCTCCATCGCTGGCTGCAGTTTAAATAAGCTGGCGGTGTACAGCTGTTGATAACTGGTATGGGCTGCCAAACGTGCAACACTTGCCAAACGGTAGCTACCAGCAATCGCAAGGGCCTCATCGTCCCATAAGATCAGATGACTAAACTGGACGTCGTAGCGGTCTAGGTCACGGCGTTGCCCGGTACCTTCGCCGACGGCGCGGAAAGTCACTTCACGCACGCGTCCAAGTTCACGCATCAACGGACAGTCGCTGCGATAATCGGTAAAGTACAACTGTTTGTCGTCGGGAGTGGTGGTCAAGTAGTCACACTGCTGCAGCGCTTCACGTAACGCTGAACGCGACTCTGGCAAGGCAATGCCCTGCTCAGTCGGAAACATACCCGACTTACCGCTACCCACCCGATAAAGGTGCTTACGCAGCATATGCACACGGTTTTTTAGCGTTAAGTCAGGTCGATGGTGATGGCGATAGGCAATACAGCGACCAATCTTAAAATGTAGCTCGCCGGCACGCTGACGAAACATTTCTTCGACCAGCAATAAGGTCGACAAAGGTTTGTACATCATCGACGACGCATAAAAGGTCCACGAATTACGGCCATCAATATGGATCGGGATAATCGGCGCCTGCGCCCGATCAGCAAAACGCAAAAAACCGGTTTCCCAGCGGGTATCACGGACCCCTTTAGGTCGCAAACGTGACACTTCTCCGGCTGGGAAAATAATGAGCGCTTTTTCATCGGCCAGGTGTTGATGAATGGCTTTGAGCTGCTGCCGCCCAGCTTTACCACCCATGTTGGTAATGGGTAACAGCATTGGTCGTAAAGGCTCTAGGCTCCACAACATGTCGTTGGCCACGACTTTCACATCTGGACGTACTTGGGCAACCATTTTCAACAGCGCGACACCGTCGAGCGAACCGATCGGATGGTTAGCAATCAAGACCAGCTTGCCTTGCGACGGAATATGCTCGCGATCACGGTCAGCAACACTGTAACCGTAGTCGAAATAATCAAGTACCTGTTCAACAAAATCGAGTCCACGTAAGTGACCGTAATCCGTCGTGAACTGGCGTATTTCTTCAGCATGCAATAAACGCTGCAGCAACTTACTGACGGGACGTTTTAACCATGGTGCCAGCGCCGGGTGATGAAGTACCGGCGGTAGCTTTTGTTGAATTAGTTGTTCGACATTCAGCATAGGGACCTTTTTCGCGCCTGCACGCGTGATTAAGATCCCTAGCTTGCAAAAACAAAATGACAGTTCTGCGGCACGCAGATGAAGCTTTTATGAAGCGTTAACGTTTATCTAACACCGCTTCATAGACCCCAGTAATCACACTGCCATAGTTCCCGCTTTCAAAGTGCTTGCCGGTAAACTCATAGCTTTCGCCCTGTTCAACAATTGGGCTATGCCGCGCATTCGTTAACAGCACAATACCTAAATCGAGGGCCGGGTCGATGACCGTGGCAGTTCCTGTCCATCCCGTATGACCATAGGCCTGATGGCTCGCATAAGGGCCAAAATGCCAACGAGTTTCACCATCGGCTGCACGGCGCCAACCTAATCCAAAACTACGATCACGGGCGTGCGGCGCAGTGAAACTATCAATCACACTCGTCGCGAACAAGTGCACGTCACCGTAGCCACCACCGTTCAACAGCATTTGAATCAATACCGCCAGCTCCGGTGCGGTCGAAAATAGTCCGGCATGCCCAGCAATTTCATTCATCGCGTAAAAGGCTTTTTCGTCATGCACTTCGCCCTGCAAGGTGTAACGACGCACGCCGGGAAAGTCGATGCGGCCACCTCGGCTGTTGCCTTGCAGCTCGGTCGCCGCAAACTCGCTCGGTTGCCGGCCCTTGCGTAATGGCGCAAATAAGGTGTTTTGCAACCCTAGTGGCCGGTAAATATGTTGTTCCACGTACTGATCCAGTGGCATCCCCGCCACTCGCTCAATGAGGGTGCCAAGCAACATGAAGTTCGTGTCGCTATAGCTCGAGCGGACACCGTTACCGTTCACAAAAGGCACGTCCGCGAGCATGAGACGCTCGGTTTTGGCTTTCTCGGTGGAGTGAAAGGCTTTACCTAACGCGTTGTCTGGACTGTGAAACAGCACCTGCGGCGCATAGCCAGATTGATGCTGCAATAGATCGCGCACGCGTCGCGCTTCCCGCCCTTCGCCACGATACTCAGGTAAGTAGTGATAAATCGGCGCATTCACATCCAACACGCCCCGCTCCACCAAATGCATGGTTGCCAACGCGGTGGCAAACGACTTGGTATTGGAGGCAACGTCAAATAAGGTATCGACCTTCATTGGCGTTGGAGAGGCCAGCAGTTCACCATTTTCAGCATAACGTTTGGCGTACCCATACGCGGTTTGCTTAATGATTTTGCCGTCTTTGACAACCACTAAAACGGCACCGGGGAAGCCATCAGCAATATCTTGCTCAATGAGCGCGTCAACAGCTTTAAAACGGTCGTGGTACTGCGCTGTGGCATCTATCAACGTCGGGTACGGTACTTGCACCTGCACTTCGGTTCCTTCAGGTTGCACCGACTTCACATGCAAGGTGTTAAGGCCATCTTGCGTACGTCGTTTCAGGCTATAGTGATAGCGCTGCTCGGCTTGCAACGGCGTGGCCAAATTAAGCGTCTGGCCGTTCACTTCAATTTCCACCGTTGCATCCGCTGTCGCAGTTAGGGTAATCGCACCACGTCCTTGGTAGGCCTTAAACGCCATTTTGTCGTTCACCCAAGTACGGCTCGAGCGCTGCGCTTCCAGCTCTGGAAAGCGGGCATCAATTTGGCCAACCTGTGGCGCTGGTGGCACATAAGGTGTGACCTCAGCTTCACGTTGATAACGTTGCCAGAGTTGCTCCAGTTTGCTCGGGAAATACTTATCTAACAAGGCAAACACCGCTGCAGTGGTCTGACTGTCATCATGACCGCTGACGTTCCACGGTAAAAAGTGCATTTGAAAGGCCGATAAGGCACTGCGCGTGGCCTCGTCCATCACACCCGTTTCCGTCACGCCATAGCCATACGCCCGCATTGCCGCTTGCAATAACCCCGTACTGACAGGTTGTTGATTAAAGGCACGCCAATAGCGCGCTAGCGTGTCTTGCTCATACCACGCGCCAACCCCGTTTTGATAAAGCTGATACCAAGGAAAGCGTGGGCCTGGATCATTTTTGCGCAGAAACGCAATATCCGAATGACCGACCACCGCAGTGGGATGAATATCAGGGTGACGGGCTAGAATTTGCTGTGCCAGTTCAGTGACCTTCTCGATTTGCTCAGGATCAAAGTCAGGGAAAGTACAAAGGCGATTTTCGCCATGTTCGGCCCGTGAAGCCTGAGTTGAGGTATCCCACTCGCACTGCGGAACATTCACAATTTCAATGCCAATGGAGTGGTCATTGAGGTCGGTTCGTCCCTGCCAATAGCTGCCTCCCGCATGCCATGCACGGTCATGCTCGTCCACCAGCTGAAACACTTTTAAGTCATCGTAAGGGTAACTCGGGTCACCACGTTCAGGGACAAGGTAATGCGAGCTCAAACCTTTCGGCTCGACCAAGGCTTCAACACTCTTGGCGTAATCAATAGCGGTATAGTGCATCACCAGCGACTTGATGCGGTGATCGTAATTCGCCGACGGCATTTCGGTATAACGACTGCTACAACTGTTGAGCAGCATCAACGCCAAACCAGCGAGCGTTGCTTGAGAAACAAATGTTCGATTCATGGTGCTTTGCAATGTTGTTGAATAAAACCAGCGTGTGTCGGCAACGGCGCAACCGCTTGCTGAAAAATACGCTGAAGGTTCAGAATATGCTGATTCAATTGCTCAGCCGGGAGCTGTGCCGCCAACGGGTGTTCTTGTTGCGGCGTAAACTTCTGTCCATGAAACATCGAGAACCAACTGATCTCGTTAAATAACTCGTTATTACTATTTCTAAAAATCCCACCGTTTTCACGGTATAAATCGAGCCGTTGTTGCAGTGAGTCTGGAATATCCATATCACGGCAGTAACGCCAAAACGCTGAATCATCGCGCTCGGTCAATTTGTAGTGACAGAGCACAAAGTCACGAATACTGGTGATTTCTTCAGCACTATAGCGATTATACGCCTGCGCGCGTTGGCTCATATCGCCTTGCCCAGGCAATAAACTGATCAAGCGAATAATGCCTGACTGCGTCAGTTGCAGCCCAGTCGACTCCAGCGGTTCAATAAAGCCCGCCGCCAAGCCGATAGCACAGCAATTGTGCTGCCACGCTTGGTCGCGGCGCCCATTGATCCAGCGCAAATGATTGGCGGTGTCCACCTCATTGCCCAACACCGCACGAAACTCGCGCTCGGCCTTATCGCTATCGGTAAAGCGACTCGAATAAACCCAGCCCTCACCGGTGCGATGCTGCAACGGGATGCGCCAGCGCCAGCCTTCATGATGCGCGATGGAACGGGTGTACGGCACAATAGTGCTGGCATCATGCTGTCCCGGCAAGGCGACGGCGCTATCGCAAGGCATCCACTTACGCCAGTCGTGATAGCCGACGCCCATCGCTTCACCAATCAGCAGCGCCTTAAAACCACTACAGTCAATGAAGAAGTCACCTGTAACTTCGCCATGCTTTTCAAGCACTAGCGCGTCAATCGGACCCTTAGCATAACGCTGTTTGGCGCTTAACATGCGATCATCTATCGCAACCACCCCTCGGGTTGTCGCATAGCCTTTCAAATAGCGTGCATACGCCGTGGCATCAAAATGGTAGGCATATTTGATATGCCCTAACGGACTCCGTTTATCAGCGATGGGACGGGTAAACTTGCCCGCTAAGGCTGCCGTCCACTCAAGGTTTAATGCATGCAGCGGTACCCGCTGTTCCGGTGCGCTTTCACGCTCATGCCGTAAAAAATAATGATGAAAGGGAACCCCGTGGATGGCAAAGCCATACGGGCCGAAGGGATGCATGTACACATCGCCTTGCTGATGCCAGTTCTCAAACGCGATACCGAGTTTAAAGCTGCCCTGGGTTTCACGTAAGAATTCATCTTCGTCGATACCCAGTAATTGATTGAATTCGCGAATCCCCGGAATAGTTGCTTCACCGACCGACACGGTGCCGATCGCTTGCGACTCAACCAAGGTGATGTGATAACGCGTCGGATCAAGGACTTTCGAGAGCGCGGCAGCGGTCATCCAGCCAGCGGAACCCCCACCTAAAATAACGATACGATAAGGTTCACTCATCCTTCACCTCGTCTTACAACTGAATGCGGCCAGCCGAAGCTGACCGCATGACAAACAGCTACAACCAAGAGCTTAGAAGCTGTAGGTTAACTGTAGCGTGTAAGAACGACCGCGCGGATCTGCGACTCGAGGGTCGAAGGCTGCGCCTGGTGAGTAATCGTTCTGGTGCGCAGTAAATGGCGGATCACGGTCAAACAAGTTCTTAATGCCAAAGGTCACATCAAGGTTTTCCCACGCCATGTAACGCACGCTGTAGTTGTAAATCAGGTAGCTACTCACTTCGCCATCGTAGTATGGAGGCATCACCGCGCCTGAAGCTACACCTGGTGGTGTTTCATCTTCGTAGCCGTCACGATAGATTTGCGTCAAGCTATGGGCGAAGTCACCTTTCGCGAAACCGAAGGTCGCCGTGTGTTTCCAACGCAATGGAATGTTGCCACGTGAGTGCGTCCCCACAAGGTTGTCACCCCAAGGCGAGTTATCCAACAGCTTTTTCTTATCTTCAATCAAGTAGCTACCGTTGAAGTTTAAGTTCCATAGGCCACCGTACATTTCACCATTGGTTTGGATACCAATCTCAACACCACTGGTTTGACGTTCACCGGCGTTAATGTAACGCATATCGATTTCTTGCAATACGCCATTACCATCGCGAATGAAGTTATCTTCAAACAACGCATAGTTTTCCAGAAGATCACGGAAATCAGGTGTTTGGATGGTTCCCTCAATAATGATCTGCCACCAATCGATATTCATTGAGAAGTTATCGGTCGGCGCGTAGACGGCACCAAAGCTCATTTGCTTCGATTCTTCAGGACCTAAATCAACCTTACCGCCGTACAGTAAATCAGGTTGAATTGGGGTCGCACAATCAGGGTTGCTTTGATTCAACTCACCACCAGGGCAGTCACGCGGGTCCGCCAAATCTTGCCCGGTGTAATCCTGAATGGTGACGCCGTTGAACAATTGGTTAAATGATGGTGTGCGGAAACCAGTACTGTACGCACCACGTAGTAACAGTGACTCTTCAGGGGTCCAGACAAAGCCGAGTTTCGGGTTGGTGGTGCCACCAAAACCGTCATAGTGGTCATAACGGACCGCCAAGTTTAACTCGAGGTTTTCAACCACTGGTACCAAAGCTTCGGTATACACAGCTTTCACAGTACGATCGACGTCATCCAAAGCGTTTGCATTGTCGAACGGCGCATTGTAAATCGCTTCGCGTTCTGCGGCTTCACGACGGTCACCGTTAAACTCGTAAGCTTCCTTACGAATATCAACACCACCCGCAACGAAGATATTGTCACCGCCCCAACCAAGGTTCCAACCCGTGTCGCCAGTAATCGACGCGTCAAATTGGGTTAAGGTAGTCTTACCGCCATACAGCATAACGCCTGCTGCAGAGGCCGCTGCAAGGGCAGCTTTACCTTCCGCCGACTGCTCTTGGCCCGGCAACAAGAATGGGTTGATCGCACCACTACCAATGGCTTGCGCCAATTGATCTTGATACTGGTAGCCACTACCTAGTTGCGACTCAGATTCATTCGAGGCACGGCCTAAACCGACACGGTAATCCCAGTAACCAATCGAGCCTTCAAGGCCTAACTGTACTTTCATTGCCGTCGTAGTGGTCTGGATTTCACGCGGACCACATTCCATACAACGCCAGCGATAGGCAATTGGCGCACCTATATTCAACTGGTCCGCACCATAGTAATCACTCAGCGCATCGACAATGTAATCGTAGGCTGCACCAGTGCTTGGATACCAACCTTCAACACCAATCGCCCATGGCGTGATTTGGTTCGGTTCAAAGATTTTGTTTGAAGTGACTTCTGAACCAATCACTTCAATGAAGCCTTCTGCTGAGTCACCAATGGTTTTGGTTGCACGGCCGACGAAGTCGATACTCTCAACCGGCTGTTGCAATACTGCGGCACGCGGATAATCCCATGCACAACTGACGCCTTCGTTGCGCTCACGGTTCCACAGTGCTGCCGCATCGTCATCCATGTCTGGATAAATATCACAGCCCGGCATACCTGGCAGAGCCAAGACGTTCAATACGTCATTGGTCAGCCCGGTTTCAGGGTTAATTAAGCCAGTGCCGATAAGGTTGTAATTCGGGCTTAAAGGGTCATTACCACCTGGACGGTTATTTAACGATGCAAATGGCGTACCACGCGTATCAGGAGATAGGCCGTAGTCTGGGCGGAACGTGTTGGTAAAATCGCGATCTGCACCACGTAAGATTTCAGCAGAACGATACGACAATGAGCCCATGACGTTGTAGCCATCAGAATACAAGTCACCGGTACCGGCGAGTACGTTCACGCGGTAGATGTTGCCACTACCTGCTTCGGTATGATCAGCAAATGCGCCAATTTGCGCGCCTTCGTAATCTTTTTTCAGGATGAAGTTAATAACACCACCGATTGCATCGGTCCCGTAAACGGCTGACGCACCGTCACGTAAAATTTCGACGCGCTCAATGGCTGAAAACGGAATTGAGTTCAAATCGACTGAGCGACCTTTCAAACCGTGCGTTGCAGTACGACGACCGTTCAAGAGAACGAGGGTTGACCCTGCACCTTGCTGACGCAAGTTTGCTGAAGACGCACCGTTATTACCACGCTCTTCGCCGGTAACAATCCCCGAGTTACTCGCTAAGTTATCGTTTGAGTTCGATGCCACGTTCAACTGCAACATCAACTGCTCAGCGGTGGTAATACCCTGGGCGTCGATGTCTTCACGTGAAATAACGGTCAGTGGTAGGTCGCCTTCCATCGCGGTTCGCTTGATGCTTGAACCTGTGACTTCAATACGTTCGACTTTTTGTTGTTCTTCGTTGTTTTGCTGTGTGTTCTCTTGCGAGTCAACGTCCTGTGCATAAGCGACCCCGCTCATACCTGTAGTTAACCCCAACACAAGTGCGATGTTGTTGAGTTTCACCTTGCAATCTCCGATAGTTGTAAGAATCTGATGCGTTTTTTAATTATGTAAACGTGTTCTTGTTATAGCCAATGCCAGCGACCGCCGACACTCACTAACTGCAACAGATGAACGTGCGCATTTCATTGAAATTAGCACATCCGACCCACTATACATAATAAATTATTCCAATCACTACAATAGATATGCGATATATTGCGGTACATTCTTTGAGCACCTTCTGAAAATACCTCATTAAAGGTTCCAGTTGGCACAACAACGCGCTCATCAAGGAATAATTTATTTTAAGCAGCGCCTCGCGTAGGATAGAGACCATGATCCTTATCGTGAGTCCTTTATGTTGCGCTTGATTGCTGTAGTTTTTCTTTGCCTTTCGTTGACCGCCTGTCAACACGCTACTCCTGTTGCCAGCGACACGCTCGCCAACCAGGTGGGTCAAAAATTGATGCTCGATTTACGCTTTTATTGTCAGGAGAAAGTTGCCAACCAGCATTGCAAGCAACCGGTCACGACCCTACCGGAGGAGCTCGCAGCGGTCCTTCGTGACGGCAACATCGGGGGAGTGATCCTGTTTGCCGACAACCTCGATAATGGTGAGCAAATTGTTCGACTCATCGATGCCATGCAGCAGGTGATGCGTGAAGCGCAGCTGCCCCCCTTGTTCATCGCTCTTGATCAAGAAGGAGGACGCGTCGCTCGTCTACCCGATGAGCTCTCCAGCCGTTTTGCTGGCAATATGGCCTTAGGTGCCACCTTTGCACGCCACCACACCAGCTATGCGGAGCAAGTGGCGACGAACATGGCGCATGAATTGCGTTTACTCGGCTTTAATCTGAACTTCGCTCCGACCGTTGACGTGAATGTTAACCCGCAGAACCCGGTGATAAACGTGCGTAGCTATGGTGAATCACCACAAACTGTCGCCACCTTAGGTGCTGCGACGGTCGCGACATTACAACAGCAGGGCGTAATGAGTGCGCTCAAGCACTTCCCTGGCCATGGCGACACCCATGTCGACAGTCACACCGGACTGCCTCGCGTGGACCACCCCAAAGAAACCATTGCCGAAGTCGATTTGTTCCCCTTCCAACAGATCATTGATAGCGCCAACCCACCGGCAATGATCATGACCGCGCACATCCAATACCCAGCGCTGGATGACACGCCTTTTATCGATGCTAATGGCGAACAGTGGTTGCTACCAGCTACCCTCTCCAAGAAAATTCTGACCGGCGTGCTGCGTGAACAACTTGGCTATCAAGGGGTGATTGTCACAGATGCATTAGATATGGCGGGAATCGCTCATTATTTCACACCATTGGAGGCCACGCTAAAGACCTTCCAAGCGGGTACTGACATTGCCTTGATGCCATTTAGCATCCGCTACCCTGAAGATATTCCAGCGTTTTGGCAGTATCACGACGCAGTAGTCACAGCCATTGCGGAGGGCGCGCTGTCTCGCACCCAACTCAAGGCCTCGACCACGCGTATTGCGCAACTCAAACGCGACTATCGACTTGCTGAGCAGGCGGCCATACCACTCAGCCAACGACTTGCCGCGCTACAGCAGCTACCAACTGCGACCAGCCGAGCGAGCGAACGCGAACTTGCGGCCGCGGCGATTACCACGGTCTACGGAGAACAAGCCCTCCCCCTAGATGCGCAGCACTGGCAATTGGTGATGCCCGACACTCTACGTTGCCAGGCGTTTCTTAGCGCCATCGCCAAACAACAACCGGACGTGCAAGCCGATTGCGTCAGTTTAGCAACCTTGCCAAGCGAAGCGATTTGGCAACAATGGCCAGCAACCAGCACCTTGATTATTGGTGACATTACGCCGCACCACAGTATGGCTGAGATGGGTGGCATGGATGACTTGGCAAGCTGGCGTGACCGTCCCAGTAAAGATCAACAATACCAATGGATTGAGCGCCTTGTCTCGACCGCACAACAGCGCCAACAAACGACAGTGATGCTGGCATTGCGCGCACCCTACGTATTAAGTCGCTACCGTGACACCACAGATGTGGGGCTGGCCAGCTACGACTACCATGTAGCCATCAACGCCGATGGAAGCTTCCGCAGCCCGAGCATTGATGCCTTAGTCGCAACCCTGCTCGGCACTAAGAGTGAAGGCAGCTTACCAGTTACGGTCAAGTAACACCGCACCACCGACCAAGGTTAGCAATTCATCGGCAGCCGCACCAAGCTTCAACGGCTGTCGATAGGTCAATGCTGTACCATCATATTCGGTCAGGCCTCGCTGACCACGGGCATCGCCGACAAAGTCAACGTAATAGCCCTGGTCTTGGGCGACAATGCCAACGTCCGCAGTAAAGGGTTGATGCTGTCCATCATCAAAGGTTAATTGATGGATCATCACATCGACATAGCCGTCACTGACGTTATCAGGAATGGCGTAGTAGTCAGCTAAGCTATAGCTTTGATAAACACCGCTTAACCAGGCTGACAAACCAGCCTGTAACGCCATCACATTCATACGCCGGGCGATTTGACGATAAGGGTCATGGCGGTGTGCGCCACTTTCAATCAAGATGGTACTCGCGCCCAGGCCTGCAATGGCATCACCAAAACTGCGTTCTGAATACGTATCATCGTAGCGACCCACCGCCTCCGGCAACCAATAGCTTAGGGCCTGTGCCATGCACGCAATCAATTGCTTGGCTTTCAAGCGAGCCGCATCAACATGCTTATCTGGATGATACGCAGGCGCTAAAAAAGCAATGGTGGCAGGTTCACCATCTTGCCCTGCAGCATAATAGGGGTTTTGATCGTGCAGGTTAAACGCCAAGGTTGGCGTTAAAGTCTTCACTTGATCAGCTAGCAAGCGTCCTTCAGGGCTTTGCTGGGCCATTGCGTCGCGATTGATATCGATCGCTTGGGCGTTCTCGCGCGTCCCTCGTGCAGCACCGTCGGGGTTAAGCATTGGGATCACATGCAACGTGAGCAATGACTGCCACTGTTTAGGTAAGTCACCCACGTGATCCTGTGCCAGTAACTGCAACCAATCCAAGACCGCAGCTGTGGCAGTCGACTCGTCACCGTGCATTTGTGTCCACGCTAACACCACAATAGGTCCGTGACCGATACTCAAACGGTGAATCGGCGTACCTAAATAAGATTGTCCAATCACCTGCTGCGTGACTGCTGGCTGTTGTGCCAACTGCTCAAGCACCGGGGCAATATCAGGGTAACTCAACTGCGCTTTGACGAGTTCAGGCCAATGGTGTTGCTGCCAAAGCTGTTCAAATGCTGCAAGACTTGCGTTCGGATGCGCCATTTATCATGCCTCCTTGGGTCGCTCAGTGCTGATCGCGTCAAGCACGTAAGCAATATGCTGATACGGGATGCCGCTATAATGCTGCAAGCCTACTTCGCAGCTACGGCTGTTACTCACGCCCAACTGGCAGCCCTGTGGCACTTGCTGCGCTAGCGTCGCCAAGGCGGTCGCGTTCAAGTCGGGACACGTGAAGCCTTTATCACCAGCAAAGCCGCAGCATTGAATATCGGCTGGCTCGACGACTTGAGTACTGCAACAGGCAGCTAACGCACGGAGTGCCTTGCCACCATCTAAGTGGCGGCTGCTGCAGGTCACATGCAACATCAACGGCTGAGTTAACGGGGTAAGCTGCACCTTAGGCACCACGTGCTCCAGTAAAAACGTACTCAAATCGACCACTTCGACAGCATCCATCTGGCTTTGCAAGGCACACGGACTGGCATCCATCACCACGGGCCAACGGCCGTTGTCACTGAGCTCGCGCAGCTGCTGTTGCAACGTACGTTGTTTTTGCTCGGCTTGGGCTGGGTAACCTTTGCTGGCCCAAGGCTGGCCACAACACTGCTCCGGCGCGTCACACAGCACAACCTCTATTCCGGCTTTGGCCGCCAATTGTTGCACCACCTCAGGCAAAGGCGCTTGCCCTTCGGTCGCAAACAGACGGTTCGGACACCCACTAAAGTAGACCACCTTTCGAGCAGCATCGGACACAGTCAGCTGTGGCTTTCGGGCCGGGGCAGGAAGTACTGGACGACGTTGCTGCAAGCGACTTAAAGGCCGCCCTAGCGTCAACGCAAACCGAGCGATTTGCATCGCTCCAGCTTGGTGTTGCGCCAACCATCTGGCAAGGCGTGGGTGAGCACTCTGTTCAGCTCGCAACTGCCGAACCCACTGCCCTGTATCAATGCCCACCGGACAGGCGGTGGCACAAAGCCCAGTGGCTGCACAGGAGTCGATACCCAAATGCTGAAAATCCGTCGCCACTTGCGCTTGTTCGGAAGTCTCCAAACCTTGTTGACGACGCTTCAAGGCAATACGTTGGCGCGGCGACAAGGTGTAATGTATTGAAGGACAGCTCGATTCACAAAAGCCACATTCAATACAGGCATCAACCGCAGGGTCGATCGCAGGAAGATGCTTTAGATGACGTAAATGTGCCTGTGGGTCCTCATTTAGGATCACGCCCGGATTAAGAATCCCTTGTGGATCGAGCCAAAGTTTCAATTGCTGCATCACCGCCAGCCCCTCGCCGCCCCATTGGGCATAGACATACGGCGCCATATTGCGGCCGGTACCATGCTCGGCTTTTAAGGTTCCCGCAAAGCGCTCCACCACTAACACTTGCACCGCTTCCATGAAGGCAGCGTAGCGCTGTACCTCGGTTGCTTCCGTAAAGCTTTGGGTAAACACAAAGTGCACATTACCGTCGAGCGCATGGCCAAAAATAATCGCTTCGTCATAGCCGTGCGCGACAAACAATTCTTGCAAGGCATCTACCGCCGCGGGTAACTGTGGCAGCGGCACAGCGACATCTTCAATGATCACTGTTGTACCACTTGCACGCACTGCACCGACGGCAGGGAACAGTCCCTTTCGAATCTTCCACAAACCTTCACTGGTCGCTGCATCTTCGGTAAACGCACAGAGCGCTTGTGGTGGTGTGGCGCTCGTTTGAAACGCCGCTTCAATGGCTGAGGTCGCCTGCTGCAACGCGCCAGCATCATCCCGCCCCAGCTCAATTAATAGCGCTACCGCACCATGCGGCGGCGGCGTGTCGCTATAGTTTGCTAATAAGGAGCTGACTGAGCGTAGCGACCTATCGTCCATCAATTCAACGGCATCAACCCCAATCGTTTTAAGCGTAGGGATCACGGCACAAGCGCTGGCACTATCGGCAAACACATATAAGCCCGTCGCTTTCGCTTTGGGGAGTGGCAAGGTGCGGTAGGTAATACTGGCAATAAAGCCTAAAGTGCCCTCAGAGCCAATCAATAAGTGTGCCAAAATCGCCACGGGATCGTGATAGTCGAGTAAGGCATTAAGGCCATACCCCATGGTATTTTTCAGTTGATACTGCCGTGCGATGTTGTCGCTCAGTTCAGGGTCGGCGCGCACTTCACGCGCCAATCGGTCAATGGCTTCGAGCAGTTGCTGATGACTTTCTCGAAAGGCTGCCACTGAGGCTGCGTCAGCCGTATCAACATAAGTGCCATCCGCCAATACGAACGCCATTTCTTGCAAGGTATGGTAGCTATTATTGTTGATGCCACAGCACATGCCCGAAGCATTATTGGCGGCAATGCCGCCAATCTTACAGCTGTTTATTGAGGCTGGATCAGGACCAATTTTACGGCCATAAGGTAACAAACGTCGATTCGCTTCAGCGCCAATCACCCCAGGTTGCAAACGAATACGCTGCCCATTATCAAGGATCTCAACCCCTTGCCAATCACGCGTCAGCAGCACCAGCACCGAATCGGTCACGGCTTGTCCAGATAAGCTAGTACCCGCCGCCCGAAAAGTCACCGCAACCTTAAGCGCCAAGGCACAGCGAAGCAGTTGTTGTAGCTCTTCAAGGTGTGCGATCTGCACCACCAATTCAGGCACCTGCTGATAAAAGCTGGCATCGGTACTGAGCGCAATGCGCCGGCTTAAATCAGAAATCAGCCGCGATGCCGGAACAAACGCGGCAAGTTGTTGCCGAAGCTGCTCAACCTGTTGCTTCACGATAAACTCCTCGACCCAAATTCAGCATAAGGTCATTTAAGGGGATTTTGATATTCGTATCAACTCGTTTATATTTGAATAAAAAATTCCACAAGGTGGAACGGATTATGTCTGCATTTGCCAAAATCAAAGCTATACAAAACTCGCTCTCAAGTAGCGAATCGAAACTTGCTGAATACACGTTAAGTTCGCCAGCAGCGCTGCGCGATCTGTCCTCTCAGCAACTTGCCAGCGTTGCGGGTGTCAGCCAGTCAAGCGTGGTCAAATTTGCCCAGAAGCTGGGCTACAAAGGCTATCCTGCCTTCAAGCTTGCCGTTATTGATGCATTAAGCAAAAAAAATCAGCAACACGCGCGCTTACATGGCGAAATCACCCTTGATGACGATTTCAATGCCATGGCGGATAAACTACTCGCCGCCAAAATCAACGTGCTTACAGAAACCCGTAATCTCAATGAGAAAGACGCGATACTCGATGCGGTACGGCTGATTCTGAATAGCCACCGCATCTTAATGGCTGGCGTTGGCGGCTCTGCCCTCGTGGGCCGCGACTTTTCCTACAAGCTCCAGAAGCTTGGCCTCAATGCCATTGCCGATACCGATAGTCACATGCAACTGGCGCAAGCGGCAACGCTTACCGCGGACGATGTTGTGATTGCCATAAGTGAGTCGGGCAATACCAATGAGGTATTGCGTGTCATTCAAGAAGCTCTGCGCAATGGCTGCAAAGTAATTAGCTTGACGCGCTACGGTAAAACACCGATCAATCACTTAGCGCATATCGAGCTCTATTCGGTTGCCGAGTGCGAACCCGCGCGACTGTCGTCGATTCATGCCCGCACCGCGCAAAACTTGGTTATCGACCTGCTCTTTATTGCCCTCATTCAAGCCTCGGCTGAAGGGCGCGCGACCTTAGCGCGCACCAATCAAGCTTTTGCACGTTTACGGCAAAGTTAAGGGTAGAGCAAATAGGGCTGACGGCGCTCTTTAAAGCGCGCTAAGTCAGCCTGCCAGCTCGCTCGAATTTCTTCAGCACTAGCGCCCGCTTCAATCGCCTCACGCAACCCTGCGGTACCGCTCAATTTGTCCATAAACTCTGGGGCCGTAAAAAAGGTCTCACCCGCCGCAGCAAAGGCATGATACGCCTCAATAAATAAGCGTAAATCTAAACCTTGAACGTTGCTTTCACGCAAATCCACTCCGAACGCTTCACGATCTTCAAGCTTTGGCGTTGGCGCACTTTGCGCCATGCTGCGCGGGGTAAAACGAAACTCCCCTAACGGCACCTTGTCATGTCCCATGACTTGAAACGGGAATGCCGTGCCACGGCCAATACTTACCGCTGTTGCTTCAAATAAGCACAGCGACGGATACAATTGAATTGCTTGCTGGTTCGGCAAATTAGGACTCGGCGCGACCGGTAGCACATAAGTCATGTCACGACGATAATTCGCCACCGGAATCACCGTTAAATCAAGCTGCTCAGCCGCCTCAATCCAACCTTCGCCTTTGATCATCTGTGCCAACTCTGCCACCGTCATACCATGTAACAGCGGTATTTCGTGCATGCCGACAAAAGACTGAAAAGCGAGATCCAACACTGGCCCATCAACATAGGCGCCGTTTGGGTTGGGTCGGTCGAGGACCAGCATAGCTTTATCGTTTTCAGCAGCAGCAGCCATGACATAATGCATGGTGCTGATATAGGTATAAAACCGCGCGCCGACATCTTGAATGTCGAACAACAACACGTCGACATCGGCCAGCATCTCTGCCGATGGTTTCTTGCTGGCACCGTAAATGGACACTATTGGTAAACCAGTTTGCGCATCGGTTGCATCATGAATGGTTTCACCTGCACCAACATCGCCACGAAAGCCGTGTTCAGGCGCCAGCACTTTCACCACGTTCACACCTTGGGCAAGCAAGTAATCAACCAAATGCTGCTCACCTACGCGCGAGGTTTGATTCACGACTAAGGCCACACGCTGGTCTTGCAATAATGGTAAGTAACGTTCGCCCTGTTCAGCGCCGACGGTTAGTTTCTGAGAAACTTGGCCCGAGGCTGCCACGGTCCAAACTAACAGACAAACACTCAACAGCCATGTGATAGGTTTCATGACGAAGCCTCCACGGCGCGTCGTAAAAAGCCCTGCTGCTGGTCCAGCAGCGTCGTAGCAGCATCCGCCTCAAGCCCAGTCAAAATCATCAAGATGGCTAACTTTGCGCGCGCTCCAGCTGCCGCCAGTGCTTGCTCAGCGACCTCGCGGGAACATTCGGTTGCCTGCATCACGATGCGGATGGCACGCGCCTGCAACTTTTCATTGCTGGCATTCACATCGACCATCAAGTTTTCATACGTTTTGCCCAAACGTATCATGGTGGCGGTACTGAGCATATTCAGCACGAGCTTTTGCGCAGTGCCTGACTTCATGCGGGTCGAACCGGTTAAGGCTTCTGGGCCAACCACCGGACAAATGCCAATACTTGCGGTGTGCATGAGTGGCGAATCTGGATTACAGGTGATCGAAACACTGACCGCACCAAGTTGATTGGCATACTCTAAAGCAGCGACAACGTAGGGTGTACGACCGCTTGCGGATAACCCTACTAGCACATCATTGGCACTTAGTTGTAGGGCCTGTACGTCGGCGACGCCCGCCACACGGTCATCTTCAGCGCCTTCCACGGCAAACTGAATTGCCCGCTCGCCGCCAGCAATAATGCCTTGCACCAAGGCATCAGGAACACTAAAGGTAGGGCGGCATTCAACGGCATCCAAAATGCCCAAGCGACCGCTGGTTCCAGCGCCGATATAGAGCAAGCGTCCGCCTTGCTGCAACCGCTCCACAGCTGCATCAACAGCTTTTGCAATGCTTGGGATCTGCGCTGCAACAGCGGGCGCAACCCGCGCATCTTCGTGGTTGATCTTCCGCAAAATAGCTTCGGTCGGTAGCACATCAATGTCCATAGTCTCCGGATTGCGACCTTCGGACACAATCGTATTGAGCTGCGCTAACAAATCTTCCGTGTGATCTTTATCGTGCATAATTATCCTGCTTGAGTGTTGCGTGGTGCGGTTTACCTGCCCAACAAATCAACGTTGAAATGAAGGTGCCGATCACCAGTTGCCAGGTAAAACCGATACTCATCTGCCAGTGCTCTGGCAACAACAGTGCCTGCGTATAAGGTTGCATGAGAAGTGGCACCAAAAAACCGACTACTAGTGCCGCAGTAACCGAATAACGATTGCCGCGTTGGGTAAACAAAGTGACAAAATACACCCCTAGCAACCCACTATACGAGAACACCATAACGCTTAAGGCAAACTGCAATAACGGCGTATCAGTATATTGCTGCCAGTAATAACAGAGACAGGCCATCAAGGCCAAGCCCGTTGCGACCACCGCCATGCCAAACTGGCCAGCGCGTACATAGTGTTGGTCACTGTGCTGACGGCCTTTACGTTGCTGCCAAGGGCGATAAATATCTTGGATTAGCACGCTCGACATCGAGTTCAAACCTGAGTTTAAGGTCGATAACGCCGCGGCAATGATGCCCACGGTGACTAAACCCTTCACCCCAGCCGGTATTTCCGTAAGCACGTAATACATGAAAATTGTGACAGCCTCACCAGCGAAGGTCGGGACAGGTGCGTCACCAGCCGCTGACGCCATCACATCGGGACGTTGATAAAAGACATACAGCAACAACCCGATAATGATAAAGAGCAGCATCACTGGGATGACCATCACCACCGACAGCAACAGCGCCTTGCTGCCCTCCTTCGCGTCTTTACAGGTTAACACCCGTTGCGTCATGTCTTGGTCTAACCCAAAGGCGGCAATATTCAGCAGCACGAATCCCGTCAATACGGACCAGAGGTTAAACACTCCCGCACTGGAAAAATCGACCGAGGTATCAATCAAACGTAACTTCGACGAGGCATCCGGCGCAGGATGGCGCAGTACCTCGAGCAATTCAGCAAAGCTCAACGGAATTGCGCTATAGAGTACGTAAATTACCGCCAGTGCCGCGCCAATGTAGACACAAGCCTGCAGCACATCAGAATAAATGACCGTGCGGATACCGCCGTAAACCGTATACACCAAGCCGACCGCCGCCAGAATAAGGGTCGCAGTAATCACGCTACTGGCTTCAATGTTGCCAAATAAAATCATGGCGACCGCCAGTGCAGCCATATACAAGCGCGCACCACTGGCAAATATACGGCCAAACAAATACATCAAGCCCGCTTCACGTTTCGAGCGTTCGCCAAAGCGCTGCTCCAGCAACTCGTATACCGTAAACACGCGTTGTTGATAAAACTTAGGGATCAAAAAGACGGCAACAAAAGCCACCGCGATAAAGGCGCCGAGATTGGTGGCAAGATAGGTTAAATCGCCACGATAGCCTTGATCGGGGCCGCCAAGAAAGGTGGCTGCTGACTGCGATGTTGCTAACACAGAAATCGCCACCACCCACATCGGCATTTTATTGCCACCGAGAAAGTAATCTTGCGTCGATTGACTACGACGATTGAACACCCAACCACTGCCGAATAACAGCAGTGCGTAGGCAATAAAAACCAAAATATCGGCGAGAGAATAGTGACCTAACATGGTTGCTCACTTATCAAGAATGAGATGCTTAAAATAAAATATTCCAACTACAATGTATAGTTGGAATATAAAATAGATAAAAGCGACAACGAGGGCCTAGTGGCCCTCAGCAAGTAAGGTTGCAACTGTGGTTTCGAGCAATCGCTCAAGCTTTTCACCGGCGTAACCGACGTTTTCATAACTGTTGTCATCCACCGCAGCTTGCGCCGCAAGCGTGAATTCATGGGTGCCATCCGCCAATGGTAAGCACACATGTGTGAGCGCTACCACTTCACTCGTACCGCGCGTGCCGCTTGGTCCAGCACCAAGCTTGTGGAAAATACGCCAATTGCCTTGCGTCGCCTGGTCTAAGGTTTCTTGTGCGCTCAAACCTTCATACTCGCTGTAGTGTTGCTGCAGTGCACGCGCAATCGCTCGGTGTGGACCCAGTCCAGCGCCAGCCATCATGCCCCCCGCATTCGCACTGTTATCACTATGGCCCGGGCCATACAGCAGCATCATCACCGCATCATCGCTAAGCCCGGCCAACCGCGTTTCTGGAACGCGCCGTTGCGTCACCAAGCGCTTGAGAAACTCCGCCGAAGTTAAGGTTGTCATCGGTTTATTGCCCAATTCCCCACAACTTTCGCAGTTGTAGTCGAGCAGTCCAGCATCTTCGCTACGCGCGGTAACGAGAATTTCAGCATTACGCGACGGCGTGCGCCAATACGCATCGCTTGGCACAAATGCGTCTGGACCATATTTACCACGGAACATAACGCCATCTTGACCGCTGTTCATCCAGCCTTGGTGAAAGAGTCCGGTCAGATAATCTCGCCCCGCCACATCAGCGAAGTAATAGGCAATCGCGTTTGAATTGCCGTCCGCCTTACCCGAGGGCTGATAGCTGTGAATGCTGGTGATCAGATCCGCCAACTTAGTGTCGCCAATTAAGGTGTCTGCTTGTGCAAAGTTTTCACTAACCAATGATAAAGCGCCGGCGTAGGCCATGATTTTAGACGAGCTCCACGGCTCATAAAGATCACCATGGGTGTTATCATTGGCTAGATAACGAAAGGCCAGTGCATCGCCTTTTTGCGCGTAATCGATGACCAGCACTTTGCCGTCGTCAGCACTGCTTGAAAAGTAATCCCAGTCGTGAGCCACGCGGTCCACCCAGCCCAGAGCGGTTCCCGTATCGGCAACGCTGGTGTAGTCTGCACTCGCGGCGTCGACCGAAGGTGCACAGTCGAGCCACTGCGCTGTTGCATGCTCCGGTAACAACGGCGGAGCCTTCATAATGGTCTCGTAATAGGCAAGACCTTCAGGCTGCTCGGCTGAGCAACCGGCTAACGCAGTAGCGAGCGCTACCGCAAGGAGTTGAACTGCGCTTTTTTTCATCGTTTGATTCCTTATTATTCTTTTCTCAAGAATAAAGTATTACAAAACAAGAGGCAAAGTATGGCAGTATGATCTGCGATAACTTGTCCTCTGAAGTAGGACCAACGAACTAATGCACTTGTCATTGAGAGCAATGTTATGACCCAATCCACTTTTTATGCGGGCGTTGATGGTGGCGGCACGAAATGCCGCGCTGAGCTTTATGATGCCGCAGGTAACTTACTCGGCGCTGGGATCTCCGGCTCAGCCAACATTGCTCGCTCAGGGAGCGTCGCGCGCGAATCGATTTTAGCTTCGGTACAACATGCGATCGCGGAAGCTGAACTCCCCCCAGAAACCCTAGCCAACACCGCTGTCTATGCTGGACTCGCCGGAGCCAACGTGCCTTCAGCGGCCGGTGCGTTGCGCAACTGGCAACATCCGTTTCAACAATTTCATTTTACCTCTGACTTGCACACCGCACTTTTTGGCGCGCATGGCGGGGCCAACGGAGCCGTGCTTGTGGTCGGTACTGGCTCTTGTGCCGCAGCCTTAGTTGACGGCACCTTAGTTCAGTACGGTGGGCACGGTTTTTTGTTAGGTGACAAAGGTAGTGGCGCCTGGCTTGGCAAACAAGCGGTAACCCATACCCTAGAAGCGTTAGACGGCCTTCAAGAATTTGGCGGTCTGGCGAAAGCCGTCTGCCAACACTATCAATGCCACAGCGCCGTCGCCTTAGTCGACAAACTCAACCACGCAAGTCCGGGCGTTTTCGGCGAACTGTGTCCGCTTATCTTGCAATTGGCCCACCAAGGTGATGCCACAGCATTGGCGCTGGTGGAAGAAGGCAGTCGCTACTTAAGCGCTATCGCACGCCAAGCCATGGGCAAAAGCGGCGGTGACTTAGTGATTACCGGTGGTGTGGCAGGCGCCTTGGCGCCGTGGTTAGATCCAGAAGTGCAAGCTGCCGTCCGCGAACACCAGTTCGGCCCCGAATGGGGCGCTATCTTACTTCTCCGTGCCGCACAGGAGGCCAAATAATGTTGGTTTGTGAACAAGTTCTGACGCGCGATGGCTGGCGTCATCATCAGTTAATTACCGTAGAGCATGGCCGCATCAGTAGCATTGGTCCTGCACCTGCCCAACATCATTACCCAGTGTATCAAGGCCGTTTGGTCCCGGGCTTCATTGATATTCAAGTTAATGGCGGCGGCGGTGTGCTGTTTAATCAAGACTGTGACGTCGATGGCTTGCAAAAAATGATGCAAGCGCATCTTGCGCATGGCACTACCGCCATGTTGCCAACCCTCATTACCGATGATTATGCGACCATGGCCAAAGCTGCGGCAGCGGTTCGTCAAGCACGGCAACAAAAGGTCCCCGGTATTGTCGGTGTGCATTTTGAAGGTCCTTGGCTTGCAGCTAAACGCAAAGGCGTTCACCGCGAAGCCTTTATTCGCCCACCAACCGCAGCAGAACTCGATCTATTAACCGACCCTGAGCTTGGCGTGGTCATGGTCACCCTAGCTCCAGAAACCGTCGCACCGGAAGTAATCCAACGTCTCAGCCACGCTGGCGTTAAAGTCTTTTTAGGTCACTCCGATGCGACCGCAGCGCAAGTTAACGCGGCCCTTGATGCCGGTGCCATTGGCTTCACCCATTTATACAATGCCATGTCGCAATTACATTCGCGCGCGCCAGGTATGGTGGGTGTCTGTCTGGCGCGTGATGCCTATGCCGGCATTATCGTCGATGGCTATCATGTCGATCCACAAGCCTGTCAAATTGCCTTTCGCGCCAAAGGCAAAACACAAATGATGCTGGTGACTGACGCTATGGCTCTGGCCGCCACCACACAAACACACACGCCCTTTTTTGACACTGAAATTCAGCGTCACGGCGATAAACTGACCACCCCCGACGGCACCTTAGCAGGCTCTTCACTAACCATGCTTGAGGCAGTGAAAAATACCGTTTCGCAGTGTCAGGTACCGCTGACCGATGCCCTGGAAATGGCCAGCCTCACGCCGGCGAAAGCAATTGCTCTGGAACATGAGCACGGCGCTATTGCTGAGGGGCACTACGCTAACTTTATGCTGTTGGATGCCGACCTATCGATCACACAATTATGGCTGCACGGCGTCGCCACGCGCAAGGAGCACTAACATGGCTACCCTCCTCCCAATGTTGGTTATTGGTTTGCTGTTTTTTATTTTCGGCTTTGTCACTTGGCTCAACGGCGCCCTGATCCCGTTTTTACAGATCATTTCCGATCTGACAGAGTTTCAGGCCTTATTGATCGCTTTCTGTTTTTACATTGCCTATGTTGTGATGGCGCTGCCGATGTCATGGATACTGGATCGCAGCGGTTACAAAAACGGCATGGTGATCGGTCTTGCGCTTATCGGCACGGGTCTGCTGTTATTTGTACCAGCCGCGCAAACCCATCACTTTAGTATTTTCTTGCTCGCCCAATTTGTGGTTGGCTCTGGCCTGACGATTTTACAAACGGCCTCCAATCCCTATATTGTGCGCCTAGGCCCCCATGAATCAGCAGCGGCACGGATTGCCATTATGGGTATCTTAAACAAAGCCGCAGGCGTCTTAGCACCGCTGTTTTTTACTTGGTTAGTGCTAGCCGACTTCCCTAACATTACTGCGGCGTCCATCGCCGAACTTACTAGCGCAGAGCGGGCCGTCCAAGTAGAAGCGATGGCCGCAAAAATTATCCCGCCTTATCTGGGCATGGCGATTGCGATGTTTGCCCTCGCTGTTGCTTTTTACCTCGTGCGGCTACCGGCAATCAAAGAAGAAGCAACCACCGCCAGCGACACGCCGCAGCGCGCGATCATGAGCTATCCACAACTGGTACTCGGTGCTGTGGCACTGTTCTTCTATGTTGGCGTTGAAGTTATCGCCGGTGACACCATCGGCATGTACGGTTCACGTTTAGGCTTAGCAAATTACTCAAGCCTGACCTCGTACGTGATGGCGGCGATGGTTGCGGGCTATCTGTTGGGCTTGGTATTAATCCCTCGCTGGTTAAGCCAACAAGGAGCACTAACAGGTTCGGCCTTACTCGGCCTCATTTTTACTGGGCTACTCTTGGTCAGTTCCGACCAAAGCACTACCATAGCCGCGGTTTTATGGGGCTGGAGTGCTATTCCATTGGTTCCCGATCCCATCGCCTTTTTGGCCTTGCTCGGTTTTGCCAACGCTATGGTCTGGCCGGCGATATGGCCGCTCGCACTGGCCGACCTTGGCCGGCAAACCGCCCGCGGTTCAGCCATCCTTATCATGGGGATTGCCGGAGGTGCGATTTTGCCGTTAGTTTATGGCGCAATTTCTGGCGCCTTTGGACCGAAAAGTGCCTACGCTCTGCTCTTAGTTGGTTATAGTGTGATCGGCTGGTATGCCGTGAAAGGCCACAAGTTGCGCAACTGGTAAACTAAACCCACAGAGTCTTTGTGTATTTAGCAAAATAGGGCTATTCTGAGTCACAGGAAGACACAATAACGAGTCAGTAACGACGTGGAACTACATCTACCGACACTCATTGTCACAGCTGTAAGCCTCAACCTTCTGGTTGGGGTCTTGATGTTGATTATTTTTCAATCCCGTCGTAGCCAAAAAAGCTTTTTGACTTGGGCCATCGCCTGCTTTGTATTTGCGCTTGGCGCTATCGTTGCCAGCCTGCGCACCAGCATTGATCAGCAATGGCTCACCATCTTTGTTGCTGACTTGCTGATCGTTCTCACGCCATTGCTCGCCATTCATGGCCTGCGCCAATATCAGGTGCAAGGTCCGGTGTCATTAAAGTTATTAACGCTGGTGATCAGCTACACCGCATTGCCATTGACACTCCTTTATACCGCACCAAACCATGCACAGGTCTTTACTTCAGTGGTCTGCGCCGCCATCTTTTTATTTGCCGCAGCCTATATGCTGAGCATTAAAAACGCGCCAAGCTTGACCAAAGGCATTCTGTTTTTCTTGTTTCTGGTGCATGCATTGTTGATGTTTGGCTTAGCGGGCACCTTGTTCCAAAACCTGTCAGAAGCCAATCCAATGGCAGTGGAACCACTGCTGAATTTGATCTTGATTACGCATCTCTTCTTGACCACCGGCACCACCATGTTGTTTCCGGTATTCGCGTTTGCCATGACCGAAAAGCAGCTGTTGGAGTTAGCTAATTTTGATGATCTCACGCAACTCTACAACCGCCGCGCGTTCTATGAGCGAAGCAGTTTGTTACTGGCGAAGAACCGCGTTTTACGACGCCCATTCGTGGTGTTGATGATAGATGTTGACCACTTCAAAACCATTAATGATCGCTACGGTCATACGGCTGGCGACGCGTGCTTACAACAACTGGCCTATTTACTGCGTTACGCCACCCGCGACCAAGATATCGTCGCACGTGTCGGCGGTGAAGAGTTTGCCATTGCGATTCCAGACATTGACCGCAATCAGGCAGAACTATTGAGCTATCGTTTATGCGAACAGGTATCGCAAGAAATCTTTGAAGTTAACGGTGAACGGGTTCCACTCACCGTCAGTATTGGCATTATTTACAGCCAAAGTAGCCGGCGTGAACTCGAAGAGCTGATTGAGGCGGCAGATGGTGCGCTCTACGAAGCCAAAGCCCAAGGCCGTAACGGCTTCGCTTTCGCCTAAAGGTTACTCCATCAATTCTTGGCAAGCGCGGCGGTCACCCCGTGCGCGCCACTCAAAATACAGCATTGCCAGCAACAACACCGCAAAGGCCACGGTGTAACGCACCCAGTGGGTGACACTGCAGCTTTCACTCCCGCATTGGTACAAGGTAAACACCACAAATACCACGGTAAATAGCGCTGTCGCCGCCACGCTTAAGCGCCAGCGAAACATAGACTGCTGTAACAGTTTGGTGTGTAAGGTAATTGAATGACTCAGCGCGCCACTCTTTATGGCCTGCAAACTCCGCCAGCGACTGAAGCTAATCACCACAAACAACACCCATCCCCATAGTGTTACAAAACCCAGCCACAATAACTCAGGGAGTGCCGCGCCCGCAGCCGATTCACTGATCCAGAAATAGCTCACAAACAACAGTACGACCAGCTCGAAGCCCGCATTCATCAGCATAAACCACCGTTGCCGCTGCTGCTTTTTTTGCAACTGTGCCAGCTGGGGTGCCGGTTGCTTACTCGGTTTCGCCTCTTGCCACAGTTCCGTTAACTTTGAAAAATCTTGATTGTCCACACATCACTCCGCCATCAGGGTCGCCAGTTGCTGACGCGCACGGGTCAGTCGTACCGCAACGTTAGTCTCAGTCAGCCCGAGTACTGCCGCTATTTCACGGTCGCTTAAATCTTCCAGCCGCAACAACGTCACTTGTCGCAAGCTAAGCGGTAGCCGTTGAATGGCCTGCATCAGTTGCTGCTTTTGTTGGGTTTGCTGCAGTGCCGCATCAGGTCCTACCCCACAATCGTCAAGCACCTCGCTTTCAAGCGCAGTCTCATGACGCCGCGTTGCACGCCGAATATGGTCCACCGCAACGTTATGGATCACGCGGTACACGTAGGTATTGAGGGCACTTTGCTGCTCAAATTTTGCCAGCGCACGCCACACCTCAAATGCCATCTCTTGCGCAAGTTCATCTGCCAACGCTGGATTACGCTCATAACCGGCAGCCGCTCGGACCATGCGCGGCCAGTACTCAGCAATAACGTGCTCGAGCGTGGCTTGATTTGTTCCCATGCTACTCAATCACATTCCTTATTGATGCTTTGCTCTACGCCTAGACTACCGTTAGTCGTTGGCGATCGAAAAGCCTTACATAAAAATATTTGTAAGTTTTTTGCACAACATCAGGACTATTAAGCGTGACATTATCACCCATTGAAGGACATCGAATGATGCTAAACTTAAAAACCATCAACAAAAAACGCGCACTGACAGTAATCTGGAGTGTGGTCGCCATTGGCTGGGTAATCATGGTTGCCAGCTTGTTTATTTCGCTTGAAAAACCAATTGCTGTTACCATAGTCGCCGTTGTCGCGATTTTGACAGAAATCGCCACTTGGCTCACGGCCCTGCTACTCGGTGTAGCCTTGGTCGATGCCCGCAAAGCAATTTGGCAACGCCTAACGCAATGACGCGGCGTGCCTAACCAGTAAAGTTAAAGAGTACGATTATCATGGCAAAAGAAAGCATTGTTCTTGAAACCCCTACCGAGTCACGTGAAGTCTTATTGCACTCGTGCTGTGCACCTTGTTCCGGTGAAGTCATGGAGCGCATGGCAGAGGCAGGAATCAAGTTCACCATTTTCTTTTATAACCCCAATATCCATCCGAAAAAGGAATACCTGATCCGCAAAGAAGAGAACATCCGCTTTGCCGAGAAACTAGGTATTCCCTTTATCGACGCCGACTACGACGTGAAAGAGTGGTTTGAGCGTATGAAAGGCATGGAGTGGGAGCCTGAACGTGGTGCTCGGTGTACCGAGTGCTTTGACATGCGTTTTGAGCGCACTGCGCAGTATGCCCATGAGCATGGCTTTGATACCTTCACCAGTTGTTTAGGTATCTCGCGCTGGAAAAATATGGAACAGATCAATGACTGTGGTATGCGTGCAGCTGCGCAATACCCAGACTTACATTACTGGACCTTTAACTGGCGCAAACAAGGTGGGGCCGCGCGGATGGTTGAAATTGCTAAACGCGAACGTTTCTATCAACAAGAATATTGTGGCTGTGCTTACTCATTGCGCGATACCAACGACTGGCGTGTCGCCAACGGCCGCGACAAAATCGAAATTGGCGTGCAATACTACAGTGCCGACGATTAACGTCGGCACTGAGCTCACTCAACTGAGTGACAACATCCTTGTCTGGTAACAACACTTACCAATCGTTGTTACCACCCTGTCCTTTTTTACGCGCTTCACGCATTTCCTTTTGCGCCTCGCGCTGCGCTTCAGCTAACTCTTTATCATAGTCACGCTGAGCTTCAGCACGTTTTTTCGCGTACTCGCGATGGGCTTCATCACGTTCCTTGATCGCTTCACGCTGTTCTTTGGTACGGTCGCGCTTCATTTCGGCCTGCTCTTGGCGCATTTCACGGATCACCTCCGCACGCTCGCGCTCAGCTTCCGCAACTTCTTTAACGTATTCACGCTCTGCTTCAGCACGTTCCTTTATTGCCTCACGCTGCGCTTCAGCCACTTCCTTGGCTTGTTCCTTGCTCTGCTGCAACGGTACTGCGCTGGCTTGTCCTGACGCCAAACCGAGTGATGCGGTAAGACCCAAGGTAATCATGAGCAATGACTTTTTCATGGTAAAACCCTCCACTTAGGAATTAACGTTACGCTCAGGATTACTGTTGCGCATTTTTTGACAAAGCAAAATGTCCTTTTCATGGTTTTTACCTTAAAAAACGTCGCAAAAAGGCGTAGTCTTAAGCCACGGAATCCCCAATACAACGAGAACAATAAGCCATGGCATTACTTCGAAATTCCCTTGCGCTAAGTGCGTTATTACTAACGACGCCCTTGTTTGCCCAATCTGCGGAAACTCTGCGCAGCACCGCCGAACAAACCTTAGAAGCCTTTAATATTCCCGGTCTTGCTGTGGTAGCAGTAAAAGACGGTGAGGTCATTTTGGCGGAAGGTTTCGGCGTCCGTGACACCGCTTCAGGTGACAAGGTCAACGCCGATACCTTGTTTGGCATTGCCTCGAACACCAAAGCCTTCACCTCGGCAGCGATTGCTACCCTCGTTGAGCAAGGCAAACTTAATTGGGACGATAAAGTGGTGACCCATTTGCCGGAATTTCGTCTTGCCGATGCTGAACTTACCGCCCAATTGACCATTCGTGACCTGTTAAGCCACCGCTCAGGCTTAGGTTTAGGTGCCGGCGATTTAATGATTTGGCCCAACACTGACAAAAGCACCGCTGATCTACTAGCTGGTCTAGCGCACGTACCCGTGCAACGTGAGCTGCGTGAACGCTTTGCCTACAACAACCTCATGTTTGTTACCGCCGGTGAAATCATCGCGCGCGTAAGTGGCATGCCTTATGGCGACTACATCAGCCAAACCTTTTTACAGCCACTTGGCATGAACACCACGCGGGTAGGCTTCTCTAACATTCCAAGTAGCAATACTAACTACGCTGTCGGGACCGCGGAAATGAATGGTGAGCTGCACCGCTTTCCACTGGACTATCTTGAAGATTTTGCGGCAGCGGGAGCCATGGCAAGCAGCGTGAACGATTTAAGTAAGTGGTTACTTACCCAACTGCAAGGTGGTATCGCGCCATCGGGTGAACGTCTGTTTAGCAAAGATTCGCAAAACACCATGTGGCAAGTGACCACGCCATTGCCGGTATCCGATGCCTCAGCGGCGGCTGGCACGAACTTTCGTGGCGTTGGTTTAGGCTGGTTCGTGAAAGATTATCACGGCGTGAAGCACGTCTCGCACAGCGGCGGAATCTTGGGCATGCTCTCACTCACCACGCTGATCCCAGAAAAGAACTTTGGCATGGTGGTGCTCAGCAACCAACAAGCCTTCGGGGGCTTAACAGCGATTACCGAAGAAGCCCTTGAAGAGTTGCTGAATTTGCCAGATCGCGACTGGGTCGCAGAAGAACAAGCCGCGTATCAAGAATACATGCAAAGCAAAGCTGAGTTTGTGCTCGAACAGCCTGAAATAGTGCGTGATGGGTTACCCCTGAAAAGCTATGAAGGTACCTATACCGACGCTTGGTATGGTGACGTGAAAATTGAGCATTTCGATGACGGTTTGTACATCAATTTCACCCATACCGAACTACTTAAAGGCGTACTTGAACACTACAACGGCGACACCTTTGTAGTGCACTGGAATGAGCCTTTGTTAGAAGCCGATGCCTTTATCGACTTTAAGGTAAGTCGCGACAACGAAGTAGAAGGAGCGGTAATGGAAGCCGTCGCGCCGTTTACCGACTTTAGCTTCGACTTCCATAATTTGCGGCTAGAGAAAAACTAGCCGCACTTGAGGTTCCAGTACGGTTATTCTGCGTCGGAGTAGTTTTTCACCCATTCAGACAACAGACGCACACCGTAACCGTTCGCGCCTGCAGGATGGATGCCCTTGGCAGAAGTACTGTAGGCGTTGGCCGCCATATCGATGTGGATCCACGGCGTATCTTTCGCAAAATGCTGCAAGAAACGTGCACCCGCTTGCGCACCTGGTGAACCCACGTTCTGCACGTCTGCCAACCAGCTGTCGATAATGCCATCGTAAGGACCAAGCGGTAACTGCCAAACCTGCTCTTCAGTTAGCTCACCCGCCGCTTGCATCGCACCGATCAACGCATCATGTTCAGAGAAGATCGCCGCATAATCGGTACCTAATGCCCGCGCTTTTGAACCCGTTAATGTCGCGATATCCGCGATGGCACGTGCTTTTA
The DNA here is from genome assembly GCF_000423165.1 of Pseudidiomarina sediminum DSM 21906. Lineage (GTDB taxonomy): Bacteria > Pseudomonadota > Gammaproteobacteria > Enterobacterales > Alteromonadaceae > Pseudidiomarina > Pseudidiomarina sediminum. The sequence continues at coordinate 208,593 of NZ_KE383983.1, read as the reverse complement.
ACTGATCCCGCGCAAACCAAATACCGTCCGCCAAAATCAAACGGCCTTCTGCATCAGTGTTAACAACTTCAACGCGCGTTCCGTCACCAGTCACGACAACATCACCTGGCAACAACGCCGTGCCTGAAATCAAGTTATGTGACAATGGCACCACACCAGCTACGTTTACTTTAGCTTGCTGACCGGCTAACGCCATCACCGCACCAATGACCGCAGCGCCGCCCGCCTTGTCCGTTTGCATACGCACAATTGAGCTGCCTGAGGTTTTCAGGTTATAGCCACCGGTATCAAAGGTATTGCCCTTACCAACTAACGCGATTGGCGCTTCGTTGGCAGCACCGCCTTGATACTCAAGCACTAACAAATGGGCTTTATGCTGACTACCTTGGCTCACGCCGTACAAGGCACCCATGCCTAGCTCTTTCACTTGCTCTGGGCTGTATACCGTGGCTTTGATGTCGTAATTGGCCACCGCTTCTGCGGCCATTTCAGCAATGGCTTTTGGATAGCCGTCGCCACCTGGCAAGTTGGTGATGTCACGCGCAACAAAAATACCGTGCGCCACAGGTTGGGTCAGCGCATACGCCGCTTTTGCTGCAGCTTCATCGCGACCATGCCAATGCACAGTGTATTCTGGGCGTGCCGCTGGCTCAGACTTGTAACGATCAAAACGATAGCTACGTAAGTCCATACCGTGGGCGATTGCGGCGATTTGATTTGGATTCAAATCTTTACCATGCACCACAACAGTGTTCATCTTGTCGCTCAGTTTGCTCGCTAACGTCGCGCCAATACGCTCAGCTGCAGCACGCTCAAGCTCAGTGCCCGTACCGACAAGCCACAGGCGCTTCGCGTAAAATTCTGGCAACGCCAATAACTCCAAGAATTGACCTTGCTTGCCTTCAAAGCCTTCCAACGCCACCGCATCGGTGATGATTTGCTTGGCAGCGTCGCTCCATTTCTGTGGCAACACTAACCCGCCTTCAGCGACAGGCAATACCAGAACATCAGCACCATCAATGTGCTGGTGGGCAAAGTGATGTTGGGTTTTCAAATAATCAGTGAATTGGTCAACGGCATGCGCATCAGGCGTGGCAAGTGCTGCCGACGAAAGCGCAAGACTCAGGGTGAGTCCTTTCAACCAGTTTTTCATGTACATGTTAACTTCCTCAATGGACAGAATAATCGGCGCTACTTTGCCGTAATTCAACATAAAGGACAACTGATCCGAGGTAATGACACAAGTTTCGGCGAGCAATGGCAGAAATGCGTGGTTTGGCTGGACAATGAACGTAATTTTCCCTAGAATTCCCGCCTGCTTAATCAGCAAACGCCATTCCCAAGCACCCGTAGCTCAGCTGGATAGAGCGCTGCCCTCCGGAGGCAGAGGCCGCAGGTTCGACTCCTGCCGGGTGCGCCATTTTTCATGACCTGTCGTGCATCTTCGTTGGTTTTATATTCTTTTGTATTGAAGTGCTATGAACAACGTCCTCTCCACTTTTCCAATTGTGTTTCGGGCAAGCCGAAAACCATATAGTGGCCACTGGGTGTTGAGAACGTTAACATCGTTACCTGCCGATGATTAAATTGAACTTTCTTTATAGCTTCAGCGCCAATCGCCGGTTCACCGCCAATACAATAGTACACATCTCCATTCGAGTAGCCGTGTTGCATCATTTCAGCCGAAAGCTCAAACCCTGCGGCACCATTTGTGAATGGATCAAAAACAACAAATGGAACACATGAACTCGACCTCCGTGAGCAAGCTTGATAACTCGTAGTTTCGGTCATTTTTCGCCAGGTATAAACTGCATCAAACGGTGTGAAATAATATGGATTGGACGAAAAGTGGAGTTTAGAAGCCGAAGTAATTATGTAATGTTTCCCAAGTAGTTCTTGGAAAATAGCCTGGCTTTCTGCAGTTACCGGCGCAAGTTCTTGTTGCAGCCAAGACCGCGCGCCATCCGCATATTTCAAAAGCAAGTGCGAAGCAACGAGAAAAAAGGCCACACTCACGACAAAGGTGCCAAACGGCGATAATGTTTTTTTCATCTTAGCAAGCTTCCACATGTTCCAACCGCAACAACCATCTTTTTATTAGATAGGCCTTCGGCAACACTAAAACACAAGGGACGATTCGACCCACCCTAGCTGTCTTCTATTTCTCTAGGGAAAGGCCAACTATCGTCGTCGGGAAGAGTACACTCTACGTGCCACTCCACCCCCCAACGTAGCTTTTCCTTTGCTTTGGAGGTAACAGTTAATTCTTTCATCGGAAACGCGTAGTTTGATGCTAGAAACAACTTACAGTTGGCTAATATTCTTTGATCGCAATCAGACAATTGCCGTACTGTAAGTACGTCATCTTCATCACTGTAAAGTGTCCAAATCAATTGCCATCAACGCACTCCATATAAGCTTGAAATGCATTGTAATGCTGGGACCATGCACCTACCCCAGCGCCAATAATTCCAGTTAGCTTGGCTACTGAGCTTATCGCTGTTCTACCTTTTGTTGATTACAGTCAGCCAATCCATAATAGTCAGTTCTTATAATCGGGTTTGACGATGCGTAGACATAAGTGTTTAAGCCACCGTTCAATCCAATCGGGTCACTTTGAATATAGCGCCCCTTGGTCGCAGTCAAACTGGGTTGTTTGATTGTTCAGGCGCTTTAAACATCAACGATAAATAGTTTCTTTGTGAAATGCTGTGTTTGCTTACCACTCCTTGTCAGGCGCTTTATGGTAACGCGAACTTAAAGCCCAAAGTAAAAACATGGCGCCTAGTCCTATAATCGAAAAATTGAATACGACATCTTCAGTTCCACTGATAATAGGGTTAATTAGCCAGTAAACACCCAGCACTACAAGTGCCAATCCTAAGAGGGCCCCAACAATCCTGATCAAAGTCCTTAGGGTTTTCATGAGCACTCAACCATACAGTAGAGGTTAGCGCTAATAACAAAACCTGCTGCGAAAGCTCCTACCAAACTTACTCCTTTGGCAGTGTTCTTGAATTGATTAACAGACCTCAATATTTTTACCCTTTTTGGTATTGCTGCCTATTGCCGTAGAGACCTCTAGCACCTTCTATCTTACCTGCATCGGCTACCTCATTCGCAAAGTGACCGAAGAAGAATTGAACGGCTGTTGGAACGTTGAAAATGCTTGCGGCTCTCACTGTTTTATAGGTTGAGCCATAGTTTTTATCCAAGCACTGCCTAATGCAATCTTCATCATTAACATCACAATCTTTCAATCCGAGCATGTCATAATGAGTTATCGGATTTGACGAGACATAAGCATACGTATTCATCCCGCCGCTCAAGCCAATCGGGTCTGACTGAATATAGCGCCCCGTACTTGAGTCATAATCACGATGCCAGTTCTGCCATGTGGCGCTCTCGCTGTCCCAGTATTGGTCTGGACAAACATATCTGGAACATGTTTGAACATCGCTTGCGATGGCCCGCAAGGCGGAAGGCAGGATGCCTGGAGTCAATCCGATATTCAGTGCGCCAATGCTAGAACTCACAACACTGCGGTCAATTGATTGCTGCTTGTACCGATTCGGCAATACTCATTGTTAAACCGCGTGTTGATGGTGATTATATTAAAGCTAGGCTAAACATCACCCAAGACCAGTTGAACAAGCTTGGGTCTTTCTTCATAGCATATCTGCATAAACCGGACGTAGTCATCGACAGTCGTTGCCACAAAATCACCAGTATTCAGTAGCTTAATCGACTCTTTGCCAGCAGCATCTCTTAGATCATCCAGTACTTTATCAAATGCATTACGCTTCCAAAATCTAACGGGTTGCGGCACATACAATTTTGTTAACTCTGTATCGCCGGTTAAGCTCTCTTTATCAACTTGAAAGATATCTGCAATCCGTGCCAAGCATTTGGACCTGATTCTGTTTTCTATAATGTTATTCATTATGGTTAAACTTTTAGCCTAAAAAATGAACGTCGATAAAGCTAGTAGCAAAAGGAGTCCTACGTACCCAACAATGACAAAAGTGATAATAGCGTTCATCACGTAAATCATGTACCAAGGCCCTTCAGACACGAAGGTAGGCTGCTTTTTTCTTCGTTGGAAGAAGATAACAAGCGTAGTTAGAGAAGCTGTGATACCAAAACCCACCAGTAGCGGTGTCAGTTTTACCATAAAAATCGGCAGCAGCATTCCATACCCAATCACCTCATCGTCAGCAGTAAATGCTGCTGAAATAAACTGAATAAAAACCACAACAACTGCGAGCACGAATAGCAACCCAACTATTTGACCTGCCTTTAAAAAGAAATCATTTCTCATTAAGCATCCTTACTAATCTTAAGAGCAAACAGAATTAACAAAGTTGGAACGAACTTTTTCATGGTTCGAATTCTCACACTCTGAAAGTATGGACTATCCAAAAAAGCAGAACATCCCTACTAATACTCATAACAATTAAAAAACAACCAATTCCCAATAGAACTATCAACTCTCTAACAGGAGGGCAAGCTAATTTACCAACACCGTTTTATCTTTTCACGTCGAAATTAGTACGTTACTGTAGTTCTCGAGGCAGTTAAAATAACACCAAAAGCAAAGGACGCTATGGCTAAATATTTCCAAAAAGCAGTACTGATGACAGCTGCGCTTTACGCGGTTTTCTTTTTTTTGCCGTATAGCTGGCAATTCATTTACGCTGAAGAAATCGTCTATGTGTTGTCCACCAATGGTGTAGGCGCAGTGCTTGAGTCACCCAGTTTGTTTCTCACTATTTATTCAATACTCTATGTTCTAAGCCTTTTGGGGCTTTACAGCTATAAAAAGTGGGCTAAATGGCTATTCATTACGCTTATTGCCTTCCAACTACTTATTGCACCCTACGTTCTTGGGGTTAGTGTTTCGGTTTACCTTGATATGTCACTTGGATACTTACTCAGCCTTTTTGAGGGAGCACTACTGCTGATGCTTTTTAGTGATGAAATTAGCAGCAAACTAAAGTAATAAACGAGAGACAGTTTCTGAGTGAAACGTCTCTCATACTCAGTTGAGCGCCACCTAAGAGGCAGCAAAATAAGTTTTTAGTTTTTTGCTGAGAAAGAGGTAGGTGAGTAGTACAACGCTTGTGACTACTATCATTACGAGTTGGGGAATGTAGTAAAAGTTTTCAGGCCCAGCCCCACTTAATTGTTGTCGACCAGCCTCATGGAAAACTGGCGATATATTTACGATGACCCATCCCACAACGTACATAATTCTTGCTGCTTTTTTCCTGCGCAGAAATAAAATTGCCGCATAAAAAGTAGCACTACTCACCACCACTGTGAAAGAAATGATTTTTACCCATTGGTCAGGGAACAATTGAGTTGCACTTGCAAAAATAAGGAAAGGCACAAACAACCCCAAAACAACCAACAGCATTACGATATAAGGTAGTTCCTTAAAGTTATGAAACATCCGGTATCCCATGTATATCCGCCTTTATATTTAAATCCAACACGTTACAAAGAGTGCGCTCACCAATCTCAGTTAAAACGTGAGCGACACCACAAAATGCAACAATAATACCACAACTAACTTCACAGCGGCCTTCTTACTCATTAACTTCATTCAAAACGTAGACCCTCTGAATTTTTGCATCCACGGCACCGAACTTTTTTAGTAGCCAGTGGTGAAAGCCTTTACTCTGGCCGTTACACGCACCAAGACTGCTGTGCATTTTAATCAATTTAACATCGACAACAGGCGTATTCGTGGCGCATGCGCGTTATACTGAGTATCGCAGAACCTCGGTAAGACAGCGTCGGGGGTTATGTTACCAAGCGATAGCTTGTGATTCTTCAGTGTGGAATTTACGAAGGCGAGAGAGTGCTTAAACCCAAAATCGTGATCCCTCAGCAGTTTATACATGAGCAGCCGATTGCACATGGTGAAGCCTTTGGTGTGTTGTGCTGGAATACTCAAAAGCTAACTGAAACGCCCCAGTTTCAGCGTGTTCTTGCGGAGGTTACGGCAAACTATCCGTGTTTATTTTTGCTCCTGCAAGAAGCTAAGCTAAGTACCAAAAATGACTGGCTCCTCCCGCATTGGTCCTATGCTGTTGCGCCGAACATCCAAACCCGTCGCTCAACCTATGGTGTGGTGACCGCCAGTCAGTATGCTTTTACCGACGCTCAAGCGCGCTTAAGCAAAAAGCGCGAGGGCATGATCGCAACTCATAAAAGTTACATGCTCTCCTATCACGCGCTCGCAAGGGGCGGCACCTTATTGGTCGTCAATGTCCACGCCATCAATTTTGTACGCACCCAGCAATTTTCCAAAGAAATTGAGCTGATCCGAGAAGAGTTATTGGAACACCGCGGCCCACTTATCGTGGCGGGTGATTTCAATGTTTGGAGTCGGCAACGTCGTTTACGCTTGCTACAGTTTTGTCGCAGCGTAGGTTTACGGCAAGCGATTATGACTGATCCGCATCATATTAAAACCTACCGCCAGCACCCGCTGGATTTCATTTTCTATCGCGATCTGTCTCTGCAAGAAACCTCAGCAATCGACACAAGCTCAGTGTCTGATCACAACCCTCTCTACGCTCGCTTTAAGTTGTAACCGCAAGCATTTAGATAGGCTTCACCGAATTAAGTTGTATTCTCTCGCTCCTTGAGGCACTTCATCCAATATTTAAATAGATCAGCGAGGCCACAAAGGAGTGGGAAGAGCAAAAGAACGGACGTGATTTCGTAGAAATAAACTTCCACGGAAAAGGTCCCGGACGTATTGAAAAACACCAGTTTCACAAGCAAAACCGCCAGCAGCAGTAACGCGCTGATGACAAACCAACGCAGATAACCCCTAATAAAAATACGTACCATTCAACTCCCCTTGCATCAGTCAGCAAGCCAGATCACAGATGAACAAAACCCCTGTTCACAATGAAAAAGGCCCAACGCTCTACATTAAATTTACATTTAATATAGCTCGCTCTCGGGAGAATTGACAATCAACCATACCAAAGCACAGCTAACGAAGTATTGAAATGCTCCTGAGAGCGACATCGCACCGGCTTGAGTTTGCCACATTTGCATCAACGCACCGCCAAACACGCCGAAATAGCCAAACCAGACCACAATCCCAACACCAGCGCCATAAAGGGCAAAAGCTTTACTTTGGTTAAATACTTTTGCGACTGATTTGCGAGCCTTCCACATGCGCCCAAATCCAATCAGTAACAAAAGTGCTGCAGCCAACTCACTACCAATAATCACAATAACAGCAGCCCAAACAACCGTAGTCATTGTCACCTCGGGGAAAATAGATGACGGATAGATGGTATGCTCGGCCATCGACAGCACATACGCAATGGCCGCATAGCAGGCCTCAATATTCGCAATGTTCTGCAACGCGTAAAACAGCGCCATCAACGCCAACAGCAAAACAAAAGCACATTTAAACGAGCGGATCATGAGAGCGTCTCCGATAAGTTGGGAATAGTCCCAACGTCCAGTATAGCTGCCTCACGAAAAACGACGCACTTTAGCTGCGGCGTACAATCAACGTGGCGCCACCCTACACCCCCTGTGGCGACACGGAAACCTAACGACCAAGCACGCGCAACGCTTCAACCAACTCCGCGTCGCAATCCGGTTCGCTCTGGCTGTCACAGGGTGTGGGGGCCTGTGGCACAAAATCTTCGCGGAAAGTGCCATTCACGTGATACAGACGTTCAAACCCAAGCTCTAGGGTAATCGCGGAATCAGGTAAGGTGAATTGGTTAATGCCGCCCAATAGATCAGCCATCGGCTGGCCAATAATTGCTTTGGCGCCAAGAGCGTCAAAGCCGATGGTCATACCCTCGCCCATACTTCCAGTCCAGCGCCCGGCTAACACCACGAAAGGTTTGGCGTAATACGGCGTCGTTGGCCTGACAAAGGCGGTTTGTAATGGCGCTTCGGTATAGTGCTGTTGTGCGGTTTGTACACGATACTTTTGATATGCGGTTTTTTGGGTAACAAAGTGACCGAGAATAGGCTCAGCAACGCCTGTGTTGCCACCGCTAGGGGTGTTGCGCAAATCGATAATAAGCCCCTGAGTGTGTGACAATGCAGTGATGGCCTCATGAAACGCATCGACCGTTTGGCTATCACCCAAGTTGTTATTAAAGCGAATGTAGCCGATGGTGCCAAACTCTTTAACCACCAGCGCCGGCTGCTCTTTCAGCTTGTTGATCGCCTCATAGGTTGCCGCCAGATGGATTTTTTGCACAACGCCGTCATCATCTTCGATGTCAATCGTGCGCGCGCCGTTGCGAAGTCCGCCTAACGCTACATTCACCGCCCAGAGTTTATGGGCATCGCTAAGTGGGCTATCGGTTTCCCCAAACACCTTTGCAATTGTCGCTTCAATCGTATGACCATCAATGGCCACAATGCGCTGCCCTACTTGAAGCTGGCTTGACGCGGCCGCGCTTTCGGCTTTGAGCCGCTCAATAACATAAACGCCATCAACTTGTGTTGCCCAAATGTCCGAACCCGTAGGCGTGACACTAAAATCATCTGCATTCAGTGGCCCAACGTTAAAGTGTGGGTCCATGAAGAACTGTTTCACCACCTGAAGCAAATCGACCAGCTCCGCCTCGGAGTTGACCAGCTTCGCCTGCTCAGCGTAATAGGCTTTCAGCGCAGGCCAATCCACCGGCGCGGTATCAAGGTAAGCGTAATTGTCTTCTACCCTTTGCACAAAGTGCTGCCAGCTTTGTCCCGGGTGAAACGCTTTCGGTTGGCTACAGCTTGTTAATCCGACCAACAGCAGCACGTATATAATTGTTTTGGGGAACATAACTATCCTTAATGATGGAGCGTTTAGCGCTATGGCTCGAGGTGTGGGGAGTGGTCATACAGGCGGTGTACCAGGGAGCGCTTTGCTAGACCTTTCTCCATGGCCTGCAAGGCTTGTTCGAGATCGACACCAATTTCTTGCCACAGCGTGGCATACACCTGCTCAAAATCTTGCATAATCGCGACGATTTTTTCTGCTTCTGGCATTGCTTGCGGCGTGATCACATAAACCCGTTTACGCGAGTCACGCGCGTCCGGCTGCGACGCAAAGAAACCGTCCTTAACGCTACCTTTCAAACGACTTTCAATCAGTTGGCGCGACAACCCAATGTGTTTTGCCAGTTCGGTCGATGACAACGGCCCCTGTGTGTACAGCGCCAGCAGGATAGAAATACGATTGGCAGGTAACCCAATCGCCAACGCATCAAACACCTGCTGTCCTTGGATGGCGATAAGCTCAGCGGAGCGCATTAAAATCGCTCCAAATTGCGGACTTCTGATCATCAAAACATTCCTTCTTGTCACTCGTACGACTACAAGGAAATATTTTGCGCAAATTTTTGCATATATCAAGCGTTTTTTGCCGCGCCCGATGATCTAGAAGAAGCCTGACAGTAATTACACTGCGGTCTAAGCGACCCGTGGTGGTAAAAACGCCACGCCCTGGTGGCAACGCAGCCAACTTGGCACTTCCAACAGTTCCAGCTCACCATTTAAATGCTCGACAATAGCGGTACAAGAGTCTTGCCAATCGCCGGTATTTAGGTAGCTGACGTCATTGATTTCAAGCATTGCGGCCACATGAATATGACCACAGATAATACCGTCGAACTGCTTCCGTGCAGCAAATTCCGCTGCGGCTTGCTGGTAGTCATGAATATAGCGAAGTGCTCGGCCAGAACGCGATTTCACCGCATTTGCCAAGCTAAAATAGTGCTCACCGCGATGACTACGACGGCGATTCCACCACCGATTAATCAGTAGTAAGGCACTGTAAATACCGTCACCAATGGAACTTAATACCCGCGAACAGCGCACTTGGTTGTCAAACTGATCGCCATGCACCACGATAAAGCGTTTGCCTAACCCGGTCTCATGAACGTATTGATTACAAAGTTTGATATTAGTGATGCCGTAGTCAAACGGATAGTCGGCAAGCACCTTTCGAAAACCAGCATCATGATTTCCCATCACGTAGATGATCTCGATGCCTTCGCGGGCCATCGCCAACAGCTTTTTCACCACTTGCAACTGCGGCTCACACAAGCCGCGACGCTTGGCTTTAATGGACCAAAGATCGACGATATCGCCCACCAAGACCACTCGGCGGCAATGCACACTGTCGAGGAACTCCAAGAGGGTTTCAGCATGACAAGAAATCGTGCCTAAGTGGATATCCGATAGAAACAGCGTATCGGTTGCGAGCAGGTGTTTTGCGTTAGCCATCAGCGCCTCCAAAATCGGACGCGCTTATCATCACGCAGGTCGATGACAAGCTGGTGACGTTTTATTGACCAGTTGATGACGCCGAATGGTGCCGTAAATCACCCAACATATTTGTGGTTTAATTGAACACGCTTCCGCCGTAGAATTGTTAACATCTTGAGAAAGTAACAAAAGGTAACGTCATGCACGGTGAGTACAAAGTCATTGGTGGAAAATTGGTGGTTGCAGACCTCGAAGTACACAACGACCGCATTCAGGCGGCGAGTATTTCTGGGGACTTTTTCCTTGAGCCAGATACCGCGCTTGAGAACATCAACCAAGCCCTGATTGGGCTCTCGGCAGATGCCAGCCACCAAGTGATCACGGCAGCAGTCAATGCTGCCTTAGATGACGATGTGGTGATGTTTGGTTTTTCTGCGGAAGCCGTCGCCACAGCCGTGCGGCGCGCCCTTGGCAAAGCCAGCAGTTGGCTAGATCATGAGTTTGCACTCATTCCACCGGTGACACTCCCAGCCGCCGAACACGTTGCGCTTGATGAAGTCATTGCCCGCTCCGTCGGTAAAGGCTTACGCGGCCCAACATTACGCTTCTGGGACTGGGACGACTCCGTCGTGGTCATTGGCTCGTTCCAATCGGTCAAAAACGAAGTCGACATGGCTGCTGCGGAAGCCGAAAACGTCAATGTGGTGCGCCGCATTACCGGCGGTGGCGCGATGTTCATGGAGCCAGGTAACTGCATTACCTACTCCCTCACCGTCCCAACCTCGCTGGTCGATGGCATGAGTATTGAAAAGTCCTATCAGTTTCTTGACGCTTGGGTGTTATCCGCCCTCAATGAGGTGGGGATTAAAGCTCACTATGTGCCGCTGAATGATATCGCCTCAAGCCAAGGAAAAATTGGCGGCGCAGCGCAAAAGCGTTTCGCGAACGGTGTACTGGTTCATCACGCCACCCTTGCCTACGATATTGACGCAACGAAAATGCTGCAAGTGCTGAGAACTGGCCGTGAAAAGCTTTCAGACAAAGGCATTGCGAGTGCCAATAAGCGTGTCGATCCAATGCGCAGTCAGACGGGCTTGTCACGCGACAGCATCATCGAAGCCTTTATGAACCAATTTTCACAAGTTTATCGCACGCAACCGGGTGACTATTTGGCACACGAGTTAGACGACGCCAAAACCCTCGTCACAGAAAAATTCCACGCCAACGAATGGCTCTATAAAGTGAATTAAAAATGCTGCGCACAACCTCTTTTCACAGCTATACGAGACGTATGGCTTACTGTCTCAGCTTCTTTTTGATGACGGGTTGTGCCACGCCAACGTTATACCTAAATGACTAAGGCCTAGCGCCTGAACGTGTCGCGAAAATTCAACAACGTCTAGAGCAAGAAGGCCACCTGGCTCCGGTCAATTCGAGTTGGGTCTTTCCAGACTGTGTGTTTACCCCGGTTTAATCCGCAATACCCTTTGCATGTGCTAAGGTACAAGTGAATCTGTGCAGCAACTCTGAAACGCTGCTCAATAGAGTATGCGTTCTTGAACGTAAACTTGGGAGGAAACATGAAACAACTGGTAACATCACTAATGTTTGTTGGTGAACAAGCTGGTAAGGCCAATGAGGCAGTCCATTTCTACACTTCGACTTTTAAAGATTCCGAAATTATTCACATTGAATATTACCAAAAGGGCGAACACGAACCGGAAGGCGCAGTAAAAAATGCACGTTTCACTTTGAATGGTCATACCTTGATGGCGCTAGATAGCCACCTTTCTCACAAATTTAGCTTCACCCCCGCGAGCTCACTCTATATCGAGTGTGACTCGGAAGACGAACTACGTGAACTACACAGCGCTCTGGCAGAACAAGGTTCCGAACTTATGCCAGTCGATAATTATGGATTCAGTCGACTCTTTTGCTGGCTAAACGATAAGTACGGAGTGTCGTGGCAACTCAACCTAGCTGAATAAGCCATTTATAACTTTAAGGTATAACAAGTAAAATTTAATTACTAAACTGTGATAAGACGCTGACATAAAATGGCTGCAACTTCACTTTTAGGTGGCAGCACAACTATGCAGCAAACATCATCACTCCCCCTTCCAGTGCTTCAGCTTTCGCAATGGCACCGCGGTGGCCTTGCGCGCCAGCAATTTATTCAAGAACTCGGTCGCGCCGCCCGTGATTACGGCTTTTTCTACCTGACCGAGCACGGTATTGACGTGCAAACCCAACAACAAGTGATGGCGACGACACAGACCTTTTTCCGTTTACCTATGGCCGCCAAACAACAAGTAAGTATGCTTCACTCGCCACATTTTCGAGGCTACACCCACGTCGGTGGTGAGCTGACCAACGGTCTTGCCGACCAACGCGAGCAGTTTGATCTTATGCAAGAAGAAGCTGTGATCACAGGCCCTCGCCACGACTGGCAGCAACTCATTGGCCCGAACCAATGGCCGACCGCCTTGCCCGAAATGCGCGCACAGATGCTCGACTGGCAACAACAACTAACCAGTATCAGCACCGTATTGCTGGAAGCTTTTGCCTGTGCCCTACAACAACCGCCGTCGGTCTTTGCAGATTCACTTGGTGCTCAGCCCTATACACATATGAAGCTGATCCGCTACCCCAAGCGCCAGCAGGCAGCGCAAAGTCAAGGTGTAGGGGCCCACAAAGACCCGGGTTATTTAACCTTGGTGATGCAAGACCAAGCATCAGGTCTTGAGGTCGCGTATCAAGACAGCTGGCTCGCCGTCGTCCCGCTGCCGGGCGCCTTTGTCGTAAATATTGGGGAGCTACTTGAACTGGCTTCTGATGGCTATCTGAAAGCGACCTATCACCGGGTCGTCAGCCCAGAACATGCCGAGGAGCGCTTCTCGAATGCGTTTTTTATGGCAGCGCGTCTAGATGCAGAGGTACCGCTACTCGAGCTACCGCCAGCCCTTAAAGCACAAGCACAGGGGCCAGCGAGCGATCCGGCCAATCCATTGTTCCGCCAAGTCGGCAAAAACGTCCTTAAAGGTCGTGCACGCTCGCACCCTGAAGTGGCGCAGCGCTACTACGCAGCGCTTTAAGGATTAGTCTTGTTTGAGTAAGGTCACCACCTCAGTTTTGGTAAGGCGCGCCACTGGAAAGTAGGTCGCGCCGAGCGCAATTGCCCCGACACATACCACCGCAATAATACTCAAACCACTGAAAACAGGTAGCGCGAGTTCTGCACCCACCACCAGATAACCCAGCGTGGTCAGCGCTACCGCAATGACAAGTGCTATAGCGATGGGGCGAAATGCTTTCGCCAGCAGTGCTGAAACAGGCGCACCAATAGCCAGTAACACCCCGTAGTCACTACGCTCAAGTTGCAAACGGGCGCGCACCTGGTAATTCAGTGTTAATACAATACCCGCTAACATCACCCCCACCACCAACAACGAGAAATAGAACAATTGCTGAGCTTTACGTTCATGTTGTGCGGCAAGCTCCCCGAGCGACAGTGGCGTCGACATACTGGCATCGAGTAAATGTTGGTCCAAATACTGGGGTAACCTAGTCAGCATTTCCGGTAACGCCATATACAAAGTGTAGTTGGCACCACTACCTTTGCCTGCAATGGGTAGGTACAACGCGGGCAGCGCTGCGCTGAAGCGTCCCCGATGGCGGACATCGTCAAGCACCGCATGGACCGCATGCGTACCGGTAATTGGTCCTAAATCAATGGTCGTCCCCGGCTGTATTGCATAGCCGTTGTTTTCAAAGAAATTCGCAGCAGTTCGATTCATAACAACCCCAGATTGCCAATCTTCTGCGTGCACAGCGCTGTCCGAGAGGAGCACTTCAAAATAGTTGCGCGACACATTATGTATTTCAAATTGCGTGGCAAACCCGACCTCTTGTGTGCCCACTTCAATGGTATACGGCGCGTCAAAGGGCGACAGCGACACCGCGAAATGAGCACGCCCAGTGTCATTCATGCCAAAGGTTTCTATCGTTTCAATCGGCAAACGCCCCCCATGGCTGCGTACATTCACTTTAGTTACTGCTGCATCAAAACCTAGCGGTTGGAACATAGCCTGCTGTTGCTTGAATAACTGGGTTGCAGAAACAACAGTGACCATGGCTAAGCCAAGCTGGAACACTAAGCTGGCTTGCCCGAATAGCAGTTGCGCTGTACTACGATGGGTTCCCATCACGCGACTAAACAATTGTCGCTTGCGCAGGCTCAATAGCGGGAACAAGGAAGCGAGCAGGTAAATACAGCTGACCACCAGCATACTCACCCACCAATAGTTCAAACCAAGACTGCCTCTTAACACCGGCGCCAGCACACTGTCGTCGAAGCTTTGGGTGAGCAGTTGATAGGTAACCAAGGTCAGGAGCAATGACACCAAGCTGATCGCGACAATCTGCACCAGCGCGGCCATGGCCACCGGACGCAACAGGTCCCAACTGCGCGCGCCAAGCGTTTGTAACAAGCGGTATTCTTCACTCAGTAATAAGGTACGGTTGGAGAAACTCATGAATGCCGTCAAAGCGAATAAAGCGGCCAAGCCAAGCACCAGCAGTAGGCTAAATTGCCACAAACGTTCAAGCAAAGCCCTTGCTTGGTCGTCCAAGACAATGCCTTGATAAACTTGTATTTCACCGCCGTGACCTTGCATCTGCATCCCTTGCACAGAAAAATCGCTGGCGCGCAATTCATCGGTAAAAGCAGCAATATCAAGCGGGCGCTCGGTACTAAAAAAGCCATAATAGGCGGGTACAGTCCGTAGAAACTGATCCACCATCATTTCACTTTGGGCAGCGAAAGGCGTCATATAATTCAAATAAGCTTCGGGTAACCAGATATCCGGTTGCCAGGGGCCAATGCGATCAAATTTAGGCGGTAAAATGCCACGAATAGGAACCCCTTCCGGAATTTTGTCGAAGCTCAGGGTGCTGCCCACCACGCGGCGATCGTGTTGGAAGGTTTCACGCCAGTACCGATCGGTCAACCAGACGCCGGTCTGCAATGATTCTGATGCAGGAAAATCAAGGGCTAGCAAGTGAGGTAAGTGGTCATCAAACACCAGCGCTTGCGGTTGATACAGCGGATAACTGGCAGAACGAAAATCAACATTTATCACCCGCAACCAACTCGCGGCTTGCACGAACGGCAGTGCTTCAAGACTCTCGATCGTTTGCCGACTCACGCCCGCCTGACGACGGTCATCATAGGCGGCACTGACGGTGTAGAACTGCGCCTGACTCCCCACCCAGCTTGGGTTAGCAAAGAACAATGCGTCACCCACCCGCAATACCAGCGCGAACAAACAGCTCACGATACTAAAGCCCAGCAGCAGTAGTAGAACTTTGCCGCGCTGCCCAGCCCAGCGGTTCCACTCACAAAGTAACTCAAATCCGAACCGCTGCTTGATCATGCCACGATGCTGCCATCTTTGAGCTGCAGAACTTTTCCGCAAGCAGCCGCGACAACAGGGTCATGAGTCACAAGGATCACTGTCGTTCCCGTTGCGGCTAACGACATCAACAGCTCAGTAATCTTCGCTCCGGTGGCGGAATCAAGGTTCCCAGTAGGTTCATCGGCGAGCACTAAACTCGGTGCGTTCACTAATGCGCGGGCGATCGCTACCCGCTGTTGCTGACCACCGGACAATTCCGTCGGCTTGGCCTGCGCCTTATCAACTAATCCTACTTGCTCAAGCACCGCCATTGCCCGTTGTTGATACGTATCTTTCGCAATAGTGCTGTTATAGCGCATCGGCAGTACCACGTTATGCAGCACACTCAAATGGTTGATTAAATTAAAGTTCTGAAACACCCAACCAATTTCACGATTGCGCAACTGGGCCAATTGCTTACTATCGAGAGCGGCAACATCGGTCGATTTGAGGGCATAGGTGCCGGTATAACTGCGATCAAGTAAACCTAAAATCGACAGCAAGGTCGATTTCCCGCTGCCTGACGGCCCAACAATCGCCAAGGTGTCACCGTCATTTACCTCAAGGTCAATGTCATGTAACGCGGTAAAACGGTTGTCTTCTTTACCAAACTGACGTGCGACGTGAGTCAAGGTTAATAAATTAGTCATCCGCTAAAGCTTCCTTGTTGAATTGAGCCTGATCCGCATACTGCTCTGGTACACCTGTGAGAACTTGGTCACCGGCTTCAAGTCCAGCGATGACTTGCACATAATTCTCTCCCAACACGCCCAGTTGCACCGTGCGACGCACGTAACGGTCGTCCTCTGCGACGAACAACTCTAAGGTGCTGTGGTTACGGCTCACCGCCTCAAAAACCGGTAAACGTAAGGTGTCACTAAGGGTTTGCGTAACAATTTCAGCTGAGACATTCACGTTGGCGCGTGCACTCGTTGGCAGTTGTTCTGTGATCCTCACTTCCAGCCGCACTTGGTTATTCTCAGCACTTGGGTACACCCGCAGCACACTGCCGGTTACAGCGGTATCGCGGATCCAAATGATTGCCACCTGGCCGGGTAACAATTCAGTGGCGTCTTTTGCTGCCACCAATAAGTCTGCAAACAAGTTCGAGGGATCAGTGATTTGTGCCACTGCCTGCCCGCGCTCAAGGCTACTCCCCACCTCTAGCTCAGTATTTAATTCATTCAAAGTGCCATCGCGTTGCGCACGAATCGTGAGTTGTGCGACATCATGGCGCGCCATCTCGAGTTGCTTCTCGGCTTCCTGCAAGCGATACTCTGCCGCTTTTAGTTCTGCCGCTCGGGACTTTGCGAAAGCTTCTAACTTGCGTTGTTGTAATTGGTGTTTTAGTCGAGTTTGCTCAAGCGTGGTTTCGGAGCGTAAATAATCCAGCTTCGCGACAATCGCCTCTTCTAATAAGAAGGCCTTGGTATCAAGCTCTTCTTGCGCAAAAGCAATTTCACTGGCAAGTAACGCCAACTCATTTTCAAGAGTAATTTGACGCTCGTACAGCTCAGCTTCCGTGGAGTTTTTACTCGCTTGTGCTTCCAAGTACGCAAGTTCCGCTTGGTCGACCGCACGCAGTAAAGCTGGGTTGCGCAAGGTGATCATGGCTTGCTCTGCAGCAAGAGTCTCACCGGGGTAAACATGGATCTGGTCCACTGTTCCGCTGACTTCTGCAATAACTGTACTGCTGTTACTCGACTGCAGGCGCCCATAAGCGGTTACCCGTTGTGTTAACGCGCCACGATCGACCGTCAACTGTAACGCACCGCCCGTTGCCGCCCGCCCCATGGACGACATGGCTTGCGTGAGCGCAAAAAAGAGCGCCGCAACCACCGCTGCAATAACAAGCGCTAATTTCCATTTACTGCGTTTGGTTTCAGGCGTTGGAATCGTCAACATGTCTCACATCACTCTTGTCTTTAACTGAACGTTGTCACTGATAAGGATTCAAGGCTAACCACCTGAAAGTGAGGATGGCGTTATCACACGATATTTGGGTAGCGACGTTATCGATGAGAGTACGTCAACACGTTCATGGTAGAGCGCTTTAAACTCCTCAGAGAACGGCAGTTTTTGCAGCATTGACTCGCCTTTGCTGTTAACCGATATATCGTAAAACACCACGATGCGCCCCTGCGCTGGCAACGCCTTTGCGTAACTCCAGACATTGGCTAATTCGTCAGGTGCAACCTTCATTTCACACTGGTCTGGTGAAAAGTGTTCTTTTTGAGCGGGCAAAAATGCGGCTATTTCGTCAAAAGATAAAAAACGTGCTTCGTCAATATCATAAATAGCGCCATGATTTTGATAAGGCTTACAGTCATGCGCTAAATAAAAGCTCTCGATCTGCTCATAGGTTTCTGGGTAAACGTCCACCCAGTCATTCGAGCTTTCTTCGGCAGCGGCACCATTCCATAAGCCGCCGAGCAGCAACAATAGATTTACCTTCATCATCACTCCCTGAATTAGCACAAAATGTACAACCTACTGTTAACATAAAACATATAAACCTACAACTCGCGCACTTGACTAAGGTCGCGGCAAATCTCGAGCAACAGCTCTCGCTCTTGTACATCACTCGCACTTAACAGCACGTGTTCCGCGAACAATGTGGGCGACTGAATTGCGGCAAACGATTGCTGTAGTTGACGCCCTAAGTATTCCGTTGCCTGGCCGTGGGCGCCATTCAACGCATGCATGCCCTGTGTAGGTCGAGCGAGAGGAGCAAACAGGATGACATGCTGGACCTGTGCGTGCGCATCAAGCGTCGTCAAGAAAGCCCAATTGTCATAACATTTAGCAAGTGCCTCCATATGAGAAGCGCTTGCCAGTTGCGACGCAACACCATGCCAGCCATTTTGATACCAACCATTTTGCAGTGATGCAAAATGGATAAACTCGTGTACGATGGTCCTTACCGCATTTGCTTCACGTTCATCGAAGGCACGTTGCTGCCGGCGCGAAGACGGCAGCTCGCTGTCAAGGTGTACCGCAATTGCGAACGCCCGCTGTGCGCGACCGATAACCTTGAAGGTCGCATTAAACGCACGGGAAGATGGTACTAGATAAATCTTAAGGACAAAGGGTGGACGCCCTCGCAGCGTATCTGGTAAGGCTTTCAGTGCCGTTGGCAGTTTGTCAGCAAAACGCGCGATAACGTCCTGCGCTAGCCTTGCTTCATCATCATCATAAACAAACAACTGCCAACAATGGCCTGCGCTACACTGTGGGTGCTTCGTGGTTGGTTTAAACGCTGACGCTTGAAAATCCAACACGCCTGCGGAAGAGGATTGAGATGTTGCGACCAGTTCACTTTGGACGCCTGTCACTTCCAACTGACCATCACGTATTGTTGATACCACGGCATGACCGCCGACATCACTCTCTGTGTCGATGCCGGTGCTAACTGGCGTTGTGCAACCTACAATCAGTGCAGCTGTAGTACAAAGCGCAACGCGCTTTAGACGATCGCTAGCGCGCATCATGTTCGTGGGTCCTTTGCGGTCATCAGGTATGACTTACAAAAGTCCAGCAACGCATTAATTTCGCGCGTGTCACTCCCTCGTAACGGCCAATTTAAATCGGCTTCCGCCATATAGCCATCAGCCTCATTGACCAATAGCACCGTGGTATAGAATTGCTGGGCTTGAACATCAGTACGGTTATTCAGGTACATTTCACGAGCGCTGTCAGTCAGACTCGCAAAGGCGCTCGGTGGCGCTTGTATGATCTGTGTAGTGTCTAAAGCTAATGCAGGTCGTACGGCTAAACGCCAGCAGGCGGAGTTGGCATGCTTTTTCAATAGCGCAGCTTCAGGCGCATTGGGACGTGGCAAGTCACCACTGACGTAAGCGGCCAATTGCAGCTCGGCGCCGAGCGCAGCGAGCAAGTCGACCCGTTCATTAAATTGTTCAGGGAGCACGGCCTCGGCCTGCTCGCGCCAATGAACATAGGGGATTTCCAAGCGTTCGCTGCTGTGGGTTGTCATGCGAACCTGTTGCTTATCACCACGCGGTAGGTAAAGCGTCAACTGTACTTGTTCGCGTTGTGGCAACAGCGCCCTACTCACCTCCACAAAGCGTGTGAACAGTTCATCCCACTCTTGCTGTGTTGCTGTTGGAAGCTCCTCGGGCGCTTCGGTCAGCAGTTGCCACCGCCATCCATTGCTCTGCCCAGAGTGAAGCTCCTGCCACTGTTGCGCGGTAACGTCCAACCGCTGAGTTTCGGAGGTGTTGCGGCGCCATACCAATTGCTCCTCAGCAGCAATGTAGTGCACCTCGGTGTCCGATAACTTACTTTTCACTCCAGTATATAAAAGCGAAGACAATGTTGAAGAACACCCAGTAAGCCCAAGGACACATAGGCTTGTAATGAGCAATCGGCGCATGCATCACCTCCATGTGCTATCGATGATAATTTTAATCGCGTTCAAAAGTGACGGTTTGCGGGCCGCGGTAGCGCGGACGAATCACCACGGTGCCAGCAATTTTGTCGTGCCAACCTTGTTTGCGGGGATCGAACGCCACCCAAATAATCCCGAGCAATAATGGTAGTGTTGCGACGTAGTAACCGATATAACGCAAAATTAACTGCCCGGTGGACGCTGGGCGCCCTGTTTTAGCATCCAAAATCTTCGCTGAAACAGCCATTTTCCCTGGCGTTGCTTGGAGGTAGACCCAAAACATAATCACAGCAATCGCAGGTAACACATAGTTCAGCACAACGTCGAGCGGACCAAGAAAGAATGCATCGCTTAGAAAGTACTCATCGCCCCAAATCATCAAACTCACTGGGACAATAATGAGCATCAGTAACAAGCTATCAATTAATGCTGCACCAACACGTGGCCAAAAGCCGACGTACTCAAACTCGTTCATTTCCGTTTTCATGTTTACCCTTTTGTTAAATTTAAGTATAGAAATTATAGTGCCACTTATCTCCAATAATGCAATATCTAGAAGAATGAAAACGCGACGTATTTTTACACAATTAGTGGTTGACAATGCAGCAGTTAACAAAGATGCTAACGGCATGAAAACGAACCAATTAAGCCTCACCATTATTATTACCACCACGTACCCTCCGGGCATGTGGCGAGTTCTGTTGGCTTAGATTCAAACCATAAGTAAACACGAAACCCACGGCTCACCACCGTGGGTTTTTTTTTGCGTCCACAACAAGGGGAAAGATATGCAGGTGTTAAAGTTCGGTGGGTCATCACTGGCCTCAAGGCAAGAAATGGAAGCTGTTGCGAAGATTTTGGTTGAACGTGCAACCAAGGCGCAACTGATTGTGGTACTTTCGGCGCCTCAAGGCGTAACCAGTTTAATTGAAACGCTCATTCAGCAAGCCCAAACCGCAACCGACTACACCGCGCAACTCGACACCTGGCAAACCCGTTGTAACACCTTATTGCAATCGTTCGATAGCCGTCTCAGCCCCGCGCAACTGCAAGCGTTGACCAGCTTCCAACAAGCGCAAGCAGAACAACTACAGCGTCATTTACAAGGCATCGCTTTACTGGGTGAATGCTCGAATAAAGTACAAGCTCGCTTAATGGCGATGGGCGAGCTGCTCAGCGTGCGCATCATGTTGGCGCTATTGGCCAGTGACAATGTACGCGAACTCCCTGCCGAACAATGCCTACTTGCCAGCGGCGACTACCTCAATGCTCGAGTCGACATTAAAGCCACGGCAAAACGGATCAAACATTGGTGCAGCGAGAATCCATTCAACATCGCACTGATGCCTGGTTACCGTGCGCAACATGAGGAAGGCGATCTTTGTGTATTGGGCCGCAATGGTTCTGACTACTCCGCCGCCGTGGTGGCCGCTGCAATGCAAGCGCAAAGCTGTGAGATCTGGACGGATGTTGACGGTGTTTACACCGCCGATCCGCGCCGGGTATCGAGCGCTGTGCATGTTGCACGACTCTCGTATGAAGAAGCCATGGAGTTATCCCATTTTGGCGCAAAAATTCTGCACCCCAAGACCATCGCGCCACTGGCACAGTTTCGCGTGCCCTGTGTGATCAAAAATACCAATAATCCGGCCGCGGCAGGTACATGGATCGACGCTGAAGGCGATCATAGCTTACCAATCAAAGGCATTTCTACACTTGAACAGCTCGCGCTCATTACCGTGTCAGGACCTGGTTTAAAAGGGGTTGCTGGTATTTCCGCAAGAGTTTTCTCTTGTTTGGCGCAGCGCGATATATCCGTCAACCTCATCACCCAGTCTTCATCGGAGTTCAGTATTAGTTTTTGTGTGCAGCAAGCGAACGTTATGGCAGTGAAAAAAGCCATTCGTGCTGAGTTTGAGTTAGAGCTTTCATCAGGGCTTATCAAGCCACTCAACATTCAAAAAAATATGGCGATCGTGTCATTGATTGGCGACGGCATGTTGCATCAACTCGGGCTTGCCGCCCGATTCTTTGCGTCACTAGCCCAGGCCCAGGTGAACGTTTCAGCGATGGCGCAAGATAGCAGTGAACGCACCGTTTCAGCAGTTGTCAATCAAAGTGACTGTGGCGATGCCGTCGCCGTCTGCCATGAAAACTTTTTTACCCACATGCCTAGCATCGATGTCTTTGTGGTGGGTTGTGGCACGGTCGGCGCGCAACTATTGCAACAAATCAAGCGACAACAGCAGTTTCTACACAAGCGCAACGTAAAGCTGCGCGTTTACGGTATTGCAAACAGCCGACAGTTGCTGCTTGCCGCACAAGGCATTGACTTGAATAACTGGCAAGCAAAGCTCTCCGGCGCCAAGACTGCGTTCGACTTTGCCACAGTGCAACAGTTCGTGAAACGCCATCACCTGATTAACCCGGTCATCGTTGACTGCACCACATCAACGGATTTAGCGGCACGTTATGCGGACTATATTCGGGCCGGTTTCCACGTGGTCACACCGAACAAAAAGGCCAATACCATGGCCATGGATTACTATCATGAAATCCGCAACGCCGCGCGTGCGAAGCATCGCCGCTTTCTCTATGAGACCACTGTCGGCGCAGGCTTGCCGATCATCGATGCAGTACAAGGCTTGCAGAATGCTGGCGACCGTTTGCATGAGTTTGGCGGTATTTTATCTGGCTCATTGTCCTATATTTTTGGTTTACTTGAAGCCGGTCAGTCGTTCTCGACGGCAACGCGGCAAGCGCGCGAGCTCGGCTATACCGAACCGGACCCACGCGATGACCTATCAGGTATGGACGTCGCACGTAAGCTCCTGATCATGGCCCGTGAAATCGGATTACAGTTGGAGCTTGACGACATTGCGATTGAACCGCTGATCCCAGCTGAATTTGATGCCAGTGGCTCAGTTGAAGATTTTATGGAACGTCTTTCGGCACTTGATGATTATTACGCGCAAGCCCAGCAGCAGGCCCAGACAAACAACGCGGTACTGCGTTATGTTGCCCTTATTCGCGACGGCAAGTGCCAAGTGAAGGTTGAAGCTGTCGCAGCAGATAATCCGCTGGCGGCAATCAAAGATGGCGAAAATGCCTTAGTCATCAAAAGTGATTACTATCAACCTTTGCCGTTTGTCTTACGTGGTTATGGTGCCGGTGCCACGGTTACAGCCGCCGGTATTTTTAGTGACCTGATGCGTACCCTCGCATGGCAGCAACAGGCTTAGGAGGCTTCATGAAACGTCATTATTACGCGCCAGCGTCGGTCGGCAACGTCTCGGTCGGTTTTGATATTCTGGGGCTTGCGCTGGCTCCTGAGGACGGCAGTCATCTCGGCGATGTCTTGACCCTAACCACTGCGACCACCACGTCACTGACCTTAACAGGACGCTACCGTCATCAGTTGCCTGATGCCCTAGATGACAACTTGGTCTTGCAATGCTGGCACGCCTTTCGCGAACGCGTGCCTACGGCGCTTCCCGAACTGTCTTTTGAGTTGAGTAAAAATCTTCCGGTTGGTAGTGGCTTGGGCTCAAGTGCCTGCTCGATTGTGGTGACCTGCTACGCATTGAATGATTTTTTCGGCCACCCTTTGGCCCCCGAACGGTTAATGAAATTGATGGGACAACTGGAAGGCGCGATGAGCGGTGCACCCCATTATGACAACGTTGCTCCCTCATACTTTGGCGGACTGCAATTACTGTTAGCCAACCAACAGGCAACTCAGGTGCGCTTGCCTTGGTTGGACCATTGGCGGGTCGTGGTGAGTTACCCGGGTACCGTAATTCGGACCGCGGATGCGCGACGGGTATTACCCAAGCAGGTGCCGATGACCACCGCCAGTGAAGCAGCAGCGCATTTAGCAGGCTTTATCAGTGCCCTCTATCAAGGTGACGAAGCACTGGCGCTGAATAGCCTCACCGATGTGCTTGCCGAACCTTATCGACAAAGCCTCATCCCGGATTTACTGCCGCTGCGTGCTCAAGCCCAGCAACAGGGTATCCAACACCTTGGTATTTCAGGGGCTGGCCCTACCCTCTTTGCCATTTGTCGCAATGCCGAAGAAGCGCAAACCATGCAGCACCTCTTCGCAACGCAGTATCACCACACTGAAGACGCTATGACCCATATTTGTCGCATCGATACCCAAGGTGCGCGTTGCCTCGACTCACAGGACAATCAACATGAAACTCGTTAATCTCGTCGATCCAGACCAGCAGGTCTCGTTCTTGCAAGCCGTACGTATCGGCCTTGGTCGCAAGCAAGGTCTATTCTTCCCCGAGCAATGGCCACAACTGCCCGTTGCTGACTTGCTCAAAATGCCGTTTGTAGAACGCAGTGGTCATATTCTCGCAGCATTATTTGACGGTGAACTATCGCTCACCGAAACCACCGCCATGGTTGACCACGCCTTTACTTTTGAAGCTCCTGTGGTTGCGGTAAATGAGCGCATCAGTTGCCTTGAACTTTTCCATGGCCCAACGCTTGCCTTCAAAGACTTTGGCGCACGTTTTATGGCGCAATCGTTACAAAAAGCCAACGCTGCCGCACAACAAACGCATAGCACGATAGTGACCGCAACTTCAGGCGATACTGGAGCTGCGGTTGCTGACGCTTTCTTCCAACAACCCGGCGTCCGTGTCGTCGTGCTGTATCCGGAAGGCAAGGTCAGTCCGTTGCAAGCACAATTATTTACCACCCTCGGCGAAAACGTTGAAGCCATCGCTATTAAGGGTGACTTTGATCAATGCCAAGCACTCGTCAAGCAAGTGCTTAGCGATCAGCCTCTATGTGACCAGTTGCACGTGAACTCAGCGAATTCGATCAATATTAGCCGCTTACTAGCCCAAGTTTGCTACTTTTTCGAGGCTTGGGCGCAGTTGCCTGAGGCACAGCGTGAGCAGACCTCTATCGTCGTGCCAAGCGGCAACTTTGGTAATGTTTGTGCCGCGCTCATTGCCGTAAAAATGGGGCTTCCGGTGCGGCGTGTTATCGCCGCGACCAACAGTAACGATACCGTGCCTCGCTACTTAACAAGTGGTCAATGGCAGCCTAATCCGACCCAAGCGACGTTATCAAACGCGATGGATATCAGCGCGCCGAACAATTGGCCTCGCGTTGCTAATTTGCTAGAAAATGACGCTAAATTACGTGAAAAGTTCACATCTATCGCTGTAGATGAGACGCAAACTTGCGACGCTGTACGCGCCATGTACCGACAAGGCTATCTCAGCGAACCGCATGCTGCAGTGGCTTGGTCGGCCTTCGAGCGGTTGGCGGCAGCCGACGAATGTGGCTTGATTGTCGGCACCGCGCACCCGGCTAAGTTTGCCGACCGTGTTGAAGCAATTATTGAGGCGCCCGTCGCCCTGCCCGCCCGTTTGCAGGAGGTGCTCGAACAACCCAGTAAAATCACGCAAATGGCCGCAGATTATGCACAACTTAAGAATTTCTTGTTGCGGAACTAAATTGGCCATGATATAGCTATTTTAAGCTAAAAATTGCATAAGCATTCAGTACCCAAAATTAATAAACGTTAGAGAAAACTGAGTTCATGATTTCAAACAATTTCGTTGCTCTTATTATTAACCTCCTCCTCGTGCTACGTATTCGTCGCGCGGGAGCTGTTATGCACTAAAGAAAAACGAAATTTCTTAAACAACAAAGCCCCGCCAAAATGGTCGGGGCTTTTTTTTACGCATCCGACTTGAGGCAAGGCATCACCAACACATAGGTTGACGTATGATTGCTGTACCCGATAACAAGATTTGGATGTTCGACACCACACTACGAGATGGTGAGCAGGCCCTGCGCGCGAGCCTTACCAAGAAGCAAAAACTTCAGCTCGCTCAGGCCATTAGCTACCTTGGTGTGGACATCATGGAGTTGGGTTTTCCAGCATCATCACCCGGTGATTTCGATGCCGTGGCAGAAATTGCCCGCACCGTAAAAGGGCCAATTATGTGTGCTTTGGCGCGGGCGGTTCCTGCTGACGTGCGCGCCTGTGGCGAAGCCTTAAGCGGCGCAGAAAAGTCACGCATTCATACTTTTATTGCCAGTTCGCCTCTGCACTTGCAGTACAAGCTACGCAAAACCCTAGAACAAGCCACCGAGCAAGCCGTTAACTGTATTGAGTTAGCACGTCAGTATACCGATGATGTCGAGTTTTCGTGTGAAGATGCCGGGCGCACCCCTATCGAAGACTTGTGCTACATGGTCGAGCATGCCATTGCCGCCGGTGCTACCACCATCAATATTCCCGACACCGTGGGCTATACCGTTCCGGACGAATTCGCAGGGATCATCAGCGCGTTAAAACAACGCGTGCCAAACATCGAGCAAGCGCGTCTTAGCGTGCACTGTCACAACGACTTAGGGCTGGCCGTTGCCAATAGCATGGCGGCGGTCGCTGCTGGGGCGCGGCAAGTGGAGGCGACGGTGAACGGCATCGGTGAACGTGCTGGGAACTGTTCGTTAGAAGAAATCGCCATGATCATCAAAACCCGCGAAGAACACTTGGGCTGGCACACCGCGATACAGCACAAAGAAATCTTCCGTACCTCACGTTTGGTCAGTCAAGTGTGCAACATGCCGGTGCAACAGAACAAAGCTATTGTTGGTGCCAACGCTTTTGCGCACTCTTCTGGCATTCACCAAGACGGCGTGCTGAAAGCGCAAAACACCTACGAAATCATGACGCCAGAGTCGATCGGCGTACGCGCGAATGAGCTGAATTTGACCTCGCGCAGTGGTAAGCATGTGATCAAACATCGTTTGGCCGAAATGGGCTATCGCGAGGGCGACTACCACTTGCAAGAGGTCTATACCGACTTCTTGGCGCTGGCCGACCAAAAAGGTCAAGTGTTCGACTATGACTTAGAGGCGTTGGTCTTCGCCCAATCTCTACAGGAACGCGATGACCCCTACCAACTCATTGCCTTAAGCACCACCACCGACGCCCACGGCTTGGCAAGCGCCACCGTTGCCTTGCAGTGTGACGGCGCGACCTATGAGCGTACCGCGACGGGCTATGGCCCCGTTGAAGCCGCTTTTGCTGCCATCGCTTCAATGACCAATACACCTATCAACATGGTCAGCTATAACCTTGGGGCAAAAGGCAGTGGCGCCAATGCCTTAGGCCAAGTCGACATTACCGCGGCCTACGACAAGCAACAGTTTCATGGCGTTGGCTTAGCAACAGATATCGTGCGCGCCTCTGTTATGGCCTACATCCATGTGCTGAACATGATTGCACGGGCGCAGCACGTGCATAGCTTGAAACAGCATTTACATGCCGACAACCGCGCAACCAGCGAGGTAAATGTATGAAAACCTATAACATTGCAGTACTTGCCGGTGATGGCATCGGCCCCGAGGTGATGGCTGAAGCAATCAAAGTGCTCGATGCCTGTGCCGAACGTTTTGAGTTTGCCTTTAATTACCGTCACGCCTTTGTCGGTGGTGCCGCTATTGATACGGTCGGCGAGGCATTACCCCCCTCGACACTGGCCTGCTGTGAGCAAAGTGATGCCATTTTGTTTGGCTCGGTGGGTGGCCCAGCGTGGACCCACTTACCACCAGACCAACAACCAGAGCGCGCTGCGTTATTGAAGTTACGCCAACACTTTGATTTGTTCTGTAACTTACGACCCGCCAAGTTTTATCAGGGTTTTAATCATTTAAGCCCGCTGCGAAGTGATATTTGTGCCAAAGGCATGGATATTCTTTGTCTACGTGAGTTGACCAGCGGCATCTACTTTGGTGCTAAAGAGCGCACGGCAACGGCGGCATCTGATACCCAAACCTATCAGCGTGACGAGATCCGTCGTATTGCCATCAAAGCGTTCCAGGCTGCACAAGCACGTCGACAGAAAGTGACCTCTATCGACAAAGCAAATGTGATGGCCTCAGGTATTTTATGGCGTGAAGTCGTCAACGAGATCGCACAAGACTTTCCAGACATCAGCGTCGAGCACATGTACGTCGACAATGCTGCGATGCAGCTGATCCGCGACCCGAGCCAGTTTGACGTAATGCTATGTGACAACTTGTTTGGTGACATCTTATCCGACGAATTGGCCGCCATTTCTGGCTCCATGGGACTGTTACCTTCTGCCAGCATTAACAGCCAAGGGTTTGGTTTATATGAACCGGCTGGCGGCAGCGCACCAGATATTGCTGGACTGAGTATTGCCAACCCGATGGCGCAAATTTTGAGTGCCGCCTTGATGCTACGCCACAGCTTTGCTGAAGAAGCTGCTGCCAGCGCCATTGAAAACGCTGTCGCTGCGTGTCTGCAAACGCATTGCGTGACTCGCGATCTTGACCCCAACCAAACCGTTAGCACCGCACAAGTCGGTGACACTATTGCACAAATGATCACAGAGGAAGTAGCCGCATGGGCATGACATTGTACGAAAAAATCTACCAACAACATAAAGTGGCGACCTTAAACGAACACACGGACTTGCTCTATATCGACTTCCACTTTATTCATGAAGTAACCTCGCCTCAAGCCTTTGCTGGACTGCATGAAGCCGGACGACGCGTGCGTAATCCCGTCGCCACCTTGGCGACCATGGACCATAATATTTCCACGCAAAACCGCCGCATTGATGGGGCTGGTGAAATCTCACAGCAACAGTTAGAAGCCTTGCAACGTAATTGTCGTGAGTTTCAAATTCCATTGCTGGATATCACCCATCGTGATCAGGGGATCGTGCATGTCATTGGTCCCGAGCAAGGCATTACGCAACCCGGCATGACCATTGTCTGTGGCGACTCGCATACCTCAACCCACGGCGCTTTTGGTGCTTTGGCATTTGGCATCGGCACCAGCGAAGTCGAGCATGTGTTAGCAACGCAAACCTTACCGCAACAACGCGCCAAGAGCATGTGCGTACAGATTGACGGGCACTTACCGGCAAGTGTGTCCGCGAAAGATGTGATCCTTGCGGTGATTGGCAGAATTGGTACCGCCGGCGGTACCGGTTACGTGGTGGAATACTGCGGTGAGGCCATTCGCTCAATGGATATGGAAGAACGCATGACCATCTGTAATATGACCATTGAAATGGGCGCGAAAGCTGGCTTGATCGCCCCTGACGAAGTGACTTTTAGCTATTTGCAAGGACGTCCCAAAGCACCGACAGGCGAGCAGTGGCAGCAAGCTGTGCGGCAATGGCGTCAATTGAAAACCGATGCCGATGCAAAGTTCGATAAAACGGTGGTCATCGCAGCACGCGATATTCGCCCTCAAATCACTTGGGGCACTTCACCTGAGCAAGTGATGGCGTTGGCCGATCGGGTGCCTGACCCAGCGCAATTTAAAGAGGTAGAGCAACAACAAAATGCCGTCAAAGCGCTTGAGTATATGGGTCTGATCCCAAACACCCCGCTGCAGGATTACCCGGTCGACGTGGTCTTTATCGGTTCATGTACCAATAGTCGGATCGTCGACTTGCGCCAAGCCGCTGCGGTAGTTAAAGGCAGTCGCGTTGCCGAGCACGTACGCGCCTTGGTGGTGCCAGGTTCAGCGCAAGTCAAGCGCCAAGCCGAGCAAGAAGGCTTGGCAGATATTTTCAAAGCCGCAGGCTTTGAATGGCGTGAGCCAGGTTGCTCCATGTGCTTAGCCATGAACGACGATATTGTGTTACCTGGTAAGCGCTGCGTTTCGACCAGCAACCGCAACTTTGAAGGCCGTCAAGGACGCGCCGCCCGCACTCATTTGGCCAGCCCAGCTATCGCCGCCAGCGCTGCGATCCACGGCTATTTATCAAGTCATCCGATCATGACAGGAGAAGGATTAGTATGAGTCAGTTCTTTCATCAAGGCAGCGCTTGTGCGTTGCCTGTTAACCACGTCGATACCGACCAAATCATCCCGAAACAATTTTTAACGGGAACCACCCGCGATGGCTTTGGCGACGCGCTGTTTTTTGATTGGCGATACACTGAAGATGGCACGCCTAATCCCGATTTCGTGTTGAATAAACCCGAAAACAAAGGCGTCAGCGTGTTAGTAAGTGGTCACAATTTTGGATGTGGTTCGAGTCGTGAACATGCGCCATGGGCACTCGCCCAATTTGGTTTTAAAGTTGTGATTGCAGGCAGTTTTGCCGATATTTTTTATCGCAATTGCATTAACAATAAGCTGCTGCCAGCGCAGGTTGACGAGGCAGCGTTACAGCAACTTCAACACTATTGTGCAACGGCCGGAAATCAGCTCGCGATTGACTTAGCCCAGCAACAGATTGTGTTGGCAGACGGCCGTCGTATCGCCTTTAACATTTCCAGCACGGATCGCGAACAACTCATGAATGACTGTGATTTCATCGGCATCGCTGAGCAACATTTAGATGCCATCGACCGCTATGAAACTGAGCGTGCCGGACAAGCACCGTGGATGCTACCGAAAGGCTACTGCGTTTAACACGCAGTAGCTTTTTGACCGCTAAGAAAATAACGATAACTGGGCTGGTCGCTAACGTCCTTAAACGGATAGGCCAGCGCCTGAAACATCCCTTGCAAAACCGCCGGCGAGGCGTCCGAGAAGCCTACCAGAACATCACCATAAGCCGCGCCATGGTTGCGGTAGTGGAACAATGAGATATTGGCGTTATCAGCCAGAGCATTAAGAAAATCAAGCAATGCATTTGGGTGTTCAGGGAAGGTCACTTGGCACAGCCGCTCTTGTAAAGGTTCTGTCGGCTGTCCACCGACCATATGACGAATATGCTGCTTCGCGATTTCATCTTGCGACAAATCAACATACGCATAACCCGCTTCAGTTAGGGTACGCTTCACTTCCTCAAGCTCAGCCAAACCACCACTGAGTTTAAGCCCGACAAAAATTTGCGCTTGCGCCGCGTCGGCGTAGCGGTAATTAAACTCGGTGATCACCCTACCACCTAAAACTTGGCAAAAGCGACGGAAACTGCCGAGTTCTTCGGCGATCGTGACGGCAAATAGTGCTTCCCGTAATTCACCAATCTCACTGCGTTCGGTAATATAGCGCAAGCGATCAAAGTTTAAATTCGCGCCACTTAGAATCGCTGCGTAGCGCTCGTGTGCCGGTGTTTTGGCTCGACGGGCGTAGACTTTTAAACCTGCTAACGCAAGTGCGCCAGCAGGCTCAGCAATGGCACGGGCGTCATCAAAAATATCTTTCACGGCAGCGCAAATTTCATCGGAGCTTACCGTGATCACCTCATCACAAAGCGCCTCCGCCAAAGCAAAAGGTAACTTACCGACCTGCTTTACTGCCGTGCCGTCCGCGAACAAACCGACGTGGGGCAGTTGAATAGGATAACGCGCCGCCAAAGCAGCTGTCATTGAGGCGGCATCAGCCGGTTCCACCCCAATCACTTTGGTCTCAGGCGCAATGCTTTTGATATACGCCGCCATGCCCGCCAACAGGCCGCCACCGCCGACAGGAATAAACACCGCATCAAGGTGTTGTTCCTGCGCCAAGAGCTCCTGGGCAACGGTGCCTTGTCCCGCGATCACCGCTTCATCATCAAACGGAGGCACATACGCCAACTGTCGCTCACGCGCAAGTTGATGGGCAAAATCACTGGCGCTATCAAAGTTGACACCATGAAGCACCACTTCGGCCCCCAAGTTACGCACCGCCGATACTTTGATTTCAGCCGTTGTCACCGGCATGACGACGATCGCGTGCATGCCAAGTTTTGCGGCTGAATAAGCAACGCCTTGGGCGTGGTTTCCAGCTGAGGCGCACACAACACCGTCAACGCCTTGTTGCTGCAACTGCTGCACTTTATTAAAAGCACCACGTAGCTTAAACGAGTAAATCGGTTGGAAGTCTTCGCGCTTCAGCAAAACTTGGTGTTGGAGGCGTTGACTGAGCTTTGCCATTGGCTGTACCGGCGTTTTCACCGCCACTTGATACACCGGCGCCAACAAAATTTGCCGTAGGTAATGCGCTTTCATGGCCTCAACGGAGGCGAATCCGGAAGCGCTCATCGTCCACCTCGCTCTTCCGGCAACAGCCGCACTGCACCTTTATCTGCGCTACTAGCAAAAAATGCATAGGCACGCAGTGCTTTACTCACCGCACGTTGGCGCGGCCGTGGCTGCCACGCTTCACTACCTTTCGCCAGCATTGCCTGTTGACGCTCCGCCAACGTCGCCGCATCCACCTCTAAACAGATGCTACGGGTGGCAATATCAATAGCAATGAGATCACCATCTTCCACCAAAGCAATGGTGCCCCCGGCGGCCGCTTCTGGCGAAACATGCCCGACTGACAAACCGGAGGTACCACCGGAAAAACGGCCATCGGTGATCAAGGCACAACCACCATCTAGCCCCATCGACTTCAAATAACTGGTGGGGTAAAGCATTTCTTGCATGCCCGGTCCGCCAGCTGGCCCCTCATAACGAATGACCACAGCTTCGCCAGCCTGAACGACTCCAGCTAGAATGGCATCTACCGCAGCATCCTGACTATCAAACACACGGGCGGGCCCCTTAAACTGATGCATGTCGTCATTGACCGCTGCGGTTTTCAACACGCAACCATCACTGGCTAAGTTACCACTGAGTACCGCTAAACCGCCTTCTTGCGAGTAAGCATGGTCGCCGCTACGTACGCAGCCTTGGGCACGATCCTGATCTAAGCTTGGGTAATAGCAGTCTTGCGAAAACGCTTGGGTCGTGCGAATACCGGCAGGCCCAGCGCGGTAAAACTTCTGCACCTCTGGAGCAGCCGTCCGCATCACGTCCCATTGAGCCAGCCAGTCGTGCAAACCATCGAAGGCGATGTGTTGCACGTTGGCATTCAATAACCCCATCCGCTCAAGCTCGCCCAAAATGGCAGCGACACCACCCGCGCGGTGCACATCTTCCATATGATATTGCGGCGTGGCGGGAGCGACTTTACAGAGATTCGGCACGCGTCGTGACAACGCATCAATATCAGCCATGGTAAAATCAACATCGCCTTCGTAGGCTCCGGCTAACAAATGCAAAATCGTATTGGTCGAGCCGCCCATCGCAATATCGAGCATCATGGCATTTTCAAAAGCGTCACGATTCGCAATGGTGCGCGGTAATGCGGTTTCATCGTCGCGCTGATAGTAGGCTTCGCACAACTGCATGATGGTTTTGCCGGCCTCACTGAACAGATTGCGACGCAATTGATGGGTCGCCAACAACGAACCATTCCCCGGCAACGCCAAACCTAAAGCTTCGAGTAAGCAATTCATGGAGTTGGCGGTGAACATGCCCGAGCAAGAACCACAGGTTGGACATGCACTTTGTTCAATGCTTTCGCTATCGGCGTCAGATACTTTGGGATTACCGCCTGCCACCATGGCATCCACCAAGTCCAGCTTAATGATCTGATCCGACAGTTTGGTTTTCCCTGCTTCCATAGGTCCGCCGGAAACAAACACCACCGGAATGTTCAAACGCATCGCTGCCATAAACATGCCAGGCGTGATCTTGTCACAGTTCGAAATACACACCATGGCATCGGCGCAATGGGCATTGACCACATACTCCACCGAATCAGCAATCAAATCGCGTGACGGTAGGCTGTACAGCATACCGTCGTGTCCCATGGCAATACCGTCATCAACAGCGATACTGTTAAACTCTTTGGCGATGCCACCATGCGCCTCAATACTTTGGGCAACAATTTTGCCGACGTCGCGCAAATGCACGTGACCAGGCACAAATTCGCTAAATGAATTCACCACCGCAATCATCGGCTTGCCGAAGTCACTGTCTTTCACACCTGTGGCGCGCCACAGTGCGCGCGCTCCCGCACGATTGCGTCCTTGAGTTACCGTTGCCGAACGTAATTTGGGCATGGTCTACCGCCTTTATAAATACCAATAAGTTACTGAGAAAGAGGCTCTAACCAACCGAAGGTGTCTGCCGTTGAGCCGTCAAAAAGTCCAAAGAATGCTTGTTGCAGCGCTGCCGTAATAGGTCCGCGCTGCCCTGCTCCCACCGGCAAACGATCAACACTACGTACTGGCACAATTTCCGCGGCGGTACCGGTCATAAAGACTTCATCAGCCAGATACAAAGCTTCACGGGCAAGGTTTTCTTCGCGCACCGTGAACCCTTGCGCTTGAGCAAGCTTGATCACGGTGTCACGTGTGATCCCCGGCAAAATGCTTGACGTGAGTGGCGGCGTATACAGGGTTTGACCGCGTACCACAAAGAGGTTGGCGCCAGCCCCTTCAGAGATGAAACCATTGGTATCCAAAGCGATGCCTTCATGAAAGCCATTGCGCCGTGCTTCGCTGGTGATCAGTAACGATGACAGATAGTTACCTCCAGCTTTCGCGCCCGTAGGCATGGTGTTCGCAGCAAGTCGATTCCACGAGCTCACGCAAACATCAACGCCTTGGGCCAGACTGTCTTCACCTAAGTAGGCACCCCATTCAAACGCGGCAATCGAAACTTCACAACGGGTATCTGCGGGTGGATGAATGCCAAGGCCAACTTCGCCGATAAATACGACTGGGCGTAAATATGCACTCGTTAAGCCGTTGGCGCGTACCACATCGCTACAGCCTTGAATCAACTGTGCTGCGCTAAAGTCATGTTCAAAGCGATAAATTTTGCTTGAGGCAAAAAGACGCTCAATGTGTTCTTTTAACCGAAACCCCATTGAGCCGTTTGGCGTGTCGTACACACGAATGCCTTCAAATACCGAGGTGCCATAATGCACCGCATGGCTCATCACGTGGGTTTGCGCGGCCTGCCATGGCATTAACGCGCCATTGTGCCAAATCGTTTCAGCAACTGATTTCATAAAGATTCCCTAAGTTGTACAACAGAAGATGTGGCGTGCTCGAGCGGCATAAGGTTTAACTCCAACACATGGAAGATTTTCGCGAGTTGTTTGACCAACAACTCGATGTTGCGCTCGCTACTCACTTCGAGTAACAAACATTGCTGGGTGGCATCATCTTGGGTCAGACGCAGACCTACCACGTTAAAACCACGGTAACGCGCAACTTGCAACACGCGCTCAACAGCAATGGGGTGATGATCAACAACAAGGGCTAGCGTGTGGTGCATTAGTTTTTCTCCGTCAACATGGTATGGTTTGCAGCGCCTGGCGGCACCAATGGCCAAACGTTTTCTGCTGCATCGATCCGCACATGCAGCAAAAATGGGCCAGTTTCACTAAACAGGCGATCCATCG
This sequence comes from Pseudidiomarina sediminum DSM 21906, assembly GCF_000423165.1. Classification (GTDB taxonomy): domain Bacteria; phylum Pseudomonadota; class Gammaproteobacteria; order Enterobacterales; family Alteromonadaceae; genus Pseudidiomarina; species Pseudidiomarina sediminum. Next base: position 173,265 of record NZ_KE383983.1, on the reverse strand, counting down.
CCGCAGGTATCTCATCGGGGTGTTCGATATAGCAGGCAGGAATATCAAAAGCGCCCGCTAAGGCAGAAAAGTCGGGGTTATCACTCAGATCGGTCTCGCTGTAGTTGCCTTTGAAAAACAACTCTTGCCACTGCCGTACCATGCCCAAGCGCTGATTATCGATAATGATGATTTTCAGCGGCAGTTGGAAACGCTTCACTGTCCCCAACTCTTGCACGTTCATCATGAAAGAACCGTCGCCACAAATGGCAAAAACAGGGTCATGCGGACGCGCAATTTGCGCCCCAACAGCTGCAGGTAAACTAAAGCCCATGGTGCCCAAGCCACCGCTACTTAAATGGTTGGTTGGCTGGCTAAAGCACATGTGCTGCGCAACCCACATTTGGTGTTGCCCGACATCAGGACAAACGATAGCGTTGTCCTGCATACGCGCACTCAAGTCACGTAATAATTTAGGGGTATAGATCCCTTTTCCGGGGGCTTGATAATTCCATGGATACGCAGCATTCATGGCTTGGCAACGCTGACGCCACGTGTCGCATTGTGTGGTTGTGGCCAATGCCGGTAACACCTCACGCACATTGCCATGGATGGCGCAAACCGCTTCGCGGCGTTTATTCAGTTCCGCCGCGTCAATGTCGATATGAATCACTTTTGCAGATGGCGCAAACTCCGCCAATTTCCCAGTCACGCGGTCATCAAAACGCGCGCCGATATTCACCAGCACATCACATTGCTGCACTGCAAGGTTGGCGCACTGACGTCCGTGCATGCCTAACATACCTAAGTCATGCGGATAGTCACGGGCAACACTACCTAAAGCTTTCAACGTCGAAACCGAGGGCAGTTGAGTAACATTCAAGAACGCACGTAATTCAGCCACCGCATCACCCATCACCACGCCACCACCAATGTAGGCGACAGGTCGTTCCGCGCTGGCTAACAACTCACGAGCTTCAGCAATAGCAGCGGCATTGTCATAAGTCTGCTCTTGAGCCGCCCAGCGGCGCTGAGGCCTACGCTGGGCCAGTTCGGGGTCGCACGGACCTAACTGAATGTTTTTAGGGATATCAACCAAGACCGGGCCCGGTCGCCCTTCTGCGGCGATACTAAACGCTTCTTCAAGGGCGCCAGCAAGTTCATCGATATGCGCGACCAAAATACTGTGTTTGGTCACTGGCACACTCAACCCCAGTACATCAATTTCCTGAAAGGCATCGGTGCCCATCGCCGCTTGATCAACTTGTCCGGTGATCGCAACCACCGGTACGGAGTCCAATTTGGCATCGGCCAATGCGGTCAACAAATTGGTCGCTCCTGGGCCTGAGGTGGCCATACATACCCCGGTTTTCCCACTCGCGCGGGCATAGCCGATGGCAGCAAAGGCGGCACCCTGCTCATGGCGGCAGAGAAAATGTTGGACCGACGATTGATACAGCGCATCGTAAATCGGCATAATCGCACCGCCCGGATAACCGAACACGTGCTGTACGCCTTGTTTCTCTAAAAAGTCGGTGATTAACTCCGCTCCAATCATTTTCCTGTTCCTTTTTTACAGGGCCTTAAACGAAAAAACCCCCGCTCTTTCGGAGCGGGGGTTTTGGATGTTGCCTTTATGCTGCTTGCTTTATTTTTTCCAATACCAACCCGCGCGATGATTAATAATCACCACGACGAGAATGACGAGAATGTTAGCAATAGCAGTTAAACGCATGAAATTGGGTCTCAATGTGCAAAAATTTAGTTGTAACGCTTTTTAGTTCTATCAAAGTGAAAGCTGATGTCAATCTTTTTTTCCAATTGGCTTCATTTCTTTCATGTAGGCACGTAATTCACGGCCAATCACCTCTACTGGATGCGCTTCAATCGCCGCATTCACTTGGGTGATGGTTTGATAATCTGCGCTAGCTGTGTTCGCCGCCAAACCTTTTCCAATCACTTGCAGATCTGCACCTGCAAAGATGCCATCGGCTAAAATTTGGTGGGCCGCGTTAGCGAACAAATAGTTACCATATTCCGCCGTGTCAGAAATCACCACATTCATTTCATACAAGCGTTTGCGCGCGATGGTATTCGCAATCAATGGCAATTCATGCAGCGATTCATAGTAGGCAGATTCTGCGCGAATGCCCGCGCTCACCATGGTCTCAAAAGCAAGCTCTACCCCAGCTTTCACCAAGGCCACCATCAAGATGCCGCGCTCAAAATACGCCGTAGATGTCCACTTGCTGTCAAGCGTTGGTGCTTGTTCGAACGCAGTTTGTCGCGTTGCTTCACGCCAACTTAAGAGATCTTGGTCATTATTGTGCCAATCACTCATCATTTTCGCCGAAAATGCACCACTTAGGATGTCATCTTGGTGCTTCTCGAACAGTGGCTTTAACAAGGTTTTGGTCTGCTCAGCTAAAGCATTGGCCTGCACACGCGCGGTGTTATCAAGGCATCCCATCATCAGCGTAATGCCACCGAATTTCAGTGCCTCAGTAATTTCTTCCCAACCATACTGCACCAGATGCGCCGCTTCCGCTGCGTCCATACCGTTGGCAACCATATGGTCAAAACTCAACAAGGAACCCACTTGCAGCATGCCACACAGAATGGTTTGCTCACCCATAAGGTCAGACTTCACCTCAGCGACAAACGAGCTTTCAAGGACGCCAGCACGGTGACCACCCGTTGCCACAGTCCAGGCTTTCGCCCACGCCAGGCCTTGACCTTGTGGATCATTCTCAGGGTGCACAGCCAACAAGGTTGGTACGCCAAAGCCACGCAGGTATTCCTCACGCACTTCAGTGCCTGGGCACTTCGGTGCAACCATGATCACAGTAATATCACTACGGATCTGCTGACCGGTTTCGACAATATTAAAACCATGCGAATAACCAAGCGTCGCGCCTTGCTTCATTAACGGCATTACCGCTTCAACAACCGGCGTATGCTGTTTATCAGGCGTCAGGTTGATCACCAAGTCTGCACTTGGAATCAACGCTTCGTAAGTGCCCACGTTAAAGCCTGCCGCCGTTGCCTGACGCCATGATGCGCGTTGTTCTTGGATCGCCTCAGGACGTAGTGCATAGCTGACATCCAAACCAGAATCACGCATATTAAGGCCTTGGTTATAGCCTTGCGCGCCGCAACCGACGATGACAATCTTTTTACCGACGAGCGCCTGACATCCGTCAGCAAACTCATCAGCCTGCATAAAACGACAATGGTGAAGTTGTTTCAGCTGTTCGCGAAACGGTAACTGGTTAAAATAATTCTGTGCCATACAATTTATCTCCAACGAAGTGGATTAACCGTACGACAGCAAACGTGTTGCGTATAGTGAATTAATTGCAATATAGTGTTGCATGTAACGCAACATTAAAATGAGCACACTGACGATGGACATTCGCACCTTAGAACTCTTTGTTTCACTCGCCGAAACCTTGCATTTTTCGCGTACCAGCGAAGCCATGCATGTGAGTCCATCAGCCCTTTCACGCCATATTCAACGTCTCGAAAGCAGCTTGGGTACGCGTTTATTTGCGCGGGACAACCGCTCTGTGCAACTCACTCAACAAGGCTTACAAGCCTACCAACGCTGCCAAGCTATTCTTGCGCAGTGGCAACAGTTGCAGCAACAATTCGCTGCCGAGCAAGCGCTCACCGGTCAACTCCGCTTGTATTGCTCGGTTACCGCGGCACATACCTTGATGCGCCAATTTATCGAACGTTTTCGCCCGAACTACCCTAAGGTGGCACTCACCGTCGAAACCGGTGATGCCGCACTTGCCATTGAGCGTGTGGTGACGCAACAGACTGATATTGCCATCGCCGCGCTCCCCGATAGGCTGCCTGACGGGGTCAGTTTTACCGAGTTGATGACCTCGCCCTTGTTGTTTATCCGCCCTAGTTTTGACTGCGACGTACGTGAGCAAAGCATGGCCACCCACGTCGATTGGTCGACACTGCCCATCATTGTGGCGCAAATGGGACTCTCGCGTGAGCGCTTGTTCGATTGGTTTGCGCAGCACCACGAACAGCCCAATGTTTATGCTCAAGTGGCAGGCCATGAAGCTATTGTGGCCATGGTGGGTTTAGGCTTAGGGGTAGGGTTAATTCCGCAGGTGGTACTGGAGCAAAGCTCGTTACGTGAGCAAATTGAGGTATTCGCGACACCGGCGGATATCCCGCCGTATCGCGTGAGTATGTGTTGTTTGCAGCGGCGCTTACAAGATCCTGTACTCGCCGCATTCTGGCAGTTGACTAATTAGCGGCTTGCAACTGTTGTTGTAAATAGTCATCGTAGGTACCGGCGAAATCACGCATACCAGCGTCGGTTAATTCGATGATCCGCGTCGCTAACGACGAAACGAACTCTCGGTCATGACTAACAAACAACAAAGTACCATCGTAGTGTTCAAGCGCTAAGTTTAAGGCTTCAATGGATTCCATATCCAAGTGGTTGGTCGGTTCATCCATAATCAAAATGTTCGGCCGTTGCATGATCAACTTACCAAAAATCATCCGCCCTTTCTCACCACCAGACAAGATAGTAACCGGCTTTTTGATGTCATCTTGGGAGAACAACATCCGTCCTAGTACACCGCGTACCGCTTGCTCATCATGATGCGGCTGCATCCACTGGCTCATCCACTCAAACACGGTGATTTTGTCTTTAAACAGGTCTGCATGGTCTTGCGCATAGTAGCCAATATTGACGTTTTCAGACCACTTGATGATCCCACTTTCAGGGGTAAGATCGCCCACCAAACACTTCAGTAAGGTGGTTTTACCGATACCGTTGGCACCTAGAATCGCGACCTTTTCACCGACTTCGATCATGGCGCTTAGGTTTTTCAGGACATGTAAGTCGTCAAAGGACTTATTTACGCCTTCCATCTCAAGGGCCAAGCGATAAAGCTTTTTCTCTTGTTCAAAGCGGATGAACGGACTGACACGACTTGAAGCTTTCACTTCCGCCAGTTGAATTTTCTCGATCTGTTTGGCGCGCGATGTCGCTTGCTTTGCTTTCGACGCGTTCGCCGAGAATCGACTCACGAACTGCTGTAGTTCGGCGATTTTCTCTTTCTTTTTAGCATTTTCGTGCAACAGCTGTTCACGCGCTTGCGTGGCGGCAAACATGTATTGATCGTAGTTGCCCGGATAAACACGCAATTCACCATAATCAATGTCAGCCATGTGGGTACAGACACTGTTCAAGAAGTGACGGTCGTGCGAGATGATGATCATCGTCGCCTGCCGCTCGTTCAAGGTAGTCTCCAGCCAACGGATGGTGTTGATATCCAAGTTGTTGGTCGGCTCATCGAGTAACATAATGTCAGGTTCGGCGAACAATACCTGCGCCAATAACACCCGCAGTTTCAAGCCCGGCGCCAACTCGCTCATCAAGCCATAGTGTGCTTCCAGCGGAATACCTACACCTAACAGTAATTCACCGGCGCGCGATTCCGCCGAGTAACCATCCATCTCAGCAAATTCCACTTCAAGGTCAGCAACCCGCATGCCCTCTTCTTCACTCATTTCCGGCAAGCTGTAGATACGGTCGCGCTCGGCTTTGACCTGCCACAATTCTTCATGGCCCATCACCACCGTATCAATCACGCTGTATTGTTCATAGGCAAACTGGTCCTGACGGAGCTTGCCCACGCGCATGTTCGGCTCCACCGAGACATTACCCGCCGAAGGCTCTTGCTCGCCACCTAAAATACGCATAAAAGTAGACTTGCCGCAGCCGTTGGCACCGATCAAACCATAGCGATTACCTTCGCCAAATTTCACAGAAATGTTCTCAAAAAGAGGTTTCGCACCAAATTGCATGGTGATATTTGCAGCAGAAATCACAATCACATCCCGACCAAAAAATAGGCGCGTAATCTACGTCTTTTAGCGCCAAATATCAAAGGAAGTTTAGGAATCGTCGGTTTTCTAGGTCTACACTGTCATAAAACCGTCATTAAAGTACTCATTTGATGCAGTAAAGTACTGATCTGCTGCTTCGAGGGGGGAATTATGAAGCTATTTCCGCAAGAGTTAAGTTGGTTAGCCTTTAATGAACGTGTGCTACAAGAAGCGGCCGACAATAGTGTTCCGGTAGTTGAACGCATGCGCTTTTTGGGGATCTTTTCCAACAATATGGATGAGTTTTTCCGCGTGCGCGTGGCCGATGTACGGCGCCGCATTTTTCTTGCTCAAAGCACGGAGGAGCATGCTGCCTCTGAACCCCTCATGGCCGAAATTCAACAGCGTGTACTGGCACTACAAGACAAGTTCGAAGTTATCTACAAAGACGTCTTGAAAGCCTTATTACGCAAAAATATTCGCGTCATTGACGAGCAACATACCACTGAACAAGAGCGCGAATGGCTTAGCACTTTTTTCCGTGAAAAAATAAAACGTTACATGGTGCCACTGTTGCTAGGTCCTAACACCGACCTGATCAAAGCCATCAATGAAGAAGCCACCTACCTTTGCATCGAGGTATGTCATGGCGACAGCATTCGCTATGCAGCGTTAGAAGTACCCACGGATGAGTTTCCACGCTTTATCAAATTGCCTTTCAAGCATGCCAAACGCCAAAAGCGCGTAATTTTGCTCGATAACGTGATCTGTTTGCGCATGGAAGACCTGTTTCAAGGCATCGTGCCCTTCGATAGCCTCCGCGCCTTCTCGTTCAAGCTCACCCGCGACGCCGAATATCGGCTGCCCTACGATATCGAGCAAAGTGTCCTCGAACAGATGGAGGAAGGCATTCGACAGCGTTTTGAAGCCGAGCCAGTACGCCTTGTTTACGATGCCGAAATGCCGCGGAATATGTTGTTTTTCTTACACGATAAACTTGGTTTAACCAGCCATGACTCCTTGGTTCCTGGTGGACGTTATCGCAATACTCGAGATTTTGTTAGTTTTCCCAACGTTGGGCACAAATCCTTGGTGAATCCACCGATGCAACCTTTGGAACATCCGCATTTCACCAAGCATCGAAGTGTGTTTGAGGCGATTGCCGCACAAGATATTTTGCTTTATTACCCCTACCACAAGTTCGCTCACTTAACCGAAGTGGTGCGGCAAGCAGCCTACGATCCCTTAGTCCAAAGCATTCAAATTTGTATTTATCGCGTTGCCAAGCTCTCGCGTATCGTCCACTCGTTGGTGGAGGCGGTGAACAACGGCAAGAAAGTAACGGTGATGGTTGAACTCAAAGCACGCTTCGATGAAGAGGCCAACATTGAGTGGGCAAAACATATGACGCAAGAAGGCATTCGCGTCATATTCGGGATCCAAGGGCTAAAAGTCCATTCCAAGCTGCTGTTGATTCGGCGCCGTCATCCAACCGAAGCCGAGCAATCGCAATTATTTGCACACATTGGTACCGGCAACTTTAACGAAAAAACCGCACAAATCTATACCGACTTCAGCTTGTTCACGGCAGATGAAGGCATTTGTCGAGACGTCGAGCAGGTTTTCCAATATTTAGAAGCGCCGTACAAACGTTTTAACTTTGACCATATTCTCGTCTCGCCGGTGAATCTTCGCGATACCCTTGAACGTTTTATTGACCGGGAAATCGCGCACGCACAGCAAGGACAGCGCGCGGAAATCTTTCTCAAAGTAAACAACTTGGTCGACCCTCGTATTATCGAACGTTTGATCCGAGCGGCGCGCAGTGGCGTGCGCGTCCGCGCAATCGTTCGCGGCATGTGTGCGTTGCGCATTCCAACCGACGTACGCGGTAGTATTGAAATTATCAGCATTGTCGACCGGTTTTTAGAGCACCCGCGGGTGTATTGGTTTTATCAAGGCGGCAAAGAGCAACTTTATATCGCTTCAGCTGATTTGATGACGCGGAATCTCGATGGCCGGGTTGAGGTCGCCAGTCCGATCTATAATTCCCAACTCCAACAACAGATCAAAGACATTCTTGAATTGCAATGGCAGGACAACACCAAAGCACGCGTGATTGACGCAGAACAAAAGAATGACTATCGGAAACGCGGGAATCGCCGAAAAATCCGCTCTCAGATAGCGATTTATGATTACCTCAAGGCGGACACCAAGCGCTTACAGGGGGATGGCCATGACTGAGTCAGTAACTCCGGACTACTTTGCAGCACTGGATTTGGGTTCAAATAGCTTCCATTTAGTGACCACCCGCGTCCTCGACGAACAACTCCAACCTTTGCTCAAATTTAAACAGAAAGTACGTCTTGCAAGTGGTCTAACGAAACAACACAAACTGTCCGAAGAGGCCATGGAGCGAGGCTTGGAAGCGTTGCGTTTATGCGCCCAGCGGCTGGAGGGGTTTCGTCCAGAGCAAGTTTCAGTCGTTGCGACCCACACCCTACGTGAAGCCAAAAATGCCGATGTTTTTCTTGCCCGCGCGGCGGAGTTTTTGCCCTATCCTATTCATATCATTTCCGGTCACGAAGAAGCGCGCTTGATTTATCGCGGCGTCGCGCAAACCAGTTCAAATCAGGGGCGCCGCTTAGTGATTGATATTGGTGGTGGTAGTACGGAAGTGATCACCGGTGACGAATTTGAGCCCAAAATTTTAGCCTCGCATGCAATGGGCTGTGTCAGCTTCACCGAGCGCTTTTTTCGCCAAGGTAAGCTCAGTGACAACCGCTTTAAACGAGCGCTGGTCGCTGCCCGTAGCGAGTTGGAGTCGGTCGCCGCAAGCCTTCGAAAATTCAATGCGTGCCAAATCCTTGGCACTTCAGGCACGGTGAAAGCCATTGCTCAGTGGGTGCAATTACGCGATCAAAGTGCCCCAGATCAAATAACCCGTGCGGCACTGCAAACCTGCGTTGAACAACTCCTCAACCTGAAGAATTTGGCTGATTTTAATGTGCCTGGTGTGGATGCCGATCGCACACCAGTCATTGCGGCAGGCCTTGCCATTTTAGTAGCAGTGATGGACGAACTCGAACTTGAGCGTATTGCCTACCACGATGCCGCGTTACGCGATGGCGTGCTCTACGAACTTGCTGAACGGGTGATCCGCCACCGCGATGTAAGACAACGTACCATTGATGGTCTTGCCAGTCGCTACCAAGTCGATCAATCCCAAGCGCAGCGTGTTGCCGAAACCGCAGCCTACCTGTTTGAACAGGTACGGCAACCTTGGTCACTAACCGAGCCGATGTGGCTCGCGCGGTTGCAGTGGGCAGCACGCTTGCACGAAGTTGGACTGCAGATTAACTCCAGTAGTATTCAGAATCACTCAGGCTATATTCTGGCGCATGCCGACATGCCGGGTTTTAGTAAAGAAGAACAAGCTTTTCTAGCTGCTTTGGTGCGTCATTTCCGTAAAAAGATTCGACTCGAAACAATGCCAGAGCTTTATCTTTTCGAACAACGCGACCTGTGGCGTTTGATCGCATTGTTACGCTTAGCAGTGCTGTTCAATACCGATCGGCAACCGTCATTGTTACTGAAGAAAATCCAAGTGCGCCAAGACACCTTACTGCTGACCTTGACGCCCGAGGGAAATGACAACGCGATGCTCCGCAACGATCTGCAGCAGGAGGCGAAGCAACTCGGTAAGCTAGGTATTTTACTGCGTATCCACGGTTAACTCAGGTCGTCGCACCTGAGCACCGTCTTGATACACTGCGGTAATGGTTCTGCTGTTTTCGATCGCCACGCTAGGATCTTGCTGATACACCACAAAATCAGCTTGATAGCCCGTCGCAATCCGACCCAGCTGGTCACTCAGCCCCAGCACCGCGGCCCCATTTACGGTAGCGAGCTGCAATACCTCCATGGGGGTCAATCCCGCCGCGACCAACAGTTGCAACTCTTGGTGATAACTCTCACCGGGGATCACCCATGGATTACCTAAATCCGTGCCTACGCTCAAGCGCACTCCTTCGGTATGCAAACGTTTCACCAATTCGAGTACCTTTGGCCAGGTCGTCGCGGCTAATGCAAAATCCTCCTTCTCCCAGCCGATAGTAAAATGATAAAAGCTACGCCAATTCTCCAGAACCTCCGGATGAGCTAAGTCGAGCGCCGCATGTTCTGTCACCGCGGCGCTGTTGCCGAAGAAAGTGTTGTAAAAAACGATCAAAGTAGGGTCCACTGCAACGTTCTGCTTGGCAAGGGTGGCATAGAGCTTAGTCATTTCAGCGGCGTCAAAGTCCACTGCTGCGTACCACTGTGCCCAGTGAATCGTCGTCGGCTTACGCTGCTCAAGATACTCTTTGCGCTGCAATTCAGGCAGGAGTGCGGGCGAAACTGGCATAGCATGCACCAGATGCTCAACGCCTAACTCAGCGCCACGTTGCCAACTCAGGTCTTCCAAATGCGCGATCACTGGCAAGTTATGCAACTTTGCTTGTGCCACGCCAGCCGCTAACTGGGTCTCACTAAGGCCAGTATAAAGCTTTATAAAATCAACCCCCTGCGTTGCTTGCGCGTCGATTGCCGCTCGTAACGCCTGAGCATCATCAACGGCCTCAACCAAACCGGTAAAGGCATCGGTATTAAGAATACTACCTGCCACCCGCGCTCGCGGTCCGACAAGACCTCCGCTCTGTTGGGCGTCGCGATAAGCAAGCGTAGTCGTTGTATCACCGCCTGGCTCCCGTACCGCCGTGACACCGTGAGCAAGCAAACGTTGTCCATTCCAGCGCCCAATAGCGAGCGACTGATTTGCCCGTAAACTGACGCTCTCGTCAATAACTTCAAATGTCACCGCACCGAGGGTCATATGCGCATGGGTATCAATCATACCGGCAGTCACATAGTGCTGTTTTAAATCCACCACCGTTGCCAAGGCAGCGAAATGCGCTGGAATCTCACCTTGACCTACGGCAGTAAAACGTCCGTTTTCAACCACAAAAAAGGCATCTTCTAAGCGCTTATTCTGCTCGGGTACAAGCAAGGTAGCGTGCTTATAGAGGGTTGCTTGTTGGGCGACACAAGCACAGGAAAGTAGATATAAGCCACAAAATAAAATCCGAAACATAGCAAAACTCCAACATAAAAAGTTGAAGTACTAGTCGATCTAACTTGCGATTCATTACAGTTATAACTGACTAATCTTTCACTGGTTAATACATCACTCTTTCTGTAGTTTCTCCTAAGTTAAAAAAAATTGTTCAAACAAAAAGTGCTACCTAAGGTAGCACTTTGTACGCTCTCAAAGACCTGTTCAGAACTTAACGTTCAGCGCATTCACGTTGATACTCAGCAGCATTCTTGGTAGACGCACTGCTGACCATGTTAAAGTCAAGCGACAGTGATTGTACGCCTGGTTCACGGCCTGGATTCGCTTCACTAGGAGCCCACTGAAACTTCTTCACCGCAGCAATAGCGCTATCGACAAACACACCATGAGGGTAAGAGCGTGTTACGTAAACACCACTGACTTTACCTTCTGTATTAATACGCAAATCCATCGCCACACAACCGATTACGCCGTCACGCGCAGCCGCATCTGGGAACCGAGGTGCAACAAATTTCGCCACACTCCAATAGTCAAACGGCTCATGTCGAGTGTCCGTAACCCCGCCAGCAGTCAGCTCGGCTTCATCGACCATGCCTGCAGGCTTACCAGCACAACCAGCTAACAACGCTGTTACCGCTCCAATAACGATATAGTTATTCATAGTTTTTATCATTTGATCCTCTGAATTTAACCTTCCATATTCTATTGATAATACTAATAAAAAATAATAATTCTACATTTAAACATCCAGTTAACTTTCATTGTCACCAACACAAATCGAAAAAAACTATTAGGATGGTCGTTTTTATTCACTTCTATTAAGCTCATCAAAGCGCTATTGTAACAACATACCGTTTTCTGAACCTTCTTCAAGGAGCCTCATATGAGCAACACTAATTCAGGTAAATGTCCCGTTATGCACGGTGGTCACACGTCTGTCGGTAACTCGAACATGGCATGGTGGCCCAACGCACTTAATCTCGACATTCTGCATCAACACGATCGCAAGACGAATCCACTTGATGACGACTTCGATTATGCTAAAGCACTGCAGTCACTAGATGTCGAAGCTTTGAAAAGTGATCTAAAGGCACTGATGACCGACAGCCAAGACTGGTGGCCTGCAGACTGGGGGCATTACGGCGGTTTGATGATTCGTATGGCGTGGCATGCAGCAGGCTCCTACCGTATCGCCGATGGCCGTGGTGGTGCAGGAACCGGCAACCAACGTTTTGCCCCGCTCAACTCTTGGCCTGATAACGTGAACCTCGATAAAGCGCGACGCTTGCTTTGGCCAATCAAGAAAAAATATGGCAATAAAATCAGCTGGGCTGACCTTATCGTCCTAGCCGGTACCATGGCCTATGAGTCGATGGGTCTCAAAGCGTATGGTTTTGCCTTTGGTCGTGAAGATATTTGGCATCCAGAAAAAGATATCTATTGGGGCTCAGAAACCGAATGGTTAGGTAAGTCTCGTTACGACGATGCGCGTAGTGAAACCCTAGAGAACCCACTTGCGGCAGTTCAAATGGGTTTGATCTATGTCAACCCAGAAGGTGTCGACGGTAATCCTGATCCACTTCGCACAGCACAAGATGTGCGTGAAACCTTTGCCCGCATGGCGATGAACGATGAAGAAACGGTGGCCTTAACCGCCGGTGGACATACCGTTGGCAAATGTCATGGCAATGGCAACGCTGAAAATCTTGGGCCAGATCCGGAAGCCGCAGACGTTCATGAACAAGGACTTGGTTGGAACAACACCACGACCCGCGGTATTGGCCGTGACACCGTAACCAGTGGTATCGAAGGCGCGTGGACCACAAACCCTACGCAGTGGGACAATGGTTACTTCTATCTGCTGTTCACCTATGACTGGGAACTGAAGAAAAGTCCAGCCGGAGCCTGGCAGTGGGAGCCGGTGAATATTAAAGAAGAAGATAAGCCGGTCGATGTCGAAGATCCTAGCATTCGTCACAATCCAATTATGACCGATGCCGATATGGCAATGAAAATGGATCCTGAATACCGCAAAATCGCCGAACGTTTCTATCAAGATCCAGCTTATTTTTCGGAGGTTTTCGCACGCGCATGGTTCAAACTGACACATCGCGACATGGGGCCACGAGCGCGCTATATCGGACCTGATGTACCCAATGAAGAATTAATTTGGCAAGACCCAATTCCAGCTGGCAACCGTGACTACAATGTTGCGGTAGTGAAAGCGGCCATTGCCGATTCAGGACTAACAATTGCCGAGCTGGTGGCCACCGCATGGGATAGCGCGCGCACCTTCCGTGGCTCAGACCTACGTGGTGGTGCCAATGGTGCCCGCATTCGTCTCGCTCCCCAAAAAGACTGGGAAGGCAACGAGCCGGAGCGTTTGCAACGAGTGCTGGCGAAACTAGAACCTATTGCGATGCAACACCAAGCTAGCCTTGCCGATGTTATCGTGCTTGGCGGCAACTACGGTATTGAGCAAGCCATTAAAAACGCTGGGTTAACTGTCGAAGTGCCTTTTAGCCCTGGCCGCGGTGACGCCAGCGCTGCACAAACTGACGCCGACTCATTTGCGCCGTTAGAGCCCTTGCACGACGGTTTCCGTAATTGGTTAAAAACCCATTACGATGTGACGGCAGAAGAACTACTGCTTGATCGCGCGCAGTTACTGGGTCTTACCGCGCCGGAAATGGTGGTACTGGTCGGTGGTATGCGTGTACTTGGGACCAACTACGGTGATAGTAAACACGGCGTCTTTACTAACCGAGTCGGCACCTTGAGTAACGACTTTTTTGTCACCCTCACTGATATGCGCTACCAATGGCAACCAACCGGTCGTAACAGTTACGCTATCATTGACCGTCGTTCGGGCGAGACGCGCTACACTGCGACACGGGTCGATTTAGTGTTCGGTTCTAACTCGATTTTGCGCTCTTACGCTGAGCTCTACGCGCAAGACGATAGCCTCGAAAAGTTTGTCCGTGACTTCGTCCGCGCTTGGACCAAAGTCATGAACGCCGACCGCTTCGATAACTAATAAGTCTGCAGCCTCACCTTGTGGTGGGGCTGCTTTTAATCTTTTGGCGTCGCTTGAAAACTTCCCGCCAGCACTCCGCCGTCAATGGTAAGCTCAGCTGCATTCATGTAATTCGCCTCATCGGATGCTAACAAGACACATACTGCAGCAACTTCGCTCACATCCCCGAAGCGGTGCATGGGACAATCGGCAATAATTTTATCCATCGACGCTTGGCGTTGTGCGCCCTCGCCTAACATTGGCTCCCAGATCGGCGTCATGATGGCCGCAGGATGCACAGAATTACAACGAATTGGGAGGTTCTGCTGGGCACAATAGAGCGCGACACTTTTGGTGTGATTGCGAATCGCAGCTTTCGATGATGCATAAGCAGCAGCGCCAGGAATACCCACCAGCCCTGAGCGCGACGACATATTGATGATGCTGCCTGCGCTGTTCGTCTTGCGCATCAACTGAATCGCGTACTTACACCCCAAAAAGGTGCCATCTAGATTCACAGCATGCACGCGATGCCAGTCGGCCAGCGAAACATGTTCTGGGTCTTGAGGACCTGTCGCAGCCTCCAACCCCGTAATTCCAGCGTTATTGACCAAGCCATTCAAGCGCCCGAACCGCTGTTCGAGCCACTGGGTAAACGCCTGCCATTGCGCTTCATCACTGACATCTAACGCATACGCACAGCATCTGTCGCCCAACGCATCCGCCAGCTCTTGGAGCTCTTGCGCCAGTATATCGGTCACGACAACGACCGCGCCTTCAGCATGAAAGGCCCGTGCAATACCCTCACCAATGCCACGTGCGGCCCCTGTGATAACAATGACTTTGTCATGCAAACGCATCTTAAACTCCCTGTTGTCGTTGCTGCTTTAACAGAAGTATAGACACTAGAATGCAGCGCGCGAATGTCGCGCATTTGATTTTAACAAAAAAAACACATACGCTTGAGACCTGAACACTTACAACTTCGAGGAAGCTTATGAATATTTCAATGACACTTGTGGGACAAACGATGTTTTTTATTTACGCACTTAGTTTCATCGCAACCCTTTTCATTGCCTACAAGCGCGGTCTTCACATCGGTTTATGGCTATTACTCGGCTTAATTTTGCCGATCATTGCGCCGGTGATCGCTTTATTGATTTCACCACAACAAAAATCAACTGGGAATCATGCTGTCCAGCAATAATTCATAGTGGTATACATCCGATAGCGGTAGAGTTACGTAATGAAACAATGAACCATCAGGTTCATTTGACGATGACCTAACATGCTGAGGATATACCAATGAATACAGAACAAGGCTTTGCTCTAAAAGCGATGCTGCTGACGCTAGCGATTATCGCAGTCACCAGCATCGCAGCGGCCAGTGGCGTGCGTGCAGCAGCGCCAACGACTACTGTCTCTAGCACTGATGCATGCCTGCCTCAATTTCAACACGAAATGCGGGCTTTACACTCCAAAGACAGCCATAACTTGTGCGAACTCACCCGTGGCAAAGTTGTTATGGTCGTCAATACAGCGAGCCAATGTGGCTACACTGGCCAGTTCGCTGATCTTGAAGCGCTTTATCAGGACTACAAAGATAAAGATTTCGTGATTCTCGGCTTTCCATCCGATAGCTTTAAGCAAGAACATGCCGACGAAGAGAAGACAGCCTCAGTCTGCTTTGTCAATTTTGGTGTCACGTTTCCGATGATGGCTACCACTCCGGTGACCGGCAGTGATGCAAACAGTGTGTTTCAAGCCGTAACCGCCGCATCCGGCGAAGCGCCAAAATGGAACTTTCACAAATACATCGTTGCGGCCGACGGCAGTGAAGTACAAAGCTTCCCTAGCAAGGTTATTCCAACCGATCGCGCGATTACTGACGTGATCGATAGCTACCTCGCCACCGCTGCTAAGTAAATCGCTTTTGTTCTGCCTTGCCCACCAAGGCAGAACTCTCCCTCAAAAAATAAAAACACATATAATTCATATAGATAATAAAAAACAACTGTACAAAATCCACTCAGAGCAAAAATTGGCTTGTGTTTCTTTGCGCCATATATAAAACTAACGCCAGCGTCAGTTTTGCTTTAAATAGACTCAAAACAGCACCCCTAACACGCCCCAAAAGGCGCGGTTAAGAATAAAAAATTACAAGAATAACAATTCCGAACAAGGGTCTTTCTATGTGCAGTTTCATATCACACCAGCGTCATTCTCAACCTGCCTATCTTGCCAAGCGGTCTCTGCTAAGCCTCTGTATTGGCAGCGCGTTATGGGCCTCCACCGGCTTTGCACAAGACACCTCTGCAGACGATGAGACAACAACCCCGCGTGCGCTCGAACATATCGTAGTCACCGCTGAAAAAGTGGCGAGCAGCGTACAAGATACGGGTATGGTGATTTCAAGCTACACAGCGGAAGATTTGCTCGCCGGTGGCGTCGATGATATCGGCGGCATTGTTGGCCTCACCCCTAACGTACAACTGCTCGACGCTACTGGGGGTGGGGTTCCGGTGGTGTTCGTACGCGGTGTTGGTCTTGCTGATTTTCGCGTGAACAACAGCCCCGCGGCCGCCTTTTACGTTGACGACGTTTACAAACCCTCAGTCGCCATGATGGCATCTGCGTTTTTCGACCTCGAACGTATCGAGGTTCTCAAAGGCCCACAAGGCGGACTCTACGGCCGTAATGCCAATGCTGGTGCAGTGCAAGTGATTAGCGCAAAAGCCAATCTTTATGGCACTGAGGGCTATCTCGACCTTGGCCTTGGCCGCTTCGGTAAAACTGAGCTTGAAGGTGCGGTAAATATGCTCGTCACCGACGATATGGCGGTGCGTCTCTCGGGACGCCGCGTGATCAGTGACGCAACCTATATGCGCAGTGTTCAAGGCGATACCTCTCAGCACCATGGTGCAGAAGACCAATGGGCAAGTCGTGCACAGCTATACTGGGAACCTTCCACCGATCTCGATCTCACATTGAAACTATCAACCGGTGCGGATCGCTCGGAAACTACCTTGCTCCGCTCGATTGGGTTGTGGGCAGGTGGTGACGCCGATGGTGACGGTTTTGCCGATGGTGCACTTAGCGGGCAAGTTTGTGCCGCACTCCTCGCAGGCCAACGTGATGATAGTCAGTGCGCAACGATTACCGGGCAAACGAACAGCGAGCTTGGCCTGAACGGTCCATTTGACACCGCTAGCGCCCCTATTAACCAACTCAACAACGAATGGCTCGCCGCGACGCTCACGGTCAACTACCAAGTCAATCATGACACCACGGTCTCCTCGATCACCCACATTGAATCGTTTGATCATGCTCGCCCGACCGATTGGGATGCCGTCGCCGGCGTCTACCAGGACTTCTATTATCGCACTGACATCTCAAGCTTTAGTCAGGAAGTTCGCCTCGCTTACGACGCGCAAAATTGGCGTTTCTTTGGCGGCGTGAATTTTGCCAAAGACAGTTTAGATGAAGACACCAAAGTGTTTGGTGACCTTGGCCTCATACCAATGGGCTTCGGACACCACCGCGTTAATCAAGCTTATGCGCAAGACGTACAAGCATTCGCAGTGTTCGGACGGGTCAATTACCCACTTTCGGAACAGCTCGAACTCATTACCGAGCTACGTTACACCAACGAAGAAAAGTCGTTCGCAGGACAAACCTATTTAGTTAACCCTGTGGGTGGAACTGGCGCTGAGGAGCCGGTACTGCTGGTTGACGCAACGCAACCTGATGCGCGCTTTGATGATATCTCCGGCAAGCTTACTTTGAATTATAAGTTGAATCGCGATGTGCTCACCTATGCCTCACTCTCTCGCGGCTTTAAATCGGGAGGCTTCCCCGGTGGACTTGTATTAGATTCCAGCGGCGCTGAAGAATACGACTCAGAGACTATTACCGCCTATGAAGTCGGCTTTAAATCAGACCTATTAGAACGCCGTTTACGCGTCAACGCAGCCGCTTTTTACTACGATTATCGCAACTTGCAAGGTAGTGCACGCGTGCCTGCTGTCGGCGGGGTTACCTTAGACCGCTTCCAGAACATTGGTGACGCTGAAGTCTATGGCTTTGACGCCGAACTCACCTATTTGCTCACCGACGATTGGCTACTCCAAGCCAGTGTCGGTCACGCGGAAGGTGAAATCACTGACTCTCTCGCAAGCCAGCTATCTCCTTTAACCGGCGAAGAATTTTCGCTGCAAGGTCATGAACTTAACTATAAGCCCGATTTCAGTGCCAACGTCAGTGTGCGACGTGACTATGAACTTGCAAACGGCTACAGCGGTCACGTCGAGCTCGGGTATGACTGGCGCAGCAAGCAAAACTTTACCTATCTCGGTAACTTAGCAGAGCAAACCATTTTCTCAGAAGACAGCTATGGCCTGTTAAACCTTCAGGTGCGTGTGCAGCACCGCAATAGTCCATGGCAATTCAGTGCGTTCGTAACCAACCTCACCGATCAACGCTATCGCACCAATGCCCGCGCCGATGATCTCGGTGGTGCGTTTGAAATTTATGGCGCCCCGCGTATCTGGGGTGTGAAAGCAAACTATCAGTTTTAATGCAGTATGAGGGAAACATGAAGATTAATTTTAGTGATGTAGGTAAAGATTTTGGCGTCTCCGATTGGGTAAGCTTTTCCCAGCAAGACATTGATACCTTTGGCAAGATCACACGCGATATCGATCCCTACCATATGAATGTGGAATGGGCAGCGGAGCATAGCCCATTTAAGAGCACCATCGCCTACGGGTTTCTTACTCTCTCGATGCTGACTTACTTTTGTCATCAGATCCTCGATTGGCCGCAATTATCGGGCACTGAGCCCGAAGGCATGGGACTCAACTACGGTTTTGATAAAGTACGTTTTCTCGCTCCAGTACCGGTGAATACCAAGATCCGTGGCCGGATGAAGCTGATCGATTTAGAAGAACGCCACCCGGGTGAATGGTTACGCACGTTTGACTGCACCATCGAAATTGAAGGCTCGGATAAACCAGCGCTCATCGCAGTATGGAAAGGCCTATTTGTCGAGCCAGGAGCAGGTCGTCGACTCAAGCAAGAGGACTAACATGAGCCCTTCATCACCTGAAGTCTGGCGCCATACCAAGTTGTGTGAACTGATCAACTATTGGCAGCACACCACCCCCGTCGCGCCAGCGATCATTGCCGACGGTGAAACGCTGTCCTACCAACAGTTTGGCATGCAAATTGAGCACCATGCCAAGCTGTTGTTGGCGCAAGGTGTGCGAAGCGGCGACGTGGTTGCTTTGTATGCCCGGCCCGGTATCGCCTTTGCCCTACAACTTTTTGCTTGCGCCCGAATAGGTGCTATTTGGCTTGGTTTGAATCCTAAATACAGCGCCACAGAGCTGGACTATATTCTCAATCATGCCCAACCCTCGTGTATTTGGTTAGAAGCAACAAGCCTTGCGCAAGCTGACCCCAAGGTACAGCTGTTGTTTCAGCAACACACCAATGTTTGGCGGATACGTCCACCGCAAGGGAACGATAGCACCACACTGCATCCTTTTTCGGACACAACGGTAACGACCGATGCGGACATCGAGCTTCCTTGTTTGCTGACCATTGATGCTGAAGCGCCAGCACTGATCATTTATACGTCAGGAACAACGGGACAACCTAAGGGCGCAGTAATTTCACAGTTTGCCTTAACCAAAGCTAGTTTAATTCAAGCAAACCTGCTTTCGCTTACCGCTCCTAAAGTGCTTAATAACCTCCCGATTAACCATATTGGGGCGGTAGGCGACATCACCACTAGCGTTATTGCAAACGGCGGCTGCATTGTGATGCAAAGCTCCTTTGATCCAGCCGAAGGATTTCGTTTGATCGAACAGCATCGCATCACCTTGTGGGGACAAATCCCCACCATGTTTCAACTTGCCTTAAACCATGAAAGCTTTGCCAATGCCGACCTTTCAAGCTTACAGTGCATTCTCTTTAGTGGCGCGCCTGCCTCCGAAGATTTGATCACACAGCTACGTCACCTCTGTGCCAATGTCGTGAATGCCTATGGCATGTCAGAAACCGTGGGCTCAATTACTTGGGCCATTGACGCTGACAATGAAGTGCTCGCCCACAGTGTGGGTAAACCCGTCAGCACCGTGCGCTTCCGCTTAGCCGATGAGTGCAATAACGAGGTTGCGGTGGGTGAAAAAGGTGAGATTCAAATCCACAGTGACTACCATTTTTCACACTATTGGCGCGATCCAAAAGCCACTGCTGATACCTTTACCTCAGATGGCTTCTTAAAAACTGGCGACATTGGTCAACAGCGCGCGGACGGTACTATTGCGCTTGCAGGGCGCACCAAGGAGCGCTTTAAGTCTGGCGGTTACAACGTCTACCCACGGGAAGTTGAGCTGACGATTTGTGCCCATGCGCGTGTCAGCGACTGTGTGGTGGTTGCTGTACCCCACCCACTCTATCACGAAGTCGGTTTTGCCTTTGTGATTGGGAAAGAGGGATGTACCTTAGACGACCTACAAAGCCACTGTAAACAGCTATTAGCCAACTACAAAGTGCCCAAGCAGTTTGAATTGATCGCGAACTTCCCGCAATTGCCCAATGGCAAAATTGATCGTAAGGCCCTCACCCAGCAAGCGGCCAAACTGTATCAGTCCAAACTTGTCATGTGAGGATGTTAACGTGACTCAATCTATTTCGCGTTTACGCTTAATCGGCTTCTCTGTTGGTGCCGTGGGAACAGGATTGTTCTCAACCACGCCAACAGTGCTGCTGTTGTTCTACTTGACGCAGTTAAAAGGCGTCGAAGCTGGTCTCGCAGGTTTAGCCCTGCTCATTCCGAAACTCTGGGATATGGTCACCGACCCTGCGATTGGCCGCTGGAGTGACGCTGCGAATTCAAAATACGGACGCCGCCTCCCCTTTATGCTTGCAGGTACCCTGCTGATGCCTCTGGGCTTAATTATGATGTTCAGCGTGCCCGAGAGCGCCACCGCAGACACCGCATTTTGGTTTGTGCTCGTCGCTTACTTATTTTCTGCCACCGCTTATACGTTATTTTCGGTACCCTACATAACGATTCCAGCAGAGCTCTCTCGAGATCCCGATGAGCGCCTGAAAATTATGTCTTATCGCACTGCAGGAGTCATGCTTGGCATCATTGCTGGCTCAGGGCTCCCCCCATTTCTGATTAGCTATTTTGGTGAAACGGTCGCGGCTTACCAACAGACTGCCATGATTCTTGCTGGGATTTGTGTTGTCTTCATGCTCATAAGCATCGGCTCCATCGCCTCGCTGAAGTTACTTGAGCCGGTGCAACAACAACGCCTACGCTTTGTGCAACAATTACGTCAGGTCATGACGCCACTGTTCTCTTACTTGGTGGTGACCCATGTGTTACAGATCATCGCGGTGGGCATTTTATTAGCGTGCGCAAGCTATCTTGCTATTTTCGTCAACGGCCTGTCAGGAGCAGCGGCCGGCAGCTTCCTCACAGCGACATTTGCCACAGCCACCGTGGCAATGCCATTGTGGCGACGAATCTCTACCGCTACGTCACGCGTGATGGCTTTCGCACTTGGCACCGCCGTCTACACCTGCGTTGCGGTTGTGATGCTGTGGCAGGGTACAGCAACCCCCTATGGATTGTTTGTCGGTTTAGGGATTGGCTTCGGTTTAGGCTTTGCCGCAATTCAAATGATTCCTTATGCCCTCCTCACCGATACCATTCACCAGCATGGTGCGAATCATGGTTTTGGCGCAGAAGGCATTTTCACGGGTATTTGGACTGCAACAGAGAAACTTGGTCTCGCGCTGGCCCCTTTCTTGGTTGGCGTGGCCCTGCAAGCCGGTGGTTTCATATCTGGTGCGCCCAAACAAACACCGTTCGCCATCGACACCATCCTCTTCGTCGCAACGCTCTTACCAGCACTGCTCATGCTTTTATCGCTAGGGTCACTGCTAGCGTTTCAAAAGCATTTTGCACGACAACAGGTCGCTGGCTCACATTAATGCTCTTGCAGCCGAGCGGTGTTATCAGCAGTACCGGTAGCATCGCTCGATCTCCTACACTGAATGGCGTATCATCAGCTTTACAGATAAAACTGACACGACCATTAGGAAATGACTGAAACAGCCTACCCACTTACGGAACTGGATTATCCGGCAATTCTATTGCACGAAAAAACCCATTCGCCTGCCAAACGCAAAGGTGAACGGACCAAACAATCCTTGGTGTGGGCTTGTGCAAAACTCTTGAATCAGATCGGTTATCAAGAATTGCGAGTGTCAGATATTTGCGACGAAGCGCAAGTTTCTAGCGCTGCGTTTTACCTCTACTTCGATAACAAAAGCGAGATAACACAACATACGTTAGAACATTTCTGCACGGCAATTTTTAACGCTTTGTTACTCGGACAACCTCATGAAACCGACCATCGGCAAGCTCTGTATCAACGCAATCTTGCTTGGCTACGTATTTCACGTTTAAACGCAGGACTCATGCGTTGTGTGTTACAGGTCACCTTCGTGATCCCTGAATTTGCCACCTTCTACGATACCCTTAACGCCGACTACATAAGCACCGTTGCGAAAAATATTGCCAAGCGTTCACAACGTCCTGAGTCAGAAACACAAATTCTGGTATTTGCCTTAAGCTCCATGACCGATGAGTTTACCCGTCGCTTACTCAGTGATACGCCATCCCCTTTAGACGCAATGATCAAACAAGAGTGTAAGTCGGAAACTGAGCTCGCCACTTTCCTTAGTGATCTTTGGTTTAACGCCATTTACATTCAATCCTAAAAGGTTAACGGGCCAGACCAATCGCGCACAATTGGCTACAGCCCGATCACAGATGCGCCTTGCATCTGACAGAATGATCTTTGCCGAAATTAAGCTAGTTTTGAATCACCTCAACCCTCTTGGTGAGACGGTCTGCCACGGACGTACGTGGTGAATCACATGTATTCTTGAATTGGAGGGCATTGTGATGAAATATTTTAGCTTAATCTTCATTGCGTTATTAACACTAACGCTCGCTCCTGTAGCGCAGGCAGAAGAGTGTCAGACGCTCTATGCAGGACAAACCATTGATGTGGGTTCGGTCTGTGTCGACAATGACGATGACAATCTCACGGTAAGTTATACCACCACCGGAGATTGGACCTTGTCCGATTTACATCTGTTTGTGGGGACCAGTTATGACGACATGCCGGTCACTAAAAAAGGTAACCCCAAAATCGGTCAGTTCCCTTACACAGCATCTACTTCAGGACAATTCTATAGCTTTGTTATCCCTCTTGCCGACTTAGGCGCAGACTGTGATAGCAGCCTATTTATCGCAGCCCATGCCGTCGTTTCTGATGGCATTACCAGTGAAACGGCTTGGGCCGATGGCGAACCTATTGCCGCACGCGGCAGTTGGGCAACGTGGTTCAGTTATGACATTACTTGCGGTAACGAGGAAGACCCTGAAAACTGCGTTAATGTGGAAACTGGCTTCGCTTTTGGACAGATGACCTTAATCGATGTCGTCGGGGGCGCGAAACGTTGGGGCTGGCAGCTCACCGTGAACGACGGTGATGATAGCTCAACACCTATCTATGCTGCGGCAGGTAACAACGTGATTGCCAACGGTGATTTAGTCGGTGAACTACAGTACTTCTATAGCAACGGTACTTTACTCGCTGACTATGTTGCTTATCCTGGCTACGCGTGGAAAGCGACACATCTTTACGCCGACGATGTGATGATTGCGACCACAGCACCGGGTTTATTTGGTAACACGCAAGAATTTGTTACACCACAAACCCTAGTGAACTATGTGATTGCCATTGATCCTGCAGACGCCGCAACCATTTATGTTGTTGCGCACGCAGAGGTCTGCTACGTCGAGTAAGCAAGCAACACCTAACAAAAGGGCCGCAAGCGCGGCCCTTTTTCATTACTCAAAGGTTCTTGGCTTTAAGTTCGCCGGCTTTAAGAAAGGCTTTTCGCCAGTGTTGTCATGCTGACCTAGGACTACGCCATCCACTTCAGTGCCATAGCGGGTCGCCTTATGGAAGTTTAAGAATTGTTCACGCGTTGCTTTCGCATCACCGGTGTAACGCGGATCTTGCGGACGCTCATGACCATTAATGTAGTACGCCACATCCCACGCTTCTTGATCCGTTAGTCGACCGGGCTGACCTAGCGGCATATTGTTCTTGATAAAGGCTGCTGCGGTAAACACGCGTGTCATACCAGCACCCCAGTTATACGAACCATCGCCCCATAAAGGCGGGAATACCACTTGGCCATCGGCCGTTTTACCAGCGCCATCACTGCCGTGACAGACCGCACAATTGGCCTCATACACCTGTTTTCCGCGGGCATCGTTTGTACCTTCTGGAATCGTCTTCCCAAGCGATGCAAAGCCACGACCGGCGATGTTGCTCTCGTACACCTTGGCACCCTTCGCCATATACTGATGGTACGCCACCAGTGCTAGCATGGTATCACTACCATATTCAGGCGCTTTGCCGTTCATCGAATAGGAAAAGCAACCTGCAATACGCTCTTCGAGCGAGTTCACATGGCCGTTCTTGCCGCGATAATCAGGTAATGTGGTGGCCGCTGGCCACACTGGCCCCGACCACGCCATACGTCCTTCTCCCATATGGCACGATTTACACGTCATATCGTTAAAGACATATTCGCCGCGGAGCTGCTGGGTATTCATAAATAAATCACGTCCCTTCAAGATCACCCGACGTAACTCTGGATGCAAATCCGGATCGGTTTCAATATCTTGTAGCCGTGGCGCTTGATGCTGATACTGGCCGGCTTGCGCTTCTGGCAAAGTGACCTCACCTGGCTGTTGAGTTTGTGCCGCCACAACCGTAGCAGAAATACCTGCAATCCATAGTCCAGCGAGCACCCGCGTTACCTTATTTACCGAAGTCATCATTGTTTCTCCGTACTACTGCTATAGCGCAGGTTGGCGTGCTAGATACGCCGCCACTGCATCGATTTGTTCTGCATCAAGCCGCTTAGCAACCGCTTCCATCAGCTGTAAGGGATCGGAACGACGCTGCCCTTGCTGCCATGCTAATAATTGCTGCTTAATGTAACTTGCATGCTGACCTGCTAACCCAGGAAAATTACCGTCGACGCCCTGATTATTAGGGCCGTGACAACTGGCACAAGGGGGGATGTACGCATCCCAATCGCCATTAGTTACCAATCGCTCGCCTAATGCCAATAGTTCTGGAGCTACCTCAGAATGTTCTGTCCCTGCCTCAGCTACCGGCAAGGTCGCGAAATATGCCGCAAGATCGCGTAAATCAGCATCCGCAAAGTTATCAATATTCATACTCATCGCCGGATTCACGCGGGTGCCTTGCTGATACGCTTGCATGGTGCGGAACAAGTAATCTTCATTGAGTCCGGCAATACGTGGAAAGGCTGCTGCAGCATTCCCCTCACCCATGGCGCCGTGACACGCCAAGCAGGGAGCACCGCTACCATCGCCTTGTAAAGCCAACTGTTGCCCACGTTCAGGATCTCCTGTCGTGCTACTGTCCTTGGCGACACCCAGCGGCGTCATTATTAACGAGCATCCAGCGAGAACTACGAAAGCTGTCCATTTCAACTTCATCATGCTGCACCTACCTCAAAGGCTATGAATTTACATCGTATTTTAGCCGATCCTAATATATAATCCATATCAAATGTAGGGTTTTTGACATTAAGGAGTTGCCATGACCCGTATCAATCCTCTTTATCTCTGCGCTCTTAGTGTTATGGCGGCAAGTGTGAGTACGCTCAGTCAAGCAAATGAGTCGCCGACACGTCTTTCGTCACAGGTCTTTATCAACTTCAGCAATCTACAAGCACAGGATCAGGCCAATGCCAATGAAGGTTGGCAGCCCGACTTGAAACGTTTTTATCTTGATCTTGAGCACCAGCTGGCGCGTGATTGGCAGGTAAAAATAACCACCGATGTCCAGTGGCATCGTCAGCAAGATCCCACTGACGTTTGGTTTCGTCATGCTTATTTAAACTACCGCATTGACGACCAACAATTCCTCAAGCTAGGGGTCGCCGAGTTACCTTGGATTGACTATATTGCGCGCCGCGTTGGCTACCGCTACATCGAGCCAAGTTTAACGCCGAAAAATCAGCTGGCGACACCTACAGATCCAGGCATTCATTACGGCTTCCGTCATCAAAATTTCAGTGTCGGCGCCGCCGTTGTTACCGGCACAGGGTTTAAACAACCGCGTTGGGTGAAGCAGTTTGATATTGAACTCACCGGCGTTTGGCACCTCACACCACAGATAGATGTCGCCACCTCATGGTATGAAGGTGCACGCGGGCAAGACCGTGACGCGAAGGACAAATTGCATAACGCACAGCGTTGGAATTTGGCGCTAAGCTACCAAAGTAAAGCAACGCGGGTCGGAATTGAGTACAGTTACAACGACAATTGGCGACAGGTCGCCAAGGTCGAAGAAGATGCCAGTGACGGTTGGAGTATTTGGGCAAGTCACCGCTTTCACCCGCTCTACTCAGCCTTTGTGCGCTACGACATAACGCAGCCAAGTCGACGTTTACAACCAACGCTTAAGCGGGACTACCTGCAACTAGGAGTTGATTGGCAGGCTTCTAAAATGCTTA
This sequence comes from Pseudidiomarina sediminum DSM 21906, assembly GCF_000423165.1. Lineage (GTDB taxonomy): Bacteria > Pseudomonadota > Gammaproteobacteria > Enterobacterales > Alteromonadaceae > Pseudidiomarina > Pseudidiomarina sediminum. The sequence continues at coordinate 146,626 of NZ_KE383983.1, read as the reverse complement.
CGATCGCCTTGGTTGCCAAGCAAAACGACGTCACCGAGCAATGGCTGGAGCAAACGCAAACCGAAGTCGGCATTTGGACACAGTGGCGCTTCTAGCTAGTGGTTGCAGCACTAACCACTTTATTCCGACCACTGGCTTTACCTTGGTATAAAGCTTCATCGGCCGCTTTAACCCATTGCGTCAACGATGCATTTTCAGCAGCGGCCGCAACCAAACCAAAGGTAGCCGTGAGTTTAAAGCTGGTGCCGTCAACATCAATGCGTGCCGCTTCAATGGCACGCCGTAGTTGCTCACAGCGTTGATAGCCTTGGCTTTCATTCGTGCTGGGTAACAACACAATAAATTCTTCGCCACCCCAACGAGCGGCCAAATCACCTTTCATCAAGCTATCGGCAATCAGGCGGCTCAATCCACGCAACACTTCGTCACCAACATCATGGCCGTAGTCATCGTTGAATGCCTTGAAATAATCAACGTCCATCAAAACCAGACACATCTGCTGCTGGCTTCGCTGCATTTGTGCTTGGACTTTCGGAAAGCGCCGCATAAACCCGCGCCGATTCAATAAACCTGTAAGAAAGTCGGTCTCAGAAAGCGACCGCAATTGCGCATTCACCGCTTCGAGTTCTTTGGTACGGGCGCGCACTTCTTGGTCAAGTTTCTGGTTTGCCGATTCTAGCGCGCGAAAACGTAACTTCAGCGCGATAAAAGCAAGCCCGCCGAACAAGACAATAAAGGCCAACCAAGCCCACACCGTTTGCCACCAGGCTTTTGCGACCGAAATATTAATCGTTAATGGCGCAGCCGAGAGGACGCCAAAGCTACTGCGTCCCTGCACTTCCAACACATAATCACCGGCGGGCAAGGTAGCAAACGCAATGTCGCGGCTGGAACTCCATTCACTCCATTCGTCGGTGACACCCAGCAACCGGTAACGCCCCCGATTGCGCTGCGCTTCATGAAAATCCATCACACTGTATTGAATCGATAAGCTACGATGACGACGATCGAGCTCGAGACGATGTTGCTCAAAGCCAGCGCTGGTGGTCTTATCTTCACCATTGACCCACAACCGGCTCAACGCCACTTTCGGCGGTGGTGGCTGCATATTAAACCCAGCCGCGTCGAACGACACCGCACCTTTAACGGTACCTAGTGTCATTTGACCGTTCCCATTCATGGTAGCGGCTTGGCGTAACATGACCTCCGCAGGTAGCCCTTCACCTTTGCCTAGGTTCAGCAACTCAGCGGACTGCTTGTCATAACGCGACACCCCCAACCCAGTCAGCAACCAAGCGTGCGTTTCAGTCGCATGAATGCCGACCACATGCTCTGACAGTAAACCTTGTTCAATACCAATGCGCTGCACGTCGCCCTGCCCTAGGTCAATACGCCAGGCTCCTTCTCGACTACAAAGCCAAAGACTACGTTGCATGCCTTCGGTCGCACAGGTAAAACCATCCGACGGTTGTTGCACCGCGCTTGGCAGCTGATACGGCCGCCATTGTTCATGCTCAGTGGCACGCTGATAGATGCCCGAATAGCGCGTGACAATGAATTCGCCAACATCCTCGACCGCGACAATGTCATAAACTTGGTTGCCACGTAGGCCTTGTAAACCATTAAACGACCAAGCAACCTCTTGCGTCACCAGATCATAAGAGGCAACACCTAGCCCCCACAGCCCGAGTAATAGCTTATTGTCAGCACTTTCGTACAACGCATTGACCGCGACATCCTCAATGCCGAGCTGCTGATGAATGTAATCAAAGGGCTCAAGCTCAGTGGGTGCGCTAACATTGGTACGAAACAAGCCATTACTAGTCGCCACCCATAAATTGCCAGCGCTGTCGTCCAGCATTGCTTCAACCGGTAACACGGATTGCCGAAACGGGAAGGCTAAGCGTTGCCAATCGTGTTGCTGGGGCGCCTGATAGAAAATCGCGTCGGTCGTTGCCAACCACAAGCCGCCGGTACGGTCGTAATGCACCGCAGGAACAGCACGGCCAACAACGTCTCCTTTATCTGCAAACTGCTGTGCAGGTAACGTCGGGTGAAATAACTGGCGCGAAGGATGTGCACGGAAAATCCCTTGATCACGAGTGCCGAGCCACATGCTCGCATTGCTATCAAAGGCGATGGTGCGAACATCAACGTCTGGCAATAAATTCCAGTCTTCTGACAGTTTGACAAACTGACGTTGTACACGATCAATTTGATACAAACCATTTGCGCCACCAGACCATATTTTCTCGGCCTTCGCAGCGTCCGGGTGAGCGATCAGAACGTTCGAGCGGACATTAGATAAACGCGACGACGACGTTGGGAAGGTGACCGCTTCAAATGCTTGACTTGACTCATCCAAGACATAAACGCCGGTATCGGTACCCACCCAGATTTCATTTTCAAACACCGCAACCGTGCGGATTTCGTTGACACGATTATTGCCAATGTTGTTGGGATTAATCCAAAAACGTTGCCAATTTTGCAAATCACCACTGAGTTGAAAAAGACCTTGTGACGTTGCCACCCAGATCTCATCACCACGTTCGGTCACATCCCAAATACGCTGTTGCGACAACGGATGCTGGGCATCTAGGCCATACAACTGCCACTGCCCATCACTACCACTCTTGCGCGCATAATTGAGCCCACTTAAGGTTCCAATCCAAAGTCGTTGCTGACCGTCAGGGTATAGCGTCTGCACACGGTCATCACGCAAAACATGCCCTTCAGCACCGCTTAGAAACTCCGTCAATACTTCTGTCTGGGCGTTCCAACTGACGAGTCCTCGCCCCCAGGTCGCTGCCCAAAGCGTCTCGTCATCGGTTACCGTCAAAAATGAATAACTGACCCGCTCGCCATCAGGCAGAAGCGTATTTGCCCAGGGCAAATAGTCATAACCGTCGTAACGCAATACGCCATCAGTGTCCGTCGCAAGCCAAAGGAAATCACTGGTGTCACGGTAAATATGGTAGACGGAAGACTGACGCCCTCCGGTTTGATCTGAAAGACGCTGAAAGTCGCGATAAGTCGTTGCCGCAGAAGCCGTTGGTAGGATATTTAAAAGGCACTGTAGTAAAGTTACGACAACCACTAAAACAACTTTGAAACTATGCATTCGGCTCCTTTCATGTCCCAGCGCAAAACTTTTCAATACTTTGTGTGGGGTATTGTGACACGTCCATGTGACATAACAAAAACCTTATAAGCACTTAACGCCCGATACTCGGTAAGCGCTCTGGAGGATAAGTCGAGCTATCGCCACTAGCAAAGCTAGCTAAGCGTAAGGTGCGTTCTTCAAGACCCAGCACATGCGCTTCAAAATCGGCTAACAGAGCGCCGTCAAGTCGATCCGTAGAGAGTTTCTTCAACTGTAAAGGATTGATACTTTTACCGTCTTTGTATACTTCGTAATGCAAATGACGTGCTTGCGATAAACCGGTATTTCCTAAAAACCCAATGATATCGCCCTGCTTTACTGTCGTGCCGGCTTCAATGCCATCGGCGAAGCCGCGCAAATGCGCATAGAGGGTTTCATAACCATTATCGTGCTGCAGCACCACGGCATTGCCGTAAGAGCCGTAGGCATTGGCACGCTTCACAGTACCACTGCCGGCAGCCATGATCGGAGTGCCTTCAGGAGCGCTAAAATCGATACCTTTGTGCATCCGCGTGTAGCCCAGCAACGGGTGCTTACGTTGCCCATAGTGCGACGATAAGCGCGCACCATTCAAGGGGGTTTTCAATAAGAAGCTTTCCGCAAGACGACCATCTTCCAGATAAAAAGCATCTTGATAGCGATACAGGCGATAATCATCTTCGCTATTTACAAAGCGCAAATAAGTGGCTTGTAGCGGTGTTTGCATGTGCGCGAAAAGTGGTTCGTCTTCAATGACCAAGGTTCTTTCAAAAGCCACTTCAAAACGATTTCCTTCATAAACTTGACGTTGGAAATCAATAAAATGCGACAGCGCCAACAACGCGCCATTAATCACATCGCCAGGCACACCAGCATTGGCGGCATCGCCATACAAACTATGATCAATAACAACCGCATGCTCAGACACCTCAATTCGGGTCGGCACGACGGCTGTGGTTACTTGCCATTGCGCATCAGTCCACACTGCATCAATACGCTCAGCATATTCACCGGCAAGGCTCACCTGGCGCTGACCGTCCTGCGTATTGACCGCCAAAACACTGCCTGCTTGTAGCTTATTTAAGGCAATAACATCTTCAAGCGCACTGGCTAGACGTGCGATTTCTAGACCACTGAAGCCCTGCTTTGACAGTAATGACGAAACCGTCTGCCCACGTCGTAAGGTCACCCACTGGGTGGTCGCTGGCAGCTGCGTGAAAGGTGCATAGTGCATCTCGGTGCTAACAGCAGCAGGCTCATCCGTTGCTACACTAGGTTCCTCAGCCAAGGCTACATCCACCACAGCCACAGGTGCTTCTGCAACTGGGCTTGGCGCGACCGTCGCTTGCTGTTCTTTATCACTGCAACCATGCGCTAAAAGCAACATTGGTAACAGTGCTAAACGGAACCATTTCGTCATTAAAATCATTACTCTAGTCGATGAACTCTGTTGCCATTCTACATAAAAAGTCAGAACTGACCAGTTTTGTCATAAAAAAAGCCCCACACAGGGTGGGGCTTTCCAAGAGCAGACCTGATCCAGGGTTCTTAGAAACGGAAGCCTGCACTAAGTTGAACGTAACGGCGACCTTGTGCGTCAACAGTCGACATAAAGTTATCGTTACGAGTGGCAACATCAGTGGTCAAGAACTCATTCACACGCGTAGTAACTTGTGAGTTGAATACGTTGAACACGTCGATGCCGAAGTTCAGGTCAAAACCGTTGATCTCAACATCATAGTTGAAATTAAGATCCAACTGAGCGACCCAGTCCGTGGTGCCATACATGCCTTTCGGGATATACATAAACTCACGCTCTGAGTTATCCGCAACACCCGTACAGTTGTCGACACAAAGGTAGTTCAAGTAATAACGCGTATTATCATTGAACGGGTTACCTTGACCACGAGCGTTGATCGGCGTGCCTGACATCAACGAGAAGTTCGCACCAACGGTCATGCCTTCAGCAATCGCATACGCACCACGCGCTTTGAACTGGTGACGACGGTCGTTCGGCAGGTTACCCCAACCCGAATTGATGTACATCACGTTGTCACCCGCTTCGGTCCAACCAGGGATGTCATTACCCGTATCTGAGTTCACACTACCTTCGTAGTTACCGTAGCTGTGCGACCAAGTGTACGAGAAGTGTGCTTGCCATACGTCATCCCAAACTCGGTCAAGCACAAACTCAAGGGCGTAGTATTTACGCTGGACTTGCTCACCACCAATTGGATCTGGGTTACCGTCACCGTCAAGGTCAAAGCCGTAGCTTTGTACTTCGCCCAAGTCGATCGCGATGTTCTGCACGTTGCCGGTATCTGGACATTCACGTTGCAAGGTCAACATCTTACCAGGGTTGGCAAATACCCAACCCGAGATGTTGCCACAACCCGGTACGTTAACATCGATTTTCATATCTTCGATGGCGTTGTTGAACTCACGGTAGATACCACGCACACCATAGTTCCAGTCATCGTTGATGCGTGCTTCATAACCGATGATCAACTCATCTTGATAGATTGGATCAAGGTCATTATCGACTTCATCAGCGAAGTTACCTGCACCCGAACCACCGAAGCTAATGGTGTCACCCAACTGGTCACCCAAAATTGGGTTGATGTTGGTGTAACCACTGTCGGTTGTGGTCTCTTCAAGACCTTCAAGAATGTAGTAATTGATGGTGTCGTTAGAGATACCACCACCAGCACTACGTGCTGCCATACCATTGGCAATTGGGAAGTAGTAACGTCCGGCATTGGCAAAGAACTTCGCCGTACCATCACTGTTTACGTCCCACGCAAAACCAACCCGTGGCGCCAGCATGTCATCCACTTCAAGGAATGGTGTGCCGTCAGCCGCTGACGTGGTGAATTCGTCCCAACGTAAGCCCATGGTTAGGGTCATGTCTGGATTAAGGCTCCACACGTCTTCAAGGTAGAAGGCTTTGGTTTCAGTTGGATATGCACCCACAGTTTCAATCGAACGCGCATACACATAAGCATCGGTACCTTCAGGAATGATCGCACCATTCACGTCAGAGCCCGGCGTGGTGTCATAAATGGTGTAATACGCACCATTTGGACCTGTGGTACGACGGTTCATTTCGGTAACACGTTCTTCGTCATCCATACCAAAACGAATCAAGTGATCACCCAAGGTGTATTCAGCATCGATACGTAGCGCATCACGCGTATTTAAACGACGGTCAAAACGCAAACTCGTAGTACAACCGATATGTGAGCTAATACGCGCATCATAAACTCGGTTACACTCCATACCAGCGGTATTGGTCAAGTCGTAGTCACGCTCACTTTCACCGTACAGCACTTTCACCATAAAGTTATCGGTTAAATAACCGGTGTAGGTTGCGGACCAGTTGGTACCACCACGCTCAAGGTAAGAAGTATCGGCGTAGGCGCCTTCGTTGTAGCGATCCCACTCAACCGTACGGGCATCAGAGAAGCCCATGACTTCAACAGTGTGGTCGGCACTGATGATCCAGTCTAATTTACCGCCCCAGAAACCATCATCACTGGTTTCATAGTACATGTTCCGACCATCACTTGAGCCGTACTCGAGGTCGCTATTACGTGGCTCATAAAGCGCAAAGAAGAAAAGTTTATCCTGAATAATCGGACCGCTGGCCCAAATGTTGCCACGATAGCTATCGGTCTTATCGTCCGAGCGGTTGATGGTACGATCGCCCTCAGCATCGAAGAAATCTTTACCTTCGCCACGCAAGCTATCCGGCGTCCAGTAAATGTCGCCACCAAATTCAAACTCGTTACCACCAGATTTGGTTACGGCGCTAACCACACCACCGGTTGTACGGCCATACTCGACAGAGTAGCCGCCAGTTTTCACTTGGAAGTCTTTGAAAAACGCAAAAGGCACGGATGCGTAACCAACACCGGTTTCAACATCACTAATGTTCAAGCCATTCAAGAAGATTGCGTTCTCACCAACCGATGAACCACCGAACGAGATACCGCCAAAGCGCGTTCCCGCGGCAACACCAGGCGCAAGGGTAGCAACCGAAGCAAGGTCACGTGGCACCGGCACACGCTCAAGCTGTTGCGCACTAATATTGAGACCCGACTCAGAAGAGCGCGTATCAATCGTCGAAAGTCGTGCACCGCTCACCGAAATACGCTCGACATCACCAGCTGTCATGGTTAAATCAACAACTGTTGCGGTACCGATACGCACTTCGACGTTATCAATAACACTACGTTGGAAACCGTCAAATGAGGCACTTACCTCATAAGAACCGACAGGCAAACGAGCAAAGCGATAAGAACCGTCTTGCGCCGCTGTGACTGAACGGCTGTAGCCGGTTTCAACATTACGAATGGTGATGGTCGCACCCGCAAGCTCTTGGTCTTGCGTTGTAACGACTTCACCACGAAGACTACCGTCGGCACTTTGTGCGAACGCTGGGTTCACCATCGCGGCGCCGAGGGTAAGTGTTGCACCAATCGCTGCTGCAACAACTGAATATTTAAAAGTGGTTGTTTTCATTGTATTTATGTTCCCTTCCATTTGCAGTGAGGTAAGTCAAACCCACAACTCAAAATGGTCGACTGGTTGTTATTCTGCGCTCCTACCCTAGCCCCTTTTATCTTCGTTGTAAATAATTTATGATTCAAAAATAATCAATTGTGAATAATATTATTCATCAAAAAACGTCAAAATAAATCCACACAATAAACCACAATTAGGAACAGGAACATGCGACCTTTACTCCACCCCGTCTTGCTCGCAATGCTTGCAGGTAGCGCGCTTATCGGCTGTTCAAGCGAACCTCAAAGTGCCCCCCAAGACAACGCCGAGCAGATTTCTGAAACCGAACGTAAAGCACGCATGCGTCGCGATTTTCAATGGACTGAAGCGCGTGTGAAAGAAAAGCTGGCGGAACTTATTCCAGACTATACTGAGGCCGATTTTGAGCGCTGGGACGCTGCCGGCTTGTTGGAGTACCAAATCATTGATGGCGAGAAACGCTACTTTAATCGTGCGGTATCGAACCTTTTCTATATAGACGATGCCGCGCGTGATCGACGCATTGAACCGAAAAGCTGGTACTACTCTATTGCACCACTGTATCAAGTCCATCCGCACCATCAGGCAATCATGAATAACGAGGATACGAGCAAGCGCATTCGTATTACCTATGAGCTTACGGTAAAGCCAGATGTCATTCCTGCAGAGCAAACCTTGCGCGTCTGGTTGCCGTTTCCACGCGCTATTCCAGGCCAACAAACCGATATTCAGTTGCTCAGCGCATCACCTACGGATCCATTGATTGCCAACGAGCAGCAACTGCAACGTACCGCTTACTTTGAGCAGCAAACTAAAGCGGGTGAGCCTACCGCTTTCTCGATCAGCTATGAATACACAGCACATGCCATTCACAATCGCATTGATGCAGCCCAAGTGACCCCGCTCAAAGATCCAGCGGCCCTTGCCCCTTATTTAGGGGAGCGCGCGCCACACATGGTGTTTAATGAAACCTTGCAGGCATTGAACGAGCGTATTGTTGGCGATGAAACCAACCTTTATCGCATTGCACAGAAACTGTTTGCCGCAGTTGATGACATTCCTTGGGCGAGTGCCCGCGAATACTCGTCCATCGCGAATATCAGTGAGTATGCAGCGACGGCCGGGCACGCCGACTGCGGCCAGCAAACGCTCTTGTTAATGACCTTAATGCGTATGAACGGTATTCCAACACGTTGGCAGTCGGGTTGGGAGTTCTCGGATGGCAAGTTCAACACGATGCACGACTGGGGTTGGTTCTATCTCGAGCCCTACGGCTGGATGCCAATGGATGTCACCCACGGTCAGCTGAATACCATGGATGACGCATTGCGCTGGTTCTACTTGGGCAGCCTCGACGCCTACCGCCTGACGTTTAACGATGACTTCAGTCAACCTTTCTTCCCAGCCAAGCAGCACACACGTTCAGAGACTGTCGACTCACAACGCGGTGAAGTGGAGTGGGAGCTCGGTAACCTGTACTTCGACAAATGGAATTACAAGATGACGTGGGAAGTCATTGAATAGGTGAGTGTTTGGGTGAAACGAAAGGGCACTGCCGACGCAGTGCTCTCACCATTACAACCATTTTGCCCAGAGCCAGCGTGCATAGAGCCCCATCGGTGTGGTCAAGCCGGCAGTAAAGGATTGAATCTCACCTTCACTGACAATAGCAAACGCGGGAGTTACCGGCACTCCCCACTGCTGCGATAAACGCCCTGTCGCATCATTCACCACCACCATCTGGTAATCGTTCTGCGTCACATACCGTTGCAGCTCTGCATCAGTTCCAGAGCGCATCGCTACCGTCACCACTGGCAGATGCCCTGCCAACCAATCAACGCTGGGCGTGATCGTCGAGCACACCGGGCACCAAGTAGCCCAAAAATAAACAATCACAGGTTGCTCATAGCTTTCCGCAATAATATCGCGCTGTTGCTCGGTAATGGTCATCCACACACTTTCCGGTAGCTCACCGACGGGTAGATCTTTGCCGCGCCAAACATCCATAACAGTCACGACGACCATGACCATCAGCAAAAAACCCAGGAGCTTCTTAAACATCACGCCTCCTCACCCGACGTTGTTACGATGAACTGTTGCTGAATCGCTTGCGCTGCCCCCGCCGCCCAAATCTGGGCCGCAGCTGGAGACGGATGATAACCATCCTTCGCAAGGTACTCTGGCCGGTAAGGTATATCAAAGGAGAGTACCTCAGCACCTGAATGGGATTGGCAATGCTCCTCTAGCGCCGTGTTCAACGCACGCGCTTGATTGCCGACGAACCACCGCAACGGCTGCGGTAAGGCTGGAAATTTATGCATGGGTGGTAGCTCTGTGTACAACACTTGCTGACACCCCAGCTGTTGCTGCAAATAAGCTGTCATACGCTGCAAATCGCGACGCCATTGCTGCACGGAAGTTCGCCGAGTGACATCGTTGACCCCTACTGAAATCACCACTACGTCAAATTTCGGCGCAATCAGTTCAGTGCTTTGTAGCAGGGCGAATACCCCAGCACAGGTCAAACTCGAGCGCGCCACCAATTGCCACTGCACCTGATAGTCTGATAAGCATTGCAGCAACTGTCCGGTCAGCGCCTCAGCCTGAGTCTCACATCCGACTCCAGCGATGGCTGAATCACCAAGCAGCAGCAATCTTAACGACGGTTGTTGCCGCGCATTCCCCGAGCGTTCGCCCGCCGCTTCCGGTAACCGTGGGGTGGTTGCTCGTACGCGTTTGCCTTGCCACCACAGCAAGGGTGCTGTGGCTAAAAAAAGTAGTTTTTGTCGCAACGAAAACTCCTATCCCGCGATAGCATGGTAAACTCAGCTCATCTTGTCATTTTCAATGAAAAGCGCCTATGAAAATTTACGTTGATGCTGACGCCTGCCCAGCGGTCATCAAAGATATTCTTTATCGCGCCGCAGAACGTAAACAACTGCAGCTGATGCTTATCGCCAATCACGCGCTGCGCGTGCCAACGTCGAAGTACATTAGCACACTAATCGTGAATAGCGGTTTTGACGTTGCAGATAATGAAATCGTGCAACGCTGTCAGCCCGGTGATCTGGTCATTACTGCAGATATCCCTCTTGCCGCAGAAATTCTAGCCAAAGGCGGACAAGCCCTCAGCCCCCGCGGTGAATTGTTTACCAAAGACAGTATTGGTGCGCGACTCAATGTCAGGGACTTTATGGAAACGCTGCGCTCAAGTGGCATTCAAAGCGGTGGACCGCCGCCACTGCATCAACGTGACCGCATGGCATTCGCCAATCACCTAGACCGTATTCTTGCCCGTAGTTGCTAAAAAGCCCGCTAACGAAGCGGGCTTTTGCATGGAAAGAAACTTATTCAGTTTCACCTTTCAGGTAGATATCCAACCAGCGCGTTTGTTCCCACAACATATGCAGCATTGACTCACGGGCACGGTAGCCATGAGATTCATGCGGCAACATGACCAAACGAGCGGTACCGCCTAAGCCCTTCACCGCCTGATAAAGACGCTCAGACTGCATCGGGAAAGTGCCCGAGTTGTTATCATTTGAACCGTGAATCATCAACAAAGGCTCATTGATTTTATCGGCATGGAAGAACGGCGACATGCCAATGTACAAATCGGTGTCATCCCAAATCGTGCGCTCTTCACGCTGGAAGCCAAATGGCGTCAAGCTGCGGTTAAACGCACCACTACGCGCAATACCGGTTTTAAAGATATCGCTATGCGCAAGCATATTTGCGGTCATGAACGCACCATACGAGTGGCCACCCAAGGCAGCACGCTCAGGATCCGTAACACCAAGATCCACACCGGCTTTCACTGCCGCTTTACCATTCATCACCAACTGCTCAATAAAGGTATCATTTGGCTGCTTATCACCCTCACCCACAATTGGCATGGTCGCGTTAGCAAGTACCGCGTAGCCTTGGGTTGCAAGGTACTGAGGCCCCCAGAAGCTTAAGCGCATAAACTCATACGGCGAACCCGAGACTTGGGCCGCAGCTGAAGAGCTCTTGTATTCACGCGGGTAAGCCCAAACGATGGTCGGTAACGGACCATCACGCTCTTTATCGTATCCTGCAGGCAAATAAAGCTCTGCAGACATTGCTAAGCCGTCTTCACGCTCATACGAAATCATCTCACGGGTAATACCTTTGGTATGCGGTGTTGGGTGTGGCGTCTCTGTCAACGCTTGCAAGTTATCGTCATCAATATCACGGACAAAAAAGTCTGCTGGATCATCGACGCCCTCGCGCTGGGTTAAGAAGGTCATTTCTTCAGCGTCAAGCAACGCCAACGGTCGCTCAAAATAAGGTGCTTCACTGCGCCACAAACGCTCGCTACTTTGATCTGCGAGGTCAAAGGTATCGATGAATGGACGGTCGCCTTCATCCGATGCTCCTTTCCCTGTCAATAGCACCTTACCGTCGTTGAGGTACAACAAGGTACGGCCATCGCGCTGTACGGTCAGCGGCTCACCTGGATCGTTATAGCGGTCTTCCCACGAACGATCCCAGACCAATTGTGGCGAACGTTCGCCGGTTGCATCCACCAACCAGAGCTTCTCATCACGATCAGCCCACCAACGCTCCCAAATCAACACATGCTCTTCGTCTGCAGCGAGCACCCGACCTAAGCGTTTGCTCAACTCCAGTAGTTTTTGTGGCGCTTGCTTAAATGGCGCGGCTTGCTGATACACTTCATCACGTACCTCAGCGCTCACCGCTGGATCACCTTTATCTTGTGCTTCAGCCCAAATCAAGGTGGCATCAGCGTCATTGCGCCAGCGAATATCACGACGACCTTGTACCACAGCATCAAAGGCAATCGGCAGGTTATCCGCCAATGGCTGCTCTACCACAGTGTAAACAGCTTCACCTTGGCTGCTCCACACTTGTGTCGTTTCTGGGAAGCGATAGTAAGGCACAGCGTACGAGTATGGACGCTCGATGTTGCTTACCAAGAGGTAGTTATCATTTGGCGAGCTCTGCACCCCAGTGTAAATCGCTGGTTTACCCAGTTTCTTAGCATCACCAGCAACCGAGAAGAACTGAATTTGACTGGTGAAGTAGTAATCAAATAGCGCTTCATCAACTTTGTTCTGCAACAAATCCTGATAGGTCCGCGCCGGTGCTGTACGGCCAGAGCTCTCTGTGATGACAGGGCCTGTCGGCACCGTTTGTGTTGCTGGCTTGGTCAAGCCCTCAGCAACCGTGTAGCTGTAAAGGCCACTGCTATCATGGCGCCACTCCAAACGAGGGCCCCACACTGCGTTTAACGGCGCACTCGACCATTTTTTCGCTTGCTGCGCCGCAACATCAACCAGCCAAAGCTCGACAGTTGTTGGGGTTTGCTGGGCAAACGCGATGTACTGACCATTTGGTGACCAACTTACGCCCAAGGCTTTAAGATCATTTGGCAAACCATCAATCGCAACCGGCTCGCCACTGTCAACGTCTACCAAACTAATACCGCTCACGTAACGCGCTTGACTGACCGTGTAGTTGGCAGGATTAATGCGACGGCCCGCAAGCTTTAATTGCTCCGCAGCAACATCGGCAATGGTCGGCAACGACGGATAGTTGGTCACCAATAAAAGATCACCTGCTGGACTTAAGCTACCACCAGGTGATGGCGCTGCATCAACGATATCAATGATGGCTTGGTCGGGCTCTTGATAGTTCAGTTTCACTGGGTTCGCGAAACTCGGCTGCAAACCACTGACCGCGGCTGTGGTTCCTAGCGCCAGCGCTAACGCGCTCACCTTTAACGCTTTTAACATAGTTGTTTACCTTTATTCTGTAGCGTAAATTATTGATTGAGTGCTATTAAATTATCACAAACAGCATAGGGTTGGCCTTTACATCACTAGGCGTCAATCGCATCTATAGACATATTGAACGCAATCAGAACCTTTAGGAAGAACTCATGAGCTTTCGTTTCCTTGTCCTCATCACATTTTTATTGCAAAGCACTGCTGCCTTAGCAAGCGCCGACACCCCATATTTTAGTGGACACACACCTTCCCTTGCGCAGATCACCGCGGCGCAACAGCAAGCGCAACGTGAAAACAAATTACTGATGGTGATTTTAGGCGCGGATTGGTGCCATGACAGTCGAGCGCTTATGCAAAACTTTACCGACGAAACGCTGCATCGCCAATTAGCCGAACGCTTTGTCATGGTACGCGTTGATGTGAGTTATTTTGACCAAGGCGACGGCGTAACAGAACACTTTCAACAGCCAACCTTTTATGGCACCCCAACGGTGATGATCATTGACCCGCACAGTGGACAAGTGACCAATAAGGCCGATTGGCAACATTGGACCAACGCCGCCTCGTATTCATCAGCCGACTATCAGGCCTACTTTCTGGAGCAATCTTTTGTAGCGCCCCCGCAGGCAAGCTCGCCTTGGCAACAACAAGTAACAGCCTTTGAACAAGCACAAGCAAAGCGTGTCGAAGCAGGTTTTGCGGCGGTAGGCCCCTTACTAAAAACCTATATCGAGTCGGATCGTACTGAGGGTGCCGCAGCGTTTTCGCAGTTGTGGCGCGAGCTAGGTAAATTTCGTAATCAAGTCTTTAATGACGTGCAGCGCCTACGCGCTCTCGAAGAGCCCGTGGCACTGCCCGAGTACCCAGCACAAAGCTGGGAAGTACATCGCGACGATTAACCTGCGTTGGTCGCGACGTGCACGTCGTAATGATCAAGCAGGAGTTGTTGGGCGTGAGCTAGCGGCTGAGGCGCCCCAACAATGGTCGTTTGATGCTCACTCAGTAGGCGCATCATCACCTCGTTGTCCTCCTCGCCATGCCACATTTTGATGTACGTGCCTTGTTTATAACCGCGCTGCTGGCGTAGGTTGTTCAAGGCATTTTTGCCGATGTAGGTCAGGTAAGCCGTATCAGCATCACCGTATGCAGCAACCAACATCGCTGCCAAGGCTGCGAAAAATTGCTCGCCACACACCAAAGAGGCTGTCGCAGCACCGTCTTGTGCCATCGCCACAATCAGTTCTTTACCATCCTTCACTGATACCGGTGCGGCAAAGCTTTGCCCAATCAGTTGCGCTACAGCGTCGGTCGCCGCAGCTTGATCGAGACCTCGCTGGCAAGCGTGCTCCACGGCATCTGAAATGGCGAAATGCAGGATATCAATCAGTTCCATATTGGCCTGATCCCAGTCGGCACTTTGCTTTTTCCACCACTTATACGCGGTATGCTCAAAATACTCCCCTAATTCCACCAAGATGGCTTTCACGTCATCGCGCTTTACTTTGGGAGCTTCTGGGTAATCAGGGTCTATCACTTGGTTAAATGCGATTTGCATACTAACCAACTGGCGAGCTTGAGCTGGCGTCATTCTGTGTTCCTTTCAACTAAGACAAAGTGAATGACGCCAAAATAACATAATTTAACGGCTCAGGTAGGGGTTTTCAGCTTACACGTCGAAATGCCAAGCAGTTTGTACAAGCCGCAAAAACGGAACAAACCGGTGGCTAAAATAACCGCACCAGCTATCCACCAAAAATTGCCAGCATTCAGTGACCACAACATCACCACGATACCTAAGACAATGCGAATCAAACGATCAACACCACCGACATTTTGCATCAGTCATCCCCTCTTTCATTTGCAGTTACCTGCGACTCATTTGAGCATAGTGAAAGACGCAAAAAATGCCACTCCGCAGGTTGAAAGTTGGCAGAATGCCACCATAATTAAGGGAAAGCTAAATTAAAAGGAATCCTCTATGACCACCTCGATTGTCGCGGCGTGTTCGCACTGTCACAAGAAAAACCGCGTGCCCGCCGACAAAGCCAGGGCTGAAGCAAAATGTGGCGCCTGTGGCCAGCCGCTTTTCGACGGCCAAGCCTTCAGTGTCACCGCGGATCAATTTCGAACCCATCGTGACAGTGATCTACCCTTGGTGATTGATTTTTGGGCAAGTTGGTGTGGCCCATGCCAACAATTTGCACCAGTGTTTAACGAGGTCGCCAAACGCTACGCTGATAAGGTCCGCTTTATCAAAATCAGCACCGAGACCGAGCCTCACCTCGCACAACACTTTGCCATTCGAAGTATTCCTACCTTAATGATCATTGATCAAGGCCAGGAAATTGCGCGCCAAGCAGGTGCATTACCTGCCCAGCACTTTCAACAATGGCTCGACCGACACTTAGCCGAGATCGACTAGGTAGTTCAGTAACGCAAAATAGCGCTGCGCGTCCTGTGGGTCGTGTGGCGCTGGTGCGGTAACGACATATTTACCATTGACCACCAGCATTGGCACTTTACTGAGGTCAGCACGCTTCATATCTTCTAATACAATACGTAACTTCGCGGTTAAAGTAGGGTCGTTCATTGCCTCAGCAAAATCTGACGGGCTGACCTGATATTCCTGAAGAAAGAACTGGATATCTTCTGGCGTCGGAAGCCGTTTCTGGTTTTCAGCGATACGTTGGTAGTACTCGATCAATTCATCGTCTAAATTCGTCCCTGCAATGCCTCTTAGGGCGAAAAAAATACGCGCGTCGTAGGCCCAACGCTCGGTTGCTGGCGCTGCACGCTTGATGACAGCAACATCAGGGAACTCAAGCGCAAAAGCATTGATGGTCGGATTCAAATGCTGACAGTGCGGGCAGCCCGGCCATAAGAATTCCATGACATAGCCACGTGCACCGATTGGTTTGTCGAAATAAGAGGTTGTGATGGTTTTCTCAAGGACTTCGTAATCTTTTCCTTTAACGAAGCTATACTCTACCTGTGCAGGCGCCGTTTCAGTTGCCGCCATATCACGCGCTGGTGATGTGGTAGTCGTCTCATCGGTCGCAGGTTGGCAAGCGGTCAAGCCCACCAACAGACACGCAACTGCGCTTAATTTCATTAAAGCTTTCATATGGATCCTTGGATTATCTTGCGTTCATCATCTTTGTGTAAAGGCTATGTTAACCTAGCGCATCATCTCTCGTAAAACCTATCGTAACTGGCGATAATAGAGAGGAACATTACCTATTAGGAGCATCACTATGTCCGCACTTCGTATCATGCCGGCTATTTCGCTACTTTCGCTCGCAGTATTGTCCGCTTGTAGTTCTGAAGCGCCGTCTCAAGACACTACAACGGTCTACCACTGTGGCGCTTTAAAGGTCGGTACTGAACTCAACGGCGAACAGCTTACGCTGACGTTTAACGACCAAAGCTTGGTTATGCAAGCGACGAAAAGTGCATCTGGCGCTCGCTACGTCAACGAAGAAAAAGGCGCTGAATTCTGGAACAAAGGCAACGAAGCCCAATTTAGTACAGAAAACTTCTCGCTACCACTCTGTATTGCCGAAGGTTCACTACCTCAGCAAATTAGTGCGCGTGGCAACGAGCCATTTTGGCTTATTAACCGCAATGGTGATGAGGCAGTTTTACGTACGCCAGGCGAAGAAACCAAGCTAGCTGTCACAGAAACGACTGCGATTCGTGATGGTTTCTCTATTCGTTTTGCCGACGACGCTGAATTAACCCTGAAAGATATGGTTTGCTACGACACTATGAGTGGCCAAAGCTACCCTTACAAAGCCACCTTTAAGCACCAAGGTAGCGAACACCAAGGCTGCGCGGGCGATCCGAAGCGTCTGTTTGCCGGTGCGACTTGGCTCGCACAAAACAGCCCAAATGCACAAGGTGAGCCGGTCAGTTTGACCTTCCACTCTGACTCACAAGTCAGTGGTTTTGCGGGGTGTAATTACTTAACAGGCAGTTACGCAATGACGGGTGAAAACTTCCAGTTTGGCCCATTGGCGGTTACCAAGCGCATGTGTGCAGGTGAAGCCATGGCCTACGAAGACACGTTCTTACGTCAACTAAACCAAGTAAACCATGTCAAAGTGTTCGCAGATGGCACCTTACAACTGCAGCTCAAAGACGGCAGCTTTCTCAACTTTGACAAAGGTCAGCTAAAACTATGGCGCGACTAAGGCGCCGGCAATTGGCGCGTGACATCTGAAAGATACAGAAGTCCAACCGCCTGCGGTAAATAGCGCAAAGAGAACCAAATGCGGCGGTGACAACTTGTTGAGGTTGCCGCCGCAAGTTCCTCCGCAGAGGCAGAGCGCGCCGCAAAAGGCTGTTTCGAGGTCTGCACGAAGGCCTCGTTAATCATCACCACATCACAATTCAAAGCAGCAAAATAGTCTGCGCGTTGCGCCGCTGATAAAGCCTGGGTACCCACACCATCTTGCAACCAGACGTGATACCCAAGTTGCTGAATGTCCTCCAACCATGCGCCAAATTCAGCTGCTGGCAAGGTCGCACTCATAAATACACTAATTGCTAGCGGTGTGGTTCCTATACGTTCACGTAGCTGGGTCAAAAAGGTTGCCAACTGCTGACGTTTTGCGGGGGTATCGAAATAGGCATCGCTGAGCTCTAACGGAATATACCAGCCCAAAAACTGCGCCGAATGCTGCTGCCGCCACGCCTCCCAACGGGCAACCGAAGCATTCACTTTACGCAGATAAGTGGTAAAAAACGTCTGCTGTGCCGCAAGGCCCTTACTCATCTCGGTAAAATAGTCATCCTCAAGGTGTAGGCCGAGCCAGAGCGGCATATAGTTCTGCCAAACGGTAATGCTGTCGCGCAACCAAGGTTGGCCCGCGCTAAAGTCTTCGTCACCGTATTGCGTCCACTGCAATACGCCAAAATCAATGCCATCATTACGCAGTTGCTGAAACAAGTAATGCCAACCATAGGCGCCTAACTCGCTATCGCGATTCAAGGGTTGGTACATCACCCCTTGCTGCTCGCTAGCTGCTGACGTTGTCACAACGGACGACATCAGCAGCCCGACACCTAAAAGTAAAGTTCGAAGCGCACCAAGAACGCGTTGTCGCCGTCGTCGGCATAATCGCTGGATACGACATGTTGCCATTCTAGGCCAAGCTCCATTCGTAAATTATAGCTGTTGTAATCAGACTGGAACCATTCAGACATCCAGCCCACGCCAAGACCCGCTCGAGCGTCATCGGCATCACCCGTTAAAGCTAAATCATGCGAGGTATCGCCTTGTAAAAAGCCGTACACGCGCAACGTTTGCAAATGATGGTAGCTTAGCGCAAACACCGGGCCTGTTTCCAACCGACTAAAGAAGGCAGACTGATCATCTTCAGGATAGTAAATGCCATCGACGAAGAAGGTGCTGTACCACACTAAATCGTGCTCTGGCTCCCACCACTTACTTTTCGTCCAAGGGCTGAATAGGTCCGCTGAAGCCCGCACGTAAGGCTTCAATTCTTTATCACCATCCAGTTGCTTACGCAAACCAGCGGAAAGCACGCCATTAAAGGTTTGCGATGGACGCCAAGTTAACGCCAAATCAAGCTCTTGCGTTTCAAAGAAATCACTTTCGCCACCTTGCAACAAACTCAGTTGAGCGCCAAGACCACCAAAGCCAGCTTGTGCGTCGGTGAACTGGTACGCTGCCTGCGCCTGCATGAAGTAATCTGACTGCGCGTCAATCGCTTGGCCAGCACTCGCCCGACTACTATCACCGGCCCAACCGGCAACAGTGAACGCCCATTGGCTGTCAACTTCTCGATGCAAGCGCTGCGCTTTTAGCAGCTCAATCTCATCGGCCTCAGGCGCTGCCAACATCCGATCAATGGCAGCCGCAGCATAGTGTTTCGTTTTGTCTTTATCGTCACGATAATGGAACGCAAAAGCAGCTTGATGCAGATGCTTCACTTGCGCGTCTGCTTCATGACCCAAGAGCGCGCGGTCAAAGTAGTCCGCCGATTCCTTCGGATCGCGCTCATAAATGGCATACGCCAACTCTGCTTGGAAATGACGATTCTCTGGATGGGTCATGACAGCGTCGCGATATAAAGCCTCAAGAGCGTCGCGGTCGCCTTGTAAACGATAGATATGGGCACGCTCTTCCACCAACAACGGTGAGTCAAAACGTTGATCGGCACGCTCTAGCAAGATCAACGTCTTGGCTTGATTCTCTTGCGCCTGAGCGATATCAACACCCAGCAACCACCAATCCAACTCATGCTCTTCGCGGGCGCTTTGCCAGGCTGTTTCCGCCGCCACATAGTCGCCTTGTAAATAGTACATCCGCGCAATCGCAAGCTCATCTGAACCAACGCGCTCCTCGGCCGGAATACGTTGCAAGTAACTTGCTGCTGCCGCATGCTCGCCTACCCGCTGCGCTAACGAAGCTAAGGCGCGTAAATCTGCCGCTGCAGGTGTTTCACCGAGAGCCAGTTGCAGGGCTTGATAGGCTGCTTCCGGGTCACGGTCCATCAAACATTCCGCGCGAGTGCGAATACCGCGTTGCTGCGAAACATTCTCTAAGACGGCCAGCGCAGCATCACAATCGCCTTGCAAACGCCATAACTCAGCCACATCAACCGGATCCGCGTTACGCCGGGCCAACATGGTCACACGCGCCGCATCAATGAGTTCTGGCTGACCATAAAGAACATTAATGTAGCGCGCCACCAGTACTTTCCCAGGTGCACTGGCCAAATTAATATCGTTAAAACCATCATGCAAAAGCTCTAACGTAACTTCCGCCTCACCGCGCTGCCACATGAGATAAGTAACTTTTTCTAAGGCCGCCGGATCACGATAGCTCTGCCAAATGCGGAGCCACAACTGCTCGCCCCGCGTATGGTCGCCGAGTGCGTCGAATGCCATCGCCAGATAGGTCAGCTCGGCCTCATTTTTCGCCACACCATCAAGTAACGCAACCTGACGCTGCCAGGCTTTTTCTTGATGATAATAATTCATCAGCAATTGGCGTTGCCGTGCTTGTAATTGCGGTTGCTTAAATGACACCCGCTGAATGGCCTCGTACTGCTGTAAACGTTCCGCTAGCGTCAGCCATACCAACGGGTTTTCCTGCACACTACAGTTCGCTAAATACTGTTGTGCTTCGGCAGTACGATCCATGCGTACCAGCAGCTCAGTTTGCTCCAAGCAACTGGTTTGAGCTTGCTCAGCAAGCGCCATCGCCGCCTCAAGATCGCCACTTTCTTCGAGCAAAAAATAATACTGCTTCACATCTGCTGCGGCCAGATAGTCGCGCTCGTGCAACCAAGCAAAATAATTTAACGCCGCAGCCTTATCATCGTTCGCCAACGCCCGATAGGCTAACTCACGAATAACACCTCCACTCGCTTGAGGATAGCGTTGCGCCAATGCATAGGCCCCTTCCGCATTCTGCGCTTCCACCAAAATATACCCGAACTCAGCAATCTGCTCAGGTGCCAGTTCGGCATGTTCCGCATAGCTTTGGAAGTGCTGAGCGGCGGCCTCAAAATAACCGGCATCAGCCGCTGTTCGCGCGGCAATTAAATGTAAATCAGGGCTCCAGAGGGACTCCGGCAAAGCATTGAGCCATGCCCAAGCATCGGCTTTTCCCTGCTCTTTTTGCAACTGATACAGGCCTTGCTCTATCAACTCCAACCGCTGTGCACCGTCTAACCCATTGAGGAAGGTTGGCATCGCTTCTGCGGGGGGGACCTGTTGGGCCATCACCGTCCTTAACATACGTTGCCGTAACGGCTCTCGACGTGGTTCGGGAACGAGGGCTAGATAAGCCTTGGCTCGCTCGACATCTTTGTTGAGCATCGCTAACTCAAATGCGTATTGGTAAAACGGTGTGTGTTCCGGTGCAATAGTAATCGCACGTTCCAACTCTTTTAGCGCCGCTTGGTATTGCTGCGCTTCTTGGTAACGAAAGGCTTTATCAACATAGGGGTAGGTTCGGAACTCTTCGTAGTCTGATAAGCCAACAAAGATCCCGTCACCCAGCGTTTGTGGCGCGACAGCAGTAAATGCTGCAAGTAAACTTAGAATTCGCATGAGTTACCCGGTTGCCCAGCAACCGCCTCCGCTAATAGTTCCTTCATCTCTACTTGATGGCGCTTTTGATAAGCTAGCGCTGCTTCGCGTTGTGCATCTGTGATAATGCCTTCACGAACCAAGTAGTCTCCTAACCGCGTTTCGCCACTGCGTTGATATGAAATCATCACTTGCGCCATCACCGCTGAATCGATGGCTTGAGCTTGCACCAACGCCACACCAAAAGGTAATTGACGAATAAAGTAAGTATCCCGTAACCGCTGTAACGCGTGCGCATCAAGGTTTTGGCTGCGCTGCACGTGTTCTAACGCCTCGCGGGGATCGACTTCTTTATCATTCATATACCAATAGCGCAGACCCAAAGTGACCGCCCCTTGGGTGGTCACGCATCCGCGGACAGGTCGACCGAGACGACGGCTTAGTGCAGCCTCTGACACCGGACTCAACGCATACTCTCGACCAACAACCAGCGTTTTTCCATCCTCAGCAAGCGGTAAAACTGAGTATTTAAAGGCTAGTTCGCTCGGTAAGTTGTCAATCAACTCCTGTGAAAGTTCAAACGGATCACAGGCCTGAAATGAACTGTATTCTTGTTCGGCAATCGCCTCGCTCAAATCATTTAGCGTCACATATCCCGCCGTCACCAGATAAACACCGAGACGGATTCCTGGAGGGCGTTCCATCAAGGCTTGCTCAAGTTGCGCCTCGGTAAGTTTGCCATGCCCAATCAACAATGAGCCAAGCGGTTGTTTGCGTGGCGGTGCCACCACTGGATAAACATGGGAGGTTTTATCCCAAGCAACTTTTCTCGGGTCACCATGCTGCATGACCTGCTTGATAGCACGTAAACTCGCGGTAAAGTTAATCAAGGTACCCCAGAAAATACGCACGATTGAGAGAAAACCTTGCCACCAACCATAGTATTGCTTGGCAAAATAAAAGCGTTGCACGAGCCGATTTACTAGGAACAACAAGTTGGCGTATAAGAAGAACACGATCATCGGTTCGTTTTCAAAAATCGATAGCACGCGGTAGCTACTTGGATAAAATTGCTCAACCGTCCAAATCACTAACAACTGGATAAAGAGTGCCATCGCTAAGAAGCTGACAATGTTGGCAATGGCGCCCCGTCTGTCACGCCATAAAAAGTAGTTAATTTTCCAGTCCTTGGTCCATTTCAATGTGCGTGAGCCTTGGAAGATAATACCGATAATCCAACGGGTCTTTTGCCGCACAGAGGTTTTAAATGTGGTTGGAAAGTGTTCGCGCACGCACACCACGTTACCAGCGCGCTTGCCAACGCCAGCTTTTTGCTCACGTAATTGGGCTTGCTCAAGGGTGACTGGGTAGCGGACGAAAATTTCTTCCATCCCCCAACTCTTCAACCGAAAGCCGATATCGTAGTCTTCGGTGAGCGACTGGACGTCAAAGGGTAAGCCATCACCTTCTTTTAATAAGTGAATGATCGCACGGCGACTGAAACAAGTACCGACGCCAGCACTTGGTACTTGGCCGGCCAGCGATTCACGCACCACGATATCTTTACCGTGCAACTCAGAAAACTCGTCTAAATAATGGGCGGCGGTAAAGTCATACCATTTCTGGGGGTAGGGATACACGGGTAACTGGATCATGTCTTTTCGACCGATCAAGTAGTTAAACAGTCGTAACTCCATACTCGAGATGACGTCTTCTGCGTCATGTAAAATATAACCGGCAAACTCAATCTTGGTTTTATTTTCGAACTCGATGATCGACGCAATAATATTGTTCAGACAATCTGCTTTGCTGGTTGGCCCAGGCTCGACACAAATAACTTTGTGGACATTAGGATAATGTTCGACAACATGGTCAACTTCAGCTTGGGTTTCCGGATCATTGGGATAAGTACCAATGAAAATTTGATAGTTTTCATAATCCAACGAGGCCGCTGCGTTGGCCGCCATCTTATCGACCACTCCCATTTCTTGCCACGCTGGCACCATAATCGCAAGTGGCTTCTCAGGTTCGGCAAGGAGCTTATCGGGGTCCGCATAGTCATGCTTTCGATAAATCGTTAATTTTCGGTAGATTCGGCGTGTCCAGTAATAAAGATCGATAAAAAGATCATCAATACCGAAAATAAAGAGGAGTACCATCACAACTATGGCCAACCACTTTAAGCCATACAGGTACATTACAAAGGCATCAAACCATGTCATAGGGCTTCTCCCGCAAGCGTCTGAGACTCTTACCCCACACAACAATTTCTTCGCGGTCGCATCAGAAAAGTAATTTGGTAAGTTAATGTTTAATTAGTTGACAACTAACCCCCTGTCAAATTGAGGGTTTTAGTTTCATTATCCGCTTGAAGGGAGTGTTACCGCAATCTACCAAACGGCATACTTAGACGTAACATTGATAACTTTTGCTATAAAAAAAAGAGCAAATTGAGCCTTATGAAGGTTACCACAGCAGCCAAATGAGGCTGCCGCAAGCAATCACCAGCCATAAGATAAGCGCGAGCAGAAGCGGCTTAAAACCAGCTGCACGAATACGTTTTAACGTCAGGCTTAACCCAATCAAGAATAAACACAACACCAACAAACGCTTACCGAGCAAAAACAGATAGCCATAAGCAACGTCACCACTAGGGAGATAGCTGGCAATCAGTGCTGCGGCAATAAAACCGCCGATAAACCAAGGTAACGCCATTTTAGCATGCCCGGTTTTTTTATTGTATCGCGCCGCGACCCAAGCCGAGACCACGGCAACCGGTAAAATCCAGAGTGCTCGCGCCAGCTTTGCCGTCGTCGCAACTAACAGCGCCTCGTCGCCGTAGGCTTCCGCCGCCCCCACCACAGATGAGGTGTCATGAATCGCAATAGCGGCCCATAAACCAAAGGTATATTGGTCTAGATTCAAGAAGTGCCCAATCGGCGGGAAGATCAACAGCGCAACTGAATTTAAAATAAACACGATCGCCAAAGCTAACGCCATTTGGTCACTGCGCGCACGCACCGCAGGCCCCACAGCCGCAATCGCACTCCCCCCGCAGATTGCTGTACCAGAACCAATTAAATGCGCTGTGGTGGTTTCTAGGCCCAGCCAGCGCCCAATCACGAGCGCTAACACTAAGGTCACCACAATCGAGGTAACAATTAAGCCTAAGGCGTCACCCGTCACGGCCAATGCGGTATCAATGTGAATCCCAAAACCCAGCAACACAATACTCACTGCCAGCAAACGCTTTGCTAACTGCGCAGGGTTAAAATGTTTGGGAACCATGCCAAACCCAGCCAACACGAATCCGACCGCTAACGCTAGCGGTGAGGAAATCAATCCCGCTAATGCCAGCACAGCGACCAGTACAAAGGCCAACAAAGGCAGCATGGTTCTTCCTTCTTAGAGTTGATTAATAGGTAACTTCAAGTACACCTTACCGTCTTCATCCGCCGGAGGCATCTCGCCAGCGCGAATATTTACCTGAATGGACGGTAAGATTAGCCGTGGCATTTCAAGTGTAGCATCGCGCTCTTCCCGCATTTTAACGAAGTCTTGTTCCGAAACGTTATCATTCACGTGTTTGCTATGCTTGCGCTGAGCAGCGACCGTTGTGCAATACTCGTGCTCACGCCCCGCTGGCGGATAATCATGGCAAATATAGATTTCCGTCGACTCAGGTAACGCGAGGATCTTTTTGATCGAGCGGAACAAGGTCGTCGCACTCCCGCCTGGGAAATCACAACGCGCAGTACCCACATCCGGCATGAACAGCGTATCACCAACAAAGACTTTCTCGCCATTAATTAAATACGCAATATCGGCTGGCGTGTGTCCTGGCGTATGCATCACTTCAAAGGTCATGTTACCCACTTGGAAAGTCTCACCGTCTTTGAAGAGGTGATCAAACTGCGCACCGTTGGGTAAAAACTCTTTTTCTAAGTCAAACACATCCTTAAAAATTTTCTGCACATCTTGAATGTGTTCACCAATCCCAATCTTACCTCCGACGTGCGCCTTCACAAAAGGTGCCGCAGACAAGTGATCGGCATGGGCATGGGTCTCTAACACCCACTCCACCTCTACATCGTGTTCACGCACAAAATCAATCAAGCGTTGCGCGCCTTTGGTTGCGGTACGGCCTGATTTGTAGTCAAAATCGAGGACAGGATCAATCACCACAGCTTTTTGGGTATCTTTGTCCCAGACCACGTAACTAAAGGTTTCGCTATCATTATCTAAGAATGCTGCAACGCCTACAGAATCCGAATGCGTCATCGTCGAGCTCTCCTTGTGTTAATTAGATAGTTCTAAAATACGCTATTTGGCGCAAGAGTTAAACTGGATCAACGTCCAATGTATGTATAAAATTGCGCCTCTTGTAAATCGACATTGGAAATCTACTATGGGTCGCGCCTATCAAAACCGAAAAGAATCGATCGCGAAAACCGCAAATGCAAAAAGTAAAGTCTACAGCAAATACGGCCGTGAAATTTACGTTGTTGCCAAACAAGGCGGTGTTGAGCCTGACGCTAACTTACAGCTGCGTAGCTTAATTGACCGTGCCAAGAAGGATCAAGTTCCTGCGCACGTTATCGAAAAAGCTATTGATAAAGCAAAAGGTGGTGCTGGTGAAGATTACGCTCCAGCCGTCTATGAAGGCTTTGGTCCTGGCAACTGCATGGTCATGGTTGAGTGTCTTACGGACAACCCAGCGCGAACCTTTGGTGAAGTGCGTAACTGCTTTACGAAAACCAAGTCGAAAATTGGTGCGCCAGGCAGTGTTGCGCACATGTTTGATCACTGCGCGATTTTGGCCTTCGCAGGCGAAGACGACGATGCAGTGTTAGAAGCATTAATGATGGCCGATGTTGACGTGACCGACATTGAAGCAGAAGACGGCATGATCACCGTCTTCGCGCCACACACTGAATGGCACAAAGCGAAAACCGCGCTGCAAGAAAATTTCCCTGAAACTGACTTCGAAACGGATGAAATTCAGTATTTACCGCAAGTCATGACCACCATCAGCGGTGATGATGTTGCAATGATGGAGAAGTTTTTAGATATGCTCAACGATTGTGACGATGTGCAGAACATCTACCACAACGCTGAATTCTAACAATTGGCCCGGACGTTCCACAACGTCCGGGCTTTTAGTTTACTCATCTGCGGCCTGATCTTGCGCCAGCAAATCCAAAATAAACGCATACTCCTCGGCAACTTCTTTCAAACGTGAGAAACGTCCTGAAGAACCACCGTGTCCAGCCTCCATATTGGTTTTGAACATTAACGGCTGATCATCCGTTTTATGGTGACGTAGTTTCGCAACCCACTTCGCCGGTTCAAAATACTGTACCTGCGAGTCGTGCAAACCGGTCGTAACCAACAACGCTGGATAGTCCTGCGCACTCACTTGGTCGTAAGGTGAATATGACAACATGTACTCATAGTACTGCTGCTCTTTCGGGTTCCCCCACTCATCAAACTCATTGGTCGTCAGCGGAATGCTCTCATCCAGCATGGTGGTCACGACATCCACAAAAGGTACATGTGCCACTAAGCCACGATAATGCTCTGGGGCAATGTTTGCGACCGCACCCATCAACAACCCACCGGCGCTGCCACCCATACCAAAAACCTTATTTGGATGCGCGTAACCTTCCGCAACCAAATGCTTGGTGACGGCAACATAGTCAGTAAAGGTGTTCATTTTATTGAGCATTTTGCCTTCTTCATACCAATGGCGTCCCATTTCTTGACCGCCACGAATATGCGCGATGGCATAGACAAAGCCACGATCGACCAGCGAAAAAATCGTCGAACGGAACCACGGCTCTGAAATCGAACCATAAGACCCGTAAGCATACTGGTACAAAGGGGCGCTGCCATCTTGGTTGAAGTCTTTTAAATAAACCAGCGACACTGGCACCTTGGTGCCATCTTCAGCGACGGCCCAGGTACGGGAAGATGCATACTTGGAAGCATCATAATGAGGCACTTGCTTCTCTTTCAGAACCTCACGTTCTTGGGTCGCTAAGTTGTAAGCATAGGTGACCGTCGGTTGAATCAACGACGTGTAGTTGTAGCGCAACACATCGGTATCTTGCTCAACGTTAACGTCGAAATCCATGACATAAGTCGGTTCATCGGCAGCGATTTCATAGCTTGCCTCAGGGTTTTGCCATGGCATCACGCGAATACGGCTCAAGCCATCAAAACGTTCGTTGATCACCAAGTAGTCAGTAAAGAGCTCAAAACCATCAATAAACACGGCCTCATCATGCGGTACTAACGATTGCCATGCCGACTTATCCCCCAACGCCGCGGTTTCTACCTGCATTAGCTGGAAGTTTGGTGCTTGATAGTCGGTCAAAATAATCCAACGACCATCGATATGATCAGCACTGTATTTGAAGTCGCGCTCACGCGGTGCCATCACCTGAAACTCAGCGTCAGGTGTTGACGCGTCCAAGACATGAATCTCATCGGACACCGTAGCATCAAGCTGAATCATGACGTAGGCGTCGTCAGTGGTATTGTTGACCCACATATAGAAGGTATCGTCTTGCTCTTCATAAACCACTTCAGCGCTAGTTGCCGGCTCACCTAAGCGATACTTCAACACGCGCTTAGAGAGTAAGGTTTGCGGGTCGTTCTCAATGACAAACAAGGTTTCATTGTCCTGCGCCCATGCAATCGCAGCTGATAAGCCACTTAAGCCGGTAGCATTGGTTTCACCTGTCGTTAAATCACGTACGTGCAGTTCATACTGACGACGACCGACGTTATCGACGACATAGGCCAGCTTGTTTTGATCTGGACTCACTTGCAGGTTGCGCGCCTGCATGAACGACTCACCTTCAGCCAAGGCATTCACATCGAGAATCGTTTGTTTTTCCTCAGTCTCAATGTGCGTCCGCGTGTAAATTGGGTACTCTTTACCCGTTTCGTATTCTGTCTGATAAAGATAACTACCCTTTTGGTACGGAACCGAGCTGTCATCTTGCTTCACTCGGCCGAGAATTTCGGCCTCGAGGGTATCGGTCAAGGTTTGATAATCGGCACGATACGCATCGTAATAGGCATTTTCAGCCTCAAGATAAGCCAATACCTCTGGGTCGGTACGCTCATCATCACGTAGCCAATAATAATGGTCCACGCGCTCACCGTGAGGTGAAACGACGGTATAAGGTTCACGCTTAGCCACTGGAGCTTGCTCCTCTACAACAGAAGATGCTTGCTGTGGTGACGGCTGACAGGCCGTCAAGGTGGTCGTTGCAAGCGCAACCAACCACCAGCCACGCATCGAAGTTTTAAATGTCTTCATTTTATTCTCGTCTTGGTTAGGACCCTAGCAGTTTTCACCACATTCGCTCGAGTCACGTTAGTATTCGTTGGTCTGAATAAAAGAGGGCCTCAATTGAGGCCCTAGACAACAGATTGCAGCTTCTTACTTCTGCAGTTCACTTAGGTCTTTTACACCCATGTTATAAAGGGTGAAGCCGTAAATGTCAGCATATTGCTCAATGGTTTTCGATACCGGAGTACCAGCACCATGACCCGCATTCGTTTCGATACGGATCAATTGTGGATTGCTACCGCCCGCTTTCGCTTGTAACTCAGCCGCAAACTTGAATGAGTGCGCCGGTACCACACGGTCATCATGATCACCCGTGGTTACCATGGTTGCTGGGTACTCAACACCTTGTTTCACATTGTGAACCGGCGAATAACCAAGCAAGTATTCAAACATTTCTTGGTTGTCTTCAGCAGTACCGTAATCGTACGCCCATCCTGCGCCAGCAGTGAAGGTATGATAGCGCAGCATGTCTAACACGCCGACCGCTGGTAAGGCGACCTTCATCAGGTCAGGACGCTGAGTCATTACCGCACCCACCAACAAACCACCATTTGACCCGCCACGCACGGCTAAGTAATCATTCGAGGTGTAGCCTTGATCAATGAGGTATTCACCCGCAGCAATAAAGTCATCGAAAACGTTTTGCTTGTTCAACTGGGTTCCCGCATTGTGCCATGCTTTCCCGTACTCACCACCGCCACGCAAGTTTGCCACTGCGTAGACGCCGCCTAATTCGAGCCACAAGGCATTGGTGATACTGAATGAAGGCGTCAAGCTAACGTTAAAACCACCGTAACCGTATAGAATGGTCGGATTATTACCGTCAAGTTCCATGCCCTTCTTGTGGGTGATGATCATCGGAACTTGCGTACCATCTTTGGAAGTATAGAAAATCTGCGTCGACACATAGTCATCGCTATTGAAGTCGGCTTTCGATTTCTCATATACCGTCGACTCACCAGCATCAGGGTCATACGCATAGATAGTGCCTGGCGTATTATAGTTGGTGAAGCTGTAGTACAAGGTTTCGGCCTCAGCTTTACCGCCAAAGCCCCCGACGCTACCTACGCCCGGTAATTCAACGTCACGCACGTTGCTGCCATCATAGGCGTACTGCTCGATTTTCGAAATCGCATCAACCATATATTCCGCGAAAATATAACCAGCTCCAGTACTGACACTTAATACATTGTCGGTTTCAGCAATGAAGGTTTCCCAGTTTTCTGGTTGCGGATTTGCAGCATCAACAGTGACCACGCGCTTGTTTGGCGCATCCATATTGGTCACCAAATAAAGCGTAGAGCCTTTATTGTCGAGCACATAGGTGTCTGCGTCTGTGGTGTCAGTAATCGCCACTAGCTCGCTGTCAGGGGTGCTCAAGTCTTTCACAAACAACTTATTACCTGAGGTCGACACAGCCGCTGTGATAAATAGGTACTGGTCATCTTCAGACACATAACCACCTACGTAGCGGTGTTTTTCAGCATCCGTACCGCCAAAAATCACAGGATCATCAGCTTGCGCGGTACCTAACGCATGGTAATACAGCTTGTGTTGATCGGTTTTCGCTGAAAGCTCACTGCCTTCTGGCTTGTCATAGCTAGAGTAGTAGAAACCTTTATTGCCGACCCATGAGATGCCGCTGAATTTCACGTCGACCAGCTCTGGCTCCAGCTGCTCTTTGCTCTCAACGTCAATCACAATGATTTTGCGCCAGTCACTACCACCTTCAGAAATCGCGTAAGCAGCAATTGAGCCATCTTTCGAGAAGCTCAAACTTGCCAACGAAGTGGTACCGTCTTCACTAAAAGTATTTGGGTCAAGGAACACTTCAGTATTGCCTTCAGCATCGGTGCGATACACCACATACTGGTTCTGCAAGCCATCGTTTTTATAAAAATAGGTGTAATCACCTTCTTTAAACGGCGCACCTACTTTTTCGTAGTTCCACATGGAACTTAGACGATCGGCGATTTCTTGACGATAAGGAATTTGCTCAAGGTAGCTGAAGGTCACTTCATTTTGTTGCTTCACCCAAGCTTCTGTTTCAGCACTACGGTCATCTTCAAGCCAGCGGTACGGGTCGGCAACCTTAGTACCGAAATAGTCATCGCTGACCCCGCCACGCGCAGTTTCTGGATAAGTTAACTGGGTGGGGGCTTGTGCGGGTTGTTGTTGTTCGGCCACGTGATCACTGCTCGCTGATTGCTGTTGTGGTGAACAAGCAGCTAACACCGCCACACTCACCAAAGAAATAAAATGTTTCATTAATAACTCCCTTGTTCTTATTAACTTAAAGCCGGATGGGTATTCGCAAACCAAGGCTGTTGATTTACGGTCATTAAAAAGTCTTGTAACACTGGCCACTTCTGAATATCTAGGAGCTCACGGAATTGTGCCCAACTCAAAAAGCAGGCCAGACGCAAATGGGCATCATTCATCGGATCAACAGCTGGCCACTCCCGCGCATTAAGGTCGTCTAAAATGGCTTCCACGCGAGCAGCTTGACGTTCCAGGTAAGGCACTTGCTCCGGCGTGATACCATCACGGCCAAGTAGAAATAAATTAATGGTGGTATCCATCGCGGTGTTGACCAGACAGTACAGGTCAAAGTCAGCGTCGTCGGCACAGAAAGCCTGTCCATCTAAATTGCGAAGATAACGTAAAATCGACGACGAATCGTGTAATTTTAGCTCATTATGATGGAAGTACGGCACACGTTTTGCCGGTGACTGCTGTGCACTTTGCGCATAGTCGGTAGGCACCAACTCAAACGGATGTTGTTGTTGGGCCAATACGATTCGACAATGGCGCACAAAAGGTGAGGTATAACTGCCAAATAGTTTCATGTTGCGTCCTGAAAAAGCTAAGCTAGAACAAACTTACAAGAGATTAACACAATGAAAAAAGCCATACAGTATTTACTTCGCGGCCTTGCGATATTGTTACCGATTGTCGTGACCATCGCCATTGTGCGCTGGCTTATCATGACCGTGGAAACCACGTTGCGCCCTATTTGGGAAGCCATTGTCGGGCAAGCCTACTACTTCCCTGGCTTAGCCACGCTCAGTTTTCTGGGGCTAGCCTTGCTGATTGGATTTAGCTCACGCTGGATGTTTGTCCACAAAATCTGGCAATTCCCCGGCCAAATCATGAATAAAATGCCGGTGTTGAACAGCGTTTACGGCACCATTAACGATGTCATCGAAATGATGTCAGGGAAAAACTTCGCGGAAGAATCCGTTGTCATGGTGACACTCCCTGGTGGCGACTTGAAACTCATTGGTATTGTTACCAAAAAGAGTGGCATTGAAGGCGACCGTTTATCGCAGTGCATCGATGACGACCACGTCGCAGTGTTTTTACCGATGAGCTACAATGTCGGCGGTTATATGGTCATGGTGCCACGCAACTGTATAGAGCCTATCGATATGAGCCCTGCCGACGCCTTGCAACTCACCATAAGCGCAGGATTAGGGAAAAAAGTTTCAGAAGTGAAGGAGAAGTAAATGGCCTACTTGCCATGTGTTGAAATTGAACCGCAAGAACCCGCAAACCGTGCTGTCATCTGGTTACATGGCTTAGGTGCTGATGGCAATGATTTTGCCCCCTTAGTGCCACATCTACAAATACCTGCAGGATGCCAAGTACGCTTTGTGTTTCCTCATGCGCCGCAGCTTGCGGTCACCATCAACGGTGGCATGCGCATGCCAGCATGGTACGACATTCTATCCGCCACCCTTGAGCGAGAAATTGATACGGCGCAATTACGGGCTTCAGCAGCTGCGATCAGCGCACTTATTGAACGCGAACAAGAGCGTGGTATTGCCCCTGAACACATCTTCTTAGCAGGGTTTTCTCAAGGTGGAGCTGTTGCTTACGAGGTGGCACTGAGTTATCCACAGCGCCTCGGTGGTTTGCTGGCATTGTCGACCTATCTGGCGACCCAAGACAGTGTTGCATTAGCGCCAGCCAATCGCGATTTACCAATTTTAATTCAACATGGTAGCCAAGACCCCATCGTTCCAGAGGCCTTGGGTCAACGCGCAGCAACATGGCTAACTGACGCGGGCTACAAGGTGACGTATCAAAGCTTCGCCATGCAACATCAAGTCTGCGGCGAACAAGTGCAAGCCATCAACGCTTGGTTAGGCGAGCACCTGTAACTTTTCACGCCACTGTTTTACCCAAGTTTTCGCTGTCGCAATATTGGCTGTACGTACGTTCACGTGGCCAACTTTGCGGCCTGGGCGCGCTTCTTTGTTATACCAATGGCACTGCACATCTTGATGATGCCACAAGCCGACCGGTAATTGTGCCACACCAATAGCGTTCAACATTAACGTAGGTTCAATACGGAGCTGCGGGAAAGGCATCCCCGTTAAGGCACGTAAGTGCAGATCAAACTGACTGCAGTTCGCCCCGGTCATGGTCCAATGCCCAGAGTTATGTACCCGAGGCGCAACTTCATTAATAAGGAGCTGCTGTGCGTCACCGTCACCCACCACAAAGAACTCAATGGCAAACACCCCCACATAATGCAATGCATCGGTGAGACGATGGAATGCCGCTTCAGCTTGCTGCTGCAAGGCTTCAGGAACCTCTTCTAAGCCGCCGAAGCTATAACTTAAAATACCCTGGGTATGCACATTGGTGGTGAGTGGATAACAGCACACGCTGCCGTCTTTACCACGGGCACCAACTAAAGAGACCTCTTTCACAAAGGGAATCTTGTGCTCGGCAATCCCTGGGGCACGCCCCGCTTCAGCCACGATGTCATCGATAGCATCACCAGGTTTATAGTGCCACTGGCCTTTACCGTCATAACCACCCTGAGCGGCTTTGAGGACAAGAGGTTGTTGCGCGGCACGTAACAGCTTCTCTAATTCATTTGGCGTGCTATAGCTTTGCCACGGTGAGGTTGCGACACGACAGTCGTCAAACAGTTTTTTCTCAGCACGGCGGTCGGTAAGGCTTTTAATGCGCGCTGGGTCCATCAAAAACTTATCATGTGCGGCAGCAATAACATCGGCTGGAATCGCCTCGTGCTCCCAACTCACCACATCGGCCCAAGCAATCGCTTCTTGCAGGGTCCAAGGCAACGCAACCTGTGCCGATAGCGGCTTCACTTCTTGCGTGCGCGTACTGTACAGCAAACACTCATGGCCATAGCTGATGCCACTGGCACCCAACATCTGACCAAGCTGCCCATCACCTACAAATAAGACCTTCATGCTTCTGGTAACTCCAACTTCGGGCCGTTCATTACTTTTTCACGTTGTGCTTTGCGAAATGCCTGCACACGCTCACGTACTGTAGCATCAGTCGTGCCAATGATTTGTGCCGCAAGTAGACCAGCGTTTGCAGCACCCGCTTGGCCAATGGCCAAAGTGCCGACCGCAACGCCTTTTGGCATTTGCACAATCGATAACAAGCTATCTAAACCTTTCAGCTGCTTACTAGGCACAGGCACGCCCAGCACAGGAATCGCCGTATATGCCGCCAACATACCAGGTAAGTGCGCAGCACCACCGGCGCCAGCAATGACTACCGGCACGCCATCTTGCTCGGCTTGAGCCATTGAAGATTGCAGAAGGTCTGGGGTACGGTGGGCAGAGACCACCTCAGCACGCCACTCAACGCCAAGGTCTTTTAACATTTGCGCGGCGTGTTGCATCACGGGCCAGTCAGACTGCGAACCCATAAGAATTAGTACAGGTGCCATGAACTGCTCCTTTTTTCGAAAGGTGCGAATTGTAGCTAGGCGCGCAGCGCGGTGCAAATTTATTGCGCGACTTTTAGCCTGTTCCGGCCTTGGCTTTTTGCTTGAAACAACGCTGCGTCGGCAGCTTCAAGCCACTCACTCCAATGTTGGCGTGCGCGATACAGTGCCAAACCACCGCTGGCGGTTACCGTCACCGTCAATGATTTAACGGCATAAGGCTCTAAACGAATACGATCGAGCATTTCGTTGGCCAGCTCGGTTGCTTCTTCAAAGGTTGTATTTGGGAAAATCGCAATGAACTCGGCGCCATTGCTACGGATCACGCAATCGCCCTCGCGCGCAACATTCAATAAGCGCCGCGCAGTTTCAGCCAAGACTTTATCGCCAAGCAAATAACCATAGCGATCATTGAGTGCCTGAAACGAATCCATGTCGATTTGCACCAAAGCTAACGGCTGCTTTTGCTTCATCGCTTTCTCAACAGCGGCCTGTACAAAGTCACTCAGATACTCGCGTTTATAACACCCCGTTAGGGAATCGGTCGCTGCTGCGGCAAACAAGCGTTTTTGCATGCTGCTCATCATAACGAGAAAAGCGGCGCCAACGCCAATCAGTACAAGCATCGAAACGGCGACACGCCACGCATAATCGAATGGCAACACTTGATAAATAACAGCGGCAAATAAGGCGTAAATCAGCATGATGACGAGGACGAAAATCGTCTTATCAAACATGAAAAACACCATTGCTAAAATCGGGTACATCCAATACACGCCAAGGATGCCGGCAGACTTCATCGACACACTCACCAAAGTGCCAAGACAGCAAATAACGAGGAAATTAATCCATTGCGGTGCCAATTCGTTACGGTAGAGAAAACCGATAATGAAGAAACCAGACGAGACACAAAGCAGCGCCAACCCAGCAAGCCAATTACTCGCCAACAAACTGTAAAGGCCGCTCCCCGCGATGACCAGCCCTGAACCGAAGTAAATCGTACGCATTGCGAGCAAACGAAAGTGTTGCCATAAGTCGTGCGTGGCTGAGGTTTTACTCGAAGGTACCGGTGTCATAACATTATCCATTGTAAGGTTATTATTATTTTCGCCTACTTTACCTGCTTCACCGCCATTTGCCTATATTTTACAGTTGTAGACTTGCATCCCGACTGACACTGCTGGCTTTTCGTACTTGATTACGCCCTTTGCGCTTGGCTTCTAATAATGCAGTATCAGCACGATTCAGCCATTCAACCCAAGACTGATCTTTGACCACCTCGGCAACACCGAGTGACAAAGTAACTTCAACTTGCGTCGTTTTACCACGAAACGGTGTCTGCGAGATGGTGTTTTTCAGTTTATCCGCGACGCGCAAGGCGTCACTCAATTGCGCCTCGGCAAGTACAATTAAAAACTCTTCACCACCGACCCGAAATAGCTGATCATTTTGCCGCAACACACTGCGCATACGCTCGGCCACTTGCTTTAAAATCTGGTCACCAAAGAGGTGCCCGTGGGCATCATTTAATTTCTTAAAATGATCCAAGTCAGCCATGATAATACTAGACGGTCGCCGATATCTTGCAAAACGATAGCTTGCTTCTTCCAATACTTGGGTCACTAAGTGACGGTTTTGCACGCCAGTCAACGTATCGGTGACCACCAATTTACGTAAGAGTTGTTGCAGCTGCTCTAGTAAGACTGCAAACACCGCGCCTAGCACCAAAATAATGGCTAATGAGGCACAGACGCGCCAGCTGTCGTTCAACGGTAAGCTAACAAACACCACCGTACTGAAAAGAAGTGTCAGCACCGCTGCAGCGCCAATGCCTTGGCGACCACTGAACAAGAAAAAGCATGCCACCAACAGTGGGTAGGTCCAGTACACCCCGATATAACTATTCAAAACAATAGACATCGCGGTAATTGCAGAAAGCAATCCAATAAAAGAAAGGCGAATAATGATAGGGATGCGGCGACCGTGATAACGCCAAGCCATGCCGATAAAAAACACGCCCGCGACGAGCATCACACTGCCCTGCGCAGTATTACCAATCAACAACTGGGCCACCGTCAATAAGAGTACGGTAATGCCTCCCGCCCACATGATGTTACCGGTAACTTTAATCTTAAACTTCTGCAGCAAGTCATCTGCAGATTCGGTGGATAGCTTTTTCGCGATGCGCTGCATGGTTCTTCGTCAAAATTTCGTCTAAACGCCAAGCTAGCGCCAAGCGCTAGGAATAGCAAGAATATTGCGGCACAATGCATGCACCTATTTCATTCTATTTTGCAGGTAGTCGTTATGCTTCTAAATGCTTCAGAGACCCTCTTGGTCATTGTCGACGTGCAAGAAAAACTTGCGCCAGTGATTCACCAACGCGACAAATTGATCGGACGCATGCGCTGGCTCGGTGAGATTGCCGACGAACTCAATGTCGCCACCCTCGTTACTGAACAATACCCTAAAGGTCTCGGTATTAGCGTCGATGACCTCTCGGCAATTATCGAAAATGCGCGGGTCATTGAAAAGCTCCACTTTAGTGCTTGGCAAGAACCGCAATTCGTTGATGCCGTAAAACAATCAAGCAAACAGCAGTTGGTGCTGATGGGCATGGAAGCACACGTTTGTATCTTACAAACAGCGATCGACCTCAAAAATGCCGGATTTGATGTTTACGTCGTTGAGGATGCGGTTGGATCACGTCGCGAATCAGATAAAAGCACTGCGCTGCAACGTATGCAACAGTATGGCATTGAGATTATCTCATCTGAGATGGCGGCGTACGAGTGGCTGCACAAAAGTGGCACCGACACTTTCCGACATATCACCAAACACTGGATCCGCGGATAAACTTAAGGTTTCGCTAAAAAACTTCATTTGACAGAGGGGGCGATCAGCGTATACTGAGAGTCGCTAGAAAAAATTCGGCTGTCTAATTGTGGCCTGTTACGAAGTCTATTGCTGTACCTCGTTTTGTAAGTCCCAAGTAATACACGTATTTTTATTAGCAATACCTTAGATTTTCACATGCATTACGAGGAATATTCAGCATGTCTACTGTAACTGGTAAAGTAAAATTCTTTAACGAAGCTAAAGGTTTCGGTTTCATCGAGCAAGAACAAGGCGCAGACGTATTCGTACATTTCAGCGCTATCCAAGCTGACGGTTTCAAAACCTTAGCTGAAGGCCAAACTGTTCAGTTCACTATCGCTCAAGGTCCTAAAGGCCCACAAGCTGAAAACGTAGTACCTATGTAAGACGTTGCTTTTGCAACGCTAAACTAGCGAAACGAATTTTAAAAAGCCGCTCTATGAGCGGCTTTTTTTATGGTCATCTTCTCGCTGCTTGGCAGCCTCTTGCTCAGCATTTAAGAAATCAACGTCATCGACGTCCACTTCTGGAATTTCTTCACACACATTGCCACCGAGTTGATTCACTGCACAACACAAATCCGATACCTTCTGATCTAAGAAATGCACATGATCAAGCATACGGCCAATCGCTGTCGCTACCGGGTCGGGGTTATCAGGGGAAATAGCATAGGCATCAAAACCATACTGCTTCGCCATTTGTGCACGGCGCTCATTCAATTCAGGTGCAACTTTGGTATTCGCAACCCGTGCTGGGATACCCACCACAGTCGCATCGGCAGGTACATGCTTGACCACTACCGCATTTGAACCAATGCGAGCATTTTTGTGCACCGTAATTGGGCCCAACACTTTCGCGCCTGCACCGATCACCACCCCGGTCTCTAACGTTGGATGACGCTTGCCTTGATTCCAGCTTGTACCGCCAAGGGTGACGCCATGATAAATCGTCACGTCGTCGCCAATTTCAGCCGTTTCACCAATCACGACGCCCATCCCATGATCAATGAAGAAACGCCTGCCGATCCGTGCGCCAGGATGGATTTCAACACCGGTAAACCAACGCGCTAAGGTCGACGTAAAGCGCGCCAACCAACGCAATCGCCAGTTCCACAACTTGTGACTAAGTCGATGCCACCAAATCGCATGCAAGCCAGGATAAGTCGTTAACACTTCAAACCAATGACGTGCAGCTGGATCGCGAGCATAAACACTACGGATGTCTTCGCGGAGGCGTTTGAACATTACATTTGTCCCATGACTGGATTAGACGGTAATTATATCAAGTTAATGGCGCTTGTGCGTTCATTGCACCACTATCTGCGGTCTGCACGCGTCATAGCTATTGATTTGCTAACGCGGCTGCGCTTACATTGGAGATTACCCCCAATGACCAGCTAGAGGATCTCATGAAAAAAAATAAAAATAAATTCCTAATCAACGCGATCGTTGCCAGCCTTGCACTTGGTATGGGTAGCGCATCTGCAGATACCCTCATTCATGCAGGCCGCGTCATTGACGGTACAGGTGCAGCGCCAGTGACAGAGAAAACTGTAGTGATTGTTGATGGCCGCATTCACGCCATTGTGGATGGCTATCAAAAGCCCGAACAAGGTGACACCGTGATTGATCGCCGAGATAGCACTATTATGCCTGGCTTTATCGACATGCACACCCACGTCACTTCACAGCTGGCACAAGGCAGTTATATTCATAAATTCACTAAAAACGCCGCTGACGTCACTCTTGATGCAGTGACCTATGCCGATAAAACGCTGCAAGCGGGATTCACAACAGTGCGCGATTTAGGTGACTCTTACAACGCAAGTATTGCCTTACGTAATGCGATCAATGCAGGAAAAATCGAAGGCCCGCGCATCTTTACTGCTGGTAAATCTATCGCTACAACCGGTGGCCACGCAGATCCAACCAACGGTGCAAAGGCTGATCTGTACCCTTCACCAACGCCCGCTGATGGTGTCATCAATGGCCCTTATGAAGCTCGCAAAGCGGTTCGAGCACGTTACCAAGATGGTGCAGACCTAATTAAGCTGACGGTGACTGGCGGCGTCTTAAGTGTTGCCAAGAGCGGCCAAAACCCACAATTTATGCTCGATGAAATCCAAGGTGTCGTCGAAACAGCCAATGACTATGGCATGAAAGTTACCGTACACGCACACGGTAAAGAGGGCATGCTACGTGCCATTGAAGCCGGGGTTGCCTCGATTGAACACGGCACCTATATGGATGAAGAAGTCATGGCGGCGATGAAAGCCAAAGGCGTCTACTATGTGCCAACGATTACAGCGGGTAAAGCGGTCGGCGAACGCGCAGAGATCCCGGGGTTCTTTCCTGCAATTGTTGAACCCAAAGCACGTGCTATCGGCCCCAAAATTCAAAGTACCTTTGCGGCCGCCTACGCGTACGGGGTAAAAATTGCCTTTGGTACCGATTCAGGCGTCTATGACCACGGCGAAAACTATCGCGAGTTTGAATATATGGTTGAGGCGGGTATGCCTGCACTTGAGGCGATTAAAGCAGCGACCTTCGATGCTGCGACCTTACTCGGTACGATTGATGACTTTGGTACCCTAAGTAAAGGTAAGCGCGCAGACATCGTCGCGGTGAAAGGCAATCCACTGGACGACGTGCGCACGCTTAGTGATCTCAACTTGGTCATGAAAGACGGTAACGTCTATCGCGACACCGTTAAGTAAAATCTTTTAAGAGCTGGCGGACGTCTGCCAAAATGACATCTTCCAGCTCTTTTTCGTACCCTTCACGCTCGTTATCCATTTTACGAATTTCTGCCTTAGGATAGGTTTTACGCGCTTCATGCGTCGGCATATGCTTGATCTGCTCATACATCTGATGAATTGCTGCGTAGCGGCTACTGTAATCAGGTTTATCAGCTTCTACACGCAAGTCGAGGAGAACCACCAGTCGCAACGCCCCCTCAGAAAGTGGGCACTGTCCCTGGTCCATCGCCTTTGCGATGGTGACGATGCTTTCGTGGAGACGCTCATTACGTTTAGCAATGGCTTGCTCGCGTACTTTCTTTTGATCATGCAACTGCGCAAATAAACGTCCTGCGATAAAGGCCAACACGCCAATCACCACAACACCAGCAGCCAGCGCAAGCCACAGCCACCATGGCATATCAGTCATCCTCTTCGTCCTCCCAGATTTCGTCATCTTCAAGGTCGATACCCAGTTGCTCTGCAAGCTGCTCAAAGCGAGCGGTACAGGTGTCAACATAGGCAAGGTCGTCACGTGTCAATTCCTCACCCTCTTCCATGGCTTCGAGAAGGCCTTGTAAGCGATGATCATTTTCAAGTTGCTGTAATTCACGTTCTGCAGCTTTGCGATCAAAGGTTGCGGTTGCTGCTTCTGCCTCTAGCGGCGCAGGTTTACTGCTGACCAATTGAATCGGCTTCTTGCTACCGTGACGAGGATCATTCGATGCAGTGCTTTGCGAAGCGCCTTGGCTTGCGGCTTGCGAGGCGACATTAAAACGTGAGCCAGGCTTCTTGCCTTTGCCTTTGTGTTTCGTCTGCTCGGAAGCTGCACGTTGCAAGTTGGCTTTCGGCGCTTTCGATGGGGCGAGTGGCCCAGTTTTGCGAGTCTTCTTCTTACGCGTCATAACCTGTTATTCCTCATGAAGTGATGACGCGTAGTTTACCTGAGAGTGAGGGGAAATAAAAAGGCGATGCATAAAGCATCGCCTAGGGTATTCTCTCTTTAGTCACACAGCGCACGTGCGATTATCGAGAACGGTTGTCAATTCATCCATGTTCTTAATTATATCTTCCGTATGCGTTTTTATTATTATTGTTATTTTTTCGCGCGTTTACCAAGCCTTAGTCTTGTTATTGTTCGCTTGGTTAAACAAGGCCTCCTGGCCTTTTTATTATTCCCTGGATTAAATAAATTATTCGCTTATTTAATCTTGAGACCTCGCTCTGCTGGCGATTTGCTCAAATTGGATGGCATTCAGACTACTGATTCAGAATAATTTATCAATGATTTTTATGATCTAAAAACCACTTTTCTTATTACTTATAAGTTTATGCCTTGGTTTCTAAAGACTTTCTTAGCACTTCTTGTAACAAAAAAACAAAAAAAGCAGCACCTAAGTGCTGCTTTTTTGTTCGCCAAGTTGGCTAAACTTAGTACAAGCCAGCCAAATACTGCGAAAGAATTTCAATATCTTTGTCAGTTAGCTTCGCAGCTACATCACGCATCATCTCGTTCATGTCGTTGCCACGCTGGCCACTACGGAACTTCTCCAATTGCGCTTTAATGTACGCTGGGTGTTGACCTGAGATATCAGGGAACTTAGCTAACCCCATGCCATCACCACGTGGACCGTGACAAGCAACACAAGCTGCGATTTTACGCTCGGCATCACCACCCATGTATAAGGCTTGACCTGCCGCAACAACATCTTCAGAAGCAGTCCCTTCCATTGGATCCTGGCTCGCAAAGTATGCCGCCAAATCTGCAATATCTTGGTCATTCAAGTTCGCGACTTGTCCCTGCATGATTGGATCAGCGCGTCCTTGTTCACCGTTGGTTTGCGCCGCCAACTGATAATCGTGCAGCTGCTTTTCAAGATAAGACGCATGTTGTCCGTTCAATTTCGGATACATGTCTGATGGTGAACTGCCAGTTGGACCATGGCACGCAGCACATACTTGTGCTTTCGCTTTACCAG
The DNA here is from genome assembly GCF_000423165.1 of Pseudidiomarina sediminum DSM 21906. Taxonomy (GTDB): domain Bacteria; phylum Pseudomonadota; class Gammaproteobacteria; order Enterobacterales; family Alteromonadaceae; genus Pseudidiomarina; species Pseudidiomarina sediminum. Next base: position 104,417 of record NZ_KE383983.1, on the reverse strand, counting down.
CTTCAGCATCACCAGTAGCTGCCATAACAGCGCCGCTTAAACCTAAATACAGCCCAACGAACAATGCAATTTTTTTCATGGTCGGTTTCTCTGCTTTGGATATATAAATACAGACGCTATTTTACACAAAACTTCTAAGGATTAAACGCCTAATCGTGTTAGCATAGGCATTCCTTCGCAGCATTTTGAACATCATGGAACCGACAACCCTCAACTTTCAGCCAACAACCTTCATTACCAGCGCTCCAGATATTCGTCAGTTACCTGCCGATGATGGTGTTGAGATCGCCTTTGCCGGTCGTTCAAATGCTGGTAAATCAAGTGCTTTGAACACACTTACCCGTCAGCGGAACTTGGCACGTACCAGTAAAACACCTGGCCGTACCCAACTGATAAACGTGTTTGAGGTACTGCCTGGCAAACGTTTGATCGATTTACCTGGTTACGGTTACGCAAAAGTACCTCTGGCAGTCAAAGAGAAATGGCAACGGGCGTTGAGTGAATACCTTGAAAAGCGCGATTCCTTGCGTGGCTTGGTGATTTTGATGGATATTCGCCACCCTTATCGTGACGTCGACCAAGAGCTGTTACATTGGGCCACGGCATCTGATATTCCAGTGTTAGTGTTATTGACCAAAGCTGATAAGCTCAAGCCTGGCGCACGTAAAACCACGTTGCTACAAGCGCGCGAAGCTGCACTTGTGTTTGGCGGCGATGTCACGGTGGAAATGTTTTCTTCATTAACCAAAATTGGCCTGCCACAAGTGGAGGCTAAGTTAAGTGAGTGGTTGATGACTGATGCATCATGAGACGCCTCCGTTAAAAGCATGGCTTCTTCTTGGTTTACTCGCATTAATTTGGGGCAGTTCTTTCCTTCTTATTAAAAAAGGACTGCTCGCCTTCAGCCCCGATCAACTTGCCGCTATTCGAATAGCCTCTGCTGGCTTCGTACTGCTACCCTTTATCCTACAACGGGTTAAAACCGTTCGCGCACGACATTGGTTGAAACTCATTAGCGTGGGTTTAGTCGGGAGTTTTATCCCAGCGTTTCTGTTCGCCTTTGCACAAACCGAATTACCCTCGGGGGTCACCGGGGTCCTCAATACCTTCACACCATTGGCAACCTTAATCATCGGCGTGGTGCTTTTTCATCAACGTGCGGTGGCGCAACAATGGATTGGCGTGCTGATTGGCTTAGTGGGGACGACCTTATTGGTCACAGCAAGCGCGTCAGGAGCTTTCGAATTTAATCGCTACGCGCTGCTTATCATCGCGGCGACCATTTGTTACGGGCTAAACCTGAACCTGATTAAACATCATATTCATGACCTTAGCGCCCTAACCATTACTGGGGTGTCACTGTTTTTGGTTGCGCCGCCAGCACTGGCCTATCTGCTGTTAGCAACGCCATTTACATCGCAACTGGCGACACCCGAACAATGGTTTTCACTGAGTGCGATTTTAATCTTAGGTGTGGTCGGTACCGCTATGGCGCTCGTGATTTTTAATACCGTGGTGAAAATGACCGACACAACCTTCACCAGCTCGGTAACCTATCTTATTCCTATCGTGGCATTAGTGTTGGGGATTATTGATGGCGAGCCTTTCTTTATTCAACAAGCACTTGGCTTAGGCGCCATCCTAGGCGGGGTTTGGATTGCCAATAAGCGCAAACGGCAACCCTTCAATACGCAACGCTAACGCTGCGCTTATTTGCGTTCAGAAAAGAAAAAGCCCGGCGAGGAGCCGGGCAAAAAACTTACAATCCAGGGAGAGAACATCTCATTGAAAGGACTTCCCATCGAGACAATCTGTCTCACTTAATGCGCCTTTCACTAATTCAGACTCGCGCTTTTTCAGATAGTTCAAAAAAATTTCAATTTCTACCAAAAAAATTAGTGCGCTTCGTCCCAGTCCGCGCCAACTCCCGCTTCCGCGATGAGAGGCACATCCAATTTCACTGCATTCTCCATGATTTCGACCAATTTTTTCTGCAAAGATTCCACCACATCTTCACGCACTTCAAACACCAGTTCATCATGTACCTGCATAATCATCCAAGCTTGCTCGCTAGGTACTTCACGACGCAAGTAGTCCGCTACTTTGATCATCGCATATTTAATAATATCTGCGGCTGTACCTTGCATCGGTGCGTTGATCGCTGCCCGTTCAGCAGCTTTGCGGCGCATGGCATTCTGAGCCCGTATTTCAGGTAAGTGCAGACGGCGGCCAAAGATGGTTTCAACGTAGCCATCACGCTTCGCTTGCGCCCGCGTTTTGTCCATATAATCCTGCACCCCTGGGAAGCGCTCAAAGTAGCTGTCCATATACTGCTGTGCTTCGTGACGAGGAATATCGAGCTGACGCGCTAAACCAAACGCAGACATCCCGTAAATCAAACCGAAGTTGACTGCTTTCGCGCGACGACGCTGCTCAGCAGTGACCTGCTCTAAGGGCACGCCAAACACTTCTGAAGCAGTAGCTTTGTGGATATCACGACCTTTCGAGAAAGCCTCAACAAGGTTCTTGTCTTGCGACAAGTGCGCCATGATTCTTAATTCAATTTGGCTATAGTCAATCGCCATAATCCGATAATTTGCAGGCGCCGTGAACGCCTTACGCACACGACGACCCGCTTCGGTGCGGATCGGGATGTTTTGTAAATTTGGATCACTCGATGACAAACGTCCTGTCGCAGTCACCGCTTGGTGATACGAGGTATGAATACGCCCCGTCCGAGGGTTGACCATTTTTGGCAGCTTATCGGTGTATGTTGACTTCAACTTACTGAGTCCACGGTGACGCATAATCACGTCCGGCAGCGGATAATTCAAGGCCAGTTCTTGCAGTACATCTTCTGCAGTTGACGGCGCCCCTTTCGGGGTTTTCTTAACGACCGGCAATTGCAGTTTCTCAAACAAGATCTTTTGTAGTTGCTTTGGCGAGCCCAAATTAAATTCTTCACCGGCTATGCTGTAGGCTTGCTGCTCAAGCTCCGCAAGTTCTAACGCAATTTCATTGCTTTGTTTTGCAAGCAAATGCGCATCAATTTGCACACCACGTTGTTCAATATCTACCAACACAGGAATCAGTGGCAACTCAATCTCTGTCAACACGCTAAGCAACGACGCATGCTCGGCAACAAGCGGCCATAATTTTTCATGCAAGCGCAGGGTTACATCCGCATCTTCAGCGGCATAAGGCGCTGCTTCGGCGAGATCTAACTGATTAAACGTGAGTTGCTTAGCACCTTTACCGGCAATGTCTTCAAAGGCTATCGGGCGGTGGCCTAGGTATTGGAGACTTAAGCTGTCCATGTCATGACGCGAACCCACACTGTTGAACACATAAGAAGCCAACATGGTGTCGTTTTTAATGCCCTGCAGACGAATACCATAGCGCCGTAAAATATGGCTATCGTATTTCAAGTTCTGGCCTATTTTGGTTGTACGTGGATCTTCTAAAAGTGGCTGCAATTGTTGCAAGACAGCCGCCCGCTCCAATTGTTCAGGTGCATCCATATAGTCATGGGCAAGCGGAACGTAAGCTGCTTTCCCCGCTTCACAAGCGAAGGAAATACCAACCAGCTCAGCTTCCATATAGTTCAAGCTGGTGGTTTCAGTATCGAATGCAAAAACATCTGCTTGGGCAAGTTTATCTAACCAAAGCTGCAACGCTTCTTGGGTGAAAATCACCTCGTAGTTGTCACGCTCAATGGTCACCGCCGCGCCACTGTCCGACGTTGCTGCACTGGATTGTTGTTCAGTTACCGGGCCGTCTTGCAAGACTTCATCGAGCCAACGGCGAAATTCACACTGGGTATAGAGCTCAACCAATTTATCGCGGTCAGCATGGCGAATCGCTAACGCTTCAGGAGCAACCCCGTCAAGTTCGACATCAAGTTTAATGGTCGCCAACTCACGTGAAAGCATCAAAATATCTTTATGCTCGGCCAGCTTTGCAGGCATTGATTTAGCGCCACGAAAGCCCAGCTCGGTCAACTTTTCTGGCGCCTCATACATAGCATCAATCGACTGCATACCTTGCAGCATCGCCAACGCTGTTTTTTCGCCAACTTTAGGTAGACCCGGAATATTGTCTGAGCTGTCACCCATAAGCGCCAGATAATCAATAATTTGCTCAGGCGTCACACCATATTTATCCGTTACCCCCTGCACATCGAGCAAGGTATCCGTCATGGTATTGATGAGCATGACATGCTCATTAACCAACTGCGCCATATCTTTATCACCGGTACTGATCAGCGTAAAACGACCTTCCTCCGATGCCTGACGCGCCAATGTGCCTATCACATCATCGGCTTCGACGTTATCGATACAAAGCAATGGCAGCCCAAGCGCTTCAACAATCGCATGCAATGGTTTTATTTGTGAGCGCAAATCGTCAGGCATCGGTGGCCGATTTGCCTTGTACGCGTCGTACATATCATTACGGAACGTCTTGCCCTTGGCATCGAACACCACGGCCATATGGGATGGGTGATACTTTTTGATCAGGCTGCGCAGCATGTTCACCACACCGTAAATTGCGCCGGTGGGCTCCCCAGCAGAATTGGTCAAATGTGGTGGCGCATAAAATGCACGAAATAAATAAGACGAACCGTCCACGAGAATGAACGGATTTTTTGGAACAACTGGAGCTTCTTTCGCGGCCATAATACTGATGCTAACTCGATTCGGAACGTTACCGCTAAGCATGCCATACCCGCACCATCCAAGCTAGTTTTAACAAGACCTTGGGCTAGGATAAGATTGTGGGTAATATGTGGATAACTCTGTTGACAATAGCCTAACCGCACCACAAATGACGTTTATCAAATGTTGTGTTGTTAACATCTAAGCTATTGGTTTAACAGGGTATTTACTGATAAAACGAATGCCCTGAAGCTTTGTTATTATTGTTGTTGTCAGTTGTGGAAACTGAACTTTGAATGACGTACTGACGAGCAAAAATTAACGGGTCACATTCAAAACGACTCATTCGCTGAGTCGAAAACTAAGACTACCACAAGTTGCCCTGATTACCAGTTCATCGCGATGAAATTTTAGAATATTTTTCGCATATAAAAATAGGTTGATATACTAATAAGGTATCAGAGAATAGTTGCAATTTTGTATTGCAAACGTCATATTAGCGTTTGCAAACTTAGGATAAATGCATTCTCCTACCCCCAAAATTTAGAGAGCAGTCATGGAGTTACAGGAAGCGAGTTACCAAGTAAGTAGTCATGTTAAAACGCAACCTTCAAAAGAGCGCCGTAACCACGCACTTGAACCATCCCAGTGGTGGGATCGTTTATCCATGGATCAAAAGCTTGGCGTTTATCAGCTCAATAAGTTCGGCTACGACCTAGCCTTTATCCGTAATACGCCGCAAGGCCCACTCGCCATCGTCCGTCGCGACGGCGACTATGCCACGGTCGATCACACCGGTGACGTCGATCTTCAACCTGAGATAGTGATTCGCGATTAACCGCTAAGCTCAGCACGTAATTGATGTAAGACTGGAAGCGTCTCCGGTACATGGCCATTGTGCCATAGCGAAAAAGCTAACGCAGCCTGTTCCACCAGCATCCCTAGGCCGTCTGCCAGTTCGCCTGCACCTGCACGTTTTGCTTGTTGCAAAAACGCTGTCAACTGAGCGCCGTACATCATATCGTAGGTCAGCACCCCCGCGGAAAACCACCCATCATCGATCGGCAACGCATGCCCAGCCAACGACGCCGACGTTGCATTGATCAAACAAAAATTCGCGTTAAATTCCTCACTCGGTGAATGTCCTAACGCCTCGAAAGGTAACACTTTTAGCGCACTGAAACGTTGCACTAATGGCGTGACTTTTGCAGCGCTACGATTGCTTAAGTAAACCTCACATCCCGCCTCTTGGAAGGGCTCGATGACACTTCGCGCAGCACCACCTGCACCAATGATCACCACTCGCTGAGGTAGCCCTTGCGCACCGACAAGACGTTCTACATCGCGCAACAGCCCCATACCGTCTGTGGTATCGCCAGCAAGCTGACCTTGTCCCAAGGGAATCAACGTATTCACCGAAGCCGCTCGCGCGGCACGCGGGGTGAGATGGGTCACAAGTTCTGCGGCTTGCTCTTTAAATGGTACTGTGACGTTCGCACCTTGTCCGCCGGCACGAAAAAATGACGCAACAGCGCCAGCAAAGCGCTGTTTCGATGTTAAACTACGCGAATAATCCAACTGCTTGCCACATTGTTCAGCAAACAGCTGATGGATGCGCGGCGATAAACTGTGTTCAATCGGGTTTCCAAAAACGGTAAATTGCATCATGTTGTCATTCTTCAAAAGTAAAAAAGCGGCTAACGAACCGGCCTCTCAATACCAACAGCTCGGCGGTGAAACTGCTGTGCGTGCAATGGCAGAACGCTTCTACGATATCATGGAGCAAGATCCCCGTGCACGCGAATTGCTGGCGATGCATCCACAACCCTTAACGGCGATTCGAGAAAAGTTTTTTGAGTTTTTAAGTGGTTGGTTAGGCGGACCCCAGTTGTTCGTTGAAAAGTACGGCCATCCGCGCCTGCGCGCCCGCCATCTTCCGTTTCGTATCGACACCGCGATGCGCGACCAATGGTTGCTATGCATGTATCAGGTACTGGATGAACAAGTCAGTGACCCGTTGCTGCACATGCAGTTAAAGCAACAGTTCACTCGACTCGCACATCACATGATCAATACCGATTAAAGTTCTGCAAGCCAATCTCGAGGGCGTAAGTAGTCTTCATATAAACGTGCTTCAGCAGAGTCTGGTTCCGGCGTATAACCATATTCCCAACGCACTAGCGGGGGCATCGACATCAAAATCGATTCGGTGCGTCCGCCGGTTTGTAAACCAAACAACGTCCCTCGGTCCCACACCAAATTAAACTCGACATAGCGGCCACGGCGGTACAGCTGGAACGACCGTTCACGCTCGCCGTAAGGTGTGTTTTTACGCCGTTCAATAATCGGCAAATAGGCGTGCAAATAGGCATCGCCCACCGCGCGCATAATCGCGAAACACTCGTCGAACGGACGTTGGTTCAAGTCATCAAAAAACAAGCCGCCTACACCCCGAGTTTCGCCGCGGTGCTTCAACCAAAAATACTCGTCACACCAGGTTTTAAACTTCGGATACAAGGCTTCATCAAAAGGGTCAAGCGCGTCTTTCGCCACTTGGTGCCAATGCTTTATATCCTCATCAAACGGGTAAAAAGGGGTTAAATCAAACCCTCCACCAAACCACCAAACCGGTTCCGCGCCTTCTTTTTCCGCAATGAAAAACCGCACATTTGCATGGCTCGTCGGCACATACGGATTACTCGGATGCATCACCAAAGAAACGCCACAAGCATTAAAATCACGCCCCGCGAGCTCGGGTCGATGGGCCGTCGCAGAAGCAGGCATTTGCGGACCGTAAACATGGGAAAAGCCAACGCCGCCCTGCTCTAAAACATGGCCATCACGCAACACGCGAGAACGGCCACCGCCACCATCTGCACGTTGCCAACTTTCTTCTTGGAACGCTGCACCACCGTCGGCCTGCTCTAGCGCTTGGCAAATACGGTCTTGTAAATCTTTTAAGTAATCAATAACTTGTGATAACGCTGGATGACTCATAATTACGCTCGATACACCTCTTGGGTCAGCGGATCTAGAATACGCGAAGGCGTAGCAGCACCTCCTACTTCGGCATCCATCACCCATGCTATGGCGTCGCCAAAGGCTTCGCGGACTGCTGACGCGGTTGTTAACGATGGTTGGCCGGTAAGGTTCGCGCTGGTTGAAACAATCGCACTACCAAGCGCTTTACAAAGTTGGCGCGTTGGCTCATGTGCAGTAACGCGCACAGCGATTTGGCGACGGCCTCCAGTCAACCATGCTGGCGTATCATCAGCCGCAGGAAGCACTAAAGTTACCGGGCCGGGCCAATGCGAAAACACGCTAAAGCGCTTGTCTTGAGGAATAGCTAAATCAGCGACATAACGCACCACTTGGCTATAATCCGCGGCAACCAAGATCAAACCTTTTTCTACCGGGCGTTGCTTTACCTGCAATAATTTTTGTACCGCAGCTTCATTCCGCGGGTCACAACCTAAGCCAAACACGGCTTCGGTCGGATAAGCCAACAGTTCACCGTCGGCAAATGCTTGTTTCGCAGCCTGCCAGTCCATAAATTCTCCTCGCCGGATTGTTTTCGCTATTATCGTATTGCTGACTTATAGTCGCAATCACTATTGCCGCAGATCAAGCGTTCACCCGCCGTTGTCTTTTTTCGCAACAATACTGGATAGGCACACTTTGGACATGCTTCAGCGACAGGCGGCAAAGGCACCGAAAAGCGACACGACGGATAGCGATCACAGGCATAAAACGAATGCCCATAACGGCTGGTTTTTTGCACCAGCTTACCGCTACCACAGTCAGGGCACGTTACATCTGTACCAGGATCAAAATCCGCAGAAGTCATGTAATCGCAGTCAGGATAGCCGCTGCATCCGACGAATAAGCCAAAGCGGCCTTTTTTGAGTTGCAGCTCTTTCTGACACTGGGGGCAAGGCACCCCCAGCGGTTGAGGTTCTAAAAAATTGTCGTTCATTTAATGCAGAAGGCCTTCTGGCTCCTCAAATAATAACCCTTCCATTTGATTGTAGGCATCTTCGCACCCAGGCACATTAAAGAGCACCATAAGTACCACCCACTTCAAATCATCTAACGCCACTTCAGGCATATCGAGTTCCATAACACGATCCATAACCATTTCTCGTGTCGCGAAATCTAATACACCTAAGTTTTCAAGATAGATTAGGAAACCGCGGCTAGCGCAGTCTAAACGGGCCGTTTCTTCTGCAGTAAACACTCGCGTTGCACTGCTTTGAGAACGATTAAGATAAGGCTTTGCCTGACTCTCTTGAAGATCAGCCAAACGCTCCAACCATGCCAACGCTTTATGGATTTCTTGCTGACGAAAACCAGCGCGAGTCAACTCATCGGTTAACTCTTCATGGTTCACCACCACCTCAACATCCGAGTGGATGAAGTTCTCGAACAGATACATGAGGATATCAAACATCTTTAGCGCCTCCCCACTTTACAATAACCACCGGCGACTGAAGCCACTCGCCCTTCTAGTTCTAATAACACCAACTGCTCTGAAACCACAGCGACCGGTAGTCCGCTGCGTGCTACGATAGTGTCCAATGATGTAGCTTCTGTTCCCACATTAGCCAACAATTGTGGGTTTGCCAAGCTTCGCTGGGAATTATTTTCGAGCACCTCTTCACTACATGGTGCCGTTCTTGGCAAATTCAACTCATCAAAGATATCTTGGACCTGGGTGACCAGCGCCGCCCCTTGTTGCAACAATCTTAGATTGCCACTCATCTCAGGATCCCAAATGGACCCAGGAATCGCCAGCACCGAACGATTTTGCTCAGTCGCTATCCGTGCTGTCGTGAGTGTGCCACTGCGCGTTTGAGCCGCAACGACCAACACCCCTTTGCTCAAACCGCTTAGAATTCGGTTACGACGAGGAAAATGGTCACGCTTCGCCGGCGTGCCAGGTGGGAACTCGCTCACCAACACACCCGCCTGCTCAATTTGTTGCTGTAACTGTCGATGTTGTTTGGGGTAAACGTTGTCAGGCCCCGTTCCCAGCACTGCAAGCGTTGGGCCAACTTGCAATGCTCCAACATGTGCAGCGCGGTCAACCCCCTGCGCCATACCGCTACTTACCAACACACCAGATTGCGTCAAGTGTTCGGCAAAATAGCGACTCGTATGTAATGCTGGGGGACTTGCTTTGCGGCTGCCGACAAGGGCAACTTGTGGAGCCTCAAGTAAGGTCAGGTTACCCGCTACAAAAAGCACCAACGGAGGGTCATGGATCGCTCGCAATTGCGTCGGATACGCAGACGAGAACCAGTGCAACACACAACGCTGGCCGCCCGATAACCACTGTTGTGCGGTGGCCAGTGTTCGCTCAGGAATCCCCGCCATGATAGGTTGAAGTAACGCCTGACAAGACGCTAAGGTCGCACTTTGGCGAACCTGCCGACGCGCAGACGAAGCTAGACGCTGCAGCGCTAGCAGTTCGAGAAGAGATGGTTGCATCGCACATCCTTGTGCAAAGAGCAGCGTTAGTAATTACTGCTCTACTGAAATAATTTTAGGAACGAAATAGCTGCCTACTTCAAACCATTCATAAGACTCAACGACAATGGCAGCACTCGCCCCATCAAAGACTTGAATCACTAATAATTCCGCACTAGTGCGCGGCGGCAGTTTTAACGCATCGCGCCATGAGCGTGACAAGTCATCATAAGGTTTATAAAGGTTCGCTAACTCGGGAGCTTCACCGTCAGTGAAAATGGTGGTACCTGGGCGTACCGCTTGAAACATTTGCCCAACCGCAACACCTTGGCTGCGCCCCTTATCTAAAATAACAATATCGTACTTACCATTTTTAACGCGACTATTCAGCGTCGCCACCACGTGGCCGTCCACTGGGGCACCGTTGGTCGGTATGATCACGTCAGGCAACTCAACGGGATGTGGCGCCATCACCACATCACCACGGCTAATTTCACGCTTCGGCTGGATCAGTTCGCCCTCTGTCATATCTTGCTGCTGGTAACTTACGCGCAGTCCAGCGACATCTAATACCACGACCTGTTCATCAAAGCGCTCTAACGGCGTAAACACACGGTACTTCTGATCGGCCTGCAAGGTACCGTCGATAAACACTGGGGTCATACCATTGACCCGCGGCGCACCACGGTTATCGCCAAGGACTTTAGGCAAATCAGCAAGCTCAGCAGTACTTAACACATAATGGGCATCTAAAAATGGCTTCAACACTTCATAGTCAAATGTCGGCAACGGATTTCCTTTCGCTGCAATGACCCCTTCTGGCGTAAGTGACTTGAAGGCTTTACGTGTCAATTGCGGGCGCCCGTTCACCCAGCTCAAATACAAACGATCACCAGGATAAATTAAATGTGGATTCGCAACCGTGTCGTTAACCCGCCACAATTCCGGCCACAACCAAGGATCGTTTAAGAACATTGCTGAAATGTCCCAAAGCGTATCGCCTTTTTTAACCACGTATTCGCGTGGCGCATCGTCACGTAAACGCAGCACGTCGCCCTGTTCGGTGGTTGCCGTTGTTGCACCGTCTTGAGGGGTTGCCTGTGCCGCTGCAGGACCCATCAGCAATGCGCCGAGAGCTACAATCGTAGGTAATCGCCAGGTTGTCATGTTGAGCTCCATTGTAAACCCGTGTGTTCATCCCCAAATTACGTTAAAATTAAGCAAGATGAAACTAACGAATTACGAGTTATGACCAAATTAACTATCTTAAAATATCCAGATGAACGGTTACGTACCGTCGCTGAACCTATTCATAGTGTAGATGATTCTGTGCGCGATACCATCGACGCGATGTTTGAAACCATGTACGAGTCTAACGGTGTGGGTCTTGCCGCAACGCAAGTGGATGTCCATCAACGGTTGTTCGTCGCTGATTGTAGCGAAGATCAGAACGAGCCGTTAGTGTTTATCAATCCAGAGATTACAGAAAAAGACGGTTTATTCACCAACGAAGAAGGCTGTCTTTCGTTTCCTGGGGTCTACGCCAAAGTTGAACGCGCTGGAAAAGTAACGGTGCAGGCGCAAGATCGTAATGGTGAAACGTTCTCGCTTACGGCTGAAGGCTTGCTCGCGATTTGTATTCAACATGAAATTGATCATCTCAACGGCAAATTGTTCGTCGATTACTTATCGCCATTAAAGCGCGACCGTATTCGCAAAAAGCTTGAGAAGGAAGCTCGCTTAACCGCGAACTAATCATCATGCGCATTATTTTTGCCGGCACGCCCGAGTTTGCCGCGGGACATTTACAAGCGTTATTGGCTGATGGCCAACATGACATCGTTGCCGTCTACACGCAGCCGGACCGTCCTGCTGGACGTGGCAAGAAATTGCAGGCGAGCGCCGTTAAGCAACTTGCGCTACAGCATCAGCTGCCGGTCGAACAGCCACTGAGCCTAAGAGACAGTGACGCACAACAACAGCTAGCGCGGTATCAAGCCGATCTCATGATTGTTGTCGCGTACGGCTTAATTTTACCGCAAGCAGTACTCGACCTGTTTCCCCATGGCTGTTTGAATGTGCATGGCTCGTTACTACCGCGTTGGCGTGGTGCAGCACCTATTCAGCGCTCAATTTGGGCGGGTGATAAAGAAGCTGGTGTGGCGATCATGCAAATGGAAGCCGGACTCGATACCGGTCCAGTGCTATTGAGTAAAGCGCTGCCCATCGCTGCAGAAGACACTTCCGCATCACTCTACGCAAAATTAGCTGAGTTAGGCCCGAGCGCATTGCTTGAGTGTTTAACGGATCTGCCACACTATGCGGCACAAGCGCAAGTGCAAGACCCCTCGCTGGTTACCCACGCCCACAAACTGAGCAAAGAAGAAGCACAGCTGGACTGGCAGCAACCGGCGAAAACCCTTGAGCAATGGGTGCGTGCCTTTAATCCTTGGCCCGTCGCTTGGCTCTATTCCGCCACGCAAGAGGTCATTAAAATTTGGCACACCGACGTTGTTACCGGCGACGCGTCCCAAGCGCCAGGCACCATTTTAAGCGCAGACAAACATGGCATCGTTATTCAAACCAGCGCGCAAGCTTTGCGCCTGATTGAACTGCAACCCGCGGGTAAAAAAGCAATGCCAGCAGCGGCCTTCTTAAACGGGCGCAGCGAACAGTTTCCTATTGGCAGTTGTTTAACAGGACCTCATCATGAGTAAAGGAGCTGCGTCTCGCGCCGCCGCCGCACGTATTGTTGCCGATGTTCTTGAACATGGTCGCTCCTTAAGTCAGGCGTTACCTCAACATACCGAAACCTTAGATGCGCGCGACCGCGCCCTAGTGCAATCACTGTGTTATGGCGTGCTTCGCAACCTGCCCATTCTTAACGCCGCGCTAACCGAATTTTTGACCAAGCCGCTGAAGAAAGATCTCGTAATACTACACCACCTGCTGTTAGTGGGCGCTTACCAACTTCTTTACATGCGTACCTCTGATCATGCCGCAGTTTCAGCAACCGTCGAAGCGACAGAACGCTTGAAAAAACGCCGACAAAAGGGTCTTGTGAATGCGGTGCTGCGCAATTTACAACGACAACGCGACACGTTGTTACCTAAGTTGCAGCAGAATCCAGAGTTACAATCAGCACACCCTCGTTGGCTTGCTGATGCGATACGTCGTAATTACGGCGCACAAGCGACGGCTATCTTCGCCGCCAACAACAGCCAGGCTCCCATGTGGCTACGCGTAAATACGCAACAGGTCAGCGTAACCGAGTTCAAGCAAGCGCTCCATGCCTATGATCCTGAGTTACAGGTCACAACCGAAGCCCCCTTGGCCGAAGCTATTCAGTTGCAACACGCTGTTGATGTTCGCCAACTTCCAGGCTTTGCCGAGGGCTGGTTCTCGGTGCAAGATTTGAGTGCGCAATTTGCCGCGCCAATCCTTGCGGCGCAGGCCAATGAACGTATTTTGGATTGCTGTGCTGCTCCTGGGGGGAAAACCGCGCATGTCTTAGAGCGCGAGCCTTCCGTAGCAATGACCGCACTAGATGTCGACGCCCACCGATTGGAACGCGTTGAAGAAAACCTGACACGGTTAAAGTTGCACGCCAACATTGTCTGTGCCGATGCAGGCGCCATCGATAGCTGGTGGGACGGCCAAGCCTTTGATCGTATCCTGTTAGATGCTCCCTGCTCTGCAACAGGCGTGATCCGTCGCCACCCAGACATCAAATGGCTGCGGCGTGCCAACGATATTCAACAACTGGTGACCTTGCAAGGCGAGTTGCTTGACGCCCTCTGGCCATTACTTCGTGCCGGTGGTAGGTTAGTTTATGCGACATGCTCGATTTTACATGATGAAAACCAACAACAAATTGAAGCCTTCTGCGCACGACACGCAGATGCCCGTCTAACGCCAATAAGCTATGCAGACAATGCCACGTGTTGGCAACGCCTGCCCGGCCAACAAGGCGGTGATGGTTTCTTTTATGCCTGTGTGGAAAAACAACAATGAAAATAGTCATCCTTGGTGGCGGTCAGGTCGGTGGAACACTCGCTGAAAACTTAGTCGGAGAGGACAACGACATTACCGTTGTTGATACCGATCAAGACCAGCTCAATTGGCTGTCAGAGCAGCACGACATTCGCACGGTGCCGGGTCATGCGGCCCACCCTCGCGTGCTTCGCAACGCCGGGTGTGAAGACGCTGACATGCTGATTGCCGTCACGCCGAGTGACGAGACCAACATGATGGCGTGTCAGATCGCTTACACACTTTACCGTACACCAAAGCGTATCGCCCGTATTCGCTCTGAAGAGTACATCGACTTTAAAGATCAGTTGTTCCATAAAGATGATGTTCCTGTCGATCACATTATTTCGCCAGAGCAACAAGTCACGCACTATATCAAACGCTTAGTAGACTACCCCGGGGCCTTACAGGTCATGGAGTTTGCCGGTGGCCGGGCGAGCTTGGTGGCGGTGCGTGCGTATTATGGCGGTAAGTTAGTTGGCCATGCGATTTCCAGTTTGAAAGTGCATATGCCCAACGTGGAAACCCGCGTTGCCGCGATTTTCCGGCAAGGCAAAGCGATTAAACCTATGGGCACCACCATCATCGAGGCTGGCGACGAAGTGTTCTTTATCACAGACACGCGCTATGTGCGTATGGTGATGGAAGAAATGCAAAAGCTGGAACACCAATACCGCCGTATTGTCATTGCCGGCGGCGGAAATATTGGTGCAGGCCTCGCGCGTTTGCTGGAAGAAAATCATCATGTGAAACTGATTGAGCACAATCGCGAACGCGCCGAGTTACTCAACGAACAATTACGCCATACCACGATTTTACACGGTAGCGCCTCTGACTTCCGCTTGCTGAATGACGAGCATATTGACGATGCTGACGTCTTTATTGCGGTTACCAATGACGATGAAACCAATATCATTTCTGCCATGTTGGCCAAGCGTATGGGCGCCAAGAAGACCATGGTGCTCATCCAACGTCCAGCCTACGTTGATTTAGTACAAGATGGCGTGATTGATATTGCCGTATCGCCACAGCGCGCAACCGTCTCGGCGTTACTATCACTGATCCGTAAAGGTGACATCGTAAATGCCTACTCGCTGCGTAAAGGTGCTGCTGAAGCCATTGAGGCCATTGCCCACGGGGACGAGCAAACCTCAAAAGTGGTGGGTAAGTCGATCAGCGAAATCAAACTCCCGCCTGGCACCACCATTGGTGCGATCGTCCGAGGCCATGAAGTGATGATCGCGCACGATGATACGGTCTTACATGCGGATGACCATGTCATTTTATTCTTGGTTGATAAGAAGTATATCCGTGAGGTTGAGCGCCTGTTCCAGCCAAGCGCCCTGTTCTTCTAAGTTGAAGGTCGTGGCGCTCGGTTACGAGCGCCAGAAGGTCGGTGTCAACAATACCAAAATCGTAAATACTTCCAGCCGGCCAAACAACATAGCTATGACGAGCAGCCACTTGGCGGTATCAGGAATCGTAGAATAGTTGGCCGCAACTTCACCTAAGCCTGGCCCTAAGTTATTCAAACACGCAGCGGTTGCCGAAAACGCCGTAATATCATCTAAGCCAGTCGCCAATAATCCCAACATAATAACCACAAACACCAGTGCGTATGCTGCAAAAAAGCCCCAAACAGCTTCAACCACTCGCTGTGGCAAAATGCGGTTCCCCAACTTCACTGAGTAGACCCCCGCCGGATGGACCAAGCGATTCAGCTCACGCACGCCTTGCCGGAAAAGCAACACCACCCGTACTACTTTTAGGCCACCCGCAGTTGAACTGGCACAACCACCAATGAAACTGGCGAAAATAAGCAAGAGCGGCAAAAATAGCGGCCAAGACGCAAAATCCGTAGTAGCAAACCCCGCCGTAGTACCAATAGATACCGCTTGGAACATTGCTTGGTTAAAGGCTGTCCCCGTGTCCGCAAACTCCTTATGCACCAACACCGTAGCAAACACCACGAAAATAAGTACAGCCTGAATGCCAAGAAAAGCTTTCACTTCAGGGTCACGTGCATAACTTAACAATGAGCGACCAGTAATGGCCGCATAGTGAATGGCAAAGTTAATTGATGACAGTAATAAGAACACTACGCAGATGGTGTTGATGGTACTACTATCAAAATAGCCCATACTGGCATCGTACGTACTGAAACCGCCCACGGCAATGGTCGAAAACGAATGGCTAATGGCGTCAAACCAGCCCATACCTGCAAGCTTGTAGGCAATGGCACAGGCCGCGGTTAACGCCACATAAATATACCAAAGATGCTTGGCAGTATCGGCGATTCGAGGGGTCATCTTGGCGTCTTTCTGCGGCCCGGGGATCTCCGCCCGATAAAGCTGCATGCCACCGATACCAAGCATCGGCAGAATCGCTACGGCCAGCACGATGATCCCCATACCACCCAACCATTGCAGTTGCTGACGATAAAACAAAATACTGTGTGGCAGCGTTTCAATACCTTGAATCACCGTCGCACCCGTGGTGGTCAGGCCTGAAAACGACTCAAATACGGCATCAGTAAAGGATAAGGGTAATTCTTCAGCAAACCATAACGGCATCACCCCAACCATGCCAAGTACGGTCCAGAACAATACGGTCAGCAGAAAGCCGTCACGTACCTTTAAATCAGAGTGCACTTTACGGTTTGGGTACCACACCAAAAAGCCGATCACTAGGCTAATCGCAAACGCCAACATAAATGCAGTACCACCGCCGTCACCGTAATAGACTGCCACGGCAGCTGGCGGCAACAGCGTGCCGCTAAACAAGCAAATCAATAAACCTAGGATGCGAAATATACCTCGAAGGCGCACGGCTGTTCCTTAATTTTTTTGGAGTTCTACGCGCCCTTGCGTCGCGTTTCTTAGTACTTCTGCTAGCTTGTCAAAATCATCGTCGGCAATCGCGACCTGTTGTTCGATGCTTGCCGCAAAGGCTTGTTGCTGAGTGATGGCATCGTACTGCGCCAACCAATGGGAAACAACTTTTTGATCGGCATAATCGTAGTGTAACTGTGCGAAAGTGCGAACTTTTTTTTCTTCCCAAGCGGTCGCTTGTAAAGCTTCAACCGTCGCTTGCGAATAGGCGCGTTGCAAACCACCAGTGCCAAGCTTGATCCCGCCAAAATAACGCGTCACGACCACCGATACTTCGCCGACCGATTGATTCAGCAACACATTCAACATTGGTCGACCGGCAGTACCACTTGGCTCACCATCGTCACTCATGGCATAACACTGACTGTTGTTGGGCGCACCAAACACAGCTGCGCTGCAGTAATGACTCGCACCCGGCCACTTTTGCTGGCACAGCTGAATGTGAGCCTGATGCTCACTCGCGTCTTGGGCACGCTGCACAGAAGTGATGAAACGACTGTGCTTGATTTCCAATTCACTGACCGACCCCTGCGCAGGAACGGGATAACTTTTCATGATTTACAATCCAACGCTGGCTTTGCTCACCGTCATCTTAACAACATCTGTAAAACGGTTCTCGGCGTTCGCTTGCGCCACCAGCAAATAAATCTGTTGGTACGCCAAAACGTTCTTCACATAATCACGCGTTTCTTTATAAGGAATGGTCTCGATCCAACGGTCGATGGCAATGGCTTGCTCCGGAATCCAGTCATTTACGCGATAGATACCGCCATTGTATGCCGCTGTTGCTAACACCCAGTTATCACCTAAACGGCGCTTAAGATCAGCCAAATACTTGGTGCCAAGATGTATGTTAGTACTCACTCTCTTTAAATCACCGTGGTCATAAGTACGGCGCCCAACATAACGTGCAGTGCTTGGTAACAGCTGCATAATGCCGTAGGCTCCGGCGTGCGAATGAGCATCGAAACGGAATGAGCTCTCCCGTCGTGAGATCGCCATCGCCCACTCCATGTCAATACCCGCTGCATCAGCAAATTCCCGATGCTCTTTCTCATACGCCAGTGGAAAGCGTTGTTCAATGGCATCAAATTCGCCCAACTGCCCCAAGGTATAAATGACTTGGTCGTGCCACTCCCATTGCGATGCTAACACTGCTAACAACTCTTGCTGACGACCATCGGCACTTTGCAGCAATTGATACCACTCGCGACGGGCATCAACAAAGCGGTTCAACTGCAGTAATTCATAAGCGCGTTGTACCCCTGCCAATTGACGCACAGCTGCTAACTCTTGCGCACTATAGTTGATCGGGCGCGCGCCTAGCCGTGGCGTTTGCCCAAGCTTGGTCGCGGCAAGAAAGCCATAGTAGTTCCGCTGGTGTGCAATTTCCTCAAATTGGGCTTGGGCGCGTTGAGGCTGGTTCAGCTCCTCGTAGGCACGCCCACGCCAATAGCGCCATTGTGCATCGCCACTGGCGGTTGCCATATCAGCAACAGGATCATCAATAAACGCCTGCCACTGTCCCTCTCGTACCCACTCCGCGAGTTGCCACTGCAAGGTCGATTGAGTATGTTCTGCAGGTGACAGCTTCACCAACCAGGTGTGGGCTTTCGCATGATTTTTAACACTCAACGCCACCGCAAAGGTTTGCTCAATTTCAGTCCATTGTGCGGCACTTAAAGGGATACTTTTCGGCAGTTTCGCAACTGTGGCAAGAGCGGTGTCAGGATCACGCCAAATTAAACGGTTCAAACCATAAGTCACAATACTTGCGGCACGCTCAGCAGCGACACCCTTTTGTTGCCCTAAGGTCTTCATTTCTCGAACCAAGTTGGCGGGATTACGGCGTACTTGTCGATAACTTAAAATCAGCGAACGGGTCGGCTCTTCCACCAAGGTCGACAGATAGCGAAGTAACGAATGCTTGCCCCCTTCGGCGGCAAGTTTGGCCCGTTGCCAAACCAGCTCATCGCTACGTTGCCCTGCTTTCGTCCAAGCACTTAATAACGGGTCGCACGACTTCGGCAACGACTCGCCAGTCAACCATAACTGGTCAACAGCCCGCATCACGGCTTCGCGTGGGTGTGACTTTTGCTGTAATGCAAAACGCCAATAGTAACATTGATGAGCGGTTTTACCCGGGAAGCGAAAATCGCGCATAAAGCGCTTTTGCTCGTCTTTATGGGCTAAATAATCTAACCAGGGATAGCGCAACTGCCATGCCATCGGTGAATCGTCAAAGCTAGCAAGAAACGCCAGCACACGATCTTCGTTGGCCAGATAGCCCACCTGCTGAAGTCGCTCTAATTCAAGATAAGGGCGCAACGGATAGTCATCGAGCTGATCAAGCAGCTGTTGATACTCAAGCAGTCGCCCTCGGCGCGCTGCGTATTCTGCTTTCACAAACAACTCGCGCTGTTGCTCGCGTTGTTTATCACCCGCCAGCACTGGGTCGTAAAGCTTTGGTTCAGCAAAACTTATCGGTGTGGTGAGTACCGTAAATAGCAGTGCACAAGCTGTACTTCTTAATAACCGCATAGTTTCAAACGCACGTTTAAATAATCATTGAAAAATAACCCTAATCGGGCCACACTCTTTGTGACTACAAATCATACGCTAACCGAAAGCAATCTGAAAATCAGGAGACCTTTTATGATTTATCAAGGTGAAAGCATTCGGGTTGAATTCGTTAACAATGGTATTGCTGAGTTGCAATTTGCAGCCGCAGGCTCCGTTAACAAATTCGACCAGAAAACCTTGGAAGAATTCAGTCAGGCTTTAGCGACACTCGCCGAAACGCCAGATCTTCGCGGTGTAATTGTAACCAGCAGTAAGCCAACCTTCATTGTAGGTGCTGATATTACCGAATTCCAAACATTGTTTGCTGATCTTGAACACACCAAAAAGTGGGTTCACAAAGCATCACGTGTGTTTGACCAATTAGAAGACTTGCCTGTCCCTACCGTCGCAGCTGTCACCGGCTTCGCCCTTGGCGGTGGCTGCGAGGCAACCCTAGCTTGTGATTATCGCGTCGCCGATACCACAGCCACCATTGGCTTGCCAGAAGTGAAGCTAGGTCTCATCCCTGGCTTTGGTGGAACCATGCGCTTACCGCGCATCATCGGTCCTGACAACGCACTTGAGTGGATCACCACAGGTAAAAACAACCGCGCAGCAGACGCCCAAAAAGTCGGCCTTGTCGACGCTGTTGTGGCACCAGAGAAACTCCGTGATGCGGCGCTTGCAATGGTGCAACAAGCCATTGATGGCGATCTCGATTGGCGTGCCAAACGTCAACCTAAACTAGAACCGCTACAAGCCAATGATACTGAACTCACCATGACCTTGGTCACCGCGAAAGGCATGGTCGCTGCGAAAGCTGGGAAGCACTACCCTGCACCACACGCAGCAATTAAGGCGATTGAAGATGGCGCGCGTAAGCATCGTGAAGAAGCACTGAATGCTGAAAACGAAGCCTTCGTTGGCCTCACGCAAACAGACGCTTGTCATGCGCAAGTCGGTATTTTCATGGCCGACCAGTATGTCAAAGGTAAAGCGAAGAAAGCCGCGAAACAAGCGAGCAAAGAGATCAAAACAGCAGCGGTCCTTGGCGCAGGCATTATGGGCGGCGGTATTGCCTACCAGTCCGCTTCTAAAGGCGTTCCGGTGGTCATGAAAGACATCCGCCAAGAAGCCCTCGACCAAGGCATGAATGAAGCCAGCAAAATCCTTAGTAAGTTGGTAGAACGCGGCAAAATCGACCATAAGAAAATGGCGAAAATTTTGTCGTCAATCACGCCAACGTTGCTCGATGATGCGGTAAAGCACGTCGACATCGTGGTCGAAGCTGTGGTTGAGAACCCAGACGTGAAAGGCAAAGTACTGGCGCAAATGGAAGACGTGGTGGCAGATGATGCAATTATCGTCTCAAACACCTCGACTATTTCGATTGATCGCTTGGCCAAAAACCTAAAAGACCCGTCACGTTTCTGTGGCATGCACTTCTTCAACCCTGTCCACAAAATGCCATTGGTCGAAGTGATCCGTGGTGAAAAAACCTCAGATGAAACCGTGGCGGCGGTGGTTGCCTACGCAGCGCGTATGGGTAAAACCGCGATTGTGGTCAATGACTGCCCAGGATTCCTGGTCAACCGTGTGTTATTCCCTTACCTAGCAGGCTTCGCTGGCATGGTTGATGAAGGTGCCGACTTTGCCGGCATCGATAAAATCATGGAACGCCAGTTTGGTTGGCCGATGGGCCCAGCTTACTTATCTGATGTGGTCGGTATTGATACTGCGGACCACTGTACTGTGGTCATGGCTGACGGTTTCCCAACGCGGATGCCACGCGATACCAGTAGCGCCATAGCCAAACTCGCTGCTGCGGAACGCTTTGGCCAGAAAAATGGTAAAGGTTTCTACAACTACGGCGTCGATAAAAAAGGCCGTCCGAGCAAAGAAAAAGCCCCTGAAGTGTATGAACTTCTGGGCATCTCGGGCAAAGAACTGAGCGCGGATGAAATCATTGCCCGTACCATGATCCCGCTGGTGAATGAGTGCGTGCGTTGCCTCGAAGAAGGTATCGTCAGCTCTGCTGCTGAATGTGACATTGCCCTACTTTACGGTCTCGGCTTCCCGCCGTTCCGCGGCGGTCCATTCCGTTACCTTGAAACCATGGGACTTGCCAACTTTGTTGCGCTTGCAGACCAATACGCCCACTTGGGTGAAATGTACCACGTTACCGATGGCCTGCGTGACATGGCTAAAGCCGGTAAATCGTACTTTGCGGGCTAACGGGAGGATTTTATGAAAGACGTAGTAATTGTCGATTGCATTCGTACGCCGATGGGCCGTTCTAAGAATGGCGTATTTCGCAACGTTCGTGCTGAAGATTTATCCGCACATTTGATGAAAGGCCTACTTGAGCGCAACCCACAAGTAGATGTCAACGAGTTAGAAGACATTTACTGGGGCTGTGTACAACAAACTCTCGAGCAAGGCTTCAACGTCGCACGTAATGCCGCACTTATTGCTGGCATTCCACACCATGTGGCGGCAGTAACGGTAAACCGCCTCTGCGGCTCATCCATGCAAGCCATTCATGATGCTGCCCGCGCCATTATGGCCGGTGACGGCGACATTTTTATTGCCGGCGGTGTTGAGCACATGGGTCACGTACCTATGACCCATGGTATCGATTTTCACCCAGGTATGAACAAATCTGTCGCGCGTGCTTCAGGTTCGATGGGAATGACCGCCGAGCTACTCGCGCGCAAATTCGACATCGACCGTGCAGCCCAAGATGCCTTTGGTGCACGTTCGCATCAACGGGCGCATCAGGCGACCCTTGACGGTCGTTTTGCCAAAGAGATTTTGCCGATTGAAGGTCACGATGCCGACGGCGTGCTTCGCCTCATTAAAGACGATGAAGTCATTCGCCCTGAAACCACCGTAGAAGGACTTTCTCAGCTTCGCCCGGTGTTTGACCCAGCCAACGGCACGGTCACCGCAGGTACGTCGTCAGCCCTTTCTGATGGTGCTGCCGCCATGTTAATCATGTCCGCAGACAAAGCGAAAGCACTTGGTCTTAAGCCACGCGCGAAGATTCGTGCTATGGCAGTGGCCGGTTGCGATCCATCCATCATGGGCTACGGTCCAGTACCAGCGACGCAAAAGGCACTGAAGCGCGCAGGTTTAAGCATTAGTGATATCGACCTGTTTGAGCTGAATGAAGCCTTTGCCGCACAATCGCTGCCGGTTCTTAAAGGTCTCGGCCTGCTTGACCAAATGGACGAGAAAGTGAACTTGAATGGCGGCGCGATTGCCCTTGGCCATCCGCTAGGCTGTTCAGGCGCACGTATCTCAACCACCCTACTAAACTTGATGGAAGACAAAGATGCAACGCTCGGTCTCGCCACCATGTGTATCGGTTTAGGCCAAGGTATTGCAACGGTGTTTGAACGCTTGGATTAATCCACGCTTTTTCAATACTTAAAATTGCCGTAAACTAAGCGCCGCATCTGTCAACGATGCGGCGCTTTTTTTCGCTTGTATGACAAACAAAAGGAACACTCCGTGTCAGAACCCATCACTGAAACACTTGATACCTTAGGCTTACGTTGTCCTGAGCCAGTGATGCTGATCCGCGTGGCGATGCGCAAATTAGACGATGGCGCTTTGCTTGAGGTCATCGCAGATGATCCGGCGACCACCCGCGACATTCCTAGTTTTTGCCGCTTTATGGACCACCAGCTAGTGACGGCTGAAACCAGCTGCACACCTTACCGCTACGTGATCCGTAAAGGGTTATCGAATTAGATATACTTCTGCCAAAACTCTGCTTTACCGTTAGCTTCGTCCAGTTGATAAGGCTCGAAACCAAATTTCTCGTAGGCGACTTTGGCAGGCGTGTTGCCCTGTAAAACCTCTAACGTTAGCTTACAACACCCACGAAACTGGGCTAAGGTTTCCACCTCTTGCAACAAGCGTTTGGCAATGCCCTGTCCACGATATGCTTTAGTTACCGCAATATCATGAATATTCATCACAGGTTTAGCTGCAAAGGTTGAAAAGCCTTCCACACAGTTTGCTAAACCCACCGGTTCGTCATCAACAAAAGCCAACAGTGAAAACACGTAATCGCGTTTCAGCATTTCATCCATCAGATTTTCTTTGGTTTCTTCCGGTAACGGCTCACCACCGCCCATGGGATCACGTGCGTAATCATCAAGCATCGCAATTACTGCTTGGCGATGCTTCGGGTTTTGATAATCCGCGAGAGTTATTTCAACCATGTCATACTCATGTTGTTAGGGAAAATGCATGCATTTGCTGGCAAACGTCGTCATAGCAATGACAATCAACCAAATGGTCATTGACCATGCCAACAGCCTGCATAAATGCGTAACAAATCGTTGTGCCGACAAAACTAAAGCCTGCCTGTTTTAAGGCTTTGGCCATAGTATCAGAAACTTTATCTGAGGTGGGAATATCGCCGCCCTGACGCGCGAAAATACGCGGTGCACCATCACTAAATTGCCAAAGGTATTCATTAAAAGGTCGGCCACTATCGCGTAGCGCCAAATACGCCCGCGCATTCTTAAATACCGACTCTATTTTTAACCGATTACGGACGATACCCGCGTTGTGCATCAATTCGGCTTTATAAGCCTCAGGTAACTGTACGATCGCCTCTGGGTCGAACTGACAAAAGGCAGCTTCGTAATTTTGCTGTTTGCGCAAGATCGTCAACCAGCTCAATCCAGCTTGTTGTCCGTCTAAGCAAAGCTTCGCAAACAACTCTTGGCTATCAGCAACAGGTCGCCCCCACACTTTATCGTGGTAGTCTACGTACTGCGGATCTTCTCCACACCACGTACATCTGGTCAATGAAGTCTGCATTTTTGGCTGCGCTCCTGTAACCGTAGGCCAACAAAGGGTATAATTTACGCCAATTTCGATTAAAAATCAGCACGAGAACAACGCATGGCCAGCTATGATGTAAAAACCTTCCAAGGTCTCATCCTCGCGCTCCAAGATTACTGGGCGCAACAAGGATGTGCAATCGTACAACCGCTTGATATGGAAGTCGGTGCAGGTACGTTCCACCCGATGACTTTTTTGCGCGCGGTCGGTCCTGAGCCGGCAAACTTCGCCTATGTTCAGCCATGCCGTCGTCCGACCGACGGACGCTACGGCGAGAACCCGAATCGCTTGCAACACTATTACCAGTTTCAAGTCATTTTGAAACCTTCACCAAGTAACATCCAAGAGCTTTATTTAGGCTCGCTGGAAATGCTTGGCTTTGACCCACTTGTTCACGATATTCGCTTTGTTGAAGACAACTGGGAATCACCTACGCTCGGCGCCTGGGGGCTTGGCTGGGAAGTTTGGCTCAACGGTATGGAAGTGACACAGTTCACCTACTTCCAACAAGTCGGCGGTTTAGAGTGTAAGCCTGTCGCCGGTGAAATTACCTATGGCCTTGAACGTCTGGCCATGTACATCCAAGGCGTCGATAGTATCTACGACCTGGTGTGGACCGATGGCCCGCGCGGTAAAATTTTGTACCGCGACGTGTTCCATCAGAACGAAGTTGAACAGTCGACGTACAACTTCGAGTATGCCGATGTTGGGGTACTGTTTGAGCGCTTTGATGCCTGTGAAAAAGAGTGTCAGTTGCTGCTCGAGCAAAATCTTCCGCTGCCGGCCTACGAGCAAGTCATGCGCGCCTCACACGCCTTTAACTTACTTGACGCGCGTCACGCCATTTCGGTCACCGAACGTCAACGCTATATTTTGCGCGTTCGTACCATGGCAAAAGGTTGTGCAGAAGCATACTACGCAGCGCGTGAAGCGCTTGGTTTCCCTTTGGCTGAGCAAGGAGCTTAAGACGTGGAAAACGCTACCCTACTCGTAGAAATTGGTACCGAAGAGTTACCACCTAAAGCACTTAAAGGTTTAAGCGAAGCCTTCGCACATAACCTTGCCCAACAGTTACGTGATCACACCATTGCGCTGGGTGACGTACGTGCGTTAGCAACACCACGTCGGTTGGCGGTGATGATTCATGACGTCGCGGCAAAGCAAGACGACCAAACCGTTGAAAAACGTGGCCCATCGGTCGACGTTGCTTTCGATAGCGACGGTCAACCCACCAAAGCAGCCGAAGGCTGGGCGCGGTCAAACGGTATTACTGTTGCCGAAGCCGAGCGCCTCACCACCGACAAAGGTGAATGGCTGCTCTACCGCGCTGACGTGAAAGGCCAACCCCTTGCGGAATTGCTGCCAGGTTTCGTCCAAAAGGCGCTCGACCAACTCCCTATTCCCAAACCGATGCGTTGGGGGAATAGCTCTGTACAGTTCATTCGTCCCGTACACACCGTTACCATGATGCATGGCGACCAGCTGATTGCTGGCGAAGTCATGGGCATTGCTTCCGCAACGCGTTTGCTTGGCCATCGCTTCCATTGCCCACAAGGCACGCATTTGGCACACGCAGATGCTTATGAAGCAACGTTAGAGCAAGCTTGGGTCATTGCTGACTTTGCAGCGCGTCGAACGCGCATCGAGCAAGGCTTAGCAGAACAAGCACAAGCGGAGGGCGGCCACATCCGTCCTGACCAAGAACTACTTGACGAAGTGACCGCACTCGTCGAATGGCCAGTGGTACTGACTGCGAGCTTTGATGAGCAGTTCTTGAGTGTACCGAAAGAACCGTTGATCGTTACGATGAAAGATGACCAACGTTATTTCCCGCTCGAAGACGAAGCAGGCAACTTGCTCGCCAAGTTCGTTTTTGTGACCAATATTGAAAGCAAAGACCCAGCGCAGATCATCGCGGGTAACGAGCGCGTCGTACGCCCTCGCCTTGCCGATGCGCAGTTCTTTTTTGAGACGGATAAAAAGACGCCTCTTGCAGAGCGCGTTGAGAGTCTTGCCAACGTGCTGTTCCAGAAGCAATTAGGCAGTGTTAAAGATAAATCAGACCGTATTGCGAGCGTCGCAGCAACCATCGCCCAACAGCTTGGTCATGACGGTGCTATCGCACAGCGTGCAGGTTTCCTATGTAAGGCGGATTTAAACGCTCAGATGGTCCTTGAGTTCCCTGAAACCCAAGGTGTCATGGGTATGCACTACGCACGTCATGATAACGAGCCTGCGGGCGTTCCAGAGGCGATTTACGAGCATTACCTGCCACGCTTCAGTGGTGATGCGTTACCACAGAGCATTGCCGGTTGTGCCGTTGCTCTGGCGGACAAGCTCGATTCATTGGTGGGCATTTTTGGTATCGGTCAGACACCTAAGGGTGACCGCGACCCATTTGCACTACGTCGCTCGGCTATCGGTCTGCTCCGTATTATTGTAGAGAAAGACTTGCCGCTTGAGCTGACCACACTTATTGCTGCATCTCGCGAGAGCTTTGGTGAATTACTTACCAACGTAAATGTTGAAGCTGAAGTGCTTGAGTTTCTCTTAGGTCGCTTCCGTCCGATGTATCAAGAGCAAGGCATCAGCGTTGACGTTATTCAAGCGGTGTTAGCACGTCGCCCGACTGCCCCGGTCGACTTTGACAAGCGTGTGCATGCGGTTGCTGCCTTCCGTGAACTTCCTGAAGCGACTGCCCTCGCCGCTGCAAACAAACGTGTTGCGAATATCTTGGCGAAGATCGAAGCTGAGGTGCCAAGCCAGATCGATACCAGCTTGCTTTCAGCACAAGAAGAAATTGCTCTTGTGAAAGCCCTGGAAGAAGCTGAGCTGGTTGCCAACCAAGCACTCGCCGAAGGCGACTATGCGAAGGCACTCAAAGCCCTAGCCGCCTTGCAAAAGCCTGTCGATGCATTCTTCGATAATGTCATGGTGAATGCTGATGAGGCAGCTGTGCGTGAAAACCGTCAGGCGTTGTTACAACGACTACGAGGATTGTTCTTACAGATCGCAGACATTTCTGTATTGAATTAATTGTTAGAACAACAAGAAATAAAAAAGGAGCCATATGGCTCCTTTTTTTATAAGCACGCGATCGTCACTAGACGTCTAAGTTGGCAACTTTCAGTGCATTGGTTTCAATGAATTCACGACGCGGCTCAACATCATCACCCATCAGGGTGGTAAACAATTGGTCCGCAGCAATCGCGTCTTCAATGGTCACACGCATCATGCGACGCGTTTCAGGGTCCATGGTTGTCTCCCAAAGCTGCTCAGGATTCATCTCACCAAGACCTTTATAACGCTGAATATAAACGCCACGCTTCGATTCATTAATCAACCATTCAACCGCTTCCACGAAGTCAGTTACAGGCTTTTCTTTATCGTTGCGACGTACGAAACCGCCCGGCTCAACCAGACCATTAATTTTCTCACCGATACTGACAAGTTGGTCATAATCGCGTGACATTAAGAACTCAAAGTTAAGCGGATACTCGGTATCGATACCGTGCTGACGCACAATCACGACCGGCAAGAATACACCTCGCTCTTCATGCTTCTGTAGCGAGAGCGTATAGGTCGCTGAGTTGATTTCACGACTGGTAAGGTCATGTTGTAAAGTCTCAACCCACTGCTGCATGCCCTGCTCGTTCTTCAACAACTCTTCAGTAAGACGTGGTGCGTATAGAAGACGTTGTAAGAACGTCTCAGGCATACGACGCGACAAGCGCTGTTTGATAGCGTTCTGCACCAACTGATAGTCATTCACTAACGCTTCAAGGTGTGTACCTGAAATACCTGGTGCATCAGCATTGACGTGCAGAGAAGCATTTTCCAACGCCATACTGGTCAGGTAAACAATCAAACCTGGATCGTCTTTAATGTAGGTCTCTTGCTTGCCTTTCTTCACTTTATAAAGTGGTGGCTGAGCAATGTACATATAACCGCGCTCGATCAATTCAGGCATTTGACGATAGAAAAAGGTCAACAGCAACGTACGGATGTGCGAGCCGTCGACGTCAGCATCCGTCATGATAATAATGCGATGATAACGGGTTTTATCCGGATCATACTCGTCACGACCAATCCCACAGCCCAGCGCAGTAATTAGCGTTGCAACTTCTTGTGAAGAGAGCATTTTGTCAAAACGAGCTTTTTCGACGTTAAGGATTTTACCTTTCAACGGCAAAATCGCTTGGAACTTACGGTTTCGCCCCTGCTTCGCAGAGCCACCCGCAGAGTCACCCTCCACAATGTAGAGTTCAGAAAGTGCTGGGTCTTTTTCTTGGCAGTCTGCCAGCTTACCTGGCAAACCAGCTAAATCTAATGCTCCCTTACGGCGGGTCATTTCACGCGCTTTACGAGCTGCTTCACGTGCACGTGCCGCATCGATAATTTTGCCAACAATGATCTTGGCGTCGTTCGGGCTTTCGAGCAAGAAGTCAGACAGCTTCTCGTTCATCGCCTGTTCAACTGCCGACTTCACTTCCGACGAAACCAACTTGTCTTTGGTCTGCGAAGAGAACTTCGGATCCGGTACTTTTACCGAGACGACAGCGGTCAAACCTTCACGTGCATCATCACCTGTTGCGTTGGTTTTGTACTTTTTATTGAGCCCTTCTTTCTCCATATAGGAGTTCAAGGTACGGGTCAAAGCAGCACGGAAACCGGCCAAGTGAGTACCACCATCACGCTGAGGGATGTTGTTGGTATAACAATAGATATTTTCTTGGAACGAGTCGTTCCACTGCATGGACACTTCAACCGAGATACCGTCTTCACGCTCAGTGGTGAAGTGGAATACGTTCTCGTGAACAGGTGTTTTCTTGTCATTCAGGTACTGAACAAATGCTGAGATACCACCTTCGTACTTGAAGTGATCTTCGCGCTCGTCACGTTCGTCGCGCAGAATAATCGAAACGCCTGAGTTCAAGAACGATAATTCGCGTAAGCGCTTCGCTAGGATATCGTAGTGGAACTCGATATCACTGAAAATGGTTGGGCTCGGCCAGAAGCGGATTTGTGTACCCGTCTTATCGGTATCACCGATCTGCTTCATAGGTTCTACAGGGTCACCAAGTCCATAAAACTGCTCATAAACATGCCCCTGACGATGAATCGTCAACTGCAGTTTGTCAGATAACGCGTTCACCACAGATACACCAACGCCGTGTAAACCGCCTGAAACTTTATAAGAGTTATCATCGAATTTACCACCGGCGTGGAGTACGGTCATGATTACTTGAGCCGCTGAGACACCCTCTTCAGGGTGCATATCCACTGGGATACCACGACCGTCATCTTTAACCGACACTGAGCCATCAGAGTGAATGGTAACGACAATGTCCTTACAATGTCCTGCCAAGGCTTCATCGATAGAGTTATCGACGACCTCGAAAACCATATGGTGCAATCCAGTGCCGTCATCGGTATCACCGATGTACATGCCTGGGCGTTTGCGTACTGCATCAAGCCCTTTTAAGACTTTAATACTGGACGAATCGTAATTATTTTCTGCCATAACAAGCTTCTCTATAGTTCCTTGACGGTTCCATGTTCCACGTGGAACATCTTTGTATCAGCGTCTGTTATTATGTCAGGGAGTTCACCCTTATTTATCGCTGAAACGAATAACTGCGCTTTCGTTGCTATTAACGCCTCACAAAATTTCTGCTGGCTCTTTGCATCGAGCTCGGCGGTAATATCATCAACTAAATAAATACATTGTACTCCTGTTTTGCGAAACAGGTACTCGCCTTGTACCAATTTTAACGCCGCAACCAAGAGCTTCATTTGGCCTCGAGAGAGAATGGCTTTTACATCCTCACCGTTCGCCAAAATCCGTAACTCAGCTTTATGAGGACCGACGGTCGTATGACCATAACGCAGGTCAATATCGCGGTGCGCATGTAACGCATCCGCAAGCGATTGACTCGCATCCCAGCCCCACTTCAACTGAAATTTAAATGTATATTGGGGTAAGAAGCTTTGTAGTCGTTCCAATAACACCGGTTCAAAGTCCTGCAAATACTTCGCTCGATGCTCCGCAACCAATGCGCCGTAGTGCGCAAACTTCTCATCCCAATACACATTCTGTTGATCAAAACGCTTTTTCTTTAACAGTGCATTGCGTTGTTTCAACAAATACGAAAACTTGTTCCACTCTTCCAAAAAGGAATGTTCCACGTGGAACACACCCCAATCGATGAACTGCCGCCTAACTTTTGGACCGCCTAATACCAGCTCAATTGTTTCTGGAGTCATCAACTGAACGGGGACCAACTTCGCCATCGGCCCGAACTTCTTCGTCACTTCACCATTGACGCGAATTTTTACGTCGCCATTCAAGAAACGCTGAAATCCTAACGTATGCTGATCGCCCTGCTGCTCCGTTACCTTTGAAAAAATAACAAAGCTCTGTTCTGCGTGACGAATAAGCTGCTTGAAGTGACCTGGGCGAAACGACCGGCCAGAACCTAAGCAATAAATCGACTCAAGCAAAGACGTTTTACCGCTACCGTTCTCACCAACAATAAGATTAACTTGACGCTCCGGCGTTAACTTCGCTTCTTCAAAATTACGAAAGTTCGTGAGCGTTAGAGCGTCAATATACATAAACGAGCGTCATTACCTCAGCGATTACAAACGCATTGGCATGACGACATACAATGAAGCATCGTCTTCGCTGTCTTCAATCAAACCACTCGCGTCTGAGCTCGACAGCGTCATTTTCACTTTGTCGCCGTGAATGGTATTCAACACATCAATCAAATAGCTGACGTTAAAACCAATCTCGAGCGGCGCACCTTGATATTCAACTTCGACGACTTCTTCGGCAGTTTCTTGTTCTGGGTTGTTTGCCGTCAAACACATCTCACCATCCGACAAGGTCACACGCACGCCTCGGTACTTTTCGTTCGACAAAATAGCAGCACGCGCACACGCCTGTTTCAGTACATCACGATCCGCGATCACGACTTTGTCTCCGCCTTGAGGCAGTACACGACGATAATCAGGGAAGCGTCCATCAACAAGTTTACTGGTAAACGACATACCGTTGGTTTCGACACGAATATGGTTTGCGCCAATCGCAACCTTAACTTCAGCATCAGCACCGTCAAGCAAACGCATCAATTCCATAATACCTTTGCGCGGCACAATCACTTGGCGCCCGGCAAGATTCGGTTGTGGAATCTCGACAGAGCTCATCGCCAAACGGTGACCGTCCGTAGCGACCGTGCGCAAGGTATTGCTGTCCGTCTCAAACAACATACCATTGAGGTAATAACGCACATCTTGGTTCGCCATTGAAAAATGGGTGCGATCCATCAAATCACGCAACACACCTTGGGATGTCACCAATTGAATATCGCTTTCCCAATCATCAATATTTGGAAAGTCTTCGGCAGGTAAAGTTGCTAAGGTAAATTTACTCCGGCCTGAGCGAATGGTGGCTTTCTCTCCGCTTGCAGAGACTTCAACCATCGCGTGGTCCGGTAGGCTACGAACGATATCGACCAGCTTCTTGGCCGGAACCGTCAACTGCCCTTCTTCACCACCTTCGATAGCGCACAATGACACTAACTCGACTTCCAAGTCAGTACCGGTCAAACGAATATGATCTGATTTCACTTGAATCAGCACATTCGACAAAATTGGAATCGTGTGACGACGCTCTACGGCACCACTTACGACTTGTAGAGGTTTTAAAAACGCATCACGATTGATGGTAAATTTCATCCCGTTTCCCCTATGTTCATTCTTAGTGCCATGAGCCTACGCTTAGGCAGATAAAGTCCGAATCAAATTTCTGTAGTCTTCTTTTATATCATGTTGCGCGTCTTTTAACGTTTGTATTTTACGACACGCATGCAAGACAGTGGTATGGTCGCGACCACCAAAAGCATCACCGATTTCCGGCAAGCTATGGTTGGTCAGCTCTTTCGCCAGCGCCATTGCCAGTTGCCGTGGACGCGTAACAGAGCGTGTACGACGTTTCGACAACAGATCTGCAACCTTAATATTGTAATACTCAGCAACTGTCTTCTGAATATTGTCTATAGTAACTAACTTCTCTTGCGCTGCAATCAAATCACGTAAGGCTTCACGTACAAAATCAATGGTGATTTGACGACCCGTTAAATTCACGTTCGCAGCGAGGCGGTTCAATGCGCCTTCAAGTTCACGTACGTTGGAACGCAAACGCTTCGCAATGAAAAACGCAACTTCATGTGGCAGCGTAATGCCTCGCTCTTGCGCCTTACGAATAAGAATCGCAACCCGGGTTTCTAACTCTGGCGGTTCAATCGCGATGGTTAGACCCCAACCAAAACGTGAGCGCAAGCGATCCTCTACCCCTTCAATCTCTTTCGGGTAGAGATCACTGGTCATAATGATCTGCTGATTACCTTCCAATAACGCATTAAAGGTATGGAAAAACTCTTCTTGAGAGCCTTTCTTATTGGCAAAGAAGTGAATGTCATCAATAAGTAAGGCATCCACCGAACGATAATACCGCTTAAACTCGTTAATTGAGTTATTTTTCAACGCGTTAACCATGTCTTGAACGAAGCGTTCAGCACGCATGTAAAAAACCTTTGCGCCCTTTTTGTTCGCCATAATCGCATTACCAACAGCGTGCAATAAGTGCGTTTTACCAAGACCCGTGCCTCCGTAAACGAACAACGGGTTATACACGCCACCAGGGTTTTCAGCGACTTGTGACGCGGCAGCGCGGGCAAGTTGGTTCGATTTACCTTCAACAAAGTTATCAAAGGTATATTCTGGGTGGATGTTACTTTCAAAGGCAGGTGCAGGAGTGTCTTCGTCCCACGGGCTTTGACGACGTACAGGACGCTCTACCGCTGCACGACGAGGCTCCACCGGACTTGGGGCGCGCTCGCTCGCTTCAGTTTTACGCTTAACACCGCCCACAGCAAAAGAGACATTCGGTGCCTGCGCACCTTTGTCTTTCACTGCTTCACCAAGGTAATCTTTGATCAGATTTAGGTATTTGTCTTTGACCCAGTCGACAACGTACATATTGGGCGCATAGAGCGTTAATGTATCGTCCGCGAGATCCGCCTGCAGTGGGCGGATCCAAGTATTATAGTGCTGTGTCGACAGTTCGCTTTGTAGGCGTTCGGTACAATATTCCCAAAGCGATTTACTCACACTCCACTCCCTGAAACTCTGTTATACGGCGATCCTCGCTGATGCCCCCACTTTTGCACCAATAACACGAAAATCGTCGGTTAAATTATGTATAATTCAGAACCCTAGATTGTACTGAAGTCAGGCCTTATTCGCCAGTCTGAAAGGCAAATTATGCGACCAAATGCAGACGGAGTTATCCACAATAAGAATCATTCTTCTTTATCAATTGTGGATAGCTTTTAGCGTTGACTTTGATCCTTTTAATGGGTAGAATTCGCGCTCTAAATTTTTAGGTAAACCGATTACGGAATTAGCATTATGAAAAGAACATTTCAACCAAGCGTATTGAAGCGCAAGCGTAGCCACGGATTCCGTGCTCGTATGGCAACGAAAAACGGTCGTGCAGTATTAGCTCGCCGTCGTGCCAAGGGCCGCAAAGTCCTGTCTGCATAATTGAAGCAGTATTCCTATGGACGGGAGTTACGTCTGCTAACTCCCGCTCAATTTCAGCAAGTCTTTAATCATCCCCCGGTGAAAGCTGTCACGGCTGAGCTCACCATGCTTGCGACCCCCAATCAACTTGATCATCCTCGTATTGGCGTCACCATTTCCAAGAAACGTGCGAAGCGTGCTGTCGACCGAAATCGAATTAAACGTAAGATTCGCGAGAATTTTCGGCTGAAACAGCATAAAATACCGCCATTCGACATTATCGTCATTGCAAAAAGCGGTATTGCCGATCTTGAAAATGATGTTTTGCAACAACGGCTCGATTATCTATGGCGAACATTAAGCAAGCGCTGCGTGCAATACCTATCGGCTGCATCCGATGCTACCAGTGGTTCATAAGTCCACTGCTCGGTCCGCGCTGTAGGTTTCAACCCACCTGCTCGCAATACGCCATCGAAGCGATCCAAAAACATGGTATTATGCGGGGCTTCTGGCTTGCCAGTAAACGCATCAGTAAATGCCATCCCGGTCATCCGGGCGGCTTCGACCCGGTGCCAACGAAAAACAGCGCATCGGAATCAACGAAAGAAAGTAAAACAGAGACGAAGGACTTATGAATTCGCCACGTTCTATATTGTTTATTGCTTTTTTGGTAGTGAGTTTTTTCCTCTATCAAAACTGGGTCATTGATACGGCGCCAGGCACGCAAAAAGCTGCACAAACAACAACACAATCAACGCCGAATACCCAAGATAGTGGTATTCCAACTGCTGATCCTAGCTTGCGTGACGACAGTGTACCTAGTGCAACGCCAAGTGATACGCCAACTGCGAACTCAGTATCGAAAAGCGCGCGTATTCATATCAAAACCGACGTACTTGATCTCGAAATTGCCTTACGTGGCGGTGACGTTGTTAACGCCCAATTGCTGCAATTTGCGCGTGAACAAGACTCTGAAGCGCGTTTCGAGCTCTTGCACGACGATGCCGCGAACCTCTACATCGCGCAATCGGGCTTGATTGGTAAAGACGGCACCGACTCTTCGGCGGGTCGCCCACTGTTCTATGCTGAGCAAACCACCTATGAAATGACCGGTGACCGCATTGAAGTGCCGCTCACCTATACCCTCGAAGATGGCTCAAAAATCATTAAAACCTTTGTGCTAAACAAAGGCTCATACGCAATTGACGTGATTTACACCATTCAAAACACGGCAAGTGCGCATAAAGAAGTACAGTTTTACGCTCAGTTAAAGCAAGTGATTGCCGAGTCGAGCGGCAACATGATGATGCCAACCTATCGTGGTGGCGCCTACTCATGGGACGACGATCGCTACGAAAAATACTCGTTTGACGACATGCGTGACGCGCCTCTAAGTCGTGCCACTGACACTGGCTGGGTTGCCATGCTTGAGCACTACTTTGTCAGCGCCTGGATTCCACGTAGTAATGGCACCAAACAAATTTCATCAAGCATTCTTGGCAGCAATCAAGCGCTAATGCGGGTGATTTATCCGACGGCAACCATTGCACCAAATAGCGAAGCTGAAATTCGCTCAACGCTTTTTGTTGGTCCCAAAGACCAAGACGCCATGGCATTAGTGGCTGATAACCTTGATCTCACTGTCGATTACGGCTTCTTGTGGTGGCTTGCACAGCCAATCTTTAAGTTATTGCAGTTCTTACAGAGCTTCTTAATTAACTGGGGTCTGTCTATCATTGCGGTGACTGTGATCATCAAAGCTGCCTTGTACCCATTGACCAAAGCACAATACGTGTCAATGGCGAAAATGCGTATGATCCAGCCGAAGATGAAAGCGCTGCGTGAGCGTTATGGTGAAGACCGTCAGAAGATGTCACAAGCCATGATGAAGCTCTACAAAGAAGAAAAAGTAAACCCGCTGGGCGGCTGTTTACCGATGTTGCTGCAACTGCCAATCTTCTTGTCGCTGTACTGGGTTCTGTTGGAGAGCGTGGAACTTCGCCATGCGCCACTATTCCTCTGGATCGATGACTTATCAGCAAAAGACCCGTATTACATCTTGCCACTCTTGATGGGTGTCTCAATGTGGTTCATGCAACGCTTGCAACCAGCACCGGGTACCGATCCGATGCAGCAGAAGATCATGCAGTACATGCCAGTGGTATTTACCGTATTCTTCCTGTGGTTCCCATCAGGCTTGGTATTGTACTGGTTGAGTAACAACTTGATCACTATCGGTCAAATGCAATGGATTTACCGCGGCCTTGAGAAAAAAGGCATGATGGAGCGTCGTAAGAAAAAATGAGTCTCGAACTGAGTAATGACACTATTGTTGCTCAAGCAACGCCACCCGGTCGCGGTGGCGTTGGTATTGTTCGCGTTAGCGGACCTGCAGCGCGTCAGGTGGCCGATGTCTTAATTGGCCACTGCCCCCCGCCTCGCAAAGCCGAATACGTGCCCTTTCATGATGCACACGGACAGTTGCTTGATGAGGGTATAGCGCTGTTTTTTGCCGGTCCTAACTCATTTACCGGCGAAGATGTACTTGAGTTACAGGGTCACGGTGGCCCTGTTCTCATTGATATGATCATTAAAGCCATTCTCGACTTACCGGGCATTCGTCCAGCTCGCCCGGGTGAATTCAGTGAGCGTGCGTTTCTCAACGACAAGCTCGATTTAACCCAGGCAGAAGCCATTGCTGATCTCATCGACACCACCTCTGAACAGGCCGCGAAAGCCGCCTTACAGAGCCTACAGGGCGGTTTCTCTCATGAAATCGATACCTTAGTCGATGCTGTGATTCAATTGCGTATGTACGTCGAGGCTGCGATTGACTTCCCCGATGAAGAAATCGACTTTCTCAGTGACGGTAAAGTAGCGAGTGATCTCGAAGCTATCGTCGACCATATGCAGCAGGTCATGGTGCAGGCCAAGCAAGGCTCGTTGCTACGCGAAGGGATGAAAGTAGTGATTGCAGGGCGTCCGAACGCCGGTAAATCAAGCCTATTGAATGCCCTCGCCGGTCGCGAATCAGCTATTGTTACTTCTATTGCGGGCACCACCCGCGACGTCTTGCGCGAGCACATCCAAATTGATGGCATGCCACTGCATATCATCGACACAGCCGGTTTGCGCGAAAGCCCTGATGAAGTCGAACAAATAGGTATTCAGAGGGCGTGGGATGAAATCCACGGTGCCGACCGTGTGTTGTTCATGGTTGATGCCACAGAAACCCAAGCCGTCCACCCTGCCGATATTTGGCCGGAATTCTTCGAGCAGCTTCCTGCCGAATTACCTTACACGGTGATCCGCAACAAAGTGGATTTAAACGAAGAACCCGTGCAAATCGAGACTATTTCTGGCATTCCAGTGCTGCACCTTTCGGCAAAAACAGGCCATGGTGTTGAGTTACTGCGTGACCACCTCAAACAGTGTGTCGGCTATCAAGCCACCAGCGAAGGCAGCTTCATGGCGCGCCGTCGTCATTTGACCGCTCTTGAAAAAGCACGTGAGCACTTACTTACTGGTCAAGACGCACTAGAACAACATGTTGCTGGCGAAATTCTTGCTGAAGAGCTACGTCTCACCCAGCAACATTTGAACGAAATCACCGGAGAATTTACCTCTGACGACCTACTCGGCAAAATCTTCGGCTCCTTCTGTATCGGCAAGTAAATCCGTTCAACCGAAACAACATGATAATTTCGTCTTCTAGGGAGCTGTAGCATGTCATCGTTCACAAAATCAGCGTACACCCGCACCGCAATGGGTTTATTTCTCTTAGGAACGACCTCTACGGTACTGGCTGACGCATATGATGTCCTGATGGAAAGTTTCCCAACGCCTGAAGATATCGCGCTCGCCAAACAGCGTTTGGCCGAAACAGATATCGAGAAACCTTGGCAAAAAGGTTGTCCCTATCAAGAGCTAACCAGCGCTTCCGAGGCCGAGGACGATGAGTATTACTTTCGCTGCCAACGTTGGAATGACTGCAGCTATGTAAGTCAATCGGCTAGCATCTACAGCGAAGCCTTCTTCCAAAATCATCAACGAAAGCCTGAGCAGCAGATGCCATGGGAATATTTTAAAGACGGCAGTATGTTTGGTCTCGGAACAGCCGATTTCGAAAACCTCACAGGTCACTTAAGACGTTATGCCCTGGAATCAGCAGAGGAAAACTGGCGCTTGTTTGAAGGACGAGATGCTGCTGAGGCAAGTGACTTAGTTGAACAAAAATTCTGGCAATGGTGCGCAGCAGAACCACTCTCGCTGTGGGAAGCAGAGTACCAATAACAGGTGAAATAATCTAACCGTCATCGCCCTGCCACATTTATCAGTTAGCCTCCGCGCCCAACATTGGGACGCGAATAAGGATAACCACAGATGGCTGGACTCACACGGCGACAGTTTTTAAAAGGTAGTACGGCAGTGGCTGGAGCTACCTTGCTCTACCCACAAATTGTGCGGGCTTTAAGCTTACCAGCTCGCGTTCAGCATCGCAGCATTGAAGACGTTGAACACGTTGTGATCCTGATGCAGGAAAACCGCTCGTTCGATCATTATTTTGGCACTATGCCAGGTGTTCGCGGCTTTTCAGACCCATACCCGGCGCCAGCGCGGCCGTTAGCATCTTATCCAAAGCGCAACGTCTTTACGCAGCTCAATAGCCAACACCAAGGGCCTGAGCTGATCACACCCTTTCCATTAAATACCCAGCAGAACTTCGCACACATGCGCGTCGAAGGTACACCGCACGCTTGGCCTGACGCTCAGTACGCCTGGGACAATGGGCGCATGGATCAATGGCCAAATGCCAAACAATTGCACTCAATGGGCTACTTTGAACAACAGGATATTCCGTTTCAGTTCGCCCTCGCGAATGCCTTCACCTTGTGTGACGCTTACCATTGCTCCTTCCAAGGTGGCACCAACCCCAACCGCCTCTTTCTCTGGTCAGGCACCAACGATGGCCAAGCCAAACATGGTGGCCCTGCCGTCGGCAATAGTCATGACCGCTTAGCTAGCGACGGCGGCGATCCTGACAGTTACCATTGGGCAACCTACCCTGAGCGCCTATCAAAAGCCGGCATCGAGTGGACCATTTATCAAGATATGCAGGACAACTTTACCGATAATCCATTGGTGGGCTTTCAAAGTTACCGCAACGCTGCCGCAAAAGATGAGGCGAACGATCTCCGCCAGCGCGCATTGACCACCCGTACCTTGGCGCACCTGAAACAAGATGTTATGGCCGATAGATTACCGGCGGTCTCCTATATTATTGCGACCGCTGAGGGCTCTGAGCATCCGGGTCCGTCGAGTCCAGCGCAAGGTGCTGCTTATACCGCAGAAATGCTCGAAGCACTGACGTCTAATCCAGAGGTTTGGGCAAAAACCGTAGTGTTTATCATGTTTGATGAGAACGACGGCTTTTTTGATCACGTACCGCCCCCAGCACCGCCTTCACCCGATCCACATCGCCCTGGTCACTACTTTGGTCACTCACAGGTCGCAACCACCGGCGAATACCATCGAACTAAATCTGATAATCAAGGCAAAGAACGTGATGCCTTAATCGGCCAGCCTTATGGCCTTGGCCCCCGTGTCCCTGCTTATGTAGTGTCGCCTTGGAGTCGTGGTGGCAATGTCTGTTCCGAAGTGATGGACCACACCTCGGTCATTCGTTTCCTTGAACTGCGCTTTGGGGTCGCCGAGCCAAATATTAGTCCATGGCGACGTGCAGTCTGTGGCGACTTTATGAGTGCTTTTGACTTTGTAAATCCAAACAAGGATGCTTTTCCTCATCTCCCCGAGCCTTATCAAGACGCACTGCGGGCAGGACAACTAGACGGGCGCACGGTACCACCGATCCCATCAACACCATCGCACTTTCAGCAAGAACCTGGAGAAAAGCCGCATCGCCCCTGCTTGTATAACATTGAGGTTGTCGAGGAAGATAAGCAACAATGCGGTGACAGCTTCCAGCTAACTCTACGCAACACGACTGCACGTGCAGTCGTCATTCATATCTATGATCGCCTTAATCTTGATGCCGTACCACGCCGCTACACTGTTGCGGGACACCAACAATTACAGGTAAGTTATGCCTACCATCAAGGTCACTACGATCTACAATTGATGGGGCCAGAAGGCTTCCATCGCCGTCTACAAGGCCAGCAAGACATGGCTCATCACATCAGCCTAAAGCGCCAGCGCAATAGTGTGCAATTGTTCACGCAAACACCAGAACTGCTGTACCGTAGCCATTGCGGCGCGTCTTTTCAGACGCTTCCAATGAATCAAGCAATTGAGGTCCCGCTAACAGCGAACCGACGTTACGATCTTCAAGTCAAACACCGACAAGAAAGCTTTATAAGAGAGTTCGCAGGTCGCTTACCCTAAATAATTTAGACAAAGCTAAAGTTACTCTTGACGGATAAGTTACCAAAGGTATACTTAGATTAAGTTACCTTTGGTAACAGAACTTATCCTTCATAAAAAACAATGCCTCTCAAGGCTTTGTTTAGTTGCAGTAACGGAGCTTTGCATGCTTGAACTTAACTTACGTACCATCGACACCGCCGACGCCATCGCCGCACCTATCCTAAAGAATTTCAAAGACCAATACGGTATGGTACCCAACTTTTTTGCCGCACTCGGTATCGATGGTGGCTCATTAACTGGCTACCTCGACTTTGTGAAATCGATCGAAACACATGGCCAACTGGATGAGCGTCAACGTGAACTCATCTCACTTGCTGTTGCCAATTACAACGGATGTCATTATTGTGTCAGCGGCCACACCTTCTCGGCGAAACGCGCGGGACTGAGTCAAGAAGAGTGTGCGCAAGCACAGCTTGGGAAAGCCGCTGATTCTTACGAACAAGCTCTTCTTAACATCGTTGAACAATTGCTTGAAAAACAAGGTCATCTGGACGAACAAGATAAACGAGATGCCTACGACGCCGGCATTACTGAACAAAAATTGATCCAAATTGCGGCGTGGACGGTACTTAATACCTTTAGCAATTGGGTTAACAATATCGTGCAAACGAAGATTGATTTCCCAAAAGTTCCGCTAGCACAACGCTAACTGGAGAATAACGTGACCACTCGACTGACCAAGGATGCCCGCCGCGATCAACTGCTGGACGTGGCAACCCAAATCATCCGAGATAAAGGGACAGAAGCCCTTACACTCATTACCCTCGCGCAGGCCGCGGGGGTAACTAAACCTATTACTTATAACCACTTTGCCACCCGACAAAGTTTGCTACACGCCATCTACAAGCGCTGTGACAAACTATTTGTCGACACCATGAATGCCAAAATTGAACACCAAGCGAAAAGTTTCGACGAAGCTGTTCAACTTTTCACTGAAGCTTACCTTGAGTGTGTGCAGCAAAACGGCCGCGAATATGAAGAAGTGGTGTTCGCCCTTATGGCCTATCCCGATCATCGCCATATTCGCCGTGTCATCCGCGATTTTTTCTGCGACGTATTGAGTGATGTGTTCCGTCCTTTTGTCGCACAACGCGAACTGTTATCGCCACTGCGTATGGCTGCGATCTTCGGCGCCATTGAAGGTATCGCAGCGATGATCAACGAGTCGCGTGTTAAACCTGCAGAGGCTCGCCGAGCGATAGAAGACTTACTCTGTTGCCAATTAAAAGGTTAACCAACCACTCAGCACGCCAACAGACAGTGAAGACCCACTAGAAAATAGGTAGAATAGCGTCTACTTATAACTAGACATCGACAAGAGAAGCATCGACTATGGGTCTCATTATCAAACTTGTTTTGGGTATTATTGGAGGCGTGCTGGTTGGCCTTTACACCCCTCACTGGGTGTCACAACTGCTGCTTACCTTTAAAGAATTGTTCGGTCAGTTGCTATTCTTTACCATTCCCCTGCTGATTTTATTTTTTATCACCAGTGGTATCGCTGGTTTACCACGCAACTCCGGAAAGTTACTCGGCAAAACCCTCTCTATCGCGTACCTTTCAACGGTACTCGCGGGTACTTTAGCTTACTTTGTTGCTAGTTTGGTGGTTCCCCTGTTACGTAAAGTCGAGGGCGGAGTACAAGACGCGACAGGTACCGTACTCGAACCATTCCTCATGCTCGATTTGCCACCTGTATTCGGCATCATGACAGCATTGGTATTGGCATTCATTTTTGGTTTAGGGATTACCGTCACCCAAGCCCAACAACTCAAGCAAGTCTCTGATCAAGGACGTGACATCATCGAGTGGCTGCTCGGTCGCGTGATCATTCCATTGTTGCCATTTTACATCGCCGGTGTCTTTGCTGAAATGACGGTCGCAGGCACTGTGGTAAACACCCTACAAACGTTCGGTATCATTTTGGTCCTAGCAATTGCCTTGCACTGGGTCTATTTAACCACGATGTTTATCATCGCTGGCGTACGTTCAGGAGCAAACCCTGCGCGCCTGATCAAGAACATGCTACCGGCTTACTTTACCGCCTTGGGTACCATGTCTAGTGCAGCTACCATTCCCGTCACGCTGCGCAGTGCTAAAGCCAACAAGGTCAATGACGATGTTGCGAACTTCGTAGTTCCGCTCTGTGCTACCACACACTTAGCTGGCTCCACCATTACCATTGTCAGCTGTACCTTAGCCGTCATGTACCTGCAAGATGCCTTGGCCATACCGCCGTTCTTCACTATCTTGCCATTCATTTTGATGCTCGGTGTGGTTATGCTTGCAGCACCTGGCGTGCCTGGCGGCGCAGTGATGTCCGCCGTGGGTTTGTTAGGCTCAATGCTGGGCTTTGGTGAAACCGCAATCGCCTTGATGATCGCCTTGTACATGGCGCAAGATAGTTTTGGTACTGCCTGTAACGTGACTGGAGATGGAGCTATCGCACTCCTTGTTAATGAGCCAACTGAAACATAATTTTGCCAAATTAGGATTTGATTACTCGCGCTTCCGGTTCGGTTTCCGAACCGGGGTCGCCGCCTGCTTAGCACTTTTAATTGCTTGGGCTATGGGGCTTGAACATCCCCAGTGGTCGGCCATGACCGTGTGGGGGGTGTCCCAACCGACCCGAGGCTTACTGTTAGAAAAAGCCGGCTACCGGAGCTTAGGTACACTCATCGGTACCGCTGTGGGAATGCTGATCGTAGTGATCAGTGGCGATGACATTTTGATGGCAGCATTAGGGCTAACACTGTGGGTGACCATTTGTGTCTATATCGCCACCTTGCTACATGGCCTGATTGCCTATGGGGCGGTGCTCGCTGGTTACTCCTCGTCCATGGTAGTGCTCCTTGTCCGTACACCAGATGTGCTGATGCCACTTGGCATTGACCGCATGCTAACAGTGATGGTGGGCGTACTCACCGCCCTCGTTATTGGCTGGCTCTTTACCTATGCCCGAGCGGAACAAACCTTAGTGAATAAAATCCGGCGTCAAGCTGCAGAAACGCTCCGTTTGATGGCCCGTGCTTTTGACCAAGGTGCGGTTGGCGAATTGCCCATCCACGATCAAATTTCGACCCTTGCTCATTTAGAAACGCAGCTCAGTGATCACGGTTCAGGCTCACCGTCAGCACACCTTTCAGCCAAATTGTTTCGCCGTTTACTAAACGCCCAATTAGGTCTTCTGGCACAGCTCGAAACCTCGCAATTACAGATCGATAGCGCGCTTGCTGAGCTCTTGCGTGAATGCGCGCAAGCCTTAACCGATAACAATGCTGAATCAATACGCGCGGCTCTTGCACGCACCTACGCCTACTTAAAAACGAGCGAATTTAC
Organism: Pseudidiomarina sediminum DSM 21906; assembly: GCF_000423165.1. GTDB lineage: Bacteria > Pseudomonadota > Gammaproteobacteria > Enterobacterales > Alteromonadaceae > Pseudidiomarina > Pseudidiomarina sediminum. Next base: position 60,568 of record NZ_KE383983.1, on the reverse strand, counting down.
GTATGAATTTAACGACTTTTACAACGCCATTGAAGCCCGTTTAGAATTTCGTGAAAGTGGCAAAACCGCGCGTTCACCGACCTCAACTTATGCCCTGCTGCATCGCGATTGGCGCGGCGCGCAACAAGCAGCAATCCGTACCTTTACCGTCATGACCTTGATCAGTTGTGGCTGGGCCTACACGGGTTGGTTTCAATTAGCGTACTTACTGTTAGGCGCCAGCATTATGCTGACCTTATTCTCGGGGCATGAGAACCCCGCTAAAACCATGTATTACGTGTTTTTAGGGCAAACAGCTGGGGCGCTTACAGCAATCTTTATTCAAGCCTTTTTATGGCCACATACCGATTCCATATTAGCGATGTTACTTTGCTTAATGCCGGTTATTCTATTGGCTGGATTTCCGTTGGCACACAACCGCACCGCGCCCGGAGCGATGGACTTTAACTTAGTCTTCTTACTTTTAATGCAGCCAGCCTTACACTACCACTTTGACTGGACGGCCTCGGTCAGTATTGCCATCGCCGTCATTGCCGCGCCTTTGCTGGCAATGCTCAGTTATAAGATCCTATTCCCAACCAATTTACGCAGTCGCCAACGCCATATTATCAAGGCACTTGAGCGAGAATTAGTGGAAATGGATGAACGGGAGTTAACAGCAAACCAAATTGAGCGCTACCGGGCACGCTTTCACCACCGCCTCTTTAAGCTCTATCAAATGGCCGATAAATTAGGGGTAAATGACAAACTTACCTCGGCGCGCTACCTTGCCCGAGTGCAACACCAACTGAATCGTTACCATTAAAAAAGCGAGCTCTAAGGCTCGCTTTTCATTAGTGCTCTCCAACGATCAGGATTACTGACGGTTTGGCACAATACGTAATTCAACCCGACGGTTTTGTTGACGGCCGTTCACCGTATCATTCGATGCAATCGGCTGCGACTCACCGTAACCAATCACGGTCAAACGACGGGTATCAACGCCTTGACGCGCTAAATGGTTACTGACCGACCAAGCACGACTCTCAGAGAGTTGCTGGTTGTATTGCGCGGTACCTGTACTGTCGGTATGACCTTCAACAACCATTGTGGTTTTGTTGTACTGGTTCAGTACGCGTGCAACGTCCGCTAACACAGGATCGAAGTTGCTTGAAATCACTGAGCTGTCGGTCGCAAATGTAATGTTGCTCGGCATTTGCAAACGGATGGTATCGCCATCACGTACCACTTGTACGCCACTACCAGAGAGCTCTTCACGGAACTGTTGTTCTTGCTTGTCCATGTAATTACCAATGGCACTGCCAGCGAGTGCACCTACAGCGGCACCCCACACATAGCGACTTTTATCGTGATCGCCGGTTCCTTTACCAATCAACGCACCGGCTACAGCACCAATCGCCGCACCTTTTTGCGTATTGTTCATCGGTGTTTGACAACCCGCTAATAAAACTGAAGATGCCACAACAATCGGAATCCAAACTTTCATAAAGTTACCTCTTTGGCTTTTACGTTAGTATCTTTACAAAGTTAGCACATACGCCGCAGCTTTCCTGCTGACTTTACTTAATCTTTAGGCGCAGAGAGGCGTAACAAGCGCCCATTATCACTGTCTGTTAACAGCCAAATGGCACCATCGTCAGCCACAGCCACAGCACGCAAACGCGCCTCGTTTGAGGTGCGATATTCGGCCGCTACCTGCCAGGTGTCATGCTCTGGCATTAACACCTGCAAACGCTTACCAGCAAGGTGAGTGATCAACAGTCCACCTTGCCATTGTGGAAACATTGTACCTTGGTAGAGCGCCATATCTGCAGGCGCAAGCGACGGGGTCCAGTGATATTCAGGATCAACAACCCCAGGTAAGGCTTCATAGGGCGTTACCATTGCCCCAGTGTAATCAATCCCCAAGCTCACTATCGGCCAACCGTAATTACGGCCTGCTTGGAGACGATTTAATTCATCACCGCCGCGCGGACCGTGCTCATGTTGCCAAATTACCTTGCGTGTGGGGTCATAAACAATGCCTTGGCTATTGCGATGCCCGTAACTAAAAATCCGACCATCGGTTTTATCCGGAAATGGATTGTCCGCGGGGGCTTCACCGGTCATGGTCAAACGCACAACTTTGCCAAAATGATTTTCAAGGTTCTGCGCTTGCTCGCGATAATCGAAGCCATCGCCGAGGGTCAACAACAAGGTTTGATCCGGTAACCATGCCATGCGCCCCCCATAATGGGCCGCACCTTTACGCAACGGCCGGGCAGTAAACAACTTTTCGGTGGCTTGAGTGCGATAAGGCGTGGTCTTTGACAAGCGCGTCCGCGCCAAACACGTTGTGTTGGCATTGGGCGTGCCGCACGCATAACTTAAATAGAGCCAACGCGACGTAGCAAAGTCCGGCGCTAAGATCACGTCAAATAATCCACTTTGCCCTGCAACATACAATCCAGGCAATTGCAGGGGGACCTGAACCTTGGTGCCGTCATCCGCGACATGGATAAGCTGTCCCGTACGTTCAGTAACCAACCAACCGGCTTTACGTTCGGGTAACTGCACCAGTGCCCAAGGATAATCGAACCCAACAGCAATCTCATCGCTTATTACTGCGACCTCAGCGGCATGTACAGGAAAGGTGAGCTGCCCAAACAGCAACACACTCAGTATTAACATCGATTGTTTCAGTCGTTTCACACTACAGGGTCCTTTAGATCACGTACCGTCGGTCGCCACACACGATGAAAGAGCCAACCCGCAAGCCCTCCCGTTGCCGCCATTAATAACCACCCCGACCAACTACGCGTGGCCGCAATAAAGGTAGGCATTGGGGCCAACTCGTTCACAATGGCAAAACAAAGTAATAAGCCGATAAAACCAGCAAAAGTAAACCACAGCCGTTCAATGCCCTGAATAAAGTGCGCAACAAACCCGGCAACAGGTAAAGCAACAAGTAAAACAACCCCTAACATTGCTGCTAAAATTGGTGAAAAATTAATAATATCGTGGATTATCGTCGAAATTCGAACATCTATCGTGATGGGAACAGAAAGCTCAGCGAGGGCAGCTAAATTGAACTGTGTTTGCACAATGCTGCCAACCAAAGCACCCGATAGGACCGCACACAAAAATGCAATGACCACTCGGAACATCGTGCCTCCTTATTAAGGAATTAATCGTTAAAAGTTACAGACAACCACTCATCGTCCTTATTAAATTGTAGACTCTTAATCGCACCTTTGCCTTCAATGTTGACCAAGTTTTGTTGCGCAGGCCACAACTCTTGTAGTGCTTTTTGCCGCACACGCAGTTCAGTCAAGCCTGCAATCTGCGGCGTTTCTTGATACACCCAAAAATCGCGGCCATCGATTTGGTAGCCAACACTGGTCAATGGCAAAGCTTCCCCTGCCGCCGACTCCAGCGCAAAGGCTTGTAACACATAGGCCGCAAACAACGCACGTGTCGCTTCATCGGTATGAATATCCGCCTGCTTTTTATTAAACAACTCACCCACTGCGTGTTCTGCATCATGTAGAACAAAACGATGCATCACCTCAATGTTACCGGTGCGCTCATTAAACAAAATAGTGGTCACAGCTGATTTGAGCTGATGGGCAGCAAGGCTCCCCATCACCAACAACGTGCCTATAACAACCGCGAATACTCTAATCGTCATTGTTCACAGACTCTAATTCAGTCTTCGCATCTTGCATAAGATCACGGCGAATATGGTCGCTACCGCGCTGCGCTTTGAATGCCTCAATGCGTGACGGGATGATCTGCCGCGGGTAGTAGTTATTGTCAATTGCGACATCCGCAGTTTCCCAATTAGGATCGACCGCAAAACCAACCACTTCTTTATCGGTCACAATCAGCTTGCTGACCTGTTGTGGGTTGCGACGCCAGATTTCAGCAGGAATGCGATAATCTTCAGTCGAGCCATCAGCATAGGTCATTTGCAACAAGATCGGCATGACAAGACCACCAAGGTTGCTAAAGTCCAACACATAGTAGTTTTTATCTTCTGCCACCGCGCGCTCGAATACCCGCCGCTCCCATGGTTCCAGCTTGGCAAGAAAATCTTGGTACGCATTACGTTGCTTATTGGTTACCGTAAAACGGTCATTTTCATCATGGAAGTCACGAACATCAGGATTCATTTCGACCCACGTTTTACGCCCTTCTGCACGATTACGCGCGACAAAGAATGACGTTGGCTTATTCGCCTCTTCGTCACGACGACGCTGCCAATCGATGTCAGGATCTTGTGTATCAAGTCGTAACTTGTAAACACGATCAAGACTAATATCGACATGATCGGTGCTGTAGAACCAACCACGCCAGAACCAATCTAAATCAACACCTGACGCTTCTTCCATGGTACGGAAGAAATCTGCCGGCGTCGGACGCTTGAACATCCAACGTTGCGCATACTCTCTAAAGGCAAAATCAAACAGTTCACGGCCAAGAATCACCTCACGCAGAATATTCAACGCTACCGCAGGCTTAGTATAGGCATTAGGACCAAGACGAAGCACGCTATCCGACTGCGTCATAATCGGTACCTGTACCGATGACTTCATGTAATCAATAATACTACGCGCCTCAACACCCCAAGGAATAGAAGGGTCCCATTCACGTCCGGCCACGCCGTCTAAAAAGCTGTTGAGTCCCTCATCCATCCACGTCCACTGGCGCTCATCAGAGTTGACCACCATTGGAAAGTAAATATGACCAATTTCATGAATCACGACACCAATCAAAAACCGCTTTTCTGCTAACGAGTAGGTACGAGAACCGTCCTCTTGCAATTCCGTTCGCGGGCCATTGAACGTGATCATCGGATATTCCATACCACCGACAGGGCCATTGACCGATTGTGCGGTTGGATAAGGGTAGTCAAATGCGAAGCGACTGTAGACTTCCATCGTGTGAATTACCGATTCAGTGGAATACTTCTTCCACAGATCGCCACCTTCTTTTGGATAAAACGACATCGCTAATACTTCAGGCTGAACACTGCCGCCTTGCTGATAACCTTTCGCGTCCCAGATAAACTTACGCGATGAAGCCCAAGCAAAATCACGGACATTTTCAGCAACAAAACGCCAGGTTTTACGTTCGTTAGTGCCAGCCTTCTCGTTTTCTAGCGCTTCTTCTTCAGTTACGACAAAAACGGGACGTTTCGCATCTTTGGCTTGCTCCAAGCGACGGCGTTGTTCCGCCGTTAAGACTTGTTCAGGGTTTTGTAGCTCACCTGAAGCGGCGACGATGTGGTCGGCGGGCACATCAATGGAGACCTCAAAGTCACCGAACTCCATCGTAAATTCACCGCTACCTAGAAACTCTTTATTGGTCCACGCTTCATAATCCGTAAAAGCAGCTACCCGCGGATACCATTGCGCCAGTAAGAAAATGGCATTGCCACCTTCGCGCGCATCATCGGGAAAGAGTTCGTAGCCAGAGCGCGCATCCATAGCGTCTTCTTCGACGATGTTATAACCAAAATCGATGGCTAACTCAGTTGTTGCGCCCGGTCCAATCGGCTCTGCTAGATCAACACGCATGTTGGTGCCGACAATGGTAAAGCGTAACGGTGCTTCCTCGCCATTGGCCACGCGACTGATCACGAAGCCAAGCGCGTTATCACTCATAAATTGCTGGCGCCGCAAATCACCTAACGATAGTTTTGCCGGCGTATCGATGCCATCAAGACTAACTTCCGGACGGCTGCCAAATGTTGCGCTGCGTTCAGCTCTTGAATCACTACGAAAGATATTTTGATCCAACTGAATCCAAATGTATTTCAGCGTATACGGCGAGTTGTTGGTGTAGGTGATGGTTTCTGTCGCATCCAAACGACGCTTTTCTTCGTCCAAACGTACGTCGATGATGTAGTCCGCGCGTTGCTGCCAATAGTGTTCACCTGGTTCACCCGCTGCACTACGGTAAACATTCGGGGTAGGCAAAACTTCGTCCAATTGACGAAACTTGTCTTCAAAACTCCCTTTGGTCTGCTGAATCGCAGAGGCTTGGGCCAGATCACTCAGACCAAAACTAGTGAGTCCAACAAGGGTACAAACGAACCACAGAGAAATACGGTGCATGGGCGGTCTCTTTCAAATAAAGGTCGAAAAAAAGTACCAAAATTTGTACACAAACACCATTTCATTAATCGTAAAAACTTAACGTTTGTCGCTTTCATTACTTTACACTACGCTTATTTATGTGAAGCTACTGATATTGAGAACCCTGTGACCGCATTTATTCAGTCCTTTTCTGCCTCCTCGCTGCGTTACCTCGCGTTTATCGCACTGTGGTTGCTGGTGTGGTGGGCCGCTGTGCTCATGGAATACCTGCCCTATATCAGCCTTTGGTATCCACCTGCAGGGCTTTCTTTAGCAGCGTTTATTTTGATGGGAGCACGGGCTTTTTTCCCCGTACTTATGGCCAGTTTACTTGCCGGGTATTGGATGTACTTTATGGACGGCAGTAGCTTGTCTTTTGTTCAGCAATCGAACAATAGCTTAATGTTAGCCGCTGCCCATACCTGTGCATTTGCCATGGGTGGACTGTATTTTCGGAACACCATTCATCGCTGGCATACCCGACAGTTACCCCAACGTATTTTGTATTTTCTTATCATCACCATAGTGACAACCCTTGTGGGCGCCTGGTTTGGCGTGCTGGCGTTCTACGCCATCGGCAGTATGACGTGGGCACAAATCAGCCATAATTGGATTGCATGGTGGGTCGGTGATTTGGTCGGAGCTATGGTGCTGGCGCCGTTATTTATTCTCATTCTCAGCAGAGTTTGGAAACTCGACGTATCATGGCTCAAATCACGTGATGCCAACCCAATTAAAGCCAACGTCTACCGCGAACTTTGGAGTCGTAAACTCACGCTAATAATTACCATTGTCGCCATTGTCATGGTTGCCGATTATTACTACGAAGACCCAGCCATCGCCTACTTCATATTTTTTATCAGTCTGCCTCAGGCATGGCTGGTGTTTACCGAAAGCATGGAACACACGCTGATCAGTTTAGCAATCACCAGTACCTTGATTGCCATTTGGTTCGGGGTGATCGGCGTTACAGAACACGCATTGACCTATCAATTCGCCATGTGTGTTATTGCCGCAAACGCCTATTTCAGCTTGTCAGTACCCACCTTACTCAACCAAAACCGCCGACTCGACGCGAAAATAAAAGTTGATGCCTTAACCCAAGTTGCCACTCGAGAGCATTTCTTAAAGCAGGTTGAACATAAACTTGCGAGCAAACGTGAGCGTGACTTCCCTGTGTCTGTCGTATTGTTCGACATTGATCGTTTTAAAGTGATCAATGACACCTTTGGTCATTTAGTCGGTGATCAAGCCCTCGTCCTTGCCGCACAAAGCATACGATCAAACATCCGCGATTATGATCTGATTGCGCGCTATGGTGGCGATGAGTTTCTATTACTCCTGCCCGAGCAACGTCTTGAGCAAGCAACACTGACTGCAGAACGCCTCAAACACCAACTTCCAGCAATTGCGACCCCAAAAGGTATGGTACAACTCAACGCCAGCTTTGGGGTTGCAGAACTACAACCTAATGAAACTTTTGAAGACGCGTTCCAACGCGCCGATACAGCCTTATTGATCGCAAAGCGCAAAGGTAAGAACCAAGTGGTATCATCGGCGTCTCACGCCTAATAGAACCACTTAGCGATTACAGGATCCCACTATGGCAACCATCGACATTCTTGTTGGAACAACATCTGGCAATACCGAATATCTCGCTGATCAACTCAGTGAACAACTCGAACAAAACGGCCATACCACCCGGTTACACTACGAACCTGACTACACCGAACTCACTCAAGAGCTGACCCAAGAAAGCCTTTGGTTAGCCTGTATTGCAAGCCATGGTGCCGGTGACTATGGCGACAGCATGCTCGACTTTGCCGATGATCTGCACCAGCAACACGCCGACCTCGAGCCCTTACGCTATGCCGTGATCGCCGTTGGCGATAGCTGCTACGATACCTTCTGTAAAGCTGGACGCGACTTTGATCAAGAACTTGAGAAACGCAACGCAAAACGACTCGTTGAACGCCTTGAGATCGACATGGCAAATGACGATCCGGAGGAAAAAGCATCAACATGGTTAAATAGTTTCCTCCAAGCTTTGTGAGTAACAGCTGGATAAGATCCTTTGAGATCTGTAGATACACACTGTACAAACCTGTGAATAACTAAGCTTGTGGATAAACAGCCAAGTTATCCACGGTTTGATCAGAACAAGGATCAGGTATTGATCACAAGTTAACGGATCGTTTTGATCCTTATCAGACATGGCTTAGCGAACCTTATCCACAGAAATTCGAAAGCTAGTAGTAATAGTAATAAAAGATCAAAAAAAAGATCTTACTTATTTTATTTAGATCCTTTTTTAAAGCTGAACAAAATTTAACCGTTTCGATCTACGTCATTTCAAGTTAAACTATACGGCTAGGTTTTGCGGTGCATGACCCAACCCCATTTGCTTACGTTAGACGTTCTAGGATTACATTTATGTCGAATACCTCTACATACCATCAGCATTATGACGTTATTGTCATTGGTGGTGGACATGCTGGTACTGAAGCAGCTTTAGCAGCAGCTCGTATGGGCTGTCAGACATTACTTTTGACACATAACATCGAAACCTTAGGACAGATGTCATGTAATCCAGCCATTGGTGGTATTGGTAAAGGCCATCTTGTCAAAGAAATTGATGCGTTAGGCGGTGCTATGGCACACGCAGCAGATCGTGCTGGTATTCAATTTCGTACACTAAACTCTTCAAAAGGCCCAGCTGTTCGTGCCACACGAGCTCAAGCTGATCGTGAACTCTACAAAGCTGCCATTCGACGTTTTTTAGAAAACCAACCAAACCTAAGCTTATTCCAACAAGCTTGTGATGATCTGATCGTTGAGAATGATCGTGTGGTTGGTGTTATCACTCAAATGGGACTTAAGTTTTCTGCAAAAACTGTCGTATTAACCGTAGGAACTTTCCTTGGTGGCCAAATTCATATTGGTTTAGAAAACTACCAAGGTGGACGCGCTGGAGATCCTCCAGCAAATGCACTTGCGAAACGTTTACGTGAGTTACCTTTGCGCGTTGATCGTTTAAAAACGGGTACGCCACCACGTATTGATGCGAAATCAATCGACTTCACTGTAATGCAAGAACAACCGGGTGATACACCAACACCATTGTTCTCATTCATGGGAAAACCAGAAGATCATCCACAGCAGATCAGTTGTTATATCACGCATACGAACGATCAAACCCACGACATTATTCGTGGTGGTATGGATCGTTCACCTATGTATTCTGGGATTATTGAAGGCGTTGGACCACGTTACTGCCCTTCAATTGAAGACAAAGTAACCCGTTTTGCAGATAAAAATTCTCATCAAATCTTTGTCGAACCGGAAGGGCTCAATACTCACGAAGTCTACCCAAATGGTATTTCAACCAGTTTGCCATTTGACGTGCAAGTAGCCTTAGTTCGTTCAATCAAAGGTTTTGAAAATGCGCACATTACGCGCCCTGGTTACGCCATTGAGTACGATTACTTTGATCCTCGAGATCTCCAACAAACACTTGAGACCAAATACATTCAAGGGTTATTTTTTGCCGGCCAAATTAATGGCACCACAGGGTATGAAGAAGCTGGTGCACAAGGCCTCATCGCTGGTTTGAACGCTGCGCTACAAGCGCAAGATAAAGACGGTTGGGCGCCACGCCGTGATAATTCCTATATGGGTGTCTTGATCGATGATCTATCCACGCTTGGTACCAAAGAACCCTACCGAATGTTTACGTCACGTGCTGAATATCGCTTATTGTTGCGTGAAGACAACGCCGACATGCGTTTAACTGAGCAGGGTCGTGAACTTGGATTAGTGGATGATGCCCGCTGGCAACGTTTCAACGAAAAACTTGAAGCGATCGCGCAAGAACAACAACGTTTACGTAGCTCTTGGATCCACAAAGATCATCCTGCCGTTGCAGCAGTCAATGAATTGGTAAAAACACCGATCACCAAAGAAGTGAATGGTGAGGATCTGCTGCGACGTCCTGAAGTGACGTATGAGGCGATGATGGCAATTACTGATCTTGGTCCAGGTTTAAGCGATCGTGAAGCCGCTGAACAAGTTGAAATTCAAACCAAATACGCAGGATATATTGCGCGTCAGCAAGACGAGATCGCTAAGCAGCAACGCCATGAAACTACGCAGCTGCCTCTAGGGTTTGATTACGCTGGCATTAAAGGACTATCGAATGAAGTGATCGCTAAATTAAATGAGCATCAACCAGAAACCGTCGGCAAAGCCGCACGTATTTCGGGAGTCACACCAGCAGCGATTTCAATGTTGTTGGTGCATTTGAAAAAACAAGGACTGTTACGGAAAAGCGCCTAATGACATTGCAACAAAAATTAACGCAACTGCTCGATGCAGCTCACTTGGACATTGCTGCATCGCAGCAACAGCAGTTGGTGCGTCTGGTAGAGTTGCTCAACAAATGGAATAAAGCTTACAATCTAACTTCGGTACGCGACCCGATGCAAATGGTCAGTCGCCATATTGTGGATAGTTTGGTAGTGTTACCTTACCTCTCAGGTCAACGCTTTATTGACGTGGGTACGGGGCCAGGCCTTCCGGGCTTACCTCTAGCCATTGCACAGCCCGATAAAGAATTTGTGTTGTTAGATAGTTTGGGCAAACGCATTCGTTTTATTCGCCAGGTTTGTCATGAACTGGGTCTTAAAAATGTAAATGCTGTGCAAAGTCGAGTGGAAGACTATCAACCAGAAACTAAATTTGATGGTGTCATCAGTAGAGCCTTCGCATCGCTTAGTGATATGCTCACTTGGTGCCAGCATTTACCGCAGCCTCAAGGTCACTATTTTGCCTTAAAAGGTCAGTATCCTGAGGCTGAAATTGCAGCTTTGCCAACCGCGTTTAAGGTTGAAGACGTTTTCGCATTAGATGTGCCTGAGGTGGACGCTGAACGTCATCTCGTCATTATCTCAACAAGAGGTTAATTCCGTGGGTAGAGTAATTGCCATAGCAAATCAAAAAGGCGGAGTCGGTAAAACGACGACAGCTGTCAATTTGGCTGCGTCCATGGCCGCCACCCGTCGTAAAGTGCTCTTGATTGATCTTGACCCACAGGGCAACGCAACTATGGGGAGTGGTGTCGATAAATACGACGTGGAGAACACTGCCTATGAACTCTTGGTTGAGCAAAAACCCTTGCAAGACGTGGTCGTCACCGATACCAATGGCAAGTACCATTTGGTTGCTGCCAATGGTGATGTAACTGCTGCTGATGTGAAATTAATGGAAGAGTTTGCCCGCGAACAACGCTTGGCGAACGCTTTGAAACCGGTACTCGATCACTACGATTTTGTGTTTATCGACTGTCCGCCGTCATTGAGCATGTTAACTGTTAATGCGATGGCAGCAGCCGATTCAATTTTAGTGCCGATGCAATGTGAATATTACGCGCTAGAAGGACTTACCGCGTTAATGGATACCATTGAGCGCTTGGCCGAAGCTGTGAACCCTCGCTTACAAATCGAAGGTATTTTGCGTACCATGTACGACCCACGCAATCGCCTTGCGAATGATGTTTCGGAACAGTTGAAAGCCCATTTTGGCGATAAAGTGTACCGAACTGTGATCCCACGTAACGTACGTTTAGCAGAAGCACCTAGCTTTGGTGCTCCGGCCATGTACTACGATAAATCATCGACAGGGGCGAAAGCATATTTATCCCTCGCTGGCGAATTGATTCGTCGTGCGGAACAACAAAAGAAAGCCGACGCAGCGGCTGAAGCTTAAGGAACCAACGCTTTATGTCTGCCAAAAAACGAGGACTAGGACGCGGTCTAGATGCGTTATTAACGACCAGCAAGAATGTGCGAGAGCATGAGCAACCAGCGGTCGATGACGTGGAAGATTTAACCAAAGGTGAATTGCAAAAATTACCGATTGAATTCTTGCAGCCGGGTAAATACCAGCCTCGTAAAGATATGTCACCAGAAGCACTGGAAGATCTTGCCGCGTCAGTGAAAGCGCAAGGTATCATTCAGCCGATTGTGGTGCGTGAAATTGGCAAAGATCGCTATGAAATTATTGCTGGTGAGCGTCGTTGGCGCGCTGCACAGATGGCGCGTTTGGAAGATGTTCCATGCTTAGTGAAAGCGGTTCCAGATGAAGCTGCAGTGGCGATTGCGTTGATTGAGAACATTCAACGTGAAGATTTAAATGCGATGGAAGAAGCCACCGCATTACAACGTTTGTTAGAAGAGTTTCAACTTACCCATCAAGAAGTTGCTGACGCTGTTGGGAAATCGCGCGCAACAGTAACGAACTTGCTGCGGTTGAATAATTTAGAACAAGAAACCAAAACCCTTCTTGAGCGTGGCGATATTGAACTTGGTCACGCCAAACTCCTCCTTGCCCTTCAGGGTGATCAACAAAGCGACGTCGCGCGGACTATTGCCGCGAAAGGGATGACCGTACGTGAAGCTGAAAAGCTGGTGCGAGCGACGCTAGAGCCGAAAAAGGCACCTGCGCCAAAACAGCCAGATGCGGATATTCAACGGTTAGAACAACGTCTTAGCGAACGTCTAGGTGCTGCAGTAGCGATCAACCATGGCCGTAAAGGCAAAGGTAAAGTGGTCATTAATTACAGTAGTTTAGACGAGCTCGATGGCATCCTTACTCACTTTCAAGCGAGTGAAGACGCTTAATTGGCTTGCATTTTGTTGCAATTAAAACGCAAATCTTTATACTATCGCGGGCTTTTAGCCGAGGTTTGAAGCACGTGAGTGAGACGTTAACAAAAACCGGAAAACAACTCGCAATTAAACTGTTGCGCGTTCAAGCAGGCGCCTTATTTTTATTGGCCTGTACGTTTTCTTTGGTGACATCGTATGAATATTTTTGGGGTGTTGTTGGCGGCGGTGTAGCCGTGATGATTCCGACAGCACTCTTTGCATGGCGCGTTTTTGCCAAAGGCGGCGCGCGTGCGGCGCAACAAGTCGTCAGTAATTTTTATGCCGGTGAGGCTTTGAAGTTAAGCCTTACCGTGGTCTTGCTAATAGGCCTGCTCGTGTTCACTTCGCTCCCGCTGGTTGCGGTTAGTAGCGGTTACGTAGCAGTGCTTGTTGTGCAATGGCTGGCACCGATTTTGTTTTTAAAATCAACTTAAAATTGTGGGAATTAAGATGGCTGCAGAAGAGTTAACGCTCCAAGGCCACATTCAGCACCACTTAACGAACGCCAAGATGTGCTCGACCGAAAATGGTATTGAGTTCAACAAAGCGTGTAGTGAAGCAGGTTTCTGGACGTGGCACATTGACACACTCGCTTGGTCGATCGGACTAGGCATCCTGTTCTTAATGATTTTCCGTAGCGCAGCGAAGAAAGCAGACACCGGCGTGCCGGGTAAGCTGCAGTGCTTTATCGAAATGCTCGTTGAATTCGTTGGTGACAACGTTCGCGATACCTTCCACGGAAAGAGTAAATTGATCGCGCCATTGGCGTTAACCATCTTCGTCTGGGTTTTCCTGATGAACTTGATGGATTTGATCCCAGTTGACTTCTTGCCAGCATTTGCCGGTTGGGTCGGCGCGACCTTCTTCGGAATGGACTCGCACGATGTGTACATGAAGATTGTACCTACGGTCGATATTAATATGACCGGTGCCCTCGCCCTTGGCGTGTTCTTACTGATGATTGGCTACGGTATTCGCATGAAAGGCATCGTCGGCTTTATTAAAGAGCTTACCTTGCACCCATTCAGCGCTAAAAACGTCTTCGTACAAGCCCTATTGGTTCCATTTAACTTAATTTTGGAAATCATCGCGCTAATTGCGAAGCCGTTCTCATTGGCACTACGTTTGTTCGGTAACATGTATGCTGGTGAGCTGATCTTCATCTTGATTGGTGCGATTGGCTTGTTCCAGTTGCCATTGCATTTCGTTTGGGCGGTATTCCACATTCTGGTTATCACGCTGCAAGCGTTCGTATTTATGATGCTGACCATTGTTTACTTGAGTATGGCCAGCTCAGAAAGCCACTAGTTTTTGTAATTAACGTTTATTTTTTAACTTAACCTTTGAAATATCGGAGAAAATCATGGAACTAATGTTAGGTCTTAAATATATCGCTGTAGCATTGTTGATCGGTTTCGGTGCAATCGGTACTGGTATCGGTTTCGGTAACATGGGCGGTAAATTCTTGGAAGCGTGTGCACGCCAGCCAGAATTAGCACCTTCATTGCAAGTTAAAATGTTCATCTTGGCGGGTCTGATCGATGCGGTAGCAATGATCGGTGTTGGTATCGCCATGGTTCTGTTGTTCGTTCTTTAAGGCTCGGTACTTTTTTCGAACAACTGAACGAATAGGAGGGTGGGTCGATGAATATTACCATGACCCTAATCGGTGAATTAATCGCGTTTATCGTCTTCGTGCTGTTCTGCATGAAGTTTGTTTGGCCACCGCTGAACAATGCGATTGAAGCTCGTCAGAAAAAGATTGCTGATGGCCTTGCTGCAGGTGAAAAAGCTGAGAAAAGCTTGGAACAAGCGCAAGCCAAAATCGCTGACGAACTTAAAGACGCGAAAGCGCAAGCTGCTGAAATCATTGCTCAGGCGAAAAAACGCGCCGATGAGTCGATTGAAGACGGCAAGAAGCGTGGCGAGCAAGAGCGCGAGAAAATCGTTGCTGCCGGTCATGCGGAAGTCGAAGCTGAGCGCAACCGCTTACGCGAAGAGCTACGCAAGCAAGTTGCTGTATTGGCAGTTGCTGGTGCTAGCAAAATTATTGAGCGTGAAATTGATCAAAACGCTCACAGCGACATCGTTGAAAAACTGGTCGCTGAACTCTAACCAAAGGGGTTTGTGCAAATGTCAGAATTGACTACGGTTGCTCGCCCCTATGCAAAAGCAGCTTTTGATTTTGCACTAGAGCAAGGCGCTATCGAAAAGTGGCATGAGATGATCGTTTTCGCTGCAGCAGTAGCAAAAGACGAAGCTATGGCAACTTTTTTGAGTAGCGCCGAAACGCTAGATAAGAAGGTAGAAGTTTTCATTAACGTCTGCGGCGAACAGTTGGATGAAAAAGGCCAAAATTTCGTACGTTTGATGGCGGAAAATGACCGCTTGAAAGCTCTCCCTGCTGTGGAAAAACTGTACAGCGAATTCCGTGCCGATTACGAGCGCGAAATCGCAGTAGATGTAACCGCTGCTGTCGAATTGACACAGCAACAGCAGGACAATCTAGCACAAACGTTAGAAAAACGTTTTTCACGCAAAGTTAAGCTGAATTGCAGTGTCGATGCAGCGATTGTCAGTGGCTTATACATTAAAGCTGGTGACACCGTGATTGACGGTACGGTGCGCGGTAAGCTCGAACGGCTTACTCATGCACTGCAATCCTAATTGGGGACTTGAGCATGCAACTGAATTCAAATGAAATCGCAGAACTGATCAAAAAACGTATTGAACAGTTCGAAGTGGTCAGTGAAGCTCGTAACGAAGGTACTATCGTTTCTGTAACCGACGGTATCATCCGCATTCATGGCCTTGCTGACTGTATGCAAGGTGAGATGATTGAGCTTCCTGGCAATCGTTACGCTATCGCGTTGAACTTAGAACGTGATTCTGTAGGCGCCGTAGTTATGGGTCCATATGCGGACCTGCAAGAAGGCGTAAAAGTAAAATCAACCGGCCGTATCTTGGAAGTACCAGTAGGTCGTAACTTGCTAGGTCGTGTTGTAAACACCCTAGGTGAGCCGATCGATGGTAAAGGTCCAATCGACGCGGACGGTTTTGAACCTGTTGAAAAAATCGCACCTGGCGTTATCGAACGTCAATCGGTTGATCAGCCAGTACAAACTGGTTACAAATCTATCGATGCGATGATTCCAATCGGTCGTGGCCAGCGTGAGTTGGTGATCGGTGACCGTCAAACGGGTAAAACCGCTTTGGCAGTTGACGCCATCATTAACCAGAAAGACTCTGGCATTAAGTGTGTGTACGTAGCTATCGGTCAGAAAGCATCGACCATCGCTTCAGTGGTACGCAAACTTGAAGAGCACGGCGCATTGGAAAACACCATTGTAGTTGCAGCATCTGCTTCTGAATCAGCAGCGTTGCAATACTTGGCAGCCTACTCAGGTTGTACCATGGGTGAATACTTCCGTGACCGCGGTGAAGACGCGTTGATCGTCTATGATGACTTGTCGAAGCAAGCTGTTGCTTATCGTCAAATCTCATTGTTGCTACGTCGTCCGCCAGGTCGTGAAGCTTACCCAGGTGACGTGTTCTATCTACACTCACGCTTACTTGAGCGTGCAGCACGTGTTAATGCTGACTACGTTGAGAAGTTCACCAACGGTGAAGTGAAAGGCAAAACCGGTTCATTGACTGCGTTGCCAATCATCGAAACCCAAGCGGGTGACGTATCAGCGTTCGTACCAACCAACGTGATTTCAATCACCGACGGTCAGATCTTCTTGGAAACTGACTTGTTCAACGCTGGTATCCGCCCTGCTGTTAACGCAGGTATCTCGGTATCGCGTGTTGGTGGTGCAGCACAGACCAAGATCGTTAAGAAGCTTGGTGGTGGTATTCGTTTGGCATTGGCCCAGTATCGTGAACTTGCAGCGTTCGCGCAGTTTGCTTCTGACCTTGATGAAGCAACGCGTGCACAGCTTGAGCACGGTCAACGTGTCACCGAATTGATGAAACAGAACCAATATGAGCCAATGAGTGTTGCGGAAATGGCAGTGTCTATTTTCTCAGCTGAAAAAGGCTACCTCAAAGATGTGGCGCAGGACAAAATCCTCGACTTTGAAAGTGCGTTAATTGCGTACATGAAGAGCGAGCACGCCGATCTGATGGCTGATATTGATAAAACTGGCAACTATAACGACGACATCGAAGCTAAGCTGCATGAAGGTTTGAAAACCTTCAAACAAACGCAGTCTTGGTAAAGAGCAGTGGCCGCTTTCACAAGTGGCCACACGTCGTTGAGTTAACAGGAGATTATCATGGCCGGCGGTAAAGAGATAAAAACCAAGATCGGGAGTATTAACAATACTCAGAAGATCACTAGCGCAATGGAAATGGTTGCTGCGTCGAAAATGAAAAAGGCGCAGGAACGGATGGCTTCAAGTCGTCCGTATGCCGATAGCATTCGCAAAGTGATCGGCCATGTTGCCCATGCCAACCTCGAATATAAGCATCCGTTCCTTGAAGAACGTGCTGTGAAGCGAGTTGGCTATATCGTCATTTCAACCGACCGTGGTTTGTGTGGCGGCTTGAACACTAACGAATTTAAAGCGGTAGTGAAGCATGCCCAAGCACAGCAAGAAAACGGTGTGGAAGTTGATTTCGCGGCGATTGGCAGCAAGGCAACGGGTTTCTTTAAACGCTTTGGAGGCCGTTTACTGGCGCAAACGTCAGGTCTTGGTGATAAGCCAAGCGTGACCGATGTGCTCGGCACCGTGCAAGTGATGCTTAAAGCTTTCGACGAAGGCAATATCGATCGCCTTTACGTGGTGTACAACAAGTTTGTCAACACCATGAAGCAAGAGCCAACGATAGCGCAATTGCTACCGTTGCCAAAAGCTGAAGGCGAAGAGCGCGAGCGCGTGCAATCAGGTAGCTGGGACTACCTGTACGAGCCAGGCCCACAAGCCATTTTGGATACCTTGATTCGTCGTTTCGTTGAATCAACAGTGTACCAAGGCGTGGTGGACAACATCGCTAGTGAACAGGCAGCGCGGATGGTGGCAATGAAAGCCGCTACCGACAACGCCGAAGACCTCATTGATCAGTTGCAGCTTGTGTACAACAAAGCACGTCAAGCAGCGATCACGCAGGAAATTTCGGAAATTGTATCGGGCGCCGAAGCGGTTTAAGGCGAAGCTTGCAAGAATTTTAGAGTTAGAGGAAATGTCATGAGTCAAGGTAAGGTCGTGCAAATTATTGGCGCGGTTGTGGATATCGAATTTCCACAAGACGCAGTGCCAAAGGTATACGACGCGCTGAAGGTGACCGACGGTGACCTCAAGGGTTTGACCTTGGAAGTTCAGCAGCAGCTAGGTGGTGGTATTGTGCGTGGTATCGCACTTGGTACTACTGATGGCTTGCGTCGTGGTATCAACGTAGAAAACACCGGTGAACCTATCATGGTACCAGTGGGTAAACAGACCCTCGGTCGTATCATGAACGTATTGGGTGACCCAATTGATGAAGCGGGCGACATCGGCGAAGAAGAGCGTATGTCAATCCACCGCGAAGCACCTTCGTATGAAGAGCAGTCAAACGCAACTGAGCTGTTAGAGACCGGTATCAAGGTAATCGACTTGATTTGTCCGTTCGCTAAGGGTGGTAAAGTTGGTTTGTTCGGTGGTGCTGGTGTTGGTAAAACCGTAAACATGATGGAGCTTATCCGTAACATCGCTATCGAGCACAGCGGCTACTCAGTATTCGCAGGTGTTGGTGAGCGTACGCGTGAGGGTAACGACTTCTATCACGAGATGAAAGATTCAAACGTACTCGACAAAGTAGCATTGGTCTACGGTCAGATGAACGAGCCACCGGGTAACCGTTTGCGCGTTGCATTGACAGGTTTGACCATGGCGGAAAAATTCCGTGACGAAGGTCGTGACGTTTTGTTCTTCGTAGATAACATCTACCGTTACACCCTAGCCGGTACCGAAGTATCTGCATTGTTGGGTCGTATGCCATCTGCAGTAGGTTATCAGCCTACCCTTGCAGAAGAAATGGGTGTACTGCAAGAACGTATCACTTCAACCAAGACAGGTTCAATCACGTCAATCCAGGCCGTATACGTACCTGCGGATGACTTGACTGACCCATCACCAGCTACCACGTTCGCTCACTTGGATGCGACCGTAGTATTGTCACGTGATATCGCGTCTTTGGGTATCTACCCAGCGGTTGATCCACTTGATTCAACTTCACGTCAGCTTGACCCGCAAGTTATCGGTAAAGAGCACTATGAAGTTGCCCGTGGTGTGCAATCAGTATTGCAGCGTTACAAAGAACTGAAAGACATCATCGCGATCTTGGGTATGGACGAGTTATCTGAAGAAGACAAGATGACCGTTTCACGTGCACGTAAGATCCAGCGTTTCTTGTCACAGCCGTTCTTCGTAGCAGAAGTATTCACCGGTTCACCTGGTAAATACGTCTCTTTGAAAGACACCATTGCTGGCTTTAAAGGCATCTTAGGCGGTGATTACGACGACCTTCCAGAACAAGCGTTCTACATGGTTGGCAGCATCGAAGAAGCGGTCGAAAAAGCCAAGAAAATGTAAGGACCGGGAGGTTTAAATGGCAGCAAAAACTGTACACCTTGACGTGGTCAGCGCCGAAGACAGCTTGTTTACTGGCGCCGTTGAGACCGTGCAAGTGACCGGTAGCGAAGGTGAGTTGGGTATCTACCCTGGTCACGCGCCTCTTATCACGCAAATCAAACCAGGTATGGTTCGTGTCGTGAAAGAAGGCGGTGAAGAAGAAATCATCTACGTTGCTGGTGGTGTGCTGGAAGTGCAGCCTCACAACGTCACGGTTTTGGCTGATACAGCCGTTCGCGGTGAAGAGCTTGATGAACAACAAGCTCTTGATGCGAAGAAACGCGCTGAAGAAGCAATCGCAGATTCAAGTTCTGACCTCAGCTACGCAGAAGCTGCGGCAGAATTGTCTCGGGCGTTGGCACAATTGCAGATTATTCGTAAATTACGTAAATAATAGGCACCAGCCCAAAGTAACTCGTAAAAGCCCATTCGTTTTCGGATGGGCTTTTTTGTCTTTACGGCAGGAGCCGAAAGAGCTTCCGAAAAGATTCTGCAAAGGCACTAAAGCAGTGGTTTTCGGAAGGTTTTTCACCTGTTAATTTGACGCAATACCGCTAAAATAAGCGGATTATTTATTTAACCAGCATTCAAGGGACGGACCCATGTCATTAAGTGTAGTCGTGTTGGCCGCCGGAAAAGGCACACGTATGCGGTCGGCATTGCCGAAAGTACTCCACCCCGTCGCCCATAAACCTATGGTGCAGCATGTGATTGATGCTGCGCGCAATTTGCAATCCGACGCGATTCACGTGATCTACGGTCATGGCGCGGAGGCGTTGTTGGAGCGCTTAGGCGAGCAGCAACTGAACTTTGTCGAGCAAGCCGAGCAACTCGGTACAGGACATGCTGTACAACAGGTCGTCCCCCACGTTGGTGACGACGAGCACGTGTTAATTTTGTATGGTGATGTACCGCTTACCCGCGTCGCTACGCTTGAACAGTTGGTTGCAGCAGGGCGTGATACTGAGTTGGCGTTGCTGACGGTTACGCTTCCGGATCCAACCGGCTATGGACGTATCTTGCGTGATGCTGATGGCAAGATCACCGGTATCGTTGAACAAAAAGATGCCACACCCGAGCAGTTGCAGGTTTGTGAAGCCAACACCGGCATGATGTTGGTGCAAGGCAAGGCCCTAAAACGCTGGCTAAGCCAGTTATCCAACGATAACGCACAAGGGGAATACTACCTGACGGATATCGTTGCTATGGCCTCGGCAGAGGGCGTAAACATCGCTTCAACTCAACCTCAGGACATTCATGAGGTAGAAGGCGCCAATAACCGTGTACAACTGGCCGCACTTGAACGTGCTTACCAACAGCGCCAAGCCGAACAATTGATGATTGATGGTGCGACTCTCCTTGACCCAGCGCGCATTGACGTACGTGGTAAGGTACAGATTGCCAATGACGTGGTGATTGACGTGAATGTTATTTTCGAGGGCGATGTGGAACTTGGCGAAGGTGTTGTCATCGAAAGTCACTGTATTTTACGCAATTGCCGTATTGCCGCCGGTACACGGATTAAGTCGCACAGCATTGTTGAAGATGCTGATGTGGCGGAACACTGCGAAGTAGGTCCATATGCGCGCTTACGTCCAGGCTCGATTCTCGAGCAAGGCGCTAAAGTCGGCAACTTTGTCGAAATGAAGAAAAGTAGATTAGGCAAAGGTTCGAAAGCGAATCACCTCACCTACTTAGGTGATGCGGTGATTGGCGCACAGGTGAATATTGGTGCCGGCACCATCACCTGTAATTATGATGGGGTGAATAAGTCGACCACAACCATAGCTGATGGCGCTTTTATTGGCTCCAACAGCTCTTTGGTCGCACCGGTACGTATCGGTAAGCTTGCCACTGTGGGTGCAGGTTCAACCATCACTAAGGATGTCGAGGACGACGAGCTGGCGATCGCTCGTGGGAAACAACGTAATCTTACTGGCTGGCAACGGCCTCAGAAAAAGGGATAAGTAGTATGTGTGGTATTGTTGGCGCAACGTCGGAACGTCGCATCAGTGAGATCCTCCTCGAAGGTCTGAAGCGTCTTGAGTACCGTGGCTACGATTCAGCAGGGTTAGCTGTATTGAGCGACGATGGAGTGATTGAAAGCATGCGTCGTACCGGTAAGGTACAAGCCTTGAAGGACGCGGTGGGTGAGCACCCCTTATCAGGCACCACTGGTATCGCGCATACTCGTTGGGCCACCCATGGTGGCGTTACCGAAGCTAATGCCCATCCGCATATCTCTCATAACTGTATTGCGGTGGTGCACAACGGCATTATCGAAAACCATGAAACGCTGCGCGAACAGTTGATTGCACAAGGCTATACCTTCGATTCTGACACCGATACCGAAGTGATTTGCCACTTGGTGCATCAGGCACGTAAAACGCACGACGATTTGTTTGATGCCGTGCAAGCTGCCGTGCGCCAACTTGAAGGGGCTTACGGTACTGTGGTTATGGACTGCAAAGAGCCCGGCCGTTTGGTCGTCGCGCGTTCAGGCAGCCCGCTGGTGATCGGCTTAGGTATTGGTGAGAACTTTATCGCCTCGGATCAATTAGCCTTGTTACCTGTGACACGTCGTTTTATGTACCTTGAAGAAGGTGATATGGCGGATATCACGCGCACCGCGGTGAAAGTATATAACGCGGCCGGTGAGCCAGTA
This sequence comes from Pseudidiomarina sediminum DSM 21906, assembly GCF_000423165.1. GTDB lineage: Bacteria > Pseudomonadota > Gammaproteobacteria > Enterobacterales > Alteromonadaceae > Pseudidiomarina > Pseudidiomarina sediminum. The sequence goes on along the minus strand of NZ_KE383983.1, from coordinate 38,460 downwards.
ACCCGTGAGATCCATGAGTCTGATGGCCAGTACGATGCCGGTGGTAAAGGCAACTACCGACACTATATGCTGAAAGAAATTCACGAACAGCCAAGTGCCGTGCGTAATGCGCTTGATGGCCGATTGTTGGACGGTAAAGTTGCTGATAACGCCTTTGGTGAAGGGGCGATGGAACTGCTGAAAGGCATCGAGCACGTGCAAATTGTGGCCTGTGGGACCTCGTACCATGCCGGTATGGTGGCGCGCTATTGGTTAGAAGCTCTGGCCGGTGTGTCGTGCAATGTCGAAATTGCCTCAGAATTCCGTTATCGCCAGTCTTATGTGCATCCAAATAGCCTATTGGTGACCATTTCACAGTCAGGTGAAACGGCCGATACCCTAGCCGCATTGCGCTTGTCGAAAGAGCTTGGCTATAAGGGCTCGTTGACCATTTGTAACGTGTCGACGTCATCGATGGTACGCGAATCTGATTTAGCGTACATGACCCGTGCTGGTACCGAGATTGGCGTCGCTTCAACCAAAGCCTTTACGACGCAGTTGGTGGGCTTATTGATGTTGGTGTTGGCCTTAGGTCAGTCACGTGGCCTTTCTGCGGACAAACAAGAACATATTGTTACCGCTTTGAAAGCCTTGCCATCGAAGCTTGAAGAAGCTTTGCTGTTAAGTGATGAGATTGAAGCCTTAGCACCTGAGTTTGCCGACAAATACCATAGCTTGTTCCTCGGTCGAGGCTCACAGTACCCGATCGCGATGGAAGGCGCCTTGAAGCTCAAAGAGATCTCTTACATTCACGCGGAAGCTTATGCTGCTGGCGAGCTCAAACATGGCCCATTGGCGTTGATTGACGCTGAAATGCCAGTGATTGTGGTGGCGCCGAATGATGAGCTGCTCGAGAAGTTGAAGTCGAATGTCGAAGAAGTTCGTGCCCGTGGCGGCATCATGTACGTGTTCGCCGATAAAGACGCTAACTTCAAAGGCGATGAGAACATGCGTGTGATCAACGTCAGCCATTGCGACGAGCTGATTGCGCCGATCGTGTACACCATTCCGTTACAGTTGCTGTCGTACTTCGCTGCCATCATCAAAGGCACCGACGTCGACCAACCACGTAACCTCGCCAAGTCGGTGACGGTTGAGTAAGCCGGTGGTAACACTTTGTGATTAAGGGCTCTTCGGAGCCCTTTTTTGTTGGTGAGCTGGTCTTCAAAAACCGCTGTGTTGACCCTCCTCGCTTGTCTTGTTAAATTTAACAAAAATAAAACATAAGGCCATTTCAAAGCAAGGCATGTTCGAATCGGATGAAACGCATTATTTTAGGAGGGCTTACCCTCCTCATCGCTGTGTCAGCCTATTACTACGTTCAAACACCGGAGCCTGCAGCGCTGGGCTCTGTTGCGCCTACTTCGGAGCCGCCGGAGAAGTTAAGCCCCACGATTCCTACAAATAGCCCAGCGGCATCCCAAACCGAAATGTCCAGCACGCCCGCAGAGCAAAGCGCACTGGATGAGAAAGCATTACGTATTGCGGCAGCACTGGAAAGGTTTGGTGATTTACGCGGTAGAGCGTTGATGGATGCTTTGAAGGAGGATCCTTTAGCCAAGGGCATTGGCGCGGAGATATTGCTGGCGATGGTTGAAGCTGGGTATTTGGATAGCAATGAATCTATCTTTGCTTCAGGGGAATTTGGCGCTTACTCGCCGATGTATATGGCAGTTTTGATTACTGAAGGCGAACTGAGTACGGAATATTTTCAACGTTTTCTAGATTTAGGCGCACAAGTGGCTACAGACGATGATTGGTTAAATTTAATGGCTTTCTCGGAACTAGATAAAGGCGTCATAGAGCTCTGGTATGAAGCTGCCGCGGTTGGACCAGAACTGCACCAACAACTGATTAATTATAGTTTATATGACGGTAGTTTAGTGCTTAGTGACCTTATTATGAATGATAAAGGTGGTCGCTATGATTCACTAACCTATAGTGGCGACTACTACGAGAATACTCTTGAAACGTTGACCTCTTATCAATCGACAACCGACGAAAAAATCGAAGATTTTTACCAACGAGAATCGGCTTATATCGCTGAGGGACAATCATTTAATATTTTCTATTTTCACGAGAGCTCGATACGCCGTGCAGAGTTGTTAATCAACTATGGTAACTTGCCCGTAGAACAACGGCAGCAAGTGCAAGCCAGCCGCGAGGCTCTTAAAACCGATCTACGGCGCTTAAAAGAGCGCTTCGCTCAGTAAGGAGAGGCACTTGGGTTGGGTGTATTTAGCGATTGCGATTGTATCTGAGGTGATCGGTACGCTGGCGCTGAAAGCGTCAAATGGTTTTAGTCATAGTGTTGCGAGTACGGTGTGTATTGTTGCGTACTGCATCGCCTTCTACTTTTTATCCTTAGTGGTGAAAACCGTGCCCGTTGGCGTTGCTTATGCGGTTTGGTCGGGAGCGGGTATCGTGCTTATCACATCTATTGCCGCGCTCTGGTTTAAGCAAATTCCGGATCTGGCTGCGTTGATAGGTATTGCCCTGATTATCGCTGGTGTGGTCGTTATTAATGTATTTTCGAAATCGATGAGCCATTAGTTTTTTATGAACAATAATGCGGCAGTATAGGAAAAGTTGGCATCACAAGGAGAAGGGCTATGAGAAAGTTACTCTTGCTGGTAATTATTGTTTATGTCTGCTGGCACTATTATTCCCTGAATAAGGTCACATCGGCTGAACAGCCTGCGCTTGACGTAGCGCCGCCGTCAAGTTACCAACCGACTTCGACCCATTCAGGTTTTAAGTGTGACGGCCGCACACATTGCAGCCAAATGACCTCACGTGCGGAAGCTGAGTTTTTCATTCGGAATTGTCCTGGTACCAAAATGGACGGTGACTATGACGGTATACCTTGTGAGAATGACTCTCGCTTCTGATTTATAAATCACTTACCTATCGTTAGACTTTTGTTATATTCTGGTGAGCAAAGTCGCTGTATAACAAGGAAAATTAATGATTCGTATCTTGGTTGTAGGTCTCACGTTGTTGTTTACCAAGGTTGCTGTTGCGGATGATGCGATTGCGCAGCTAAGTGAACGTGTAAAGATGAAAACGCAAGTGATGGTGCTAGGTAGTGCGCATCTCAGCACCATTAAAGAGCCGCTTGCAGCTGATGCGTTGCAAGAGGTGCTTGAACCACTGGCGCGGTTTAAGCCGACAGCGATCGGTGTTGAGACGTTGCGTCCGGAAGATATTATCGCCATGCAACATGGCAGTGAAGCTTATCATCCTATTTTGCAACAGTTCGTCGGCACACGGCTACAAACTCTTGCCGAGCAACAACAGCAAACGCTTGCTGTCACGGCATCCCAGGCGTTAGCAGCGATGCATGAACTGCTGGCTGAACAGTCCCTAGATAGCGCCAAACGCATACAACTGCTTCAGTATGCGATTGCAGGCTATGCGACCGATACCGCCGCGTTGCAGTGGCATTACCTTCAGCGTCAGGCGCCGCAAGATAGCTTGTCATCGGAACTCGTGGATTACTTGAATCGACTCACTTCGACCAACAATGAACGTAACTCCGTTGCAGCTGCACTCGCTCAGCGCTTGCAGTTGAACCGGATCTATCCGATTGATGATCACCTCGATAAAGATATGTACGCGCCCGTGGTTGAACGCTTGATGCCTTCTTATATGGCGTCCGAGTACATGAAAACACTACAAGCCAGTGACTACATTTCGAAGCCTGAACAATTGAAACAAACTGGCTTGGAGCGTGGAGAATGGTTACCTTTATTTCAATGGTTGAATAGTGAGGCGTATCAACAGCAAGTTATTAACACCGACTGGACTGCGTTCGTTGATAAAGATCTAGACCCGGAATCGGCATTGGCGCGTTTTGCGCTGTGGGAAGTACGTAATTTGAATATGACGTCCAATATTATGCGTGTGGTCACTGAGCACATTGGTGGGCGTGTGGTAATTGTGGTTGGGGCGAATCATAAAGTTTTTTTAGAGCGCTATTTGGCAAATATGATTGCTGTGGAGTTAGTGCAGTTCAATGACCTGATCGCTAAAGAATAAGGACATAATATGAAACGCTACTTACTGATTTTCGTTGTTTTGCTAACCTTGGTTGGCTGTACTCAGCCGATTCCACAGGACAAGCTCAATTATGTCGGCGAATGGCATGGCGATGGCGTTTACTTACTTATTTCTGCAGATGGCTTGATGGCTTATCAGCGGGTCGATGGCTCGACGCAGATACAGATGCAAGGGCCGTTGAAAGAATTTAACGGAGATGACTTTGTCTATGGCTTTTTCGTATGGACGTCGACATTTGAAGTGAGTCAGGCGCCCTACTTCGAAGATGGGTCTTGGTACATGGTGGTTGATGGCGTGAAGCTAAAAAAACTCACTGACCAAGAGCTGATAGAGCTCTAACGCACCTTATAAAGGCTTGGCATGGAACAACTCGGTTTTTGGCTATTGGTGATCATGGTACTGCTGTATTTTGTGAGTGCACTTTTTAGTGTGATTGCCGCTGTTGCAGGGCTATTTCGTCATCAGGGTAAGCAAGCCCTACTGAGTATAGCTTTGTTAGTGGGCTGTACCTTTACCACACTGCTTAGCGCGAGTCCGTTCTTGCAGTTGTCTGGCATTATGCGCCTGGATGAGCAGCTGGCGATACTTGCGATCGTTGCGGTGAACATTGGCTTTTTAGTCTGGATCGTTCTCTCGCGGCGTCAATTTCTTGAACACTCCAAGCAGCAAATTTCAGACAACAATTAAAGCGATGAACAGCAAATGGAATACATTGATTGGCAAGATTTTCAAAAAGTAGATATTCGGGTCGGTACGATTATTGCCGTGGATGACTTCCCAGAGGCGCGTCGCCCTGCGTACAAATTACAGATTGACCTTGGCGCGCACCTTGGGGTGAAAAAATCGAGTGCACAAATTACCGACTTGTATCGCCCAGAAACCTTGATCGGTAAACAGGTTTTAGCTGTGGTGAATTTTCCGGCCAAGCAAATTGGTCCCATCATGTCAGAGTGTTTGGTGACAGGGCTACACCGTGACGATGGCTCAGTGGTGTTGGCGACCGTCGACCTCCCCTTGCCAAATGGCGCGCGTCTCGCTTAGTTCAGCCGACAAAAATGTTCTATGTGGAACCATGAAAATGCAGCCGGTATTCACTGTGCTCAGTATGGGGCGTTGCGCGCTGATATTTGTTAGCATAGTGTATCTTAAATTGGCGCACGTAAATGGACGAAAACGTTACACCCCAATAAATGTGGTGTTCAAGGAGCTGTCGTGAAAAAGTTTTTTGTGTTGTTATTTGTGATTGTGGTGGTGGTTGGCTCGTACAGTTACTACGTTCACCAACCTCAAGAAAACACTGATGTTGCCGTGGAGGAAGTGACCACTGAAGTCGTAGCGCCAGCCCCTACATCACCTTCCCAACCTTCACAGAACATTGTCGCAACGCCTGAAGAGGTCCCTGTTGAAGCCTCGGTTGAAGTGACTGAGGCAACGACAACGAACAACGACGCTGATCTCTCGCTGCAAGAACTGTTGGCGAAATACCGAGATATGCCGGTGGATGAGTTGGGGTTTGCGTTGCTATCCAATCCAGAACTTAATGGCCGCCAAGCAGAACTCCTGTTAGCAATGGCAGAGCAAGGAATTATTGGCGTCAACGACAATTTGTTGGGTGATATGTCAGTGATGAGTTTAGCGATGGTTACGGGAGAAATGAGCTATGACCAATTTGAGCAATTTTTGCAGTTAGGCGCATACGTTGCCAATGATGAGTCTTGGCAGATTGCCGTGGGCGTGCAGAATAACCGTCGCATCATCGAGCGTTGGTACAATGAGGCGCGTATTGGCCCTGAGTCGCATGAACAACTGCTGCGCTCAGCGATTATTACTGGCAGCACCGAGCTACATGATTATATCGCTAATGATAAACAGGCACTGTTGGACAACTACCAACTGGCAAGTGACGAATTGGATATGTTAACGCAGTCGCTTTCACAGTTCGGCCAATTTGCCGGTGAGGTCGCAGAACAGATCGCGTCGCATGAAAACCCTGCAGAACAAATGTTTATGCAACAGAATATGGAAAAGGCACTACGCCTTCATATTAATCAAGCGACCCTGTTAGTGGATTATTTTGAGCGTCGTGGTGAATCTGAGAAAGCTGATGAAATGCGCGCTCAAATTGAAGCGTTAAAGGCCCAATTAGAGCAATTGCTTTCGCAAAACGATTAACCCCAATGTCGTCTTCGCGCGTGGAGTTGTATCCTACTATGAATTATTTTGACAGTCCCTTTGCCGGAAAACCCTTAACTGAACAAGTCGAGGACCACCCAAATATCAAGGTGGGCCGCCATAGTTACTACTCTGGCTATTACCATGGTCATAGCTTTGCAGACTGTGCACGTTACCTTAGTCGTGAGCGGGACGATGTTGACCAACTACATATTGGCAATTTTTGTTCGATTGGTTCAGGCGCGGTGTTTATGATGGCCGGCAACCAAGGCCATCGGATGGACTGGATCAGTACGTTTCCATTTTTTTATCAAGACCACCCGTCATTTGCTGCTGCTCAAGATGGCTTTCGGCGTGCCGGTGACACTGTGGTGGGTCATGATGTATGGATTGGCTCAGAAGCAATGATTATGCCTGGGGTGACGATTGGTAACGGCGCTGTGATTGCGAGCCGTGCGTTAGTAACCAAAGATGTTCCTAGTTATGCCGTGGTCGGTGCTAACCCTGCGAAAATTATTAAGTACCGTTTTGCACCAGAACACATTGCGTTACTTGAAGAAATGCAGTGGTGGTTGTGGCCGGATGAGGTGCTGGAAGCAGCAATGTCTCATCTTTGTTCCAGTGCAATTGAGGCCTTGTATTCGTTTTGGGAGAAGAATGTAAAGGCGTCGTAAGTGACTACCATTCTTAGTGATCTTTGCTAGAGTTAACAATGTGTTTTCACTCTATTAACTAAAAGAAGGAACGTCCAATGAGCTTTTTATGGTTTCTGTTGGTAGGTTTAGTGGCCGGTTGGTTAGCCGGTACCTTAGTGAAAGGTGGTGGCTTCGGTCTATTGGGTAACATTGTCGTTGGTATTATCGGGGCGATGTTAGGCGGTTTCTTATTTGGCGCCTTAGGTTTATCCAGTAACGGCGGCATCATTGGCAGTATTGTTGTGGCAACCATAGGAGCGGTGGTCCTGCTGATTATCGTGCGGGCGCTGAAGCGCGCATAATCCCCTTCTAGGTAGTTGCAATCGCCATGTCAGTCATTAACATGTGCTGACATGGCTAAACCTCGCAAAAAACAACCCTCACGCACTGTTCAGGTCTCCTGTGGCAAATGCCATGCCCTGCTCTATAAATACCGTAAAGGTGGTAAAGGCGCGTTAGTAAAGTGCTTCGTTGAACGCATTGTAGATGATCATACCCATGAGGCGTGCACCTGCCCCAGCTGTGGCCAAGTGTTTGCGCGTGAAACCATGATCCGCGGCGCGCCAGCTTACAAAATGATCGGCGGCAAGGTGATGATGAAGTGACGACCTTTAGTCGTCACTCGTGAGTGGTCCTTTGCACAAGGTGCAATCACCATCTGTGCTGGCTGAACTCTCTACATAACGCAATTTGTGCGACGCTTTGCTACGATTCGCAGTGAATTGATAGCGTTGTTCCCGCACGTGTGGCTTTTTGGCAATAAACTGACACACGGCGCCGAGTCCAGAGTGACGATCGCCTTCGTGAATTTCACGTTCAATGGCGTGATTGATTTGGATCTCAAAGCCTTTAAAGGCGCGTGTTAACTCTGCACAGTTGAGGAGTAAATCAGCGTTATCAGGGCCACCTGTGTTGTAGTGTAATTGCCCGTGTGAATACCCTTCAAGTAAAAAGAAACCTCCGGGCTTTAAGCTCGCTGCAATTTGCTCATAGAGATGAGCACGCGCGGCGCTGGGTAAATGGCAGAAAATCGCGACCACACCATCGTAATGTTGCTCTGGAAGTAAGGCGTCGCTGAGGTCGATACATTGCGTTTGCAGTTTAACGCCGCGTTGTTGGGCTAAGTGTTGCGCTTTATCGAGACCCACTTGTGAAATATCCATCGCACATACTGTTGCGCCAAGCTCAGCGAGATAGACGGAGTTACGTCCTTCACCGTCGGCAACGCATAGCACGTGTGGATGTTCGTAGCTGTTGAGCAATGCTGCGGCATGTTCATGGAGAAAATCATTCGGCGCGGTGCCATAAATGTAGTCTTCAGTGTTATAGCGTTCATCCCAAGGGTTGTTCATACTGCGTCTCTCGGTGGTGGTACCAAGCGGCGAACGCGTCGGCGCTTAGTGGTTTAGAGAAGAAATAACCTTGCCCGTAATCACACCCGAGTTCGACCAAGTAGTCAAGGTTTTGCTGGGTTTCAACGCCTTCGGCGAGTGCTTTGATGCCCATTTTTTGGGCTAAAGCGACAGCTGCCGCACAAATATGACTGGCGCCTTGGTCTTCAGGTAAATGCTTAACAAAGAGCTGATCAATCTTTAACAACGAGATCGGCAAGCGATAAAGGTATTGTAGCGATGAATAACCAGTACCGAAGTCGTCGATAGAGACGGTAATTTTTGCTCTGGTTAATCGTAATAGCTCAGAAACGACTTCATCGATGTCTTGGATCAGCGTGCCCTCGGTGATTTCGAGTTCGATGGCACTGCCATCCACTTGAAACTCCTCAAGCAATCCAAACATCATCTGCGAAAACCCTGGTTGTAGTAAATCATGCCCGGTCACATTGATCGAAATGGGGATGGTAATCCCTTGTTGTTGCCATTGTTGGACTTGTTGAATCACCGCACGTAGAACAAATTCACTGATACGAAGAATAAGCGTGCTGTGTTCGGCGTCGGGGATAAACTCATCAGGACGGATCCAGCCACGCTCTGGATGGTGCCAACGAATCAATGCTTCAGCGCCGATCACCTTTTGACTTTTTAAGTCGACCTTGGGCTGGTAGTACATGAGTAATTGATTGTTTTCGATGGCATCGCTCACCTCGGCCATAAGCGCCAGTTGTTTACTGATGTTTGCTCCTACTTCTGGAGTATAGATAAAACTATCGGTGAGTTTTTCATTGGCGCGTGCGATAGCGATCTCAGCGTGCTTTAGGGTTTCATTCGGATCTTGCTCTGAGGCATCGAGGCGCACACCGCTAAGGTGGCGGCTCACGTAAATATTCAAGCCGCCATAGCGGACAGTTTCAGTGATGGTGGTTAAACAGTCGTGCATCAGACGCTCGATGTCTGACATGCCGACGTCGTCTACCAAAACCGCAATTTGTGTGGCATGAGTGCGGTAGACTTCGAGGCTGTACTGTTGCAGCTGGGTGAGGTTGTCAGCGTAAGTTTTGATGATGGTATCAATCACTTCAAAACCAAATGCTGAGCGTAGCGCCATGCTGTTATCGATATTACAGGTGACTAAAAAAGGTGTGCGTCGCTGAGTACTGTAATCTTCTTGCGCCATATGCTTGGCGAGTTGTTCTAATAGAGCTTTCCGATTGGGGAGTTTACTGATCGGGTCTCGCCGCGCGATCACACGTAAATGCGCGACATAGCGGCGGCCAATATCACTCGAGAAGCCGGCCAGTAAGCCGACGGCCGCATACGCGCAGGTACGAAACATCCAATTCAATGGTTCTTGCATTTCTAGGGTGCTGGTATTAATCGGCATCCAAGGGCCGAGGGCAACACCGCCAACCAATGCAATAAGTAGACCGCCTCGATACCCCAATAAGGTGCCGGCGAGGACGATGGGAATATACATGGTGTGCGAGTAAACGTATTTAATCCCACCGGTGTGCCATACCAGCAAGGTAATGAAAGCGACCGCAATAAGCAAAACACTGACAAATAGCATGCGTCGCGGGAGCGAGGCATTACGAAGTAACGACGAATAGATAAGGTTCATGAACAGCGCCTTTTAAAGCATACCCTTTAGTCTTAGGCGCTGTTCATGTGCTTGTCTATATGACGATCAGCATTTTTTCCCAGCAAAGTCAGCGGCGCTATGCCGTTCATGGAGTTGTTCGGCCTCGTCACCCCAGGCGCGATTGACCAAACGCCCCCGCTTTACTGCAGGGCGTGCGCCGATTTGTTTCACCCAACGAATGAGGTGAGGATACTCGCGCACTTGTAAGAACTCTGCCGCATCATAAGCTTCATTGTTCACTACTGCCGCGTACCACGGCCAAATCGCGATATCTGCAATGCTGTATGTTTCACCTGCAATGTAGGTGTGTTTCGCTAATTGCTGATTGAGGAGATCAAATTGGCGCTTTACTTCCATCGCGTAGCGATTAATGGGGTATTCGTATTTTTCTGGAGCGTAGGCATAAAAATGCCCAAAACCACCGCCTAAAAACGGCGCAGCGCCCATTTGCCAGAACAGCCAATTCAGGGTTTCAGTGTGTTGACGCGCATCTTTCGGCAGAAAAGCATTAAACTTCTCGGCAAGATAGAGCAAGATGGAACCGGATTCAAAGACGCGTGTTGGTGGTTGCGTGCTGTGATCCATTAGCGCTGGAATTTTAGAGTTAGGGTTCACGGCGACAAAGCCACTGCTAAATTGCTCACCTTCGGAAATATCAATCAAAAAGGCATCATACTCAGCATTTGACACACCAGCTTCAAGTAATTCCTCAAGCATAATGGTCACTTTTACCCCATTAGGCGTCGCCAAGGAATACAGTTGAAGTGAGTGGTCACCAACAGGGAGTTCCTGATCAAATCTAGCGCCAGCAGTTGGCCGATTGATTGAAGCAAACTTGCCCCCGTTGTTTGGATCCCACTGCCAAATGCGTGGCGGGGTATAACTTGAATCACTCATAAGAAGGTTCCTTTCGTACCACAAAAAAGTCCGTGTTCAGCATAACTGAACACGGACCTGATTTGCGAACTTGGTTTGTAATTAGACTTACTTAAAAGTTATACATCACGTTTAAGAAGACTTGGCGACCAAGTTGATCGTACTGTGAATACAACATTGCGTTACCCACAGTTGATGCAGCAGAAGGACTACCGTACGGAGGCTTCTTATCAAAGATGTTGGTCACACCTAGGGTAACATCTAGGTTGTCTTCAAATGTCTTTGAAACTGAAGCTGTGTGGTAGAACGTGCTTGGTGCATCAGCGATGAAAGTTACGTCTGAACCACGGTAGGTAGTAAGGTTACCACGCGTGAAACGCTCATAATTTTCGACACTGCTTAAATAGCGCGTTGCCCAAGTGTAACGCCAGTCATCACGCTCAAGTGACGCAGTAAGGGTGCCTGAATGGCGTGGGCTACCTAGTAGGCCAACACTATCCAGTACTTCGCTATCTGCGAACTGTTGTGATGCACGCTCGATTTGGATGGTGTGATCCACACGAAGACGTAAGAAACCGACCGGAGTATCATCTTGGTAGCTAGCAACCACATCGATACCACGAACGAATTGGCTCGCAATGTTCACGTAACCACCGTAAACCTCGTCAATACCCCAGTTACCCGTTTCAGTACCGTCGTTACGCGTGAAGCGGTCACAGAACGGCTCGTCTTCAAAGTTCTCTGACAAGTAACATTGATTCAAGATATCGACACCAGTGATGTCGTCGACTTGGTTTTCAATAGTAACTTTGTAGTAGTCGACAGACGCCGCGAACGTATTCTCAGGGCTTGTCCATACCACACCTACACCTTCATAAACGGAGGTTTCAGCTTTAAGTGATCCTGCGCCACCACCGGTATAGGCAGTACCTGAACCGAAGTCTTGTGCATAATCACCGGGGATGCCGTCAGCTTGACAGTTTTCCAGAACAGTTGGGTTGATGGTGCCGTTTTCAACACGTTCTGCCCAGTTCCAGCATGGATCGCTACGCTGATCGAAGAATGATGATTGATCACCTAAGTACAACTCGAACAATGCTGGTGAACGGAATGACGTACCACGTGAAGCACGTACACGAAGGTCATCGTTGATGGCCCAGTTGATACCAAGTTTGTACGTGGTATCACTACCGTAGGTGTTTACGTCGGTCCAACGCGCAGAGGTTGTTAAGTCAAACTGTTTAACAGCAGGTAAGTCGCGCAGTAATGGAACTTGGAATTCAACGTACGCTGCTTTGGTCGATTGACGACCTGCCGTGATGCCTGCGCTTGTCATCCCCCAAGAGTTTTGTGAAAGCGTTGCTTCCCCAGGGGTGTCGACGATCTCATCGGTCTGATAGGCCACACCAAATGCGGTCGCAACCGTACCTGCAGGCAAGTCAAACAAATCACCGGTCATGTACGCATCAATCGCATCTTGCTTATAGATGGTTTTCCCGAAGTCCATACCGAATAAGAAGTCACGCGTACCTTGGTCGAAGTTACCGCGAACGTATTCAGGATCCCAGAAATCGATAGCGTAACACTCACGCTTTGAAATTGGTGTAAGTTCACCTTCACACGGATCACCCCAAACTGCATTGGCAGCCATTTCTAAGGCATCTTGGTAGATGATCTTCGTGTCATACGTACCGCTGTTTAAGCTGCGCTGCCATGAAACATCCCAAGTCCAGAAGCCAAGAGAACCTTCAAGGCCTAACACGCCACGCGTGTAATCGATGGTGGTGGTGCTACCTGAGTGATCGGTTACTGCTGTTGGGTCGAGGTAAACGTAACCATCCCAACCATCAACTAAGCCAGCCCATGCTGGAATGAAGGGTTCCCAGAATTGACGGTAGCTGTTGATTTTCGTTTCACGTACGCTGTGAAGAAGTTCACCGTACATGCTAATTGAGTCAGTTAAGTCATATTCAACTTGACCGTAAATTGACCATGACTCGGTACGTGGGACCATGGTTTGAAGGTCTTGGAACGGGTGATCCGCGTCCAACCAACCGTCTGTTTCACGGCTATAACCTACCGGGTACCAACCATCAGGCGCTGCAATATCACCTGGCTGTTGTGGATCGTAGGTAGGTAAACCTGCGGCCGCACGTAAGCCGTCATAGTCGTAGTTTTGGATGGTCGAGGTATAGTTGCCTGCGCCAGCATCCCAAAGCCACATGCCGTAAGGCAAGTCATTACAGTGGTAATCGTTGGTACGTGGGTCGATAGGATCTGCACGTTCGCCTGTTTCAGCGTCAAATAAGTAACGCTGGCCACAAGCAAAGTGGTCACGGTCGCCACGTGCCATTTCTTTTTGTAAGCGGTAATCAGCAACTAAACGGTATGAACCGCGATCAAATGCTTGACCATAAGTACCGTTGAGACGGTAGTTTTCACCACCTGACTCAGTTGGCTGGTTTGCGCTGAAGTTAATCGCTGACTCGTCACCACGTTTGGTGATGATGTTGATTACCCCGGCAATCGCATCTGAACCGTAAAGTGAAGATGCGCCGTCTTTTAGGATTTCAACACGTTCAACCGCAGAGACTGGGATTGAGTTCATGTCAAACGCAGCAACTTGACCTCGTGTACCTGCGGGACCGGCACGACGGCCGTTCAAAAGTACCAACGTCCGGTTTGAACCTAAGCCACGCATTGAGATGGATTCGTTACCTGCACCACCAGCGGTAACATTACCGACAGACATTGCTGCAGTTAACTGGTTCGAACCTGAAGCGATGGTTGAGGTCCGTAGCAATTCACCAAGTGTGGTAAGACCTTGATCAACGGCAATTTCTGTAGAAATGATTTCGATAGGTGTCGAGTTCTCGAGACCGTCGGTACGGATACGTGAACCAACAACAGTGATTTTTTCTGCTTTTTCTTCGGCTTGAGCGTCTTCATCTTGTGGTGCGGTATCTTGAGCATAAGCGCCCGTAGATAGCAAAGTAGAAGTTGCACCGAATGCTAAAGCTAAACGAATTGATTTAGCAATGCGATTGGTTTGTTTCATTTTAGTAATCCCTAGATCGTTATAATTTTTGTTTTTCGCGAAAACAAACTTGTTGCTTAATTGTTTAAAAATAACTAAAAAAGCGAACAACAATTTGAAGATTAGCTAAAATTTCAAATAATTCACAGTAAAAAGTTTGGATGGGGTTGAATTAGCCTGCGTTGTATGTACAGCTTTTTGGGATACAAAAAAGCTCGCTCAGTAATCTATTGAGCGAGCTTTTGCATTTGTAATAATTGAAGAAGCTTTAGTTTTGAACTTCGATGTCGTTCTCAACAGATTTTACACCTTCAATACCGCCTGCGATTTGTGCTGCAAGGTCAGCCATATCTGCTGTTGCGACAACACCGCTGAGCACAACGCTACCGTTAATGGTTTCAACATTGATGCTCATGGCGTCCACTTGCTCGGCATCGACAAGTGCTGCTTTCACGCGACCTGTGATGGCGGCATCACTAAGAAAGTCGCCTGCTTTGCCGGCAGCCTGTTTGGTTTCATCCCAGGCGCTGCCTGCTGCTTGTTTGGTTTCATCCCAAGCGTCGCCTGCAGCATCTTTGGTATCATCCCATGCATCGCCAGCAGCATCTGCGCCGTCTTCGGCAGCCTGCTCTGCATCATTGGCCATGTCGTTGGCTGTGGCTTGAGCTTCTTCCATGGTTTGCTCAGCTTTATCTTCTGCTTTGTCCTGCTCTGCAGGGCTACACGCTGCTAAGGTCAAACCTGAAAATAGAGCAATAAGTGCTAAACGATTCGTGTTTTTCATGTAATAACCCTCTGTTTTTGAATTAACTTCCGACATTAAGCGTAGCTAATCTTTACGATTTTGCGAGTTCGTTTACTTGAGTTTTGCGTTCTTGTTGAACTGTGCGAAAGTAGAGGGCGTTACACTATTGTCGATCTTGAGGTACTTATGGCGCTGTTAGGTAATATTCTTTGGTTAATTTTTGGCGGTTTTGTAATGGGGCTAGGTTGGTGGCTTGCTGGTCTAATCGCAATGGTCTCCATTATCGGCATCCCGTGGGCGAAAGCTTGTTTCGTTATCGGGCGCTTTGCGTTTTTACCCTTTGGCTATGAGGCCATTAGTCGCCGTGACTTAACCTTGCGAGGTGACGTGGGAACAAGTCCCCTAGGACTGATTGGCAACATTCTGTGGTTGATCTTCTTTGGTTGGTGGCTGGCGCTTGGGCACCTCGCCTCAATGGTGTTTATGTTTATCACCATCATCGGAATTCCGTTTGGAATTCAGCACTTCAAATTGGCGGTCATTGCCTTAATGCCGATTGGCAAGACTATTGTCGCCAAAGATGTGGCTAGGGTAGCGCGCCGGGAAAGTGCAGAGGCGTACGTGAACCGTCAACGCAATAAATAGGGGGTTGGAATGTCGTGGATGATCTATGGAGCTTATGGTTACACCGGCGAGCTTATTGCCGCTTATGCGAAAGAGCGAGGCGAGCAGCCTGTATTAGCTGGTCGTAATGGCGAAAAGTTAAAGGCAGTCGCCGAGCGTCTTGATTTACCTTATCTGGTGCTGGCGCTAGATGATCCACAAAAGTTGCGCGCAGCGCTTGCTGAACACGACCTTGTTTTGCACTGCGCGGGGCCTTTTGAACTTACCGCCGCACCAATGATCGATGCCTGCTTAGCAACAGGAACGCATTATCTTGATATTACTGGTGAAATAGATGTCTTTGAGCTCGCGCATGCGAAGCATGAACAAGCGCAACAGGCCGGCGTTGTGTTGTGCCCAGGTGTCGGCTTTGATGTTATTCCGACGGATTGTATGGCGGCCCAGTTGAAGCAGCAGCTGCCCGATGCCGTCGCACTACAGTTGGGCTTTGACTCCACCTCTCGAATGAGCCGTGGTACCGCAAAAACCAGTGTCCGTCGATTGGGAGAAGGTGGCGCGGTGAGACAAAACGGTAACATCGTTGCCGTACCTTTAGCCTATCAAACGCGAACGATTGATTTTGGGGCTGGCGAGAAGTTAGCGATGACGATTCCGTGGGGCGATGTATCCACGGCGTTTTATACGACGGCGATTCCGTCCATCGAGGTCTATGTACCGGCTTCACCAAAGCTGGTGAAGCGGCTGCAACGGCTGAACGCCTGGCGCTGGTTGCTGCGCTTTGAATGGGTTAAAAACTACTTACAGAAGAAAGTGGAACAGCAGCCTGCTGGCCCGAGTGAACGCCAATTGGAAGAGGCGATCACCTATGTGTGGGGCGAGGCGCGTGCCGCGAACGGGAAGACTGTCAGTCAGCAATTTAAAGTAATGAACGGCTATAAATTAACCAGTCGAGGCGCTGTCGATGTGGCCTGCTTTATTTTGCAACAACAGCCTAAAGGTGGCTATTACACCCCGGCACTGCTTTGTGGTGCTGATTTAGTTGAACGCTATTTTGTTGATGTTTAAGGGATGAATCATGTTTCGAGCGATCGCGGTACTAAGTTTAGCCATCTGGTCCGTCACTCCGGTGTTTGCACAAGATGTCTCGGATGCTAAAGATAAAGAGGAAGGGGTCACCCCCGAAGAGTTTGTCAGTGACGACATCGTCGGCCGTTTCTGGGAGCTCGGTGAGGACCAAAAGCGCGGCATTTTTCAACTGCGCACCTATCAGCCCAACTTTTTGTTGCCGGTACATCACAGCTCGGACATTAACGTGCAGCCTGAGTCACCGACCCGAGGGCCATCTGATCCACTCGATAGTTACAAGCCGAACGAAGTGAAGCTACAAATTTCGTTGCGAACGAAGTTGTTTGAGGACTTCTTACTGCCTAATGCCGATCTTTGGGTTTCTTATACGCAAAAATCGCTATGGCAGGCCTGGAACCATGATGACTCCTCGCCTTTCCGTAGTACCAATTATAACCCTGATGTGTTTTATATCGTGCCTTGGTCAGAGGATTTCGACTTTATTCCTGGCGACGCACGGGTGCGCTTTGCCAAAGTAGGTTTTGCGCATGAATCCAATGGTCAAACCAAGCCAAGCTCACGCAGCTGGAACTACTTTCACTTTGGCGGTGCTGTTGAATGGGGTGATCTCTTGTGGGAAACCACCTGGAAGCAACGCGTAAATGAAACCGGTGACGACGACGATAACCCTGATCTCGTGCGCTATCGCGGTAACTTTGAGAATAAATTGTCTTGGCGCAATGACTTAAGTACCTACAGTGTCACCCGCATTACCCGTGAATTCTCGTGGGACCGTGGCTCGTGGCAGGTCGACTTTACCCATCCAGTGAACAGCGATAAGCCTGACGGACTACGTTTTTATATCCAGTTCTTCTCGGGCTACGGTGAAACCTTATTAGATTACAATCACCGTCAAAATCGCATTGGTTTTGGTTTCTTACTGCTGAATATTTAATAGGTGGGTCATGACCGACAATTACGTGTTACGGTTGTACCAGAAATGCTTGGCGTACCCTTTTGGACGCCAGCTGTTTTCGTGGTTTTTCGCCCGCAAAGCGCCTTATTTTCGCAGTATCAGACCGCTTATTACGGAGTTAAAGCCAAACTTTTGTGAATTACGCTTCAAAAAGCGCAAAGCGGTCGAGAATCATATTGGGACTGTGCATGCCATTGCGCTCTGTAACGGGCTTGAAATGGCTATGGGAGCGTTAGCCGAAGCGAGCATTCCGAAGCATTTGCGCTGGATTCCTAAGGGAATGTCGGTAAACTACACCGCCAAAGCTGACAGTGACATTCGTATTACTGCTGAAACGTCTGCCGACGCATGGCATCCAGGCGACCTACCAGTACGTGTTCGCGGGTATCGAAGTGACGGTACCTTGGTCATTGAAGGCGAGATAACCATCTATGTTTCAGCCAAACCTTCTAGGAAGCCATCATGAGCCAATTACCTGCATGTCCAAAATGTGAATCACCTTACGCCTACGAAGATGGCGCGATGCTTGTGTGCCCAGAGTGCGGCCACGAGTGGTCAGCGAATGAGCCTGTTGAAGTAGGCAAAGTGTATCGCGACGCCAACGGCAACGAGTTGCAAGATGGCGATACCGTGACAGTCATTAAAGATTTGAAGGTCAAAGGCTCGTCATTGGTTGTAAAGGTCGGCACCAAAGTGAAGAATATTCGCCTTACCGACGAAGGGGATCATGACATTGATTGTAAAATTGATGGCATCGGCCCGATGAAGCTCAAAACCGAGTTCGTCAAGAAGGCTTAAAATGGACCAAGGCGGCAGCGTTTCAGGCGCTACCGCCCTCTCCTTTCACTTTTTAGTGTGCCGCAGGTACCTGCGCCGCGAACCGTTGCGGTAAGCGTTGTACCAGTTTACGACGTAATGGATGCCAGAATACCGACAGCAGCAGCAAGCCAGCCCCAATCACTAAGCCGATCACCGCGGTGCCTTCATGGATCAGGCCAACGCTGGCCAATACCTTGCTGAACACATAAATCACATAAGATAATGCTGAGATCATTAAGGCGCGCCGATCAATGATCAGCGAAATCATGGCCAGTACGGCATAGCCAAGGATGGTTAATCCTGCCTGCAAATAGCCGGCGTCGAAGGTTGCCCCTGCAAGCGTGACAAAAATAGGGTGAACCAGCAAGGGTGCCGCCAACAAATGCAGCCAAAATGCTACGTCAGCCCGCCGTGTTTGGCGTGCAACATCACTACGATCCCAGCGTAGGGCTAAGATGAAAGTGATCACCCCTGCACTAAAGAGCCCAAGTTTAAACACCACCTCTGAAAATGCAAAGACGGCAACCAATAAGGAAAGTGCCACGCCAATACTCGTTGCAAGTATCGCGGCTAAGGTGATCGGAACACGGAAGCGGAACCAATGCACGATAGCCACAATCGCGCTTAATGCAAAGGCTGCAATAGGTCCAAAGGCTGACTCGGGTTGCAGCGTGGTGAGGGTAACGACAGTGCCCAAAAACACCCCGCCCAAGCATGTCAGCAATAAGAAGATAGACGGTAAAGCCATTTGACGTTTACGGGTAAAGTATTCGGCGAGGCCCCAACTGGTGGTTGCCACTAAGGCCCCCCCAAGCCAAGCGCCAACGAGGTTGCCCAGCGACCAGAGTGCGGCCAATGCGACACCTGCGGCAATCACCACGAAAATATCGTTAAAGCCACTGACAAAGCGCACGTACTCTTCGTCTTGCAATTGCGTGGCGCGTTCGCTTTCGACAAACTGGCGTAGCGCATCAGCTTGTGCTTGGCTGATGATATTTGCACTGACAGCAGCGTTTACGTCATGATCGGTATACATGTTTCTGCTCCTGATGTTACATCCAGCGGCGATGACTGCTGGCAATAGCGTGCGTCCAATCACGCTGTAGCTCGAGCGCCTTCTCACTGGGAAGATATTTAATCGTCTCACTCCCCGCCGCGGTATGCAGGATTAAATGGTGAAAGCCCAACATACGTAACCAAGGCCCTTGCACCACATCAATCTGTTGTATTTTATGGCGTGGGTACCAATTTTCACTACGGCCAATTACCCCGCGTCGCACCGCAAACCACTGCTCGCGCGAGGTACTGGCAAAGGTGTACCTATAGTTGTACCAGCGCAAGGTAAAGTACACTTGTAGCACAAGCCACAGGCCACCAGCAAAAATGAAACTGTACTGTTCCAGCTCTAGCGCGAAGTAGGCAAACGCCAGCGCCCCGGGCGTCAGCACGGCTACCCACAAGCTGGGTTTGAGTAATGCTAAGGTCGACAAACGCTGCCAATGCACGTCGGTGGCGTTAGGTAGCCGTAGGTATTCGCGTAAGGTTGCGAGTAATGCAGGTGCGACAACCGGCAGCATGAATTGTTGTGCTGAAGGTTGTCCGGCGCTTTGTCGAGGTTGGAGTTGACTGACTTTGAGTACGCTGCGATTGAGCAGGCGCGCGCGCAAATTGCGGCGAATACGGACCGCTTGTAATTTCGGATAACGAAAACTAAGGGTGCGAATGGTAAACGCGCCGGAGCGGGCCTGAAAGCGATCGCCCTCAATGGTGACGGTGAGATCGTGAAACAGCACTAAGCTAACGACGATTGCGAGGATAAATAACACCAGTATAGGTACGACGAAAATCAGCACCACCAGCAACCAAGCGGTGTCCTGAGAAAACCATGAGAGGTGCTGATCCAACCAAGGCTCGATGTAATTATCGAACACATCAAATTGTCCTGCGGGATACAACAGCAAGGCCAGCAATACGAAGAGTTTGTTATCAATAATGCCGGCCCGAATAATTTCTGCGGTGGAGAAGTGTTGCCGGAACCCAGGCTCCTCAGCAGGCGTGGTTGGGGCGCCAGAAGTTTGGGGCGCTTGTGTTTGTGTCTCGAGCATTTGCTGGCGTAAGTAATGCGCACGCTCGAGCGATAATCCTGGAATCATCACTTCTTTGCCCGCAGAGCCGGCACTATCAACATTGAGTAGCGTTAAGCCAAAGGGGCGGAAATACCAAGTCTGATGAATTTCTGCTTGTTGGATACGTTCGTATTTGAGCGTTAAGTGTTGCCGGTTGAGCACGCCCGTCTTTACATGCACGGCATCATCGGCGATGGCATACCAATAAAAGCGTTGCTGTAAAATCGCATTGATAATAATGAAAACGACGTAGCCGCCAATAAAAATATAAAGCAGCCAGATGTTGTTTTTTACCGCAACAAAGATCCCTAAAAACGCCGGTAGCAGATTCGATAAGTTGGTCACCAGTTGCTTGATTTGGCGAAAGAAAAAGAACGCCATGGTGAGCAAAGGTGTGCGTTGCCAAGCGAGTTCACTCATTGCCGTCAACGTCCTCCGTCGGCTCGTTGGCGATGGTGGTTAGCAGTTCCTCTTTAAAGCGCATGGCAACATCAGGTGCCAAGCCTGGTAGGGTTAAGTCAGCGCCACCACTACCGGCGGTATAGATTGCCAGGCGAGCAATGCCAAAGAGTCGTTCGAGAAAAGCTTGCTTGTATTCGACATGTTGAATGCGATTGAGAGGTACCGCGCGAATACTGCGAAACAAGGCTCCATGTTTGAGGTGCATGGCCTCTTCAGTACGGGCATATGCAGTAAACAGAAAGCGACGAGAGGCGAAAAACACGCTGAAGAATAGGGTTAAAAGCAGCCAAATCAGCACCAGCACCCACCAAGGAACAAGATTAATAGGTGTGACCTCAAACAGGTAAAGCGCGATGCCAATAGCGCCCAAGATCAGCATCGAAAACAGAGAGTGAAGCTGTAAATAGGAGCGGTAGCTCTGCTCTGGAGCGACCCACTGAATGGTCATAGTTTGATTTTCCTTCCATTGAACCCAGAAGTGTATGATTCATGTTGCTGCAAATAAGCTAACACGTTTAACGTCGCAGGTAAGCGTGGAAATGTTACCAAACATAACGAATCGTTATGCCCGCTTGTAGTTCACGGCCGACGCCCGGTTCAAATGCTCGTCCGCTTCCTTGATTGACCACCACAGCCCCCACGTAATCTCGGTCGGTGAGGTTATGTAATTTGAGCCATGGTCCTAGTTCTAGGTCTTGCCAGCGCCAGTCGCCTTGGTACGCGAGATGCCAAAGCGTTGCACTTGGCGCAATGACGGTCATGTCTTCATTGGCTGAAATCGTGCCACGATAGCTCCCAATGAGCCGGACTTGGTGCGCGCTGCTGGGTTGCCACTCGAATTGCCAATAAGCTTGTCGTTCAGCCACACCTGGTAAACGACGACCATCGCTGTAGGTCGCATCGAGCGCATGTGCATTGAATTGTGTTGTCCAGTGAGGTGTGAAGGAAAGCTGCAGGTCAAGTTCAAGCCCTTGGCGCTCGGTCTCAGCAGCATTTTTATAGGTTGTGCGGCCGTCAATGCTTTGATCGACGACCAATTCATCGTAAGTGGTAATGTGGTAACCGACCAATTGAGCTTGGAGGTTGTGACGTTGCCACTTTTGCCCGATCTCCCATTGTAAATTGCGGGCTGGCTTAAGTTCAGTATTCAGGCCGGTAGCGTTGTTGCGATACGCCATCTCGGTTAATGTTGGCGTTTCAAAACCGGCGCCGCGACTGAGATAAACCGACCAGCTCGGCGTTAGTTGATAATGCAGGCCACTCATCCAACTCCAGTCTTGCATGGCGGTACGACCACTATCGTCAGGGTTGTCTGGGGTAATGTAGCTATCATTCACGGTAAATTGCGTGTGTTGGTAGCGTGTTCCCAACAGCCATTGCCAACGTGGTGCCAGTTGCCAATTGGAGAGAACGTACGCCGACTGGGCTTCAACGTTGCTGTCCTCATTGCGGCGTAACGCGCCTTTTTCGCCGAAGTTATTCACAAAACCAAAGCGCCGGTCGTTTTGCTGCGCAAGTTGAAATCCGGCACTAAGCTGCCAGTCAGGTAGTGTACTTGGGGTCCAATGATAATCACTGTGAATGCCGATAAAGTCGCGCTTTAAATCAATGACGGCGCCGCTACTGGTGAGGTCGTCACCTTGAAACGGCAAATATTGTTCAATCGCGCGCCAGCCTCGCCATAAGGTGATATCTGCCGCATGCGCGTCTTCTTGATAAGTGATACTGGTCGATAGTTGCTCATGCTGAATGGCTTTGCGCGTGTTGTAAGTGCTGGCGCGAGCAATGGTTTGGCTGGGATCGTTACGCCAGTCATCGGGCGTTAAAGCGCCTGGGTCTTCGAGCAGCGGTGCATTGCTGTTGTCATAGCGTAAGATGAGTTGCGTGGTTGGACTGA
This sequence comes from Pseudidiomarina sediminum DSM 21906, assembly GCF_000423165.1. Taxonomy (GTDB): domain Bacteria; phylum Pseudomonadota; class Gammaproteobacteria; order Enterobacterales; family Alteromonadaceae; genus Pseudidiomarina; species Pseudidiomarina sediminum. Next base: position 15,829 of record NZ_KE383983.1, on the reverse strand, counting down.
GCTGACGATACCAGCGACCCGCAACATGACTACGGCGAGCTTGGTTGTGCGCGCGTGGGCCGTCGGTGCGAAAATGAGAGGCCATGATGCGCAAGGCCTGCTCGTTCTCGTGCCAGTCGTGTTGTGCCTGTGCACGGATGAGGGCGTTTGCGCCTTGTGCAACGTTTAGGGTACTCGTTGTTGCTTGCGGAGCAGCGCTTTGCCAGTGGATCACCCCTCCTGCGGCGTTACCATACAATACGGCGAGCGGGCCACGAATGATTTGCACGTTATCAGGTTCGTCGAGCAAGATGCTTGACGTTTGTGCTTGGCCGTCCGGCATGCTTAGCGGTACCCCGTCGAGCTGTAATAACACTCCCCGTACGCCAAAAGCTGAACGCGCGCCAAATCCACGCATACTGATGCGCGTGTCTTGTGCATAGTTGGCGCGTGAATCACTTTGTACCCCAGCGATGCCTTGCAACAGCTCATCCGCATCAATACGCGGCCCAGGCAGTTGCGCATCGGTGCTGCGGTGAGTGATTGCTGCAGGCAACGAACGGCTTATCAAAGGTTGAGAGGCATTGATTTGCAGGCGCTCAACGTTAACCTCGGCGCGTTCAGCAGATGTGGGGGTGGCGGTACTGGCCATACTGACGCTCGCGCTGAGCGCGAGCGTCAACAACGATGGAGACGGCATAATAGTTACTCAGCAGCGTTTGTGATCCTGATAAAGCGACCGTTGCGATCATCGGTAATCAGGTAAATCGCCCCATCAGGACCTTGGGCGATGTCACGGATCCGTTGCTGAATAAGCTCAGCAAACAAACTCTCTTCATGCATAACGCGCTCACCATCAAGATCAAGTCGCGCTACTTTGGCACCTTTTAAGGCCGCAATCAGCGCATCGCCTTGCCAAGCCGGGAACATATCGCCAGTGTAGAAAATCATATTCGATGTGGCAATTGAGGGAACCCAGTAGTAGTGCGGTTGCACAGTACCTTCAGCGTGGGTTTGATCGCTAATAACACTGCCATCATAGTCCACACCATAGGTGGCAATCGGCCAGCCGTAGTTTTTCCCTGCCTCTGGAATATTGATTTCATCACCGCCTTTGGGGCCATGTTCCACGGTCCACAAGGCACCGGTTTCTGGGTGAATCGCCGCCCCTTGGACGTTGCGATGACCATAGGACCAAATCGCATCTAAGGCGCCATCATCCCGCACAAAAGGGTTATCTTTTGGAATGCTGCCATCAGGCCAAATGCGGACGACCTTACCATGGTGGTTGTCGAGGGTTTGCGCATCATCCATCGCCGAATAGCGGTCGCCTAAGGTAATAAAGAGGTGTCCCTGTGGCGAAAACACTAAACGCGAACCGAAGTGGGCACCACTTTTGTATTTAGGTGCACCGCGGAAAATGACGGTGACGTCGGTTAAAGCATTGCCGTTGAGTTTGCCGCGGGCGACAGCGGTACTGTTGCCGTCGCCTCCTGCTGGATCGGCTTCAGCGTAGCTTAGGTAAACCCATGGTGTGTCTGCGAAGTTAGGATCAATGGCGACATCAAGTAGCCCGCCTTGGCTCTTATAGACCACGTCAGGCACGCCTTTGATAGGGGCGCTGATGGCACCATTTGGACTAACGCGGCGCAGACTTCCTGATTTTTCGGTAATCAGCGCGTCACCATTTGGCAAAAACGCCAGCCCCCAAGGAAAATTCAGCCCTTCGGCAACGGTGGTAGCGTTCACCTGATGGCGCTCGGTAGCAGCCGTTTGGCCATAGGCCGGTTGCCAGAGCGCCACACATAAACTTAGTGCGCTGGTCAACGTAACGAAAGCGGTCTGAGTGGTACGTGACATGTGAAGATCCTCAGTCGGTAATAAATTGAATAATTTCTATCCTACGGCAAGGTACGTTCAGGTAACAAGTCCGCAATAATTTCAGCTAGCTTGCGGAAGGTCTGACGGCGGTTGGTGGTGCCACGATAAACCAAGCCTATGTCTCGAGAAGCCTGCTGTCCGGTCGGTTGTAGGGCAACTAAGTCGGTACCGTTGAGAATACCGCGGTCGATCGCCATTTGCGGAATAAAGGTGGCCCCCAGACCTGCATCGGCCATTTGTACGAGACTATGCAAACTGGTTGCGGTAAATGGGTTGATCTTGGTGGAATCCGCCAGCTCACAGGCGGCAACGGCGTGGCCGCTGAGGCAATGCTCTTTTTCTAATAAGAAGATCGACGCATCAGGTAACTGGTTGTACACCACTGGCTCGCTGAGTGTCTCGGCAAGTGACTTGTGCATCACCAATTTGAATGGGTCGCGGCCTAGCAGATAGCTTTGATTGCCTTGTAAGTCCATCGGTAAAGCAAGTACCACAACATCAAGCTCACCGTCGCGCAGCAACTGTAAGAGGGTCTGCGTGGTGTCTTCGCGAATCTGTAGTTGTAGCAAAGGATGATGTTGATGAATATGTTTGGTCAGGTCGCCGAGCAGAAAAGGCGCAATGGTTGGAATGCAGCCCAACCGTAGTGGGCCTTCCATTACTTTGCCTTGGCTTTGGGCGAAGTGCAGGAGTTCCTCACTTGCGGTGAGAATACGGCGTGCTTGCGTGACAATTTCTTCCCCAAGTCCGGTAAAAAGAAATGACTTATGATCACGTTCAATGAGCTGACACCCCAGCAGTTCTTCTAAATTTTGGATGCCGCTGCTCAAGGTGGATTGGCTGACATGACAGGCCTGCGCCGCACGGTTAAAGTTTTGGTGTTGGTGCAATGCCAGCAAGTACGTCAGATTTTTTAGGCTAGGTAATTTGCTCATAATGCCCTCAGAAAAAGATTAATCATATTTTCCGATTATCATAATCCGTTTTATTCGTTTTAACAAATGAGTCAGCTCCCCTATCATTCATTCCGTAGCGAGATGGCAGGCCCTTCACCGCCATCGCAAACGAATTTTAAGTAACCCTTTAAGGAGCATTAATCATGTTAACAGTTGGCGATAAATTACCAGAATTTTCAGTTGTAGCTGCGAAACCAGGTTTCAACATGCCAGAAGAGAACGGCGAAAGTGCGTTTGAAACCATCACCAACGACAGCTTTGCTGGTAAGTGGAAAGTGATTTTCTTTTATCCGAAAGACTTCACCTTTGTTTGCCCAACAGAAATTGTTGAGTTTGCCAAGTTGAACGAAGAATTTGCGGACCGTGATGCCATCGTTTTAGGCGGTAGCACTGACAACGAATTTGTGAAACTGGCATGGCGCCGCGAACACCCAGATCTGAAAAGTTTGCAGCAGTACTCGTTTGCTGACAATGGTTCATTGATTGACGGTTTGGGCGTACGTGACAAAGCTGAAAACGTCGCATTACGTGCAACCTTTATTGTTGACCCACACAACGTGATTCAACACGTGTCAGTGAACAACTTGAACGTTGGCCGTAATCCAACTGAGATTCTGCGCATTCTTGATGGTTTGCAAACCGATGAGTTGTGCCCATGTAACCGCGCGGTTGGTGGAGACACCCTGTAAGGGACATCATTTCCCCACATTTGATGATGTCCCTTTGAGTGCCGCTTCGGCGGCACTTTTTTTAACGGAGGAATTTCAATGAGCATTGCAGATTACAAACAAGGCTTGGGCGACCACGGCAAAGACACCAAACTTAACTTGTCGAACCTTTTCGGTAATGTTGAGACCTCTGGTATGAGCCCAGTTCAGTTTTACGGTACCGCCCTTTCGTTAGCTTATGCGTTGGCAGACGATGCCTTGATTAGCGCTGTCGAAGCTGAAGCGGAAGACAAGGTTGAAGCCAACGTGTTTGGTGCCGCCAAACTTGCCGCCACTTTGATGGCGATGAACAATATTTACTATCGTTTCTTGCATTTAAGTAGCGATAAACAGTTTGCGAAAATGCCTGCTGGTTTGCGCATGAATGGTATGGCAAACCCAGGTGTTGAGAAGGCAGATTTCGAGTTGTACTCCCTTGCCGTTTCTGCACTAAACGGTTGTGGTATGTGTATTGATTCACACGTTGGCGTCTTGTTGAAACATGATATTTCAGCCCAAGTGATTCAAAACTCGATCAAAATGGCAGCGGTACTCAACGCTGCGGTGACAGCCCGTCGACTCGCGTAACAAAACGCTTCGAAAGTTGTCATATGTTTGTCATGAGTGTGCGTTAGATTACGCACCAACTTCCCTGAGATCTGGTTGTTGTAACCCTTGTTTGCCCGGCTTCGCGCCGGGCTTTTTTTTTGTGATTCGAACGCTGCGCTCTTCGTTAATCGTTATTCGAAAAACCAAAAACCAAAAACCAAAAAATAAAATATGTTCTTTACTTGTATTGGTTTTTGATGAGGTAATGCTGTCTTAACGAATAACGAATAACGAATAACGAATAACGAATAACGAATAACGAATAACGAATTTGATGATTCCCCCGACAGTAGCTACGCTTGTGAAACCCTCTTTTTAAACAAAGGAGTCCCATGCAAGTTAACTGCGAACGTCTGAAATCCAACCTGATTGAACTCTCCAAAATTGGTTATAACGAGGCCGACGGTGGTGTCTATCGACCGGGCTACAGTGACGCTGATATGCAGGCGCGTGGCTGGCTGCAAGATAAAGCGCAAGCGGCAGGCTTTGAGACCTTTATGGATGGCGCTGGGAATGTGTTTTTCGGCCGCGGCAAGCGCGATAAAGATGTGGTCTTAATGGGCTCGCATATCGACTCAGTGCCTGCTGGGGGGATGTTTGATGGTGCCTTGGGGGTGATGGCAGCGTTGGAAGTGATGCAAACCCTAGATGAACATAACGTCGATTTGGCAACACCTCTGTGGGCCGTTGCCACGGCTGAAGAAGAAGGCCGCTTTGGCGGCATGTTGGGTGCGCAAGCGATCGCCGGCAAGCTCAACCCGGAATGGTTAATGTCCGCGCATGACGCCGATAACCTTTATTTAAAAGACGCCATGGCAGCACAAGAGCTTGATGTTATGGCTGCACTTGAGGCGGCTTGGCAACCTGAGCAGTTAAAGGCGTACCTTGAACTGCATATTGAACAAGGCCCGGTGTTGTTCCAAGAGAACTTGCAAATTGGCGTGGTTGAAGGAATCTCTGGGGTGTTTAAATGGATTGTACATTTGAAAGGTAAAGCTGATCATGCGGGCACCGCACCTATGGACATGCGCAGTGATGCGTTTATGGGGCTGGCTGATTTTGCGCACGAAATAGAACGCATTATTGCTGAGAATGGCACCGATAAGACCCGTATCACTGTGGGTAAAGTGGAACTTAAGCCAGGTTATCCACATACCGTCCCCGGTGAGGCAGTCTTTACTATCGTTGGCCGTGATATGGATGAAGGCGTAATGCAAGAAGTTGCGAGCGCCTGTCGCAAGGCGCTGTCGGCCATCGCCCGCAAACATCGCTTAATGTTCGAATATGAGCAAACCAGTTGGTTAGCTCCCTCGCCATGTTCGGAGCCCTTAACGCAATTGATTGAAGAGCAAGTGCAACAACTCGGTTACCGTTATACTCGGATGCCAAGTGGTGCAGGGCATGACACGCAGTTCTTAAGTGAACTTACCGAGGCTGGGCTTATTTTCATTCCTTCGGTGAATGGCGTGAGTCATGCCCCGGACGAATGGTCTCATTGGCATGATGTTGAAATGGGAGCCAATGTGTTGTTGCACGCAGTGCTAGCGACAATGAAGGATATTGGCAACTAATGTGCACAAATTGTTTGATCTAGCGCACTGATATTTGTCAAAAAATAGGCGTATAATCCCCGTAAATCATGTGGAGATAGCTGAGGGGTGGCGTACGGTTATGGAGCAGAAGATTGAAGTGATGTCCGCGGACAAGGTAAAAATCCAGCGTCCCGATCCGAAAAAAGGTAATAACGACTATTCACCACGAAGTCGCATTTATGTGCGCGACGTGAAAGGTACCCTTGAGTACTTTCGCCGCATTTTTGGCTTCATCTTGTTATTCGCATTCGCAGCTATTCCTTGGTTGCAATGGAACGGTGACCAAGCCGTCCTGCTTGATATCGCCAACCAACGTTTCCGTATTTTTGGGATGACGCTGTGGCCACAAGATTTAACCATCTTGGCATGGCTAGCGATTGTTGCCGCCTTTGCTCTTTTCTTTGTGACAACCTTATACGGTCGCGTCTGGTGTGGCTTTATGTGTCCACAGACGACATGGACCTTTATTTTCATGTGGTTTGAGAAGAAGTTTGAAGGTGCCCGCAACAAACGTATCGCACTTGATAAGCGGCCGTGGGACTTCGATAAAGTGTGGCGTAAAACCGGCAAACATGTGTCTTGGTTGATCGTCTCACTGTTAACCGCCCTCACCTTTGTTGGCTATTTCACTGACATTAGCGACCTCTTTGTTAATTTCTTCACCTTTGGGGCGAGTTTCTGGGCGGTGTTCTTCGTCCTATTATTTACCTTTTGTACCTACGGGAATGCCGGATGGATGCGTGAAATCATGTGTACGCACATGTGTCCCTATGCGCGTTTCCAGTCGGCCATGTTTGATCAGGATACCGTGACGGTTTCATACGTTCCTGCCCGCGGTGAACCACGTGGACCGCGCTCGAAGAAAGTGGATCCAAAAGAGAAAGGTCTCGGTGACTGTATTGACTGCAACATGTGTGTGCAGGTGTGTCCAACCGGCATCGATATTCGTAACGGCTTGCAATATGAGTGCATTAACTGTGGTGCGTGTATCGATGCGTGTAACGAAGTCATGGACAAAATGGGCTACGCTCGTGGTCTGATTCGTTTTACTACTGAACGCAACTTGCAAGGCGGGCGTACCCGTAAAGCACGCTTTAAAGCGGTGGGTTATTTTGTCGTGATGATTGTGATGACCGCACTGTTTATTTGGGACGTTGCCACCCGTCAACCGCTCGCCGTAGATGTACTGCGTGACCGGAACCAACTGTATAACATCAATATGGATGGGTGGATTCAAAACGTTTACACCTTAAAAGTGTTGAACAAGTCACAGCTGTCCGAAACCTATACCATTACCTCGGAAGGCTTCGCACGGAGCGAGTTAAGCGGTAAAACCACCATCACGATTGAAGGTGGTGGTATCGCGACAGTGCCATTGACCTTATCTGTACATCCAGATGATGTTACTGAGCGCGTACAAGATGTGAACTTTGTCGTACAGAACGTGAATGACCCTGATGTTGTTCATGTGACAGAAACGAGCTTCTTGTATGAGTAAGGCGCTTGACGCTGCAACGGATTTTAGTTTTGCAGGCTTAACGCCGGATTTGATTGCCAACGCGCTAGCCAGCGTTGGCGTAGACCCGGCGTCTGGCTTATTAGCACTGAATAGTTACGAAAACCGTGTCTATCAATTTGTGGCGGACGATCGTTGTCGCTATGTGGCGAAGTTTTATCGCCCTGCGCGTTGGAGTGATGCACAAATTCTCGAGGAACATGCGTTTACCGCGGAGTTACTCGCGGAAGATATCCCTGCGGTTGCACCATTGGTTCTCGATGCGCAAACGTTGCATCGCTTTGAAGGCTACCGTTTTAGTGTCTTTCCAAGTGTCGGTGGGCGTGCGGTGGAACCTGGTGACCTTGATCACTTAGAGCGTATTGGCCGACAAATTGGTCGTTTGCACGCAGTCGCACAGCAGGGCCAATTTACCTACCGAAAACAGCTTAATGCGCAAGATTTCGTCGCCGATTCGCTGGACACCTTGCGCGCCACACCGTTAATTCCAGACAACCTGCAACAAGCGTTTTGGGCGATTCTCGAACCGCTCGCTGAGCAGTTGTATAGTGTTGACCTCAGTAAATTTGCGCAACAACGTTTGCATGGTGACTGTCATCTTGGCAATATGCTGCTGCGTGATGACTTACTCACCTTTGTTGATTTTGACGATGCAATGACAGGTCCAGCGATTCAAGATCTCTGGATGATGCTGGCAGGCGACGATCGTCAACAACGCTGGCAACAACTTGATGCGTTGGTGAGTGGTTATGAGGAATTTTGTGAGTTTGATGAGCGTGAGACGGTTTTGATTGAACCCTTGCGCGGTTTTCGCATCATACATTACATGGCATGGTTGGCACGGCGTTGGCAAGATGCTGCTTTTCAGCGAGCGTTTCCTTGGTTTGCCGAGCAACGTTACTGGGAGCAACAAGTGCTGGTACTGAAAGAGCAGTTTGCAGCATTGCAAGAAGCTCCGCTTGAACTACGCCCCAATTTTAACTGTTAATAGAACACTACAGGAATCAACTATGAAGAAGTTGTTATTGGCCGTTTTGGCATTGATGATGTTTCCCGTTGCGGCCCAGCAATTTAAGGAAGGCGTGCACTACGAAGTCATCGCTGAGCAAGCCACAGAACAACCAGAAATTCGTGAGTTCTTCTCATTCTATTGTGGCGCTTGTTTCCGTTATGAGCCGATTGCTGGCGCTTTGGCGAATCAGTACCCTGACGCCTTTACCAAAACCCATGTGTCCTTTATTAACTATAAAGAGCAAGGCATGATGATGAACCAAGCATGGGCGCTGGCGCAGCAGTTGGGCAAAGAGAAAGAAATTGCCGCAGCCATTTTTGATCGTAACTTTGTGCAGCGTGCCATGATCGGCTCCACTGAAGATTTCGCTGCCGTCTTTGAAATTCACGGTGGTGTTGAAAAAGATAAGTTCGAGAAAATGGTGAACAGCTTCTCTGTGCGTGGCATGGCCAATAAAATGGACCGCGACGCTGCCAACTATGGCGTGAGCTCAACCCCAACCTTTATTATCAATGGTAAGTATAAGTTGTTGCCGCAGGGCTTCCGTGACAGCAACAACTTTATGGATGACTTCATCGCTGCGGCGGGTTATCTGCTAGAGAAGTAAGCTTCGTTATCACTTCATCTTTATGTGTCCAGCGTTGGTTGAGCCAGCGCTGGAAGTTTTCTTTAAACACCTCGTCATTAAAGTAATCACCAATCAGCTCTTCTTGCATTGGCAAGGTTTCTACATTTACGTAAACATCGCGTAACTGCCCGCTAAGTAATTGCCAAACCGTTGCACCTTTTTGGTTTGGGTAAACAATAGTGATATCTAAGATGGCATCAAACTGGCTGCCCATAGTTTGCAGTGTAAACGCGGTACCACCAGCTTTCGGTGGTAATAAGTGTTGATAGGGACTGTGCTTTTTACGGTGTTTTTCTGGAGTAAAACGCGTGCCCTCACAAAAGTTGATGACGGTCGTGGGAATGTGTCTGAACTTGGCACACTTCTTTTGCGTGGTGACAATGTCTCGTCCTTTTAAGTGCGGTTTGCGGGCAATTTGTTCACGACTGTAGCGCTTCATAAAAGGCATATCTAAGGTCCAGCAACCGAGACCAATAATTGGCACCCAGAACAATTGCTGTTTCAGGAAAAAGCGCGGCATTGGCATGTTACGTGAAGCAAGGTGCATCAACACCAAAATGTCGACCCAACTGCGATGGTTGCAAAGGATCATGTACCAGCGGTCGCGGTGTAATTGCGCATCGCCATGAATATGCCAGCGCATGGGCTGGGTGAGTTTGAACATCCATGACATGGCGTAGCCCCAAAGGCGAAAGAGCGCATTCGCACAGGTTGAGAGCCCACGTTGTACTGCTGGAATCGGAATGAGAAGTTTAGGTAGGCCCACCAGAATGACCAATAGACCGATGATCGCTGTGGCAACGGCCCCGAAAGTGAAATTGATTAAAACACGAAAAGGCGCAAGCAATAAGGTGAGCATGAGGTTTTCCTAACCAACAAAATATTAATTCATCATACGTAAAGAGATGCGGTTTTCTCAAGCCATCGTTTTCAACCTTACAACAAAGCTTGCCAGCACAAGAAAAAACGGCTAATTTATACTGTATATATATACAGTGTTTAGTGAGGCTGTTATGGCACATCCCTTACAAGAGTTGGTGCACAAAGGATGGCTTTGGCAAGGTCGGGAGGCGACCGAACAACTTGCACCAGAACAGTTTATCGATAGCGGCTGGCCTGATCTCAATCGTCGTTTAGGCGGTGGCTGGCTGCGTGGCGCGGTACATGAGTTACAAGTGCGGTGCCACTTTCAAGGTGAGCTGGCGTTGCTCATGCCGACCTTAGTGGCACAACAAAAGCCCTGCTTGTGGGTGAACCCGCCCGCCATGCCCTACTGGCCCGGACTCGCGCACCGGCAATTGGCGCGCGCGCCTTTATGGCTACAAGAGCGAGATCCCAAGCTTGCGTTGTGGGCTATAGAGCAAGCGCTGAAAAGTGAAACCCTTGGGATCGTGGTTGCTTGGCTTAATAAGCCTGAGGCTGCTGTGGTACGTCGCCTGCAACAGGTTGCCGCAAAGCATGATCAGCTGGTCTTTATTGTGACCGCTTGGCAGGCCAGCACAGAAGCACGTGCCTATGTGAACCGGCTGCAATTAGATTGGCAAAATGAGAGCTTACAGATTGCGATACTGAAGCGCCGAGCAGGTTGGCCATTGCCTGCTTTTCCTTGTGCGGTGAGCTCCTTCTTACCCCCACGTCGGCAGCGTAGCGCATGAGCCAAGACAAGCTTTGGTGGTATTTGTTGACCCCAGCACTCTTGCTTGATGAGCAATTGGCTCTGCAGCAGCAAGAGCAACGACGACAGCCGCAGGTACTCTGCGAGAATGAAGGGCAGCGTGGCCGTACGGTGGTGCAGCTGAATCCAGCGGCAATCGCTGCTGGCATTCAAAGAGGTATGCCGGAAGTGTTAGCTCAAACCTTGGCGCCGACGTTACAGAGTCGTGATTACGATCCTTCACGTGAAACCACTGTATTACAGCGGTTGGCACAGTGGCTGCATCAAGATATTGCCCAAATAGCCCTTTACCCGCCAAATGGCTTATTGTTTGAAGTTGCTGGATTACGCCGACTATATGGTGATTATCTAGAGCTTGAGCAACGTTTGCATCAACGCTTACGTCGCTTAGGGGTGCGCTATGTCTTAACTGCTGGTGACAGCCCATTAATGGCACGGGTCTTTGCGCAAGCAGGTCAAAGTGGTGTTGTCGCGTCGCGGTCACAACGACAGCAGCGGTTAGCGCAGATTAACATTGCCCAAAGCCTATTGCCTTTAGTGTCCCAACAAAGACTGCAAGAGTTAGGCATCGCAACACTTGGGGCTTTACTGAAGCTCCCCGAAGCAGAGCTGGGGGCGCGCTTTGGGCGAGCCATCCTTGCTTATTTGGCTGAGCTTAAGGGACAACTTTGCCCGCCACAACAGTGGTATCAGCCGCCGGAAACCTTTACAGAGCGTCTCGATCTGCTCACTGAAGTGAGTTCTTGGCAGCAACTTCTTTTCCCTTTGCGGCGTTTGTTGCAGCAACTCGAAGCGTTTTTACAATCACGGCAGTGGAGTGTTACGCAGCTTATCTTGTGTGCTTATCACCGTGATAAAAGCCAAACTCAAGTCACAGTCGCTTTCGCCCTGCCGCTCTGGCGTCAACGGGATATGCAACAACTGGTGCAACTGCAGTTGGAGCGTCATCAGCTCCCTAGCCCAGCGTTAGAAATTGCCGTCCAAGCGAAAACGTTCAGCGCTCGCGAGGCGCAACATCAAAGTTGGGTTGCTGAACCTCATACCGAAAAATATGCTCAGCATGACCTACAAGCTTTGCTCGGCAAGTTGCAATCGCGTTTAGGGGAGCAAGCGATTCGCCAGGCCCAAGCGCAGGCCGATTGGCGTCCTGAAGCTGCACAATTGTGGCAACCTCAGTTAAGCACAGAAGCCGCTCCAGCAGATTTAGTGCGACCTTTATGGTTGCTCCCCGAAGCACAGCCGATAACGCTCGATAACTGGCAGCTCCAATGGGGCCCTGAACGTATTCAAACCGCTTGGTGGGATACTGAAGCTGTCGGACGAGATTACTTTATTGCCGTGGATGCGCAGCAGCGGCAGGGATGGGTGTTTCAAAGTCAGCAACAATGGTATTTGCATGGTTGGTTCAGTTGAACGTGTTCACAACTGGCGCCCTATTGCTTTGCAATGTGTGACGAACTATAGCTTTTTGTGCGGAGCTGGGCATCCTAGCGAGTATGTACAGCGTGCCGTCGCATTGAACTATCAAGCGTTAGCGATTACCGATGAGTGTTCGGTCGCTGGCGTGGTGCGCGCCTATTTAGCGCATAAGGAGCAAGCAGCAGACTTACAACTGATTATTGGCAGCTTCTTTCGGGTGCCGCAGCTGGGTACACTGATTGTTCTGGCAAAAAATCGGCACGGCTACGGCCAGTTATGTCAGCTCATTAGTCGGGCGCGTGGGCGAGCAAAGAAAGGCGAGTATCAGGTGAACCCTGAGGACTTCCAACAGGCGTTAGACGATTGCTTTGTGCTTTGGCGTCCTTGTGATGAAAGCAGCTTCAAAGAGTATGCCGCCCTGCTCCAGCAAGCGCTGACGACGCGACTTTATTTGGCTTACGCACGACATTTTCATGCCGATGATGCAACACGCTATCGTCATTATGAAAGCTATCAACATGACTCTGGGCTTCCTATTGTTGCCGTCGATGAAGTGCTTTACCCTGAGCCGCAGCGGCAACCTTTATACGATGTGCTAAGCGCTATCCGTCAGCGTCAAACTGTGACACAAGTGCGTGCAAGCTTACCGCCCAATGCAGAACATTACTTACGTAGTTCAGAGCAGTTGCAACGTTGTTACCCGCAAGCGTGGTTGCGAGAGGCTGAGAACATCGTGGCGCAATGCCAGTTTACCTTGCACGAGTTAAGCTATGAATACCCCTCTGAGCTTGTGCCCGCGGGAATGACTGCCAGCATGTATTTACGTGAGTTGGCTTATGCAGGGGCCAAAGAACGTTTTCCTGATGGGTTGCGCAGTGACGTACAGGAGAAGCTAGAGAAAGAGCTCAAGCTGATCGCTGAGTTGGGATATGAATATTTCTTCCTGACGATTTATGATTTGGTGTGCTTTGCCCAACAGCAAAAGATTCTCTACCAAGGTCGTGGTTCTGCGGCGAACTCGGTGGTCTGCTATTGTCTAAAAATTACTGCGGTAAACCCAGATCAAATTGATGTTTTATTTGAACGCTTTCTATCGAAAGAACGTGATGAGCCGCCAGATATTGATGTCGACTTTGAGCATCAACGTCGTGAAGAAGTCATTCAGTACATTTATAAGAAGTATGGTCGGCATCGCGCAGCACTTGCCGCTACGGTGATTCGTTATCGATTACGCAGCGCCTTGCGCGATGTGGGGAAAGCGCTTGGCTTTAACGAGCAAACGCTGGGCCATTATTTGCAGCATATCGATCGTCGCGATCAGCAATTGGATTGGCAGCAGCAGTTGCTGGCGCAGCAGCCGGGGTTGGCTGCTACGCAACAGGGGCGCTGGTTATTACAACTTACGGAGCAGTTGTTGGGTTACCCGCGCCACTTGTCGCAACATGTCGGTGGTTTCGTGATTGCTGCGGGGCAGCTGTCTGAGTTGGTCCCTATTGAGCATGCGAGTATGGCTGATCGTACAGTGATCCAATGGGATAAAGACGATCTTGAAACGTTAAAGCTGATCAAAGTGGATGTACTTGCACTTGGCATGCTCTCTGCGTTACAGCGTATGCTGCAACTTGTTGCGCAGTATTATCAACGCCCATTGACGCTTGCTTCGATTCCTACTGAGGATGCCGACGTCTATGCCATGTTACATAAAGCAGACTCTGTAGGCGTGTTTCAAATTGAGTCACGCGCACAAATGAGTATGTTGCCGCGTTTACGCCCTACGACCTTTTATGACTTGGTGGTTCAGATCGCAATTGTCCGGCCTGGCCCTATTCAAGGTGATATGGTGCATCCTTATTTACGGCGGCGCGCGGGTGAAGAAGCGGTGACCTATCCTAGCGAAGCGGTACGCCAGGTTACTGAACGCACTTTGGGTATACCTATCTTTCAGGAGCAAGTGATTAAACTCGCCATGGTTGCTGCTGGCTTTAGTGGTGGCGAAGCTGATCAGCTGCGGCGAGCAATGGCCTCGTGGCGTAGTACGGGGAAATTACAACAGTTTGAGCAGCGGTTGATAGAAGGCATGCGAGTGCGAGGCTATAGTGAAGCGTATGCGCGGCGCATCTACCAACAAATTTGTGGTTTCGGGGAATACGGCTTTCCAGAGTCACACTCGGCGAGTTTTGCCAATTTAGCTTATGCCTCTGCTTGGTTTAAGTGTCATTACCCTGCCGCGTTTTATTGCGCGCTATTAAATAGCTTACCTATGGGGTTTTATTCAGCAGAGCAATTATTGCAAGATGCCCGTCGCCATCATGTCACCGTTTTGCCTGTGGATATCCAAACCAGTACCTGGCAACACCAACTTGTCGCCCAACAATGTGGGTATGGTATTCGGTTGGGACTACGTTTCGTTCGAGGTATCGCTGAGCAGCAGATACAAGAGCTTTTAGCACAACGCCCAGCAACCGGCTTTACTTCACTTCTGGCCTTGCAGCAAGCAGGCGCCACCCCGGCGTTGATTCAACGTCTTGCTGCTGCGGATGTATTACGGACACTCAGTGGCCATCGCTATCAAAGCCAGTGGCAAAGCTTGGCGCTGAAAAGCGAGCAACTACCGTTGTTCGCTGATGGCGAGGGACAAACGTCAAAGGTGCAATTGCCCGCTCCCGACGAAGTGAGTGATATCGCTGCCGATTATCGTAGTTTGCGAGCATCGGTGAAGCGCCACCCGTTACAGTTGTTACGTGAGCGAGGGCTCATGCGCGGTCTGCGCACAGCGGTAGAATTACGACACTGTCGACATCAACAGCTGGTGCGTGTGGCGGGGCTGGTGACTGGACGGCAACGGCCGGGAACTGCTGGAGGTGTTACCTTTATTACCTTGGAAGATGAAACCGGTTGGATCAATGTGGTGGTATGGGCGCAAACAGCACGGGCGCAGCGTGCAACCTATTTAACTGCGCAGCTACTGGTGGTGACTGGGAAAGTTGAAATTCACGGTGATGTTATTCATGTCATCGCTGGACGGTTAGAGGATGGCGCTCCGCTATTGCAACAGCTTGAGTTAACGACGCGCCGCTCCAGAGACTTCCATTAATCGTCTATGGCTGTGACTTCGGTGTGGTAGTCGTCTTTTAAGATGACGTAGTTGCTCGCCGAAACAGGTAAGAAAGCTTTTTCTTCAGCCGTTAATGGGCGCGCTTGCTTGACTGGACTTCCCACATAAAGAAAGCCGCTTGCCAATCGCTTTCCTGGCGGCACTAAACTGCCCGCACCAATAATGACATCGTCTTCAACCACTGCGCCGTCCATAATCACTGCGGACATGCCGACCAGGATACGGGAACCTAGGGTGCAGCCATGTAACATGACGTGGTGCCCTACGGTTACATCGTCGCCAATAATAAGCGGATGCCCGTCTGGCCGCCCTGCACTTTTACGGCTGACATGAAGTACGCAGTTATCTTGTACATTCGTACGCGCGCCAATACGAATGAAGTTAACGTCGCCACGTGCAGCAACGAGCGGCCAAATACTACTTTGTTCACCGACCGTGACATCGCCAACAATAACTGCTGAACGGTCAACATAAACACCGGCTGCAAAATTAGGTTCGATACCACGATAACTTCGAATATCCCCGCTCATGACCTTTTACCTCTCAAATTGTTATCTTTATGATCTTGGTGACCTCCTTAAAGACTAGCAAAAACCCTTATAACAGGCGAGTTAATACAAAAATCGCTCGATTTGAACAACAAACCAGCAGTCAGCAAAAAAACATGCAAAAACTTGAAAATGGCGCTTGACGTGGCGAGTTAAATCTCTAAAATGCGCTCCACGCTTGAGGCAGGCAAC